>CAVRVH010000001.1:0-12528 GCA_963724665.1 uncultured Solirubrobacterales bacterium
GGCCTCCGAATGATCTTCTGGACCCAGAAAGCCTTGTCTAGTTGAGCAATAGAACGACCCTATGCAGCCCGTGCAGCGAAGTCAACCCGGCACTGCGGCAGACTTGGCCCCGTGAACTTCATCGAGGACGTGATGGAGCGCTCCAAGGCATCACGCCTCGGAATCGTCGCCATCGACGCGGAGGGCAACCGGCGCGAGTGGCACTTCGGCGAGCTGATCGCCCGCAGCGCCGGGCTCTCCGGCGCAATGGCTGCCCGCGGCGTCGAGCGCGGGGACGCCGTGATGACCCTCGTCGGCAGCCGGATCGAGTGGGTGCTGGCGATGCTCGCCTGCTTTCGGATGGGTGCGGTGGCCATGCCCTGCAATCCGCAGCTCCGCCGCAACGACCTGCAGGTGCGAATCGACGCTGCGAGCCCGAAGCTCTGCATCGCACAGGAGGACCTGCTGGGCGAGCTGCCCGACGGCGTACCGGCGATGACGCTCAGCGAGGTCGCCCACGCCCTGGATGAGGACGAGCCCCAGGAGACACCCACCGGCATTGAGGATCTCGATCCCGACGACCCCGCCGTGATCATCTTCACCTCGGGCACCACGGGCGATCCGAAGGGCGTCATCTACCCGCAGCGCTACCTGCTCGGGCAGCGGCTCCAGGCCGAGCATTGGGTCGGCGCGCGAAAGGGCGACCTGGCCTGGTGCACGGCCGCTCCAGGCTGGTCGAAGTCGACGCGCAACGCCTTCATCGCGCCCTGGCTCGCCGGCGCCGCGGCGCTGCTCCACGACGCCCGCTTCGATCCCGCCGAGCGGCTTGACGTGATCGAGCGCCAGGGCGTCAACGTCCTCTGCCAGGCCCCGACCGAGTACCGCATCCTCGCCAAGCGGGCAGAGCTGCGACCGATCTCCTCGCTGCGCCGGATGATCTCGGCGGGCGAGCCGCTCAACCCGGAGGTGATCCGCGTCTTCCGGGAGACGCTCGGCACGGGCATCGGCGACGGGTACGGGCAGACCGAGACCGGCCCGGTGACCGGGATGCGCCCCGACGAGGACGATCCCGCACGCGACGGGTCGATGGGCCGGCCCCTGCCCGGAGTCGAGGCCCGGGTGATCAACGGTGAGCTGCAGGTGCTCCCCGAATCCGTCCCCACGTTCTTCAGCCGCTACATCGGGGAGCGGCCCTTCGACGGCGAGTGGTGGGCCACCGGAGACCAGGTCCGAAAGGACGAGGACGGATACCTCTGGTTCGAGGGCCGAGACGACGACATCATCATCACCGCCGGCTATCGGGTCGGGCCCTTCGAGGTCGAGTCCGCGCTCGTCTCGCATCCGGCCGTCGCCGAGGCCGCGGCCGTTCCGGCGCCGGACGACGAGCGAGGCTCGGTCGTTCGCGCGATCGTCGTGCTGGCCGACGGCCAGCCCTCCGACGAGCTCGCCGGCGAGCTTCAGGACCACGTGAAGAGCGTCACGGCGCCGTACAAGTACCCCCGGATCGTCGAGTTCGCCGAGGAATTGCCGAAGACGCCGAGCGGAAAGATCAGGCGGGCCGAGCTCCGATGAGTCGCGCCTGGCGCGCGGAGTGGGCGAGCTTCGCGGGCCTCTTCATCGTCACGAACCTGGGACTCCTCGCCGTGGGCGCGACGCTCGCCGTTCTCCCGCACTACGTCAAGGACAACCTGAACGGCTCGGACCTGGAGGTCGGGATCGTCACCGGCGCCTTCGCGTTCACCGGGATCGTCTGCCGGCCGATCGCCGGCAACGTCGCCGACCGTCGCGGCCGCAAACCCACGGTCGTCGTGGGGTGCCTGCTCGCGGCGACGGCGGGCTTCCTCTATTTCATTCCAGCGGGGATTCTGGGTCTCATCGGCGCCCGCTTCTTCCTCGGCGCCGGCGAGGGGACGGTGTTCACCGCGGGGTCGGCATGGAACGTCGACATGGCGCCGGAGGAGACCCGCGGGCGGATGATCGGCCTCTACGGCCTGGCGATCTGGACCGGCCTCACCCTGGGGCCCCCGATCGGCGTCCTCCTGCAGCACGCGGGCGGCTTTGACCTCGTCTGGGCGTTCGCCGCCGGCGCCCCGCTGCTCGGGGCTGTGATCGCATCGCGACTACCGGAGAGCTACGAAGCCGAGCCAGACGTCGACCGCGGGCCCTTCATCTCACGCGAGGCAATTGGCCCAGGCGGGACATTCGCCCTCAGCGTGTTCGGCTTCGCCGCCGTCTCCGCCTTCATCGTGCTGAGCTTGGACGAGCGAGGCATCGGACATGGCCCGGCGGTCTTCAGCGTCTTCGCGGCGACGGTTGTGGCGACGCGGCTCGTCGCCGGAGGGCTGCCCGACAGGGTCGGCGCAGCCCGTTGCGCGGTGGGCGCGGCGCTGATCGAGTTCATCGGGCTCGTCCTGATCGGCGCCGCCCAGGACCTCGCCGTGGTGATACTCGGTGCGATCGGAATGGGCGCGGCCTTCTCGCTGCTCTTCCCCTCGCTCTCTCTCGTTGCGATCAACCGGGTCGGGCCGGAGAGACGCGGAGTGGCGATGGGCACGTTCACGGCCAGCTTTGACCTGGGCATGCTGGTCGGCTCTCCATTGGTCGGCGCGGCGGCTGCAATCGGCGGATACTCGGCCGCCTTCTATCTCGCCGCATTGGCCTCTTTGGCGTGCGCGACCCTCGCACTTTCGATGTCCCGTCGCCCGGAATTCGAGCCCCTCCCCGATACGCTGCGGGCCTGATGGCGCAGCGAGGGACCGCGGCCGAGTCAACCATCGACCGCAAAACGATCAACAAGCTCACGGAGGAGCAGATGGCGCGCTTCCGCGAGCACACGCCGACGTCGGCGGAGTACTTCGACCGCGCGCGGAAGGTGATGCCGGGCGGCGTCCCCTCCTCCTTCCAGCTCAACGACCCCTGGCCGGTCTACATCGACCGGGGTAAGGGCGCGCTCGTCTGGGACGTCGACGGCTCCGAGTACGTCGACTTCCACAACGGCTTCGGCGTGATGTGCGTCGGGCACGCCAACCCGGTGATCGGCGAGGCGGTCAAGGCCCGGCACGACGAGGGAACCCATTTCGCCGCCCCGACCAACGGCTCGATCGTCTCTGCGCAGAACCTGGTCGAGCGCTTCGGCCTTCCCCAGTGGCGCTTCACGAACTCCGGGACGGAATCGACCATGGCGGCGATCCACCTCGCCCGAGGAGCGACTGAGCGCGACCTGATCATCAAGGTCGAGGGCTCCTACGACGGCCATCACGACGCGGTGATGGTCTCCTGCTATCCCGACCTCGACGAGCTCGGCCCCCGCGAGAGCCCGAATGCGGTCCCGTTCGGCCACGGCTACCCCCAGGCGATCGTCGATCTGACGGTGCCGGTGCCCTTCAACGATCCTGGCATCCTCGAGGGAATCTTCAAGCAGCACGAGGGCAAGATCGCCGGGATGATCATCGAGCCGGCGATGATGAACATCAACATCATCCCGCCGAAGGACGGCTACCTCGAGCGAGTCCGGGAGCTCTGCACCGAGCACGGCGCCAAGCTGATCTTCGACGAGGTGAAGACGGGCGCCACGATCTCCTACGGCGGCGCCACCCAGCGCTTCGGCGTGACCCCGGACATCATCTGCCTGGCGAAGGCGATCTGCGGCGGCTATCCCGGCGGCGCGATCGGGATGACCGCCGAGCTCGGCGAGGTCATCGCCTCCGACAAGGTCCATCAGATCGGGACCTTCAACGGCAACCCATTGGTGATGGCGGCGTCCGAGGCCACCCTGACCAAGGTGCTGACCCCCGACGCCTACGAGAAGCTCGAGGCGACCAACGAGTCGCTCAAGGCGCGATGCGATGAGGTCATCGAGAAGTACGGCCTCCCTGCCTATACGGAGGGACTCGGCGCCAAGGGATGCGTGATCTTCGCGCCCGAGCCGATCTACGAGTACCGCGACTACCTGACCAAGGTCGATGGCGAGCTCTCAACCCTCGCCTGGCTCTACCACATGAACCACGGCATCTTCATGACGCCCGGCGTCGAGGAGGAGTGGACCCTCTCGATCGCCCACGAGGACGAGCACATCGACCGCTACGTGGCGGCCTTCGAGGCGTTCGCCTCGGACGTCAGCGGCTAGCCGCTCGCGCCGTTCAGATCGAGAGCCGCCCGGGCCTTCTCTGTGTCCTCGGTGACGATCACGAGCCGGACGCCGCCGAAGATCGTGTAGGCGACGTCGACACCGACGCCTGCGTCGGCTAGGTCCCTGGCGATCTCGCCCATCGCGCCGGGCTTGTTGTGCAGGTCGACGATCACGGCGTCGCGCTCGTCGGCGACGTCTATCCCAGCCTCCTCGAGCGCGCCCTTCGCAGCCGCTTCGTCCTGGACCAGGATGTGGATGAATCCCTTGCCGTCCCCGACCATCGCGCAGAGGCCCTCGATGTTCACCCCGGCCTTGCCAGTCGCCTCCCCCAGCTCAGCCAGCTTCCCGGGTCGGTCTTCCATGATCACCGTCAGGTCCTTCATCGCGGCCTCCGTTGATCGCGTGTGCGCATCATATGCACGGGGGTAGGCTCAAAGGGATGGCCAACCGCCTCGCCGACGAAACGAGCCCCTACCTCCTGCAGCACAAGGACAATCCGGTCGACTGGCGGCCGTGGGGACCGGAGGCGCTCGGCGAGGCCGCCGCCGAGGACAAGCCGATCATGCTCTCCGTCGGCTACTCCGCCTGTCACTGGTGCCACGTGATGGAGCGTGAGTCCTTCGAGGACGATGAGACCGCGGCCCTGATCAACGAGTCGTTCGTCCCCATCAAGGTCGACCGCGAGGAGCGGCCCGACGTCGACGACCTCTATATGGAGGCTGTCCAGGGCATGACCGGCCAGGGAGGCTGGCCGCTGACCGTCTTCCTCGACTCGGACGCCGTCCCCTTCTACGGCGGCACCTACTTCCCCCCGGAGCCTCGCCAAGGCCTGCCGAGCTTCAAGCAGGTCCTGGAGGCGACCTCCGGCGCCTACAAGAACCAGCGTGAGGAGCTCCGCGAAGCCTCAGGGCGGATCAGGGAGTCGCTCAGCATGAGCGGCCAGGTCGGGCCGTCCGATCAGGCCATCGACGGGTCGTATATGGAGAGGGCGATTTCCGGCCTGCGGGGGAACTTCGACCGCGCGAATGGCGGGTTCGGCGGCGCTCCCAAGTTTCCGTCCGCCAGCACGCTCGAGTTCCTGCTCGATCGAGGCGCCACCGAGCCCGTCGTGCTCACCCTCGACAAGATGATGCACGGCGGGATCTACGACCAGCTCGGCGGCGGCTTCGCCCGCTACTCGGTCGACGCCAACTGGCTCGTCCCCCACTTCGAGAAGATGCTCTACGACAATGCCCTGCTCGCCCGCCTCTATCTGCACGGCTGGCAGGTGATGGGCGAGGAGCGCTGGATGCGGGTCTGCACCGAGACCCTCGATTGGGCGATCCGCGAGATGTGCGGCCCTGAGGGCGGCTTCTACAGCGCTCTGGACGCGGACTCGGAGGGCGAGGAGGGGCGCTTCTACGTCTGGGAAGAGGCGGAGATGCGCGAGGCGCTGAGCGACTCCGGCATCGCCGCCGATGCGATCGAGCGGGTCCTGGGCTATTGGGGCGTGAGCGGCGCCGGCAACTTCGAAGGCAAGAACATCCTCCACGTGCCGCTCGGCGCGAGCGCGAAGCAGCCAGCCGAGCTCACTGACGCCCGCACTGCTCTCTACGCCTGGCGTGACAGGCGCGTCCGCCCCGGCCTCGACGACAAGCGCCTCCTCTCCTGGAACGCGCTGATGATCGCCGCGCTCGCCGACGCGGGCGCCGCACTGGGCCGCCAGGAGTACATCGACGCGGCATCGGCGTGCGCACGCTTCATCTGGGAGTCGATGCGAGATTCCGAGGGTCGCCTGCTCCGCACCTGGAAGGGCGGCGAGGCCCGCCTCAACGCATATCTCGAGGACCACGCCTATCTGCTCGAAGGCCTGTTGCGCCTCTATGAGGCGACGCTCGAGGTCCGCTGGTTCGACGCCGCACGCGAAACGGCCGACGCGATGATCGCCCGCTTTGCCGATGACGAGCTCGGCGGCTTCTTCAGCACCTCCAACGATCACGAGGAGCTGATCGCTCGGCGGAAGGATGTCGGCGACCACCCGATCCCGTCGGGCAATTCTTCCGCCGCCTTTGGCCTTCTGCGGCTGGCTGCACTGACTGGCGAAGGTGCCTACGAGGATCGCGCCATCGGCACGATTCGCGTCTTTGCCCCGGCCGCGCTTCAACACCCGGAGGCCTTTGGCCACCTGCTGCAGGCGATCGACTTCCGCCTCTCGCCGACGCGCGAGGTCGCCCTGGTCTCTCCAGCGAACGGCGCGGGCGGCTCAGATGGCCTGGCGCAGCTGGCGAGCGTGGTGCGCTCCGCCCACCGCCCCCACGTGGTTCTCGCGGGAGGCCCCGAGGGCTCAGAGCGCCCGGAGCTACTCCGTGAGAGAACCTCCGTCGAGGGCCAACCGGCCGCCTACGTCTGCGAGCACTTCGCGTGCAAGCAGCCGGTAACGGATCCGGCCGCTTTAGACGCACTCCTCTGAACGTTTCTCCGGCGGGTGGCGCGGAATCTCATCCGCGGTGAGATGCCTCGATCCGCGGTGAGATTCCGCGACAGGACCCGCCGGCCGAAACCCTCAGAGGATGGGGAGAAACTGCTCGATCTCATACGGAGTGACCTGCACCCTGTAGTCCTCCCACTCAGAGCGCTTGATCTCAACGAAGCGGTTGAAGGCGTGCTCGCCGAGGACGCGGAGCACCAGCTCGGACTCGGCGGCGATCTCGATCGCCTCGCCCAGCGTCTCGGGTAGCTGCTCGATTCCCCGGCGGTGGCGCTCCTCCGGGGTCAGGTGGTAGAGGTTCTGCTCCATCGGCTCCGGCAGCTCGTAGCCGTGCTCGATCCCCTCGAGACCGGCGTGCAGCATCCCGGCGAAGCAGAGGTACGGGTTGCAGGCCGGATCCGGGCAGCGCAGCTCGGCGCGGGTCGCGTGCTCCTTGCCCGGGTGGTAGAGCGGCACGCGGATCAGCGCCGAGCGGTTGCGGCGTGACCAGGAGAGATAGACCGGCGCCTCATAGCCGGGCACCAGCCGCTTGTAGGAGTTGACCCACTGCGCGAAGAGGGGCGCAATCTCGCGCGCGTGCTTGAGCTGGCCGGCGATGAACGCCTTGGCGACGTCGGAGAGGAAGTACTGGTCGTCCGGGTCGAAGAAGGCATTCTTGCCGTCCTTCGAGAGCGACTGGTGGACGTGCATCCCGGAGCCGTTTTCGCCCTGCAGCGGCTTCGGCATGAAGGACGCGTGCCAGCCGAATTTCATCGCGTACTCCTTGACCGTGATCCGGTAGGTCATGCAGTCGTCGGCCATCGCGAGCGCCGGCTTGTAGCGCATGTCCACCTCGTGCTGGGAGGGCCCGACCTCGTGATGGGCGTACTCAACGTGGATTCCGAGCTGCTCGAGCGCCAGGATCGTCTCCCGCCGGACGTCGGTGCCGGCATCGAGCGTGGTCAGGTCGAAGTAGCCGCCCTCATCAAGGACCTCAGGCGTGCCCGACTCCGGCTGCGCCGAGCGGAAGTAGAAGTACTCGAGCTCGGGGCCGATGTTGTAGTCGTCGAAGCCCATGGCCTGGGCCCGCTCGATGGCACGGCGCATGATCCAGCGCGGGTCGCCCTCATACGGGTCCCCACCCGGGACCTGGATGTCGCAGAACATCCGCGCCGTCCGGTTCGTCTCCTCCTCGCGCCAGGGGATCAGCTGCATGCTCGACGGATCCGGCATGGCGATCATGTCGGACTCCTCGATCGGGTTGAACCCGCTGATCGAGGAGCCGTCGAAGCCCATGCCGCCCTCGAACGCGTCCTCGAGCTCGGCGGCGTTGATCGAGAAGCTCTTCAGCTGGCCGAGCAGGTCGGTGAACCAGAGGCGGACGAAGCGCACGTCGTTCTGCTCGCAGAACGCGATCGCCTCCTTGGCATTGGTCGGGCCGTCTGCCATGACGCGGAAAGTTACCGGCGTCTCACATCCGCGGCACCCCGAACGTCGTATGAGATGACAGAAACGTCGAGATGCCTGTACACTTACGTGACGTAAGTAACCGGCTAAAAGTAAAGTAAAGCCCTTGTGAAACGGCGGTATCCCAGGAAATGACAGTCAAGACAGACGTAAGCCGCTTCCATATCCACGACGAGCTGACCGCGCCGGACGCCACGGCTCCTCTGATCAAGAGCATCCAGACGGCGGGCGGACAGGTCTCCAAGTTCATCGGCGTGCTCGCCGAGTCGCCCGCTGCGCTGCGCGGCTACACGCGCCTTCGCACCGAGCTCCGTCAGAGCAAGCTGCCGAGGGCGACCCGCGAACGGATCGGCCTGGCTGTGGCTGAGTGGCGCAACGACCCCTACACCCTTACCCAGTACGCCCGCACCGCGCGCGTCGCCGGGCTCGGCCTCGACGAGGTCGCCAGGGCCCGCAACTTCACCTCCTCCGATGAGAAGGAGGCGGCGCTGCTGGCCCTGATCCGCGAGACGATCGACCCTGCCGAGCGGCCTCCTCACCACCTCGTCGAAGAGGCTCGTGAGGCCGGCTGGTCGGACGAGGAGATTCTCGACGCGATAGCCGAGATGGCACTCGCCGAGTTCGAGAGCCTGTTCGCCTCCGTGGCGGCACTGCCGCAAGAGGGCGACCCGGCGGTTCTCCGGGAAGCTGCGGCCTAGTTAGTTACCGGCGCGGGCGCCTACGACGACGGCGAAATCGTCGCGTCGACGGTGTCCGCGCCAATGGCGAGGAAGCCAAGCCTCTTGGCGGCCTTCCTGGTCAGGTCCCAGGCGTAGCCCTTGTGGAACGGGCCGCGGTCGATCACCGTCGTGGTGACGGCGCGGCCGGCGTAGCTGACGGTCACCTGTGTCCCACACGGCAGGGTCTTGTTGGCCACTCCGATGGTCGTCGGCGTGAGAATCTGGCCGCAGGCGGTGGAACGACCCCACATGCCCTTTCCGCCGTACCAGGTCGCGCCCTGATGGACCGTGTAGCTGGGCCCCGACGAGGACGAGGCGGTCGGCTCGCCGGTGCCGCCAGTGCCGCCCGGAATGCCGCCCGTCTGAGCGCTCGCGACCGGCGCCGCGACCATCAGCGCGGCCGTACACGCGAGTCCCACAACACCACGAATTGTTCGCTTGCTCGTCAAACCTTCCTCTTTCGTGGCTTACGGGGTTAGCTGACGGGCTCGCGCTGAAAGATCGCGCTACGCGGCTCTAGGTCCGCGACTCGCCCCAACAGATGGGTCCCCCGCTCTCCCTCCTTTTTCAGTGGAGAGAGATTCAGCGGAAGTGCGCGGCGCAGCCTAGCAAAGGTCTCCGCGTTATTCGCCACCAACTGTCGTTTCGACCGTTCAGGGACGAACCTTCGCCGCGAAAGGAATCTTCCACTCCATAAGCTGCCTGGATGCCGGCGGCATTGGTCACAGGGGCGCGAGGAGGGATGGGCCTGGAGATCGCCAGGCGCCTCGTCGGCCGCGGCTACGAGGTCGCGGTCACAGATGTGGACGAGGCCGGCACCGCCGGCGCGGCCGAGCAGCTCGGCGAGCGGGCCTGGCCGCTGGTCCTGGACGTCACCGATGGCGATGCCGTCCGCGCCGCCGCCGACCAGGTGGTCGAGCGAAGCGGCTCACTCGACGTCTGGGTCAACAACGCCGGGATCCTGCGCACCGGGCTCGCCTTCGAGCAGCCGATCGATGTCCATCGCCAGATGCTCGAGGTGAACGCGATCGGCACGATGAACGGGACGCTCGTGGCAATCGAGAAGATGCGCGCGAGTGGCCGCGGCCACATCATCAACCTGATCTCTTTGGCGGGCCTGGCAGCCGCGACCGGGATCGTCGGCTACTCAGCCAGCAAGCATGCGGCGATCGCGTTCAGCCTCGGCATGGCTGCGGACCTGCGGCGTGGCGGCCTCGGCGGGATCCACATCTCGTGCGTCTGCCCCGACGGGGTCTGGACGCCGATGATCGCCGACAAGCTCGACGATGAGAACGACGCGCTCTCGTTCTCGGGCGTGATGCTGATGCCCGACCAGGTCGCCGAGCGCGCGGTCGAGCTGATCGACAAGCCGAAGCCGGTCCTCGCGATGCCGGCGTGGCGCGGGCAGTTCGCGCGCTTCTTCGACCGGCACCCCAAGCTCTCCCTCCGCCTCACCCCCCTGCTGATGCGCGACGCCGTCCGCCGCCAGCGGGCCTTCAAGAAGAAGGTCGAGTCGGGCCAGTGGCCACCGAAGTCCCTCTGAGGGGACCGCACGAGCCCGGCCAGAGAGCCGGGCGATTCCACACGGTGCGCGGGCCGATGGGCCTCTCCGGCTGGCTCCGTTACCCCACCGCCTGGTGGCGGGCGAGACGCGGCCGGACGCCGGAGCGGCCGTGGATCGTGCCGGCGTCGATCGGCTGGCTGCACCGGCGCATCCGGTCCGGCTGGTCGATCCTCGAGCTCGGATCCGGGCGCTCCACGGTTTGGTTCGCGCGGCGCAGCGGCAGCGTGATCAGCCTCGAGGACAACGAGTACTGGTATCCGCAGACGAAGGAGAGGCTCGAGGAGGCGGGACTCTTCAACGTCGACCTCAGGTTGAGGCCCGTGGAGCATTTCCCTGCGGAGGTGGCCGAGCTCCCCGACGACGCATTCGATCTGGTCGTGATCGATTTCCTCGAGGCACCGGCCGTCACCAGGATCGATGTCTTGAAACCCGCACTGAACAAGGTTCGGCCTGGCGGCCTTCTGCTGCTCGACGACTCGGACCGGCCTGGCTATGCCGAGGCCTTCGATCTGCTGGCGGACTGGCGCTTCCGCCGGTTCACCGGCGTCAAGGACGAGTGGCCCGAGGCCTGCGAGACCGGCATCTTCCGCCGTCCGGGCAAATAGAAGGGCCCCCTTGCGGGGGCCCTTCCTTAGCGAGCCTGTAAGCCGGATTCTGTCGGGGGCAGCCATCCATCTGTGCGGCCCACCTGGACCTCGCCGGGCTGGGTCGACGGTCCTGCATGGCCTTGCACCGGGCGGGGTTTGCCGTGCGCGCCTCGTCACCGCGGCGCCGGTGCGCTCTTACCGCACCCTTTCACCCTTACCTGTGCGCGACTCACGTGTGGCCGCGCCATCGGCGGTCTGCTCTCTGTGGCACTTTCCCGCGGGTTTCCCCGGGTGAGCGTTAGTCACCGCCCTTGCCCTGTGGTGTCCGGACTTTCCTCGAAGACTCCTTTCGTTGTCTCCGCGACTGCCTAGCTCGCGGTACCAGAGTAGCCCCGCCGGCCGCGAAAACCAAGCAGCGTAAGGACACAGCCCGATCGGCGAAGCGAGCGCACTGAAGTGGTGCGTGAGCGAGGCGATCGGGCGAGGACGCCGCGATGCGCAGGTTTGCAGCGGCCGGCGTCAGGCGAGCTGGGACCCGCAGGTTTTGCAACCCCAGGTCACCAGCTCTCCGTGACACACCGGGCACTCCGCCCGGCTTTGAGCCGTCAGGGCCTCCCAGGCGCCGAGGATCGTCTCTTCAAGCGTCACCTCGGACGGCTCGAACAGTCGGGTCTCTTCTTCGACCGCAAGGACGGTCACGAAACCCTCCTGAACATCCCGACGACGCGACCGAGAATCCGGGCGTCGCGGGTGCGAATCGGCTTCATGCTCTTGTTCTCCGGCTGTAGCCG
Source organism: uncultured Solirubrobacterales bacterium (assembly GCA_963724665.1). Classification (GTDB taxonomy): domain Bacteria; phylum Actinomycetota; class Thermoleophilia; order Solirubrobacterales; family 70-9; genus DASUPK01. The sequence goes on from CAVRVH010000001.1 coordinate 11,683, forward strand.
GACCTGATCCTTCTCACGGAAGAAGCGTTTCACGGTGGCCTCATCCTCAAGCAGGGCCACCACGATCTCGCCGTCGCGGGCGCGCTCCGTGGGGTGCACCACGACGAAGTCTCCGTCAAGGATGCCGGCGTCCTTCATGCTCTCGCCGCGCACCCGGAGGATGTAGTCCCCGTCCTCGCCTCCGACCACGTCGGGGACCTCGAGGTACTCCTCGATGTTCTCCTCGGCCAGGATCGGGGTGCCCGCTGCGACCTGCCCGACCAGCGGCAGCCCCAACGGACGGACGGCCTTCTTCGCCCGCTCCACCAACACCTCGAGGGCGCGTGGCTTGGACGGATCCCGCTTAACGACGCCCAGGCTCTCCAGCTTCGCGAGATGCGCGTGGACGGTCGAGGAGGAATGCAGTCCGACGGCCTTGCCGATCTCCCGGACCGTGGGCGGGTAGCCGTGCTTGCCCAGATAGCTGCCGATGAAGTCGAAGATCTCCTTCTGGCGCTTCGTCAGGTCCTTGACCAGGTCCACGTGATCCTCCTAGGCAGCCGCTCTACGGGCGGTGCTGATCGGGGTGGGCGAACACACGTTCGTGAGAGTAGCGCCCCCCGCGGACGGTTGCAAGCAGTGTTCTGAGCCGAACCATTCCCGCGCGACTATCATCGGCGACCCTCGCGGCTGTGGCGGAACTGGTAGACGCGCAAGGTTGAGGGCCTTGTGGCCCTAACGGGCCGTGGAGGTTCGACTCCTCTCAGCCGCATGAAGAACCCGCTGGAAATCAGCGGGTTCTTTGCGTTTCAGGATCCGAGGCCGACGGCCGGCATTTCGGCCCGTGGTACCAATGAGGTACCAATT
>CAVRVH010000002.1:0-19388 GCA_963724665.1 uncultured Solirubrobacterales bacterium
TAGCCCGGACGACGCCCTTCATCCGTTCGAGTCCAGATCCGCCCATGGGGCAGAACCGCCGAGCACGCGGCGGGCATAGCCCGGGAAGTCGCCCCGCTCGATCGCGCGCCGCACCTCTCGCATCAGGGCCTCCATGTAGCTCAGGTTGTGGAGTGTGAGCAGGCGGGTGCCAGTCAGGTCCTTGTTGCGAGCGAGGTAGTGCAGGTCGGCACGGGCGGGCCGCGTGCACGCCTCGCATGGACAGCCCTCAACGACCGGCGAATCGTCGCCGGCGTAGGAAGCCTTTGTCAGATCGATGCGGAATCGGCCCGCCGGGTTGGGCGCCAGCGCCGTCCCGTGCCTGGCGAGGCGGGTCGGGATCGCACAGTCGGACAAGTCGATGCCCATACCGATCCCGACCAGCAGGTCGTCGATCTCGCCGATGCCGAGTAGATGGCGCGGCGCCTCCTCGGGGAGGAGCGGCGCCGTGAAGCCAAGCACGCCGTGCATCTCCTCCTTCTCCCTCCCCAGCGTGCCACCGATCGCGATCCCGTCGATCTCGGTGGCTGCCGTCATCTCAGCCGACTTCCGGCGCAGGTCCTCGTGAACACCGCCCTGGACGATCCCGAACACCGCCTGGTCGGCCGGGCCCTCCCGCGAATGCCAATCGAGGCAGCGGTCGAGCCAGCGGTGGTTCGCTCGGTCGAGCGGCCGGTGTAGTCGCGGTCGGCGTGGGCAGGGTGCACTCGTCGAAGGTGAGGGCGATGTCCAGCCGAGGGCCGCCTGGATGCCCATCGACTGCTCAGGGCCGAGGAAGCGGCTGGAGCCGTCGAGCAGCGACCGGAACGCCACCCCCTCTTCTGAGATCTCCACCTGAGCACCCCCGCCGGTGTTGCCGCGCCGCCCCTTGATCTCGTCCGCCACCCCGCCGTGAGCCAGCGAGAAGACCTGGAAGCCGCCCGAGTCGGTGATGATCGGTCGCTCCCAGCCCATGAAGCGGTTCAGCCCGCCGCGCTCAGCGATCAGCTCCTCTCCCGGGGAGAGGTGGAGATGGAAGGTGTTGCCGAGCACCATCTCGTAGCCGAGCCCGGCCGCCTCCTGGAAGAGAGCCCGCGGACGCTGCCCTTGGTCGCCAGCGGGATGAATGCCGGCGTCTCCACAGGCCCGTGCGCGAGATGCATCACGCCCACGCGCGCATCGCCATCGCGGGCCTGGATCTCGAACCTGAGCCTGGCCGGGTCCTGTCTCACCGGCCAAGCCTAGGAGGAGCGCAGGCTCTTCCCCGTCATGACCTCCGGCTGGGGGATGCCCAACAGGTCGAGTGCCGTCGGCGCGACGTCGGCGAGGATTCCGCCGTCCCGGAGCTGATTCCCTCTGCGGTGACGATCGCGGGGACGGGATTGGTCGAATGCGCCGTGTTCGGTGAGCCGTCGGGCTCCAGCATCTGCTCGCAGTTGCCGTGGTCGGCGGTGATGATCAGCGCGCCGCCGCCCTCATGGACCGCGGAGACGACCTCCGCGAGGCGGCGGTCGACCTCCTCGACCGCCGCGACCGCGGCGGGAATCACGCCGGTGTGGCCGACCATGTCCGGGTTGGCGAAGTTGATGATCCCGAAGCGGTAGCCGCCCTCGCGCCAGTGCCCGGTGAACAGCTCCGCGGCGCCGGCCGCGCTCATCTCGGGCTTGTGGTCATAGGTCGGGACGTCCCGCGGCGACTCCGCGAGGTATTGCTCCTCCCCGGGCGGCTCTCCCTCCTTGCCTCCGTCGAAGAAGTAGGTGACGTGCGCGTACTTCTCCGTCTCGGCCACGTGCAGCTGGCGGTCGCCCAGCTCGGAGATCACCTCGGCGAGGGTGGTCGCGGGTTCCTTGGGTGGGAAGGCCACCGGATAGGGCCAGCCGTGGTGGTACTCGGTCATCGTCGTCACCTCGAAGGCGCCGGAGCCGCCGCGGTCGAACTAGTCGAAGTCCGGCTCGCCCAGCGCGCGCGTCAGCTGGCGGGCCCGGTCGGGCGGAAGTTGATGAAGATGAACGGCTCGTCGGCCTCGGCGCCGTCGTAGTCTCCGATCACGGTCGGCTCGATGAACTCGTCGGTGACGTCCTGCTCGTAGGAGGCCTTGATGGCCCCCACGGCGGTCTCCGCACGCGGCGCCTGGGCGTGCACGATCGCGTCGTAGCCCTTCTTCGTCCGATCCCAACGTCGGTCGCGGTCCATGGCCCAGTAGCGGCCGCCTACCGAGCCGATGCGGCCGGTGCGCCTGAGCCAGCGCTCGACCTCCTCGACGTAGCCGGCGCCGTTGTGCGGCAGCGTGTCCCGGCCATCGGTGAGGGCATGGATGACGAGGTCGGTGACGCCCTCCTCCCCGGCCAACTCGATGATGGCCTCGATGTGCTCCCAGCCGGAGTGGACGCCGCCGTCGGAGACCAGGCCGACCGCGTGCAGGCGGCCACGGCGCGACTCACGCGCGGACCCGCAGGCGGCGCGGAGCGCCGGGTTCTCGAAGAAGCTTCCGTCGGCGATCGAGTCGTCGATCCTGGCCAGGTCCTGCTTGACGACCGCGCCGGCGCCCAGGTTGAGGTGGCCGACCTCGGAATTGCCGATCTGGCCGTCAGGCAACCCGACGTCGAGTCCGGACGTCGAGAGGGTCGTGTGCGGGTAGGAGGACCAGAGCTCGTCGAAGATCGGCGTGTTGGCCAGGGAGACGGCGTTCCCGGGGCCGTCCGGCGCCAGACCGAAGCCGTCGAGGATCACCAGCGCGAGCGAGGGCACTGGCAGGCTCGCCGGACCGGGCGGCAGGGGCATCAGGCGGCCGCTTCCACGATGGCGGAGAAGTCGCCCGGATCGAGGCTGGCTCCCCCGACGAGCGCGCCGTCCACGTCCGGCAGCGCGATCAGCTCGGCGGCATTGCCGGGCTTAACCGAGCCGCCGTAGAGGACCCGGATCGCTGCGGCGGCATCGCCGGAGCGCGATTCGACCAGGCCGCGGATCAGCGCGCAGGCGTCTTGGGCCTGCTCGGGAGTTGCAGTGCGGCCCGTGCCGATCGCCCAGATCGGCTCGTAGGCGATGACGACCTCCCCGAGGCGGTCATCGGGCACCTCAGAAAGGTCGGCCTCGATCTGGCGGGTGAGCACACCCTCGGTCTCGTCGGCGTCCCGCTGGGACTCGTTTCGCCAACGCACAGGATCGGCTCGAGGCCCGCCCGCAAAGCCACCGGCACCTTGCGAGCCAGTGCCTCGTCGCTCTCCCCAAAGAACTGGCGGCGCTCGGAGTGGCCGAGGATGACGCCGTCGACGCCGAGCTCCAGCAGCATCGGAGCGGGGACCTCCCCGGTGAACGCTCCCTCGGGCTCCTCATGCATGTTCTCGGCGGCGACCCGGACGCGGCTCTGCGCACAGTGCTCGACCGCGGTCTTCAGGGAGGGATAGCTGGGCAGATGACCACCTCTGGACCCGAGTCAGGCGCTCGGGGCAGGAAGTCGGCGAGGAAGCGCTCGGTCTCCTCGATCGTCTTGTACATCTTCCAATTGGCCGCCAGGAGGGGCGTGCGGTCAGGCATCTTGGAGCGCCTCGACTCCTGGGAGCTCGCGTCCCTCCATCAGCTCGAGCGAGGCGCCGCCCCCGGTCGAGATCCAATCGACGGAATCGGCCAGGCCGAATCTATGCAGCGCGGCCACCGAGTCGCCGCCCCCAACCACCGTGTGGCCCGGAGCCGCGGCGACCGCCTCGGCGACTGCGCGGGTGCCAGCGTCGAACGGCGGGACCTCGAACGCGCCCATCGGCCCGTTCCAGAAGACGGTCCCGGCCCTCGCGATCCGCTTCGAGAGTTGGCCGTCGTGTTGGTCCCGATGTCAAGGCCCATCCAGCCCTCGGCACGTCCACTCCGTTCAGCTCACGCGTCTCGGTGCCGGCGTCGAGCGCCTTGCCGAGGACGAGGTCCTCCGGCAGCTCGAGGATCGTGTCGCTCTTCTCAGCTTCGGCGAGCACGCGCTTCGCCGCCTCGACGCCCTCGTCCTCGACCAGCGAGTTGCCCGTGTCCCGTCCCTCTGCCTTGAAGAAGCTGAAGCACATCGCCCCGCCGATCAGGATCTCCTCGGCGAAGCCCAGGAAGCGATCGATCACGCCGAGCTTGTCGGTGACCTTCGCGCCGCCGAGGAGGATGATCAGCGGCGCTTTGGGTCGTCGCGAACCGCGGTGAGCTGGTCCAGCTCCTGCTCGAGGAGCAGGCCGGCGAAGCCGGGCAGAAGGCGCGCAACCCCCTCGGTCGTCGCGTGGGCGCGGTGGGCCATTCCGAAGGCATCGTTGACGTAGACGTCGGCGAGCCCGGCGAGCCCCTCGGCCAGCGCGGGGTCGTTCTTGGTTTCCCCGTCCTCGAAGCGGCTGTTCTCGAGCAGCAGGATCTCACCGGGCTCGAGCCCATCGGCCATCCTCATGACCTCGTCGCCCACGACGGCCGGCGCCAGCTTCACCGGCGCGTCGATCAGCTCGCCCAGCCGCTTGGCCACCGGCGCCATAGAGAGGCTTGGGTCCGGGCCCTTGGGCCGGCCCAGATGCGAGACCAGGACGATGCTCGCCCCACGCTCCAGAAGCAGCTCGATGGTCGGGAGCGAGGCGCGGATCCGGCTGTCGTCCGCGACCTCTCCGTTCTCAAGCGGAACGTTCAGGTCCGCGCGCAGAAGAACGCGCTTGCCCTCGACGTCGGCATCCCGGACGCTCGCCTTGGTGAGCGAGCGAGACGCGGATGTGTCAGGCACCGACCGTCGCCGGCTGCAGCACCTTCTCCGCCAGATCGACGCAGCGGTTGGCGTAGCCCCACTCGTTGTCGTACCAGGAGAGGAGCTTGACGAAGGTTCCGTCGACCACCTTGGTCTGCTCGGAGTCGAAGACGGAGGAGTGCGGATCGGTGACGATGTCAGTGGAGACGATCGGGTCCTCCGTGTACTTGAGGATCCCCTTGAAGGGGCCCGACGCGGCGTCCTCCACCGCCGCGTTGATTTCCTCCTCGCTGGTCTCCTTCGAGACGTCACAGGTCAGATCGACCAGGGATCCGGTGATCACGGGGGCGCGGACCGAGATGCCGCTGAGCTTGCCCTGCAGATCCGGCAGGACCAGGCCGACCGCCTTGGCGGCGCCGGTGCTGGTCGGGATCAGGTTGACGGCGGCGGCGCGCGCCCGGCGCATGTCCTTGTGGGGCATGTCCTGCAGTCGCTGGTCGGCCGTGTAGGCGTGGATGGTCGTCATCAGCCCGCGCTCGATGCCAACCGTGTCGTGGAGGACCTTCGCCACCGGCGCCAGGCAGTTGGTGGTGCAGGAGGCGTTGGAGATGATGTTGTGCTTCTCGGGGTCATAGGAGTCGAAGTTCACGCCCAGCACGACGGTGATGTCCGGGTCGGTCGCCGGCGCGGAGATGATCACCTTCTTCGCGCCCGCCTCCAGATGCTTCTCGGCGCCCTCGCGCTTCGTGAACAGGCCGGTCGACTCGATCACGACCTCGACGCCGAGATCGCGCCAAGGAAGGGCGGCGGGGTCCTTCTCGTTGAGGATCCGCAGCTCCTTGCCGTCGACCCGGATGCCGTCGCCGGTCACCTCCACCTCGCCGGGAAAGCGGCCGAGGATCGAGTCGTACTTGAGCAGGTAGGCGATCAGCTCGTTGTCGATCAGGTCGTTGACCGCGACGAACTCGAGATCGGACCCCGCCTCATAGGCCGCGCGGAAGAGGTTCCGCCCGATGCGCCCGAAGCCGTTGATGCCCACCTTGACTGCCATTTGAAGTCCTCCTAAACGGGGTTTGCTCTACTCGTATCGAGCCGCGGGTCGCCCGTCCCCGTGTGGAGCACGGAGATCCGTTCAGCGATCGTGCGCCACGCAGACCTCGACCAGGTAGCCGTCGGGATCAGTGAGGCGACAGCAGTAGGTGCCCGGGCCGAACGAGGCCGCGCTGCCGGGCTCCGCCACCGGGTCTCCCCCATTCGCGGAGCCGGATTCGAAGGAGGCCTTGACTGCCGGGATGCTCTTCGCGGGGAACGAGATCAGCCCGTATCCGGGCCGCTGGGTGTCGGATAGCTCGATGAAGAACTCGGCCTTGATCAGCCCCCAGCTCACCGAGTTCGCGGGCGCCTCCTGGCGGCGCCAGCCCAGCGGAGCCAGGATCGAGTCATAGAACGCACCACTGCGTTCGAGGTCGGACACTTTTACGGCTGCGTAGTTGAGCATCTGAGTGCGGGCGGACAGACGAGACGGTCCCTGCCGATTCACATTACACGGGAGAGGACGACCGGCGTCAGCGCCTAGGTTCCCAGCGGAAGAAGCGAACCGCGATGACGAGGCCGAACAGGCCCGCGCCGCGACCACCGCGAGATGGCCCCATTCGAACCCCGCCCCCGTCGTGTGCGGGTCCCAGGTGGTGAACATCGCCTGGAAGAAGGGGCGAATGGGGAATACATCGGCGAAGCTGAGGATGCCATTCGGGAGCTCATCCTGCGGAATGAAGACACCTGACAGAAAGTAGAGCGGCAGGACGGTGGCGTTGGTTACGGCGGGGGCTGCCTGCGCAGTCGGGATGGCGGCGGCGAGAGCGAAGCCGAGGCAGGAAAAGGAGAACGCACCGACTGCCAAGGTGACCAGCATCGCCGGCATCGTGTGCGTCGGGATCGTCACGCCGTAGAGCAGCGCCCCGATCGCGCTGACCAGGACGACCATGATCACCGAGATGACCAGTGAGTTACCGACCCGTCCGGCGACGAAGGCGGCGGGCGGCAGCGGGGTGCCCCGGACCCGCTGAGCTGGCCGGCCTCGCGCTCTGCCGGAAGGTTGGTGGCGAGCTTCACGGTGGTAGCGGAGACCACTGCGAGCGTGAGGATCGCCGGGATGTAGTAGGTCGCCCCCTTGACGTTCACATCCGAGATGTGGGTGTTCTTGAAGATCGTCGCCAACAGGAAGAGGAAGAGCAGCGGCAGAAGGGCTGTGAAGAAGACCGCGGCGGGGTTGCGCCAGAAGACCTTCTGGTCGAAGCGGAACTGGTGCAGGAGGATCGCTACGCCGCTCATTGTGTTGCCTCCGCGTTGTCCGAGTCCTCGGTGAGCTCGAGGTAGATGTCCTCCAGCGAGGGGGCGCCGACGGTCAACCCCGGCAGCCCGACGCCACGCTCCGCCGCCCAATTCGTCAGCTCGCGCAGCAGGGGAATCGGGTCCTCCGCGGTGAGCGAGACGGCGCCTGCGTCGATCCGCGCGCTCGTGCGCACTGCGAATGGCAGATCGGGCGCGCGGACCCCTGTTGGCAGCCGAAAGCTGATCTCCGTGCTCTCCTTACGGTCACCGCCGAGATCGTCCGGCGAGCCGCTGGCAACGATCCGGCCCGCCGAGATGATCGCCACGCGATCCGCCAGCGTCTGTGCCTCCTCCATGTAGTGGGTGGTGAGAAATACGGTCTTGCCGAGGTCACGGAGGCCGCCGATCACGTCCCATGCCTGGCGGCGGGCCGACGGATCGAAGCCGGTGGTCGGCTCGTCCAGGAAGAGGAGCTCCGGATCCCCGATCAGTGCAAGGGCCACGTCGAGCCGTCGTTGCTGGCCACCGGAAAGCTTCGAAGTCCTGACGTTCGCCTTGTCGCCGAGGCCGACCAGGTCAACGGTCTCGTCGATGTTCCTCGGATGGGCGTAGTACCCGGCGTACTGCTCGACCGCCTCTCGAGGGTGAGCTCCGGGACGAGCCGGGACTCCTGCAGCACGAAGCCGACCCGGTTCTTCCACTGTCGGTTCGCGGTCTGCGGATCGATGCCGAGCACGCTCACCTCGCCCGCACTGCGAGGACGGTAGCCCTCGAGGATCTCGACGGTTGTCGTCTTGCCCGCGCCGTTGGGACCGAGGAAGGCGAAGATCTCGCCCTTTTCCACCTCGAGGTCGATGCCCTTGACGGCCTCCAAGTCCTCGTAGGACTTGCGCAGCCCCTGCACGCTGATCACGGAGTCAGCCATCAGCGGGATGTTATGGACGTAATTCGAGGGCGCTCCGCCAGGAGCGACCCGTCATGGGCTGGCCGCGGGGCGCGGCTCGAGCTCCACGTCGCGGTGCACCAGGCGCAGCTTGACGTCGTCCCGCCTGCCCAGCTCGCGCGCGATCCGGTCCGCCACGGTGACCGAGCGGTGCCTGCCGCCTGTGCAGCCGACCGCGATCGTCAGGTGCTGCTTGCCCTCGGCGACGTAGGCGGGCAGCAGGAAGTCGAGCAGGGGCATCAGGCGGCCGTAGGACTCGCCGGCCTGCGTGCCGGACTCGACGTACTCGCGCACCGGCTCATCCAGCCCGGTGAGCGGTCGCAATTCGTCGACGTAGTGCGGGTTGGGCAGGAAGCGCACGTCGAGGGTCAGGTCGGCGTCCGAGGGCGGGCCGTTCTTGAAACCGAAGGTGAGGATGGTGAGGGCGAGCTGGTTCTCCTGGGCGTCCCGGCCGATCAGCTCGGTCGCGATGCGACGGCGAAGCGCCCCGCCTGTGAGAGAGGTCGTGTCGATGACCACATCGGCCCTTTCGCGCAGCGGAGCAAGCAGGTCGCGCTCCTCGCGGATCCCGTCGACGATGCGGCCACTTCGCGCCAGCGGATGGCGGCGGCGGGTTTCCTTGTAGCGGTGGAGCAGGGCATCCTCGTCCGCCTCGAGGAAGACGACCTTGAGGTCGAGACCGCCGGCCGCCAGCTCCTCCAGAACGGCCTGCAGGTCCTCGAAGTACTCGCCGCCCCGGACATCCGTGACCACCGCGGCCTTCTGCACTCCGCTGCCCTCGTGCCGGAAGAGCTCGCCCAGGCCGCCGATCATCTTCGGCGGCAGGTTGTCGACACAGAAATAGCCGCCGTCCTCGAAGGCGGCGATCGCCTCCGACTTGCCGGCGCCCGAATACCCGGTGATGACCACGAGTTCGACCCGCCTGTCACTCGGCGCGGCGCCGTCCCCATTGGTAGTGGCGTCCTTTGCCATCAGCCCGCTCTGTGGAGTTGCCTGTGGATCTCGCGAGCGAGCTTACCGGGCACCCCGGGCACCGCTTCGAGCTCCTCGCGGCTGGCTGTGAGCAGCCGATCGGGCGACCCGAAATGGCGGAGCAGAGCGCGCTTCCGCGCCGGGCCGACTCCACGAATACCGTCGAGTGCCGATGCGGTCATCGCCTTGTCCCGGCGACCTCGGTGGTGGGTGATCGCGAATCGGTGGGCCTCATCGCGGACGCGTTGCAGGATGCGAAGGGCATCCGAGCCCTTCTCGAGGAGGATCGGCGCCGACCGGTCCGGCACGAAGACCTCCTCGATCCGTTTCGCCAGGCTGACCACCGCAACGCCACGCTCGGTGAACGGCTCGAGCGTCTTCATTCCGGCCGAGAGCTGGCCCTTGCCGCCGTCGATCACGATCAGGTCCGGGAGCGCGGCGAAGCTCGCATCGCGGTCGGAATCGTGCGGCGAGATATCGGCCTGCTGCATGTAGCGGCCGAGTCGCCGGCTCAGCACTTCGGACATCGAGGCGAAGTCGTCGGGGCCCTGACCATTGGTCCTCTCGTCCCCCCGGATGTTGAACTTGCGGTAGTCGGACTTCTTCGGCGCTCCGCCCTCGAAGACCACCATCGACGCGACTGTGTGCGTCTCGCCGAGGTTCGATATGTCGAAGCCCTCGATCCGGACCGGCACCCGCTCCAGCCCGAGCGCCTCCTGCAGCGATGACAGGCTCTCCACCCGCTGCTGGCGGCGATGCTCCCGGCGCAGCTTGTCCTGAGCGAGCGCGAGCTTCGCGTTCTTCTCGGCCAGCCTCGCAAGCGGCGCAGGTCGCCGCGCGAGGCGACGCGTACCTCGACCTGCGAGTCGCGCTGGCTGCTGAGTGCCTCGGCGAGCACACCGGTTCGGTCCTTCAGCTCGGGTCCCACGATCACCCTGCCGGGAACCGCCGGCGCCGCGCCGTAGTACTGGAGCATGAAGGTCTCGGCGACCTCGCCCGGGTCGCGGTCGGCTCCCCCGGCCTCGTCCTCACCGGCCAGATAGAAGCCCTGGCGCTCGGCGAGAACGCCGTCGCGCACCTGGAAGACCTGCGCGTTCGCGTCACTCCCCTCCACCGCCACCGCGATCAGGTCCGCGCTGCCGAGCGAGCCGCCCGCGACCTGCTGGCGCTCCATCATGGAGCGCACCGCGTTGAGGCGATCGCGGAAGAGCACCGCCCGCTCGAAGTCCTGGGCCTCCGATGCCTCCTCCATCTTCGCCTCGAGATCGCCGGCGATCTCCTTGTAGCGGCCGGAGAGAAAGCCGACGATGCGGTCGATGTTGCCCCGGTACTCCTCCTTGTCGATGTAGCCGACGCAGGGCGCCTGGCAGCGCTTGATGTAGTAGTCGAGGCAGGGCACCCCCGAGCGCCGGCCGGGCTCCGGCCCCTCGCAGGTCCGGTACTGGAAGAGCTTTCCGAGCAGGTCGAGCGTCTCGCGCACCCGCTTGGCGCTCGAGAACGGGCCGAAATACGCGCGGTTGGGCCGGTGCCGCTCGCGGGTGAAGTAGACGCGCGGGAACTCCTCGTCGAGGCTGACGCCGACATACGGATAGGACTTGTCGTCCCGCAGCCGGATGTTGAAGCGCGGGCGGTATCGCTTGATGAACGCCTGCTCGGCGAGCAGCGCCTCAGGCTCGTTCTCGGTGACCAGGAACTCGATCGAGTCCGTGCGGTCGATCAGCTCCGCGGTTCCGCCCATGCCCGAGCCGCGGCCACCGCCCTTCCCGGCGAAGTGCGACGCGACCCGCTTGCGGATCGAGTTGGCCTTGCCCACGTAGAGAGTCTCTCCCGCCCGATTGCGGAAGACGTAGACGCCGGGAGCGTCAGGTAGCTCCCGGCGCTGATCGGCCAACTTCTGGCTGCTCTTGGGCACAAGTAGAAGGGTAGGCTCCGCGTCACCCCGCCTTAGGAGGCTTTGATGGCAGAGACCGCAGAGACCGAAGTTCCGTTGCTGACCAGCGATCCCCCCGAGCTCGAAACGCTGGAGCTCGAGGTCGACGGGCAGGTCGGCACATTGACGCTCAACCGGCCGGACGCGCTCAACGCGATGAGCCCCGAGCTGATCGGCGAGCTCACCACAGCGGCCGCCTGGCTCGCGGATCGCGCCCCGATTCGAGCGCTGATCATCACCGGCGCCGGGCGCGCCTTCTGCTCGGGCGGGGACGTCAACTGGTTCAAGCGGGGCGTCACCGACGAGACGGTCGACCTGCCCTCCGAGGTCCGGCGCGGCGCCGAGGCCCTCCACAACGCCATCGTGGACATCCGCCGCATCCCCTATCCCGTGATCGCGGCCGTCAACGGTCCGGCGGCGGGCGCGGGCATGTCGCTGGCGCTCTCCGCCGACATCCGCATCGCCTCCGAAGACGCCTTCCTCGCGATCGCCTACGGCCGCATCGGCGCGGCTCCCGACGGCGGGATGACCTACTTCCTGCCGCGCGTGGTCGGCCCTGCGAAGGCACTCGAGCTGGCGCTCAACGACCCGAACCTCGACGCCAAGGCGGCGCTCGAGGCTGGCCTCGTCACGGAGGTCGTCCCGGCCGACCAGCTGCTCGAACGCAGCCAGGGAGAAGGCCGAGAAGCTGGCCGCCAAGGCGCCGTACTACGTCCGCATGACCAAGCGCCTCCTGCACGAGTCGATCGAGCACTCGATCAACGATCACCTGCAGCTCGAGCGGCACGGGATCGCGGACTCCATGGGCACGAACGACCTGCGTCGCGGCGTCACGGCCTTCTTTGCGGGCGACACGCCGACGTTCGAGGGCGACTGACGGCCAATCCGAACCTTTTCGCGGCCCGTAATAGAGTGGGCCAACCTGGCGACGAGAGAAAGGGTGTTCGGATGAAGAGAGCTTCAGCAGTGCTGGCCGTTGCGGCGCTGGCGGTTGTGGGCCTGGCGGCCTGCGGCAGAGCAGCAGCAGCAGCGACAACTCCACGACCGCTGCCTCGACCCCCGCTTCGACAACCCCGGCCGCAGGCGGAGGCAGTGCGGGCGGCGCTTCGACCGTCGACATCTCGACGCCGGGTGGCAGCACCCTGGCCTACGACCAGAAGGACGTCAGCGCCAAGGCCGGCAGCGTGACGATCAACTTCGACAACAAGGAAGCGCTCCAGCACGACGTCGCCGTCGCCGACTCCTCGGGCAAGATCCTGGGTCAGACCGACCTGGTCTCGTCCGGCACCGCCAATGCGACGGTGGACCTGCAGCCCGGGACCTACACCTTCTACTGCACGGTGCCCGGCCACAGAGAGGCCGGCATGGAGGGAACACTCACCGTTAAGTAGCGCGGGACCAGCCGCATGGCGCGCGGGTCCTGTCGCGGAATCTCACCGGGGATCGAGGCATCTCACCCCGGCTGAGATTCCGCGCCACCCGCGCGAGATGCGTTCCCGCTGAGCTACTCGGGCAGCGCGCGGCCGACTGAGTCGGCCACGCAGGCGGGCTTCTCTGAGCCTTCTACTTCCACGGTGAAGCGCGTTACGACCTGGAACCAGCCGCCGCCGACCTCCTCGACCTCGACGACCTCGGCGGTGGTTCGGACCTTGGACCCTGATGGAACCGGCGCTGGAAAGCGGACCTTGTTCCAGCCGTAGTTGACTCCGAGCTTGAACCCGGTCGACTGCATGAGCTCGAGACGCATTCCGTCGATCAGCGACAGCGTCAGGTTGCCGTGGGCCACGGTGGTGCCGAACGGGCTCTCCTTCTTCGCCCGTTCCACATCGGTGTGGATCCACTGGTGGTCACCGGTCAGGTCCGCGAAGGTGTCGATGTCCTCCTGCGTGACCTCGCGCCACTCGCTGGGGCCGATCTCCTTCCCCTGCAGGGCCTTCAGCCCCTCGATGCCCTGGACCTCAACTGTCGACATGCCGCGCACCCTACCGTTAGCTCAGCGGCTATGAATAGGAGCCTGAGAGGGAAGGTCGACATGGTTCGGGCAGCGACCGCAACGGCCGGCCTGTTGCTCGCGGTCGGTCTCACCGCCTGCGGCGGAGGCGGTGGCGGCAGCGGGCCAGGCTCGAAGCAGCTCAACCTGGTGATCGGAAACTCGCTGCCTCTCAGCGGCAGCTCCAAGGCCCTCGGGGACTCAGGCCAGAAGGCATCGGATCTCGCCGTCGACCAGATCAAGCAGGCGATCGACGCAGCGGGCGCCGAGCACACGGTCCGTACGGTCTCCGAGGACCAGGGGAACGACCCCATCACCGCAGCTGAATCGGCGAAGAGGCTCGTCGACGACGACAAGGCCAGCTGCCTGACCGGCCCGTGGTCATCCGAGGCCATTGCCCAGACGGCTCAGGACGTCGTCATCCCCTCAAAGGTCCTGGAGGTCGCGCCCGTGCCGACTGGCCAGGATGTCGCGGACCTGAGTGACCACGACCTGGTCGACAGCACGGCCCTCCCCGAGTCGGCGGAAGGCTCGGCGCTCTCCAAGGCGATCGACCAGGACCTGGGCGGAACCCAGGGTCACAGCGTCAACGTCGCGGCGAGCAACGACACCTACGGCAGCACGCTGAGCCAGGACTTCATCCAGGACTGGCAGGGCAATGACGGGACCCTCAGCGGGCGGATCGAGCTTGCGCCGCTGTCCCTGGACACTTCCTCCGCCTTCTCGGAGGAAGCCCAGCAGATCACCACGGGCAGCCCCGACGCCGTGCTGATGATCGACGACCTCCACGGCTTCACGCAGCTGGCGCCCGCGCTCTCCTCCACCTTCTCTTGGGACCCGAACATCGCCTGGGGCAGCGACCGGCTCGTCTCTCCCGGCCTGCCCGACCAGGTCGGGCCGGGATCGATCGACGGGATGCGCGCCCTGGCGCCCGGGATCCCACGGGGCGAGGCGGCGTCGACCGCGTTCGTCAACGACTTCAAGTCCGCCGACCCGCGCACCGTCAAGCAGGCCCCGTACGCCGCGCAGGAGTTCGACGCAACGGTGCTCTGCTATCTCGCCGCGGTCGCGGCCGGCTCGACGGACGGGCAGCAGATGGCCGATCACCTGATCGACATCACCGCTCCCGGCGGAGACGAATTCACCTGGCAGCAGCTCCCCGAGGCGATCAAGGCGCTGGAGGACGGCAAGGACATCAACTACACGGGCGCCTCGGGCCCGATCGACATGGACGTCCACGGCGACCCGACCGCCGGCGTGTTCGACATCTATCGGTACAGCTCGAACGGCCTCGAGGTCGTCGGCGAGGTCTCGGTCGAGAAGCCCAACCCCGCCACGCTGTAGCTACTGGACCAAGCGGACCTCCAGCGGCGGCGCAAGCAGCACCTCCGAGCCGCCCGCCAGCGCCAGAATCCGCGCGACGTAGGCGCGCGTCTCCGGGTACGGCGGCACGCAGTGGCAGGCCGCGACCGCCCCCGATCCCGCGTTGTACGCCGCCAGCGCGAGCGGGACCGAGTGGAACTGGCGCAGCAGGTCCGACATCAGGTGCGCCTGGGCGTCGATCGCCGCCACCGGGTCGAATGGATCGCGCAGCCCGTATGAGCGCGCGGTGGATGGGATGAACTGGGCGATGCCGAGCGCCCCGGCCGGCGATACGGCCCTCGGGTTGAATCCCGACTCCGCCATCAGCTGGGCCGCGAGCAGGCCCGGTGAGACGTTCCAGCGGGACGCCGAGCGCAGCAGCAGCTCGCGGAACCGGCTTGGGACGAAGCTCGGGATCCCTGAAGTCCTTCCCAACCCTCCTTCCTCGCCAGGCGGGCCGGTGCTGAGCGAGTTGCCCGTCTCCGAGCACGGCGGCGGCCCGCCGTCGAAGCCGAAATGCCAGGGCTCCCAGCTGTACCTGCGGGTGAAGCCGAACCGACCCGCGTGCGCGAGGAGCCATCCGTAGGCCGCCGACGGCCCGAGATCGAGCTCGGTGGCGCAGCGGTGAAGGGAATGTCCCGGGGGCGCCACCCAGCGCGGATCGGGGTGCTGAGCGAAGAGGCGCGCCTGCTCCGCATCGGAGCGGAAGCCCGAGACGACCAGCAGGTCGAGGCCGGCATGCCGTGCCGCCGCCGCCATCCGGTCATACGCGACCGCCACGTCGGGTCTCATCCCCTCGCCGTTGCGGTCCTTGTTCGGCCCGATCCCGGTGGTGGCGCGATGATCGCGATCGCCACCTGCGAGAACTGCGGCGCCTCGCTGGAAGGCCGGCGGGAGGGAACGCGCTACTGCCACGTGACCTGCCGTAGCGCTGCCTGGCACCGCAGGCACCCCGAACGGGGTCACCACGGGGAAACCCCTACTGAGTCCGAGGGAAACGTTTACAGAGCCTCCCCCGGGGCTCAGACGAACGACAGGCCGCGCCGCCTGAGCAGGGACGGGCGCGGGGTGCGGCTCTACGTCCTCCCCGAGGACGACGAGACCAAGATCATCGCCAAAGTCAGCGCCGCACGCGAAGGAGGCGCCACCGGCTAGAGCCCCGTCAACGCCTCCCGGCGCAGATCGGAGACGATCGCGGTCCTCCGCCCCGGTGACGGCTACAGAAACTTGAACGTGAGAGCGATCAAGAGCGGAGGATCCGGCGCCGCCGAGAGGTGAACCACGAACCGAGGCGGCTCAATGTCCGAAGGGCGCAAGCCCTGGGTGGACGCAGGCGATGATGGGGCAACAGGCGCGGTAACCGGCCATCGCTCGAGTCTGCGGGCCTCGTCCGAGACGGATTCCTCAGTCCCGGTCCATAGGCGAACCATCCCCGTTGGGTAGGGGGTGGTACGCCCCGAGCCAAGCCGTTGTCCTCGAACCCAATCCATCGGCAAGGACCACCGACCTGAGGCTGGGGAGCGAGTGGATGGCGATAGCCGAGACGAGCGACAGGTCATTGGAGTTCAGAGGCAGCAGCACCTCCTCCCAACAAATCGCGAACAGGAATCCATCGGGCCGACGCCTTACTGTTCATAAGTAAGCCATCGCAGGACCAACGGTCCCAGAACCATCACCGACATAACGAGGGGTCGAAGGAGGTCTCCCGCGAGTGGCAACTACAGCTTCCGAGCCCCACACGATTGTCCAGAGCTGGGTCAGCGTCGAGCTCGCCCGGGAGTTGAAGGCGCACGCCCGAGCTACAGGGTGCAGCCTCAGTTCCCTGGTCCGGGACGCGCTCGAGGGCAGCTTCGTCGGCGAGACCGCGGCCCGCGGCGGGCGACTGTTGGGTTCCTCGGGTCCCCGCCGCGCTTCGGCGAAACTTGAGCGGGAGGCCGAGGACGAGGAGAAGCGGCGATGACCTGGGCGATCAACATCCCTTTCCGTGATCCCGAGGCCGGCTGATGCAGGGGGACGGTGCCGTGGAGCGTGGTCTGCACGCGCTAGTCGCCGGTTGGCTCGCCACACCCACGAGGAAATAGTTCTTAGATGACTGAGGCGCTCACCCTTCGCCCCGAACTTGATCGGTTGCGCTGCTCGGTGCCAGGTTGCGAGAGTCACCTGCCGATTCTGATCGAGCCGCCATGTCACGAGGTCTCGGTCTTCCTCGAGTACTGGGGCGGTGGCGAGTTGGTCGTCGTCTGCGGCGAGTGCATGGAGCCGTTTATGCGACTGCAGGTGGCGGGCTGATGCCGCACCGGCCCTGTCTCGAGGTCGGATGCCCCCGGTACGCCACGGGACGCGGGCGTTGCGACGAGCACCGCAGGGCAAAGGAACGTGATCGGAGCAGGGCACGGGGCGAGGACGCGAGAGAGCGCAATCGGTTCTACGCGCGCAAGCACTGGCTGATCGTCGCCCGCCGGAAGAAGTTCGAGAGTCCGATCTGCGAGCACTGCGACCGCGAGATCAGCACCGAGGTTCACCATGACCCGCCCCTCAAGCTGCTGCTCGCTCGAGGCCTCAATCCCTATGCGGATGAATTCCTAGTCTCGCTCTGCCACGCCTGCCATGCGAAACAGACGCGGCTCGAGCAGCAGGGGGGGGATAGGGAGGGTTCCGGTCGCGACCGAGCGGGCGCCTAGTCCCCGGGTAAGTCGCTGCAAAGAAAACTCTTTTTCTAAGAGGGGCTGGACTCCCAGAAGAGTCGGGGAGTCGAGAAGAGCCACCGGAATCTGGTACATCTCGCGCAATTGGCGCCGGGTTCCCAGACCGCGAGGCTGTCGACCTCTACGAAGCCGTCACCGCCGCGATCAAGAAGGGTGTCCCGGCGTCGTAACGAAATAGCCGCTTTTCGTCCAAAGCAGCGGTCGGCCTACTCCCTAAAACGTGGCGCCTGGGACCTTCCCAGACGCCACGCCCAGGCCCCTACTCCACAGAGTCTCACCCTCAGCATCCAGGTATGTCCTCCAAGCCGTCGGGCTGCGAACCCCCGGCCCGGCCCGGGCTGGAGGACCCCCGCCCTCAGCGGTCCCGCGGCCGGAAGGCCGAGCGCTCGGCGCATAGCGGTTCTCGCACTTCGAGCTGGTGTCGCCGCCCTGCTCGCCGCCCTCGCAGTCGTCCTTGCCGTCGCCACCCCTGAGCGTGTCCTTGTCGTGCTGACCGCGCAGCACGTCGTCACCTTCCCGCCCTTGAGCGTGTCGTTGCCGGACCGCCGCAGATCAGGTCGTTCCCGCCGAGGCCGGACACCTTGTCCCTGCCCCCTTCGACGCGATCACGTCGCGAGCGGGCGTGCCGCTGAGGGTGTCGTTACCGGACGTGCCGACGATGGTCGCCGTGATGTGATGCCCTGAATTGTGCCCACGCAGTAGAAGGTGCCTGGACTCGCCCCCGGTGGAAGGGGGGGCTGGAGTCGAGGCCGTAGCAGCCACGGCACCGATCAGTCCGGCAGCGACGGCCAGCGTCGCCCCTGCGATGCGATATTCGCTTCATCAAAACCGCGAATCGCTTACCCATCTCGTGCTTCCCTTTCGTCGAAGCCCTCATTTCGGGCCTCCTTCGAGTCGTGGCATCGGACCTCCCAACGAGTCGAGGCTCCGGTGCCTGTTTGACGGCCAGAAGTCTCCGACACGGCGGTACATCGTCGGTATACTGGGCCGGGCTAGGCGTGGTCTAGGCGTGCGAAACCCCTCGCCCACCCCCAAAACCCGACTCTCCTCAGTCGCACACCAGTATCTCCACGGCCGTTTCCCCACCCCGAACACCCGGACCCCCCCCCCACTCCCCCCCCCCCCCCACCCCCCCCCCCCTCCCCCGGCGGCCCGTCACTTCCCGCATCCGGTAACGAGAAGGGCCGCCGAAGCGGCCCTTCCAGTCGACCGACAGCCTCGGCGACCGGGTCGTTCCTACTTGCCGTGTGTGACACCGTGAGATGCCGGGTGCATTCAAAGGCTGGCGATCGTCAATGGATCGGTCCTCCCTTGTGACCGAGCGCGAGTGTGATCGTGCGCTTCGCGGTCGCCACCTTGCCGGCATTCCTCGCCTCGACGGTGACCGTCGCCTGGACCTTCTGGCCGTCGGTGAGCACCTTGCGGACCTTGCCACGCGTCTTCTCCCTCAGCGCCAGCTGCATCCCCACACTCATGCCAGACGCCCAGTGGCAGTTGAGGGAACCCGGGGCGCCGCCCTCGCAGGCCACGTGCGGCCCCGGAACGTCCACATGGGCCTTTACATGCCTGAGCTTGTCGCCCATGACCGTCCCCTCGGCGCTTAAGTGGCACCCCAAGTCGGGGAGGTTGGCGGGGGGAACCCCCGGATCCTTGACGGATGGCACCGGCGGACCGCTGACCTCGCCACAGCTCGCGAGGACCCCCACCCTCGGCGGCACACACCGATGCGGGCACCTGGGGCCGAACTGCTTGTGTTGCCCCGAGAGCTTGAGGTGGGGCGCCCCCCCCGCCGCCCCCGTCTGCGCCCCGAGCGCCATCACGCCGACCGCAGCCACGCCGATCACAACCGCGAATCGCTTACCCATCCGTGCTTCTTCTTCTTGAAGCCCTCATTTCGGGCCTCCTTCGAGTCGTGGCATCGGACCTCCCAACGAGTCGAGGCTCCCGGTGCCTGTTTGACGGCCAGAAGGCTCCGACACGGCGGTACACCTCGGTACACGAGGGCCGGGCTAGGCGTGGCCTATTCGCGCGCTGGAGCGGCTGGGGCGCGAGGCGGTCGGCCGTCAGCCGGAGGGGCAGACCTCGATGTCGTCGTGCTCCGGAGCGATCTCCTCCCACTCTGCGGGCGTTGGGCCGCCCGCGATGGCGCAGGCGCGCTGCCTCCAGGCGGCGGGATCGACCTCCCAGCGGATCGCGCGCCCGGCGGCGGATACCACGAAAAGGCCGGCGCCATCGGGGGTGAATCGCGCCGTCGCCCAGCGTCGCTCCCCGGTTCGGCGGTCGTGGCGGGCGGGGGCCCGATCGGCTGCTGCGAGGCGACGTCCCAGAGCGCCGCCGAGTCGTCCGAGTTTGAGGTCGCAAGCGTGTGCCCGTCCGGGGAGAACTCCACTCCGACAGTGGCCGCGCTCTCGAGAGCGAGCGGACGTCCCACCCGCCGCCAGCCGTCGGTCGCCCAGAGGAGCGCGCCG
>CAVRVH010000003.1:0-16270 GCA_963724665.1 uncultured Solirubrobacterales bacterium
GGTCCGGCTGCAGAAGAGGAACAGGTCGGCGCTCGCGTACGCCCGCGGCAGATCGTCGCCCCCGAGCCAGCCGAGGAAGGTCGCGCGGTCGCCGAGGCGCTCGCGCAGCATCTCCTCCTCCGGCCCCCCTCCGCCGAGCAGCAGGTGGAGCCTCGGATCGGCGTCGTGGGCGCGGAGGAAGGACTCGGCCAGCAGCTCCACGCCCTTCTCCTTGGTCTGCCTCCCTACATATAGGGCCTTGATCTCGCCGGGGTAGGCGTCAGCGTCACGGAGCGCAGGGTCGAAGCGCGAGGTGTCGACGCCGCGGCCCCAGCGGCCGATCGCACCGGCCTCGATCCCCAGGCGCGTGAGGGATTCGTCGCTCGCCGGGCTCGGCGAGAGGACGCGGGCGCACTGGCGGTAGAAGAGCGAGAGCGCCATGTCGGCCCCCTTCTCCAGCGCGGCCGACGCCGACGCGCATGCCGGCATAGGCCCCCAGCTCGGTATGCCAGCTGCCCAGCACCGGCAGCTCCATGATCCGGGCGAGCAGGGTGGCCATGACCCCGGCGGGACCAGGGGCGGTGACGTGCACCGCGTCGAAGTGGCCCTCCGCAAGCGCCTCCACCATGGCTGGCAGGCTGGGTATTCCGATCTCCAGGCCGGCGTAGAAGGGGATCTCAACCTCGGCGACGGCCGAGAGGCGGCGGTCGACGTTGCGGTCGGTCCCTATCACCTCCACTGGGAAGCTGGGGACGCCGAGTTCGCGGATTCGTTCGATCGTGTGGGTGACCCCATGGACGCCGCCAATCGCGTCGGCAATCAGGGCGACCCGCTTCGGGCCCTCGGATGGGTTGAGCTTGTCCTTCTCCTTGCCGAGGAAGGCCGCGGCCGGGGCGTAGGGAATCGCCGGGATTGCTGCGCGGAACAGCTGCCGGCCTGCGTTCATTGCCGTGGCAGCGAGGTCCTCGGAGCCTCCGTTGCCCACAGCTTCGACGGTGAATTCGACGACCTCGCGCAGCCGCCGCTCGTGAACGCGTCGCGCCTTGCGCTCGAGCTCGGCGTGGCTGAAGTCCTCGCTCTGCATGTAGTCGATCAGGGCACGGCCGGGCTCGACGCCGAGGCATCGGTGAACGCGCTGAGCAGAGCGCGGGCGTCCTCGGGGCCGATTTCTCCCCCCTCGTCGCCGCGGCAAACGTTCCCCTCGCTCATCACGCGCTCGGCGATCTCAAGGATTGCGTCGCGCTCGGCTCGGCGGGGACACCGTTGCCGTTTGAGGTCGCGTCCTTGATCAGCAGTGCGCGCGTCGCCCGGCCCATTGCGGCGTGCGCCCACTTGGCCGCGCTGCCCTGCTCGCCGCGCGCGTCGGCGCGGCCCTCGCGGATGTGGCGCAGAAACTCTTCCGGCGTGGTGGCGGGTGGCGTCTCTGTGAACGTCCGCCCGATATCCACGCCGGCATGATCATCCGAGCCGCCGGTGCCGGTACCACCGTGCGTCTCGATGTAGATCGCGGCCGGCATGTTGAGCTCGCGCGCGCGGGAACCGTTGCGGGTCTCCCAAACCGGGAACAACTGCGCGAGCCGTCGCCTGTGCGCCGGAGAGAGTGGCGCCTCGACCGCGTAGAAGGGATGTGCCAAAGAGCAGGAGATCTCGCTGGAGTGCAGGTACTCCGCGCACGCCTCGACATCGTTGTTGTGCTCCTGCAGCCAGGCGTGATCGTCCGGCGTGATCCCGAAGCAGAGCAGGTGGACCGCCTGCGGCTCGCCTCGGAACCAGACGGTGAGCTCCTCTGAGATGAAGACGTCGTCGCGATCGGCGATCTCCAGGCAGCCGTCGATCGTGTCGTGATCCGTGATCGTCACGAAATCCATGTCCCGCCGCTTGGCGAGCTCGTAGACCTCCTCGGGGGGCGTCGCGCACTCGGGAAGGCCGAGGCTCCGCTGGATGCCGAGCTTGGAGATCTCGGAGGCGGTGGAGTGGCAGTGCAGATCGACCCGGGTGGTCGATATGGGGTTCATCTGACCCTCTTTCTCTCGATCGTCTTGACATCACGCAGGGTGGTCGTTTGCAGGGAAAATCCCGTTACGAGTTCGTGTCCCGCACGTAAAGAGGTCGTGAACGGCGCCGTTGGCACACTGGGCGCCAGTGGGCGTCGCATCCGAGAGGGGAGTGCCCGAAGGGGCCGTGTGGAGTGGCGATGAGGTGGCCGCGAGGCTGCTCGCGGGACTGCGCCCGTGGGCGTGCCGGGGGGTCGCTCGCGATCAGCTGATCACGCTCACCGAGGGTGTGCTGGTCCATGAGGAGCGCGAGGGGCCGGTGACGCTCGGCGAGGACCAGGCCGAAGTCTCCTCCCCCGCCGCCGACCGGCTGCTGATCGCGGTCAACCCGTCGGAGGTCGATTGGCTGCGGCTGGGTGTGAGCTGGCCGCTGCTCGACGGCGAGCGGGTCACCGGGCTGGGCGCCCGTCACGGCCTCGACTTCGACCAGCGCGGCCGCCTCATCCAGCTCGGCGCGGACCGCCGCTACACCGGCCCCGACTGCCCGCCCGAGTTCCTGGAGCAGGGCGGCATTCCCCAGGGCGACTATGCCCCCGTGCCCTGGCTGCTCTCCTCGGCGGGCTGGGCAGCCTGGATCGAGACCTCGGGGCCAGGGGTCGAGGTCGATCTGACCGGCGATGTCGCCTCGGTCTCGGTCCGCGCCGCCTCCGGCCCTCTGCGCGTCCACCTCTTCACAGGCCCGACGCCGGCGGCCCGGCTTCGCTCATTTCTTCGCGAGACCGGCATGCCCGCGCTGATGCCGGAGTGGGCCTACGGCCACTGGAAGAGCCGCGACGTCTACGAGCACCAGGACGACGTCGAGGACGACTGGCGCGGCTATCGCGAGAACGACCTCCCCCTTGACGCGATCGTGATCGATTCCCCCTGGGAAACCCAGTACAACACCTGGCGCTTCAACCCTCACCAGTTCCCGGACGCCCCCGGGCTGGTCAAGGGGATGCGGGAGGACGGGGTGCGGACCGTCGTCTGGGTGACCCCTTGGGTCAACCTCGAGTCGATCGACGGCCAGCGCCCGCCCGACGCGGAGTCCGAGCGCCTCCACACAGAGCCGGCCGAGAACTACGCGGAGGGTGCCGAGGCGGGCCACTATGTCCGCGCGGCGAACGGCGATCCCTACGTCGGGCGCTGGTGGATGGGGACGGGCTCGATCGTCGACTTCACCTCGGCTGTCGCCCGAGACTGGTGGCGCGAGCTTTCGCGCAACGTGTTCGAGCTCGGGGTCGAGGGCGTCAAGGCCGACGACGGCGAGGGCTACTACTTCCCCCCGGATGCCGAACTGGCAGATGGGCGCCTGGGCGTGCAGGCCGCCTGGGAGTACGGGCGCCTTTACCGCGAGACGACTCAGCAGGCACTCGACGACGTCCATGGCGAGGGACACGGCGTGGTCTTCGGCCGCTCGGGCTGGACCGGCCAGCAGGCCACCGGGATGCTCTGGGGCGGCGACCAGGCTTCGGACTTCTGGTCGCTCCGCGTCCTGCTCACCTCGCTGCTCACCTGCGCCGTCACGGGCTTCTCCAACCTCTCCCACGACGTCGGCGGCTACCTGGGCCGGCGTCTGGCGGTGCGCTGCGAGCCCGAGCTGCTCGTCCGCTGGGCACAGCTCGGCGCGCTCACTCCGCTGATGCAGGCGCATGGCCGCTTCCAGCAGGAGGCATGGACCTACGACGGACAGGTCCTGGACGACTACCGCGAGGCGGTCCTCCTGCACGAGCGGCTCGTCCCGTACATCCGAGCCGCCGCCGCGACCGCGGCGCGCAGCGGGCTGCCGATCATGAGGCCACTCTGCCTGGTCGACCCGGAGGATCCGGAGGGCTGGGCGATCGCCGACTCCTACATGTTCGGCCCCTCACTCTGGGTCGCCCCTGTGCTCGAGGAGGGAGCGACGGAGCGCCGGACCTATCTGCCCCGCGGCGAGTGGTTCGACTGGTGGACCGGGGAGCGGACCAGCGGTGGCCGCTGGATCGATGCCGAGGCTCCGCTCGAGCGGATCCCGCTGTGGGTCCGCGCCGGCTCGCTGGTCGTCACCTACCCCGGGGACGGAGTCGCACGCGGCGTCGGCGAAGAGGACTCGTCCCGTGCGCTGGAGGCGACCCTATGGGGCGAGCCGGTGCTCGGTCACACGAGCGCCCGGCTCGCGGACGGCACCCATGTGGCCTGGCGGCGCGGCGAATGGTCCGTCTCACCGGACAGGCCGGTGAGCTTCCTGGAGCCTCCGACGGGCTAGGTCGGGCGGCGCGGCGCCGGCGCGGTACGGCGCTGGGCCTGCTCGTAGCGCTCCGCCCGCTGCTCTGCTTCTTGACTCGCCCGCTCACGGTCGAGACGTGCCTGCTCTGCCTGGGCCTCGGCCTGCGCGGCGGCCCGGGCGGCGGCCTCGGCCTGCTGGCGGGCGAGCTCCGCGGCCTTCGCGGTGCGGCGCGCCTCGCGCGCGCGGCGCAGGTGTCCGTCGACGGCGCGCTCGAGCCGCCTCCAGGTCCCCGTCTCCTCCTGGCGCTTCCAGAAGGCGATGAAGCGATCGATGAGCAGCTCGCGCCTGGCCTCCAGGTAGACGGCGAGCACGTCGAGGCCGCGGTAGGCGGTCCGGTGCGGCGCGTGGGCGGCGAGGCGCGGATCGAGGTCGGGAGCCTGGCCCGCCCTCTCCCTGACCGCTGCCGCGTCCCCTCGCTGCAGCTCCTTCAGGTGCCCGCGGACCCGGGGCAGCATCACGTCGCAATCGTGGATCTCGCCGAGGATGTCCTGGAGGTCGCGGGCTCTGCGCCGCGCGGTGTCCGCGGGGCGGCCGAAGCAGAAGCCGGTCACCTCGAGCACGTAGCGCAGGCGCTTGGCTGCGATGCGCATATCGTGCTGCGCCTTCGTCTTCCCGTCGAGGGCTCTGGGCGCGAAGGCGATCATCTCGTCGAGCCGCACCTGGACGATCCGGGCCGCGTTCTCGCCCAGCGGACGCGACGGGTCGAGCTTCTTGACGGGATGGGCCTTCACGCCGGCACCGCCCGTGCGCCGCTGACCAGCTCGTCCATGCTCTCCCGAAGCGCCTTCAGGTTCTCCTCGGAGACCAGTGGCGCCAATCCCTCATTCGCCTTCTCCTGCTCGCCGCGAAGCTGCTCGATCAGCGAGCCGATCCCGCGCCGGTCGGGTGCGGCCATCTGGTCGTTGAAGTTGCGCAGCGCGGCGATCGCCACGTCCCGGTCCCGCCGCTCGCCGAGCGCGTCAGCGAGCCGCTTCACCTCGGTGAGCGCCTGGCCGTAGGCCTTCTCCGGGAAGCAGGGCTCGAAGATCTCCAGCGCTGCCCGCAACCGCCGCGTCGCCACGCGCATGTCGTGAACCCGCTCGATGTCGCCGGTGTCGAGAACCCCCTGTGCGTGCTCGGCGAGCTCGGCACCCCTGACGGAAACGATCCTGGCGGCCGCGTCCGCATAGAGACCGTCGGCGGTCAGGTCGGGGATGGGCTTCGCCTTCGCCACTGGGGCGAGAACGCTACCGCCTATGCGGCCAACTGCTGGTGCGATCCGTTCGCGTTGCCGTTCAGCAACGTGAGGATGATTCCCTCGCGCAGGCCGCCCTTGCCGATCTGCAACGGCTGGCCGAGCATGTCGGAGAACTTCTCGAGCAGCAGGACGCCGGCGGGCAGCAGCTTGACGCGCCGGGAGTCGAGCTCGAAGCGCTTGGCGACCTCGTAGATCTCGTCGCTGGAGAGCACCCGGACGGCCCGCTCGAGGGTTTCATACTCGAGCACGGCCCCGACCAGCGTCCGCAACGAGGTGGCGCTGCCACCCACCGCGACGGCCTGGTCCGGCTGCTCCAACTCGACCTTCTCGAAGAAGTCCGCAATGTGGTCGCGCAGGCCGCGGATCTCGGCGGCCGACGGCGGATCCGATTCGAGATGGTCCTCGGTGAGCAACCCAGATCCGATCTTGAACGACTTCACCTCGGTGACCCGGTCGGACATCGTCCCGTAGATCACCTCAGACGACCCACCGCCGACGTCGACAACGGCCACCTTCCCCTCGACCGGGTGGCTGAGGGACTTGGTCGCTCCGATGAACGCGAAGCGGCCCTCATCCTCCTCGTCAAGGACGTCCACCTCCACGCCCGCGATCTCCTCGATCTCCTCAACGACCTTGTCGCGGTTCTTGGCCTCGCGGATCGCCGCGGTCGCCACCGTCTTGACCACCTCCGCTCCCATCTCCTGGGCGAGGCGGACCTGGGTGGTGACGACGTCAGCGACCTCCGCGATCTTCTCGGCCGTGATCTTCCCGTTCTTGGAAGCGTCCTTGCCGATCCGCGTGTAGGCGCGCTGCTCCATCACCTTGCGGAGCTGGCCCTCCGACGGCTCGGCGACGAGCAGTCGCGTCGTGTTCGAGCCGATGTCGATCGCCCCGCAGAGCATCTCGGCCCTGATTCTCCCAGGGCAATCGGATCACGCACTCCGCGAACCCGCAGGTTGCGGGGCTATCCGTCCAGTGGGGCGCCGATCAGCGCCAGCCGGCGATTGAGGGTGCCGAGCGCGAACTCCGCCAGCGCGCCCTCCTCCACTCCGAGCACGTCCCAGGCGCCCTCGCTCGGCGGCGCGATCGACTCGGCCACAGCCGGGAGCAGCTCCTTGATCTGGTCGCGGATCACCTCCGCCATCGCCGGATCCGCGGCGACCGCCTCGCGCAGGAACCAGGTCCCATAGGCGATGTGGCGCTGCTCGTCGGAGGCGATCCGGCCGTATCCGTCCACGAACCCGGGCATCAGGTCGCGGTCGCGCAGGAAATCGAGGATGAAGTGGGATGCGGTCAGCCCCAGGGTCCCCTCGAGGACCATGTGGTAGATCGTGACGAAGCGGACCTTGGCCTCACGGTCGCCCGGATCGAGCCGCAGGCGGTCATGGGCCTGGACCAGTGCCTGGTCGAAGATCTTCTCGAAGGCCTCGCCGAGGACCTCTCGGGAACGGGCGACGTGGGCGGCGATCTCGGCCGGGTCTGAGATCACCTCGTTCTGGAAGCGGGCGTAGAACTGCATGTGCCGGACCTCGTCCACCAGCTGGGTGGAGACGAAGCTCCCCTCCTCCTCGTCGTCCTGGGCGAGCACCAGGCCGCAGAACTGCGTCGAGATCCGCTCCTCGGCGACCATCAGCGAGCTGAGCGCGAAGTACATGAGCCCGCGCACGTCCTCGTCCAGCTCCGCCCAGTCGGCCGGGTCGCGGCCGAGGTCGATGTCCTGGCACGCCCAGTGGGCGTGCTCCCAGTCGAGATAGAGCTGCTCCGGATCCTTCAGCGTCAGGGTGTCGGGGGTGCTCATCCGGGGACCGTGGCGCGGATGATCGCCGATCCGGCCTGGTCATGAACGCGGTGGGTCTCGCGGAGCTCGACGTTCTCGAACCCGGCGTCCTCAAGTGCGCTCCGGAACTCGCTCTGCGTGATCGCGCCCGCGATGCAGCCGGTCCATTCCGCCATGTCCGCCCGCGTCTCGGCATCCATGTCGTCGTCGGCGACGATGTCGGTTACGGCGAAGCGGCCGCCGGGGCGCAGCACGCGCGCCGCCTCGCGGAGGACCGCCGGCTTGTCGGCGGAGAGGTTGATCACGCAGTTGGAGATGACGACATCCACGGAATCCGCCGACAACGGCACCTCCTCGATCGTCCCCTTGAGGAACTCGACGTTCTCGATCCCGGCCTCCCGCTGGTTGCGGCGAGCAAGCTCGAGCATCTCGTCGGTCATGTCGACGCCGTAGACGTGACCCTCCGGCCCGACGCGCGCAGCCGAGATGAAGACGTCCTCCCCGCCGCCGGAGCCGAGGTCGAGGACGGTCTCGCCCTCGTGCAGGTCGGCCACCGCCGTCGGGTTCCCGCAGCCGAGCGGAGTCGAGCTCGGCCCGCAACCGCACTCCGCCTGGCTCGTGGTGCAGCAGCCGGCCTCCGAATTGGAGGCGGCGGCGAGTGCGGCCTCCGCGTAGCGCTCACGCACCGCCTCGCGGATCTCGTCCTTGCCGGTCAGCTGCTCAGCCATGCGCTCAGTTCTCCCAGTGAGTCGGGATTGACGTAGTAGTAGGCCCAGAGACCCTGGCGCTCGGAGCTCACGATTCCGGCTTCGCGCAGGACCTTGAGATGGTGGGAGACGGTCGGCTGGGAGAGGTCGAAGAGCGGTACCAGCTCGCACACGCAGACCTTGCCGGCGTGCTTTCGAAGGACGTCGACGAGCTGCATCCGGATCGGATCGCCCAGCGCCTTCGAAACCATTGCCATCCGCTCGGCCTGCGCCCGCTGAATGTCCGGATAGACAACCGGTTCGCAACACGGCTCGCCCGCGGGGCGCTTTTGCTTCGGAGCGAGCTTCAGATCGACAGCCATCTATATACGTATATCGATTGAATAGATGAATGTCAAGCTTTAGGATTTGCGGCAACCCGACGGGCAGGAGGAGGCAAGATGGTGTCGACTCAACTTGACCAGGCAACCAGGGCTCACATCAAGCGCTCCATCGACGTGCTCGCGGACGAGTTCGCCGGCATTTTCTCCCGTGGGACGATCGAGGCATTCATCGATGAGAGCACCGACCAATTCGCGGACTCCAGCGTGCAGGACTTCGTTCCGCTCATGGTCGAGCGGTTCACGCGGCAGCGCCTGCGCGCGCTCGGCCAGGCGGAGGGCAAGGTGAGCAAGGAGGTCCCCGAGATCCTGTTCGTCTGCGTCCACAACTCGGGTCGGAGCCAGATGGCCGCCGGCCTGCTCGACAAGCTCGCCGAGGGACGGGTGCACGTCCGCTCCGCCGGATCGGATCCGGCTGACGAGCTCAACCCCAACGCGGTCACGGCCATGGACGAGGTCGGCGTCGACATCTCGAAAGAGTTCCCCAAGCCGCTCACCGATGAGGTCGTCCGAGCCGCGGACGCAGTCGTCACCATGGGCTGCGGCGACGCATGCCCCATCTATCCGGGCAAGCGCTACGAGGACTGGGACCTCGAGGACCCGGCCGGGAAGGACCTGGAGACCGTCCGCCGGATCCGCGACGAGATCCGCGCGCGGGTGGAGGATCTGATCGGCTCCGTGACGACGGACTCAGGGGACTAAGCGTGGCCGAATCCAAGGTCGCAGTCGGGATCAACGGCTTCGGCCGCATGGGACGGCTCGCCCTGCGCGCGGCCTGGGGCTGGTCGGATCTCGACTTCGTCCACGTCAACGAGCCCCATGGCGACACCGAGACCGCGGCGCATCTCCTCAAGTTCGACTCCATCCACGGACGCTGGGAACCAAATATCAGCGCCGAGGCCGACTCGATCGAAATCGATGGCCGGTCGATCTCCTACACGCGTCATCTGGGTCCGGTGGAGGTGCCGTGGGATGAGATGGGCGTCGAGATCGTCCTCGAATGCTCAGGGCAGTTCCGCACGATGGAGAGCCTCGCCGGGTACTTCGAGCGTGGCATCCGCAAGGTGATCGTGGCGGCGCCGGTCAAGGATGACGGTGCGCTCAACCTGGTCCTTGGCGTCAACGACGGGCGCTACGACCCTCAGGAGCACGACGTGATCACAGCGGCTTCGTGCACCACCAACTGCCTGGCGCCGGTGGTCAAGGTGATCCACGAGGGGATCGGGATCCGCCATGGCTCGATCACGACGCTTCACGACCTGACCAACACGCAGGTTGTGGTCGACGCGCCGCACAAGGACCTGCGCCGTGCGCGCGCGGCCAGCGTCTCGATGATCCCGACAACCACCGGCTCGGCGACCGCGATCGGCCTGATCTTCCCTGAGCTCGAGGGCAAGCTCAACGGTCTCGCGGTGAGGGTGCCGATGCTGAACTCCTCGATCACGGATTGCGTCTTCGAGGTCGCGCGACCGACCACGGTCGACGAGGTCAATGGGTTGTTCGCCGCAGCAGCCGGCGGGGCGCTGGCCGGGATCCTGGGCTACGAGGAGCGCCCACTCGTCTCCGTCGACTACAAGGACGATCCCCGCTCCGGCATCGTCGATGCGCCCTCGACGATGGTGATCGAAGGCACCCAGGTGAAGGTCCTGGCCTGGTACGACAACGAGTGGGGCTACGCCAACCGGCTCGCCGAGCTGGCGCGCACTGTGGCGCTCAGCCTGCCCGCTGCCCGGGGTTCCGGAGCGGTCGAGGCCAACGCCTAGGTTCCATGACGAGCGCGGCCGCAGCAGCGGAGGAACCGCGAGCCGACCTGCGCAACTACGTGCTCGTCACCGGCGCGTACTGGAGCGACACCCTCGTCGACGGGGCGTGCCGCATGCTGGTGCTCTTCTATTTCGACCAGCTCGGCTACAGCCCGTTCCAGCTCGCCACGCTCTTCCTGCTCTATGAGTTCTTCGGCATCGTCACCAACCTGGTCGGGGGCTGGGTCGCCGCCCGCTTCGGGCTGAAGACCACGCTGTTCATGGGCCTGGGCGTGCAGATCTGCGCGCAGAGCATGCTCGGCTTCGCTCCCGCAGCTTGGCTGGTCGTGCCATACGTGATGGCCTCCCAGGCCCTTTCGGGCATCGCCAAGGACCTGACCAAGATGAGCTCGAAGAGCGCGGTGAAGCTGATCGTGCCCGAGGGCCAGGAGGGCGCCCTCTACAAGTGGGTGGCGATCCTGACCGGCTCGAAGAACGCGCTGAAGGGCGTGGGATTCTTTCTCGGCGGCCTGCTGATCACGGTGATCGGCTTCCAGCCCGGTGTGCTCGTCCTGGCTGGGATAAGCGCGACCGCCCTGATCGTCGTCTCGACCCTGATGCGTGGCCAGCACCTGGGACGGCCCGACGCCAAGGCGAAGTTCAAGCACATGTTCTCCAACAACCGGGCGGTCAACATCCTGGCGGCTGCCCGGATCTTCCTGTTCGCCTCGCGAGACGTCTGGTTCGTGGTCGGTCTGCCTGTCTTCCTCTATTCGGTGGTCGGCTGGAACTTCTGGCAGGTGAGCCTCTATCTCGCCGCCTGGATCATCGGCTATGGGATCGTGCAGGCCTCGGCCCCGCGCTTCGTTCGCCGTCGTGCCGAGGAGGGCGGCGAGCCGGACGGCCGGACGGCGGCCTGGCTCGCCTTCGCCCTGGCGATCCTCCCCGCTGGGATCGCGATCGCGCTCTCCGCCAAGGTCGACCCGACCGCGGTCGTAGTGGTTGGGCTGATCATCTTCGGCGTCCTGTTCGCCATGAACTCCGCCGTCCACTCCTACCTGATCCTCTCCTACGCGGACAACGACAAGGTCGCGATGAACGTCGGCTTCTATTACATGGCCAACGCCTGTGGCCGGCTCGCGGGAACGGTGCTCTCCGGGCTGCTGTACGAGTGGAACGGCCTCAGCGCCTGCCTCTGGGTCTCCGCCGGCTTCGTCGTGGCCGCGGGGCTGCTCTCACTGATGCTCCCCAAGACGACCACTCGCCGCTCCTCCGGGGTGGAATTGCCCAGGGCGGAGCCGGCGTCCTGACGTGACGCATCGCCGCCTGGTCCCATCGTGAGTGAGGCCACCGTTCATCCGGACGAGGCCGTCGTCATCCGCCGGCTGTCGACGCTCGATCGCTTCCTGCCTCTGTGGATTGCGCTGGCGATGGCCGGCGGGCTGGCGCTTGGGTCGCTCGTGCCAGGGCTCAACGATTTCCTGGACAGGCTGAAGGTCGGGACGGTGAGCCTGCCGATCGCTCTCGGCCTGCTGCTGATGATGTACCCGGTCCTCACGAAGGTCCGCTACGAGGAGATGGGGAAGATGCGCGGCGACGGGCGGATGTTCGGCGTCTCGCTGTTCCTGTCTTGGGTCGTCGGCCCCGCCCTGATGTTCACGCTGGCCTGGATCTTCCTGGCGGACGAGCCCGCTTACCGCACCGGCGTCATCGTCGTCGGCCTGGCGCGCTGCATCGCGATGGTGCTCGTGTGGAACGACCTCGCCGGCGGCGACAACGACCGCGCCGCGGTCCTCGTCGTCTTCAACGCCATCTTCCAGGTCGTCGCCTACGCGCTTCTGGGCTGGTTCTACCTCAACGCCCTGCCCAACCTGCTCGGGCTCGACACCCAGGGCTTCGAGGTCAGCATCTGGGAGGTCGCGCGCACCGTGCTCATCTTCCTCGGCATCCCGCTGACCGCCGGCTATCTCACGCGCCGCTGGGGCCTGCGCGCACACGGCCGCGATTGGTTCGAATCGACGGTCATCCCGCGCATCGCGCCCATCACGCTCTATGGGCTGCTGTTCACGATCGTTCTGTTGTTCGCAATCCAGGGCGACGCCATCACCGGCGACCCGCTGACGGTCGCACGCATCGCGCTGCCCCTGCTCTGCTACTTCGTCGTCATGTGGGTGCTCGGATTCCTCGTCGGCCGGGGGATGAGCCTCGGGTACCCAAAGACCGCGACCCTCGCCTTCACAGTCGCCTCGAACGACTTCGAGCTGGCGATCGCCGTCGCCGTCGGCGTCTGGGGTGCGAGCTCGGGCCAGGCGCTGGCCGGTGTGGTCGGCCCCCTCATCGAGGTGCCCGTCCTCGTCACGCTCGTCTACGTCGCGCTCTGGCTGCGGCGGCGCTGGTGGCCCGACGAGCCCACCTTCACAGGCTCTTCACGGGATTCGCAAGAGGCCGTCGTACTTTCGGATCGATGGCTCTCAGGGACCCGAAGGAGCGACTCGGCCTGAGCGTTCCCTACGACTGGTGGCCCGCCGCGCCGATCCTGAAGGAGATCGAGGCTGCCGGCTTTCGCCACGTCCAGGTCCCCTCTCCCCCGCCGTCCGTACTGACAGTCCCGCGTGACGCGACGCGGCACGCGTCGGCCCTTGCCGAGGTCCTCGGAACCTCCGGTCTCCAGCTGATCCTGCACGGTCCCGGGTCGGTGCGCGTAGGAACCAAGGACGGCGACAACGCGATCGCCGGCCTGATCTCCTACGCCGCCGAGGTCGAGGCCTCACACGTGGTCTACCACGCGGCCAACCTGCCGGACGTGCCCGCCAGCGAGGACAGGAGGCTGGCGGAAACCCGCTCGCTGGCCGCTCTCGCCGCCCGGGCCGAGCGACTCGGCGTGATCATCGCGCTCGAGAACCTCGCCCCGATCTACTCCGGCCCCGATGCGCTCTCATTCAGTCCGTCCATCCTGCGAACGATGGCGAAGCGGATCTCCTCTCCGGCCGTCGGCCTCTGCATCGACGTGGGCCACGCCAACATCGTCGCCCAGCTCCGCCGCACCGACCCACTGGAGCTGATCGAGCCCGCCCTCGACCGCGCCGTCCTGTTTCACCTACACGACAATCTCGGCGCACGCCGCGGGGACCTGGGTTCACCGGAGATCGACCCGCTCCGCCTCGACCTCCATCTGCCGCCGGGCCGCGGCAAGGTTCCCTGGGACCGCCTGGCGCCGCTCTTCGCCCGCAAGGCCGGCGCGCCGCTGCTGCTCGAGGTGCATCCGCCGCGACCATCGGCGGCGAGTCTCTTCAAGGCCGGGGCTGCGGCGGTCGCGCCCGTGGCCATCCAGGCTGTCGGATAGCCACGCCCTCGGAACGTAGGCCTGCCGGGCCTCGCCGGAGTGGGACGGCGAACCAGCCCACAAACGCAAAACGTCCCGGGCCAATCGACCCGGGACGTCTTGCTAATGACTTCGTCCCTTGCAGGCCTTAGAGGCTTGCGAGTGACTTCTTCGCCTTTCGCGACGATCGCCTTCGGGACCGACGGGAAGTCGAGAGCCGGGCCGAACCTCTGGCCATCCGTCAGCGCATACAGGATGAACTGCTTGTCGAGCGCCTTCTGCGGGGCATTATGCGGCACGATCGCCCAGCTGAAAGTGGACCCCGGGTAGCCCTTCTTGTTGTCCTTCGTGGGCCACACGATGTCAATCGCGTTGTTCTTCGGGATCCTCTTGGCCCCCTTGGCCGCCGCCGAGATATTGCCGAGGTTCGGGTACACGAACTTGCCGGCCCTGTTCTTCAGCGCCGCGACGTTGATTCCGTGCGCAACGGCGTAGTCGGCGCCGATGTAACCGATAGCCCCCGTGGTCGAGCCGACGACTGCGGTCACCCCGGGGTTCCCGTTACCGCCAACTCCGGTTGGCCAATTGACCGCGACGGAGAAGCCCACGCTGTGCGCCCAGGTCCTGCTCGCGTGTGAGAGCAGATCCGTGAACGCGTAGGTGGTTCCCGAGCCATCGGAACGGTGTGCCACGGTGATCGCGAGGCTGGGCAGATGGGCCCCCGGGTTCAGCGCCTTGATCCGCTTGTCACTCCAATTCGTGATCTGCCCGAGGTAGATCGACGCGACGATCTGCGGCGTCAGCCTCAGGTGCGTGACTCCGGGGACATTGAACGCCACTGCGACTCCGGTTAGCGCCCAGGGAATCTGCACACATCCATTACATGCCGCGGCCTGGCTCGGGGTGAGCGGTGCATCGGACGCACCGAAGTCGACGGTGCGGTTCGTGATCTGCGTGATTCCGGAGCCGGACCCTACCGAGCCGTAGGTCACGGTATTGCCGGTCTTCGCCTGGAAGTCCGCCCTCCATTGGGTCATCAGCGGATTTACCAGCGTGGAGCCGGCTCCAGTGAGCGACCCCGCGCTTGCGTTTGCTGCAAACGCGGCGGTGACCGTCGTGGACGGCACCGCCGCCGCGACTACCGCATAACCGGCGCGCGGGAGGTGGAAGAGGTCCTCGACGCTGGCCAGCAGTGAGAAGTGGTTGTAGTAGTTGGTCTGGTTCGCGGTGCCGGGTTGCACGAATGGCGAGAGCAGCAGCATGCCGACGCGCCCACCGCCTCCGGTCGGGCTCACCTGCCCTGTGGGAGGAGGTGTCGTAGCGGTCGCCGGAAGATTCGGAAAAACCGCCCGGTTGCAGCAACTGCTTTGGTCGGCATTCGGGCCCGTCTGCGGTGCTTGATCGAAGGTGATCGCGATGAGCCCCCCATCCTGGTAGGCGGGCGAGGCCATGATCTCGGGCACTACCGTGTGCAGGAAAGAGTCTGCCGCCGGAAGACCCGAGGGCTGCCCCGGAGCGCATGGGTCATCGCTGCCGTCGTGACAGCGGTTGGGGACGATGTAAGAGAGCGAAGGGGCGGAGCTTCCCAGTTGAAGATCGGGCGTGAGCTGATCGAGTCCGACATCGTTGGTCCCACATGCCGGATTGTCGACCAGTGAGTGGAAATAGACGAGGGGGTCGCGCCAGGTCACGTAGGCGTCCCCTGGCTGTGGGTCATGTGCGTTGTCTGACTGGCCGAGAGCAGGATGGCGACAGGTGGCCGCTTGGCCGGACGCGGCGCCGTTGCCGATGTCCTCGATGTACGCCTTCCACGACTTGCCCGCGGCCGTGAGCTGGTCGGGAAGGGTCGCCGTGGATGCCGGATAGACGCAGCCGTCTCCCTGGACCTGTCCCATCGCGCCGACCGTCCCAGGGGCGACGTCCGTGTAGGACGGACAATTCGCCGCGGTCGCCTTCGTTGGACCCTGGCCGCTCGTCAGGGCGATCTCGTTTGCCAGCTCTCCCTGTGTCACCGCGTAGTAGTTGGTCAGCAGCTCGCCCTGAGAGGTAAGGGTCGTTGCGAGGTACGGGGCCGGCGAGCTCGGCGCGAACGCCTGATTGAATCCCTGACTCGAGAGCACGATCATGAAGACGTGCTTGACTGGGGGCAGTGGGGTCGAAGGCAACTTGGGCGTCTTTCCACCGCTTGGCGTGGGCGCAGCCTGGCTGACTTGAGCCGGTAGCTGGACCAATGGGGCCGAAACGGACGGGATGATCGCTGCGGCCGCTGGAGCGGTCTTCGAGGTGGCGGGTTGGGTCGGCGGAACCGATTGCACCAGCAGCGTCTTCGAGGTGGAAGCGCTGATCAATCCGCCGACGACGACGCCGAACGCCAGCATCGCCATGATCGCGACAGCCGCGGCCTTCGCAGTCGGCATGTTAAAGCCGCTCTCTGCCTCAGGATCCGGGGATTCCTCGGCCAGCGTCTCACCGGGGCCGATTCATCCGTCTACAACGCGTTCCACGGATAGCGGACGGCAGTCCCGTCCTCACCCGCATTCGGCGAGGCCGGAGCATTCAAACGAGTGGCGGCCGCGCTGGATCGCGCGGCCGCCATCTCGAGGAAAGGAGTGCCAGCGTCGGGTGAGGCAACGCGTGCATTGATCCGCCGTGGGAGACGGACGCATGCAGTCTTCTTTGGGGCGATCCGGAGGGTGTTGCGATCCGGTGTATGCGATGTAAATGCAGCGACAACGGACAGGTCATTCGCTGACACAGCGGTAACCGTTTGTTCGCAAACTCGTCACCCGCGGGTAACTCCGTTGTGAGGTCTGCCTCTCATGCTGCG
>CAVRVH010000004.1:0-128241 GCA_963724665.1 uncultured Solirubrobacterales bacterium
GGTGACGCCGAGACGCACCCATTTGGACGATGATCGGGCAGCCACCGCCCTACGATAAACGGCCCCCTTGGCCGGGCCTTAAGCGCTGATCCCCCCGGAATCCGCATGCGAGTCGCCATCCTGACCGACATCCACAGCAACCTGCCGGCGTTCGAGGCCGTGCTCTCGGCGATCGACGAAACGGGAATCGAGCGTCGCTGGTGCCTCGGCGACGTGGTCGGCTACGGCGCGCCCGACGACTGCACCAGGCCGGTGTCGGAGCGCTGCGAGCTCAGCCTGGTCGGAAACCACGACCTGGCGGTGACGGGCGAGATCAGCACGGAGGTCTTCTCGGCCTCCGCCGCGGCCGCGGTCGAGTGGACCCGCGCGAACTCAGATGACTCCACCATCGAGTTCCTCAAGGCTCACAAACCCGAGAAAACCGACACGAGGTCGGGCTCTACCACGCCTCTCCTCGCGATCCCGTCTGGGAATACGTCCTGGCGGTCGACCAGGCGCGCGAGTGCATCGAGGAGCAGGCCTCTCGGGTGAGCTTCATCGGGCACTCCCACGTCGCACTCTGGTTCTCGGACAGCGACGGCCCGCCCGGCGCCGACGGCGGCGGCCAGGCCGAGGACGGCAGGGAGATGGACATCTCGGAGCACCGCTGGCTGCTCAATCCAGGGAGCGTCGGCCAGCCCAGAGACGGCGATCCGCGTGCGGCGTGGCTGGAGCTTGACACCGACGAGTGGAAGGTGACCTACCACCGCGTCCAGTACGACATCGACACAGCGGCGGAGGCGATCAGGGAGGCCGGGCTGCCGAACTGCTCGCCGATCGGCTCTACGTGGGCCAATGTGTCGTCGGAACCACGAGGAATGGCCGTTCAAGCGCCCCGGCTAGTATCGCCGCGATGCCGAAGATGTTGCGGCCAAAACTGCTTGCCCTCTTCCTGGCGGCCGCCGCCGCCGGCGTACTCGGCTGTGGTGGCTCGAGCAGTCCCGACCCCTCGATCTCAGCGCAGGATGCGGCCGTGCTGAGCTCCAAGATCGATGAGATCCAGGCCAACGTCCAGGTGGGGAGCTGTCTGGTGGCCGCCGACAAGACCGACGACCTGATCGCTGACGTCCAGCAGCTCCCGTCCTCGGTGAACTCGGACGTCAAGACCGCCCTCTGAACGGCTCCAACCAGCTCAAGATCCTGCTCTCCGATCCGACTCAATGCGCAGGCAGGACGACGACCTCGGAGACGACAACGAGCACGCCCTCGACTACGGAAGCGACCACCACCACTCGCACGCAGCCCACGACGACGACCAAGACGCAGACTCAGCCGACGACCACCACTAACACCTCGACCCAGGGCACCACGATCGGTGGCGGCAACTCGGGCGGGGTCGGGCCAGGAGGACTATGAGCCCGCGCAGCCCCAAGGGCGAGCTGATCTCCGACCGCTATCGGATCGAGGACCGCCTCGGCTCGGGCGGGATGTCGACCGTCTTCCGGGCGACCGACACGATCCTCGAGCGCACGGTCGCCGTGAAGATCCTCGCCGAGCACCTCTCGGACGACGACCGCTTCGTGGCGCGTTTCCGCCGCGAGGCGCTGGCGGTCGCGAAGCTCGTGCACCCCAACATCGTCCAGGTCTACGACACCGGCAATGACGGCGGCCAGTACTACATCGTCATGGAGTATGTCCGCGGCCGGTCAGGCGCACAGCTGCTCCAGGCCGAGGGCAAGCTCGACCCCGAGACCTCGGTCGAGATCGGCGTCCAGGCGTGCGCCGGCCTCGACTACGCCCACCGCCACGGAATCATCCACCGCGACGTCAAGCCGGGGAACCTGATGATCATCGGCGGTCCCGCGGGCGGCGGTGACATGACCGTGAAGCTGGCCGACTTCGGCATTGCCCGCGCCACCGAGCAGAGCCGCATCACGCAGGTCGGCTCCGTCGTCGGGACCGCCGCGTACCTTGCGCCCGAGCAGGCCCGCGGTGACGAGGCCAACCCGTCCTCGGACGTCTACTCGCTCGGGGTCGTGCTCTACCAGTTCCTCACTGGCCGGCTGCCGTACGAGGGCGCCTCGCTGGCCGAGCTCGCGGTCCGCCAGCAGTCCGAGCAGCCCCTCAACCCCAGCTCCTACAGCGAGGCCGTCCCGCAGGCGGTTGGGGACGCCGTCCTGGTTGCGCTGGAGTCCGATCCGTCGAGGCGCTTCGCCGCCGCCGGCGAGCTGGCCGACGCGCTCCGGCGCGGCCTCACCGGCGAGTCTCCCGTCCGCACGGCTCAGACGCGGGTCCTCGGCGGGGATGCGCCCACGGACTCCACCCGGCACATGCCCCGCACGCGCACGCAGCGCCAGCGCCGCCCGGTCCAGCCGCGTCAGCGCCAGGCGGCTCCGCCGCCGCGCCGCCGCCGCGCCCCGCAGATGGCTCGCAACCTGTCGGCCATCATCGCGATCCTGCTGCTGGCCGCCGTCGTCGCCGCGATCGTCGTGCTGGCCTCGGGCGGCGGCGGGAACAAGATCAATCTGGACCGGGTCGTGAAGCAGAACGTGAACGACCAGATCGATGCCCTCAAGCAGGTCGTCGACGACAACACGAAGTAGCCGGGACGACGCCCTTCACCCGTTCGAATCTGGATCCGCCCAAGGGGAAGAACCGCCGAGCACGCGGCGGGCATAGCCCGGGAAGTCGCCCCGCTCGATCGCGCGCCGCACCTCTCGCATCAGGGCCTCCATGTAGCTCAGGTTGTGGAGTGTGAGCAGGCGGGTGCCAGTCAGGTCCTTGTTGCGAGCGAGGTAGTGCAGGTAGGCACGGGTGTGCCGCGTGCACGCCTCGCATGGACAGCCCTCAACGACCGGCGAATCGTCGCCGGCGTAGGAAGCCTTTGTCAGATCGATGCGGAACCGGCCCGCCGGGTTGGGCGCCAGCGCCGTCCCGTGCCTGGCGAGGCGGGTCGGGATCGCACAGTCGAACAGGTCGATGCCCAGACCGATCCCGACCAGCAGGTCGTCGATCTCGCCGATGCCGAGCAGATGGCGCGGCGCCTCCTCGGGGAGGAGCGGCGCCGTGAAGCCGAGCACGCCGTGCATCTCCTCCTTCTCCCTCCCCAGCGTGCCACCGATCGCGATCCCGTCGATCCCGGCCGCCGCCGTCATCTCAGCCGACTTCCGGCGCAGGTCCTCGTGAACACCGCCCTGGACGATCCCGAACACCGCCTGGTCGGCCGGGCCCTCCCGCGAATGCCAATCCAGGCAGCGGTCGAGCCAGCGGTGCGTTCGCTCGGTCGAGCGGGCGGTGTAGTCGCGGTCGGCGTGGGCAGGGGTGCACTCGTCGAAGGTGAGGGCGATGTCCGATCCGAGGGCCGCTTGGATGCCCATCGACTGCTCAGGGCCGAGGAAGCGGTTGGAGCCGTCGAGCAGCGACCGGAACGCCACCCCCTCTTCTGAGATCTCCACCTGAGCACCCCCGCCGGTGTTGCCGCGCCGCCCCTTGATCTCGTCCGCCACCCCGCCGTGAGCTAGCGAGAAGACCTGAAAGCCGCCCGAGTCGGTGATGATCGGCCGCTCCCAGCCCATGAAGCGGTTCAGCCCGCCGCGCTCGGCGATCAGCTCCTCTCCCGGGGAGAGGTGGAGATGGAAGGTGTTGCCGAGCACCATCTCGTAGCCGAGCCCGGCCACCTCCTGAGAAGAGAGCCCGCGGACGCTGCCCTTGGTCGCCAGCGGGATGAATGCCGGCGTCTCCACGGGCCCGTGCGCGAGATGCATCACGCCCACGCGCGCATCGCCATCGCGGGCCTGGATCTCGAACCTGAGCCTGGCCGGGTCCTGTCTCACCGGCCA
Source organism: uncultured Solirubrobacterales bacterium (assembly GCA_963724665.1). Classification (GTDB taxonomy): domain Bacteria; phylum Actinomycetota; class Thermoleophilia; order Solirubrobacterales; family 70-9; genus DASUPK01. Next base: position 3,819 of record CAVRVH010000004.1, read on the forward strand.
AGCCTAGGAGGAGCGCAGGCTCTTCCCCGTCATCGCCTCCGGCTGGGAGATGCCCAACAGGTCGAGTGCCGTCGGCGCGACGTCGGCGAGGATTCCGCCGTCCCGGAGCTGGATTCCCTCTGCGGTGACGATCGCGGGGACGGGATTGGTCGAATGCGCCGTGTTCGGTGAGCCGTCGGGCTCCAGCATCTGCTCGCAGTTGCCGTGGTCGGCGGTGATGATCAGCGCGCCGCCGCCCTCATGGACCGCGGAGACGACCTCCGCGAGGCGGCGGTCGACCTCCTCGACGGCCGCGACCGCGGCGGGAATCACGCCGGTGTGGCCGACCATGTCCGGGTTGGCGAAGTTGATGATCCCGAAGCGGTAGCCGCCCTCGCGCCAGTGCCCGGTGAACAGCTCCGCAGCGCCGGCCGCGCTCATCTCGGGCTTGTGGTCATAGGTCGGGACGTCCCGCGGCGACTCCGCGAGGTATTGCTCCTCCCCGGGCAGCTCTCCCTCCTTGCCTCCGTCGAAGAAGTAGGTGACGTGCGCGTACTTCTCCGTCTCGGCCACGTGCAGCTGGCGGTCGCCCAGCTCGGAGATCACCTCGGCGAGGGTGGTCGCGGGTTCCTTGGGTGGGAATGCCACCGGATAGGGCCAGCCGTGGTGGTACTCGGTCATCGTCGTCACCTCGAAGGCGCCGGAGCCGCCGCGGTCGAACTCGTCGAAGTCCGGCTCGCCCAGCGCGCGCGTCAGCTGGCGGGCCCGGTCGGGCCGGAAGTTGATGAAGATGAACGGCTCGTCGGCCTCGGCGCCGTCGTAGTCTCCGATCACGGTCGGCTCGATGAACTCGTCGGTGACGTCCTGCTCGTAGGAGGCCTTGATGGCCCCCACGGCGGTCTCCGCACGCGGCGCCTGGGCGTGCACGATCGCGTCGTAGCCCTTCTTCGTCCGATCCCAACGTCGGTCGCGGTCCATGGCCCAGTAGCGGCCGCCTACCGAGCCGATGCGGCCGGTGCGCCTGAGCCAGCGCTCGACCTCCTCGACGTAGCCGGCGCCGTTGTGCGGCAGCGTGTCCCGGCCATCGGTGAGGGCATGGATGACGAGGTCGGTGACGCCCTCCTCTCCAGCCAACTCGATGATGGCCTCGATGTGCTCCCAGCCGGAGTGGACGCCGCCGTCGGAGACCAGGCCGACCGCGTGCAAGCGGCCACGGCGCGACTCACGCGCGGAGCCGCAGGCGGCGCGGAGCGCCGGGTTCTCGAAGAAGCTTCCGTCGGCGATCGAGTCGTCGATCCGGGCCAGGTCCTGCTTGACGACCGCGCCGGCGCCCAGGTTGAGGTGGCCGACCTCGGAATTGCCCATCTGGCCGTCAGGCAACCCGACGTCGAGTCCGGAGGTCGAGAGGGTCGTGTGCGGGCAGGAGGACCAGAGCTCGTCGAAGATCGGCGTGTTGGCCAGGGAGACGGCGTTCCCGGGGCCGTCCGGCGCCAGACCGAAGCCGTCGAGGATCACCAGCGCGAGCGAGGGCACTGGCAGGCTCGCCGGACCGGGCGGCAGGGGCATCAGGCGGCCGCTTCCACGATGGCGGAGAAGTCGCCCGGATCAAGGCTGGCTCCCCCGACGAGCGCGCCGTCCACGTCCGGCAGCGCGATCAGCTCGGCGGCATTGCCGGGCTTAACCGAGCCGCCGTAGAGGACCCGGATCGCTGCGGCGGCATCGCCGGAGCGCGATTCGACCAGGCCGCGGATCAGCGCGCAGGCGTCTTGGGCCTGCTCGGGAGTCGCAGTGCGGCCCGTGCCGATCGCCCAGATCGGCTCGTAGGCGATGACGACCTCCCCGAGGCGGTCATCGGGCACGTCAGACAGGTCGGCCTCGATCTGGCGGGTGAGCACACCCTCGGTCTCGTCGGCGTCCCGCTGGGACTCGTTTTCGCCAACGCACAGGATCGGCTCGAGGCCCGCCCGCAAAGCCACCGGCACCTTGCGAGCCAGTGCCTCGTCGCTCTCCCCGAAGAACTGGCGGCGCTCGGAGTGGCCGAGGATGACGCCGTCGACGCCGAGCTCCAGCAGCATCGGAGCGGAGACCTCCCCGGTGAACGCTCCCTCGGGCTCCTCATGCATGTTCTGGGCGGCGACCCGGACGCGGCTCTGCGTGCAGTGCTCGACCGCGGTCTTCAGGGAGGGATAGCTGGGGCAGATGACCACCTCTGGACCCGAGTCAGGCGCTCGGGGCAGGAAGTCGGCGAGGAAGCGCTCGGTCTCCTCGATCGTCTTGTGCATCTTCCAATTGGCCGCCAGGAGGGGCGTGCGGTCAGGCATCTTGGAGCGCCTCGACTCCTGGGAGCTCGCGTCCCTCCATCAGCTCGAGCGAGGCGCCGCCCCCGGTCGAGATCCAATCGACGGAATCGGCCAGGCCGAATTTATGCAGCGCGGCCACCGAGTCGCCGCCCCCAACCACCGTGTGGCCCGGAGCCGCGGCGACCGCCTCGGCGACTGCGCGGGTGCCGGCGTCGAACGGCGGGACCTCGAACGCGCCCATCGGCCCGTTCCAGAAGACGGTCCCGGCCCTCGCGATCCGCTTCGAGAAGTTGGCCGTCGTGTTGGTCCCGATGTCAAGGCCCATCCAGCCCTCGGGCACGTCCACTCCGTTCAGCTCACGCGTCTCGGTGCCGGCGTCGAGCGCCTTGCCGAGGACGAGGTCCTCCGGCAGCTCGAGGATCGTGTCGCTCTTCTCAGCTTCGGCGAGCACGCGCTTCGCCGCCTCGACGCCCTCGTCCTCGACCAGCGAGTTGCCCGTGTCCCGTCCCTCTGCCTTGAAGAAGCTGAAGCACATCGCCCCGCCGATCAGGATCTCCTCGGCGAAGCCCAGGAAGCGATCGATCACGCCGAGCTTGTCGGTGACCTTCGCGCCGCCGAGGAGGATGATCAGCGGGCGCTTTGGGTCGTCGCGAACCGCGGTGAGCTGGTCCAGCTCCTGCTCGAGGAGCAGGCCGGCGAAGCCGGGCAGAAGGCGCGCAACCCCCTCGGTCGTCGCGTGGGCGCGGTGGGCCGTTCCGAAGGCATCGTTGACGTAGACGTCGGCGAGCCCGGCGAGCCCCTCGGCCAGCGCGGGGTCGTTCTTGGTTTCCCCGTCCTCGAAGCGGCTGTTCTCGAGCAGCAGGATCTCACCGGGCTCGAGCCCATCGGCCATCCTCATGACCTCGTCGCCCACGACGGCCGGCGCCAGCTTCACCGGCGCGTCGATCAGCTCGCCCAGCCGCTTGGCCACCGGCGCCATAGAGAGGCTTGGGTCCGGGCCCTTGGGCCGGCCCAGATGCGAGACCAGGACGATGCTCGCCCCGCGCTCCAGAAGCAGCTCGATGGTCGGGAGCGAGGCGCGGATCCGGCTGTCGTCCGCGACCTCTCCGTTCTCAAGCGGAACGTTCAGGTCCGCGCGCAGAAGAACGCGCTTGCCCTCGACGTCGGCATCCCGGACGCTCGCCTTGGTGAGCGAGCGAGACGCGGATGTGTCAGGCACCGACCGTCGCCGGCTGCAGCACCTTCTCCGCCAGATCGACGCAGCGGTTGGCGTAGCCCCACTCGTTGTCGTACCAGGAGAGGAGCTTGACGAAGGTTCCGTCGACCACCTTGGTCTGCTCGGAGTCGAAGACGGAGGAGTGCGGATCGGTGACGATGTCAGTGGAGACGATCGGGTCCTCCGTGTACTTGAGGATCCCCTTGAAGGGGCCCGACGCGGCGTCCTCCACCGCCGCGTTGATCTCCTCCTCACTGGTCTCCTTCGAGACGTCACAGGTCAGATCGACCAGGGATCCGGTGATCACGGGGGCGCGCACCGAGATGCCGCTGAGCTTGCCCTGCAGATCCGGCAGGACCAGGCCGACCGCCTTGGCGGCGCCGGTACTGGTCGGGATCAGGTTGACGGCGGCGGCGCGCGCACGGCGCATGTCCTTGTGGGGCATGTCCTGCAGTCGCTGGTCGGCCGTGTAGGCGTGGATGGTCGTCATCAGCCCGCGCTCGATGCCAACCGTGTCGTGGAGGACCTTCGCCACCGGCGCCAGGCAGTTGGTGGTGCAGGAGGCGTTGGAGATGATGTTGTGCTTCTCGGGGTCATAGGAGTCGAAGTTCACGCCCAGCACGACGGTGATGTCCGGGTCGGTCGCCGGCGCGGAGATGATCACCTTCTTCGCGCCCGCCTCCAGATGCTTCTCGGCGCCCTCGCGCTTCGTGAACAGGCCGGTCGACTCGATCACGACCTCGACGCCGAGATCGCCCCAAGGAAGGGCGGCGGGGTCCTTCTCGTTGAGGATCCGCAGCTCCTTGCCGTCGACCCGGATGCCGTCGCCGGTCACCTCCACCTCGCCGGGAAAGCGGCCGAGGATCGAGTCGTACTTGAGCAGGTAGGCGATCAGCTCGTTGTCGATCAGGTCGTTGACCGCGACGAACTCGAGATCGGACCCCGCCTCATAGGCCGCGCGGAAGAGGTTCCGCCCGATGCGCCCGAAGCCGTTGATGCCCACCTTGACTGCCATTTGAAGTCCTCCTAAACGGGGTTTGCTCTACTCAAATTATCGAGCCGCGGGTCGCCCCGTCCCCGTGTGGACCACGGAGATCCGTTCAGCGATCGTGCGCCACGCAGACCTCGACCAGGTAGCCGTCGGGATCGGTGAGGCGACAGCAGTAGGTGCCCGGGCCGAACGAGGCCGCGCTGCCGGGCTCCGCCACCGGGTCTCCCCCATTCGCGGAGCCGGATTCGAAGGAGGCCTTGACTGCCGGGATGCTCTTCGCGGGGAACGAGATCAGCCCGTATCCGGGCCGCTGGGTGTCGGATAGCTCGATGAAGAACTCGGCCTTGATCAGCCCCCAGCTCACCGAGTTCGCGGGCGCCTCCTGGCGGCGCCAGCCCAGCGGAGCCAGGATCGAGTCATAGAACGCACCACTGCGTTCGAGGTCGGACACTTTTACGGCTGCGTAGTTGAGCATCTGAGTGCGGCGGACAGACGAGACGGTCCCTGCCGATTCACATTACACGGGAGAGGACGACCGGCGTCAGCGCCTCGGTTCCCAGCGGAAGAAGCGAACCGCGATGACGAGGCCGAACAGGCCCCACGCCGCGACCACCGCGAGATGGCCCCATTCGAACCCCGCCCCCGTCGTGTGTGGATCCCAGGTCGCGAACATCGCCTGGAAGAAGGGGCGAATGGGGAATACATCGGCGAAGCTGAGGATGCCATTCGGGAGCTCATCCTGCGGAATGAAGACACCTGACAGAAAGTAGAGCGGCAGGACGGTGGCGTTGGTTACGGCGGGGGCGGCCTGCGCAGTCGGGATGGCGGCGGCAAGAGCGAAGCCGAGGCAGGAAAAGGAGAACGCACCGACCGCCAAGGTGACCAGCATCGCCGGCATCGTGTGCGTCGGGATCGTCACGCCGTAGAGCAGCGCCCCGATCGCGCTGACCAGGACGACCATGATCACCGAGATGACCAGTGAGTTACCGACCCGTCCGGCGACGAAGGCGGCGGGCGGCAGCGGGGTGCCCCGGACCCGCTTGAGCTGGCCGGCCTCGCGTTCTGCCGGAAGGTTGGTGGCGAGCTTCACGGTGGTCGCGGAGACCACTGCGAGCGTGAGGATCGCAGGGATGTAGTAGGTCGCCCCCTTGACGTTCACATCCGAGATGTGGGTGTTCTTGAAGATCGTCGCCAACAGGAAGAGGAAGAGCAGCGGCAGAAGGGCTGTGAAGAAGACCGCGGCGGGGTTGCGCCAGAAGACCTTCTGGTCGAAGCGGAATTGGTGCAGGAGGATCGCTGCGCCGCTCATTGTGTTGCCTCCGCGTTGTCCGAGTCCTCGGTGAGCTCGAGGTAGATGTCCTCCAGCGAGGGCGCGCCGACGGTCAACCCCGGCAGCCCGACGCCACGCTCCGCCGCCCAATTCGTGAGCTCGCGCAGCAGGGGAATCGGGTCCTCCGCGGTGAGCGAGACGGCGCCTGCGTCGATCCGCGCGCTCGTGCGCACTGCGAATGGCAGATCGGGCGCGCGGACCCCTGTTGGCAGCCGAAAGCTGATCTCCGTGCTCTCCTTACGGTCACCGCCGAGATCGTCCGGCGAGCCGCTGGCAACGATCCGGCCCGCCGAGATGATCGCCACGCGATCCGCCAGCGTCTGTGCCTCCTCCATGTAGTGCGTGGTGAGAAATACGGTCTTGCCGAGGTCACGGAGGCCGCCGATCACGTCCCATGCCTGGCGGCGGGCCGACGGATCGAAGCCGGTGGTCGGCTCGTCCAGGAAGAGGAGCTCTGGATCCCCGATCAGTGCAAGGGCCACGTCGAGCCGTCGTTGCTGGCCACCGGAAAGCTTCGAAGTCCTGACGTTCGCCTTGTCGCCGAGGCCGACCAGGTCAACGGTCTCGTCGATGTTCCTCGGATGGGCGTAGTACCCGGCGTACTGCTCGACCGCCTCTCGCGGGGTGAGCTCCGGGACGAGCCGTGACTCCTGCAGCACGAAGCCGACCCGGTTCTTCCACCGTCGGTTCGCGGTCTGCGGATCGATGCCGAGCACGCTCACCTCGCCCGCACTGCGAGGACGGTAGCCCTCGAGGATCTCGACGGTTGTGGTCTTGCCCGCGCCGTTGGGACCGAGGAAGGCGAAGATCTCGCCCTTTTCCACCTCGAGGTCGATGCCCTTGACGGCCTCCAAGTCCTCGTAGGACTTGCGCAGCCCCTGCACGCTGATCACGGAGTCAGCCATCAGCGGGATGTTATGGACGTAATTCGAGGGCGCTCCGCCAGGAGCGACCCGTCATGGGCTGGCCGCGGGGCGCGGCTCGAGCTCCACGTCGCGGTGCACCAGGCGCAGCTTGACGTCGTCCCGCCTGCCCAGCTCGCGGGCGATGCGATCCGCGACGGTCACCGAGCGGTGGCGGCCGCCCGTGCAGCCGACCGCGATCGTCAGGTGCTGCTTGCCCTCGGCGACGTAGGCGGGCAGCAGGAAGTCGAGCAGGGGCATCAGGCGGCCGTAGAACTCGCCGGCCTGCGTGCCGGACTCGACGTACTCGCGCACCGACTCATCCAGCCCGGTGAGCGGTCGCAATTCGTCGAGGTAGTGCGGGTTGGGCAGGAAGCGCACGTCGAGGGTCAGGTCGGCGTCCGAAGGCGGGCCGTTCTTGAAACCGAAGGTGAGGATGGTGAGGGCGAGCTGGTTCTCCTGGGCGTCCCGGCCGATCAGCTCGGTCGCGATGCGACGGCGCAGGGCCCCGCCTGTGAGAGAGGTCGTGTCGATGACCACATCGGCCCTCTCGCGCAGCGGAGCGAGCAGGTCACGCTCCTCGCGGATCCCGTCGACGATGCGGCCACTTCGCGCCAGCGGATGGCGGCGGCGGGTCTCCTTGTAGCGGTGGAGCAGGGCATCCTCGTCCGCCTCGAGGAAGACGACCTTGAGGTCGAGACCGCCGGCCGCCAGCTCCTCCAGGACGGCCTGCAGGTCCTCGAAGTACTCGCCGCCCCGGACATCCGTGACCACCGCGGCCTTCTGCACTCCGCTGCCCTCGTGCCGGAAGAGCTCGCCCAGGCCGCCGATCATCTTCGGCGGCAGGTTGTCGACACAGAAGTAGCCGCCGTCCTCGAAGGCGGCGATCGCCTCCGACTTGCCGGCGCCCGAATACCCGGTGATCACCACGAGTTCGACCCGCTTGTCACTGGGCGCGGCGCCGTCCCCATTGATAGTGGCGTCCTTTGCCATCAGCCCGCTCTGTGGAGTTGCCTGTGGATCTCGCGAGCGAGCTTACCGGGCACCCCGGGCACCGCTTCGAGCTCCTCGCGGCTGGCTGTGAGCAGTCGGTCGGGCGAGCCGAAATGGCGGAGCAGAGCGCGCTTCCGCGCCGGGCCGACCCCACGAATACCGTCGAGTGCCGATGCGGTCATCGCCTTGTCCCGGCGCCCTCGGTGGTGGGTGATCGCGAACCGGTGGGCCTCGTCGCGGACGCGTTGCAGGATGCGAAGGGCATCCGAGCCCTTCTCGAGCAGGATCGGCGCCGACCGGTCCGGCACGAAGACCTCCTCGATCCGCTTCGCCAGGCTGACCACCGCAACGCCACGCTCGGTGAACGGCTCGAGCGTCTTCATTCCGGCCGAGAGCTGGCCCTTGCCGCCGTCGATCACGATCAGGTCCGGGAGCGCGGCGAAGCTCGCATCGCGATCGGAATCGTACGGCGAGATGTCGGCCTGCTGCATGTAGCGGCCGAGTCGCCGGCTCAGCACTTCGGACATCGAGGCGAAGTCGTCGGGCCCCTGGCCGTTGGTCCTCTCGTCCCCCCGGATGTTGAACTTGCGGTAGTCGGACTTCTTCGGCGCTCCGCCCTCGAAGACCACCATCGACGCCACCGTGTGCGTCTCGCCGAGGTTCGATATGTCGAAGCCCTCGATCCGGACCGGCACCCGCTCCAGCCCGAGCGCCTCCTGCAGCGATGACAGGGTCTCCACCCGCTGCTGGCGGCGATGCTCCCGGCGCAGCTTGTCCTGGGCCAGCGCGAGCTTCGCGTTCTTCTCGGCCAGCTCTCGCAAGCGGCGCAGGTCGCCCCGCGAGGCGACACGTACCTCGACCTGCGAGTCGCGCTGGCTGCTGAGCGCCTCGGCGAGCACGCCGGTGCGGTCCTTCAGCTCGGGTCCCACGATCACCCTGCCGGGAACCGCCGGCGCCGCGCCGTAGTACTGGAGCATGAAGGTCTCGGCGACCTCGCCCGGGTCGCGGTCGTCTCCCCCGGCCTCGTCCTCACCGGCCAGGTAGAAGCCCTGGCGCTCGGCGAGCACGCCGTCGCGCACCTGGAAGACCTGCGCGTTCGCGTCGCTCCCCTCCACCGCCACCGCGATCAGGTCCGCGCTTCCGAGCGAGCCGCCCGCGACCTGCTGGCGCTCCATCATCGAGCGCACCGCGTTGAGGCGATCGCGGAAGAGCACCGCCCGCTCGAAGTCCTGGGCCTCCGAGGCCTCCTCCATCTTCGCCTCGAGGTCGCCGGCGATCTCCTTGTAGCGACCGGAGAGAAAGCCGACGATGCGGTCGATGTTGCCCCGGTACTCCTCCTTGTCGATGTAGCCGACGCAGGGCGCCTGGCAGCGCTTGATGTAGTAGTCGAGGCAGGGCACCCCCGAGCGCCGGCCGGGCTCCGGCCCCTCGCAGGTCCGGTACTGGAAGAGCTTTCCGAGCAGGTCAAGCGTCTCGCGCACCCGCTTGGCGCTCGAGAACGGGCCGAAATACGCGCGGTTGGGTCGGTGCCGCTCGCGGGTGAAGTAGACGCGCGGGAACTCCTCGTCGAGGCTGACGCCGACATACGGATAGGACTTGTCGTCCCGCAGCCGGATGTTGAAGCGCGGCCGGTATCGCTTGATGAACGCCTGCTCGGCGAGTAGCGCCTCGGGCTCGTTCTCGGTGACCAGGAACTCGATCGAGTCCGTGCGGTCGATCAGCTCCGCGGTTCCGCCCATGCCCGAGCCGCGGCCACCGCCCTTCCCGGCGAAGTGCGACGCGACCCGCTTGCGGATCGAGTTGGCCTTGCCCACGTAGAGAGCCTCCCCCGCCCGATTGCGGAAGACGTAGACGCCGGGAGCGTCGGGTAGCTCCCGCCGCTGATCGGCCAACTTCTGGCTGCTCTTGGGCACAAGTAGAAGGGTAGGCTCCGCGTCACCCCGCCTTAGGAGGCTTTGATGGCAGAGACCGCAGAGACCGCAGAGACCGAAGTTCCGTTGCTGACCAGCGATCCCCCCGAGCTCGAAACGTTGGAGCTCGAGGTCGACGGGCAGGTCGGCACATTGACGCTCAACCGGCCGGACGCGCTCAACGCGATGAGCCCCGAGCTGATCGGCGAGCTCACCACAGCGGCCGCCTGGCTCGCGGATCGCGCCCCGATTCGAGCGCTGATCATCACCGGCGCCGGGCGCGCCTTCTGCTCCGGCGGAGACGTCAACTGGTTCAAGCGGGGCGTCACCGACGAGACGGTCGACCTGCCCTCCGAGGTCCGGCGCGGCGCCGAGGCGCTCCACAACGCCATCGTCGACATCCGCCGCATCCCCTATCCCGTGATCGCGGCCATCAACGGCCCGGCGGCGGGCGCGGGCATGTCGCTGGCACTTTCAGCCGATATCCGCATCGCCTCAGAGGATGCATTCCTCGCGATCGCCTACGGCCGCATCGGCGCGGCTCCCGACGGGGGGATGACCTACTTCCTGCCTCGCGTGGTCGGCCCGGCCAAGGCACTCGAGCTGGCGCTGAATGACCCGAACCTCGACGCCAAGGCGGCGCTCGAGGCCGGCCTCGTCACGGAGGTCGTCCCGGCCGACCAGCTGCTCGAACGCACCAGGGAGAAGGCCGAGAAGCTGGCCGCCAAGGCGCCGTACTACGTCCGCATGACCAAGCGCCTCCTGCACGAGTCGATCGAGCACTCGATCAACGATCACCTGCAGCTCGAGCGGCACGGGATCGCGGACTCCATGGGCACGAACGACCTGCGTCGCGGCGTCACGGCCTTCTTTGCGGGCGACACGCCGACGTTCGAGGGCGACTGACGCCAATCCAAACCTTTTCGCGGCCCGTAATAGAGTGGGCCAACCTGGCGACGAGAGAAAGGGTGTTCGGATGAAGAGAGCTTCAGCAGTGCTGGCCGTTGCGGCGCTGGCGGTTGTGGGCCTGGCGGCCTGCGGCAGCAGCAGCAGCAGCACGACAACTCCACGACCGCTGCCTCGACCCCCGCTTCGACAACCCCGGCCGCAGGCGGAGGCGGTGCGGGCGGCGCTTCGACCGTCGACATCTCGACGCCGGGTGGCAGCACCCTGGCCTACGACCAGAAGGACGTCAGCGCAAAGGCCGGCAGCGTGACGATCAACTTCGACAACAAGGAAGCGCTCCAGCACGACGTGGCCGTCGCCGACTCCTCGGGCAAGATCCTGGGTCAGACCGACCTGGTCTCGTCCGGCACCGCCAACGCGACGGTGGACCTGCAGCCCGGGACGTACACCTTCTACTGCACGGTTCCCGGTCACAGAGAAGCCGGCATGGAGGGAACACTGACCGTTAAGTAGCGCGGGACCAGCCGCATGGCGCGCGGGTCCTGTCGCGGAATCTCACCGGGGATCGAGGCATCTCACCCCGGCTGAGATTCCGCGCCACCCGCGCGAGATGCGTTCCCGCTGAGCTACTCGGGCAGAGCGCGGCCGACTGAGTCGGCCACGCAGGCGGGCTTCTCTGAGCCTTCTACTTCCACGGTGAAGCGCGTTACGACCTGGAACCAGCCGCCGCCGACCTCCTCGACCTCGACGACCTCGGCGGTGGTTCGGACCTTGGACCCTGATGGAACCGGCGCTGGAAAGCGGACCTTGTTCCAGCCGTAGTTGACTCCGAGCTTGAACCCGGTCGACTGCATGAGCTCGAGACGCATTCCGTCGATCAGCGACAGCGTCAGGTTGCCGTGGGCCACGGTGGTGCCGAACGGGCTCTCCTTCTTCGCCCGTTCCACATCGGTGTGGATCCACTGGTGGTCACCGGTCAGGTCCGCGAAGGTGTCGATGTCCTCCTGCGTGACCTCGCGCCACTCGCTGGGGCCGATCTCCTTCCCCTGCAGGGCCTTCAGCCCCTCGATGCCCTGGACCTCAACTGTCGACATGCCGCGCACCCTACCGTTAGCTCAGCGGCTATGAATAGGAGCCTGAGAGGGAAGGTCGACATGGTTCGGGCAGCGACCGCAACGGCCGGCCTGTTGCTCGCGGTCGGTCTCACCGCCTGCGGCGGGGGCGGTGGCGGCAGCGGGCCAGGCTCGAAGCAGCTCAACCTGGTGATCGGAAACTCGCTGCCTCTCAGCGGCAGCTCCAAGGCCCTCGGGGACTCGGGCCAGAAGGCGTCGGATCTCGCCGTCGACCAGATCAAGCAGGCGATCGACGCAGCGGGCGCCGAGCACACGGTCCGTACGGTCTCCGAGGACCAGGGGAACGACCCCATCACCGCAGCTGAATCGGCGAAGAGGCTCGTCGACGACGACAAGGCCAGCTGCCTGACCGGCCCGTGGTCATCCGAGGCCATTGCCCAGACGGCTCAGGACGTCGTCATCCCCTCAAAGGTCCTGGAGGTCGCGCCCGTGCCGACTGGCCAGGATGTCGCGGACCTGAGTGACCACGACCTGGTCGACAGCACGGCCCTCCCCGAGTCGGCGGAAGGCTCGGCGCTCTCCAAGGCGATCGACCAGGACCTGGGCGGAGCGCAGGGTCACAGCGTCAACGTCGCGGCGAGCAACGACACCTACGGCAGCACGCTGAGCCAGGACTTCATCCAGGACTGGCAGGGCAATGACGGGACCCTCAGCGGGCGGATCGAGCTTGCGCCGCTGTCCCTGGACACTTCCTCCGCCTTCTCGGAGGAAGCCCAGCAGATCACCACGGGCAGCCCCGACGCCGTGCTGATGATCGACGACCTCAACGGCTTCACGCAGCTGGCGCCCGCACTCTCCTCCACCTTCTCTTGGGACCCGAACATCGCCTGGGGCAGCGACCGGCTCGTCTCTCCCGGCCTGCCCGACCAGGTCGGGCCGGGATCGATCGACGGGATGCGCGCCCTGGCGCCCGGGATCCCACGGGGCGAGGCGGCGTCGACCGCGTTCGTCAACGACTTCAAGTCCGCCGACCCGCGCACCGTCAAGCAGGCCCCGTACGCCGCGCAGGAGTTCGACGCAACGGTGCTCTGCTATCTCGCCGCGGTCGCGGCCGGCTCGACGGACGGGCAGCAGATGGCCGATCACCTGATCGACATCACCGCTCCCGGCGGAGACGAATTCACCTGGCAGCAGCTCCCCGAGGCGATCAAGGCGCTGGAGGACGGCAAGGACATCAACTACACGGGCGCCTCGGGCCCGATCGACATGGACGTCCACGGCGACCCGACCGCCGGCGTGTTCGACATCTATCGGTACAGCTCGAACGGCCTCGAGGTCGTCGGCGAGGTCTCGGTCGAGAAGCCCAACCCCGCCACGCTGTAGCTACTGGACCAAGCGGACCTCCAGCGGCGGCGCAAGCAGCACCCCCGAGCCGCCCGCCAGCGCCAGAATCCGCGCGACGTAGGCGCGCGTCTCCGGGTACGGCGGCACGCAGTGGCAGGCCGCGACCGCCCCCGATCCCGCGTTGTACGCCGCCAGCGCGAGCGGGACCGAGTGGAACTGGCGCAGCAGGTCCGACATCAGGTGCGCCTGGGCGTCGATCGCCGCCACCGGGTCGAATGGATCGCGCAGCCCGTATGAGCGCGCGGTGGATGGGATGAACTGGGCGATGCCGAGCGCCCCGGCCGGCGATACGGCCCTCGGGTTGAATCCCGACTCCGCCATCAGCTGGGCCGCGAGCAGGCCCGGTGAGACGTTCCAGCGGGACGCCGAGCGCAGCAGCAGCTCGCGGAACCGGCTTGGGACGAAGCTCGGGATCCCTGAAGTCCTTCCCAACCCTCCTTCCTCGCCAGGCGGGCCGGTGCTGAGCGAGTTGCCCGTCTCCGAGCACGGCGGCGGCCCGCCGTCGAAGCCGAAATGCCAGGGCTCCCAGCTGTACCTGCGGGTGAAGCCGAACCGACCCGCGTGCGCGAGGAGCCATCCGTAGGCCGCCGACGGCCCGAGATCGAGCTCGGTGGCGCAGCGGTGAAGGGAATGTCCCGGGGGCGCCACCCAGCGCGGATCGGGGTGCTGAGCGAAGAGGCGTGCCTGCTCCGCATCGGAGCGGAAGCCCGAGACGACCAGCAGGTCGAGGCCGGCATGCCGTGCCGCCGCCGCCATCCGGTCATACGCGACCGCCACGTCGGGTCTCATCCCCTCGCCATCGCGATAGACAAGCTGCCCGGAGTAGCCACCGCCCTCTGCCTGCGACGGCATCCCGCTCCAGGAGGACACGGACGCCGACGCCTCGGCGACCGCCGAGGCGACCACCCGGATCGGCCGGCGATCGGTGAGTCGGTCGCCGCCCGGGAGCCGGTTGGGATCGATCTCCCCCACGACGGTGGCGCGGGCCTGGAGCGGCGGGAAAGAGGTGGAATCCGGGAAGACGATCCGGAGCCGCCCCGGATCGACGTCGTTGCGGCGTGCCGCATCGAACGCCGCCAGGCGGGCTCGGCCCAGGAACTCGTCCTTGGAGAGGTGCCGAGGATTCGGAGATCCATCCGGAAGCGTTGCGGGCGCCAGCAGCCTCGTGGTGTCGTCGCGCATGCTTCGGGCAGCCGAGAGCGCCGCAAGGTCCGCCGCCCTCTGCACCCTGCCCCTGCCGGTGGCCGCACCGCCGATCGCCGCCAGCGCAAGCACCGCGAGCACCAGGATCAGCCCCGCCCCCACGAGTGCCGGGAGAACCTGTCCGCGCTCGCCCGCACGGGCTGCCACTCCCGGAGAGCCGCGACCGAGACGAAGCAGACGACGCGCAATTCCCACGGCCAGCTCGGAGACCCAGCCACCGGCCCGCGCCCCGGCAAGGGCGCGCCGCGTGGCGAGCTGTCCAGGCGGGCGGGTCGCCACCCGGCACGGCACCCGGCGGCGAGCCAGCTCCTCGACCGCCAGCGCCGCCAGCGATCGCTCGTCCGGGAGAGAGACGAGCAGGCACCCACCGGCGACGGCGAGGCCGTCCGCCTCGAGAGCTGGAACCCAGAGCCGACCAGGGAGATGAATGACCGCCAGCTCGGCCCCCGATTCCGCAACCGACGCGGCAACCTCCTCCACCAGCTCGGCCTCCTCGAAGGCCAGATGGCAGACATGGCCCCGGGCGGATGCTCTCCGGCCGCTCGATCGGAGGGCTTCCTCCACCGCCCGAGCGCCGGCGGCGGCCAGCAGGGTCGGGCCGCGGCGCCGCGCTCCGTCGCCCACCTCCACCAGCAGGGTCCCCGCGCCTGTCAGGGCGGCGGCCTCGACAGCAACCGCGGCCGCCAGGCCCCGGCTCGGCCCGCGGTCGGTCCCGGTGGCGAGAATCGCCGGGATCAACCGTCGCCTCGCGGGGACCGCGACCATGCCTGCGACGTCACGGCGAGCGCATCCGCGACGACGGCGAGCGGTGCGGGCGGGCGCAACCTGACCGTGACCCTGCCGTCATCGGCGCTGACATGGGAGCGCCCGCGGGCCCAAGCGGGCAGCGCTTCCATGGTCGCGCGCTTTGCGTCCTTCCCGGCGGTTCCCGCGAGCGCCCCCGCTTCCGCCGCCCCGTCGGCGACCGTCATCGAGTATCCGACGAGCAGCAGCTGGAGCGCGATCGCGGCCGCCAGGGCAAGCGCGGGCAGAGCCGCCAGCAGCTCGACCGAAGCCTGCCCCGTCCCCGGCCGCCTACGCGCCACCATCCGAATCGAGCGTCGAGGCCGCGGATACCGATGGCAACGAGGTGCCGGGGATGATCGCCGGGACCCTGACCCTCACCCTTACCCCGTCGCCTGAGCGGATCGCGGCGCCGTCGCGCAGGGCACCAGGCAGCGCGCGGAGGGCCGCCGCCTCGGCGTCGGAGCCGACCACCTCCGCCCTGGCGCCCGCCCGGGCGGCGTTGCCCGCGGACCAGATCGCCCACCCGACCAGCGCGGTCTGCGCGGCGATCGCCAGGCAGACGGCGATCGCCGGCAACACGGCGACGAACTCAACCGACGCCTGTCCGGATGCGCCGCCCGTCCTCTCGAGTCTCGGCCACATGGGCCGAACCTAGGCCGGGGCTGGTCACGCGATTCGCGCCCAGCGCCGCGAATCAGTGACTGATCAGGAGTAGGTCGTCTCCGAGCGCCAGATCAGGAAGATCGCGCCGAGGCAGGCCGCCATCAGTGCGATCCAGAGCACAATTCCACCCTGCCATGAGCGGAAGTCGTCATACGCCACCACCAGCAGCGCGATCGCCCCGACGGCCCCGAACAACCCGGCCTTGCGCCCATCGGAGAGCCCCGAGATAGTGAGCTGCTGCTCGTTGTAGACCCGGTAGAGCAGCCAGGCGATCGCAGCGAAGAAGATCATCGTCAACGCGGTCAGAACGGCCGCCGCCGCGTTGCCGCCGCCCGGGAGGAAGTCGACCGCGGCCGCGAGCGCGAGGATGATCGCGATGTTTCGGACGTTCTGGAGCACCTCTGCGATTCTAGGTCAGAGGCGCAAGTCAATATTGAGCTTGCAACTGAATCCGAGATGTGAAAGAACTGTCAAGCGGATTTGTCCGAATTTGCGGAAATCCGAGTCCGGCGCATTGAGAAACCACGATGGCGTCGTTAGCGTTTTAGGGGATGACTGAGCTCACGACACCGACTGAACCGCGGATGGAGTCGGATCTCGCGATCTCCGCCCTCCGATTCGCGCGCCGCGTTCACCTCGGCCAGTACAGGAAGCAGACTGGAGAGCAGTTCGTCGAGCACCCGATCGCGGTTGCCCAGCTGCTCTCGGACTCCGGCTACGACGAATCGCTGATCGCGGCCGCTTACCTGCACGATGTCGTGGAGAAGACGGACGTCAGCCTTGACGAGGTTCGCGAGCGCTTCGGCCCAAGCGTCGCGGCGCTGGTGGACCGCCTGAGCGAAGACCCCGAGATCGCGGCCTACGGGGAGCGCAAGAGGGCGCTGCGCAGGGGAATCGTTCAATCGGGCGGCGACCCTGTGGTCATCTACGCCGCCGACCGGGTCGCGAACATGCGCGACTGGCTGAAGGTGGCACCCGAGGATCGCCCCGCCTGCGGGGAGCGGCTCGGGACGACCCTCGACGAACGGCTTGAGCTCTGGACGGAGGACCTCGAGGAGCTACATGACCTGAGCCCGGAAACCCCGTTCCTGGCGGAGATCCAGAGCGATCTGAGCACGCTGAAGGCCGAAGCGCCGAGCAGGTAACGGGTTGCGCGTTCGGGCACCCTCACATAACACGTAGTTCACATCCGGATAAAACCCGGATCCATCGCTCCGCCGGACTGACTATCCTGCCTCCGCCGCCGAAGTCCGCGGCACCTGCTGCTCCAACGGCCCCCGACTCCTGACCCCCGCCGACCACAGCCAATTCGCGATCGGCTTTGATCGCCGTGACCTGCCCAGGCTGCACGAGCTTTGGGACGAGATCGTGCTGTCCGAGCGCTGGTCCGAGGGCGACCTGACCGCCCGCTTCGAGTCGGCGTGGGCCGACCTGCACGGCCTGGGCTCGGTCGCCACCGGCGGCTGGACCGGCGCGGCCCTCGCCGCGCTCGACTTCGCCGGCGTCAAGGGCGAGAAGGTCCTCTGCCCTTCCAATACCTTCATGGCAACGCCTCTCTCCATCATCCACTCGGGCGGTGAGCCGGTCTTCGTCGACTGCAACCGCGACGACCTCTGCATGTCCTTCGAGGACTTCGAGCGCAAGGCCGAGCAGCACAGGCCGCGCGCCGCGGTGATCGTCCACATCGGAGGTCATGTCGCCTTCGAAGTCGAGCGGATCGCCGCCTACTGCCGCGAGCACGGGATCTTCCTGCTCGAGGATTGCGCCCACGCGCACGGCGCCCGCTGGGGCGACCGCCGGCCGGGTTCGTGGGGCGACGCCGGGGCCTACTCCTTCTATGCGACCAAGACGGTCTCCACCGGCGAGGGCGGAATGCTCGTCTCGAATCGCGAGGAGCTGCTCGAGCACGCGCGCGCCTTCCGCAACTACGGCAAGCCCGACCACCGGGTCGAGGGCCTCAACCTCCGGATGAGCGAGTTCACCGCTGCGATCGGCCTGGTGCAGACCGAGCGCCTCGAGGAGATCGTCGCCCGCAAGAACAAGGTCGCCCGCGAGCAGCTCGATCCCGTCTACACCTCCCGCCTGGAGCTCCCGGACGGCATGACCTCCGGTCTATACAAGTACATCGTCTTCGAGGAGATCGAGCGCTCGACCGGCAAGGTCTACGACGATCCCTGCCACCGGATCATGGGAACCGGCGACGAGCTGCCCGAACACGGACTGGGTCAGCCAGAACCACTGGTGCGTGCCGCTGTACTACGCGCCCGCGATCGACGCTGAGGAGACGGGCGAGCACGCCCTGGAGGAGACGGCATGAGCAGAGTCCTGGTCACCGGCGGCAGCGGCTTCATCGGCTCGCACGTAGTCGACAAGCTCGCCGACGCCGGCTACGAGCCGCGGATCTACGACCTGCAGCCCTCGCCGCACCACGAGCCGGGATCGGTCGACACCGTGGTCAGCGACCTCTTCGACCAAGATGCGCTTTGCGCCGCGATGGAGGACTGCGAGGCGGTCGTCCACCTGGCCGCCTACGCCGACGTCGGCATCGTGGCCAAGGAGCCGGTCGAGGCGGAGGAGTGCAACTCCCGCGGCACACTCGCCGTGCTCGAGGCCGCCCGCGAGACCGGCACCCGCGTCGTCTACGGGAGCACGATCTGGGTCTACGGCGCCTCCGGCGACGGCCTGATCGACGAGGACGCCCCGCTCGGCCTGCCCGACCACCTCTACACGGCCAGCAAGCTCGCCGGCGAGATGTATTGCACCTCCTACGCCGAGCTCTACGACGTGCCTTGCACGATCCTGCGCTTCGGCATTCCGTACGGCCCGCGGGCCAGGCCCGCCGCGGTGATCCCGATCTTCGTCTCGAAGGCGCTCAAGGGTGAGCCGCTGACCATCGCCGGAGACGGCCTGCAGACCAGGCGCTTCGTCTACGTCGAGGACCTCGCAGAGGGCATCGTCGCCGGCCTTCAAAAGGGGGTCGAGGACCGCGTCTACAACCTGGCCGGCGATGAGGCCGTGACGATCCGCGAGCTCGCGGACATCGTCTCGGATCTGATCGACGACACCGAGATCGTCCACACCCCTGGTCGCAACGGCGACTTCGGCGGTGCGGTGATCTCGAACGAGAGAGCCGCCGAGGAGCTCGACTGGCGCGCCTCCACCCCGCTTCGCGAGGGCGTCCGCCGGTACCTCGCCTGGCTCGAGCCCGAGCGTGCCCCCGCGGCGGCGCCGGAGCCCGCGCCGGTGCTTGCGGCGCAGCCCGAGCCCGAGCTGGTCGGCGCGGTTGCCCCGGTCAAGAAGGTGACGAACCTGCCGGGCTGGCCCAGCACTCCCGCCTCCTCCGGGCCGAGCGGCTGGGTGGTCGCGATCGCCGCCGCGACCGGAACTCTCATTCCCTCGGCGCTCGCGTTCCGCACCGACGACTTCGGGACCGGCCAGGTCGGCTACGTCGCAATCACCTGCCTGATCGCCATCCTCGTGGCCCTCAGCCTCATCCCTCTGAGACCCGGCGGCCGTCCCGCGAAGGGCGGAGTCATCGCCGGCTGGTTGTTCGCTGCCTTCGTGGTCCTCGAGACACTCCCGTGGACACGGAACATCTTCAATCTCGGCATGCCGCACAGGGGCACCATCGTCCTCTGCGCGATGGGCCTGGCGATCGCCCTGGTGGTGGCGGCGGCCGCGACGCGCTTGCGCGACGACGAACCCGCCGCCGACACGATCAGCTGACTACACAGCTACGGGGCGCAGCCCGGTCGAGCGGATCCGCTCCACCACCATCGGCAGCGCCGCCACCGTCCCGCGCCAGCAGCCCGGCTCGCTGTAGTGATCGGCGTCGTGGAGCAGCAGGACCTCGCCGGCGTCCAGGTCGCGGGTCACCTCCGCCGCGATCTCCGCGCCCGACCTCGCTGCCCGCCAGTCGTGCCCCCAGCGCGACCAGAGCAGTGACCGCAACCCGCGGGCCCTCGTCTCGACCATCCCCGGGTAGCTGAAGATCCCGTACGGGGGGCGGTAGAGCTCAGGGCGCAGCCCCACCGCATCCTCGATCGCGGCGATCCCCCGCTCCAGATCCTCTACGAACGTGCTCGGGGCGAGCCGCAGCATGTTGCGGTGCCGATAGCCGTGAATTGCGGAGGTGTGTCCGGCGGCGACGATCTCCGCGGCAAGCGACGGATTGCGCTCCACCTGCTCACCGCAGAGAAAGAAGGTGGCCTGTGCGTCGAGGACGTCAAGCGCCTCCATCACCGCTGGGGTTCCCTCCGGGTGCGGGCCGTCGTCGAAGGTCAGGGCGACGCCAACGGGGTCGTCGATCCGCCGCGGCAGGCCGAGCGCGTCAGCGACCGCGGGCACGATCGGAGCGAGCGCCGGTGTCCACCAAGCGGCCGCCGCGGCGGCCGAGCCGATTAGGAGTCCCTTGCGGATGGCAGGATGGTGCCACTCATGCAAACTGAGCTCGCCCTCGGCTTCGCTCTGGCGCTGGGCGCGGCCTGCTGCTACGAGACCGGTTACGCGCTACAGGCGCTCGAGGCGCGGAAGCAGCCCGCCGAGCGCTCACTGCGGCCGTCGCTGATCAAGAACCTGCTGACGCGCCCGCTCTGGGTCGGTGCGACCGCGCTGTCGCTGCTCGGCTGGCCCCTGCAGATCGTCGCCCTCGCCCACGCGCCCCTCACCCTGGTCCAGCCGACCCTGGCCCTCGGCCTGCTGCTGCTCCTCGCGCTCGGCGTCCGGATCCTGGGCGAGCCGGTGGGGCCGCGCGAGATCCTCGCCGTCGTCCTCATCATCGCCTCGGTCGGTGTATTTGCCTGGGCCGCACCCCGGGAGACGGGTGAGGTCCAGCGCAATGCGGGGCTTGTGATCGCGCTGGCGATCCTGGCGGTGGTCACGGCGACTCCCTACGTTCTGGGTCTGGTCGTGCGCCGCCCCTTCCCGATGATGCTGCTGGTCGCGAGCGCCGGCGCCGCCGACGGTATGGCCGCCTTCGTCGCCAAGATCGTCGCGCAGGACACCTCGGAGGGGGCGCTACTCGCCTCCCTTGCCTGGATCGCGCTCGTCGCGATCGTCGTGCTCGTCGGGCTAACCAGTGAGACCTCGGCGCTCCAGCGCTTCGCGGCGACCCGGGTGGCGCCCACGGTGCTCGTCATGCAGATCGTGATCCCCGTGGTGATGGCACCGCTCGTCGGGGGCGAGAGTTGGAGCAATACGCCGCTGGGCGGCGCCGTCCTGGTGGCGGCGCTACTGACCGTGGCTCTCGGCGCCGGCCTGCTGGCGAGCTCTCCCGCGGTCGCCAAGCTCGCCGTCGGCGAGGCCGAGGACGACTGACGCCCCCGTCGGCAACCGGGCGAATGACTCGTCCGGCTCGCCGCTGGCGGCGAGTGCGCGCACCAGCGCCTCCCCCAGCTCCTGGCGCGTCGCTGCGACCTCCGCCAGGCCGAAGCGCTCGAACGCCTCGTTGTTGACCCGCACGTGCCCCATCCCCCACCCGTAGGAGACGACCCCGCAACCCTCCATGATCGCCTCGAGCACCGTCAGGCCCGCCGTCGAGTGCACGAGAACGTCGGCGGCGGCGAACCAGTCGGGCATTTGCTCGGTGAAACCCTCGACCCTCACCCGCGGCTCGTTCTCGAAATGCCGCGCGAGATCGCCCTGTAGTTGTTCGTTTCGCCCGCACAGGCAGACGACCGTCGCGCCGGGGACCCCCAGCGCCTCCTCCGCCGCCCCCTCCAGGTCCCCGACCGCCCAGCCTCCGCCCGAGACGATCACCATCGGTCCGTCCTTTGGCAGGCCGAGCTCGCGGCGCGCATCTGGCTGGCTGCGCGGCGAGTAGAAGCGCTCGTCCGTCAGACCCCGAACGCAGCGCACGTCGGTGCCGGGAGCGATCTGCAGAACCTCCTCAGCCGACTCGGGATGCGTGATCAGGTGGAGGTCAACGCCCGGGTGCGCCCAATATCGCAACGCGGCGAGATCGGTGATCGCCGAGACCACAGGGGCGTCGATCTTGCCCTTCTTCCGGAGATCGCCGAGCACCTCTGTGGTGCCCGGATAGGTGGAGACCACGATGTCGGGATCCCTCTCCAGCACAGCCCGGCGGATCTTCCTTGCGGCCAGCCACTGCGTCAGGTGCCCCGCGAACCAGCGCGTCGGGCGCACGTCGGTGATCAGCCTGTAGGAGAGGTCGAACAACCGGCTCCCCCACTTGGAATGGAAGCGAGAACTGTCCATGACGAGCCGCCGCGTGATCCAGCCGACCACCGCCAGCGAGTCCACGATCTCGATCTCGGTGCCGGGAGCCTCGCGCTCGATCCCCTCGGCGAGCACTCGTGCCGGCAGGTCATGGCCCTCGCCGATCGAGGCGCTGAAGATCAGGACGCGCAACTACTTCGGCGGGAGCTGGGTTCGGCGGAAGACCGGTCCGGCGTACCAGAAGCCGATGAATGCGGCGGCCATCACCGCCCCGGCCACGATGGCCGTCAAGGAGCCGAAGAGGAAGTCGCTGATCAAGACGATCGCGCCAGTCATGGCGATCGCAAGCATCAAGAGGCCGACCAACGAAAGGTTGTTGGCGATCGTGACGATGAACTCCTTCTGTTGGCGGCGGAAGAGCACCCGGTGGCCGGCCGTGGGGGCGACCAGCAGCACGCTCGAGAGCGCGACGCAGATCAGCACCCCGAAGTAGAGCTTCTCCTGGAAATCGGTGAGCTCCTTGAACCGCTGGGTGAACGGAACCGTCAGCAGGAAGGCGAACAGGACCTGGACTCCCGGGAGTGCCACACGGAGCTCCTGCAGCAGGTCCGAGAGGTTCCGATCCGCGCGCTCCTCCTCGGTCTCCGGCCTTCCGCTCTCGTGTAGTCCCGCCACCGGGTGACGCTCAGGAGTGCTTGACGGCGATCGCCTCGATCTTGCGAGCCGCCGTCTCGGTGGAATCGATGGCTCGTTCGAGGAGGCCGAAGATGTCCTTCCAGCGGATCACGACCATCGGGTCGATGCCGTTGGAGAAGAGCGAGGCGAGCGCCTCGCGCCAGACGCGGTCGCCCTCGTTCTCGAGCCGGTGGATCTCCACCCAGTAGCGCTCGAGATCCTTGAAGCCGCGCAGGTCGTTGAGCAGCCCGGAGACCTGCTCGCACGATTGCGCCAGCACGTTGGAGAGCACGTGGGCCTGCTCCATCGGCGCCTCGATCGCGAAGAGGCCCATGAAGTCGGCGGCCTCCTCGATGTCGTCGATGATGTCGTCGAGCTGGGTGGCGAGGGAATAGATGTCGGCGCTGTCGAGTCCCTTCGGCGGGTCGAGATTGAGGCGCCGGACTATGTCCTGCGTGATCCTGTCGCCCTCCTGCTCGGCCTTGAGGATGTCGCGGGCCACCCCGCTCTCCTCCGGCCATGTGTCGAACATGTGCTCGAGCAGCTTCGCCCCCCGCAGGATGTTGGCGCCGGCCTCGGCGAGCGCATCGAAATAGACCGAGTCTCTGCTTGTTGCCGAGCGAAGAGGCATTTTCGCCAAGCTACCAGAGGCCTCGCCACGAACCGCGGCCAGAAAAACCGCCGCCGGAGCTAGCCACTGACGGCGGCTGCCTCCGCGGCCCGGCTCGCGTGGCGCTCGATCAGCTCCGCCTGCATGCCACGCGGCGGGTCGCCGTTCATCGTTCGCCGCGACCAGACGCCGTCGCCGCCCAGCTCCCACGAGTTGGTGTTGTCGACGAAGGCTCGATCGAGGGTGTCCGTGAGCTGGTCGCGGTTCGCCGGGTCCTCGACCGGAGTGACCAGCTCGACCCGGTTGTAGAGGTTGCGCGGCATCAGGTCGGCGGAACCGATGAAGATCCGCACTTCGTCGGGGCGCTCGAAGGAGTAGATCCTGGAGTGCTCGAGGAAGCGGCCGACGACCGAGACGACGCGGATGTTCTCCGACACACCCTCGACGCCCGGCCGCAGCGCGCAGATGCCACGGACGTTGAGATCGACCTCGACGCCCGCCTGCGAGGCTCGATAGAGCGCCCGGATGCACGGCGGGTCGAGAAGCGAGTTCATCTTCATCCGGATCCGAGCCGGCCTCTCCGTCGAGTGCGCCTCGATCGTCCGCTCGATCTCGCCGAGGATCCCCTCCTTGAGGTTGAACGGGGCTACCAGGACCTTGCGGTAACCGCTCGGGCGTGCGTAGCCGGTCAGGTAGTTGAACATCTCCGCGATGTCGTCGCCGATCTCCTGGTTCGCCGTGAAGAGGCCGAAGTCGGTGTAGATGCGGGCCGTCTTCGGGTTGTAGTTCCCGGTCCCGATGTGCACGTAGTTCCGGACGCCGTCCCCCTCCCGGCGCGCCACCAGGACGCACTTGACGTGGGTCTTCAGCCCCGGGATGCCATAGACGACGTGAACGCCCGCCTCCTCCAGCGCCCTCGCCCAGCGGATGTTGGCGCTCTCGTCGAAGCGCGCCTTGAGCTCCACCAGGCAGACCGCCTGCTTGCCGCGCTCCGACGCCTCGATCAGGGCCGGCACCAGCGGCGAGTCCGCGCTCGTCCGGTAGACGGTCTGCTTGATCGCCAGGACGTTCGGGTCCTCGACAGCCTTGCGGACGAAGCGCTCGACCGAGCTGGCAAAGGAGTCGTAGGGATGGTGCACGAGGATGTCGCTCTGGCGCATTGCGGCGAAGACGTCGATCTCGCGGTGCGTCCGGCTCCCCTGTTGGAACTGCGGCGGAGTGACGCCCTGCCAGGACGGATAGCGGAGCTCGCGGAACCCCTGAACGGAGTAGACGTCGGTGAGATCGTCAAGCCCGATCAGCCCGGGGGCCTCGTAGACCTGCTGGGCATCGATGTTCATCGCCTCGACGAGCTGGTCGAGGAGCCTCGGCTCCATGTCCGGGGAGATCTCGAGCCGCACGACCTCGCCGAAGCGCCGGCGGCGGACCTCCTCCTCGACCGCAAGCAGCAGGTCGTCGGCCTCGTCGGAGACGTCGTAGTCGGTGTCCCGGGTCACCCGGAAGAGCGAGTGATGGACGATCTCCATTCCCGGGAAGAGGTCGTCGAGGTTGGCGGCGATCACCTCCTCGAGGGGCACGAAGGTCAGCCCACCGTCGCCTATGGGAAGGAAGCGCCGGAGCAGCTCCTTCGGCACCTTGACGCGCGCGGCGACCTCTTCCCCCTTCTCGGGATTCCGGAGCAGGACCCCAAGGCTGAGCGACATGTTGGAGATGTAGGGGAAGGGCCGCCCTCTCCCGATCACCAGCGGCGTGAGCGCCGGGAAGACCTGCCTCTGGAAGAGCTGCTCCACCTCCCCCCGCTCAGCCGAGTTGGCGTCGGAGAGGGAGATGATCCGGATCCCATGCTCGGCGAGGGCCGGGCGGATCTCCTCGGCGAAGCAGCGGCAGAGCCGGCTTCGCAGGTCGATGGTGCGCTGCCGGACCAGCTCGATGATGTCGGCTGCCGACATTCCGTCGGCACCCCGCGCGTCCAGCTTGGACTCGACCTGGTCGTGGACGTTCGCGACGCGGACCATGAAGAACTCGTCGAGGTTGTCCTCGTAGATGGCCGAGAAGTTGACCCTCTCGAGCAGCGGAACCCGTGGGTCCTCCGCGAGCTGCAGGACCCGGTCGTTGAAGTCGAGCCAGGAGAGCTCGCGGTTGAAGTAGAGGGACGGGTCCGTCAGATCCGCACCCGAGGTGCTTCTGCCCACCTCCTCGGCGGATATCGCGGCGCTTCCTTCGACGGCCTGCTCGGTGGATTCGCTGCTCCGCTGGGCGAGCTCGTCGGTCACGTACCCACCTTAGCGGTGAGTACTAAGCCGCTCTGACGAGCTTGATGCGAGGCTGATCCGCCGGCTGGATCACCTGTTCGTACCCGTCGGCGAGCTGGGCCATCGCCGCCTCCCAGGTCCGTGCCCGGGCGGACTCCATCGCCTGGCGGCCGAGCTTCGCCCTCCAGGCCGGCGAGTCGGCCAGCTGCAGGATCGCGGCGGCCAGCATGCCTGGATCGGCGTCGCAGAGGCGCCCGGTCTCGCCGTCGATGACGATCGAGGAGGGCCCGCCCTCGTCGACGGCCACCGAGGGCAGCCCGCTGGCGCCCGCCTCGACCAGGACCTGGCCGAAGGTGTCGGTCCGGCTGCAGAAGAGGAACAGGTCGGCGCTCGCGTACGCCCTGGGGAGATCGTCGCCCTCGAGCCAGCCGAGGAAGGTCGCGCGGTCGCCGAGGCGCTCGCGCAGCATCTCCTCCTCCGGCCCCCCTCCGCCGAGCAGCAGGTGGAGCCTCGGATCGGCGTCGTGGGCGCGGAGGAAGGACTCGGCCAGCAGCTCCACGCCCTTCTCCTTGGTCTGCCTCCCTACATATAGGGCCTTGATCTCGCCGGGGTAGGCGTCAGCGTCACGGAGCGCAGGGTCGAAGCGCGAGGTGTCGACGCCGCGGCCCCAGCGGCCGATCGCACCGGCGCTCGATCCCCAGGCGCGTGAGGGATTCGTCGCTCGCCGGGCTCGGCGAGAGGACGCGGGCGCACTGGCGGTAGAAGAGCGAGAGCGCCATGTCGGCCCCCTTCTCCAGCGCGGCCGACGCCGACCGCATGCCGGCATAGGCCCCCAGCTCGGTATGCCAGCTGCCCAGCACCGGCAGCTCCATGATCCGGGCGAGCAGGGTGGCCATGACCCCGGCGGGACCAGGGGCGGTGACGTGCACCGCGTCGAAGTGGCCCTCCGCAAGCGCCTCGACCATGGCTGGCAGGCTCGGCATCCCGATCTCCAGGCCGGCGTAGAAGGGGATCTCAACCTCGGCGACGGCCGAGAGGCGGCGGTCGACGTTGCGGTCGGTCCCGATCACCTCCACCTCGTAGCCGGGGACGCCGAGTTCGCGGATCCGTTCGATCGTGTGGGTAACCCCATGGACGCCGCCAATCGCGTCGGCGATCAGGGCGACCCGCTTCGGGCCCTCGGATGGGTTGAGCTTGTCCTTCTCCTTGCCGAGGAAGGCCGCGGCCGGGGCGTAGGGAATCGCCGGGATTGCGGCGCGGAACAGCTGCCGGCCTGCGTTCATTGCCGTGGCAGCGAGGTCCTCGGAGCCTCCGTTGCCCACAGCTTCGACGGTGAATTCGACGACCTCGCGCAGCCGCCGCTCGTG
The DNA here is from genome assembly GCA_963724665.1 of uncultured Solirubrobacterales bacterium. GTDB lineage: Bacteria > Actinomycetota > Thermoleophilia > Solirubrobacterales > 70-9 > DASUPK01. The sequence goes on from CAVRVH010000004.1 coordinate 30,556, forward strand.
GACGCGTCGCGCCTTGCGCTCGAGCTCGGCGTGGCTGAAGTCCTCGCTCTGCATGTAGTCGATCAGGGCACGGCCGGGCTCGACGCCGACGGCATCGGTGAACGCGCTGAGCAGAGCGCGGGCGTCCTCGGGGCCGATTTCTCCCCCCTCGTCGCCGCGGCGAACGTTCCCCTCGCTCATCACGCGCTCGGCGATCTCAAGGATTGCGTCGGCGCTCGGCTCGGCGGGGACACCGTTGCCGTTTGAGGTCGCGTCCTTGATCAGCAGTGCGCGCGTCGCCAGGCCCATTGCGGCGTGCGCCCACTTGGCCGCGCTGCCCTGCTCGCCGCGCGCGTCGGCGCGGCCCTCGCGGATGTGGCGCAGAAACTCTTCCGGCGTGGTGGCGGGTGGCGTCTCTGTGAACGTCCGCCCGATATCCACGCCGGCATGATCATCCGAGCCGCCGGTGCCGGTACCACCGTGCGTCTCGATGTAGATCGCGGCCGGCATGTTGAGCTCGCGCGCGCGGGAACCGTTGCGGGTCTCCCAAACCGGGAACAACTGCGCGAGCCGTCGCCTGTGCGCCGGAGAGAGTGGCGCCTCGACCGCGTAGAAGGGATGTGCCAAAGAGCAGGAGATCTCGCTGGAGTGCAGGTACTCCGCGCACGCCTCGACATCGTTGTTGTGCTCCTGCAGCCAGGCGTGATCGTCCGGCGTGATCCCGAAGCAGAGCAGGTGGACCGCCTGCGGCTCGCCTCGGAACCAGACGGTGAGCTCCTCTGAGATGAAGACGTCGTCGCGATCGGCGATCTCCAGGCAGCCGTCGATCGTGTCGTGATCCGTGATCGTCACGAAATCCATGTCCCGCCGCTTGGCGAGCTCGTAGACCTCCTCGGGGGGCGTCGCGCACTCGGGAAGGCCGAGGCTCCGCTGGATGCCGAGCTTGGAGATCTCGGAGGCGGTGGAGTGGCAGTGCAGATCGACCCGGGTGGTCGATATGGGGTTCATCTGACCCTCTTTCTCTCGATCGTCTTGACATCACGCAGGGTGGTCGTTTGCAGGGAAAATCCCGTTACGAGTTCGTGTCCCGCACGTAAAGAGGTCGTGAACGGCGCCGTTGGCACACTGGGCGCCAGTGGGCGTCGCATCCGAGAGGGGAGTGCCCGAAGGGGCCGTGTGGAGTGGCGATGAGGTGGCCGCGAGGCTGCTCGCGGGACTGCGCCCGTGGGCGTGCCGGGGGGTCGCTCGCGATCAGCTGATCACGCTCACCGAGGGTGTGCTGGTCCATGAGGAGCGCGAGGGGCCGGTGACGCTCGGCGAGGACCAGGCCGAAGTCTCCTCCCCCGCCGCCGACCGGCTGCTGATCGCGGTCAACCCGTCGGAGGTCGATTGGCTGCGGCTGGGTGTGAGCTGGCCGCTGCTCGACGGCGAGCGGGTCACCGGGCTGGGCGCCCGTCACGGCCTCGACTTCGACCAGCGCGGCCGCCTCATCCAGCTCGGCGCGGACCGCCGCTACACCGGCCCCGACTGCCCGCCCGAGTTCCTGGAGCAGGGCGGCATTCCCCAGGGCGACTATGCCCCCGTGCCCTGGCTGCTCTCCTCGGCGGGCTGGGCAGCCTGGATCGAGACCTCGGGGCCAGGGGTCGAGGTCGATCTGACCGGCGATGTCGCCTCGGTCTCGGTCCGCGCCGCCTCCGGCCCTCTGCGCGTCCACCTCTTCACAGGCCCGACGCCGGCGGCCCGGCTTCGCTCATTTCTTCGCGAGACCGGCATGCCCGCGCTGATGCCGGAGTGGGCCTACGGCCACTGGAAGAGCCGCGACGTCTACGAGCACCAGGACGACGTCGAGGACGACTGGCGCGGCTATCGCGAGAACGACCTCCCCCTTGACGCGATCGTGATCGATTCCCCCTGGGAAACCCAGTACAACACCTGGCGCTTCAACCCTCACCAGTTCCCGGACGCCCCCGGGCTGGTCAAGGGGATGCGGGAGGACGGGGTGCGGACCGTCGTCTGGGTGACCCCTTGGGTCAACCTCGAGTCGATCGACGGCCAGCGCCCGCCCGACGCGGAGTCCGAGCGCCTCCACACAGAGCCGGCCGAGAACTACGCGGAGGGTGCCGAGGCGGGCCACTATGTCCGCGCGGCGAACGGCGATCCCTACGTCGGGCGCTGGTGGATGGGGACGGGCTCGATCGTCGACTTCACCTCGGCTGTCGCCCGGGACTGGTGGCGCGAGCTTTCGCGCAACGTGTTCGAGCTCGGGGTCGAGGGCGTCAAGGCCGACGACGGCGAGGGCTACTACTTCCCCCCGGATGCCGAACTGGCAGATGGGCGCCTGGGCGTGCAGGCCGCCTGGGAGTACGGGCGCCTTTACCGCGAGACGACTCAGCAGGCACTCGACGACGTCCATGGCGAGGGACACGGCGTGGTCTTCGGCCGCTCGGGCTGGACCGGCCAGCAGGCCACCGGGATGCTCTGGGGCGGCGACCAGGCTTCGGACTTCTGGTCGCTCCGCGTCCTGCTCACCTCGCTGCTCACCTGCGCCGTCACGGGCTTCTCCAACCTCTCCCACGACGTCGGCGGCTACCTGGGCCGGCGTCTGGCGGTGCGCTGCGAGCCCGAGCTGCTCGTCCGCTGGGCACAGCTCGGCGCGCTCACTCCGCTGATGCAGGCGCATGGCCGCTTCCAGCAGGAGGCATGGACCTACGACGGACAGGTCCTGGACGACTACCGCGAGGCGGTCCTCCTGCACGAGCGGCTCGTCCCGTACATCCGAGCCGCCGCCGCGACCGCGGCGCGCAGCGGGCTGCCGATCATGAGGCCACTGTGCCTGGTCGACCCGGAGGATCCGGAGGGCTGGGCGATCGCCGACTCCTACATGTTCGGCCCCTCACTCTGGGTCGCCCCTGTGCTCGAGGAGGGAGCGACCGAGCGCCGGACCTATCTGCCCCGCGGCGAGTGGTTCGACTGGTGGACCGGGGAGCGGACCAGCGGTGGCCGCTGGATCGATGCCGAGGCTCCGCTCGAGCGGATCCCGCTGTGGGTCCGCGCCGGCTCGCTGGTCGTCACCTACCCCGGGGACGGAGGTCGCACGCGGCGTCGGCGAAGAGGACCCGTCCCGTGCGCTGGAGGCGACCCTATGGGGCGAGCCGGTGCTCGGTCACACGAGCGCCCGGCTCGCGGACGGCACCCATGTGGCCTGGCGGCGCGGCGAATGGTCCGTCTCACCGGACAGGCCGGTGAGCTTCCTGGAGCCTCCGCCGGGCTAGCTCGGGCGGCGCGGCGCCGGCGTGGTGCGGCGCTGGGTCTGCTCGTGCGCTCGGCCCGCTGCTCTGCTTCCTGGCTCGCCCGCTCGCGGTCGAGACGTGCCTGCTCTGCCTGGGCCTCGGCCTGCGCGGCGGCCCGGGCGGCGGCCTCGGCCTGCTGGCGGGCGCGCTCCGCGGCCTTCGCGGTGCGGCGCGCCTCGCGCGCGCGGCGCAGGTGTCCGTCGACGGCGCGCTCGAGCCGCCTCCAGGTCCCCGTCTCCTCCTGGCGCTTCCAGAAGGCGATGAAGCGATCGATGAGCAGCTCGCGCCTGGCCTCCAGGTAGACGGCGAGCACGTCGAGGCCGCGGTAGGCGGTCCGGTGCGGCGCGTGGGCGGCGAGGCGCGGATCGAGGTCGGGAGCCTGGCCCGCCCTCTCCCTGACCGCTGCCGCGTCCCCTCGCTGCAGCTCCTTCAGGTGCCCGCGGACCCGGGGCAGCATCACGTCGCAATCGTGGATCTCGCCGAGGATGTCCTGGAGGTCGCGGGCTCTGCGCCGCGCGGTGTCCGCGGGGCGGCCGAAGCAGAAGCCGGTCACCTCGAGCACGTAGCGCAGGCGCTTGGCTGCGATGCGCATATCGTGCTGCGCCTTCGTCTTCCCGTCGAGGGCTCTGGGCGCGAAGGCGATCATCTCGTCGAGCCGCACCTGGACGATCCGGGCCGCGTTCTCGCCCAGCGGACGCGACGGGTCGAGCTTCTTGACGGGATGGGCCTTCACGCCGGCACCGCCCGTGCGCCGCTGACCAGCTCGTCCATGCTCTCCCGAAGCGCCTTCAGGTTCTCCTCGGAGACCAGTGGCGCCAATCCCTCATTCGCCTTCTCCTGCTCGCCGCGAAGCTGCTCGATCAGCGAGCCGATCCCGCGCCGGTCGGGTGCGGCCATCTGGTCGTTGAAGTTGCGCAGCGCGGCGATCGCCACGTCCCGGTCCCGCCGCTCGCCGAGCGCGTCAGCGAGCCGCTTCACCTCGGTGAGCGCCTGGCCGTAGGCCTTCTCCGGGAAGCAGGGCTCGAAGATCTCCAGCGCTGCCCGCAACCGCCGCGTCGCCACGCGCATGTCGTGAACCCGCTCGATGTCGCCGGTGTCGAGAACCCCCTGTGCGTGCTCGGCGAGCTCGGCACCCCTGACGGAAACGATCCTGGCGGCCGCGTCCGCATAGAGACCGTCGGCGGTCAGGTCGGGGATGGGCTTCGCCTTCGCCACTGGGGCGAGAACGCTACCGCCTATGCGGCCAGCTGCTGGTGCGATCCGTTCGCGTTGCCGTTCAGCAACGTGAGGATGATTCCCTCGCGCAGGCCGCCCTTGCCGATCTGCAACGGCTGGCCGAGCATGTCGGAGAACTTCTCGAGCAGCAGGACGCCGGCGGGCAGCAGCTTGACGCGCCGGGAGTCGAGCTCGAAGCGCTTGGCGACCTCGTAGATCTCGTCGCTGGAGAGCACCCGGACGGCCCGCTCGAGGGTCTCGTACTCGAGCACGGCCCCGACCAGCGTCCGCAGCGAGGTGGCGCTGCCACCCACCGCGACGGCCTGGTCCGGCTGCTCCAACTCGACCTTCTCGAAGAAGTCCGCAATGTGGTCGCGCAGGCCGCGGATCTCGGCGGCCGACGGCGGATCCGATTCGAGATGGTCCTCGGTGAGCAACCCAGATCCGATCTTGAACGACTTCACCTCGGTGACCCCGTCGGACATCGTCCCGTAGATCACCTCAGACGACCCACCGCCGACATCGACAACGGCCACCTTCCCCTCGACCGGGTGGCTGAGGGACTTGGTCGCTCCGATGAACGCGAAGCGGCCCTCATCCTCCTCGTCGAGGACGTCCACCTCCACGCCCGCGATCTCCTCGATCTCCTCGACGACCTTGTCGCGGTTCTTGGCCTCGCGGATCGCCGCGGTCGCCACGGTCTTGACCACCTCCGCTCCCATCTCCTGGGCGAGGCGGACCTGGGTGGTGACGACGTCAGCGACCTCCGCGATCTTCTCGGCCGTGATCTTCCCGTTCTTGGAAGCGTCCTTGCCGATCCGCGTGTAGGCGCGCTGCTCCATCACCTTGCGGAGCTGGCCCTCCGACGGCTCGGCGACGAGCAGTCGCGTCGTGTTCGAGCCGATGTCGATCGCCCCGCAGAGCATCTCGGCCCTGATTCTCCCAGGGCAATCGGATCACGCACTCCGCGAACCCGCAGGTTGCGGGGCTATCCGTCCAGTGGGGCGCCGATCAGCGCCAGCCGGCGATTGAGGGTGCCGAGCGCGAACTCCGCCAGCGCGCCCTCCTCCACTCCGAGCACGTCCCAGGCGCCCTCGCTCGGCGGCGCGATCGACTCGGCCACAGCCGGGAGCAGCTCCTTGATCTGGTCGCGGATCACCTCCGCCATCGCCGGATCCGCGGCGACCGCCTCGCGCAGGAACCAGGTCCCATAGGCGATGTGGCGCTGCTCGTCGGAGGCGATCCGGCCGTATCCGTCCACGAACCCGGGCATCAGGTCGCGGTCGCGCAGGAAATCGAGGATGAAGTGGGATGCGGTCAGCCCCAGGGTCCCCTCGAGGACCATGTGGTAGATCGTGACGAAGCGGACCTTGGCCTCACGGTCGCCCGGATCGAGCCGCAGGCGGTCATGGGCCTGGACCAGTGCCTGGTCGAAGATCTTCTCGAAGGCCTCGCCGAGGACCTCTCGGGAACGGGCGACGTGGGCGGCGATCTCGGCCGGGTCTGAGATCACCTCGTTCTGGAAGCGGGCGTAGAACTGCATGTGCCGGACCTCGTCCACCAGCTGGGTGGAGACGAAGCTCCCCTCCTCCTCGTCGTCCTGGGCGAGCACCAGGCCGCAGAACTGCGTCGAGATCCGCTCCTCGGCGACCATCAGCGAGCTGAGCGCGAAGTACATGAGCCCGCGCACGTCCTCGTCCAGCTCCGCCCAGTCGGCCGGGTCGCGGCCGAGGTCGATGTCCTGGCACGCCCAGTGGGCGTGCTCCCAGTCGAGATAGAGCTGCTCCGGATCCTTCAGCGTCAGGGTGTCGGGGGTGCTCATCCGGGGACCGTGGCGCGGATGATCGCCGATCCGGCCTGGTCATGAACGCGGTGGGTCTCGCGGAGCTCGACGTTCTCGAACCCGGCGTCCTCAAGTGCGCTCCGGAACTCGCTCTGCGTGATCGCGCCCGCGATGCAGCCGGTCCATTCCGCCATGTCCGCCCGCGTCTCGGCATCCATGTCGTCGTCGGCGACGATGTCGGTTACGGCGAAGCGGCCGCCGGGGCGCAGCACGCGCGCCGCCTCGCGGAGGACCGCCGGCTTGTCGGCGGAGAGGTTGATCACGCAGTTGGAGATGACGACATCCACGGAATCCGCCGAGCAACGGCACCTCCTCGATCGTCCCCTTGAGGAACTCGACGTTCTCGATCCCGGCCTCCCGCTGGTTGCGGCGAGCAAGCTCGAGCATCTCGTCGGTCATGTCGACGCCGTAGACGTGACCCTCCGGCCCGACGCGCGCAGCCGAGATGAAGACGTCCTCCCCGCCGCCGGAGCCGAGGTCGAGGACGGTCTCGCCCTCGTGCAGGTCGGCCACCGCCGTCGGGTTCCCGCAGCCGAGCGGAGTCGAGCTCGGCCCGCAACCGCACTCCGCCTGGCTCGTGGTGCAGCAGCCGGCCTCCGAATTGGAGGCGGCGGCGAGTGCGGCCTCCGCGTAGCGCTCACGCACCGCCTCGCGGATCTCGTCCTTGCCGGTCAGCTGCTCAGCCATGCGCTCAGTTCTCCCAGTGAGTCGGGATTGACGTAGTAGTAGGCCCAGAGACCCTGGCGCTCGGAGCTCACGATTCCGGCTTCGCGCAGGACCTTGAGATGGTGGGAGACGGTCGGCTGGGAGAGGTCGAAGAGCGGTACCAGCTCGCACACGCAGACCTTGCCGGCGTGCTTTCGAAGGACGTCGACGAGCTGCATCCGGATCGGATCGCCCAGCGCCTTCGAAACCATTGCCATCCGCTCGGCCTGCGCCCGCTGAATGTCCGGATAGACAACCGGTTCGCAACACGGCTCGCCCGCGGGGCGCTTTTGCTTCGGAGCGAGCTTCAGATCGACAGCCATCTATATACGTATATCGATTGAATAGATGAATGTCAAGCTTTAGGATTTGCGGCAACCCGACGGGCAGGAGGAGGCAAGATGGTGTCGACTCAACTTGACCAGGCAACCAGGGCTCACATCCAGCGCTCCATCGACGTGCTCGCGGACGAGTTCGCCGGCATTTTCTCCCGTGGGACGATCGAGGCATTCATCGATGAGAGCACCGACCAATTCGCGGACTCCAGCGTGCAGGACTTCGTTCCGCTCATGGTCGAGCGGTTCACGCGGCAGCGCCTGCGCGCGCTCGGCCAGGCGGAGGGCAAGGTGAGCAAGGAGGTCCCCGAGATCCTGTTCGTCTGCGTCCACAACTCGGGTCGGAGCCAGATGGCCGCCGGCCTGCTCGACAAGCTCGCCGAGGGACGGGTGCACGTCCGCTCCGCCGGATCGGATCCGGCTGACGAGCTCAACCCCAACGCGGTCACGGCCATGGACGAGGTCGGCGTCGACATCTCGAAAGAGTTCCCCAAGCCGCTCACCGATGAGGTCGTCCGAGCCGCGGACGCAGTCGTCACCATGGGCTGCGGCGACGCATGCCCCATCTATCCGGGCAAGCGCTACGAGGACTGGGACCTCGAGGACCCGGCCGGGAAGGACCTGGAGACCGTCCGCCGGATCCGCGACGAGATCCGCGCGCGGGTGGAGGATCTGATCGGCTCCGTGACGACGGACTCAGGGGACTAAGCGTGGCCGAATCCAAGGTCGCAGTCGGGATCAACGGCTTCGGCCGCATGGGACGGCTCGCCCTGCGCGCGGCCTGGGGCTGGTCGGATCTCGACTTCGTCCACGTCAACGAGCCCCATGGCGACACCGAGACCGCGGCGCATCTCCTCAAGTTCGACTCCATCCACGGACGCTGGGAACCAAATATCAGCGCCGAGGCCGACTCGATCGAAATCGATGGCCGGTCGATCTCCTACACGCGTCATCTGGGTCCGGTGGAGGTGCCGTGGGATGAGATGGGCGTCGAGATCGTCCTCGAATGCTCAGGGCAGTTCCGCACGATGGAGAGCCTCGCCGGGTACTTCGAGCGTGGCATCCGCAAGGTGATCGTGGCGGCGCCGGTCAAGGATGACGGTGCGCTCAACCTGGTCCTTGGCGTCAACGACGGGCGCTACGACCCTCAGGAGCACGACGTGATCACAGCGGCTTCGTGCACCACCAACTGCCTGGCGCCGGTGGTCAAGGTGATCCACGAGGGGATCGGGATCCGCCATGGCTCGATCACGACGCTTCACGACCTGACCAACACGCAGGTTGTGGTCGACGCGCCGCACAAGGACCTGCGCCGTGCGCGCGCGGCCAGCGTCTCGATGATCCCGACAACCACCGGCTCGGCGACCGCGATCGGCCTGATCTTCCCTGAGCTCGAGGGCAAGCTCAACGGTCTCGCGGTGAGGGTGCCGATGCTGAACTCCTCGATCACGGATTGCGTCTTCGAGGTCGCGCGACCGACCACGGTCGACGAGGTCAATGGGTTGTTCGCCGCAGCAGCCGGCGGGGCGCTGGCCGGGATCCTGGGCTACGAGGAGCGCCCACTCGTCTCCGTCGACTACAAGGACGATCCCCGCTCCGGCATCGTCGATGCGCCCTCGACGATGGTGATCGAAGGCACCCAGGTGAAGGTCCTGGCCTGGTACGACAACGAGTGGGGCTACGCCAACCGGCTCGCCGAGCTGGCGCGCACTGTGGCGCTCAGCCTGCCCGCTGCCCGGGGTTCCGGAGCGGTCGAGGCCAACGCCTAGGTTCCATGACGAGCGCGGCCGCAGCAGCGGAGGAACCGCGAGCCGACCTGCGCAACTACGTGCTCGTCACCGGCGCGTACTGGAGCGACACCCTCGTCGACGGGGCGTGCCGCATGCTGGTGCTCTTCTATTTCGACCAGCTCGGCTACAGCCCGTTCCAGCTCGCCACGCTCTTCCTGCTCTATGAGTTCTTCGGCATCGTCACCAACCTGGTCGGGGGCTGGGTCGCCGCCCGCTTCGGGCTGAAGACCACGCTGTTCATGGGCCTGGGCGTGCAGATCTGCGCGCAGAGCATGCTCGGCTTCGCTCCCGCAGCTTGGCTGGTCGTGCCATACGTGATGGCCTCCCAGGCCCTTTCGGGCATCGCCAAGGACCTGACCAAGATGAGCTCGAAGAGCGCGGTGAAGCTGATCGTGCCCGAGGGCCAGGAGGGCGCCCTCTACAAGTGGGTGGCGATCCTGACCGGCTCGAAGAACGCGCTGAAGGGCGTGGGATTCTTTCTCGGCGGCCTGCTGATCACGGTGATCGGCTTCCAGCCCGGTGTGCTCGTCCTGGCTGGGATAAGCGCGACCGCCCTGATCGTCGTCTCGACCCTGATGCGTGGCCAGCACCTGGGACGGCCCGACGCCAAGGCGAAGTTCAAGCACATGTTCTCCAACAACCGGGCGGTCAACATCCTGGCGGCTGCCCGGATCTTCCTGTTCGCCTCGCGAGACGTCTGGTTCGTGGTCGGTCTGCCTGTCTTCCTCTATTCGGTGGTCGGCTGGAACTTCTGGCAGGTGAGCCTCTATCTCGCCGCCTGGATCATCGGCTATGGGATCGTGCAGGCCTCGGCCCCGCGCTTCGTTCGCCGTCGTGCCGAGGAGGGCGGCGAGCCGGACGGCCGGACGGCGGCCTGGCTCGCCTTCGCCCTGGCGATCCTCCCCGCTGGGATCGCGATCGCGCTCTCCGCCAAGGTCGACCCGACCGCGGTCGTAGTGGTTGGGCTGATCATCTTCGGCGTCCTGTTCGCCATGAACTCCGCCGTCCACTCCTACCTGATCCTCTCCTACGCGGACAACGACAAGGTCGCGATGAACGTCGGCTTCTATTACATGGCCAACGCCTGTGGCCGGCTCGCGGGAACGGTGCTCTCCGGGCTGCTGTACGAGTGGAACGGCCTCAGCGCCTGCCTCTGGGTCTCCGCCGGCTTCGTCGTGGCCGCGGGGCTGCTCTCACTGATGCTCCCCAAGACGACCACTCGCCGCTCCTCCGGGGTGGAATTGCCCAGGGCGGAGCCGGCGTCCTGACGTGACGCATCGCCGCCTGGTCCCATCGTGAGTGAGGCCACCGTTCATCCGGACGAGGCCGTCGTCATCCGCCGGCTGTCGACGCTCGATCGCTTCCTGCCTCTGTGGATTGCGCTGGCGATGGCCGGCGGGCTGGCGCTTGGGTCGCTCGTGCCAGGGCTCAACGATTTCCTGGACAGGCTGAAGGTCGGGACGGTGAGCCTGCCGATCGCTCTCGGCCTGCTGCTGATGATGTACCCGGTCCTCACGAAGGTCCGCTACGAGGAGATGGGGAAGATGCGCGGCGACGGGCGGATGTTCGGCGTCTCGCTGTTCCTGTCTTGGGTCGTCGGCCCCGCCCTGATGTTCACGCTGGCCTGGATCTTCCTGGCGGACGAGCCCGCTTACCGCACCGGCGTCATCGTCGTCGGCCTGGCGCGCTGCATCGCGATGGTGCTCGTGTGGAACGACCTCGCCGGCGGCGACAACGACCGCGCCGCGGTCCTCGTCGTCTTCAACGCCATCTTCCAGGTCGTCGCCTACGCGCTTCTGGGCTGGTTCTACCTCAACGCCCTGCCCAACCTGCTCGGGCTCGACACCCAGGGCTTCGAGGTCAGCATCTGGGAGGTCGCGCGCACCGTGCTCATCTTCCTCGGCATCCCGCTGACCGCCGGCTATCTCACGCGCCGCTGGGGCCTGCGCGCACACGGCCGCGATTGGTTCGAATCGACGGTCATCCCGCGCATCGCGCCCATCACGCTCTATGGGCTGCTGTTCACGATCGTTCTGTTGTTCGCAATCCAGGGCGACGCCATCACCGGCGACCCGCTGACGGTCGCACGCATCGCGCTGCCCCTGCTCTGCTACTTCGTCGTCATGTGGGTGCTCGGATTCCTCGTCGGCCGGGGGATGAGCCTCGGGTACCCAAAGACCGCGACCCTCGCCTTCACAGTCGCCTCGAACGACTTCGAGCTGGCGATCGCCGTCGCCGTCGGCGTCTGGGGTGCGAGCTCGGGCCAGGCGCTGGCCGGTGTGGTCGGCCCCCTCATCGAGGTGCCCGTCCTCGTCACGCTCGTCTACGTCGCGCTCTGGCTGCGGCGGCGCTGGTGGCCCGACGAGCCCACCTTCACAGGCTCTTCACGGGATTCGCAAGAGGCCGTCGTACTTTCGGATCGATGGCTCTCAGGGACCCGAAGGAGCGACTCGGCCTGAGCGTTCCCTACGACTGGTGGCCCGCCGCGCCGATCCTGAAGGAGATCGAGGCTGCCGGCTTTCGCCACGTCCAGGTCCCCTCTCCCCCGCCGTCCGTACTGACAGTCCCGCGTGACGCGACGCGGCACGCGTCGGCCCTTGCCGAGGTCCTCGGAACCTCCGGTCTCCAGCTGATCCTGCACGGTCCCGGGTCGGTGCGCGTAGGAACCAAGGACGGCGACAACGCGATCGCCGGCCTGATCTCCTACGCCGCCGAGGTCGAGGCCTCACACGTGGTCTACCACGCGGCCAACCTGCCGGACGTGCCCGCCAGCGAGGACAGGAGGCTGGCGGAAACCCGCTCGCTGGCCGCTCTCGCCGCCCGGGCCGAGCGACTCGGCGTGATCATCGCGCTCGAGAACCTCGCCCCGATCTACTCCGGCCCCGATGCGCTCTCATTCAGTCCGTCCATCCTGCGAACGATGGCGAAGCGGATCTCCTCTCCGGCCGTCGGCCTCTGCATCGACGTGGGCCACGCCAACATCGTCGCCCAGCTCCGCCGCACCGACCCACTGGAGCTGATCGAGCCCGCCCTCGACCGCGCCGTCCTGTTTCACCTACACGACAATCTCGGCGCACGCCGCGGGGACCTGGGTTCACCGGAGATCGACCCGCTCCGCCTCGACCTCCATCTGCCGCCGGGCCGCGGCAAGGTTCCCTGGGACCGCCTGGCGCCGCTCTTCGCCCGCAAGGCCGGCGCGCCGCTGCTGCTCGAGGTGCATCCGCCGCGACCATCGGCGGCGAGTCTCTTCAAGGCCGGGGCTGCGGCGGTCGCGCCCGTGGCCATCCAGGCTGTCGGATAGCCACGCCCTCGGAACGTAGGCCTGCCGGGCCTCGCCGGAGTGGGACGGCGAACCAGCCCACAAACGCAAAACGTCCCGGGCCAATCGACCCGGGACGTCTTGCTAATGACTTCGTCCCTTGCAGGCCTTAGAGGCTTGCGAGTGACTTCTTCGCCTTCGCGACGATCGCCTTCGGGACCGACGGGAAGTCGAGAGCCGGGCCGAACCTCTGGCCATCCGTCAGCGCATACAGGATGAACTGCTTGTCGAGCGCCTTCTGCGGGGCATTATGCGGCACGATCGCCCAGCTGAAAGTGGACCCCGGGTAGCCCTTCTTGTTGTCCTTCGTGGGCCACACGATGTCAATCGCGTTGTTCTTCGGGATCCTCTTGGCCCCCTTGGCCGCCGCCGAGATATTGCCGAGGTTCGGGTACACGAACTTGCCGGCCCTGTTCTTCAGCGCCGCGACGTTGATTCCGTGCGCAACGGCGTAGTCGGCGCCGATGTAACCGATAGCCCCCGTGGTCGAGCCGACGACTGCGGTCACCCCGGGGTTCCCGTTACCGCCAACTCCGGTTGGCCAATTGACCGCGACGGAGAAGCCCACGCTGTGCGCCCAGGTCCTGCTCGCGTGTGAGAGCAGATCCGTGAACGCGTAGGTGGTTCCCGAGCCATCGGAACGGTGTGCCACGGTGATCGCGAGGCTGGGCAGATGGGCCCCCGGGTTCAGCGCCTTGATCCGCTTGTCACTCCAATTCGTGATCTGCCCGAGGTAGATCGACGCGACGATCTGCGGCGTCAGCCTCAGGTGCGTGACTCCGGGGACATTGAACGCCACTGCGACTCCGGTTAGCGCCCAGGGAATCTGCACACATCCATTACATGCCGCGGCCTGGCTCGGGGTGAGCGGTGCATCGGACGCACCGAAGTCGACGGTGCGGTTCGTGATCTGCGTGATTCCGGAGCCGGACCCTACCGAGCCGTAGGTCACGGTATTGCCGGTCTTCGCCTGGAAGTCCGCCCTCCATTGGGTCATCAGCGGATTTACCAGCGTGGAGCCGGCTCCAGTGAGCGACCCCGCGCTTGCGTTTGCTGCAAACGCGGCGGTGACCGTCGTGGACGGCACCGCCGCCGCGACTACCGCATAACCGGCGCGCGGGAGGTGGAAGAGGTCCTCGACGCTGGCCAGCAGTGAGAAGTGGTTGTAGTAGTTGGTCTGGTTCGTGGTGCCGGGTTGCACGAATGGCGAGAGCAGCAGCATGCCGACGCGCCCACCGCCTCCGGTCGGGCTCACCTGCCCTGTGGGAGGAGGTGTCGTAGCGGTCGCCGGAAGATTCGGAAAAACCGCCCGGTTGCAGCAACTGCTTTGGTCGGCATTCGGGCCCGTCTGCGGTGCTTGATCGAAGGTGATCGCGATGAGCCCCCCATCCTGGTAGGCGGGCGAGGCCATGATCTCGGGCACTACCGTGTGCAGGAAAGAGTCTGCCGCCGGAAGACCCGAGGGCTGCCCCGGAGCGCATGGGTCATCGCTGCCGTCGTGACAGCGGTTGGGGACGATGTAAGAGAGCGAAGGGGCGGAGCTTCCCAGTTGAAGATCGGGCGTGAGCTGATCGAGTCCGACATCGTTGGTCCCACATGCCGGATTGTCGACCAGTGAGTGGAAATAGACGAGGGGGTCGCGCCAGGTCACGTAGGCGTCCCCTGGCTGTGGGTCATGTGCGTTGTCTGACTGGCCGAGAGCAGGATGGCGACAGGTGGCCGCTTGGCCGGACGCGGCGCCGTTGCCGATGTCCTCGATGTACGCCTTCCACGACTTGCCCGCGGCCGTGAGCTGGTCGGGAAGGGTCGCCGTGGATGCCGGATAGACGCAGCCGTCTCCCTGGACCTGTCCCATCGCGCCGACCGTCCCAGGGGCGACGTCCGTGTAGGACGGACAATTCGCCGCGGTCGCCTTCGTTGGACCCTGGCCGCTCGTCAGGGCGATCTCGTTTGCCAGCTCTCCCTGTGTCACCGCGTAGTAGTTGGTCAGCAGCTCGCCCTGAGAGGTAAGGGTCGTTGCGAGGTACGGGGCCGGCGAGCTCGGCGCGAACGCCTGATTGAATCCCTGACTCGAGAGCACGATCATGAAGACGTGCTTGACCGGGGGCAGTGGGGTCGAAGGCAACTTGGGCGTCTTTCCACCGCTTGGCGTGGGCGCAGCCTGGCTGACTTGAGCCGGTAGCTGGACCAATGGGGCCGAAACGGACGGGATGATCGCTGCGGCCGCTGGAGCGGTCTTCGAGGTGGCGGGTTGGGTCGGCGGAACCGATTGCACCAGCAGCGTCTTCGAGGTGGAAGCGCTGATCAATCCGCCGACGACGACGCCGAACGCCAGCATCGCCATGATCGCGACAGCCGCGGCCTTCGCAGTCGGCATGTTAAAGCCGCTCTCTGCGTCAGGATCCGGGGATTCCTCGGCCAGCGTCTCACCGGGGCCGATTCATCCGTCTACAACGCGTTCCACGGATAGCGGACGGCAGTCCCGTCCTCACCCGCATTCGGCGAGGCCGGAGCATTCAAACGAGTGGCGGCCGCGCTGGATCGCGCGGCCGCCATCTCGAGGAAAGGAGTGCCAGCGTCGGGTGAGGCAACGCGTGCATTGATCCGCCGTGGGAGACGGACGCATGCAGTCTTCTTTGGGGCGATCCGGAGGGTGTTGCGATCCGGTGTATGCGATGTAAATGCAGCGACAACGGACAGGTCATTCGCTGACACAGCGGTAACCGTTTATTCGCAAACTCGTCACCCGCGGGTAACTCCGTTGTGAGGTCTGCCTCTCATGCTGCGGTCATGTCGACAGAGCAGGCTGCGGAGATGTCGGAGATCTCGGCATCCCGCTCCCCCTGGAGGCCGATACGCAAGCTGGGGTCGGTGCTCGCGCCGGTCGTGGTGGTCGTTCTGATCGGCTTCGTTCTCGTCGCGCGAGGCACCTCGGTTCTCGCCGCGATCGCCTCCGTCCCCCCGTGGGCGGTCGCCGGAGCGGTGATGGCCCATCTACTCACCCTGGCGCTGCGGACCGAAGCATGGCGAACGGTGCTCCGCGCGGCCGGTGGCGAGAGACTCGACCTCCGGACTCTTCACACCGCGAACGCCGGCGCCTTCCTCGCCGGAACGGTGCAGGGGCAGGCGGCGATGCCGGCGCGGATCGCGCTGCTGCGACGCCTGGGTGGGCAGGATGCCCCCGACGTCGCGCAGATCGCGCTCGCCGACGCTCCGATCTTCATGTTCGAGGTCTGCACCTCTGCGATGCTTGCAGCTGGGGCGTCGACCGCCCTCGGCGGAATCCCGGCATGGGTGCCCTGGGCGATGCTCGGGGGTGCACTGACGATCCTGGTCGCCCTCCGGCTCGTGTACGGGCGTCTCCGCCATCGGAGTTTCGCGGCCGGACTCGGCGTGCTCGCTCGGGCCGACCTCCGCTCCAGGCTGGCGATCATGGTCGCGGCGCTTCACGGGATGGCGCTTCTGCGGACCTGGATCGTGCTCGTCGCCTTCGGCCTGCCCTCCGACCCGGCCACCGTCTGCCTCGTGCTCTTCTCGATGGGAACCATCGGCCTGCTGCCGATCGGAGTCGGCACAGGCCCGACGGCCACGGTCGCCGCGCTTGGGACCACCAACCTCGCCGCCGCAACGGCGGCGGGCATGGTCGTGAGCGCCGGGACGGTGCTCGCGGTCCTGCTCTACGCGGGCGTGTGCTGGACGTGGTGGGCTCGACCCGTGCGCGGGGTGACCGAAGCCGAGCTGGCCGAGGTCGTGCCTCTGCCTGTGCGGGCGCCCCAGGCCGAGCCCGAGATGGATCTCGCCGCGTAGCTAGCTCGAGGGAAGCGGCGCCTGTCCCGGGTGCGAGGCGTCCTCGAACTCGCGGAACAGGCCGGTCACCACGAAGGCGACCTGCTCGCCGATGTCCACGGCGTTGTCGCCGATCCGCTCGAGGGCGCGGGCGACGAGCATCATGGTCATCGCCCACTCGCGGGTGTCCTTGTCCTCCCCCACCTGGACGGCGATCTGGAAGCACTCCTTGTTCAGGTTGTCGATCAGGTCGTCCTGGCGGACGAGGTCGCGGGCCAGCTCAACGTCGCGGCCCTCGAAGGCCTTCTTCGCCTGGGAGAGCATCGAGCGGCCCTGCTTGCCCATCAACACGACGCGGTCGACCATCTCGTCATGCACCGGCGCGTCGTAGCCGGTCAGCGGGATGACCTTGGAGATGTTCACGCACTGATCACCCATCCGCTCGATCGAGTGCATGACGTGCAGAAGCGCGGAGATGAGCCGCAGGTCGGTGGCCACCGGGGCCTGGGTGGCGAGCATGGTGAGGATCTCCTGGTGGACCTCGAGGTAGCGGCCGTCGATCCGGTCGTCATCGGCGATGACCAGCTCGGCGAGCTCCATGTCCTGGTGCTGCACTGCCTCCATCGTGCGATCGAGCGAGGCGATGACGAGGTCGAGTCCGCCGAGACAGTTCTTCTCCAGCTGATCGAGCTGGTCCTGGTAGTGCATGCGTGCCTCGGGCATCAGCCGAACCTCCCGCTGACGTAGTCCTCGGTCTCCTTCTTGCTGGGCGTCGTGAACATCTTGTCCGTGGCGTCCATCTCCACCAGCCGGCCGGGCTTGCCGGCCCCCTCCAGATTGAAGAAGGCGGTGACGTCGCTGGTGCGCGCCGCCTGCTGCATGTTGTGGGTGACGATCACGATCGTGTAGCGGTTCTTCAGGTCCTCGATCAGGTCCTCGACCGCCAGGGTCGCGACCGGATCGAGCGCCGAGCACGGCTCGTCCATCAGCAGGACCTCCGGCTCGACCGCGATCGCGCGGGCGATGCACAGCCGCTGCTGCTGGCCCCCCGAGAGGGCCGATGCCCTTCTTGTCCAGGCGGTCCTTCAC
Organism: uncultured Solirubrobacterales bacterium; assembly: GCA_963724665.1. GTDB lineage: Bacteria > Actinomycetota > Thermoleophilia > Solirubrobacterales > 70-9 > DASUPK01. The sequence continues at coordinate 47,907 of CAVRVH010000004.1, forward strand.
CTCCTCCCAGAGGTGAGCACCGCGGAGGGACTTCTCGACGACATCGTCCTTCTCAGACTTGGAGAGCCCGCGCTGGTTGAGCGTCAGGCCGGCCGCGACGTTCTCGTAGACGGACATGGTGGGGAACGGGTTGGGAGCTTGGAAGACCATGCCGACGAGACGCCGGACCTCCACGGGGTCGACGTTGGGCGCGTAGATGTTGTGCTCGTCGAGGCTGACCTCCCCCTCCACCCGTGCGCCGGGGGTGAGCTCGTGCATCCGGTTGAGGGAGCGGAGCATGGTCGTCTTGCCGCATCCGGAGGAGCCGATCAGGGCCGTCACCTCGTTCGGCTCGATCGTCATCGTCACGTCCTGCACGGCTTGGAAATCGCCGTAGAACAGGCTCACGTCCTTGACCGAGAAGCGCTTTGACACGCGCTCGACCTTATCGGGACGGCCCTTCGAGGCCTTGGCGGTCTTCGCGAGATCCGTGGCCACGGCGGCGCTCCGATCCATGCTGGTCTTGTCGGCTGTCTCCGGCATCTTCCTCCTGTCCCTGGGCATTGGAAGTCTCAAATTCGGCTATCGCGTGTCTCGAAGGTCGGTCCCGTAGCGGCGGTAGATCAACCGGGCCAGCAGGCTCAGGATCATCACCAGGAGGATCAGAGTCAGGGCGGCCGCCCAGGCCTTGTCGTAGGACGCCTGCACGTCCACCCCCGGGTCCTTGTATTCACTGTAGGCGTAGACGGCGAGGTTCTGCATCCGCCCGCTGAGCGGGTTCGTGTTGACGGAATCGATCACGCCGGTGGTGACCAGAAGCGGTGCCGTCTCACCGATCACGCGGGCGATCGCCAGCATCACGCCGGTGACGAGCCCGGCGAGCGCCGTCGGCAGCACTATCCGGGTCACAACCTTCCACTTCGGCGTTCCCAGCGCGTAGGCGGCCTCGCGAAGGTGGTCCGGGACGATCTTCAGGATCTCCTCCGCCGAGCGGATCACGATCGGGATCATCAACACGGTCAGGGCAACGGACCCGATGATGCCGAGGCGGATGCCCGGCCCGAGGAAGGCGGCGAACAGCGCGTAGGCGAACAGCCCCGCAACGATCGACGGGATACCCGTCATCACGTCGACGAAGAAGGTGAGCGCCTTTCGCAAGCGGCCCTTGCCGTACTCGTTGAGGTAAACGGCGGCCATGATCCCGATCGGCACGGAGATCAGGGTGGCCACGCCGGTGATCACCAGCGTGCCGACGATCGCGTGCTGGGCGCCGCCGCCGGCTCCGATCACGCCGCGAGCCGACTCCGTGAAGAACGATCCGTCGAAGCGAGCGGTTCCCTTCTTGAGCACCTCGAAGAGCACCGAGAAGAGCGGTGCCACGGCGACGAAGAATGCGGCGACGATCCCGAGAGTGACCAGCCGGTCCATCGCCTGTCGCCGGTTCTCGACGATCCGCGACCAGATGTAGGCCGTCGGCAGAGCGATCACCGCGGTGATCACGAAGAAGAGGACGATCGTGAAGCCGCCCGTCGCCAGCAGCACGGCGAGCGCGATCAGGGCAGACGCGCCCACAACGGCCCGGAGGAACCAGGGCGGCAGCGTTCCGCCGCTGACCGTCGGGCCGCCGATGGGATTGACCTGCTCGGCCGGGTCAAATGCGGCGCCTGCGTCTTCTCGTGGTGTCCGGTCGTTCATCGCGGTCTTCCTATTGGACGTTCGAGCGGGAGATGATCAGGCGGGCGATCATGTTGACGACGAGCGTGATCCCGAAGAGGACGAGGCCCGATGCGATCAGCGCGTTGACGTCGACGCCCGAGGATTCGGGGAACTTCAGCGCGATGTTCGCCGCGATCGGGGTCGGGTTGCTCTGGCTGACCAGGTTGAAGGTGACGATCCCCGAGACCGAGAGGATGATCGTCACCGCCATCGTCTCCCCCAGCGCGCGGCCCAGCCCGAGCATCGAGCCGCTGATCACAGCGGACTTCCCGAACGGCAGAACCGACATCCGGATCATCTCCCAGCGCGTGGCGCCCAGAGCGAGGGCACCCTCCTCCAGCCGGCGCGGCGTCTGCGAGAAGACCTCGCGCGACACGGCGGAGACGACCGGCAGGATCATCACGGCGAGCACGACGCCCGCCGTCAGCATGGTTCGGCCCGTCACCGAGGCCGGGCCCGCAAAGAACGGGATGAAGCTGAGGTGTGCCACAAGCCAGTCGAGCACCGGGACGATCGCCGGGCCGAGCACGAAGATGCCCCAGAGGCCGTAGACGATGCTCGGGATCGCCGCCAGCAGATCGACGATGTAGGCGAGCGGGTTGGCCAGCTGGCGCGGCGCGATGTGGCTGATGAAGAGAGCGACCGCCACGGCCAGCGGAACGGCGATCACGACCGCCACCGCCGCGGCCAGGATGGTTCCGAACGCGAGCGGCGCGATGTAGTCGATCAGGGTCTTGCCGTCGGGCAGGTCCGCGGAGTTGGCCGTGATCGCGGGAATCGAATCGGCGATCAGGAAGATCGCGACGCCGGCCAGCAGGGCGAGGACAGTGACCGCCGCGATCACAGCGGCGTTGGAGAAGATCCTGTCGCCGGGGCGGCGCTTGCCGCCGGAGGCCGAGGCGAGGATCTGGCCTGCCTGGGTGGTGGTGTCGGTGTGAGCTTCCATCTACTTCCGGTGTCGTTGGAAACGGGACGGGGGATCCCGCGCAGGGGCGCGGGATCCCCCGGTCCACGGTCTGGATCAGCCGCCGATCGCGTTGATCGCGGGCTCATCCTCCTTCTTGATGCCTGGCGGGATCGGCGCCGAACCGGCGTTCTGCGCCGCCACCTGCTGGCCCTCGTCGCTGACGATGTAGCTGAAGTACGCCTTGACGAGATCAGTGGTGCTCGTGTCGGAGTACTTCGTGCAGCCCATCAGATACGAGACCAGAAGCACCGGGTAGCTGCTCGGATCCGTCGGAGTCCGCTGGACCGTGTACGCGAACACGTACGGTGCCTTGGTGAGCTGCGGGTCCTTCTGCGACTGGTCGAAATCGTTGGTCGCACCAGTGGCGCTCGGCGCCACGTAGGTGTTGCCAACCTTGACCTTTGCGACGCCCAGACCCTGGGACTGACTCGCATCGGCGTAGCCGATTGCGCCGTCGCCGGCCTTGACGGCCTGGACCACGCCCGACGTCTGCGCGCCGGACTCGCCGGTCTGCAGCGGCCAGTTGCCGTCCGGATCGAACGTCCAGACGCTCGGGGCGGCTCCATGGAGATAGTCCGTGAAGTTCGCCGTGGTCCCCGACTCGTCCGAGCGGTGCACCGGAGTGATCTTCGTGCTGGGCAGGTTCACGCCCGGGTTGTCCGCCTTGATGGCGGGGTCGTTCCAGGTCGTGATCTCGCCCTTGAAGATCTTCGCGGTCACATCCGGGCTGAGCTGCAGGTTGTCGACGCCCTGGAGGTTGTAGATGATCGCGATCGGCGAGATGTAGTTCGGGATCTGGATCAGCTGACCGCCGCCGTCCTTCGTGCACCGGTCGGTTGCCTTGGGCAACTCGGTGGTGTCGAACGGCGAGTCGCTGCCGGCGAAGGCGGTCTTGCCGCCGGCGATGAACTGATCGCGTCCGCCGCCCGACCCGATCGGGTCATACGAGACGGTCGCGCCGGAGTTCTGATCCTCGAACTTGGCCACCCAGGCCTCCTGGGCCGCCTGCTGGGCGCTGGAGCCGGCCCCGGCGAGATCACCCGAGACGCCGGACGAGCTGCTGCTACCGCTCGAGCCGCATGCGGCCGCGGTGAGCGCCAGGACGGCGGAGGCGGCGAGTACGAGCCACCACTTCCTATTCATTGAGTCGCTCCTTTTTCGTATTTCGAAAAGGGACGGCGGCTCAAGGGCTCGCCTCCCTCGGATCCTTTAGAGGTGCCGGACCCTGTCAACGGGCATGGCGCAGCTTGTTACGTTCGTGTGGCTCACTTGTAAAAAGGATGTAAATAGCGGCCTGCCGCTGGGCGCGGCGCGCGCCTCAGGCCTGCGGTGAGAACCGGTAGCCGATGCCGGTGTGGGTGTGGATGAAGCGGCGGCCCGGCAGCGCGCTGCTCAGCTTCGCCCTCAAGCGCCCCACGTAGACGTCCACGGAGCGGTCGCTCTTCTTGTAGTCGCGGCCCCAAACGGTCTCGTAGAGCTCCTCGCGTGTCATCACCCGCTCGGCGTTGTGCGCGAGCTCCGTAAGGAGCTGCAGTTCCCTCACAGTGAGGATGAGCGGCCGACCGTCAACGAGCGCGGCGTGGTCCGCGGGCCTGATCTCCAGGCGCCCCGCATATACGGGCGTCTGGTCTCGGCCGGCCAGGGGGATCGTCGATACTGGGGCAGCCGCACCGTTCTCGCCATCCATGGCTTCGGAGCTTTGCCGCTCGGATGCGCCAAGTAGTTACGGTCGAGTGAACTTCCGGTAAACGGGATGTGAATGGACGACACGATCGCGCCGTCGTAGGTGTGAATCGCCGGTGGGTGGGTCAGGAGCCGGGCGCCAGACTTAGCCGGCCTCGCCGGCCAACTCCGCCAGCTCGGCTAGGTCCTCTACCGGCTGATCGACGGCCGTGGGCACGTCGACCGAGGTATCCGCCGAGCTGCCGATGGCCTCCGGGTCGAACCGGTAGCCGATTCCGAAGTGGGTGTGGATGTAGCGCCAGTTGGCCGAGTGCCGCTGGAGCTTCTGGCGAAGCTTGCGGACGAACACGTCAACCGAGCGGTCGCCGTGAGCCATCGCGTAGCCCCAGACCTTCTGGTAGATCTCCTCGCGCTCGATCACCTGGCCGTGCGCCTCGGCCAGGAGCTGCAACAGCTCGAACTCCCGACGCGTCAGGCCGATGCTCTGGCCGCTGACGAAGGCCTGGTACTGGTCGGCGCGGATCTCGAGCTCTCCGGAGACGAGCGGTCCGACATCCTCACGGGCGGCGGCGCGCTTGCGGCGGCGGACCACGGCCTCGATGCGGGCCATGACCTCCTCGGGATGGGAGGGCTTGCCGATCCAGTCATCGGCGCCGAGGCGCAGGCCCCTGACGCGCTGCGCGACCGTCGACTGCGAGGTGCAGACGAGGACGCCGAGGCCGGGGATTGCTCCGCAGACCTTCTCGAGGAACTCCCAGCCCTGCGGGCCAAGGACGGAGAGGTCGACGAGCAGGGCATTCAGCTTCATCGCCACGAGGTCCTCGACGGGCACGCTGCCGGCGAGCACACGGTGCTCCCAGCCGGCGCCCTCCAGGCGCTTGCCGAGGACAGTGAGAAAAGCGCTGTCGGTGTCTATGACCGCCAGCCGTATGCCTGCTTGGTTGGTCATCGAGCCCCTCTCTCGGACTCGCCCTACCCCCGGGCGAATTGTTGAGACGGCTGAATCATAGGTGCGGGGGCGGCGCGGGAGCCCGCTCCCCAGGGACGGTTCACCGGTTTTTCACAAGCAAATGGCGCATAAATGCCGTGTATGCGGACCGTATCCGGATGTTCACACCGGAAGGGGTCCGGCGGGAGAGACTCCCGCTCACTTTCGAGATTCCTCTCTCGTCAGCGCGCGCGACCCCTCCCTGCCCCGGGTCGCGCGCTTTTTTTTGGGGTTTTCCGATAATCAAACGGATGGCCCACAGCCACGCTCATCCCGACGCGGACGCCCGTCGCCTGGGGACCGCCTTCGCCCTGATCGTCGTCTTCATGCTGGTCGAGGTCGTGGCCGGCATCGTCGGCTCCTCCCTGGCGCTGCTCTCCGACGCCGGTCACATGCTCACCGACGCGGTGGCGCTCGGGCTCGCCCTGGCGGCCATGCGCCTCGCGCAGCGCCCGCCGGCCGGCAGCTTCACCTACGGGATGAAGCGGGCCGAGATCCTCTCGGCCCAGATCAACGGGGTGACGCTGCTGCTGCTCGGCACCCTGATCGTCTACGAGGGCATCCGGCGCCTGATCGCACCGCCGGACACGGAGGGCGGGATCGTCCTTGTCGTGGCCCTGGTCGGGATCGCGGTGAACCTGCTCGCCGCCCGCCTGCTCGCCGGCGCCGAGCGCAAGAGCCTGAACGTGGAGGGCGCGTTCCGGCACGTGCTCACAGACCTCTTCGCGTTCATCGCGACCGCGATCGCGGGTGCGCTGATCCTGATCTGGGGGTTCGAGCGTGCGGACGGAGTCGCCTCGCTGTTGATCGCCGCGCTGATGCTGTGGGCCTCGTACGGGCTGCTCCGCGACTCGGGCCGGATCTTCATGGAGGCCGCCCCGCGAGGCCTCGATCCAGAGCAGATCGGCAAGGCACTCGCCGCCGAGGACGGCGTCGTCGAGGTCCACGACCTGCACGTCTGGGAGGTGACCTCCGGGATGCCGGCGATCTCCGCCCACATGATCGTCTCCCGGGATGCCGACTGCCACCAGGCGCGCTGGCACGCCGCGCGTCTGCTTGCCGACCGCTTCGGCGTCGAGCACTCGACCCTGCAGGTCGAGCACGAGCCCGGCGACGAGCTACTTCAGATCAACTGAACGAAACGGGTCGCGCCTATGGCGCGCCCTCGCGGGAAGGCTTGGGCCGGTCCTCGCCGGTCTGGAACCAGGCGAAGACGAAGCAGCCGAGGGCGACCACGGCCGCGGCGAGGCCATGCTTGAAGTGGATATGCGTAGACCCGGACTCGTGCCCCGGGAAGAACGACGGCAGCGAGCCCGCATCGGTCGTCCAGTAGACGATGGCGATCACCAGGAAGATGACGCCGAGAATCACGGCGGGAATGATCAATTGGGGTCGCTTGGTCATCTGGACCTCCTCAGCTCAGCGCGAAGGCAACCGAGAGAACGGCGCCGACGACGCAGCAATAGATGGCGAATGGCGTCAGGCGATTGGTCTCGAAGAACCGCAGCAGGAACTTCACCGAGAAGTACGCCGTGATCCCGGCGGCGATCGCGCCCACCAGCGCCTCACCGCGGACGTGGGCGCCCTGGTGGCCGAGCAGCTCAGGAAGCTTGAGCACGCCGGCGGCTCCGATGATCGGGGTCGCGAGGAGGAAGGCGAAGCGGGCCGCCTCCTCGTTGGAGAGCCCCGCGACCAGGCCCCCGCCCATGCTGGCGCCGGAGCGCGAAAGACCCGGGATCAGGGCCAGCGCCTGGGCGGTGCCGATCCCGATGGCTGAGCGGAAGGTGAGGGTGCGGGAGATCACCTGGTCGGATCGCATGCCCTGCTCGGATCGCACTGGGGCGCGACGTCGCAGCGCCTCGGCGCCGAACAGCATCAGGCCGTTGACGAAGAGGAAGATCGCGGCGGTCTGGGTCGAGGCGAACAGGCTGCGCAGCGGGTGCTCGAGCAGCAGACCGAGCAGGCCTGCCGGGATGGTGCCGACGACGAGCAGCCAGCCGAGCTTCGCGTACGTGTCGTCCTCGCCGATGTAACGGTCTCGCAGCGAGCGGCCGAGGCCCTTGATGATCTGGACCCAGTCCTTGAGGAAAAAGAAGAAGAGCACGATGGCCGTGGCGCAGTGCGTGGCGACCAGGAAGCTCAGGAAGTAGTCGTCGTTCTGATGGATGTTCCAGCCGAAGATGCGCGGGAGCACCACGCTGTGCCCGAGGCTTGAGATCGGGAAGAGCTCCGAGAAGCCCTGGAGCGCTCCGAGGACGATTGCCTGGAAGTAGGAGATTGGGTCCATGCAGGGGGCCCGGCCCGAGACCGGAGCGGAGGCATCCTAGGTGACCGGCGTCGACGACCACCTTAAGAAGACCTGCTGCCCCGACACGACCAGGAGGTGCGTTAGATTGCCCGGGATGCTCGGCACGTTCTCCCGTCGGCTGCTCCCCGTCTTCCTGGTACTGATGGGTCTGCTCGTCGCCGCGCCCGCGTCTTTTGCCGCCGACGGGGTCGGCGTCTATGGCCGCACCAACGACAAGGTCGTCACCTTCTTCGCCTTCGGGTTGATCGCCTTCTTCGCGATCCTGGTGACAGTTCTCTCCCTGATTCAGATTCGCCTCGAAAATCGCAAGCAGAGGCGCGTAGAGGACCTCGAACGCCTCGGAAGTCGTTAGTCCCGGCTCTGTATGGGGCCGGCAGGGGACGATGGAGTCGTCGATCCGCAACCGCACCCTGATGCGGGTGACGGTGTACGTGGCGACAGCTTCGATCCCGGGCTCGAGACCAGCCACCTGAGGCGGGCGCCACGCGACCACGAGCTCGAGCCTGAGCTCGGCGCGGCCCCCTTCGATCCGGGGCCCGAGCGCTACGACGACCGGCGCGCCCGCAGAGTGGCGAAGCGCAGGCAGCGGGCAGAACGGCAGTGGGCCGAACAGCGGAGGGCCGAGCGGTCGCGTGATTCGGCGCCGGCCGGCCGGCGTTTTGCCCCCAGCGACCCGCCATCGGGGCGCGACTCACGAGCTTCGACGAGCGGGCCTGCCCCGGCAGCGCTCGCCATCGGCAGCGCGGACCCGACCGACACCGCCCATGCGCCCACACCGCCCCAGCCTGAGGCCGAGGTGATTGCGCTTCCCCGGCGCGAGCCGCTGGCCGAGCGGCTGGAGCGCGAGCGGCCGCGGACTCGGCCGGCGCCGAAAAAGGCCGCGGCTCGAATCGATCCCGGTGTCAAGGGACCGGTCAAGAAGCGGGCTCGCGCCGCGGAGAACCGCAGACGCGTCGCGGCACGGCGGCGGGGGCTCTTCTGGCCGACCGCCAAGGCAGGGCTGGCGGTCACGCTGGCGTGTGCGCTGGCCGGCGCTCTCGGCACGGTGCTCGGCATTCCGGTGCCGGGCCTCAATCAGGGAACCGGCGGCGCGACGCTCGCCAACAGCGCCTCGCTCTTCGGCATCGACCCCGGGACGCCGACCGGGCTCGTCCACGGATATGTCTTCCCCCTCCGCGGCCCACACGACTTCGGCGACAAGATCGCTCGCTTCGGCGCGCCACGGTCCGGCCACATCCACGAGGGGCAGGACATCTTCGGCAAGACCGGGACGCCGGAGGTCGCGGTCCACGACGGCATCGTGGTCGACCGAGGCAAGACCACCGATCCGGATGACGGCGGGCGCGGGAACTACGTCGTCATCTACAGCCCCTCGGACAGCCACAGCTTCGTCTACATGCACATGCTGAAGCCCTCCCCGGTCCAGCTCGGGGACAAGGTGCACTCGGGAGACGTGGTCGGCCAGCTCGGATGCACCGGCAGCTGTGACGGGCCGCACCTCCACTTCGAGGTCCGGATCGGCAAGGCGTCTCTCGGAGTCGACACGAAGCCGATCGATCCATTGCCGTTCCTGACGCAGTGGCCGCAGTCTGTGCCCGGATAGGATCGCCGCCATGCCTGAGGTCACCTATGAGCGGCGAGGCGCCGCCGGGGTGCTCACGATCGACCGGCCCGAGCGCCGCAATGCCGTCGATCCCAACACGGCCGACCAGCTGCTCGAGGCCTATCGCGAGTTCGAGGGAGACGACGAGGCGCGGGTGATGATTCTGACCGGCGCCGGCGATCAGGCCTTCTGCGCCGGCGCCGACCTCAAGTCGGTCGCCGCGGCGATGGACGACCAGGGAATCGCGGAGCAATGGCTGAAGCCGCGACCCCACGGGCCGCTCGGCTTCACCCGGATCACCTCGCCGAAGCCGACGATCGCCGCGATCTCCGGCTACGCGCTGGCGGGTGGCCTGGAGCTCGCCCTCTGGTGCGACCTGCGGATCGGCACCGATACGGCCAAGCTCGGCTTCCCCGAGCGCCGCTGGGGTGTCCCCCTGATCGACGGCGGCACCCAGAGGCTTCCCCGCATAGTCGGCATGGGCCGCGCCCTGGACATGATCATCACGGGCCGGATCGTCGAGGCCGAGGAGGCGCTCGCAATGGGACTACTCACCGAGATTGTCGCGCCGGGCAAACACCTCGAGCGCGCTGTGGAGATGGCCGAGGGCCTCGCCCAATTCCCGCAGGAGACGATGCTGGCCGACCGGCGCTCGGCACTCGAGGGCTTCTCGATGTCCCTGGAGGAGGGCCTCGCCCGCGAGGCGGAGATCGGCGGCGCGGTCAGCGGCGTCGGCGTCGAGGGCGCCGCCCGCTTCGCGGCGGGCGAGGGCCGGGGCGGCGAGGGCGCGGGGGTCTAGAGCCGGAACGAGGGCAGCAGCCGCTTCTCGGTCTCCCCCGCCACCTCGGCGACCACCTCGACGTGTCCCTCGAGCGGGGTGCCGCGCAGCTTCGTGGCGAGCAGGTCGTCGACCTGGAAGATGCCCGCCGAGTTGTTCATCTCGATCTCGATCTTGACCGGACGCTCGTCGCCGGCCTCGATGCTGACCTTGTCGATCGCCGCAGCCGAGAGGGCATGGATGCCGTACTGGCCGCCCTCGACCGGGATCCGGGAGCGGCCCTCGGCCATGTCGAGCGCGTCGGCGACCCGCACCACCCCGGCTTCGAGCGTGTACGGCTCGCCGCGGCGGCGATGGCCGATGATCGCGTGCAGGATCTCCGCGCTCACCACGGTTCGCTCCGGCTCGGAGTAGACCTCGGCCAGCAGCGACTGCAGGCGCTCCTCCACCATGAACAGGCTGTAGGCCTCGTGGTCGGCGCGGTGGATCGACATGCCGACGTCGTGGAGCAGCGCGCCACCGGCGACCACCACCTCCGCGTCGCGGTCGCGCATACCGTGGTCGGTGACCATCGCCGGCTCGATGCCGCCCTTGACGAGCAGCCGGAGCAGGCGCAGGGAGATGTTGAGGACCACCTGCACGTGCACCCAGGAGTGGTCGGACATGCCCAACCGTTCCGACTGGATCTGCGCCATGTACCACCAGGCGCGCACGCGCTCGTCGGCGTTCACCGCCTCGAGGAACTTCTCCAGCTTTCGATTGCCCCGCGTAGGCGCGTGCACCTGCGCTTTGGCCACGGCCTCGGAGATCGAACCGGCGCGCACATCGGGGCCCTGTGCTTCCATTTCCGTGATCTTGTCAGGGGATGACTTGGGGGTTTTCATGACTGGACGTCAGGTACACGGTTTTGGGCTATTTGCGGGAATTCCGACCGCCGGCGTAGTTACCGTGATCTCGCTTCGGCTTAAGGAACTGGGATGACGGTCTGTTCAAGCACAGGCATATCCGTTCCTGAGTGCTCGTGCCGGTCGTGTCTCACGGCCCAAATCGAGCGCCACATGCCGTCGTTGCTTAACGCCGATGTCGCCACGACGCCGCCGACGGCGGAGATGCCGGCGGTTTCGGTTTCGAGCCTCGCGCGCCTGCGCTTCGGCCGCCGGCTCCGGCGCCTGCGCAAAGCTGCGTAGCTTCTCCCCCAAGCTCCGCCGGGGTTTGAAACTCGTATCGCGGGTAAGCGAGGTGGAGCGAACGGGACGTTCGCGACAGGGGGCGTTACTTAACCGGGAAGGGAGGGAGCCCTGTGTCCATCGTCACCATCCTGATCATCATCATCCTCGTGCTGATCGCGTTGTATCTGTTCAGGCGAGTCTTCTAGGCGGGCATGCGCACCGCCACAAGCGTCTGAGGGCCTGCCGGCACCACCTGCGAGGGATTCCCCTCGCAGCGTCTGGCAGGCTCCAGACGCTTCACGCCTCGGTCGGCGGCGCCTCTCCAACCGAGGAGCCGAGAACTCCCGCGCTCGCCAACACCACGAGCCCGATGCCGACGACGTCAAAGGTGGCGAGACCCTGGCCGAGGGCGATCAGCCCGATCAGGGCCGCGACCGCAGGCTCCATGCTCATCAGCACACCGAAGGTGCCGACGGCGATCCGGCGGAGTGCCTCCATCTCCAGCGAATAGGGGACCACGGAGCTGAGGACGCCGGTCGCGGCGCCGACGGCGGCCGCGCCTGGTGAGATCAGGTCGCCTCCGGCGGCGAGCGTCCCCGGAACGACCATCAGCGCGGCTGCGAAGCCCATGGCGAGGGCCAGCCCCCTGCCGCCCGCGAAGATGCGGCCGATCCGCGCGCTGAGCAGGATGTAGGCGGCCCAGAAGCCGCCGGCGAGCAGCGCGAAGCCGATCCCCGCGGCGCTCGCGGACCCCGATGGGCGGGTGAGTAACAGGACTCCCGCCGCTGCGCATCCGACCCAGACGAGGTCGAGCGGCCGGCGCGTGGCGAACAGTCCGACCAGCAGCGGGCCGACGAACTCGAAGGTCACCGCGATCCCCAGGTCGATCCTGTCCAGCGCCTCGTAGAAGCAGAGGTTCATCCCGGCCAGTGCGACCCCAAAGGCAACCGTGAGCAGCAGCCCCTCCCGGCTCGCCTCCAACGGGTGCGGGCGCCAGATCGCCAGCAGCACGATCGCCGCCGCAAGCAGCCGATAGAGCACGGCCCCGGCCGGTCCGACCTGATCGAAGAGGGTCGTCGCCGCGGCCGAGCCGCACTGGACGGAGACAACGGCGCCGATGACCATCGCCGGAGCGGCCACACCGCTCCGGCCGGCCGTTGCCGTGGGAGTGCTAATCGCCCATCACCTTGATCACCAGCCGCTTCGAGCGGCGACCGTCGAACTCGCAGTAGAAGACGGCCTGCCACGGCCCGAGGTCGAGCTTCCCGTCCGTGATCGGCAGCACCACCTGGTGGTGCACCAGCAGGTTCTTCAGATGCGCGTCGCCGTTGTCCTCTCCGCCGCGGTGATGGCGGTAGTCGCCGGGATCGGGCAGCAGTTGGCGCGCGACGTCGTTGGCCGGCTCCTTCCAGCTTGGCGGCGCGACCTTGTCGAGCCATTCCAGCGTGTCCTCCTGCAGACCGGGCTCGTCGTCGTTCACCCAGACGGCCGCGGTGATGTGCATCGCCGAGACGAGCACCATCCCCTCCGACACGCCGGATGTGTCCACGGCCGCCTGCACGTTCTCGGTGATCCGAACGAACTCGCGCCGCCCCTCGGTGTTGAACGTCATGTAGTCGGTGTGCGACTTCAAATCTCCTCCTTCCACGTTTCAGGGATCATCCCCCGTGATGGCAGGTCTGCTCTCCCTGGAGCGCCGAGAGGACGTCGCGGTGGTGACGCTGCAGCGGCCGGAGAAGCGAAACGCCCTTTCGATCGACCTGCGGGTCGAGCTTTCCGAATGCTTTGGATCGCTGGGCGAGGATCCCGGCGTCGGAGCTGTGGTGCTCACCGGAGCGCCCCCGGCGTTTTGCTCGGGCATGGACACCACGGAGTTCGGCGGTGACCGCGAGCACCGAGAGCGGCTGGTCGAGACCAGCATCGGCTGCTTCCGCGCCATCGCCAACTGCGCCAGGCCGGTGATCGCCGCCGTCAACGGCGCCGCGCTCGCGGGCGGCTTCGCTCTGGCCCTGCTCTCGGACCTTCGCATGGCGGCCGAGGCCGCCAGCTTCGGATTTCCGGAGCTGCCGCGCGGCATCCCGCCGAGCTACGCCGCGGCGCGCGCGGCGCTGCCCGCGCCGGTGGCCGCCGAGCTCACCCTCACTGGGCGGCTGCTGGATGCCGATACCGCGCTTCGAATGGGGATCGTCGGCGCCGTTCATCCCGACGACCAGCTGATGCCACGAGCAATCGAGCTCGCCGGGCGCATCGCCTCCGGCCCCCGGCAGGCGATGGCCGAGACGAAGCGCCGGATCCTGCTCGACCGCGACCGCACCATCGGCCATCTCTTCGAGGAGGAGGAGCGGCTGCTGCGCGAGGCCTTGCTTGGCGACGGCCCCGATGAGGCTGCGTAGGCGATGGAGCGCCTGCGCCTGATTCGACATTCCTTCCCCGACCAGCCTGAGCTGAGCACCGCAGTCTCGCGAACGATCCTGGAGCGGGTCGCCGCCGGCGACCTCCCGCCGACGATCCGGATCCACCGTCCCGGCCGCGAGGTCGCCTTTGGCCGGCAGGATCTCGCCAGCCCGCGCTATGAGGCCGCGGCCGAGGCCGCGCGCGCTGCCGGGTTTGCCGCCGTCGAGCGCCTGGCGGGCGGCCGGGCGGCGGTCTTCCACGAGGGCACGATCGCGATCGCCCGGGCCTACGCGGACCCGCAGCCGCCAAAGCGCACCTACGCCCGCTTCGAGGAGATGGCCGACCTGATCGCCGCCACGCTCCGAGGCCTAGGCGTCGACGCCCGGGTGGGCGAGGTGCCCGGCGAGTATTGCCCGGGCGCCTACAGCGTGAACGCCCGTGGCAAGGTCAAGCTCTCAGGTATAGGCCAGCGCATGATCCGCGGTGGTGCCCACATGGGCGGAGTCGTCGTCTCCTCGGGCGGCCAGGAGGTGGCTCGCGCCCTCGAGCCGGTCTACGAGGCACTGGAGCTCGAGTGGGATCCGGCCACCTCGGGTGACGTCTCGGCGGAGCTTGGCCGACAGGTCGACCCGGGCGAGATCGAGGAGGCGCTGATCGCCGAGCTGTCCAAGGCCTATGAGCTCATCGAGGCCGAGCTCGACCAGGAGACCGTGGAATCGGCGCGGCGGCGTTTGGAGTGAGCGGACTCCGGGGGATAAGCGGGCCATGGCTGACGGATCAGCCTCGGCGTCAACTACAGGGAGTGGCGACACGATCCGGACGAAGATTCCGGCTCGTTTGGATCGACTTCCCTGGTGCCGCTGGCACTGGCTGGTTCTCATCGGGCTGGGGACTGTCTGGATTCTCGACGGCCTCGAGGTCACGATCGTCGGAGCGATCGGGGCGCGGCTGCAGGAGCCAGGCGCTCTGGGCATCTCGGCGTCCCAGCTGGGTCAGGCGGGGACGGCCTATGTCCTGGGCGCCTGCTGCGGAGCGCTCTTCTTCGGCTACCTCACCGACCGGCTCGGGCGCCGGCGCCTCTTCATGGTCACCCTCCTCCTCTACCTATTGGCCACGGTCGGTACGGCGTTCGCGGGCAGCTTCGCCTGGTTCGCAGCCTTCCGGTTCCTGACGGGCCTCGGGATCGGCGGCGAGTATGCGGCAATCAATTCGGCGATCGACGAGCTCATCCCCGCGCGCGTACGCGGTTGGGTCGATTTGGCCGTCAACGGCAGCTTCTGGCTCGGCGCCGCATTCGGCGCGGCCCTGACCGGGATCCTGCTCGATACCTCGATCTTCAGCACCGACCTGGGCTGGCGCCTGGGCTTCGGACTCGGCGCCATACTCGCGATCGGGATCATGCTGGTCCGCCGCTACCTGCCGGAAAGCCCGCGCTGGCTGATGGTCCACGGCAAGCACGAGGAGGCCGAGCAGCTCGTCTCTGAAATCGAGGAGACGGTAGAACGAGACACGGGTCGGCGCGAGCTCCCTGAGCCGGATCTGGAAATCGAGATTCACCCCCAAGAGAGCACGGGGTTCATTGACATCGGCCGCACCCTCTTCAAGAAGTACCCGAAGCGTTTCGTCCTCGGGCTTGCGCTGATGGGGACTCAGGCCTTTCTCTACAACGCCGTGCTCTTCAACTTCTCCGGCCTGCTCACGGGATTCTTCGGCGTGGGCGACAGCGTCGCAGGGCTCTACCTGATCCCCTTCGGCATCGCGAACTTCCTGGGCGCCCTGATGCTGGGTCGTCTCTTCGACACCTTCGGCCGGCGGGAGATGATCACCGCCACCTATTTCATCGGGGGGATCGGGATGCTCGTCAACGGCTATCTCGTCGCGAACACGGGTGCTTCGGTCGGGGTTTTCGTCGGCGTGATCTGCGTGACGTTCTTCTTCGCCTCGGCGGCCGCCTCGTCGGCGTATCTGACAGTTAGCGAGATCTTCCCCCTGGAGACCCGTGCGATGGCGATCGCGCTCTTCTACGCGATCGCGACGGGAATCGGCGGCGCGATCGGCCCGCTGTATTACGGCAAGGTCGTTGACGGCGGCAACCCGGACGCGGTCTTCATCGCCTTCGCGATCACGGCGGCGCTGATGTGCATCGCGGCTGTGGTCGAATGGGTCTTCGGCCTGAAAACCGAGCAGAAGCACCTGGAGGAGATCGCCGAACCCCTGTCGGCCGAGGCGGTCGAGAGCACATGAGCCCGCGCTACTCCCGCCGTCCGCCCGACCCGAACGCCCCTCCGCGGAGGCAGCGCCACCACTGGGCGCCGGCCATGGTCACATCCGAGCTCGGCGAGGACCGCGACATCGAGAGGGAGATGGGCGAGATCGTCACCGCCCTTCGCGATCACGGACCGATGCGTCGCAGGGACCTCGCTCGCGCCGTCGAGTCCCGCTTCTGGGGCCCGGGGCGACTCGGCAGCGCCCTCTGGCTCGCCCAGCGGCGGGGGATGGTGCGCCGCTCCGGTGGCCGCTTCGCCGTCGCGGACGGCGATTAGTCGAGCGCCGTCTGCCTCAGGTTCCGGCGCAGCTCCTCGACCGAGGTGAAGACATCTCGCGCGCCCGCGTCGCGCAGCTCCTGCTCGGAGAATCCTCCGGTGAGCACGGCGAGCGTGTCCACCTCGGCTCGCCTGGCGGCCTCGACGTCCCAGACGGTGTCTCCGATCAACATTGCCTCGCCGTCGGCGTCAGCCTTCTCGAGGGCGGCCTTGATCAGATCGGGCTCGGGCTTGGTGCTCTCGACATCGGCCGAGGTCGTGTATGCGTCGATGATCGGCCCGGCGTCGAGCAGCTCGATGTAGTGCTCCACCTCCCACTCCTTCGCGGAGCTGGCGAGGACCACGATGTTGTCGCGCTCGCGCAGGTCCTCGATCAGCTCGCGTGAGCCCTCCACGGTCCTCACCTCGCCGATCAGCTCCCTGTAGAGCTCGGACTCCGCCTCGCGGATGTCCTCCCCGTGCTGCTCCTCGACCTCATCGCCGGCCACGGCGGCCACGAGCTGGTCGCCGCCCATGCCGATGTGGCGGTGCACTCGCCAGATGGGCACGACCACGTCACTGCGCAGGAATGCACGGAACCATGCGATCGCATGGTGATAGTTGGTGTCGACGAGCGTCCCGTCGACGTCGAGGATCGCGATGGATGGCACCTCTCGGGCTTACCCAGTCCTGTTCGGTTTCAGCGGAGGTGCGCCGGGTAACCACTCAGCATGAACCTAGCGCTACTGCTGATAGTGATCGGGATCATTCTCGCCGTGCTCGTGAACTACGGGCTCGGCATAGTCTGCATCCTGATCGGCCTCGTGCTGCTGATCTGGCCGCGGCTGCGCACCTCACGCTCATTCTGAGCTCTCACGATATGTTCGCGGGGCGTGAAGCTGCTGGCATTCAGCGACCTGCACCGCGACCTCGGACAGGCCGAGCAACTCGTTGAGCGCGCCTCCGAGGCGGATGTGGTGATCGCCGCCGGGGACTTCGCCTCGGTCCACGAGGGCCTCGAGGAGACGATCGACGCCCTGACGCCGATCACTGTGCCAACCGTCCTGGTTCCCGGCAACAACGAGACCGAGGAGGCGCTGCGCGCCGCCTGCGACGGATGGGACGCGGCCAGGGTGCTCCACGGCGAGTCCACCGAGATTGACGGAACCGAGTTCTTCGGCCTCGGCGCCGGCGTCCCGGTCACCCCCTGGGACTGGAGCTTCGACCTCGACGAAGAGGAGGCGGGGCAGAAGCTCTCCGGCTGCCCGGAGGGCGCGGTGCTGGTCGTGCACTCTCCGCCCAAGGGCCATTGCGACCAATCGGGGTCCGGAGACCACCTCGGCAGCCAGGCCATCCTCGAGGCGATCGAGGCCAAGCGACCGCCAGCTCGCGGTCTGCGGCCACATCCACGAATCCTGGGGCGCGGAGGACGAAATCGGCCCAACTCGCGTCGTCAACCTCGGGCCGACCGGGACGGCAATAGAGTTGGGGTCGTGAACGACCGGGATCAGCCCGTGCGCGGCCGCGACGAGTGGCGAGTCGAGGTCGCCCTCGACGAGGACCACAACGGCGCCACCTTGAGCGACGCGCTTCACCACCTCAATGTGGACAACGAGGCGCGCAAGCTCCTCGGCGGCAGCGTGGTCGTGACCCGCGATGGGCGCTTCGTCTTCCTCTACGCCTGGCACGAGGAGTCCGCCCAGCAGGCCGAGCACGTCGTCAAGAACCTGATGCAGGACGAGAATCTGGCAGGCGAGGTTCGGCTGATGCGCTGGCACCCGATTGCCGAGGAGTGGAAGGACGCGTCCGAGCCGCTCCCGGACGATGAGGCCGCGCGCGCGGAGGAGATGCGCGAGGCGGAGCAGGAGGGCTCCGAGGAGGCCCATCGCTACGGCGAATACCCGTGGGAGGTCGTCATCGACCTCCCTCACATCCGAGACGGCCAGGCTCTCGCGAAGAAGCTTCGGGACGAGGGCCTCCCGGTGAAGCGTCACTTCCGCTCGCTGCTCGTCGGCGCCCCGTCGGAGGACAACGCCGTCGAGCTCGGCGAGCGCCTCGAGGGCGAGACCCCGGACGGCGCCCGCATCGGCATCCGTGGCAACCCAGACGACATGCCGCTACCCGCCTTCGTCAACCTGAGCGCACTGAAGCCCGGATTCCTGCGCGACCTCGGGCTCTAGCCCGGCTGTGCCCCGCCGCTACGACCGCGACAGCGCTGAGTTCGCGCGGGTGCTCGCGTTCAGCGACGGCCTCTTCGCGATCGCGATGACGCTGCTGATCGTCGCGGTCACGGTCCCGCACATCGCGCACGGCGACAACATTCACGAGCTCGCCGATGCGCTCAACGACCTGACCCCGGCCTTCGTCAGCTTCTTCATCAGCTTCGCCGTGATCGGCCGCTATTGGCTCGCACACCACCAGTTCATCTCGCTGCTCGCCGCGATGGATCAGGGCTTCGTCGCCCTCAATCTCCTCTATCTGGCGTTCATCGCCTTCCTGCCGTTCCCGACGGCCCTCCTCGGGGAGTACTTCTCAAACCCGCTGTCCGTCGTGATCTACGCGGTCAACGTCGCGATCGTCAGCGGCATGGAGGTGGTTCTCTTCGCCCGGGCGCAGAACCACGACCTGCTCGAGAAGAAGCTCCCGCGAGACGTCTTCCGCTTCGGAGCCGCGATGTCGCTGGCCCCCGTCCTCTTCTTCCTGATCTCTATACCGGTCGCCTTCGTCTCCACGACCCTGGCCGTCTGCTGCTGGTTCCTGGGCATTCCGCTCGCGGCTATCGCCGACCGCTGGAAGCCCGAGGGCACGGACGAGCTGCTGCTCTCCTAGCCGCAGCCCGTGCCCCATTCACGTGAAAGGAGCAGCCTCCCAGGCAACGGCGCCCGGTCAACCGGATCCAGGCGAGCGCCGCCCATCGAGTTCGCGCAGCCGCTCGATGGCGGGCCCGACGTAGGTCAGGAATCGCTCGATCGCAGCCTTGACGGGTGGGTCTGCGGCGTGGTCGGGGAGGCCCCGGAGCAGGTTTAGTCGGCTCTCGGCCACCCAGCCGGCGATGTCCGGCTCACGCAGCCAACGCTGCTCGATCTGCCATGTACGACAGTTCAGACCCGGCCAGTCGTCGATGCTGCGCGGGTAGGGATTGGGCGGGCAGAGCCGGTTCTTCTCGGCGTCCTCGTTGCGGTGGGCCTCGACGAAGGCGATGAGCGCTGCGTTGAACGCCGGAGAGTTCTGCCTGACCTGCTGGAGCACGATCTGGGCGCGCTGAAACACGGGGATCGCTTGTGCGTTGCGCAGGCCGAGCGCCGTGCAGTCGACGTGCAGGACGTCGGGGCCAGTGTCGGCCTCGCCCTGCTGGAGCACGATGCGGTCGCCCTCGATCCTTCGCACGCGGCCGAGCCTGACTACATTCTCGATCTGCTGCAGGGCATCGATCTCGCTGGGACTGAGCATCGTGATGCGATACATCGTCGCGTGAGCCGACGGATCGATGCGGACCAGGCGCCCCGATGCTTCGAGGCGATTGAACAGGTCCTCGACGTCTGCCGCCTCCGCACCCGCCTTGGCGTCGAGAGAGATCCCGTTCATGTTGTCGCCAACGAGGTCCAGTGGCTGGAAGTCGCGCCGGTGGTGAAACCAATGGTCACGTGGGCGTACCCAGCGGATCCGATCTGGCGCCACGTCGTTCTCCAGAAGCCAGCTGCAGGCGTCGACCGCCGTCTTACCGGACCCGAGCACGGTGTAACGGGTCCCCGACTGTGCGGCGGCCGGCAGGTCGTTGACAGGCACGACTCTGGCACCCGGCGCAACATCGAAGGACGGTTCGTGAGTGGCAGGGATCGAGGCTTCGAGATAGCGGGCGTCGACCAGCTTGCGCCGCACCTCGACGTCATGAACCGCTCCGGTGCTCAGGTCGCGGACCTGTGCTCCGACCTCTTGCGGTCCTAAGTGCTCATGCCCGGTCAGGATGCGTACGCGCCCCGTCTGCGTCAGGCGAGACGCTACCTCGGCGAAGTAGTCGCGAATCTCCGCGCCCGTCGCTCGTTCGTAGAAGCCGGCGTTCTCGCCGGACTGGTCGATCCGGTCTTCGCCGAGCCGTAGAGAGTTGACGCCGTAGTACGCCGACGGCGTATGCAGGCGAACGAAGGGGTACGCGTCTAGCCAGTGGCCACCCGGCCCGGGCCGGCGATCGACGAGCGTAAGCTCGACATCGGGCTCCTCCGTCACCAGTGTGTCGGCGAAGGCGAGGCCACTCGCCCCTGATCCGACGACCAGATAGTCGGTGCTGATCAAGTCTCCTCTTTCGATGCGTCAGTCGGCAAACCGGTGCTCTTCGCTTACTGCTTTTCGTCCAAAGCGGTAGTCGTGCGAAGTTAGCCTCCAGGCATGGGAAAGGTTGCCTCTAGGTAGAGAACCCCTAGACGGGTCCAGTGGTGCTCGCGGGTGTCTAGTGCCGGACGAAGCGGAAGGTATGAGCTGCACATCAATAACCGGGGAGATTAGCCAGCAGCTTTTCAGAGCTTTGGCATGAGATCCCTGAGATCGGAGTTCCGTAATGAGCACCATAGGTTGGATCATCGTGGCGATCATCTGGATCGCGATCGCATTTTGGCCGGCCCGGGTTGCTGCTCGGAAGGGCCACAGTTTCCTTGGCTACTTCGTCTTCAGCTTGGTCTTTTTCCCCCTCGCACTGCTGATGGCGTACATCTCCCAGGACCGGACCGTTCCAGGAACGGCTTAGTCCGCGAGGGCCGTTCAGTCCAGCTAATCCAATCAAGGAGGATTTGACATGGCGCTAGGACGCGATAGACGCCAGCGAAGGCGACGAGCCGCCGTGATCGGCGGGGCCGCCGTTGCCGCCAAGAAGCACCACGACGCAAAGCAGGCCGAGCAGGAGCAGGAAGCAGCTCCGGCTCCCGAGCAGGCCGCGCCGGCAGAGCCCGCCGCAGCAGGCGGACTGACGCCCGACGTGATGGATCAGCTCAAGCAGCTCGGCGATCTTCACGAGCAGAACGTGCTCTCAGACGAGGAGTTCGAGCGGGAGAAGGCAAAGCTGCTGGGTTAGGCCTGAGTCAACGCGAGGTTCTAGACCTAGACTCCGCCAATGGTTGTCGTGATCGCGCTGCATCCCGAGGATGATCGGGGACGCGAGATCCTCGACAAGCTTGAGAAGCAAACTGAGGTGCAGCCTGAACACGTCGTCGACGACGGCACACGTCGCTACCACCTCCATGGGCAGGGTGTTTACGTCAGCGCCCTCGCCCCGATGCTCGACAAGATCGACCCGGACTGGCGAGACCACGTCACCAGCTGGCGCGGCAAGCCACTCCGACGGTCCGGCTCCTTGACGCAGTAGGCCCCCCAAGAAGTCGCCGCGAGCCATGGAAGGGGCCCGCGGCTAGCTGCCGACGACTCGGTTGCGCCCCGCCTCCTTGGCGGCGTAGAGGGCCGTGTCTGCGCGGGACGTGAGGGACTCTGCGCTTTCGGCTCCATCCCATCGACAAACGCCGGCGGAGCAGGTCTGGCCCCCGGGAAGGCATGTGCGCATGCGCTCGAGCATCTGCTGGGCGTGTTCGAGATTCGTCCCCGGCAGGGCGACCGCGAACTCTTCGCCGCCGTAGCGGGCGATTATGTCCCCGGCGCGCAGCGTCTGTGACCAGGCGCTGGCCATCTGCTTGAGGAAGCGATCGCCCGCCTGATGGCCGTGGGTGTCGTTGTAGAGCTTGAACTTGTCCAGGTCGAGGATCGCGACGCAGAGCGACCCGCCTTCGCGGTCGGCGCGCGAGAGCTCCCGCCCGAGCTCCTCGTCCCAGGCCCGGCGGTTGAGCAGGCCGGTGAGGTCGTCGGTACGGGCAGCCACCTCGAGCCGGCCGAGCAGCTCGCCGCGCTCGATCGCGATCGCTGCCTCGAGAGCGAGGAGCCTGACCGCCCGGCGGGTTTCCCCGCCGAGCTGTTCGAGCGGCTCCCGCCAGTAGACCGCGAGCACGCCTACCGCCGTGTCCTTGTTGCGCAGAATCGGCTGCCAGAGAGCTGCGCCGGCATCAAAGCTCGGCGAGAGCTCCTGCGCGGACTTTCCGGCCCGCATCGCCGCGAACCGATCGGTCGCCGAGGTGAAGGCCTGGATCGCCCCGGAGCTCGGGGTGACAAAGGGCACGGAGATCCCCTCGACGTCGGCGCCCGCAACGGCGGTGGCCTCCAGCGCATCTCCGGTGTGATTCGGCCGCCAGAGCACCGCCGCGGAGGCGTGCGCCGTGCGAACCGCCGCCGAGCAGATCGCAAAACCGACCGCCCGTGGGTCGCTCTGGGTGGCGAGCTGCCTCGCCACCTCACCGACCGCCTCGAGGTTCGCCGCGCGCCTGGCGGATCCCTCGGTCTCGCTCTTCAGCCGCCCCGCGAGCGCGTCGACCAACAGGCCGGCCACCAGGATGCTGCCGATCGTCACGATCCAGCGGGCGACCGGCGTTGGGCCCGTCAGCTCCGTGAGCACCCAGCCATAGGCAGCCGCCACCACGGCCATCTGGATGAGGCCCCAGCGGTGGCCGAAGAAGAAGAACGAGTAGACCCCGATCCAGAGGTACCAGATCGTGTAGAAGCCGCTCGGGTCGTGGCCGTAGTAGACGGCACGGGTGACGACCGCAGTGCCGGCCAAAACCAGGATCGGCAGTGACCATTCCGGCAGCCTGTTCCGCAGCAGAAGGAGCGCGGCACCCGCCACGTACGCGATGACGACATTGCTCCACAGGGCCGGCGAGTCGAACGCGCTCGGGTGGGGCAGCAGAAGCGACAGCCCGCCGATCGTCGCTCCGGCAAGGAACAGCATGCCTAGAACGGTGGCCATGGTGCGCGGCTGATGAAAATCGCCGGCGACTCCTATGTGCGAAGCCCCTTCGCCGGATTCCACCGTCCGAATATCGGCGATCCACCGCAGCGAAGCATCCGTAATTAGCCCCA
Organism: uncultured Solirubrobacterales bacterium; assembly: GCA_963724665.1. Taxonomy (GTDB): domain Bacteria; phylum Actinomycetota; class Thermoleophilia; order Solirubrobacterales; family 70-9; genus DASUPK01. Next base: position 70,962 of record CAVRVH010000004.1, read on the forward strand.
CACCTCGCCGCTTTACCCTGAAGTGGTGAACGCGAACGGCTCCATAGACCCCGGCGCCTCGATGGGCGCCGTGCGTCTGACGGTCAATGACCTGGAGAGCGTCCGCGACTTCTACCGCGATGCGATCGGGCTCACCGAGCTTCAGCCTGAGGACGGGATCGTTCGCCTCGGAGCGAATGACGGACCCGGCCAGTCCATCATCGAGCTGTTCGGCAGCCCCGACGCTCCACACCGCCCGAGTGGCACAAGCGGCCTCTTTCATCTGGCGATCCTGGTGCCGACCCGCGCCGACCTCGCCCGCGCCCTGCAGCGGGTCGCGGAGGCGGGCTGGCGGCTCAGTGGCGCGTCCGACCACCTGGTCAGCGAGGCCCTCTATCTGAGTGATCCGGAGGGCAACGGGATCGAGCTCTATCGCGACCGCCCGCGGGAGGAGTGGCCTGTCCGTGACGGAGTCCTGCAGATGGACACGCTTCCGCTCGACCTCGATGGCTTCCTGGGCGAGCTCCGCCGCGAGGACGCCCAGGCGAGCATGCCTGCCGGCACACGCATCGGGCACGTTCATCTCAACGTCGGCGACCTGACGGCGGCGGAGGCCTTCTACTCCGGCGCACTCGGCTTCGACGTCACGGTCCGCGGCTATCCGGGTGCGCTCTTCGTCTCCGCCGGCGGCTATCACCATCACCTCGGCCTCAACACGTGGACCGGTGAGGGCGCCCCGCCGCCGCCGGAGGGCAGCCGTGGGTTGAACCAGTACGAGATCAGGCTGCCGGACTCGGCTCAGCTCGCCGCCGAGGAGGAGCGGCTGCGAGACGCAGGCTTCGAACCACAGCGCGAGGACGAACGCGTGCGAGTAACCGACCCGTCAGGGAACCGGGTCGTCCTCAGCGCCTCAGGCTGACGGCGTGCGGGTCGACTGGCCCACCTCGATCAGGTGGCCATCCGGGTCGCGCATGTAGCAGCGGATCTCGGCCCCGCGGTCCTGAGGCGGGGTGAGGAACTCGGCGCCCTTCGCGCCCCACTCCTCATAACGGGCCTGGATGTCGGCGACCCGGATGTTGAGGAAGGCGCTGACGCGGTTTGGGTCATCCGGCACGTCGAGCACGACCTCGGGCTTGTCCTCGGTCGGGCCGCCGCCGACGTTGATGATCACCCAGCTGTTGGCGACCTGGAGGATGGTCGGCTCGCCCTCCATCACGACCTCGCCGCCCAGCACATCGCTGTAGAAGGCGGCCGAACGCGCCACGTCCGCGCTGACGATGAAGTGCGTCAGCACAAAGCCCTCGCTCGGCGCGGGAAATTCAGCCATCTGTGCTCAGGCTACTGGCCCCTACCTCGTGTCGAACCGCGTATTGCGATTTTTATACGCGCGGACAATGCCCCAACCCTGCCTGGGCCTCTAATCTCCGCCCTCGTTTCGTGTGACCAACTCGGCGCGCCCGCAGGCGCGCCATGCCTGCAAGGAGGCTGCCCCGACGATGTTGAAGACGACCCGCTCCCAGAACGTCACTTCCGCCACCTGGAGCCCGAACGGCACAGCCCTGGGCACCGTCGACCTGACCAAGGACGACAACAACCCGTTCGGCATCAACGTCTTCTCGCCGGCCGTGCAGAAGGACGTCCTGTCGAAGGACGTCTACGAGAAGCTGCAGAAGACCCTCGAGCAGGGCGAGGCGCTCGACACCTCACTGGCCGACGCAGTCGCCGAGGCCATGAAGGAGTGGGCGCTCGAGCGCGGCGCGACGCACTTCACGCACGTCTTCCAGCCCCTCACCGGCCTCACCGCCGAGAAGCACGACTCGTTCTTCGAGCCCAATCGCGAGGGCAAGTGGATCGCCAAGTTCTCCGGCAAGGAGCTGATCCAGGGCGAGCCGGACGCTTCCTCGTTCCCGACGGGCGGCATCCGCGACACCTTCGAGGCCCGCGGCTACACGGCCTGGGACCCCACCAGCCCGGCGTTCATCCTCGAGAACCCGAACGGCGCGCTGCTCTGCATCCCGACCGCCTTCGTCTCCTGGACGGGCGAGGCGCTCGATGCCAAGACGCCGTTGCTGCGCTCGATGGACGCGCTTTCGAGGTCAGCGGTCCGGGCGCTCGGACTCCTCGGGGACGATGAGACGCAGCGGGTCTTCACCACGGTCGGGCCCGAGCAGGAGTACTTCCTGATCGACGAGAACTACTTCTACGCTCGCCAGGACCTGGTGATCACCGGCCGCACCCTGTTCGGCGCCAAGCCGGCAAAGGGCCATGAGCTGGACGATCACTACTTCGGCGTCATCCCCGAGCGCGTTCTCGCCTGCATCCTGGACTTCGAGAACGAGCTGGCGAAGCTCGGCGTCCCGATCAAGACCCGCCACAACGAGGTCGCACCGGCACAGCACGAGATCGCGCCGATCTTCGAGAACTCGAACGTCGGCTCCGACCACCAGCAGCTGACCATGCAGATCATGCAGAAGGTCGCCCGCAACTACGGGCTCGTCTGCCTGCTGCACGAGAAGCCCTTCGCCGGCGTCAACGGCTCGGGCAAGCACAACAACTGGTCGATGGGCACCGACTCGGGCAGCAACCTGCTCGAGCCCGGAGCCACCCCCGCGGACAACATCAATTTCCTGTTCTTCTGCGCCGCGGTCATCCAGGCAGTCAACAAGCACCAGGGCCTGCTCCGGGCCTCGGTGGCAGGCATCGGCCAGGACCACCGCCTCGGCGCCAATGAGGCGCCCCCGGCGATCATCTCGATCTTCCTCGGCGCGGAGCTGACGAAGGTGTTCGAGGCGATCTCCTCGGGCAGCGGTGATCCGCACACCCCCGGCTCGTTCCTCGAGCTGGGCGCCGAGGTCCTGCCGCCCCTGCCGATGCACGGTGGCGACCGCAACCGGACCTCGCCGTTCGCCTTCACCGGCAACAAGTTCGAGTTCCGCGCCGTCGGCTCGAGCCAGTCGCTTGCCTTCCCGAACACGGTCCTCAACACCATCGTCGCGGAGGCGATCGACGACCTCTCCGACAAGCTCGAGGCCAAGGGCACGGACGATCTGCCCGCCGCGGTCACCGCGGTGGTCAAGGAGGCCTACGACGCCAACAAGCAGATCATCTTCGACGGCGACAACTACGACGAGGCCTGGCACGAGGAGGCCGAGGAGCGCGGCCTGAAGAACCTGCGCACCACGCCCGACTGCCTGCCCGAGGTGCTCGCCGAGCCGACCGTGTCGATGATGGAGAAGTACGCGGTGCTGAACGAGCGCGAGCTCGAGTCCCGCTACGAGGTCTGGCTGGAGCAGTACATCATCCGCGCCAACATCGAGGCCGAGACGGCCGACACGATGGCCCGGACGATGATCCTGCCCGCCGCCCTCCGCTCTCTGGCGCTCGGCGACGACGCCGGCATCGGTGCGGTCACCGAGGAGACGACGCCGCTGGTGGACGAGCTGGTCGCGGCGATCAGGGAACTCGACGACGCGAACCAGTACCCGGACGGCCTCGAGGGCATGGATCTCGCGATTCACGCCCGCGACAAGCAGGTCGCCGGAATGGAGAGGGTCCGCGAGGCGGCGGACAAGCTGGAGAAGCTCGTCCCCGACGACCTCTGGCCGCTGCCGAAGTACGCGGAGATGCTCTTCATCCGTTAGCTTCGAAGCGCTCGTCTGTATTCTTTGACTTAGTCAAGGAATATGGCGAGCGCTACGAAGAAGGCTGAGAATCACCGCGTCGCCGCCGTCCGCGCCTTCAACCGCTTCTATCCGCTGCAGGTCGGTCTCCTCTCCCCCGGCTATCTGCACAGCCCGTTCTCCATCACCGAGGCACGGGTGATCTACGAGATCGCCACCCACCAGGAGGCGAACGTCGCCGACCTCCGCCGCGAGCTCGGCCTGGATCCCGGCTACCTCAGCCGGATCCTCAACCGGTTCGATGAGGAAGGGTTGGTCGCGCGTGGGCGCTCGAAAGCCGACCGGCGTCGCCAGGTCGCGAAGCTCACCCCCAAGGGCCGGCGCACCTTCGCCAGCCTGGACCGTCGCTCGAGCGCGGAGATCGGCGGGGTGCTCGCCGCGTACTCGGACGAACAGCAGCGGCGCCTGGTGGAGGCGATGGGCTCGATCCGCAGGATCCTCGGCGAGCCGCTCGAGGAGCGCCGAGTCGAGATCCGTGAGATCCGACCGGGCGACCACGGCTGGGTGCTCGAGCGGCATGCGCACCTCTACGACGACGAGCTCGGCTGGCCGCCGGAGTTCGAAGCCCTGGTCGCGGGCATCGTCGCCGAGTACCTGGCCGAGCCCGACCCGGAGCGCGAACGCGGATGGGTCGCGGAGCTCGACGGCGAGCGGGCCGGCGCCGTCTACTGCGTCCGCAACTCGGACTCCGTCGCGCAGCTTCGGCTTCTCTTCGTCGAGGAGTGGGCGCGCGAGCTGGGGATCGGGGGCAAGCTCGTCCACCGCTGCATCCGCTTCGCCCGCTCGAAGGGATACGAGCGGATGGTGCTCTGGACCAACAGCTCGCTGGAGAGCGCCCGCCGGATCTACGACGACGCCGGCTTCACGCAGACCAGCGAGGCGCCGCACGAGGCCTTCCCGCAGGGGACCGTCGGCCACGAGCTCTGGCTCGAGCTCTCGTCCTAGTAGGTGACCTGCTCGAGCAGTTCGTCGATGGACGCGTTCACGTGGGCGGCCAGCTCGTCCGAGTCCGGCAGGATCTCGCTCGCGGCGTAGAGGCCGAAGCAGCAGTCGTCGCGGATCGTGGTCATGCCCACCGAGAGGGCGTGCTTGTCGGCGATCGGGACCACCGGGTAGGCGGCCTCGAGCTCGCAGCCGAGCATGTACATCGGCTCTCGCGGCCCCGGGATGTTGGAGACCGTCAGGTTGAAGGTCCGTGGGCTGGCGATCCTCCGGCTCACCACGTGCTGCGCCGTGCGCGGCATGTACTTGAGCATCGCCATGACCGTGTCGCCCCCCTCGGGAAGACCGGACTCCTTGCGCTCGCACATGGCGAGGCGGACGTTCTGTAGCCGCCGGATCGAGTCGGGCTCGTCGCAGGGCAGGTCGACGAAGACGAAGGAGATCCGGTTGCCGAGCTCGGTTTCCGGGTCGCCGGCTCGCACGTTGACTGGGACCATCGTCTTGAGCGGCACGGGATCGCGGTCTCGCTCGATCAGAAAGCGCCGAAACCCTCCGGCGCTCGCCGCGAGCAGGACGTCGTTGACCGACGCGCCGAACGGCTGCCCGATCCGCTTCAGGTCGGCGAGCGGACGGCGGAACCAGGCCAGGTGGCGAGCGCCGGTGATCGGCTGGTTGACCGGGTCGCGCGGCTCCGACGGCCGCATCGACTCGGCCAGCGCCTTCCTGGCGCGACCCATCGGCTCAGCGAGCTCGCCGAGCCGCCGCGGGGAGCGGACGAACCGCGCCGGGTAGCGCAACAGCGAGATCTCCTCGAGGACGAGATCAAGAAGGCCGCCGAGGAGCCGCCGGGCGGATCCCGGCGGCCGGCTCGGCAGCCATCCATCGGATTCCTCGGGCGGGGGATGTGGTGTCGGATCCAGGAGAAGGGAGGCGAGCTCGACGGCCGCGATGCCGTCGACCATGCAGTGGTGCGCCTTGCCGACGATCCCGATCCTGCCGTCATCGAGGCGCTCGGCGAGGCAGATCTGCCAGAGGGGGCGGTCCCGCCGCAGCTGGGTCGACATGCAGGAGTCGACAAGGTCAGCGAAGTGGGTCTGACTGGAGGCGACCACATGCCGGTTCACGTCGAACGCCTCGTCGTCCACCCAGATCGGCGCGTTCAGACCCAACGGCACCGTCGCGATTCGCTGCCGGTAGCGCGGCGCGCGGCGCAGCCTGCTGGCGATGTGGTCTCGTAACTCCTCGAAACGAGGCGCTGGACGCCCTTCCGGCGGCCGAAACGTGGCTGCCCAGCCGACATGCATGTGGGCGCTTGCGTTCTCGACCGCGAGGAATGAGTCGTCGAGCGCGGATAGCCGTCCGTTCACCGTCCGGCCTCCAATCTCCTCGGCAGTTCCCGAACTGCGCGTTTACCCGGGTACTCCAGGCTCAAACAGCCCAGCGGCGCCGGCTGGCCGCGATCTGCGGTGTTTGCGCCCCTTTAACTTGCGGATCGGGTCGTTCAATCAAATGTCCAATCGTTGCCTGGGCCTAAATTCTCAGTAGCCGTTCGGCCGATTAGTTGGTTGCATGGATGCACAAGCCGACCGCCTGCGGGCGATCATCAAGACACAGAGCGAGATCGCGGCCGCGGACCTGGATTCCGCCGAGGTCATGCGGCTGGTGGCTCAGCGTGCCCAGGAGCTCACGGGCGCGAGCGCGGGTGTGATCGAGGTGCCCGACCACGACGAGATGGTCTACACGGTCACCACCGGCGACGCGACCCCCTATCTCGGCATCAGGATGGATCGCGACAGCAGCCTCTCCGGCCTGGCTCTCGACCTCGATCAGGTGCTCCACTGCGACGACACCGAGGTGGATCCGCGAATCGACCGCGCCGCCTCACGCCGGGTGAAGGCCCGCTCGATGATCGCCGTGCCCCTGCGTCACGACGGCGATGCGGTCGGGGTGCTCAAGGTCTACTCAACGGATCCCGGCGCCTTCGGGCCAGAGCATGTCGAGACCCTTCAGCTGCTCACCGAGTCGATCTCGGCTCAGATGGCGCATGCGTCCCTGTTCGAGGTGAAGGAGAAGGAGAGCAGGACGGATGCGCTCACCGGCCTGCTCAACCGCCGCGCGTATGAGGAGCGGCTCGCGATCGAGGCCGCCAGGAGCTCTCGATACCGGCACCCGCTGGCCGTCGCGATCTTCGACCTCGACGGGTTCAAGGGCGTCAACGACGAGCTCGGCCACCCGGCCGGCGACGCGGTTCTCCAGGGAGTCGCCACTGCGATCGATTCCTCCCGGCTGACCGACGATGCCTTCCGCATCGGCGGCGATGAGTTCGCTCTGCTGATGCCGCAGACCAACCTCGAGGGCGCGAAGATCGCAGCGGGGCGCGTCGTCGACGCGATCGAGGCGGCTCAGCTCGGCGACGGGACGGTCACGGCGTGCTACGGGGTCGCGTCGCTGTCGAGCGGCGACGGACTCGCTCTGCACGACGCTGCCGACCGCTCCCTGCTGGCGGCGAAGCGGCGATCGCCGTTCAGAACCCGGACTGTGCCCAGGTTCGCTCGCTGAATAAGCTCCGGGCATCGACTTCCAGGTCCGCAAAGACGATCTGCACGCGACCCGCTTCGAGGAGGGCGACGCGCCCGAGCTGGAAGACGGCCAGGTTCTCCTCGGCGTCGACACCTTCGGCCTGACCACCAACAACATCACCTATGCGGTGATGGGCGAGGCGATGAACTACTGGGACTTCTTCCCTGCGGAGGAAGGCTGGGCGCACATGCCGGTCTGGGGATTCGCGGACGTCGTCGCGTCGAAGGCCGACGGCGTTCCCGAGGGCACCAGGATCTTCGGCTACCTGCCCCCCGCCTCCCACCTGGTCGTCCAGCCCGACCGCTCCGATCCGGCTGACTTCGTCGACACCACGCCATACCGGGCCAAGCTGCCAGCCGCCTACAACCGATACATCCGCGTCGCGGGACTGCCCTTCTACGAGGAGAAGAACGAGGACCAGCAGATGCTCCTCTGGCCCCTCTACTTCACCTCTTTCCTGATCGACGACTTCCTCGATGACGAGTCAATGTTCGGCGCGAAGACTGCGGTGCTCTCCAGCGCCTCCAGCCGGACCTCCTCCGCGCTCGCCTGGCTGCTCGCCCGGCGCGACGGGATCGAGGTGATCGGCCTGACCTCGCCCGGCAACGTCGAGTTCACCGAGTCGCTGGGCGTCTACGACAAGGTCGTCCCCTACGAGGAGATCGACTCGCTCGAGGCGAAGCCTGCCGTCTACGTCGACATGTCGGGCGACGCCAAGGTCCGCAGCGCGGTTCACGGTCACTACGGGGACGAGTTGCGGCACTCGGCCGCTGTCGGCATTACCCATCGCGAGGATCTCGGGCGGCGCTGATGAGCTGGCCGGCCCGAAGCCAGTCTTCTTCTTCGCCCCTGACCGCCTGCGCAAGCGCACCGAGGACTGGGGCCCCGACGGCCTCAACGAGCGGCTCGCCGAGAGCTGGGCGCCCTACGTGGAGTGGACCCGAGACTGGCTCCAGGTCGAGCACGGCTCCGGCCCGGAGGACGTCGAGAAGATCTATCGCGAGCTGCTCGACGGAAAGTCCGACCCCGCGGTCGGGCACGTCCTGCGGCCCGGCGACTAGTCCCTTCGCCTCGCTCCTGTGCGCGATCGGCTCTTCCTGCGCCGGTAGTCCCTGGCCTTGGCACGCGAGCCGCAGACTGACATCGAGCACCAGCTGCCGGCCTGGTTTCGGCTGTGGTCGTAGAACGCCCAGCCGCAGTCGTCCCCGCGACAGGCTTTGAGCCGGATCCAGCTGCCGTCGAGTTGGGCGAGGGCGGCGGTTGTTCCGATCAGGGCCAGAGCGCCATCGAAATCGCGGCGCGCAGGGACGAAGTCCGGGGGCGAATCTGCGTGAAGCTGCACGAAGAGGCCGGAGCCGCGAAGCGCACCATCCAGCCTCTCGACGGCTTGGAGGTCAAGCTCGGCTCCGTTGTTCGCGAAGAGCAGAGCGTGAAGACCATCCCTGACTTCCAGAGCTCGCCGGAGATCGGCCTCGTTCACCGGCGTGCCGGCGGGAACGAGATCTCGCTCGACCAGCCACGTCGCCAACCCCTCGCTGTCGCCGAACTGGTCCTGAAGGTCGTGCTCGAGATCCCATCGCGAGTTGACGAAGGCCTGCACCAGCCACAGGTCGCCCGGGGCCGGCGGCCTGTCGCCGGGCTGCACTTCGCTCCGGTTTCGAATCACCAGCGTCATGGTATACGGTGGTAACGCAGGTGACTACGGCGCTGTGAGGCTTACGACAACAGTCCTGATCGCGGCGGCTCTGCTCGCCGGGTGCGGCTCCTCGTCAAGCGGTGGCACGACAGCCGCGTCGATTCCGACTCCGCCAGTGTCGTCCCCCGCGTCGACGCCGGTGGTCGCGCACCATCACCATCTGCAGCCGCCATGCTCCCGGCGCGCACGAACGGTGCTCGCAAAGACGTCGGCCGTTCAACCGAACACCGTGACGGGCTCTCCGTTCAAAGCCTCGAATGGGGCGGCGGGCTGCCGGCTGAACGCGGGGAACCTGCAGGTGGTCGTCATGCTCGACAGCGCGCCCCAGCCCTACATCCGGATGGACCGCGAGCAGGTCGAGTTCTGGCAGAACGTCGAGTGGTCCCACAAGGCAGCTCGCGCAGCGCCGGCGCCGGTGACGAGTCTGGGGCTCGGCGGCTACTGGTTCCCGCTGCAGAGCCGCATGCTGACGACGGACGGGGTACGGCTGGACACCATCAAGGTGATCTGGCCCACTGGCGGGGCTGCCCGCAAACCCCTCGCCATTCGGCTGGCGCACGTCTACCTCGGGCCACCGGTCAAGCCGCCCGGCTACTAGATCTAGACCTGGAGCCGCTGGGCGACCGAGCCGTCCGCGAGCGCTTGCTCGCCGGCCCGGGTCGCGTGGTACGTGGAGGCGGCGCCCCTGTCGCCGAAGGCGCGGCTCTCGACCAGGCCTGCGCTGTCCAGCGCCTGAAGCCCCTCCATCACCGGCCGCAGCAGCGGCTGGGTGAACTTCGTCTTGCTGGAGTAGGAGGACATCAGCCATTTGGTCACCTCGGCCGGCCCTTGGCGATGACCAGACTTGGTCTCCAGTCCGTCGGGTGAGAACGCATGCATGATCTCCACCCCGAGGTCCGGGGCCGACAGACCGACGAGGCGATCCATCTCCGCCTTGGCCGCGGTCTCCTTCCCGGCCTTCTCGTCGCGATTCCCGAACAGAGGCACGCGTCAGACGCTACACCTCGAGCCGCTGCTCCTCCAAGTCGAGCTCGCGCTCGACCCGGCGCATCACCTCGGCGCTGATCTCACGCTGGTTACGAAGCCGGACGAGCTCCGCGCGCTGCACGGCGTAGATCTCGTGCATCATGCGCTGGTAGGCGAGGGAACTCTCCTCGATCCCGTCCTCGTCCTCGATCTTCCCGGCCCTCGCCGCGAACCGCCTCTTCCGGAAGCGGTAGAGGTTCCGAACTCGCTCGATCGTGCCGTCACGGGTCCAGTCCTCGCCCTCGAGCTCGTCGACCCGATCGAGCGCGGCCTTCGCGATCACCAGCCTCGCCTTGAGCTCCTCGTTCTCCTCCTCGGTGCCGTCATCGATGACGCCGAGGCGGCGGATCAGCCAGGGCAGGGTCAGCCCCTGCCCGACCACGGTGACGAGGATGAGAACGAAGGTGATGAACTGGATCAGGTCGCGGCCCGGAAGCGGTGCGCCGCCGTTGGTGGTCAGGGGCAGCGCCAGGGCCGCGGCGAGCGAGACCGCTCCGCGCATGCCGGCCCAGCCGCTGACCGTGCGCAGCTGCCAGGTCGATCGCCGGGCGAGCTGCGAGGGCCGCCGGTCGAGGGTCCTGATGATCACGGTCATGGTTTGTCCCCAGATGAAGCGCATCGCGATCACCGCGGCGCAGACCGCGGCCGAATAGCCGATCACCTCGCTCGCCGAGCTGCCCGCAAGGCCATCGACGATCGAAGGCAGCTGCAGGCCGATCAGGATGAACAGGGTGGCGTTGAGGAGGAAGGTGAGAATCGACCACATCGCGAAGCCCTGCATCCGGCTCTCCGGCGAGGCGATCTCGGGGGCGCGGAAGCCCAGCACCAACCCGCACGCCACAACCGCAAGGACACCGGACACCCCGAGCTGGTCCGCCGGGATGAAGGCGCCGTAGGCGCTGAACAGCGAGATCGTCAGTTCCGTGTTGACGTCGTTGACCCGCTTGCGGACCTCGGCGATCACCCAGCCGACGGCCAGCCCGATCGCCACGCCGCCCGCGACGTCGCCGAAGAAGGTGAGAACGGTGTGGCCGGTCGAGACGGTCTCCCCGATCGCCACCGCCACCGCGACCTTGTAGGCGACCAGAGCCGCGGCATCGTTGACCAGGCTCTCGCCCTCGAGGATGTTGACCAGCCGCCGCGGGGCGCCGACCCGCCGCATGATCGCCGTGGCCGCCGCCGGATCGGTCGGCGAGACGATCGCCCCGAGCGCGAACGACATCGCCCACGGCAGGTGGATCACCTCATGCGCGATCACTCCCACCACCGCGGCGGTCGCCAGGGTCAGGCCAATCGCGTTGAGCACGATCACCCGGGCGTCGTTCCGCAGGGTGCGGAGGTCCGCGAAGAAGGCCGACTGGTAGAGAAGCGGCGGGAGGAAGACCAGCAGGACCAGGTCCGGATTCAGGTGGATGTCCGGGATACCTGGGATCAGCCCAAGCGCCAGTCCGCCGAGCACCAGCGTGATCGGATACGGCACGTTGACCCAGTTGGCGAGCGCGTTCAGCCCGGCGGCCGAGACGAAGAGCGCTGCGAGGAAGATCTGTAGGTCCCCCATCCCCCGGCATTTTCCCGGACGGGGGCGATCCGGGGTCCGCTCAGATCCTGCCGACCGCCTCCATCGCCTCCTTTCCGTCGGCGCCGGTCAGCTCTCGATAGCGCTTCGCCGCCTCCATCTTGTTCCCCGCTTGCGCCAGCTCGAGCACCTCGGGAGGAAGTTCGGCGAACGGCTCCTCGTAGGAGACCTCCGCCTTGTCGGAGAGGACCTTGAGCTGACTCTCGATCGCGGCAAGTCGCTCGCTGATCGCATTGAACTTGAGCTCCAGCTGTTGCTGGCTGTAAGTCCCTGCCATTGGAGGTTCCTTTCGCTGAGTCGAAGCGGGTTAGCGGGCCGAGATCTTCTCACTGGGGTGCTGGTCGCGCAGGACGCGACGGAGGATCTTGCCGGAGGCCGATTTCGGGATCTCGTCGACGAACTCGACCTCGCGGACCTTCTTGTACGGCGCGACGTGCTTCGCCACGTAGGCCATCAGCTCCTCGGCATCCACGCCGTCAGCGACCACGAACGCCTTCGGCGCCTCACCGCCGTCGTCCATCGGCACGCCGATCACGCCGGCGTCCTTCACCTTCGGGTGGGAAACCAGCACCGCCTCGAGCTCGGCCGGAGGCACCTGGTAGCCCTTGTACTTGATCAGCTCCTTGAGCCGGTCAACGATGAATGTGAAGCCCTTCTCGTCGATCCGGGCGATGTCCCCGGTCCGCAGCCAGCCGTCCTCGACCAGGGTCTCGGCGGTGGCTTCGTCGTTGTTCAGGTAGCCCTTCATCACCTGCGGGCCGCGGAGCCAGATCTCGCCCTGCTCGCCCTCGGGTACGTCCTTCTCCGTCTCGGGATCGATCAGGCGCGCCTCGGTGTTCGGGATCAGCGCCCCGACGCTGCCGGGCGGTGTCTCAGCGACGCGGGCCAGCCGGCTCTTGTGGCTCACCGGGCTGAGCTCGGTCATCCCGTAGCCCTGGCGGACCGGAGCGCCGATCTTCGCCTCGGCTCGGCCGGCGAGCTCGGCATCGAGCGGCGCGGCACCGGAGATGATCAGCTTGAGCTTGGAGAAGTCGCGGCCCTCGACATTCGTATGGGTGGCCAGCTGGAGGATCACGGGGGGAGCAACGTGCAGCCAGGTGACGCCGTGCTCCTCGATCAGGTCCATCAGCGCGTCACAGTCGAAGCGCTGCATCAAGACGATCGTCGAACCCTTGGCCAGGCCCATGTTGAGCACCACGGTCTGGCCGTAGATGTGGAAGAAGGGCATCAGGCCGACCAGCACGTCGTCCTCGTTCAGCGGCATCGAGTTCCACGCCTGCTCGATGTTCGCCACCAGGTTGCGGTGGGTGAGCATCACGCCCTTCATCAGGCCGGTGGTGCCACTCGAATAGGGCAGGACCGCGAGCTCCTCGGGATCGATCTCCACATCCTTCGGCGTGGCACCCGGTTCGACCCCCGTGACGAACCCCACGGGATCGTCGATCAGGAGCTTCGAGCCGGAGTTCTCCTCCTGGCGGCCCATCTCCTCCTGGGTGAGCAGCGGGTTCATCGGCGTGACAGCTGCTCCCGCGCGCAGGATCCCGTGGTAGGCGATGCCCCACTCAGCGCTGTTCGGGCCGACCAGGGCGACCACGTCGCCCTTGCCGATTCCCCTTGCCTGTAGCGCCGCGGCGACTGCGTCCACCCTCGCCGCGAACTCGGCGTAGGTCGTGACCACACCGGTGGCGCCGTCGATGAGGCCGGGTGGTCGCCGCGCGCGGCCGCGCCACCCATCACGTACTCGGGCATGGCGAGATCCGGGATCTCGATGTCCGGCTCTGGGCTGCGGTAGATCAATCCCTCACTCCTGGTCCGGAGCCTACTCGCGCTTTCCGAAAGGCTAGGGCGGCAATGCCGCCGAACATAGCCAGCAGCGCCAGCACCGCGCCGATCCGCGCGGCGGTCCCGTGATGGACCTGTTCGTCGAACAGCGTCAGGCCGAGGACGACGCTCGCCGCCGGATTGAAGATCGAGCTTGTCGCAACCGCGGGCGGCAGGATCCCGGTCTGCAGTGAGAGCTGGGTGATCGTCAGCCCCCCCGAAGCCGACCGCGATCAGGGCGTAGAGGTGCCAGTTGACAAGGACGTCGGCGCCATCGTCCTGGAACACCTCTACTGCGCCCTTGGTGAGCGCCGAGACCAGGCCGAAGAGCAGGCCGGAGGCGGTGCCGAACAGGGCTGCGCGGAGAGCTCCAGCGCGCGCCAGACCGGCGACCGTCAGCCCGGCGGCAAGGCCGATCAGCGCCGCGCCGGCGACGACCCACTCGCCGATCGGCGCGTCCTCCTTGCCGCCGGAGGGATCGGCGATCAGCAGGAACAGCGCGAGACCCACGGTGACGACGATCGCGGCGGCGATGTCCCGTCGTGTGATCCGCTGCGCCGAGAGCCAGACGCCGAGCGGCAGGGCGAAGACGATCGTCGTCGCCAGGATCGGCTGCACGACGGCGAGCCGGCCGTCGCCGAGCGCTGCCGCCTGCATGCCGAACGCGATCCCATAGGCGGCGATCCCGCCCAGCCAGACCGGATGCTGGACCAGCCGGAAGAGGATCCCGGCGCTGGCCTCCTTCGCCTCGGGCGCGTCCATCACGACCCGCTGCTGCAGCACGGTCCCGAGCGCGAATACCGCCGCGGAGCCGAAGGCGAGAACCACGGCCATGGGCGCAGCCTATGAGGGCGGCCGGGCGACTCCCTGTGGCTCGAACTGCTCGATCACGCGGCCGCCCCGGCCGCGTGTGAAGAAGCTGAACGACCAGCGGATCAGCACCAACAGCCGGTTCTGGAAGCCGATCAGGTACCAGAGGTGGACGACGAGCCAGGTGACCCACGCCGGGAAGCCGCTGAGGCGCGCCCAATGGAGGTCCGCGACGGCCCGTGCCCTGCCGATCGTCGCGAGGTTCCCCTTGTCGCGATACCGGAAGGGCTTGTGGTCTTTGTCCCGCAGTCTGGTCTTGATGAGCTTGGCGGCGTAGCGCCCCTGCTGCATCGCGACCGGCGCGACTCCCGGAAGGTCCTGCAGCGCGCCATCCTCGCCATGGACCCGCACCATGTCGCCGAGCGCGATCACCTCGGGATGGCCCGGGAGGGTCAGGTCGGAGCCGACCGAGACCCTTCCGGCACGATCGACCTCTGCCCCAGTCGCCTCCCCGAGGCGCCCGGCGAGCGACGCTGCGGTGACGCCGGCCGCCCAGATCACGGTTCGCGCCGGGATGTGCTCGCTGGCCCCACCATGCGCCTCGACCGTGACGCTCTCGTCGTCGATGTCGACGACGGTGTGGCTGAGCAGAGGCGTGACGCCGAGATTCTCGAGCGACCGGGATGCCTTCTGGGAGAGCGAGGGCGGGAAGGTGGTGAGCACCCGATCGGCCATCTCGACCAGCAGGACACGTCCCTCCCTCGGATCCATCACCCGGAAGTCGCGTCGCAGTGTGTCGCGGGCGAGCTCGCCGATCTGGCCCGCCATCTCCACCCCAGTCGGGCCGGCGCCGACCACCACGAAGGTGAGCCAGGCGCGCTTGCGCTCCTCGTCGGTCTCCAGCTCGGCGGCCTCGAAGGCGCTCAGGATCTGCGCGCGCACGTTGAGCGCGCTCTCGAGCGACTTCACCTCATGTGCGTAGGTCTTCCACTCGTCGTGGCCGAAGTAGGAGTAGCGAGAGCCGCCGGCGGCGATCAGCGTGTCGTAGGGCACCGTGAACGGTCCTTCCTCGCCGGCGCCCGGCTGGACCTGAACGGTGCGGCCGTCGAGGTCGAGGTCGCGGACCTCGCCGAGCAGCACGCGCACGTTCCGGCGCCGCTTGAAGATCGCGCGCAGCGGATAGGCGACCTCCTCCGCCGAGAGCGCCCCAGTCGCCACCTGGTAGGTCAGCGGCTGGAAGAGGTGGAAGTTCCGCCGGTCGATCAGGGTGATCTCGACCGGCATGCGGGCGAGCTTCTGCACGGCCTGCAGCCCTCCGAAGCCGCCGCCGATCACCACCACCCGATGTCGAGCTTCTGACACTGCCGGGACGCTACCCGGCGACCGGTGCGGGTACGCCCGCGTCCTCGAGCACGGCCATCGCCGCGTTTCGGCCGTTGAGTGCGATCACCGATCCGGCCGGGTGGGTCGCAGCTCCGCAATCGGCGCCGGCACCCCGACCCGGCCGATCACGCTCGAGATCTCCATCGGCCCAGCCTAAAGGGCTAGTGGCGCTTGAGCTTGAGCTTGACCCTCAGCTTCAGCGTCTCCGTCCGCGGGATTCCCGCGTCCGGGCTGAAGGTGATCGCCGCGCGGAACTTGAGCTTGCCCTTGCGCGCCAGCTTTGACGCTGCACGCTTGGTGAGCTTCAGCTTCACCTTGATCTGGCCGGGGCCTCCCGACCCGCTGGACGGCCGGAACAGCCCCTTCGACTTCTTCGCCTCCGTCGCGCCCGAGGTGGTGGCGCCGGATGGGCTTGCCACCGAGACGGTGCCGGACGCGGCGACGGTGACGATCAGCTTTCGGCCCTTGACCGTCACTGTGAAGTTGTCTGGGACGCCGAAGAGCAGGGCGGTCTTGGTGTCAAGACCCGGGCCCGCTCCACCTGCGATCAGCACCTGTCCCGTGGACAGCGGTGCAGTGGCCGCATCGTCGCGGGGCGCCGGCAAGGAGCCGATTCCGGCGCCACTGAATGAATTGGTCTTGGGATCGAAGAGCTGGGCGCTTGCCACCTGGCCGCTCATGTCCTGACCGCCCGCAACGAGTACCCGTCCATCCGGAAGAGGTGCCACGGAGGGGCTGATGCGCGCGGTGTCCATCGAGCCGACATCGCTGAAGGTACTCGAGGCGGGATTGAAGGTCTCCGCGGTGGCCAGGGGAGCGCTCAGGCTGGTTCCCCCCACGATCAGCGCCCTTCCGTCGGGCAGACTTGCGCCCGCCGTGGCGTTGCGGTTGATGCCCATCGAGCTCGTCGGGCTCCAGGTGTTCGTGGTCGGGTTGTAGATCTCTGCGGTCTGGAGATAGGTCGAGCCGTTGTAGCCACCGGCGACGAGAACACGACCGTCGGGAAGCAGGGCGCCTCCGGCCCCGGAGCGCTCATCGAGCGACGAGGCCACCTGCGAAAACGTCCTGGTGGCGGGATTGAAGACCTCGGCGGTCTTGTCGCCCGCTCCTCCCGCCACGAGGACGCGGCCGTCCTTGAGAGTCACGGCGACCGCGAAGGTGCGGGGCGCAGCCATCAGGCCGATGCCGGCCGAGCTGAACGTGCCGGTGGCTGGGTCGTAGATTTCCGATGTCCGCAGGTTGGATCCGCCGACGACAAGGACCTTGCCGTCAGGCAGCTCCGCCCCGGCGGGTCCCTCTCGTCCCGCGCCCATCGAGCCCGTCGGCGTGAAGCCGATCGTGGCCGCGCTTGTGCCCGCCGGGAGCGCAAGCAACGCGATCGCGACGAGTAGGGCCCCCCAGCCAACCCGGCTTCTCATTGCCAGGGACCTTACTCGGAATAAGAGTTCAGACGGGACGCGTGGGATACACGCCGAGCCGCTCGCGCACCTGCCGAACGACGATGACGTTGGTACCGCAGGCGCGCGCGATGCGCGTATCGCAGCGGTCAGGGTCGTGGGTCAACTCGAACTCGACCCGGCCCTCGGCGTTGGCGCGCACGCGGTTCTCCGGGGTGCCGTCCCCGTTCAGGGCCGCCGCCTTCGCCTCGCCCGCCATCTCCCGTCGGCAGCCCAGGCAGTACTTGATGCCGTTCACCTCGCTCCAGCTCGGCGGCAACCCGGACAGTTTGATCGCCCCGGGCATCAATCGCGTGGTCATCCCGCAACGGGCACACGTCCAGTCCGATCCACTCACACTCGCCCCTCCTTGGGCCTCTCCACTCCGATCGCACGGCGAATGGGTCCTTCCCTCGTCTCGTGCGATGACGCCAGGCCACCCATACCCGATCTGGCGCGCCCGACACATTCGAGGGCTCTCCCGCTACGCGGCGACCCAGGACTTCGCCTCGTCCAGCTCGTCCATCTCAAAGACCTTGAGCTCGCCGGGCATCGCCCAGGTGAAGAGGCGCGTCGCCTTCGACACCCAGTCGACGTCGCTGACGAAGGCGAGTTTCTTCCAGGCCGAGCGGTTCGTGATCTCGGCCTTGAGCCCCGTCTTCACGTCCTCGATCCAGGCGCCGGGCTCCAGGCCGTCGAAGTCCGGGAGGACGAACAACACCCGAGCCTCGCCCGAGTCGGTCGCCTCCTTCAGCGCCGGCTCCAGGCCGTTCACGTAGTCGTCCTTCGTCAACTTCCCCGAGGCGCGAATCCCGATGACGCCTGCGGGCATGTCGTCGATCCTCTCGATCACTTCCGCTTCCTCTTGCACTTCTTCTTGGCCGCGCTGGCCCTGTGGCCGCGCTTCTTCTTCTTGCACTTCTTATGCGCCGGAGCGGTTGGCGTCGGTGTTGGTGCCGCCGGCGGCGGTGGAAACGGCTGGCCCTGCACCTCGAACGCCCCGATGTCCGATCCGTCGCTGCCGGGCGCCGTCGGCACCGCGAGGTCGTCGCTGGGCCGCAACAGGCCTCGCTGGTCGGTGGTCTCGCCGAAGGCACTCCCGGCCTCGATCGCCGGGCTGCCGGTCTGGAGCGCGTAGTTCTCCGTTGAGCCACCGTTCAGAGCGAGTACCGGGTTGAGCACGGGATTGGTCCCGGGAGCCAGGTCGTGGGCCGCAGTGAACACGCACGAGCCGGCACCGTCGTCCTCCACGTTGTAGCCGAGAGAGCTGATGGTGCCGGTCGCAGGCAACGAACAGTTGGGGCCGCCGGTCGGGTTCGAGACGATGGTGTCGCGAACGCTCGTCGTGCTGGGCGGAGGGGTAGCCGAAGCGAAGTTCGCCGAGACCGGGCCGGTGTTGAACGCGATCGTGTCGCCGGTAAGGACTGCTCCGGGGGTGTTCACATAGATCCCGCCACCCTCGGCGTCGGTGGTTCCCGAGGTCGTTGCGGACGTCGCCGTATTGGCCGCGATGGTGCTCAGCTCCAATTCGAGGGACGACCCCGACGAGAACAAGCCGGCGCCGCCTGTGGACGAGGGGCCGGTGACGGTGGTCGAGCTCACGCTGTTGCCGGAGATGGTGCTGCGCTTGATCGTTGCGGAATTGCTGACAATGCCACCGCCGTCGGCGATCGCGAGGTTGCTGCCGCTCGCTGTCTCCGTCGCATCGTTGCCGGAGATCGTGCTGTCGATCACGGTCATCGTGCCCTCGTTGTCGATCCCGCCGCCGAAAGCGGCACCGCCGATGCCGCTGGGCGCGACGACCGCGAGGTGGTTGTCGCTGACGGTCGATCCGATCAGGTGGAGCGTTCCGTCGTTGTTGTTGAAGATCCCTCCCCCCTGGCCATTGCCGCCGCCGGTGAAATTCGCGCCGGCATGGTTACCGGTGACGACCACGTGATCCAGGGTCACGTCGGCATCGCGGGTGTCGATGCCCGCCCCGACCGAGTCGACCAGGTTGCCGTTGGAGAGGGTCAGCCCCGAGATGACGTCCGTGTCATTGAGGCCGTTCGGGTTGATCAAGAGGATCCTGAAGTTCGATCCACTCGACCGGTGTACGTCCAGCTGCGAGGCACCCGGCCCTGCGATGGTCAGCGGGTAGAGGACCTCAGGGAGGGCCGTCGCCAGATTGATGGTCGCCGGCAGCGTGGGCAGGTTGAAGTTGATCGTGTCGGGGTCCGCTGGAGTGCCGCCGGTTCCGTAGACGCAGGCGCCGGACGTAGCGGCGGTGTTCGCGGCGTCGATCGCGTCCCGAAGCGTGCACTGGCTGACCGAGGTATCGAGGCTGGTCGTGACGGTGATCGTGTCCGCCGCGGCGAGCGACGGCGCCACGAGCGCCAGCGCAAGGACAGCTCCCGCGATCAGCATCCATCCGCCTATCCCCCTGAACCCTGACATCCGGCGCCAAGCTACCAAATGGAGGCACTCCGCAATCATGCAGGGGTGACACCGGCCCTCCAGCTCCGCCAGCTCACCAAGCGCTACGACGACGGCACCCTCGCGCTCGATGCGCTCGACCTCGAGGTCCCGTCCGGCAGCTTCTTCGGCCTGCTCGGCCCCAACGGCGCAGGCAAGACCACGCTGATCTCGGCGGTCTGCAACCTGATCCGCCTGACCGAGGGCGAGATCTCAGTCTTCGGCGAGCAGGGCGGCTCGATGGAAGCGCGGCGCCTGATCGGCATCGCCGAGCAGGAGCCCAACCTCGACCGCTTCCTGACCGTCCACGAGACGCTCGTCTACCACGGCGGCTACTACGGGATGAGCGGCGCCGCGGCCTCCGAGCGGGCCGAGGAGATGATCGACGTCTTCGACCTGCGCGCCAAGCGCGACACCCGCGCGCCCAAGCTCTCCGGCGGGATGCGCCGCCGCCTGCTCCTCGCCCGCGCCCTGCTCCACGAGCCGCGCCTGGTGATCCTCGACGAGCCAACCGCCGGCGTCGACCTCGAGCTTCGCCACGAGCTCTGGCGCTACATCCGCCGCCTGCACGAGGCAGGCACGACGATCCTGCTCACCACCCACTACCTCGAGGAGGCCGAGGCGCTCTGCGAGGAGATCGCGCTGATCGGCAAGGGCCGGATCATGGCCCGCGACACCGCCGCCGGCCTCAAGCAGCGCTTCGACGCCGCCACCCTCGAGGACGTCTACATGAAGACGGTGGCCGCCGGGCGGCGCGAGGTCGAGGAGTCCCCGGCCTGAGCAAACCCTTCGGCTCCATCGCCCGTAGCCCCTGTGGGGAGAAGCACGGCAACTACAGAAGGGACTACGGACCATGCGAATCTCCAAGCGAGTTCCGATCTCGGTCATCGTGGCTGCGATCGCGGCGCTCTCGACGGCGCTCGTGTTCGGCGCGCTGAGCGCACTCGGCAGTGACCACGGCGAACACGGCAAGGGACACGACGGGCAGCTGATCAGGGAATCCCTCGCGCCGTCGGTGCCCACCGATCCGGCGTTCCACGGAGTCACCGCCGGAGGTGCACCGTGGGTCCTGAAGGAGGGCAGCGTTCAGCTCAGCAGCCACAGGCTGGATCTGCGCGTGAGAGGGCTGGTGATCCCGGTCGCGCCGGGGAACGGCACACCGGGGCCGGTCACCACCATCAGCGCATCTCTCTACTGCGGCATGGACTCGGACACGATGGCCGCGGCCACGACCGGACAGGTGCCGATCAGCCGGGATGGTGACGCTCGGATCAGGGACGACTCGTTCGCCGTGCCCTCGACCTGCCTGTCGCCGGTGATCCTCGTCAATCCGAACGGGATCTCGACCCTGTACATCGCGGTCGACGGCTGGCGAATGTAGACGCGAGCCGCGGGGGTGGCCGCTGCCGGGACCGGCTCGGCCGCCCCTACCCGCTCTTCTTCCTCTGCACGAACCACTCGGTGAAGACGCGGCAACGACCCTCGGGGTCGAAGCGCATCACGAAGCAGTTGTCATAGACCCGGACGACGGGCCCGTCCACCGAGTCCTTGTAGGAGCTCGTCCCGGTCGCGACCGCCGCGTCGCCGTCGACGGCGAAAGCGCGATACCGGGCGTCGTAGGTGCCGGCCTCGTCGCGCTCGGAGGCGTCGGGATGATCCCCCTCCCCCAGCCAGGACTCGACCACGGCGGCACGACCGTCGATCGGATCATCGGCCGGGTGGTAGCGGTACCTCACGTCCTCGGCGAAGAGCGCCTCGATCTGCCGGCGGTCGTAGCTCTTCCAGGCCTCGACGTAGGCGTCCAGCCAGCGGTCAACATCCTCGCGGGTCACAATCCGATCCTATGTCCGAGCGAAACGTGGAGGTCGTCAGGTCGCTCCTGGGACCGTTCCAAGGGATCAACGTCGCCGAGATCGACTGGGGCGCGGAGCCGATTAGGCAGCTTCTGGCCGGCTCGTGTTCTCACGACATCGAGGTGCGGACCCTCGAGTCCGGGATGGGAGCCGGCGTCGACCCCGTCTACAACGGCGTCGATGGCGTCGTCAGCTACCTGCGGGCTTGGATGGAACCCTTCACCGACTACCGCGTGCAGTGGCTCGAATTCATCGATGAGGGCGACTTCGTCCTGGTGCCTGTCAGCAATCGGGGCATCGGCTCGGGAAGCGGGGTTCCTGCGGAGCTGGAGCTCGTCTACGCCTGCGAGGTCGAGGACGGCCTAATCAGCCGGATCCTCCAGTTCGACACACTGGATGACGCCCGCGACGCGATCGCGGCATCGCCATGAAGGAGAACGCAATCAAGCAGGTCGACGGCTTCGACTATGACCTGAAGACCGCCGCGTCGAGCCGGCGTGAGATCGAGGAGGCGACGGCGTGAATGGGCCGAACGGCCGGCGGGTAGGGGTCATCGGCGTGCCGACCAGTGCGGGCGCCTATGCCCCGGGCCAGGAGCGGGCGCCCCAAGCGCTGCGTAAGGCCGGGCTGGTCGAGCTCCTTCGCGATGGCGGCGTCGAGGTCAGCGACTATGGGGACTGCCCGACCTTCCGCTGGCGTCCCGACCGCGAACGCCCGCGCGCCCAGAACCTGGGCAAGGTCGTGGAGATCGTCCGCGACACGGGGCAGCGAGTGGGGGAGGCTGTCCTGGCAGGCGAGACGAGCGTGGTCCTGGGCGGCGACTGCACGGTCGGGATCGGCTCCGTGGCCGGCCACCTCGAGACGTCCGACCGCGTCGGGCTCGTCTACTTCGACCTCCATACCGACCTCAATATCCCGGACAGCGTCCTCGAGGGCGCCCTTGACTGGATGGGCATGGCCCACATGCTGGGCGAGAAGGGAGCGGAGCGGGATCTCGTCGAGGTCGGTCCGAGGACCCCCCTGCTGACCCCGGACCAGGTCGTGGTACTGGGGTGGGGACTGGACCAGGCGACTCCGCATGAGCGAGATGCAGTCGACCGGCTCGAGCTCGAGGCGATCCCGGTGACCGAGGTGCGCGACGATCCGGCCGTCGCGGCCGAGAGAGCCCTGCACATCCTCGCCGGCGAGACGGACCGCATCCTGGTCCACTTCGACGTCGACGTCATCGACTTCACCGACACCCCCCTGTCCGAGAACCCCGGCCGAAACGAGGGGATCAGCTACGAGCAGGCGATGACGGCGTTCGAGGTGCTCGCCGCCTCGCCCGACCTTGCCGGCCTCACTGTCACCGAGCTCAACCCGAACCATGTCGAGGAGGGTGCGGGCAGCATCGAGCGCCTGGCGCGCGACCTCGCCGGAGCGCTCGCCCGATGACCTCCCCGGAGACCGCAGTCGGGCCCAACCCCTGGCAGGGCTTCCTCTGGCTCTCGCGCCGCGAGTGCCACCGCGTCCTGCGCCTGTGGACCCAGACGACGCTCGCGCCGGTCGTCTCCTCCCTGCTCTTCATCGTCGTCTTCGGCCTCAGCCTCGGCGGCCGGATCAAGCAGGTCGACGGCTTCGACTATGACCAGTTCATCGTCCCCGGCCTCGTCGCGATGGCGATGGCCCAGGCCGCCTACTCCAACAACGCCAGCACCATCTTCCAGGGCCGCTCCGACCGCTACATCGACGACGTCCTCGCCGCCCCGATCCACAACTGGCAGGTCAACGTCGGCTACCTGGTCGGCGGCGCCTTCCGGGCGCTGATCATCGGCATCGGCCTCGCCGCCTGTGCGATCCCGATCACCGGCGTGCCGGTCAACAATCCCGCGCTGCTCATCTTCGCCGTGCTGATGCTGGTCGTCGGCTTCGGCGCGCTCGGCACGATCGTCGGCATCTACGCCGAGACCTTCGACCACACGAGCTTCATCAACAACATCGTCATCCTCCCCCTCACCTTCCTCGGCGGCGTCTTCTACTCGGTCAGCCGCCTCGGCTCACCGTGGGAGCAGCTCTCCCACGTGAACCCGCTCTTCTACGTCGTGGAGACGATCCGCTACGGCTTCCTGGGCGTCTCCGACGTGAGCCCCTGGATCGCCTTCGCGGTAGTCGCCGGCATGTGCCTGGCGCTGCTGGCTTGGAGTCAGTGGTTGTTTACGAGTGGGCGGAAACTGAAGCCGTAGATTCCAAAGCCGAAAGGAGAAGCAATGGCCACCACGAGGCTGTCAAAGGAGATGCTGGAGGCTCATCCGGGCCCCGCGCAGCTCGATCGCGATCTGCTGGCCCGCTGCATTGACGAGTGCCTCGCCTGCCTCCAGAGCTGCACAGCCTGCGCCGATGCAGATCTGGCGGAGGACGACATCGCAGAGATGCGCAGGTGTATCCGTCTCTGCCTGGACTGCGCCGACGTCTGCGACGCGACCGTCCGCCTCCTCAGCCGCCAGACGGAGTACGTCGCCGAGAGCGCCCGAGCACAGGTGGCGTCGTGCTGGGAGTCGTGTGCGATCTGCGCCAGCGAGTGCGAGCGTCACGCGGATCACCACGAGCACTGCCGGCTCTGTGGGGAGGAGTGCGGGCGCTGCGAGCAGGCATGTTCCGACGTGCTCGAAGCGATCGGGGCACCGGAGTGACCTGAGCTAGGTCGCCGCTGGGGCCTTCGCCTCCTCGGCCGCGTAGCCGTCAGGCAGCGGAACGCCGGCCACCTCGTAGGCCTCCGGCTGATCCAGCGTCTCCCGCTCCAGTAGGGCCGTAGCGAGGGACTCGAGGCGGTCCCGCTCGCGGGTAAGGAGGTCCACCACCTCGCGCTCGGACTCGTCCACGATGCGCCGGACCTCCTGGTCGACCAGCTCCTGGGTCGGCTCGGAGGCGGGTGACACGCCGGGCAGGAGCGGGCCGTTCTGGCGGCCGTCGGTGACGGCGATCGGGCCGATTGCGTCGCTCATGCCCCAGCGGCCGACCATGCCGCGGGCGACCTGGGTGAGGTTCTGGATGTCGGATTCGGCGCCGGTCGAGAGGTCGTCGAAGATGACCTTCTCCGCGGCTCGGCCGCCGAGCGCGACCTTGATCTGGGCCAGGACCTCCTCGAGGCGGAGGTTGTAGCGGTCGGTCTCCGGTGTGGAGAGCGTGACGCCGAGGGCCTGGCCGCGGGGGATGATCGAGATCTTCCGGACCGGGTCCGCCCCTGGGGTGAGCATGCCGACCAGGGCGTGGCCGGATTCGTGGTACGCGGTTCGCTTCCGGTCCTCGTCGGTCATCACGATCTGGCGCTCGGCGCCCAGGAGGATCTTCTCGATCGACTCCGTGAAGTCGCTCTGCTCCACCTTGGTGTGGCCGTGGCGGGCGGCGGCGAGGGCGGCCTCGTTGACGAGCAGGGCGATGTCGGCGCCGGTGGAGCCCGGAATCGAGGAGGCAATGCGCTCCAGGTCGACGCTGTCGGCGAGCGGCACGTCCCGGGTGTGGATCTCGAGGATCTTGACGCGGCCGGGCTGGTCGGGCGGGTTGACCGCGATGCGGCGGTCGAAGCGGCCTGGTCGCAGCAGGGCTGGGTCGAGGATCTCGGGGCGGTTGGTCGCACCGAGGACGATCACGTTCAGGCCCGGCTCGAAGCCGTCCATCTCGGTGAGGATCTGGTTGAGCGTCTGCTCGCGCTCGTCGTTGCCGCCGCTGATGCCGCCGTAGTTGCCCGAGCGCGAACGGCCGATGGCGTCCAACTCGTCGATGAAGACGATCGATGGCGCCGCCTCCTTCGCCTGCTTGAACAGGTCGCGTACGCGCGAGGCCCCCACTCCCACGATCGCCTCGACGAACTCCGAGGCCGACAGGTGGAAGAAGGCGGCGTGCGCCTCGCCGGCGACCGCGCGGGCCAGCAACGTCTTGCCGGTGCCGGGCGGGCCGTAGAGCAGGACGCCGTGCGGGATCCGCGCGCCGAGCTTCGTGTAGCGCTGCGGGTTCTTCAGGAAGTCGACGATCTCAACCAGCTCGTCCTCGGCCTCGTCGATCCCGGCGACGTCCTTGAAGGTGACCCGCTGCTGCTCGTCCGGGTTGACGCGCCGCGCGGTGGCGCGGCCGAAGCCGCCGAGGACGCCGCCTCTCCCTCCCCCGCTCTGGCGACGAGCCAGCCAGATGAAGAAGCCAATCAGGAGCAGCCAGGGCAGGAAGCCGAGCAGGAGAGTCCCGATCAGCGAGCGGCCGGAGTCCGCCGGCTCGGCGTTGATCGTCACGCCCGCCTGGGTGAGTAGCGTCGTCAGCTGGCCGTGATCGACGAACGAGGGAACCTCGGTCTTGAAGTCCTTCACGTTGAACGGCTTGTCGCTGCCGGGCGGGTCGTAGGAGGTCTCGTTCTTGAGCTGCCCCTCGATCGAGTCGCCCTTCGAGCTGATCTCGCTGACGTTCTGGGACTGGACCTGGTTGACGAAGAAGGGCTGGTAGGGAACGCGCGGGCGGTCGGGCGCGCCGCTGGTCAGGAACGAGATCAGGAGGTTCACCGCCAGGAGGCCGAGCAGGAACGCGATCAGCGTCCTGCTGCGCGGGATCATCGGCTGCTTGGGAGGCGGCGGGGCGCCGCGGCCGTCAGGGGCCGGGTGGACCCGCCAGCCGGGCGGGTGTCCGTCCTCCGGCGCGGGAGCCTGCGGGGGCGGCGGCTTCTGGGGCGGCTGGTCCGGGGCCAAGCCCCCAATGTACTCCGGTATCGCCGGCTGGCCCGGGGCACTCCCTAACCTCAAGGGCATGAGGGAGATCCTCGTTCCTCCGCTGCGGGCCGCGGCCTTCGCCGCCTTCATCGCCGGGTGCCTGCTGTTGTTCTTCAACCCGCCGTCGTTCGCCCACCTCGGTGGGTTGATGACGATCCTGGTCGGGGCGATCGCGATCATGCTGATCACCGCCTGGGTGACGACGCTGGCGATCGGGAGGGAGATGCCCGAGCCCGAGTTCCGGAAGCTCGTCGATCGGAGCGAGGCGCTCGCCGCTCTGCCGGCTCCGGACTATCCGCCGAGCGAGTTCGATCTCCTCGTGATCGAGGCGATCGACAACCTCCCGCCCGAGTTCCAGGCGCTGCTGGCCGACACGCCGGTGGTGATCTCGAACCTCGGCCATGAGCACCGCGCCTACGGGATGTACATGGGCGGCACGGTTGCCCGCGACATCTATCCCGACCGGATCGTGATCTACCAGGACACGCTGGAACGCGACTTCGGGCACGACCCGGACCTGCTGCGGGCGCAGGTGGAACGGGTCGTTCAGCATGAGCTGGCGCACCACCTGGGCTGGAACGAGCCCGGCGTGCGCGATCTCGGGCTCTGAGCTCTACTGCGGCGGGATGTTCTGGTTCCGGTGCAGGACGTTGTCCGGGTCGTAGCGGGACTTGAGCGCCTGGAGGCGCGTGAAGTTGTCCGCGCCGAACGCCGCGCGCACGCGCTCGATCGGCTCGTCCGCCTGCATGTAGTTGGCGTAGCCGCCGCTCGTTGACCAGGGCTCGAGGGTCGCGGCTGTCTCGCGCGCCCAGGCGATCGACTCGTCGTCCTCGCCCGAATCGAGCCAGCTCGCCATCACGCTGATGTTGAACGCGGCGTCGCGGTAGGCAAGGGCTGCGCTCCCCGGGTCGATTTGTTTAGGGGTGCCGTGCAGCGACTCGAAGAGGATCGCTCCGGGCAGGCGGCCGAGGGCGGTCATGCGCTCGATCAGCAGGTCGATCAGCTCGTCGGGGAGCTCGCGGACGAAGTGGCCCTTCCAGTAATTCCGATCGACGCCGTAGCCGGGGTTGAAGACGAGCTGCTGGTCGAGGAAACCCTGGGGGCGGACCTTGTCGGTGGCGAGGCCGTCTGCCCCTCGCAGCTCGGTGAGCTCGGCCACCTCCTCCCCGTCGCCCGTGTAGCAGGGGACGACGACCAGGTTGAGCGTCAGGTCGTCCTTGACGGAGAGCTGCGCCTGGATGCTGAGGTCGGTGCCGGCGGCCGCGACCGCGTCCCGGAAGGCCCGGAGCGCCCCGGCGACCCCCTCGCCCTCGTACTCGAGCCGGCCGCCGACGACCCGCTCGAGCGGGTGGAGCCGCATGCGCAGCTCGGTCGCGACGCCGAAGTTGCCGCCGCCGCCGCGCAGGCCCCAGAGCAGCTCCTCGTGGCCGGGGTCCTCGGTGCGGACGATCCCCTCGGCCGGGGTCACGAGCGTGGCGCCGAGCAGGTCGTCGCAGGTGAGGCCGTACTGGGCGGTGAGATGGCCGATGCCGCCTCCCAGGGTGAGGCCGGTGACGCCGGTCGAGCCGACCACGCCGCCGGGGGTGACGAGGCCGTGCTGCTGCGTGGCGGCGTCGAATTCGAGCCAGGTTGCGCCGCCACCGGAGCGGGCGACCTTCTCCCCGGGATCGACCTCGACCGTGCGCATCTTGGTCAGGTCGATCACCAGGCCGTCGTCGACCGCGCAGTGGCCGGCGGGGTTGTGGCCTCCTCCCCTGACGGCAATCTCCAGGTCGTTCTCCCGGCCGAATGCGAGCGCGGCGGCGACGTCATCGGCGTCGACGCAGCGGGCGATTGCCGCCGGCCGACGGTCGATCAGCAGGTTGAAGCAGAGGCGCGCCTGCTCGTACTCGGGGTCACCGGGCTCGAGCACGTCTCCCTGCAGCTGTTCCCTGAGCTCGTTCATCGCCCCTTCAGACCGCTCAGCCCCCCGAAACTCATCGGCCTCTAGGAGGACTCGAGGATCCGCTTGAGATCCGCGAAGTTGGAGTCCACCCCACGCTTCACCGCACGCGAGGCGAGCGGGCCCAGCGCGCCGGCGACGCCGCCGAGCTCTACCTCGGCCGCAAGCTCCAGAACGGTCGCGCCCTCTTCATCAGCGAGCACGTACCGATACTTGAACGGCGTGGGCCCGGAGGTTGTCCGGATCACGAACAGGGTCGGCTTGTTGACCTCGACGACCTCCAGCGCGTTTTCCGCCCTGCCGCCGGGGAGTTCCCGCTCCATCAGGTAGGTCGCACCGACGCCGGCGGCGCCCGCCGAGGTCTCCCGCACCGATTGAACCGCCGAGTTCCAGCGCGGAAAGGTGCTCGGGTCCGAGATGTAGTCGAACACCTGTTCAATCGGCCGCTCGATCAGGACGCTGGTCTCGAAATTCATCGGCATCTTGGAGACTATGTCCCGGCGTGGCTTCCGACGGACAGCCCACCGATCGCTTCCGCATCCTCTGCGTCGACGGCGGGGGCATTCGCGGCTTGATCCCGTCGCTGGTGATCGCCGACATCGAGCACCGTCTCCAGCAGCGCGCTGGGCCGCAGGCCCGAGTCTCCGACTACTTCCAGATGTTCGCCGGGACCTCGACCGGCGGGCTGGTCGCGCTCAGCCTGACGGCGCCGGACTCGCAGGAACCCAGCCGCCCCGCCGTCACCGCCGACGAGCTGGCGAGCTTCTACGTCGAGGACGGCCCCGGGATCTTCCACCGAAGCCTGTGGCAGAAGATCCGGACCCTGTGGGGCTGGCTCGGCCCCAAGTACACACTCGGCCCGCTGCAGGAGGCGATCGAGCGCCGCCTCGGGACCACCGAGATCCAGAATGCGCTCCGCGAGCTGATCGTCTGCTCCTACGACATGACCGCCCGCCAGCCGTACTTCTTCAAGCGCTGGCGCGCCCGCGAGGTGCCTGAGTCGGACCGCAACCGCCCGATCGCGGACGCGGGCCTCGCCACCTCCGCCGCTCCGACCTACTTCCCCTCGCATGAGCTCGATGCGCACGCCTTGGTTGACGGTGGCGTCTTCGCCGCGAACCCGGTGATCGTCGCGATAGTCGAGGCCCTGAAGCGCTTCGGCGACGATCCCCACCACCTCGACCAGGACGACCTGCTGGTGGTCTCGATCGGCACCGGCCTCCATGAGGACGGCTACTCGCAGGACCAGGTGGAGGGCTGGGGGAAGCTCGGCTGGATCCTGCCGCAGCACGGCGAGCCGCCGGTCCTCGGCGCGACCCTCGGCGGAGCCGCCGACGGCGCCGACCACTGGGCCCACACCCTGCTCAACCACCCCGACGACCCGCACATCAGTGCGGGGGAGGTCGGGCACGGCCCGCGCTATTTCCGCCTCCAGGTCCCGCTCACCGAATCGATCCCGCTCGACGACGCCAGCCAGCAGACCCTGACCGAGACCCTGCCTGCCTTCGCCGAGCAGCTGATCCGGGACAACGAGACCGAGATCTCCGAGCTCGTCGAGCGCCTGCTGCGCTTCGACCCCCTCCCCTACGACCCCGCCCCCGGCAACTAAGGCCACACACCGAATCTAAGAAGGATCTCATCCATCTCTTAGGCCGGGCTGACCGCGCGGGGCGACCATCGAACCGATGGAGACCTACGCGGGCAGCCAACGCCCCGTCGCGGCGGAGCGGCGGCTGCGCGACCGCCTCGGCGGCACCGAAGGAAACGAGGCGCTGACGATAGCCGCGGCGGTCGTGCTCACCCTCCTGCTGGCGGCGGAGGGGATCACTCTGCTGAAGATGGACTCGCTCCTCAGCGTCCACATGATCATCGGGCTCGTGCTGATCCCACCGGTGCTGCTCAAGATCGGCAGCACCAGCTACCGGTTCGCCCGCTACTACACCCACTCCCGCCCCTATATGGACAAGGGGCCGCCCCCGATGCTGCTGCGCCTGTCTGCCCCGGTCCTGGTGCTGACCACCGTCGGGATCTTCGTCACCGGCGTCCTGCTCCTCTCACTCGGGCACAAGTCCGACCAGCTCGTCTTCCTTCACAAGGCCTCGTTCATCGTCTGGGCCGGGGTCTTCGGCATCCACTTCCTCTGGCACCTCCCGGGCATGCTCCGCTCGCTGCCCGACTACCGGCGCGGCGATCGCGCCCGGCGCGTTCCCGGCTCGGGCCTGCGCGGGATGCTCGTCGCCGCCTCACTGGGCGCGGGGATCGCGCTCGCCATCACCCTGGCGAGCGCGATCTCGGGCTACCACGGCGGCCCGTCGGGCTGAGCCCTACGCGTCGGCCGGCGGGATGTTGTGGTTGAGCCGGAAGAGGTTGTCCGGGTCGTAGCGGCGCTTCACCTCGCGGAGCCGGTCCCAGTTCGGGCCCGGATAGGCGGCACGCAGCGTGTCCTCGTCCTCCTCGCCCATGAAGCCGACGTAGCCGCCCGCTCCGTTCTTGCCCATGGCGCCCGCGACGCCGTTGACGAATGCGTCATGAGTCTCTCTCTCGGCCGCGTCCGCGTACATCGCCGAGACGTTGACGAAGAGGCCGCGATCGCGGTGGCCGAACGCCGTGGCGTCGTTGGGCACGCGCGCAAACGCGCCACCGAGCACCCGCAGCTGGACCGCCATCATCATCGCAGTGGACTTGGGCAGCTCCTCGAGGATCGTCTCGGCGGCCGAACCGTCGAGCGAGTCCGCGAAGAAATTGCTGCCCGAGGCGAAGCGCGCCTCCTGCTCCGGGCCCTCGTAGAGCTCCGGGTAGCGCATCGGGCGCACCATGTCGGCGTAGGGCTCGGCGAGCGCGCGGAATGGCGCGATCACCTTGTCGGCCTGGTCGACCGGCCCGGTGTAGGCCATCAGCCCGATGATGATCGGCTTGCCGTGGGCCTCCTCCGGGATGAACGGCATCGGCGGAGCCGGCATCACGTTGCCGATCGTCGAGAGCTCCTCCGGGGCGTCCCCGGCGGCCTCCAGGAAGCCGGTGATCACCTCGGGGGTGGCCGGCAGGACCATCATTCCCCCGACGATCTCCGAGATCTCGTGCAGGCGCAGCTTGAGGCGCATGGCGATGCCGAAGTTGCCCTCGCCCCCGCGGATCGCCCAGAAGAGATCCGGCTCGCTCTCCTCGCTCGCCTCGACCACCTCGCCGTCGGCGGTGACCACCTCGGCCGCGAGGAGATCGTCGATCGTCAGCCCGTTCCTGCGGGCAAGGAACCCGATGCCTCCGGCGAGGGTGATCCCGCCGATCCCGACCGATCCGGCATCGCCGAAGCCGGTCACCAGGCCGTGCTCGCCGGTCGTGTTCGTGTACTCGCCCGCGGTCATCCCGGACTCGACCCAGGCGGTCTTCGCCTCCGCATCGATGTCCAGAGCCTTCATCTCGGATAGATCGACCACGATGCCGCCGTCGGTCGTGCCATAGCCCGCGCGGCTGTGCCCACCGCTGCGGACGGCGAGCTCGAGTCCTGCGTCCCGGGCAAAGGCGACAGCCTTGGCAACCTCCTCGGCATTCTTGGGCCGAACGACCGCCAGCGGGCGGCGGTCGATGCCCTTGAAGAAGACCTGGCGGGCGTCGTCGTAGCCCGCATCCTCCGGACCGACCACGTCGCCCTTGAGCCCATCCTGCAGATCGGGAATTGAGACCCCCTGTCCTGAAGACATTTCGGTTCCTTTCTCCTTTATTGACATCTTGTCCTGATGACGAACGGCACCGCCGGAAAGTGACAGCGCCTGACTTTAGATGGATACCGCATCATTCAACCATCTGGTTTAATACTTCGCCGATGACCGCCGCACCGCTCGACCGCACCTTCGCCGCCCTGGCCGACCCGACCCGCCGGGCGATCCTCGAGCGGCTCTTGGCGGGCGAGGCAACCGTCAGCGAGCTCGCCGAGCCCTTCCCGGTCAGCGTCCAGGCGGTCTCCAAGCACCTCAAGGTGCTCGAGGGCGCCGGCCTGATCACCCGGGGGCGCACCGGGCAGCTCCGCCCATCGCGCATTGACGGCGCGGCCCTGAAGGAGGCCGCCGAGTGGATCGACGGCTACCGAAGCTTCTGGGAGCGCGGCTTCGAGCGAATGGAGCGTCGCCTGCGTGGCTGACAAGCCGGACATCGAGATGAACTGGACCTTCGAGGCGCCCCGCGATGAGGTCTGGCGCGAGTGGACGGAGCCCGAGCGCTTCGCCGATTGGTACGGCGGCCCCGAGTACAAGATCGCCGTCGACGAGATCGCGATGGATGTCCGCGAGGGCGGCAAGTGGACCGCCGTGATGCGCGGGCCGAGAGACCACGTGATCCACTGGGACGGCGAGTACATCGAAGTGAGCGAACCGGAGAAGCTCTCCTTCACGGTCTCCGACCAGCCGGACGAAGACGTCTACGACCTCTGCACCGTCGAGCTGACCGACCTCGCCGGCACGCGCACCGATATGCGCTTCACCCAGTCCGGCGGCCACATGCCGGCCGAGGCATATCGCCGCGCCCAGCAAGGCTGGTCCGGCTTCTTCGAGCGGATCGCCGAGCGGCTGGCGGCCGATTAGTTCCGCCTCGGGAACCGGTCTGACAAGCAACTGGAAACGAACAGGAGGAAGAAATGAGTGGGCGGATCGTTGTTACGGAGTTCATCTCAGTGGACGGAGTGATCGAGGACCCGGGCGGAGCCGAGGACTTCGAACACGGTGGCTGGAGCTTCGAGTACAACCGCGGCGACGAGGGCGACAAGTTCAAGATGGAAGAGTTGATGGACGCCGACGTCCAGTTGCTCGGGCGGGTGACCTACGAGGGCTTCGCGGACGCGTGGCCGTCGCGCGAGGGCGACTTCGCCGACAAGATCAACAAGGGCCGCAAGGTCCTGGTCTCCACCACGGTCACCGACCCGTCCTGGGAGAACACCACCGTGATCTCCGAGAACGTGCCCGACGAGCTCCGCAAGCTTCGCGAGGAGACCGACGGGAACATTCTGGTCGCCGGAAGCGGCACCCTCGTCAACACGCTGCTCGAAAACGACCTGGTCGACGAGCTGCGCCTGATGGTCTTCCCGACCATCCTCGGCTCGGGGAAGAGGCTCTTCCCCGACGGGATCGGCCGGATCAAGCTGAACCTGGTCGAGGACGAGGGCGTGGGCCCGGACGGCGTCCGGACGCAGGTCTACCGGCGCGCCGACTAGGCGGGCCTCCCTCTACACGCCTTAGAGGTGTGTTTTCTCAGACCGCTGCTTTGCATGGAAAGCAGCACTCTGGGCGAGATACAACTGCGGGGCGATGTCGGAGGAGATTGCTGCTCCGCACTATGTGCGGCGCGTTGCGAAGTTGTTGCCCAGTTGTGTGCTGCCGCCGGGCCCAATCCCTGCGAGGGGCTCGCGCGTATACCGAGTGACCGGCGCATGCTCCGGCTGGGAGGGATGCGCTCCAAGCCCATGGCCACGCGTAGTTCTACCGGTGTCTGAGACGCCAACGATGAGGAGGTGAAGCGATGAGACGGATAGTGACGGCTGCGGCTCTCACCGGCGTCGGCGTGCTGGTTGCCCGCGCAGTCATACCGAAGCTGAAGCTGCATGAGCGCGGCATGGCTGGCTGCGAGCGGATGTTCGAGCAGATGCCCGAGGACTTTCCGCCCAAGCGGATGATGCGCGGGATCGAGGAGATCCGCGCACACACTGCGCGGACCCGGGAGCTCCTCGAGGGCCGCAAGACGGACGAGGCCGAGCCACTCGGTGAGGTCTCAACAACTGAGGCGGTGGCTCATGCGTCTTGAGCAACGGAGGATTCGATCATGAGGCATCACACATGATGTGGTTTGCGGAGGGCTGATGGTTCTCGCCATAGTCCTGGCGGTGGCGGGAGCGGGGGCGTTCGCGTTCCTGGCGCCGCTCGGCTGCGTGGCGATGATGGCCATGGTCTGGACGATGGTGCGGCACTAGCTCGGCATGTAAGCCCTGCGCTGCATCGGATTGCCAAGTGTCCGCTTTGGACGAAAAGCAGCACCGCTGCTTTGCATGGAAAGCGATACTTTCGCCGGACCGTCAGCTCGCCTCGAATCGAGGCCGCCGACGGCCTTACGGCCCGCCTCTACCTCCCTCGATCCCCGGCACCAAGCGCGTATCGCGCGTCGAGGAGAACACCGCCGCCGATCAGCTCGGGCTGAGCGCCGAGCAGATCGAACGGCTGAACAACCTAACCTCGGCCGTCGGCGAGCGCCACGAAGTAGCGCAGATGGCCACCATTGACCGCTGAGCACGATGACCACGATCCGCCCGGTTCCGACTACCTTTAGCAAGAGCGGCGATGGCCAAGGAGAGGTCCAGCAGACAGACCCCTTTGAAGCGCTCCTACTCGCAAGGGGCGGCCGACCGGCCGCTGCTAGGCGAGACGATCGGGGAGAACCTCGAACGGACGGTCGCTGAGCACGGTGAGCGGGAGGCCCTGGTCGTACGGCACCAGAAGGTGCGCTGGACCTATGAGGATCTGAACGAGCGGGTGGACCGTTTGGCAGGAGGCTTGCTCGGGGCGGGCATCGGCGCCGGAGACCGGGTGGGGATCTGGGCCCCCAACTGCGCGGAATGGGTGCTCGTCCAATTCGCCACGGCAAAAGTTGGCGCGATCCTGGTCAACATCAACCCGGCGTATCGCACCTCGGAGCTGCAGCACGCGCTCGGGCAGTCCGGCTGTCGCATGCTGATCTCAGCCGACGCATTCAAGAGCTCGAACTATGCGGCAATGATCGAGGAGGTACGGTCGGATCTCCCCGACCTCAAGCGCGTCGTGCTGCTCGGCTCTCGCGACTGGGAGGAGCTGCTGCACGCGGGCGAAGCGATCCCGGAGCGCGACCTTCGCGATCGGATGGCGAGCCTCGACTTCGATGACCCGATCAACATCCAGTACACCAGCGGCACCACTGGGCTGCCCAAGGGCGCGACGCTCAGCCACCACAACATCCTGAACAACGCGTTCTCGGTCGCCGAGACCTGCCGCTACACGGAGGCCGACCGAGTCTGCATTCCCGTCCCCTTCTACCACTGTTTCGGAATGGTCATGGGCAACTTGGGGTGTACCTCGCACGGGGCCACCATGGTCGTCCCCGCCCCGGCGTTCGAGCCCGTCGCAGTGCTGGAGACCGTCGCGGCTGAAGCGTGCACCAGCCTCTATGGAGTGCCGACGATGTTCATCGCCGAGCTGAACGAGCCGGGATTCGCGGACTATGACTTGACTTCGCTTCGGACGGGCATCATGGCCGGAGCTCCCTGCCCCGTCGACGTCATGACACGCGTCATCGACGACATGCACATGACGGACGTCACCATCTGCTACGGAATGACCGAGACCTCACCCGTGTCCACCCAGACCAGCGTCGACGATCCCCTCGAGAAGCGGGTCGGAACGGTCGGCCAGGTCGCCCCCCATGTCGAGGTGAAGGTGATCGACCTCGATGCGGGTCGCGCCGTGCCACGGGGCGAGCCCGGCGAACTGCTGACTCGCGGCTACTCCGTGATGCTCGGCTACTGGGACGACCGGGAGCGCACGGACGAGGCCATCGACGGCGCCGGCTGGATGCATACCGGTGACCTCGCCGTGATGGACGACGACGGCTACCTCAACATCGTCGGCCGCATCAAGGAGATGGTCATCCGGGGTGGTGAGAACATCTATCCGAGGGAGATCGAGGAGTTTCTCCGTGGACACCCGGACATCGTCGACGTCGCCGTGATCGGTGTCCCTGACGCCCGGTTCGGTGAGGAGCTGATGGCATGGGTCACCCTACGGGAGGGGGCAGAACTGGAGATCGATTCGCTCAAGGAGTTCTGCCACGGACGAATCGCCCACTTCAAGGTCCCGCGCTACCTGAAGGTGACCGGTGAATTTCCAATGACGATCACCGGGAAGATCCAGAAGTTCCGGATGCGGGAGATCGCGATTGCCGAGCAAGATCTCGAGGATCAGATCCGCGCGACCGCGTGAAGCGAGCCTCGGTCTATACCAGCCGGCTTCCGACGATCCTGCAGATCGGGCCCTCAGATGGGGGTGCTGCTTTGCATGGAAAGGAGCGGTCTTCGACCCGGCGCTCGTTTCTCGCGCGAAGCGACACCCCCCTCCCCGTTACGCAGGAAGACGAGTTTCGCGGCGCGCAACATATCGGGGCTTCCGATTCGATCTAGGGGCGACGCATGGCGGGGCCGCGCAGCGTTCCGATGACGCGCGGATGACCGTCGATGACCGGCGCGTCGATCAACTCGAAACCCTCGAAGTCCGCATGGCAGGCCATCGCGTCCAAACCTGCGGGGGTGAAGCCCCAGTACACGAAGTCATCGCGAGCGTAGACCTCGCCTGCCTCGTAGGCATGGATAGCCGCCACGGCGTCGAGCGTCCGATCCGCTGAGCCGTAGGTCTCAAGAAGCACCCGGCCTTCTGCCGAGAGGCACCGTCGAAGCACCTTGAGCAGTCCCATCGGGTCGTCGACCCGGTGCAGGATCCCGAAGCAGAGGATGAAGTCGAACGTTTCCTCGAGCTGGTCGAGATCGAAGGCGTTGAGACGACGGTACTCGACTGTCGAGTGGAGCAACTCCCGGATCGCTGTGAACCCTTCGCCCCCCTCAAGCTCGACACCCCAGCGCGCCCGGACCCAAGCCCTGTACTGCTCGTTGTCCACCGCGACGACTCGCCGCGCGCCACGGGCTTCGGCGAGGAACGCGTAGAAGCCGTCAAAGGTGCCAACGTCGAGCACGCTCATGCCGCTGAAGTCTTCGGGAAGGGCGGGGATCCGGTAGCGGTGGTTGCGGGCGACGCCGGGCGTGTAGAGCTGGTCGGAGCGCTCGAGCGAGAAGGTGTGGAACCAGAGGGGGACTCGATCCAGGACGGCTCTGGCCGCCTCGGGATCGGCCTCGATCGGCAGCAGATCAGCCACCTCGCGCTCGGCGGCAGTCGGCTCCGGAGGAGCCTCTCTCCGCAATGTCACCACGCGCTTCGCGTCCTTGTGATTACGAGCTGCGGCGGCCCACGCCGAGAGGCGCTGCTGGGCACGTGGCCGCTCCGACTGGAGGATCTCAGAGGGCTAGGGAGTCGTTTCGGTCATGCCATCGTCTCCCCTCTCGATACGGGAGACTGGCCCGGCCTAAGCCTGGGGTGCTCAGATGGCGTTGTGCCTCGATCGTTAGTGCGACGCGACGGTCACCGTCGGCGTGATGCAACTCGCCGCGCCGTCGTGCTGCTGGTTGGGACAGCTTGCTGGCGGTCATAAGACATCAGACCTTTCGTGCCCTCTATAGCGGGTCGCACGGAAGGGAAGAGGGATGACCCAGCGAGCGAAGTTGCAGGCACCGAGGAAAAATGTTCTGACCGCAGCGCCAGCCCAACTAGCTTACTCCGGCTTCCTAAGTCGCCCCGAAGGCGGCCGGGACGAGAGGCGCGTTCGTCGGGACGATTTCACGGGCGCAGATTGCCGCTTTGCATGGAAAGCGGCGGTTTCCCGTCACCCACGAGATACTGCGTGGGCGATGTCGGAGGAGAACGTCGAGGTGATTCGGACCGCGTATGACGCCTTCGAGCGGGGCGACCTTGAGGCCGTTTCGCAGCTTCAAGCGCTCACAATCGAGTGGCAGACCAGCGTTGAGGACCCCGACGCGGCCACCCACCGGGGACGGGTCGCCGTGAGGCGCTACATCGAGGGGTACATGGAGACGTTCCCCGGACTTCGCGCCGACCTTGAAGAATGCGTCGAGGCGCCCGGCGACAGGGTGCTTGCCACCGTCCGGTACACCGGGCGTGCAAGGGCGAGCGGCATGGACATGGACTGGCGGCAGTGGCTCGTCTACACATTCAAGGACGGGATGATTGTTCGAGCCGCGGAGTATTTCGACCGCGACCAGGCCCTCGAAGCCGCCGGGCTGTCGGAGTAGACGCTTCATCACGGGTTCTGCGCACGGTCGCCGCGCCGCGGCCTAAATTCATCCCAGGGCGACGAGCGCACCGGCTGCCGGCGGCTCGGGCTCGATCTCCCGCAGGGTTCGGATCGCCGTGCAGCGGGCGGTCGCATTCGTGTCCGGGTCGCGGATGATCTCCTCGAGAATCCGGACCATCTCCTCACGGTCCACTCGCACGCCTCCTGTCTGTGGGGAGGAGTTTTTTCGCGGCGACTGAATCGGCGGTTGTTCGGGGGTGACCGCTCCATGCTCAACCCTCCCCCGTCTGCATTCTTCGACAAAGACAGGTGGGCGCTACCGATGCGGAACCGGTGGGCGCTACCGATGCGGACGCTGCAGGCGGGACCTAGCCTCGTCTGCAGATCCTGGAAGGAGAAGCGATGAAGCACTCGCATATGTGGCTTTGTGGAGCCTTCGGGGCGCTCACGGTCCTTCTCGTAGTCGTTGGGGCCGGCGCTTGGGCGTTCATCCCCGCGGCCGGATGCGCCGTGACCTGCGGGATGATGGTCTGGAGCATGGTCCGAAGCGGCCACCAGCCCAGCCAGCAGGCGTGAGCTTGGGTTAGCGAAGACGACAATCCCCCGCCGCGAGATACTGCGTGGGCGATGTCGGAGGAGAACGTGGAGGTCGTGCGGCGGGTGTTCGACTACTTCAACGAGACCGGCGAGGCCGGGCCGCTTGAGCTGTATGAGGCCGAGGTCACGTTCACGACCCGTGGCGATGTCGGTGGTCCGGAGACCTTCAGCGGTCACCGGGGTATGGCTGCCGCGGTCGCCAGCTTCGCGGAGGCCTGGGCGAAGACCGCCGCCCACATCATCGAGTTGATCGAGGGTGACAACGTCGTGGTGGCGGTGGTTCGGTTCGAACTGCTTAGTCAGACCGGGGTGGAACTGGAAGTCGAGGAGGCCTGGGCCTACTGGCTGCGTGATGGGAAGTTCACCCGGATCGAGCAGCACGGCAGCAGACGGAAGGCCCTCGAAGCCGCCGGGCTGTCGGAGTAGGCGATGTCGGAGGAGAACGTCGAAGCGGCGAGACAGTTGATTCAAGCCTTCAACCGCCGGGACCTTGCCGCAATGACGGAGAGATTCGGTCTCGAGATCGAGTGGACGCCTATCGGTCCCGCCGCGGTGGAACGCGCCGTCTACCGCGGCCGCGACGAGGTCTCGGGCGGGTTTGCTGCGACATGGGAGACCTGGGAGGTATTTCAGCTCACGGAGCACGAGACTCGCGATCTCGGTGACTCGGTCCTGTGGCTGGGACGAGCCCAACTGGAGGGCGGCGCCAGCCACCTTGAGCTCGACCAGGAGTTCGCGGTCCGCATCGCGATAGACGGCGGCAAGATCGTTCAAATCAAGGGCTTCCGAACGTGGGACGAGGCCCTCGAAGCCGCCGGACTGTCGGAGTAGGCGATGTCGGAGGAGAACGTCGAGATTGTGCGCGACGCGCTCGACGCGTTCGAAGCGGCCGACGTTGAGCGCTTCCTTCAGTTCATGGATCCGGAGGTCGAGTTCGAGCCCCATCTGGCGCTGGTGGAGGGCAACTATCGAGGGCACCACGGGGTCAGGGAGTTCTTTGCCGACGCTTTCGAACCTCCGGCAGTGGTCCGGAGCGATCAACGAGATTTCCGCGATCTCGGTGATCGGGTCCTGGCATTCGGGACCTTCCGCATCCATGGAGGGGAAGGCGGAACCGAGATCGAGTACGAGGTGCCCTTCGCGATCCTGGTGAGAGTTCGAGAGGGGCGGATCGTTCACCTGAAGGACTATGGACACAGGACAGAAGCCCTCGAAGCCGCTGGGCTGTCGGAGTAGGCGATGTCAGAGGAGAACGTAGAGATCATCGTGTGGGGGAACGACTCGCAGGGTGTGCTGCTGGAGTTGCTAGGAGCGTCCGCAACCTCGGGAAAGTCCACTTGAGCGGGCCCGCGCTCGACGCCTCGCTGGCCCCCGCGGGCGAATTCCCCTCACTCGACGACATCTGTTACATGAACACGGCCTCGATCGGTCTAATGTCGCGGAGCGCCCTGGCCGAGGAGGAGAAGTTCCAGCGCCAGCTCGGCCTGTATGGCACCACTTGGTTCGATGAGCCGACCGAGGTGGGCGTCCTCGAGCAGGCGCGCCGCGAGGGCGCCGCGCTGCTCGGCGCACCGGCCGAACAGGTCGCGGTGACGACAAGCGTCACTGAGGCGCTCTCGCAGATCGCCTGGTCGCTGCGTCCAGAGAGCGGCAGCAATGTGGTCTCAATAGACCTCGAGTTCCCCACCGTCACCTATCCCTGGATGAGGGTCGCGCGAGACACCGGGGCGGAGGTCCGCCTGGTTTCAGCCGCCGGGGACCCGGCCAAGCTCTCGTTCGAGGGGCTCGCTGAGGCCGTCGACCAGCGAACCGCAGCAATCAGCGTCAGCCACGTCCAGTACTCGACCGGCTTTCGCTACCAGCTCGAGGAGCTCTCGCAGTTGGCCGAGACCAACGGCGCCCTGCTGATCGTCGATGCCTCGCAGTCGCTGGGGGCGGTTCCGATTGATCTCTCCAGCCTGAGAATCGACGCGCTGCTCTGCGCGGGCTACAAGTGGCTCTGCGGGCCCTTCGGCGCGGCGCTCTGCTACGTCGGCGAGCGGCTGCTCGAGCGGCTCGACCCTCCCTTCGTCGGATGGAAGAGTGCCGTCGACCCCTGGTCACTGCACGCCTCTTCGCTCAGGCTGGCCTCGTCGGTGGTCGAGCGACTCGAGTACGCGACCATGTCCTACTCCGCCGGCGTTGCGCTGGCGGCCGCGATCAGGCAGATCTCGGTGATCGGCGCCGATCGGATCCTCGAGCACAACCTGAAACTGACTTCGACGCTCACCGAGGGGCTCGAACACCTGGGAGCCGAGGTGATCACGCCACACGAGGACGAGCGGCGAAGTGGCATCGTCACCGCACGTTTCCCCGAGCGCGATGGCGAGCAGGTGGCTGCGTGGATGAATCAATCGGGAGTGATTGTCTCCCCGCGCTTCGGATCGACGAGGTTCTCGATTCACTTCTTTAACAGTTCGGACGATGTCTCGTTCGCTCTCGACACGCTCGAACGCGTGCTCGCCACGGGCGGGCCGGTGGCGAGGGACCGCCACGCCAGGTGACGGCAGCGCCGATCTATCAGGAAGCGCAGGAGGCCCTCGAAGCCGCCGGGCTGTCGGTGTAGGCGCTTTGGACGAAAAGCAGGGCTTTGCTGCTCTAGCCGCCTAGACCGGCCAACAGGTTCGCGCTCGTCTTGCACTGGGAATTTCTTGGCGGCCTTTGCGTCTGTGACCTCGAGAAGCAAGATGAGCGTTCAAGTCGGACACCAGCTGGACCCCAGCCCGAGGCCACACCCAGTGCGGATCGCCGTTCAGGGGAACCAGCAGGCCCAGACGGATTCGAAGCGGTCCGAGCGCGGATGGAGGTTGGTGCGCGATGAGTACCGGCTCCCTGACCAGGCGGCTGCCCTCGAAGCCGTCGGGCTGTCGGAATAGCCGCTTTGGACGAAAAGCAGCACCCCAGCGAGATACTGCGTGGGCGATGTCGGAGGAGAACGTCGAGCAGGCCTATCGTGCGATCGACGCCATGAACAGACGTCTTCTCCTGACTCCTATACGTGCCGTTGGCCACGGCGGGGGGAGCGAGCTTCCTCTTCAAGACAATGCCTTCCACGTCTGCCGGTGGCGGGACGCGAAGTGCGTCTGGTGGACGGTCTGTGACACCGAAGCGGAAGCCCTCGAGGCCGCCGGGCTTTCGGAGTAGCGCTTGGGACAGTGGCTTAGGAGCTGAACCGGTGCGAAAAGCGCTGCTTTCTATGCAAAGCGCCGCTTTTCGTCTATCGCGGTGATCGCCGCCGGGGTCGTGTTTGACCTCCCCCGCGGGAGCGGCGCTCTGATCCTGCTGATCTTCGGCGGCTGGATCTTCTTCTCGATCCGCGACCGCCGAAAAAGTTCCTCCTAGCGCAAAG
The DNA here is from genome assembly GCA_963724665.1 of uncultured Solirubrobacterales bacterium. Lineage (GTDB taxonomy): Bacteria > Actinomycetota > Thermoleophilia > Solirubrobacterales > 70-9 > DASUPK01. The sequence goes on from CAVRVH010000004.1 coordinate 112,776, forward strand.
CGAACCAAGCGGAGTGAAGCCCAAGTACTACTGCTTGCCCGTAGGAGGAGGCTGTGTCGAGCCGGTTGAAGCCCCACTTTCATCGTCCATTCATCCGCCTCCCGTAAGACGGAACACGTGAAGCGGCCCACGGCGACGGTATTGGTCACGACAGCCCTGGCCGGACTGCTCGCGGCGTCCACGGCCGGCTGTGGCTCCGCGGGCGGAGGAAGCTCGTCGTCGACCTCGGCGGCGGCAACGGCGGCGAGCTCAACGGGCTCGGCCTCCAGCCTGGCGCCGGTCAGCGACAGCTACTCGCCAAAGATCGACCCGGCGAGCTTCGTCGACCTGGTCGACAACCGCTACTTCCCCCTGAAGCCAGGAACCGCCTTTCACTACCGGGGCGTGGCCGAGGACGGGAAGACACCGCAGAGCGACGACATGGTGGTGACCCGCCAGGCGAAGGAGATTCTGGGCGTGAAGAGCACGGTCGTCAGCGACATCGTGTCCTCGGGCGGGAAGCAGATCGAGAGGACCTTCGACTGGTACGCCCAGGACAAGTACGGAAACGTCTGGTACATGGGCGAGGACACGCGCGAGCTCCAGAACGGAAAGTTTGTAAAGGCGGACGACTCATGGGAGGCCGGGGTCAACGGCGCCCAGCCGGGGATCATCATGCCGGGCAACCCGCAGCCGGACGGCTCATATCGACAGGAGTACTACCCCCAGCATGCGGAGGACCAGGCCCAGATCTTGGGGAGCGGCGGGGCCCTGACCGTGCCCGTTGGTTCCTTTCAACAGACGCTGCTCACCGAGGAGACGGCCCCCAAGCTCGACCCAGGCGTCGCCGAGCGCAAGTACTACGTCGCCGGCCTCGGTGATGTCAAGGAGCAGACGGTGAGCGGCAACCACGAGCAGATCCAGCTCGTCAGCGTGACTCACTAGCTCGGTCCTCTTTCCCCCACGGCGGTGTGGCTAGAGAGCACCGCTTCGCATCGAAAGCAGTGGACCCAAGCGCCGCTGAGACCTTTGAGAGAGTCGCCGCAATGAGTTGCTGGGAGGAGTGGTTTCGCAGTTGTACTCACCGCGCTTGCGCTGATTATCAGCGGAGGAGTGGCCGCGGCCTCAGTGACGCTCGGCCAGCTTGCCCCGTCGCGGTCACCTACACCCCGACCGGCGGTGGCCCCAGCACCCAATCGATCAAGGTGAAGCTGAAGAAGAAGCTGTGAGCGCGGCGCGGCGGACTGCGACGCGCAGAACCTCACCGCCGATGAGGCGGTCGAGATGTCCGACGACCGCCCACAGCGCCCGAAGGCGGAGGCCGGCCTGGCCATTGACCGGCTTGATCCGCGCCTCGCTCACCAGGGCGTTTTGATCTGACCCCTCCGGCTCGATCCAGTGAGCCAAAAGCACCCTGACGGTGCCGCGCTGGTCCCAGGCCAGGAAGTCGTCCGCACCTTCGATCCGAGGGTAGTCCCGGCGAAGCGTCCAGATTCGCCCGCACATGCCGGAAACCGACCAACGCGCCCCCTCGTCGATCACGGTGAACGGGTACTGCCGGAACAGATCCCGGAACAAGAGATCCGACGAGGTGCCGGGGATCCGCCAGCGCACCGCACGCCCAAGGGTGGGTGCGTCGCGGAGCCGGACCGTCTCCGCCGCGTGCCACAGTCGATCGGCGTCGGCCTCCGCGGAGAGGCGGTGGCAGGTGCGTACCTGTGGGTCGGGAAGCCATTCATCGAGGTCGGGGTGCATGGGTCGAGTACTACGCCACTACCGCTTCTTATGGATTGCCACGGGCCGCCTCCAAGCGGTGAATGGGCGGGATTACAGGCGAACCTCGACGCGGTGGTCGTGCTCGTCGAGCACGTACACCGCCTCGGCGGTCGCCCGGAAAAGGCGATGGCGGGCCGGCGGGCGCACGTCCTCGTCGGTCCACTCCTCGCCGCCATGCTCGACGCTTCGCCGGGAGAAGACCTCCAGGCCTTCCGCGGTCTCGTGGGCCGGGAGCTCCTGAGCAACCCCACCGACGTAGACCCCCTGGCCGGTACCGACCGGCTGAGTGGAATCGAAGATCACGATTCCCACCTCGCGGCGGTCGCGGAGGTTGACCGAATGGGTGGCGTCCGGCTGGGAGACCCAGAAGAACTCGCGGTAGTCGCGGTGGGCGAAGTAAACGGGCGTGGCCCACGGTTGGCCGCTCAGGTCGGCGGTCGCCAGGACCATGTAGAGGCTCGAATCGACGATCTGCCTGGCCGCGGGCTCGTGCTCCTCGGGCATGCCGGGCAGTATCCCCCAAGCGGCTCAGCTCTCAACGGCAGTGTCGGGCTGATGACCCCACTCGGCCCATGACCCGTAGTAGATCGCGACGTTCGGGTAGCCGAGCTGGTGGCGGAGCACAAACGCCACCTGCGAGGCGCGATTGCCGATCGTGCAGTAGGTGATGATCCGCCGCTCCGGAACGACCCCGGCCGCTGCGTAGACGCGCCGGATCTCCTCGGGATCCGGCACCCCGTCTCCCTGGTCGCGGATGACATCGACGGGCACGTGAACGGCGCCGGGCACATGTCCCGCTCGGCCCACGTCCTCGGTGGCCCCGGATGGCCAGAACCGGTCGCCCGCGAACTCCTCTGGCGAACGGACGTCAAGGATCACGGTCGAATCGTCGTCCCCGATCGCCTCTTCGAACTCCTCCCGAGTCACGATCAGGTCGGGGTTGACGTCCCCCGCCCGGTATTCGGCAGGTTCCGGGTCGGGCGGGTCGGTGTCCCATTCGCCGCCGGCCTCCTCCCACGCCTCGCGGCCGCCGTCCATCACCAGGATTCCCTCATGCCCGTGCCGGTCAAGCAACCAGTGCCCGAGGTGAGGGGCATAGCCATAGAAGACGACGTTGGAGTCCGCCGTGACGCCGGAGCGCTCCAGTAACTCCGTCAACTCCTCTGCGTCGATTGGCGTGAAGTCGGGGTGGCGCAGATCCTTGTAGGCGTCCCAGAGGACCGCGCCCGGGATGTGCCCCTGGTCGTAGTTGGCGTTGCTCACGTCCACCTCGATGATGCGGACGGCCGGATCGTCGAGATGACTCGCCACCCACTCCGGATCGACGAAGAGTCCCTTCTCCACGAGCGCAGTATCCCGGACGCCCTAAGCGGACCCTCAATGGCATCGCCTGAAATAGTCTCCGCGCCATCGAGGTCGAGCACCTCAACTGCGGAACCATGTGCCCGAGGGGAGCGCGTCTCCTCGCCGGCCACGGCGGGCTGCTGGAGACGACGAACATCGTCGCCCACTGTCTGCTGATCGAGACCGGCGGCGAGCTGATCCTCGTCGACACCGGGTTCGGCCTCGGCGACTGCTCCAACCCCAAGCGCCTCGGCCAGCCTTTCCGCGCGCTGGTGGCACCGGCCTGCGAGGAGAGCGAGTCGGCGATCCGGCAGATCGAGGCGCTCGGCCACGACCCCGCGGACGTCCGCCACATCGTCACCACCCATCTCGACCTGGACCACGCGGGCGGCATCGGCGACTTCCCGGACGCCCAGATCCACGTCTTCGCCGCCGAGCTGGCCGCAGCGAGGTCGCCGTCATTGACGGAGCGCACGCGCTACAACAGCGAGCAGTGGGGCCCGAGCCCCATCTGGGTCGAACACGGCGCGGGCGGCGACAGCTGGTTCGGCTTCGAGAGCATCCGCCTCCTCCCCCATCTCGACGCCGAGATCGCGATGATCCCGCTGCCCGGGCACACGACCGGTCATTGCGGCGTGGCGATCAACACCGAGGACGGCTGGCTGCTCCACTGCGGTGACGCGTTCTTCTTCGCCGGCGAGATCGAGACACCGCGGCGATGTCCGTTGGGCCTGCGCTTCTTCCAGACGATCAACCAGGCCGACGGCAAGGCCCGCCACCGAAACCTGGAGCGGTTGCAGGAGCTCCAGCGCGACCACGGCGACGAGGTGACGCTCTTCTGCTCACATGACCCGCAGATGCTCGAAGCCGCGCAGCGTCAGCCGGCCGCGGCCTGAACGACGGAGGAAGCGATCATCGACCAGCCAACGGCAGAGCAGGCACTGAAGGAGTTCGAGGTCCTGGTCGGGACCTGGAACGTTGAGGCGACCCCGCCGGGCGGCGAGCCCTGGCCGGGCGGGGCGACCATCACCTACGAGTGGCTCGACGACGACAAGCGACTCCTGGTCGAACGCTCGACCGTTGAGATGCCGGAGGCTCCAGACGCAGTCTGCGTGATGGGCTGCGACGCGGCCTCGGGCCGCTATTTCCAGCTCTACACGGACGACCGGAACGTCTGCCGCGTCTACGAGATGAGCATCGGCGGCGGCGAGTTGAAGTTCTGGCGCGACGGCGAGCCGTTCTCGCAACGCTTCACCGCCAAGATCAGCGAAGACGGCAACACGATCGAAGGTCGCTGGGAGGCCGCGAAGGACGGCACCAATTGGGAGACGGATTTCGACCTGGTCTTCACGAGGGTCCGCTAGTTCACTGATAGGCGCAGCGCCGTCCCGTCGGTTGTGATACTTACTTCCGGGTAGCGAGACGCAGGGGGACTGCGGATCGCGGAAACGGGAACTGCGATCGGCGGCCCATCGCCGCCGCAAAGAGAGGTACGTGCACATGCGTCTTCGCCACCTGACCATCGCCGGGGCGGTCATCGCCTCGTCGCTTGCCCTGACTCTCGTCGCCACCGGCGGCGCGTCGGGCGCCTCACTGCCCAACACCAGCGTGATCCCGGGCGCCTGCGCCCTCGATCTGCGCGCGAACCACTCGCACTGCAACCTCAATCTGATCGCCAACCTCAAAGGCGAGCCCAAGGCCGCCGCGGCGCCGACCTCCGGCTACGGCCCGGCCGACCTGCGCAGCGCCTACGCCCTGCCCTCGAGCGGCGGCTCCGGCCAGACGATCGCGATCGTCGACGCCTACGGCGACACCACCGCCGAGGCCGACATGGGCACCTACCGGTCCAACTACGGCCTGCCGGCCTGCACCACCGCCAACGGCTGCTTCAAGAAGGTCAACCAGAGCGGCACGCAGGGCAGCTACCCGTCGAACAACCAGGGATGGGCGCTCGAGACCCAGCTCGATCTGGAGATGGCCTCGGCCGTCTGCCCCGGCTGCAAGATCCTCCTGGTGGAGGCGACCAACAACCAGAACGCCAGCCTCTACGCGGCCGAGGACACGGCGGCCCGGCTCGGCGCCAGCGTGATTTCCAACAGCTACGGCGGCAGCGAGGCGAGCACCGAGACCGCCGACGACGCCCACTTCAACCACCCGGGCGTGGCGATCACTGTGTCCTCCGGCGACAGCGGCTATGGCGTCGAGTACCCGGCCGCGTCGCGGTACGTGACCGCGGTCGGCGGCACGACGCTCAGCTACGCCTCCAACACGCGCGGCTGGACCGAGACCGCCTGGAGCGGATCGGGCAGTGGCTGCTCAGCCTACGAGGCGAAGCCCGCCTGGCAGACCGACTCCGGCTGCGCGAAGAGGACGGTCGCGGATGTCTCCGCTGTCGCCGATCCGAACACCGGCGTCGCCGTCTACGACAGCAACTGCAACTTCGTTGGCCAGATCCTGGGCCAGTGCTTCAGCGGTTGGGGCGTCGTCGGCGGCACCAGCGCGTCGTCGCCGATCGTCGCCGGTGTCTACGGCCTGGCCGGCAACGGCTCGTCCGTGAACTACGGCTCGTTCCCCTACAGCCACACCTCGTCGCTGTTCGACGTGACGTCGGGGAACAACGGCAGCTGCACTCCGGCATATCTGTGCACCTCGGGCGCCGGCTACGACGGGCCGACGGGCCTCGGCACCCCGAACGGGAGCGGCGCCTTCTAGGCGGCGGCTCCAGGCTCACAGTTCCGACGTAGGAGGCGGGCCCCGCAAGGGGCCCGCCTCATTTCTGGCCCACGGACCTAGTCGGCGGCGCCCGCGATGGCCACCTGACCAGGCGCCTCGAGCGGCTCCCGCTCGATCTCGCGCTCGCGGACCAGCCAAAGCGCCAGCACCGCACCGGCGAGGCACAGCAAGCCCCCCAGCGTCAGCACGTCGTTGAAGCCGGCGAGGAATCCCTCCCGCGCCGCGTGGACGGCCGGCCCCCGGCTCCCGGGCGGGACCGAGGCCACCGCCTGGTGCAGGCTGCCGGACGACGCCGCCTCGACGAACTGCCGTGGGTGGTCGCCGGAAGCGAGGGGCGTCCCGGCCGTCAGCTCGCGGAACTTGTCCGCTCCGCGACCGATGAAGATCGCCCCCCAGACGGCAACGCCAACCGCGACGCCGACCTGGCGGAACGTGTCGTTGATGCCCGCCGCCATGCCGCTGCGCTCCTTCGGGACCACGCTGAGCGCCACATCGGCGATCACGGGGTTGAGGAAGCCGACCCCCGCGCCGAGGACGAGGAAGCCGCCGAGCAGGGTCGTCCACTCCGACCCGGCGCTGACACCCGACATCAGGAGGAGGCCCACACCCGCCACCGCGAGGCTGCCGCTCATCAAGAGCCGCGCAGGCACGCGGGACAGCAGCGCTCCCGAGATCGGCGCGGCGAAGAAGCTCACCACGGTGACCGGCAGGTAGCGGAGCCCGGCCTGAAGCGGCGTGTAGCCGAGGTAGTTCTGCAGGTAGAGCGTCAGGTACAGGAATAGCGCGAAGGCCGACGCCGAGACGGCGAACGCCGCCAACTGGACTCCCGTGAACGACGGACGCTTGAAGAGCCCCAGCGGGAGCATCGGCTCGCTCACCCGGCTCTCGATGGCGACGAACCCGCTCATCAGGACCGCCCCCGCAGCGAACAGCGAGACGATCAGCGTGCTGCCCCATCCTTCATCGTTGCCGCGGACAAGCGCGAGCACCAGCACGAACAGAGCCGCGCTGAAGGTGGCGACGCCGGGCCAGTCGATCCGGGTCGCGTTCGGATCGCGGCTCTCGCGCAGCTTCAGATAGGTCACGGCGATCGCCGCCAGGCCGATCGGCACGTTGAGATAGAAGATCGACTGCCAGCCGAGCCCGTCGGTGAGCGCTCCGCCAACGAGCGGTCCGACCGCGACGGCGACGCCGATCGAGGCGCCGTAGATCCCCATCGCCGTGCCGCGCTCGCGCCCGGGCGGGAACTCCTGGGCGACGAGGGCCAGCGAGACGGCGAACATGATCGCCCCTCCCACTCCCTGCAGAGCCCGCGACAGGTTCAGGAACGTCGGGTCGGGCGAAAGCCCGCAGAGCAACGACGCGAGCGAGAAGATCCCGAGCCCCACCATGAACACCCGCCGCCGCCCGAGGCGATCGGCCAGCGAGCCGGCGGTCAGGACGAGGGCGGCGAGGGTCAGCGCGTAGGCGTCGACCACCCACTGAAGATCGGTGAAGCTGGCGCCAAGGTCGTCGCGAATCGACGGCAGCGCCACGTTGACGACTGTGATGTCGAGCAGCAACATGAAAGTCGCCACCGTGACAGCGAGCAGGGTCCACCATTTCCGAGCCATTTCAAGCCTCCTTCGGCCGTCACATCGGCCGCGTTTCGTTCGTCAGTGCTATGACGGACCCGAATGAGAGGACGTGACGGAAAGTGAGCAACGACACACTTCTGGCCCAGGAGTTCGAAGGGCACCGGCACCACCTGCAATCGGTCGCCTACCGGATGCTTGGCTCGACGGGCGAGGCGGATGATGCGGTCCAGGAGGCGTGGCTTCGCCTCAGCCGAACGGATTCGGATCAGGTCGAGAACCTGAGGGCCTGGCTGACGACCGTCGTCGGCCGGGTCTGCCTCGACATGCTGCGTTCGCGCAAGGCGCGACGCGAAGCGCCCAACGGCGAGGAGCACATCGAGCCGATCGTGACCGAGCTCACCGAGGACAATCCGGCCGAGGAGGTGGAGCTGGCGGACTCGGTCGGTCTCGCGATGATGGTCGTCCTCGAGACCCTCTCCCCCGCTGAGCGCGTGGCCTTCGTCCTCCACGACATGTTCGGCGTCCCGTTCGGCGAGATAGCCGACATCTCGGGGCGGTCGGCGGATGCGGCGCGTCAGCTGGCGAGCCGGGCCCGCAAGCGGGTTCGCGGCTCGGTGCCCCCGCCCGATCCCGACCTTGATGAACAGCGCCAGGTGGTTGACGCCTTCCTGGCGGCGGCGCGGGCCGGTGACTTCGAGGCCCTGCTCGAGGTTCTCGATCCGAATGTCGTTCAGCGGATCCACACGGCCTCGGGCGACCGGCGCTGGGCACCGACCGCGGTCGGCGCCGAGAACGTGGCCAAGCGTGCCATGTCCGCCGGCGGCCGCTTCGCCCCCTATGGGCGCCCGGCGATCATCAACGGAAACATGGGCGCCGTGGTCGTGATCGACGGCAAGCGCCGTGCTGTGAACGCCATGACCATCACCAACGGCAAGATCACGACGATGGACGTCTTCGTCGATCCGTCCGCGGCCCCGTAACCCTGCGGCGCTCCCCGGCGCTGGCGTTAGAGAACGTCATAGTCAGGGAAAGGATTGGTCATGCAGGGAGTGTGGGTGCGCAGTACAGCCGGGATCGCGATAGCGGGCGCCTTGGTGTACCTGATGATCAGCCTGATCGGCGGAGCCGGCAGTGCCGGCGCCGCGGTCGGCTCCACGGACCTCTCCCTGACCAAGGCCGACACGGCCGACCCGGTCACGGTGGGCGACACCTTCGGCTACGTGATCACGGTCAAGAACGAGGGCGCGAACGACGCCGGTGACGTGATCACCACGGACAACCTCCCCTCCCAGGTGACCTACGTCTCCTCCACCCCATCGGCCGGAACCTGTCAGAAGTCGAGCAGCAAGATCACCTGTGATCTCGGCCAGGTCAACGCCGCCGCCTCGGCGAGCGTGACGATCCCGGTCAGGGCTACGAGGAGCGGCACCGCCTCCAACACCGCTTCGCTGACCAGCTCAGGCGACACCAACGCCACCAACAACCTCGACACCGAGACGACCGTGATCAACAAGAAGCCGACCACGCCCAAGCCGAAGAAGCCGAAGGGTCATCCCAGCTGCGCGACCCCGACCATCGTGGGCACGCCGGGTGACGACGTCCTTCAGGGGACCTCGCACTCCGACGTGATCGTCTCCGGCCCTGGCAACGATCAGGTCTTCGCCAACGGCGGCAACGACCTCGTCTGCACCGATGGCGGCATCGACCTCGTCGATGGCGGATCCGGCAAGGACTTCGTCAACGGCGGTGGCGGGCCCGACAGGCTGATCGGAGGCGACGGCGGTGACACGCTCAAGGGCAAGAACGGCCGCGACCGGCTGCTCGGCGGCCAGGGCGACGACCTGCTGAACGGCGGCAAGGGCCGCGACAAGTGCAAGGGCGGTCCGGGCCGCAACACGCTCCTGCGCTGCCCGTAGGCGGCGTCACTCGACAGAGGCCAATCCCGGCGCGGGCACGCGCCGTACTTCGAGACGTGGCCGTCAGTCCCGCCCTCCGATCCCTCACCCTGGCGGGGCTGGCGGCCATTCTCTTTCCCGGGCGCTAGTCGCGCCGAGCGGTCCCGACCAGGGTCGTCCCCGGGATCTCCAGCCCGGCGCCGGTCACGTATTCGCTCAGCGCCGCCTGCGCATGCGCACGAATCGCATCGATCGCGTCGGGCGGCTGCGCCTCGAACACCTTCGCAAGCGGGCCTGCAAGGGCAGAGGTCACCAGCCACCACTGATCGAAGGACTCACCCGTCCAGGGCATGTCCACCTCGGCGATCTCGATGTCATCGAACCCGGCCCCCGAGAGCACCCCCAGGAGCTTGTCGCGGCTGTCGAGCGCAAACGGGCCAGGCACGCCCGGCGGTGGGAACGTCCCGCCGAGCTGAGCCCCGACGGCGTCCAGCATCGCGCCCAGCCACGGGTTCTGCTCGCGCGGGCCCCAGACCGAGACGACGGCACGCCCACCCGGACGCATCACGCGCCGGATCTCGGCCGCTGCCCCTTGGTGATCGGGCACCAGCATGATCCCCTCGCGGCAGAGGACGACGTCGTAGCTGTCGTCCGGCTGATCGATTTCCTCGACATCGAGCTCGATGGTGCTCACGTTGCCGAGCCGACGGGCCTCAGCCCTCCTATCGGCAATCGCCGTCATCTGCGGGGCGATATCCGAAAGAACGACCTCGCCCTCGGCCCCGACCCGCTCCGCCGCTGCGATGCCGAGGCCGCCCGGCCCGCAGGCGAGCTCGAGCACCCGATCGCCGGGGTTCAGCGCCGCGGCCTCGAGCATCGTCCGGGTAAGCCCCTCGGTTCGGCTGTCGACGAAGTCCGCGTTGTGGTCCCAGCCCGGGGCCACGGCGCCCCACATCGTGTGCAGGCCGGCCCGGAGCTCATCGACGTCTCCGGCAGGCGCGTTCTGTGTCTGTTGTCCGCTCTCCACGATCAAATCTCCTTGTGTTCTCACTGCAATTAGATACTTGGTTAGAGTAATGAATTCATCGCTAGACTAGCGAAAGATGGCGAAGGCCGCAGAGAAGAGCCGGAAGACGCGCGCGTACAACTCGCCTCGCCGCAGGGAGCAGGCCGAGGCGACGCGCAAGACGATCCTGGACGCGGCCGAACGGCTCTTCATCAGAGACGGCTATGTGACCACCTCGATGGCCGCCATCGCGAAGGAGGCGGGGGTGGCGCTGAAGACCGTCTACCTCGGCTTCGAGACCAAGAGCGGGCTGCTGCGCGCGCTCTGGCATCGCAACCTGCGCGGCGGCCGTGAGGACGTCCCTGTCGGCGACCAGAGCTGGTTCCTCGAGGTGCTCGAGGAACCGGATCCGGTCAAGTCGCTGCGGCTCAACGCCCGGAACTCACGGCAGGTCAAGACGCGGATAGCCCCACTCGGCGAGGTGATCCTCACCGCCGCCGCGGCCGATCCCGAGATCGATGCCCTCTCGAAGCGAATCTGGTCGCAGTTCTACGACAACCAGCGCGACGTCGTGAAGGCGCTCCACCGGCGAAACGCGCTGAAGAAGGGCCTCGGCGTCGACCGTGCCACCGACATCCTCTGGACGCTCAACCATCCCCGCACCTACCTGCTGCTCCTGGAGGAGAGGGGCTGGACGCCGGAGGAATACGAGCGGTGGCTCGGGGACATCACGATCGCCGAGCTCCTCAAGTGAGCCGAGACGATTTCCGCAAGGCGCGCTGGTACGCCGTGCGGCCGGCGGCCAACCGCAAGCCCGCTACCTACCGTTGCCCGCTCTGCGGCGACCTGCTCCCCGCTCTCAGCGAGCACATGCTGGTCACGCCGGAGGGGGATAGCTCGCGTCGCCGCCACGCACACTCCGCCTGCGTGATGACCGCCCGCAAGCAGGGACGGCTGCCGCTGCGAGAGGAGTACGAGCCGGCCAGTCCGGGCCTCTTCTCTCGCCTTTTCGGCCGCGGGTAGGCTCAGTTCCAGATGGCGCTGAAGAAGATCGGTCTCGTCGCCGCATCGGCGCTCTGCTCCATCAACCTGTGGACTGGCGCGCCGCTGTTCGCGGTCTGGGTGGGCTCCAAGGTGCAGGGCAACCTGAACAACCTGAGCATGACCGCGGTCTTCTCCGTCGTGGCCGTGCTCGCGGCGATGGTCTTCCTGCTTGCCTGGGCACTCACGTGGCTGAACGCCCGGTACGACGACCTCTCCGGCCGGCCGGCGGCGGCGCGGCACACTTCTCCGTGGCTGCGCAGCATGCGCGACGAGCGCGAACACGACGTCCGGCAGAAGTACGGGATCAGCGCGATCGAGCGCACGGTCGTGGTCTGCGTTGTCGCCGGAGTCCTGGCTTTCGAGGTGTGGTTCTTCTTCTTCGCCGGCTCCTCCCTGCCGAATGGCTGAGCCGGTCGCCGCCGCGCCGCGGCGGGCCGAGGCCGCCGAGTTATCCGAGCTTGCAGGGATGCTCGCCCGCGCCTTCCACGAGGATCCCGTGGCGGCGTGGGCCTGCCAGCCCGATCGTCTGCGCCCGCGCGTCCTGGAGCGCCTCTTCGGGATGCGCCTTCGCGACATCCATCCGCGTGGAGAGATCTGGACCGATGACGCACTGCGTAGCGTTGCCGTCTGGGCTGCGCCGGAGCACTGGCGCACGACGACCCGGCAGGACATCGCCTACGCCAGCTGCCTGCTCCATCCCAGGCTCGCGCTGCGGATGCCGATGGTCGTGACCGGCATGCTCGGCGCCGAGAAGGTCCATCCCACCGAGCCGCCTCACTGGTATCTGGCGATCCTCGGGACCGATCCCGCGGCCCAGGGCCACGGTCTTGGCTCGGCGATGATGGAACCGACCCTCGCGGAGTGCGATCGCGACGGCGTCGGCGTGTACCTGGAGTCCTCGAAGGAACAGAACCTGGACTTCTACGCGCGACACGGCTTTCGGGTCACGTCCGAAAGAAGGCTGCCGCGCGGCCCCCGCCTGTGGCCGATGTGGCGGGAGCCGCGCAGCCACCATGGCCTGTGAAAGGTCAGCGGGGAAGCTCGATCCAGACGTCCGCGCCGCTGTCATCCCGGTTGGCGGCGTGCGCGCTGCCGCGATGCGCGCGGGCGATCGCCTCGACTATCGCGAGGCCAAGGCCGGTGCCGTCCCCGCCGCGAGCTGGGTCGGCGCGGCTAAAGCGCTCGAAGGCGCGGTCGAGGAACTCGGGTGGGAAGCCCGGACCGCGATCGGACACGTGGATCTCTAGATCGTCGTCGGCCACGGCGGTGCTCAGGGTGATCTCCCCCGCCCCGTGCTCCATCGCGTTCTCGATCAGGTTGGTCAGCGCCTGCTCCAGCCGGACCGGATCGGCGTCGACGACCAGGCCGTCGGCCGGCTGCACGGTGAGCGAGCGGCCCGACTCGCCCAGGCGCGCCGCGAACCGCTCCCGCACATCGCTGAGCAGGTCGGCGACGCGTACCCGGCGAAGGTGGAGTGCCAGCTTGCCCTGCTGCGAACGGGCCAGGACGAGCAGGTCCTCGGCCAGCGCGCTGAGACGGTCCACCTCGACGATCGCCGAGGCGATGGCCGCACGCATCTCATCGGGGGTCTTCGGGTACCGGAGCGCCAATTCGAGCTCGGTCTTGTGCAGGGCCAGGGGCGTTCGAAGCTCATGGCTTGCGTCGTCGACGAAGGTGCGCTCGCGCTCCAGCGCGGCCTCGAGCCGCCCGAGCATTCCGTTCAGCGTCTCACCGAGGCGTCGGAGCTCATCCTGGGCCTCCGGCAATGGCAGGCGCTCGCCGGGCTCGGCGGCGGAGATCTCCGCGGCGCGTCGGCGCATCGCCTCCACCGGCCGGAACGCCGCTCCCGAGACGGCGTATCCGGCGAGCGAGGCGAGCAGCAAAGCGACCGGCCCCCCGATCAGCAGGATTGTCCGCAGGTTCCGCAGCGACTCGTTGCGGTCGTCGAGCGTGGCGGCCACCACGACGACATAGGTCTGGCCGCGGCCGGTTGCAGGTCGGGCCAGCAGCCTCGCCTGGCCCTGGATACTGCGGACGTGGGCACGGGTCAGCAGGAAGGACTCCCTCGACGCCCGCGCCGCCTCCGCCGGCGTCAATTGCGCGTTGCTCCCAAGCAGCGGGGTGGTCGCGTAGATCCGCCCGTCCGGGGTCAGCACCTGGGCGAAACTCTCCTCTCGGCCCAGCAGTTCCACGGAGCGGCTCAGGTCCTTGTGGGCCACCAGCGAGGCGATGTCGTCGCCGTGGGTTCGCAGGCTCTGATCGATCTGGTCGCTGAGCTCGGTCTTGAAGCGTGAGTAGACGTAGAACCCAAGCGCGGTGAGCAGGATCGCCATCACGATCGTGAAGGCCAGGGTCACCCTTAGCCTGATCGGCATCCGCCTCACCCCGAGCCGCCCTTCTCCCGCAGCCGGTAGCCCGCGCCGCGCACGGTCTGAATCGACTCGATGCCGAAGGGCTTGTCGACCTTCCGGCGCAGGAGGCGCACGTAGGAGTCGACGATGTTGGAGCGGTTCTCGTACTCGTAGTCCCAGGCGTGCTCGAGCAGCTGGAAGCGGGAGAGGACCTCGCCCGGGCGCCGCATGAAGACCTCGAGCACGGCGAACTCCTTGGCCGAGAGCTCGATCTCGTCCTCTCCCCTCCACACCTGGCGCTTCGCCGGGTTCATGCGGAGATCGCCTACCTGAAGCTCCGGCGAGCGCTGCCCGTTGACGCGCCTGGCGAGGGAGCGCAGGCGGGCGAGCAGCTCGGCGTACGAAAAGGGCTTCACCAGATAGTCGTCAGCGCCGGCGTCGAGACCTGCGACGCGGTCGGGCACCCCGTCGCGCGCGGTCAGCATCAGGATCGGCGAGATCACACCGTCGTCGCGCAGCCGGCGGCAGACCTCGAGGCCGTCAATACCGGGCAGCATCAGGTCGAGGACGATCGCGTCGTACTCGGTGGACCCGGCCATCCAGAGCGCGTCCTCCCCTTTGCCGGCCAGATCGGCCGCCATCCCCTCCTGCCGCAGTCCCCTGCGGATCAGGCCGGCCATCTTCGCTTCGTCCTCGACGATCAGCACGCGCATTGGAGCTCACGGAGATTGTCCCGCCTAGATGAATGCGGGATGAAAGGCTGCGTTTCGCCTAGGCGATCGCGGCCACCGCGGCATTGCGCCTGTGCATGAGCCAGGCGAAGAGGCCCGCGGGAATGAACGCGAAGGCGGCATAGACCGCGGCCGGAATGGTCAGCACCGTTGCGATGGACGCCCCGATCGCGATCGCAAGCGTCGAGTTGTGAATGCCAAGCTCCATCGCGATGGCCGTCGCCTGCCGGCTGTCGAGCCTCGTCAGTCGCGCCACCGTGAACGAGCCTGCCATCGCGACGAGGTTAAGCGTGATCGCTGCCGCCGCGACTGCTCCGAGGTTGTCGGTCACCCGATCGTGCTCGGCAATGATCACGCCCACCACCGCGCCGAGGAAGAGGACGATCGCCGCCCGTCGAAACGCTCCGCTGACGTCTTCGACCAGCTGCGGCCGGCGGGCCCGCAGCAACATCCCCATTGCGAGCGGCACGACCGTGATCAGAAGGACCCGGGCGACGAGCCCGATCAAACCCACGTGTGTGTCGAACCCGTTCGCCCCGAAGTGACTGATGGCCAGCTTCAGGAAGAGCGGCACGGTGACAACTGCGGCGATGCTCGAGATCGCCGTCATCGTGATCGACAGGGCGGTGTCCCCGCGCGCCAGATGCGTGAGCAGGTTCGCCAGAGTCCCGCCCGGAGATGCTCCGAGCAGAACGAGCCCAACCGCCAGCCCCGGCTCGAGCCCGTAGACCTCCGCGACCGCAAAAGCAAGGAGCGGCGACAGCAGCAGGAGATTCGCGAGGCCGACCGCGATCCCCTTCGGATAGACGACCACCCGCCGGAAGTCCTCCGTAGTCAGAGACATTCCGAGGCTGACCATGATCACCGCGAGGGCGATCGGCAACACGACCGTTGCGAAGAGCGAATGTTCCAGAGCTAGCTCTCCGCGACGTCTCGGCGGAGGAAGACGAGCGCGGCCGCAGCCAAAGCGGGAAGCCCATACAGAGCACAGACCCAGAGCGATCGAATGATCGGGTCCCAATCAGCGGGC
>CAVRVH010000005.1:0-82770 GCA_963724665.1 uncultured Solirubrobacterales bacterium
AAACCTCACACGCACGCCGACGCCAGTCGGACCCTTTGGGGTCGTGTAGGTGCGCGTGCGACTAAGGAACCCTTCGCACTAGGGGCGCTCCTGAACCAGGGCGACGGCCTCCTGGCGATCCCTGACCCCGAGCTTGCGCACGACCTCCGCGCTGTGGCGGCGCACCGTGACCGGGGAGATGTACAGGCGCTCGGCGATGCGGGGCCCGCTCAGCCCATCGCACATCAGCCCCAGAATCTCCCACTCGCGGCAGGTCAGATCGGCGCGGCCGTTCCTGCCCGCGATCACTCGCTTCCGGCCCTGCGTCTGCAGGTCTCGGACCAGCTCAGCCACGAGGAAGCGGGGAATCGCCGCTTCGCCCGCGAGCACGCCGCGGAGCGCGGGCGGGATCCGGTCCAGGTTCATGCTCTTGACGAGAAATCCGGCCGCGCCCGCCCGGACGGCATCGACCAGGTCGTCGCGATCCGCTGAGGCCGTCAGCACCACGACCAATGCCTGCGGGAGCCGCCTGGAGACCTCCCGCACGACGCGGATCCCGCCCCCCGGCATGCACAGATCCACCAGACAGATCTGCGGCCGCTCGCGGACGGACACCTCGATCGCTGCATCGGCGTCTGCGGCTTCCGCCCTCACCTCGAAGCCGGCGCCCTCGAGCAGTCGACGCAGCGCGGTCCGCGTGACCGGCTCGTCGTCGATCACGACAATGGATGGTCTGGGCTCAGCCACGGTCAGCCCCACAGATGCTGTGCCTTCAGCCATCGCGTAACCAACGACTGCAACACATGACCCCTTCCACCGCGCGCCCTCCCACGGGTTTCATCGGCTGAGTCTCGCCGCGTTCGACAAGAAAGTCAATCCCCGAAAATCGCACTTCTCGAGCCCGACGGGCACCCATTTGCGGGCATTTTGCATCTCCGGCTGCTCTGGTTGCGGGTCGACCAGACGGCGCGGCGGTGCGACAGGCGGCTCACGGCAGGCCGCGGCCATCCCGCCGCGTCAGTGATCCTCACTGTCAGTCGATAGGGTGGCCTCAGTCCAAGCAGCGGGGAGAAGTCGCGTGAACCGACGACGCGTCGCCATCAGCTAGTGAATCGCCACCGCCTCGCGGTTAGGGATCTCGCCGCGGGCGCCGGTCTTTCCCTGGGCGCCGTATTCGGGCTGACGGCCACAGCCCAGGCGACCGACTACACGGTCGATCGCACGGACGATCCGGCCGGGGCCGGGGGTTGCCTCCTCGCCACGCCCAACGACTGCTCGCTTCGCCAGGCGATCAACGACGCCCAGAGCGCACCCAACTCGCCGACCGTCGACCGCGTGCTCTTCCAGTCGGGCATGAGCGGCACCATCACGCTCGTCTCAGCCGGCCTGTTCGTCAGCGATCCATTGGACATCGTCGGGCCGGGGGCGAACGTGCTCGCCGTCTCGGGCGGCGACATCCAGCGAGTCCTCGACACCGAGCAGGCGACCCCGGGCGATCCGGTGACGATCTCGGGCCTCACCCTGACCCACGGCTACGGCTCCGGAGTCGTCGGCGGCGGTGGGATCTACAGCAAGGACACCTACCTGAAGGTGATCAGCTCGACGGTCTCGGACAGCGACTCCGGGATCTCCGACTATCCAGGTGGCGGAATTCGGCAGAAGAACAGCTCGCTTCTGATCAGGAACTCCACGATCTCGGGCAACCAGGGCGGCAACGGCGGTGGCGTCTACGCATCCAACGCGGCCATCGGCGTCGAGAACTCGACCATCTCGGGCAACACCGCTACGGGAACCGGCGGCGGCTCCGGGTACGGCTACGGCGGCGGGATCTGGCTGGACAAGGGCTCCGGCGGCAGCCTGATCAGCTACAGCAGCACGATCTCCGGCAACCACGCGCACTACGGCGGGGGGATCAGCGCGAATCAGGGAACGGCCGGCGGCATCGTCGACACGGTGATCGCCAACAACACGGCGACGAGCGATCTCGACCTTCGCAACGCCGGCGCTGATCCGTTCAAGCTCGCCTTCAGCTCGGTCGAATCGACGGCGGGCGCTTCCATCGTCGACATCAGCCCGTTCACGGGCAGCAATGTCCTGGGAGTGGATCCGCAGCTCGGTCCACTCGCCGACAACGGGGGCCCGACGCAGACCCTGAAGCCCGGCCTCGGCAGTCCGCTGCTCGACAAGGGGCTCACCACCGGGTTCACGGCCGACCAGCGCGGTCTGCCGCGCCCATTCGACGCCCCGGACATCGCCAACGCGGCCTCGGGAGACGGGGCCGACATCGGCGCGGTCGAGCTGCAGGCGGCGGACTTCGTGAAGCCGCCGCCCGCCGCCGACGTCAGCTCCGGCAGCACCGAAGAAGAAGTGCAAGAAGAAGCACAAGCGCTCCGCGCAGGCGTCAAAGAAGAAGTGCAGGACGCGGACAAGAAACACGCCGGGCGTCGGCGCTAGCGCCTGAAGATCTGCGGAAGCGTCAGAGGCCGGTGGCGGATGCACCCGGGCCACCTCGTATCCGATCGTCCGGTAGGTCCCGTCCCTGGACACCGATCTGAAGAGGTCGCGGATCCACTCGCGGCTGAGGCCGAAGCGGATCAGGCCGTCCGAGAGGTCGACGAGGTCGGCTCGGCGGATCAGCTCGACCTCGTCGCCGCGGTCCCACTGGCTCCGGAGCTCGTGGTGCCGCTCGATCGCGTCGAAGCAGAGCCGGATCCGGTCCTCGTCCCAGCCGTGCTCCGAAGCAGCTCCGCGGTGAACTCGGCGCCCTCGCGGACGTAGACGCCGCCGTGCGAGGCAGCGTCATAGAGGCCGACGTCGTGGAGCAGGCCGGCGATCAGCAGCACCTCGCGATCGACCTTGAGCTCCCGCGCCGTCGCGAGCCGGTCGGCGATCAGGAAGACGCGGAGCCCGTGGCGCTCCATCGCCCCGCCGCTCTCGCCGGTGACCTCCCGAAGCTTCTGGAGCGCGGCTACCTCGCTGTCGGTGCGGGCGAGGTCCTCGGCGCTCGTCATTCCTAGCGGCGCAGCTCGGTGCCGTCGTAGAGCTTCTTGACGACGACGCCGCCGGGCGGGCGCGGCCTCCACGCAGAGGTTGCAGAGCACGCACTCGTCGAGGTTCTGGCGGGCGATCGCGAGGCTCCCGTCGGACTCGTTCGACGTCGAAGATGTCGACCGGGCAGACCTCCTCGAGCTTGGTGGCGAGCGCGGTGTCGTTCGCTACCTCGCCGGAGACCTCGACGTCGATGAAGGTGCCCTCGAGCTGCTCTGCTTCGGCCATCAGACCTTCGCTCCGAGCTTGTCCTTGACGGCGTCCGGGATCTCGTCGATCCGCTCCACGACCGGGATTCCGGCGGCCTCGAGGCGGGCGATCTTCTGGGTCGCCGAGTCCTCGGCGCCCTCGACGATCGTCCCGGCGTGGCCGAAGCTCATGCCCTGCATCTCCTCGTCGTCCATGAACTTGCCCGGCCATGAAGGCGATGATCGGGAGCTTCGCGTCGTTCTCGTCACGCCAGTCGACGAGCTCGGCCTCCATCCGGCCGCCCGGCTCCGTGTAGATCACGATCGCCTCGGTCTGCTCGTCCGCCTCGAAGAAGGGCATGAGCTCGGCGTAGGTGGAGCCGATGATCGCGTCGCCGCCGATCGAGACGGCGGTGGAGACGCCGAGGCCGGCGGCGGTGAGCGTGGAGGAGATCTCGGTGGTCATCCCGCCGGAGCGCGACATGACGCCGATCGATCCGGGCTCGTACGCCTTGGCGGCGTCCTTGGCCGGGCCGCCGATGCCGCCCATCTTGGCGACGCCGGGGGCGATGATCCCGAGGCAGTTGGGACCGATGATCCGTGCTCCGCGCAGGTTGGCGAGCTCGACCATCTGGGCGACGTCGCGGCGCGGGATGCGCTCGGTGACGACGACGATCAGCTTGATGCCGTTCTCGATCGCCTCGAAGACGGCGTCCTTGGTGAAGGCGGGGGGGACGGTGACGACGGAGCCGTCGATCTGGGAGCCGTGGTTCTCCACCGCCTGCTCGACGGTGTCGAAGACCGGGACGCCGTGGACGTCGCGGCCCTTGCGGCCCGGGGTGACTCCGCCGACGATCTTGGAGCCGTAGTCCAGGCATTCCTTGGTCAGGTTGACCGCCTCGCGCCCGGTGATCCCCTGGACGATGAAGGTGAAGTCCTCGTTGAGCAGGATGCTCATCGGCCCCCTGGATCCTCTCGACGGCCTCTCCCGCCGCCTCCCACATCGAGGTCGAGCGGTCGCTTGAACTCGATCCCGTACTTGCCGAGGATCTTCGCGCCCTCCTCCTCCCAGGCACCGGGGATGCGGAAGACGGCGATGGTCTCCGCCGGGTCCTTGCCGAGCTCGAGGCAGGCCTTGATCACGCCGCGGGCGACGATGTCGACCCGGGTGTTGGAGACGATCGACATCATCACCGCGATCTTCTCGACGCCGTCCTTCTTCAGGACCTCCTTGGCAAGGCCGCAGGACTTGGCGACCGAGGGGTTGCCGCCGATCTCGGCGTAGTTGGCGGGCTTGCCGCCCTGGCTGCGGACGGCGTCGGTGAGGGTGAGCGAGCCGCCGCCGGCGCCGATCACCAGGCCGAGGTTGCCGGTGAAGCCGTGGTCCTTGCCCTGGATCACGCCGCGGTGGTCGGCCTCGTCGATCGCCTTCACATTGCGCTCGAAGTCGGAGGGCTCGTACAGCTCGCGCGGCTCCTCGAGCTCGACGCCGATCTCCTTGAGCATCTTCTGGTGGCGGCCGACAGCCTCGTCCTCCATCTCCATGTGGGCGTCGAGGGCGACGAAGGAGCCGTCGGAGAGGCGCGCGAGAGGGTTGATCTCGGCGAGGGTCATGTCGTAGTCGCGCTGGAGCTGGGCGAGGCGGGCGAGCACCGGCGTGGCGCGCGTGAGCTCGCGACCGGTCAGGCCACCGGCCGCCGCGAC
Source organism: uncultured Solirubrobacterales bacterium (assembly GCA_963724665.1). Classification (GTDB taxonomy): domain Bacteria; phylum Actinomycetota; class Thermoleophilia; order Solirubrobacterales; family 70-9; genus DASUPK01. The sequence goes on from CAVRVH010000005.1 coordinate 4,920, forward strand.
GACCTCCTTGGCGCGGAAGTCGGGAACAGGGTGGAGATTGGAGAGATGCCCGCGGCCGACATGGTCGGGATGCTTCTCCGCGACCTCCTCGATGTCGATCCCGCCCATGTCCGAGAACAGCATCATCGGTGCGCTTGGCGCGGCCATCCCAGAGAACCGCGGCGTAGTACTCCTGCTCGACCTCGGCCTTCGGGTCAACCAGGACGCCGACCGGCATGTGGCCGTTGATCTCGAGCTCGAGAATCTCCGCAGCGTGGGAGGCCGCCTCCTCGGGCGTGTCGGCGAACTTGACCCCGCCCGCCTTCATGCGGCCACCGGTCAGAACCTGGGACTTGATCACGGTCGGTCCGCCGATCCGCTCGGCGGCCTGCTTGGCCTCCTCGGCCGTCTTGCAGAAGCCGTATTCGGTGACCGGAATGCCGGCCCGTTCGACTATGCGACGGCTTTCGAACTCGTAGAAGCGCATGAGGGTCACCCAGGGGGCGGCCGGGAACAGTACAAAGCCCCAGCTTGAGACGCGCTGCGCTGCGTCTAGGCGGAGGGTTCGGCCTGCGCCGCAGCGACTGCGGGCTCGCGCTCGCGCTGCGGGCGGAGCAATACGACCGCGGCGACGACGCCGACGAGACAGAAGGCGGCGCCGACCCCGAACTGAAGCTGGAAGCCGTCGGTCAGTGCCCTCGCGGCCGAGGTCCCGGAATCGATCTCCGATGAGGTGTGGTTGGCGGCCAGCGTGCTGAGTACGGCCAGGCCGAGTGCTGCGCCCACGAAGCGGGAGGTGTTGAGCACGCCCGAGGCCAGTCCGCTGAGGGCTCGCGGAACGCCCTGCACCGCGACGATCGTTGCGGGGACGAGGGCGAGGCCCAGACCGAACGCGCCGAACATGCCGCCGGGGAAGACGTTCGCGATGTAGCTCCCGCCCGGGTGGACGCTCGTCAGCAGGAACTCCCCGATCGTCGCTGAGAGCATCCCGAGGGCGAGCACCCAACGAGCGCCGATCACCTTCGCCAGCCGCGGCGCGAGTGTCGCACCGGTGCCGACGGCGACTGTCATCGGGACGAACGCCAGCCCGGTCTTGAGCGCGCTGTAGTGGAGGGTGCCCTGCATGTAGAGGGACTGGAAGAACCAGAAGCCGAAGATCGCGCCGTAGAGCAGGAAGATCACGAGGTTCGCGGCCCGGAGATTTCGCAGCTTGAAGACGCTCAGGGGCATCAGCGCCGTCCGCTCCGGGTGCCGGGCCAGGCTGTTCTCGTACAGGGCGAACGCCAAGAGCAGGGCCACCCCGGCCGCGACGGGAGCAAGAACGCCGAGCGCGCCCCAGCCGAGCCGGTCGGTGGTGACGATTCCGTAGGTCAGGGCCGTCATCCCGGCGGTGACCAGGATTGCGCCGGGGAGGTCGAAGTGCCGATTCTCGGACTCGCTGCGGCCCTCGGGGATCAGGCGGCGACTGAACAGCACGATCCCAAGGCCGATCGGAATGTTGATGACGAAGATCGCGGGCCAGCTGAAGGCCTCGGTCAGGATCCCGCCGAGCAGCACTCCGGCGGTCGCGCCGATCGCGCCGACCGCGCCCCAGGCGCCGAGCGCGCGGTTCCGTGGCGCCCCCTCATCGAAGGAGGTCGTGATGATCGCCAGGGTGGCGGGGGAGAGGATCGCGCCGCCGATGCCCTGCAGCGCCCGGGCGGCGACCAGCGTCCCCGCGGTGGGGGCGATCGCGCAGATCAGCGAGGCTCCGGAGAAGAGGAGGGTGCCGGCGTAGAACATGCGCCTGCGGCCGAACAGGTCGGCCGCGCGCCCGCCGAGCAGCAGGAAGCCGGCGAAGGTCAGGGTGTACGCATTGAGGACCCACTGCAGGCCGTTGGTCGAGAAGCCGAGCGCGTCCTTGATCGAGGGCAGCGCGACGTTCACGATCGAGACGTCGAGGATCACCATGAACTGGCCCAGACAGACGACCAGCAGCAGTGCGTTCGAGTTGCGCCTCACCATCCCCCTCGCTGCGGTGACGGGGTTCACTTGCGGACTGCCTCCAGAATGTACGCCGCTTCGATCGCCGCCGCGCGTCGAGAGCTAGGCGAGGGCGCGCGCCAGCGCGACCCGTCATATGAAGCATGCACCTCGCTCTCCGACTCGTGCTCGGGGGCATCGCTTTGCGTGTTCAATGCCTGCGTGTCGGTCATGTCGGTTGCCTTCTGCTTGGTTTGATAGTACGATGAGCATCGTACCAAAGAAGTTCGATGAACGTCGTACAAGCTAGACTCACCGGTATGGAAATCCATCACCCCGAGAGAAGCGAGCTTGAGCTGCCGGCCGTGCTGCATGCGCTCAGCGACCCACACCGGTTGGAGATCGTTCGTCGTCTCGCCGAGGACTCTGAGCCGCGGCCCTGCGGCACCTTCGGCTTCGACATCAGCAAGTCGACGATGACGCATCACTTCCGAATCCTTCGAGAGTCCGGCGTGATCCGCCAGGAGCGGCAGGGGACCACGAAGATGACGGAGCTTCGCCGCGAGGACCTGGACGCCAGGTTCCCGGGGCTGCTCGACGCCGTGCTCAGCTCGAAGATGGCTCACGTCTAACGACGAACGGCGACGGGCCAGGTCGACAGGGCGCCATCCGGGTAGGGTCGCCGCGCATGCTGCGGATCCTGCTCAACATCATCTGGCTCGTCTTCGCCGGCCTCTGGGCGACGATCCTCTGGTGCCTCGCCGGGATCATCATGTGCCTCCTGATCATCACGATCCCATTCGGCCTGCAGGCGTTCAAGATCGCAAGCTTCACCATCTGGCCCTTCGGCCGCACCCTGGTCAAGAGGCCGGATGCCGGGGCGCCCTCGCTGATCGGCAACATCATCTGGATACCCCTCGCCGGCATCTGGCTGGCGATCGCCCACCTGGTCACCACGGTCGTTCTGGCGATCACGATCATTGGGATCCCGCTGGCGCTGGCCAACCTCAAGCTGGTGATGGTGTCCCTGCTGCCGTTCGGGCGTGAGGTCGTGCCGATCGACCAGGCTCGGGCGATGGGGCGCGACGCGCAGAACATCGATTTCGGGTCGCTGTAGCTGCTTCTACGCTCAGGGCAGGATGACCGACCGACCTCTCTATCCGAAAGTCGTCGCCGGGTACGTGGAGAACGATCGCGGCGAGGATGCGCGGGTGCTGGGCGAGCGGGTCGCCGCACGGGACGGCGGTGAGCTCAAGCTGGTCACCGTCGAGAAGGGCTCCCCGGAGGATGCGCTGCAGGCGCTCGCCGAGCGCGGTGAGGCGGACCTGATCGTGCTCGGCTCGACCCACCATGCGGCGTTCGGCTCCGTCGCGCCTGGGAGCGTCGCCGAGCATCTGCTCCACGGCGCACGGTGCCGCCTCCTCATCGCCCCGAAGGGATATGCCGAGGCCGATCACTCCGGGGATCGGCTTCGGGTGCTTGCGGTCGGCTACGACGGGATGGCGGAGTCGCAGGCGGCCCTCGACGAGGCGGCTGTGCTGACGGGGAAGTTCGGGGGGTCGATGAAGGTGGTCGGGGTGATGACGCCGATTCCGCCGGCGGCAGCTGCCGCCGCCGCCCGGGCCGGCCCGGACGTCGGTCCCGACTTCCAGACCCGCCTGCACGACGCGGTCGCGAAGCTCCCCCCGGAACTGCGTGCCCTGCCCGTGCTCGAGCAGGGGGATCCGGTCCACAAGCTGCTCGAGGTGGCCGAGGTGGGGGTGGACCTGCTTGTCCTCGGCTCCCGCGGATTCGGCCCCGTCATGCGCCTCCTGATCGGGAGCGTCTCCTCGCGGGTGATCCGCGGGGCGCCATGCCCCGTGATGGTGGTGCCGAGGCCGGGCTAGGCTTGCTCACGCCTGACAGGCACAGAACCCCTACGATTGTCCGGGGCCCCTCCATCGCAACCGCACTGTGGCGCCGTTCGGTGTGAAAACATCTCGCGCCTCGCAGGGAGGGGGAATCGACCATCGACCAAGGAGTTGAACGCACGCCGTGAGTGACGCAATCGCCGCGACAGAGGCGCCCACCAAGAACGCCAAGCTCGTTTCGTGGGTCAAGGAGATCGCCGAGTTGACCCAGCCGGACTCGATTCACTGGTGCGACGGCTCTGCCGAGGAGTACGACCGCCTCTGCCAGCAGATGGTCGACGCCGGGACCTTCGAGAAGCTCTCCGACGCGAAGCGCCCCAACTCCTACCTGGCCCGCTCCGACCCCGACGACGTGGCGCGAGTGGAGGATCGAACCTTCATCTGCTCCAAGGACGAGCACGACGCGGGTCCGACGAACAACTGGCGGGATCCCGCCGAGATGCGTGACGTCCTCGGCAAGCTGTTCAAGGGCTCGATGCAGGGCCGCACCCTCTACGTGGTTCCCTTCTCGATGGGCCCGCTCGGCTCCCCAATCGCCCACATCGGCGTGCAGCTGACCGACTCGCCCTACGTCGCGGTCTCCATGCGGATCATGACTCGCATGGGCACGGCTGCCCTGGAGGTGCTCGAAAAGGAAGACGAATTCGTCCCCTGCGTGCACTCGCTCGGCGCTCCGCTTGACGAGGGCCAGGAGGACGTGCCGTGGCCCTGCAACGCGGACAACAAGTACATCGTCCATTATCCGGAGAGCCGCGAGATCTGGTCCTTCGGCTCCGGCTACGGAGGGAACGCGCTGCTCGGCAAGAAGTGCTTCGCGCTGCGGATCGCCTCCGCGATGGCCCGCGACGAGGGCTGGCTCGCCGAGCACATGCTGATCCTCAAGCTCACCTCGCCGGAGGGCAAGGTCAAGTACGTGGGCGGGGCATTCCCCTCGGCCTGCGGCAAGACCAACCTGGCGATGCTGATCCCGACGCTCCCCGACTGGACGGTCGAGACCGTCGGCGACGACATCGCCTGGATGAAGTTCGGCGACGATGGCCGCCTGCGCGCCGTCAATCCCGAGGCGGGCTTCTTCGGCGTCGCTCCCAACACGAGCTACAAGACGAACCCCAACGCCATGGCGACGATCGAGCGCAGCTCGATCTTCACCAACTGCGCCCTCACCGACGATGGCGACATCTGGTGGGAGGGCATGACGGGGCAGCCGCCCGACCATGTCATCGACTGGCACGGAAACGAGTGGACGCCGGACTCCGATCAGCCTGCGGCGCATCCCAACGCGCGGTTCACCACCCCTGCGTCTCAGTGCCCGTCGATCGCTGAGGAGTGGGAGGACCCGGCCGGCGTGCCGATCGACGCCTTCCTGTTCGGCGGCAGGCGCTCGACGGTCGTGCCGCTCGTCTTCGAGAGCCGCGACTGGGAGCACGGTGTCTTCACCGGCGCGGTGATGTCCTCTGAGACCACTGCGGCCGCGGCCGGCGAGGTCGGGAAGCTGCGCTTCGACCCAATGGCGATGCTGCCCTTCTGCGGCTACAACATGGCCGACTACTTCGGCCACTGGCTGAAGCTCGGCCGCCGCGAGGGCGCGAAGATGCCGCGGGTCTTCCACGTCAACTGGTTCCGCAAGGGCGACGACGGGAAGTTCCTGTGGCCGGGATTCGGTGAGAACAGCCGGGTACTCGAGTGGGTCTTCCGCCGCTGCGATGACGAGAGCGAGACGATGGAGTCGGCAATCGGGCTGCTGCCGGCGCCCGGCGAGCTCAACACCGACGGGTTGGACATCTCCGACGAGGCCGTGCAGCAGCTGCTCACGGTCGACGACGACGCCCTGAGGGCGCAGATGCCCCAGGTCGAGGAGCACCTGGCCCAGTTCGGCGACGATCTTCCCGACGAGCTCAAGGCGCAGCTCGAAGCGCTCAAGCAGCGGCTCGGCTAGCGGCCCTTTCGCTTACGGGCGCTCTTCTTCAGCTTCTTGCACCCGCTGACTGGGTCGTTCTTGTCCCGGAAGGCCTGGCCGCCGCCGCGGCCGCAATTGACGGCGCGATCGCGCGCGCCGTCCTGAGCCTCGAGCGTGTCGAAGCCGCCATCTCCGAAGAGGCTGTCGTTGCCGCCGCCGCCGTCGAGGTCGTCGGCGCCGCCCATCCCGTGGATCACGTCGTCGCCGCCTCGGCCGAGGATCAGCGGGTCCTTGCCGTTGGTCCCAGTGAGGATGTCGGGCCCGTCTGAGCCCTCGAGTATCTCGAGGTCGTTGTCGAGGTGGGTCGGGTTGCAGTTGGCGCGCGCCGGGTCAGTGGCCGTGCCGCGTCACCGCCACAGATGACGTCCGAACCCTTGCCGGTGACGATGTAGTCGTTTCCGGCACCGGCGATCACGACCTGGTTGCCATGCCCGTGGTTCGGTGCGACGTACTTGTTGTTGCCTCCCCCGAGGACGACGGTCGCCTTCTTGCCGTGGCAGGCCGGCTTTGCCTCAGCGGCCGCGGGCGCGAGCAGGAGGGCGGCGGTGCCCAGCAGGAATGGCGGAATCGATGCGATGGGGATACGCATTACTACCCGTATCGGGTAACGGACGCACAAGCCCAAATGCGCACTATTGGGTCCACCCAGGACGCATAGAATCGCTTGCTGATGGGAGAGACGCTCAAGTTCCAGCTGTCGGAGGAGGAGATTCCGACCAGCTGGGTGAACCTCCTCGCCGATCTCCCCGGTGATCCGCCGCCCCCGCCGCTCAGCCCGGCCACCGGGGAGCCCGTCGGCCCCGACGACCTGGCGCCGATCTTCCCGATGGGCCTGATCGAGCAGGAGGTCTCGACCGATCCCGACATCGCCATCCCAGATGAGGTCCGCGACATCTACCGGCTCTGGCGGCCGACGCCTCTGCTTCGGGCGAGGCGGCTCGAACGGGAGCTCGATACCCCGGCCCACATCTACTACAAGTACGAGGGGGTCTCTCCGGCCGGCTCTCACAAGCCCAACACCGCGGTCGCCCAGGCCTTCTACAACCGCGAGGCGGGGATCAAGAAGATCTCGACCGAGACCGGGGCGGGGCAGTGGGGATCGGCGATGGCGCTCGCCTGCGAGCTCTTCGGCCTCGAGTGCGAGGTCTTCATGGTCGGCATCTCCTATGACCAGAAGCCGTATCGCAAGGCGATGATCGAGACCTGGGGCGGAACCGTCCACCGCAGCCCCTCCGATCTGACCGAGGCCGGCCGCTCACAGGCCTCCCATGAGTCCGGCAGCCTGGGGATCGCGATCTCGGAGGCGGTCGAGGTGGCCGCGCAGTCGGACGACACGAACTACTCGCTTGGCTCGGTGCTCAACCACGTCTGCCTGCACCAGACCGTGATCGGACAGGAGTGCATCAAGCAGATGGAGATGGCCGGTGAGTCGCCGGACGTGGTCATCGGCTGCGTCGGCGGCGGCTCGAACTTCGCGGGGGTCGCCTATCCATTCCTTCGCCAGAAGCTGCGCGACGGAACCGAGACTCGTTTCATCGGGGCCGAACCGGCGGCGTGCCCGACGCTGACCCGGGGCCGCTACGCGTACGACTTCGGTGACACGGTCGGAATGACCCCGCTGATGCCGATGTACACGCTGGGCCACGACTTCGTTCCGCCCCCGGTCCACGCCGGGGGCCTTCGCTACCACGGCGACGCGCCCAGCCTCAGCGCCCTCGTCAAGGAGGGCCTGGTCGAGCCCACAGCGATCAAGCAGACGGCCGCGTTCGAGGCCGCGGTCCGCTTCGCCCGCTGCGAGGGGATCATCCCCGGTCCCGAGCCGGCTCACGCGATCCGCGCAGTGTTCGACGAGGCGGAGGCGGCGAAGGAGGCCGGGGAGGAGCGAGTGATCCTGTTCAACCTCTCCGGTCACGGCCATTTCGACATGTCTGCCTACTCGGCGTACTTCGCTGGGGAGCTCGAGGACCTGGAGCTGCCCGAGGACGAGCTCGCCGAGGCGCTGGAGCACCTGCCTGAGGCACCCGCCCTCGCTTGACCTGAGCGATAAGGTTCGCGCGGGGAGAGTCACCGGGACAGGAGGTTCTGATGTTGAAGCAAGGTCGGTTTGTCGTCGCCCTTGTCGCTCTCTCACTAGCCGCCGCACCCGCGGTCGCGCAGGGAGCCGCCGAGGCACTCGTAAACACAGGGAGTCCGCCCAGCCCGTTCCCGCAGAACAAGCAGAACGAGCCGACTGTGGCGATCGACCCGACCAACCCCAGCGTGCTGGCGGCGGGATCGAACGACGAGATCGACGAGGGACCCTGCGTGGGCAGTGACTGCCCGTTCGTTCAGGGGATCGGTAACTCAGGCATCTACTTCTCCTTCGACGGCGGGACGAGCTGGAGCCAGCCCACTTACCAGGGTTGGAGCGACCGCACCGGAACGCCGGGTGTCGGTCCGATCGGGACGTTGCCGCATTACTACGAGGCCGGCTTGGTCTCCGACGGCGATCCGGTGACGGTGTTCGGTCCGCGCCCGGACTCGAGCGGGCACTTCAGCTGGTCGAACGGCTCGCGGCTCTACTACGGGAACCTGACCTCGAACTTCGCGACGGAGCGGAGCGATCAGACCTTCAAGGGATTCGAGGCGATCGCGGTCTCGCATGCCGATGACCTGCAGGCGGCGGCGTCTGGAAATGCGGGCGCCTGGAGCAATCCCGCGATCGTCACTTCCAGGAGGCAGAGTGCGACGACGTTCTCGGACAAGGAAGCGATCTGGGCCGATGACGCCGCTACGAGCAGCCACTTCGGGACGGTCTACGCCTGCTACACGCTCTTCAAGAGCCAGCAGGACACCGGGCCGGAGCAGATCGCCGTCAGCCACTCGACCAACGGCGGCGACACCTGGTCGCGTCCGACGACCCTGAGCTCGGCCTTCGACAATCCGCAGCACACAGGGCGACAGGGTTGCTCGATCCGGACGGACAGCAACGGCACGGTCTACGCGGTCTGGGAGGACTCCCACCAGAAGCAGGCGGTCTTCCGGATGGCGACATCGACAGACGGCGGCAATTCCTTCGGGAAGCCGCGGACGGTCGCCGACGTCACCGACGTCGGCGAGTTCGACGGAGTGCGCTCGATCTCATTCGACGGAATCGCCGGCGCTCGCACCAGCTCGTTCCCGAGCCTGGACATCGCCAACGGCGCACCCACTGGTGCCGGGGCGACCAACAGGCTGGCGCTGGGCTGGTCCGACGGGTCGGCGGGACTCAACCACGAGCACGCCCTGGTGCAGCTCTCCGCCAGCGGCGGCACGAGCTGGAGCAACCCCGTCCAGGTCGAGCAGAGCGGTGACCGGCCGGACTTCGCGTTCATCGGCCTCTCGCCGAATGGAAGCGACCTGTACGTCGTCTACGACGGGTTCAGCGACCCGTTCCGGAATGACACGACGAGCTCGCGGCAGTTCGTTGGCGTGACCCGGCACGCTGACGTGACGGGAACCTCGCTCGGAGGTCTTACGACCCTCGACCGCGGTATCGCAGGCGACTCCCGGGCGTCGGCCTCGAACGCGCTGATCGACGGGTTCATCGGCGACTACAACACGGTCGCAGCGACCAACGCGGGGGCGGTGTCGGTGTTCAATGACGCCCGCAATGCGGCGGTTTGCCCGGCGATCGATGCGTTCCGCCAGGCGACCGTTCTCGGGACGGCGGGTGTACCGCCGGCTCCGGGGACCGACTGCGGGTCGACGTTCGGAAACACGGACATATTCTCGGCAGCCGTGGGCGACCCAACACCCTGAATGTGACGGGGAGCCGCGGCTCGCGCCGCGGCTCCCTCGTCAAGAGTCAGCTCGCCTGCGCCGAGTAGCGAGCCAGACCCGAGCGAATCGACTCGGGGATCGGCGACTTCGAACCGCCGCCCGTCTCGATGAAGACGTGCCTGAGCTCGCCCTCGGCGGCAGGCTCACCGCCGTCCTCGATCACGAGCTCCGTCGTCATGGAGGTGTCACCGAGGCGCGTGATGCGGGCCACGACCTCCATCTCGTCGTCGAAACGCAGGGGAGCCAGATAGCGGATCGTTGCCTCGGCCACAACCATGTCGACACCCGCCTTCACCATCGCCTGATACCCGCCGAGCTCGCGCCAGAGCTCGCCCATGGTGATGTCGAAATAGGTCAGGTAATTGGCGTTGAAGACGACGCCCTGCGGGTCGCACTCGTTGTAGCGGACCCGGAGGCGATGTCGGAATGGCTCACTCACATCTCGTACGCCTTGGCGAGCTCCGGGTCCTTCTTGGCGAGCATCTCCGCCAGGTTCACCATCACCTTGCACTGCTTCCAGGTCGCGTCGTCCTGCATCTTGCCGTCGATCATGTGGACGCCTGCGCCGTCGGGAATCGCCTCGATCACCTTCTTGGCGAAGAGGACCTCGTCCGGCGGCGGCGAGAAGACCTTCTTGGCGATGTCGATCTGGACGGGGTGGAGCGACCAGGCGCCGACGCAGCCCAGCAGGAAGGCCGCGCGGAACTGGGTCTCGCAGCCCTCGACGTCTTTGATGTCGCCATATGGGCCGTAGAAGGGCAGGATGCCGGCGGATGTGCAGGCGTCGACCATGCGGGCGATCGAGTAGTGCCAGGGGTCCTGCTGCGCGGTCGGCCGTTTGGCATCCGGGTTGTCGGGATCGGGGTCCTCGATCACCTGGTAACCGGGATGGCCTCCCCCGACGCGAGTGGTCTTCATCCGCCGCGAGGCGGCGAGATCGGCAGGCCCGAAGCTCATTCCCTGCATGCGAGGGCTGGCCGTAGCGATCTCCTCGAGGTTGACCACGCCGAGCGAGGTCTCGAGGATCGCGTGGATCAGCAGCGGGCGCTCGAGCTTCGCCTTCGCCTCGAGTTGGGCGAGCAGGCGGTCCACGAAGTGGATGTCCCAGGGCCCCTGAACCTTCGGGACCATGACCACCTCGAGCTTGTCGCCGATCTCGGTGACCAGCTGGGTGAGATCATCGAGCACCCAGGGGCTCTCGAGCTCGTTGACGCGGGTCCAGAGCTGGGTGTCACCGAAGTCGACCTCCTTGCCGACCTCGATCAGGCCTTCGCGGGCCGGGATCTTCTTGTCGACAGGGATGGCGTCCTCGAGGTTGCCGAGCAGGATGTCGGCCTGCTTGGCCATGTCGGGGACCTTCGCGCGCATCTTCTCGTTCGACGCGTCGAAGAAATGGATCATCCGCGACGGCTTGAAGGGGATCTCCTGGAGCGGATCGGGCGCGCCGATTGCCAGGGGCTTGAAGAAGTCTCTTGGGTTTCTCATACGCGGAACGCTATCTGGACGGGTTCTCCGGACGCGTCACGGATAGCCTCAGGACATGGCGAAGGTTCGCGAGGCGGTGCCGGCAGAGGTCGAGAGGGTGCTCGGAATGTACGAGTGGCTGTTCGCCCCGCCCGGGTCCGTGCCACCTCGCTGGGACGCCGAACGTGCGCGGGCCGCGATCGCCGATGCGATCGCCGACCAGGAGGCCGCCGTCCTGGTGGCCGAGCACCGCGGCGAGCTGCTCGGCCTGTGCACTGCATACCTCGACATGAACTCCGTGCGCTTCGGCCCGCGCTGCTGGGTCGAGGACCTGGCAGTCAGTCCCGACCATCGCTCCCAGGGAGTGGGGAAGGTCCTGCTTGACGCCGCCAAGGACTGGGCGCGGGATCGCGGCGCGACCCACCTCGAGCTCGACAGCTCCGACGCCCGCGCCGACGCCCACCGCTTCTACGAGCGCGAGGCTCCCAGCTGGAGGTCGGTCTGCTTCGCCTGGGAGCTTTAGAGCCACGCGAACCGACTTGTTACGATATATCGCGTTAGTTCATGATTGATCGAAAGGAACAACGCGAATGCACAGACAGAGAAGCCGCCATGGATATGGGCGGCACGAGATGAGCCGCGGTCGCGGCCGAGGACGCCACCGCGTCCGCCGCGGCGACGTCCGCAGCGCGATCCTGGCGCTGCTCGACGATCGGCCGATGCACGGCTACGAGCTGATCACCGAGCTCGAGGAGCGCACCGGGGGTCGCTGGCGACCCAGCGCCGGCTCGATCTACCCGACGCTGCAGCTCCTCGAGGATGAGGGGTTGGCCACGGCCGAGGAGGTCGAGGGCCGCAAGGTCTACTCACTGACGGAGGCCGGCAAGGAAGCTGCCCCCGAGCGAACCGAAGGTCAGCAGCCCTGGGAGGAGGGCGACGAGGACTCGCCTCGATTCGAGGCCCGCAAGGAGCTCTTCAAGCTGATCGGGGCGGCGAAGCAACTCGCCCGCGCCGACAATGAGGAGCAGCTGACGAAGGCGGCGGAGATCCTCAAGGACGCTCGCCGCAAGCTCTACGGCATCCTCGCCGAGGAGTAGTGAGTTGCCCTACGGGCGGTCGGGAGCAGCGAGCCCGGCCGCCTTCAAGGCGTCCTGGCGATCGAGATAGAACGTCGCCCGCCTGATGCGGCCCTCTGGGGCCCACCAGACGGTTCCACTCTCGGTCGTCACCTCGACACCACCGTGCTTGGTCTTCCCGGTCTGGCAGACCAGCAGAAGGAGCATGTCGTCGACCGGGATCACCTCCTCGACCTCGAAGCGGAACTCCGCCCACGGGCTGAGCCAGTCGGTCATGGCCTCCCGGAATCCACGGACACCGTCGTAGGTCTGCGGGGGTGCCGCCTTCGCCACCATCACCGTCTCGTACTCCGGGTGGGCTCGCTCGCTGAGGAGCCCCTCGATCACTTCAATCATCTGCTGGCCCTCTAGGACCGTGCCGGCACCGATTTCGAGCTCGGTCGTCACCTCCTGGAGGAGAGCGGTGGTGTCATCTGCTCCGGGCACCTGCCAGGCGAGGGTAACGCGCCTTCCCGGGGCGTCGTCCTATCCTTGGCGGCGAAAACACGACCTCAGAGGAGCCATGGCCGTAGCCACCGAGCAGCAAGCGAGCACCAACTTCCAGGAGATGACCGACGAGCAGAAGGCCATCGTCGAGATGGTCCGTCAGTTCGCCGACGAGCAGATCATCCCCAACGCCGAGGAGTACGACCACGAGGACAAGTTCCCGGAGCCGATCGTCGAGCAGATGAAGGAGCTCGGCCTCTTCGGGGTGACGATCCCCGAGGAGTACGGCGGGATGGGCCTCGACCTCACGACCTACGCGATGATCGTCGAGGAGCTCTCGCGCGGCTGGATCTCCATCTCCGGCGTCGTCAACACCCACTTCATCGGCTCATACCTGCTGATGAAGTTCGGGACGGACGAGCAGAAGCAGTACTTCCTGCCGAAGATGGCGACTGGCGAGATCCGCGCCGCCTTCTCGCTCTCCGAGCCGGAGGTCGGCTCCGACGTCCAGGGCATCAAGGCGACGGCCACCAAGAACGAAGACGGGAACTGGGTGCTCGAGGGGCAGAAGATGTGGGTCACCAATGGCCTCGGCTCCAGCGTCGTCTTCGTGTTGATGAAGAACGACCCCAAGGCCGATCCGCCCTACAAGGGGATGACCTGCTTCATCACCGAGAAGGAGCCGTGGAAGGAGAAGAACGAAGGCGACTTCGCCGGCCTCGAGATCCCGCCCAAGATCAAGAAGATGGGCTACAAGGGCGTCGAGTCCACGGAGCTCGTCTACTCGGGCTACAAGTGCCCGCCGGAGCGGATTCTCGGCGGCGAGGAGGCCGGCCTCGGCAAGGGCTTCTCGCAGATGATGGATGCGCTCGAGGTCGGCCGCGTCAACGTGGCCGCCCGCGGCGTCGGGATCGCTCAGCGCGCGCTGGAGCTGGCACTGAAGTACAGCCAGGAGCGCAAGACGTTCGGCAAGCCGATCGCCCAGCACCAGGCGATCCTCTTCAAGCTCGCCGACATGGCCACGAAGATCGAGGCCGCCCGCCTCGTCACCCGCAAGGCCGCGCGGATGAAGGACGCCGGCCAGCGCTCGGATCTCGAGGCGGGCATGGCGAAGCTGATCGCCTCGGAGACCGGCAAGGAGGTCGTCGAGGACGCCTTCCGGATCCACGGCGGCTACGGCTACTCCAAGGAGTACGAGATCGAGCGCCTCTACCGGGACGCGCCACTGCTGCTGATCGGCGAGGGAACCTCGGAGATCCAGCGCATGGTCATCGGCAAGAAGCTTCTGGAGCGCAACAAGATCTAGCCGAGCAAGGCCGCTTCATAGACTGGGGCGGTGACTGAGGATCGAAGGGTTGCGCTCGTTACCGGGACGAGCAGGGGCATCGGCGCTGAGATCGCGCGCCAATTGGCGGTTGACCATGACTTCGTCGTATTCGCCGGCGCAAGGGATCCCGACGACGTCGCGGAGGGCGATGGGATCGTTCCCATCGAACTTGACGTCACGGACCAGGACGAGGTGTACGCGGCTCTGGAGCTGATCGGCTCGGATCCCGGCCACCTCGACGCCCTGGTCAACAACGCCGGCATCTATGGCGATCCGGTCGGGGCCGCCGAATACGACCTTGACCGGGCCCACGAGGTCCTTGAGGTGAACACCTTCGGGCCCTGGCGCCTGATCGAGGCATTCCTGCCCCTGCTCCATCGCAGCGACGCCCCGCGGATCGTGAACGTCTCGAGCGGAGCTGGGCAGCTCTCGGACATGAACGGCGGGCGCGGCGCCTACCGGGTGTCCAAGGCGGCTCTCAACGCGCTCACCAAGACGCTTGCGTGGGACGAGGACGACGTCAAGGTCAATGCGATGTGCCCGGGCTGGGTTCGCACCGACATGGGCGGCCCGGCAGCGTCACGTTCCGTCGAGGACGGGGCCGACACGGCCGTCTGGCTGGCCACCTTGCCGGACGACGGCCCGACCGGAGGCTTCTTCCGCGACCGCAAGCCAATACCGTGGTGAGATGGCGTCGACGCAAGAGCTGATCGCAACCGCCATCGAACGCTTCCAGGCCGAGGTGCCCGCGCTCGCACAGCTCAAGCTGGTCTTCGAGCTCGAGCTGCGTGGCCGTGGAGACGTGCAGATGTTCCGCGTGGAGGTCCCGGGGCCGAAGATCAGCAAGGCGGCGTCCACAGAGGACGCCCGAGTCACGGTCGAGTTCACCCGATCCGAGTTCAACCGGCTCGCCGAGGAGGGCACGGTGGCTGACTACCGCGCCGCGTATGACGCCGGTCACATCAAGGCCAGCGGCGACAGCAACATCCAGAAGCTGATCGCGCAGGTGATCGAGCGACACGAGCAGCGCGCCCGGACCAAGAAGGTCCACTAGGCAGGGTGCCGGCCAGGGGGATCGACCCGGCTCGGCTGGCCAGACTTCGGGCGGCCACCCAGCTGATTCACCGGCCGGCATCCGCGCGAGACCCGGCCGAGATCGCCCGCTCAATCGCCGGGGCGCAGGCCCAGGACGTCTATGCCGGGCCGCTCACCTTCCGATCTCGGAGCAGGAAGCTGACTGCAGCGGACATCACGCGGGCGCGGACCGAGGACCGCTCACTGCTCCGGACATGGGTGATGCGGAAGACGATTCACCTGATCCCGACCGAGGACGCCGGCTGGTGGCTGCCGCTGTTCGAGCCCGAGACCGAGCGCTGGTCGCGCCGGCGGCTCGAGCAACTTGGACTTCCGGTTGCGAAACAGGACAAGGCGCTGGCCGCGGTCGCGCGCGCGCTCGCCGACGAGGGGCCACTGACGCGAACCGAGGCCAGGGAACGAGTCGAGGCGGCGGGTGTGAACCTGAATCAGCAGACCGGCATGCACATCGCGCTGACGGCGGTGCTCAGCGGAATCGCCTGCCTTGGCCCCGATCGCGGCAAGACGACCTGCCTGGTCCGCCGCGAGGACTGGATCGGCAAGCCCCCGCCGTTCGATCGCGCGCGAGCGCTCGCCGAGCTCGCCCGCCTCTACGTCCGGGCATTCGCGCCGGCGACCGACCGCGACTTCGCATACTGGGCCGGACTGCCGCTGCGCGATGTGCGTGCCGGCCTCGAGTCGATCTCGAAGGAGATCGAGGAGGTCCGTGTGGGGAACGAGACCATGCTGGCGCCGCTCGGCGGCCTTCCGCGGCTGCCGGCCACGGGCCAGGTGCGGATGCTGGGGAACTTCGACACCTACCTACTCGGCTGGAAGGACCGAGGGTTCTCGGTCGCCTCCGAACATGCCCAACACGTGAAGGAGGGTGGAGGCGGCTGGATCCGCCCGGTCATCCTCGAGGACGGGATCGTGGTCGGCGGCTGGCGCTCGTCGCGGAAGGGCGGCAAACTGGAGATCACCCTCAACCTGCCGAATGCCGAACGCGGGCGGCTACGCTCGAAGGTCGACGCCGAGGTCGCCGATATCGCGCGCTTCGAGAGCATTGAGGCCGCGATCCCCCAGAGCTAGACGGGTCGTCCCTTCGGGGCGCCCTCGCATAACATCACGCGCCGCACCTGGGAGGAGTCACGACGACTCAAGGAGACCGACTCAAACGATGAGTGACGAGAACCACCAGCTGACGACGGATCAGGCCGAGCGAGAGGCTTCAGGCGCGCATGAGTACGGGCGCTACCTGGAGGAGTTCGAGGTCGGGGCCGTCTACAAGCACTGGCCCGCCAAGACGATCACCGAGACGGAGGACCATCTCTTCTGCCTTCTGACGATGAACCACCACCCGCTGCACATCAACGACGTCTATGCGTCGAACTCGCAGCAGGGCAAGAACGTGGTCGCGGGCCCCTACGTGTACTCGCTGATCTTCGGCATGACCGTGAACGACGTTTCCGGCAAGGCGATCGCCAACCTGGCGACGGACGAGCTGAGCCATCCGAATCCGGTCTTCCACGGCGACACCCTGTTCGTGGAGTCCGAGGTCCTCGAGGTCCGGCCATCGGAGTCGAAGCCGGACCGCGGAGTGGTCAAGGTCCACACCCGGGCCTACAACCAGGACGGCACGCTCGTCGCCGAGTTCAAGCGGGCCGTGCTGGTTCCGCGGAAGAACCCTGGCTAGTCAGCAGGGGTACTCCTGGATGTTGGAGGGGCTGTCGAAGCCGCCGTCGTAGCTCGCCTTCGTGCAGTTGAGGCTGGAGATGGTGCCGTGCAGGACACCCTTCCTGGTGTTGCTGACGAGCTCCTTCCACTTCCAGTCGTACTCGCGGATCGCGGGGTTCGTCTCGCCGGGGAACGGTGGTTCTCCCGGACTCCGGTAGTCGATCATGAAGCCGTTGCCCTCCCGGACGCCGGTGGAGACGCCCCCCTTCAGGTGCCGCGTGCCGGCGTAGCGGCAGGCCTCTCCGGGGCTTGTGCCGTCAATCGAGCTTCCGCCGCCCGTGGCGACGTCCTGTGGGCTGCCGATGCTGAATCCCATCCCGTTGTACTGGGCCACGAGCTGTAGGCCCGTTTGCGCAATCACGTTTCTGTAGTTCGGGTCTTCGCAGCGGACCGGGAGATACCTATGCCGGTGCTTGTGGCGGCTTGCCGTCGCCTTTCCCGGGCTTGAGGCGGTCCCGGCGGCGGGAAGCGAAACGAGGATGGCGAGCGCGCCGAACATCACGAGCGCTGGGTAGAGGCGATAGCGGTAGCTCATTCGGTTCCCTCCTCCTGTGGCCGCCCAAGGCATATCGCACCGAGTGAGGCGAATCAACCCCGGCGAAAGCCGGCGACCGGAAGGCGCGGTAGTCTGCTCGCTCGGGTTCGATTCCGGGGGGCCCCCGATCATGACGGTGAGGAGTGGACCTAACGAGGAGGAGGCCAACCGCGGCGGCCAGAGCGCCCCGGAGGCGGCTGCCGGCGGACAGGCGGGCTCCGTCAGTGCGAGGGTCGAGGACGTCCTCGAAGCTGCCGAACGTGCAGCGGCCGCCATCCGCGAGGAGGCAAGTCAGTGGGCCAGCAAGCACATGGAGGATGCCCGGCGAGAGGCCGGTCAGCTGGCGGGGGAGCGGGCACGTGAGCTCTCGCGGCTCGCCGAGGAGCTGATCACCGCCGCGAGCGCGGTGGTCAAGCAGTCCGATGAGTTTCTCCGAGCGCTCGACCAGCCGGCCGGAACGGCCGCTGACAACGGCGCCTCTACGGGCGAGGACACCGCGTCGCCGATCTCCGACCGGGCACGCTTGCTGGCCGCGCAGATGGCGGTGGCGGGGGCTCCTCGCGACGAGATCGCGCAGCGCCTGCACGAGGAGTTCGGCGTCCAGGATGCGGGCCCGATGCTCGATCGGATGGGGATCTAGCTGGCGACTCTGCGCGCGGAGGGACGTGGCGGAGCGGCTAGCGTGACCCGGATGGCTGCGACCAAAGGAACCGGCAGCGGTCCGGCAAGCGGGATCGCACGCTTCCTGGCCGAACATCAGGATCATGAGGCGGGCTTCGACGTGGGCCGGGAAAGTGGGACCGCCACCGGTCGGTTGAAAATCACCTGCCTCGAGTGCGGCAAGAGCGTGGAATATCGAGCGGGGGAGGCGGCGGAGCAGGCGGAAAGGGCACTTGCTGCAGGCCTGGAGGGAAACGTCCCGAGGATCGGGTCTGCTCCGGGACCGGAAGGTCCGGCGGGCGGGCGCCTACGGACTCCCATCCCGCCCTCGGCCTACCTGGTCGCAATCGGGGTGCTGGTGGTCGTCGGGCTCTTGGTCGGGCTCCTCAGCGACAGCGGATCGGACCATTCGCCGGGATCCGCCCAGCCCAACAGGTCCACGGCCGCCACAGCGACGCAGCCGAGCACGGCCTCAGCGCCGCCGCCAGCCCCGCGCACCCCTCCCCAGACGACCGTGCAGCCCAGGCTGCAGGTCACCACGTTCGCCAGCCGCTTCCGGATCGGGGTTGCACGTGGGTGGCAGGTGGGCCAGAAGGACACCGCCATCGCCCTGGTCGCCCCAGGGTCCAAGGCGGAGGTCGATGTCTACTACGCCTCCGAGCAGCGCAGCCTCAACGATCTGGCGAGCGACGCCTCCCGCTTCCTGAAGGCGCGCCACCCCGCGGGACGGGTGACCGCGCCGCACCCGGAGCGCATCGGTCTCCTCCAGGGACTTCGAATCAAGGCGGTCTATCCCGGTGGATCCGAGTCGGCCCTGGTTCTGGTCGACGGCGGCTTCACCTACGTGCTGCTCCAGCGCGTCGATCGCGGGGCGTCGCGGCGACAGGTGAGGCAGGCCAAGGCCCAGGCGGAGAGCTTCAGCCCGCTCTAGTCACGCCCGGCGGTCAACCGGTTGGAGCGCGAGCCGGCCAGTTCCATACGTTGCAGGCGGAGTGAACTGTCGGCGGCGTCCAGCAGTTCCCCGGGTTCGACGCCGTCCAGCGGGAAGACGGCGGCTCCGAAGCTCGCCGAGAGCTTCACCTGGCCGGCGGTCAGGCGTCCCACCCTCCGTTCGATCCGAGCTGCCAGCAGCCAGGCCCTCTCGCGGTTGGTCTCGGGTGCGATCACGGTGAACTCGTCACCGCCCTGCCGATAGACAGCGTCCTCGATACGGACCTCCAGCTCGATCATCGACGCGACTATCGCCAGCAGGAGGTCGCCCACGAGATGTCCCTGCGTGTCGTTGACGGCCTTGAAGCCGTCAAGGTCGAGACTCACAACCGCGAACTGCCGGCCCTTTCGGCCGTGTCGCGCTGTCTCATGACGGAGTCGCTCGATCAGGGCGCGGTAGTTGCCGACGCCGGTGAGCCCGTCGACGCCAAGCAGCGCGCGATACGTCTGCCTGCTCGACTCCAGATTCGCCGTCAGCCGACCGACCGCGATGGTCGTGAACAAAAGGGGCAGGCCGATCGCGAGCGTCCAGAGAGCCGTTTCCTGGGCCGAGTCTCCTCCGAAGAGGAACCCAAGGAGGAGGGCGACCCCGATCAGGGCCAGATAGGGCGCCATCTCGCGGAAGGTCGGGAAGACGACGGCGACGTAGAGGGCGACGAAGAAATAGAGATAGGCGAGGGTGTAGTCGGTCGCCTGCACGGCCAACGCTATTTCGGCCACGGCCACGAGCGGGACGAGCTTGAGCCAGCCCTGATCGACCTCCCAACCGGGGGCCGCCAGGCAGGCGAACCCGGAGAGGAGAGCGAGCACCGTCACGCCGAACACGGCGGGGTCCAGTTCCCTATGGAGTAGGAGCACAGCGGGGATCGCGACGACGACGCCACCGATGAACAGCGTGGCCGCCAGGCGCCAGGCCAATTGCGGTGTCACGGCGTACGGCCTGACGGTGGTTGGAGGCATCAGCTCGCGGCCATCGCTAGTGAGCCTCGTCGGGCGCGTGGGCGGGGGGCCGTGACTCCTCGGCCAGCGACGTGATCTCGAGGACGCCGCGAGAGGCCTCCTCGAGGACTTCGGTCGCTTCCTCCGCAGAGCGCGCGTAGAGCTCAACCAGCAGGTGGACGATGATCTGCTCTTCGTCGTGCTTGTGGAAGCGGACGTGGGTGAAGAACTCGCGGGTGCCCTGCTCGCCGAAGGAGCCGTAGGTCAGGGACTCGCCCGCCTCTGGGCCGGAGCAGCTCTCGACCTGGTCCTGATCGACGGTGACCGTGCAGGAGGCGACCCACGGCGTGCCGGCCACCATGCGCTCCCAGCGGTCCTCGACCGGGACCACCCTGTCCTCCTGGATCGTCAGGTGCGGCTGATCGTGCAGGCAGCGAAGGCACTGGACGACCGCCTCCTGAACCTCGTCGAGGCGCTCAGAGGGCTCGCCGCTGTCCGGGTCGACGCGGAGGATCGCGTCGTAATGGAGCTGCACCTCCAGGTCCCTGGCCCAGCAGCGATAGCAGCGAAGCCAGGAGCTGCGGTCGCCGTTCAGCTCCGGCTCGGCCATCAAGCCGGTTGCGCGGCGCGGTGACGGTCTGCCACCAGCTCCGCGATCTCTCCCATGATCCGGTTGATCTCGAAGTCCTTCGGCGTGTAGACCCCGGCGACACCGGCCTCGCGCATGGCGGCCGCGTCGACCGCCGGGATGATGCCTCCGACGACCACCGGGATGTCCGCGCCGTCGGCGCGCAGCAGCTCGACCACACGCGGCACGAGCTCGCGGTGGGAGCCCGAGAGGATGGAGAGACCGACCACGTCGACGTCCTCCTCGACCGCGGACTTGACGATCTGCTCGGGGGTCAGGCGAATGCCCTGGTAGATGACCTCCATGCCGACGTCGCGTGCACGGACCGCGATCTGCTCGGCGCCATTCGAGTGCCCGTCGAGGCCGGGCTTGCCGACCAGGATGCGGATCGGGTGGCCGATCTCCTTGGAGACCTCGGAGACGCGCTCGCGGACCCCGGCGAGCAGGTCGCCGTTGACCGAGCCGCCGGCCGCCGCCTCGGCTACGCCGGTGGGGGCGCGGTAGTCGCCGAAGACCTCGCGGAGCGTCCCGGCCCACTCGCCGGTCGTCGCACCCGCCTTGGCGGCCTCCATGGTCGCCGGGAGGATGTTGGCTGACTCGTCACGGGCCACCTCGGCGAGGCTCGTCAAAGCTGCTTCTACGGCGCCCTGGTCGCGCTCCGCCTTCCATTCCTCGAGGGCGGCGATCCGCTCGCGCTCCACCTCCGGATCGGGGGTCAGGATGCCTCCGTCCTCTCCGGTGATCAGCGGCGATTCCTCGGTTTCCGTGAACTTGTTCTGGCCGACGACCGTGATCTCGCCGCGCTCGATCTTGGCGATCCGCTCACGGTTCGACTCGACCAGCTGGGCCTTCATGTACGGGACCGCCTCGACAGCGCCGCCCTTCTCCTCGACCGCGTTCATCTCCGCCTTGGCGCCTTCCACGAGCTCGGCGACGAGCCCGTCCATGACCTTTGAGCCCTCGAAGATGTCGGGGTACTCGAGCAGGTCGGTCTCGTTGGCGAGGATCTGCTGGATGCGCAGGCTCCACTGCTGGTCCCAGGGGCGGGGCAGCCCGAGTGCCTCGTTCCAGGCGGGGAGCTGGATTGCGCGGGCGCGGGCGTCGCGGCCGAGCGTCACGGCGAGAGCCTCGAGCACGATCCGCGGGACGTTGTTCTCGGGTTGTGACTCGGTGAGCCCGAGCGAGTTGACCTGGACGCCGTAGCGGAGCCGCAGGAACTTCGGCTCTGTGACGTCGTAGCGGTTGCGGCCGATCCACTCCCACATCTCGCCCATGGCTCGCAGCTTGGCGTGCTCCTCGATGAAGCGAACGCCGGCGTTGACGAAGAAGGAGATCCGCCCGAAGACCTTGGGGAAGTCGTCGTCAGTGACCTGGCCGCGAGCCTTCACCTCGTCGAGCACCGCAATCGCCGTGGAGAGCGCATACGCGATCTCCTGGATGGGCGTCGCTCCCGCCTCCTGCAGGTGGTAGCTGCAGACGTTGATCGGGTTCCACTTCGGGATCTCGTTGACGGTGAACGCGACCGTGTCGGCGATCAGGCGCATCGAGGGCCCGGGCGGGAAGGCGTAGGTTCCGCGCGAGAGGTACTCCTTGATGATGTCGTTCTGGGTGGTGCCGGCGAGCGCGGAGCGCTCCACGCCGTTCTCCTCGGCGACGGTCGCGTAGAGGGCGAGCAGCCAGGCGGCCGTGGCGTTGATTGTCATCGACGTGTTCATCTCGTCGAGCGGGATGCCGTCGAGGAGCGCGTGCATGTCGCCCTTGTGGGCGATCGACACGCCGACCTTGCCGACCTCGCCGCGGGCGAGCTCCGCGTCGGGGTCGTACCCCGTCTGCGTGGGCAGGTCGAAGGCGACCGAGAGGCCGGTCTGGCCCTTCGCGAGGTTCTTGCGGTAGAGCTCGTTGGAGCGCCGGGCGTCGGAGTGGCCCGAGTAGGTGCGAATCACCCAGGGGCGGTCGCGCTCGGGCAGGCGGTGCTCGCTCATGGCTCTAATGGTAAGTGCCTGGTAAATGAAGCCGCGCATCGACCGCTCCGACCTGGGCTGAGGGGTGTTCTTGCAATTTCCAGCACGCCTCACGGCTACGCTCACGCCCCGCATGAGAACCAAGCTGACAGCCCTGATCGTCACGGCCGCCGCCCTCGCGGCGGGCGCGGTTGCGCACGCCGCCCCGATCCCTGTGGCGAGCTACACGTTCCAGGGGCAGGACGACGTGAACGCGTTCCAGAACGTCGGCACGACCGGCTGCAAGCGCTCCTGGGTGAAGAACCAGGCGCTGGGCCTCGCCGTCGGCAAGACGGGGAGCATCTGCACCTACCGCTCGTCCGTGGTAGGCGACTCGAGCGCCCAGTACTCGGACCAGGGCATGGTGGCGACCGCCACCGTTGGAGGCGGGGGCTCGAAGGCCGCGGCCAAGTCGCTGGTCGGGGTCGGGGTCCGATACAGCAGCTCGGCGAGCTACGTGCTGCGCGTGCTTCCGAACAAGCACAAGTGGCAGTACTTCCGCGATCCCAAGGGCGCGGCCGGGCCCAAGCTCGAGTCCTCCGGCAGCAGCAAGTTCATCAAGATCGCCTCGAAGCCCAACGTGATCGCGCTGCGCGCCTTCTCGTTCGGTGGAACCAGCACGAGCGTGATCGGTTCGGTCAACGGCAACAACGTGGTCTCGCTCACCGACTCGAGCGCCGATCAGCCCGACGGCCGGCAGACGGTCCTCGTCTCAGGCGTCAAGGGCGGATCCGGCACCGGCGTGATGGGCGTGTTCGACAACGTCACCGTCCAGGTTCCGAACCCCTTCTAGGACACGGAGACAAGGGCACGGAATCTTTCCGGGGCCCCGGCGTGATCCTCTACCTTGCGGCCCGTGGCAACGACCACGGTTGAGCGCCCCAAGTCAGCCGGCCCGGGCGAAGGAGTTGGCGGGAACTGGCTGGTGATCGTCCTCAACGACGACCACAACACCTTCGATCATGTCGCCAAGACGCTCTCGCGCGTGATCCCCGGCGTCTCGCTCGACGGCGGCTACCGGTTCGCCGACATGATCCACAGCCGCGGCCAGGCCGCAGTCTGGACCGGGCCGAGGGAGCCAGCCGAGCTCTACTGGGAGCAGCTGCAGCAGGCGGGCCTCACGATGGCCCCGCTCGAGCAGCACTAGCGGTCCACCCGCCCATCCTCTCTACTTCTTCGCGGGTGAGTCCTGGACGAGCGTGTTGTTGCCCGGGCCGCCATTGAGCCGGTCCTTGCCGGGCCCACCGATCAGCTGATCCGGCCCCGGGCCGCCGAGCAGGCGATCCATCCCGGCGCCGCCGCCGAGCAGATCAGCGCCCGCTGCCCCGATCAGGAGGTCATCGCCCGCGTTGCCGCTGAGCAGATCGTCGTCAGCGCCCCCGTTGAGCTTGTCGTTGCCGGAGTTGCCGAGCAGGATGTCGCGTCCGGCTCCGGCGGTTGCGGTGTCGTCGCCGCTGCCACCCTGGAGGCTGTCGCGGAAGCGGCCGCCGGTCATGCGGTCGTCGCCGGGCCCGGCGAGCGCGAGGTTGAATGCTGAGGCTCCGCCGATGTAGCGGTCGTTTCCGCGGCCGAGGTCGGCAGCGGCCCCGGTGCCATGTCCGAAGCCGCCAGGCAGGTCACGCTGGCCAAAGCCGCTGTCCGGCCCGACGCCCGAGAAATCCACGCGGTCGTTCCCGCTGCCGGTCACGGCGTCCACCTCGGACACCTTCGAGCATGCGATCGCGCCCGTTCGAGGGTCCTTGCCGTTCACCTTGACCGTCCCGTTCCTGCAGACGACGGCGATGTGATCGGAGCCCTTGCCGCCGGTGACGGTGAGGAGGCTGCCGCTGAGCGATGCGCTCACCTTCGCCTGGGCCATGACCGGCACGACGAGCAGCGCGGCAGCAACGGCGGCCGGCAGGGCGAAGAGCAGGTATCGGCGATGGGCGTGCGTCATCGAGGACGTATAGGGAACACGGGGCCCGTCGCTAAGTAGCTGCGCGGACCTTCTTACAGTGGCGCCGCTTGCCGTGCTTCTTCTTGCATTTCTTCTTCACGGGACTCGAACTAGGCGTGGGCGCGGCATCGACCACCTCGCAGTTGGTGAGCGAGTCGATTCCCAGCTGGTCGGTCTGGACGGCATCGACGTCCGGCCCGCAGTCCGCCTGGTCGGCCGTGCCATTGCGAAGCAGCAGGATGTCGCTGCCATACCCGCCAACGACCGAGCTCGCCAACGATCCCGGGGCGAGAACGTCGCCATCGACGCCCCCATCGAGGACATCGGGCCGATTGATGCCCGTGAACCCGGTGGCGTGACTCACCCGGGTCAGGTCAATCAGATCCGCCCCGTAGTTCCCGGTGACGACGATTCGGGAGGGTGCCCCGCAGGCCACGGCGGTGTCGAACGTCCCCACGAACGTGTTGTTGACCGAGTAGTCGAACCGGG
The DNA here is from genome assembly GCA_963724665.1 of uncultured Solirubrobacterales bacterium. Taxonomy (GTDB): domain Bacteria; phylum Actinomycetota; class Thermoleophilia; order Solirubrobacterales; family 70-9; genus DASUPK01. The sequence goes on from CAVRVH010000005.1 coordinate 29,867, forward strand.
CGGTGCCGCCGGAGCAGAAGACCGAGAACTTCTCGGGATCGTCAGTACACGGAGACGTGCCCGAGATGGAGAGGGTCCCGGCCGTGTTGGTGATTGTGGGCGCAGGGCACGGTGCCGCCTCCGCACGCTTCGGCGTCGCGATGACGAGCAACAGTGCCGCGCCGACTGTGATCGTCGCCGCGATTGCGAGCAGCGGTCGGATCACTCACCCGCGATCAGCGAGTGCCAGACGGGGAGGACGGGCTTGTTGAAGTAGTTGACCGCCTTCTCGCGCTCCGCGGCGATCTCGTCCGAGTACCAGTAGCGCTCCCAGTCCTCGTGGTTCTCCCAGACGGAGGCCTGGCGGAAATGGAGCGGGTCATCCTGGTCGCGGGTCAGCGACCAGCCCTTGGCGCCGAACGCCATCGCCCGGGCAGCGGCGGGCTCCCAGATCTCGTACCAGCGGTCGGCACGGAAAGGGTGGACGTGCCACTCGATGTAGACGATCTCGAGGTTCCCGTTTGACGAAGGGTCGGCCATCAGGCGCCCACCTCTGCGCGAATGGCGCCCGGGCCGTCCTCTTCCTTGCCTTCCTCCTCACTGGTCGCGCCGACCAGGATGGAGATCTTGCCGAGGTGCTTGTTCTCGTGGAGGAGCTGATGCGCCTCGGCGACACCGTCAAAGCCCATCACTCGCCAGAGGACGGGCTGGATCTTGCCCTCGGCCATCAACTGGTTCGCGCGCATGCACTCGTAGGCGTTGGCGAAGTGCGAGCCGATGATCTGCTTCTGGCGCATCCAGAGGTAGCGGACGTCGAAGTCGAGCGTGTAGCCCGAGGTCGCCCCGCAGATCACGACCTTGCCGAACGGCTTCACGACGAAGACGGAGGTCGGGAAGGTCGCCTGGCCGACGTGCTCGAACACGATGTCGGGCGAGTCGCCGAGGATCTCCTTGACCTTCTTGGCGAAGCCGCGGGACTCCTTGAAGCGCGCCTTCTCCTCATCGGGCGTTTCGCCACCCTTCCGCATCATCCCGGCGAACTCGTTGCGGTTGATGTAGTCGACCGCGCCGAGCCGCTTGACCAGCTCGCCCTTCTCGTCGGAGGAGACGACGCCGACCGCGTTCGCTCCGGCGGCCTTGCAGAGCTGGGTGGCGAAGACTCCGAGGCCGCCGGCCGCGCCCCAGATCAGGACGTTGTGGCCTGCCTGGAGCTTGCACTGGTCGATCAGCATCCGATAGGCCGTGAAGTAGGTGAGGCCGTAGGCCGAGGACTCCGCCCAGGAGAGGTTCTTGGGCTTCGGCAGGAGCTGCTGGGCCTGGACCTTGGTGAACTGGGCGAAGGAGCCCCAGGTCGTCTCGTAGCCCCAGATCTGTTGGCTCGGAGCGGCGAGCGGGTCCAGCCCGTGCACCTCGACGTCCTCGTAGGAGGCCTGGTTGCAGTGGATCACGACCTCGTCGCCGGGCTTCCACTTGGTGACGCCCTCGCCGACCTTCCAGACGACTCCCGAGGCGTCGGAGCCGCCGATGTGGTGACCGTATTCCTCGTGGTCGCCGTAGCCGAAGACGGAGACGGGCTTCCCAAGAGCAGCCCAGACGTTGTTGAAGTTGACCCCGGCCGCCATCACGCGGACGATCACCTCGAAGGCGCCGGGCTCCGGCACCTCGATCTCCTCCACCTGAAAGGCGTCCTTGGGCTCCCCCTCGCGTTCAGGGCGAATTACCCAGGCGGCCATCTTCTCGGGCAGTTCGCCCGGCTGGACATCGAGCTTGGTTACGTCGGCGATCTCTACGGCCAATGTGACTCCCGCGTCGGTGGTCGTGGACGCGTGGATCGTAACCGGGGTTGTCAGGTTGGTGTCCGGACCCCCGACTACGTTCGAGAGTCCATGGAAGCGTCTGAGAAGCCACAACTCCCCCTCGAGCCCGGTCGCGCCGATGGCGCCGTGCGAGCAATCGGCGACAGACTGGTGATCGAGCGCCTCGAGGTCAACGACCCTGCGGCCGCCCGGGTCGTCCAGGAGCAGGTCGGCGAGGGCCACCAGCCCTCGGAGACCGTGACGCGGGCCATCGAGATCGGCACCCGCGTGATCGAGAGCGAGGGAACCGCGGCGAACGTGGATTACGTGAAGGCCGAGCTCGAGCGCCAGATCGGGCCACTCGCCGACCGGCTCGGCGGCGTGATCGAGGAAGGGCAGGGCGAATTCGTCGACCGGCTCGCCGACAGCTTCGACAGCGAGCGCAGCGGCTCCGTGCAGCAGCAGATCAAAGAGCTGCTCGTCGCCGCGATGCAGCATCAGCGCGACCAGCTCGCGAAACAGTTCTCGACGCAGGACGGCGCGAACCCCCTCTCGGACTTCAAGGAGGCGGTGGTCCGCGCGGTGAAGGGCTCGCAGGAGTCCCAGCAGCACGAGCACGCACAGGACCGCGAGCGGCTCGAGGCCCTGACTGAAGAGGTCACCGCGCTCCGCGAGCGTCTAGGCGCGAAGGAGGAGCTCGAGGCCGAGCAGTCGCGGGGTACCGCGAAGGGTCGTGACTTCGAGGAGCGAATCCACGCGCTCCTGGACGAGATCGCGACTGCGCGCGGCGATGTCGCCCACCACGTCGGCGATCTGCCGGGGGAGACCCGCGGTAAGAGGGGAGACACGCTGATCGAGATTGGCGCCGCGGCTGGTCCCTGTCTCGCGAAGATCGCTTTCGACCCCAAGGACAGCCAGCTGAGTCGGCCCAAGGCGTGGGAGGTGCTGAACGGCTCCCTGGACGATCGCGGCGCGGACTACGCCGTGCTGGTCGCAACCGAGGGCAACGTTCCGCCGAAGACGCAGAGCCTCGTCGAGTACGAGGGCAACAAGCTGATCGTCGAGGTGGACTCGGAGGAGCCCGAGCGCATCGTCCTGGAGACCGCCTACTGCCTCGCCCGCTCTCGCGCACTTGCGGCGAGGAAGGAGGAGATCGCTCTCGATGCTCCGGCGATGAAGGAGGCGATCGACGAGACCCGCCGGGCGCTCGAATCGCTGAAGACCGCCCGCCAGGCGCTCACCGGAATGCGCAAGAACGCCGACAGCATCGAATCGTCGCTGAGCACGATGGAGGAGGGGGCAAAGGCGGCCCTGGCGCGGGCGGACAGCCTGATCGCCGACGCCCTCGACGGAGCTGCCTAATCTTGAGGCGGAGTTCCGTCCATCCGCGGCGTTCGGGATCATGCCGCGCGTCGGAGAAGTCGAAATGGATACAAGAACCAATGTGAATGCGTCCGAATCTGCGGGTCGGCAACCAGAGGGGGGTCGCCGGGCCGACCTACATCGAATCGACCTGGATCGCGTCGCCCAGACGCTTGGATCCGCCCGGCACTCGGCCGGGTACTCCAGGCTGGAGCTGATGCTCACGTCCGTAATGCCTCGCCTGGTCGGCGAGCCTGAAAAACGGCGTTAGGGCAGAAGCAACTGGTTCGCGCCCGACGGGCGCTCCGGCCCGACGGTGAAGCTGAAGGGCCGCGCCGCGATCCCGTCGACGCTCGCCTCGTAGCTGCCCGTCTTCATCTGGACCTTGATCGTGGTGGCGTCGCCAGGCGCGATCTGATCGGACGTGGCGCTGACCGGGCCGTGGATCGCGAGGCTGGCCGGCTGGTTTGCGAGGTTCGCGATGGTGAAGTTGACCAGGCCCGCGCCGAACTCCTTGGGCGAGACAGCGACCCCGTCAGTCGCCATCTTCACGCTGACCTCGGCAGGGATCGGGGGGCGGGGGTCGTTCTTGAAGTCGCTGCTGCCGCAGCCCGCGACGACGATCGCGACCAGCAACGTGGCCAGCAAGAGCAGCGCTCTGCCCCTCCTCCGCAGCATGCGCCGAGGAATCTAGCCGACCGGGCGGGGGGCCGCTGCAGTGATCAGGCGCCGAAGGGAAGCTCGGTCACTTCGGCGGCGTTCGAGCCGTCACCCACGGCGAGCTGCTCGCCCTCAGCCGCCTCGCGCCGGACGATCGCGAGCGCGATCGCGCCGTGCGCGGGGGAGAGGCAGGCGGTGCCGATCGCGCCGACCTCCCGTTCGCCGAGAAACAGGGGATCGCCGTGCGCGACGGGGCCGCTGAGGCGCAGGCCGCGCAGCGTTCGATTCGGCTTGCCCCGGTAGTGCAGGCGCGCCACCGGCTCCTGGCCGATGTAGCAGCCCTTCTCGAAATCCACGGCCCGCTCGACGATGCCGGCCTCCGCCGGCATGTGTTCCGAGCTCATGTCGAGACCGAACCTCGGCCTGCCGGATTCGACGCGGACGATCTCCGCCGCCTCGTCGCTGACCCGGACGGCGCCGGCGGAGGCGAGCGTGGCCTCCAGCGCCGCGGCGTCCTCAGCCTTGACGATCAGGTCGATGCCGACGTCGGTGGCGACGCCGAGCACGTCGGTGCCGTCCCACTGGCGCGAGCGCTGCGCGTGCTCCGGACCGACACCCTCGAACCCCGAGAGTTCGCCGGCCCGGGGACCGATCAGCGAGACGATTGCCCAGCGGTCGGTCACATCCTCGATCTCGACATCCCTGCCGATGCTGTAGGTGCGAAGGTGCTTCAGCACAGTCTCCGCCGGGCCCGGCTCGAGATCCAGCCAGAGATCGCCGTTCTCGAGGCGCAGGACCCGCAGGTCGGATGAGAGGTGGCCCTTCCGGTCGAGCAGTGCCGCGTAGCAGCCACCGCCGGGCTCGAGCGCCTCGACATCGTTGGTCAGCTGGCCCTGGAGGTACTCGGCGGCGTCGGGACCCCTGAGCAGCAAGGAGGAGCGGTCCCTGGCGAGAAATCCCGCCTCCTCGCGTAGGGCGCGGTACTGCCCGTCCAGCTCGACCTGGGTCGCGGTCTCGGTCACGGACCGATTGTAGGTCGCGGCCTTGACCTGCTTTCGCGGTCGCCACCGAAACGGAAAAGTTAGCTACGCCTAACTTCTGAGTTCGTATGTGCTTCAATATCGCGGATGACGACCAAGGCCCACAACGCCCACCCGAAGCGCCGCACCAACGAAGGCGCCGAGAACTACGCCAAGGCGATCTACGAGCTGCAGGCGCGCGAGCCGGAGGGTGTGGGGACGTCAGCCGTCGCGCAGAGGCTTGGCGTGACCCCAGCGTCTGCCTCGGGCATGCTGCGGCGCCTCGCCGACGAGGGAGTCGTCGAGTACGCGCCCTACCACGGCGCCCGCCTCACCCCCGAGGGAGAGCGCATCGCGCTCGAGGTGATCCGCCACCACAGGCTGATCGAGCTTTTCCTCGCGGAGGTTCTGGGAATGCCCTGGGACCGGGTCCACGAGGAGGCAGAGGTCCTCGAGCACCACATCTCCGAAGAGCTGGAGGAGCTGATCGCGGCCAAGCTCGGCGAGCCGGACCTCGATCCCCACGGCGATCCGATTCCGGATCGCGATCTGGCGATCACCGTCGACGACTCGGTTTCGCTCACGGACCTGAATCCCGGCGAGGAGGGGGTCTTCACCCGCGTTTCCGACAGCGACGCATCGATGCTGCGCTACCTCGCGGAGCAATCGATCCAGCCGGGCGCGACCCTGACGGTGAAGAGCCGCGAGCCGTTCGGGGGCCCGGTGATCGTCGAAATAGCGGACCGCACCCATCCACTCGGCGCGGAGCTGGCCGAGAGCATGAGGGTCCGCCGTCGACCGTCGGGTGGTGGATGAGCGAGCAGGAATTGAAGGTGGAAGACGAGGACGTCGGTCTCATCGATCCGCTTCCCGGCGAGCTCTCCGCGCCGCCTGGGCCCGGAGACGGCCTCGGTGGCTCCGAGGATGTGCTGCCCGAGGATGTGCTCCCGGGCGAGGCGGCCGTCAACCGGGCCGCGCGGCGATCGCTCGACGGCCACGCCCGGGGTCTCAGTCGGATCTGGCCGTTCCTGGGGCCGGCCTTCATCGCCGCGGTCGCCTACATCGACCCTGGAAACTTCGCGACGAACATCGCCGGCGGTGCCAAGTTCGGCTACCTGCTGCTCTGGGTCGTGCTTGGGGCGAACCTGATCGCGATGGTGGTCCAGACCCAGTCGGCCAAGCTCGGGATCGCGACCGGCAGGAACCTCGCCGAGGCCTGCAGGGACTCGTTTTCCCGGCGCACCTCGATCGGCCTCTGGATCCAGGCGGAGATCGTTGCCGCCGCATGCGACATCGCCGAGGTCGTAGGCGCCGCCCTGGGACTGAACCTTCTCTTCGGGATTCCGCTGTTCCCCGCCGGGCTGCTCGCGGGAGTGGGCGCGTTCGCGATCCTCGGGCTGCAGCAGAAGGGCTTTCGCCGGCTCGAGGCGGTCATCGTCGGGATGGTCGGCGTCGTCGTCGCGGCCTTCGCGTTCGAGGTCTTCGAGTCGAATCCGGATGGTGCCCAGGTCGTCCATGGAATGTTCGTGCCGGGATTCGACGGCACGGAGAGCATCCTGCTCGCGACCGGCATCATCGGCGCGACCGTCATGCCGCATGTCATCTACCTGCACTCCGCTCTGACGCAGCGGCGAATCGTCGGGCGCAACAGCGAGGAGCGTCGCAAGATCCTGCGCTTCGAGAAGATCGACGTCGTCATCGCGATGGCGCTCGCCGGCGCCGTGAACCTCTCGATGATGATCATGGCCGCCGCGCTGTTTCACGGCAGCGGCCTGGTCGGGATCGACAGCATCGACGGTGCCTTCGACGGCCTCAAGCAGGTCGTCTCTCCCAGTGCAGCGACGATCTTCGGTATCGCTCTGCTGGCGTCCGGTTACGCCTCGTCGTCCGTGGGGACGATGTCCGGCCAGGTCGTGATGCAGGGGTTCATCCGCCGGCGGATCCCGATCTTCGCGCGCCGGGCGATCACGCTCACGCCTGCCCTGATCGTGCTGGCCGTGGGCCTCGATCCGACCGATGCGCTCGTCGGCAGCCAGGTGGTCCTGAGCTTCGGCATTCCGTTCGCGCTCGTTCCGCTGGTCATGCTCACCCGCCGGCGGGAGCTGATGGGATCGCTCGCCAGTCCGGGCTGGCTCACCGCCGTGACCTCCGTTCTCTCGGGCCTGATCATCGCCCTCAACGTCTTCCTGCTCGAGCAGGTCTTCATCGGCTAGGTAGCTAGGCTTCGGCCGTGGCCCTGGCACAGGACTTCGAGGCGGTCGTCGAGACCCTTCCGGATGACTGGACGGACCTCGAGCTCGACCTCCGGATCGCCGACGAGTCCCGTTATGTCGATGCCGCGGTGATTCTCTCCCTGGTGAACGCGCAGCCATACTCGCGGGCCGACTGGCACTGGCGGATCAACGTTGCCCACCGCTTCGGACACGCGGCCGCCGCCGAGACAGTGCGCGGCGCGCTGACCAAGCTCGACCGGGAAGGGATCACCGGCGAGTTCCGGGTCCGCGATGCCCAGGAGGGCCGGGCAGAGGTGATGCAGTGGTGGGGCAGGCCCGACAGCATCCGGCGCGACTTCCAGCGCCGGCGCAGTCTTTAGCTAGACGAAGCGCTCCGGATCCGGGACCCGGAAGAAGGTCTGGATGACCGAAGCGAGCTGGTTGGCCACGATGCGGGCGCGGTTCATCTCGGTTCTGGTCCATGGCCGCTCCTCATGGCACATAGCCTCGACGATGCCGAGCGTCTCGCCACGCTGGACCACCGGAACCATCAGCAGCGTCCGATAGCCGAGTGAGAACATCAGCTCGATCTCGTGGGAGTCAGCCCGCGGATCACCAAGCATCACCTGCGCGGATTCCTGGCGCTCGACCACCCGGACGGTCGCCGGGTACTCGTCCACCGAGAAGAACTCCTCGTTGGGTTGCTCACCGCTTTCCGCGAGGGTCTCCACGACGCCGATGTCCGGGTGGTACTGCGAGAGGCTGACCTTGTCGGCGTGCAGTTCTCCGGCAATCAGGTCGAGGGCACTGTTGAGGTCGGCGCGGTCCCGGGCGTTGGCCAGGCGCGCGCTGAGATGCTCCAATCGCCGGTCGCCCGCCGAGATCGTCGGAGTGTCGCCCCCCGGCGTCGAGATCAGGGCCTTGGCAAGAGCGGCGCGGCAGGTCTCGGCAGCGGGAGCGGAGACCTGGCTCCAGGGTGGGGCGGGCCGGCCGATCGCAAAGCCCTGCCCGCACGGAACGTCGAGGTTGGAGAGGGCCTCGATGTCGTCGTGGCTCTCGATTCCCTCTGCGCAGACGGTGGCGCCGACGCGACGAGAAAATCGCACGAGCGATTCGACCAGGGCCATCCGCACCGGGTCCGAGTGGATCGCGCGGGTCAGCTCCAGGTCGAGCTTGACGATGTCGGGTCGCACCCACATGACCTGCTTGAGCCCGGCGTAGCCGGCACCGGCGTCATCGATTGCGATCCTCGCGCCGCGCTCGCGGAGTTGCGCAAGCGAGTTGGCGAGCAGGCTGTCCCCGACATAGACCTCGTGCTCGGTGAGCTCGACGACCACGTCGGAGAGGTCGTCTGGCAGCACACCCTTGACGGCATCGGTGGAAAGGGCGGAGGGGCTGACGTTGACCGCGATATGCGTGCCGGCAGGACGACCGATCGGTTCGAGCGCCGCCCGGATCGCCGCCGCCTCGAGCTCGGGCCCGAGACCACATGCGTTGGCCTGGGCGAACCAGCTGGACGGCGGGCGATCGGGAGAGTCGGGGAACCGGGCGAGTGCCTCGTATCCGATCAGACGGCCGGTGGTGAGCGACACGACTGGCTGGTAGAGCGGCTCGATTGCCCGCTCATCGAGGATCCGCTCGATCTCCGAGCGCTGCGGGGCGTCGCCGCTGAGCCGGACGTGGTCGGGGTCGAAGCGCCGGGTCCTCGACTTGCCGGACCGCTTCGCCCAATAGAGCGCGCCTTCGGCGAGCTGGAGCAGAGCGCCGGCGTTGTCGGCGTCAACCGGGTAGACCGCGACTCCGGCCGAGCAGCTCAGCTCGGTTCCGGCGGGCGAGAGCCGAGCGATCGCGGTCCGGACGCGCTCAGCGATCTCCTGTGCCTTCTCCGCCTCGCTGCCGGGCAGGATCAGGGCGAATTCCTCGCCCCCGGTACGGGCGGCGATGTCCGCACCGCGGACCGACTTGCGAAGCTGGGCAGCCACACCCTCCAGGACGCCGTCCCCGAATGTATGGCCGTGGAGCTCGTTGATGGCCTTGAAGTCGTCGAGGTCGAGCGCGACCAACGCCACGGCGTCGCGCCTCACGGCCGCCTTCTGCAGTTCACTGCGGAGCGCTTGCTGGAAGCCGCGATGGTTGATCAGGCCGGTGAGCTGGTCTGTATCAGCCAGGTCGCGCAGCTCGGCCTGCTGGCGATAGAGCAGCACGGTCACGGCGAGGGTGAACAGCATCCCGACTCCGGCGAACGCGGCCAAGCCAGTCGCCCCTCGCGTCGCTGCCAACCCGATGACGGTGCCCCAGATGATCGAGAACCCCACGGCAGCCCAAGGCAACACCCTGCGGTGGGAATTTCGGGGATGCGCAAAACGCCCCACGAAGCACGTATCGGAACGCACTTCAACGGCTAAATCCCTGGTTTTGGGTCAAATAGCCGGCTTTGACGCATGAACCCGGCGTGCGCCACACTTGGGGAATGGCCCGGATCGCCGCACTCGTGCAGGATCTGATGCTCGCGAGCCGCGTGCGCACCTCGCTGGAGGCGAGCGGGCACGAGGTGGAGCAGGACACCGAGCTGCCGGACGAGCTCGATGGGATCGACCTGGTGGTCGCGGACCTCGACGCCGTGCCGCCCGAGCGCCTCGGTGAGTTGGGCGTCCCCGTGATCGGCTTCTACCAGCACACGGACGCCGACATGAGGAGCCGCGCCGAGGAGGCGGGTCTGTCCCTGGCGGTGCCCCGCAGCCGAATGGTCAGGGAACTGCCGGAGCTGGTTGAGCGGACCCTTGCTCAGCCCTGATGGAGCAGACCCGCATGCACGGCCCAAGCGTGCCAGCTCCTCAGCGACTGCCGATCGAGCACCGGGGTGGCGTCAACCTTCCCGAGCGCGAAAGCTCGACCCGTGGTCAGCGCGTTCAGCTGGGCACGTTGGGACTGCGCATCCAGGCCGGGGACCAGGTTGAGCAGGTCGCCGAGCGCACTGGGCGGATTGCGATCAAGAACCTGGTAGCCGCGGTTCAGCGCCGTCACGAATTGCGCACCGATCTGGTGGACGTCAGCGCCGGCCTTCGTCACGAGGAGCAGTTCGGGATAGCGAGGGGCGCCGAACTGATCCACACGGAACTCACGGACCGGGATGCCCTTCTGCTGGAGTTCGACTCCCTCCGCATTCCAAAAGGCGGTCGCGGCATCGACCTTTCCTGCAGCCAGGTCGGCGACCGCGTTGAAGCCGATCGTCACTCGATGGACGTCCGAGGGATCGACGCCTCCGGAGCGCAACACGGTGTCGAGGACGGCGTCGTCGGAGGGGACGCCCGTGACGCCGATCGTCTTCCCCGCCAGGTCCGCCGGCGTTTGGATCTCGTTCGGATCGCGCGCGATCACAGAGGCCAGGGGCCTCTGCACGATGGCGGCGATCGCGGCCAGATCGAGGCCGCGCTCCCGCGCAATGGCGAAGTCGCTGATGTCCATCACCGCGAGGTCGGCACGCCTGGTCTCCAGCAGCTTGGCGCTGTCCGCGGTGCTGGACGGCTCCTGGATGTGCAGGTCGAGCCCGGCGTCCTTGAAGTAGCCGTTCGCCTGTGCTGCGTAGATGCCGGAGTGCACCGCGTTCGGCTGGAAGTCGAGGACCAGGGTCGCGCCCTTCGGCGCGCCCGGTTCAGCGCCGCCCCCTCCGCAGGCCCCGAGAGCCGTAGCGAGGAGGGCGGCCGCCAGCAGCGCGGCGACCCGTCTCATCCGAAGGCGAGCGTATTCATAAGCCGTCGATAAAGGTTTGCCAGCGGGTCTCGGCCCAGCCGGAAATGCGGTTAGACTGCGCGCCGCCTCGCACGGGTGGGGCGTTTTCTTCCGAGAGCTACGAGGAGGTCACTTCAAGTGCAAGATCGAGGTCTAGCGGCGTATATCGCTGAGCTGGTCGGGACGCTGCTCCTGGTCTTCTTCATCACGAGCGTTGTCGTGCTCTATGTGGCCACCGGCCAGAACGCACAGTTCGGGTCGGACTTCGCGGTCGTCGGGCTCACACACTTCCTCCTGCTGTTCGGGCTGATCATCAGCATCGGCGTGGCGAGCGGCGGGCACTTCAATCCAGCGGTGACGGCGGCGTTCATCGTCATCCGCCGGATTGACCCGATCGACGGCCTCGTCTACATCCTTGCCCAGCTCTCGGGCGGCGTGCTCGGGGCGCTTCTGACCAAGGCCTTCCTGCTCGATGAGGGCCGCGCCTCGGACTACGGGACCCCGAAGATCTCTGCCCTGCTCGGCGGTGCCTTCCAGGGCGCGATGATCGAGGGCATCGGCGCCTTCGTCCTCGTGCTCGTTGTGCTGTCGACTGCGCTCAATCCCGAGGTCCGCCGCTGGGCCGCACTTGCCATCGGCGGTGCGCTTGGCTTCCTGGTGATGGTGTTCGGTCCGCTGACCGGCGGTTCGTTCAACCCGGCCCGCTGGTTCGGCCCCGCGCTCGTCGGAAACCACTTCGCGGATGCGTGGGCCTACATCGTGGGTCCCATCGTCGGTGGCCTGCTCGCGGCGGTCGTCTACAGGTTCATCATCGAGCCGTCCAGCGGCCCCGTGCAGGAGTTGGCGGACACCGTCGCCCCGCGTGGCCCGGCTCCGCCGGCGGGCGAGGCTCCACCGCTGCGGCAGTCGTCCGGCCCGGGCCCGGGCGGTGGACCTCCGCCGTCGTCGCCCCCGGGCGGCATCGCGGGCTCGTAGACACACCAGCCTGGTAGACCCACTTCGCTAGGTTCTCCCTGCCATGCGCAGGGTGACCTTTTCGCGCAACTACACGCTCTCGCTCTCGAGGACGTGCCAGTGCTACTGCAAGTACTGCGCCTTCGCGACGCACCGGGCGCACATCCACGATCCGGATGAGGTGGAGCGACGCCTGGACGAGGCGGTGCGCCGGAACGCGAAGGAGCTCCTGGTGCTCACCGGCGAGCGGCCCGAGGTCAATCCGGAGGTTGCCGAGCGACTGCGGGAGTGGGGCCACGAGGACTTCACCTCGTACGTTGTCTGGGCCTGCCAGCGCGGGCTGGAGCATGGACTGCTGCCCCACACGAACCTGGGTGTCCTCTCGCGCGAGGATCTCGAGCGCCTGCGAGAGGTGACCGCGTCCCAGGGCCTCATGCTCGAATCGATCAACCCGGACCTGGTGGTCCATCAGGGTTCGCCGACCAAGCACCCGGCGAAGCGGCTGGAGACGATCCGCCTGGCCGGCGAACTTCGGATTCCCTTCACCACCGGGGTCCTGGTCGGCATCGGGGAGACGCTGGAGGAGCGGGTGGGCGCCCTCGAGGCGATCGCGGCGGTCCAGGCGGAGTACGGCCACATCCAGGAGGTGATCCTGCAGAACTTCGTCCCGCATCCGCGCTACTACGGAGCCGAGGTCGCGGAGATCGCGGACGAAGCGTCCCGCCGGCGCTGGTCCGGGGAGGGCGGGGCGCCCGCCGAGCTGCCGCTCCCGGACTGGGCGGCCCCTGTCTCCGTCGATGACATGAAGCAGCTGATCTCCGAGTCGAAGCGGCTCATGCCCGACGTGGGGGTCCAGGTGCCGCCCAACCTTGCGGATTGGTGGCCCGAGCTCGTCGATGCCGGGGCGACGGACCTCGGTGGGCTCTCCAGCAACGGCGATCACATCTCGCCGGAGGAGCCCTTCCCCAGCCCGCACCAGGTGCGCAAGGAGCTCGCTCCCCGCGGCTACGCGCTGACGGAGCGTCTCTGCGCCTACCCCCAGTACCTCGATCCGGAGTGGATGGAGCAGGGGGTACTCGACGTCGTGAAGCTCAAGTACTGGAGCTTCATCCCGAGGCGCGGCTCCGGCCGTCGCCAGGAGACTCCGCCGTCGCCAGAGGTGGCGCCCCGCGCGATCGAGAAGGGCCGGCGGGGCGAGGAGCTCAGCGAGGAGGAGCTGACCGCGCTCTTCTCGGAGACCCGCCCCGGCGTCATCGAGGAGATGCGCGTTGCGGCGGACGAGCTGCGCGCTGAGCTGGTGGGCGACACGACGACCTTCGTCGTCAACCGGAACATCAACTTCACCAACGTCTGCGTGGTCGGGTGCGCGTTCTGCGGTTTCGGCCAGGGCAAGCGCTCGCCCGACGCCTACCTCGTCGCCGAGGACGATTTCGCCGCCCGTGTGGAGGAGGCGATCGATTTCGGCGCGACCGAGATCTGCATGCAGGGCGGGATCCATCCCGACTACACGCTCGAGGACTACGGCCGCTGGCTGCGGTTCGCAAAGGAGTGCGCCCCGGACATCCACCTGCACGCGTACTCCCCGATGGAGATCCACTACATGTGCGAGCGCTCCGGGCGAGCTCCGGACTCGGTGTTCGAGTACCTGATCGAGTGCGGCCTCGGCTCGACGCCCGGGACGGCGGCGGAGGTTCTCGACGACGGTGTCCGTCAGCGCATCTCGCCGAACAAGCTGCCGGTCGCCCGCTGGGTCGAGATCATCGAGGCGTCGCATCGCGCGGGCCTGCGCTCGACCTCGACGGTGATGTTCGGCCACATCGAGGAGCCACGCGAGCTTGCGCGCCACATGCGAATCGTGCGGGCGCTCCAGGAGCGGACGGGAGGGATCACGGAGTTCGTCCCGCTCAGCTTCATCCCGTTCAACACGCTTCTCGGCCGGACCCACGGGGTGGAGGAGATCTCACGCCAGGACAACCTCAAGCACACCGCCGCGTTCCGGCTCGCGCTCGGCAAGACGATCCCGAACCTGCAGGCGAGCTGGGTGAAGATGGGGCTCGATGCGGCCACCGAGAGCCTCCGCTGGGGCGTCAACGACCTCGGCGGGACGCTGATGGAGGAGAACATCTCGCGGATGGCGGGCTCACATCACGGGGTGAAGCTGGAGCCCGAGCAGCTCATAGAAGCCGCCCGCCGGGCCGGTCGGACTCCGGCCCAGCGGACGACGCTCTACGAGATCGTCGAGACCTACTAGCTCGCGGAGCCTGTGCGGCCCTCGCGGGCTCCGGCCGCCGCGCCGGAAGCGGCGCCCGTCACGGCGCCCCGAATCCGATCGGTCAGGCTCGGGTTCCCGGTCTTGGTTGCGTTGCGCGCCCACGCGGTGATCAGAGCACTGAGAGCGAAGAACGTCACGAACGTGACGACCAACGGCACGAACAGCCCCAGTGCGCCGTCACCCGCAAACGCCCCGGTCTTGGTGAAGAGGGCGCCGAAGGTGAGCGGCTGCACCGCCGCCGCGACGGCCGTCAGCCAGCCGAGCCAGGCCGGGAACGCGCCGCTCCGCAGGAGCACGATCGCAGTCGCCGCAAAGAACGCGGTGAATGCCGGGATCGCGGCCACACCGACCAGCACGAAGATGTCATTCAGAGCTCGTGTGATCAGTGGGTCGACGCCCTGCGGGCGATATGCCGCGACCGCCTCGGCGGCCAGGCCGACCAGTAGGCACGAGCCTCCGATGACGCCCCCGATCAGGGTGATCGATGGCAGCCTGGGCGTGCCGCTGGCGATCCGCAGCACGCTCGTCAACGTCCCGAGGAACCAGATGTAGAAGAAGAACGCGACCGCCAGAATCACCACCCCGGCGCGGATCGCGCTGTGATGGCTGAGAAAGTAGCTCGCCCAATCCTGCGACGGGGCGTTCAGATCCGGCGGCGTCGGAATGACCGCGGCGAATCCGATCAACGTCAGGACGACGAACACGATGCCGGTCGCTGCGCCGTACTCAACGTAGCGATCGTCGTTCATACAGCCTCCTCTCTAGATCCCTGGCGGCGGCGATCCTATTCGAGACAATCCGCTCATGCGCGCAATGGTGCTCGAGGCCCCGGGACAGCCGCTGGTGGAAGCCGAGGTGCCTGATCCCAAGCCCGCCGAGGGGCAGGTCCTGCTTGAGGTGTCCACCTGCGGCGTGTGCCGCACGGACCTCCACATCTTCGACGGAGAGCTCACCGAGCCCAAGCTCCCGCTCGTGCTCGGGCATCAGATCGTCGGCCGGGTGATCGGGGCGGGGGAGGAAGCGACCCGGTTCGCGGACGGCGACCGCGTCGGCGTTCCGTGGCTGGGCTGGGCGGACGGGACCTGCCGGTTCTGCCGCTCCGGGCGGGAGAACCTCTGCGAGCACGCCCGTTTTACTGGCTATGACGTCGATGGCGGGTACGCCGAGCGGGCAGTGGCAGACGAGCGCTTCTGCTTCCCGCTGCCAGGGGCGATGTCCGACGAGCACCTGGCACCGCTTCTCTGCGCGGGATTGATCGGCTACCGGTCCCTGCGATTGGCCGGCAAGGGCGAGCGCCTCGGTCTCTATGGCTTTGGCTCGTCCGCGCACATCATCTGCCAGGTTGCCGTTGCCCAGGGCTGGCGCGTCTATGCCCTGACGCGGGAGGGCGATACCGAGACACAGGAGTTGGCGCGCACGCTGGGTGCCGACTGGGCGGGCGCCGTGGGCGACCCCGCCGCCTCAGATCTCGACGCGGCGATCGTCTTTGCGCCGGTCGGCGATCTCATGGTGGAGGCGCTCCGCGCCATGGCGCCCGGCGGGACGGTGGTGTCGGCCGGGATCCACATGAGCGACATCCCCTCCTTTCCGTACGAGCTGCTCTGGCACGAGCGAACGATGCGATCGGTGGCCAACCTGACCCGGCGTGACGGCGAGGAGTTCCTTCCCCTGGCCGCTAGCGTGCCGGTCGAGACCCGCATCCAGACCTATCCGCTGGCCGACGCCAACCGTGCGTTGGATGACATTCGTCACGGTAGGGTCGAGGGCTCCGCCGTCCTTGCGATTGGCGAGTAGCCTCACAGTCAAACGGGTTGCGCTCACGGCGCACCCTTGCATCACCGGGGAGAGGAAAGAGCGAAATGCCAGACGTGACCGTTAAGCGTGTCGAGGACTTCGAGGCGATCTTCGGTGGGGGCTTCCGGCGAGCGCGGGCGGGGCTCGGTGTGAGCTCATTCGGTCTCGCGGTGATCGACCTGCCGGCCAACTTCAAGCACTTTCCGGAGCACGACCAGACCCACGACGACCAGGAGGAGGTCTACACCCTGGTCTCGGGCCGGGCCACGCTGATCGTCGGCGGGGAGGAGCACGAACTCGAGCCCGGGGTGTTCGCGCGGGTAGGTGCTACCGAGAAGCGCAAGTTCGTCACCGGCGACGAGCCGGCGCGCATCATCGCGATGGGCGCCACGCCGGGCAAGGTCTACGAGCCTCCGGAGTTCACCCACGAGGGCACCAAGCCGCCCTCGATGGACGACATCAAGTCCAAGCACGCCACTCCGGCCCTCTAGCGGCCACCAGGCCGCTCGCCATCGGAGCGAAGGGCGAAGCCCGTAGCGACTTGCGCAGGGCGGCCGCTTGTGGCCGCGACTTGATGGCGAAGCCGTCTATCTGAACAGATCGTCCTCGGCAGCTCGTCTCAGGCGGCCTGCCCCTGGCCCGTCGTCTGCGATCACCAGGTCCTCCAGCCCGGAGATGACCGCGCCCGGCACCCCGGAGTCCTTGTCGCGCACCAGATCCGCGGCTGAGGCGACCTCGTCGGCGGTCGCGATCAGCGTGGCCGACAGCTCGCCGCCCTGGCGGTCGCGCTTCCCTCGCCAGTCCGCGACCGGCGGGATGCCCGCGCAGCCGATCGCCACGTCGGCCTGTCCTACGCGCCAGGCACGGCCGAAGCTGTCAGCGATCACCACCGCGGGCGCCGACCCTGATGCGCTCTCTATCTCCGCGCGAATCCGTCGAGCGGACGCATCGCCATCGACGGGCAGCAGAGAGACCTGGCCGTCGGTGAGGTTGGACGAGTCGATTCCGGCGTTCGCGCACACCCAGCCGCTCTTGGTCTCGGTGATCAGGACCCCGCGGTCGGCTCGGACGACTCTTGCGCTCTCAGCGAGCACCAGCTCCACCATGGCCGGGTCCTTGTCGAGCTTGGCTGCCAGCTCCCGGGCGCGCCCTCCGGGCTCAACCTCGGCGAGCAGCCGAACCCGCCCCTCGACCTTTGAGACGGCCTTCTGGGAGATGACGACGACCTCGTTTGCCGCGGGAGCGGCGGCTTCCGCGACCAGGCGACCCAGCTGATCGCCCTCGCGCAGTTCGGGTATCCCCGTCAGAGGCCGGATCCGCAGCTCACGAGTGGTCCCCGTCATGGCGGCACAAGCTACGCCGCCGAGGGATTTACGCGGCGGCCGGCTGGGTGCGCTCGCCGAGCTCCCAGAGGACCGTGGCCGTCCGCGGAGCGGGCTGGGGGTCGAGCAGCAGGCGGTCGCGCAGCAGGGAGTAGTCCTCGGGTGTGTCGAGGTCGAGACCCATCGACACGACCTGCTCGAGGGCGAAGCTGATCCCCGCGGCCCGCGCCCGGCTGACGTGACGGGCGCAGCTGTCGGGTCCGAATGCGGGGAGGAAGACGTCGGGAGGCGCGAGCACCAGGCCGTTCGTGCCGGTCCCATGACGATCGGGAATGATCAGCACGGTCCGGGGAGATCGTCCGATACGCGCGTCGAGTTCCTCGGTGTCGAGCATCGGGCAGTCGACGGGCAACATCGCCACACGCTTCGCTCCCTCGGCCAGTGCGGCACGCGCTCCGGCGGCCGCGGCCTCGGAATGGCCCTCGTCCGCCTCCTGGACCAGGACCTTGCAGCCGAACCAACGCGCCTGGCGGGCTATCGAGGCGTCAGCCGTGACGATCAGGACGTCATCGATGCACCGGCTGCGCGGCAGCTTCACGATCAAGTCGAGGAAGAGGGCCTCGGCGAGTAGGTTGCGCTCGTCTTCGGTCAGCGTGCCATTCAGTCGCCCGTTGGCGACGGACAGCCCCTTCACCGGAACGATCGCGGTCGTATGCAAGTTGTCGGACTCCAACCCCACGGATGGTCAGGCTAGCGGTTAGGGGGCGATTCATACCCCAGTTCGCGGTGATTCATGCCTGCTCAGCAAGCATCGAGGCGAACTCGAGGGTTCGTTCAGCCAGCTCCCGCCGCCCGGCGGAACCCTCCATCAGGGTGGGACAGCTCATCACCCTGATGGCCTCGGGCGGCGGATCCGGGTCTTCCGGGTCGCAGATCATGCCGTCGAGCAGGCCCTCGTAGAGGGACGCGGCCCCCGCGGCAGTCGAGGGCCGGCCCACCGCGCGCATGAAGAGGTCCGTCGGCCCCTTCACGACCTGTCCAGCTACGTAGGGGCTGACCGCCACGACAGGGGCGGCAGAGGCCGTGACCGCCTTCCGCACCGCCGGCATGGAGACGATGGGGCCGATCGAGATCACGGGGTTCGAGGGCCCCACGACGATGGCCTCGGCCTCGCCGATCGCCGCCAGCACCTCTGGCGTGGGACTCGCCTTCTCCATCCCCTCGACCTCCACTCCCTCGACCGGAGCCTGGGCATGTTCGGCGACCAGGTACTGCTGGAGGTCACGCCAGCCTTCGGCGGTCTTGACGCGTGTGCGCACCCGATCCTCGGACATGGGGAGCACCGTGGCCCTCACGCCCAGGGCGCGTGCGATCTGTTTCTGTGCGTCGGTGCGACGGCCGCCCTCGGCGATGAACTCCTTGCGATAGAGGCACGTGGCGAGGTCGCGGTCGGAGAGGCGGAACCAGTCGGGAGTACCGAGCCTGACCAGGCGGTCGAAGACCGTGAACGTGTCGTCCTTGATGCCCCAGCCGCGCTCCTCGTCGATGTCGCCGCTCAGCCAGTAGGTGACCAGGTCCGGATCGGGGGAGACATCCGCGCCCGCGATCTCGATGTCGTCGCCGGTGTTCGCAATGACCGTCAGGCCGTCGCCGAGCACCTCCTGCATGCCCGCGGCGAGCTTGGCGCCGCCGGTGCCACCGGCGAGGACGACGCAGCGCCCGATTCCGCTCACGGCCATCTGCGCCTAGGACCAGTGATCGCCGTCGGGAAGGCCGGTGATCCTGATGCCCGCGTGGGTCTTGTAGCGGATGTTGATGCCGATCAGCAGAGCAGTCAGCGGCTCCACGATTCGCGCCTGCTCGAGCGGGCCGGCATTGACGGCGCGCAGCCCGTCGACGAGCTCGATCACCTTGGCGACACGTGCCTTGTCGGTCTTGCGGTCGCCGCAGACCAGCACGTCCTCGTCGAGCGGCCCGTCGCCCGCCAGGATGGGCGCACTGACCGTGTGAAGCGCTGAAACCACCGTCACTCCGTCGGGCGCCATCTCCTGGGCCTGCTGGGCGGCGGATCCCTGCCAGACACCCACCGTACGGGTCGCCTTGCCCGAGATCGCCGCCGCGAGCGGCACCGTGCAGTCGACCAGCAGCTGCCCTTCCGTGAGCGCGTCCTTCAGGTTGGTGAGGGTCTCGGACTGGGCCCGGAACGGGACCGTGAGGAAGACGATCGGTCCCCGCTTGGCCGCCTCGTCGTTCGGCAGTCCCTCGATCTCGGCTCCGGGGACGGCTTCGCGCAGCTTCGCCGCTGCCTCCTCGGCACGCTCGGGCTTCCGCGAGCCGATCACGATCGTCTGCCCGGCGCGTGCCAGGCGGACCGCGAGGCCGTAGCCCAGGGCGCCGGTGCCGCCGATGATCGGGATTGGATCTGCCATCGGCGAGCAAGCTACACCTCGCCCGGAATAGGCTGCCGGGCGCCATGAGACTCGAGGGAAAGAAGGCGCTGGTCACGGGCGGTGCGAGCGGCATCGGCGCCGCGGTCGCACGTCGCCTCGCCGCCGAGGGCGCCGACGTGACGATCGGCGACCTCAACCTCGACGGGGCGAGCGAGGTGGCGGGCGAGATCTCCGGGCTCGCGGTCGAGCTGGACGTCACCGATCTGGGCTCCGCGCAGGCAGCGGTGAACAGCGCCGGCCCGCCCATCGACATCCTCGTCAACAACGCCGGCACCGACGAGTTCGGATTCTTCACGCAGACGACGCCGGAGCAGTGGGAGAAGGTGATCGGCGTGAACCTGCGCGGCGTTCTCAACTGCACCCACGCCGCTCTCCCCGGCATGCAGGAGGCCGGCTATGGGCGGATCGTCAGCATCGCCTCCGAGGCGGGCCGGGTCGGGTCGAAGGGCTCGGCCGTCTACTCGGCTGCCAAGGGCGGAGTGATCGCCTTCACCAAGGTGATGGCCCGCGAAAACGCTCGCTTCGGGATCACCGCCAATGCGATCGCACCCGGGCCGATCGAGACCCCCCTGTTGATGGCCGCCAAGGAGTTCGGGGAGATCGGCGAGAAGATCATTGAGAACATGAAGGCCGGGACCCAGATGAAGCGCCTGGGTCAGCCCGAGGAGGTCGCGGCGGCAGTGGCCTTTCTCTGCTCGGACGATTCCTCCTACGTGACGGGGGAGTGCATCGGCGTATCGGGCGGCATGGGGATGGTTGGCTGATGGAGATTGGGGCTGAGCGAGTCGACGACTTCACGGTCGAAGACCGCCTACTCACCGACGTCGGGGGCACGCTCGGATCCGCGGTGCTCTCCACGCCGGGGATGATCGGGATGATGGAGCGAACCGCCGCGATCCTCTCGCTCGAGCAGCTGCCCGAGGGCCAGGTGACCGTTGGCTTCGAGGTCTGCGTCAAGCACGTCGCGGGGGCGGCCGAGGGCGCCGAGTGCAAGGCCCGGGCGACGCTCAAGGAGTTTGTCGACGACCGCAAGCTCCGGTTCGAGGTCGAGGTCACTGAGGCCGATCGGACAATTGGTGTCGGCACACACGAGCGCCGCGTGATCAACCCGGGCTGAGTCCCGGCGTGGCTAGGCTGAAAAGCATGGCCGAGCTACCCAAGACGGTCCGGATCCGCGAGGTTGGCCCGCGCGACGGGTTCCAGAACGAGCCCGAGGTGATCCCGACCGAGGAGAAGGTCCGGCTGATCGGCTTGCTGGGGGAGACCGGGCTGAGTCGGATCGAACTCACCTCTTTCGTGCGCCCGGATGTGATCCCGCAGCTCGCCGACGCAGCAGAGGTGCTCACCCGCTTCGAACCGCGGGACGGCGTCGCCTACTCGGTGCTGATCCCGAACCGCAAGGGCCTGGAGAACGCGCTCGAGTTTCGCGACCGATTCCAGGAGGCGAATTTCTTTCTGTCGGCCTCCGAGACGCACAACAGCAGGAACGTGAATCGCTCGATCGCGGAGTCCCTGGCGGACCTGGAGGGAACAATCTCGGCCGCCCGCGATGCCGAGCTCCGCTGCGAGGGTGTGATCTCAACCAGCTTCGGCTGTCCCTACGAGGGCGAGGTTGCCCCGGATCGCGTGTTCGAGATCGCCGAGCAGCTGGCGGGCTTCGGCTGCGAGGAGATCGCCTTCGGCGACACGACCGGAATGGCGAACCCGAGGCAGGTCGGCGAGTTCTTCACGCAGGCACGTGACCGCCTCAGCGGCGTGGAGCTGACAGCCCATTTCCACAACACCCGGGGACAGGGCCTGGCCAACGTCCTCGCGGCGCTCGAGCAGGGGGTCGACTCCTTCGAGAGCTCATTCGGCGAGCTTGGCGGCTGCCCCGTGCCGCCGGGTTCAACCGGGAACATCTCGACCGAGGATCTCGCCTCGATGCTGGAGGAGATGGGGGTCGAGACCGGCGTGGACCTGGCGAAGCTGATCGCCGCCTCCACCGAGGCACAGAAGGTCCTCGGCCGGCCGCTCGGGGCCCACCTGCTCACGGCGGGCCCGGTCGACTGGCACAGGTAGGGTGACGGCATGCAGAGCGATCGTTTTCGCGCCGCGGCCGAGTCGAAGGACTTCTCGGCGATCGAAGAGCTCTTCACCGAGGACGTCGTCTTCCGCAGCCCCGTGGTCTTCAAGCCCTACGAGGGGCGAGAGGCGATCGCGATGCTGCTGGGGGCCGTCTCGCAGGTATTCGAGGACTTCCGCTACACCGACCACGTGGAGACCGGGGACTCAGCCGCACTCGCCTTCAGCGCGCGGGTCGGCGACCGCGAACTCGACGGGATCGACTTCCTCCACTTCGGCTCCGAGGGCCGGATCAACCGCATGGAGGTATTCGTCCGGCCGATGAGCGGGATGCACGCTCTGGCCGAGGCGATGCAGAAGCGGCTAGCCGAGACTGCTTCGCCATAGAGCCGCGGCCACGAGCGGCCGCCCCACATAAGTCGCTTCGGGCTTCGCCCTGCGCTCCAAAGTGGAGCGGCCTGGTGACCGCTACTGGCAGGACGCGCCGTTGCAGGTCTTGAGCTGCAACAGCCTTGCCTTGAGTTCGCTCGCCATCGCGAGTTCCTGGGGTGACGGACCGACCGGCCCGGGTGGGTCGTAGAGCAGGTTGGTGAGCTCGTACGGGTCGTCGTCGAGGTTGTAGAGCTCCTCGTCCCCGTTGCTCCAGAGGTTGTACTTCCACGGCCCGCGCCGGATTCCGTATGTCCCGATGTCGGGGCTCTCGAACAGGATGTCGCGATTCGCGCCGTCCGCCGGGTCCTTGGCGAGCGGCAGCAGGGGGATCCCGTCCATGACCCGTGCGGGCGGGGCTCCGGTGAGCGAGGTGATGGTGGGCGCCAGGTCGATGTTCGCGACGAGCTGCTCGCGGGTCACGCCCTGGGGGAAGCCGGGGCCGCGGATGATCAGCGGCACCCGCTCCCCCTCCTCATAGAGGAAGTTCTTGAACTCGATCCGGTGCGCCCCCATCTCGAGGCCGTTGTCGGAGGTGAAGATGAAGAAGGTCTTCTGCTTGTCCCCGTACTTGCGCACGAGGCCGAAGATCCGCTTCACCTCGTCATCCACAGAGAGCAGGCTCTCGAGGCGCCCGCGGTAGCGGCGGTCGATGTCGGCGAGCTGGGCATCGGAGAGAAGCGGGGTGTCCCGGATCTGCTCGGGCTTGTCCGACACATTCGCCTCGTCGAAGTTCGGCGGCTGCGGCGCGGTGATGTCCCCGAACACTCCGAGGTATTGGGGCGCCGGCTCCGGATCTCGGGTCGACCAGTAGGGCGTGCCCGCCTCGCCGTGGGGGTTGTTCGGGTTGTAGTAGATGAAGAACGGCTTCGGGCTGATCGTCCACTGCTTCAGCAGCGCGTTGACCTTCGAGTCGAGGATGTAGTCGATGTAGTTGCTCGGCTTTCTCCCGTAGTGCCGGACCTTGCCGTTCTCGTTGAGCTTGAAGCCGTAGCGGTGCTGCTCGGTTCCTCCGGTGAGCGCGTCCCACTGAGTCCAGCCCTGCGGGATCAGACGAGGGTCCGTGATGCCGTAGCCGTTCAGGTACTTGCCGACCATCGCGGTCCGATACTTGGCGCGTTTCAGCCAGACCGCGAGCGTGTTCGAGCTGTCGAGATCGCCGAAGCGCTGGTCCGTGAGGACGTGGTGGTTGTGCGCGTACTGCCCGGTCAGGAAGGTCGCGCGGGATGGGCAGCAGAGCGGATAGGAGACGTAGCTGTTGTGGAAGCTCGTGCCCTTTGCGGCGAGCAGGTTGAGCGTGTTGCGCATCACGAAGAGGTCGGAGGCGTTCATGTCGTCCGTGTCGATCACGATCACGTTCGGCCGCTTCTGCAGCTTGTTCTGCTCGCGCAGCTGGGCGAGCTTCTCCCGGTGCGTCTGCCTGGCGGCCTGGCAGGCCCTGTCGCACTTGGCTGAGGCGTGGGCGGGCGAGGCCGCGCTCGCCCAGGCGAACGCAGCCGCGCAAAGCGCAGCCGCAGCGAAGCCGGCCCCGTGTCGTCTGCCCCAGCTCATTCGGATCACAAACCCGCGACACCTTAGGTGGTTGCGGCGACACCACCCCTGATCGGGTGGCCCCGTATGCTCCGCGCCGCCAATCACTCATAGATAGAGAGGGAGACAACACATATGGCGATCAGCAAGGTCGGGGTCCTGGGCTGCGGGCTCATGGGGCATGGGATCTCTCAGATCTGCGCCCAGCAGGGTTGGGACGTCGTGGTCCGCGAGATCGATCAGGGACAGCTCGATAAGGGCATGGGCAAGATCGAGAAGCAGCTCGCCCGGGCGGTCGAGAAGGGCAAGATGGAGCAGTCGGAGGCGGACGCTGTCCTGGCACGGATCACCCCGACGCTCGAGTACGCGGATCTCGCCGACTGCGATCTCCTGATCGAGGCGATCACCGAGGACCTCGATCGCAAGCTCGAGATGTGGCGTGAGCTCGATGAGCTGGTCAAGGACGACGCCTTTCTCGCGACCAACACCTCATCCCTCTCGGTCGCCACCCAGGCGGACGCAACCAAGCGGCCCGACCGGATGATCGGCCTCCACTTCTTCAACCCGCCTCAGGTGATGCCGTTGCTCGAGGTGGTGCGCGCGGAGAATTCGGCTGATGACGCCGTCGCGCTCGGCTTCGAGGTCGGCGAGGCGCTCGGGAAGACGACCGTCGCCGCCGGCGACAATCGCGGCTTCATCGTCAACCGGTTGCTGGTCCCCTACATGCTCGATGCCATCCGGGCGCACGAGCAGGGAGTCGGATCGATCTCCGACATCGACACCGGGATGATGGCCGGGGCGAGCCACCCGATGGGGCCGCTGACACTGGCCGATTTCGTCGGCCTCGACACGCTTGCCGCAATCGCGGGTGTGATGGTTGACGCCTACGGCGAGGAACGCTTCGCCGCGCCTGACACGCTCGAGAAGATGGTGGACGCAGGGGACTTCGGCCGCAAGACCGGTAAGGGGTTCTACGATTACTCCGGCGACAAGCCCGTCCCGGTGGACGCCGGGGGCTAGGCCAGCCCAAGGAGGAAGGACGCATGCCAGTCGACCACACCAGCCTGGACCGCATCCGCAACGCCACCTTCCCATCTTCGCGACGCGGATACGACAAGCAGGAGGTCGAGAAGTTCCTGTCGCGGCTCGCCGACTGGCTCGAGACGGGGGCGGGAGACGAGTCCCGGTCCGACACGGTCAAGCGGGAGCTCGAGCGGGTGGGGGAGCGAACCGGCGCCATCCTGGCCCAGGCGGAGGAGAGCGCGCAGCAGATCCGCGCCGAGGCCGAGGAGGAGGCGCGGGGCACGATCAACATGGCGAACATGCAGGCCAACGAGACCCGGACGGAGACCGAGCAGATCCGACAGGCCACGGAGGAGGAGGTGGTGGCCATCCGGCAGCAGGCGGAGCAGGACGCCCACGAGACCATCGCGACGGCTCAGGCCGAGGCCCGGCGAATCGTCGAGGAGGGAACGCAGCGTCGGGAGGACATCGAGGCCGGGATCGCCGATCTCGTCCGGCGGCGCAACGACGTCCTGGCCGATATCGAGGAGCTCACAGCCAAGCTGACCGGGGCCGTCTCGGAGCATCGGCCCGAGCCCGGATCGGAGCCGTTCGGGAAGCCGGACGAGTTCGACCCGCTCGCCCGCGAGGACGAGGACGAAGAGTTCGAGACGGGCGAGCACGAGGCCGAGGCTGAACCCGAGGACGAGACTCCATCAGAGGAGACGCAGGTCGTCGACGCTGAGTCCGAGCACGAGGCTCGGACCTGAGCAAGCCGGGTCGGTCGTGAGCGACGTCAAGGCGGCCCTCGACGCCGCGCTGGAGGGCGGCCCTGAGCGGCATCGGAAGAAGGTGGCCGAGCAGGAGAAGCTGCCCGTGCGGGAGCGGGTGGCGAGGCTCCTGGACGCGGACTCGCTCGCCGAGGACGGTCTCCTTGCCAACTGGGAGCAGGAGGGGCTCGGCGCCGACGGCGTCGTCACCGGGATGGGAACGGTGGGAGGGCGCGCCGTCGCGCTGATGGCGAACGATCCCGCCGTCAAGGCCGGCTCCTGGGGCCCGAAGACCGTCGAGAAGATCCTGCGAATTCAGGAGCGGGCGCTCGCGCACCAGGTGCCGATCGTCTATCTGGTCGACTCCGCGGGCGCGCGCATCACGGACCAGGTGCGCATGTTCCCCGGCCGGCGCGGCGCCGGGCACATCTTCCATACCCAGGTCCGCCTCTCCGGGCAGGTGCCGCAGATCTGCCTGCTCTTCGGCCCGAGCGCGGCCGGGGGCGCCTACATCCCCGCCTTCTGCGACGTGGTGATCATGCGTGACGGCAATGCCTCGATGTACCTCGGCTCACCGCGCATGGCCGAGATGGTGATCGGGGAGAAGGTCACGCTCGAGGAGATGGGCGGCGCCCGGATGCACACCTCCGTGTCGGGCTGCGGGCACTTCCTGAGCAAGTCCGACGAGGAGGCGATCGACCTCGCCCGCAGCTATCTCGCCTACATGCCGGCGAACTGGCGGGAGGAGCCGCCGGCGTCGCCTCCTGCCGAGCCCGAGGACATGCCGGCCGTCTCGGAGATCGTGCCCGACAACGAGAAGGAGCCCTTCGACGTCAAAGACCTGATTCGTGCCGTCGTCGACGCCGAGTCGTTCCTCGAGGTGCACGCCCGCTGGGCGAAGGAGATCGTTGTCGGCTACGCGCGGCTCGACGGTCGCGTGATCGGTGTGGTGGCGAACCAGCCGAAGGTGAAGGGCGGCGTGCTCTTCGTCGACTCCGCCGACAAGGCCGCCCGGTTCATCATGACCTGCAACGCCTTCAACGTGCCGCTGCTCTTCCTGGCGGACGTTCCCGGCTTCATGATCGGCAAGGACGTCGAGCGGCAGGGGATCATCCGCCACGGGGCCAAGATGATCAGCGCCGTGTCCGAGGCGACCGTTCCGAAGCTCTCGGTGGTCGTCCGGAAGGCCTACGGCGCCGGGCTCTACGCGATGGCCGGGCCGGCCTTCGAGCCCGATGCCTGCCTGGCCTTCCCGCAGGCCCAGATCGCGGTGATGGGGCCCGAGGCTGCGATCAACGCCGTCTTCTTCAACCAGATCCAGGAGATCGAGGATCCCGAGGAGCGCGAGCGCTTCGTCAAGGAGAAGCGCGAGGAGTACTCGGAGGACATCGACATCCTCCACCTCGCCTCGGAGTTGGTGGTCGACGCGGTGATCGAGCCGGACAGCCTGCGAGAGGAGCTAGTCCGACGCTACGCCCTGGCGGCGACCAAGGACCGCAGCTTCGCCACCCGGCGGAATCCCATAACGCCGGCCTAGCGGCCACCAGGCCGCTGCACCTCAGGAGCGAAGGGCGAAGCCCGTAGCGACTCACGCAGGGCGGCCGCTTGTGGCCGCGATGTGATCGCGAAGCCGTGTTTCGGGAACGGCACCAGCGACTCGCTCTCGGTGTCCCAGAGCTTCAGCCGGAAGGTCCGGATGCTGCTGCGGATCGTGACCACGGGCGTGCGCCGGAACATCGGGTGCGACTCGTGTGCAGCCCGCAGGCGGTAGTTCGGGATCTTCGCGCTCAGGTGATGGACGTGATGGAAGTTGGCGTTGCCGACCATCCAGGCGAGCGGACGGGGGAGCTGGAGATAGGAGCTGCCCTGCAGGGCGGCGAGCTCGAACTTCCATGTATCGGGCGCTTGGTAGTAGGTGTCCTCGTACTGGTGCTGGATGTAGAGCATCCAGGCGCCAATGGCCCCGCCGGCGACCAGGGTCGTGGCCTGGATCAGCAGGAAGGTCTGCAGGCCGACGACCGCGCTCCAGCCCACAACCCAGGCCACGAGCGCGAGGTTGGTCAGGACCACGCTCAGCAGGATCTTCGGAGTCATGCCGCGCTGGGGAAAGCGGCGCTCGAACAGGAACACGAGGCTCGGGCCGATGAGCAGCATCAGGATGGGGTTGCGGTAAAGGCGGTATCCCAGCCGTCTCGGGCGGGATGCGCTCTCAAACTCGGCCATGGTCATGGTGTTGATCTCGCCCACGCCTCGATGGTCGAGGTCGCCCGTG
The DNA here is from genome assembly GCA_963724665.1 of uncultured Solirubrobacterales bacterium. Classification (GTDB taxonomy): domain Bacteria; phylum Actinomycetota; class Thermoleophilia; order Solirubrobacterales; family 70-9; genus DASUPK01. The sequence continues at coordinate 57,484 of CAVRVH010000005.1, forward strand.
TGCGCGTGGTGGATGGCGTGCTGCCGCTGCCACCAGCGATAGGGGGTGAACAGCAGGAAGCCGAGGAAGTGGCCCCAGCGGCTGTTCTCGGGCCGCGACTCGAACATCGAGTTGTGGGTCAGGTCGTGGAAGAGCGAATACATGCGCGTTAGGAAGACGGTTGCGATCAGGCCGAGTGCGATCGCCACAGGAGCGCTGGGCTCGATCAGGGCCGCGAGGATCCAGACGGCCAGGTAGGGCAGTACGACGCTTGCGATCTGACCGAGGCTGCGCAGGCGGTCGACCTCCAGGTACGGCGAGAGGTCCTGCTTCCAGCTCTCCCGGGAGGGGATCTCTGCGGTGCTCACGGCTTTGATTACGCTCGCCCGCCGAGGCTGGATCAGCGGGTCAGGATGGCAGGCGGGAGGCGAGCTCCGTGAAGTAGTCGAGCGCGGCCGGGTTCGCCAGCGAGTCGCGGCTCGCCGCCTTCTCGGGCCGTTCGCCCATCAGGATGCGCTTCACGGGGACCTCGAGGACCTTGCCGCTCAGCGTCCGCGGGACCTCGGCGATCTGGAAGATCTCGTTGGGGACGTGGCGAGGTGAGCACTGCTCCCGGATGCGGCGCTTGATCTCGCCGACCGACTCGTCACCAAGAGCGACGCCCTCGCGCAGGACGACGAAGAGGGGCATCCATCCCTCGGTGCCCGGCCTCGGGATGTCGACCACGAGAGAGTCCAGGACATCCGGCACATCGGCGACGGCGCGGTAGATCTCCGCCGTCCCCATGCGAATGCCGCCGCGGTTGATGGTTGAGTCGGAGCGGCCGTAGATGATCGCGGTGCCGCGCGAGGTGATCTCTATCCAGTCGCCGTGGCGCCAGATGCCCGGGTACATCTCGAAGTAGCTGGCTCGGTAGCGCGAGCCATCCTCGTCGCCCCAGAAGAAGACCGGCATCGAGGGCATCGGCTCGGTGATGACCAGCTCGCCGACCTCGTCGACGACGGAGTTGCCGTCCTCGTCGAAGGCCTCGACCTTCGCTCCGAGGGCGCGGCCCTGGAGCTCGCCCTTGTACACCGGCAGGATCGGGACGCCGCCTACGAACGCGGTGCAGAGATCGGTCCCGCCGCTGGTCGAGAAGAGCCAGGTGTCGTTGCCGAGGTGCTCGTAGATCCAGTCGAAGCCCTCGGGGGACAGGGGGGAGCCCGTGGAGCCGACCGAGCGCAGGCGGGAGAGCTCGCGTCCCTCCTCGGGCCGGACGCCGTCCTTCATGCAGGCGGCGATGTAGGCGGCGCTCGTGCCGAAGCAGGTCTCGCCTGTTCGTTCCGCCAGATCCCAGAGGACACCCATGTCCGGGTAGGCGGGGTTGCCGTCGTAGAGGACGATCGAGGCGTCCGTGAGCAGGACGCCGATCAGGAAGTTCCACATCATCCAGCCCGTCGTCGTGAACCAGAAGAGGCGGTCGCCGGGCAGGGCATCCAGGTGGAGGTAGCCCTTCTTGAGTTGCTCCATGAGGATCCCGCCGTGTCCCTGGACGATCGCCTTGGGCAGGCCGGTTGTCCCCGACGAGTAGAGGACCCAGAGCGGGTGGTCGAAGGGGACTCGCTCGAAGCGGAGCTCTGCGCCCGAGCCGAGGTCGGCGAGCTGGCCCCAGGTCATGGGCGGCGCGACCTTCGGACGCTCCTCGAGCGTTGCGAGCTCCGGGGCGGCGCTCAGGTACGGGACGACGATCACCCGCTCGAGGCTCGGGATCTGTGCGGCCACGTCGGCCACGACCTCCATGCGGTCGAAGTCCTTGCCGCCGTAGCGGTAGCCGTCGACGGTGAACATCACCTTCGGCTCGATCTGGGCGAATCGGTCGACGATGCTCCCGGGTCCGAAGTCCGGCGAGCAGCTCGACCAGACGGCGCCGAGGCTGGCGGTGGCCAGGAAGGCGATCAGGGCCTCCGGGCCGTTCGGCAGGTAGGCGACGACACGGTCGCCCTTCGACACACCGAGTGCCTGCAGGCCCTCGCGCACCGCCGCGACCTGTTCGCGGAGCTCCCCCCAGCGGAGCTCCGAGAGCTCCCGCAGCTCGGACGCGTAGACGACGGCGACCGCGTGCTTGTCCTTGCCCCGGAAGATGTGCTCGGCGTAGTTCAGGTTGGCGCCCTCGAACCAGCGGGCGCCGGGCATCACGCGCTCGCGCAAGACCTCCTCGTAGGGCCCGTCTGAGATGACATCGCAGTACTCCCAGAGCGAGCCCCAGAACTCCTCGATCTCGGTGACCGACCAGCGCCAGAGGGCGTGGTAGTCCTCGAAGTGGAGGTCGCGGTTCTCCGCCAGCCACCGGATGTAGCGGGTGAGCTGGGAGCGCTCGACCATCTCGGGCGTGGGCGCCCAGAGGATCTCGGCCTCGACGGTCCTCTCCTCCACGGCCCGATCTTTACACGCGCTCGGCGGCGGCAGGCGGCTGGGAGGCGGCGGGGGCGCCGGCGGCCCGGCCGGCGTCGCGGTCGATCAGGCGGGCGAGAGAGACGAGGAAGTCGGTGGCGCGGGTGAGGGCCTCGGCGTCCACGCGCTCGGGTGTGTCGTCGTGCGTGTGGTACCAGGGCGCGAGGTTGCCGTCCGGATCGGTCGTACGGAGGGTGATCGCGCGCATGCGGCGGACGCGGGCGGGCATCGCGTCGTCGAGCAACGGGTGGCGGATCGGCCGCGCGCCCTCCGGACCGGCGCCGCCGGATTCGCCGAGTGCCGCGCACAGCTCGATCAGCTGCGGGTCGTGCGGGAGGCTGATCACGGGGCCCTGGCTGATCTCGTAGGCGACCTGCCCGGAGGAGACGGAGTCGACGTTGACGAAGGCGCTGGTCGCCCGGTCGAACTCCTTGCGCCGTGAGCGGACGAAAGCGCGGCTGCCCTCGCAGAAGGATTCCTCGGAGCCGGCCAGCACGATCCAGACGTCGAGATTGTCGGGCGGGTTGGCAGTCAGGTCGTCCGCAGCCGAGAGGACGGCAGCCACTCCCGAGGCGTTGTCATAGGCGCCGGGGACGATGTCGGAGAGGGCGATGTCGATCAGCAGGAACCCGGCGACGATCAGGACGATGGTGGGGATGGCCTGGAGGGCGTTGAGCCAGGTCGCGTCGAGGCCGGCCATGCGCGCGCCCAGGATGGGGAGCAGGGGAGCGAGCCCGAGCCAGAAGAAGAGGCGGAACGGGCCGAGCCCGACGCGGGTGCGCTCAGGCAGACGCCGTATCCGCTTCGACGCCTTGGAGAAGATGTAGCCGGTGCGGGCGGCGTCGTAGTGGGCCATCAGGATCAGGCGGGCCGGTGCGTCGGGGCGGTTGCCGGGCGAGATCACGTTCTGCGACGTGCGTCGAAACAGCAGCGACCGGACCAGGTAGAGGCGTGTGTTCAGGTCGAGGTAGGTCGAGGCGGCGGCGAACAGAACCAGGGCGAACCCGACAGCTGGCTGGACGGTGGCAACGATGCTGCCGGCGACCCCCAGCGCAGCGTGGATCAGGAAGACCAGCGCATACTCGGGGTGCGCGAAGAAGGGCTCGATCTCGACCCGGCGCCCGATGCTTCGAAGCCGGCCGGCGAGCATGTCGGCCGCGCGCCGCTCGGCGTCGGTCCCGGGCCCCCGCCCCTCGAAGGAGCAGAGGTCGCGAATAACGTCAATGCGTTCCGCGGAATCCACGGCGGCGATTATCGCGGGATACCGGCACTATCGTTCTGCTTCTGCCGGAGTGCCGCAACTGGTTGACGGGGCGGCCTCAAAAGCCGCTGTCCCTTTGGGGACATGTGGGTTCGAATCCCACCTCCGGCACCTCACTTCTTCGGACCGACGAACTCGTCCATCGTGGCGATCGACTCCCGACGCGCGACCGAGATGTCGGTTGCAGTCATGACGCGCCACTCGACGCCGACTCGGTCGCAGGCATCGCAGAAGATCTTGCGGATGTCATCCGATCGATTCGAGAAGAGGTAGCGCGGATACACATACGTTTTCTTCGGATGCCTGATCGTGTTCACCGAGTGGCACCCGTCCGAGTGGATGAGTCCGCGAAGCAATCGGTGAGGCTCAGCGCCGACGATCTTGCGCTGCCATTCAACGAGCTCGATCTTCCGCTCATGCTTCTTCCCTGGCCCATGCTGAGGGAACAGGCATGGCCAGGCGCGAGAGTAGGAGCTGACCTCGACGCTGTTCTGGTGTTTGTGTGGAAGCACGCCCACCGTGCTCGCCGGAAGGACTCTCGCCATCGCCTCGGCGCACTCGTCAATGATGCGCGGGTAGCGCGTATCCAGCGTGATGCGCAACCGGAAGACCTGGCGACGATGCGAGGAGATGCATCCATCTCCGAGGTAGAGACCCAGCAGGTAGGCGTAGTCCGGACCGGGGAGCAGTTCGAAGTCGTGCCGCGAGTGTCCACACTTCTCGCAGCTGGATGCTGCGGCGAGTCGCGCGCGCCCTCGAGGCACCAGGCCCCGCCTCCAATCCCGAACCGTTCCGCGGGGGATTCCCGTCAGCCTGGAGACCTCGCAGTCATTTAGTCCACCCTCGATAAGTAGTAAGACCTCGCGAACTTCCTCAACGGCCCGCATGACTTCAGAGTTGCTTCAGGAGCGGTCGCCGGCGACGATCTCCACGCATGGCTACCTGCCGCCGGGACTCACTTGTCACACATTTGGCACATCTTCGGTGTCGGCCCCCGCGTCATGCGACGCTTCAACCATGTGCGGGCGGTACACGCTCACCGATCCGGATCCGCGTTTGCTGCGGTTTCGGTTCGGACTGACCGAGGAGGCCAAGATCGACCAGGCGCCTCGATACAACGTCGCGCCCACCGATCCGGTGCTGGCGGTCAGGCTCAATGCGGATGGTGAGCGCGAGCCCGGCGTGCTGCGCTGGGGGCTGATTCCGAACTTCGCCAATCCAGATTCATTCGACCGTCTCCTGATCAACGCCCGGGCCGAGACGGTGGCCGAGGCCTCCGTCTTCCGCGACGCCTTCAAGGCACATCGCTGCCTGATCGTCGCCGATGGGTTCTACGAGTGGAGGGCCGAGGAGACGGGCAAGAAGCCGGTCTGGATCACGCGGCCGTCCAAGGAGCCGTTCGCCTTCGCGGGGCTCTGGGCCGAGGCGCGCCGCTCAGACGGTTCCTCGGTGCATTCGTGCACGATCGTCACCTGCGAACCCGGAGAGGTGGTCGCGCCGATCCATGACCGGATGCCGGTGATCCTCGCCCAAGATGACGAGGCGGCCTGGCTCGATCCGGAGAGCGGGGAGGACGAACTTCAGGCGCTGCTTGCCCCGACTGACGATTTGACCGTCACGGAGGTCTCGGACGCCGTCAACGACGTCCGCCAAGACGGGCCGGCGCTGATCGAGCCGCCGCTCAGGCTTTTTTAGGCCTGCGGGTCGCCGCGGTTCGGCGGGAGGCCGCCCGGCTCTTGCTCGTGCCGGTTGTCTTGCGGCCTGTGGCGCGGCTCCCGGACGTGCTCCGCTTCGAGGCGGTGCGGCCGGAGCCCCCCTTATCGGGCTTATCGGCCGGAGGAACGACCGGCGGCAGCTCGTCGCCGATAGGTCGCTCCTCCTCCACATGCCACTCCTGGTTGAAGGCGACCATCGCGACCGCGATCAGGACCACCTGCACCGGCACCAGCACGAGGCAGAGCAATCCCAGCAGGTCATCTGGAAGGGCCGGGCCGCTGAGACCGGGCTTGGCCCGGTCGAACCAGGCTGGCGCGGCGATCCCGGCGAAGATGGCGAGGATGATCGCCAGCGCCGAGATCACCGGGAGCGACCCTCGATTCCAGCGGGCCACGAGGAACGCGAAGAGCACGTAGAGCGCGACGTAGAGGAGAGCGAAGATCTTTCCACCCTCCAGCCGCGTCCATCCACCGACGGTTATCACCAGCGCGAGTCCGGCTGAGAGGAGCAGCAAGAACACGACCAGGACCCGAGCGCTGTTCGCCTCGGGTTTCTCCCTGTTCGGTCGCCAGAGCTCGTATCCGGGACGGATCGACCCCGCTTCCATGGCGAGCAAGTCTATGGACTCGGCTGGATGCGCGCTACACCCAAAGCTGTGAAAGGGCTATGCGGGCGGAGGGACTCGAACCCCCACGCTCTCTCGAGCACTGGCACCTAAAGCCAGCGTGTCTTCCAATTCCACCACGCCCGCAGGGCACCGATTCTAGTTTCGGAGTGTTGGCTAGTACGGATGCGCGACGCGGAGCGCCTTGGAAGAATGCGCCTTCCTTCCCGCAGGGTGTGTCGACTCGAGGAGGTCTGGATGACCTGGACAACTTCAGCTGCCAATCCCCGGCCCTGTCCGTAGATGGCCGCGTTGTTCCTACCTGCGGTACAAGGCTATGGGGGACCTGCGACCCAGGACAGGCCGATCTCGGTGTACCTGGTCGACGACATCCCTGAGCTGCGCGAGCTGGTCAGGTACGGCATGGAGGAGGATCCCGGCTTCGAGGTCGTGGGGGAGGCGGGCGACGGAAAGAGCGCGATCGAGGGGATTGCGAAGACGCGACCCGCTGCCGTTCTGCTCGACCTCTCGATGCCGGACATGGACGGGCTCCAGGCGATCCCGCAGATTCGCGAAGGCGACCCCGACGTCGCAATCATCGTGCTCTCTGGATTCTCCGCTGACCGCATGAGCAGCCACGTGCTCGAGCGGGGCGCCGACGGCTACATCGAGAAGGGCACGCCGATCCAGGAGCTCCGGGACGCGACCCGGATGGCTGTAGCCAAGCGCCGCAAGGAGTAGCGCGCTGCCGAAGAGCGGGGCACCCAGGACTCGAACCTGGAATCGCCGACTTTGGAGGCCGGTGCCTTAGCCAATTTGGCCAGTGCCCCTACGCGGGAGAATCGTAACCCGCCGACCTCGGATCGCTACGGCTTGGTCGCGGGCTTCTTCCCGGCCGGCGGCTCGGTTCCCTGCCCCTTCTTCTTTTTCCCCTTCGGCCTGAGCGCGCTCTTCGGCAGCGGCAGTGGATCTGGGCCGAGCTCGACGCGGCAGGGGGGGCCCGCGCAGCTCGAGAGCGGAACCAGCTGGTCGTACAGCCACTTGCGCACGTAGCGGTAGCGGGGATCGGCGGCGAGCGAATGGAGCTGGGCCGGGTCCCGCTTCATGTCGTAGAGCTCGGTCTGGCCGTTTGCGTAGACCGTGTACTCGTACCGGTCGGTTCGTATCGAGCGGTAGGCCGGAGCCCTGTCCGTGTTCGTCGCGGACTTGATCGCGTCCGGCTCCTGCTCGAGGTTGTTGACTCCGCGCTTGCCCGCCACCCCGACCCTGGCCTCGCGCGCCCGCGCGCTGCTCGACTGGGCCGACTCGGCGCCGGTGCCGCCAGGGCCGGTGTCGCCCTCCAACAGGACCGGGCGGGTCGAGCGGAGCGAGGGCTGCTGGGCGAAGGGGAGGAATGAGCGCCCGTCGAGCGAGTTGTCCTGCGAGCCGGAGGCGATCTGCAGGATCGTCTGGGGGATGTCGCCGTTCCAGACGAGCTCGTCGCTCGTGCCGCCGGCTGGGATGCCCGGGCCGCGGATGATCAGGGGAACGCGGGATGCCGGGTCATAGGGCAGGTACTTGCCGGTCGCGATCCGGTGCTCACCCCGGAAGAAGCCGTTGTCCGAGCTGAAGATGATGTAGGTGTCGTCGAGGATCCCCTTGTCCTGCAGCGACTGGACCAGCTCACCGACCGCCTGATCGACGGAGATCAGCTGTTCCTCCTGGCGCCGCCGCTCGTTGTCGATCAGCAGCGCCTGCTTCTTGCTGATCCTCTTCCGGGCTTGCTTTTGGAACCACTTGGGCTTGTCCTTGATGTCCTTCTCGTTGAAGCCCGGCAGCTTCGGCAGCGGAGTCCCAGAGAGCCGATCGAGGTCCCTCGGCGCGGGGTCAAAGGGCCCGTGCGGCGAGTTGAACCAGAGGTTCAGCCAGAACGGCTGGTTCGCGACGCCCTTGTCGTCGATGAAGTTGACCGCCCGGTCGGTGAAGACGTCGGTCTGGTAGTCGTCCGGCTGGTCGCCGTAGAAGGTGATGTGCGGCGTGGCGCTGGGACCGGTCTTCTCGATCAGGTTGTAGTTGTAGTAGAGGGCGTCCTCGGAGACCTTCCCGTACCACTCGTCCCACCCTTGGGGCACCGGCAGGGTCCCGTCCTGGGTCCCGTACCCGTTCATGTACTTGCCGATGTGGACGTTGTAGTAGCCGTCGTCCTGAAGCCAGACGGGCAGGTCGTTCGACTCGTGCGAGCGGAACTTGAGCCAGGACCCGTTCGGCGGGAAGTTGCCCCGGACGCCGTGGTTGTGCATGTACTGCCCGCTCATCATCGTCGCGCGGGACGGACAGCAGAGCGGGAAGGAGACGTAGGCCTCGTTGAAGCTCGTCCCCTGGGCCGCGAGCAGCGCCTGCACGTTCGGCATCGCGGAGAGCTCGCTGGTCGTCATGTCGTCGGTGAGGATGAAGACGACGTTCTTCTGCGAAGGAGCGCCCTGGGCCTCACGCGCGAGCAGCGCACCGCCGGCGATCACGAGCAGCGCGACCGCCGCGGCGAGCATGGCCCGCGCGCGGGTAACCGTCGTTCTTGGCCTGGGGAGCGGCATGAGTCGGAGGTGCAGCGGGCGACCCTGCCTCTAGAACCGTCCCGCGCCCGCTGAGTTTCGCAAAGACCGCGGCGTGTGCCCTCCGGGATCCTCGACGGGCGAACCTATAATCGGCGCTCGCGCGGGCGAGGTGTTAACGGTTGCACGTGAGCCTTCCAAGCTCGAGGAGCGGGTTCGAGTCCCGTCGCCCGCTTCCCTCTAGGATTCAGCCGTCACCGGGGCGTGGCGCAGTCTGGTAGCGCATTCGGCTGGGGGCCGAAAGGTCGCTGGTTCAAATCCAGTCGCCCCGATTCCTCAAAACCGCCGCATTAGCGGCGGTTTTGTCGTCTCGGGTCAAAGCACCCTGAACGCCGGCGGGGTCCAAACGGGGTCCAAGTTTTTCGGAAGCTGCAGCATCGGAGGGTTCAAGCCCATCCTTCACCTCGTGCTCTGCGTCGATCAGCTGGGGGACGAGCCGGGTTCCAATCGCCCCGCTGGATTCCGCAACGAAGACTCGCATGACATCCCTTTCAGTCACATCGATTCGATTTCAGGGGTCTCGTGCTATGACCCAACGCGACGGAGGAACGTGACCGATGGATGAGCGAGATTGGCTGGCGGAGCGATTCGAGGAGCACCGAGGCCGCCTGCGCGCGGTGGCCTACCGGATGCTCGGCTCGCTAAGCGAGGCCGACGACGCCGTCCAGGAGGCCTGGCTGCGGCTCAGTCGCTCGGATGCGGACGAGATCGAGAACCTTCGCGCCTGGCTGACGACGGTGGTTGAGACGGGTGTCGCTCGAACATGCTGCGCTCACGCGGCTCGCGACGCGAGCAGCCGCTCGACGTGCACGTGCCCGAGCCGATCGTCGACCGCGCCGACGGGACCGATCCCGAGCACGAGGCGCTGGTGGCCGACTCCGTCGGTCTCGCACTGCTGGTGGTGCTCGAGACGCTGAGCCCCGCCGAGCGGCTCGCGTTCGTGCTCCACGACATCTTCGCCGTGCCCTTCGACCAGATTGCGCCGATCGTCGACCGCTCCCCCGAGGCGGCCCGCCAGCTGGCGAGCCGTGCCCGCCGCCGCGTCCAGGGCGAGAACCCCGCCCCCGACGCCGACCTCGATACTCAGCGTGAGGTCGTCGAGGCCTTCCTCGCGGCCGCGCGCGAGGGGGACTTCGAACTGTCGGCGGATGTGGTGCTCGAGACCGGAGACTTGTCTTCGACCGGAGCGACTTCGACGAGACTCTGCCCTCGACGATAGGAATGGGACGTCAAGCGGTTGGCCGCCAGCGCCGAGATCGCCGGCCGCGAGGGCGGGCTCCCGCAGATCGCCGGCAGCAGATGGTGACTGCTTGCGTGCGGGAATATCGGGAGGGATGAGAGTGTTTGTGGCAGGTGCGACGGGAGCGATGGGAAAGCAGTTGGTGCCGCGTCTGGTTGCCGCAGGTCATGAGGTTCATGGCATGACGCGTAGTGAGTCAAAGCAGGGGATGCTCTCCGAGCTGGGCGCTGTGCCGGTGGTCGCGGACGCGCTTGATCAGGATCAGGTCGGGGAGGCCGTGGGCAAGGCCAGGCCGGACGTGATCGTCCATCAGCTGACCGCGACCTGGCAGGCGGTGGACATGCGTTACATCGGAACGCGATGCCGCGCCGACCAACCGCCTGCGGACTGAGGGCACCGACTACCTGCTCACCGCCGGGCAGGCGGTGGGGGTGCGACGGTTTGTGGCACAAGGGGTAGCGGCGCTATGGCGCATATGCGCGTAGCGGTGGGCCAGTGAAGAGCGAGGAGGACCCACTGGATGCTGCGCCCGTGCGGGAGATGCGCGGGACCCTGGCCGCGATCCGACATCTCGAGGAGGCGGTCCTTGGGGCGGAGTGGACGGAGGGGATTGTGCTGCGCTACGGCGCGTTCTACGGGCCGGGCACATCGCTGGCGCCGGGCGAGGAGCAGTTCGAGCTGGTACGCAAGCGCAAGTTCCCGGTGGTCGGCAACGGCGGCGGCGTCTGGTCGTTCATCCACGTCGCCGACGCGGCGGAGGCGACGGTGGCGGCGGTCGAGCACGGCAGTCGCGGTGTCTACAACGTGGTCGACGATGACCCCGCCCCGGTCGCCGAGTGGTTGCCGGCGTTGGCGCAGACGCTGGGCGCCAAGAAGCCGATGCGCGTGCCACGGCTCGTCGGGCGGCTGTTCGCCGGGGAGCCCGGCGTGGTGATGATGACCGAGATCCGCGGCGCGTCGAATGCCAAGGCCAAGCGCGAACTGGCAGTGGCGCCCGGCGCACCCGAGCTGGCGGCAGGGGTTCGCAGCGGTATGATCGATGAGTAAGCAACTGTCTTGACGAGGATCGGCACTGCCTCTTCGGGACGTACCGAGTTCGTTGACATGGCCCGCAAGGTCGTTACGTTGGGAGCGTCGGCACGCGGGCTTGGGTATTCCCGTTAGTCGGCCGTCACGGGAAGGGCCGGCTCGGATCGCAGTCGAATGGAGGCGCGGACACGTTGTGGTGATCGCGCGCTTACCTCGACGTGAGCGAGCGAGGGTCTCGACGAGGCGCTCGCCGGGGTCGAGACCATCATCGATACGGCCACGGGGCCCTCGCCCGACCAGGAGGAGGAGACCGCATTCTTCACCGCTTCGGCACGGAACCTCCAGCGAGCCGGCGCCGCAGCCGGCGCGAAGCGGATAGTCCTCGTCTCGATCATCGGCATCGACAAGTTCCAGGGCGGGTACAACGCGGCGAAGGTCGCGCAGGAGCAGACGCTGCTCGAAGGCCCGCTCCCGGTCCGGATCGTTCGCGCGGCCCAGTTCCACGAGTTCTTCGATCAGCTGGTCGGGTGGATGATTCAGGACGGGGTCGCCTACCTGCCCGAAATGCGAACGCAGCCCGTGGCCGCCCGTGTCGTCGCCGAAACCCTTGCCGATGCGGCCGAGGAGCAGGAGATCCAGAACGGCAGGATCACCGAAGTCGCCGGCCCGCAGGAGGAGCGTCTCGCCGATATAGCCGCCGTGCTCTTCGCTAGCCGAGGTGACTCGTTCGAGATCCGCGAGGGCCGCACAGCCCGGCGACCCGGACGCCACGGCCTATGCGGACGGCGCGGCGCTGCCCAACCCGGGCGCGAAGCTCGCCGGCCCCAGCTACGAAGAGTGGCTCGCGGCGTTGGCCACGGCCTGAGTGCTTTTTTGGGAACACGCGCTGCCGGGTCGCGTCGAGTGAACCGCACCGGATTCCCGTCTTCGGCTCCCGACTGGGTGAACCGCGACTGTCGCCGGCGCGACCTGGCACCGCATTGGTGCCGGATGCATCGTCGTATCTGCTCAGAACGTCCGCGGCGCTGGACAGGAAACGACGAACACTCACAAACACTGAGACGCCGATTGCCTGTCGGCTGGGGGCCGAAAGGTCGCTGGTTCAAATCGAGTCGCCCCGATCAACAAACCAGGTCAGCGGAAGATAGGTCTTGCTCGCCCGCGCGCGCTGCGGTGGTCCGGCCAGCGCGCAGGAATAGTCGGTCGACACCTCGACCGCGGGCTCGCCACGGCGAGACTTCGAGTCAGGGAGCCGAGTTGAACCAGTCGCCCCGACTAAACCCCAAATTGGGGCCTTCGAGACTGAGGGCAACGTCAGGAGGGGCAGGCAACGTTTCTCCGCAACAATTTCCGGGATGCCGTGTTTAGAGGACAACATGGCCAGATCAGGAGACCTTGGGGCGACAGGGAACAATTCGCGGAGTCTCGGGCGTCAGGATCTGGGCTTGGCAATCCGCGACGGAATCGCGTCCGCGCTATCTCGATTGGGCGTAGCCTCTGTCTCGATGCTGGGGACGTTGCAATTCGTGGCTCGGTTCGAGCGGCGATGACGATGAGACAGGAGGCAACTTTGACGAACACGACCACCACCACCACCCATCGCCTTGGCCGGCTGTCGCTGCTCCTCGCCCTCATCGGACTAGCCCTTGCGGCGCTGGTCCCGGCGGGGGCCGAGGCGGCGACTTCGGTCTCGGTCAGTATCAGCCCTGACGGCAAGATCACCGCCGTCGGCGACACGAGCGCCAACCAGTTCACGGTCTCCGACCAGACCGATCCCGCCTGTCCCGGGGGATCGCCCTGCTACGAGGTCAATTCGCTCATCAACCCCGTGATCGCTTCGGCGCCGTGCGTCCTCTCGGCCCCGAACTCGGGTGTCGCGCTTTGCCCGAGAGCGCCGGTCAACGGGATCGCGATGGTCGGTCGTGAGGGCCCGGACTCGCTGATCGTCAGCGACTTCGTCTTCGGGCCCCCGATACCGGCGACGCTCGACGGCGGCGGCGGCGACGACACGCTCCAGGGCTCCAACGCCGCCGATTCGCTGACCGGCGGGATCGATGACGACACCATCATGGGCGGCGGGGGCAACGACCTCCTCAACGGCAACCCCGGTAACGATCGCCTGCTCGGCGCGAAGGGCGCAGATCGCCTCCTCGGCGGCCCCGGGAAGGACAACCTGATCGGAGGTCTGGGTAACGACGATCTCTTCGGCGCGGCCGGCAACGACGGCCTGGACGGTGCAGGAGGCCGCGACCTCTGCAACGGAGGTGCGGGACGCGACACTCCGCGCCACTGCGAGAAGCAGCGGAAGATCCCGTAGCTAGCTCCCGAGCGGGCCGGGTCCGGAAAGGGCCCGGCCCGGCCGGGTCCGCGAAAGACGTTCGACGGGATGAACTCCCTCACGAAAATCGCAAGCCTGGGCGCGACGGCGATCTCGATTTCGGTCCTCGCAGCGATGGCGCCCGCGGACGCGCACGGCGCGACCTGCGACGGGCGAACCGCGACGAGAGTCGGCACCGGCGGCCCTGACCGGATCAAGACGGGCCCCGGCGACGACGTGATCGTCGCCCGCGGCGGCGCCGACGTGATCAGCACCGGCGCCGGCGACGACCTGGTCTGCGCAGGATTCGGCCGCGACACCGTGCGCGGCGGAGGCGGTAGCGACACCCTGCTCGGCGGCTCCCTTGGGGACCAGCTCCATGGCGGCGCCGGCGACGACACCTTGATCGGCGGCATCCTCGACGACAAGCTCTTTGGTGACGACGGCGCCGACCTGCTGATCGGCGGCCACGGCGTCGACCAGCTCTCCGGCGGCGCCGGCGACGACTGGTTGCGGGCCGGGACCAACGACGACACTCTCGATGGCGGCCCGAACGGCGCCGACGGCGACACCGCCAGCTTCGCGACCGCGATGCCGCCGCTCGAGGGGGACGGCTGCGCCGGCGTGTCCGGCTTCGAGGGCGTCGTGGTGGACCTGGCCGCGCGCTCGGCCTCGGGCGAAGGCTGCGACAAGGTTGTCGCGATCGAGAACGTGATGGGCTCCGCGTTCTCCGACTCGATCTCGGGAGTGCCGGGCTCGGTGAACGGCGGCGGGGGCGCTGACTTCTGCCCGGGGCCGGGGCCGCGCGTCTCCTGCAACGACGCAGATCCTGGGAACGGGACGCCGGTCACTTACGTCGAGTCTTGGAGGCCCGGACCTTCGTCCCGGGTCGATCCCGGGCTGATCGTGCTCGGGAGCTCCGGCGACGACGTCCTCACCATCGACGGAGCGCCATCCCCGGCAGGCCCGCTGAAGTACGTGGTCGCCTATGGCGGAGAGGGGAACGACTCGATCGCGGTCGGCACCGGCCTGCCGGGCGACGCGACGACCGAGCTCGACGGCGGTCCAGGAGACGACGTCGTCACGGGCGGTCCGGGGGACGACGTCCTCTTCGCCTACTCGGGCAGCGACGCTCTCTCAGGCGGAGCCGGGGATGACGCGCTACTCGCGCTTGGAGCGACGGTCACCGGCGAAGGCGATCGGCTCGACGCCGGGCCGGGCGACGATCAGCTCGTCAGCAACTACGCGTGTGGCGGGCATTCCTTCGAAGGGGGTTCCGGTGTGGATGTGGCCGGCTTCGCACGATCGACGGCGCGAGACGCGATCGTGGCTCGCCTGGGCGGGAGCGCCCGCGTACGCGGCGAGTCGCGGTGCACGCCGACATCGATCGCCGGCAGCGAGATCCTCGAAGGCACCCCGGGCCCCGACGTGCTTCACGGCGACAACGCCTCGAACCCCTTCATCTGGGGCCGGCAGGGCGCCGACCGCATCTTCGGACACGGTGGACGCGACAGGCTCGAGGGGGGAGCCGGCAACGACACGCTCGCCGGCGGCCCCGGACGTGACAGCTACTGCGGCGGCGCCGGCAGGGACCGCCTCATCCTCGACCGCCTCGACTCGCGCGCTGACTGCTGACGCCGGCGCCGAAGGCAAAGCGGGCCCCGCCGCCGCAAGCGACGACCCACCCCTCGTTGGGGATCTGGGCGAGGCTCTCCCCAGCCTGACCGGCGTGCCCGATTGTGAGCCCCGCGCCGTGGTACCGCTTTGGTACCCGATGCACCGTCCTATCTGTCCAGATCGTCCACAGCCCTGGACACATAGGAAACGACGGACGCTCCGAGACACATAGACGCCTGAATCCGCTCGGCCGGGGGCCGAAAGGTCGCTGGTTCAAATCCAGTCGCCCCGACTTGGAGATGGAGGGGCACCTACGGCCGGTCTGCCGGGTGCCCTCGTCTTCTCAGCTCGCGAGTGGCGGCGGCGAGGCGGATCTGGAGCTCCGTCGCCGGCCGGCGATTGAGCGGGTCCTCGCCTTCGATTGACACGCCTTCCGTCCTCACGGCCGCGCGCGCCGCGGCGTCATCTATCAGCGCGTACCGGTCCGTCGCGGGGCGTGGCGTCGTACGTGTGAGAAGTTCTCCGAGATCATTGGCCTGCGCCACACGGGTTCCCATGGGGCGCGGGTGCCCGGAGCTTCTGAGCCACGCAAACAGTCCTTGATGTCCCTTTGGCTCGTCGAGGGCCCCTGGGCAGAAGCGCAGGAGAATCGTCTTCATGATCGACGTGTGATCGAAAAGCGTCTTGGATACAGACGCCGGCTCCACCCACGGCGAGACGATCAGCGCAGGTATCCGCACGCCGTAGCGCCCGAACGTGTCGGGGTCGTCGTCGGGCGCCTCAGGCGGCGTGACGTGATCGAAGAAGCCGCCGTGTTCGTCGTAGAAGATGATGAGGAGCGTCTTTTCCCATTGGGGGCTTGTTGCCAGCGCGTGGTAGACGGCGAGCACGAGCTCCTGGCCGTCCCTGATGTCCGCGGGCGGGTGGTCGTCGTTGGGCTGGAAGCCGATTGGGTTGAAGTTGCTGAAGTTCGGGTCGATCCATGAGACCGAGGGCAGCGCACCATTGGCGGCGTCTTCGAGAAAGCTGGGCGCTTTTGAGTCGACCCTGAGCTCGAGGCTGGTCCTCCAGTTCAAGTTGGTCTTGCTGAAGAACGCGAAGCTGTCGTGGTGGCCCAGCTTGTAGTGGCCGTCGGCAAAGCGCAGGGTCCCCGCCTCGAACGAGTACCAGCGCCACGAGATGCCGTTGGCGTCGAGATGTCGCACGAATGAGGGTTGGTTGTACATGGGCGGGAGGTGGAGCGGCCGGTCATCGCGACTGCCGGCGGCGCGACCGCAAATTGCGTACAGACGGTTGGGCCAGGTCGCCCCGGGAACAGAGCTGAACCAGCGATCGCAGATCGCGAACTCGCTCGCCAGGTGGTCGTAGACCGGGACATCGGCGGCGTTGTAATAACCAATCACGCGACCGGGATCCGCATCCTGGACCTCGTTGCGGGAGAGCGTCTCGGCGAAGCTCGCGACGAAGCCGTCCATGTTGCCCTCCCCGATCTGGAGGTCGACGGCGCTCGCTGAGTGGTCGGGATCGTCCTCGATCACCGTGCTGTCGAGATGGTGGACCGGATAGGAGCGCCCTTCGTGCTCGTTGGCGAACTCCGCCCGCAGACCATTGACGTCGCCGCGACGACCCTCGAGCGATAGATACCCGAGCATGTGGTCGAAGGAGCGATTCTCGAGCATCAGCACGACGATGTGGTCGACCTTCTCGAGGTTGGCCATGCCGGTCTGAGTCACCACCGCCTCCTTCTCGGTCGCGTTGGCGGGTGGTCGAGGACGAGACTCGCGGAGGTTGTAGCGGATCTTGTCAGGAGACGAAAGCGGGGCCTTGCTGGGCAATAGGCTGCGAGCCAGGAATCAACCTGGTCGAACGGATCTGAATGGACTGGTCACTGACGACCGTGGCGCTGGCGCTGATCGCCGTTGCCGCGGTCTCGAAGCGGCTGTCGGGATCGCCGATCACGCCCGCGATCGTGTTTGTCTCGATAGGGGTCCTGGTCGGCCCCAAGGTCCTCGACGAGATCAACATCGCGAGCACCAGCTCGACCGAACGAGCACTGGCCGAGGCGGCGCTGGCGCTCGTGCTCTTCTCCGATGCCTCGAGCATCGACCTAAGAGCACTGCGGCGCGGAGCCTCGGTTCCGCTGAGGCTGCTCGGGATCGGGTTGCCGCTGACGATCGCACTCGGAGCGCTCGCCGCCGCCGTGATCTTCGGTGAGTTGACCTTCTGGGAGGCCGTGATCGTCGGGGTGATCCTGGCGCCGACCGACGCCGCCCTCGGTCAGGCGGTCGTCACCGAGCCGCGCCTCCCGACTCGGATCCGCCAGGGTCTGAACGTCGAGAGCGGGCTCAATGACGGGATCTGCGTGCCGCTGCTCTTCGCAGCCGTGGCGGCCGCGGACGTCCAATCGGGTATCTCCGGGGGACGAACAGGGACCACCCTTCTCTTCGAGGAAGTCGGCTACGGGATTGTCGGCGGGGTCGTCGCCGCGCTCGTGATCGGAGCCGTGGTCATCTACGCCGGCCGCAGGGATTTGATTGACGGTGCATGGCTCCAGGTGATCCCGGCCGCCGGCGCCGTCCTCGCCTACGGGACCGCCAGCGCGCTCGACGGATCGGGCTTCATCGCAGCCTTCGTCGCCGGCATCGTCTTCAGGGCCGTGATCAATCGGGACCCCGGGGGGATGAACCGGCTCACCGAGGAGATCGGGAGCGTGCTCAGCGGGGTTACCTTCGTCGTCTTCGGGGCGATCCTGCTCGGGCCAGCGCTCGGGGAACTGAACTGGGAGCTTGCCCTCTACGCGGTCCTCAGCCTGACGGTCGTGCGAATGGTCCCCGTTGCGATCGCGATGCTCGACTCACACGTTCGACTGCCGACGCTCGGGTTTCTCGGCTGGTTCGGCCCCCGCGGCCTGGCCTCGATTGTCTTCGCGGTGATCATCATCGAGGACTCCCAGCTTCCTCACGAGCGCCTGATCGTTCTTGCGGTCTACCTCACCGTGGGGCTCTCGGTCTTCGCTCATGGCCTCACCGCCGCCCCGCTGGCCGATCGCTATGCGGACTGGTTCGAGCGCCACACCCGAAACCAGGCACCGCCGATGTAGAGACCTCCGGTCGAGGAAATTCGTGGCCGACTGAGCGACTTTGCCGGCTCGCAGCGCGAGCCGGCCGAATCGCACCCCGCGGCTACCGTCGATGTTTCCGGCCAGCCCTCATTTTCTCTTCGAGCCTGTCGAGTGCTCCCGATCCGGCCGCCCGAGCGATGGGGTCGCCGCCTGGGCCTCGCAGGATCCAGGCGAACCCAACCGCGATCAGCGCACCTGCGAGCGGCCCAACCACATAGACCCAATAGCTCGAAAAGTCGCCGCCCACGAGTGCCGGACCGAAGGATCGAGCCGGGTTCATTGACACTCCGCTGACCGGCGCCGCCCATAAGCCTGCGAGAGCTATGTAGCCACCGACGCCGAGCGCTGCGATCGCGCCCACATTCTGGGCGGCCGAGGCGGTGCCGAGAATGACGCTCACCAGGCCCGCGGTGAGCGCGATCTCCATCAGGAGCGCCTGCCAGTTTGCGTAACCCGGACCGGGGAGAGTTGCGCCCAGGTGCCCGACGTCGCCGAACACGGCGAGCAGGAATAGCGCCGCCAGGGTCGCGCCAAGCAGCTGGACGATGATGTAGCCGGGCACGCGCCGCCAGGGGAAATCGCCGCGCATCGCGAACGCGAGCGACACCGCAGGATTCAGATGGGCGCCCGAGACGGCGCCCATGAAGAGGATGATCGCCATGACCATGAGTCCGGGGGCGACGACCGCGGACGCCAGGCTGATTTGCCCCTGCGCGTGCAGGAGGCCGCCACCAGCCGCGACGAACACGAGCAGGAAGGTGCCGAACAACTCAGAGAACAGCCGGCGCCATTCGAGCTTCGGGTCGTCCCAGTCCTGACTGGAACCGAACTCGAGCGCCAGCCGGTGTCCAACGCGCCGCTCCGATTCGTCGATGGAATCGTGGCGGTCGGGCGGATGCTTACCGGCCGGATCGACGATTTGAAAAGGATACCGTCGCTATTCCCGAGAGGTCGAGGTCAGCCCGTCGGTCCAAAGCGCTCAGTGCGAACCTGATGCGGCTCGAAGCCGGCCTGCAGCAAGAGCTCGGCTGCGGCTTCGACGAACCCGTTCGAGCCGCACACGAACGCGGTGCCAGAATCGATGCCGGCCTCTGCCACCAGCTCGCGGTCGATGCGCCCCGTATGCCCACGCCATCCCTCGGGTGGCTCGCCGGTGAAGGTCAGCACCGCGTCCTCTCCCAGCTCGTCCTCGTAGATCACGTCGTCCGCATTTCGAACCGAATAGACGAGCCGCATGGGCAGCTCGGGCATTGTCCGGCGGCGGTGGCGGAGGATTGCCATCAGAGGGACGACGCCGGACCCGCCGCCAATCAGGAGCACGGGCTTCTCTCCACGCCAGACGAAGTAGGAGGCGAATGGACCCCGGGTCTCAACCTTGTCGCCCTCGACCACCACGTCATCGAAGTAGGGGGATACCTCGCCATCGTCCAGGCGATCGATGGTCAGCTCGATTTGACCCTCGTCCAGCGGAGAGGAGGCGATCGAATAAGAGCGCTGTGTTCTGTACCCGTCGGGGGCCGTCAGCCGGACGTCGTAGTGCTGACCCGGAAGGTGTGGCATCCACATCGGCAGCTCGATCACAAAGGACTTGACCCGCGGCGTCTCCCGCTTGATCGCGGTCACGGTCCCTATCTGCCAGCGTCCGGGCGCCCGCTGCTCGACGGGGCCGAGCGGCTCCGCCGTCAGTCGGTCCAATAGCGCTGCTCCTTCCAGGGGTCGCCGCGGTTGTGGTAGCCGTTGCTCTCCCAGAAGCCCGGCTCGTCGTGGTCCATGACTCGCAGGCCGTTCACCCACTTGGCGCTCTTCCAGAAGTAGAGATGTGGGACCAGCAGTCGTGCCGGACCGCCGTGTTCGCGAGGCAGAGGCTCGCCCTCGTGTTCGATGACCACCCACGCCTTTCCGCCGGTGAGGTCCTCGATCGCGAGGTTCGTGGTGTAGCCGCCGAAGGAGTAGGCCATCGCGAACGCGTCGAGTGGCTCGGCCTCATCGAGGAGCGTGTCCAGGGAGACCCCTCCGAAGCTGGTGCCCAGCTTCGACCACTTGGTGACGCAGTGGATATCGCAGGGGATCTGCTCGAACGGGAGCCGACCGAACTCGTCGAAGGTCCACTCGCGCTCCTGGCCGACCATCCCGTCGATCCGGAAGCTCCACTGGTCGGTCGGGATATCGGGAGTCGGCCCCGCGGTGAGCACCGGAAAGCCAGACTCCGAGTATTGGCCGGGAGGAAGCCGATCCGCCAGCTCCTCGGGATCCCGGCGTCGATGCGTGAAGCCCCTTGAGACGAACTCGCTCAACGGGCTGAGCTTACGCGTCGATCGGCCAACGCCGCAAGTGCCTTAGCGGGCTGGAAGCTTCGCCTCGCCGGTCACCAGCACCTCATCCCGGACCCTGAGCGTTCCGAACAGTCCCGAATAGGGCTTGATGCCCCAGTCGGACTGCTTGAGGGTGGCTTGCCCCGACACCTGGCCGTCCGGGGCGACGTCGAGCTCCAGCTCGAGCGGATGACGATCACCGTTCATCGCGAGCTCGCCACTGACCTCGAGGTGCCGTCCGTCGTCCAATGCCTTGACCTGGGTCGATTTGAACTCCACCTCTCCGGCTTTGAGCACCTCGGACTCGAGCGTCTTCTTGATCTCCACCTTGTCGTCTTCGCTCAGGGCCATGACACCACCGGTCCCCTTCGTCACGTGCATGGAGCCGGTGTCGGCGTTGAGTTCGAGGCTGATCTCCCGTCGATCCTGGTCGATGGACAGGGAGCCCTCCCAGGAGGCCACCTCAATCTCCAGGTCGTGACCGGCCTTGGCGGCCGCACCGCTTCGTTTGGTCTCGATGCGGAGCTTGCCGTTCTCGGGGTCCAGCCTGTAAGTGCCCGGCACGAGCGGCATGTCCATAACCTACCCCGGGCCCGGCTTGACCCCGATACAGAGGAGAGAGGACCAATGGAGTTCAACAATTCGTTCACCGTGGACAAGCCGATCGACGAGGTGTGGAGCACGATGACCGACCTCGAGCGCGTGATCCCGGCAGTGCCCGGTGCGGAGATCCTGGAGAAGACCGGAGACGACGCCGTCAAGGCTGGGGTCAAGATCAAGCTCGGGTCGATGTCGATGAACTACTCGGGCCCCGCCGAGATCGTCGAGAAGGACGACGCGGCCCACAGGGCGGTGATGACGGCGCAGGCCAAGGAGGCCGGCGGCCAGGGCAACGCGGACGCCAAGGTGACGATGGAGCTGAGCGAGCAGGGCGGAGGAACCGAGGTGTCGCTGCACTCCATAGTCAACGTGACCGGCAAAGCGGCGCAGATGGGGGAGGGCGTGATCTCGGCGGTGACCGAGGGAATGATCAAGGAATTCTCGGGGAACCTCGCGGAGCTCTGAGCGCACTCGAGCGAGCCGGATTCAGGTCGGATGTAATATTTCGGTCGAATTCTGATTCGAGGGAGCTTCGAGGAGCTGGAGAGGTAACGGATTGCTGATCGGCGCTGATACGACCTCGTGGTACATCGGGCTCGGGCTCGGGGCCGTGGTGGTCGTAGTCGCGGTGATCATCGTCGTCACGATCCTCGTGTTGGCGAACCGCATCGCCGGACAGGCCGAGACCGCGGTCGGCGCCGTCGACGCCATCAAGGCCCAGACCGACGAGCTTTCGGGCGTGGCCAAGATCAACGATTCGGGAGTGCGGATCCTGCACGCCGCCCGGGCCCTCCGCAAGACGGCGGTGGGGCACTGATGACCGTGATGCTCGCCCTCGCGCACTCGGAGCGGACGCTCTGGTACGTGACTCTGGCGGTCGGACTGGTGGTCGCCCTGGTGGTGGCCGGGATGCTGCTGATGTTGCTGCATCTACTGGGCCGGATCCAGAACGCCGTCGGCGGCCTGCTCGACTCGGCCGGCAAGGTCGCCGAGAACACGGCGAACATCCCACAGCTCGAGGCGACCGCCCCTGTCCTTGCCCAGATCGCCAGCGAGGGCGTAGTCCAGGACGGCTACATGAACGCGCTCTCGCAGGGGTACAACGAGGAGCCTGAATGAGCACCACGACGCTCTACATCCTCAGCGTCGCGGAGGCGGTCGTGCTCGTCGTCGTGCTGGCGCTGGCGCTGATCGAGATCCGCCGGCGCCTGCTCGACATCGCCAAGGGACTCGCGACGCTCGGCGGCGCGCTGACCACGGTGGAGGAGGAGCATCTGAAGCCGCTGCGCCCGGCCGTGGAGGCGATCAACGCACAGTTCGACGGGATCATCGCGCTGATGCCGGGGGTCGCCAAGAAGGCCGCGATCGTCGCCAAGCACACGGAGAACGGCAAGTGACGCTCGTCTGGATCGGGGACGTCGTGCTGATCGTCGTCCTGGTCCCGGTCGTCGTCTATTTGCTGCGCGGGGTACTGAGCGCGGCCAAGGCCGTGACACCCACGGTCGACGCCCTGGTCCCGGTCGCCGAAGCGGCCTCGGCGGACCTCGACGCGGTGGAGCTGCTCGACACCACCCAGAAGCAGGTCGGCGCGGTGGTCGGAGTGGTCGCCGATTACGGCGGATCCCTCGACAAGATCCTCGAGGACGCCTGATGGAGCCGGCCGTCGCCGTTCTGCTCGTCGGCGTCGTCCTCGTGATCCTCGCGCTGGTCTTCTACCTCGTCTCGGTGATTCTGGAGCTGCGGAAGATCACAGCGGGCCTCGACGTCGTGATCGGCGCGGTCGGCGGGATCGTCAGCAAGAGCGAGCCCGTCAACGGCGTGGTCGTTGCGATCAACAAGGACCTCTCGGCGGGGACCGACCTGCTCGAGGGCCTGCTCGACAAGAAGGCTGGCCAGGACGACGCCGCCGGGCTGATCGAATCGGTCTATCCGGGATCGGGCGCCTCGGTGCTGGAGCGCCAGGGGCGGAGCGGCGAGGTCAAGAACATCGACGAGGTCTACACCCGCGGGGCGGTTCAGCTCGTCCGCCTCGGCGGCGAGAGCCCGATCGGAGCGGGCGCGATGTCGGGCCCCGCGATCCGGGACGCCGAGTACTCGAGCGCCGCCGCCCGCAACCTCTACCACAACCCCTCCGGGCCTACCAGGGACGAGCCCGAGGGACCCAGGTACACGCCGCGCTCGCCGACGATCGGCACCGACGCCCGGGAGGTCTTCTCGGGGGAGGACGGCGAGGACGGCTCGGAGGAGCCCGGCTGAAATCTCCAGAAACGGATTTGGCAGGAGTCGAGGAACGGAGGAGGTGAAGCGAGTTGCAGACCCCAGGACCGATTGAGTACGAGCGGGCCACGAGCGTGAAGAACGCGATCGATCTGCTGGAGAAGTACGGCCCCGAGACCCGCATTCTCGCGGGCGGCCACAGCCTGCTGCCGATGATGAAGCTGCGCCTCGCGAACCCCGAGCGCCTGATCGACATCAACGAGATCGAGGATCTCTCCTACATCAGGGAGCAGGACGGCGAGATCCGGATCGGGGCGATGACCCGCCACCGCGAGCTGCTCGAGTCCGAGCTGCTGGCCCAGCGCTACCCGCTCTTCGCCGATGCCGAGAATGTGATCGCCGATCCCGTGGTCCGCAACCGCGGCACGATCGGCGGCTCCCTCGCCCAGGCCGACGCCGCCGAGGACCTCTCGGCCGTCTGCTCGGCGCTGAAGGCGACCGTTGTGATCGCCGGCAAGGACGGCGAGCGGACGGTCGGCATGGACGAGTTCCACATCGGCCCGTACATGACGGCCATCCAGGACGCCGAGATCCTGACCGAGGTGCGGATCCCGGTGAAGCCCGGGGCCGGCAGCGCCCACGTGAAGGTGGAGCGCCGCGCGGGGGACTGGGCGATCGTCGCGGTCTCGGCAGCGATCTGGGTCGACGGGGGAACGATCTCCGACGCCGGGGTGGCGCTCAGCGCGGCCGGCCCGACCACGGTCCACGCGACCCGCTCCGAGGATGCCCTTAGGGGCGGGCAGCCCTCGGAGGAGCTCTTCGCCGAGGCCGGCCGGCTCGCCTCGGAGGACTGCAACCCGAGCGCCGACGGCCGCGGTCCGGTCGACTACAAGCGCCACCTCGCGGGCGAGCTCACGAAGCGGGCGCTGCGGCGCGCCGCCGAACGCGCACTGAACCAGGAGGCCTGATGCAAGTCACCGTCAACGTCAACGGCAGGGACTACACGGAGGACATCGAGCCGGCCCTGCTGCTGGTCCACTTCCTGCGCGACACGCTCGGCCTCACAGGTACGCACTGGGGTTGTGACACCTCCAACTGCGGCGCCTGCGTCGTCCAGATGGACGGCCGGCCGGTCAAGTCATGCACGACCCTCGCCGCCAGCTGCGAGGGCCACGAGATCCGCACCATCGAGTCGATGGAGGTCGACGGCCGGCTCGATCCGGTCCAGCAGGGCTTCCACGAGGAGCACGGCCTCCAGTGCGGCTTCTGCACCCCGGGCATGATCATGACCACCCGGGCTCTGCTCGACGAGAACCCCGATCCCTCCGAGGAGGAGATCCGCACAGCGATTTCGGGAGCGATCTGCCGGTGCACCGGCTATTCCAACATCGTGAGGGCAGTCCGCTGGGCGGCCGAGCACGACGGCGCCGAAGCGAGGGGATGACGATGGCGACCACTGCTGCGAAGGAGACACCGCTCGGCTACGGCAACATGAAGCGCAAGGAGGACGCGCGCTTCATCCGCGGCCAGGGGACCTATCTCGACGACATCGTGCTGCCGGGGATGCTCCACGGCGCGATCCTCCGAAGCCCCTACGCACACGCCAAGATCCTCTCGATCGACACGTCGAAGGCGCTCGAGCATCCCAAGGTGTTGCGCGTGATCACGGCAAGGGACCTCGAGACCCTCGGGCTCGCCTGGATGCCGACGCTTTCCTACGACTCACAGGCCGTGCTGGCCGGCGACAAGGTCCGCTTCCAGGGCCAGGAGGTCGCCTTCGTCGTCGCCGAGGACCGCTACTCCGCGCGCGACGCGCTGCCGCTGATCGACGTGGAGTACGAGCCGCTGCCCGCCGTCGTCAACGCTCGCAAGGCGCTGGATGCCGACGCGCCGCTGATCCGTGACGACAAGCCCGACCAGAAGGACAACCTTGCGAATCCGCTCTGGGAGGCCGGGGACGCGGAGGAGTGCGACCGCGTCTTCGCCGAGGCGGACGTGGTCGTCGAGCGGGACATGATCTACCCCCGCTGCCACCCGGCTCCCCTGGAGACCTGCGGAATGATCGCCGACATGAACCCCGAGACGGGCCAGCTCGACATCTACAACGGCAACCAGGCCCCGAACCTCCACCGGACGGTGTACGCGCAGGTCGCCGGCCTGCCCGAGCACATGATCCGGATCATGACCAACGACATCGGGGGCGGCTTCGGCAATAAGGTCCCCATCTACCCGGGCTACGTCTGCGCGATCGTCGGC
>CAVRVH010000006.1:0-64614 GCA_963724665.1 uncultured Solirubrobacterales bacterium
CCGGGCCGCAATCCCACGTAGCCGAGCAGCGAAACAAGAACGGCATCGCCAAGCCGACCCTCTTGCATTAGGACGGCCCGTATCGCTTCCACCTGGTCGGGCCTCGCTGGAACACGCTCTCGTGACGGCTGCTGCGGCTTCTTCGAGGTTCTTGGCGGGATTTACGGCGATGATCTCGTCGAGGACGGCTCGGTCGAGGATTTGGGAGAGCAACTTGATCGCCTTGTTGATGGCGACAGGTCCAGCCCCACTTGCAAGTCGTGCCTCTTGCCACTGTCGAGAGGGTCCCTGGGCCGAAGGGCAGGCCGAGGAAAATGGCCGATGTAATCAACGATGTGGGCCGTTAGCAGCCACTCGTAGAATTCACGAGTCTTGCGGGCAAGGTTCCGCTTGCCCACCAGCCATTCGGCGGCGAAGTCCTCCAGCGAAAGACCTCCCACTCTCGGAGGCACAATGACCCCCCGCTGGAGATTCCTGCGGACCTCAAGGTCGAAGGCGTACGCGTCCTTCTTCCGATCCAATGTGCGGGATCGATTGCGCTGCCCTTCCCGCCAGCGAACTTCCCATTTTCCAGACTGGGTCTCGTGGACACTCATTAGTTCTCCCCAGCCTCAATCTCCTGCAACTTGGCCCGGAACCGAGACGTGGATCGCCTGGGAGTGGTCCTTGGCATCGGGTCGGATAAGCTGGGCTGGTGGAAATGACCTCCCGCATCCAGCCATTCAGAGAGATCGTGGGCTGGAACAAGCCAGTGATTCAATCTCTTGAAGCCCGGCATCCGACCCTCTCGGAGTGCTCTTTGTACCGTGGCCGGGACGACCCGCAGCCGTTGCGCCACCTCGTCGACGGTCAGGTACTCATTGACATTTGCATTCCCTTCGTCGCTTTTGGATTTCATGCACCAGAGTGTAGCATACTACGCTAAATCACTCTAAGCGCTTGTTAAAGCTGCTTAACTCTCAGCCCTTCCGGGCTACGCTCGACGCGGTTTTCGGCCTCCAGCTCGTTCACTATCTGAACGATTCGGGACACCGTCAAATCCAGCTCTGAAGCAAGATCGGTGACGCGCATAGGCTGCTCCCCTAGCAAATCAAGTATCTGCCGCTTGCGAAACTCGGTTGTGCGGCGACCTTCGAATTTCTGGGTCTCCGGCTTCTCTCCCTTCAGCTGCGCGATGGCCCTCTGAAGCTCTTCGGCCTCGTCCAGATAAGGCTGCAGCTCCTTCAGCCTCTGCTCAAATGTTAGGATCGTTTCGTCAATTAGCGCCATAAATTTAGCGTAGCACTTCTAAAGTCAACTGGCAAGGCCCCGATTATTCCCTCGATCAGGGATTGGTCAAGGGCCCTAGACAAGTGACGGCACTGAGGTCGGCTCTATCCCAGATGCAGAGCCATTCCCTCTCGCATTAAGTGGAGCCAAGTGACGCTTCGGGCGCTCTGGGGATGGGTAAGCCCTCCACGCAGAGCCCAACTCTCCCGGGTGCGTAAGGTCAGATCCCGCCGTTTAGGCGTCCACGGGAGGGACGCAGTCGATCATCGAGCCAGATGATTCTCTCCTCCATCTGCTCCCGAGTCATGCCACGAGGAGTCCTGCCGAAGTCGAAGTGGCCGTCTGGCTCGACTTCCAAGGAAGCGAGAATCGATCGAGGGCCACCGGACAGACGCAAGCTAACCGCCACCACAAGGGGACCTTCTCTCCCGGCCCAGAGGACCAGTCGGTCGCGACCGCCTAGGTCAACGAGGAGACCTCTGCCGGTCCGCCCCGGTATCCAGGGCAGAAGCTGGTCGACATACTCCTCATCCAAGCTCCGAGCCCTCGGCCTCCGTTTGGAGTTGCTCTGGTGCCACAGGGTCCAAGCTCGGATGGTTGGAAGGGCTCGGTGCTCGCCTCACGCTCCACTGAGGCAGCAGGGATCCACAGGCCGGGCACGTCCCAGGAAAGCATCCGTGCCGATAGACGCCCAGCCAGAAATCCGCCGTCCCATCCATCCATTCGGCCCCGCAAGTCGGACACTCGACAAAGGCAAATGCGAGTCCGTCGGCTGGATCGATATTCCGGATCTCGATCGTCAAACCAGATCCTGAGGTATCCAGTTGCTGCGAGCCCAGCTCGCAATGACCTGCTTGGCATCAGCCTTCGTTTTGGAGGGCGCCACGAAGCTCACCAGAAGCTCGGGAGCACCGGGAGATCCGTCTCAAGCGAGTGAGGTCGGCCAGCGTGACTCCCGCTTTGCCCCGCTCGACGGCCTGAGGGTAGGAAGGCGTTCCTCCTCGGGCCAGATAGGGGACTCCATGGAGCGAGAGTGATCCTCTGATCAGTGATGGTCGCTCGATAGCGAGGCGGCGGCCCGTTCACGCCGCAAGCTCGCTAAAGGCGTTCTCCTGCCGAAGCTTCGCTGCCGTGAGCCAGACGCTTCTCACCGCCATTGGGCTCCACGATCCCCCTCGCTTGGCGGGCACGCACTCCGCGTTCAACCAGTCGGCTATCGAGCCATAGGACATGCCCCCGTTGCGCATGGCGAGAATTTCGGCCAGGTATCGCTGCTCCTGAGCGTTCTCGACAAGCAACCCGTCGAGAGAGTCGAAGCCATAGGGCACTGGGCCGTAGGTCCGGCCCTCATCGCGCAGGCGCGCCAGGGCCTCTCTAGTTCTCTCGGCAATCAATTCACGCTCAAGTTGTCCGAAGACTGCCGCTACTCCGGCCATGGCCCTGCCTTGAGGGGTTGTGAGGTCAAGTCTGTCGGCGACCGACACCAGGCCCAGAGACCCTGATGAGAATCGCTTCAGCAGACCGAGAAGCTCTGCCGCGTCCCTTCCAAGCCTGTCCAGCCGGGCAACGGCAACGGCATCGACTTCGGGGGTGCGAGCATCTAGCAGTTGCTCAATCCTGCTTCCCCCTGGTCGACGAGAAAGGGGAAGAGAGCCCGAGACCCCTGCGTCTTCGAGGATTCCTACAAGCTCAGCGCCAGTGGCGGAGCACCAGCTTTCGATGCGCGATCGCTGGGCCTCAAGGCTCACCCCGTCTTCCCCTTGGTCTGTAGTGCTTACCCTGACATATGCCATTACAGAGAGAGCACTCACAACTCATATTTTACCGACGCCATGTAAACGAAGGTCGGTCAATCGTAGTGAGTATCACCCTCCGCACTACCAGGCTCTTATCACACCCCCTCAGACGCTCTGTGTGCGCTTCTCCCGCCTGGTACAACACGGTTCGTGCCAGCCGATTGGAGATCAATACATCGGGTCAACCTCTGCCCCTGCAAGGAAGGTGAGAACGATCGATGCGAAACTGGCGATGAAGACAAGCCAGTCGCTGTTCGCGTCGAGGTTGAACAGGTTCCCGGCGATCACTCCGAGGCCAAGCTCGATCAGGGCAACAGAAAGGCCGACCTCCACCGAGATCATGCTGCCGAGCGGCCCAAAGCGGCTGGACGGCGGCTAGTTGAGTTGCATCCATCTATGACCTCCACTCGACGTCGGTGACGTGGGTAAAGGCCATCAGCAAGCCGACTAGCGAACTGGCGATGAGTGGGCGTCGGCGAAGGCTCGAACGAGGGACTCCGCGTCAACACCCTCACAGTCCAGCAGCGACTCGGCGAGGGCGAACGCCATCTGAATCGGTGGAGCACGCCATCACCTTTGCCGTGCGCTGCGGCGGGGACACCGACACGATCGGCGCCATGACCGGGGCGATCGCAGCTGCCCGAGCAGGCGCGACCGCGATTCCAATGGGCTGGAAAGGTGCGCAAGATCGAATTCTTCCGCCATCGCGCCGACGCCCTCGAAGCCGCTGGGCTTCGAGTCGGCCGGGGAGTGCGACGGCTAGCCTGGCCGGACCACCCCGGGGGGAGGGGGGGAGCCCCACGCCTGCGTGGAGCCCTTTCCTAGATAAGCCCGTCCGCTCGCCTGACACTCGCTCCCCCTGAGTGAAAGCTCCCATAAGCTCGTCCCGTGTCACCGGAGCTTGATGTACCAGCCGTTTGGCGCAAATGCTGGTCGGCCGCCATATCCGGACTGCTGGCCGCGATCGCCGCCGATCTGAGGCGACTCTTCTGCAGGGATCGGGACTGGCCAACGCGGGCGCTTCCCGCTTTGTCCCCGGCTCGGAGGAGTTCGGGCCCGCTTGAGCCGGCCGCCCCACACGTTGCGATCGCTCGCGCCGCCGGGGCGGGCTGAGCGGCCGCAAATGGCCGACGATCCGAGGAAGCTCCTCGGCATCCCGGCCGGACGCGCGGGCCTGCGCCGAATCGCCCACCATCCCGGCCTCGGCGGCTCCCGCGCCCTGTTGCGCCGCCAGCTTGTGGAATTGCTCGAGCGCCTGGTTCTTTTGGGCCTAGTGGTCTGCGCGCTGCTCGCCGTTGGGACCGTCGGCTACATGGTCACCGAAGGCGCGTCCGTCCGTTTCGGCCTCGTCTGGGCGCTGACACCGTGCCACTGTCGGCTCGATCCCGGAGCCGACCGGAACGGGGGCCAGATCCTCAAGGTCCTGCTGATCATCTTCGGCGTGGGTACCCTCTTCTACGCCCTGGTCACGACGACCGAGTTCTTCGTCGCCGGCCATCTCTCGGGCCTGCTCGAGGAGAGAAGTGTCTTGAGGAAGATCGACTTGCTGCGTAACCACATCCTGATCTGCGGCTTCGGCCGAGTCGGCCGTCAGGTCGCCCGCGACCTGCCGGCGGCGGGACGCGACTTCGTTGTCCTCGACAACAACCCAGAGGAGAGCGAAGGAGCACGCCGAGGGCGCGATCGGCGCGCCCTTTATCGAGGGGTCGCCCTCAAATGACGAGGTGCTGCGTGGGGGTGGGGTCATGCGCGCTGCCCCGGGATAATCGCCTCTGTCGACTCGGACGCTGAGAACATCTTCATCACACTGACCGCACGCGAGCTGCGCCCCGACATCGCGATCGTCGCCCGCGCCAGCGTCGAAGACTCCGAGAGCAAGTTGCGTCCGCGCGGGCGCTGACCGCATCGTCTCGCCGTACAGGGAGAGCGGCGCGGAGATGGCTCGGCTCGTCCTGCACCGAAGGTGACAGGCGTCGTCGAGGTCGCCCCCGGGTACCGGATGGAGGAGATCGAGGTGACCGTCGGCTGTTCCGGCGCAGGGGGGACCCTGGAGGAGGTGCGGGGCTCGGCAACGGTCGTGGCATTGTGGCGCGGCGACGCTGTGGAACCGCAGCCGCCCAGTGACAGGGTGCTCGAGGAGGGCGACGTGATCGTCGCGATGGGCGAAGCGCAGGCGCTGGAGCGCCTAGAGACCACGATGGCGCCGGCTCAGGGCGGGGCCTGACCCAGGCTCTTGGACCCGAACCATTGGCGCCCCCGTCGCCTCCAACGGGAACGCTCCGTCATGACTCGGAGCGCTTCATCGGCCGACTGCTAGAGCCCTATCCGGGAACGGGCTACCCCTACCGCGGGGGTCGGCGGCCAGGTCTGCCGAGCTGTGCACAATCCATGCATTTCGTGCTCTCTCTTCCTCCGCTCGGCGCCTAGAACGGCGGTTCGGGAAGGCCCGCCTCGACCTCGATGTCGAAGGATGTCCCGGGGGCGCAGGTGTTGCGGGCGACTTGAGGAGAAGACGCACGCGGTCGGGATGGAAGGATCTTGAGAATCCCGGCGTAAAGCACTGTCCGGTTCTTTATGACTAGGCTTGCGAACTAGTCGATCTCAACGTGAAGAGGTGCGCTGGGGAGCAGGCCAGGTCGATTTGCCGAAGGCGATATGAGCGTTACCTCCATAGAACAGGACGTCCACGAGATTGTCGAGGTCAACCGTCCCGCGGATAGACCTAAGAAGTACCGCTTTGCATGGAAGCAGTAGTCCCATTTAGCGGTCCCGCTCTTCGCCCGGAGCGGCAGTGTCGGTGCGGAGGGTCTAGCGAAACCCAAAAGTCTCGCCATTTCGGCGAGATGGGACTCGCGCTTCGGGCCGCCGTTCATCGGAGTAGTCTTGTCTAAAGCTTCAACGTTCGTTAGGTCTCACTCTCTCTCTTCCTTTCGCGCGCCCCCCACAGAGGGACTGAAAGGTTGAGGACCATGGCAAGCCAGGAACATGACCGCGCGCTGCAGCGGCTCGAGGCGGCGCTGGTCGAGCAGAACCGGCTGGGCGAGCGCTTTGACGCCGCCATCGGGACATCGACCGAGTCCGGAGCCTACGCCCGGCTCCGAGACGCGGCCGATCAAGTCACCGCGCGGAAGGCCTGGGCCAACTGGGTCGACGACGAGGGCTACCGAGGGCTCAACGCGGGCCCGTTTGAACTGCTCTCCGAGAGCCGCGGAAACTCGCATCCCGAGAGGCCTGGAAGGTTGAGGACGATGACGAGTACAGAGCGACACCGCGGGGCAGCACGGACCGCACGGCGGCGGGGCGAGATCAACCGCGCCTATGGCGACCGCCGGGTTGGGCAGACCATCAAGGCCAGGCGCGAACTGGCCGCCCACCGAGTTGGTGGTCGTGCCTGGCTGAACGGCCGCGAGGTCGGCGGTGCAGATCCTCGCTACATGCACCTTGAGGCTTCGCACGACTAAGCAAGCCGCCTAAGCGGAGAGGACGGGAAAACGCCGAGCGGCCAATTTGGCGCGCGTCGGTCAAGCGGGGCGTCCGCGGGGGCCTTGTGAAGAAACGGCTGGGTCCAACCGTGGGGCTTGACGAGTCGCCGTATGCTGCCGCCGTGCGGGCGCTCCTAGAGGACGGGCCTATGCAAGGCAAGACGGTCGAGGTCGAGGCGGTGGAGGGCCGGCCACCCAAGACGATTGACGTCCCAGATGAGAAGGGCGGCGCCTGCCGTTATTGCCTGGCGCAGTGGACCCAGGAGGGCATGACGGCGGCCTACACGTTTCTCTACGCCGTCTAGTCCGCCCTTGCGCCGGCGGCCACCTGCGCTGCTGCTTCTCGCGTCTCGTCCGTTGCGAGAGAGCGCGTGGCGCGGTCACCAGCACGCTCGCTTCCACGCGAAGGGGCAGCGCGGCCCCGAGCGGGGCTTACCGGCGAATCGAGGCTAGTGGTGCTCGATCACCTGGTCGACGATGCTGTACGCCTTGGCCTCCTCGGCGCTCATGAAGTAGTCGCGCTCGGTGTCCTTGGCGACCTTTTCCAGCGGCTGGCCGGTGTGCTTGGCGATGATCTGATCTAGCCTGCCGCGGACGTCGATGATCTCCTTGGCGTGGATCTCGATGTCGGTCGCCTGGCCCTCGAACCCGCCGGAGAGCTGGTGGATGAGGATCTTCGAGTTCGGCAGAGACATCCGCTTGCCATTGGCGCCGCCCGCCAGCAGCAGGGCGCCCATGCTCATCGCGATCCCGACGCAGATCGTCTGCACGTCGGGCTTGATGAACTGCATCGTGTCGTAGATCGCGAGGCCGGCATAGACGGAGCCGCCCGGGGTGTTGACGTAGAGGCTGATGTCCTTGTCGGGGTCCTCTGATTCGAGGTGGAGCAGCTGGGCGACGATCAGGTTGGCGATGTCCTCGGTCACCGGCGTGCCGAGGAAGACGATTCGCTCGTTGAGCAGGCGCGAGTAGATGTCGAAGGCGCGCTCTCCGCGGGAGGTCTGCTCGACGACCATTGGGACCAGGGGACTCATCGCGGGGGCAGTCTATAAACGCCTGACGGCGACACTGCCCCTTGGGACGACGAGCGGCAGCGCTGCGCGGGGGCGCGCCTGGCTGGTGTGAGATAGTCGGCAGGTGAGCGCTTCCGAGCAGTCCGCCACCCGCCTCGTAGGCGTCGCCGAGCTCGGAGACTCACAGGTCGCCGTGGTGGAGCAGACACCGCAAGGTGCCCTGGCCGTAGGTATCAGCGACGGCAAGCCGTTTGCGGTCTCTAACCGCTGCCGCCACCTCTTCGCCTCGCTGGGCGAGGGGCAGGTAACCGAGGATGGATGCCTTGAGTGCCCTTGGCACGCGGCGCGCTATGACGTCGGCAGCGGCAAGATGGTGCGCGGTCCTCAGGGCGCGTTTAAGCCGCTGGCGGGCGCCGTCAAGGCGACTACCGGCGCCATATCCCTGAAGACGTTCCCGGTCGAGCTGCGCGACGGCGCAATCTGGCTGGTCGGCTGATGGGGACGGCAGTTCTCCTCACGAGCTCGCCGCTGACGGTCGGCTAGCTGCTTCTGAAAAGCCGAGAGCCTGCCTTCGGAGCGGGCTCTCACGTTGGCAAACGGATGTCGAGGACGGAGCTCGGGTGGGGACTTGGACGGGGGTAACCAAGCCACCGATAGCCTCAGTTGCATCTACCAAGGAGACCCGATCGCCATCAACGTAGAACTCAGGTCAAACGGACGCCCCCCCGCACGGCTGGATTCAGATCCCGATCTAGATCTCGAGGCGACCCCTGAACCCACCGTCGCCGAGCGCCAAGTCGCTGATCTGATCCGCATCGAAGCAGAACCGGAAACTGTTGCAGCCATCCTCGATCGGGTTCCGCTTTGGTTTCACACCTTCTCTCTGAACCGGTCGGAGGGCACCTACACCCACGGTGTAGCTCGCGACCATCGCTATCGAATTCCAGCCCTTCCCGCCGACTTCGAGGGTCTCGACGTGCTCGACGTCGGCACCTTCGACGGGTTCTACGCCTTTCTCGCCGAGGCCCGCGGAGCCCGACGAGTCGTGGCGATCGACAACGAGCAGTACGTGGAGTGGGTCAGCTCTCGCTTCGGTGTGGAGCTCGAGGGAGGCGAGGGGTTCTCTGCCATCCGCGGCCTGCTCCACTCCGAGGTGGAGTACCACCATCTCGACGCATTCGATCTCGACGATCTCGTCGAGACCTTCGATCTCGTGCTCTGCTTTGGGATCCTGCACCGAGTCGAGAATCCGTTGGGATTGCTGAGGGTATTGCGGCGCCGGGTGACGGACGGCGGGCGTGTTCTGCTGGAGACCCATGGATCGGCGGACTGCAGCCTCGAAACGTCGGCCGCTGTGCACATCCCCGAGGCCGGAGAGGTTTACGCGCACGATGACTTCGTCTATTGGGGATTTACTCCCGCGAGCCTTGATGCACTCGCCCGACATGCCGGCTTCGAAGGCTTCGACCTGATCGACGCTCCGCTCATCGATGGCCATCCGCGGGTGATGGGGACGCTCAGTTCGGCCCCTGCGGACTGAAGCTCACGCAGGGCGGCCCAATCCGGGTTCACAGCGCCGAAACATCTGCTTTGCAGGCCATTAACAGGTCGCGGAGAATCTGCCGCTTGAATTGCAACAGCTCACAGATGGCTTCCGCATTACCCCCGCTATTCGCCCACAGGCTCGGCCGCCACTACGGGCCGGACTCCTCGGCTGCAGCGCTCGAGCACAGCCTGGGCGGACCGGTCGAGGGGCTCGAGACCGATCTCTGCCTGACCGCCGACGGCGGCCTGGTGCTCCTGCACGACCCTTTGCTGGCGTTGGGCACAACCCTCGAGGGTTGGGCGCACCAGCGAAGCGTTGCGGAGATCCGGTCGGCGTGGATCCGAGACTCTGCCGGTGAGCCGACGGCGGAGCACCCACTCGAACTCGAAGACCTGCTCCAGCTCGCGCCGGGCGGGGTCGGCCTCCAGCTCGAGGTCAAGGCACACGCCGACCCCTTGCTCGCCGGTCGCACCGCCGAGGCCCTTTGCAGGCGCCTATTGGGGCAGCCGGGCCTCGACCGCTTCGAGGTGATCAGCTTTCACGGCGAGGCCTGCGCCGTGGCTGTTGCGCACGGAATCGCAACCCGTCTCGTGATCTGGGCCGACTACGCGCCCGAGGCGCTCGCCGCCTGGGCTCTCCAGACCGGTGTCGGCGGAGTCTCGATCGAGCACTTCATGCTCACCGAACGAGTGGTAGGAGTGCTCCGCGACGCAGGATTGAGCGTCAACGTCGGCACTGTGAACCATCATCAGCTCCTCCCCAGTGTGCTTGAGTTCTCTCCCGACGCGATCGGAACCGACAGACCTCACGAGCTGCGTGCCGAAGCCGAGGATCTGTTCGGCCCCGGCAGGGGGCTGACGATCCCGGGGAGACCGCGAGTTCGGCCCGCAGCGCGAGGCGACGCGCAGGCGACAGCGCCTCTCGCCTGAGTTTCGGTCGCGGCCGCGTCCTGCGATGAGCGACTGCGCCTTCGCATCTTGCGCTGCTGCCCGGACGCGCCAGCCGCCGCGCTTGAGCTCTTCGAGCGCCACGACCCCGGATCCCTCGATCAAGCCGTCCAGGTGGCCTGCGGTGATGGCGAACTTCCTCCCGCCGCCTTCGAGATCGTGGTCGAGGCCTGGGACCGTTTCCTTCACATTCGCTCGATGCCATGGCACTGAGGGGGCGATTGGGCGGGAGCGGTGGCGAGGGCCAGTCTTTGTGCTACTCGGTCAAGCGAAACCACTGTGTCGTCTGCGGGGGGAACGTCATGTTTATTCCGCCAGACCAACGGCCGTGAGGGCCGACTCCCAATCGTGATAGACGCAGAGTCGGACTGGCTGGCTAGGCTCGAACGTCCACAGGTGTGCTATCCGCGTTTCGATTTCGCGGCCTGTCTTACTTCCGCGGCCGGAGAGCCTGACTCGAACGAGCACCCGCTCTTGAAGGTCGAAGAAACGCTCAGGCTTCCACCGTGGCAGGTCGACTGACTCCCCGATCACGGCATCGGGCGAGGAACGAAGACGCGACGGAACTCGCTCGTCCAGCCATTGCGAACCAGACGAATCACCGTCGGCGGCTTCGCGATATATACGCTGCACAACCCCGACGCTCCGCTGAGACATATCTAGGGAGTATGGCCCCTGCCCTCCAATCGGGTTCTGACCCTCGAGTGCCAGGCGTCACCAGTCTGTTTCCCGACCCCTCTGCTCTGCCCTGCCCTGCCGCGCTGAACTGGGGGAGAGAAGTTGGTTGGCTAGAGAAGAAACCTTGCTGGGTTTGGGAGCCTCGATGGCCGACCTGCGGCAGGAGCGAAGAAACCGGTGCGTCGTGCCATTTCGAAAGGGTCCAAGATTGCCGTGGCTTTGGCTCATTGATCCCTTTGCGCCAGGGAGCCATCCGGGATTCAGCCTGATGGGCTATCCAGCCGGTCGCACCACCAAGCCTCCGACCGGGAGTCGCGTAAACAACCGAGCGGTTCATTACGTCCAGGCACGGATTGCGGTGACGAAGGTAGGCGCCGACTGTTCGCAGGTGGTAGAAGTGGAGTCACCCATCCCAAAGAAAGGGCCCGCATGGCAGACGCACTGGACACGGCGAGGAAAGCGATAGAGCACCGGCTCACCGAGATTCGCGATGAGGCTCAGCAGCTTGAGCGGGCACTTCGTTCCTTGAGCGGGCATCTCGATGGGAAGCCCAAGCAAGCCAGCGCGGCTCGCAAGCCAAGGAAGAGGAAGCGGATGCCGAGAAGCGAGCGGCTAGTTCAGATGGCGGCATACGCGAAGACCAACCCCTCCGCCACCAACGCTCAGATCGCCAAGGAATTGGGAGTTTCGTCGTCTTATGTGAGCCAGATGCTCTCCAAGAGCAACAAGATCAAGCGCAAGGAGGGAAAGCTGGTCGTCAGCGGGTGATCTGAACGAAGGCGGGCATCAAGGTCGCAAGGCACTGGGCGAAGAGCCAGCACAACAAGCCCGGCTGTGAACCTGTTAGGCCGATCGGCGGGTCCCCGGCGTAGTTTGCTTACGTAACCCAACGGTTGCGGTTGAGAGGGATTCAATTTGCCTCGTCGACGAGAGTCACCAGACGGGCGTGATACTTGCCGCAACGTGATGATGCTTTGGCCGAGGAGCGCTGGTGCCTGAAGAAGCAGGGCTGGATGCCCTCCTCGCCCAGCTTGATCCGCGCCCCGATGTTCGTGGCCGTGAGTTTGAGCGCCTCTGCCGCTGGTTCCTGCTGAACGCTCCCGAGCATCAGGGGCGCTTCCGGGAGGTTTGGCTCTGGAAGGACTGGCCCGACGCCTGGGGTCCTGATGCCGGGATCGACCTGGTCGCCGAGGAACACGACGGCGGCTTGTGGGCGGTTCAGGCGAAGGCATACGACCCCGGCTACGCGATCAGGAAGGCCGACGTTGATTCCTTCCTGGCCGAGTCGAGCCGCCCGCAATTCTCTTACCGACTGCTGATCGCCACCACAGATCATCTCGGCCCGACGGCGAGGCGGACCCTCGACGCCCAGCGCGAGCCGGTCGGCTACCTGCTCCGCTCGCAGCTTGAACTTGCCCCGGTGGCGTGGCCCGCCTCGCCGGATGATCTGCGTCCGCGTCGCCCGGCGAGGAAGAAGCCGTTTCCGCACGTCCGAGAGGCGATCAGGGAGACGGTTAGAGGGCTTCAAGGCAGCCGACCGTGGTCAGTTGCTGATGGCCTGCGGCACCGGAAAGACGCTCGCGGCGATGTGGGTTGCCGAGCGCCTGGACGCCAGGCGGACCCTGATCCTGGTCCCCTCGCTCTCGCTCTTGGCGCAGACCCTGCGCGAGTGGTCCGCAAACGCCACCAAGCCGTTCGACTACCTCGCCGTCTGCTCCGACGAGACGGTGGCCGGGCAGGACGAGTTCGTCCAGCACACCGCCGAGCTGGGCCTGCCGGTAACGACCGACCCCAATGTGATCGCCGCCTTCCTTCGCCGTCGTGGTCGCAGGGTCGTCTTTGCCACCTACCAGTCCTCCCCTCAGATCGCCGCCGCGTATCTCAGGCAGGACTCCGCGGTTCGACCTCGCTGTCGCCGACGAGGCTCACCGCTGCGCGGGGCGGGTTGGCACGCGAGTTCACGACGATCCTCGACGCGGATCAGATCAAGAGCAGGCGGCGGCTGTTCATGACCGCGACACCGCGCCTCTACACGCCCCGCGTTCGCCGCGAGGCGGGCCAGCTCGACGTGGAGGTCGCCTCGATGGACGATGAGGCCGCCTTCGGCCCGGTCCTCCACCGCCTCAACTTCGGCGAGGCAATCGAGCGCGACCTGCTCTCCGACTACCAGGTGGTCGTGGTCGGGGTGGACGACGAGACCTATCGGGCCTACGCCGAGCGCGGGGAGTTCGTCACCCGCGACGGCAAGGCGATCACCGACGCCCGCACTCTGGCCGGGCAGATCGCCCTGGCCAAGACGATCCGCAAGTACGACCTGCGCCGGATTGATCAGCTTCCACGGCCGGGTCAAGGCGGCGCGGGAGTTCAGCACCGAGATGCCCGACGTGATCGCCTGGATGCCGCCGCAGGCACGCCCAGGCGGGACGCTTTGGAGCGAGCACGTTTCCGGGGCGATGACCAGCGGGCACCGCGACCGGCTGCTGCTGCGCTTCCGCGACCTGGCCCCGAAGGAGCGGGGCCTACTCAGCAACGCCCGCTGCCTCGGTGAAGGCGTGGACGTACCGAGCATCGACGGCGTCGCCTTCATCGACCCGCGCCGCTCGACCATCGACATCGTTCAGGCGCTGGGTCGGGCGATCCGCAAGTCGCCGGATAAGAAGGTCGGGACCATCGTCCTGCCGGTGTTCCTCTCGGCGAAAGACGACCCCGACCGGTGCTGGACGAATCGGCGTTCAAGCACGTCTGGGACGTGCTGAAGGCGCTGCGGGCGCACGACGAGGCGCTGGGCGAGGAACTGGACGAACTTCGCCGCCGTCTGGGTCAGCGGCGGCTACCGCCTCGGCGACCGGGGAAGATCAAGCTGGACGTTCCGGCGGGCCGGGTCGGCGCTGAGTTCGTCCGCGCCTTCAATGCGCGCTTGGTCGAGCAGACCACCGCTTCATGGGAGTTCTGGTTCGGGCTGCTTCAGCGATTCATCG
The DNA here is from genome assembly GCA_963724665.1 of uncultured Solirubrobacterales bacterium. Classification (GTDB taxonomy): domain Bacteria; phylum Actinomycetota; class Thermoleophilia; order Solirubrobacterales; family 70-9; genus DASUPK01. Next base: position 13,710 of record CAVRVH010000006.1, read on the forward strand.
AACGCGAGGGCCATGCGCTGGTCCCGGCTGCGTATCGAGATGCCGACGGGTTCCGACTTGGCAACTGGGTCAACAACATGCGGGCATTTCGACGGCGCGGCGAGCTACCCGACCAGCGAGCGCAACGTCTGGAAGCCCTGCCGGGCTGGATCTGGGACCCGATCGAGGCGGACTGGGAGGACGGCTACGCCCGGTTACTCCGGTTCATTCAGGCGCGAGGGTCACAGCCGCGTCCCGGCTACCTATCGAGATGATGACGGCCACAAACTAGGTGGCTGGGTACACGCGCAACGGACTCTGCAACGGCAAGGCCGCCTCCCCGCCGAGCGGGCGCAACGTCTGGAAGCCCTGCCGGTCTGGGTGTGGGACCTAGCTGAGGCGTCCTGGGAGAACGGTTACAAGCGACTGTGGGAGTTCGCTGACCGGGAGGGGCACAGCCGCGTCCCGGCCGCGTACCGAGATGCCGACGGCATCAGGCTGGGTCAATGGGTTGGCGTCCAGCGGACTAACCACAGAAGCGGCCATCTCTCCGAGGAGCGACAACGGCAACTGGAAGCCCTGCCGGGCTGGGTCTGGGACATGAAAGAGGCGAAGTGGGAGGAGGGGTTCGCGCACCTGCAGCGGTTCACAGAGCGTGAGGGCCACACCCGGGTCCCGTTTGAATATCGAGATGCCGACGGGTTCAGGCTGGGTAAGTGGGTCAACAAACAACGGACTCATGGAAAGCAGGGCAAACTCGCCGAGGAACGAAGGCGGCGGCTCGAAGCAGTAGCGGGCTGGGTCTGGGATTCAAACGAAGCCGCCTGGGAGGACGGTTACGCCCGCCTGCTGCGCTTCGCGGAGCGGGAGGGCCATAGCCGTGTCCGGCAGACGTACCGAGACGACGACGGTTTCAGGCTGGGTCAGTGGGTGAGCAATCAACGGGGGTTTCTACGACGCGACGGACTCTCTGAGGAGCGCCAGCAGCGACTAGAAGCCGTGGAGGGCTGGGTGTGGGACCTGCGGCAGCTGGAGGGTCGGCGCTGACACTTCTGAACGCCCACCGCTGCGGGACGTGGCAGGTCAGGCCGCTAGGCGCTTCCTTCTAGCCTCGGCTCGGCGGCCATGCCCGCAAAACCCGCGCTGAAGGGATCAGCGTCCCGCACGCCTTGCACGAAGTCTGGGGGGTAGGTGCTGAGAGCTTGAAGACGGACCGCAGACCTTCATTGCCATAGTCGAGCGGGCATCCAGAGCGTCCTACGCTCGCTATCGAGGGCAGTTCGTGGTTGTTTCCGTACGCAACCGGTCCGTTGCGGTTGCCGCGGTCACGGAAAGGACGGGATCGCGGCGATGAATCCAGGGCTCACTGTGCTCGGATGACGACGTTTGCGTCTGCTATTCCGTGGTCATGGAAGCCAGCTAGGAACGGGAGGACGAGCTTCGCCTGCGCGAATTGCTCGACTACCCACGCGAAGACCTTGATCGAGAGGTCAAGGACTGGCTTGACCCAGATGATGGTGTCGTTCGTGTCAATCTCGCCGTCGAGCACCTTGCTCTCGCCAACCACGGTACCGGTTATCTTCTCTTTGGATTCTCGGAGGCGAATGATGGCTATTCAGCGTCAGGCCCTTGCCGCCTCCAGCTATCTCGCTACTCGCAGGATGCGCTAAACGGCCTAACTAGCCGGTACGCGGAGCCAGCCTTCCATCTGCGAGTGGAACACCTCAGCAAGCACCGACGGCAATCCGCACGCCGTCGTGGTCATTCCCGGCGGCTATCGAGTGCCAATACGGAGCAAACGCGACGGACCGCAAGGCTCACGTATGAAGCAGAATTTGATTCATCTGCGCCGTCCCGGTCCGCAGAGCGCACCGCGCAGACAGACTGCCCAGTACGTCCTTAGGACCCAGCGCCCTCCTCGCGCCACGGATAGAGGCCAGTGCGCCGTTCTTGCAGCTCGTCCAGCCTTTTCTCAACCCACTTAACCGCAGGACCAATGTTCTCTCTAAGCGTGTCCAGCTCGTATTCGACTTCAAACACCATCTTTGATGTCTCAGATTGGCCGACTGCCATATAGGAGCTATGGCTCCCCTTCTCACGAAGATGAATTCGCAAGATTTCAGCCTGCCTAGCCTCAGCCATCTCGACCAGGTGCCCCGAGGGAGACGAATCGTCAAAGATTGCAAACCGACATACCCTGGCAATTGCGTTGAATTTCTCCCGTAGGTCGTAGTTGAAGTCATCTGGCACATCATCCAGTAGGACTGGTTCGTAGTTCAGCTCCCTCAGCGCATTCTGGATTGCGTCGAGCCTCTGACGACCGGATGAAAAGTCACCCAACAGGAGTACTGTTCTCTTCTTAAATTCAGACAAGAATGTGGGGAGATCAACCCGGTGTCTCTTAAGGAGCTGCTGATCAGTCAACGCAACGAGCACCTCATCTTTGGCTCGGCCGACGGCCTCAATCTCTGACCATCGGTCAGCACTTCGGTCCCCTGCAATCTCGGCGTAGAGCACCTCGCGCTTCCATCGTCCGGATTCGACTTTCACATCTTGCAGAATCGCTGTTGCACTCTCATCGTCGAGGATGAAGGGGTACACCTCATTGAAACTACAATCTGTTAGGTGTGAGGTTGCCCCATTGCTGATCCCGAATCCATACAGATTCCGCCATGGACCTTTTGGTGCACCTGCGAGGATAAGCTCATTGATCGGCATACTTCCATGAATAGTTTCGATTTCGCTGGTCCGTGGGGTGGGAAAATATTCGTACCCTGCACCGAAGTTCGTGGAGACATAGCCAACGAGCCGGCATTTGAGGAGCGGATATCGGAACAAACTATTTCTGAACTCGGCGTCGATACGCTCATCGACTGTGTCACGGTAGGTGCCTTCAAAATGTTCTAGGTAAGCACGCATGCCTTCCTCGCGAACGTGCGGCATAGTCGGAAGCATAATTGAGGCACTGGGCACTTGACGCCGTCTTGGACTGGTCCAACTCGCACGGGCTCGATGCGCGTGTCTTTCGGGGGCACAACGAGATCCGGGTGTTTATGCAGCGTTTGATGGGGTCGTTCGAGAGCGCCCGCATAGAGCTCGTGGATCCTCCGGTAGAGCTCGATGACGGCCTTGTGATTGCGGAAAACGTCACTTACTTGGAAGGACGGGACGGCATCGAAGTTCAGGCTCGAAGGGCTTGGCTGGTGACGTTCCGGGACGGGAAACAGACCTCGCTGACGCTCCACCAGACGAAGCGGGAAGCCCTCCAAGCCGCCGGGCTTCAGGAGTAGGCGATGTCGCAGGAGGACGGCGAGATCCGCATCCGATGGGTCACCTCCGACGAGCACTATCGTTCCTGAGCGATGAGCCCGGAGGAGATGCAGCGCCTCTTCGAGAGGCATCGCGACGCCGAAGCTGCGCGTGAATATGACGCGATCCTCGCCACCTTCGTCGAGGACTGCTTTCTCGACACCCATCCTCTCGGCCTCCGCAGCGAGGGAAGGGTTGCGGTGAGGAAGGCCTACGAGGGGTACTTCACCGCCTTTCCCGATCTGGCGCCCGATGACGAGGGCACTGCCTTCGGCGAAGACTTCATGGTGGTCTGGGGCACTCTTCAGGGCAGCAGCGAAGGAGAGTGGATGGGCGTGCCTCCGTCGGGCCGACCCTTCGCTGTCCCATTCGCCAATGTCACCCCCTTCCGCGACGGGCGGATGGCGGGCGAGGCCATCTACTTCGACCTGGCCACTCTTTGCGAGCAGGCAGCACTGCCGCTCGACAACGTGCGAGCAGGCGCAAAGAAACGGGCAGAGGCGTTGCGCCCGACGGGCGCGTAAGCCGAAGCCCTCGAAGCCGCCGGACTCCCGGACCAGCGCAGAGAGCGTCGGCACTCGTCGAGTGCAGTGGGTCCCCGACGAACGCCCGAATGTCTGATCCGTTGGACCCCGGGTAGCAAGTCGTTCATGTCCGATCAGCAGAAGCGGTGTATCCGCTGCCACGGGAGCAAGCCGACCGCCGAGTTTCCCCCGCGACTGGCTAACCGGGATGGAGTCTCGTCCTGGTGCCTGGAATGTCACGAGGCAGTGATGCTGGCCGGAACCCTGATCGCCCCGAGGAGGAGGCTGGCTAGTCGGTGGCGACGGACTACGTCTCGGTGGGGCTGATCGCGAGCTGATCCGCAAGGGGGTGCTCCCCACCCTCGGCGCGACATACTGCGGAGGCGATGTCGCAGGGGCGGTCGCCACGAGGTTGACTCGACTTTCTCCTAGTGAGAGACTGGCCCTTCCAGCGGTCGCCCGATTCGCCGACCAGCCCAGATTGACTCGCCGACGCGCTTGGCCTCCGCCCCAACCGGCTCCAACGGAGGTTCCAATGCGTCGGAGGCTTCGCTCTCACCTCACCTACGCCGAAATCATCTCGACGGTGACCCTGGCAACGCTCATCGCGAGCGTTGCAATCCTGGCTCCGTCCGCCAGTGGCGAGTTCCCGGGGCGCAACGGCCGGATCACCTTCATGCGTATGGACCGGGCCGGTCTTTGGCAGATCTGGGTCGCCAACGCCCATCTCGGAAACCAGACGAAGCTGACGAGCAAGGCGGCGAACAGCGGGTGGCCTGTTTGGGCACCCGGAGGCTCACGGATCGCCTTCGACACAGATCGTGCCGACCCCGACCCAAAAGATTCGACGGCGATCAACGACATCTTCACGATGAGGCCCAATGGCACCGGCGTGACCAACCTGACCCAATCGAAGGGGTTTAGCGCCGATGCCGCCTACTCGCCGGACGGACAGCACATCGCCTTCGACTCGGATCGCGGTGACTACCCGGACAAGCAGGGCATCTACGTGATGAGGGCGGACGGAACCCATCCGCGCCGGATCACCACCCTGCCGTCGAACGCCGCGAACGATCTCGCGCCCCGGTTCTCCCCCAACGGAAAGCGACTCGTGTTCACCCGCTACAAGGGCAACGGCGACTTCGCCCCCTCGGCGCTGTTCAGGGTCCGCCTGGACGGAACCCACCTTCGAAAGCTGACTCGCTACTCGATTCGGGCCGGCGACGGCGACTGGTCGCCGAATGGTAAGCGGCTTGTTTTCGAGGCCAACCCGCATAGGAAGTTCGGTGAGGTCTTCGTCGTCGACCCCGACGGCCGACACCTTAGGAATCTCACCCACAACGACGGGAAGGCCGGAGCCCGCGATCCGGTCTGGTCGCCGAACGGAAAGAAGATCCTGTTTGGGGACGGACGGCAAGTGCACCATGTGTTCAAGGACGGCCTGGCGACCATGAGGCCTGATGGCTCCTCGCGGGCCTTCATCTCTCGAAAGCCGAGGTTCGAACACCAGCCCGACTGGGAGTCGATTCCCGTCGGCCATGCGTCCGGATAACGACGCCGGGTCGCCGGGCTTTCGGAGTCGATGGAAGCCTTTGATCGGCGTGAACGGTCCGTATGGCTGGCCCTGCATGACGAGGATTTCGAGATCGTCACCACTGGCGACTGGCCCGAATCCGATGCGGGTCACGGTCCCGAAGCTGCGTGGGAGCTCTACACCAGCATCGCGAACGCCTGAACTTGGAGACTTTGACCTTGTGGACGCGGGCGACAAGGTATTGGTCCGTCAGAACAATCGGCTGCGCGGGAAGACAAGTGGCATCGGTGTAGCTCTCGACTTCTGGGTTGTCGTGACGATCCTGGACGGAAAGATGCCCCGCGCTCATTGGTTCACCGACCGCGCCGAAGCCCTCGAAGCCGCCGGGCTCACGGAGTAGACGATGTCGCAGGAAACGTGGAGATCGTGCGGCGGGTCTACGAAAGTGTGACCGCCAGCATGGAGTGGCCTCAGGAGCTGTTCGGCGCGGACTTTGAGAGCGACATGCGTGATGTAGGTGTAGGAGTTCGCCGCTTCGACGCCACCCAGGAAGTCCTGCACGAGTACTTCGAGACGTTCGAGGATTTCCACGTCGAGATGGAAGAACTCATCCACGCAGACGGACAGCGGGTGGTCAACACGATGCGCGACGGCGGTCGCCTCAGGGGCAGTGATGCCGAGGTCTCGAACACCTACTTCCACGGTTGGACCTTCGGCGACGGCAAGATCGTTCGCCTCTCGGTCCACAGCGAGCTGAACCGAGCCCTCCAAGCCGCCGGGCTGTCGGAGTAGGCGATGTCGCAGGAACCAGAAGACCTCGTTCGGGCGGCGGAGGAGGCCTTCAACCGACGCGAGATCGAGGCAATGGTTGCGCTGGTCCACCCGGAGATCGAGTGGGAAACAGGCTTGCCAGGAACACCGACGTACCAGGGTCGTGAGGGAGTGCGTCAGCTCTTTCGAGACATCGAGACGGCGTGGGACGACTTGGCAGTGCGAGCCAACCTTGAAACGCTGCGAGGCGAGGTCATGGTTGTCCATTGGCGGATGAAGGGTCGCGGGATAACCTCTGGCGCGACCTTCGAGCAGAGCCAGTACGTAGCCGTCGAGTTCAGGGACGGTCTTGCCATTCACATGCGTGCCTTCCAGACTGCGACCGAAGCCCTCGAAGCCGCCGGGTTCTCGGAGTAGGCCAAGCTGACGGAGTTCTGCCCTTGACGTAGTACCTCCTCAGCCAGGCCACGGCCAGAGCGGCATACTGCGTAGGCGATGTCGCAGGAGAACGTGGAGATCGTGCGGCGGGTCTACGAGGCCATCTCGCGTAACGACCTCGAAGCGGTGTTCGAGGCAGCGGAGCCGGGCGTGGAACTGATCCCTCCCGGCCAATCCCCAACCAGCGAGTCTGTGAGGGGTATCGAGGGGATCAAAGCCTGGTTGGCGGATCAGCAGAAGACTGTCGGCGATTTGTCGCTTGAGCTGGAGGACCTGATCGAGGTCGAGGAGGTTGTCGTCGCGCTCCTCTTGCTGCAGATTCGTCCCCACGGTGCGGATGCCGACTTCGAGCTGCGGATTGCTCACCTCTGGACGCTGCGCGATGGAAAGCTGATCCGTTGTGAGGTCTTCCCCGAGCGGAAGCAAGCCCTCGAAGCCGCCGGGCTGTCGGAGTAGCGCGGCGGCGATCCTCGGCGGCGGTGGTGGAGCTGCCAGCGATGGGGCCGCGAACCACTACAGTCGCGTTCCATGACCGACGCCCCCCAGCCTGAACAGAAGACCAAGCCTGGCGAGCCGGTCGAGAAGCCCGTCCCAACACGGCGAAGCTTCTTCGGTGCGATCAAGCAGGCCGCGCAAGACGCAGTGGTCAAGCGCACCAGCACCAAGGGGTAGTTCGCAGCGAAAAGCGGGGGGATTGGGCGGGGTTCCCGCAGGCTTCGGGCCGCAGCCCGGCCACCCTTCGCAGGGCGACCGCGCCACGCCTGCTGGCGTCGACGCCGATTCACCGGCTCAGACATCGCCGAATCGACATTTCGACGTCGTCCCCAGCGCCGACACCGTCGACGGCCAAAATGGCGGAGCATTCGCGCTGGCGGGATCCTCGCTCTCGGGAGCGGCGGGATGTGGCTCTTGGCGGATATGCACCCCCGCGCAAAGGAGTAACGTCGCCTGAACAGATGAAGCTGGCCTGACCGGCCGCCCGGCCCAGCGACCCGCTTGGTCGGCCCTCCCGGCTCCATCTAAACGAACGAACGGCCTCGCCCGAGGCCAAAGGGAGGCAGCAATTATGCGCAAAGCGATGATGATCGCTGGGCTGATTCTCGCGCTCGGCCTTCTCGCCCCGGTTGGGGCTGCCGCTCCCAATGTTCCCACCGTCGGGCCGGGGGCGCCGTACCTCGCGCTCGGCGACTCGATCACGTTCGGCTACGAGGAGCCGCAGGTCCTGCCGCCCCCCGAATACACCAAGCCGGCCAGCTTTCACGCCTTCCCCGAGTTCGTCGGCGATGCGCTTCACCTGCGGCCTACGAACGCCGCCTGCCCGGGAGAGACCGCTGCAAGCTTCATCAACCCGAACGCCCCGAACCTTGGCTGCGAGCCCGGCTACCGCACGGCCTTCCCGCTGCACGTCAGCTACAAGGGCAGCCAGCTGTCCTTCGCGATCCGATTCCTAAGAAAGCATCCGCGGACGCGGTTGGTGTCGCTGATGATCGGCGCCAACGACTTCGCCCTCTGTCAGCGAACCACAAGCGACGGGTGCACCAGCGAGCGGCAAGCCACCTTGGACAAGATCACGCGCAACATCCATCGCATCTTGGTCGCGATCCGGAACAAGGCGAACTACGAGGGCCGGCTCGTCCTTCTCCACTACTACTCGCTCAACTACGCCGTTCCGTTGTTCAACGAGACCCGCCAAGCGCTTAACTCCGCCGCCGACGCTGGGGCAAAGGGATTGCGCGTCATACGGGCGGACGGATTCGGCCAGTTCCGCCAGGGGTCAGCCCATTCCGGCGGTAGCCCGTGCACCGCCGGGCTCTTGACCCAGCTGGGAGGCGGCGGCTGCGGCGTGCACCCGAGCTACGCGGGCCACGGACTGCTCGCCCTGGCCTTGGAGAGAGTCATTAGGCGGTGAGGTGAGTGTGTTCCCCCGAAAGGACCGAGACCCTCGAAGCCACCGAGCTTGGGCAGTAGGCGATGTCGCAGGCAGATGTTGAGACGCTTCGCTTGGGTTATGAAGCCGCGAGTCGCGGAGACTGGGATGGTCTCCTCCGCGGCATGCACCCAGACATCGAATGGAAGACGATTCGCACCGGCGGCCCGTATCGCGGCCAGGACGAGGTCAGGCGGTTCATGGAGGATCAGCGCGAGCCGTTCGAGGAAGTGGCGACTGAGCCTGAGGAGGTGTTCGAGCACGGTGATCGGATCGTGGTGTTCGTGCGCATACGGGCTCGACCCCGTGGAAGCGATGCCGTGGTGGAAAACCTGGTCGGACACTGTTGGACCATGCGCGACGGTAAGGCCGCCCGCTGCGAGACGTTCCCGAGGCGCGAGGACGCCCTCAAAGCGGCTGGACTTAAGGAGTAGGCGATGTCGCAGGAGAACGTCGATCTGTTCATGAAAACCGTCGAGGCGTTCAATCACATGGATGTACCGGGCTCCCTACGATTCCTCGATCCCGAGGTCCGGGTCGAGCACCGGCTCGCAGCGTTGCAGGGCGTCTACAACGGGCTCGACGGTGTGAGGGGCTTCCTGGAGGATGTCGCTGCACACTTCGACGCTCTCAAAGTTGACTGCCCGGACGTCCGGGACCTGGGCGATCGCGTGCTGGCCCTGGGCACCACCCGCCTCACTGGCAAGGGAAGCGGCGTCGAGACCGACATGCCCTTCGCGGTGGTGGCGAGCTTCAGGGATGGGCGGATGACCCAGTTCACCGACTTCGGGGACAAGGACCAAGCCCTCGAAGCCGCCGGGCTGTCGGAGTAGGCGATGTCGCAGGAGAACTTGGAGTCGTCGGAGTGGATCCAGAACATGCGCCGTGCGATCGAAGCGTGGAATCGCGAGGATCTCGACGCGTTCTTGGAGACGTGGCACCCGGAGTGCGAGTGGCGCCCGGCCTTCCCGCGCAGCCTGGAAAAAGTCGGGGTGGTCTACCGAGGCCGTGAAGGCATCGCCCGAGCCTGGCATGGCGTTCGTGGGGTTTGGGCGGAATATCGTCTAGATCCCGAGGACGCGCAGGTCGTCGGACAGCAGCTTGTGGCCGTAGGCCAGGTCTATGCACGCGGGATCGCAAGCGGCCTAGAACTTGATTCAGGATGGAGTGCTCTCGCCAGCTTTCGTGACGGACTGGCGATCAGCGCATGGGACTGGCTTGACCGAGACGAAGCGTTCAGAGCCGCCGGGCTTAAGGAGTAGGAGATGTCGCAGGAGAACATTGAGATTGCCACCGCTGCGTTGCGAGCTGCCTTCGCTCGACCCGAGCCCGACTTTGATGCGATCAACAGGCTCTACGACGCCGATCACGTCCTGGTTCCGGTCGGCGCAGGCGGGCTCGAAGATGAGGCCCGCGGAGCGGCTGGGTATCAGGCATGGCGAACGGAGGTGGGCGACGTCATGGACCCGGAGTTCCAGGTGGAAGGCGCCGTGGACATTGGGTCTGACAAGGTGCTGGCCGTGATCAGCAGCCATTTCAGCGGCACGTCCAGCGGCGTGAGCATGGACCAACGCATGTGGTTGGTGGTAACCCTGAGCGCCGGAAAGGTCACCCGCACCGAGGCCTATGGCGACCCCAGCGAAGCTCTCGAAGCCGCCGGGCTGTCGGAGTAGGCGATGTCGCAGGAGAACGCCGACAGAATCCGGCGGGCCTATGAGGTTTGGAATGAGTCGGGTCCAGCAGCGGTGACGGATCAGTTCTGGGCTGAGGATGCCGTCTACCGCGAGGGGCCGGGCTGGCCAAATGCCGGTGTCTACGAAGGGCGTGCAGCCGCCCTTGAACGCATGCAAAGTCTGATCGACCTGATGGGGTCGATCGAGGTGCGCCTCGATGAGTTGATCGATGTCGGAGATGGCCGCTTGGTTGCCTGCACGAGCATGGTCGGGGAGGGTGCGAACGCGCCCTACACCCAGTCCTTCGCCGTCGTGCATCGCCTGCGAGACGGCTTCATCGTCGAGGCCGACTACTACCTCGACCGCGCCCAGGCCCTCGAAGCCGCCGGGCTTGAGGAATAGGCGATGTCGCGGGAGAACGTCGAAGTCGTGCGGGCCGCTTTCGAGCAGTACTCCCGCGGCGACTTCAGCGCGTTATTCGCGGCCATAACTGAGAATTTCGAGTTCGTGACCGCCGCAGAGATGCCCGACGCGGGGAGCTATCGGGGTCAGGAAGCGCGAGAGTGGTTGACGGCGTACATGGAGTCCTTCGACGGATTCACGATGGAGGCGACGGAGGTCATCGACGCCGGAGACAAAGCGGTGAGCGCGGTCCTGCAACGAGGCCGCCCGCGCGGGAGCGAGGCCCCTGTCGAGAGTCGCTGGTGGCAGGTCGTGACCTTTGGGGACGACGGGGTCGCCAGGGTCGAGATGTTCTCTCAGCGCGACCAGGCCCTCGAAGCCGCCGGGCTTTCGGAGTAGGCCGGTGGCACGGGAGGAGGTGGAAGTGGTCCGGACTTTCGTTGAGCGGTGGGACGCGAACGATCTCGGGCCCGCTCTTGAATTGCTTGCGCCGGGTGTCGAATGGCACCCTGCACCTACCATCTTCAGCGGAGACAGGATCCTCCATGGTGTGAAAGCCGTGCTCGAACACATGCAGGAGTTGCTCGAAACAGAAGACCTTGACAAGGCCGAGGCGACCATCGAGCGGATAATCGATCTTGGTGATGAGGTTCTTGTGCTCGAACACGAGGTTTACGTGGGACGAGCTAGCGGAGTCCGCACCGAGACGAGACGCGGGGGCCTCTACAAGGTCGCCGATGGCCGAATCGTCCGCGTCCGTGGTTTCATGAGCCAGGAGGATGCCCTCGAAGCCGCCGGGCTGTCGGAGTAGCGCCCTCAGCCGTCGCAGCCCTGCTCGATCTACCTCCTCGATCAGCAGTCCCGGCCACGTCGGTGCGACCGATTCGCCCAGCTACCACCGCCGCTTACTACCGATGAGCAAAGGGGGGTGTCCCAGAACCTGACGATGCAATAAGCATGCTTTTCCTGAGAGTGGAGGAGGTTGATCCAAGCCCCCAACACCATGACCACGTTCCGTAACTCACCACTTCCACCAACCTCGTACCTTGACTGCATCTCAGACCTTCTCAGGAACTCCATCTGCGGCTCTGAGAGGCACTGCAGTCCTTCATGACGGATCGGTAAGGAACAGTCCAGGAGGCTCTTAGAACGCCTGCCCGAGTGGGGCTTGCTGCATTCGTGACCCTCCCACACGGCCCCTTGCTGGCAAGGCGCCTTGGGGAGATACTGCGGGGGCGATGTCGCAGGAGGAATACGTCCGATGAGACCGATCCGCTAGAGAAGCCGTGACCGATCACGCCGCGACCGTCCGCCGCTTACGAGCTTTGGGGAGACCGCGATGCGGCGTCGCGCTTGGCGATCCTCAGCGAGATCTGGGCCGAAGACGGCGTATACACCGATCCTGAGGTGCCAGGTGGTGTGCTTGGTCGCGACGCACTCTCGGACTTGGTTGCCGCCTCCCACGACGAGATGCCGGGGCTCGATATCAGAGCCACCAGCCCACTCGTCGTCCTCGGTGAGCGAGGCTGGTACCGCTGGGAGGCGACTACCGCAGGCGGTGAGACGTTCGACGGCATCGACTTCATCGAGTTCGCACACGACGGTCGGATCCAGCGGCTGACGAACTTCTACGACGCCTGAGGAGACCGCCCCGTTAGGCGCAATACTGCGCAGGCGATGTCGCAGGAGAACGTCGAGATCGTCAGGGAGGCATTGGACGCGTTCAACGCCCGAGATCGCGAACGTCTCGTCAGCTTGGTCGACTCCGAGGTCGAATTGCGGTCGGAGGTTGAGCAGAAGACTTACCGGGGGCTTGCCGGAATGGCGCGGTACACGGAGGATCTGGACGCCACGTTGGAGGACTTTCATACCGAGGACAACCAGTTCCTGGATGCCGGCAGAGATCGTGTGGTCCTCCTGTATCGAATCGTTGGGCGGGGTGCAGGAAGCGGTGTCCCTGTGAGCCACGACGCCGCGATGGTCTGGCAACTTCGGAACGGCAAGCTCTTCAGGTGCCAGGTGCACCTGGATCACGAGCAGGCCCTCCAAGCCGCCGGGCTGTCGGAGTAGGCGATGTCGCGGGAGAACGTGGAGGTGGTGCGAGGGCATATCGCGGGGTTCCGCGCGCAGGACGTTCCGCGCGCCCTTTCGTTCCTCGACCCCCACGTCGTCTTGGATGTATCCCGCGTCGGTCGGATTGACTCCGGGGCGTTCTACGGCCGTGAGGCCACGGCGGGGTTCATGCGCCGCTATACCGGGACCTTCGAGGATTACGACTATGGGGTTGAGCGACTGACTGACCTCGGCTCCGGGGCGGTACTGGCCGTTGTGACCGAGACGGGACGCGGCAAAGGCAGCGGCATCCCGGTGGATCGCTCTTTCGCCATGCTCTACACGGTGATCGACGGAAAGATCGCGCGGATCACGCAGTTCCGAACCGAGCAGGACGCCCTCGAAGCCGCCGGGCTGTCGGAGTAGGCGGCGCGACTTCTTTGGGGGCCGTTCCCGGGTCACCGCGCCACCGCGCCCGCGAAAAACGCCGTGCTCCCGCAGGCGAGATACTGCGCAGGCGATGTCGCAGGAGAACGTGGAGATCGTGCGGGAAGCCTGGAAGACCTACGTGGAAAGGGGCCTCGATCCAGCACTCGACCAGCTCTTCTCGGAGGACTGTGTCTCCGAAGATTTCCCTGAGATGCCTGACCGGGGGTCGGTCTATCGCGGAAGGCAGGGAGTCCGTGAAAGGACGCTGCGGAGGCCCCGTGAAGACGCGTTAAGTGTCTTGCTTGGACTCGCAGCTATCGTCGCCGTCGCCGTTCCAGCCTTGCCGGTTCGGGCGGGACTGCGACGAGCATCGCCAGGCGGGCTCTGCATTTGACCCAGAAGAAACAGCGGGCCATCAAGAACGTCTCGCTGAAACCAGGCCAAGGGGCCCGAAGGGAGACACCGGCCGAAAAGGACCCCCTTGCGGGGGTCCTTTTCTTTGCCCTGTTCCGGTCAGCTACCGCACGACATGGGCCGTGTAGGAGAGCCAGCCGCCGCACTTGGCGGGCTCACCTGGCCTTGGCTTGTAGTTGATCGTGCCCTTCTCTTTGCCGTGCGCCAGGAACGTCCCCCAAACGGTTGCATGGGAGTAGTTGCCATTGCCGACATACTGTCTGAGATGGGCGGTGAACTTGCCTCCGTTACTGATGGAGGCGGGTGCAGAGAACTCAGCGGGTGGCGGGCCACCACTGCCGCAGTTGTTCGGCACATACGTCCTCAGCCTCAAGCCGCGAACCCACTTTCCGTTTGAACTCACGGTAAAGGTGATCGTAGTGCTCTGCTTATTGAAGTGGCCCTCGTAGGAGCCACCCTTGACCGGATGGAATGCGAAGGCAACAGTGGCGCCAAGTGCGAACGTCGCTACCAGTGCCGTTGTGATTGTCCAGAATCGCTTCATGATTTTCCTTTCCAGAGGGACCCCCGAAGGGGTAACTGGTCCGCACACGACCACAGTTCCGGCACCGTGGTTGAATCAGTAACCGTACTTGATCTCTAGGGGCCGAGGCCCTCGAAGCCGCCGGGCTCTCGGAGTAGTGCCCTTGGCGGGGCGGGGCTCAAGTCCCCCCTCGCGGCTCTGGGTGTTTCCGAGCGAAGCGTAAACCGTCCAAGCTCCGAGGCCGGGATCTCGCCCGGCCTCGGGTGGACTTCACATCAACAGACGGCGAGAGCTGAGGTCGTTGACCCCTGGGCCGCCGACGTGCCTACGTCAGCCGAGCGCCTGCGTGATGAGCGGCACGGCCTCCTCGACCGTCAGCATCACCTTGCTGTCGTACTCGACCCACTGCGTGTAGTTCTGCAGGTTCGCGTAGGCCCCCGCCACATCGTCGGTATCGGCGATCACCACGCCGTGGCTACCGTCGGCAGCCACGTAGTGCGCCGTTGTGCCGGGTCCGGGACCCGCCTTGGCGAAGACCTCCAACAGCTTCTTGGTCTCCTCGTTGCTGAGGTACGGCTTGATTCTGTACGTCGTCATGAAGATCATGCTCCACCCCTCTTTTGTTGGTTGAGGAGCCAGCGCTATCCGGCGGGTACGCGATCTCGGCCGGCTTGGCTTCTTCCCTTCCAGGAGAGCTTCCCCCTCGACGCCGAGCAGCGCAACCGTAGAAGGCCACACCTGGGAACCTCGCCCGATTCCACCCAGAGCATCGGAAGTTCTACTCGCAAGGTCCCCTAACCTCAGCGGCCGACCGAACTGAGCCCTGCGCGGTGATCAGTTACACACGATGTGCGTGCACTGGCGCGGGTCGCCGTTGTGGCGGGCGCGGTTGCCACCGCCGTCGTTGACCCCGAAGACCGCCTCGATGCCGAGATCGCCGTTGTCGACGCCCGGTTGCGGGTCAGCCTCGCCGAGCGGCTCTCGATGTCGAAGCCGTCGTCTCCCGACCCCGTAGCGACGTTGCCCATGAGGCGGCTATGGCGGTCCTTGTTTCGGACAAAGTACCCGTCCTTGCGACTGTCCCTGACCAGGTTGCGGCGGACCATGCTGCGGGCGCCGGAGAGCGGTCCCGCTCCAGTGACTCCGAGGCTGATGCCGATGTCAGTGCGGGCGACGACGTTGTGCGCGATGAGGTTGTCGTGCCCCATTGCGACCGCGATGCCGTTGCCTCCACGGGAGACGTGGTTTCGGGTGATCACGTTGTCACTGCCGGGGCCGAGCGCGATGCCGCTCATGGTTTCGCACGGAGCGGTTGTGCCTTATCTGAAAGCCGTCGCCTCCCTCCATGAAGAATCCTTCGGCGCCGTTGTCCGACATCAGGTTCCCCCCGATCAGGGTGTTCGTGGACTTAACGGAGAGGATTCCGGCACCGGCGTTGCCCCGGAAGGTGCTGTGAAGGATCCGATCGTGATGCGATTGGAAGAAGAGCATCCCCACCTGATCACCATCGCCCTTCGTCCGGTTTGCGGCGCTGTTTCGCACCAGACTACGAACACACCGAAAGCAAAAGATGCCAGCAAATCTATTCCTCGCGGTGGAGAGACCCAACACGCGGCTGTTTCGGGTTGGCCCGACGGCGAGGCCAAACAGGAACTCGCGCACCGAGCCGTGCTTCACCGTGAGGCCATCGTGGCCGACGGGGTCAAGCACCCCGTTATCGCAGATCTCGCCCTGAGCGCAACCGGCGAAGGGCTTGCCGTCGCCGTCGATCGTGTGGCCGTTCAGATTGAGGGTGATGTTGTCGGCGCCGATGATGATCCCGTTGTTGGGGCAGTTGACGAGGTCCTTGTGGAGGGTCGTGTCGGCGGTGATCGTGTCGCCGCACTTCACGTTGGCGGCCAGCGCTGAGCTGCCGCTGGAGGCGATGACGCCGGCCACCGCCACGCCGAGGACCAGCCCAAAGAAGGTCACCGCCACACGGCCGGGGTGCAGACGAAGCTTCGCTGACATCCTTGTCCTCCGTTGTCGACGGGTGATCGGCTCCAATCGAACGTACACCCGGTGCCTGCCGGGCGCAAGCCTCCGAGTGAGTGGACCCGGAGCAGGGTTCTTAGAGAGTGCGCCGGGGTCACCGCGCTACAGCGCCCGCCAAAAACGCCGCGACCGATTCCACGAAGCGCGATACTGCGTAGGCGATGTCGCAGGAGAACGTGGAGGTCGTGCGTCGGGCGTTCGAGGAGTTCCAGACCGGGATGGAGCGAGACGATCCTGGCGCCGGATTCGATTCGGACGCCATCGGTGACGATTACGAGTGGATCACGAGCAGATCGTTCGAGGGGAGGACTGTCTGGCGCGGCCGCGAGGAGTTCACTGAGTTCGTCCGCACCTTCACCGATGAGTTTGAGGACTGGTCGGTTCGGGCCGAGCGATGGATCGACGCCGGAGATGACCGAGTTGTGGCCCTCATGCACCAGTCGGCAACCGGAAAGGGGAGCGGCGCGCCGGTCGAATGGCCGGTAGGCCAGATCTGGGAGCTGAAGGATGGCCGCGTGATTCGAACGCGGAACTATCCCAGCCACGCCGAGGCCCTCGAAGCCGCCGGGCTGTCGGAGTAGGCGATGTCGCGGGAGAACGCGATCTTTGAGTCAGCGAGCCGAGGCCATGCCGAGGACCACGAAGCCTCTCGAAGCTGCTTTACGCCGATGTCGCCTTCATGGCGGGAGAGTAGTCGGCACTAAAGGACTAGGATCGTGATGGGATGCGAAGTCTGCTCTTGCTCTCGATTTCCATCTCGATTGTTGGATGTGGTGGAGGAGGCAGTACGACCAACCCCACATCCAACCTCGACCTGGGAGCGCCGGGCGCGCCAGGCGCTACGAGAGCCTTCTTAGAGAAAACGCCAAGCGTTTCAACGGCTCGGTAGAGCGCCGAGGGCCGACTTCCATCATCTGGGTGCGCAAGCCGACCGCCAGGGCGACAATGCGTATCGAAGACTGCGCCTGGTGAACGAGCCTCGTCCCCCAGAGTGGAAGGTCTCCCAGCTGATCGGGTTGCCCTTCCGCTGGACCCGCGAAGAGGCCCTCAAAGCCACCGGGGTGTCGGAGTAGGCGATGTCGCAGGAGAACGTGGAGGGGCTTTGACAAAACGAAAGGGGCACGATGAGCGAGCTTGACGACTTCCGGGCGGGCATTCTCGACCAGCAAGCCAAGGCGGAGGCGGCTCTCGTTCAGGGTGATCTGGAGCCACGGCTGGCGCTTTGGTCGCGACAAGACCCTGTGAGCGTCTACGGAGCCTGGGGGCCTTGTGTGACGGGTTGGGATGAGGTCAGCAGAATCTTTCGGTGGGTGGCGTCGCGGTTCTCCGAGGAAGGGATCACCCGCAGCGACTTCCGCTTCGAAGTCGAGGTCGCCGACGTCAGCGGAGACATGGCCTACACGGTCGGCTTTGAGCGGTTCAACGCCACCCGGGAGGATGGCACGGTCGATCCCGTCACCCTCCGCGTGACCCACGTCTACCGTCGCGAGGATGGAATGTGGAAGATCGTCCACCGGCACGGCGACCTTGCGCCCGAGGACGAGAGCCCGCCCACGGAATAAGGTCTTGCGAGTGCCGAAGCCCTCGAAGCCGCCGGGCTTGAGGAGTAGCGCCCTCAGCCGCCACACCTTGCCTGGACCTTCCTCCCTCCTCGATCAGCGGCCCTGCCATTTCGCTTGCTACCGATTCACCCCAGATACCACCCGGCTTGCTACTGACGATAAGGGGGTGGGGGTTCAAACCGGAGGGTCAAAAAAATGGGAATTCCTTGCTTCGGGCTAGAGGAGGTTGAACCTAGCCCCGAACACCATGGCCACGTTCCGTACCGACGACTTCAATTCCGCCAACCCCCCACTTTGGTTGCAACTCAGACCTTCTCAGGAACGCCATCTGCGGCTCTGAGAGGCACTGCAGTCCTCCATGACGGATCGGCAAGTAAGAGTCCCGGAGGCTCTTAGAACGGATTACAGTCGACTGGCTTCCAAACGAAGGTCTCTTCATCTGGGCCGGGCTCATCGAACATCCCAGCCCGGTCTGTCCTCATAGCGTTCTTACCTCGATGACAACGACTGACAAGGCCCATGCTTCGAACCTGTCAGCCGCTGTCATCAATGCGAACGGACGCGACAGCTTGCGATCCTTTTCAGCCTAAAGGCCAAGGTCTCGTTTCAGCTGAAAAAACTCCTCGGATTCCTCAGGTGTCAGACCCCGCCCCTCCTTCTTGCTCTTTGCGTCAGGCTCCCGCCGCTCTTCTTCCTCCCTTCTTTTGTTTTCGGCGCGCAACGCCTCTATCTCATCAGGCCAGGCAGGCCAGGCAATGGGCTCAAACTGAAGGCGTATGAGTGGCAGGAGTGCGGCTCGAAATAGCTCGTCTTCCCAGAGTCGGTCCGAGATCTCGTTCACCTCCTTCCACAGGGTTGGGTGATCCTCGGGAAATCCATCACCCCACCACTCGCGCAGCTCCTCGACGTAGTAGGGGTCTAGGTACTTCTCTATTTCCTTCATTGTCGTCTCTCCTTCTATTGGTTTTCTGTACAGCGATTTGGCTGGCAGTCTTGAATGACAAGCCTGGGGACTCCCGACCCAGAAGCGGTTGATGTGAACAGGGCAATGGCGGATCCCTTGCTCCAACTGACGAGATTCCCCACTGCCCCTGGACAGCCATGACAAGGCAGAGAACGGTTAGAAGTAGTAGGCGACGAAGTCCGGTTCGAGATGGCGGAGTTGAGGCGGTGACGACTTCCGAGGCTGTCTCACTCGACATGGGAGAGCCATCGGTGACGGATGGGATACGGCCAGTCTGAGGCTCGCTAGCACCCCTGGTACCCGTTGGGGTCGAAGGTGTCTTCTTACCTCTAGAACCGCCGTGTCCGGTACTCCTTCTCTTCCCCCTGTAACCCCTAACAAGGATAGGCAGGGCCTCTAGCAGCTCGATGTCGCTTACAGAGCGGTCTTTGGCCAGTTGAAGGCCGGACAAAAGTTGCGGCTGTGCTTGAGCGATGGTTGATACCTGAGGTGCGAGGTAGGCCCGCTTGCTCTTGGGCAGCGGCTCATTGCTGAGGTGATTGGTCGATCCGAACACCGACTCGTGTTGGCCGCAGGCATAGGTGACCGAGACAAAGCGCTCGAACCGCAAAGTGCCTGGATCGGCCAGGTAGCGAATGTGGCCTCGTCCAAACCCGGCTCTGTCCTTGACCCAGCCTTCCCGAAGGAACTCCCAGGCAAGGAGATGGATGTGGGCCCCTCCCTCGCCTTCCTTAGATCGGGCAATCGTTCCGAAGTAGATGAACGGATACGGGCGGCTCCTGCGGCGATTGATCTGCTTGAGCCAGACGGCGAATGCCTTTGCGGCTCCGTCGTGATCGAGATCCTTTGACGTGAGCGTGATCGAGTGAGTCGGCTCGGCGTGGGCCACAGCGATGCAGATGCGCTCAGCCTCCGAGAGGGGCCGCTGGAGGGACCCCTCGTCCCGCAGGGTCGTCCAGTCATGCCAAACGGCTTTGGGTCGCCTGGGCTGTTCGGGGTGGCCTCGACGAAAGGGGTTGGCGCCGATCATTCGTCCTCACCTCCATCGCCCCCGCCCAGCAGGAGATTCCTCGTCCTAGGGTTGGCCCTTGCGAGTCGCTCTGCAACAGACGAATAGGGAGCAGTGGGATCGCCGTCGAGAATCCGGCCGAAATCGCTGGCCAGAGCTCGGCAGGGCCCACCGCAGTAGCGGGCATCAACCCGGTGGCCTTCCAGGGACGCTCCGCATAGCGCGCAGACCGTCATCGCGCAAGCTCCCAGCTGCTACAGGTTGGGGCGCTCGCTGCTACAGGGCTGCTACACGGAGCACCGGCACAGGCGTGGTGTCGCGGGCGCCTTTCAAAACTTCTCAGGCACGAAAAGTGGCTCCCCGTAGCCAAGTTTCGGCGGTCTTCGAAAACTGCATGCGTGAACCCGACCAGCGGAGGGGGTGGGATTCGAACCCACGGTAGACCCTAAGGCCCACAACGGTTTTCGAGACCGCCCCGTTCAACCACTCCGGCACCCCTCCGGGGAGTCGGGAGAGAGGCTAGATGATCGGTGCAGGAGAGACGTCCCGTGATCAGCCCCGCTTGAAGGAGATCAGGCGGAGTTTCTCCACCGGGCCCTTGACCGCGACCTCGCGGACCGTGCCGGTGCCGCGGACGTAGTACTTGTTGTCGATGACGCCCGGCTCGAGCGGGGTCCACTCCCTGGTCCGCAGGGCGCGGCGGGTGGAGACGAAGGGCACCGAGACCCGGGCATGGCGCTGGACGACTCTGAAATGGTCCTCCGCGTGGCCCCGGTAGAACTCCTGGCGGCCGTGGGTGCCGACCCGCGGGTGCCTTGGGATGAAGAGGCCCGCTCGGGCGCCGTGCCTCCCGGCCCTGAATGATCCCTCTCGGCTGATCACCTTGCCGTGGCGGTTCAGCTCCTTGGTCCGCTCACCGAAGTACCAGACGTTGCCGTGGTGGTCCTGCGCGTACCAGTCATTGGTGACCTCCTCCGGCCGGCCGTGCACGTAGACAACATCGTGCACCACTGTTGCGCGGACGCCGAGGATCATCTTCCTGCGGTGGGTGACGTGGACGACGTCGACCATCGGCGTGTGCTCCTTGATCCCCCGGTAGCGGTAGACGCTTCCTGGCCGGAGCGGGAACCAGGGGTTGTCGACCCGCTTAACGAAGTCGCTCGGCCTCAGCGTCCGCGGCCATCCCGGCCCGGCGCCGGACTTGAAGGTCGCCGATCCCTGGGCGCCGGCCGCCACCTCGGCAAGTAGGCCGATCGCCGCGGCGCCGAGAACCCCTCCAATGCAGAGCAGGGCCTTCAGACCTCTTGCGATCGCGATTCTTGTGACCCTCATGGCTCAACTCCTCTGATCGTGGAATCGAGAGAAAGGTAAGCCCGCTTCGTGAGAGGAAGATGAACGGGCCGTCAAGCTCGGGGTCGAGCGGAGAGGGTGGGATTCGAACCCACGAGGCAGAAGATTCCGCCCACGCGATTTCCAGTCGCGCTCCTTAAGCCACTCGGACACCTCTCCGGGCGCCCCAAGGGTAGCCGCAATCGCGGCTCAGCGGCGATCGGCGAAGAAGCGCTGCAGCAGGCCCGCGCACTCCTCGGCGAGGACGCCGCCCGTTACCTCGGGACGGTGGTTGAGCGCCGGCTCGCCGAGGACGTTGAGGACGCTGCCCGCCGCTCCGGCCTTCGGGTCCCAGGCCCCGAAGACGACCTCGGGCACGCGGGCGAGGACGATCGCCCCGGCGCACATCGCGCAGGGCTCCAGGGTGACGTAGAGGGTGGTCAGCGGCAGCCGCCAGCCGCCCAGCACCTCGGAGGCCGCGCGGATCGCCAGCAGCTCGGCGTGGGCCGTGGGGTCGCCGCGCAGCTCGCGCTCGTTTCCGGCCAGGGCGATCGGCTCTGCCCTCGGCGACGATCACGGCGCCAATCGGCACGTCGCCGTGGCGCTGGGCGGCGATCGCCTGGCCGATCGCCAGCCGCATCATCTCCTCGTGGGGCACGCGGGGACGCTCGGATCCGGCTTCCACGGCAGGAGACTATGCCGGCGCCGGTGCCAGCGCAGCTGAAGGCGGGCGGCCGGTCCGGGCAACTTCGTCGCGGGCGCAGCGTGTTAGGTAAGAATCCTGACCGGTCCGGCGACGGCAAGGGGTCCACCTGGGGGCAAGCCCGAGATGAGACGACTAGTGATCACTATCGCGGCGCTGATGCTGCCGACCGCCGCCGCATGCCCTCGCTGCCCCGGCCGGCGCGACGCCCTCCAGCCCCGACGCCGGCCTACGCGCCCGGCCAGGTCGTGGTCAAGTTCGACGCGGATCGGGTCCGGGCGGGCTGTGAGGCTGCCGGCAGGCGTCGGCGTCGGCGCCGCCACGGCCGCGCTGCGCCGACAACCCACACGTCGACTACGCCGTCCCCAACTACGTCGCGACCGCCTCGGCCTTCATCCCCAACGACCCCGGCACGGCCCCGGGCAGCCCGGGCCCCGCGGCGGCTGGGTGCGCAAGCAGTGGAACTTCCTGCCCTGCGGGTCGCTCTGCGATCCGCAGGCGCGCAAGGAGCGATCACGAGTCGCTGCGGCGGGATCGACGCGCTCGGCGCCTGGCGCAACCTGCGCAACGCCGGCCGGGGCGGCGCCGCCGGGGTGCGGATCGCGATCCTCGACACCGGCATCGCCTACCGCTCATACCGCTCCGGGAAGACCAGGTTCCGCCGCAGCCCCGACTTCGTCCGCCAATCAGTTCGCGAGCGGCTATGACTTCGTCAAGAACGACCCGATCGCACTCGACGAGAACGGGCACGGGACCCATATCGCCGGGACGATCGGCGAGCGGACCAACAACGGCATCGGCCTCACCGGCCTCGCCTCAAGCGCGAAGCTGATCCCGGTGCGGGTCCTCAACGGGCTCGGCCGCGGTCAATCCGACGACATCGCCCGCGGGATCCGCTTCGCCGCCGACCACCACGCCGACGTGATCAACATGAGCTTCAACTTCGCCTGCCACGCGAAGGTCAAGCCGGTCGCCGCGGCGATCCGCTACGCGCACCAAGGAGGGCGCCGTGCTGGTCGCCTCGGTCGGCAACCGCGGCTCGGAGGCCTGCGTCTCGCCGCCGGCCACCCTGCCCAACGTGATCGGGGTCGCCGGGACGACCGAGGGCGCCTGCCTCGGCTACTACTCGCTGACCGGCGATGACATCGACCTCGCCGCGCCCGGCGGCGGCGCCCCGGCGGCCGGCTGCAAGCCGCGCGCCTCGCGGCCGATCTTCCAGGTCACCCTGCGCGGCGGCGACCCGCTCTCCTTCGGGGTGCCGAACGACTACGTCGGCACCTCGATGGCCGCGGCCCACGTCAGCGGGGTCGCGGCGATGGTGCTCGCCAGCGGCATCCTCGGCCCCGACCCGGCACCCTGGGAGGTCGCCTAGAGGCTGAAGGCGACCGTCCGCGACCTCGGCCCGCCCGGGTGGGACCCGGGCTTCGGCGCCGGCCTGATCGACGCCGCCGCGGCCACCGACCCCGATCGAGGCTAGATCGGAGCCGGATCAACTAGGCGGCTCCCCGCGGGTGGCATGGATGGGAGGACCCATCCCGAGCACCCGCCGTGGAGCGCAGGGATGGTGGGTCCCATCCATGCCAGGACCCGCGGGCCGCCGCTAGGTGGTGCGGACGATGATCACGCTGCAGGGCGCGTGATGGGAGACCTTGTTCGGCACGCTGCCGAGCAGGAAGCGGCGGGCGCCGGTCATCCCCTTGTTGCCGACGACGATCAGGTCGGCCTTGACCTCCTCGGCGACATCGAGGATCGCGTCGGCGGGATCTCCCTCGCGGGCGTGGGTGGTGACCTCTCCCACCCCATCGTTCTTGGCGGCGGCGGCGGCGCGGCGTCGAGGATGATGTTGACGTCCTCGCGCTGGTGGAACTCGTGCTGGACGTCGCCGGGAGCGCCGCCCTGCTCCTCCTCGACCCGGCGCCGCGGGCACCGGCTCGAAGGCGCTGACGATGTCGAGCCGGCCCGCCGGTCAGCTTCGCCAGCTCGGATCGCCTGGCGGACCGCCTCGGTGGCGGTTTCGGAGCCGTCGGTTCCGACCACGATGCGGTCGAACACTTCGCCGCTCTCCTCCTTCGTGGGTGCTGAAGCCGGGCGGATACTAACGGGGGAAACGAGTCCCGTGCCAGCCCTTGAAGCCGGCGCCGAGGATCTCCGTCGGAGTGGTGGCAAGGCGCACCGTGCCGATCACGATCGAGGCGAGCAGGCAGACGACCAGCATGCCATCGCGACCTTCCAGATCGTCGGCATGGCGCAAGCCTAGAGAGGGCGCGTCGCCTGACCCGCGGAATAGACTGGCCGCGCTCGGCAAGCCGCCAGAGGAAGCGATGTCAGAAGAGAGACTGCTCGGCAGAGGGCCGCTGGCGACCGATCCTGGAGAAGGTCGCCGACGACGTCTGGCTCCTGCGCGGCGACATCCGCCACGGGATGAACATCTACTTCCTCGAGGAGGACGGCGGGATCGTCCAGTTCGACGCCGGAACCAGGGGGATGGTAAAGGCAAACCGGGCCGCCGCGGAGCGGCTGGGGCCGATCAAGCGGATCGTCCTCGGGCACGCCCACGCCGACCACCGCGGCACCGCCTCGGCGATGGGACTGCCGGTGCTCTGCCATCCCGGACGAGGTCGCCGACGCCGAGAGCGACGCGCGCGATCCCCGCCTACATGGACCTCTCGCTGGTCGAGGTCGCCCCGGTGCGCTGGATCTACCCGACCCTTCTGAAGCACTGGGACGGCGGCGCGGTGCAGGATCGACGGCATCGTCTCCGAGGGCGACGAGGTGGCGGGCTTCAAGGTGATCGACTTCCCCGGGCACGCCCCGGGCCTGATCGGCCTCTGGCGCGAGTCGGACCGCCTGGCGATCGTCAGCGACACCGTCTATTTCGTCGACTCGGCCCGGCTGCGGCCGCTGCCCCCCGGCGAGGGGACCGTCCCTCACCCCGCCTTCGCCTGGAACCACCAGCGGGCCAAGGACTCTTTGCGCAAGCTGGCGGCGCTCGACCCGGCGACCGTCTGCGCCGGGCACGCCGAGCCGGTCCGGGATGCCAGCCTCCGCGCGATGCTCGAGGAGGCCGCCGAGAAGTACTGAGGCGCCCTAGCGGCGCACCGGGTCGCCGAACAGCCGCACAGCGAAAAGGCCGGTGGTGTCGGGGAAGATGGCCAGCTGCCGGCGACGAGGATCTTTCCGTTGGGCAGGATCTGAAGCCGGGGGAAGGCCGGCGGTTCCGCCGAGGAGGAAGAGGCGGGATCCGCGATTTCCAAAGCCCCGGTCGGGGGCGCCGTCCGGCCGCAATCTGCCGACCAGCGGTGCCGCCGACGATCCCCGGGAACGTCGCCGCCGATGCCGGCTGACAACGATCTTGCCATTGCGCTGCAGCGCGAGATCGGTGACGAGGCCGAACCCCTGGCGAAAGGTCGAGCGCACCAGGCCGTCACCGCCACCGAAACCGTGATCGCGGTTGCCCGCGGGCGTCAGCCTGGCCACGTAGCCGGAAACCTTCCCCAAGGCGGCGCCAGCGACCACGATCTTGCCCCGGGCGCCGACCTCGCAGGCGAAAGCCGTGGAGGCCTTGCCGACCCGCACCCTGACGATGCCCCCTGTCCCGAAGCTCTGGTCGAGCGTTCCGTTCGAGCGGTAGCGAAGCACCAATCCCTCACCGCTGGCAGGCCCACCGCCGCCGACGACGACGACCTTGCCGCCCTTCGCTGCTTCGACGTCCAGCGCAGTGGCCCCGACGCCGACCTTGGTCGTCACCACACCGTCACCGCCGCCGAAGTCGGGATCGGGTAGACCGTTCGGCAGGTAACGGACGAGCGCAATCTGCGCCACCCCTCCGAGGTCCGCCCGGCCGGCCACGAGCAGCTTGCCGTCCCTCCGAACGGCGATCGCCCGCGGACTGGCGTTGTCACCGATGGTGGTGGTGATCGTCCCCCCGCCGAAACCGGGGTCCAGCGCGCCGGCGGGGGTGAATCTGGCGATCCCGAATCGGGCCTGTCCGGAGATGCTCTCGGCGGCTATGTAGTAGCGGCCGCCCGAGGCCGCCGCCGCAGCGTTGACGTGATCATCGCCGGAGATCCCATCGACGACGACGTGGTCTGGAGGGGGGCCGAAACCCGCGTCGGGCCTGCCGTTGGCCCTCAGGGCGCCGAGGGCATATTCGGGGCCGGTGCGGCTTGCCCGCGGCGAGCGATGGAAGAACGGCTGCCAAGAGCAGGACAATCCCCACCTGACCCCAGAGAACGGCGAGACACCCAACGATCCTAGGGTCGCGCGGGACATTTGTCGAGTCGGCCGGCGAGTCGAGCCGGCTCAGACCCCGCTCATCGCCGCGCCCTGGCGCTGCCATTCGGCGCGAAGACGGTGTGGGTCCCCGCCAGCCCCTTGAGCTCGAGCTCGCGCGGATTCGCCGAACTCGATCCGCTCTTCTGCTCCGCACTGCTCGTGTAGCGCCTCGGAGACGAGGATCTCCCCGCCGCGCGCCTGGGCGGCGATCCGCGCCGCGAGGATCACGTTGCGGCCGAAGAAGTCGCCCTCCTCGGCGATCGCCTCGCCGGTGTGCAGGCCGATCCGGACGCGGATCCGCTCGTCGGGGCGCTCGGCGGCGCGCTCCTCGAAGGCGCGCTGGACCTCGATCGCGCAGCGCAGGGCGCCCGACCGGGCTGGGGAAGACGAGCATGAAGCCGTCGCCCTGGTTCTTCACCTCGTAGCCGTCGTAGGCGTTGAGCTGCTCGCGGAAGACCGGCGTTGTGGTCACGCAGGACCCCGAGCCAGCGCTCGTCGCCGAGGCGCTCGGTCATCGCGGTCGAGCTCTCGATGTCGCTGAACAGGATCGTCACGCTGCCGTCGGGAGCGGCGTAGGAGCGGACGTCGGGGCGCTCCTGCTCGACCGCGCCGATCACGTCCTCGATCGTGTCCTCGACGTCGATCCCGCTCAGCCCCTGGGCCTCGAGCTTCAGCGCCAGCGCCCGCTCCGAGGTTCCCGCCATCCGCAGCCTCTGGGCGGCGTCGAGCGAGCGGTCGAGCAGCTCCGCGGCCCGCTCTGCGTCGCCGTGCGCCACCGCGGCCGAGCAGCACCCGGGCAAGCTCGATCGCGGACTCGGCCGTGAAGGGCCGATCGCCCATGCTGCGCGACATCGCGATCGCCTCCTCGTAGTCGGCGATCGGCGGCCTCGGCGTCCCCGGCGGTCTCGGCGGCCAGGCCGAGGTAGCGGGCGACCGGGCCGCGGGCGGCGGCCGAGCGACCGGCGACGACGACCAGCCCGCGGTACGGGGCGAGGCGCTCGCGCAGGAGCCGGGCCCGCTCGGCGTCGCCGAGGCGCGGCGGCGGCGTCGGTCAGCAGCGCGTGGGAGATCGCCCATTGCGCGTCCTGGGGGATGCCCGCGAAGTCGTCCTCGGCGAGCCGCTCGAACTCGGTCCCGGGCCTCGTCGAGGCGGCCGAGATCGGCGAGGATCGGCGGCCTTGGCGACGCTCCAGGCGCGCACCGCCGGGTAGCGCTCGGCCAGGTCGGCGACGCGTCTCGGCGATCTCGGCCAAGCGGCCCTGCTGGCGGTAGATGGTCAGCGCCTGCATCGCGAAGAACTGCTGCGCCAGGGGCTCGCCGGCGCGCTCGCCCCCCGGCGCGCGCCTCGAGCGCCAGCTCCTCGGCCTCCTCGAAGCGGCCGTCGATCATCGCCCGCATCCCGCGCAGGATCGGGATGTGCCAGAGGTAGGTGGGCTGGCGCAGCTCGGTCGCCAGCCGCACGTAGGTGTCGAGGTCGCGGTCGACCGCGGGGATGTCGCCGAGGGCGAGGTGGTTGTTGAGCCGCAGGACGTGCGAGCGCACCTCGAGCTCGCGGTCGCCCAGCTTTCGCGCCAGCCCGATCACCTCGGTGTTCGCCTCGACCCCGTTGCGGGCCGCCTCCGGGGTGATGTCGACGAAGTTGGCCCGGCTGAGCGCATGCGCAAGGGTGCCCTCGTCGCCGAGCCGCCGCGCCATCGCGATCGCCTCGTTGTGGAGGTCGGTCGAGCGGCCCTGCGGGTCGATCCAGTAGTAGTCCTGGGCGAGCCAGGAGAGCAGGATCGCCCGCGGCGGGCTGTCGCCGGGACCCGACCGCCTCCAGCGCCGCCTCGAGCACCTCGGCCATCTTCTCGTCGAAGCCTCCGACCTCGGCGGTGAAGGAGACCCCGACCGCGGCCCGGGTCATCAGCTCCGGATCGCCGAGTCGCGGCCGCTTCCTCGCCGCGGTCTCCAGCGTCTGCCGCGCCTCGCGCGAGGTGCCCTCCCCTCATCCCGGCCTCGCCGAGCTGGAGCAGCAGCAGGCAGCGGCGGCGGCGGTCGATGCCGGCGATCTCCCCGGCTTCCAGCGCCCGGCGGTAGTGGTCCGCGGCCTCCTCGTAGCCGAGCTGGCCGCTGGCCTGGTCGCCGGCCCGCTCGGCGTAGTCGACCGCCTTCTGCGGGTCGCCGGCTCCGGCAGCCTCGTTGAAGTGGTGGGCGAGCTCGGCGAGGCGGCGGTCGGTCCGCCCCGGCTCGTCGGCGTAGAGCTCCTCCAGGGTGGTCGCGATGCGGCTGTGGAGCGCCGGGTCGCTGGGCGGCGCTCAGCTCCTCGTAGAGCGTCTCCCGGACCAGGGCGTGGGCGAAGCGGTAGCGGCCGTCGTCGCGGCCGGGGCTCGAGGAACTGGGCGCCGACCGCCTCCTGGAGCGCGGCTGTCAAGCTCGGGCGCGGTCGAGGTCGGCGATCCGCGCCAGGGCCTCTTCGTCGAAGTCGCGCCCGATCGCCGCGGCGCTGCGAAGCGACCTCGTTGGCCTCCTCGGAGAGGCGGTCAAGGCGGCGGCCGACGACGTCGCGAACGCCCTGCGGGATCAGCACCCGGCCGTCGCCGGCCGCCGTCGAGCGCGCCCTCGCTGGCCAGCAGGCGGACCACCTCGCCGACGAAGAACGGGTTGCCCTCGGTCTGGCGGTGGACTTCGGCGACCAGCGCGGCGGGGCGCGGCGGTCCCGGCCGAGCGCTCGACGTAGGCTGGCGATCTCCGCCTCGCCGAGCCCGCGCAGCAGCACGCGGCAGCAGCGCTCCAGCCCGGAGAGCTCGCCGAGCACGCGGGAGAGCGGGTGGTGGCGGCCGAGCTCGACGTCGCGGTAGGTGCCGATCAGCAGCAGCGAGGAGGAGGAGAGCCCGCGGGCGATGAACTCGAGCAGCAGCAGCGAGGGCTCGTCGGCCCAGTGCAGGTCGTCGAGGACGACGACCAGCGGGTCGCGAGGCGGAGGCGTTGGCGAGGAAGGTCGCGATCGCGTCGAAGAGGCGGAAGCGCGACTGCTCGTCCTCTGCCAGCGTCCGAATCGTCGCCTCGCCGACCCGCTCGGCGACCTCGGGGACGACGCGGGCGATCTCGGCCGCCCCGGCGCCCATCTCCCAGGCGAGCGCGACCGGGTCGGCCTCGCGGACGTAGGAGCGGATCGCCTGCACCCAGGGCCAGTAGGGAGGCGCGCCCTCGCTCTCCTGGCAGCGCCCCCAGTGGACGTTCGCGCCGCGCAACCCGGGCGAAGGTCGCAACCTCCTCGGCGGTCCGCGTCTTGCCGATCCCCGGCTCGCCCGCGAGCAGGACGAGCTGGGCGCGGCCGCCGAGAGCTTCGTCGGCCGCCGCGCGGAGCTCGGCGAGCTCCGCCTCGCGACCGACGAAGACGCCGCCGGCGAGGCCCTCGAGCGGGTTCTCGGGCGGGCGGGCCGGCATCGGCGGCTCGGGGCGCGGCGCGTCGCGGATCTGCTCGAGGCGCTCGCGCACCGCGGCCGCCGACTCGGGGCGATCCTGCTGGCGACTTCGCCAGCAGCTCGGCGATCAGCTGGTCGAGCGCCGGCGGCACCGCCGGGTTGTGGCGCGAGGGTGCGACCGGCTCGGCGCTGAGGTGCTGGCCGATGACCGCCACCGCCTCGCCGCCGGTGAAGGGAGGCCGCCCGCAGACCATCTCGTAGAGCATCACCCCGAGCGAGTAGAGGTCGGAGCGCGGTCCGGTGGTGCGCCCCAGAGCCTGCTCGGGCGGTAGGTAGGCGACCGTGCCGACCATCCCTCCGCCGCGGCCCGGCCCGGTGGCGGCGAGGCCGAAGTCGCCGAGCCGGGCGCGGCCATCCTCGTCGAGCCAGACGTTTGCCGGCTTCAGGTCGCGGTGGACGATCCCGCAGGCGTGGGCGTGCTCGAGCGCCCGGCAGACGTCGATCCCGATGCGCAGCGCCCGGTCGACAGCTCGAGGCCGTCGCCGTCGGGCGCAGCCGCGAGCAGGCCCTTGACGTCACCGCCGGCCATGTAGTCGCTGACGATGAAGGCGCGCCCGTCCTGCTCCCCGGTCTCGAAGACCGGGACGAGGTGGGGATGCTCGCCGAGCCGCTCCATCGCCTGCATCTCGCGCCGCGCCCTGGCCAGCGCCGTCTCCCCCAACCCGGCCGTGTCGAACAGGGCCACCGCGACCTCGCGGCCGGAACTCGTCTCGTCGCGCGCCAGGAAGACGTCCTTGCGCCCGCCGCGGCCGATGAAGCCGACCATCTCGAGGTGATCGGCGACGCGGCGCGGGGTGTCGTCGGGAAGCGGCGCCGCCGCGGGCGAGGCGGGCTCGGCGAGGTCAGCGCTCGCGCCCCCGGTTTGCTCGAGCCGCGTCCCGCAGGAATCGCAGAACGTCGCCCCTTCCCGGTTCTCGTTGCCGCACGAGGGGCAGATCATGATCACCATTTTGGCGATCTGCGGCTCAAGGGCTGCTAACCCCTTGATCGGAGCCGGGACCGCGGTACCGGGTCAGTCAGGTTCGACGTCGCGGGGCGCCGGGCGGACGACGATCACCTCGCCGGGCGCCGACTCGAGAAGCCAGGCGACATCCGCAGGGTCGAGGCCGTCGCTGACGGCCGTGGCGGCCGGGACGACAAGGCGGTCGAAGCGCTCGGACTCGACCAGCTTGCGCAGCGCGTGGCGGGCAGAACGGCCCGTCTCGATCCGGGTGTCCACGGGGATTCCCTGCTCGGCCGCCCGCTGCTCGATCGCATCGAGCAGCGGCATCGCCGACTCGCAGCGCGCCGGGAGTGCGGTCTCCGGCGAGAGGTACAGAGGGATCTCGGCGATGTAGGCCGGAACGAGGGTCGCCTCCTCCGCCTTTGCCAGGCGGATCGCCGCCTGGAGCGTCCGCTCGGAGATCGAGTCGCCCAGGAACGGGAAGAGGATCCTGTGCTCGCCGCTTGACTTGCTGCCGTTCTTCTTGCCCATCCCCATCATCGCGATCCCTCCTCCCCGCCACGCCCTGTCCGATCCGCGACGATCCTCAGGTCGACCCCGGGGAGCAGCCGCATCAGGCGGTTTGGAAGCGGCTCGGACAGGCGGCCGAGTCGTCCCCCGCTCTGGTGCGGGCGCCCGATCAGGACGTAGGTCGTTCCCCGGTCTGTCGCAACCCTCGCCGCGGTCTCGGCCACGTCGCGACCTTGCTCCACCAGCAGGTGGGCGCCGAGCACCGAGGCCAGCTTGCGCAGCGCGTGAAGCTGATCAGCCTCCTCGTCACCGGGCGCGGAGGACTGCACGTAGAGCAGATCGAGCTCCGCCCCGAGGCGCTGGGCGGAGCGCCATGCCCGGCGCACCAGCCGCTGGGAGCTCGGCCGTGGGGTGATCAGCGCCAGGAGTCGCTCCCCGACCGCCTGCGTAGCCGCCGTCTCCCTCAGCCTGTCGTCCCGGGTCCCGAGGGCCTCCGGCGCGATCAGTCGCTTCGCCTCAACCTCCTCGGCGACCTGCCGCAGCGCGACCTCGCGCAGGGCGGCGAGGTTCTCGATCTTGAAGAAACCGCCGAGCGCAGCGTCCACCCGCTCGGGCGGGTAGACCTTGCCGTCGCGGAGACGCTCGAGCAGCGCCTCAGGCGTGAGGTCGATCAGGATCACCTCGTCGGCGGTCCCCAGAACCGAGTCGGGAAAGGTCTCCCGCACCCGGACCCCGGTCAGCTCGGCCACCTGATCGTTGAGCGACTCCAGGTGCTGGACGTTGACGGTGGAGAAGACGTCTATTCCCGCTTCCAGCACGTCCTCGATGTCCTCGTAGCGCTTCTCGTGCCTCATTCCGGGGGCGTTGGTATGGGCCAGCTCGTCGATCAGCGCCAGGTCCGGGCGCCCTGGCGATCACCGCATCGGTATCCATCTCCCGCACGACCGTGTCCCGGTAGGGAACCCGCAACTCGGGAACCGCCTCGAAACCCTCGGCGAGAGCCATCGTCTCGCGGCGCTCGTGCGGTTCCAGGTAGCCGATCACGACGTCCTCCCCGGCTTCCGCCTCGGCGTGCCCCTCCTGAAGCATCCGATAGGTCTTTCCCACCCCAGCGGCCATCCCGAGGAACACCTTGTAGTGGCCGCGGGTGCCCTCTGTGGGTGGATCATCGGTTCTCTGAAGCTCGGCCATCTCATGCCTCTGCGCTCGCGCCGTCAAGTGCATCGATCGCGGCACGGAGATCAGCCCTGAAGGCTCCCCGTGTCGTAGGTGAGTAAAGCGGTCCGGCGGGATCGATGAGCAGAAGGCGCAGACGCGCCGCTCCCCTTGGATCGATCGGCTGGCCGCATCGCAGCATCCGCTCCGCGATGCAGATCTCGTTCTCCGCATGGAGCACTTCGTCGTGGTCCGGGGCAACGGCCGAGCCAGGGCCGAGAGATGGGGCCGCTTCTCTGAGGCCGGCCAGCGCATCGGCGAGCTGGCGCCGGCTGCCGGGTCCCACCAGTTGGGAGGCACGTGCGGCGAGCGCCGCCGATTCCCGCTCCTCGGCTCCCGCGGCGAGAGCCAGGTCGAGCGAAGACCGGCGAAGCCGGGAGAGGATTCGACCAGCGAGGCGGCGGGGCGGCGGCCGGTCTGCAGTTAACGGGGGTCGCCGGCCGAGCGTGAGCTGACCTGCGCCGGCCACCTCATGCCCCAGGATGTTGTGGACGATCAGGTCGATCAGCTTGATCCCGATGAAGGGGGCGATCAGACCGCCGAGGCCGTAGATCAGCATGTTTCGCCGCAGCAGCGCGGTCGCGCCCACGGGCCTGTAGCGCACCCCGCGCAGCGAGAGCGGGATCAGCAGCGGGATGATCAGCGCGTTGAAGATGACCGCTGAGAGAATCGCCGACTGGGCGTGCCGAGTGACATGATGTTCAGGGCATCGAGCGGGCCCTTCCCTCCCCGGTAGCGGCATAGGTCGTCGCAAACATCGCCGGCAGGATCGCGAAGTACTTGGCGACGTCGTTGGCGATCGAGAAGGTGGTCAGCGCGCCGCGGGTGATCAGCAGCTGCTTGCCGACCTCGACGATCTCGATCAGCTTGGTGGGATTGGAGTCGAGGTCGACCATGTTCCCCGCCTCCCGGGCGGCCTGGGTGCCGGTGTTCATGGTGACGCCGACGTCGGCCTGGGCCAGGGCCGGGGCATCGTTGGTTCCGTCGCCGGTCATCGCGATCAGGCGCCCGTCGGCCTGCTGCTCCTTGATCAACTCCAGCTTGCGCTCCGGGGTCGCCTCGGCGAGGAAGTCGTCCACCCCCGCCTCCTCGGCGATCTTCGCCGCGGTCAGGCGGTTGTCGCCGGTGACCATGATCGTGCGGATGCCCATCGCCCGCAGCTCGTCGAAGCGGACCGCCATCCCCTCCTTGACAACGTCCTTGAGGTAGATGACGCCGAGCACGACGCTGTCGCGCGATACGGCCAGCGGCGTACCGCCCTCGCGGGCGATCCTCTCCAGCTCCGCGTCGAGCTGGGGGGGAGCCTGACCCCCCTCGGATGAGATCCAGGCCTTGATCGAGTCCCCCGCCCCCTTGCGCAGCTGGGTCCCGTTGAAGTCGACGCCGCTCATCCGGGTTTCGGCGCTGAACGGGACGAAATCCGGCTCGTGACCGGCGAAGTCGTGCTCGCGCACGCCGAAGCCCTTGGCCAGCACCACGATCGAGCGGCCCTCCGGGGTCTCGTCGGCCAGCGAGGACATCTGCGCTGCCTCGGCGAGGTCGTGATCGGAGACGCCGGGCATCGGGATGAACTCGGTCGCCTCGCGGTTTCCGAGGGTGATCGTGCCCGGTCTTGTCGAGCAGCAGGACGTCGCAGTCCCCCGAGGCCTCGACCGCGCGGCCCGAGAGGGCCAGCACGTTCCGGCGCACCAGGCGGTCCATGCCGGCGATCCCGATCGCCGAGAGCAGCGCCCCGATCGTGGTCGGGATCAGCGCCACCAGCAGGGCGATCAGGGTCGTCTCGGAGAGCTGCGTGCCGGCGAAAAGCCCGAACGGCCTCAGCGAGACGATCACCAGGACGAAGACCAGCGTCAGGGCGGCGAGCAGGATTCCCAGGGCGATCTCGTTGGGAGTCTTCCGTCTCTCCGCTCCTTCGACCAGCGCGATCATCCGGTCGAGGAACGACTTGCCCGGCTCCTGGGTGATCTCGACCACGATCCGGTCGGAGAGAACCTTGGTGGAGCCGGTGACGGCGCTGCGGTCACCGCCCGCCTCGCGGATCACGGGTGCCGACTCCCCCGTGATCGCCGACTCGTCGACCGAGGCGATGCCCTCGATCACGGTGCCGTCGCCCGGGATCGGCTCCCCCGCCTCGACCACGACGACGTCGCCGCGGACCAGCTCCGATGCGGGTCTGGTGCCGCCGTCGCGGAGGTTTGCGACGGTCTCCGTCCTCATCGCCCTCAGGCTCGCTGCCTGGGCACGCCCCCGACCTTCCGCGAGGGCCTCGGCGAGGTTGGCGAAGATCACGGTTAGCCAGAGCCAGAAGGAGACGCTGAAGGTGAACCACGAAGGCTCGTGACCACCGCCCAGCGGGGGGCCGCCGAAGACCTGAATCAGCCAGGCGACGGTGGTGATGACGGCGCCGATCTCGACCACGAACATCACCGGGTTGCGGAGCTGGATGCGCGGATCGAGCTTCGTCAACGACTCGAGCAGGGCCGGCCGCAGAATCTCGCGGTCGAAGAGGGAGCGGGGCTGGTTGTCGGTTGTCATTTGACCGGCGCCTCCTGATCAAGCGCGATGTTGAGTTCGAGCACGTTGACGCCGGGCTCCCCGAAGAGGCCGAGGAAGCGGCCGTCGGTGTGATCTGAGATCAGGCTGTCGACCTTGGCGAGCGGCAGGTTGCGGACGGCGGCGATCCGGTGGGCCTGGATGCGCGCGTTGGCCTGCGAGATCTGCGGATCGACCCCCGAAGCCGATTGGGTGATCGCGTCGACCGGAACCCGGTCCTTGGTCAGGGTGCGGTCGAAGGGCCGCTCGAGCTTCAGATAGGCGGCCAGGTTGGCCTCCACCAGGTCCCGAGCGTCCTTGCTGTTCGGCCCGAGGTTGCTGAAGTAGGTGACGTCGGGCGTGTAGCCGGTCTGGGAGGGCCGGGGCTGGAAGTACCGGGGGTCGGGCGCGAGCACCGGGTTGCCGTCCGCGTCGACCTTCGGCTTGCCGTTCTTGCCCAGCACCGGCCTCGAGAAGGACTGGGCGATCAGGCTGGAGCCGACCAGTTTCCCGTTCACGCTCAGGCGTGAGCCGTTGGCGTGGCCCGGGAAGACGACCTGGGCGATGCCGGTCATCGCGAGCGGATAGGCCAGCCCGAAGAGGACCGTGAAGGCGATCACCGCAAGCAGGGAGGTCAGGGCGGTGCGGCGCATCTCAGAGATGCCTCCACCTAGAGGTCCGGCGGACGGGTCCGAGCAGTAGGGCTGTGTGAGCGAGCGCCCCCACCAGGAGCGCGAGCAGGCTGAGGGCGGCGGCATAGATGGCCACGGCCGCGAGCAGGGTGAGCAGAGTCCGGCCGCCCATCAGAACAGCCTCGTGGTCAGGCTCTGGACGATCGGTCCGAGCAGAAGGGCCGGGAAGAAGGTGAGGGCGCCGACCAGAATGATCACGCCGACAAGCAGCACGACGAAGGTCGGGGTATCGGTCCGCATCGTTCCCGGCCCGACCGGAGCGACCTTCTTGCCGGCGAGCGAGCCGGCGACGGCGAGGACGAGGATGATCGGGATGAACCGGGCCAAAGTCATCGTCGCGCCGCCGAGCAGGTCGGCGAAGGAGATCCCGTAGGCGCCGGCGTTCCCGGGTGGGTTGGGCTGGACGAACCCGGTGTAGCCGGCGAAGGCGGAGCCGTTGTTGTTGGCCTGGGAGAGGTAGGCGTAGAGCGTCTCGGAGAAACCCTGCGGGCCGCTGGCGAAGATCGACCTGGTCCCGGCCCGGGTGGCGGTCGCCAGGCCGGCTGTGACCAGCACGGCCAGCGGCGTGAACAGGACCCCGAGCGAGATCAGCTTTATCTCCCGCGCCGCGACCTTCTTGCCCAGGTACTCGGGCGTCCTGCCCACCATCAGGCCGCCGATGAACACCGCGAGCAGGACGAACAGCAGCATCGAGTAGAGCCCTGTGCCCACACCTCCGAAAACGACCTCGCTCGCCGCCAGTCCCGACATCGGCACCGAACCACCCAGTCCCGTGTAGGACTCATGCGCGGAGTCGACCGAGCCGTTCGAGGTGACCGTGGTGGTGGTCGCCCAGAGGGCCGACTCGGCGATCCCGTTTCGCTGCTCCTTGCCCTCCATGTTCCCGCCGGTCGAGCCATCCATCGCCAGCGTGGGAGAGCCCGCGGCGTGCTGGGCCGGCGTGCCGTGCTGTTCGGAGGGGATGATCACCGCGATGAAGACGGCGTAGATCGCCAGCATCGCGGCGAAGATCGCCCAGCCCTCGCGGGTACGGCCGACCAGCTTCCCGTAGGTGTAGGTCAGCGCCGCCGGGATCAGGATGATCGAGAGCAGCTCGAGCATGTTGGTGAGCTGGTTCGCGTTCTCGAAGGGCATCGACGAGTTGACGTTGAAGAAGCCGCCGCCGTTCGTTCCCAGCTGCTTGATCGCGATCTGCGACGCGGCCGGGCCCAGGGCCAGGGTCTGACCGGCGCCCTCCAGGGTGTGCCCGACCACCGACCCGTCGAGCGTCTGGATGACGCCCTGGGAGACGAGCACCAGCCCGACGATCACCGAGAGCGGCAGCAGGACGTAGTAGAGGCTGCGGGTCAGGTCCTGCCAGAAGTTGCCCAGCCCGTTGCCGCTGCGGCCGACGATGCCGCGGATGAAGGCCAGCAGGACGCATATGCCGACGGCGGGAGTGACGAAGTTCTCGACCGTGAGGCCCGCCATCTGGGCGAAGTAGGTGAGCGTCGTCTCGCCGCCGTAGTACTGCCAGTTGGTGTTGGAGACGAAGGAGGAGGCGGTGTTGAAGCTGACGTCCCACGGTCCGGAATCGAAGCCCTGCGGGTTGAACGGCTGGATCCCCTGGGTGCGCAGGATCAGGTAGAGCGCCACCCAGGAGAAGAGGGAGAAGAGGACCACGCTGCGCGCGTACTCCTTCCAGTCCTGCTCCTCGTCAGGGTTCACCCGCAGCACCCGGTAGGTGAGGCGCTCGAGCGGTCCGAGGACCGGGCTGAGGAGGACCCGTTGGCCCTCGAAGACGCGGGCCATGTAGGCGCCGAGAGGCGGCGTCAGCGCAATCAGGACGCCGAGGAAGAGAGCGACTTGCAGCCAACCCTGGGCCATCAGAGCTTCTCCCCGCGCACCAGCGCGTAGAGCAGGTAGACGAAGACGAGCGCCGAGACGATCAATCCGAAGATGTCGGCGCCACTGAGGGCACCCAGCGGCAGCACGCTCATATCCGGTCGATCAGGTCGATCGCCCAGTAGAGGAGGGCGAAGAGGACCACCGCCAGCGCGATCGCAAAGAGATCGGCGACCGGGCTGCCGCCCCCTGGGAATATGTCAGCGCTCAGAA
The DNA here is from genome assembly GCA_963724665.1 of uncultured Solirubrobacterales bacterium. Taxonomy (GTDB): domain Bacteria; phylum Actinomycetota; class Thermoleophilia; order Solirubrobacterales; family 70-9; genus DASUPK01. Next base: position 51,014 of record CAVRVH010000006.1, read on the forward strand.
GCACGAATCCAGTATTCGCGGGCGGCTGTCAAGACGGCATGTGGATTCGGCGCCCCGCCATAAAGAACTCGTCAAGGCCGCTGCGCGCAGCCGCGCCGCCTCCACCGGAGCGCTGCCATAGTTACCGCGCTGATGATCGGGACCTACGCCTCGGCGGCGCTGATCTGCGCCGCCTCGCTTTTGCTCGGCCGCGCGATCCTGGCGGCGAGCGGCCGCGAAGCGCTGGTCGTGGCTGGAGCCGGCTGTCGGGTTCGCCGCGATGATCGCGGTCGCCGGGCTGCTGGTCAGGCTGCCCGGTCACGGAACGACGGCGACGATCGGCCTGCTCGTGCTGGGCGCCCTCGGCCTGGCCGCGCTGCGGATCCCCTACCGCCTCGACGGCGCCGCAGCCTCCGGCGCGGCCGTTGCCCTGATGCTGGCGCTGGTGGTCTCGATTCCCTTCGCGATCAGCGGCCGGTGGGGGCTGATCGGGGTCGGCTTCAACAACGACCTCGGGCTTCACCTCGCCTGGAGCGAGTGGCTGCGAAGCGGGTTCGGGCCAAGCCCGGATGCCGGCTACCCCCTCGGCCCGCACGGGGTCGCGATCGCGACAGCGGTCGTTCCCGAAGGTCAGCCTCGGCCAGGCGTTCATCGGCGAGCTGCAGGCGATCACCATCCTCACCGGGCTGACCGCGCTGGGAGCCCTGCGCGGGATGGGCCGGGTACGGCCGGTGCTGGCGGCGACCCTGGTCGCCGTCCCCTACCTCGCCGCGTCCTACTTCGCGCAGGCCGCCTTCAAGGAGACGGCCGAGGCCCTGTTCGTGCTCGCCTTCGCGATCGCCCTGCCGGCCGCCTGGCCCTTCTTCGCGCCACCGGGCGAGCGTTTCCGCCGCTTCGCGCCCCTCGGCGTCGTCGGTGCAGGGATCTTCTTCTCCTACAGCTTCGCCGGGCTGGCCTGGCCGCTGGCGATCGCCGCGCTCTGGAGCCTGACCCTGCCCGCGGCGCGCCGCGCCCTCGCGCCGCGCTCTCTGCTGCGGCTTCTCACTCGCCCCTCGACCCTGGCCTGGATCGCGATCCTCGCCGTCGCCGCGGCGCTGCTCGCCTTCGTCGGGCCGTTCGGGTTCGCGAGCGGCTTCGGCAAGGTCGCGGGCACCGGCACCTACGGGCCGGTCTCCCCCGCCGAGGCGCTGGGGGTCTGGCCCGCCGCGAACTACAGGCTCGATGCCCCGGGGGGCGCCCCGCTCGCCGGTCTCGCCGTGGCGGTGGCGCTGGTCGCGGTCGCCGCCGGGATCGTCTGGTGGGTGAGGCGCGACGAGCCGGCGGTGCCGATCGCCCTCGGCGCCTGCGCCCTGGTGTACGTGGTCTCGCTGCCGTTCAGCGGCGACTACTCGCAGGCGAAGGCGCTGATGATCGGCTCACCGCTGGCGATGCTGATCGCCGCCCGGGCCCTGCTCAGGGCCCGGGCGGCGGCTGGGGCGCCCGGGCGGGGTCCGCCGGCCCGCTGCGGCTCGGTTGGGCAGCGCTGACCGTCGCTTTTCTGGCCGGGGCCGCCTACTCGACCTTCCTGGTCCTGCGCGATGCTCCGGTCGGTCCCGCGGGGCACGGGGCCGAGCTGCGCGCCTTCGTCGGAGAGCTGCACGGGGACTCGGTGCTGTTCGCCGGCCAGGACCGCTTCGCCGCTTACGAGCTGCCCGGCACCGACACCGATGTTCCCCTGGTCGAGTTCCCCGACCCGGATGTCGTCCAGAGCCCCACCAAGCCGTTCGACACGGGCGACGCCTACAGCCCGATCGACTTCGACTCGTTCACCTACGGGACGCTCAACCACCACAGCTTCGTGATCACCGGCTCGGCCGCGTGGAACAGCGCCGCGCCGCGCAACTTCAAGGAGATCGGCAGGACGCCATCGTTCATCCTCTGGCGCCGCGAGCGCAAGACGCCGCAGGACCGCCAGACCCTGCTCGAGGGAACGGAGCCGGCGGCGCCGGTCGACTGCGCCGCGCCCGAGATGCGGATCTTCGTCGCCGGCGGCGGGCGTGCCTCGATCTTCCCGAAGCCGGTGATCGGCCCGAAGGACGGCTGGCGGGAGGGCTCGACGTTCGGCACCGGCGGGAGCACCTCGCAGACACTGCGTCTCCCCGCGGGTCGCTGGCGGCTCTCCCTCCAGTACTTCTCGCCGGTCGGCCTCACCCTGAGCGCGCCCGGATTCAGCCAGCATTTCGAGCCGGCCCTCGACGGCCAGCGGCCGAACACGATCAGCCTCTCCAACGCCGGCCAGTACTGGCCGGCGGGGGTGTTCACGACCAGCCGGGCCGGCCGGTTCCGCTTCACGCTGCGGGCCGACGACCCCAGCACCCTTCAGGAGCTGAGCGGCTACGACGGGGAGGCCGAGGTGGGGCGTCTGGTCGCCGTGCCGGATCGTCCCCACCGCACCGTGCCGCTGGCCGGCGCCTGCGGGCACTGGCTCGACTACTACCAGGGCCCCGGCGCCCCCTGAGCGCCGCACCCGGCGGCCGCTCAGGAGCCGGGGAGCCCCTCGCGCAGGTCCTCCACCGCCCAGTCCGCACCCGCCTCGGATAGCTGGGCGACGCTGTAGGCGCCGGTGGCGACTCCGACCACCCTGATCCCCGCCCCGTGGCCGGCGTCGACATCCCGTGGGGTGTCGCCGATCGCGATCGCGGAGGAGATATCGACCGTGTCGCCGGAGACCGTCTCGGCGCGCTGCAGTGCCCGCTTGGTCAGCTCGGTGCGCGAGCGCGAGTCGGAGCCGTATCCGCCGAAGCTGAAGAAGCGGTTGAGCCCGGCACGCGAGAGCTTGATGTGGGCGGCCGCCTCGACGTTCCCCGTAACCAGGCCGAGCAGGGTCCCGCCATCAATCAGCTCGGTCAGGGTCTCCTCGATCCCCGGCATCACCCGGTAGCCGTCGGACTCGCGGATCGTGTCGTGGAGGTGGTAGAGGTAGCCGGCGACCACCCGGGCCCGCTCGGCGGTCGTCGCCTCGCGCCCGATCACCTCCTTGAAGATGATCTCGGTGATCTCGGGGTCGGTCATCCCGGCGTCGGTGTGCTCGGCGACGTCTGCGTCGATCCCGTGCTGCTCGCGGAAGGCCCGCTGCCAGGCGGCGGCCCCCGCTCCGCCGGTGACCAGGATGGTGCCGTCGATGTCGAAGAGGACCGCCCCGCCGCGGTCACACCGACGGGTGATCCCCTCGACGATGTCGCGCTGGCTGAGGACGTAGAGAAGGGCGAGCGAGGGAAGCACGACCACGGCTGCTATCCGGAAGACGACCAGGACTGTGGTCAGGGTCGGCCCGGGGGCGGCGGCGTCGCTGATCTTGAGGCTGGTCGGCAGCAGGTAGGGGAACTGGGCGACGCCCCATCCCCAGATCACCGCGACCACGGTCGCGCCGGCGAGCGGGCCGGATCCAGCGGTGTTCGCGCCGGACAGCAGCACGAGCACGGCGAGGCCGCAGACGGCCGAGAGGATCACCAGCGGCAGCGCTTCGGAGCTCGTCAGCCCGTCGTAGTACGTAGCGGCCGTTCTCGTGCAGATCGCGACCAGCCCCGCGGCCGCGCGCCAGCCCCTGCGACCGACCGACGCCGCGATCGCGCGCGCGGGCGAAGTAGCGCTCAAGGTCTGCCGTCCCGGCCCTGCGGCGTCACCGATCAGCAAGCACCGCCGCCAGATAGGCGCAGGTGGCGACGAACACGACGCCGAAGAAGAGCGGCGCCGGGCTGCAGCCAGCTCGAGATCGGGTCGCCGTCGCCCTGCAGCCGGGACACGGCCGGTGGCGATCGCGCCGGCCACGGTCCCCATGAAGAACGGGGTCAGCACCGACGAGAGGGCGAAGGTGGCGCCGGCCGCGCGTCGGCCGGCCGAGGCCCTCGATCTCCTTGCGGAAGGCGAATCCGGCGCCGCGCAGGACGATCCCGACGCGCGGCCAGAGCCAGGGGGATGTAGAGGGTGGTCATGATCGCCCCGAACGCCTTCGGGAAAGCCGTCCAGAGGACGACGAGGATGAAGATCAGCCAGACGTGGTTGGCCTCCCAGACCGGGGTCAGGGAGCGCTGGATCAGCGCCCGCGGCCGCTCGCCCCTCTCCGCGCTCCCCGGCGAGCAGATCCCAGAAGCCGCCGCCGAAGTCGGCGCCGCCGAAGAGCGCGTAGGCGGTCACGCCGACCCAGAGGATGCCGGCGGCGATGTCGGCCTTGCTCATCTGCCCGCCTCCGCGACCTCTCGCCGGGCGGCCCGTAGGGGGTGCCGCCCTCGTCCTCTCCGGTGCGCCCTCGCGCCAGCGCCGCGCCATCCGGCGGAGGATCAGGATCGCGGTCGTCCCGAGGGCGGCGTAGAGGACGAGCACCGCCGACGAAGCTGTACCAGACGCCCGTTGGCCGGGGTGACCGCGTCGGCGGTGCGCATGATAGCCCTGGACGATCCACGGCTGGCGCCCGACCTCGGTGACGATCCAGCCGCGCCCAGAGGGTCAGCACGGCGGCGACGCCGCAAATCGAGACGACCCGCAGGAACCAGACGGTCTTCGGGATGTCGCGCTTTCGCCACCAGACGAAGGCGAGCCAGGCGCCGAGGGCGATGAAGGCCGAGCCGATCCCGACCATGAAGTCGAAGGACGAGGTGCAGCAGGGTGTTGGCGGGCGGGCGGTTCTTCGGCGGGAAGGCGTCGAGCCCGGTGACCTTGGTGTTGGTGCTGAAGCCGACGAGGAAGGAGTCGAGGCCGGGAATCCCGATGCCGCCCTTGACCCCGGTCGAGGTGCAGCGGCCGCCGATGTACTCGGTCTCGTCGCGGCCGGTCTTCTGGATGCACTCCATCCCGGCGAACTTGGCCGGCTGGTTGTCGGCGACCTCCCTCGCCGCGGTGTCGCCGACCAGGAACTGGACCGGCGAGGCGGCCAAGGCGACGGTCAGCGGGATCAGCAGCCCGAGCCGGTGGTGGCGGTCGCGCCGGCCCTTCAGCATCCCGACCGCGTAGACCGAGGCGACCAGCATCCCGGTGACGATGTAGGCGGCGAGGATCATGTGCGGGACCTCGTAGCCGGTCGCCGGGTTGAGCAGGATCTTCACCGGGTCGGTGTCGATGACCTTGCCGGCGGCGTCGAGGGTGAAGCCCTGCGGCTGGTTCATCCAGGAGTTGACGGCGACGACCGAGAAGGCCCCGCCGATCCCGGTCATGAACGATCGGCACCCCGGTCCAGAAGTGCGCCCAGCCGGCTGAGCCGCTTCCAGCCGTAGATGTAGATCGCGAGGAAGATCGCCTCGGTGAAGAAGAAGATCCCCTCGATCGCGAAGGCGACCCCGAACACGCTGCCGAAGCGCTCCATGAACGTCCGGCCAGAGCAGGCCGAACTCGAACGAGCAGGACGGTGCCCGGTGACCGCCCCGACGGCGAAGGTCACCGCCATCACCTTCGACCAGCGCCGCGCCAGCTCGAGCGCGTCGGCGTCGTTCGCGCTTCAGCCCGATGTAGTTGGCGATCAGGATGATCGCCGGGAAGGCGACCCCGAGGCAGGAGAGGACGATGTGGAAGGCGAGCGTGAACGCCATCTGCTCGCGCGCCGCCAACAGGTTCGACGCTTCGGCGAGCGGAAGGGCGTTGAGCGCGAAGCTCATTCCTTAGATCTTGCTCCCCGGCAGGGACGGATCTGCACGTTGTGAATTGCCGCCTCCGCCGGGGGTGGGAAGCTCCCCCTCGATCACCCGCTCGTCGAGATTGCCCGAACGGGCGCTGATCCACCTCCCGAGCACGCCGAGGCGGTGACCGGGCGCGCCGCCCAGGTAGTAGAGATGGACGCTGAGGTACATGTAGAAGGCGATGCGACCCGATATCTGCCGGCCACGGACCTCGCAGACCGCCTTGCCGCGCCCGATCACCGCCAGGGCGCCCTTGTCGAGATAGTGGAACGGGGTCGAGGCGCCCGGATCGCCGGACTTGATCGCCTTGGCAACGTGGCGCGCCTGCTGGATCGCGACCGTCGCCAGGCCGGGAAGCGGCTTGCCATCCGGCCCTGGGTGATTCGCCATGTCGCCGATCACCGAGATCTCCGGTCGGCCCGGAAGCGCGCAGTCCTCCCCCACCTCGATTCGGCCCGCCCGGTCGGCCTTGGCGCCCGGTGGCGTCAACCAATATCCCCGCAAGTCCGGTGGCGCGGACCCCCGCTGCCCAGATCACGGTTCGGGCGGGGATCCGCTCGGTCGATCCGCCCAGCTCGATTTCGATCCCGCGCTCGTCGATCGACGTCGCTTTCGCCCCCTCTCGAACGGTCACGCCGAGCCCGGCGAGACCCTTCGCCGCCTTTGCCGAGAGCGACTCGCTGAAGGCGGTGAGGACGCGGTCGCCGGCGTCGACGAGGATCACCCTGGCCCTGCTGGTGTCGATTCGCTTGAAGTCGCGCTCCAGCGTATGACGGGCGAGGATCCCGAGCTGGCCGCTGATCTCGACGCCGGTGGCCCCGCCGCCGACGATCACGAATGTCAGCCACTCGTCTCGCTCAGCCTGAGTTGTGGCCCGCTCGGCCTGCTCGAAGGCGCCGAAGACCCGGTCACGGAGGGCGACCGCATCATCGAGCGTCTTCAGCCCGAAGGTGACCTCCGCCCATTCGTCGCGCCCGAAGTAGGAGGTCTCGGCCCCGCCGGCGAGGATCAGGCTGTCGTAGTCGAGTTGTTCCCCGGTGTCGAGCGCGACCTGGCGGCGCTCCGCGTCGATGCCGGTGACCTCGGCCATCAACACCGTCGTGTTCGCCTGCTTCCTCAGCATCGCTCCGGATCGGAGTGGCGCACTCTCCCTCCGAGAGCGCACCGAGTGCGACCTGGTAGAGCAGCGGCTGGAACAGCTGGTGGTTGGTGCGGTCCACCAGAGTCAGGTCGAGCTCGGCTCTCCCCAGCTTGCGAGCCGCGGCGAGGCCGCCGAACCCGCCACCGACGATTACGACCTTGCGCCGCCCACCCTGGCGGTCAGGCGTCACCGTTCGCCTCTTCGGAAGCCGATGCCCCGAGGCGCTCGAGCAGGTGGTCGCCGACGCGCAACCCGTTTGCCATCGCGGTCAGCCCCGGGTTCACGGCGCCGATGCTGGGGAAGAAGCTGGTGTCGACGACGTAGAGGTTGTCCAGCTCGTGGGCCTTGCAGTTCGGGGTCGAGCACCGAGTCGGCGGGGTCGGTGCCGAAGCGGCAGGTCCCGGTCTGATGCGCGACCCCCGCCACCGGGATCTCGTTCTTCAGGTAGGCGTGATGTGGGAGAAGGTGGCCCTCGTGCATGCCGATATGGCCGAGCATTGACTTGAGCTTGTCGTAGAGCTCCTTCTTCGGCTTCTCGTTGGAGTAGGTGTAGCTCAGCTTCACGCGTCCGTCGTCGGTCAGCGTGACGCGGTTGTCGGGCTTCGGCAGATCCTCCGTCGAGAGCCAGAAGTCGACGGCGTGGGCAGCAATCGTCTCGAGCGACCAATTCGGAGCGAACTTCGTCTCTCCCGGCTTCTCGCCGCGGAACATCGGCGCCTGGGACTTGCCGACCATCTGGATGTTGCCGAGCGGGTGATCGAACTCCTCACCGGCGAAGTAGAAGTCATTGAGCCCGAGCGTCTTCTGGAAGACGGTCGGGTTCGGCTCCTTCGACAGGGCCAGGACGGCCTGGCTGTTGTGGAACATGTAGTTGCGGCCCACCTGGTCGGAACCGTTCGCCAGGCCATTCGGATGCTTGTCGGTGGCGGAGGCGAGCAGCAGCTTGGCGGAGTTGGCCGCACCGCAGGAGACCGCGACGATGTCGGCTGAGTAGGTCTCCCGCTCGCCGTCGCGCTCGACCACGACCTCCGTGACCGTCTCACCACCGGCGTCGGTGTTGAGGGCGACCGCCTCTGAGTTCGTCAGCAGCGTGACGTTCGCGTGCTCGAGCGCGGGCCGCACCGCGATCACCTCGGCGTCAGACTTCGCGTGCACGAGGCAGGGAAAGCCATCGCAGTCGTTGCAGCGAACGCAGGTGCTGTAGGGCATGTTGCCCTCGTTCAGCATCACCCCGCAGGGAGCGTGGAAGGGCCGGTAGCCGGCGGCGGCGAGATCGTCCGAGAGCTGCTGGATGCGCGGCTCGTGGGAGACGGCGGGGAAGCGGATAGGGAGCGCTTGCCGGAGGCTCCGTGGGGTCCTCGCCTCGAGCACCGTGCACCTGGTAGAGCTCCTCCGCCTGCGTGTAGTAGGGCTCCATCTCGTCGTAGGAGATGGGCCAGGCCGGCGAGACGCCATCCTCGTACTGGATCTCGCCGAAGTCCTCGGCGCGCAGGCGGTAGAGCGCCGCGCCGAACATCTTGGTCGCGCCGCCGACGAAGTAGTGCACCTGCGGGGCGAACTCCTTGTCCTTCGCGTCGTACCAGGTGTCCTCCGACTGGTAGCGGCCGTCGACGAAGACGTCCTCGGCCCGCCAGTTCTGCGGCTCGCGGGTCAGGAAGTCCCCTCGCTCCAGCAGAAGGATCTTCTTGCCGGAGCGGGCGAGCCGGTGGACGAGCGTCCCTCCGCCGGCCCCGCTGCCGATCACGATCACGTCGTAGTCGCTCATGCTGATACTCGTCAAGCCGCTCGCGCGAGGATGATCCGCGCCGCCGGCCTCGATCAAAGCGAGGTGGGAGAAGGCCTGGGGGAAGTTCCCGAGGTGGCGGCCGGTGTCGGTGTCAAACTCCTCCGCATAGAGGCCGAGCGGCGAGTCGATGCGGAGCAGCCGGTCCATCAGGTCGCGGGCGCGCTGCTGCTCGCCGATGATCGCCAGACCCGAGACGAGCCAGAAGGAGCAGATCAGGAAGCTGCCCTCCTTGCCCGAGAGCCCGTCGTCGGTCTGGCCGGTGACGTAGCGGAGCACGAAGCCGTCCTCGGTGAGGTCATCGGCGATCGCCAGCACACTCTTCTTCAACACCTCGTCATCGCCCGGCAGGAAGCCGAAGAGTGCCGCCAGCAGGGTGGAGGCGTCGAGCGCATCGGTGTCGTAGTGCTGGCGGAGGACGCCGTCGCGGACGCCGTTGTCGAGGATGTCCTTGTGGATCTCGTCCGCGGTCGCCCTCCACTCGGCCTGCAGATCGGAGTCGCCTCGGATCTCCGCGAGCTGCGAGGCCCGGTCCATGGCGACCCAGCACATCAGCTTGGAGGAGACATAGTGCTGGGGCTTGCCGCGCGCCTCCCAGATCCGCTCTTCCGCTTCGCGGGACTCATGATCCGGTCCACGGCTCGTGCCACCCGCCGAAGTCCCTCACCAGCCGGTCGGCGGCCTTTGGTCCCCAGGTGCCGGGCTTGTACGGGTGGACCCTCGGGGGCTTCTCGAGCAGGGGGCCACAGATTCGCCAGGTTTCCTCGATGTTGTCCTGCCGGGTGAAGCGCGTGCTGTTGCCGACCATCGCGGCGTGCAAAAGGACCTCGTATGGGGTCGGGCCCTCGCCGCCCTCCTGGGCGAACTCCATGTCGAGGTTGATCTGCTCGGGTCTGGTTTCGTCACTGCGCTGTGCGTCGACCAGCAGACGAATCCCGGTGGTCGGGTGGAGCCTGACGACGAGCTGGTCGGGCTCGGGGCGCCGCCGGGGGTGCGCGGTGAAGCCGAGGCGCGGCGGCTCCTTGAAGATCAGCCTCAGCTCCCACTGCTCCACCGGGAGTTCCTTCCCCGTCCGGATGAAGAACGGGATTCCGCTCCAGCGCCAGTTGTCGATCTCGAAGCGCATCGCCGCAAAGGTCTCCGTCTTCGAGTCCTTCGCGACCCCTTTGATCTTCCGGTAGCCCTCGTACTGCCCTCGCACGTACTGTTCGGGTCGGCTTTCGGCATCGCTGAGAAGACGCCGAACATCGCATCCTTCAGCGCCCGGGCGTGGCGGCCGGCGGGTGGCTCCATCGCAGCCGCCGCAACCACCTGCATCAGGTGGTTGACCACCACGTCTCGGACGGCGCCAACGGGGTCGTAGAAGCTGCCACGGTCGGAGACTCCGAAGTCCTCCGCCATCGTGATCTGGACGCAGGCGACGCTGTTGCGATTCCAGACGGGCTCGAACATCGCGTTCGCGAAACGCAGGTAGAGGATCTCGGCGAGCCCCATCACGCCGAGGAAGTGGTCGATGCGGTAGAGCTGGTCCTCGCGGATGTATTGGTGGATCTCGGCGGCAAGCTCGCGGGCGGAGGCGAGGTCGTGGCCGAAGGGCTTCTCGACCACCACCCTGGCGTTCTTGGTGAGACCGGCTTCGGAGAGCCCCTTGATCGTCATGCCGAACAGCGACGGCGGAATCTCCAGGTAGAAAACCGGGCTCCTGGCTCCCTTGATGTGGGCGGCGAGGCGCTCGTATGTGTCGGCCTCCGCGAAGTCGCCTTGGACGTAGGAGAAGCGCTTGGCGAGCCGGTTGAAGACTTTCGGGTTTGGCTTCTTGCCCGGACGAGGTCTCGATCGCCTTGCGGGCGTGTTCCTTGAGGTCCTCCTCCGACCAGTCGTCGAAGGCGACACCGACGATCGGGCAGTCGAGCAGTCCCCGCTGCTCCAGCCGGTACAGCGAGTTGAAGGTCATCACCTTGGCGAGGTCGCCGGTGATCCCGAAGATGACTAGGACGTCTGCGGGTTTCGGCCGCGTGTCGTTGGCGGATGTGGTCATCGTGACTCGGACCTTCCGGTCGCCGTTCGCGTCCCGCTCCATCGCGCGGCGCATTCCGGCAGGCCGTGTTCCGCCCATCCTATTCCCAAACCGAGCAAGCTTCGCCACAAGCCCGCTCACGACCATCAGTCTGCCGACCCTAGCTGACCTTCGTACGGCCCGCGTCCGGTCATGCAGGCCGCGCCGCAGCGCGCCCCGAGCGCGACCGCCTCTTGAGGCGAACGGCCGTCACCGAGACCGAACGTAAGCCCGGCAGCAAACGTGTCACCCGCCCCATAGGCGTCCACGGGGGGACCCGGCGGGGGCGCCGCTGCCCAATGGCTCTCCTTGCCGTTGGACGCCACCAGGCAGCCACCCGCGGCACCGGCGGTGCGAGCGACGAGCAGGGGCGGCGGGTCGATTCGGCCGGGCTCGTAACGTTCGCCCTCGTCCTTTGCGCTCGAGACCAGTGCGTCGAGCTGAGCCCGGCTTTCGCGAGCGGTGCGATCGCGCGCACCGTCGCGACCAGCTTGCGCGCGGCCCGCGCCCGCCGCACGGCGGCTGAATCGCCTGCTGTGAAGTAGACAGCATCCGTGCCGTTGAGCTCTGCCCAAGGGAGGGGGTCGTCGCCGTCAGGCCCCACCCGTTCGCCCATCACGGTGATAGTGCGCTCGGCATCCGCGTCCACGTGGACGAATGCTCGTCGCTGCGGCTCTGAGCGCCACGCCGCCTCGACGCGAACGCCCAGTCGCTCCAGGTCTTGCTTCGCCCGGTGCCCGAGGGCGTCATCCCCAAGCGCCGTGATGAAGAGGCACTCGCCCGCGAGGCGCGCCAGCTGCACCGCGGCGACCGCTCCGCCCCCCGCCGGCTCCTCCCAGACCTCGGACGCGTGCACGATCTCGCCGGGCGCCGGCACTTTCTCGACGCGGGCCAACTGGATCCACTCCACGTGGCCGACGACGGCGACTCGCATCGGTGGTTAGTCTTCCACGGCGCTGAATCGGCATTCGACCCGACCTGCGCTTCGAGCCCCCCAATCGCGTCGCCCAGGAGCCTCGGGCGAGCTAGGCTAGCCCAGTTGAACCCCACCTCGACCCAGGTATCGGCCGCTGAGTTCCGCGACTCTCTTCGAAAAGGTCTGCACCTGGGGCCGATGGGGCGAGGATGACGAGCGCGGGGCCCTCCACTATCTCAGCGCCGAGCGGGATCGCGGCCGCCGCCCGGCTGGTCGCGAAGCGGCGACGCGGTGACCCTCAGCCAGCGGCTGCAAGACTCAGGCGAGCGTCGATGTCCGGAGCCGGCGGACCATCACATGACGATGTTGGCCGACGAAGACATCGGATCGGGGACGGTGCAGTTCGCCAAGGACTACGTCGGCCTCGACTACCACAACCCCGGTCACAGCCACATCGACGCCCTGTGCCACGTCGCCTATGAAGGCTCCATTTACGGCGGAATGCCGAGCGACTCGATCACGCTCGATGGTGCGAAGCCGGAACAATCGAGGTGCTAGGAACGGACTCGTGGGGCGGGGAGTGTTGCTCGACGTCCCCGCCTGCGGGGCGTTCCATGGCTGGAGCCAGGTGATCACATCTATCGCGAGGACCTCGAGGCGGCGGAGCGAGCCAGGGGGTAAGCGTGGGCGCCGGCGACATCCTGCTCGTCCGCACCGGTCACGCGCGCCGCCTCGCCGAGGTCGAGCCGTGGGACACGGAAATCGCGAGGGCCGGCCTGCATCCGACGGCGGCTCATTTCCTGGCGGACCGGGGCGTCGCGGCGCTCGGGTCGGACGGCAACAACGACACCGCCCCAAGCACCACCGACGGGGTCGGCTTCCCGATCCACGTCCTCGCGATCAACGCGATGGGCGTCCACCTGCTCGACTACCTCCAATTCGAGGACCTCGTCGCGCGATGCGAGAAGGAGGAGCACTGGGAGTTCCTGTTCGTCGGGGCGCCGCTGCGGATCGTCGGCGGCACCGGATCGCCGCTCAACCCGATCGCGATCCTCTGAGGGGGCGATGCTTCACCTCAGGATCTTTGGTCCGTCGGCCTCACTGATTAGGGTTGCTGAGGGCCTCGAGCAGCGCGACGACGCACGTCATGTGGTGGTCGCGGAGGCGGTACGACCCTCGCACACCCTGCTGACCGCCGAGGTCAGCGCGGGGTCGGCCGATGCGGTGCTCGAGTAGATCGTCGGCCGGGGCGTCCCGCCCTGGAGGACGTCGCCGTTGCCCGGCTTGACGAGATCGGACCGATCGCCCCCGGACGCACCAGCACCAGCCTGATCTGGGCCGACGTGCTCGGGCAAGCCCACCGATATGCCCGGCCGGTCGGGCGCTATCTCGTCTTCATGATGATGGCGGGGGTGATCGCCGGCTTCGGCGTCGTCTACGACAACGCGATCCTGATCGTGGGCGCGATGGCGGTGAGTCCTGAAATCTCCCGATCGCCGCCACCTGCGTCGGGCTGGTCGGCCGGCGCGGCCGTCTCGCCCTTCGCGCGCTCGGCACCCTCACCGTTGGCCTGGGCGTGACCTGCCTCACCGCCATGGCGCTCGCGGCCCTCCTCGACCTCCTCGACCTGCTTCCTTCCGGGTTCGTTCTCGGCGAGTCATCGCTGTCCGGCCTGACGAGCGTCAACTCGGCGACCATCGGGGTGGCGGGGTGGGGGCGGCGATCTCGATCACGACGATCCCGGCCGCCGCCTACCTCGGGGATCGCTGCCGGCGTCGGCGAGGCGCACAGGGTGCCGGGCGCCCTGGCGGTCCTCGGGGTCAACGTCACGACAGTTGGTGGCGGCGGGGTCGGCGACGCTCGTGGTTCAACGCCGGCTCGCGGACTAGAGGATCGAGAACGGCAATCTCGGCTCGCTGTTTGCGATCGGCGGACCTCATCCGTTCCAGGGGATGCGAACAAGGTCAGGGCATTGCGGGTGCCCTATTCGCCGGAGCGCCGATACCTGCGGTCCACCTCAGCTTTCGGATCGAGCTTTTCGGTAACGCCTGATCAGCGCATTCGTTGAGCTGTCGTGGACC
>CAVRVH010000007.1:0-1364985 GCA_963724665.1 uncultured Solirubrobacterales bacterium
ACCGCTGGTCGCTCCCCGACGAGCTGCGCGACGACACCGGGGTGATCTACGCATCGGCGTTCCCCGGCCTCGAGGAGATGGCCGACGAGGTGGCGCGCTACACCACGGATCACATGCGCAGGGAGCGCCTCGCCGCGCTCGAGACGCTGCGGGCGAGGATGCTCGACCACGACGGCACCGATCCGGTGGTGCTGGACGAGGTCGAGCGGCGCATTCACGACCTGGAGCACACGCTCGAGGAGGAGGGGTACACCTTCGACCGCCGGTTCATCTTCCGCGTCCTCTCGATGGGCCACTCGCAGCTCGCCGAGCTGATCGGGGCCCGGGGACCGAACACCCAGATCAACTCCGCCTGCGCGAGCACCACGCAGGCCGTCGCGCTCGCCGAGGACTGGATCCGCGCCGGGCGGTGCCGCCGCGTGCTGATCGTGGCGGCCGACGACGCCACCTCGGACACCATGATGGGCTGGATCGGAGCCGGTTTCCTCGCCTCCGGCGCGGCGGCGACCGACGACGTCGTCGAGGAGGCGGCGCTGCCGTTCGACGAGCGCCGTCACGGCATGATCATCGGCATGGGGGCCGCCGGGCTTATGGTGGAGAGCGCAGCCGCCGCCCGCGAGCGCGCGCTGACGCCGATCTGCGAGGTGCTCGGCTCGGTGACCGCCAACTCCGCGTTTCACGGCACCCGGCTCGACGTCGAGCACATCAGCGGCGTCATGGAGCAGCTCGTGGAGCAGGCCGAGGGCCGCGGGCTCCGCCGGGAGGACATCGCCGGCGAGACGATGTTCGTCTCGCACGAGACCTACACGCCCGCTCGCGGCGGCAGCGCGGCAGCGGAGATACACGCGCTGCGCGACGTCTTCGGCCAGGACGCCGACCGCATCGTGATCGCGAACGTCAAGGGGTTCACCGGGCATCCCATGGGCGTCGGCTTGGAGGACGTGCTCGCAGTGAAGGCCCTGGAGACCGGCGTCGTTCCACCGGTGCCCAACTTCCGCGATCCCGACCCCGAGCTGGGCCAGCTCAACCTCTCGGGGGGAGGCTCGTACCCGGTCCGCTACTCGCTCCGGCTGGCGGCGGGCTTCGGCTCCCAGATCTCGATGCTGCTCCTGCGCTGGACGCCCGTCGCAGACGGCCGCCGGCGCAATGCGGACGAGCTCGGCCACGACTACCGGGTTGCCGATCGAGCCGCCTGGACCGCATGGCTGAGGCGCATGAGCGGCTACGAGGAGCCGCAGCTCGAGCTCGTCCAGCACAGGCTCCGCATCGTCGATCAGGGTCCGCCGGCTGGCGTGCGGCTGGCGCCCGCATCCACACCGGATTCCGCGCCGGCGGAGATCGAGCCCGCGGCGCTGGAGATGGACTCCCCGGCCGAGGCGTTCGAGCCCGCCCCTTCCCCCACCGCGAGCGCCGACATCGAGCAACGAGTGCTTGCGATCCTCTCCGAGGAGACGGGCTACCCGACCGAGCTCCTCGACATGGACCTCGACCTGGAGGCCGACCTGGGGATCGACACGGTCAAGCAGGCCGAGGTCTTCGCCGCGATCCGCGAGGCCTACGAGATCCCCTTCGACGACACCCTGAAGCTCCGCGACTACCCGACGCTGAACCACGTCGTCGCGTTCGTCAGGGAGCGATCCGGCGTCGCGTCGGCCGCCGAGGAGCCGGCCGTGGCGCCGGCTCCCGCTGCCGAGCCGGCCCCCGCTGCCGCGGCCCCCTCCTCCGAGCCCGCCCGCGCGCCCGAGCCGGCTGCCGCAGGGCCGGCGCCCTCGGCCGCGCCCGCGCAGGACGATGTCACCGAGCGCGTCCTCGCCGTCCTCTCCGAGGAGACGGGCTACCCGACCGAGCTCCTCGACATGGACCTCGACCTGGAGGCCGACCTGGGGATCGACACGGTCAAGCAGGCCGAGGTCTTCGCCGCGATCCGCGAGGCCTACGAGATCCCCTTCGACGACACCCTGAAGCTCCGCGACTACCCGACGCTGAACCACGTCGTCGCGTTCGTCAGGGAGCGATCCGGCGTCGCGTCGGCCGCCGAGGAGCCGGCCGTGGCACCGGCTCCCGCTGCCGAGCCGGCCCCCGCTGCCGCGGCCCCCTCCTCCGAGCCCGCCCGCGCGCCCGAGCCGGCTGCCGCAGGGCCGGCGCCCTCGGCCGCGCCCGCGCAGGACGATGTCACCGAGCGCGTCCTCGCCGTCCTCTCCGAGGAGACGGGCTACCCGACCGAGCTCCTCGACATGGACCTCGACCTGGAGGCCGACCTGGGGATCGACACGGTCAAGCAGGCCGAGGTCTTCGCCGCGATCCGCGAGGCCTACGAGATCCCCTTCGACGACACCCTGAAGCTCCGCGACTACCCGACGCTGAACCACGTCGTCGCGTTCGTCAGGGAGCGATCCGGCGTCGCGTCGGCCGCCGAGGAGCCGGCCGTGGCGCCGGCTCCCGCTGCCGAGCCGGCCCCCGCTGCCGCGGCCCCCTCCTCCGAGCCCGCCCGCGCGCCCGAGCCGGCTGCCGCAGGGCCGGCGCCCTCGGCCGCGCCCGCGCAGGACGATGTCACCGAGCGCGTCCTCGCCGTCCTCTCCGAGGAGACGGGCTACCCGACCGAGCTCCTCGACATGGACCTCGACCTGGAGGCCGACCTGGGGATCGACACGGTCAAGCAGGCCGAGGTCTTCGCCGCGATCCGCGAGGCCTACGAGATCCCCTTCGACGACACCCTGAAGCTCCGCGACTACCCGACGCTGAACCACGTCGTCGCGTTCGTCAGGGAGCGATCCGGCGTCGCGCCGGCCGCCGAGGAGCCGGCCGTGGCGCCGGCTCCCGCTGCCGAGCCGGCCCCCGCTGCCGCGGCCCCCTCCTCCGAGCCCGCCCGCGCGCCCGAGCCGGCTGCCGCAGGGCCGGCGCCCTCGGCCGCGCCCGCGCAGGACGATGTCACCGAGCGCGTCCTCGCCGTCCTCTCCGAGGAGACGGGCTACCCGACCGAGCTCCTCGACATGGACCTCGACCTGGAGGCCGACCTGGGGATCGACACGGTCAAGCAGGCCGAGGTCTTCGCCGCGATCCGCGAGGCCTACGAGATCCCCTTCGACGACACCCTGAAGCTCCGCGACTACCCGACGCTGAACCACGTCGTCGCGTTCGTCAGGGAGCGATCCGGCGTCGCGTCGGCCGCCGAGGAGCCGGCCGTGGCGCCGGCTCCCGCTGCCGAGCCGGCCCCCGCTGCCGCGGCCCCCTCCTCCGAGCCCGCCCGCGCGCCCGAGCCGGCTGCCGCAGGGCCGGCGCCCTCGGCCGCGCCCGCGCAGGACGATGTCACCGAGCGCGTCCTCGCCGTCCTCTCCGAGGAGACGGGCTACCCGACCGAGCTCCTCGACATGGACCTCGACCTGGAGGCCGACCTGGGGATCGACACGGTCAAGCAGGCCGAGGTCTTCGCCGCGATCCGCGAGGCCTACGAGATCCCCTTCGACGACACCCTGAAGCTCCGCGACTACCCGACGCTGAACCACGTCGTCGCGTTCGTCAGGGAGCGGGCGGACCTCGGCGAGGGCGAGCCGGAGGCCGCGACCGAGGCGGCACCGGCCGACGGGGCGCCCGTGGAGGGTGAGCCCAGGCGGTTCCCGCGCCGGGTCCCGCTCCCAGTGGTGCGTCCGGCGCTCGACCACTGCGTGCCGACGGCAATCCCACTCGAGGCCGGCAGCCGCGTGATCGTCATGCCTGACACCGGCGGAGTGGCGAACGCGCTCGAGAAGAAGCTGCGGAAGCTCGGCGTCGAGGTTCTGATGGCGGACCCGCACGGCGACGAGATCGAAAGTCAGATCCAGGCCTGGACGGCCGAGGGAGCCGTCAACGGCGTCTACTGGTTGCCCGCCATGGATGCCGAGCCGCCGCCGGCCGAGCTCGATCCGGAGGCCTGGATCGAGGGCCTGCGCGTCCGGGTGAAGCTGCTCGCGCGGGCGATGCGCGAGCTCGCCGATCAGGTCGAGGGCGACGGGACCTTCCTCGTCGCAGGCACCCGCCTCGGTGGCCGCCACGGCTACGACGACGCGGGCGCGACCTCGGCGATGGGCGGCGCGGTGACCGGCTTCGTGAAGTCACTCGCGCGTGAGCGCTCCGAGGCGCTGGTGAAGGCCGTCGATTTCCCGCCCAGCCGCAGGACGGCGGCGCTCGCGGACCTCCTGATCGAGGAGACCCTGCGCGATCCCGGCGCGGTCGAGGTCGGCCACGCCGACGAGTTGCGCTGGGGGGTGGGGCTCGTTGAGCGGCCGGCCGAGCCCGACCCGGAGCGGGCGCTGGGAGCGGAGACCGTCTTCTGCGTCACCGGAGCCGCCGGCAGCATCGTTTCGGCGATCACCGCCGACCTGGCCGCGGCATCCGGCGGCACCTTCCATCTGCTCGATCTGGTCGAGGAGCCGGACCCGGGCGATCCGGACCTCGCCAAGTTCGTCTCCGATAGGGACGGGCTCAAGCGCGAGCTGGCCCACCGCATCAAGGACCGTGGCGAGCGCCCGACGCCCAAGTCGGTCGAGCGGGAGCTCTCCAAGGTCGAACGGGCCCGCGCGGCGCTGGATGCGCTCGACGCGATCCGCGCGGCGGGCGGCAAGTCCTACTGGCACCAGGCCGACCTGACCGACCCGGAGCAGGTCTCAGCCGCGGTCAAGGACGTGCTCAGAGACAGCGGTCGGGTCGACGCGCTCATCCACTGCGCCGGGCTGGAGGTGAGCCACTTCCTGCCCGACAAGCCGCAGTCGGAATTCGACCTGGTCTTTGACGTCAAGGTCAACGGCTGGTTCAACCTCCTAAACGCGCTCGGGGATGCCGGCTTCGGCAGCGCCGTCGTCTTCAGCTCGATCGCGGGCCGCTTCGGAAACGGCGGCCAGACCGACTACGCCGCCGCCAACGACCTGCTCTGCAAGAGCATCTCGCGCCTGCGCGGCGAGGGAGTCAGGGGCGTGGCGATCGACTGGACCGCCTGGGCCGAGATCGGGATGGCGAGCCGCGGCTCGATTCCGAAGGTCATGGAGATGGCCGGCATCGACATGCTTCCCCCGAGCGAGGGCGTGCCGGTGGTGCGCCGCGAGCTGACCGCCGCCGGGCCCGGGACCGAGGTCCTGGTCGCCGGGGCGCTCGGGGTGATGCTCGAGGAGCGCCATCCCACCGGCGGGCTCGACCCCGAGGCCGCGACGGAAGCGATCAACGCCCATCACGGCCCGATGACCGGCAGGGTCGCCGGGTTCAGCTCGAGCGAGGGGTTCAAGGTGCTGACCGAGCTCGACCCCACCCATCAGGCCTTCCTCAACCACCACCGGATCGAGGGTACGCCGGTGCTGCCCGGGGTGATGGGTATCGAGGCGTTCGCCGAGGCGGCGGCCGGGTTGCTGCCGGACTGGCAGGTGATCGCGCTGGAGGACATCGAGCTCAGCGCTCCGTTCAAGTTCTACCGCGACGAGCCCCGGGCTCTGGAGCTCCAGGTCCTGCACCACAACGGAAGCGACGGCACGCTGATCGCCGACTGCCGCCTGGTCGGTACCCGCTCGCTGCCGAGTGGCGAGGAGCGGACCGTCCACTTCAGCGGCCGTGCGGTGCTCGCGCGAGAGCCGGTCCAGCCGCCGGATCAGGAGGATGCGCCCGATGATGGCGAGTCGGATGGCGGCATCGGCCCGGAGGCGATCTACGAGATCTACTTCCACGGCCCGGCCTACCGGGTGCTCGACCGGGCCTGGCGCCACAACGGCGACGTGGTCGGGCGGTTCGCGGCGGACCTGCCGCCTGATCACGAGCCGGCGGACGAGCCCACCATCGCCGCGCCTCGGCTGATCGAGCTCTGCTTCCAGACGGCCGGGGTCCGGGAGCTCGGCACCACCGGGCGAATGGCGCTGCCCACCCACGTCGACCGGGTCATCCGCTACGCCGGCGCGGACGCACCGGGCAAGCTGCTCGCCGTCGTCCATCCGCGCGAGGACGGATCGGCGGTGGACGCCCGCGTGGTCGACGAGGGGGGCAACGTCAGGGTGATGCTCCAGGGTTATCGCACCATCGAGCTTCCCGGCGCTCTGGACGCTGAAGCGCTCGAGCCGATCCGCTCGGCGATGAGCTAGGAGGCCCGGGTGAACCGCTCGTTTCACCGGCTCGCGATCGTCAATCGCGGCGAGGCGGCGATGCGCGCGATCCGCGCGGTCCGGGAGCTCAACGAGACATCGGGGGACCCGATCACGCTGATCGCGCTCTACACCGAGGTCGAGCGCCAGGCGATGTTCGTCCGCGAGGCGGACGAGGCGTACTGCCTCGACGACGGCACGGAGCGTGACGGAGCCGCGCACGCGACCGGCTACCTCGATCTCGCCGCCCTCGAGCGGGCGCTCGTCTCGACGGAGGCCGACGCGGCCTGGGTCGGCTGGGGATTCGTGGCCGAGCACCCGGAGTTCGCGGAGCTCTGTGAGCGGCTGGGGATCGTTTTCATCGGCCCGGAGTCGGGCGCGATGCGGCTGCTTGGCGACAAGGTCGCCGCCAAGCGGCTGGCGGAGGAGGCCGGGCTGCCCGTGGCTTTCTGGAGCGGCGGCCCCGTGGACACCGTCGCCGAAGCACGGGAGCACGCGGAACGGATCGGCTATCCGCTGTTGATCAAGGCGGCCGCAGGAGGCGGCGGACGGGGCATCCGCCGCGTGGATGGGCCGGATCAGCTCGAGGCCGCGCTGTCGAGCGCCCGCAGCGAGGCTCTCGACGCCTTCGGGGACGACTCGGTGCTGCTCGAGAAGCTGATCGAGCCGGCGCGGCACGTCGAGGTGCAGGTGATCGCGGACGGGCAGGGCAACGCCTGGGCCCTCGGCGTCCGAGACTGCAGCGTGCAGCGCCGCAACCAGAAGGTGATCGAGGAGTCGAGGAGCACGGCGCTCTCCGCCGAGCGCGAGCGGGAGCTGTGTGAGGCGGCGGTCCGGCTCACCCTCAAGGCGGACTACCGGGGCGCGGCGACGGTCGAGTTCCTCTACCAGGCCGACCAGGACCTGCTCTCCTTCATGGAGGTCAACACCCGGCTGCAGGTCGAGCATCCGGTCACCGAGGCGACGACTGGAGTGGATCTGCTCAAGCTTCAGCTCGAGGTGGCCGCTGGGGGCCGGCTCGAGGGCGCGCCGCCGGCTCCGTTCGGTCACGCGATCGAGGCGCGCATCAACGCCGAGGATCCCGCGCTCGGCTTCATCCCAGCCCCGGGGCGGATCGCGCTGCTCCGCTTCCCGGGCGGGCCGGGGATCAGGATCGACGCCGGCGTCGCCGAGGGCGATTTGATCCCGCCCCAGTTCGACTCGATGATCGCCAAGCTGATCGCCTGGGGGAGGGACCGCGACGAGGCCCTCGCGCGCCTGCGGCGCGCGCTTGCGGAGACCACCATCGTGGTCGAGGGCGGCACCACGAATGTGGGCTTCCTCCTCGACCTGGTCGCGCTGCCGGAGCTCCGCGCCGGGGAGATCGACACGGGTTGGCTCGACCGCCGGCAACTTCGCGGCGACACGATCCCGGTACGTCATTCCGAGGTTGCGCTGGTGGCCGCCGCGGTGCACTCCGCCGACGAGGCGACCGCAGTCGACCGGGCCACCTTCTACGCGCTCGCTCGCCGCGGCCGGCCCGACAGCCAGGCCGCGGGCCACCGCGAGATCGAGCTCCGCTATTCGGGCCAGCGCTACCGGATGACCGTCGGCGAGATCGGGCCCAACCGGTATCGGGTGACCCTCGACGGGATCTCGGTCGAGTTGGACACCGAGCGCCTCAACCCGCACGAGCGGCGGCTGTGGCTGGGCGGGCACGGGTTCCGGGTCGTGACCTCCAGCCAGGGGGCGGACCTGCTGATTGAGGTCGACGGAATCGCCCACCGGATCTCACGGGACGACGGCGGCCTGGTGCGGAATCAGGCGCCGGCGGTGGTGGTCTCGATCCCGGTGGAGCCGGGGGACGAGCTCGCCGCCGGGGATGTGGTCGCCGTGATCGAGATCATGAAGATGGAGTCGTCGCTGACGGCGCCCATTGCCGGCCGTGTCCGCGAGGTGTTCGTCGGCCCCAATGTCCAGGTGGGGGCGCAGGAGCCGTTGCTCCGGATCGAGCCCCTCGAGGCCGGAGAAGCGCCGTCGGGCAGCCCGCGGATCAGGCTTCCGGTCGGTGAGCAGGTCAGCGCCGACCGGGAGACCTTCTGTCGCGACAAGCTGCGGCGCCTCGAATGGCTGGTGCTCGGCTACGACGGCGAGCCCGGCGAGGTCGAGCGGATCCTCGAGGACCTGCAGGACGCCTCCGGCGAGCCGCCGGCTTACGACCTCGACATGGTGCCCGCGGAGCACCGAGTGCTCTCCGTGTACGCGGACGTCCAGGCGCTGAGCAGGCCGGGACACGACGAGACCGATTCCGGAGTGGAGCCCGCGCTCAGCCCCCGCGAGTACCTGAACGCGTACCTCCGCTCACTCGACGTCGAGGGGGAGGGGCTGCCCCACGGGTTCGCCCGTCTGCTCGAGCGGGCCGTGTCCCACTACGGCGTCGACGGTCTGGATCGAACGCCGGAGCTGGAGGAGGCCTGCTACCGGCTCTTCCTGGCGGAGCGGCGCGCCGAGCAGGTAAGAGTCGCCATCGTCGCCCTCTTGGATCGCCGGCTCGAGCAGGTCGATGCCCTGTCCGGAGAGGTGGGCGAGGACTTCCGCGAGCTGCTCGATCGCCTCACGACAGCCGCCGAAGGCCGGGATCCCATCGTCGCCGACCTCTCCAGGGAGATTCGATTCCACTACTTTGATCGTCCGGTGATCGAGGCCGCCACCGAGGCGGCCTACCGGAAGGCCGAGGAGCAGCTCGCGGAGCTTGCCGCGGACGCGGAGGCCGGCGGAAGGGCCGACCTGATCGGGGAGCTCGTCGATTGCCCGCGTCCGCTGGCCCCGATGCTGAGCGAGCGCCTGCGCACCGCCGAGCCCCCGCTCCGCCGCGTGCTGCTCGAAGTGATGACCCGGCGCTACTACCGCAGGCATGCCCTGGCGGGCTTTGAGCAGCACGAGCTCGACGGGGTCTCCCTGCTCACGGCGACCCATCCGGAAGATGGCGGCCGTCGCCGGGTGGTGAGCGCCTACTTGACGCTGGACGACCTCTCGGTGGCGGTCGCGTCGCTCGCCCGCTACGCGGAGTCCCTGCCGGAGGACGAGCAGCTGGTGGCGGACTTCTATGCCGATTACGAGGGCGAGCCTCCCCAGCAAACGGAGTTGGTGGAGCGTTTCGGGGCGTTGCTTGGCGAACACGAGGCGCCGCCAAACCTCGACCGGGTGGTCTTCGCGGTCGCGGAGCCGGCGCGTGGGCGGGGGATGTCCGCCGTCGACATCTTCACCTTCCGGCGGGCGGAGTCCGGCATGGCCGAGGATGAGCTGCTCCGCGGCGTGCATCCCGAGATGGCCGACCGCCTCCAGTTCAAGCGGCTCGCCAACTTCACGCTCGAGCGACTGCCATCGCCCGCCGAGGACGTCTACCTGGTGCTCGGCAAGGCGCGATCGAACCCCGAGGAGGAGCGGCTCTTCGCCCTCGCCGAGGTTCGCGACCTGACACCGGTCCGCGGCAGCAGCGGGCAGGTCGTCTCGCTGCCGGAGTTCGAGCGCATGCTGATCCAGGCCCTGGGCGGGATCCGCCACTTCCAGGCGCACCGCAAGCCGAGCCGGCGACCGCAGTGGAACCGGGTGCTGCTCTACGCGTGGCCCGTGATCGAGCTGACCCTGGCCGAGATCGAGCCCATCGTGACCCGGCTCGGCCCCTCGACACGGGGGCTGGGTATCGAGATGCTGCTGGTCCGCGGCCGGCTGCGGGAGCCGGATGGCTCCGTTCGCGACAGGGTGATCCGGTTCTTCCCCTCCGGCTCCGGCGTCGTGATCGAGGTCGACGACCCACCGGATCGCCCGCTGATGCCATACGACGAGGCCGGTGAGCGGATCGTCTCGGCGCGGCGCCGCGGGACGCTTCATCCGGCCGAGATCGTCAAGGTTCTCGCGCCGGCCCATTCGTCAGACGGCGCGACCGAGGGCGCGCCGGCAAAGCAATCCATCGGCGACTTCACCGAACTCGACCTCGAGGCCGAGGGTCGTGTCGTCCCGGTCGATCGCCCGCTGGCGACCAACCCCGCGGGGATCGTGGTGGGCGTCGTCCGCAACTACACCGAGCGCTACCCGGAGGGAATGGAGCGGGTGATGCTGCTCGGAGATCCCACGAAGTCCCTGGGCTCGCTCGCAGAGCCTGAGTGCCGCCGCATCATCGCCGCTCTCGATCTCGCGGAGGAGCGCGGTGTGCCCCTCGAGTGGTTCGCGCTCTCCGCCGGCGCGAAGATCGCGATGGACAGCGGCACCGAGAACATGGACTGGATCGCCGCGGTCCTGCGTCGGATCGTCGAGTACACGCAGCGAGGCGGCGAGCTGAACGTCGTGGTCGCGGGGATCAACGTGGGCGCTCAGCCGTACTGGAACGCCGAGGCGACGATGCTGATGCACACGCGGGGCATCCTCGTGATGACGCCGGAGAGCGCGATGGTGCTGACAGGGAAGCAGGCCCTCGACTACTCGGGCGGCGTCTCGGCGGAGGACAACTTCGGGATCGGAGGCTACGAGCGGATCATGGGGCCGAACGGCCAGGCCCAGTACTGGGCCCCGGATCTGGCCGGTGCCTGCCGCGTGCTGCTGGGCTACTACGAGCACGCCTACGTGGCGCCCCGCGAGCGGTTCCCGCGCCGCGCAACGACGTCGGATCCGCCCGATCGCGATGTCGGCGAGATGCCGCACCATTACGGCTCGCAGCTCGCTCGAGTCGGTGACATCTTCTCCCAGGAGATGAATCCCGGTCGCAGGGCCGCCTTCGACATCCGCTCGGTGATGCGAGCGACGATCGACCAGGATCACCCGCCCCTGGAGCGATGGGCGGCCATGCGGGACGCCGAGGGAGCCGTCGTCTGGGACGCCCATCTCGGCGGCTGGCCGGTGGCGCTGCTCGGGATCGAGTCGCGTCCGATCCTTCGCCGGGGCCAGGTGCCCGCGGACGGCCCGACGCAGTGGACGTCAGGCACGCTGTTCCCACGCTCCTCGAAGAAGATCGCCAGGGCGATCAACGCCGTCGCCGGCCGACGACCCGTGGTGGTGCTCGCCAACCTGGCCGGTTTCGACGGCTCGCCGGAGTCGATGCGAGAGTGGCAGCTGGAGTTCGGAGCCGAGATCGGCCGCGCAGTGGTCAACTTCGACGGGCCGCTGGTCTTCTGTGTGATCTCGCGGTACCACGGGGGCGCGTTCGTGGTCTTCTCGCAACGCCTCAACGAGAACCTGGAGACGGTTGCGCTCGAGGGGGCTCATGCATCGGTGATCGGGGGTGCTCCGGCAGCCGCCGTGGTCTTCGCGCGCGAGGTCAAGCAATCCACGGATCGCGATCCGCGGATCACTGCGCTCGACGAGCGGATCGCCGCAGCTGAGGGTCCGGAGCGAACTCGACTTCGCGCCGAGCGATCCGAGCTCTGGGATCAGGTGCATGCGGAAAAGCAGGGGGAGCTGGCCGCGGAGTTCGACTCGGTCCATAGCGTCGAGCGAGCGGTCGAGTTTGGCTCGGTCAGCTCGATCATTCAGGCGGCCGAGCTGCGCCCCTACCTGATCGAAGCGATCGAGCGGGGGATGCAGCGGATCAGCGGCGAAGGGACGAGCGGTGACAGAACTCGGGTGGCTGACGCGCGAGCTCGGTGACGTGCCTCGGCACGATCGCTGGCTCAGCGAGCAGGAGGGCGAGGTTCTCTCGGAGCTTCGAGTCCCCAAGCGTCGCGACGACTGGCGGCTCGGGCGCTGGACCGGAAAGGCCGCAGTGGCGGCATGGCGCGGGGTGGCCCTCGAGTCGGTGATGATCGCCGCCGCTGAGGATGGCGCACCCGAGGCGCTGATCGATGATTCCCCGGCGGACCTGGCTCTCTCGCTCAGCCACCGCGCAGGGCGGGCGCTGGCGACCGTGGCGGATGGGACCACGGCACTCGGATGTGATCTCGAGGCGATCGAGCCTCGTAGCGAGGCGTTCCTCCGAGAGTGGCTTTGCCCCGCCGAGCGCGAGCTGGTCAGCGCCCAGAACGGTGAAGCCCGGGACCTGGCGGCGAACCTGATCTGGACCGCGAAGGAGGCCGCCTCGAAGGCCAGGCGCCAGGGCCTCCGGCTGAACCTCCGGCGAGCGACCGTCGAGGCCGAAGGCCTGACTCAACCGGCTCGGTCGTGGGCTCGGCTCGAGATCAGCTGGGAGGGCGGCCCGATCGAGCTCGGTTGGTGGCGCCAGGACGCGGGGTGGGTGATGACGGTGACCAGCGACCCCGCTTCCGAGGCGGCGCCCAACGAGCTTTCCTAGTTGGCTCCGAGCGCTGCTTCGAGCGCGAGATCAGAACAGGATGTGCCGGTGGCCCTCGTCGTCGGTGTACTCGAAGACGGGTCCGGACTCCGCTCGCCGCGAAGAGGTGCTGACCGCGGCGATCGCGCGAATGGCGCCGGAGCGCACGTGGCTCGACTCCGAGTCAAGGAACGGCACGAGCCGGTCCAGCAGGTCGGGGTCGGCGGCAGCCGCCAGCGCGGCCGATGCCTCGCGCCAGAGCTCAGGCCGCTCGCCAAGGGCGGCGACGAGCGCCTCCACGGCACGGGAATCCGGAATGCGCCCAAGGGCGAGGGTGGCTGCCCGTCGCACCTCGGCGCTCGAGTCATCGAGCGCCGCGACCAGCGGCTCAACCGACTCATTGGATTCCCCGGTGACTCCGAGCGCTCGTGCCGCCTCCGTCCGGACCTCCGGAACAGGGTCCTCCCGGAGGAGAGTGCAAAGGCGCTGGTGGACCGAGGAGCTCACGCGGCCATGGTAATTCCAAGCTCAGGAACGCGGACACGCCCTCCACTCAGCTACTTGGGTTTGACCGCCGTCGGTGGTGTCAGCTGCCCGGAAACCGCAGCGATGCGTCGGCTCCGCCGGTGGGCCTCGATGAAGCGATCATTGGCCAGGGCCGCGCAGATCGCGAGCTCACCGGCGACGAGGGTCGCTCCCACAATCTCGGCGAACTTCCGCGCCGTGCCTTCGCCGTCGCAGCCGAGGAGGGCCAGGCACTCCCGCTGCGTCGGGAGGCCGGTCCCACCGCCGACAGTGCCCACCACCAGGTTCGGCAGCCGGGCGGTCACGTATAGGTCGTCCGCGCCAACCAGCTCGACGTCCAGGAACCCGATGCTCGCGTTGACGATCTGCGCGACGTCCTGCCCGCACGCGATGTAGATGGCGGCCAGGCCGTTCGCGAAGTGGGCGTTCGCGCCGAGCGCGCCAGCCTGCATGGTCCCGAGCCGACCGGAGGCCGCGAACTCGACCAGATCGGCGGGCGACACGCCAAGGTGCGCGTCGACGACGCTCGCCGGCAGGGTCAGGTCGATCGCCACCTCCTTGCCATAGGGCCGGAACAAGTTGATGGCGGCGGGCTTCTTGTCGCTCGAGTAGTTGCAGCGCAGGTACCACCGCTCACACGGCACGGCCTCAGCGACCCGCCGGCAGAGCCGGTCGACCGCGAGGTTGACCATGTTGAGGCCCATTGCATCGCCCGTGCTGAACACGAACTGGGCAAAGACGCGCCGGCCGAACACGTGCGGGCGGATCTCGACCAGACGGCCGTGGGCCGTGGTCTCGGCGGCCAGAGCCTGGAGCTCGGTCAAGTGATCGTCAAGCCAGCTCGCCAGGGCAAGCGCATCTCGGGTCGTCCCCACCACGAAGCAGGGGGTGATGTCGAGCGCGTCCGCCAACACGTACGCGTTGGCGCCGCCCGCCTCGGTGATCGCCCGCATGCCGTACTGGTAGGTCGTGACGAGAGTCCCCTCCGTGGTCGCGAAGGGCACGAAGAACTGCCCGTCGGCGTGCTGTCCCTTGACACGGATGGGACCGCCTATGCCGAGCGGGATATGAGTCGCCCCCACGAGGTTCTCGATCTTCCCGCGGGCCTCTTCGGGCGCGAACGCCATCTCCGCCGCGGATTCCAGGGCGTGCCCCGTGTTGTGCGCGAGCCAGGCCCGTCGCATCGCCGGGTTGGCTCCGAGGATCTGGCGCATAGTGCGTCGTCTCCGATCGAACGCTAGATAGCCAATTACATCATCAAGGGCCCGAGTGCGCCAGCGGGGCATCGGGGCGTGGGCTGTCCAGGTGAGCGACGAAGACGTCCAGTAAGGGTGAGGTGCGGGGGAAGAGTTCTCGCAGCTCACGACTCAAGGGAGCATGCTCCCCCAGGTCGATGAACTCGCCACGGTGGTCGTCTGCGAGGACGACGATGCGACGCGCGAGCTCCTCTGCGACCACCTGACCGCCGACCGTTACCGAGCCCTGCCGGCGCCGAGCGCATCGGACGCGTTGCGGCTCTGCGGCTACAACCAACCTGACCTGATGCTGCTGGACCTGGGGCTGCCCGACGCGCCGGGGATCGATGTGCTGCGAGAGATCAGAGCGGCGGGGGAGCGCTTCGACCCCGAGCTGCCGGTCCTGGTTCTCTCCGGGCGGTCCAGCGAGGCCGATCGCCTGCGCGGCTTCGAGGCCGGCGCTGACGACTACCTCGCCAAGCCGTTTCACTACCCGGAGCTCCTGGCCCGGGTCGCGGCGGTGCTGCGCCGGCGGTCCGGCGCCCGCCGCGGGCCGATCCGTCTCGGCGATCTGACCGTCGATCCGGCCACCCGCCGTGTTTCGGTCGGCGATCGCCAGGTGGAACTGGCGAACAAGGAGTTCGCGCTGCTGCGCGCGCTGGCGGCGGAACCCCGCCGGGTCTTCACGAAGGACGAGCTGCTGCGCGACGTCTGGGGATTTCGCTCGAAGGGGCGGACCCGGACGCTCGACTCCCACGCAAGCCGGCTGCGGCGAAAGCTCGACCCGGAGGGAGCGCGCTACGTCTTCAACTGCTGGGGGGTCGGCTACCGGTTGCTGGATTCGTGATCACCCCGGCTCACAAGCGCGCGCTCAACCGGGCGCTGCACGAGGTGCGCCGCCCGCTACAGGCCCTCGTTCTGATGGAGGAAGGGTCTGGCCAGCCGGCAGCCTCACCGCCCGCCGCCAGCCGGCGGGGCCTGCTCGAGGTTGCGGCCAGCGCGCTCCAGGACCTCGACGGTGCCGTCAACGGCGACCGTGGCTCGCGCCCATCGCGACGCTTCTCCTGCCGGGAGGTGGTCCTTGCCGCGCTCGAGCGCTGGCGCCCGATTGCGGCGCGGACAGGCGGGTTCCGCGTCTATTGGGACGCGGGTCCGGCTCCGGTTGAGGGCGATGCGGTCCAGATGGCGCGAGCCCTCGACAACCTGATCGCAAACGCACTCGAGCATGGGGGACCGCCGGTGGTCGTCACCGGCGCACGGGTGGCCGGGCGTATCCGGGTCACGATCGCGAACGGTCCATCGCACCGCGCGCCCGGCCGGGAGCGCGACCCACGCCGGGGGCACGGCACCGAGGTCGTTTCGCGGGTTGCAAGCGAGCACCGCGGGCGTTTCGCCCTGTGCCGGACCGGCAGCGGCTGCGTCGCGGCGCTCGAGTTGCCGCTGGCCGAGCCGGGTTACGCGCTGGCGGCGTGAGCCGCCGGACGCGGGCGCTCGTCTTCCTCGTCGCAGCGCTCGTCTGCGCGGTTCTGGCGGCGATGGTTGCGGGGCGCTATCGCTCGCGCGTTGAGGCCCGCTATGGGCCTCTTCGGCCGGTGGTGGTTTCCACCTCCGAGCTGCCCGCCGGGCAGCCGATCGATGCCGGTCGCGCCGGCTCGGCGTTGGCTGTCAGGCGAGTCCCCTCGAGCTTCGTCCCGCCGGGGGCCCTGGTCGATCCGGCCGACGCGCTCGGACGGGCGCCGAACGCGACGATCCCGTCGGGTGCGTACGTGCTCGGTGCCCAGCTCGCCGTGCCGCGAACCCACGCGCCAAGTGCACCCGGCGTGGAGGACGGACTGCGCCCAGTCGAGGTGTCGGTAGCCGGGGCCGAGGCGCTCACCGTCGGCAATGGCTCTCCTGAGGGCAGCCGAGTCGACGTCGTGGTCTCGCGTCAGGCCGGGTTGGGGCGCTCGGCCAATGCGCGTATCGCCGCAACGGGCGTGAGGCTGCTCGCGCTGCAGAGCCCTCCCGGGCCCGGCGAGGGATGGTCGGCAACCCTGGCCGTCACCGAGCAGCAGGCGCTCTCGCTGATCGGCGCGGAGAGCGCCGGGCGCGAGATCCGCCTGCTGCCTCGTGGTTGATCAGGTGACGGTCGGCTTGCCCAGTCGGTACTTGTTCCCCGACGGGTCGCGAAACTCGGAGTCGAGCCCGTACGGCTGCTCGGCCGGTGCCTCGGTGAATTCGACACCACGGCCCTTGAGCTCCTCGTAGGAGGCCTGGACGTCGTCGGCGGTCAGGAAGACCGTTCCGGCGAAGCCCTTGGACATCAGGTCCTCGACCTGCTTCTTGGTCTCCTCGTCCATCACCGGCGGTCCGGGGATCGCCATCAGGGCGAGGGAGAAGTCCTGTCCCGGCGCCCCGACGCTGAGCCACCGGAAGCCGCCGAGCTCCTCCATGGTGATGTCGGAGCGGACCTCCCATCCGACCTTCTTGGTCCAGAACTCGAGGGCCTCATCCTGATCGTGGACCCAGACCTGTCCGTTTGCGACGCGAATCATTTCGTCTCCTTTCATTGGATTTGGCGGTCGGGATCAACCTAGTCGTGGCTCAACCCGCTGTCTTCTTGAAACGTGCTGTCTCGGGTCGCAGGTATGTGCGCAGCACGCAGCTCGGCACCTTGGCGAAGGTTGCCGCGGGCGGCTGGCTCGCCCGGTACTCGGTCGGGGTCTGCCCGTAGGCGCGCTTGAAGGAGGTCGTGAACGAGCCGATGCTTCGGAGGCCGACCTCGACGCAGACCTCGGCGACGCTCCAGTCCGTCATCCGCAGCAGGGCCGCTGCCCGCTCGAGGCGCCTGCTCACCAGGTAGTGGTGGGGCGACTCGCCGAAGGCGCGGCGAAATTCGCGGCTGAAGTGGGCCCTCGAGAGGCCGGCCGCGCCGGCCATGTCGCCGACGTCGAGGGGCTCGGAATAGCGGGCGTCGGCGAGGTCCTTGGCGCGCAGCAGGTGTCGTGCCGGTGGGGGAAAGGCCATCGTTGCCAAAAAAGACTGCTTCAGGCTGCCTGATTCATCGCTGAGCGAAACGCCGCCTCGGCCTCGTCGCCTTGGACTGCGAAGACCACGCGCTCGACGCTGCCCCCGGAGTCGAGGTGACGGCGGACCTCCTCGACCTCGATTCGGGCTGCCTCGTCGAGCGGGAAGCCGCCGACGCCGGTGCCGAAGGCGACCAGGGCGAGGCTCTTCGCCCCGAGCTCGTCGGCCTTGGCGAGCGTGCTCGCGGTGGCGGTCCGAATGATCTCCGCCGAGGTCGGGCCGCCCAGCTCCATCGTCGCGGCGTGGATCACCCAGCGGGCCGACATCTCGCCCGCTGTCGTCTCGACGCACTCGCCGAGCCTGATCGGCGCCCGCCGGTCGCTCTCGGCCTGTACTGCGGGGCCGCCGGCCCGTGAGATCGCGCCGGCCACACCTCCGCCGTGACGAAGCTGGGTGTTGGCGGCGTTGGCGATGGCGTCGACCTCGAGCTTGGTGATGTCCGCCTGCTTCACCTCGATCTCAGCCACGTCCGGGCCGGAGGCTACTCCGCTCCGTGAGCGAGTTCACCGGGGCGAGTAAGCCGAGCTTCTCTCTTAGTCCTAGGTGGACGAGCGCGTCCGCCGCAGGCACCTGGATGAGCTGGCCGCCGAGCTGCGGCGGCGCCTGCTCGAGCGCCGCCGCTCCCAGGCGGCGTCGGGAGCCTCGGCGATGGGGCCGCTTCCGGACGCGGTCCGTGAGCTCGTTGACGAGGACGCGGCGATCCTCACGGAATCGACTCGGGAGCGCCTCCGCGAGCTGATCCTCAGGGAGGCCGTCGGCCTCGGTCCGCTGGAGGAGTTGCTGGCCGACCCGGCGGTCGAGGAGGTGATGGTCAACGGCCACGATCGCATCTACGTCGAGAGGGCAGGTCGGATCGAGCGGACCGAGGTTTCCTTCCCATCGGAGCAGTCGCTGCGCGACGCGATCGAGAGGATCCTGACCCCGCTCGGGCGCAGGGTCGACGAGCTCAGCCCGATGGTCGACGCGCGTCTGGATGACGGCTCGCGCGTCCACGTGGTGATCCCGCCGCTCGCCGTCGATGGCCCGTCGATGTCGATCCGCCGCTTCTCCGCTGTTCGACCGGGACCCCGACAGCTGGTCGATCTCGGCACGATCACCTCGGAGCTGCACGACGAGCTCGCAGCCGCCGTCGGCGCCCGGCGAAGCATCCTGGTCAGCGGCGGCACCGGCTCCGGCAAGACGACGTTGCTCAATGCGCTCTCAGCCTTCATCGACCAGGACGAGCGTGTGATCACCATCGAGGACGCGGCGGAGCTGCGGCTTCGACAGCCCCATGTGGTCCGCCTGGAGAGCCGTCCCGCGAATGTCGAAGGGCGTGGCCGGATCACGATCCGTGACCTTCTGCGCGGCGCACTGAGGATGCGCCCGGACCGAATCGTGATCGGGGAGGTGCGCGGCGGGGAGGCACTCGATCTCCTGATGGCGCTGAACACAGGTCACGAGGGCGCCCTCTCGACCGTGCACGCCAACTCACCCGAGGACGCGCTGCGACGGATCGAGACGCTGGCCCTGATGGCGGGAGTCGGGCTGCCGCACGAAGCAATCCGCGAGCAGCTCGGGCGCGGGCTCGACCTCGTCATCCACCTCACTCGGCTGAGCGACGGCTCGCGGCGCGTGGTGGAGGTGGCGGAAGTCGTGCGGACGGCCGGCTCGGTCGGCGTTCGAGAGCTGTACAGGCTCGGAACCGAGGAGGGCCGCCCATGGGCGGCGAGGCGCTGATCGCGCTCACCGCTCTCGCGGGTGGCCTGGCGGCCGTTGCGGTCCGCGACGCGTTGATCTCAGCGCCCCGGGTGGCGAGCTGGGTCCGCGCGTCGGTAGCGCCGCTGCGGCGGGCCTCACAGGAGGGCTATGCGCCAAGCGCTGACGAGCAGCGGCGCCTCGCCCTGCTCGGGAGTGCCGCGATCGCGGCGACGGCGATCGTGCTCGCAGGCCCGGGCCCGCTGGCGGTGGCGGCGGCAGCGGGTCCGTGGTGTGTCGGGGCACTGGTCGCCGGACGCCGCGAGCGCTATAGGCGGGCGGTGGAGCGGTCGGTCCCAGACGTGGCGGCGGCGATCGCAGACGCGATCTCGGGCGGTCACTCCGTCAGGGGAGCGCTGGCGGCTGCCGCAAGCTCACTCGAAGGTCCTTCCTCCGCGGAGCTGGCGCGGGTCTCAGCCGATTTGGAGCTCGGGGCCTCGACTGGCGAAGCGCTCGAGGCGATGAGCTCTCGTGTGCGATCGGACCGGGTCGACTCACTGGCGACGGCGCTGCTCAGCCAGCAGGTCGCGGGCGGGGATGTGGCAGCCCTGATGCGACGCCTCGCCGCCGCTGCGGCTGACCGCGACCGGGTCGCGGATGAGGCTCGCGCCGCCACCACGCAGGCGCGGTTCACCGGCCTTCTCGTGGTCGCCCTGCC
This sequence comes from uncultured Solirubrobacterales bacterium, assembly GCA_963724665.1. GTDB lineage: Bacteria > Actinomycetota > Thermoleophilia > Solirubrobacterales > 70-9 > DASUPK01. Next base: position 19,552 of record CAVRVH010000007.1, read on the forward strand.
CGCGGGGGCCGCACTGTTCGCCGAGCTCCTCCAGCCCGGTTTCGTCTCGCGAGTGCTCTCCGAGCCTGCCTCAGCAGCGATGTTGGTCGCGGCCGGGGGTCTGCAGGTCCTGGGCTTCGCACTGATCCGGCGGCTGGGGAGGCCGGTGGAATGACCGCGGCCCTGGTGCTGGCGATCGGTGCGCTCATTCTGGGATTCGCTGCCCTGCTGGACCTGCTCCCTCGCCAGGGCCGGCCGGGCACGCCCGCTGATCCCGATCCCGCCGTGCGAGCGCCGCTTGCCTGGTCGCTCATCAGAACCGCGGACGGCAGGCTGCGTCTATCGGCTCGACTCGCCCGGGCTGGACTCGCGGACCGAATCTCCGCCCAGGCTCTGCTGCTCGCCAAGCTCGGCGGCGCGATTGCCGGGCTCCTCTGGGCGATGGTGGTGGCTCCGGCGGCGCCCAGCCGCCTCGGCTGGATAGTGGCGGTCGGGCTTCCTGCCGCCGGCTTTCTCGGGCCCGATGCATGGCTGGAGCGGCGCGCGCGCCAGCGCCTCCGCGCCCTCCGGGCCGGGCTCCCCGACGCGCTCGACCTGCTCGCAGTCGGGACCGCCGCTGGCCGCAGCCCTATGGCCGGGCTCAGCGAGCTCGGCGCGGGGGAGGGGCCGCTGGCGCGCGAGCTTGCGATGCTCTCGGCCGAGAGCTCCTGCGGGCTGCCACAGAGCGAGGCGCTCGAGTCTCTTCGGCGTCGTGCTCCGGTGCGGGAGGTGTCGGCAATGTGCGGGGTGATCGAGCGCTCTCGCCGCTACGGCTCGCCGCTGGCCGACCAGCTGCGAGAGCAGGCGACCGCCCTACGGGGAGTGCAGCGCCGGCGCATCGAGGAGCATGCAGCGCGAGCCGCCCCGAAGATCCAGCTCGCGGTCGCGCTCCTGCTGGTTCCCTCTGTGCTCCTGATGATCGCCGCCGGCCTGCTGGCGAACGTTGACCGGTTCATGGCCGGGTTCTGAGATCTAGGCGGCTGGCTGGTCGTCCTGCGAGGGAAGCACCCAGGTGGTTCGCGCCGCCGGGCTGCCGCGCTCGAGGATCTCGGGGAAGCGGACGCCGGGCAGCAGGGCGAGCTCGAAGATCTCCTGGACCTGGTCCTCGAAGCGCAGGAAGCCGAGCACGTCGCCGGTGGCGATGTTCACAGCCCAGATGCCGCAGAGCCGCTCGTCAAGCTGTTCGATCGGGAGGCCGCCGAAGGTCGCCGTCTCCCGGATCTGCGAGAGCCCGATGAAGGCGACGTCGCCGCTGAAGGCGAGGCCGCGTGTGAAGCCCGGCAGCTCCGCGACCGTCTCCACCTCGCCGGTTTCGACGTCCGCCGCCGCGAGGGATCCCTTGCCCGATTCGAGCAGCCACAGCTGGTCGTCGTGCCACCGCGGGGAGTGGGGCATGGAGAGACCGTGCAGGACGGTCTCGCCGGACTCGACGTCGATCACGACGCCACCGCTCGCCTTGTCCGCACGCCAGCCGTTCTCCTCGTTCGTCTCTCCGAGCGCGGTGACGAAGGCCGGCCGGTCGCCGAGGACTGCCAATCCATTCAGGTGGCAGCGGTCCTCAGCCGCCAGCTCGGTGATGAAGGGCGGTTTCCAGCGCGGTACGAAGCTGTGAGAGGCATCGAGTGTCCCGAGGCAGGAGAAGCGGGTCGCGGCGACCCAGAGCTCGCCGCCCACATAGGCGATCTCGTGGATCGCGATGTCGCCTGTGTAATGCGAGTTGCGCGGCATGTAGCAGGCGTCCCGGCTCCCGGGGGGCTCGAGCTCCGCCGCGAGCGGGGGGAAGTCACGGTAGTCGAGCACCTCATCTTCGGTGCCGAGCGCGAAGCCGCCATTGTGAGCGGCGATTCCCATCGGCCGCCGGAAGTCCCGGAAGTGAGTGTTGACCGTGCCGCGCTCGGCGCGGATCGAGATCAGCTTGCCGGTCTGGTAGGTGGAGACGAGTAGGGAGGAGCCGAGGCTCTCCAGGAGGCGGATCATGCTGCCGGTGTACACGCTGCGGAGCGGCGAGCCGCCCGGCATCGCGGGCCGCTGCTTCGGTGCAAGCAAATCGACCGCTCGCGCGGCCACCTGATCGGCGCGCGGCAGCAGCGGCGAGAGCTCCTCACGGACTCCCTGCGGTCCCGCTGCGGATCGAGCGCGGGCGGTCTGGATGAACGGGGCCACGAGGCCCTGGTGGTACCCGACCCCGAGGAACTTGAAGACCCGCTGCAGCTCGTTCGCGGGATCGCCGAGCATCGCCTCGTAGTCCGTGACGCACCAACGCTCGGGCGGCAAAGTTTCGAGATCGTCGAGGAGAACGGTCCCCGTCCGGATCCACTGCTCGGTGACGACCTCGGCCAGCTCGCGGCCCCGCAGCTCCTCCCAGGCGGGAATCAGGGGGAACGACCAGGGCGGACCGTCCCAGTCTGAGAGCTCCGGGTAGGTGACGGCGGCGCCGGCCTCCCAGATCGCCAAGGACTCGTTGATCGCTTCCCGGGGTGAGCGGTTGACGTAGACGAACATCGCGTCCCCGAAGACGGCGTCGAGGAACGCGACCCGGAGGGCGTTTCGCGGCGAGGCGTCGAGCAGGCGCGGCTGGGCGTCGCCGGGACGCTGCGGGTTGTCGCGCGCGGAGAAGCGGTCCTCCAGCGAGCGCCTCAACTCGTCCCCGACCGGTCCAGCGTCGTCCGCCGTCAGCCGGTTGTCGTCGCCGGGTCCCTCCGCGCGGTCGAGCACGGGCGATCCCTCGAGCAGGGCGCCGGGCGCTCCCCCCGCCGTCCAGGTGCCCGGTGCTGCGGCGAGCGCCCTCCCCAGGAGCGCCTCTCCCGACCGCGGTGGGCAGACGATGAAGATCGGTCGCTCGAGCGGATTCGGCTTGCTAGCCAGCTGCCCCGTTTCCCGCGCTCATTTCTTCTTCTTGCATTTCTTTGCGGCCGCAGCCCGGTGCTTTTTCTTCTTGCACTTCTTCTTCGCGGGTGTCACCGGCGCCGGCGTCGCGGGAGGCGGCCCGGTACTCGGCGGCGGTGTGAAGGGGAAGGTGTGCCAGAGCTCGCGCCCGCTCCCGTCGTCCCCCGAGAAGAAGAGGTTTCCTGCGGAGGCGGTCAGGTAGCGGGGCGTAGCCGAGTTGTCGGTCGTCGTGCTGATGTCTCGCACCAGCTGGGTGCCGGCATCCGTCCCATCGGAGACCCAGAGTTCGTTGGAATGGGTGCCGTCGTTCGCGACGAAGAAGACGCGGTTGCCGACCGCGGTGAACTGGTACGGGTAGCTACTCGCCGAGGGATTGATTTCCTTGACCGGATGGGTGCCCGGCGCGGTGCCGTCGGAGGACCAGAGCTCATAGTTGGAGCCGCCGCTCCCCGGACCGGTTCCGGTCGCGGAGAAGAAGAGGGTCCCGCCCACATTCGTCATGTTGGTCGGGTAGCCGCTCTCGCCCGGTGTCGGGTCGATGTCTTTGAACAAGGCTGTACCCGGCCCGGTCCCATTGGTCCTCCAGAGCTCGTATCCGTTGGTGCCGTCATTGGCCTCGAAGAACACGTAGCTCCCCAGCTGCGCGAAGTAGGCGGGGTGGCTTCCCACCGTCGGATTGATGTCCTTCAAGATCTGGGTCCCGCCGCTCGTGCCGTTGGAGGTCCATGGCTCGTAGCCGTGTGTCCCGTCATCCGCGCTGAAGAACAGCGTTCCCCCGGCGGCCGTGAGATCGTTGATGTAGCTGTTGCCCATCGGGGTGATGTCCTTGACCAGATAGGCGTCGGAGCCGTCTGTAGCCGCCTTCCAGAGCTCGTAGCCGTGCTGGGTCGTGCCGTTGTCGGTCCCGTCGCTGGCGACGAAGAACAGGGTGCCGCCGACATCCACCATCTTGCCGCCAATCCCGCTGCTCGCATTGGGGAATGACGTGTTGATGTCCTTGACCATGTGGGTGTTCGTGCCGTCGGACGTCCACAGCTCGACGTTGTGGGTGGTGCCGTCGTTGGCGTTGAAGAACACCCGGTTCCCGGCGGCGGTGAGATACGACGGGTAGCTGCTGGCGCCGGGTGCCGTCGTGTTGATGTCGGCGACCATCTGCGTGCCGGACTCAGTTCCGTCCGTCTTCCAAAGCTCCGTGCCGTGCGTCCCGTCGTTGGCGGCGAAGAAGACCATGCCGTTCGCCTCGGTGAACCAGTACGGATAACCGTTGGCGGAGGGATTGATGTCCGCCACGAGCTGCGTCCCGGCCGACGTGCCATCGGAACGCCACAGCTCGTTGCCGTGGGTGGTTCCGTTGTCAGGCCCGTCAGTGGCTGCGAACAGGAGCGTTCCTCCGAAATCCAAGAGACCTCGCGGGTTGCTGCCACCCGACGCGTTGATATTCGCCACTGGAGCTGCATCGAATCCGCCCGCCGCGAGCGCGGGTTCACTACTTGCCGCCAGGCCAAGCGCAGCGGTGGCGGCGAGGCTGCCCGAGATGGTCGCCGTGCGCACCCTTCTGGCGCTGGGCTTCGCATGGCGCCGGCGCTTCTCCTTGCTGCGGCGCTGTCTGCGGCTCATCTCTGAGGTGTCAAAACTACCCTGGCCCAGGTCGCTGCGCCATGCGCATTATTGATGACCCGACCGCCCGCCGCGCCTTCGTTCGGTCAGATCGGCTCGTCCGGGTGGCACCGCAGGCAGGCTCGGAAGCCGTCGCTCCGCGCTCCCTCCGCGGTCAGGTAGAAGCGAACGTTCTCGCGCTTCGGCATCCGCGCCGGACAGCCGGGACGGCAGTAGATCCCGGTTGAGGTGACTCCGGCGAAGAACTCGCCGGCGTGGCTCTCGTCCCTGGCCTCCATCGCTCGGTAGCGCTGCTCGAAGTCCAATTGAGTCTCCTCTCGAGTCGTCATCCACCGCTTGAACGGCCGGGCTTAGCCGCACGTGAGATGGCTGCGGAACAATGGGCCGATGAGCGATGGCGTCGCCTCCGGAGTGGCAAGGCCCGCGGGGATCTCCTACCTGCGGATTCCCGCGGACGAGCCCAAGAAGGTCGCGGCCTTCTACGAGACGGTCTTCGACTGGAAGGTCGACGCCGACCGTGAGGACCCGAGCTTCGAGGACGGCACCGGACACGTGATCGGGCACATCGATGCCGAGATGAAGGTGTCGGGCCGCGATCCCGCCGGCAACGTCCTCGGGGTCTGGCAGCTCTCCTAGCGCCCGGGGGCAAAGTGGGGGATCTGCGGCGGCGGTCCTCTTTCGTGCAACCGGGCTTGCAGGATCGGGCCCTGATCGCCGCTCCCGCGGGCCGATTCGCCGACCCCGCAAACCCCATGGGAATGCGGAATTCAGCGGTTTCGAGGCCCGGCTAGCAATTCCGTCCGACGGATCGGCTGGAATGCGGCCGCCCAATCTGTGTTGCAAAGTGGGACAGAGTGGGTTAGCGTGGCAAATCAGAGTTGGTCAATAGGGCCGGGGTGATGAGGCTCCTCCCACCTCACCACCCCGGCCCGCTCCGAACAGACCAACCACCTCCGGAGAGGGACCCACTTGTCGTTTCTCGGTCAGTACGAGCACAATCTCGACGCGAAGGACCGCCTCACGGTCCCGTCGAGGTTCCGCGCGGCGCTCGCTGATGGAGTCGTTCTCGCCAAAGGGCTGGACCCCTCCGTCTGGGTGTTCGCGCCCGGCGGCTACGAGAACTTCACGAAGACCTTCCTCGGCGAGACCAACCCGCTCGGCAAGCGCGGCCGCATGCTGCGCCGCCACTTCCACGGCGGCGCCTTCGACGAGTCGCTCGACTCCGCCGGCCGCATCCGCCTGCCGAAGAAGCTGATCGAGCACGCCGACCTGGGGGAGTTCCCGTGCGTGATCGTCGGCTCGGACGACTGGTTCGAGATCTGGAGCTCCGAGCGCTGGGCCGCCTACGAGAAGGACATGGATGCAGAGGTTTCCAACGTCGCGGAGAACCTCTCCGAGGACGAGCGAGGAGGCTGAGATGGCGACCGCAACACACCGGGTAGTGGGATCGCTGGCCGATTCAGCGAACCTTTCCTATGTGCCCACCGAACACGAGCCCGTACTCGCCACAGAGCTGATCGACGTCCTCGACCCGAAGCCGGGGGAGACCTTCGTCGACTGCACCTTCGGCGGCGGCGGTCACGCCCGCCTGATCTCCGAGCGCATCGGGGCCGAGGGCGAGCTGATCGCCGTCGACCGCGACCCCGCCTCCGAGGAGCGCTGGAGCGAGTTCGCCACCGTCGCACCGTCACGCTCGCGCTTCCTGCGCGCCGACTTCGTCGCGGCCCTCGAGGGCCTTCGTGGCGAGGGAGTCCGCCCCGACGGGATCGTCTTCGATCTCGGCATGTCCTCGATGCAGGTGGATGCCTGGGAGCGGGGCTTCTCCTACTCCTACGACGCGCCGCTCGACATGCGGATGGACCCGACCCAGAGCCTCTCGGCGGCCACGGTGGTCAACGACTGGCCCCAGGACCGCCTCGCGAACGTGATCCGCGAGCTCGGCGAGGAGCGCCGTGCCGGCTCGATCGCCCGCGAGATCGTCAAGCGCCGCCCGATCGACACCACCGCGCAGCTGGTCACCGCGATCAAGGCTGCCATTCCGCCTTCGGAGCGCTTCGGGCGCGGGCATCCCGCCAAGCGCACCTTCCAGGCGATCCGGATCGCCGTCAACGGCGAGCTCGACGCGCTGGATCACGCTCTGCCACTCGCCTGGGCGATCCTGCCGACCGGCGGGCGCCTCGGCGCGATCTCTTTCCACTCGCTCGAGGACCGGCGCGTGAAGCGCTTCCTCGCCGACCGGGCCCGTGGCTGCATCTGCCCGCCGGAGCTCCCGGTCTGCGTCTGTGGGCGCGAGCCGGAAGCCGATCTGCTCACCAAGCGCGCGATCGCGCCGGGCCCTGAGGAGGTCGAGCGGAACCCGCGCGCGTCCTCGGCCCACTTCCGTGCCGGACTCAAGATCCGCCAGGCGGAGGAGGCGGGCTGATGGCGGCCGCCGCAGCGGCCCAACGTAAGACGGGTCGCTCCTCGGCTTCGCCTGCGGGGCGCCCTCGCATCAAGGCCGCGCCGCGTCCGGCACCGCGCCGGAAGCCGCGCAACGCCCGCCAGGCGCCGGCCGGCCGCCTCATGCGCCCGGCGGTCGCAGGCGCCGCGCTCTTCCCGCAGGCCGCGGTCCGCAGCGCGGGAGCAGTCCGGGACATCTCGGATTCCAATCTGATCATGCGCCTCACCCGCGGGCGCGGCTGGATCGCCGTCCTCGGGACGATGCTCGTGGGGATCGTCGCCCTCAACGTGCTCAGCCTCAGCCTGACCGCGGGCTCCGGCCGGCTCTCGCTGCAGATCGACGAGTTGAAGACCGAGATCTCCGGGCTCCACGCCCAGATCGACGAGCGGCTCTCGGCCGAACGTGTGGTGGCGGAGGCCTCCCGGCTTGGCCTCGCGAATCCCGACCCGAAGGCGATCACCTACCTGAGGGCGAGCGACGGAGACGCGGCGCGCCTGGCGCACCTGCTGGGCACCGACAGCTTCCTGATGGCGCCGAGCCTCCCCTCGAGCTATCCCGCCCCGGGTACCTCCTACGCGCCGGTCAGCACGTCCTCGACCCCCGCTCCGACGACGACCGTAGCGCCGACCACGACGCCGAGCCCCACCGCGATCGCACCCAGCACGGGGAGCGGAAGCCCGAGCGGCAGCGGCTCGTCGTCAGGTTCCTCCGGGGCCTCAACCGGGGGCGTCGGTCTCTAAGGGCATCTGGCGATGCGACTGATCGACCGCCGCCTCGGACTGCTCTTCTGCATCTTCTTCCTGCTCTTCTCGTTCGCGCTCGTCCGGTCGTTCTGGCTGCAGGGCGTGCAGGGCGGCAGTCTCCGCGCCGAGGCCCGCAGCCAGCAGGTCACCACGGTGACGATCCCCGGCGAGCGAGGCCGCGTGCTCGACCGAAACGGCAAGGTGCTGGCGACGTCCGAGGACGCGGCCGATGTGGTCGCGACTCCGTACCAGGTGGAGAACCCCGGCCGGACGGCGACCCAGCTGCATGAGGTGCTCGGGGAGCCGACCTCTGATCTGCTCAACGCTCTCTCGGATCGCAACTCCGGCTTCGCCTATCTCGCCAGAAAGGTCGATCCGAACGTCGCGGCCGAGGTGAAGAGGCTCAACATCACGGGCATCTCCACCGTCCCCACCAGCAAGCGGCTCTATCCGCAGGGTGAGCTCGCCTCGCAGGTGATCGGCGCTGTCGGGACCGACAACCAGGGCCTGACGGGCATCGAGCACTCGGAGAACAGCGTTCTCGGTGGTGCCAACGGGGAGGAGGACGTCGTCCACGACGCGGTCGGGCGCCCGCTGCGCATGGAGACCGTCAAGCCCGCAAGCGTCGGCGAGGACGTCCAGACCACGATTGATGCCGCAATCCAGGGCAAGACCGAGGAGGCGCTCAACGCGGCCGTCGACCACTACAACGCGAAGGGTGGGACGGCGATCGTGATGAACCCGAACACGGGCGAGGTCCTGGCGATGGCGAACACTCCCGGCTTCAACCCCGAGGACCTCTCCAACGCGACCTCGAACGAGCTGGAGAACCGGGCCACCGGCTTCACCTACGAGCCCGGCTCGACCTTCAAGGCCTTCACCGTTGCGTCCGCGCTCCAGGACCACGTCGTCACTCCGAGCTCGAGCTTCTACCTGCCTTCCGAGATCCACGTCTACGACCGGACGATCGGAGAGGCCGAGGCCCGGCCGCCCGAAACGCTGACCACCGCCCAGATCCTGGCCCAGTCCTCGAACGTCGGAGCTGTGACGATCGGTCTGAAGGAGGGCGCGGATCGCTTCTCCCAGTGGATCAATCGCTTCGGCTTCGGCCAGCCGACCGATGTCGGCTATCCGGGCGAGGAGCGCGGGATCGTGCCGGCGAGAAACGACTACTCAGGCTCGACGATGGGCAACCTCCCGATCGGGCAGGGCCTGTCCGTCACTCCGATGCAGATGGCAACCGCATACTCAGCGATCGCCGACGGCGGCATCCTGCGCCACCCGACGCTGATCGAGAAGGTCGGCGGGCAGCCGGCCGACCACAGCACCGATCCGCATCGGGTGATCACCTCGCGGACTGCGGCACAGCTGCGCCAGATGCTCGAGGGTGTCCTTGCGCCCGGCGGTACCGCCTCCGAGGTCAGCGTTCCGGGCTACACGCTGGCGGGCAAGACGGGTACCGCGCAGAAGGTCGAGAACGGCACCTACTCCGACAGCCGCTACGTCGCCTCCTTCGTCGGCTTCGCGCCGGCGGCTCACCCCAAGCTGCTGGTCGCGGTGGTCGTCGACGAGCCGCAATATGTGCACGTCGGCGGCCTGGTCGCCGCCCCGGTCTTCGGGCAGATCGCGTCGTTCGCTCTGCCCTACCTGGGCATCTCTCCGAACTAGCCGTCCGGGCCTAACGCGTGAAGAGGATGTTCCCGAGCTTGACGCTGACAGTCTGGACAGGCGTCAGCGCCTCGAGGTAGTAGTCGTGCCAGTTGATCTTGTCGTCGGCGTTGTAGTCGCGCACGGACAAAATCCTAGAATCGCGTCGCGATGGAGCTTCTCGAGCTGCTGAGAGCTGCGGGCGTCGCCGCCGAATTGCGCGGCGATCCGGCCGTGGACGTACGCGATCTCGCCTACGACAGCCGCCGGGTGGGCGAGGGGACCCTGTTCTTCTGCTTCCCGGGCGAGAAGACGGACGGGCATGACTTCGCGGCAGCTGCCCTCGAGGCCGGCGCCGCGGCCCTGATCGTCGAGCGCCCGCTCGACCTCGACCTCCCGCAGGCGCAGGTCGATGACGCTCGGGCGGCGATGGCGCCGATCGCCGCGGCCTTCAACGAGGACCCGACATCGGAGCTCACCGTCGTCGGGATCACCGGGACCAACGGCAAGACCACGACGGCCTTCCTCGTGCGGCACCTGCTCGAATCGGCCGGCCAGCAGTGCGGCCTTCTCGGGACGGTCCGGCAGGTGGTCGGCGGACAGGTCGAGGAGGTCGAGCGAACCACGCCTGAGGCGATCGACCTGCAGAGGACCTTCAGTCGCATGCTCGCGGCGGGCGACGATGCCTGCGCCATGGAGGTCTCCTCGCACGCCCTCGTCCTCCATCGCGCCGACGCGATCGACTTCGCGGTCAAGGTCTTCACCAACCTGAGCCAGGACCACCTCGACTTCCACGACGACATGGAGGACTACTTCGCCGCCAAGCGGCTGCTCTTCATGGGAGAGGGCGGAGCCCCGCTGATCGAGCTGGAGGGCGGCATCTCCGTCGTCAACCTCGATGACCCGTATGGGCAGCGTCTGGCGGGCGAGCTCGAGACGGGCGAGGGCGGCAACTGCGTCACCTACTCGGCAGCCGGTGGGGGCGCGGACCTGAGCGCGCGCGGCGTCACCTTCGACACGACCGGGTCGCGCTTCCTCTGCCTCTCGCCCGACGGGGAGATCGAGGTCGAAACGCCGCTCCCCGGTGACTTCAACGTCTCGAACGCGCTCGCTGCCCTGGGGGTTGCTCAGGCGCTCGGCCTGAATCTGCGGGATGCGGCACGCGCGCTGGCCACGGCAGAGCAGGTCCCAGGCCGCTTCGAGTCGATCGACGAGGGGCAGCCGTTTGGCGTGATCGTGGACTACGCCCACACGCCGGACTCCCTGGAGAACGTCCTGGCAGCGGCCCGGCGCCTGACGGGGAGCCAGTTGATCTCCGTGTTTGGCTGCGGCGGCGACCGCGACCGCGAGAAGCGACCGCTGATGGGCAGGGCGGGGGCGGAGCTCTCCGACATCGCGATCGTCACCTCGGACAACCCGCGCTCCGAGGACCCCGCGGCGATCATCGAACAGATCCGCGAGGGCATTCCGGATGACCCGCACGCCGAGGTGCTGGTCGACGCGGACCGCCGCGCGGCGATCGCAGTCGCCCTGGGCCGCGCCGCGGAGGGCGACCTGGTCGTGATCGCCGGCAAGGGCCACGAGCAGGGGCAGGAATTCGAGGACGGCCGGAAGATTCCGTTCGACGACCGCGACGTGGCTCGGGACGAGCTGCGCAAACTGAAGACGAGCGCCGCGAGTTGATCTCCCTCGACGGCGACCGTCTCGCCTTGCTGGCGGGGGCGGAGGTGCTGGCGCAGGGCGGCGAGGGCGGTCCTACGCGCGCCGTGATCGACTCACGCGAGGTGCGCGAGGGCGATCTGTTCGTCGGCCTGCGCGGCGAGCATGCCGATGGCGGTGAGTTCGGCGCGGCCGCGCTCCGCGATCGCGCCTGGGGAATCCTGGTGAGCACGCAGTGGGGCCGCGAGCTGGCGGCGCAGCGTCAGGTCGGTGCGGCGCTCGATGGCGCGGGCTGGGTGCTCGGCGCGGCCGATCCTCTCGCCTCGCTGCAGACACTGGCCCGTGGGTGGCGCGACGAGCTCGATGCTCGTGTCGTCGGGATCACCGGGTCGACGGGCAAGACATCGGTCAAGGACGTCTGCCGGACGATCTTGCCGGCCACGGTCCAGGCGAGCCCCGAGAACTACAACACCGAGATCGGCCTGCCACTCGCCGTCCTGGCCGCGCCGGAGGGGACCGATGTCCTGGTGCTCGAGATGGCCATGCGCGGCCCAGGCCAGATCGCCGAGCTCTGTGCGATCGCGGCGCCCGACGTCGGGGTGATCACGAACGTGGGGCCCGTCCACGTCGAGCTGCTCGGTTCGGTCGAGGCGATCGCGGCGGCCAAGGCGGAGATCATCGACGGCCTGCGGCCGGGAGGAACCGCCGTCGTCCCCGCGGAGCCCGGACCGCTCGAACCGCACCTCGAGCGGGCTCCGAAGCTGCTCCGGTTCGGCGCCGGTGGTGACGTCGAGGCGACCTGGGTGCTGGCCGAAGAGGGGGAGACAGACGCATTGGTGAAGACGCCCGAGGGCGAGCAGGCGTTCAAGCTCCCCTTCGTCGAGGCTCACAACCTGGAGAACGCGCTGGGGGCGATCGCGGCGGGCGTTGCGCTTGGGTTTCCGCTTCGCGAGATGGCGGATCGGGCGCCCGGGATAGTCTTCTCGCGCCTGCGTGGGGAGCTGGTGGAGCTCCCGGAGAACGCCATCCTGATCAACGACTCCTACAACGCCAACCCAATCTCGATGCGGGCGGCGCTGGATCACCTCGCCACGCTCGACGCGGGGGGCCGGCGACTCGCGGTGCTGGGCGAGATGCGCGAGCTGGGGCCCGATGCCGCCGCGTACCACCGTGAGATCGGCGAGTACGCCCGGGAGCGGGGCGTCGAGCTGATCATCGGCGTGGGGGATCTCGCCGCCGCCTACGAGCCCGATCAGCACGTCGCCGACGCCGACGCCGCCGCTGACGCCCTCGTCGAGGCACTGGGCCCGGGCGATGCGGTCCTGGTCAAGGGCTCGAGGGCGGTTGGCCTGGAGCGCGTGGCCGAGAAGCTGGCGGAGGGCTAGATGCTCGGAGAGATCCTGATCGCCGCGATGGGCGCGATGCTCCTCTGCATCTTCCTGGGCCCGAAGTTCATCGAGTATCTGCGCCTGCGGGAGTTCGGGCAGCAGATCCGCGAGGAGGGGCCCGAGGAGCACCACGAGAAGGCCGGCACCCCGACGATGGGCGGCCTGCTCATCTTCACCGCCGTCGCGGTCCCGTACCTGGTGCTCTCGGACCGGGACACGCAGAGCCTCGCGGTCTTCGGCGTGGCGATCGGCTGCGCGTTGATCGGATTCGCCGACGACTATCTGAAGATCACCCGGCGCCGCTCACTGGGGCTGTCCGCCCGTTACAAGCTGTTCCTACAGGCAGGGTTGGCGGTGGGCCTCTGGTACGTGGCCCGCCATTCGGTTGGCCTGGATTCGGCCCTCGAGCTTCACATCACCCACGCGTCGCTCGACATCCCTGACTGGTTCTACCCGGTCGTGATCTTCCTGGTGATCGCCGGATCGAGCAATGCCGTCAACCTCAGCGACGGGCTCGACGGCCTGGCGGCGGGTTGCTGCGCGATCGTCCTACTCGCGTACACGGCCATCACGTTCATCACCACCGGCCAGCACAGCCTGTCGCTGCTCTCGGCCTGCATGGTCGGCGGCTGCATCGGCTTCCTCTGGTTCAACGCCTTTCCGGCGTCGATCTTCATGGGCGATACGGGCTCACTCGGGTTAGGCGGCGCCATCGGCGCCCTGGCGGTGATGACGCAGACGGAGATCCTGCTGATCATCACCGGCGGCATCTTCGTGATCGAGGCGCTCTCGGTAGCCCTGCAGGTCGCCGCCTTCAAGATGTTTCGCCGGCGCGTCCTGCTGATGGCTCCGGTCCACCATCACTTCGAGTTGATGGCCTGGTCGGAGACGAAGATCATGCTCCGCTTCTGGATCGTCGCGGCGGTCTGCGCCGGGATCGGCTTCACGCTGTACCAGCAGTCGATCGGGACGTAGCCGCAACGCCCCATCGCTTTCTCGAGGACCTAGTAGCGGATCGAGCCCTGCCAGTGCCCCATGTACTGCACGCTCTCGGGGTGGAAGGCGACGAGGTTCAGCACCTGGAAGCTGCCCTTAGCGCCCCTGTACGTGCCGCTGCCGCCGGTGATCACGCCGGTTACGGGACCCGTTGGGTCGCCGTTCGAGTCGAGCGAGAAGTCATAGAAGCCCCTGAAGGTTGCGCCACTGGCGTAGAAGACGGCCTTGAAGGTGGTGTGCTCCGTGCCGCTGTAGTCCTGGCTGGGCCGGGGTTGGTTGTATGTCAACAGGGAGTCCTCATCGAGGTGCGCCTTCGTGTTGCCGAACGGCCTGCCCACGAGCTTGGCGTCATCGGAGAACTCCACGGTGTTTGGGCCTGGCTCGTCGATGACGCTCACAGGGGCGGTCTTGTAGTCCGCGCTGAGTACGTGGTTCTTCTTCTTGCCCTTTGCCGTTCTTCGCGGGATGCGCCGACGGCTGCGAGCTGCCGTACGCGATGCCTATGCCGCCTACCGACAGGGCGGCGACGACAGCGACGATGGGTGCAACGTGCCTCTGAGTGGTTTTCAGCATTGCCACAGCTCCCTTGGTCCTGTTCGCTCGGCGAAGGCCAAGCAATCCCCCGCAGATGACGCTACCACCATGTGCTCTTCTTCACTAGCTCCACGCTGTCTCTCACGCACGCAGGGAGTGAGGGGCGGAGGGCGAACATGGTTATGTGAACTCAGGCGAGAAGCCGCGACCCCCCCTGCCTGAAGGGCCCTTCCTGGTGGTGGGTTTGGCGCGCTCCGGCGCGGCTATCGCGGGCGTCCTCGCCGAGCGTGGAGAGACCGTGATCGGGGTCGATTCGGACATGCCTGAGGAGGCGGCAGGGCTGGAGGGCTCAGGCGTCGAAATCAGTTTGGGCGTGGAAGGAACACGGCAACTCGATCGTGCCCGAACCGTGGTGAAGAGCCCCGGCGTGCCCGAGGACGCACCGGTCATCGCGGCCGCTCGCGAGCGCGGCATCGAGGTCACAGGAGAGCTCGAGCTTGCCTGGCGGCTGATCCCGAACGCCTTCTGCGCGGTCACGGGTACAAACGGCAAGACGACCACGACCGAGCTCATCGGCCACCTCTACCGCACCGCCGGACGCCCGGTCGCCATCGCAGGCAACGTCGGCACCCCGCTCGCCTCGCTGGCCGACGCGATCGACGCCGACGCGACCGTGGTCTGCGAGGCATCCAGCTTCCAGCTCGAGGACACGAACTACTTCTCGCCCGAATGCGCGGTCTTCATCAACCTCGCCCCTGACCACCTCGACCGCCACGGGACGCTCGAGGACTACCTGGCGGCGAAGCTCAAGATCTTCGCCAACCAGGGCAATGACGACGCGGCCGTGTACAACGGCGACACCCCCGAGCTCCGCGATCGCGACCTCGGCGGATGCGCCCGCCGCATTCGCTTCTGTCCCGTCGAGGGGGAGTCCGCGGATCCCGATTGCGAGGTGAGCATGCGGGATGGGGTCATCTTCGCCGCCGACGAGCCGCTGATCCGCGCTGACGAGCTCCAGCTCCTCGGCGCCCACAACGTCGAGAACGCGATGGCCGCGGCCACGGCGGCGCTTGCCTCAGGGCTACCGCGAGACGCCGTGGAGGAGGGACTGCGCACCTTCCAGGGTGTCCCTCATCGCCTCGAGCGGGTGCGGGAGCTCGACGGCGTCCTCTACGTGAACGACTCGAAGGCCACCAACGTGGCCTCGGCCGTGGCGGGGGTCAGGGCGTTCGAGGGCGGCGTCCGGCTGATCGCCGGCGGCCGCCCCAAGCAGGAGAGCTTCGCGCCGCTCGCTGAGGCGGTCGGGGAGCGCTGCATCGCCGCCTATCTGATCGGCGAGGCGGCCGAGCCCATGGCGGCCGAGCTCAGCCAGACCGGCGTCGAGATCGTCCAGGCGGGCACGCTCGAGCGGGCACTGGAGGAAGCCAGGGCCGACGCCGAGCCCGGCCAGGTCGTCCTGCTCTCGCCGGCGTGCGCCAGCTTCGACGCCTTCAAGGACTTCGAGGCGCGTGGGGACCGCTTCCGCGAGCTGGTGGAGGGCCTGGCATGAGCGGACAGGCGAAGACCGCGAGAAAGCCGCCGCCCCCGCCGCTTGAGTACTCGCTGCTGCTCACCGCGACGATGTGCCTGCTCGCCTTCGGCGCGGTGATGGTCTTCAGCGCCAGCTCGGCGCGCTCTGTCCTGAACAGCGGCGGCAACGGCTTCTACTACCTCGAGCGCACGGTGATGTTCGGGGCGATCGGGCTGGTGGTTATGCGGTTCGCCTCGAACCGCGGTGTCGCCGCGGCCAGGGTGATGACCCCGCTGATCCTGCTCATCTCACTGTTCCTGCTCTTCGCGGTGCTGCTGCCCGGCGTCGGGACGACCGTGAACGGTGCCCAGCGCTGGGTTGGGGGCGGCCTGGTCCAGTTCCAGCCCTCGGAGCTGGCGAAGGTCGCCCTCGTCCTCTACGGCGCCTACCTGCTCTCGTCCGAACCCAAGCGGGTGCGGACCCTTGGCGGCCTGGGCCCCTACCTGCTGGTCGTCGGGCTGTCGGTCCTGCTGATCGCCAAGGAGCCTGACCTGGGCACCGCGATCGTCCTCTCGTTCTCGGTCTGCTGTGTCCTCTTCCTCGCCGGCGTGAAGCCGCGCACGCTGGCGCCGGTCGGCGCGATCATTGCCCTCGTCGCCGTGATCATGGTCGCGATGCACCCGTACCAGGAGGCCAGGCTCACCGGCTTCCTTCATCCCGGCAATGACACGAGCGGTGCCGGGTTCCAGGCGAAGCAGGCGACCATCGCCGTCGGCTCCGGCGGCCTCACCGGTGTCGGCCTCGGACAGAGCGTCCAGAAGGCCTCCTATCTCCCTGAGGCCCATACGGACATGATCGCGGCGGTGATCGGCGAGGAGCTCGGGCTGGTGGGGATGTTCGTCCTCGTCGGACTGTTCGGCATCTTCGGCTACGCGGGCCTACGCGCGGCGCACCGGGCGCGAGACCGCTTCAGCAAACTGCTCGCCGCGGGCCTCACCTCGCTGATCATGGCCCAGGCGGCTCTCAACCTGTTCGCGGTGCTCGGGCTCGCGCCGTTGACGGGAGTACCCCTGCCCTTCGTCTCATATGGAGGGACGAGCCTCGTGATCACGCTCGCCGCTGCGGGCCTGATCCTGAACGTAGCCCGACGGCCCGCTCAGGCCTCGGCGCGCAGCGGCTCCGGGCGCGGCACGGCCGCGCGCCCTGCGAGACTGCGCGTGGTCGAGGGCGGAAATACGAGAAGAAAGCGCGCAGCAAGTGGCACGAGTCGTGATAGCGGCCGGCGGAACGGCGGGGCACGTCGTACCGGCGATCGCCGTCGCCGACGCGCTTCGGGCTGAGGGCGCCGAGGTCAGCTTCCTCGGGACGCGCGAGCGAGCCGAGGCGGATCTCGTCCCCGCGGCCGGGTACGAGATCGACTTCCTGCGCGTCAGCGGCCTGGACCGGCGAAACCCCTTGAAGGCCGCGCGTGCGGCCTGGCGGGCAGCTCGTGCCGTTCCCGCCGCACGGCGGGTGCTCGAACGCCGAAAGGCAGACGTGCTCCTCGGAGGCGGCGGCTACGTCGCCGGGCCCGCCGGCTTCGCGGCGGTCCGGATGGGCCTACCGCTCGTTTTGACCGAGGCCGACAGCCATCTTGGCCTGGCCAACCGCATGCTCGCCCGCCGCGCCGAGCGCGTCTGCCTCGCCTTTCCGATCCCGGGGCGCGACGGGGGTCCCTATGTGGTCACGGGCAGGCCGGTGCCGCGGGCTGTCCTCGAGGCCAGCCCGAGCGACGCACGACGCCGCTTCGGCATCCCGGGGCCCGCGGACTGCGTGACCGTCGTCGGCGGAAGCCTGGGGGCGCTCTCGATCAACCTTGCCGCGTTCGGCGCGTTCGCGCGCTTCGATCAGGAGCACGACCACGTCGGCCAGCCCTGGGTACTCCACATCGTCGGCCGCCGCGACTACCCGGAGCTGCGTCGGCGCTGGGACGAGGAGGGGAGGCCGGAGCGCTACACCCTCCTCCAGTACGAGCCCGACCTGGGGGATGTCCTCGCCGCTGCGGACCTCGTCGTGGCGCGGGCCGGCGGTTCGGTGATGGAGATCGCCGCGGCGGGCCGCCCGGCCATCCTGATCCCGTACCCCCATGCGACGGCGGACCATCAGACGACCAACGCCCGCTGGATGGCCGATGGCGGCGCTGCCGTTGTGATCCCCGACAGCGACCTGACCGCCGAGCGGCTGCGCGCAGCCATAGCCGAGCTGCTCGCCGACGAGGACCGCCTCCGGGAGATGGGGATCGCCGCGCGCCGGCTCGCGAAGCCCGACGCCGCCGAGCGAATCGCCCGCCAGGTACTGGCGGCCGCCAATGGCTGACGACTTGAAAGGCCGAAAGCTCCACTTCATCGCGATCGGCGGGGCCGGCATGAGTGGCCTGGCCCTCGTCTGCAAGCAGCTTGGCGCCGAGGTGAGCGGCTCCGACCGCGCGGAGTCCTCCTATATGGAGCGTCTTCGGGCTGCGGGCATAGAGCCGTACCTCGGCCACGATGCCGATCAGGTTCCTGCCGACGCCGACGTGATCGTCTCCACCGCGGTCCCCGACGACAACCCGGAGCTGGTGCGGGCCCGCGAACGCGACCAGCGGGTGATCCACCGCGGCGAGCTCCTCGCCGAGCTCTGCTCGCAGCGCCGTCTGCTCGCGATCGCCGGCACCCACGGCAAGACGACCACGGCGGCGATGTGCATCTGGGCCCTGAGGGCTATCGGTGCAGACCCCGCCTTCTTCCTCGGCGGCGAGCTGCCGGGCGCTGGCCCGGAGGGCACGCCGACCAACGCGGGCTGGGGCGATGGCGAGTGGGTTGTCGCCGAGGCCGACGAGAGCGACGCAAGCTTCCTGAAGATCCAGCCAGAGGTCGCTGTGATCACCAACCTCGAGCTCGACCATCACTCGCGCTGGCGCTCGCTGGCCGAGCTCTCGGAGGCGTTCGCAGCCTTCTCCGCGCCCGCCACCGGGCTCGTCACGGGCGCCGACGTCCGGCTCCCGGGCCAGGCGGCGCGGCCCGTGGTCCGTTTCGCTCTCGAGCCGGCGGCCGGGGAACCGCCACAGGAGGCCGAGCTGACCGCCTCGGACATCGGCGCCGAGCCCGGTGGGGGCATCCGCTTCAAGGCGAGAGGCGCCGGGATCGACACGGAGGTGTCGCTACGGGTCCCGGGGCGGCACAACGTCGCCAACGCCCTGGCGGCGCTGGGCGGGCTGTCGCTCGCTGAGGCCGACGTCGAGGCTTGCGCGCGGGCGCTCGCCGACTTCCCGGGAGTGGCTCGCAGGATGGAGCTGAAGGGCGAGGCGGGTGGCGCCCGCATCTACGACGATTACGCCCACCACCCGACCGAGGTTGCAGCAACGCTGGAGGCCGCCAGGGATCTCGAGCCGCGGCGGTTGATCGTCGCCTTCCAACCCCACCTGTATTCCCGCACGAAGGCGCTGGCCACCGAATTCGGAGCGGCTCTGGCCGCTGCGGACGAGGTGGCCGTCCTGGAGGTGTATCCGGCGCGCGAGGAGCCGGTGGGTGAGCTCGAAGGGGTGAGCGGCATGATGGTTGCGAGCTCTACGGCGGACCATGGGCAAGGGCGCCGCGTCTGGTGGCTCCCAACCGCCGAGCTGGCCGCGCAGGCCCTGCGGCCGCGCCTGAGGGAGGGCGACGTCCTGATCACGATCGGCGCCGGCGACGTGTACCGGCTGGCCGATGCACTGGTCGACGGGGGTGAGAGCTGGTGAGCGCGCCGGAGGGAGTCGAGCGCGACTACCCCCTCTCGCGGCTGACGACCGTCAGGGCCGGGGGCGCGGCGGACTTCTTCGCCCGCCCGGAGACCGAGGAGCAGGTGATCGACCTGCTTGCCTGGGCGGAGCAGGAGGGCCTGCCGGTTGGCGTCGTGGGATCCGGCTCGAACCTGCTCGTCTCCGATGACGGCTTTCGCGGGCTGGTCATGAAGCTCAACGGTGAGCTGACCCGGGTCGAGCGGGAGCAAACCCACATCGTCTGCGGCGGCGGGGCCCGACTTCCCTCGGCGGCGGCCAAGGCGGCCGGCTGGGGGCTCACCGGGCTCGAGTTCGGAGTGAACATTCCCGGGACCGTCGGTGGCGCGGTTCGAATGAACGCAAACGCCTACGGCGGAGAGCTCCGACGCGTCCTCGAGCGCGTCACGGTCTGCACGCCATCGGGGGCGGAGGAGCGTCGACCCGACGACCTCGGCTTCCGCTACCGCGGCTCGAATCTCGGCGATCGCGACGTGGTCGCGCGGGCGAGCTTCGCCCTTGCGGACGCGAATCCGGCCGACGTCAAAGCCACCATGGCGGACATGCGGCGCAGGCGAAAAGAGGCCCAGCCCTCGGGGATCAAGACCTTCGGGTCGACCTTCATGAACCCGGAGGACCCCAGGGCAGACGGCCGCTCCGCCGGGCAGCTGCTCGACGCGGCCGGCTGCCGAGGCCTCCAGGTCGGTGGCGCGCGCCTGTCGCCCAAGCACGCGAACTTCGTGGAGAACACGGGCGGCGCCACCACCGCCGACATCCTCGAGGTGATGGCGGAGGCCCGCCGTAAGGTCCACGATCGCTTCGGCGTCACGCTGGAGCCGGAGGTGCAGGTACTGGGGGAGGTGAGCTGGCCGGAGGGATGGCAACTCGAGACGTAACCCAGAGAGGGCCCGCCCGCCGGGCCCCGGCCAGAAAGAGAGCTCCGGCCGCACGAGGAGCGGTCATCCGTCGCAGGCTGCTCGCCGCGGCCGTGGTGCTCCTGCTGCTCTACGGCGGCTACATGCTCTGGTTCCGCAACCTGTCGCTGTTCGCCATCCACGACGTCACCATCAGGGGCGCGACCACCAACGAGCGCCAGATCAAATCGGCTGTCGAGCAGGTGGCCGGCGACATGACGACGCTTCACATCAAGGACGACGAGCTCCGGGATGCCGTCGCCCGCTTCCCCACCGTTGCGTCGATGGGCGCCAGCACCACCTTTCCCCATGGCCTCGAGGTGACGATCACCGAGCGCCTGCCCGTCGCCTTCATCCGGGTGGACGGCCAGGAGACCGCGGTGTCGGCCGACGGCTATCTGCTGCACGGAGCCGCCTTCGACGCCAAGGCCCTGCCGCGGATCGAGGGGACATCGGCGCACGGCGTCCGCCTCGACGAGGACGCCGCGGCGCAGGCCGCGGTCCTCGGCGCCACTCCCGGGCCTCTCAAGGACCGCATCACGGCGTCGACCTGGGACGACCAGCGCGGCGGCGTGGTGGTTGACCTGAAGAACGGGCCCGAGGTGCGCTTCGGCGACGGCTCGCGCGCACAGGACAAGTGGCAGGCGGCGGTGGCAGTGCTCTCGGGTGACGAGCGGGGCTCGCCGTCCTACCTCGACGTCAGCGTCCCGGACCGGCCTGTTTCAGGAGGCTGAGCCCAAATCGAGGCCGGCCGGCCGGGGACCTGCAACGAGCCGTGCACCCGATTTCAGCCGCTGAGACGCCTCAGGCGCCCCGTCGCGAGGGTTCCGCAGGGTGGTTCTAGAAATACGTCATTTGCAGGGCTTTTCAGGGGTCTCAACCAAGTCTAGACCTCGACCTCGATAGTAGAGTCACCCCCGCCCAACTCTCAAGCCAGGGTTGAGACTACAGGCTTGCGCGGTGCAGGAAACCGCGTATCGTGTCCGTAAATCGGTACTGCCCCTCGACCGAATCAGCGGTGAGGGGCTCGGAGCAGGACCAACAATGGAAACGTCATATCTGGCCGTAATCAAGGTCGTCGGAGTGGGTGGCGGCGGTTCAAATGCCGTCAGCCGGATGGTCGACGCGGGTCTCCGCGGCGTGGAATTCGTCGCGGTCAACACCGATGCGCAGGCCCTGCAGGCCTGTGACGCCGACGTCAAGATCGGCATCGGCCACAACCTGACCAAGGGCCTCGGCGCGGGCGCGAACCCCGAGGTCGGCGCCGGCGCAGCGGCCGAGTCTCGCGACGAGATCAAGGATGCGCTGAAGGGCGCGGACATGATCTTCATCACCTGCGGCGAGGGTGGCGGCACGGGTACCGGCGCGGCCCCGGTGATCGCCGAGATCGCCAAGCAGGAGATCGGCGCCCTCACCGTCGGCGCGGTCACCAAGCCCTTCGAGTTTGAGGGGAAGAAGCGCATGGCCCAGGCCGAGGAGGGGATCGACCGGCTCCGCAAGGAGGTCGACACCCTGATCACCGTCCCGAACGAGAAGCTGCTGCAGATCGTCGAGCGGCGGACCACGATCCTCGAGGCATTCCGCGAGGCCGACGACATCCTGCGCCAAGGCGTCCAGGGCATCACCGACCTGATCACGATCCCCGGCTTGATCAACCTTGACTTCGCCGACGTCCGCCTGGTCATGCACCAGGCCGGCTCGGCGCTGATGGGCGTCGGCACCGGGACCGGCGAGAACCGCGCCGTCGAGGCCGCCAAGGCGGCCATCACCTCGCCCCTGATCGAGGAGCAGATCGACGGCGCCAAGGGCATGCTGCTGAACGTCACCGGCGGCGAGGACCTCGGCCTCTTCGAGGTCAACGAGGCCGCGCGACTGTGCATTCAGGCCGCCGATGCGAACGCCAACATCGTCTTCGGCGCCGTGGTCGACTCCTCGATGCACGAGGAGGTCCGCGTCACGGTGATCGCCACGGGCTTCGAGGGCTTCGAGATGATCGCCCGGGCGCCGGAGTTCACCGCCCGCGCCGCGGAGCGCCGCCCGGCGGCCGTCGGTCGGAGCCAGGAGTCGCTGTCCGACCTGCGGATCTCCGAGTCCGAGATCGACGTCCCGGACTTCCTGAAGTAGCGCCGGCTAGCTTCCCTGCAGGGCGCGGCGGGCATCGGCCTCGTCGGCCAGCAGAAACAACTCGACGCGGGTCACCTTGCCGTCGTCGTTGAAGGTCCACACACCCAGGGACTCCAACTCCATTTCGATACCACTGCCGGCTCCGCGCGCCCTGGTGAACTGACGCGTCAGGACGCGGTTGTCGCCGGCCTCGAAGGACAAGAGCTCGGTCGCCTGGGACTCGAAGGCATCCGGCTCCATCCAGGCGCGCACAGCCTCAGCTCCGCGCAACTCCGGCAGCCCTCCGGTCCGCACAAAGACGATTTCGGGATCGGCCCGTTCGATGGCGCGGTCGAAGTCACCACTGTTGATCGCCGCGTTCTGGTGGCGGATCGCCTCGACCATCTCCTCCTCGGTCAATGCCATGCGCGGCAGTATCGTGCCCCGCGATGGAAGCTGGGACGCTGAAGAGGACTCCGCTCTACGAGGCCCACGTCGAGGCCGGCGCGAAGCTCGTGCCGTTCGCCGGCTGGGAGATGCCGGTGGAGTACGACGGGATCAAGGCCGAGCACCTGCGTGTGCGCGAGTCGTGCGGCGTCTTCGACGTTTCCCACATGGGAGAGATCGAGACCGAGGGGCCTCAGGCGGCCGACCTCCTCCAGCGGCTGCTCTCCAACGACGTCTCGAAGATCCAGATCGGCGGCGCCCAGTACTCATGCCTCTGCCGCGAGGACGGAGGCGTGCTCGATGACCTCTTCACCTACCGGCTCGGCGAGGACCGCTACCTGACGGTCACGAACGCCTCGAACCACGAGCGCGACCTGGAGTGGTTCGAGGCCCACGCGGTCGAGTTCGAAGCCGAGGTCCACGACAGGATCGACGCATACGCGATGCTCGCGGTGCAGGGGCCGGAGGCGCGCCAGATCGTGCAGCGCATCACCGACGGCGAGTTGCCGCCTCGCTTCAAGACGGCGGAGCTTCCTGTGGCGGATTGCCCGACGCTCGTCTGCGGCACCGGCTACACGGGCGAGGACGGAGTGGAGCTGCTGATGGCGCCGGACGATGCCAGGACCGTCTGGGCTGCGCTGATCGGCGGCGGCGCGGGGCCCACTGGCCTCGGCGCGCGGGACACCCTTCGCCTCGAGGTCAACTACTGCCTCTACGGCAACGACCTGACGGAGGAGCGCACACCGATAGAGGCCGGGCTCGGCTGGTGCGTCAAGGAGGACACTGGCTTCACCGGCTCGGAGGCCTGCCGCCGGATCCGCGAGGAGGGGCCGAAAGAGGTCCTCGAGCCATTCGTGATCACCGGCGCCGGCATTCCGAGGCAGGGCAACCCGATCCTCTACGGCGACGAGCAGGTGGGCGAGGTGACCAGTGGGACCCTCTCGCCCAGCCTCGAGGTCGGCATCGGCATGGGGTACGTCCGCACGAACCTGGCGGAGCCGGGAACGGCGATCGAGATCGACGTCCGGGGCAAGCGTCGTCCGGCCGAGATCCGCGAGCGGCCGCTCTACTCCAAGGACGGATAGGTTTCCGGACAATGGCCGACGAGAGCTATCCCGACGACCTTCGCTATCACCCCGAGCACGACTGGGCGCGCATCGAGGGCGACACAGCGACCTTCGGAGTCACCTGGTACGCGCAGGACGCTCTGGGCGAGGTCGTTTTCTACGAGCCGCCCGACGTCGGCAAGGAAGTGAAGAAGGACGAGGCCTACGCCGAGGTCGAATCGGTGAAGGCCGTCTCAGACGTGTACGCGCCGCTCTCCGGCGAAGTGACAGAGACCAACGACGCGCTCTCGGAGAATCCGGAGAAGATCAACCAGGACCCGTACGGCGACGGCTGGATGGTCAAGGTGAAGCTCTCGGATCCCTCGGAGGCGGACGCTCTGATGGACGCGGCCGCCTACAAGAAGCTCCTCGAAGACTCCGACTAGGCTTGAGGCCATGAGGCAGGTGCCGTGAGCGGTCAGGCGATCGGGCTTGCCGTCTCGGTCTTTCTCGCTTGCGCGGTCGAGGCCGTGGAGGCGCTGACGATCGTGCTCGCCGTCGGGACGACGCGCAGCTGGCGCTCCACACTGGGCGGTGCGGCGGTAGCCGTGCTCGCGCTTGCGGCGGTGACGGCCATCCTGGGCCCGAGGTTGACCTCGCTCCCGATCAACTCGCTGCGACTCGTCGTCGGCGGCCTGCTCCTGGTCTTCGGGCTGCAATGGCTGCGCAAGGCAATCCTGCGAGGCGCCGGCCTCAAGTCCATTCACGACGAGGAGGAGCTCTATCGCGAGCAGGCCGCCGCGGCGACGGCGATGGGCGCGCCCGACGACGGATTTGATCCCTACTCGTTCGTCATCTCCTTCAAGGGGGTCCTGCTCGAGGGCCTGGAGGTCGTCTTCATCGCGCTCACCTTCGGCGCGAACCAGGGGCGCCTCGGCCTGGCGGCGGCTGCGGCTGCGGCGGCGGTCGTGCTGGTGGCGGCGATCGGATTCGTGATCCGTGCCCCTCTGGCCCGGGTGCCGGAGAACGCAATGAAGTTCAGCGTCGGGGTCATGCTGACCTCGTTCGGGACCTTCTGGGGAGCCGAGGGCGCCGGCGCGGACTGGCCCGGCGGGGATGCGGCCCTGCTCGTCATCGTTCCGACGGTCTTGGTTTTTTCGCTCTTGCTGGTGCGGACCTTCCGCGCTCCCGCCGTCGAGGGTCAGGCGGTCGAGGCGTGAACCGGATCCGCGCAGGGGCGATCGGAATCTGGGACTTCATTGTCGGCGATGACTGGGTCACGGCGGCCGGGGTGGTCGGTGCGCTCGGGCTGACCGCTCTGGTCAGCGGGGGGAACGGGGCGTGGCTGGTCATGCCCCTCGCCGTGGCGCTTCTGCTCACGCTCTCGATTTGGCGCGAAGCGCGGAAGTCCAACCGGCGCTGAGCTGCTCGGCTACCCTGCCGCGCGAGCGATGAGGCTCGCTCCTAACCGCGGTTGACGCCGCTGATGGCCTCTACGTCGTTGTCAAAGACACACAGGAGGTCCTCAGTGACATACGTGTTGGTCGCGATATTCGGCGCCGCTGGGGCGGTCAGCCGCTATTGGGTGGACGGCCGGATCAGCGAGCTGACCCACGGCCAGTTCCCCTGGGGGACGTTCGTCATCAACGTGGTCGGCGCATTCGCGCTCGGCCTGCTGGTGGCCGTTACGACCGAGCGACTCCTTCCGCATCCCAACTGGCGCGTGGCGCTCGGAATCGGCTACCTGGGCTCATTCACCACCTTCTCGACGTACGCATACGAGAGCGTCAAGCTCGCCGAGGACGGCGCGGTCGGTCTCGCTCTGGTGAACTCCGTGGGAATGCTGGCCCTGGGCATGCTCGCTGCGTTCACCGGACTTGCGGTCGGGAGGACGCTGTGAAGCTGGAGGGGGAGGGCAAGCTGCTGCGGATCTTCATCGGCGAGTCCGACAAGCACGGGCGGAAGCCGCTGTACCAGGCGATCGTCGAGATGCTCCGGGAGGAGGGGATGGCCGGGGCGACCGTCCTGCGCGGGGTTGAGGGCTTCGGCGCGAACTCGCACCTGCACACGGCCCGCATCCTGCGGCTCTCGGAGGACCTTCCGATCGTGATCGAGGTGGCCGACACGGCCGAGAAGATCGAGGCGATCATGCCCAGGCTCGACGAGATGGTCACGGATGGGATGGTCACTCTGGAGAGGGTCGAGGTCGTCACCTATCGAGCCCAGGAGAAGGGCGATTAGCCGGGCGGCCCAGCCGGCCCATCGGTGGGCCCGACTACGATGAGACGACCGTGAGCCGGTACACGTCCGCAACCGATCAGGACCGCCAGGAGATGCTCGACGCCGTCGGGGTCTCCTCCATCGACGAGCTCTTCGACGTCATCCCCGAGGCGGTTCGCCTCGGCCGGCCGCTCGAGCTGCCGGACGGCAAGCCCGAGACGGAGGTCTACGACAGGCTTGCCGGGCTGGCGGCCAGCAACGCCCACGCGGAGGCCGAGACGAGCTTCCTGGGCGCCGGGATGTACGACCACTACGTCCCCGCGATCGTCGATGCGATCACCAGCCGCTCCGAGTTCCTGACGCCCTATACGCCTTACCAGCCCGAGATCTCCCAGGGCGGGCTGCAGGTGATGTTCGAGTTCCAGACAGCGATGTCGGAGCTCACCGGGCTGGCGGTGTCCAACGCCGCCCTCTACGAGGGACCGTCTGCGGTCGCTTCCGCCGCCTACCTCGCGATCGGTGCGACCGGGCGGAAGAAGCTCGTCGCGTCTCGGGGCGTTCATCCCCATAGCCGAGAGGCCCTCGTCACCTACGGCGCCGGCTATGGCACCGAGCTGGTCGAGGTCCCGCTCGAGAACGGCGCCACGAACGCCACCGCCCTGGCCGACGCGATCGATGACGAAACGGCCGCCGTGTTCCTGCAGCAGCCGAACTTCCTGGGTGGCGTCGAGGACATCGAGACGCTCGCGGCCAGGGCCAAGGAGGTCGGCGCGCTGGTGGTCGTTGCGTGCGACCCGATAGCGCTCTCGATCCTGAAGCCGCCCGGCGAGTGCGGAGCGGACGTCGCCGTTGGGGAGGGCCAGCCGCTGGGCAACCGCCTCGACTACGGCGGCCCGTCGTTCGGCTTCTTCTGTGCGACGGATGAGCACATCCGCCGCATGCCGGGCCGCATCGCTGGTGAGACCACCGATGTCGACGGCCGCCGCGGCTTCGTCCTCACACTGCAAACCCGCGAGCAGCACATCCGCCGCGAGAAGGCGACTCACAACATCTGCACCGCCCAGGCGCTGAACGCGCTCGCGGGCATGGTGCACCTCGCCTGGCTCGGCAAGCGCGGCTTCGTGGAGCTCGGGGAGCTCTTGGTTCGGCGTACCGCCTACGCGAGGGAGCGCCTGGCTGCCGTGGACGGCGTCGAGCTGCTTCACGATGCTCCCGTCGTCCGCGAGTTCGCGGTCACGCTGGATGCGCCGGTCGACCAGGTCCTGGATCGCTGCGCGGCCGACGGCATCGGCGCGGGCTATCCACTCGGGCGCGACTACCCGGAGCACGAGAACGGCCTCCTGGTCGCGATCACCGAACGGCGCAGCAAGGGGGACATCGATCGCCTCGCGGACGCTCTCGGGCGAGCCGTCGCCGATCTGCGCGGCTCGAAGGTCGCGGAGGGGGTGGCGTCGTGAGCGAGAAGCTGACCGGTGCCGGACCCGAGCTGACCGAGACGCCCATGCAGCGAGACAAGGCCACCACGATCTACGAGCGCTCCGTCGAGGGGCGGCGCGCAGCGACCATGCCCGAGACCGGGGTTGACGAGCGCCGGATGGACGAGCTGATCCCCAAGGGCCTACTGCGCGAGAAGCCGGCAGAGCTTCCCGAGGTCTCGGAGCCCGAGATCGTCCGCCACTACAACCGGATCTCACGCCGGAACTTCGACCTCGACACCGGCTTCTACCCGCTCGGCTCGTGCACGATGAAGCACAACCCGCGCCTCAACGAACGGGTGGCCGCGCTGCCCGGTCACGCGCGGCTGCACCCGGCGCAGGAGCCGAAGCGCGCTCAGGGCGCTCTCGAGCTGATGTGGCTGCTCCAGCAGTCCCTCTCGGAGATCTGCGGCCTGCCCCACGTCAGCCTCCAGCCCTCGGCCGGCTCGCACGGCGAGCTCGCCGGGTTGCTCCTCACCCGCGCCTACCACGCCGATCGCGGCGAGAACCGGACGAAGGTCCTCACGCCGGACACCGCTCATGGCACCAATCCCGCAACGGTGACGATGGCGGGCTACGAGGTCGTGAAGCTCGCCTCGAACGAGAAGGGGGGGATCGACCTCGACGACCTGCGCTCCAAGGCCGGCGACGACACCGCCTGCCTGATGCTCACCAATCCGAACACACTCGGGCTATTCGACGAGAACATCGAGGAGATCGCCTCCATCGTCCACGAGGCGGGCGGCACCCTCTATTACGACGGCGCCAACCTGAACGCGATCATGGGCCACTGCCGGCCGGGCGACATGGGCTTCGACATCGTCCACGTCAACCTGCACAAGTCCTTCTCCCAGCCCCACGGCGGCGGTGGCCCGGGTGCCGGCCCGATCGCCTGCAGCGACCGCATCGAGCCCTTCCTGCCGCGCCCTCAGGTCGTGCGAAGCGAGCCGCAGAACGGGGGAGAGCCGAGCTTCGACCTCGACTTCGAGCGGCCCAAGTCGATCGGGCGGCTGCGCGGCTTCCAGGGTAATTTCGGCGTCTTCGTGCGCTCCTACGCGTACATCCTCAGCCTCGGTGGGGACGGCCTGCAGGAGGCCTCTGAGGCGGCCGTGCTGAACGCCAATTACCTACTGGCGAGACTGAGCGAGGGGAAGGCTGGGAAGTACACCCCGGTCGCTTTCGAGAACCGCCCGATGCACGAGTTCGTCCTCTCGGGAGCCCCGGCGAAGAAGGAGCTGGGCATCAAGACGCTCGACATCGCGAAGCGCCTGCTCGACTTCGGCATGCACCCGCCGACCGTCTACTTCCCGCTGCTCGTCGACGAGGCCCTGATGGTGGAGCCGACCGAGACCGAGACCCGAGAGACGCTCGATGTGTTCGCCGAGGCGATCGAAGCGATCCTGGAGGAGGCGGGGGAGGACGCCGAGATCGCACAGAACGCGCCTTACACGACCCCGGTTCGCCGTCTTGATGAGGTCGCGGCAAACCGCAACCCAGTCGTCAGGCAGTCCTTCTAGCGACAGACGTCGCGAGGCGCCGACAGCCCCCTGGGTGCTCGGCTGCCGGCGCCCCGGACTTTCAGGCGGGCGACGCTGCAACCCTGACTACGGGGCGCGCCGTCGCCTGGATCACTAGCCCTTGACGATCTTCACGCTCGGGACCTTGAGCGCCGTGATCTCGGCGTGATTGATGTTCGCCGCCTGGGTCGACGAGCAGAGCAGCTGCGCGGTCGTGGCGGTCTTCGCCTGACCGGCCACATTCATGGCCACGCTGCTCTGATCGGAGATCGTTCCCGTGCCCACGAACGTGTCGGACTGGTCCTGGCCGACGCCGTTGATCCGCAGGACGCACTGGATGTTGGCGCCCACCGCGTTCTGCCTCACGTCGAACGTGGTGCTCAGGTCGTAGCTGCCCTGGCCGAGGCTCATGGTCCCCAACACAGTCTGCGACGTGCTCAGGTTCGGAGCCCCGGGGATGTTGAGCACCGTGACGTTCGTCTTCTTGGCGATCGTCTTGTTCATCTTCTTGGCCGTGACGCCGCTGCTCGCCCCGATCACCGGCGTGACCAGCAGGGCCGCCGCCAGTACCGCGGCCAGGGCGGCCGGCACGACCCAGCGCGCGGCCCCTGTCTTCAAGTACGCCATGAATCCCTCCTTGTAGTTGCCTCGCGCCCGGATCGAGAGGGCGCACGCCGGTCAGCCTCTCACGGCGACCGGAGGGCAATCAGGCGAGGTCTAGTCGATCTCGAGTTCGCCGAGATCGGGCAGCTTCTGCCTGGTGGAGAGGACGGGCTCGAACAGGTCGCCCTCCTTCTCGATGCGCTTGATCGCGGCGGGGATCTCGAAGCGGAGTTTGTCCGGGTCGCCGCCCTTGGCGGTGCGCTCGACCTCGCGCCACTGCAGAGGGATGGATGCCGTGGGGTACTCCCGCGCCCGCAACGAATAGACGGCGATCGTCGTCTTCTTCTGATGGTTCTGGCTCCAGTCGACGAAGACCTTGCCGCGGCGGTCGGCCTTCGCCATCTTCGAGACGACCTCCTTCGGCGTCTCCTTCTCGAGCAGCTGGGCGACGGCCTTCGCGAACGGGCTCGTCTGTTCGTAGGTCACCTTCGTGTTCAGCGGGAAGTAGACCTGAAGGCCCTTTCCACCCGAGACCTTCGGGAAGCCCTCCAGCCCGAAGGCGCCGAAGAGCTTGCGGACCCGCAATGCGACCTTGCAGCACTCGGTGAGGCCCGCCGGGGCGCCCGGGTCGAGGTCGAACGCGAGCACCGTCGGCTGCTCCATGCGCCCCGACTTCGAGAGCGAGGGGTGCAGCTCCAGAGCAGCCAGCTGTGCCATCCAGACCAGGGTGGGACGGTTCTCGCAGAGGCAGAAGTCGATCTCACCGGCCCGGCGATCGACATAGATCGGCGTGGTCTTCACCCAGTCGGGGCGGTGCTTCGGGCAGTTCTTCTCGAAGAACGAGGTCTGCGGCTTGCCGACGCCCTCGGGGAAGCGGCGAAGCGTCAGTGGACGCCCCTTCAGGTGGGGCAGGATCAGGTCAGCGACCCGGGCGTAGTAGTCGATCACCTGCGCCTTGGTCGTCTTGGTCTTCGGGTAGAGAACCTTGTCCAGGTTGGTCAACTTGAGCCGGCGGTTGCCGACCGTGACCTCCTGGTCCCGCTTCTTGACCTTGGCCGGCAACCTCGGCCGCTAGGCCTTGGCCTTCGTCTTCTTGCGGGTGCTCTTGCGCCCGTTCGAGCTCGACGAGCTCTTGGACTTCGACGAGCTCTTGGAGCGCGAGGAGGACTTCTTGGCCTTCGGCTTCGATGCCTTGCCGTCCGTTGCGCTCTCCTCGCCCTTGACCGCCGCAAGGCTCTCCTCGAGGGCGGCCATCAGGTCCGGGGCTTTGGTCGGCTTCGGCTCCTCGGTCGGCGCACTCACGACCTCCTTGCCGGCGGCCTTGCTCTCGAGCAGGTCGAGCAGCTCCTCGCGGTACTCGTCGCGATAGCTGTTCGGCTTGAAGTCGCTGGTCAGGGACTCGATGAGCTGCTTGGCCATCGCGAGCTCTTTCTGCTCGGGCTTCTTCGGCTTGGCGTCCTCGAAGACCTCATCGAGGTCCTTCGGAGAGGTGACCTCGTCGTGGAACCGCATGGTGGTCAGGGTGAGGACGTCGTCCATCGGCCGGATCGCCGCCAGGTGCTCCTTGTTGCGGAGCACGAACCGCGCTACGGCGACCTTGCGCGCGTCCTTCATCGCCTGGACGAGCAGCGCGTACGCACGCTCGGCGCCCTTGTCGGGCCCGAGGTAGTAGGGCTGCTCGAAGTAGATGGGATCGATGTCGTCGAGGTCGACGAAGTCCTGGATCTCGATCGCGCGGCTCCGCTGCGGCTCGAGCTCCGTGAGCTCGTCGCGACTCAGCACCACGTACTGGTCAGGGGCGTACTCGTAGCCCTTGACGATCTTCTCGTAGGGGACCTCCTTGCCATCGGACTCGGCCACGCGCTTGTGCTTCACGCGGGAACCATCGCCCTCACGAAGCTCGCGGAAGCGCACGGTCTGCTTGGAGACCGCGCTGTAGAGCTTCACGGGCACGTTCAGCAGCCCGAAGCTGATCGATCCACTCCATATGGCCCTAGCCATGCTCAATCACCTCGATCCGAATCCTTCGACATAGCGGAGATTACCCCTGGGCAGGCGCCGGCAATCGGGCGCTCTCTTGCGTCTCACGACCGTAGTGACCCGGCCCACGCGCGAAATTCATCGGTCTAGAACTCCTTGACGACCTCGCGAGGGTCCTTGTCGTCCCGCATTCCCTTGAAAGCGGGCTGGCGGAGCGTTCCCTGGTTCGTCCACTCGGTCCAGGAGGCCTCGCACACGAGCTCGGGCTTGCACCAGACCGCGTGGCGCGCCTTCGGGCCGGTCGGGTGGCCGGCGTCGAACGGGCTCTCGGGGCGCTCCCGTATCCGCAGCTCGTTCGTCAGGTATTCGAGGTCGCTCTCCTTGAGGCCCGAGCCCACTCCGCCGGCGAAATGCAGCACCTGCTTCTGGCCCTTGCGCAGCTCCGAGCGTCGCTTGTCGTAGTAGCCGACCAGTACGGATCCGACCCGCCTGGCGCGGCTGCCTTCGCCAGGGATGTAGCCGCCGATCACGAACTCCTGCCGCTTCCAGACCCTCGTCTTGGTCCATTCGCCCGTGCGCTTGCCGGGCCGGTACGGGCTGTGGATGCGCTTGGAGACGATTCCCTCCAGACCCTGCCGGCGCGCGGCCTCGAGCAGGTCAGCACCGCCGTCGAGCCGGTACCGCGGGACCCGCCAGCGCGGGCCGTCAAGCCCGAGGCCCTCGAGCAGCTCGCGGCGCTCGATGTACGGCAGCTCCCGGGTGGACTCGCCGTCCAGGTGGAGCAGGTCGAAGATCACGTAATCGACCGGTTGCCGCTTCATCTTCGCCTGCACCGCCGTGGGAGAGGTGAGCCCCATCCTGCTCTGGATCAGCTGGAACCGAGGGCGGCCCTCGGAGTCCAGGGCCACGACCTCACCATCCAGGACTGCGGCGTGGCCGGCCAGGGCGTCCGCGATGCCCTTCAGCTCCGGATAGCGGGGAGTCACGTCCTCCTGGCGCCGGCTGAGCATGGACCAGCGCCCCCGGTTCACGAAGCCGAGCGCGCGGATCCCGTCCCACTTGATCTCGTAGGCCCACTCCTCCGAATCCGACTCGGGGACGTCGCCGGGTTTCGCCAGCATCGGCTCGACCCGCCTGGGGAAACGCTCCTGCCCGGCCACCTGACTAGGGAGTCGGTGGGTAGAGGAAATGGTGGCCGAGCAGCTCGGCCACGGTGACGAACTCGTAGCCGCGACGGCGGAAGTGACTGAGGATGGCCGGCAGCGCGGCGACGGTCTGGCTGCGATCGCCGCCTCCGTCGTGCATGACGACGAT
This sequence comes from uncultured Solirubrobacterales bacterium, assembly GCA_963724665.1. Classification (GTDB taxonomy): domain Bacteria; phylum Actinomycetota; class Thermoleophilia; order Solirubrobacterales; family 70-9; genus DASUPK01. The sequence continues at coordinate 52,381 of CAVRVH010000007.1, forward strand.
CGAGCCATTGTGGGCGTTGGTGATCACGTTCGAAGCGATCGCACTCACCCCAGGGTCGGCCCAGTCCCGCGGATCGACATCCCAGTTGACCGTGACCAGGTGCTCGGCATGGGCGCGCGAGATCAGGGCGCTGTTGACGACTCCGTCCGGCGGGCGGAAGTCGCACGGCCGGAATCCGGTGGCGTTGCGGATCAGGCGGTCGGTCTCGTGGATCGAGGCGGAGGACGGGTCGAGCTCGTGATGGAGCGAGTGGTTGCCGATCTCGTTGCCCTGACGGAGGACCTTCTTCATGATCGCGGCGCGCCCCGACGTCTCCTGTCCGATCTCGAAGAAGGTGGCGTGTGAGTCGAACCGCCGCAGGACGCGCAGGACCTGCGGCGTGTAATCGCTCGGGCCGTCGTCGAAGCCGATCGCGATTCGCTTCCGGCCGCGGGGACCGTTGGTGACGAAATCCGACCCGCCGTGAGTGCATCCGGTGGGCAACTGAACTTTGGCGGGTGGCTGGTCGTCGGGCCTGCGGCCCCGGTGGCCGACCCGCGTAGCCGCGCTCACCCCGGCCGGCGCCGCGGCCAGGAGGAGGGACGCGATGGCGATGAACAACGTTCTTCCCCGCACCGTCCGCCGCAGTGTTGCGCCTCGGGGGACGGCGTTCAAGCCAGGCTGCCGGATGAATCGCCCGCGTAGACTCGCGTGGGCCTTGTCCGACGATCGACGTCTGCGCATGACGATCATCGCGACGATCCTGGGATCGGTCGTCGTCTTCCTTGACGCAACGGTGGTCAACGTCGCGCTCCCCGCGATCAGCGATGACCTCGGCACCGGCCTGGCCGACCAGCAGTGGGTCGTCGAGGCCTACCTGCTCGGGTTGGTTTCCCTGTTGCTGGTCGGCGGCTCGCTCGGCGACCAGTTCGGCCGGCGCCGGATCTTCATCCTAGGGCTCGGTCTCTTCGGGGTCACTTCGATCCTCTGTGGCATCGCCCCGAGCAGTGGGGTGCTGATCGGCGCGCGCGCACTGCAGGGGTTCGCGGGCGCGCTGCTCGTTCCAGGATCGCTCGCGATCCTCGCCGCCTCCTTCGAGGGCGCCGAGAGAGGTAAGGCGGTCGGTACCTGGACCGCCTGGACCGGGATTGCAACGGTGGTCGGGCCGGTCGGCGGCGGCGCCCTCATCGAGGCCTTCTCCTGGCGGGCGATCTTCCTCGTCAACGTCCCCCTGATCGCGCTGACGATGTGGATCGCGCACCGCAATGTTCGTGAGAGCGTCGATCCCGAGGCGGACCGTCGGATCGACTGGCTTGGGATCGGGCTGTCCGCGGTCGGTCTCGGACTGCCCGTGTTCGCCCTCATCCAGCAGCCGGCCCACGGGTGGGGTGATCCGATGGTGTTCGTCTCACTGATCGCGGGGGTGGTGATCTTCGCCCTCTTCATCCTCTGGGAATCCCGCTACCGGCACGCGATGCTCGATCTGAGCCTCTTCAAGGTCCGGAACTTCGCGATCACCAACATCGAGACGCTCGTCGTCTACGCGGGCCTGTTCGGTGCGTTCTTCTTCATCACACTCTTCTTGCAGCAGACCGCCGGTTACTCCCCGATCGGCGCCGGCCTCGCGACCACACCGGTCTCGGTCGTCATGTTCGTTCTCTCGCCTCGCTTCGGGAAGATGTCCACCGGGATCGGCCCGCGCGTGCCGATGTCGATCGGTCCCGTCGTCGGCGGGATCGGGCTCCTGATGCTGATGAGGGTGGGCTCCGACCCCAACTACCTGACGGAGGTCCTGCCGGCGATTCTGGTCTTCGGAGTCGGCCTGTCGGCCACCGTCGCGCCGCTGACCGCGACCGCGCTCAACTCGGTCGAGGAGCGCCATGTGGGGATCGCCTCCGGGATCAATAACGGCGTCTCGCGCGTCGCGGGCCTGCTGGCGATCGCGATCCTGGGCGCGCTGATCGCGGGCAAGTTCACCACGACGATCGACTCCAACCTGGCCGGCAAGCAGCTTTCGCCGCAGGCGGAGCGATCTGTCAGCGACGCCAAAAACAAGCCACTCGGCGCCGCCGACACAGCTGACCTGGCGGCCGTCGAGGCCGCAACCGTCGATCACGCAGTCACCGATGCCTCAACGCAGGCCTTCCATGAGGGCGTGGCCGTGGGCGGCATCCTGATGATCATCGGCGGCGTGATCGCCGGAATCGGCCTGCGCAATCCGCGCCGCGAGACCGAGTACGACGCACCGGGCGCCGCCACGGCAGGCGAATGCGCCCACTGCCCGGACCACCTGGACGGGACTCCCAGGCGCGAGCCCGAGCCGGAGAGCGAGCCCGTCGCCGAGCCCGCATAAGCTGCACGCATGCCGAACCTTCCTCCCGAGGCGCGGGTGATCATCGAATCTGGGCGGCTGGCGCACTTCGCCACCATCAACCCCGATGGCACACCCCAGGTGACCTGCATCTGGGTCGGGCTTGACGGCGATGAGATCGTCAGCGGCCACCTGCCTCGCAACCAGAAGGTGAAGAACGTGGAGCGAGACCCACGGGTCGTCATCTCCATGGAGGGGGCCGACGACCACGATGAACTGGGGCTCCGCGAGTACATCGTGATCCGCGGTCTCGCCCGGATCCAGGAGGGTGGAGCCCCCGAGCTCCTCCAGAGGCTCGCGCATGTCTATATGGGCCCGGACGTGAAGTTCCCCCCGATGGACGATCCGCCGCCCGGATACGTGATCAGGACCACGCCCGAGAGGATCGGCGGGCTCGGCCCCTGGACCGGCCAGGCCGTCTGAGCACTTCCTATAGTCCGCGCCCGTGCGCATCTTCAGCGGCATACAGCCGACCGGCTCGAAGCACCTCGGCAACTACATCGGAGCGATCCGGCAGTACGTCGAGGGCCAGGACCGCGGAGACCCGGCGATCTACTGCATCGTCGACCTCCACGCCCTCACCGTGCCCTGGGACCCGGCGACCCTCCGAGAGAGCGTCTACGACACGACGGCGATCCTGCTCGCGGCCGGGCTAGACCCGGAGCGCTGCGTCCTCTTTCGCCAGTCCGACGTCCGCGAGCACAGCGAGCTCACCTGGTACCTGTCGGCTCTCACCGCCCACGGCGATCTCAACCGGATGACCCAGTTCAAGGAGAAGTCAGCGAAGCAGCGTGAGCTGGTCTCCGCGGGGCTCTTCTTCTATCCGGTGCTCCAGGCGGCGGACGTGCTCGCCTACAAGGCCGAGGAGGTGCCGGTCGGCGAGGACCAGCGCCAGCACATCGAGCTGATGCGGGAGATCGCCCGCCGCTTCAACGAGCGCTTCGGGCCGATCTTCGTCGAGCCCGAGCACCGAATCCCCGAGGTCGGCGCCCGGATCATGGACCTGCAGGAACCCACGAACAAGATGTCGACGACCGGTGGCACCGAGGCGGGCACCGTCCTGGTGCTCGACGACCCGAAGACCGTGACGAAGAAGATCAAGGGCGCAGTGACCGACTCGGGCTCGGAGGTGAAGCGGGGTGACGGCAAGGACGGGATCGAGAACCTGATCCAGATCCTGGCCGTGGCGCGAGGCACTGAGGAGGATGAGGTCGAGAGGGAGTTCGAAGGCTCCGGCTATGGGGACTTCAAGGGCGCGGTCGCGGAGGCGGTCGTCGAGTTCCTCGCGCCGGTGCGGGAGCGCTACGAGCAGCTGCGCCCTGATGAGGAGGCGCTGGAGGGTGCGCTGGGCGCCGGCGCCGAGAAGGCGCGCGCGATGGCTGCCGAAACGCTCGCCGAGGTGCGCTCGGCGATCGGCGTCGGACCCGCCTAATCCAACTATCGGAGGTGACCGCAGCGCCTCAGGCTGTTTGAGTCGGCATGGAGTAGGGGGTCTCCGAGTAGTCGAGCCGACTAGCCGAGACGCTGTAGCCGAGGCTCCCTCTATCGTGGGCGCGTGACCTCGGTCGCCGAGCTCGATCTCGACCTGGACGTCTTCCAGGGCCCGTTCGACCTGCTGCTCGCGGTGCTTCTCCGCGAGGAGATCTCCCTGGCCGAGGTGCCGCTGGGGGAGATCGTCGTCGCCTACGTCGATCACATGGGCGAGGACGAGGAGGTCGACCTGGACCTGGAGGCCGTCACGGAGTTCCTGGTCCTGATCGCGGCGCTCTGCGAGCTCAAGTCGCGGCTGCTCCTGCCCAGCGAGGAGGGCGCGGATGAGCTCGGACCCCAGGAGGCCGCCGACGAGCTGCTGGCGCGGATGCTCGAGTACCGCCGCTACAGCGAGGCCGCAACGATGCTCCACGAGCGGCTCGAGCGCGAGGGCGGCGTCATGTACCGCTCGGCGCCCCTCCCGGCCGAGCTCCGCCGCGCCGCCCTCGACGCGGCGACCAAGGCGTACGAGCCTGACCGCGTCGGCGTCGCCCTTGGCGATCTGCTCACGATCCCACCCCCGCCCGACACCCGCCACATCCGCACTACCGTCACGCTGCAGCGGAGGCTCGGAGTAGTCAGGGACCTGCTGCGCTCCAGCAAGACGCTCGACTTCGACGAGGCCTTCGGCAAGGAGGATCGCTTCACTCAGGCGGTGACCCTGTTCGCCCTGCTCGAGCTCTACCGCCGCGGCGAGGCGACCTGGACGCAGAAGGAGACCTTCGGGCGCATTGAGGTGCACTCGCAATGAGGGCCGACGGACTGGGGCAGACGATCGAGGCTCTCCTCTTCCTCTCTCCGGACCCCGTCTCGGCCGCCGAGCTGGCCGAGGCGATAGAGGTGGACGAGGATGCGGTCGCGGAGGCGATCGACGAGCTCGATGAGCGCCTGAAGGAAGACGGCCGGGGGGTGCAGCTCCGGCGCATTGCCGGCGGCTTCGCGCTTGCGGCGGCGCCGGAGGCCGAGGACGCCGCCCGGCGCCTCCTCGCCAAGCCCCGAACCCCTCCGCTCACCCAGGCCCAGGCCGAGGTGCTCGCCATCGTTGCCTACCTGCAGCCCGTCTCGCGCCCAGAGGTGGCCCGCATCCGCGGTGTCTCTTCGGACTCCGCGGTCGCGAGCCTGACCGAGCGGGGGATGATCGAGGAGCGGGGACGGACCCAGTTCGGCGCGGTCACCTACGGGACAACACCGCTGTTCGAGAAGCTCTTCGGCCTGTCGGGCCTCGACGCCCTGCCAGATGCGGCGCAGTTCGATCCGACACCGGAGGACGAGCGCGAGCTGCGCGAGCGCCTGCTCAAGGCGGGTGAGCAGAGGGTCGAGTGAGGCGCGCCGGCCTGGTGGTTGCGGCAGCCGTTGCGGCGATTGCGATCGCGTTGGCCGTGGCGCTGGAGCCGTCTCACGGCCCGGGGATCGGCACGATCGCCAGCGCCCGTGCGGACAGCGACGACACGGCGCCGGCGCGGGAGGTGATCGGCCGCTCGGCCCGAGGGAAGCCGATCGTCGCGACCCGCTACGGGGACGCGACATCCGATCGCGTCGCCCTGGTCGTCGGCGTCATCCACGGCGATGAGCACGCCGGCGTGCGAATCGTCCAGGCGGTTCCGCGCATCGCGCACACCGTAGAGGGCACGCAACTCTGGCTGATCACGACGGTTAACCCCGATGGGTTGCGGGCGCACACGCGCAAGAACGCGCACGGGGTGGACCTGAACCGCAATTTCCCCTTCCGATGGCGAGACGACGTCCCACATTCCAACGGCTATTACCCCGGCCCCAGGCCGGCCTCCGAGCCGGAGACGAAGGCCGTGATGGCATTCGTACGGCGAATTCAGCCCGATCTTTCGATCTGGTACCACCAGCCCTGGGGCGCGGTGCTCGCCTGCCGGGGGAGACCGCCGATCGCAGCCGAGTACGCAAAGCTGGTCGGCATGCGAACGAGCTGCATGGGCAAGGGCCTGCACGGCACGGCGATCACCTGGGAGATGCACGTCTTTCCGGGCAGCGCGGCCTTCGTGGTCGAGATGCCGCCGGGCAAGATCACCGGCGGCACGGCGGAACGGCAGGCGCGCGCCGCGCTGACAGTCGCGGAGGGACGCTGAGATGACCCGTTTGATCGCTGCCGTTGTCGCCGTTGCCGCCGCGATCGGCGCGGGCGCCAGCTCGGGGGCGGGTGCTCAGCCCGCGGCGACGACGTCCGCGGTGACCAAGCCGCCGATCCACAAGATGCTGATCCCGTATCCCAAGAAGCGGAAGCGGGAGATGGCCGCCTACTCGAAGCATCACTACGGCCAGTACAAGTGGCGGCTCAACAACCCGCAGCTGATCGTCGAGCATTACGCCGCGGCGGGCAGCATCAGCGCGATCTTCAACACCTTCAGGACCGACCAGCCCGATGTCGAGTTCCACGAGCTGCCGAATGTCTGCTCGCACTTCGCCGTGGCTGCCTCGGGCGCCGTCTACAAGTTCGTCCCGCCCACGATCCGATGCCGCCATGTCGTCGGCCTCAACTACACCGCGATAGGCATCGAGCACGTCGGCTTCTCCGACCAGGACATCCTCAACCGGCCTGCGCAGCTCAACGGCTCGCTGCAGTTCACGCAATGGTTGCGCTGCCGCTTCGGGATCCCGGTCTCCAACGTGATCGGACACAACGAGAGCCTCTCCTCGCCCTTCTACAAGGAGCTCGACCCACGCTTTCGCGGCCAGACGCACCAGGACTGGAACCGCGCCGACATGAACATCTACCGCGCGGATCTGACCAAGCTCGGCGACTGCTGAGCGCCCCGGCGACAATGCCGGCGTGAGGCTCGTCAAGTACCTGGCCCATTCGGGCGTCGCGTCACGTCGCGCCGCCGAGGTTTTGATCGCCGCCGGCAAGGTGACGGTCGACGGTGAAGTCATGACCGACCCGGCGCGTGACGTCGGGGAGGGCTCGGACGTCCGCGTCAATGGCGAGCCCGCGGAGCCGGAGCCGCGCGAGGTCTGGGCGGTCAACAAGCCGGCGGGCGTGGTCTCGACCGCTCGCGAGCCGGGACCGCGGAAGGCGATCACCGAGCTGGTCGACTCCGATCGCCGGCTCTATCCGGTCGGCCGGCTGGACGCGGACTCGACCGGGCTGATTCTGCTCACCAACGACGGGGAGCTCGCCAACCGCCTCACCCATCCCCGCTACGGAGTGCCGAAGACGTATCGGGTCCGGCTATCCCACCCGCCGTCGGACAGCGATCTGGAGCAGCTGCGCCGCGGTGTCCGGCTCGAGGACGGGCCGACGGCGCCGGCGGAGGTCAAGCGCCGTGGCGAGCGAGAGATCGAGGTGACGATCCGCGAGGGGCGCAAGCGGCAGGTGCGCCGGATGGCAGAGGCTGTAGGCAACGAGGCAGAGGCGCTGAGACGAATCCGGATCGGTTCGCTGGAGCTCGCGGACCTCGAGCGCGGCGGGGCCCGACGCCTCGGGGAGGAGGAGGTCGCCGCGCTCTGGGAAGATTCCGCGCCATGAGCGATGACCTCCGACTCTGGGCCGTGCGCGGCGCGACCAAGGCGCCCAGCAACAACCCCGACACGATCGTCTCGGCGACCGAGGAGTTGATGCGTGAGCTGATGTCTCGCAACGACCTGGCCGTCGAGCAGATGGTGAGCTGCATCTTCACCTCGACCCATGACCTGAATGCCGAGTTCCCGGCGGTGGCCGCCCGCAACCTGGGTCTCGACGCCGTCCCGCTGCTCTGCGCACGGGAGATCGACGTACCGAACGCGATGCGTTCGGTGATCCGCGTCCTGCTGCACTACTACGGGCCGGCGGACCACACTCCGACCCACGCGTACCTCGGCGAGGCTCAGGAGCTTCGCTCCGACCTCAAGGCGGCGCAGTAGCCCTGCAGGTCCGCGAAGCGACGCCGGACGACACCGAGGCGATCGTCTCGGTCACGGTGGCGGGTTGGCGCAGCGGCTACGCGGGCATCGTCACGCCGGACCGGCTGGCCGACCTCCCGGTCGACCGCTGGCATCACGAGATCGGAGTAGGCCTGCGGCGCCCGGTCGACGATGCGTTCACCTACGTCGCGGAGATCGACGGTGCGTTCGCTGGCTACGCCTACGTGGCCGCGCCCTCTCTCGAGTCCGATCTCGGCCCGAAGGCGGCCGAGCTGGTCGCGATGTATGTCGACCCGGAGCACTGGCGCCAAGGAGTGGGCAACGCCCTGATGGAGGCGGCGGTGGAGCGCCTGTCCGGGCTCCCCTATACGGAGGCCGTCCTCTGGACCTTCAAGGAGAACAGCCGAGCGATCGCCTTCTATGAGAGGAACGGCTGGCGGCCGGACGGGGCCGAGAAGATCCACCCACGCACCGGGGAACCCGCCGTCCGGTTGCGGCGTCCCGTAACAATGTGACCCCGATGACCGTGACCTTCTCCGAAAAGCTCTCGCGGATCCCGCATTACGAGCCGGGAACGTCGCTCGACGATGCCAAGGCCAAGGCGGAGACCGCCGACGCGGTGAAGCTCGCCTCCAACGAGTCCCCGTTCCCACCCCATCCGGACGTGGTGCAGGCGATCTCCCGCGCGGCCGCTGACGTCAACCGCTACCCGGATCCAGAGGCTCGGGCGCTGCGCCGCGCGATCGCGGACCATCACGAGACCGACCCGGCCCGCATCGCGGTCTCGAACGGCTCCTGCGAGATCCTTCTCGCCGCGGCCCTCGCCCTGTGCGAGCCCGACGACGAGATCCTCTACGCCTGGCCGTCATTCTCTATGTACCCGCACCTGCCGGCCCTCTCCGGGGCGCGGGAGATCCAGGTGCCACTGGCGAATGGCTACGTTCATGACCTCGACGCGATGCTCGAGGAGGTCACCGCCGCCACGCAGCTGCTGATCGTCTGCAATCCGAACAACCCGACGGGTACCCATCTGCCGGCCGAGCGCATCGGGGCCTTCATCGAGAGCGTCCCCTCGCGGACGACGATCATCATCGACGAGGCCTACATCGAGTACCAGACCAGCGACGACCCGGACGCGACGCTCGATCTCCTCGCCAAGCACCCCAATGTCGTCCTGCTCCGGACCTTCAGCAAGTGCCACGGGCTCGCCGGCCTGCGGGTAGGCTACGCGCTCTGCTCGCCGCAGTTCAGGGCCGCCGTCGACGCGGTCCGCCAGCCCTTCAGCGTCAACACGCTTGCCCAGGCCGCCGCCGTCGAGGCAATCCGCCACCAGGACGACGTCGCCGACCGCGTCGAGAGGAACCTGATCGAGCGGATCTTCGTCGAGGGCGCCCTGCACGAGCTGGGCTTCGAGACCGCCGAGTCCCAGACCAACTTCGCCTGGATCGAGCTGGGAGACCTGGAAGAGGGCGAGGTCGTTGAGTCCCTCACGAAGGCCGGGGTTGCGGTCAGGCCGGGTACGCCGCTCGGCGGACCGGGCTGCCTGCGGGTTACCTACGGGACACGCGCCGAGAACGAGCGCTTCCTCGCCGCGATGGGCGAGATCGCGGGCTGAATCGTTCGCCATTCACAAGGCCGTCTGCTTCAATGTCCGCAATGCAGCACGGCGCGCACATCGCTTCGCCCACGAGCCGTCCAGCGGTTCCTTCGCGCGCGTATTTCTACTTTTGGCGATTTACCTAGGCGTCCGGCCCGCGGCTGCCATTAGCCGCTGACGCAGAAGCACCACTCGCCGGGCGCCGCCTCCAGGGTCAACGGCTACCCGAAATGCCGCGAACGAATGATCCATCCCTCAAGGACCATCGCCAGACCAGTAGAAAGAAGAGGCTTCAGGATGAATTTCGAGATGAAGGAGCTACCGCGACAGCAGTCGGACCGCGTCCGCGACCAGCGGATCGAGCGTGTCGTCGAGCTGGTCTCTCCGGCGGAGATCCTCGAGGACCAGCCGCTCGGGCCCAAGCGAGAGGACGCGGTCCTGGGCCATCGTGACGAGGTCAAGTCGGTATTGGACCGCGAGGACGATCGCCTGCTCGTCGTCGTCGGACCGTGCAGCGTTCACGACCCAGAGGCGGCAATGGATTACGCGCAGCGCCTCAGCGCGCGGGCCGAGGACCTTCGAGGGGACCTCTGCATCGCGATGCGCACCTACTTCGAGAAGCCACGCACGACCACGGGCTGGAAGGGGCTGATCAACGACCCGCACCTGGACGATTCGAGGGACGTCAACCAGGGGCTTCACACGGCCCGCCGGCTCCTGCTCGAGGTCACCGATCTCGGTCTGGCGGTCGGCTGTGAGTTCCTCGACCCGATCACGCCGCAGTACATCTCCGACGTGGTGTCCTGGGGGGCGATCGGTGCCCGCACCACTGAGAGTCAGATCCACCGCCAGCTCGCCTCCGGCCTCTCCATGCCCGTCGGCTTCAAGAACGGCACCGCCGGCAGCGTCAAGCTGGCCGTGGACGCCGTCCGGGCGGCGGCCGGGCCTCACGCCTTCGCGGGCGTGGACGTCAGCGGAACCCCGGCGATCCTCTACACGGAGGGCAATCCCGACTGTCACGTGATCCTGCGCGGCGGGAAGGGGGCGCCGAACTACGACGCCGACAGCGTCGGGGGAGCGCTCGAACAGCTCGGCGACGCGGGGCTGCAGGAGCGGATCATCATCGATGCCTCCCACGACAACAGCGGCAAGGACCACGAGCGCCAGCCGCAGGTGGTCAGCGAGATCGCGGACCAGATCGCGGCTGGGAACGGCGCGATCGTCGGCGTGATGATGGAGTCGTTCCTGGTGGCGGGCCGGCAGGACCTCGAATCCGATGGCGACCTGATCTACGGCCAGTCGATCACCGACGCCTGTATGGACTGGGACACGACCGTGCTGACCCTGGACCGGCTCGCCTCCGCGGTGCGAAAGCGCCGCGAAGCCGGCTGACCTAGGTTCTGGCCATGAAGATCGCCGTCCTCGGCGTGGGGCTGATCGGGGGTTCGATCGGTCTCGCCGCCCGCGCCAGACTCGATGCCGAGGTCGCCGGGTTCGATCCCGACCGCGAGCTGATCGACCGGGCGATGGAGCTCGGTGCGATCGACTCGGCGCACGACTCGGTCGCAGGCGCGGTGGAGGGCGCCGAGCTGGTCTTCTGCGCCGCTCCGGTCATGGCGCTTCCGGGCCTCGCCGCCGAGGCGCTCGAGGCCGCGGGGGACGAGTGCGCGGTCACTGACGTGGGCTCCGTGAAGCGTGACGTGATCGCCGCTCTGGGATCGGACAGCCGCTTCGTCGGCGGCCATCCGCTCGCGGGGGCGGAGACCTCGGGAGTCGAGGGCGCGCGCGCCGACCTCTTCGAGGGCGCCCGCTGGTATCTGACGCCGACCTCGACCACACAGGGAATGCTCTACGACCGCGTTCAGCGCGCGATCGCCGACATCGGGGCGCGCCCCCAGGCGATCGAGGCCGATACCCACGACCGGCTGATGGCGACGATCAGCCACCTGCCGCATGTGGTGGCGAACGTGCTCGTGACCCAGGCCGCGACCGCGCTCAGCGAGGAGTCCGAGCACCTGCCCGAGGTCGGCCCGAGCTTTCGCGACGCAACGCGGGTGGCGGGCGCCAACCCGGCGATCTGGGGTGACATCTTCACCGGGAACCGCGAGGCCGTCGCAGCCGAGATCGACGCCGCCGTCGCCAGGCTCAGCGAGGCGGCCGAGCTGATTCGGTCCGGCGAGCCTGAGGCCGTGACCGAATGGCACGCAGAGGCGGGTAGCCGCCGTCGTGAGCTGATCGAGACCGAGATCGCCGGCGGGCCGCTTCACGAGCTCCGCGTCCGTGTTCCGAACCGCCCGGGGATCGTCGCCGAGATCGCGCTGGAGCTGGGACGGGCGGGCGTCAACATCGAGGACATGGCCCTCTACCCGGCGGCCGACATGACCTCCGGGGCGATCTCGCTCTACATCGCCGGGGAGGACGAGGCGACCCGCGCCGAGAAGCTCGTTCGGGACCTCGGCCACGACGTATCCCGGGCCGAATGACGCGGTTCGAGCCGACCGGGCCACTTCGCGGCGAGCTGCGGCCGCCTCCCGACAAGTCGGTCACCCACCGCGCGGCTCTGATCGGCGCGATGGCCGACGGCCCGACGAGGGTCACTGGCTACCTCGACTCCGAGGACACCCGGGCGACGCTGCGAGCGGTCGAGGCCGTCGGGGCGGAGGTCCGCGAGGGCGAGCCCGACGACTACGGCGGGTTCTTCGTAGAGATCGAGGGAGTGGGCCTCCGCGGTGCGCGCCCCGCCGAGATCGACGTGGGCAACGCCGGGACGCTGCTGCGCATCATGCCGGGGTGGCTCGCCGGACAGCCCGATGGCGAATGGACCCTCGACGGCGACGATTCGATCCGGCGCCGCCCGGTGGATCGGATCGCCGAGCCACTGAGCCGGATGGGAGCGGGCGTGGACTGCCGCGACGGGCGCCTGCCGCCACTTCGGCTGCGGGGCGCGCGGCTCCACGGCATCGACTACGAGATGCCGGTTGCCAGCGCCCAGGTCAAGTCCTGCCTGCTGCTCGCCGGGTTGCTGGCCGAGGGCGAGACCACGATCCAGGAGCCGCTCTGGACTCGCGACCACACCGAGCGGATGCTCGCCGCAATGGGCGCTTCGATCCGCCGGGAGGGGGACGCGCTGATCGTGTCGCCGGCTGAGCGCCTGGAGGCGGGCGACGTGCCGGTGCCGGGTGACTTCTCCTCGGCCGCCTTCTTCATCGCCGGGGCGCTGCTGATCCCGGGCAGCGAGGTCGGCCTCCGGGAGGTCGGCATCAATCGCAACCGGATCGGGATGCTTTCGATCCTCTCCCGGATGGGGGTCGAGATGGGCGCGGCGCACGAGGAGGGGAGAGCGATGACCGTGCACGAGATCCGCGAGCCCGGTCCGGAGCCGATCGCGACCCTGCATGTGCGCAACGCGCCGCTGCACGGCACCGAGATCACCGCGGCGGATGTCCCCGCCGCGATCGACGAGCTCCCGCTCCTTGCCCTGCTCGCATGCTTCGCCGACGGAGAGACAGTGGTGAGCGGAGCCGAGGAGCTCAGGGCCAAGGAATCGGATCGGATCTCGGGCGTGGTCGAGGGCCTCTCCGGCCTCGGCGCCGACATCGAGGCGCGGCCCGACGGGTTCATGGTCCGCGGGACGAACGGGCTGCGCGGCGGCAGGCTCGACGCCCGGGGAGACCACCGCCTCGCGATGGTGGGCGCGATCGCGGGCCTTGCCTCCGAGGAGGGCGTCGAGGTCGACGGCTTCGAGGCGGTGGCGGTCAGCTACCCGCGCTTCGAGCGGGACCTGCGCTCGCTACTCGCCTGAGTTCTGCTGGGAGGGGTGCCCGTCCCCGGGCCATGGGGACAGCACCAGCAGGATCCGGGAATCCTCGACGGCCTCGACCTCGTGGCGCTCCTTCGGATCGAAGATCGCGAGGAGGCCGGGCCCGCCGGAGGCGTTGTTGCCGTCGGGCGTGGTGAAGACGACGTTCCCGTCGATGACCAGCAGCCAGGCGCGCTCGTGGACCTGGTGCTCCTGGAGCTGCTCGCCCTTGGGCAGGTTGATGACGATCGCGCGGCCCTCGGAATCGGAGTCGAGCACCTGCGGCTGGCGCGGCTCGACCGTCATCTCGTTGAGGTTCCAGCTCTCCATCGGCAAGCGGCACTCTATATCCAGGCCCCGTGCAGGCAAAACCCTAGGCTGCGCCCATGGTGATCGCGATCGACGGGCCCGCCGGGGCCGGCAAGTCCACCGTGGCACGAGGCGTCGCCAGGGCGCTCGGGTTCACCTACCTCGACTCCGGGGCCATGTACCGGTGCGTGGCCCTGGCGGCACTCGACAGGCACATTGACCTCGACGACGGCGAGCGGCTGGGGGAGATGGCCTGGGATCTCGATGTGGGATTCGACGGGGACACCGTGAAGCTCGACGGGAAGCCGGTCGAGGGGAGGATCCGCTCGCCGGAGGTGACGATCGCTGCATCCAAGGTTTCGGTGCATCCGCAGGTGCGGCAGGCGATGGTGAAGCGCCAGAGGGAGCTGATCGCCGCGGGCAACTACGTTGCCGAGGGACGCGACATCGGGACCGTGGTCAGCCCCGATTCGCCACTGAAGGTCTTCCTGACGGCGAGCGAGGAGGAGCGCGCACGGCGCCGCGCCGCCGAGACGGGCACCTCCGTGGATGAGGTGCGTCGGGCGATCGAGGACCGAGATCGCCGCGATCGCGGCCGCGAGCATGGGGCGCTTCGCGCCGCCGACGACTCGGTTGACCTCGATACGACCGATCTCTCGCCGGACGAGGTCGTGGAGCGAATCGCGGCACTCGCCCGCGAGAGGGCGATTGCCTGATGGCGGATCAACCCGGACAGCCACATGCCCGCGCGCTGCGCCCTCGACCGACGGTTGCGGTCGTCGGGTTCCCAAACGCGGGGAAGAGCACGCTCGTCAACCGGCTCGCCGGCGGCCGCGAGGCGGTCACGGATGCGGAACCGGGCGTCACGAGGGACCGCAAGGCGCTCGAGACCGAGTGGAACGGACTCAGCCTCGACCTGATCGACACCGGAGGGGTGGACCTAGCCGACTCGGCCGAGCTCGCCCGCTCCGTGCAATCCCAGGCGCGAGCGGCGATCGAAGAGGCGGACATGGTCCTGCTGGTCGTGGACGCAAGGGCCGGCCTCGGGCCCGGAGACGCTGAGCTGGCGGATCTCCTTCGCCGCTCCGGCCGCCCGGTCGTCGTGGCCGCGAACAAGATCGACCGGGTCGAGGATCAGGCGCTCACGGCGGAGTTGAACTCACTGGGTTTGGGGGAGCCCCTCCCGGTCTCCGCTTCACACGGACTGGGAACCGGCGACCTGCTCGACCGGCTGGTGGAGGAGCTGCGGCGGCACGCCGTGGAGGGGGTGGAGGACGACGAGGACCAGCCGCCTCGAATCGCGATCCTCGGCCGGCCGAACGTCGGCAAGTCCTCGATGCTCAATGCCCTGCTCGGCTCCGAGCGTGTGATCGTCAGCGAGGTTGCCGGGACCACCCGCGATCCGGTGGACACCGAGGCGGATGTCGGCGGCAAGCGGATCGTCCTGGTGGACACGGCGGGGCTCCGCCGCAGGGGCAAGGTCGCGGGCACGGTCGACTACTACGCGCAGCTTCGCTCCGAACGAGCGGCCGAGCGCGCGGACGCGGCGATCGTCGTCTGCGACGCCACTGAGGGCGTCACCTCGGAGGACCTGCGGGTCGCCGAGCTCGCCATGCGCTCCGGTTGCGCCTCGGTGCTCGCGCTCAACAAGTGGGATGCCTCGAGGACCGATCTGGATGACGCCCGCGCACGCGTCCAGCAGAAGAGCCGGCTCCGCCCTCCCGTCCTGACCTGCTCGGCGCTCACCGGTCGCGGCGTCGGGGCCGTCCTGCGGCAGGCGGTCGTCCTCGCCGAGCGATCCGGGGAGCGGATTCCGACGCCGGAGCTCAACAAGTTCATCTCCACCGTGGTCGGGGACCGGCCGCCGCCGCAGCGCCACGGCCGCAGGCTCCGCCTCTACTACGCGGCGCAGGTGGGAAGGCGGCCGCCGCGATTCGCGATCCAGGTGAACGACCGCCGGCTGATCAGCCGTGACTGGGCCTTCCATCTCGAGAACCGAATGCGCGACGCGTACTCCCTTCAGGGGGTCCCGCTGGTGATCGATTACGTCCCCAAGAAGGGGAGACGGAACCGGAGCGCGGAGCGCGCGGGCCGGGTATAACCGGCGGTTCGTGAGTGACATGCGAGGGGGCTCCGAAAGGAGCCACCCGATTAATGAGGCGGGTGATCCCGAGGGCAAGAAGGCCCCCGAGGAGACCGGCGACAAGAGCACGGAGGGGAAGAAGCGTAAGCGCGCGCGCTTTCGCCGTCGCGTCAGCCTGCCAAGGCCGAGCTTGCCAAAGCCGAAGATCTCACCACCAAACCTGTCCAAGCCCAAGGGGACGGACGATCTCCGATTCCGCACGGTCACCCGCCTGCGCGCGATCGGCTACTGGCTGCGCGAAAAGGCGCAGGTCGCCTCGCGCTTGGCAAAACAGGCGGGAGCCGCTCTGGCCTACTGGTGGTCGAAGCGCTCGCGTGGAACGCGCATCAGGATCTTCGCCGTCGCCGGCGTCGTGGTCCTGTACCTGATCATCAAGTTCCTGCCGGTGCCCGGCGTGCCCTGCGAGATCTCGGCAGCGAAGGAGTGCGCGCCGTCCAACGACACCATCGCCTACGTGCCGAGGGACGCGATGATCTACGCGCACGTGACGGTGAACAGCGACAGCCACCAGTGGGATCTGGCGGGGGACCTCCACGACGCGCTGCCGAACTTCACAGCGCTGCTCCAAAGCGACACGAGCGCCCTCGCGACGCCCGCCGGCCGCCAGGTCGACCTCGGGCACGAGGTTCTGCCCTGGGCCAAGGATGACCTCGCCCTTCTCGGTGTCCCCGGACCCAAGCAGACGACTCCGGAGACCTACATCGTCGGGGTGGCGGACAGCGGCAAGGCGGATCAGTTCCTGGCCAGCCTCTCGCCCGGCAACAAGGGCAAGGCGGCGAAGGTCGGTGGCGCCACGGTGACCGTCTACCCGACGGGGCTCGCCACCGCCCGCTCCGGCGACGAGGCCCTGTTCGGCAATGTGGTGGCAGTCCGCGCCGCACTCGCCGCCCAGTCGGGCCAGGTGCCCAGACTCGAGGGCTCTGACCAGGATGCGGCTCGAGCAGCCCTGCCGCACGTCCGGCTCGCCGAGCTCTATCTCTCGCGGGCGGGCATCAGCCGGATGCTGGCGGGCAGCCAGGGCAGCGCAACGCAGCTCAACACATTCGTCGACTACGGCGCCTCCACCGGCATGGCTGCGTCCATGAGGGCTCGCGACGACGGGGTCGAGGTGAACCTGGTCAGCGACCTCGATCCCAAGCTCGAGCAGAAGAGCCCAACGGTTTTCGCCAGCCTGCCGCAATTCGAGCCCGGTCTCGCCGACGAGGCGGGGTCACAGGCCCTCGCCTACATCGGCGTGGGCGATCTCGGTCCGGCGTTGAACAAGGCACTGGCGACGGCTGGGGCCGGCGCGCAGGGCCTGGCCGGGTCGCTGAGGTCGCTCGCGCAGAATCTGCAACAGCAGGCCGGCGTCGATCCCCTCAAGGACCTGCTGCCCGCGCTGGGCGGCCAGGCCGCGCTCGTCGCGGAGCCGACGAACAGCGTCCCCTACGCGAGCCTGATCGTCGACGACGTCGATGAGCAGAAGGCCGGGGACGCGCTGGCGTCGCTCCAGCAGCCGATCCTGCGTGCCGTCGGCACCCGGGGGCCGCAGGTTCCGTCCTTCCAGTCCAAGGAGATCGACGGCGTCGCCGTGCACTCCGTGCAGGTCTCGCCCAGCGTGGACCTCTCCTACGCGATCTTCGACGGCAAGCTGGTGATCTCCACGCAGCCCGAGGGCATCGCCCAGGTGCGATCGAGCGGCGACAACCTCGCCGGGACCGGGGCGTACCAGGCGGCCACGGATCGACTCCCGGACCACGTCTCGGCGCTAGTCTTCCTCAACCTCGATGAGGTGTTGGGGTTGGCCCAGCAGGCCGGCCTGGCAGAAGATCCACTCTATGCCTCCCTCAGCGAAGACATCTCGCACGTTCAATCTCTCGGCCTAGCCGTGAGAGGGAGCGACGAGGAGCTTCAATCACAGCTCTTCCTGGCCATCCACCACTGAGATAAGGACCATGCAAAAGCTTTCAGAGAACGAATTCCTGTTCACCTCCGAATCCGTCACCGAGGGTCATCCGGACAAGGTCTGCGACCAGATCTCCGACGGCGTCCTCGACGCCGTGATGACCGAGGATCCAAACGGCAGGGTGGCCTGCGAGTGCCTGGTGAACACCGGGCTCGTGGTCGTCTCGGGTGAGATCACGACCAAGACCTACGTCGACATCCCCTCCATCGCCCGCGAGACGATCCGCAAGATCGGCTACGACGACCCCCGCTACGGCTTCGATCACAAGGCCTGCGCGGTCCTGAGCGCGATCGACGAGCAGTCCGCCGACATCGCGCAGGGGGTCGACAAGGGCCTCGAGCAGCGAGAGGGCGACAGCTCCGACGAGCTCGACTCCGCCGGCGCGGGCGACCAGGGAATGATGTTCGGCTACGCGAGCCGCGAGACCAAGGCGCTGATGCCGATGCCGATCCAGGTGGCGCACCAGCTCGCCCGCCAGCTCGCCGAGGTTCGCAAGGCGGGAGTGATCCCCTATCTCGGCCCGGACGGCAAGACCCAGGTCACCGTCCGCTACGAGAACGACCGCCCGGTGGAGATCGCCAAGGTCCTGATCTCGACTCAGCATCGCGAGGAGGCCGGGGAGCAGATGATCCGCAACGACCTCTGGGAGCACGTGCTGGAGCCCGTGCTGCACACCGAGTACAAGGAGCTCTTCACCGAGAAGGAGCTGCTCGAGGACTTCATGGTCAATCCGACCGGGAAGTTCGTGATCGGCGGCCCCGTCGGCGACGCCGGGCTCACCGGCCGCAAGATCATCGTCGACACCTACGGCGGAGCCGCCCGGCACGGCGGCGGCGCCTTCTCGGGCAAGGACCCGTCGAAGGTGGACCGCTCCGCCGCCTACGCGGCCCGTTACGTGGCGAAGAACGTGGTCGCCGCCGGCCTCGCGGATCGCTGCGAGGTCCAGGTCGCGTACGCGATCGGCGTGGCGCACCCGGTCTCGGTGATGGCACAGACCTTCGGCACCGGGAAGGTCTCGGACTCTGAGATCGCCCGCCTGGTGCAGGAGAACTTCGATCTTCGCCCGGCGGCGTTCCGGCGCTACCTCGACCTGCACCGCCCGATCTTCCAGAAGACGGCGGCCTACGGCCACTTCGGCCGTGAGGACTCCGACTTCACCTGGGAGCGGACGGACCGCGCTGACACGCTGCGCGAGGCCGCGGGCCTCGGGACGAAGGCCGAAGCACCGGCGTAGCCCGGCGGTAGCCGCGCCTTAGGTGATGAACTCGATCACGCCGCGGACGATCAGAAGCAGACCAAGTCCGGCGGCGACGTAGATCCCTGCCTTCAGACCGTTCCTGCTGAGCCAGGTCCTGAAGTTCTGCACCGCCACCACGGTCCGCTCCGGGGCGAACACGTAGCCGATCAACGGAATCTCGAGCAGGATCATGAGCATGAAGTTGAAGCCGAGGATGACCAGGATGGTCGTGACGGTCCCGTAGTTGAGCTTGTCGAGCTCATGAAGCGCGGCGAGGTAGGAGACGCCGGGGAGGGTGAGAACCATGCCCACCAGAAAGGTGACGCGGGCGGAGCCTCTGCCCAGGACCTGCTCGACCTTGGACGGGCCCTTCTCAACACCCTCCTTCTCCTTCTTCTTCCGCTCCCGCCTCTGCTCCATGCGCTCGCTCCTGAGGACGGACGCGGCCACCAGCAAGATCACCCCGAACGCGATGTCCAATGCCGGGCTGATGCTGTTCTGGCTCGTGCTGGTCGCGCTTGAGTGGTGCACCGCGAAGACGATCACGAAGCCGATCGTGAGGCTGACGAGCAGGCCGCCCAGCAGGAAGCCGATCAGCAGGCGCTTCGGGCTCGGCAGGAAGAGCATCACCGTCACGGCGGCGAGCAGGGTGGCGTTCGCTGCCGCGACCAGCGAGTAGACAAAGATGCTCCCCATTGAGGCCTCGAGCGCCTAGGAGGCTGGCTCGGCCACGCCCTGGAGGCCGCTGAGAATCGGCGTGGCCTTCTCCACGTTCTGGACCACCTGCTCCGGCTGGGAGACGCCGGCGAAGACGAAGTTCGACTCGTCCGTCCCGGCGGTGGTGAACTCGACGTCGCCGATCTGCGTGAGCCGCTCGTAGACGCCCTGGTTGAAGTTGACGTTCTGGACGCGCTGGAGGCGCGTCTCCTGGACCCTCCGGGAGATGATCCCCACCTTGATGTTGAGCCGCCGGTCGGTGATCGTGTAGACGGTCGCGACCCGCTTGATGAACCCGAGGATGATGGTGACGGCGAGGATGATCACGAAGGTGGCGACCGCGAGACTGGTGCTGCTCTTGATCAGGCCCGCGAGCACACCGGCCGCCGCCCCGACCAGGGCGCCCTTGAGGTAGAAGCCGATGATCGCCCGCCAGGACGGATGCCCCTGGTAGATCACCTTCTCCCCGGACTGCAGGTCCATGCGCCGCAGCCTAGTACCCGGCGTCCGCGATCGCGCTTAGGGTGAAAGCGATGGCCATCGCCAAGGTCGAGCCGCTGCTCACCACCCGGAGCGTCTCCGGGCCCTTCGATTACCGGCTGCCCGACGAGATGGACCACGTGGGGATCGGATCGGTTCTCGTGGTGCCGTTCGGCCGGCGCAAGGTGGTCGGAGTCGTCGTCGGCCTGGCCGATCGAAGCGACCTGCCGGACGGTCGCCTGGCCGAGCCGCTCGAGGCTCTGGAGGCCGGTGTCCCGCCTGAGCTGGTGGAGCTCGGCCGCTGGATCGGCGAGGAGTACTGCTCGACCACCGGCCGCGGGCTCGGTCTCGTCCTTCCACCCGGCGTCGGCACCGGTGCCGAGGCGCGGCGGGTGCGGCCCCTGGTGGAGCTCGAGGTCGAGGCCACCCCCGAGGGAATCGCAGCCGTCGAGGGCGGCAAGCGACTCGGCCTCCGCCAAAAGGCGGTCCTGCGCGCCCTTCTGGCAGGACCCCAGTTCGCCCGGCGGCTGGCGGCGACGGCGGGGTCCGATCGAGCGGCGCTGAGGCGGCTCGAAGCCCGGGGCCTGGTCAGCACCCGGGAGGTGGAGCGGCGGCGGCGTCATTCCTCGCCGGGCGTTGGTGCAGTGCGAGAGGGCATCGAGCTCACCGGGGACCAGCGGGCCGTGCTGGAGCGGGTCGTCGGCTCGCTTCCCGACGCGAGCCGGGCCGGGGCAGCTCCCTCCTTCCTCCTCCACGGCGTGACCGGGTCCGGCAAGACGGAGATCTACCTCGAGGCGTCCCGGGAGGCACTCGCACGCGGGAGGGGGGCGATCATCCTCGTGCCCGAGATCGCGCTCACTCCGCAGACGATGGATCGCTTCCGGCGACGGTTCGGCGACTCGGTTGCGCTGCTTCATTCGAAGATGCCCGCCGGGGCGCGCTACGACGAATGGCGCCGGCTGCGGGCAGGGGACGCACGGATCTGCGTCGGCCCACGTTCGGCGGTGTTCGCACCGATCGCCGACCCCGGCCTGATCGTGATCGACGAGGAGCACGACTCCTCCTACAAGCAGGAGAGCGATCCGCGGTACGACGCCCGTGACGTGGCGCGCCGGCGGGCGGCCGAAGCGGGGGCGGTGCTTCTGGCCGGGACGGCCACGCCCAGGCCCGAGAGCTGGCACGAGCTTGAGCGGCTGCAGCTGCCGAACCGGGTCGACGAGCGGCCGCTGCCGCCCGTCGAGATCGTGGACATGCGCGGCGGCGTGCCGGGCCCGCTCCATCCCAGGACTCGAGAGGCCTTCGGCCAGGTCGCGAAGGAGGGAGGCAAGGCGATCCTGCTGATCAACCGCCGCGGCTGGTCGACGCATCTGACCTGCCGCTCCTGCGGCCATGCCTGGGAATGCCCGAACTGCGACGTCTCGCTGATCCTCCATCGCGATGGAGCGCTTCGCTGTCATCACTGCGGGCACGGGGAGCCGATGCCGGACGCGTGCCCGGAGTGCACCTCGGTGACGATCGCCCGCGTGGGCTCGGGCACCCAGCGGGTCGAGGCGGAGCTGAAGGAGCTGCTGGCGCCTCTGGAGGTCTTCCGGCTCGACTCGGACAGCGCCGCAGGCTCAGGACACGTGGACCTGCTGCGCCGCTTCGAAGCCGCTGACTCCGGCGTCCTCGTCGGCACCCAGATGGTCGCCAAGGGCCACGACTTTCCCGACGTCACGCTGAGCGTCGTGCTGGATGCGGACGGTGCCCTGAGGCTGCCGGACTTCCGCTCCGAGGAGCGCACCTTCGCGCTGATCACCCAGCTCGCGGGTCGCAGCGGCCGGGGCGACGCCGGCGGCCGCGTCCTCGTCCAGGCACTCCAGACCGGCGCGCCGAGCATCCGCCACGCCGCCACGCATGACGCCGCCGGCTTTCTCGCCATGGAGATCGAGCGGCGGCGCGCTCTGCGATACCCGCCGTTCTCCCACCTGATCGAGGTCGGGCTCGCCGGGCAGGACGAGAACCGCGTGGAGATATCTGCCGAGAAGGTTCGTGAGCTCGTCGCCGATCGCCTCGGCGCCGCCGATGATCTGCTCGGCCCAGCACCGCTCTTCAGGCTGCGCGGAAAGCACCGGCGCCGCCTCTTCCTCAAGTCCGAGCAGCGCCATCGCGCGGTGGAGGCGGTCCGCGATGCCGTCAGGACCGCCGTCCGCGACCGAGCCCTGCGCGAGGTCTCGATCTCGGTCGACGTTGATCCTCAGTGAGATAGGCACGACTAGACTCGAAAGCATGGCCGAGGAAGGCACACCCACGCCCGTCGAGGAGCTCGACGGAGAGCAGCCCATCGAGGCTGGCGAGCCCGAGGGCGTCGACCAGGAGGCGCTCGAGCGCCGTTCCGCTGCCTTGTCGGAGGTCATCAAGTTCGGAGAGCCGGTGCTCCGGTCCGCGGCTTCGCCGGTGACGGAGTTCGACGACGACCTCGCCGCGGAGGCCGGACGGATGATCGGCCTGATGCGCGACGCGATCGGCGTGGGCCTGGCCGCGACCCAGCTCGGCACGCTCCGGCGGATGTTGGTCTTCCAGGTCGGCTCGGAGGCCGAGCCGACCGTCCTCGTCAATCCGGAGATCGAGTGGCTCTCAGAGGATCTCGCCACGGCCGAGGAGGGCTGCCTCAGCCTGCCGGGCGTGATCGTCGATGTCGAGCGCCCGCTCCACGTCAGGGCCCGGGGTGTCGATGTGCATGGGGAGCCGTTCTCGCTCGAGGCGTCCGGCCTCGAGGCCAGGGTGATCCAGCACGAGGTCGATCACCTCGACGGCGTGCTGATGATCGACCGCACCGAGCGCGACCAGCGCAAGGGAGCCCTGAAGGCACTTCGCGAGGGCGGCACCTACGCGCCAGAGACTGACGAGGATGACGAGGATGACGAGGAGTCCGGGTCCGGGCACAACCCGCAGTCCAACGAGGGTTGAAGACCGCCTATCTCGGCACCAGTGAGTTCGCGGCGACGGTGCTCCGGCGCCTCGCCGACAGCCCGCATCGGCCGGCTCTCGTCGTCGCACCGCCGAACAGCCGCAAGGGCCGCGGGCGCCGGCCCGCTCCGCCCCCGGCCGCTGAGGCGGCCCGCGAGCTGGGGCTGGAGCTTCACCAGACACCTGACGTGAACGCGCCCGAGTCCGTGGAGGCCATCCGCGCGGCTCAGCCCGAGGCCATCGCCGTCTGTGCCTTCGGGCAGCTGATCAAGGAGCCGCTGCTCAGCGAGTGGGCGATGCTCAACGTGCATCCGTCCCTGATCCCGCGCTGGCGCGGCGCCGCGCCGATCGAGCGGGCGCTGATGGCGGGGGACGCCACCACGGGCGTGACGATCATGCAGGTAACCGCCGGCCTCGACGCCGGGCCAGTGGCTTTGGTCGAGGAGGTTCCGGTTTCGCCGGACGACGACTACGAGAGTCTCTCGGCGAAGCTCGCGAAGGTCGGTGGCGAGCTGACGCTGCGGGCTCTCGACGGCCTCAAGGCGGGGGACCTCGAGTTCACTGAGCAGGACGAGGACCACGCTACGTACGCGGACAAGGTCTCAGCCGACGAGCGGCACCTGCTGCCATCGCGGCCCGCTGCAGAGCTCGAGCGGATCGTCCGGGCGCTGACTCCGCACGTGGGGGCGTACCTGGAGCTGGAGGGCGGCGACCGGCTCGGAGTGCGCGAGGCGACCGCGGTGCGGGACGGCCCGGCGGGGGGTGCGATTGAGGTTGACGGCGTGCAACTGGTGCTCGGTACATCCGACGGTGGGCTTCGGCTCGAGGTCGTGCAGCCGCCTGGGAAGAAGCCGATGAGCGCGGCCGATTTCCTGCGTGGACACGCCCCGCCTGAAAAGGCTGTCTAACGCTCGATACCCTCGTCACATGGCCGAACGAGTTGACAGCGGCACCGGCGAGATGGCCGGCCTACCCGAGGCCACAGAGGGCTCCCTCCAGCGCCCGAATTGCCCGGGCTGCGGCGAGCCGTGGCTGCGCCCCGCGCAGCTCCCGGGGCGCTTCGTCTGCGTCTATTGCCTGAAGCGTTTTGAGCTCGTCTCGCAGTGCCCCAACTGCGGCGAGCACGGCACGATCAGCCGTCTGACGCGAACCGAGGACATGAAGTGCCAGGCCTGCGGCCACTCGATGCTCCGCTCGATCTGACCTTGGAAGCCGCCACCGATACCGCCTCGACGGGCCCGCGCGAGCTCTTTGCGTCGAAACGGGTCGCGCCCTCGATCCTCTCGTCGGACTTCTCGAAGCTCGGCTCGCAGGTGGAGGAGGTGATGGCCGCCGGCGCACGGATCATCCACGTGGACGTCATGGACGGCCACTTCGTCCCCCCGATCACGATCGGCCCCTTGGTCGCGGGCTCCATCGCCGACCTCGTCCATGACGCGGGCGGCGCAATCGACGTCCACCTGATGATCGAAGAGCCCGACCGACAGATCGAGGAGTTCGCGAAGGCCGGGGCGGACAACATCACCTTCCACGCCGAGGCGACCCCGCACATCAATCGCACGCTGAACGCCATCCGCGAGCTCGGCTGCCTGGCGGGCCTTGCCATCAACCCGGGCACCCCGGTCTCGGCGGTCGGCGAGTCCGTGAACGACGCCGATGTCTTTCTCTGCATGACCGTCAACCCGGGCTGGGGCGGCCAGCCGTTCATCGCCGACTCGCCGGACAAGGTCGGCCGCCTGAGCGAGGTGGTGGGGGCCGGCACCATCGAGGTGGACGGCGGCATCGACCCGGGCACGGCCGGTGGTGTGGCGACCGCGGGAGCAAGCCTGTTCGTCGCCGGCTCTGCCGTCTTCGGCGCCGATGATCCCGCCGCCGCTTACAGCGCGATCGCGGAGGCCGCGGGCGCTGCTTAACCGCGAGCGAGGCGAGCTGGAGCCCTTCCTGCGGCGGCTCGCCGCGCTGATCGTCCTGATCATCGCGATCCAGATCGCGGGGAGCATCGCCTACTCGCTGGCGGAGGGCGTCTCGCTTTGGCAGGGGTTCCTGTTCACCCTGGACACCGTTGCCACCGTCGGCTCGGCCCCCGAGCCCGCCGATCTCGCAGGCCAGATCACCAAGGTCCTGCTGATCGTGCTGGGCGTGGGTACGCTCTTCTACGCTCTGGTGACGGTCACGGAGTTCTTCGTCGCCGGGCACCTGGGAGAGATCCTCGAGGAGCGCCGCACGCTGAAGAAGATCGAAGACCTCAACGGCCATCACCTGATCTGCGGCTTCGGCCGCGTCGGCCGTCAGGTCGCCCGCGACCTCCAGGCCGGCGGCGACGATTTCGTGATCATCGACAGCCTCGATGAGAACAAGCACATGGCCGACCACATGGGAGCTCCCTTCCTGCAGGGTCGTCCCTCCGACGACGAGATGCTGAGGGCGGCCGGGGTAGAGCGCGCCGTCTCCGTCCTTGCTTGCGTCGACTCCGACGCTGAAAACATCTTCATCTGCCTGACCGCCCGCGAGCTGCGCTCGGACATCACCGTCGTGGCTCGCGCGAGTGTCGAGGACTCAGAGAAGAAGCTGCGCCGCGCCGGCGCCGACCGCGTGATCTCGCCCTACAAGTCGAGCGGGGCCGAGATGGCCAGGCTGGCGCTGCAGCCGCAGGTCACTGGCGTCGTCGACGTCGCGCCGGAGTACCGGATGGAGGAGATCGACGTCAGCGAGGGCTGTGAGGCCGAGGGCAAGTCGATCGGACAGGTGCGCGGAACGACCACGATCGCGGCGATCCGCAACTCCGACGGCAAGGTGCACCCGCAGCCCCCATCCGACACGGTGCTGCGCGCCGGCGACGTCCTGGTGGCCATGGGGACCGTCGAGGCGCTGCGCAAGCTGGAGGCGATGTTCGTGCCCGGAGCGGCGAGGGCGTCCGGGGCGGTTCTGGGCGACCTGGGCTAGCCCGCCTCGTCCCCGGAGGCGAGCTGCAGCTCCATCTCCTCCGTCGACCCGGGCTTGATCGGCTGCTCCTTGGCCTCGAGCGGCTGCCGGTAGAGCCAGTAGAGCAGCGAGCAGAGCAGGGCCGCGGCTCCGAGGTAGCCGACCACCACGCGCGTGACTTCGCTGGGAACGACCGGAACCAGCATCCAGATGATGAACGCGATCGCGCAGCCGATCCAGCAGTAGGAGGCGCGGCGGACCTGCCCACGCGCGAGAGCTGCCTGGTTGAGGGTCGCGGCGGACAGGTAGAGGCCCATGCCGATCGCCACCACGACCAGATCGGCTCGGTTGTAATCGTGCTTCTTGCCAAAGGCGATCTGCATCAGGTGGGGTCCGGCGACCAACATCGCCAGAGCGACCAGGGCGGCGAAACCCGCGATCGCGAGGAGCGTCACCCGAATCGAGGCGCGGAAGTCCTGCTCGTCTCCCCGCGACCCGAGGGTCGTGAGGTGGGGGAGGAGGCTGGTCTGCACCGCCTGGAAGAGCTGAAGGGGGGCTCGAGCGATCATCAGGATGTTGAAGACGTATCCCGCCACGGCCGCGGTGGCGGTCGCGTTGGTGAGCAGGATTCCCGCGTTGAGGAACGTTTGCTCGCTGAGCATGATCAGGAAGACGCCCGCCGCGAACCGGCCGCCGCGGGCAAGCGTGAACTCTTCGGCCGGGGCGGCCGCCGGCGATGCCTCCTCAGGCCGGCGTTCGCCGGGAGTTCCTTCGGAGGCATCACCGACGTCCGCCCCTGCGTGGGCTTCGCCTCCGAAGCGGCGCAGAAAGGCGAACGGGACGACGATCAGCGAGAGGGTGGGGGCCGCAACGATTCCCATCGCCACGGCTGTTTGTCCCGACGCGATTCCGAGGGCGACCGCCATGGGGAAGGCCGTTCTTGCCACCGACTCGCTGATGATCAGCAGCGCGTAGATGGTGAGGCGGTGGCTTCCCGCCAGGAATCCGCGGGCGAAGTAGCTCGCGCCGTAGGCGGTGATCGCTCCCACCCCGATCCAATACAGGGTCGAGTTGCCGTGCAGGAGGTTGTCCTGAATGGGAGTGCGCAGGGCCAGCGCGACCACGTCGAAGCCCACCGCGACGGTCAGCTGGATCGTCGCGGCGACCCGCACCGTGCGGCCGATGGGGACGTCGTGAGCGAGGTTCTCCGAGACGGTTCGCGAGAGCAGCTGCTCCACCGGCCTCTGCAGTACCGAGACGACGATGAAGACGGCCGACCAGAGGACCGCCACCTGCCCGTACTGCTCGCGCGACAGCTCGTGCGAGGCGATCGCGAAGTAGAGGTACGTGATCAGCCCGGTGAGGCCGACTCCGATCGAGAGCAGGCTGGCCCGCCGCCCGTAGCTGCGCGCCTCGTCCGTCGCCTGCACCCGTCCCACTCTCGGCATGGCGCGGGACTTTACTGCCGTACAATTACTGGCTGACTGACCAGTCAATCAGTCGAGCTCGACCCGAAGGAGGCGAGCATCGCCGTGGTCAGCACCGAACAGGAAGCTTCGTATCTGCGCCGGGCCCTCGATCTCGCGGAAGGCGGTCGAGGCAACGTCAGCCCGAATCCGCTGGTCGGCGCAGTGCTCGTCCGCGACGGCGAGGTGATCGGAGAGGGTTTCCACGCCAAGCTCGGCGAGCTGCATGCCGAGCGGGTCGCAATCGAGGACTGCCGCGCACGCGGATCGGATCCCGCCGGCTCGGCGATCTACGTGACGCTCGAGCCCTGCGCTCATGAGGGGCGTCAGCCGCCCTGCACCGAGGCGATCCTCGAGGCCGGCATCTCGCGCGTCGTCTACGCGTCAGAGGATCCAACCGACAAGGCCTCCGGCCGCGGGCCGGGAATGCTTCGGGACGGCGGGGTGGAGGTCGAGTTGGCGGGTGGCCCCGAGGCAAGCGCCGCCCGGCTTCTCAACCAGCCCTTCCGGAAGCGCGCCCGGTCCGGGCGCCCGCTGGTCACCTACAAGGCGGCCATGTCGCTCGACGGACGCGTCGCGTCCCCAACCGGGGACTCGCGCTGGATCTCGAGCGTTGAGAGCCGCGAGCTCGTCCACCGCTGGCGAGTCGAGTGCGACGCGGTCGGAATCGGCATCGGAACCGCGCTGGCGGACGACCCGCTGCTGACGGCCAGGATCGAGGGCACCGCCAGCCAGCCGGCCCGGGTCGTGTTCGACTCCGGCGCCCGGTTGCCGATCGACTCGGCCCTGGTCGGCTCGATCGACGAAGCACCGTTGGTCGTCATCTGCGCGCCGGAGGCTCCCTCGGCGAAGCGTGACGCGCTCGAGCAGGCAGGCGCCGAGGTGATCGCCGCGCCGGGGCGCACTGACCGAGACCGCCTCGAGGCGGGGCTCAGCGAGCTCGGCAGGCGCGACATCCAGGACCTGCTGGTCGAGGGCGGACCGACCTTCGCCGGAGCCCTGTTCGATGCGGGTGAGGTGGACGAGCTGCGGCTCTTCATCGCGCCCGTGCTGGTCGGCGCCGCGGAGGCGCGAGCCGTCCTCGAGGGCGAGGGCGCGTCCCGCATCGCCGACGGTGTGCGCCCGCTGGCAACGACCTTCGAACAGGTGGGCGAGGACATGCTCGTCCGCGCCAGGCTTAGGGAATGGTGACGGCCTGATGTTCACGGGAATCATCAAGGAGCTGGGGCGAGTCGACGCCGTCGATGCTTCGGACGACGGAGCCCGGCTCCGAATCGGCGCAGAGCTTTCCTCCGAGTTGGCTGAAGGAGACTCCGTCGCTGTCAACGGTGCCTGTCTCACTGCCACGGCCGTCGGCGACGGCACGTTCGAGGCCGACGTCATGCACCAGACCCTCTCCCTGACCACGCTGGGCGAGCTGGAGTCTTCCTCGCCGGTCAACCTCGAGCTGCCCCTGCGGCCGACGGACCGCTTGGGGGGCCATGTGGTCCAGGGGCACGTGGATGGGACGGCCACGGTCACGGACGTCTCGGCCGACGGCTTCGCCAAGCGAGTGCGAATCGAGCTCCCGGATGAGCTCCTGCCCTACGTCGTCGAGCGCGGCTCGATCGCGATCGAGGGCATCAGCCTGACGATCGCCGACCTCACCGACTCGGGTCTCGAGGTCTCACTGATCCCCGAGACCCTCGAGCGCACGACGCTCGGCTCAGTCGAGCCCGGCGACCGCCTCAACGTCGAATGCGACGTCCTCGCCCGGTATGTCCGGCGCCAGCTTTCCAGTGACGCGGGCCTGTCATCTTTAGCGACCGAACAGGAGTAGTGAGATGGCCAAGCAGACCAAGGAGCCCGAGCTGACCGAGACTAGGACCGACTCGCCCTTCGCCACCATCGAGGAGGCGATCGAGGAC
The DNA here is from genome assembly GCA_963724665.1 of uncultured Solirubrobacterales bacterium. Lineage (GTDB taxonomy): Bacteria > Actinomycetota > Thermoleophilia > Solirubrobacterales > 70-9 > DASUPK01. The sequence goes on from CAVRVH010000007.1 coordinate 81,602, forward strand.
ATCCGGCGCGGCCGCATGGTGGTCGTCTGCGACGACGAGAACCGCGAGAACGAGGGCGACCTGACGATGGCGGCGCAGTTCGCGACCCCGGAGGCGATCAACTTCATGGCGACCCACGGGAGGGGCCTGATCTGCCTCGCCCTCACCGACGAACGGTGCCAGGAGCTCGGCCTCAACCTGATGGCGGCCAAGAACGAGGCGCCGTTCCAGACGGCGTTCACCGTCTCCGTCGAGGCGCGGGAGGGCGTCACCACCGGCATCTCGGCTGCCGATCGCGCCCGCACGGTCCAGGTCGCGATCGATCCTCATTCCCAGCCCGAGGACCTGGTCCAGCCGGGCCATGTCTTCCCGCTGAAGGCGAAGGACGGCGGCGTCCTGGAGCGCACCGGGCAGACCGAGGCCGCGGTGGACCTGGCCCGCCTCGCCGGCCTGATTCCAGCCGGCGTGATCTGCGAGATCATGAACGAGGACGGGACGATGGCCCGCGTGCCCGACCTGGTCGGCTACTGCGAGAAGCACGACCTGAAGATGGTCACCGTCGCCGACCTGATCGCCTACCGGCGCCGCACGGAAAAGCTGGTCGAGCGGATCGTCTCCACCAAGCTGCCCACCAAGTTCGGTGAGTTCAGCGCCGTCGGCTACCGCTCGCTGATCGACGACAAGCACCACGTCGCGATGGTCAAGGGCGAGGTCGCAGGATCCGAGGACGTGCTCGTCCGGGTGCACTCCGAGTGCCTGACGGGTGACGTCTTCCACTCCCTGCGCTGTGACTGCGGCGAGCAGCTCGAGGCGGCCCTGGCGACGATCGAGAAGGAGGGCAAGGGTGTCCTGCTCTACCTCTCACAGGAGGGTCGCGGCATCGGCCTGCTCAACAAGCTGCGTGCGTACAAGCTTCAGGAGGAGGGCCTCGACACCGTCGACGCCAACCTCAAGCTCGGCCTGCCTGCCGACCTGCGCGACTACGGGATCGGCGCTCAGATCCTGGTCGACCTGGGGCTGTCGAGCATCCGCATCCTCACGAACAACCCGAAGAAGATCCTCGGTCTCGAGGGCTACGGCCTCTCGGTCACGGACCAGGTGCCGATCCAATCGATCCCCAACCCGCACAACGAGGCCTACCTGAACGCCAAGCGCGACAAGATGGGCCACGCGCTCCACCATCAGGGTCTGCCGCTCGACGAGCAGCTGCTCTACGAGGAGCACCGCAAGGACGAGGAGAACCGCCGGGAGGAATCCGGCGCCACGGACTACCCGCCCGGTGACTGAGCTGCCCGAGCACGAGCGCTTCTCCGACGAGGAGCGCGAAGCGCTGGCGTCCAGTGAGTTCGCCGTCTGCGTGGCGACCTTCTACGAGGACATCGCCGAGCGGCTGCTGAACGGCGCCGCCGAGGGCTTCGATCTCGGTGGGGTGAGCGAGGCGTCCGTTCATACCTACCGGGTCCCCGGCGCCTTCGAGTTGCCCTTCGCCGCCAAGCTCTGCGCCGAGTCCGGACGGTTCGCGGGGATCGCCTGCCTCGGCGTCGTCATCCGGGGCGAGACCAGCCACTACGACCACGTCTGCAACGAGGTCGCGGCGGGGACCCAGCGGGTCCAGCTCGATACGGGCGTGCCCTGCGCCTTCGGAGTGATCACGGCCGAGAACATGGACCAGGCACTCGCGCGGTCTGGCGGGGGCAAGCGCGACCAGGGCCGCGGGGCGGCCGTCGTGGCGATGCGGATGGCGCTGCTGAAAACGGCGCTCGCCTAGTTGAGCTGCGCGAGAACGTCGTCGAGCGGCGCCGGCACGCCGAAGTAGAAGCCCTGCCCGTAGCGGAAGCCAACGTCGGTTAGCGCGTCGAGCTCCTCATCGGTCTCGATGCCCTCGGCGACCAGCTGCAGGCCCACCTCCCGGCCGAACGAGGCCAGGGCCGACGCCATCGCGTGGGCGAGGGGGTTCTCGTCGATGCGCTCGGTGAGGCTGATGTCGAGCTTGATCCACTCCGGCCGCAGCCGGAGGATGTGGCGCAGGCTCGCGTAGCCCGCGCCGAAGTCGTCGATTGCGATCTGGCCGCCGGCCTGTCGCATGGGGCCGATCGAGTCGGCGAAGCTGCGGTAGTCGCGAATCTGCAGGTGCTCGGTGAGCTCGACCGTGACCCGGTCGGCGGAGTTGAAGGAGGGCATGAAGGCGTCGGAGGCCACGGTGGGAGGCGAGGCGTTGACGCTCAGCCCGACCCCAGCCGGAAGCCGCGGGATCGCCTCTGCGGCTTTTCGTATCGCGAGCAGCTCCAGTGGCACCCCGACGCCCACCTCCCAGGCGTCGGCGAACCAGCGGTCGGGGGTGAGCAATGGGTCGCCCGGGAACCGCGAGAGCGCTTCTACCGCACACACCCTGCCGCTCTCCAGCTCGAGCACCGGCTGGAAGACCATGTTGATCGACTCGTCGCGCAGGACCTCGCGAATCCGCTCGAGCCGATTGGCTTGCTCCTCACTCGTGATCCGCTCGATCGTCTGGCGGCTCTCGATCGCGCGGGTCGAGCAGAGGATCTCCACGGTCTCGCCCTCCTCGATGACCACGCGTGTGGCGGTCTCGACCCAGAGCCACTCACCACTCTTTCGCCGCAGCCGGTAGGCGACGGTGTAGGGCGCGCCGGCGAGAACGCTCTGGTGGGCGAGGGAGATCTTGCTGACGTCATCTGGGTGGAAGTAGTCGTACGCCCAGGTGCCGACCAGCTCCGAGGGCTCGTACCCGATCAACTCCTTGGCGGCGGCGGACGCGTAGCGGTACGTGCCATCCGGGGCGTGGGCGGAGATCATGTCCCCGAGCAGCTCGGCGATGTCCCGGGTACGGGAGGCAGAGTCGGCCTGCGATCGCTCGCGGCCGTTCGTGGGCGCATGCTTCTGCTCGCGGGGGGTCATGCGGTTCGAGCCTCCTCTGCACGCGCGTCCCGGGCCAACCGGTTGGCCGAGTCCACGTTGTGAAAGCGTCGCAGAGCCAAGGGCTTCTGTGGGCCGGCTGATAACCCTGCAAGCGCCGGACGGCCGCTACCATCACGCGTCCGATGGCCAAGGTCTGTCACAGCTGCGGCAAGCGCCCCGCGTTCGGCAACTCGCGGAGCCACTCGATGGTCGCCACCCGGCGGCGCTTCAACCCGAACCTGCAGAAGGTCCGTATCCAGGAGCCGGGGGGCGGCACGGCGCGCGTCTACGTCTGCGCGCGCTGTCTGAAGTCGAACAAGGTCACCAAGGCCGCCTAGGCACGCTCGCAAGGGCGGCAATCGGGGGCTAGGCTCCGCTCACTCCCCGCATGGCTGATCCCTCCATAGAGCGATTCCGGCGCGTGGTCAGCGCGGCCGCCTCCCACCTCGAGGAGCGGCGCAAGGAGGTCAACGACCTCAACGTGTTCCCCGTTGCCGACGGCGATACCGGCGACAACATGGCCCTCACCCTGCGCGCCGTCAGCGACGAGCTCGATCGCCTCGATGGACAAATGGTCGATGAGGTGGGACGCACCGAACTGGTCAACGCTCTCGCGCGAGCCGCTCTGATGGGGGCCCGTGGAAACTCCGGAGTGATTCTCAGCCAGATCGTTCGCGGCGCCGCCGAGGAGCTCGCCAGCCGGCCGGGCGAGCTGGTCGACCCGATGCTGGTCTCCGCGGCGTTCGCCCGGGCCGCGGATGCCGCCTACGAATCGGTTCGGGAGCCCGCCGAGGGGACGATGTTGACCGTCTTCCGGGAGATGGCCCACTCGATCTCGAGGCGGCTCGCCCACATGGAGGAGGTCCGCCTCTCGCCGACGGCGACGCCCGCCGAGCAGGACGCGCTGCTCGCGGAGCTGCTGGAGGACGCCGTGCGCGATGGCGAGCAGGCCGTCGCCCGCACACCTGAGCAACTCGAGGTGCTCCGCGAGTCCGGCGTCGTCGACGCCGGCGCCCACGGCCTCGTCGTGATCCTCGCCGGCGTCGTCGCCGGCCTGCGCGGGGACATCGAAGCATCGCCCGAGGTACCGCACTACGTGCCCGCGCCCGACACGCGTCCGCACCATGAGGACAGCCGCTATCGCTACTGCACGAACTTCATCGTCACGGGGACGGGTTTGGAGAGCCGTTCCTTCGTGCCGATGCTGGAGGAGCTCGGCGACTCGGTGCTCGTCGTCGGCGACGAGGCGACCCTCAAGGTCCATGTCCATACCGACGAACCGGCGACGGCTGTGAGGCTGTTCGAGGAGGCCGGTCACGTGACGCAGCAGCTCGACGTCGCCGACATGCGCGAGCAGATCGCAGAGCGCAGCGCCAGGCTGCAGGCGGGTCGCTGCGCCGCCGTGGCCGTTGTCGCCGGCCGGGGCATGAGGGAGCTCTACGAGGGGCTGGGGGCGTTCGTCGTGGACGGAGGCGAGACGTTCAACCCATCGATCTACGACCTGCTGGCCGCCATCCACGAGGTCCCCGCGGAGGAGGTCCTGGTCTTCCCGAACAGCGCGAACGTCGTGATGGCGGCCGAGCGCGCGGCGGAGCTTTCCGACAAGGAGGCTCGCGTGGTGGCCTGCACCTCGCAGCAGGCCGGTCTCGCCGCCCTCGTCGAGCTCGATCCGGCGGCCTCCATCGATGAGAACGGCGAGCGGCTCAGCTCGTCGCTCAATGGGATCCGGGCGGGCTCGGTGGCGCCGGCGGCCCGCGACGACGCCAAGGGCCGGTTTGTGAAGGGCGACGCCGTCGGTTTCGTCGGCGAGGAGATCGTCTCCTGGGGCGGGGCGGGCTCGACGCTGTCGGAGACGATGTCGCGACTCGGAGAGGAGGCGGAGATCCTCATCGTGGTGAGCGGGGAAGGGGCACCGATCCCGCTCGCCGAGCTCGAAGGCCATGCCCCCGAAGGCGTCGAGCTGGAGGTTCATGAGGGCGGCCAGCCGCATTACTGGTGGCTGCTGGCGGCGCAGTGACATGAGCGACGAGCTGCCCGTTCTCTGGCAGTACAGCTTCTCCAACTACAACGAGAAGGCTCGCTGGGCGCTGGACTTCAAGGGCATCCGTCACGAGCGCCGGTCGTTGCTGCCCGGCGGCCCGCGGGCGATGGCATTCTCACGCCACGGCGGGACGCTGCCCGTGGTCGATCTGGACGGCAAACGGATCGTCGACTCCGCCCGGATCATCGACGCGCTCGAGACTCGACAGCCGGAGCCCGCCCTCTATCCGTCCGATCCCGACGAGCGCCGCCGAGCGCTCGAGATCGCCGCCTTCTTCACCGATGAGGTCGGCCACGACATGCGCCGGATCGGCTTTTGGGAGGGGCGCAAGGAGAAAGCGTTCATGGCCGATTTCCTGGCGACCGACCACGGCGCCGCGGCGCGGGTGCAGCAGCGCGTCATGTTTCCAGTCGCCTGGCAGTACGTCGTGCGGCGCTACGGCTTCGACCAGGAGTCCTTCGAGCGCAGCAAAGCTGCTGTGATCGGCGCTCTCGACCGGATCGAATCGGAGCGCCAAGGTCGCGACCATCTGGCCGGGGACCGCTTCACGGTCGCGGACCTGTCAGCTGCGTCGCTCCTCTACCCGCTGGCCTGGCCCCCGGAGTTCCAGTACAAGCTCCCCGAGCCGCCCAGATCCGAGTTCCGGGAATCGGTGGACGGGCACCCGGCGGTCGACTGGATCTCCGAGACCTGGCGGCGCCATCGAGGCGACTCCGCCGCGGTCTAGCTCACCAACCCTCTGAGCCCGGCTCTCCCTTGAACGGGCCCTCGATCTCCTCGGTGATCCAGCCGCCGTAGTAGGCGCCCGGCTGGGGAGTCACCTCCTCGTCGTCCAGGTAGGCCGCGTCCACGCGGCGCGGATAGAAGGCGAGGTGGTCGAGGAGTTGCTCGAAGCCCTCCTTGGGCTCCGGGTAGAACCAAGCGACCCTGTTTGCCCGCTTGCCACCCGCCTCGGCGTGGACATAGGAGGCGGTGCCCTTCCACTCGCAATAGGTGTGCACGTCCTGGTCGGCGTCGATCAGGGCGTCCGCGCGGACATCCTCGCGCGGGATGTAGATGGTGGGAGGGCTGGCGGTCTCGAGTACGCGAAGAGCGCGATCGCTCTCGGCGATGGTCTCGCCGCCGAGGACGATGCGGACGCGGCGGTCGACGGGCTCGACCCGCGGCGGACGCGGATAGTCCCAGACGTTTTCCTTTGCTCTCTGCGGCTTCACGTTCGATGGTCTCCGAGGTCCCATCCAACGTTACGCCTAGCCTCTGTTCGCCATGGAAGCTGCCCTCGAGCGCGGGCCCGAACAGGACGCCGTCTATGTCCCACGTGCGTTCGCGACCGGCGAGGTCGTCGAGCCGGCGGACCTGCTGGATGCTCCCCTGAAGACGACTCCGCGGCCATCGATCCTCGATGCCCCGATCACGAAGCTGAAGGGGGCGGGCCCGAAGCTGTCGGCGGCCGCGGTCGAGATGGGGATCGAGAGCCTCGGCGACCTGCTCCGCCACGTCCCCCACAGCTACCGGGACCGGGCGAATCCCGTCGGCCTGGGCGATCTGAGGCTGGGGGAGGAGGCGACGGTGGAGGTCGAGGTCGCCGGCGCGAAACTGCGGCCCACCCGGCGCCGCCGGCTGACGATCCTCGAGGCGGATGTCTTCGATTCGAGCGGGAAGGTCAAGGCCGTCTGGTTCAACCGGGCATGGCTCGCCGACCGGCTGCAGCCGGGAACGCGGCTACTGCTCCGCGGGAAGCTCGAGAAGCGCGGTTTCAATGTCTCCGAGCACGAGTTCCCCGACTCTGATGCCGGCCGCCCCGCGGGCCTCCATACGACCGGGATCGTCCCGGTGCATCCCGCCAGCGAGAAGCTGCGTCCGCAGCGCATTCGGGAATGGATCTGGCAGGCGACCCCGATGGCGCGCCACGCCGTCGAGCCCATCCCGGGCCGGTTGCGCCGCGAGCTGCGCATGGCGGACGCGACCGATTCGATCGTCGCCTCCCATTTTCCGGTTGACGAGCACCAGGCGGAGGCCGCCCGCGAGAGGCTCGCGTTCGAGGAGCTCTTCCTCTACCAGGCGGCGCTCGTCTCGCGCCGGGGGCGGCGGGTCTCCGGTGCCAAGGGGATCGAGCTGCCGGCGGCAGAGACGGATGTCGCGGCGTGGCTCGAGTCGCTGCCCTTCGAGCTGACGAAGGACCAGCGCCGCGCGCTCGGAGAGCTCGACTCGGACCTTGGCCGTGCGCAGCCGATGCAGCGCCTGCTGATGGGAGAGGTCGGCTCGGGCAAGACCGTGCTCGCCCTGTACTCGATGCTGCGCGCGATCGAGGCAGGGCACCAGGCCGCACTGATGGCGCCCACCGAAACGCTCGCCGAGCAGCACTTCCGGACCCTCGAATCACTGGGCGCGTCGGAAGCAGCAATGGCCACGCTGCTCACTTCGGCGACCCCGCCGGCCGAGCGCCGGGAGCTCCTCGACTCGCTCGCCTCGGGCCAGCCGCAGCTCGTGGTCGGCACGCACGCGCTGATCGAGGACGCGGTGGAGTTCGCCTCGCTCGCGGTCGTCGTGGTCGACGAACAACACCGCTTCGGCGTTCGCCAGCGGGCGGCGCTCGACGCCAAGGGGCCGGGCAAACGGCTGCCCCACGTCCTCCACATGACGGCGACGCCGATCCCGCGGACCCTTTCGCTGACCGCGTACGGTGACCTCGACACCACCGCGCTGCGCGAGCTGCCCAAGGGCCGCCAGCCGATCCGGACCAGGGTCGTGGATGAAGACCATCGGGCGGCCGCCTACGAGTTCATCCGCGAGCGTCTGCGCGAGGGACGCCAGGCGTACGTCGTCTGCCCGCTTGTCAGCGAATCGGAGCTGACGGAGGCACGTGCCGCGGAGGCTGAGGCGAGGCGACTCGCCAAGACCGAGCTCCGCGACTTCAAGGTGGCCCTCCTCCACGGGCAGATGCCCTCAGACGACAAGGCGCGCGCCATGGATGCGTTCGTCTCGGGCGAGGCCCACGTCCTGGTGGCAACGACCGTGATCGAGGTCGGCATCGACGTCGCGAACGCCACGGTGATGCTGGTCGAGGGTGCCGAGCGCTTCGGGCTCTCGCAGCTCCATCAGCTCCGCGGGCGGGTCGGCCGCGGCGAGCACGAGTCCTTCTGCATCCTCTTCGGTGACCCTGAGTCGGAAGCCGCCAAGGCCCGCCTCGAGGCGATCGCCGGAGAGGGCGACGGCTTCGCACTGGCCGAGGTCGACCTGACGATTCGCGGCGAGGGGGAGATCCTCGGGACGCGGCAACACGGCCTGCCGAGATTCCGCGCCGCATCGCTGCCCGAGGACACCGCGCTGCTGCTCGAGGCCCGGCGGCGAGTGCTGGAGCTGCGCGACCGCTTCGGGTCGTTGGAGGCCTCGGGTATCGGCCCGCTGCTGGACGAGGCCCGCCGGCGCTTCGGCGACGAGCGGGTCGAGCAGATCGCGGCGTGAATCTGCGCATCACCGGGGGAGAGCTCGGCGGCCGGCGCATCCACGCTCCGAAGGGCGCGAAGCTCCGTCCCACCACCGAGCGAGTTCGGGAGGCGGTCTTCTCGATCCTCGGCGACCTGTCGGGCGCGCGCGTCCTGGACCTTTTCTGCGGCACCGGGGCGCTTGCGATCGAGGCGCTCTCACGCGGAGCGAGCGAGGCGACCCTCGTGGATACGCACCCCAGGGCCGCAAGGGAGAACGTCAGGGAACTGGGGCTGACCGACCGCGCCGCCGTCATCCGTGCGGACGCACGCCGGTTCCTGCGCCGCGCCGAGGAAGGGTCCTACGATCTGGTCCTCTGCGACCCTCCCTATAGACTCGCCGACCGCCTGGCGGCCGACCTCGATCCCCTCATCCGGGGTGTGCTGGCAGAGTCAGGCAGAGCGATGATTGAGTCCTCCCCCGACAATCCCCTGCAAATCGAGTTGCCCGTGCTCACTGAACGGACCTACGGCGACACCCTGATTCGGGTCTACGGAGGCGCCCGATGAGCGCGAATCAGCCTCGCATCGCAATCTGTCCGGGGAGCTACGACCCCGTCACCAACGGCCACCTCGACGTGATCGGCCGCACCTCGAACGTGTTCGACAGGGTGGTGGTGGGCGTCGTCAACAACCCGGTCCGCAAGGAGAAGACGCTTTTCACCGCCGAGGAGCGGAAGGCGTTCATCGAGGAAGCAACGGCGGATCTCGACAACGTCGAGGTGGGGATCATGTCCAACCTGCTGGTCGAGTTCGCCCGCGAGAACGGGGCGACCGCGATCATCAAGGGCCTGCGAGCGATCTCCGACTTCGAGTACGAGTTCGAGATGAATCAGCTCAACAGGAAGCTGGCGGCCGACATCGAGTCGATGTACATCTTCGCCTCCGCGAACTACAGCTTCCTGTCGTCGACGGGGGTCAAGGAGATCGCGACCTTCGGCGGCGACGTCAGTGATCTGGTGCCGGCTCCGGTTGCAAAAGCGCTTGCGGAACGGCTCGCCCGCTAGATCGTCGTGCGTGAGGGGTGGGCAGGAGCTTGCAGGACGGCGTAGAAACGCAACCCAGGGCCCGCCAGGTGGGCCGATGCGTAAGCTTTAGCGACTGCAAGTGGACGTTCTAGTACTCATCGACAAGCTCGACGACTTGGTGCACAACGCGCGCCCGGTCCCGCTCACCGATCAGGTGCGCGTCGATCGCGAGGAGATCTACGACCTCCTCGACCAGATGCGCGCCACGATCCCTGAGGAGATCAAGCAGGCCCGCTGGATCGTCAAGGAGCGCCAGGAGATGCTCGCCGAGGCGAAGCGTGAGGCCGAGCGGATCGTCAAGGAGGCCCGCGAGCAGCAGGCCCGCCTCGTCGCGAACGAGGAGATCACCCGCCAGGCCGAGCGTGCCGCTGAGGAGATCGTCGAGGAGGCCCGGGAGCGCGAGCGTGAGATCCGCCTCGGCGCGGAGGACTACGCCGACGACATCCTCTCGACGCTCGAGGTCAACCTCCAGAAGTTCCTGCAGGCCGTGCAGCGAGGCCGCGACCGGCTCCAGGGCCGCGAGCGCGAGCCCTCCGAGATCGGTTAGCGCTCCTCACCGTCACTAGGCTCCCTCCCAGTCGAGGAGAGGAGTTGCCATGCCCGAGCGCTGGTTCAGCGACGAGGAGCTGGACGAGATGACCCGGCCGACCATGGACGTCGCAATCGACGCGATCGACAGCGGCGACCTGAAGACGGCCAAGGAGCTCTGTGAGCGGGAGAAGCATGAGTCCCAGTTCATGCACGACATGCTGGTCGACGGGATGGCCGGGCTGATCTCCTTCGTCAAGGAGAAGCTCGGGGACGAGGGCGTCCGCGAGGCCTGGGAGTGGAGCCTGGAGCGAAGCTGGAAGCAGAGCGTCGAGAAGATCGACGCCGCCGACCGGAAGTTGATCGCGCAGGCTCTGGCGGCGACCTGGCGCGGCCACTCGACGGGCGGGGTCGGTCCGAACCCCGGTTCCTTCGAGATCTCCGAGGACGACGAGAAGCTCACCTTCACGATGAACCCGTGCGGCTCCGGCCAGCGGCTGTGGCGCAACGGCCGCTACGGGCCCGACGGTTGGGGAGTCACCGATGAGGCGCACGACTGGAGCTACGGGCGAAAGGGTTTCCCCCTCTACTGCACGCACTGCGCCTTCATGAACGAGCTGGGGCCGATCAACTGGATCGGCTACCCGGTCTACCCCTCCGAGCCGCCGGAGGACTTCGACCGCGATCCATGCGTTTGGCACTGGTACAAGGACCCAGCCGATATCCCGGAGCGCCACTGGGAGCGGTACGGCGTGGAGCGCGACGCGGAGCGGGTGGCCGGTGGAAGCGGCAGCGACTGAATCCGGACTCGTAGACGGAGTCCGCTCCGTCCTCGAGGAGGCCGGCGACGATCCAGGGGAGGTCTCGCTCGCGCCGATCCCCGGCGGGGCATCGCGCGAGACCTGGCTGGTCGAGGGGCCCCGCGGGCGTTGGGTGTTGCGCCGCGACCCAGAGGGCTCGGTCTCATTGGTCCCGCTACGCGAGGAGTTCGATCTGATCGAGCGCGCCGCAGGGGCGGGCGTCCCGGTGCCCCGGCCCGTGGCGTTCGAACCCGCTGGAGGCCGGTTCGGATCCGCGGGAATGCTGCTGGGCTTCGTCGATGGAACCTCCGTGGCGCCTCGTGTCCTTCGCAAACCCGAGTTCGAGCGTGCCCGCGAGAAGCTCACCGTCCAGCTCGCCGAGGCGCTGGCGCGGATACACGCTGTGGACGTCGCCGAGCTGGACGGAGTCCTCCCGGCGGTGACCGGGGATCCAGCGGTGGCTCAGATCGAGGAGTGGGAGCGCCAGCTCGACGAGATCGGCGAGCCGCTCCCGGCCGTCGAGCTGGGGCTGCGCTGGCTGCGCGCCAACGCGCCGGTGCCCGCGCCGTCCCGCCTGGTTCACGGTGACTTCAGGCTCGGCAATTTCATCGTCGATGAGAACGGGCTGGCGGCGGTGATCGACTGGGAGCTCTCGCATCTCGGGGACCCGGCTGAGGACATCGGCTGGCTCTGCATTCGCTCGTGGCGCTTCGGCAACGATGATCGCCAAGTCGCCGGGGTGGGCGACCTGGGCGAGTTCATCTCCGCCTACGGGGCGGCAGGAGGGGCGCCGGTGGACCGCGACCGGGTTCGCTACTGGGAGGCGTTCGGCAACGTCAAGTGGGCGATCATCTGCGCCCGCCAGGCCCACGACCACCTGAGTGGCGTGCGCCCGAGCCACGAGCTCGCCTCACTCGGCCGGCGCATCTGCGAGCCGGAGTGGGATCTGTTGGAGTTGATGAGGTGATGCAGGACCGGCCCACCGCCCCGGAGCTGCTCGACTCGGTTGCCGAGTACCTATTCGCGGAGCTGCGCCCCGAGGTGCCCGCCGAACAGCGGTTCAAGGTGCTGGTGGCGGCAAACGTCTGCGCGGTCGTCGCCCGCGAGATCCGGGCCGGGGAGGCGCCCGACCAGGCCGACCTGGCCCTCTTCAACGATCTGCTCGGTGAGGAGGTCGACGACGTGCACGCGGCCGCCGCGGAGCTCTCCCGCAGACTCCGCTCGGGCGAGCTCGACGAGAGGATCGACGAGCTCGCCCCGAAGCTCGAGGAGCATGTCCGGCGCAAGCTGGAGATCGCCCGCCCGGGCTACGAGCGGGGGCAGTAGACCGCCCTACTCGCGTCGCTGCGAGCCCAGGGTGAACGTGTTGAGGCCGGACCCGCCGTCAATGCCGATCGTCTGTCCGGTGATGTAGCCGGCGTCCTCCGAGGCCAGGAAGGAGACCAGGGCTGCGACCTCGGACGGCTCCGCCATCCGCCCGGACGGGAGCATCTCGCGCAGTCGCTCGATGATCTCCTCCGGCATCGCCAGGACCTTCTCCGTGGCGACCATGCCCGGCAGGACGGCGTTGGCCGTGATCCCTCGGCGGACCCCCTCCACGGCGAGCGTCTTCACCATCCCAAGCAGGCCGGCCTTGGAGGCCGAGTACGCGACCTGCCCGGACAGCCCGTCGACGGCGGCGCCGGAGGAAATGACGACGATCCTGCCCCAGTTGCGCTCGCGCATCCCCGGGAGGCAGGCCTGGACCGCCCGGAACGCCCCCGTCAGGTTCACGTCGATGTCGCGGTTCCACTGCTCGGGCGACATGCGGTGGGCAGGCGCGATCGTGTCTGTGATCGCCGCGTTTGAGACGCACACGTCCACCATCCCGAGCTCGGGAAGCTGGTCTTCGGCGAGATCGACCTGGAGGTCACAGCCCTCGGCACGATCCAGCGTCGTCACCTCGAGCCCGTCCGCCCTCAGCCTCTCGGCGATCGCGGCGCCGATCCCGACGGCCGCCCCGGTGACGAGCGCTCGGCGTGGCCCCAGAGGCGGGTTCATGAGAGGTCGGTCTGGTGGCTACCGGCCCGGCCGGCGTCGGTCTTCTCGTAGAAGCGCTCGAGCAGCTCGGTCGTCTCCTTCGGGTCCGCGCAGCTGTAGGCGTTCCAGGCCTCGTTACGGAGCTGCTCGTCGAGCGTCTTGCCGACGGTATCGAGGATCGTCTGCTTGGCCGAGCGCACCGCGCGCTGGGAGTTCCGCAGGATCTGGCGGGCGACTGTCTCGGCCTCCTCCATCAGGCGCTCGTGTGGGACCACCTTGGAGACGAGGTTGCACTGGAGAGCACGGTGCGCGTCGATCGCTTCGGCGGTGAGCAGCATCTCGAGGGCGATCCCGGTGCCGCACGTGTTGACCAAGCGCACGATTCCGCCGTCGCCGTGGTGGAAGCCGCGACGGGCTTCAAAGCTCCCGAACATGGCCCGATCCGAGGCGATCCGGATGTCGCAGGCGAGGGCCGTCTCGAGCCCGCCCGCGAGCGCCCAGCCGTTGATTGCCCCGATGATCGGCTTGTAGATCCGGTGCTGGCCGCGGGTGAAGCCGTTCAGGCCGAGCTCGGCGATCTCGCGGATGTCGGTGATGTTCCCCTCGGCGACGATCGGCGGGATGTACTCCTTCAGGTCGGCGCCGGCGCAGAACGCGTCCCCGGCGCCGGTGAGGATGGCGACGTCAACCGAGTCATCCTCGGCGAAGTCGGCCCACGCGGCGATCATCGACCGGTGGACCTCGGGACTGACGGCGTTGCGTGCCTCGGGGCGGTTGATCGTCACATAGGCGATCCGGTCGCGCTTCTCGTAGAGGACGACGCCCTCGTCGGCGGTCGGTGGAGGGCCGGGACGCTCGGGGTTGTGGTGCATGGTCTCTCCTCGTTGGCTGGCGGGTGCGGATCGTATGGATCCGGATCATGGACCTGGCCCGTGATCTGTCATAGGCTCGCCGCAACCGAAAAGGGGAGCCTGTCTCGTTCAATGGCGGGACCCGGAAGAAGGGAGAGGTCATGCGAAAGTTGCGAGAGCGACTGAGTTTCGCGAACGTCATGTCGGTGATCGCCGTCTGCATAGCATTGGGCGGGACCGCCTACGCGGCCAACAAGATCAGCGGCAAGTCGATCAAGAACAGCACGATCAGCAAGAAGAAGCTCAAGGCGAACGTGCTCAAGGGGCTTGACACTTGCCCGAGCGCAGCGCCCACTAATCTCGGTGGCCTCTGCTACGGGGCTGCCCAGGCCGCGACCAGCTGGGACAGTGCCGCCCAGCAAGGTTGCCGGCCACAGGGTCTACGCCTGCCGACCATCGGCGAGGGTCTGCTGGTCATGACCGCCGTCGGCGGCGGTCCGACGAATGAGACCTGGACCGACGAGGTGACCGATATCAGCACGAGCCAGAGGGCGTTCATCAAGGCCCCCGGCGATCCGAGCGGGCAGATCTTTACGGCGCCGCCCGGGACGTCGCATTCCTACCGCTGTGTTGCGTACGCGACAAACCCCACGTCGTAAGGGCTGATCAGGCGTAGGTTGCGCGGACGACCGCAAGGTCGTCCGCGCGCCACGTCACCTCGCCGCCGCACCACTCGGCGAGCTCCTCGGCGGTGTCGGGGAAGTCGAAGCCGGGCTCGATCGGCGTGACCTGCTTGTCGGCCTTGACCACATCGCCGATCACCAGCGCCTTGGACTGCTCGCGCACCCGCCGGAAGAGCGTTTGCTTGGCGTCGTCCTGCAGGTGGTGCACGGAGAGGACGGAGATCACCAGATCCCAGGGACCGTCCGGCAACGGGTCCTCCATGCGCGCGAGCTGGACGTCGTCGTACTCCTCGCGGAGCCGGTAGACCATGTTCGAGTCCGAGTCGAGGCCGATCACCCAGGCGTCCGGATAGGCCTCGAGGAGCACCCTGGTGGTCTCGCCAGTGCCCATCCCCAGCTCGAGAACGCGGTCAGGTGCGAACGGGATGGCGTCGACGGCAGCCCTCTGCAGCTCGTCGTAGCGCGGGACCTCGCCCCGGATCTCCTCCAGGTAGGTCTCGGGATTCCAGTGAAATTGGGCGCACACGTCGGCTCGCTAACCTCGAAGCGAGTGTATGGGGAAGGCGGAATCGTCGATCTGGAGCGCCTCGCGCTGTCCTCGGGACAGGCTCGCGCACTCGATCTGGAACTCGCCCTCGACCCGATCGAGCTCGGCGGCCAGACCTACGAACCGGCGGGGGGCGGGGGCGAGGCCCGGCTGGACGTTTCGCGAACGAGCACCGGTTACGCCCTCCGGCTTCGCTATGCCACCGAGCTGAGCGGGCCCTGCGTGCGCTGCCTCGAGCCCGCGGCGACGCAGATCGAGATAGACGCCCGGGAAGTGGACCAGCCCTCCGTCAACGACGAGGAGCTGCGCAGCCCATATGTCGCCGACGGCAACCTCGACGTCGGGCGCTGGGCGAATGATGCCCTCGTCCTCGCTTTCCCTACTCAACCGCTCTGCCGAGAGGACTGCGCCGGGCTCTGCGCGGTCTGCGGCGAGTCGCTCAACGGTGCAGATCCTGAAGCGCACCGCCACCAGAGCGGCGGCGACCCGCGAATGGCGAAGTTGCGCGACCTCAAGCTCGACCGTTAGTGTGACCCGACCGTCGGGGGTGAGGGAGGAGCGATATGCGACCGCGGTTCATGGCAACGGCAGGACTGACGGGTTGATCGCGGCGCTCGGGGTTGCACCGGGGGCCTCGGCGGACACCGCCACGATCGGGGCGGCGGCCTCACCTGGCACCACCTTTGGGGGAGCTGCAAACTTCGCCGTCTTCCAGGTGGAGACCGATCCGGCGTCGCCGAGCTTCGTCGTGCCGCCGGTTCCCGCCGGAGCCGCGCCATGGAGCGTCACGTCATGGGGCGCCCTTGGCGGTGACGGCGACGGCTCGGCCGCGATCGAGATCTGGCGCCCGACGGGCACGCCGGATGAATTCCGGCTGATCGCGATCGGCCCGCAGCAGCCCTTCCCGACGGGTGTCCTCACGACCCACTCGGTGGACATTCCGGTCCTGCCCGGGGACCACCTCGGCGTCGTCAGCGGTCCCGACACGGATTTCAGTGCGAACTACGGCAGCGGCCTGTCGGGGGATCTCGCGATCTGGCAGGTCGGACCGACCACCCCGGCGGTGGGCCAGACCATGGGCGCACCGTCGAGCGACTTTTCACCGCACGGTGGTGGCTTTGACGACCGGGCGAACGTCCAGGCGACGCTGACCGCGACTCGCGCGGTCACCACGCCCGCCAAGACGAAGTGCAAGAAGAAGAAGCACAAGAAGAAGTAACGCCCGCGTCGCTACCATGCCGCCCTCATGGCGGTCCCCAAGAAGAGACAGTCGAGGACGCGGCGCGACAAGCGGCGCGCCCAGCACAAGGCGAAGGCACCGAGGCTGAACGAGTGCCCGCGCTGTCACAGCCCGCGCCTGCCTCATCGGGTCTGCCCGACCTGCGGCACCTACGCCGGGCGTGAGGTCATCCGCCACGAGGCCCCGGATACCGCTCCGGCAGCCGAGCAGTCCTCGCCGCAGGAATAGCCGTACATGCCCGCGCCCGTCGCCCTGGATGGCTATGGGACGGACGCCGGCCCGGAGGCCGCCGTCGAAGGAGCACGGCTTGCCGCCGCCGACGGGATCCCGGTTCGCATCTTCGGCCCCGCATCCCTCGAGACCCCGGATGGCGTCGAGCTGGACGCGACAACTGACTGGATCGGCAACGAGGCGGAGCCCGTCGCCGCCGTGCGATCGACCCCGGAGGCGTCGATCGTCCGTGGCGCGACAGCTGTCGCCAAGGGCCGTTGCAGCGCGCTGGTGAGCGCAGGCTCCACCGGCGCGACGATGACCGCGGCGCTGTTCGCGCTGAAGCGCGCACAGGGGGTTCACCGGCCGGCGCTGGCGGTCCAGATCCCGGTGCCGGGCAGGGATGGCCCGCCGCTGGTCTTCCTTGACGCCGGCGCGAACACCGATGTTCGCCCTCAGCACCTGATCCAGTTCGCCTTTCTGGGATCCGCGTTCAGCGCGGCCGTCCTCGGGGTTGACCGCCCTCGCGTGGCGCTTCTCTCCGTCGGTGAGGAGCAGAAGAAAGGGCGCGCCGACGTGGTCGAGGCGCATGAGGCACTCACGGGCGCCGAGGGGATCCGCTTCATCGGCAACGTCGAGGGGCGTGACCTCCTCTCCGGTGAGGCTGACGTGATCGTCACGGACGGCTTCACCGGCAACGTCACGCTGAAGACGCTGGAGGGGACGGCGCGCGCCGTCGCCGACGCGGTCCGCGCCGCCGCGCGCTCGGGCCCGCTTGCCTCGGCCGGCGGCCTGCTTCTGCGACCGGCGCTGGGCGGTCTGCGCCGGAGCATGGACCCGAACGCCGTGGGTGGCGCGATCCTGCTGGGCCTGCGCGGTGTCGCCGTGGTCGCCCACGGCAGCTCCAATCCGGAAGGGATCGCCAACGCGATCAGGCTGGCCGACCGAGCCGTGCGCGAGCGGGCGGTCGAGCGCACGGGAGAGCTGCTCGCCGCGGCAGGAGCAACGCGAGACGCGCTGCGAGCGTAATGCGAGGGCGCTCCGAAGGAGCAACCCGTTTGGTGGTGGGACGACGGAGCGATAGGGGATAATCGGGGCGATGGAACGCGAGGAGGTAATGACGCTCGTCAGGAACCACCTGAGCACCGAGCTCGAGGTGGCGCCGGAGAAGATCCAGCCCGAGACCAGGTTCCGGGAGGATCTCGATGCCGACTCGCTCGATCTGTACGAGCTCGTCATGGAGCTCGAGGATCGCTACGAAATTCGCGTCAGCGAGGAGGAGGCCGCCGAGATAGAGACGGTCGGGGACGCGGTGGATTTCGTCTGCGACAGGGTTCCCACCGGCTAGGGGGAGGCGAGCAGCCGATCCGATGACGCCTGACACCGCCCCGCTGGCGGAGCTGTTCGCGGACACCCCCGAAGAGCTGCGCCGGCAGGCACTCTCCCACTCATCCTGGGTCGAGACCCGGACGGAGTCCTACGGCAGGCTCGCGTTTCTCGGCGACAGCGTCCTCGGCCTGTCGGTCGCGACGCTCCTCTTCAACGTGCATCCCGATGCCGACATCGGCGAGCTCACCAAGATCCTCAACCAGGCGGTCAGCGGGC
Organism: uncultured Solirubrobacterales bacterium; assembly: GCA_963724665.1. GTDB lineage: Bacteria > Actinomycetota > Thermoleophilia > Solirubrobacterales > 70-9 > DASUPK01. The sequence continues at coordinate 99,534 of CAVRVH010000007.1, forward strand.
GCGCCTGCGCCGAGGTCGCCCGCGAGCTAGGGCTTCCCGAGCTGCTCTCGGAGGAGGCGCCCGATGGGGACGGACTCCCGGTCAACACGCTGCTGGCCTCGGAGCGCACTCTGGCGTCTGTGTGTGAGGCCGTGATCGGCGCTTGCTACATGAGCCACGGCTTCGAGCGCACCTCGGATGCGGTCGTTGATGCATTCGCGGAGGAAATCGAGCAGGCCACGCGCGAGCGGATGGACTTCAAGTCGGAGCTTCAGGAGCGACTCGCGCGCAACGGCGAAACCGTCGACTACGAGGTTGCCAGCGAGGCAGGCCCCCCGCACGACCGGCGCTTCGAGATCCGGGCTACCGTCGCGGGGAACGAGCTGGGCGTCGGCTCCGGCCGCAGCAAGAAGGAAGCCGAGCAGGCCGCGGCGCGTCTTGCCCTGGAGCGCCTGCGCGGCTGACGTCCGGGCGAGGCGCGACGCTACGCACTCCTGCCACCCTTGGGATTCCCATGTATCTGAAGGCCATCAATCTGAAGGGCTTCAAGTCCTTCCCCGACCGCACCCGGCTCACGTTCTCGCCGGGCGTCAGCGTGATCGTTGGGCCCAACGGCTCGGGCAAGTCCAACATCACGGACGCCGTGCTCTGGGCCCTTGGGGAGCAGAGCCCATCGGCGATCCGCGGCCAGCAGATGCGCGATGTGATCTTCGCCGGGGGCAGCGGGCAGTCGCCGCGCCGCTTCGCGGAGGTCGAGGTGGTCATCGACAACTCCGAGGGGCGCGCCGCCAGTGAGTTCTCGGAGATCTCGATCTCCCGGCGGATCGAGCGGAACGGCGACGGCGAGTACCGCCTCAACGGCGCACGCTGCCGCCTCACGGACATCGTCGAGGCACTCTCGGACACGAACATGGGCCGCGAGGCGCACTCGGTGATCAGCCAGGGAAAGGTCGAGGCGATCGTCAACTCCAAGCCGCGTGACCGACGCCTGCTGATCGAGGAGGCCGCCGGGCTCGGCAAGCACCGCAAGCGCCGCCACAGCGCGCAGCTGAAGCTCGACCGCACGCGCGACAACCTCGAGCGTGCGATGGACGTGGAGCGGGAGGCGCGCTCCCGCCTCCGGCCGCTGAAGCGCCAGGCCGAGGCCGCTGAGCGCACCGCGAAGCTGGTGCGCCAAGCGAACGAGCTTCGGGCCCAGATCGTCTCCGACGACCTCCGCTCTCAGCAGGAGCAGCTCACGGCCGCCGAGGCCAGGCTCGCCGAGGTGCGATCGACCCGGGACTCGGTCGAGAAGCGCTTCGAGGAGGTGCGCGCCAGGCGAACCGCGATCGAGGAGCGGATCGCGGCGGGAGAGGAGGGCCGACGGCGCCAGGGCGAGATCCTCGCCGAGGCCCGCGCGGCCACCGAGCGGGTTCGCGCCCGGGCCGAATCACTGGACCTGGCGGAGAGAGATCTGCGCGGAGCCCTCGGCGAGCGGCAGCTGCGCCTCGATGCCCTCGACGAGGAACCAGACGAGGCAGCCGGCGCCGCCCGCGTCGCGGAGCTCGAGGCCGAGCTCGCCAAGCTCGGCGAGGACTCCTCGGAGGAGGCGGAGCGACTGCGTCGCGAAGCCGGGGAGGCCGAGCAGCGGCGGGTCGCCGCGAAGGCTGCGCTCGAGCCCCTGGAACGGGCTGAGGAGGAGATCGGCGCGGCGCTTCGCCGGGCGACCCAGATGCACGAGATGGCACGGGCCGAGGCCCAGAAGGCCTCTGAGCGCCGGGCTGCGCTGAGTGGTGAGCTCGCGGCCGTCGAGGCCAAGCTCGCGGCCGCGGCGGTCGAGGGCGAGCACGAGGCGCTGGCGGGAATGCTGGAGGCCGGCTCCGGGCTCGAGCGCGCCGTCTCCGCCGTCCTGGGCGAGCGGCTGCGCGCATCGATCGTCGGCTCGGTCGGTGAGGGCCGGGAGCGCCTCGCCGGGGCCGAGGGCGCGGCGCGGGCCCTGATCGCCTCAGGTCCGGCCAGTCCAACTTCGTCATCTCCCAAGGAAGGCGCGCGCCGGCTGCTGGACCTGGTCGAAGCCCGCGGTGATGCCGCGCCGGTCACCGGGCGACTGCTCGCCGACGCCTGGCTGGTGGACGACCTCGACGAGATCGCCGAGGGCTTCACCGGCGTCGCAGTGACCGTGGACGGCGAGTGCTTCGACGCGGCCGCGGGGGAAATCCGCCGGCTGCCGCGTGAGGGCACGGACCCCGCGCTGGCCGCCCGCTCCGAGCGTGAGGAACTCGCCTCCCGTCTCGCCCAGCGAGAGCAGACCGAGGAGCGAGCGACGCGGGACCTGGAGCGGGCCGAAGCGGCGCTCGCCGAGGCTCGTGCCCGAGAGGAGGAGTCCCAGAAGGCGATTCGGGAGGCGCGCCGGGCGCTCGACGAAGCCGCGGAGGAGTCGAGCCGGACCGGCTGGCTCGCCGAGCGGCACGCCGAGCGCGAGGGTGAGGGGTCGGGGACCGCGATCCAGCGCGCCAAGCTCGAGGCCGAGCTGGCCGCCGAGCGCCGTCATGCCGAGGGCGCCGAGAGGGCTCGCCAGAAGCGTCTGCTGGACCGCCAGGAGCTCGAGCGGCGGATCGCCTTGGAGCGGGAGACGTTGCCGGCACTGGGTCGAGCCCGCGATGCCCTGCGCCTCCTCGCCGAGCGGCTGGAGGCCCGTGCCGCCGAGCTCGCCCACCCCGAGGACGGCCAGGGCGGTGACGTCGCGGCCGAGCTCAGGGAGTGCTCCCAGCAGGAATTCGGCTTGCAGGGCGAGCTCCGCGAGGCGAGCGAGGCGATGACCGTGGCCGAGGTCGAAGCCACCCAGCTGCGCGGCCACCGCGACGAGAGCACCGCTGAGTTGCAGCGCCTCGGGTCCGCCCTGGGCGAGGAGCTCAGCGCCGCAGCCGCGGCGCTCGGGCAGGAGGATCGAGAGGCGATCGAGACGAAGCTCGCCAGACTGGATCGCAACCGCGAGCAGATCGGTCCCGTGAACCCGCTGGCGGAGAGTGAATACACGGAGGCCCGCGAGCACGTCACCGAGCTGGCCGAGCAGCGCAAGGACCTGGAGAAGGCGATCACCGAGCTGCGTGCGCTGATCCGGCGGACGGACCGCGAGATCGCCGCTGCCTTCGAGGAGACCTTCGACGCGACCGCGAGAGGCTTCGAGGAGATGGTGGCCGCGCTCTTCCCCGGCGGCAAGGGCCGCCTCCGCCGCGTGGACGTCGGGCCGCGACCCTTCGCAGGCCAGGCCCCCGATACGGACGAGGATGGATCGGCCGATCCCGATGAGGAGCTGCTGCCGCCGGACGATGACGGCGGCGTCGAGATCGAGGTGACCCCGGCCGGCAAGTCCACTCGCCGGCTGTCATTGCTGTCGGGCGGCGAGAAGTCGCTGGTCGCCCTCGCCTTCGTCTTCGCCGTCCTGATGGCCCGGCCGTGCCCGTTCTACATCCTCGACGAGGTCGAGGCCGCGCTCGACGACATCAACATCGATCGCTTCCTGCGGCTGGTGCGCCGCTTCGCGGAGCGCTCGCAGTTCATCGTCGTCACGCACCAGAAGCGCACGATGGACGCCGCCGACATCCTCTACGGCGTCAGCATGGGGCGCGACGGGATCACCAAGGTCGTCTCGCGCAAGCTGCCGCGCGATGAGCTCGGCACCGGGATGGAACCGCTCGCGGACACCGCGGACGCGGAAGCCGAAGCCGCCTAGCTAGCCAGATCCGGCGGCGGTGTTTGTGGCCGCAGTTTACGGCGAAGCGGGTCCCATCGATACGCTCGCGCGCATGTCGACTACCTGGCAGGAGGCATTCGACCTCGGCGATCGCAACGTCCCTGCGACGGACGCGCCGGAAGAGGAGCGAGCTGGGGTCTTTCGACGCCTTCGCAAGGGGCTGACGCGCAGCCGCCACGCACTGACCGCGGAGCTCTCCTCGAGCTTCACCGAGCGGATCGACGATTCGACCTGGGAGCACATCGAGGAGGCCCTGATCCTCGCCGACGTCGGCGCTCCGACCACTGCTGCCGTCGTGCGGCGGCTGGAGGACGAGGTCGAGGCAGGGGAGTTGACCGGCGGCGAGGCTCTGCGCGAGCGCCTGATCGCCCTGCTGGCGGAGACGGCATCACCCGGCGGGGATGACGCGGCGCGGATCAGGTTGCCCGATCGCCCATCGGTGCTGATGGTCGTGGGGGTCAACGGCACCGGCAAGACGACGACGATCGGCAAGGTCGCCTGGCATCTGCAGAAGGAGCTCGGGCTCGACGTGATCGTCGCCGCAGCGGACACCTACCGCGCCGCGGCCGTCAACCAGCTCCAGGAGTGGGCCGATCGCGCCGGGACGCAGATCGTCCGGGGCACCGAGGGCGGCGACCCGGGCGCCGTTGCGTACGACGGGGTCGCCGCTGCTCAGGCGCGCAGCGCCGACGTGGTGATCTGCGACACGGCCGGGCGGCTTCACACCCACGGCAACCTGATGGAGGAGCTGGCCAAGGTGCGGCGCGTGATCTCGAAGCAGATCCCGGAGGCGCCGCACGAGACTCTCGTCGTGATCGACGCGACCACGGGGCAGAACGGTGTCCGCCAGGCTCAGGAGTTCGCCAAGTCGGTTGAGGTGACCGGAGCGGTCCTGACCAAGCTCGACGGCAGCGCGAAGGGCGGGGTGGCCCTGGCGATCGCCTCGGAGCTCGGCATCCCGGTGAAGCTGATCGGCATCGGCGAGTCCCTCGAGGACCTGCGGCCGTTCGACGCCGAGCAATTCGCGCGCGCGCTGCTCACCGAGTAGCAACGAAACCACCGGCTTCGGCCGCTGGCGCTGGGAGACTGATCGCCGTGGGAGAGGGAGCCGACAGGGGACGCTTCGCCCTTCTGGTCGCCGCGGCGTGCGCCGCTGCGCTCGCGCTCTCCGGGCCCGCAATGGCGGCATCGGGGGCTGACCTCAGTCCCCAGTCACTCTTCGCCGGGACGACGCTCGCCCTGAAGAAAGGCAGCAAGGCCGAGCCACTCGGGCGCGTGGTGCTCGCCGGGAAGGTCCAGGTTCCCTGGATCAACCAGTCCGTGAGCGTCACGGTGCGGCGGGCGGGCCGGTTGGTCGCTGCCCGCAGCGTCGCGGTCAACCCGGAGAACGGGCGCTTTCACACCGCGGTTCGGCTGAAGGGCTGCTGCGAGTACATCGCGCAGGCGCTCCACAACTCGGACGCCTCGGCGCCCCTGGCCCTCGAGGTGCACGCGCCACGTGTCCTGCGGAGCGGCCCAGAGGCACTCCTGTTCAACCGCCTGCTCGCCGACGCCGGGTACCACATGGGCGACGTCTCCGATCACTTCGACGAGAGCACGGCGCTGGCGGTGCTGGCGATGCGGAAGGTCAACGACCTGCCTCGTACAGAGGAATACGACCCGGCTCTCTTCACGATGCTGCTGCAAGGCCGCGGCGCGTTCCAGCCGGTCCACGACCAGCAGGGCCGCTACGTCGAGGTCGACCTGTCTCGGCAGGTGATGGCGCTGATCCAGGACGGCAAGCCGACCGACGTCTTTCACGTCTCCACGGGCGCCTTCGGGACACCGACGGGGACCTACAGCTTCTACGAGAAGTCCCCGGGCTACAACCAGAAGGGCATGTACTACTCCGTCTACTACTCGGGCAACTACGCGACGCACGGCTACTACACCGTTCCCACCTACCCGGCGAGCCACGGCTGCGTGCGCAATCCGGAGGTCTACTCCGTCTTCATCTACAACTGGATCTCGCTGGGGGACCCGATCTACATCTACGAGTAGACCCGCCTTTACCCGCGCTGCAACGGCCCTCGCACTCAAATGGGCCGATCGGGGGAAGCTGGTGGGGTGCCTATTGGAGGCACCAGGTTCCTCGCCCTACTGGGCGCAATAGGGGCGATAGCGCTGGCGGCGCCGGCCTCGGCGAGCGCAGCCAGCGCCGACATTGCGGCGCTCCAGGTCGCGATGGGCGCGGTCGGTCTCTATCCGCACCCGGTCGACGGCATCAGCGGTCCGTGGACGCAGAGCGCCGTACGCACGTTTCAGTCACAGCACGGCCTTGCGGCGGACGGAATCGCCGGGCCGCGTACGCGAGCCGCCCTCGGCAGGCGAGGCAAGCCGAATCTCGGTGCCCGGCCGCTGCAGACCGGTAAGGAGGGCTGGGACGTCGCGGCGCTCCAGTTCCTGCTCCACGAGCGAGGCTTCGAGCCGGGCGGCTTCGACGGTGGCTTCGGGCCGAACACCGCGAGCGCCGTGCGCCGGTATCAGTCGGCCGCGCACCTGCAGGTCGACGGGGTGGCGGGGCCGTCCACGGTCAACGCGCTGCGCAACGGTCCCGTGCTCACCACCGGGTCGCCGAGCAGCCCGGTCCGCTTCTTCCGTCCGGTGCCGGGCCAAATCGGCGACGGCTTCGGCTGGATCCCGCCCGGGCGCTGGCACACCGGCCTCGATTTCCCGGAGCCGATGGGGACACCGATCCATGCGGGCGGGGTGGGCGTGGTCTCCTTCGCGGGCTTCAACACCGGTGGCTACGGCAATCTCGTTGTCGTCAGCCACCGGCTGGGATTTGAGAGCTGGTACGCGCACCAGTCGCGGATCATCGTCTCGGTCGGGCAGTCCGTCGTCGGGGGTCAGACGATCGGCTACGTCGGCTCCACCGGCCATTCGACCGGACCACACCTGCATTTCGAGGTACGGCACTTCGGCACGCCCGTCGACCCGACGCCCTATCTGCTCGGCTACCGCTCGGCGCGACCCGCCCATGCCTCTGGGCGGCGCCGCAAGTGCCGCCCGAACGCCGATGCGCGCGGCCGCGGGGCGGACCCGCTGACCGCGCGCCTCGATCGCTGTCCCTAGTACGCCAGCAGCGAGAACGTTCGGTTGTCCACCACTGCGCCATTGGCGTTGTGCACGATCGCCTGGAACACGTTCTCACCAGGGATCGGTGACGGATTCGCCAGGACGTAGTTGATGTACCCATCGGCACCGACCATCGAGGCGACCGCTGACCCGGATGCGTTCGGCCCGCTGTTGCCGACGAAGCGGACGTAGTACTGCCCCTGTGCCAGCCGTTCGATCTGCACCGAGCTGGTCGTGTTGCCGGGCTGGAAGCAATTGAAACCCGGCACGTCGGTGAAGTTCGTATTGCTCGCGCCCGTCGTGTTGACGACCACGGTCGCCTTGATTCCTCCACCGCTGCAGAAGCGCTGGTAACCGCTCGCGGGTGTCCCACCGAGCTTGTCGGCGTTGCCGGCGTTCGCGACCTTCATGCCGGGGGCGTGCTTCGCGATCTCCTGGTCGGCGATCACCCTCACCTTCTTCCTGTCCTTCCCCTTGAGAGCGGCGTACCCGACGCCTCCCAGGGCGACGAAAAGCGCCAGACAGGCAACGATCAGCGCAGGGCTGGGCAGCAGCCCTCGAACGAGATTTCGCATTTCTTTCCTCCTCAGAGGCCGGCTGTGCGCCGGACTCGGTTGCGCGGAGAAGCCCTCCGACAACCGAGCCCCGGCGCTCAGCCATCCCCCTGGGATCTCCCTGGTTTCAAGTTCGTACGGGGCCTTTGCCGGTTGGGTTTGCACAAAGATCGCGCGGCGCGTTGTGCGCGTTGGCAAACCGGCTCTCTAAGCTGGACCGCGATGTTCGACCAGCTTTCAGAGCGCCTTCAGGGCGTGCTCTCCGACGTTCGTTCCCGCGGGAAGCTCTCCGAGGACGACGTGAACAAGGCCCTCCGCGAGGTGCGGCTCGCGCTGCTCGAGGCCGACGTCAACTTCAAGGTGGTCAAGGACTTCACCGCCGCCCTCAAGGAGCGTCTCGCCGGCGAGGAGATCTCGGAGGCGCTCAATCCGGGCCAGACGGTGGTCAAGGCGGTAAACGACGAGCTCACCACGCTGATGGGCGGTTCTGGCCGCGACCTGGTCTTCGCCCCCAGCGGCCCCACGGTGATCCTGATGAGCGGGCTCCAGGGCTCAGGTAAGACGACCGCCACGGCCAAGCTCGCCAAGCTCCTGGGCAAGCAGAACAAGGACGTTGCGGTGGCCGCCTGCGACCTTCAGCGGCCGGCGGCGGTCGAGCAGCTCGAGAAGCTCGGCGCCCAGGCCAATGCCCACGTCTACTCGCAGCCGGGGGAGACCGACGCCGTGAAGGTCGCCAAGTGGGCGCGCGACCAGGCAGTCCAGGAGAACCGCGACGTCCTGATCGTCGACACGGCCGGCCGCCTGCACGTCGACCAGGAGCTGATGAAGGAGCTGGCGGAGGTGCGGAAGGTGGTCAAGCCGCACGATGTCCTCCTGGTCATCGACGCGATGACGGGCCAGGACGCCGTCAACGTCGCGGAGAGCTTCGCGGAGGTCGCCGACTTCGACGGCGTCGTGATCACCAAGCTCGACGGCGACGCCCGCGGCGGCGCCGCGCTCTCCGTCCGCGCCGTCACCGGCAAGCCGATCATGTACGGCTCGACGGGCGAGAAGCTCGACGAGCTGGAGCGCTTCCACCCCGACCGGATGGCCGGGCGAATCCTCGGCATGGGCGACGTCATGTCGCTGATCGAGAAGACGCAGGACGAGTTCGACGAGGACGAGGCCGCCGATCTCGAGCGCAAGATCCGCAAGCAGCAGTTCACGCTCGACGATTTCCTCTCGCAGATGAAACAGGTGCGGAAGATGGGCCCGCTCGGCAACCTGATGAAGATGGTGCCGGGGATGGGCAAGGCGATGCAGGGCATGGGCCAGGTCGACGAGCGGGAGCTCGACCGGCTCGAGGCGATCATCCAGTCGATGACGCCGTACGAGCGGGCCCACCCGGCCGAGATCAACGGTTCGCGCCGCAAGCGGATCGCGCTCGGCTCCGGAACGACGGTCCAGGCCGTCAACCGCCTGGTCAAGCAGTTCGGTCAGATGAACAAGCTGATGAAGCAGCTCTCCGAGGGCAAGATGCCCGACGCTCAATCGCTGATGCGTGGCATGCGGTGAGGGTGTCCGTCCTCTAACCTCCGCCGCCGCATGTCAGTGAGAATCAGACTTCGGAGGGTCGGGTCGAAGAAGAACCCGATCTGGAGGGTTGTCGTCGCCGACCAGCGCTCGCCGCGGGACGGCCGGACGATCGAGACGATCGGCCAGTACAATCCGCAGCCTGACCCCTCGCTGATCGTGATCGATGAGGATCGGGCGAAGCACTGGCTGGACAAGGGCGCGCGGCCTACGAGGACGGTCGCGACCCTGCTCCGCACCAAGGGCATCGAGTCGACCGGTAGCTAGCGCCGGCCGATGCGCGATCTGCTCGAGTTCCTGACCCGCTCGCTCGTCGAGAACCCCAACGCGGTTCAGGTGAGCGAGACAGAGGAGATCGATGGGGAGGTGGTCCTGGAGGTCGAGGTTGCGGATGACGACCTGGGCCGGGTGATCGGCCGAGGGGGCCGCGTCGCCAACGCGCTGCGCTCGGTGATGAAGGCCGCGGCGACCCGCGAGGACAAGCGCGTGGTCGTCGACATACTTGACTGACCCATCGTGGTCATCGACGTCTTCACGCTCTTCCCGGAGCACTTCGAGTGGTTCCTGCGCCAGCGACACGTCTCCAACGCGCTCGCGCAGGGCAACGAGTTGACCTTCCGCAACTACCGCGACACCACGCCGCTCGGCGCCGGCCAGGTCGACGACTCGCCCTATGGCGGCGGCGCCGGGATGGTCATGCGGGTCGACGTCGTGGACGCGGCGCTCGAGGCGGCTTACGGATCCCATCGCGGTTCGGTGCGCAAGATCGCGCTGACTCCGTCGGGTCGCCTTCTCGACGAGACCCTCGCGGCTGAGCTCGCCTCCGAGCCGCATGTCGCGCTGCTCTGTGGGCGCTACGAGGGCTTCGATGAGCGCGTCCCCGAGCACCTCGCCGACGAGTCGATCTCGATCGGCCGCTACGTCCTCGCCGGCGGCGAGCTGCCCGCGATGGTGATCACCGACACCGTGTTGCGCAAGCTGCCGGGCGCCCTCGGCGATGCCGAGAGCGCCGTGGAGGAGTCCTACAGCGAGGCGCTGGAGGGGGCGCCCGAGTACCCGCACTACACCCGCCCGGCCAGCTACCGCGGCTGGGAGGTCCCCGAGATCCTGCTCTCGGGGAATCACGCCAAGGTGAACGAGTGGCGTCGCGAGCAAGCCCGCCGCCGGGCGGAGTAACGCTTCTCCGCTACATTTCCCGTCTGCGCGGGCCATTCAGGTGCGCGCATTTTTTGAGTCCAGTCCCGATGGCTTTAGGCATAGCTGAGGCCGGGCTCGCAGGATCAGCATCCATCTGATGAGCACTGTCATCGAAAGCCTCGAGAAGCGCGACCTGAAGCAGCGCCCGAAGTTCGGCGCCGGCGACCGCGTGCGCGTTCACTTCCAGGTCGTCGAAGGGAATCGCAAGCGGACCCAGGTCTTCGAGGGCATCGTGATCAAGCGCCAGGGCAGCGGTGTTCGCGAGACCTTCACCGTGCGGAAGCAGTCTTTCGGTGTTGGGGTGGAGCGAACCTTCCCGCTGCATTCTCCGAAGATCGAGAAGCTCGAGATCGCTGCCCGCGGCGATGTCCGCCGCGCGAAGCTCTACTACCTCCGCGACAAGGTCGGCAAGAGCGCCCGCGTTGCCGAGCGCCGCTGGGGCATCGAGGACGACGTCCTGGTCGCCGAGGAGGAGTCCGAGGCGGTGGACGCCGAGGGCCTGGCGGTCAGCGAGGCCGAGTCCGAGCTGGTCGAGCCGCCCGCGGAAGAGGGCGAGGAGACGGAGGGTGAGGCCGCGGAGGAGCAGCCGGCCGAGGAGCAGCCCGCGGAGGAGCCCGGCGCTGATGCTGGTGGGGATGAGGCGGAGGCGAACCACGAGCCGGAGCCAGAGGCGACGGCCGACGCCGCCCCCGAAAAGGCAGAAGACTGAAGATCCCGAGGCCGCACAGCACCCAGGGCGCGCTCCTCGAGCTCGTCATCATCGTCGCGCTCGCTCTCGGGCTCGCGCTTGGGATCCAGGCGTTCATCGTCAAGCCGTACCAGATCCCTTCGGAGTCGATGGAGCCGACGCTCGACGTCGGCCAGCGCGTACTGGTCAACCGCTTCCTCTACCACTTCGAGGACCCCTCGATCGGGGACATCGTCGTGTTCCACCCGCCGGAGGGAGCGAACGGCGGCGGAGCGGGCGGGGAGTGTGGCGACCCTAGGACCGGCGCCGGAGGCTCAAGCGGCGCGGCCTGCGACGAGCCGACCCCCCAGGAGGCGAGCGTCAACTTCATCAAGCGGATCGTCGCCGGACCCGGCGACACGCTGAGCGTGCAGAACGGTCACCCGGTCGTCAACGGGAAGATTGCCCAGGAGGACTTCATCAACCCCTGCACGCCGGGCGGAGCCTGCAATTTGCCCAAACCCATCACCATCCCGCCCGATCATTACTTCATGATGGGCGACAACCGTGGGTCGAGCGACGACAGCCGCTTCTGGGGACCCGTCCCCCGAGACTGGATCATCGGAAAGGCCTTCGCCACCTACTGGCCGCCCAACCGAGTCGGCTTCTTCTAAGCCTGCGAAGAAGCGGCGGAAGAAGCGCACATCGGCCAGGCTGTTCCGCTTCGACCGTTCCTTCGGCCGCCGCTTCGTGGCCGGGGTCGACGAGGCCGGTCGCGGATCTCTCGCCGGTCCGCTGCTCGCCGCCGGGGTCCTGCTCGATCTCGAGCGCATCGGCCGCTCCGAGCGGCTCGCCCTGGCCCGGCTGGACGATTCGAAGCAGAAAAGCGAGGAGGAGCGGGAGGCGCTCTACCCAGCGGTGATTCGCGCAGCGGCCCACGTATCGGTCGCGGTGCGCTCACCTCGCTGCATCGACCGCAACGGCCTGCACGTCTCGAACATGGCAGCGCTGACGGACTGCATGCACGCGGTTGCGCAGGTCGAGTCGACTCGCCTGGTGGACGGCTTCCGGCTGCATGCCTGCAAGCTCGAGCATGAGCGGGTGATCGACGGCGATGCGCGAAGCGCTGCGATCGCGGCGGCTTCGGTGATCGCCAAGGTGACCCGCGATCGCTACATGCGCCGGGTGGCGCCGCTCTATCCCGAGTGGAGCTTCGAGGCAAACGTCGGCTACTCGACGCCGGAGCACCGCGAGGCGGTCATGCTCCACGGGATCTGCCCACTCCATCGGCGCTCGTTCGCGTCGGTCGCCTATTCGCAGCTCGATCTGACATCGACTGTCGGGGAGTTCGAGGAGGCGCCGGGATCAGAAGGCCTGGCGGATGTGATCGACATCCGCGAGGCCATCCGGGCCGAAGCGGACCCCGACGACGTCGAAGCGATAGCCGGCGACGCCTGACGGCCCCCGCCGCTCCGCGATCCACTCGCGGGCGAGCCGTCGGAGCTTGCGCTGCTTAGCGGCGCCCGACGGCGTGGGCTGGGAGCTCCGGGCCCAGCCTGGCGCCCTCACGGCCGGCCTTGACCTCGATGAAGACCAGTGTGGAGCCGTCCATCGCGACGATGTCGAGCTCTCCCGAGGGCAGCCGAACGTTCCGGCCCAGTATCCGCCAGCCGCTCCGCGCGAGTCGCGCGGCAACGAGGTCCTCAGCGCTGCGGCCCAGCCTCAGCCTGGCGTAGGTCATGTCCCAAGCCTTCGGGTCACCGCCGCCCACAGCGCGCACAGGCCGCAACGAGTGCGTGACGCGATCGTGACGTTCGGCGCGCCAGCCGCGAAACGGCCCGCCGTACGGTCGAGCCATGTTCGCGATCGCCCGCACCTTCGCCCTGATCGGCGTCGCCGCGGAGCCGGTGCACGTCGAGGTCGACATCGGCGGCGGCCTGCCGTCCTTCACGATCGTCGGCCTGCCCGATGCCGCGGTGCGGGAATCGCGGGAGCGGGTGCGCTCCGCACTGGTCAACTCCGGCTTCAAGTACCCGCAGCACCGGATCACCGCCAATCTCGCCCCGGCCGATCTCCGCAAGGCCGGGCCGGGATTCGATCTCGCGATCGCCGCGGCGGTGCTGGTCGCGTCCGGTCAGCTGCCGCGGACGGTGCTCGACCGGTACGCGCTCGCTGGTGAGATCGCCCTGGACGGTGCGATCCGGTCGGTGCCGGGTGCGCTGGCGATGGCCGAGGGCGCCAAAGGATGGGGAATGAGTGGCGTCGCCGTCGCCCCAGGAGACGCCGCCCAGGCGGCCCTGGTTCGCGGGCTCGAGGTGCTGCCCTTGGATCACGTCACCAGGCTGCGCGACCTGGCTGAGGGGTCGATCGTGGCGGTCCCGCCCGCGTCGCCGCCTGAGATCCCGAGCGACGATCGTCCCGACCTCGAGGACCTAAGGGGTCACCCGGCGCTCCGCCGCTGCCTCGAGGTCGCGGCCGCAGGCGCACACAGCATCCTTCTGATCGGCCCGCCGGGTGGAGGCAAGACGCTGGCGCTCAACCGGCTGCCGTCGCTGCTCCCGCCGCTGAGCCGCAACGAGGTGATCGAGGTGACCCGGATCGCCGGGGTCTGCGGCGAGAACGGGGGACCGCGCGTGCGGCGCCCGTTCAGGGCCCCTCATCACACCGTCTCCGGCAGGGCGCTGGTCGGCGGCGGCTCACCACCGCGACCGGGGGAGGTGACGAGGGCGCATCGCGGTGTCCTCTTCCTGGATGAGCTCGGCGAGTTCCGCCGGGATGCGCTGGAGGCCCTGCGGGTGCCGCTGGAGGAGGGTGTGGTCACCGTCACCAGGACGACGGGCACGGTCTCGCTTCCCTGCCGGTTCATGCTGGTGGCGGCCTCGAACCCCTGTCCGTGCGGCAACGGACCGGACTCCGGGGAGTGCGAGTGTCACCCTGGCGCCGTCTCCCGGTACATGGCGAAGCTCAGCGGCGCCCTCGCCGATCGGATCGACATCACGTTCGCGGTGGAGCCGCCCCCGCCCGAGGAGCTGACGGAGGAGGGAAGCGAGGACTCCGCCGCGGTGCGGGAACGGGTGCTGGCTGCGCGAGCTGCTCAGGAGGAGCGCCTTGGGCCTGGCCGTGCGAACGCAGACATGACCCCGAGCGAGCTGCGCCTGCACTGTCACCTCGATCCGGCGTCGAGGCGGACCCTCGACGAGGGCCACCGCAAGCTCGGCCTGAGCGCCCGGGGCTGGGATCGCTGCCTGCGGCTTGCCCGCACGATCGCCGACCTCTCGGGCGAGGAGCGCATAAGCGTCGAGCACGTGTCAGAGGCGATCAACAAACGGAGGCGACAGGAGCGATGAGCGTCAAGCCGCGGGCCTGCCCTGACTGCCTGCGGCGGGCCTGGCTGATCGGCTCGCTCGCGGCCTACATCGACAAGGCGGTGGACAACACGGCCGGGAGCCGCGCCCACGAGCTGCTTGCTCTCCCCGACGAAGAGCTGGCCAGAGCGATGGCGCGCTCGCGCGCCGACGAGCTCCTCGAGCGGGCCGCCGATAGGGACCCGGAGCGCCTGTGCGCGGCGGTCGCCGGCGCGCGAGCCTGGACCGTCTGCCGGCACGATCCGCTCTACCCAGACGCGCTCACCGCGCTGGGCGACCCGCCCGGCGCGCTGTTCGCCCGCGGGGATCCGGAGCTGCTCGCCGCATTCTCCACGGAGGGGATGGTCACGATCGTCGGGTCGCGGCGAGCCAGCAGCTACGGCCGCGAGGTCGCCACCGATCTCGGCCGAGAGGTTGCCTCAGCCGGGCTCACGGTGGTCAGCGGCATGGCGATCGGGATCGACTCCTGTGCGCATCGGGGCGCCCTGGAGGCGGGCGGCCTCACGGTGGCTGTTCTCGGCTGCGGGGTCGATGTCCCGTACCCGCCCCGTCATACGCGTCTCTACGAGGAGATCGTTGAGAAGGGGCTGGTGATCGCCGAGTTGCCGCCGGGGACGACCGCCCGGCGCTGGACCTTTCCGGCGCGCAACCGGATCATGGCTGCGCTCAGCCGGATGACGGTGGTCGTCGAGGCTCGTGAGCGGTCAGGCTCCCTGATCACGGCCGAGATGGCGACCGAGCTCAACCGGGAGGTGGGCGCGGTACCCGGTCGCATCGGGTCCTCGCCGGCGGCGGGAACGAACGGTTTGCTCCGCGACGGCGCCTCGGTGATCCGCGGGGGTGAGGACGTCCTGGATTCAATGATCGGGGTCGGCCGCGAACGCCGCGCGCGGCCGCAGGCGCCGGGGCCGAGGCTGGAGCCGGGCCTCGCGGCGGTCCTCGACCTGGTCGAGGGGGGCGCCGGCAGCGCCGATGCGCTGGCGCGTTCGTCGCAGCTGGAGCCCGGGCCGCTGGCGGCGGCGCTGGTGCGGCTCGAGCTGGCCGGATACCTGCGCTCGGACTCCGCCGGCAGTTACGAGCGCACCGCCCTGGCCGCCCCTCAGCCGATGTAGCGGGCCTCACTAGCCTTATCCGCGTGACAGCTGCGCGGCGCACCCCGATCGCGATGACCATCGCGACCTCCGATTCCGGCGGCGGCGCCGGGATTCAGGCCGACCTGAAGGCGTTCGCCCGCTGCGGCGTGCACGGCACGTCGGCGATCGTCGCGCTCACCGCCCAGAACACCCACGAGGTGGTCTCGGTGGAGACCCTGCCGCGCCAGTTCATCCTCGATCAGGTGAGGGCCGTAGTCACAGACATGGGCGTCGACGCCGTGAAGATCGGGATGCTCTTCGACCAGCCGACGATCGAGGCGGTCGACGAGGCCCTCGGCCTGATCGGCGACGCGCCGGTCGTGCTGGACCCGGTGATGGTCGCCGAGAGCGGGGCGGTCCTGCTCAAGCCCGAGGCGAAGCAGGCGCTGGTCGAGCTGATCGTCCCCAGGGCCACGGTGGTCACGCCCAACGCGGGGGAGGCGCGCGAGCTCACCGGACTGAGCGAGGACGCGTCACCGGAGGAGCTGGTGCGCGCGGTCCATGCGCTGGGCCCGAAGGTCGCGGTCGTGACGGGCGGTCACCTCGACGGTTCGGATCGCTACTTCGACGGGGAGGTCATGGAGAGGATCGAGGGCCCGCGTCACGAGGACGGCGCCGCGCACGGCTCGGGCTGCACCCACTCATCCACACTCGCAGCCCGGCTGGCGCTGGGCGATTCCCCTCTGGAGGCGGCGCGGGCGGCCCGTCAGATCGCCGCCGAGGCCGTGGCAAACGGCCTTCGCGATATCGGCTCCGGTGCTGGACCGGTGGACGTACTGGGCATAATCGACTCATGAAGCTGCTTCGAATGACTCCGGGTAAGGGCGACGTGCTGCTGGCTGAGGGAGATCCCGCCGTGGCCGAGGACGAGGAGCGCCTGGTCCGGGAGTTCCGGCGCCAGCTGGACCTCGGCATGTGGGCCGCGGTCCCGCACCAGGCCCCGGGCGGGAGCCGCGAGGCGACCATGGTCCGCGACTTCTCGGAGGTCCCGGCGGACGCCGAGCGCGTGATCTTCTTCCCCCAGGCGGCCGGCGGCTGATGGGACGCCGATACGTCCGCAACACGGCGCGGGAGCGCCGCGCGGAGCAGCGTGCCCGTGAGCTCCTTCGATCGACGGCCGGCCAGGACGCGCTCGAGACCTACGAGCGCTTCGGCCTGCTCTCGGTCGAGAGGGGCGAGTACGGCTGGTTGATCTACCCACAGCGCCCCCTTGTCGCCTTCGATGCGGAGACGGGCGAGCCGCTGAGCGAGTACTGCGTCCGCTTCCGCGACGGATCCGACCCCGAGGCGGGGGAGAGGCTCCCGGATGCCGACGACGTGCTCGCCAAGTGGATGGCGCTGCGCGCCGACGAGCAAGAACTGATCGGGACCGCCAACGTCCATCCGCTGGGCCGCCAGCTCGACCCGGCGATGGTCCGCCGCGATTTGAAAGCCTTGATGGCATGGCAGAGGTGACGACCAACGGCATGCGGACCCGCTCCAGCGTCGTCTTCGACGGGCCGGAGCGCGCCTTCGCGCGCGCTTATATGAAGGGGATCGGCTTCGGCGACGACGATCTCAGTCGTCCCACCGTCGGCATCGCCAACACCTGGATCGAGGCGATGCCCTGCAACTTCCACCTCCGCGGCCTCGCCGAGCACGTCAAGGAGGGCGTCCGGGCGGCGGGTGGCACGCCGCTCGAGTTCAACTCGATCGCGATCTCTGACGGAATCACGATGGGCACGGAGGGAATGAAGACCTCGCTGGTCAGCCGCGAGGTGATCGCGGACTCGATCGAGCTCACCGCCCGCGGCTACCAGTTCGACGCGGTGATCGCTCTCTCCGGCTGCGACAAGACGATCCCCGGCTGCGTCATGGCGCTCGCCCGCCTCGACATCCCGTCGCTGATGCTCTACGGGGGCTCGATCCTGCCGGGCCGCTGGCATGACCAGGACGTGACGATCCAGGACGTCTTCGAGGCGATCGGCAAGCACGCCACCGGTGAGATGTCGGACGACGACCTGTATGAGCTCGAGGGCTGCGCCAGCCCCGGCGCCGGGGCGTGCGGCGCTCAGTTCACGGCCAACACGATGGCCTCGGCCTTCGAGGTGATGGGGATCAGCCCGATGGGATCGTCGATGGTCCCCGCCGTCGCCGGTGCGCGTGAGCAGCTCGCGCGTGAGTGCGGAGAGCTGGTCATGAAGGTGCTCGCGGACGACCTCCGCCCGTCCAGCATCATCACGAAGGACTCGATCGAGAACGCGATTGCCACGGTCGCGATGTCGGGTGGATCCACAAACGGTGTCCTGCATCTGCTCGCCGTTGCAAATGAGGCGGGCATCGAGCTCACCATCGACGACTTCGACCGGATTTCCGAGAAGACGCCGCTTCTCGGCGACCTGAAGCCGGGCGGCCGCTTCGTCGCCAAGGACCTCTATGAGGCTGGCGGCGTCGGCGTTCTCGCCAAGCGCCTCGACGAGGCGGGAGTGCTGCACCGCGACGCCATCACCGTCACCGGCAAGACGATCGGCGAAGAGGCTGACGCGACCCAGGAGACCCCGGCCCAGCAGGTCGTCCGCCCGCTCGACGATCCGCTCAAGCCGACCGGCGGCCTGGTGATCCTGCGCGGGAACCTGGCCCCCGAGGGCTGTGTCGTCAAGGTCGCCGGCGAGGAGCGAAAGAAGCACACCGGTCCGGCGCGCGTCTTCGGCTCCGAGGAGGAGTGCTTCGCGGTTGTCGAGCAGCAGGGCATCAAGCCCGGCGACGTCGTCGTGATCCGCAACGAGGGTCCCTCGGGAGGCCCCGGGATGCGCGAGATGCTCCAGGTCACGGCCGCCCTCGTCGGCGAGGGAATCGGCGACCAGGTCGCGCTGCTAACGGACGGTCGCTTCTCCGGAGCGACCCACGGTTTGATGGCGGGCCACGTGGCCCCCGAGGCGATCCGCGGCGGCCCGATCGCGGCTGTCCAGGACGGCGACCAGATCACCCTCGACATCGATGCCCGCCGCCTCGACGTCGATCTCTCCGACGAGGAGATCGCGAAGAGGGTGGAGGGGTACCAGGCCCCGGAGCCCCGCTACAAGCGTGGCGTGATGGCGAAGTACGCGGCGTCGGTTTCGAGCGCCTCGGAGGGAGCCGTCACGGGCTGACGGCGGAAGCGTCCTCGGCCGGCTCGCGCACGTTCACCGGCGACGGCCGCCCGAGCCGCTCGTGGACGTAGCTCACCACCATCGCGCCTTCGCCCACGGCCGTAGCGACGCGCTTCGCCGAGCCTGAGCGCACGTCCCCGACGGCGTAGACGCCGGCGACGCTCGTCTCCAGCAGGTGCTCGCGCCCGACATTCGAACCAGTCAGGAGGAAGCCGTGCTCGTCGCGCTCGACGGACTCGCCGAGCCAATCCGTATGCGGGTCCGCGCCGAGGAAGAGGAACAGGTTCGAGAGGGTGAGACGATCGCCGTCGGTCAGGGTGACGGCCTCGAGCTGGCCATCGGAGCCGTGCAGCTGGGCAATCTCGCTGCGATCGCGCACCTGGACGCCGTAGCGGTCCAGGTCGCGGATCAGATAGTCGGACATCGTCTCGCTCAGGTCGGCGCGTCGATGCAGCAGCGTCACCAGGGCACCTCCCCGGGCCAGCCAGATCGCGGCCTGGGCGGCTGAGTTGCCCCCGCCGACTACGGCGACGCGGCTTCCGCCGCACCGTCTGGCCTCCGGCGGGCCGGCGGCGTAGAAGACGCTGACCCCCTCGTACTCGGGAAGGTGCTCACAGGCGAGGCGCCGGTACTGGGCACCGGTGGAGATGACGACCGCGCGAGCGGAGATCTCGTTCCCGTCCTCGACACGGACGAGATGCCGGTCGCCGTCCGGCTCGAGACTGGCGGCGATGTAGGGCGTGGCGGTCCGCGCGCCGAACTTGCGCGCTTGGGTGACCGCCCGGCTGGTGAGCTCCCCACCGCCGATCCCAGCCGGAAAACCGAGGTAGTTCTCGATCCGCCTGGAGAAGCCCGCTTGTCCGCCAAGAACGGTCCGCTCCAGCACGAGGGTGGCCAGGCCCTCCGACGCTGCGTAGACCGCCGCCCCGAGACCGGCTGGGCCGCCGCCGATGATCAGCAGGTCGACCTCCTCGCGGTCCTCGAGCTGCAACCCGATCCCCAGCGCCCGAGCGAGCTCGCCATTGCTCGGGGCCTCTAGCTCGACGCCCCCCGGTATGCGAACGAGCGGCAGTCGCTCCGGGCCGAGCGACTCGACCAGGGCCACGGCCTCGCGGTCTCCGGCGTGGTCGGCGTGCTCCGGATCCCGCCAGATGTACGGGATGCGAGCGCTCCTCAGCCACTCGGCGATCCCCCGGGTCCGCTCGGAGGAGCGTGGCCCGATCACCTCGACGCCCAGGCCGTCCTCGCTCTGGAGGAGCTCGCGCCGGGCGACGAATGCAGGTAGGAGGAGGTCGGCGAGGTCGGGGTTCTCGAAGAGGAGGGCCCGCAGCTCGATTCGGTCGACGGCGATGTAGCGCATCGGCTCGGTGACGATGGCTCTGAGGAAGACGGTCTGGCCGGTGAGCAGGTTGAGCTCGCCCACGAACCCCGATGGGCCGTGCCGGATCAGGTCATTACCCGACTGATCCCGGATCGCGATCTCTCCCTCGAGGATCGCCATGAACGGGTAGCTCTTGTCGCCCACGTCGAAGAGGACGTCCCCGGCGTCCGCCGTCCGCTCCTCGCCGTGTTGGGCCAGGAGGTCGAGCTGCGCCTGGGATAGGACCTCGGTGCTCCGCATGCAACGAGCCTAGCTGCCGGCAGTCGCCGCCTGGTGCTAGTCCAGGTCTCCCTTGCGAGCCAGGAAGTCATCGAGGACCCGGTTGAAGCGCACGGGCCGCTCGATCTGCGGGACGTGCCCGCAGTGGTCGAAGATGACCAGCTCGGCGTTGTCTCCGATGCGCTTCTTGTAGGAGAGCGCCGCCGGGATTGGCACGACCCGGTCATTGCGGCCCCAGACGATCAGCGTGGGCACCTCGATCTCCTCCAGGCGGTGTCGGATGTCGTACCCCCAGAGGCTGGTCATGGCGTCGTAGTACCCGGGGCTCTGCAGGGCCGGGACGACGTTCTCCCAGAGCATCTCCCGCCGGATGCTGTCGGGGTCGAAGAAGACACCCTGGAAGTAGGCCTTGCGCATGCGCCGGCGCCTGATCCCAGCCATGTGGAACTTCAGGAAGACCGGTGTCGCCGCCCGGCCCACCCCCGCGAGCACCGCCGCGGGCTCGCGCCGGGCGCGCGCCCAGGTGATCCCGGCCGCGGAGATCAAGGTCAGGTCGTCCACGCGCTCGGGGTCGGTGATGGCCACCTCGGTGGCGATGAAGCCGCCCATCGAGTTGCCCACCAGCGAGCACCGCCCGACGCCGATCCGCTCACAGAAGTCGCGGACGAACCGTCCGTAGGCCGGGATCGAGATCTCCCAGGGAGGCATCGGACTCGATCCGAACCCGGGCAGATCGAGGGCGATGACCCGGTGGTCCCTGGCGAAGTGGGGGATGTTCTCGAGGAAGTTCTGCCAGGCCCCCGAAAGGCCGTGGATGAATAGCAGTGGCGGACCCTCGCCCATCTCGACGTAGTTCGCCCGCGCACCGACGACGTCGACCTCCCGCAGGTGCTCATGCCAGTCGATCTGGAGCCAATCGGGATCGGGATTCCCGTATGGGTCTGGACCGTCGGAGGGGGTGGCCGGCGGCAGCTCGACCTTGCCTCGCGCGAGCTTCATGACGTAGGCCGTGTCCGAGGCCATCCGGCGGAGCTCGTCGCGGACCGGGTGCCCCTCTTCGATCTGATCTGTTGCGCTCATGCGTAGCCCATCCGCTCGAGGATCGGGATCTCACGGATCTGAGGAGGCTGCAGATGATCCCAGAGGATTCCGCGCGGCCGCGGGTACTGGCGCTCGAGCTCGATCACAGCACGGGGGGTTGCGACCAGGTCAACCGGAAGGTCATGCGTGGTCATCGGCAGGTGCTCGCGCAGGATTTGCGTCGGGTGGACGGTCGTCGCCACGGTGGTGTGCTCGTCGATCTTGCCGGCGTGGATCAGCAGCCCGTATTCGAGGTCGGAGAAGCCGCCGCCCTTCCCGACCCGGGCGCCACTCAGGTTGACCGCCACGGATCCGCACAGGACGAAGTCGATATCGGGCAGATCCTCCTCGGCGACCACACGGCCGTGCTTCATCGCTCCCTTGATGGTCGCCGCCTCCCGAACCTGCTTGGCCGAGAGCTTCCGGGGATCGAGCAGGCGGAATGGATGAGCGTCACGGAGCCGGGGCACCGCCATGATCAGCGTCTTGCCCTCCTCGAGGGCGGCGCGCCGGGCGTGCGTCTGAGGCGAGTCCGGGTTGACCTTGATGACCTGCGCTCGCTTCCAGAGGCGATGTCCGGCGAGCTTCTCGGCCGCGAGCTTGGCGCCGGCGAAATTCGGAATCCTGCTCTCCGCCCCCGGGAAGCGGGAGACGCCCTCCCGGTCCATCGCCTTCCAAACGTCCCGGCGGACCTGGTCCTTGGCCCGCATCAGGCGGCAATCGTGGTCGGCGACATGGCGAGCCGGATCCTAAGGGCAGCGCGACTGCTCTACCTTGCCGCGGAAGGCGCTGGAGCCACCCGCAACGGCCATTGCGAAACGCGTCCGGACAAAGACCCGGCGGACGTGAAACGTAGAATTCGATCGCAGGGGAAGGCTGATCCACAGCGGAGATATGCGCGCAAGACTGAAAATGCACCAGAAGGTCCTGATCGCCCTGGCGGCCCTGGTGGCCATGGGCCTGCTCCTCGCGGTCGGGGTCTGGGCCTATGACGACGCCCAGAAGGACCAGATCGCTCCGGGCGTCAAGATCGGAGGCGTGGACGTCGGGGGCCGAGACGCCGACTCCGCCCGCAGGATCATCGAGACGCAGGTCGTCGCGCCGCTCAAGCAGCCGGTGGTGGTGAGCTACAACGGCAAGGACTACACCCTCAGCCCGAAGCAGCTCCACGAGCACGCGGACGTCGACGGCATGGTGCAGGAGGCGATCGACCGCAGCCGCCAGGGGAACATCTTCGACCGCGTCTCGCGCTACGCGACCGGCGGCAATGTCAACGCGGATCTGGAGCCGCGCGTCGGCTACGACAAGTCGGCGGTCAAGGACTTCGTCACCGAGCTCGCCGGCAAGATCGATCAGGCTCCCGTCGACGCCACCGTCGCGCCGAGCGGCGGCAGGTTGCAGCAGGAGGCGGGCCAGCCAGGACAGGCAGTCGATGCGAAGCAGATGACCGCCGCGATCAACCACGCGGCGCGCTCGCCCGGTCGCGACCAGGCCATCCCGGCGGTGGTCAGGACGACCAAGCCCGATGTCAACAAGAAGGACCTCGCGCAGGCCTACCCCCGCTACATCTACATCGACCGCTCGACCTTCACGCTCCGCTTCTACCACCACCTGAAGCTGGAGAAGAGCTACACGATCGCGGTCGGCCAGCAGGGCCTCGAGACTCCGGCCGGGCTCTACCACGCGCAGGACAAGCAGATCGACCCCTCCTGGCACGTCCCCAACTCGGCCTGGGCCGGGAGCCTCGCCGGCCAGGTGATCCCGCCCGGCCCGGCGGATCCGCTGAAGGCACGCTGGATCGGGATCTTCGACGGCGCCGGCATCCACGGCACCGACGAGCTCTCCTCCCTCGGCTCGGCGGCGTCACACGGCTGCGTGCGTATGGCGATCCCGGACGTGATCGACCTGTACAACCGCGTCCGCGTCGGCGATCCGATTTACATCCAATAACGCCTGAGACCGCAGGGGCCAGGCGTCGCGCGGCGAAGTTATGTACATGCCTGAGGCGACCCGGGAGACCTCTCTGAGCGAGCCCTGGAGTGACGCGCTCAGCGTCTTCGATCGTGACCTCGCTGCCCGCTCGGCCGCCGAGGCGACCAGAAAGGCCTATTCGAACGACGTTGGGCAGCTGGCCGAATGGGCCGACTCGATGGATCGCGATCCCGCGTCGCTCGATCACCGCGACCTGCGTCGGTTCGCAGCGGTCCTCTCCGAGCGCGGGATCTCGAAGGCCGGTGTGGCGCGCAAGCTGGCGGCGATCCGCGCCTTCTACGGCGCGCTGATCCGGTCCGGCAAGGTCGCCGCCAACCCGGCCGATCTCGTCGCGACGCCGAAGCAGGACCGCAAGCTCCCTCGCGTTCTCAGTCGCGAGGAGATGCAGACTCTCCTCGATGGCATTCCAGCAGGGACCCCCCTCGAGATGCGCGACCGGGCGATGCTGGAGCTCGCCTACTCCTGCGGCCTGCGCGCCGAGGAGGTCGTCAACCTCAACACCGAGTCGCCCGACTTCGACGGAGAGCGGCTCCGCATCGAGGGGAAGGGCGGCAAGACCCGCCTCGTCCCGATGGGCGAGCCCGCTCAGGCGGCCCTCACCGGCTACCTGGAGCGCGGCCGGCGCGCTCTTGTCGGTTCCGGCGATGAAAACGCGCTTCTGGTCTCGAAGAGCGGGCGGCGGCTTCACCCCTCGGATGTGCGCCGGCGCCTGCAGCGCTGGGTGCGCGAGGCCGCGATCGCCGGAGGCGTCTCGCCGCACGCCTTGCGTCATTCGTTCGCAACCCACCTGCTGGAGGGAGGGGCGGATCTGCGGAGCATCCAGGAGCTCCTCGGACACGCCAGCCTCTCGACCACGCAGGTTTACACCCAAGTTGAGCCATCCTGGTTGCAAAGCCAGTACGCTCGAAGTCATCCTCGTGCGTGAGAGAAAGCGCCGAGTGCAGGTGAAAGGCTTATGGAAGCCGATGTAAAGGCGTTCGAGCTCCGGGAGCTCTGGCGCAGGTACAAAGATGGGGGTGACCAAGGCGCACGGGAGAGGCTCGTGGTCGCCTACTCGCCGCTGGTCAAGTTCGTCGCCGGCCGCACCGGCGCAAGGCTGCCCTCCCATGTCGACCAGGCCGACCTGATCTCCTACGGGATGATCGGCCTGGTCGAGGCGATGGAGCGCTTCGAGCCGGACCGGCAGATCCGCTTCGAGACCTTCGCCATGCAGCGCATTCGTGGCGCGATCATCGACGAGCTGCGCTCGCTCGACTGGGTGCCGCGCTCGGTTCGTTCGCGCGCACGTGGGATCGAGGTGGCGAACTCGAAGCTCGAGCACGAGTTGGGACGCGCCCCGACCGACGCCGAGCTCGCCGAACGGCTGGGCCTCAGCGAGGAGGAGCTCCAGGAGGCACTGCTCCAGATCTCCAACTCATCGATCCTCGCCCTGGAGGAGCTCTGGATGACTCCCGACTCCTCGGGCGACAAGGTCTCCCTCCTCGACACGATCGAGGACGAGTCGGCGCCGGACCCGCAGGCGGCGCTCGACACCAGCGAGGTCAAGGACCGGCTCGGAGAGGCGATCCAGGACCTACCGGAGCGCGAGACGCTCGTCGTCGCCCTCTACTACTTCGAGAATCTCACCCTGCGCGAGATCGGCGAGGTGCTGGGAGTAACCGAGTCACGGGTCTCGCAGCTCCACTCGAAGGCCGTGTTGCGCCTGCGCTCGCGCCTGAAGTCCACAGGTTGAACCCGGCCTGACGTTCACATAGGGTCCGCGGGCATGTCCCACAAGGCCGCCGACCGGATTCGAAACGTCGCGCTGATCGGCCATCGCGGCAGCGGCAAGACCTCTCTCCACGAGGCCCTCCTGTTCGAGGCGGGCGTTGTCAACCGGCTCGGCCGGGTCGAGGACGGCTCCACCACCTCGGACTACGAGCCCGACGAGCAGGAGAGGGAGATGTCGATTGGCGCAACCGTCTCCTCCTTCGATCACGACGGCCGCAAGATCAACCTGATCGACACTCCGGGTGAGTCCAGCTTCGTGGCGGACACGATCGCCTCGCTGCGCGTCGCGGACGCCGCGGTCGTCGTCGTCAACGCCGTGATGGGAGTGGAGGTCCACACCGACCGCCTCTGGCAGCGCGCCGACCGGGAGGGACTGGCGCGCCTGGTCTTCGTCAACATGCTCGACCGCGAGCGGGCCGACTTCTTCCGCGCCCTGGAGTCGCTGCAAAAGGCGTTCGGCAACCACGTCGTCGCCACCGAGATCCCGATCGGATCAGAGCATGAGATTCGGGGCGTCATCGACCTGATCGACATGAAGGCGTTCGTCGCCCAGGGCGAGGGCAGGGGCGCGCCCGAGCCGCAGGACATCCCGGAGGAGCTCGCCGCGCAGGCCCAGGAGTACCGGGAGAAGCTCATGGACGAGGTGGCGGAGAACTCCGACGAGCTCATGGAGCGCTACCTCGAGGGCGAGGAGATCGACCACGACGAGATCGTCACCGTGCTGAAGCGCGGGGTCACCGACGGCAAGATCTTCCCGGTCACCTGTGGTGTCGCGACCAAGAACCTCGGCACCACCCGGCTGCTGGAGGCCCTGGTCGAGGACCTTCCCTCACCTGCGATGCGTGGCCCGGTGACCGCGATCGGCGAGGACGGTGAGGAGGTCGAGATCCCGCCCGACGAGGACGGTGAGCTCGTTGCATACGTCTTCAAGACGCTTGCCGACCCCTATGCGGGCCGCCTCAACCTGTTCCGCGTCTACTCCGGCGTGCTGCGCGGCGACTCCCAGGTCGCGAACGTCACCCAGCGAGCCAAGGAGCGGATCGGCCAGATCCTGATCCCCCGCGGGAAGGAGCACGAGCAGACCGACGAGGTGGGCGCGGGCGACATCGGCGCCGTCGCCAAGCTCAAGGAGACTCGCGCCGGTGATGTCCTGGCCGAGAAGGACTCGAAGATCTCCTTCTCGGCGCTCGACCTGCCCGCTCCGGTGATGGCGTTCGCCTTCGAGGCGAAGACCAAGGGGGACGAGGACAAGGCCGCGAGCGCGATCCGCAGGCTCGAGGAGGAGGACCCGACGCTGGACGTCCACCGAGACCAGCAGACTGGCGAGCAGATCATCGCCGGGCTCACGCAGATCCACGTCGAAGTGATCGTCGACCGGATGAAGAGCCGCTTCGGCGCCGAGATCGAGCTGCACCCGCCCCGAGTGCCGTACCTGGAGGCGATTCGCAAGTCGGCCAAGGCCCATGGCCGCTACAAGAAGCAGACGGGCGGGCGCGGCCAGTTCGGCGACTGCCACATCGAGATCGCGCCCGGCGAATCCGGCAGCGGCTTCGAGTTCATCGATGAGATCAAGGGCGGCTCGATCCCCAAGGGCTTCATTCCGGCGGTGGAGAAGGGAGTCGCTGAGGCGATGCAGCACGGGGTCCTCGCCGGCTATCCGGTCAAGGACCTGCAGGTCCGCCTCTATGACGGCCAGTACCACCGGGTGGACTCATCGGAGAACGCCTTCAAGGTTGCCGGGTCGATGGCCTTCAAGGACGCGATGGAGGAGGCCGACCCTGTGCTGCTCGAGCCGATCATGTTGCTGACGGTGAGCGTGCCCGAGGATGTGGTGGGCGATGTGGTTGGGGACCTCAACTCGCGGCGCGGCCGGCCGCTGGGCATGGAGGCGAAGGGCTCCGCGACGGAGATCAAGGCCGAGGTGCCGATGGCAGAGGTGCTCGACTACGCCCGCGACCTGCGTCAGATCACGGGTGGCCGCGGCGATTACACGATGGAGTTCGCCCGCCACGAGGAGATCCCGTCACACCTTGCTCAGAAGGTGATCTCCGAGGCGGGGGCCGGAGAGGAAGTAAGAGCCTGAAGGTCGTCGTCAACGTCGACGGCGGTTCCAGAGGAAATCCGGGACCGGCGGCTGTAGCCGCCGTTGCGACCGATCCCTCCGGCGAGGTTCTCGCAGAACGCACCGAGACGATCGGGGAGGCAACGAACAACGTTGCCGAGTACCGGGCCCTGCTGCTCGGAGTCGAGCTGGCCAAGGAGCTCAGCGCCGACGAGGCGGAGTTCGTGGGGGACTCCAAGCTGATCGTCGAGCAGGTGAAGGGCAACTGGAAGATCAAGCAGGATCACCTGCGTCCGCTCCACACGAAGGCGAAGGACGCGCTTCGCGAGCTGCCGAAGTGGTCCATTCGCCACGTCAAGCGCGACGACAACGAGCGCGCGGACGAGCTCCTCAACGAGGCTCTCGACTCGGCGACGAAATGAAAAGGCCGGGCAACGGCCCGGCCTTTCCAGTGCGTCCTTGGCGCTGCGAGCTACAGGTTGACGCCGACGCCCTTCAGGACCGCGCGCACGACGTTCCCGTTGAAGGGCTCGGTGCCCGGCACCAGGTTCACGCCCGCGAAGGCCGGTGCGTTCGCGTGCATGTAGGCGAGCTCCTTGGCGAGATCGCCGACGCCGTTCGCGCCGACGAGTGGCGCGAGCTGCACGGTGCTGAGGATGCCAATCGCTCCTCCGTTGGCGTCCATGAACCCGCTGCCCGAGTCGCCGGGGATCCCGGGAGTGACGGTGTAGACGTCATGGCTCCAGCCGCTCGGCGCGTTCTGAACGACGATGCCCTGCTTCGGGCTGAGCGCGGTGATTCCGCCACGGAGCTCCGAGTTGCCGTAGGTGTAGACAGTGGAGCCGGTGTCGCCCCAGCTCCCGACACCGGTTGGGCCTCCGTAGGCCGGCACCGAGGGATTGACGTTGGCCACATCCGCCGGATCGAGCTTGATCAGGGCGAGGTCGTTGAACGCGCAGGTGTCCGCGTCCGCCTCACCCTTTGACTGCATCGTGAGCCACGAGTTGTAGACAAGGGTGCCCGGATGGCTCGCGCCCGTGACGTCCACCGGCGTGCCGATCGGGAGAGACCCCGAGGTGCAGCCGTTGGTGTCGGTGCTGGATCCGGTGCCCGAGCAGTGCGCGGCCTGTCCCAGGTAGGTGTTCGAGCCGTCCTGGAAGACGAAGTTGGACGTGCACTGAGCGCCGGCCGTGAAGACCTGGACGCCGGGGTGGATGGTCGCCGAGCTCGCCGGGGCCCAGGCCGAAGCGGCCGACGGTGCGATGGCAAGGACAGAGATCGCGGCCGTTGCAATGGCGGCGGTCAGAGCCTTTCGATGCATTTGAAGCCCCCTCATGTAGTTACCCAAGTCGAAAAGGAGGCTACCCAAAATTGGGGACAGGAGCGCAGGTTGGGCACGTCTCACGATTCGACCGGTTTGCCGAAGCCGCCGCACGGTTAGCCTGAACTCATGGCATCGACCAAGACCATCGAGTTGACCGACGAGTCGATCGGCACGCTGCAGATCGGCGAGCACTCGGTCCGCCGCCTCGGGTTCGGTGCGATGCGGATCACCGGTGAAGGGATCTGGGGACCCCCGGAAGATCACGATGAGGCGATCGCCGTTCTCCGCCGCGCCGTGGAGCTGGGCGTCAACCTGATCGACACCGCCAACTCCTACGGCCCGGATGTGAGCGAGGAGTTGATTGCAGAGGCCCTCCATCCCTACCCCGAAGACCTCCTGATCGCCACCAAGGGCGGGTTCATGCGGTCCGGTCCGAATCAGTGGGATCCCAATGGCGATCCCGACTACCTGCGGGAGGCGTGTGAGGGGTCGCTCCGCCGGCTGCGATTGGACACGATCGAGCTCTACCAGCTCCACAGGCCGGATCCGAAGGTGCCGTACGAGGAATCCGTGGGGGCTCTCAAGGATCTTCAGGCCGAGGGCAAGATCCGCCAGATCGGAGTCTCGAACGTCTCGATCGAGCAGCTCGAGACGGCCCGAGCGCTGGTTGAGGTCGTCTCGGTGCAGAATCGCTTCAACCTCACCGACCGCACCTCCGAGGACGTCCTCGATCGCTGCGAGGAGCTCAGGACCATTTTCTTCCCCTGGTGGCCTCTCTCCGCCGGCAGCCTGGCCGAGCCGGGCGGGCCGGTGGACCAGATGGCCTCCGCTCACGACGCGACGCCCGGGCAGGTCGCGCTGGCCTGGCTGCTCGCCCGCTCGCCGGTGATGCTCCCGATACCCGGCACCTCCTCGGTCAAGCACCTCGAGGAGAACATCGCCGCCGCCGCGCTGAAGCTCGCCGACGAGGAGATTGCGGAGCTCGAGGGCGCCGCGGGGTGACCATGACACCCCGCCTATAATCGCCGCTCGCGCGGCTGTAGCTCAGTTGGCTAGAGCGTCTGCTTGCCATGCAGAAGGTCGTGGGTTCGAATCCCATCAGCCGCTTGCCTCGACTCATTCGCCCCCGCGGCAAGGATGCCCGGGGCGTTTTCTGTTCAGAGACGCGTCGTTAGGCTTGCTCTCACCCGGCGCCTTGGCGGAGTGGCTACGCAGCGGCCTGCAAAGCCGTTTACACCGGTTCGATTCCGGTAGGCGCCTCTCACACCTGACCGGCCGTAGCATCGCTCGATGCTCCTGGTCGGCGCCATCGCCCTTGCACTGTTCGTCCTGCCGCCGGGCTGGGGCATCGCGGTGGTGGCGCTCGCGGCCGCGATCGAGGTCGCCGAGGTCGGTTTCTGGATCCGCTTCCTGCGGCGCTACCGGATCGCGACCGGCAAGGAGGCCCTGATCGGATCGTCCGCCGAGGTGATCGAGGCCTGCGACCCGCGCGGGCGGGTTCGGTTCCGCGGCGAGATCTGGCACGCCGAGTGCGACCGGGGGCGGAGGTGGGCAGACGGGTCAGGGTCACCGGGGTCCACGGGCTGACGCTGCGAGTCGAGCCGGAGTCGGAGTGACGGGGCTTTTTTCTGAATCTCGGTCCGGGCAGGCTGCAGAACGGAAAAGGGCCCCTGTGAGGGGGCCCTTTGTATCCGAAAGGACGTGCCGCCGGCGAATCTGAGCTTCAGCCGGCCCGTCGGTCCTTCAAGTCTTATGGCTCAATGTCGGCCGTCCGGTGGCTTGACTTGAGCCTGTCAGGAGAAACTAACACGACTTCTCCCAAGAGGTTGCAGTTCTCGGCTGGATTGCGGGCAATTTTGCGAATACTGCGGTTTTTCCACACCCGCCACATCCGTGAGCAACCGCTCGTAGACATTGGCCGCCCAGCCAGGATAGGATGCGCACCGTGCGCTACTTGATCACAGGCGGCTCCGGATACATCGGCGGCCGACTGACCGACGAGCTTTCCGGTCGAGACGAGACCGAGAAGATCGTGGACGTCGACCTCCGCCCGCCGCCTCGCTCATGGCCCAAGCACGAGTTCGTCAAGGCCGACATCAGGGATCGCAAGCAGATGAGGGATCTGCTCGAGCGCCACGAGATCGATGCGCTTCTGCACTTCGCCTTCGTCCTCAACCCGATCCGCGACGAGGCGAAGATGTACGACATCGACGTCAACGGCACCCAGGCCGTTCTGCAGGCCGCCGAGGACGCCGGGATCAAGCAGGTCATCCAGACCTCGTCCGCGACGGCCTACGGCGCCTTCCCGGACAACCCGAAGCCGATCGCCGAGGACTGGCCGGTCCGCGGCGCCCCGGACTTCTCCTACGCGAAGCACAAGGCCGACTCCGATCGCATCGCCCAGCTCTGGGCCCTCGCCAACCCCGACGCGGTGATGACGATCGTCCGGCCCTCGATCGTCTTCGGTCCCAGCGTCGACAACTACATCGTCCGCGCCTTCGGCAACAACCCCTTCATCCCGATCCTCGATGGAGTCGACGAAGAGTTCCAGCTCGTCCATGAGGACGACGTCGTCTCCGCTTTGATCGCCCTGCTCGATGGCAAGCACGCCGGCGCCTTCAACCTCGCCGGCGACGGCCTGCTGACCTGGAGCCGCGCCGCCGAGATGGTCGGAAAGAAGACGCGCAACATCTCCCTGAAGTCGATGAAGCGCTTCAACAACGCGATGTGGAAGCTCCACGTGCCGCGCACAGAGGCCCCGGCCGGCAACCTCGACTTCATCCGTTACCCGTGGGTCGTCTCAACCGAGAAGCTGAAGACGACCGCCGGCTGGCAGCCGAAGTACGACACGCTCGAGACCTTCAAGATCACCATGCGCGCGAAGGGCCTGCTGCCCGAGGCTCCCGCGACCGTTCAGGCGCCAACCGCGCCCGTCGCGTAGCCACGCGCTAACTTTCTCGTCCCGGGCGCATAGCTCAGTTGGGAGAGCGCCGCCTCGACAAGGCGGAGGTCGCTGGTTCGAGCCCAGCTGTGCCCACTCGAGATGACCCTGACGAGCCGGATCGCCCCGCCGGCGGCGATGTTGCCGTGAGCTGGCACGTCGGCGGCAGCTACTTCGAGTCGTGCAACTGCGACGCGATCTGTCCGTGCCGCCGAATCGACGGCGTCGGCGGCGGCCGCTCGACTCACGGCATCTGCATGGGCATCCTCTCCTGGATCATCGAGGAGGGCGAGGCGGAGGGCGTCGACCTGGCGGACGAGCCGGTCGCGATGGCAATTCGCTACAGCGACGACGAGGAGGGCTCGCCGTGGAGCTGGGTGCTCTACCTGGACGGCCGCTCGGATGAGAGCCGCCGTGAGGCGCTGGAGGCGATCTGGTCGGGGCGGCTGGGAGGCGACGCCGACAAACACTTCCCCTGGGCGTGGAAGCCGAGCGAGCTGCTGGCCGTGCGTCCGGTCGACATCGACGTCAACCACACCCGGCGGCGTCAGCGACTGCGAATCCGCGACCAGGTGAGCGTGCACATCCGCGACCGCTACCCAGGTGCAGAGACCGTCACCTGCGTGATCCCGGGACACGACCGGGGCGGGGAGGAGCTGGTTGCCGACGAGCTCGTCGTCGAGGACGATGCGCTCGCCTTCAGCTTCCGCGGCACCTGCGGGTACGGCGCGACGTTCGACTACAGCGGCTAGGAGTAGCTGTCCCAGTACTGCAGCTCGGGGAGCGGGTCGTAGGGCGCTCCGCCGACGTACCAGCCGGGCACGCTCCAGCGCTCGAAGTGGAGGTGGCAGCTCACGGCGTCGCCGGTTTCCCCGACCTTGCCGATCTGCTGCCCGGCGTAGACGCCGGTCCCTACCGGCGCCCAGCTCGGGGCCAACAGGTGCATGTAGACGAAGTCGGTCCCCGTGAGGTTGCCGTGGAGGACGACGTAGTAGCCCGCCCCGGAGGCCTGGTAGGCGTTCACTCTGACCGATCCCGTTTCGACGACGTACAGCTTGGAGCCGCAGGCGGCGGGGACGTCCTGTCCCTGGTGGATATGGCCCGACCGGGGAGCGCCGAAGCGCCCGTCGGGGCCTCCATAGGTGTGTGGCCCGGGGACGGGAAACATGTGCAGGTGCAGGGCGAAGGGCTGCGTCTGCCCGCCCGCGACGGAGGCGCCCGCGGTGCTCCCATCCGCGAGCTTCAGCTGGTAGGTGCCGTCGCCGGCGACGCCGCCTCCGGATTGCATTCCATCCCAGCTGATCGACTTCGACTCCGCTCCATCGAAGTCGACGGCGATGGTCTGCACCAGGTTGCCGAAGGAGTCCAGCGCCTTGACCCTGGCGGTTCCGGCCTTGCGCGAGGTGAGTTGAAGGGTGGGGCGCACGTAGCCCTGGATGAAGTAGCTACCGCTGACGAGCCGCTTGGTCAGGAGCTTCTTGATCCGCTTCGCGTCCTTCTTCGAGATCACTCCGTTGACGGGCCAGCCGTGCTGCTGTTCGAAGGCCTCGACGCTCCGGAAGGTGCCCTTGCCGAAGACGCCGTCGATCGAGGTCGCGACGCCAAGCGTGCTGAGCGACCGCTGCAGGTAGCGGACGTCCTTGCCCTTGGCGCCCTTCGCGAGGGGGCGCGTGCCAAAGCGCCAGACATGGTGCTTGTCCTTCGGCGAAGCCGTGGCCGGCGCCGCCGAGGCGGTCAACGCGACCAGCGCGAGCGCGACGAGGGCGCACGCGAACGACCTGGGTCTGCCCATGCCCATTGCTCTCTCAACTGGTGTACGTCGGCCGAGTTCCGCATCCCTGCATGCTGGGTGTGAACGCCCACGGCTAGATTTAGCCGCGTGATCAAGGTCAAGCTGCCTGACGACTCCGAGCTAGAGCTCGAATCCGGCGCGACCGGCGCCGATGCCGCCGCGGCGATCGGCCCCGGTCTGGCGAAGGCGGCGCTCGCTCTCAAAGTCGACGGCGAGCTTCGGGACCTCTCTGCGCCTGTCGCGGACGGCGAGCGGATCGAGATCGTCACCGACAAGAGCCCCGAGGCCCTCGAGCTGATTCGCCACGACGCAGCTCACGTCCTGGCGGAGTCGGTGCTCGACATCTGGCCCGAGGCAAAGATCTCGATCGGGCCGCCGATCGCCAACGGCTTCTACTACGACATCGATTTTCCGGATGGCAGCCCGGGCGAGGAGGACCTGGCCCGGATCGAAGAGCGGATGAAGGAGCACGTCAAGGCCGACGAAACCTTCGAGCGCCGGGAGCTGCCGGCCACCGAGGCAATCGAGCACTTCCGCAAGCAGGGACAGGACTACAAGGTCGAGTTGATCGAGGACCTGATCCGCGACGAGGGCGCGGAGACGGTCTCGCTCTACCGAAACGGCGAGTTCGAGGACCTCTGCCGCGGGCCCCATGGGCCCTCGACGGGCAGGATCGGCGCCTTCAAGCTGACCTCGCTGGCCGGCGCCTACTGGCGTGGCGACGAGACGCGCCAGATGCTCACCCGCGTCTACGGCACGGCGTTCCTCGACAAGAAGGAGCTGGAGCAGCACCTCGAGCGCCTCGAGCAGGCTCGGGAGCGAGATCACCGCAGGCTCGGTCCGGAGCTCGATCTCTTCCAGTTCCGGCCGGAGGCGCCCGGGATGCCCTTCTGGCTGCCGCAGGGGACGGTGCTGCTGCGACTGATAGAGGCGGAGGTGCGGAAGCAACTCGACGCGCGCGGCTACGAGGAGATCAAGACCCCGCAGGTGCTCGACGTGGAGCTCTGGCACCGCTCCGGGCACTGGGACAACTACAAGGAGAACATGTTCTTCACGGCTCCCGCCGAGCGCGAGGGGAAGGGCGAGGAGCGCCAGTACGCGCTCAAGCCGATGAACTGCCCGGGCGCCTGCCTGGTCTTCGCCTCTGGGCGTCATTCATACCGCGAGCTGCCATTGCGCCTGGCCGAGTTCGGCCTGGTGTCGCGATACGAACGCGAGGGAGTGCTCCACGGCCTCCTCCGGGTCCGGGCGTTCACCCAGGACGACGCGCACGTCTACTGCACGCTCGATCAGGTCACCGACGAGGTCGACTCGATCTGCACGGGCATCGACGAGCTCTACGAGCGCTTCGGGTTCGACGAGGTTCGGGTCGAGCTGTCCACCCGCCCAGAGAAGTCGATCGGCACCGACGAGCAGTGGGAGAAGGCCGAGGGCGCCCTGCGCGAGGCGCTCGAGCGACAGGGGCGCGACTACGACGTCAGCCCCGGCGAAGGCACGTTCTACGGGCCGAAGATCGACTTCCACATCACCGATGCCCTGGGCCGCTCGTGGCAGTGCGGCACCTGCCAGCTCGATTTCCAGATGCCGGAGCGCTTCGAACTCTCTTACACGGGGGCCGATAACGCCGAGCACCGGCCCGTGATGATCCACCGTGCCCTGCTGGGCTCGATGGAGCGCTTCGCGGGCATCCTGATCGAGCACTACGGCGGGCGATTTCCGCTCTGGCTGGCGCCGGTGCAGGCGGTCGTCCTGCCCGTCGCCGACCGCCACAACGGGCGTGCGGACGAGGTCGCCGACGCGCTGCGCGTTGCCGGCCTGCGTGCGCGGGTTGACGACCGCACGGAATCGGTCGGCAAGAAGATCCGCGACGCAGAGCTATCCAAGGCGCCGTACATGCTCGTCGTGGGCGACAAGGAGGCCGAATCAGGTGAGGTCTCGGTGCGCCACCACGGTGACGGGGACCTCGGCGCGATGGGCCTGGAGGCCCTGATCGCGCGAATGAATGAAGAAGCGGGCGATTAGGCGTCTATACTGGCCGCAATGCCGGGCACCCACACCACGAAGCGCGCCTAAGCGCCCCGTGCCCGCCTCACCGATCCAATCTCACCCATCTCTTTCTTGACGCTCTACCTCATGCGCAGCTAGTGGCGGTCTCCCGCTTCGACCGCCGTCCGCCTGAGCGCGATTCGACTCGCATCAACGAGCGCATCCGCGTACCCGAGGTTCGCCTGATCGACGAGAACGGCGAGCAGGTGGGCATCATTCCGACCGCCGACGCCCTGGAGCGCGCTCGCGAGAAGGACCTCGACCTGGTCGAGGTCTCTCCGACCTCCAAGCCGCCCGTCTGCCGGATCCTCGACTACTCGAAGTACAAGTACGAACAGGAGCAGAAGGCCAAGCAGGCCCGCAAGCACCAGCAGCAGGTGAACGTCCGCGAGATCAAGCTTCGCCCGAAGATCGCCCAGCACGACTACGAGACCAAGCGCGGCCACGTCGAGCGCTTCCTGAAGCAGCAGGACAAGGTGAAGGTGACGATCATGTTCCGTGGCCGCGAGCAGAGCCACCCCGAACGCGGCCGGATGCTGCTCGACCGCTTGCTGCAGGACGTGTCTGAAATCGGGGTCATGGAGCAGGAACCGCTGCAGGAGGGCCGGAACATGACGATGTTGCTGGCCCCGGCGCGCGGCGCAGGTCAGGAGAACCAGGCAGCCGCCAGCTGAGACGCGTGCGGCCGCTAGGAATCGACGGGGTCTGGTTCTGGAGAATGATCCGCCAGCTGTTGGGAGATCAGCGAACTGTGCTGATAGGCCAGGCGCCCGGAGATGCCACCGCGCCGCCTTCGTGCCCGACGCATGACCCCGAGTGATCTCCTGGGACTTTCGAGGGCGAGTGGAATCGCTCGCAAGGCGATGCGCGCGTACTGGGCCATCGTTCCAAACGGACCAGCGGACGGGCCCTCCCTGATCAGGGCGAGGTCCTCGGCCATCTCATGCACGCGCAGCCTGCTGGAAGCGATCCCGCGGTCGCGCCGGCTCAGTTGACCGCGATCCAATGCTCGCCGATAGACCAGCGCCGAGTAGTGGGCCATGGTGGCGGCATCTGCTGACACCGATTGACTGTGGATCCGGTACACGACCAGCGGCTTGGGGTTGTAGGCGATCTCGTAGCCGAGCTCGGCGAGCCGAATGAACAGGTCCTGGTCCTGGGCGCGCAGACACTCGGGAGCGAATCCGCCGACCCTGTCAAAGGCCGCTCGCGGGATCACCATGGTGTTGGTGAGGATCGGACAGCCCTCCAGCAGCCCGGAGAGGGTGAGCGGCTCGTCGAACTCCGAGCGGTCCCGGTAGGTCCCAGGAGCCATCCCGTCCGGTCCGAGGATGAGCGCGTCGGAGCCGACCATGCCGACGCCCGGTGCCGGTGCCTGCGTGCGGTCATAGAGGGCCACCTGTTCGGCCAGGAACTCGGGTAGCCAGTAGTCGTCGGCGTCCAGGAGGGCCAGCAACTCGCCCTTCGCCACCTCGACCGCGGCGTTGCGCGCTGGGCCAGATCCGCGATTCTCGGGACTGCGAACCAGGCGGACCGGCTCGTCGAATCCCTCGGCGACGGCCGCGGTTCCGTCCGTGGAGGCGTCGTCGCTGACGATCACCTCCCAGTCGGCATAGGTCTGCGCTTGCACGGATCGCACTGCCTCAGCCAGCGTCGCTTCGTTGTTGAACGCGGGGATGATCACACTGACCCGAGGCATGGACCCGGGCACCCTAGCTGGCCGACTGGCGTCTGCTTCAATAGTCGGCTCCGATGCCCAAGATGAAGACCCATTCAGGGGCAAAAAAGCGCTTCCGCAAGACCGCCAACGGCAAGCTGCGCGGCCGGCGTGCTTACTCGAGCCACATCCTCGAGAAGAAGTCGCCTGGCCGGAAGCGGCGCTTCGCGCGGCCCTCTGAGATCTCCGATGCAGACCGCAAGCGGGTCAACAAGCTGCTCGTGAAGGGTGGTCGCTGATGCCGCGCTCGACCAACGCCGTAGCTCGCAAGCGGCGCAAGAAGAAGACGCTGGACCGGGCCAAGGGGTACTTCGGGCGCAAGCACTCGAGTTACCGGTTCGCGAACGAGCAGGTGATGCGCTCGGACGCCTACGCATACCGCGACCGTCGCGTCCGCAAGCGGGACTTCCGGCGACTCTGGATCACCAGGATCAACGCGGCGGCGCGGCAGGAGGGCATGAGCTACTCGCAGCTGATCAACGGCCTGAAGAAGGCCGAGGTCGACGTGAACCGCAAGATGCTCGCCGATATCGCCGTCAACGATCCCGATGGCTTTCGCCGATTTGTGGAACTCGCCCGGGAGGCTGCCGCCACCTAGCTCAAGGCAGCCAAAGCAAGACTCCCCGGGCGGTCCGCAGAGCGGCCGCCCTTTTTTGTTTTTGAGGAGCCACATTGATCACCAGCCCCCACAACGAGAAGCTCAAGCTGATCCGCCGCCTCGGCAGGCGGCGCACCCGCGAGCGCGAGGGATTGTTCGTCACCGAGGGCGAGGATCTGCTGGCCGCGGCCCGTGAGGCGGGAGCGGAACCAGTGGAGCTGCTCACCGCGGCGGGTGAGGGCCTCGGAGGGACCGAGGTTGAGCCGGCGCTGCTGGCGGGAGTCTCGAAGCTCGGCTCGGGGACGCGCGCGATCGGCGTTTGGCGGGAGGCGTGGGCCGAGGCGCCCGTGCCGCCATGCGTGTACCTGCACGGGGTCTCCGACCCGGGCAACGTGGGCACGGTGATCCGCACGGCGAACGGTCTGGTCGGGGGAACCGTGGTCCTCGGCCCGGCCTGCGCCGACCCCTACGGAGCGCACGCCGTCCGCGCCAGCATGGGCGCCGTCTTCGCAGAGCCGCTCTTCCGCGGGCCGGTTGGCGTGACCCCGGGGCCCCGGGCCGCTCTTGTCGCGCATGGTGGCCAGCCGGTTGAAGCGCTCGACGGGGCGGCGACTCTTTGCCTCGGCGCCGAGCGCGAAGGGCTCCCGGCCGAAGTGGTCGAGAGCTGCGACGTGCAGGTGACCATCCCTGTGCGTGAGAGAGCCGAGTCGCTGAACGTCGCCGCGGCGGCTGCCATCGCCCTGCACCGGATAGCGTCCATGCGAGGGTGCTCCACAGGCGGAGCCGAGGAGCAACCCGTTTGATGGCGAAGCCGATAACCGACCACATCGAAGAGATTCGGAAGGAGGCCGCTGAGGCGATCGGCGCTGCCTCGACGACCTCAGAGCTCGAGGAGCTGCGGGTTCGCTACCTGGGGCGGAAGGCCGACCTCACGCAGATCCTTCGCGGCATTTCCGACCTGCCCGCCGACGAGCGCGGGCCCATAGGCAAATCGGGCAACGAGACCCGCCAGGAGCTCGAATCGCTGCTGGAGTCACGGAGCGCGGAGCTCGATGCGAGCGAGCTGGGGACGCGGCTCGCGGAGGACGCGATCGACGTGACGTTGCCCGGGGCTCCACCGATCCCAGTTGGCGCCCAAAACCCGCTGCTCCGCACCCAGCGGCAGATCGAGGACATCTTCGTCGGTCTGGGCTACCGGGTGATGGAGGGGCCCGAGGTCGAACTCGACTACTACAACTTCACTGCGCTCAACCATCCGCCCGGGCACCCGGCTCGGATGGCTCAGGACACGTTCTACGTGGACCCGTCCACATTGCGGAGCGACCTGCGAATCCCGTCCAACGGCGAGGAACTCCCGCCGGGCCCGGAGGACGTGGTGCTCCGCACCCACACCTCGCCGATGCAGGTGCGCGCGATGGAGTCGCAGCCGCCGCCGATCTTCATCGTGGTCCCCGGGCGCTGCTACCGCTCGGACCCCTTCGACGCGACCCACAGCCCGATCTTCCATCAGGTCGAGGGGCTCGCCGTCGGTCCCGACATCACGCTGTCTGACCTGAAGGGGACGCTCGACGAGTTCGCTCGCGCGATCTTCGGGCCGGAGCGCGAGACGCGCTTCCGTCCAGGTTTCTTCCCATTCACCGAGCCAAGCGTCGAGGTCGACGTCTCCTGCTTCCGCTGCGGCGGCACGGGGCAGCTGCCGGACGGATCGCGGGACCCCCTCTGCAAGGGGATCGGCTGGATCGAAATCCTCGGCGCGGGAATGGTCGACCCCAACGTCTATGGCTTCGTGCGAGACAGCGGCTACGACTCCGAGGAGGTCCAGGGTTTCGCGTTCGGGATGGGCATCGAGCGGATCGCGATGCTCAAATACGGAGTCCCGGACCTGCGCAAGTTCTTCGAGAACGACGTTCGAGTGCTGGAGCAGTTCCGATGAGGGCCCCGGAATCCTGGCTGCGCTCATATTGCGACCCGAAGCTCTCGGTGCAGGAGCTCGCCGATGAGCTGGCGATGCACGCCATCGAGCTTGAGCGGATCACACACAGCGGAGCGCCGGATCCCGATGGGTTCGTGGTCGGAAAGGTCCTGTCCGTCGAGAAGCACCCGGATGCCGACAGGCTGAGCGTCTGCCAGGTCGACGCGGGTGGAGGCGAGCGCACGATCGTCTGCGGCGCGCCGAACGTCGCCGCGGGTCAGACGGTCCCGGTCGCGCTGCCCGGCGCGGTGATGCCGGGCGGTACCAAGCTCGGCAAGGCGAAGCTGCGGGGGGTCGAGTCCAACGGGATGATCCTGTCCGAGGCCGAGCTCGAGCTCGGCGAGGACTCCGACGGGATCGCGGTGCTGGACAACGGGTGGGATCCGGGAACGCCGCTCGCCGAGGTGATCCCGGTCTCCGAGCCGGTGATCGAGCTCGAGCCGACCTCCAACCGGGTCGACTGCTTCGGGATCTACGGAGTCGCCCGAGAGGTCCACGCGATCACCGGCGAGCCTCTGGCGGCCCCGCCCTGGGATCAGGACGCGGAGGCCACCGGCGAGGGCTCGGTGGAGGACTACGCCTCCGTGACGGTCGAGGTCCCCGAGCTCTGCCCGCGGTTCAGCGCCCGAGTGTTCACCGACGTCGAGGTCGGGCCTTCACCGCTCTGGCTCAAGGCGCGGCTGATCGGAGCCGGCATGAGGCCGATCAACAACGTCGTCGACATCACCAACTACGTGATGCTGATGACGGCACAGCCGCTGCACGCGTTCGACCTCGCCAAGGTCCCGGACGGGGAGCTCATCGTCCGCGCGGCGAAGGCCGGCGAGAAGATGACGACGCTCGACGGGGTCGAGCGGACCTTCGACGAGGATGCCGTGCTGGTCTGCGACCGCAACGGTCCCTCGGGAATCGCGGGGATCATGGGCGGCGAGGTATCGGAGGTCTCCGAGACGACCACCCGTGTCCTGCTCGAGGTCGCCACATGGAACGGGGTCAACATCCTGCGCACCTCGCGGAAGCTCGGTCTGCGCACCGATGCCTCCAACCGCTTCGAGAAGCAGCTCCACCCGGAGCTTGCCCTGCGCGCCCAGCGGATCGCTTCTTCGCTGATGGTCGAGCTCTGCGGGGCGAAGCTCGTGCCCGGGACCATCGACGAGGCCGCCGACGTGCCCGAGCCGCATCAGCTGGAGCTGCGCACCGATCGGGTCGAGGACCTGCTCGGCATCCCGATCGAGCCGAAGCTGTGCTCCGAGTACCTGACGCGTCTTGACTTCGGAGTTTCGGGCAGAGGCAAGACACTCAAGGTGATCGTCCCGGTCCACCGCCACTACGACGTCACCCGCGAGGTTGACCTGATCGAGGAGGTCGGCCGCATTCACGGGTACGCGAAGAACCTGCCGTCCACGCTGCCGTCGACTAGCGGGCAGGCCGGCTACTTGACGCGGGACCAGCGCCTGCGCCGCAGGGCCGAGGACGCCATGCGCGACCTCGGCTTCGACGCGGTCGTCAACCTAAGTCTCACCGACCCTGGCATGCCCGGCCGGCTCAGGATTCCCAACGGGGACGTGCGAGCCGAGCCGATCGCAGTCTCCAATCCGCTATCCACCGAGCACTCGGTCGAGCGAACGGCCCTGATCGGCTCACTGCTCGACGCCGCGAGCTACAACCGGTCGCATGGCGCGGAGCGGGTTGCCCTG
The DNA here is from genome assembly GCA_963724665.1 of uncultured Solirubrobacterales bacterium. GTDB lineage: Bacteria > Actinomycetota > Thermoleophilia > Solirubrobacterales > 70-9 > DASUPK01. Next base: position 140,570 of record CAVRVH010000007.1, read on the forward strand.
TTCGAGTCCGGGCGCGTCTACCTGCGCGAGGGGAGCTCGCCCCACGACGGCGTGCTGGCCGGCAGGTTCGTCGGGAAGCGGCCCGCGCCGGCCTACGAGCCCTGGCGCATCGCGTCGATCGCGACGGGCGCGCTTCGGCCCGGGTCGTGGCGCGGCGAGACGGTGGAGGCGGACTTCTACTCGGTCAAGGCTGTCCTGGAGGCTCTGGCCCGGCAGCTCGGCGCCGCCATCGAGGTCGTTCCGGGAGAGGAGCCGTTTCTCCAACCGGGTCGCAGCGGCCGTGTGCTCGTCGAGGGCGAGGACGCGGGGTGGGTCGGCGAGATCCATCCGCTGGTCTGCCGCGAGTGGGATCTCGGCGATGCCGCCGGCTTCGAGGTCGACCTGGCCACATTGGTCGCAGCGTCCCCAGTCGGAGACGAGGCCTACGAAGACGTCATCTCCTATCCCGCCGTCAATCAGGACGTGGCGGTCGTCGTCGACGAGAGCCTGCCCGCCGCCGAGGTACGAGCGGCCGTGCTCGAAGGCGGCGGCGAGCTGTTGCGCTCCGCCGAGGTCTTCGACCTCTACCGCGGTGAGCAGGTCGGCGAGGGGCGCAAGAGCCTGGCCCTGCGACTCAGCTTCCTGGCTGCCGACCGGACCCTCACCGACGAGGAGGTTGCCGAGCGCAGGAAGGCGATCGAGACCGCCGTCGAGAAGATCGGCGGGTCGCTCCGTGAATAGGGTCCTGGTGGCCGGAGCGTCCGGGTACGCCGGAGCGCTCGCGGCGGAGCTGATTCGCAAGCACCCGAGCCTGGAGCTCGCGCGCGTCACCGCGCGGACGGACGCGGGCAAGAGGCTCAGCGAGCTCTACCCGCTGTACGGGGTGGACCTCGTGCTCGACGAGCCGGCGGCTGAGGACGGGACGGACGTCGACGCCGCGATCGTCGCCTATCCACATGGGGCCGCAGCGCCGGTCGTCGCTGCGCTGCGCGGACAGGGGACGAAGGTCGTCGACCTATCCGCGGACTTTCGGCTGCACGACCTCGACACCTACGGCCGCTGGTACGGCGAGCACGGCGCGCCGCAGCTGCTCGATGAGGCGGTCTACGGCCTGACCGAGCTGCATCGCGAGGCGATCGCCAGTGCCGACCTCGTCGCCAACCCGGGCTGCTACCCGACCGCCAGCATCCTCGCGCTGGCGCCCCTCGCGGCCGAGGGCCTGATCGAGGATGTCGTGATCGACGCCAAGTCCGGCGTCTCGGGGGCTGGGCGTGCCGCCGAGGAGGAGATGGCCGTCGTCAAGGAGACCGACGACACGAAGCCGTACAAGGTCTCCGGCCATCGCCACACACCTGAGATCGCGCAAGAGCTCGGGGCCTTGGGCCGGGCATCGACGAACGGCGAACGGCTGACTACCAACAAAGTCGACTTGACCTTCGTCCCCACCTGATGCCCTACGACCAGGGCGAGCTGGTCAGCTGCTACGTGCGCACCTCCGAGCCGATCGACGCCGCCGGGATGCTCTCGCTCTACGAGGACCGCTACGGGAATGAGCCGTTCGTCGAGGTGACCTCCGAGCCGCCGGGCGTCAGCGGCGTTCGCGGGACCAACCTCTGCCGGATACATCTGGCTCAGAACGAGGCGTCGGGCCGGGCGATGGCCTTCGCCTCGATCGACAACCTCTGGAAGGGCGCGGCCTCCCAGGCGATCCAGAACCTCAACCTGATGCTCGGGTTGCCCGAGGGCGAGGGGATTTCATGAGCCACGCCACGCAGACGTTCTTTCGCTCGCGCTGGGTGACACCGCCGCCGGAGTTCGAGCAGCTCGATCCGGCCGAGCTCGCACCGGGCTTCCGGGCGGCCGGTGTGGCATGCGGGCTGAAGGGCGGCGGTGAAACCGACGTCGGCGTGCTGGCCTGCGATGCCGAAGAGGTGCGCTCCGCCCTGGCGCTCACCCGGAATGCTGCCGCCGCCGCGCCCGTTCGGGTCTGCCGGCAGGAGTGCGACGCCGGCGCGCTGCGCGCCGTCGCGGTCAACTCGGGCAACGCCAACGCGGCGACCGGAGATCAGGGCTACCGGGACGCGCTGGCGATGCGGGACGCGGCGGCCGAGGCCCTCGGGGTCGAGCCGCGCACCGTGGCGGTGGCGGAGACCGGCACGATCGGCGTTCCACTCGACATCGAGGCCGTCACCGACCGGGGTCCGCGAGGCGGTTCAGGGCCTCTCCGCGAGCGGCGGCGAGGACTTCTCCCAGGCGATCATGACCACTGACCGCGGCCCAAAGCGCTGCGCGATCCGCGCCGGCGAGGTGACGGTCTCGGCCCAGGCCAAGGGGGCGGGAATGATCGAGCCGGGCTTCGCGACGATGCTCTGCTTCGTCCAGACCGATGCCGTGATCAAGGACCCCGACAAGGCGCTGCGCTCATCCCTGGCGGATTCGATGGAGCGGATCACCGTCGACGGGCAGATGAGCACCAACGACACGGTCCTGCTCCAGGCGACCGGTTCGTCCGGCGCGGCGATGCCGAGGGGATTGCTGGAGGCGGTGCTGCTCCAGCTTGCGCTTGAAATCGTCGCCGACGGTGAGGGCGCGACCCGTGTGGGCCGAGCCGGCGTCACTGGAGCCAAGAGCGCGGCGGAGGCCGAGAGGGTTGCCAGGGCAATCGCCAACTCTCCGCTCGTCAAGACCGCGCTGTTCGGGCGAGACTCCAACTGGGGCCGGATCGCCCAGGCCGCCGGGATGGCGCTGGCGGGGGAGGAGCTCGAGGAGCTGGGGCCCGACAGGATTCAGGCCGCGGAGCTCGCCTCCGAGGGGCCCGAGGCGGAGCTGTCGATCAACCTCGGCCGCGGCAAGGCGAGCGCCCACGTCTACTTCAGTGACCTGACCCACGACTACATCCGGATCAATGCGGAGTACACGACATGACTTCGTCCGTCGAGACCCTCCTCGAAGCGCTGCCCTACATCCGGGAGTTCCACGGCCGCACGATCGTCATCAAGTACGGCGGCGCCGCGATGCGGGACGAGGAGCTACGCGAGGCCTTCGCGCGTGACGTCGTCCTCCTCAAGTACGTCGGGATGAACCCGATCATCGTGCACGGCGGCGGCCCGGAGATCACGCACTACATGGAGCGGATGGGGATGGAGGTCAAGTTCGTCGAGGGCCTGCGCGTCTCCGACGCGGAGACCGTCGAGGTCGCCAAGATGGTGCTGCTCGGCAAGATCAACTCGGACATCCTGACCCGGCTCAACCGCCACGGCCAGCCGGCGGTCGGGCTGGGCGGCGAGGACGGATCGCTCTTCGAGGTTCGGCCGGTCGGGCAGACGGCGGAGGTCGGATTCGTCGGCGAGATCGAGAAGGTGAACGTCGACGTGATCGAGCACATCGCCGAGGACTACATCCCGGTGATCGCCTCCGTCGGCACCGATCGCGAGGGGGCGTCCTACAACATCAACGCCGACGAGGCGGCGGGCAAGGTCGCTGGCGCGATGCCGGCCCACAAGGCGATCTTCCTGACGGACGTGGACGGCTGGTTGCGGGATCCGGATGACTCGGAGTCCCGCATCTCGCAGGCCACCGCCGACGAGGTCAGAGCGGAGCTCGACGGCATCGAGGGCGGGATGCGGCCCAAGCTTCAGGCCTGTGTTGATGCGATCGCGGGCGGGGTGGAGGCAACGCATATCGTCGACGGCCGCCAGCCGCACAGCCTGCTGCTCGAGCTCTTCACTGACGCCGGAATCGGCACCAAGATCACCGCGTGAAGCTCGCCGAGCTCCAGGAGCTGGAGTCCCGCTGGGTCATGCAGACCTACCCGCGCGCGCCAGTCGAGCTCGTGCGGGGGGAGGGCGCGCGCGTCTGGGACTCCGATGGCAACGAATACCTCGACTTCCTCGCCGGCATCTCGGTCTGCTCGGTCGGGCACTGCCATCCCGCGGTGGTCGATGCGGTGCGCGAGCAGGTCGGAATCCTGACGCACACGTCCAACCTCTACCTGACCGAGGGCGGTGTGCGGCTGGCCCAGCGCCTCTGCGAGTCGAGCCTCGGCGGTAAGGCGTTCCTCTGCAACTCGGGCACGGAGGCGAACGAGTGCGCGATCAAGCTCGTCCGCAAGCACGCGCACGGCCGCGGCATCGCGGAGCCCGAGATCGTCGTCCTGGAGGGCGCCTTTCACGGCCGGACGATGGGATCCGTGTCGGCGACGCCCGGACTCTCGACCAACGAGAGCTTCGCGCCCTACCTGCCCGGCTTTCTGCCCGTGCCACGGGACGACCCCGATGCGCTCCGCGCGGCGATCGGCGAGCGTACGGCGGCCGTCCTGCTCGAGCCGATCCAAGGGGAAACCGGCGTCCACGTGATCGGCGACGAGGTGATCGCCGAGGCTCGCGAGGCCTGCGATGAGGCCGGCGCTCTGCTCGTCTTCGACGAGATCCAGACCGGCATGGGCCGGACCGGCTCGCTCTGGGCCTACGAGCAGCTGTCGGTGAGGCCCGACGTCATGACCACGGCCAAGGCGCTGGGGGGAGGGCTGCCGGTCGGCGCCTGCGTGACGAGCGTCGAGACGGCGGAGGTGCTCGAGCGAGGGGACCACGGCTCAACCTTCGCCGGCGGCCCCCTGATCGCCGCCGCATCGCTGGCCGCGTTCGAGGTGATCGACGACCCCGAGCTCCTACGAGGCGTGCGGGAGCTCGGCGCAAGGCTGCGGGCCGGCCTTGAGGGGATCGACGGCATTGCCGAGGTTCGCGGCCGCGGCCTGATGCTCGGCGCTCGCCTGGAGGGCATCGATGCAAAAGAGGCAGCTTCCAGGGCGCTCGCCGAGGGACTGATAGTCAACCCGATCGGCGAGGACACGCTGCGCTTCCTGCCGCCCCTGGTGATCGGCGAGGCAGAAGTCGACGAGGCGCTTGGGATTCTGGGCGAGAGCCTTGGCTGGCTAACGCTTCAGGAGGACCGCTCCTGACGCTGGCTGGAGCGAAATGGTGGTCAACGCGCCGGGTTGGGATATTCGCCGGTAGGTGTCTCCAAGGGGAATATTCAGCTGAGCCGGTTGGCCGGGCTCATCGGTGAGTACGAGGCCATTGGCAAAATCGCGCCGCCATAGACCATGCCACCGGTAGCGGTTCCCCTGTGACATGCCGAGGTCGGTTTGCCACGCCGGAGACCAGTTGTCAGGGGCTGCCCGATAGTCGGATGCGATCGCGTCGTTATTCGCCTTCACGAGATAGAAGGAAGCCATCTCATACTCCTGGCTGGTGGCATCGCTGACATTTGGCTCGTCGATCACTGACTTTCCACGAGCGTGGAGCCAGTCGATGTGTGACAGGAGGGCTTCGTAGGTCCCGCTGGTGGGGGCGCCGCTGGCCGGATCGAAGCCCCGCTCGACCTCAATTGCGTCGGCGGAATCGACTTCATCCTGAACGCGCGGATCCGCCTCGTTGGCCGGTTGTGCATTGTGTTCGATCACCGCAGTCGGCAATGCGGCGCGAATGGCTTGGGTGAAGTTCACCAGGTAGCGCTCCCAATTCAGCCCCGTCATCGGCCGGTCGGTTCTTGGGTCAATCGGCCGCTGAAAATGCTGGGACGCGTCGCTCACGCTTATGGAAATGTCCATATTGACGTCGTCCACGAAGATCCCTGCGTAGCCCTTCGCCAGGGTGTTCTGGGCCTGCGAGACCCACCAGGCGCGGAATCCCGGGCTGCCGATGTCGGCGGCGTATTGCGGGCAGCTCGAGCCGTCGCAGCCCGAGGGGATGTAGAGAGCTTGGCCCTGCGAGTCGCGCAGCACCCAGTCGGGATGCTGCCGCATGACCGACTGGTCAAGCGACGCGTCCCTATAGAGGGCATAGAGGTCCCGGTAGAAGTCGCTGGGCGGCGCCCAGGAGAGGGCCTGGTCAAAGAACGGCGAATAGCCGCGCATCCGCGAGTAGGTCTGGCTCATCCACTGGCGCTGAGTCGGCGTCGCCCCGAGGACCAGCGTGTCGAAATCCCGAGTCACATTGAGAATGAACTTGAACCGGCCGTTGGTCGGGGGCTGGGAGAGCGTGGTGGAGGAGCCGTAGTTCGTTCCGTTGGCCGTGCCCGCGTTCAAGGTCGCGGTGGTGGCCGTCATGTTGCTCGCCGGCGTCGTCTTTCCACTGCAGCCCGAAAGGACGGCAATGAATCCGAGGGCAACCAATGGGATGAGGATCCGGACTGGCCGGGGCACGACGCCCGTGACCTTACGGCGGTGGAGTGACTCGAGGCAATTCGCAGTTCCGGGTGGGTACGGTGCCGTTCTCCGCCAGGTGCTCGGCTACGATCGCCGCCGTGAACACGCGCGCCCGCTGGACCGTCGGAATCCTGGTCGCCCTGGTCATCGGCCTCGCCGTCGGCCTGATCGTCGTGATCGGTGACGGCGACAACAAGAATGCGAGCACGACTGTCCCGATCGAGTCGATCTCGACACCGACCACGTCGCCCACCACCACGTCCCAGACCACGACGCAGTCGACCACCACGAATCAGAGCGGTGGCACCCCCGCGCCGGGGAGCACGACCAAGACCACACCGGGCGGAACCGGGGGCCTCTGAGGCGGTAGCGGTCCATCAGGTGACCGCTGCTGGCTCGGCTACGATCGCCCGGCGATGGGGGAGACGACCACAAGCAGTCCCCCGGAGACACCTGGCCAGGGGTCGGCTGCGAAGCCGAGGGTTCTCTTCATCCAGCCCTTCGCGGGAAAGGGCGGGTCGGAAAACGTCCTTCTGCGGATTCTCGAATCCATGGACGACCGGTTCGAGACGTCCGTGCTTCTGTTGCAGCGCGGTTCCCTGGCCGATGAGATCGAGGCCATGGGATTGCACACAGAGATCTATTCCCTTCCGGGCAAGCGCTCCGTTCCAGCCTTTCCGGTCGCCGCCCGGAACCTCGCCGCCAGGCTCCGCGATCAGGGCATCTCGGTGATCCATGCCAACGGGACAAAGGCCGCTCTGCTCGGTGGCTTCCTGGCGCCCCATCTGGGTGTGCCTCTGCTCTGGATGAAACACGGTCACGACTTCGATTGGTGGGCACCCAGGCTGATCGGCCCTCGCTGCGACCGGATCGTCTGTGTCTCGAACGCGGTCGCCACACACTTCCCGGCAGAACTACGGGAGCGTGTCTCGGTGATCTACCCGGGCGTCTCGCTCCTGCCCGTGGACGAGGGCGCATCCAAGACGCGTCCTCAGGTGGTCTGCGTCGGCCGGCTTGACCCCAAGAAGGGGATCGCGACGCTGATCCAGGCAATCGACGTGCTGCGCCGCCGAGGAACGTATGCCGAGCTCGACGTGGTCGGGCCGCCGAATCCAAAGTCGCCGCGCTATGAGACCCGGCTTAGACGCCTGGTCGAGAAGCTCTCGCTTGAGGACCGGGTCCGGCTGCGGGGTTGGGTCGACGACCTTGATGCCGTCTACCGCGAGTCCAGGGTGGTTGCACTGGCCAGCCGCTCGCTGGTCCCGGGACGAGCCGCCGAGGGGACTCCCCTGACCCTCCTCGAGGGTATGAACCACAGTCGGCCGGTGGTGGCTCCGCAGGAGGACGGCATCCAGGAGATCGTCGGGGACGGCGGCACGCTGGTCTCGGACGGCGATCCCGCCGGGTACGCGGATGTGCTCGCTCCCTACCTGGTCGACGCCTCGCTGGCGGAGAGGGTCGGCCAAGCCGCGCATCGCAGGGTGGAGGAATCGTTCACGGTCGACCAGATGACCTCCAAGCTCGAGGACGTGTACTCGGAGCTGTTGGCGCTGCGCGAAGCCGAACCTGCGGTCCGATTCAAGGATTCCGTCGCGGCTCGAAACGGCGACCTCAGTGTGCCCAGAGTCGCTGTCGTGATTCCCTGCTTCAACGACGCAGAGTTCGTCAGGCAGGCGGTGGAGTCAGTGAGAGAGGCGGAACCCGTTGAGCTCGTGGTCGTCGACGATGCCTCGACGGACCCGAGCACCCAGGCCGAGATGGACGCCCTCGAGGCCGAAGGTGTCCGTGTGCTGCGCCACGAAAAGAACCAGGGCCTGAGCGGCGCCCGGATGACCGGCGTGAACGCAACCAAAGCGCCGTACGTCTTCCCGCTGGATTCCGACGACATGGCCATCCCGGGCGCGCTGGGCAAGATGGCCAACAAGCTCGACTCGACGCCGTGGGCGGCTGTGGCCTTCGGCGACTACCTCGAGTTCGGCGGCAAGCAGCTGATCCGGGCCGTACCCGAGCGCATTGACCCGTATCGACTGGCATATACCAACGAATACCCGGCCCTGTCCATGTTCCGGCGCGAGGCTCTCGAGCAGGTCGGAGGCTGGACCGCGAGAGGGATGTATGAGGACTGGGACCTGTGGATGACCCTGGCGGAGGGTGGATACGAAGGGGTGTACATGGGCCCGCCGATGCTGACCTACAAGCGGCGGGTGCACCGAGGCAGGCTGGGCTTGCAGCTTCGAGCCGATCACCCGGAGGTCTACAGGGGACTGAGGCGGCGCCATCCAAAGCTCTTCGGGAACCTCAGGCTGGCGAGGCGGGAGTCCGATATGAGCCGTATGAGGAAGGCGCTCTATCCGGTCGTCTACGGCGGTCGGCCGCGGCTGCCCGGTGAGGCGGCGCTGAAGGCACTCCTCGACCGCATAGGCATCTGGACGCTGAAGCGTTGATCGGGACGGAAAAGCCAACCGCTGAGGGGCCTACGCAGGGCGAATACAGGTCCTCACGGACGATCGCCCGGAACACCATCGCACGCGGTGCGGGCGAGATCGCGGCCAAGGTTGGCTCGCTCGCCTTCTACGCCGTCATGGCGCGCAAGTTGGGCGCGAGCGACTTCGGAAGCTTCATCTTCGCCCTCTCGCTGAGCTCGGTGGTCCTGATGGCGGCCGGATTCGGGATGGACGCACTGATGACTCGCGAGATCGCGAAGGATCGCGAGTCGGTCCACACGCTGCTCAGCAACGTGATGGTCCTGAAGGCGTCCATGTTGTTCGCCCTGATCGGCGTTCTCGCGGCCGTTGCGGTGATCGGTCCCTACGACTCGGCCACGCGGATCGCCGTGGTGGTGGTCGGGACCGGGGTGGCGATCGAGATGTTGAGCACGACGATGCACGCCGTGGTCCAGGGGTTTGAGCGCATGGAGGTGGGCGCGATTGGCCTCGTCGCCCAGAGGACCGTAACCGCGGTCGTCGGGATCCTCGTGCTCCTGGGGGGCGGGGGGCTGATCCCGGCCGCATTCGTCTTCCTTGGAGGGTCGATCGTCGGATACCTCGTCACCTGGTTCTACATGCGCAGGGTCGTCCGCCCGGAGTTCCGGCCCGACCGCTCCCAGTTCATGAACGTGCTCAAGATCGCCGCCCCGATCGGCGTCGCGAGCCTGATGTTCACGGTGCTTCTCCGACTCGACGCGACGCTGATCTCCTTCTTCACCCATGGCGACCAGACGCAGGTGGCGCACTACGGAGCCGCCTACCGCCTGATCGACGCCACCATGTTCGTGCCGTGGGCGTTCGGCGCCGCGATGCTCCCGTGGCTTTCGCGCCAGGACCAGGGCGACACAAGGCTGCTCGCTCGCGGATCGGCGGTCGGTCTGAAGCTGCTCACAGCGTTTCTCCTGCCGATCGGTGTGGGGTACGTGGTTTTCGCACCGACCCTGATCAACATCATCTACGGGCCCTCATTCAGCGAGGCCGTCGTCCCGCTGCGCCTGCTGGGGATGATGACGGTGCTCTACGCGATCAACGCCTACGCGAGTTCTGTGCTGATCGCCCGCCACCGTCCGGGAGTGTTCGCGCGTGGAATCGCCGTGGTTCTGGTGCTCAACCTGGTCCTGAACGTATTGCTGATCCCGCCCCACGGCGCCAACGGCGCCGCCTTCGCCGCGATCGTCTCCGGCACGCTCCTCGCCGGTTACAGCGTCTGGCACGTCCGCGCTGCCGTGGGGGGCTTCTCGCTGCCGCGGGCGCTGGCCGGCCCGGTGATCGGTGGCGTCGTGCTCGCGGCCTTCGTATTGCTCACCAACCTGCCCTTCCTCACATCAGCGATCCTCGCGACCGCGCTCTACGTCGTCGTGCTGCTCGCCTTCGAGCGCATCCTGTTCTCGGACGATCTCGAACTGATCACCCGGATCATCCGGAGTGGAAGGGGTCCCAAGCAGCCTGTCGGCGGGACGGCCTGAGCGGCTCTTGGCCCGGATCCTCCAAGCGTTCGAGCCGCCCCATGGGGGTGTGGCGGAGCACGTCAGGGCCCTGTCTCTCAGCCTGCGTGAGAGAGGGCACGAGGTGGTGGTTGCAGGCCCGCTGGAGAGCGGGATCTACCCCGAACTCGAGAGCGCCGGCATTCCGGTCGCTCGCCTTCCATTCGTCGGGACGATCCTCGCCCCGGACCCGGACCGCCGGGCGGGGCGCATTCTGCGACGGATCATCTCCGACGGGAGCTTCGATGTGGGTCACGCCCACGGAGTTAAAGCCGGCGTGTTGCTGAGGGGCATCGGAGCGCTGGTGCGCTTACCGGTTCTCTATACGCCCCACGGCTTCGCATTCATCCTGAACCAGTATCGAGACGATCTCGCTCATCCGCGGCTGAGGCGCGCCGTGGTGATCAACGCCGAGCGCGCCATGGGTCTGGTCACAGCGCGCCTGGTCTGCGTTTCGGAGTTCGAGCGCGGCTTCGCCGATCGATTGCACATCGTGCCCGTCGGCCGACGGCGGACGATCCCGAACGGCGTGGTGCCGGATCGGCCGACCGCGCCCGACCCGGCCCTGGTGGCATGGAAGGGCAGCGGCCAGCTCTTCGGCGCTGTTGCGGTCCTCCGCTGGGAGAAGGGTCTTCACCGTCTGATCGAGGTGGCGCAGATGCTGGGCAACGAGTTGCCGGACCTTCGGCTGGCGATCGTCGGAGACGGCCCCCTGCGGTCCGAGTTGACAGAGCAAATCGAGCGCGCGGGCGTCGGCGATCGGATCCGAATGTTCCCGTTCTCGGGGAGCTCCTTCGCTCACCTCGCGGCCCTCGATGGGCTGCTCTTTCCCTCGACCGTCGAGATCGCTGGGATCGTGGTGATGGAGGGGATGGTGCAGTCGCTGCCCGTCATCGCGTCGGCGGTCGGTGGCGTCCCTGAGATGGTCCGTGATGGTGAGACCGGCGTCCTCGTCCCGCCCGGCGACACCGGCCGCCTTCTAGCCGCCGTCCGGGAGCTTGCTGCGGATCCAGACATGGGGCGCCGGCTCGGAGAGCGGGGCAAGGAGCTCGCTGAGTCGCGCTTCAGTCTCGAGCGAATGACCGACGCGCTGGAGCGGGAGTACCTGGAGGTGTCCGCCTCCATGTAGAGGCGCTCATCCCCGTCGCCTTCGCTTGGGCCGGACCTTCTTGTGGGGGCGCTTGGGAGCGTGTATGACGCTCGGCGGAGAAGTCGTGGTCGGGGGCGGAGTTGTCGTAGTCGGGGGCGGAGTGGTTGTGGTCGGCGGGGGAGTTGTCGTGGCGGGCGGCGGCTGCGACGGCCCGTACACCGCCGCATCCCAGAACGAGAACCCGTAAGGGGTGGCCCGGGTCAGACCCATCACCCTGACGTAGCGGGCACTCCGCGCAGTGAAGGTGGTCGTCTTGATGCCCGGCCCGGAGTTGGTCACGTCGGCGGCCTGGGTGAAGTTGGTGCCGTCGGTTGACGTGAGGATCTGGTACTGGGTGGCGTAGGCGTCCTCCCAGTTGAGCTTCACCGTGTCGACCGGCTGGGCGGTGCCCAGATCGACCTGCCACCACTGGTTGTCGGCGAACGCCGAGCTCCAGCGAGTACCCGAGTTGCCGTCGTTGGCCTTGTTCGCCTCGAGCCCGGTCGCCTCGACGCTCTGCGAGGTCGCCGTCTTGTTGAGGGCCAGGTTGGTCGATGGCGGTGAAGTTGACGTGGTGGGCGGTGGATCGCTGGGCGGGGAAGGATCGCTCGGCGCGGAGGCGATCAGGACGGCCCCGGACGAGGCCCCCAGCGTCACCGAGCTCACCTGCCCGCCGGTGGAGAGACGGGTGTAGGTCCCCCCGAGCTGGGCGGTGCGGGATGGGCTGCCGGGCTCGTTGGTGAGCACGAAACCATTGGCGAAATCCCGGCGCCAGAGCCCATCCCACTGATACCGGTTGCCCTTCGGGGCTCCGAGGTCGGTCTGCCAGCCGGACCACCAATTCGTGGGGTCAGCCTGGTAGTCAGATGAAATCGCGTCATTCGCCGCCTTCACGAGGTACAGCGACGCCATCTCGTACTCCCGCTTGGCAGAGTTGAGGTTGTAGGGCTCCGAGACGATCGTCTTGCCGAGGGAGTGCAGCCAATCGATGTGGTTCATGAAGGTCTCGTACCCGAATGTCCCGCCACCCTGGGTGAGTCCGCCGTCGTTGAAGCCGCGCTCGAGCTCGATCGTGTCCGCGGACTTGATCTCTCGCTGGACGTAGGGATCGGACTGGTCCATCCACCACAGGGCGTTGTGGGTGATCTGGGTGGTCGGCAGTCCGGCTCTGATCGCCTCGCAGAACTCGGCGATGTATCGGCGCCAGTTGGCGTCGGTCATCGGCTGGCCGGTGCGCAGGTCGATCGGGCGGACGTCATTGCCGGCGCCGTTTGAGACCCGCATCTCCATGTTGACGTCGTCCACAAAGATCCCGGCGTAGCCCTTGGCCACCGTGTCCTGGGCCTGCGAGATCCACCACGCGCGGAATCCCGGGCTGCCGATGTCGGCCGCGTACTGCGGGCAGCTCGAGCCGTCGCAGCCCGAGGGGATGTAGAGAGCGCGGCCCTGCGAGTCGCGCAGCACCCAGTCGGGATGTTGCTGCATGACCGACTGGTCAAGCGACGCGTCCCTGTAGAGGGCATAGAGATCCCGATAGAAGTCGCTGGGCGGCGCCCAGGAGAGGGCCTGGTCGAAGAACGGCGGATAGCCGCGCATCCGCGAGTAGGTCTGGCTCATCCACTGGCGCTGCGCGGTGCTCGACCCCGTGAGCGTGGAATCGAAGGACGACGTCGCATTGCGGATGAAGTTGAACTGACCGATCGACGATGCGCTCGCCATCGCCGGCGAGACTACGGTGAAGACCGCGAGGACCAGCAGTGCGATGAGGGAGCGTCGAAGCATTTGCTCCGGTCACATCGCCCCCGGGACTAATGAATTCAGGTATGGCCGCCTGGCTAGACGAAGTAGGGAGGGCGCCGCGATCAGGCTCTAGACGGCCGTACTAGATGACGCCGTCTTGCCTGCCCGCTTAGATTGCGGGTGTTGGGTGTCCCTTCGAACAGGCAAGTGCTCGTCGCGGGAGGCGCGGGGTACGTCGGTTCCGTGCTGGTGCGGCGGTTGCTCGACGCGGGCTACCGCGTCCGGGTCCTCGATGCGCTGCTCTATGGCAACGGCGAGGCTCTCTCAGGCGTTCTTGAGGACGACGGGTTCAGCTTCATGCGGGGGGACATCCGGTCGCAGGCGGCGATCTCTGAGGCGCTCGAAGGGGTCACCGACGTAGTCCTGCTCGCCGCCCTGGTTGGGGACCCCGTCTGCAAGAAGAATCCGGAGCTTGCACGCGAGGTCAACGTCGACGGCGCCCTCAACCTGCTCGAGGCGTCGCGGGTCGCGGGCGTGGACCGGTTCGTGTTCGCCTCCACCTGCAGCAACTACGGCCTGCGCGAGGGCGACGATCTTGCGACCGAGGAGGACGAGCTCCATCCGCTCTCGCTCTACGCCGAGACCAAGGTGGAGATGGAGCGCAACCTGCTCTCCGGCTCGGCGGACCAGGCGGCCACGGTGCTCCGGGTCGCGACCGCCTTCGGGACCTCACCGAGAATGCGCTTCGATTTGACGGTCTCCGAATTCGCGCGCGATCTCGCGCTCGGTAAGAAGCTCGAGGTCTACGACGCGGACACCTGGCGGCCCTACTGCCATGTCGCGGACATCTCCACGGCGATCGCCACGGTTCTGGAGGCTCCGGTGGATACCGTCGGAAGTGAGGTGTTCAACGTGGGCGGCGAGGACGGCAACTACACCAAGCGGATGATCGTCGAGGCGGCCGTCGATGCCCTCGGCGGGGAGGGCAGCGTCACCTGGACCGTGGGGGGGGACGACGCCCGCAACTACCGGGTCTCGTTCTCGAAGATCCAGGCGGCGCTCGGCTTCAAGCCGCAGCACAGCGTCCCGCAGGCGATCGAGCGGTTGATCGGCGCTCTCCGCGAGGGCCTGTTCAGCGACGTCGAGTCCAACGCGCTCTTTCACGGGAATCGCGACTTGGACGCCGCGGCCGTGCCGCCGCCGGATCAGGGGGGGGTGGAGGGCGAATGAGGGCCGTCATCCTCGCCGGGGGCAAGGGCACGAGGCTGCGGCCCTACACGACGATCCTCCCGAAGCCACTCGTCCCGGTCGGTGAACGGCCCATCCTCGAGATCATCATCCGGCAGCTCGCCAAGAACGGCTTCAAGCGAGTGGACCTGATCGTTGGCCACCTCGGCGGCCTGATCAAGGTCTATCTGGACGGGATCGAGCTGCCCGAGGGAGTCGAGCTCCGCTACTGGTGGGAGGACCAGCCCCTCGGCACGGCCGGGGCGCTGCGCCAGATCGACGACCTCGACGAGAACTTCGTGGCGATGAACGGAGACGTGCTCACCACCCTGGACTACGCCCAGCTGATGCGGTTCCACCAGGGCCAGGGCGCCGCCCTGACGATTGCGACCCACCGCCAGATGGTCGACCTCGAGCTCGGGGTGATCGAGTCGAAGGACGGGTTCGTCACCGATTACATCGAGAAGCCGACCCTGCCATTCGACGTGAGCATGGGGGTCTATGCGTATTCCCCAAACGTGTTGTCGGAGATCCCCCTCTCCTACTTCGACTTCCCGCAGCTGGTCAAGGAGCTGCTCGGGAGAGGCGAGAAGGTCGCGGTCTACACCGGGCCAGGGATCTGGTTCGACATCGGGACCATCAGCGAGCACGAGCGCGCCACGGCGGAGGTAACCAGCCACCCGGAGCTCTTCGGGTATGACTGATTGGCGGGTTCCACTCGTCAACGTGGAGATCGCCGAGTCGGAGATCGCAGCAGTCGAGGAGGTCTATCGGTCGGGGTGGCTGACGATGGGACCTCGCACGGCCGAGCTCGAGGGGCAGTTCGCCGACTACGTTGGGGCCCGACACGCGGTCGCCGTCTCGAGCTGCACTGCGGCGCTCCACCTGATCTGCCTGGCGGCCGGAATCGGCCCCGGAGACGAGGTTGTCGTTCCCTCCCTCACCTTCGTCGCGACCGCCAACGCGGTCCGCTATACGGGTGCGACGCCGGTGTTCGCCGACGTGCGCAGCCTGGAGCGACCCTGGCTCTCGGCCGACGCCGTGGAGGCCGCGATCGGGGAGCGGACCAGGGCGATCATGGCGATGAGCTACGGCGGGCACCCTGGGGAAATCGAGGATCTCGCCACCCTGGCCGGTGAGCGCGGTCTGCCGCTGCTCGAGGACGCGGCGCACGGCCTCGGGGGCCGGGTCGGCGGGCAGCGACTCGGCACCTTCGGACTCGCCGGCGCATTCAGCTTCTTCTCCAACAAGAACCTCCCGGTCGGGGAAGGGGGCATGGTCGTCACCGATGACGACGAGGTCGCGGAACAGGCCCGTCTGCTGCGCTCGCACGGAATGACATCCGCAACCTGGGAGCGCTTCAAGGGCGAGACGATGAGCTACGACGTGGTCGGGCTCGGGTTCAACTATCGAATCGACGAGCCCCGGGCGGCCTTGGCCAGTGCTCGCCTCGGCCGGCTCGACGACGCCAATGGCCGTAGGGCGGCCCATTCGGAGGAATACCGCCGCCTCCTCGCGGATCTCAACGGCGTCCTCGTTGCGATGCCGGGTGCGGATTCCATCGAGAGCGCACACCATCTCTTCACGATCGTTCTCGACGACGAGCTGGATCGCGATGCGGTGCGCTCGAACCTCGCCGACGCCCGCATCGAGACGAGCATCCACTACCCGCCGGTTCACGGGTTCTCCCTCTATCGAGACCCCGCTCTCGAGCTCCCCGAGACAGAGCGATACGCGCGGTCGACGATCACGCTCCCGCTGTACCCCGAGCTCACCGAGGAGCAGCAGGGGATGGTCGTGGAGAGCCTGCGCAGCGCCATCGACAAGGCGAGCTGAGCGCGCGTGGCGCGAATCCTGATGGTCATTCGTCCCGATGAGGGTGGAGCGTTCAGGCACCTGGCGGACCTCAGCCGCGGCGTCACGGCCGCCGGGCACGACGTTGCGGTCTGCGGGCCGCTCGCCCATCGCGCCGACGACCTGGACGCCGAGGTGATCCCCCTGGCGATGACCCGTGCGATCGATCCCCGTGCGGATCTCGCAAGCCTGCGGGGCCTTGCCCGCATCGTCCGTGCGTGGCGCCCGGACCTCATTCACGCTCACGGATCGAAGGGGGCCGTGTACGCGCGAGTCGGCCGGCCGGCCTATCCACGTGTGCCCGTGATCTACACGCCGCACGGCTATCCGTTTGCCGGTTCTCTCCCTGCCCCTGCCAGGAAGCGGTACAAGCAGATCGAGAGGCTGCTCAGCCGGCTCTCGACCATGGTCATCTGCGTTTGCGAGGCGGAGCGCAGGCTGGCCCTTTCGGTCGGGACCCCCCGGACCACGGTGGTCCACAACGGGACCGAGCCCGACCCTCCGCGGCAGGTTGCGAGCTCGATGGAGGCCCTGCGAGGCGGGGGTCCCGTGGTCGTGGCGGTCACGGGGCTTCGGCCCGGAAAGGGAGTGGAGACCCTCGTCGAGTCCTGGCCCGCGGTGCTCGAGCGACGACCGGACGCGGTGCTTGCGATCGCAGGCGATGGCACCGAGCGACAGCGGATCAACGACCTGATGCTGACGCTGGGGGTCGAGGGCTCGGTGCACCTGCTGGGAAACATCGAGCCCGCCGAGCTGGCCCTCTGGGGAGCAGACCTGTTCGTCAGCCCGTCCTGGGCCGAGTCGTTTCCGTACGCCGTCCTCGAGGCGATGGCCGTCGGGCTGCCCACGGTGGCGACGGACGTGGGAGGAACCGGCGAGGCGGTCGAGGACGGAGTCACCGGCCGGCTCGTGCCGCCCCGCGACTCTGGAGTTCTGGCGACCGCGCTTGCCGACGTGCTCGGCGCCGATGACCAGTTGCGGGCGATGGGAGCCGCCGCCCGCCGACGTCATCTGGAACGCTTTACCGTGCAGCGTATGGCTGAGCGCACGCTGGCGGTCTACGAAGGGACCGGCAGGTGGCGATCCGACAACATCGAACCTCCGGGGGGTATCGTCACGGACCGCGAGAGGGGAGCATGAACGACAACTGGCCAACAGACGAACCGGTACGCCGCAGCAGTAGCAGCGGCTCGCGCGACGAGCCGAGCGTCGACGTAGGCGGATACGTCGCGGCGATCGGGCGGAATAGGCGCCTGATCGCGGTGATCGTGGCGGTCGGCACCGCTGTGGTGCTGGCCCTCTCGCTGATCCTGCCGAAGAACTACACGGCCACGGCCAAGATCTCGTTCGATCCCACGACGGTCGCACTCGGCGCGCAGGACGCCACCTCGACCCAACGAGAGCTGGCCACACTCAACACGCTGCTCACCAGCAGCGAGGTTCTCGACGTCGCGGCGAAGGCCGTTCCCGGCGAGACCGGCGACTCTCTGAGCAGCAAGGTCTCCTCGTCGGTGAACCCGGACGCGAACATCATCAACGTGGTCGGGTCGGATGGTCATCCGGCGGATGCCGCTCACATTGCGAACGCCGTGGCGACGGCTTTCCTGACCGTCCAGGCCGGTCAGGAGAAGGAGCGCCTGCAGCGGGCCCAGGTCGACCTTCAGGCGCAGATCGACCGGCTGCAGACCTCAGGAGCCCCCGACACGTCGGCCCAGGTCACGGCGATCCAGAACCGCCTCAGCCAGATCGCAGTGGACATCCAGGTCTCCGGGTCGGAGCTCCAGATCGCTCAGCCCGCCGATGTCCCATCCAGCCCGAGCTCGCCACAGCCTGCCAGGAACACGGTTCTGGCTCTGTTCGGCTTTTTCTTCATCGGCGTCCTGATCGCCCTCGGGAGGGACCAGCTCCGACCGCGCCTGCGGAGTGGCCGCGAGTTCAGCCGGCTCGCCGGCGGCCTGCCGATCCTGGCGACGATTCCCGATCGCGGCCGCGGTTTGCTCGCGAACAGGCGAAATGGGGTTGCCGAGCACGAGGCGTACCAGACCCTGCGGGCCGCGGTGCGCGCCGCGATCCCGGCGGACCGCCACGAGGTGGTCCTGGTCACCAGCGCCCTGCACGCGGAGGGAAAGAGCACCGTGACCACGCGGTTGGGAAAGGCGCTGGCTCAGGCCGGTCACCGCACTCTGCTCATCTCAGCGGACCTTCGGGCGCCGAGTCTGCAATGGGCCTTCGACATCCCCCTACAGCCCGGGCTCACGGAGGCGATCCGGAGTGTCGAGAAGGGCGGTGGAAGACGCGAGGCACTCGCGGCGGTGGTCAGGAGCGTCGCTCCCACCGACAGCAAGGGCAACGCGCTCTATCCGCTCGACGTCATTCCCAGCGGGGAGATGCCGGACGATCCCTCCAAGCTTCTTTCCGGCCGGGCGGCGCAGAGCTTCTTCAAGTACATCCACGCCGCCGACTACGAGTACGTCCTGATCGACAGCCCGCCGCTGCTCGGGCTCGCCGACACGCAGGCGCTCGCCGAGCACGTCGACGAGGTGCTGGTCGTCGGCCGGCTCGACCGCCTCGGCGCAGAGAACGTGATCGACGCACGCGACCTGTTGGCCCGGCTCGGAGTGCACCGAATGGGGCTGGTCCTCATCGGGGGCCAGGTCGAGGCGTCGTCGTACCACTACTACGCGCGCCGCTAGCTCCATTCCCACCGGTGGGCTCCGGTAGCGGGATCGCCTCCTGGTATGCCGCGGGTGGGCTTCCGGGTCGCGTGAACGGCATCGAACCCAGCCAGATCAGCGGGGCGATCAGCCAGAGATGCCGCCAGTGGGCGGTGTCGACGACAAGGCTGTTGACGAGCATCCCGGCCCAGGATCCGAGTAGCGCCGCCGAGCCGATCCCGTAGGTGGATCGACCTGCGAGCGCGTTTTGGGTGGCTAAGAGCAGCGTGACGAGCAGCAGGGCCAGGATCACCATGAAACCGAGCAGGCCCTGCTCAGCAAGGATCCGGACGTAGATGCTGTGGGTCGAGAGGGGGGAGACCACCTCGAACTGCCCTGGGCCGATCCCGAGTGGGTTCTGGGTGGCCAGATCGATCCCGGTCCGCTGAGCGCTGAACCGCTCGGTGTCGTACTGCTGAAGGGCGGCGCGCTGGTTGAGGAACTTGACCGACCCGAGCGCGCTGAAGATGGCGAGAAGCAGGCCCCCGGCGATCATGATCAGGACCAGCAGACGGCCGGCTCGCCGTGCGCCTCCCCGCCGGATCGCGGTAACGGCGAAGACGATCACAATCGCCACGACCGCGTTGATCCACGCGCCTCTTGAGAAAGAGAAGAGCACGCCTCCGAGCAGCAGCGCAATGATCGTGAGCTTGTACGCAGACCGGAGCCTGAGCAGCCGCGGCTCGATCG
This sequence comes from uncultured Solirubrobacterales bacterium, assembly GCA_963724665.1. Lineage (GTDB taxonomy): Bacteria > Actinomycetota > Thermoleophilia > Solirubrobacterales > 70-9 > DASUPK01. The sequence goes on from CAVRVH010000007.1 coordinate 160,078, forward strand.
TCTCCTGCAGCAGGATCGCGATTGCCGGCACCATGAACGGGCCGAAGACGTTCGGATCCGCGAAGAACGCTTGGACCCGGCCGATGTTGTAGATCTGGTCGTGGAATGGAATCGGCAGCGCGATGGCGGCGAGGCCGATGATCGCCGACGAGGTGGCGGCGATGAGGTATCCGATCACCACGATCCTGGCGCGGTCCTCGGAGTTGACGAAGCTGCACAGCCAGACTGCGAAGGCGATGAGGTAGAGGGTGATTGAGAGGAAGAGCGCGGCCCGGGAGACGTCCTTGATCTCGAACATGGAGATCAAATTCAGCGACACGAACCCCGCCAGCAGGAGCCCGATGATCGGCCGTACGCGCGAGAGATCGATTCGGCCGGTGACTGCCGCGATCGCGATCACGATGACCAGCACGAAGTCGGGAGGGGCGGGCTGGACGAACACGATCCCGAGCAGGGCGAAGCCGAGCAGCGCCGCGCGCTCGTACCGGAAGATCGCGAGAGCGATCACGCCTGTGGTGCCGATCCCCCCGGCGAGCACGAGGGCGAGCGACGGCGGTGGATTCAGGTAGAGCGCGAGGCTGAGCGCCGCGGCGAGAGCGATCAGGAGCGGCAAGAGACCGAGGGTGCGGAAACTCACACCCATGCCATTCATCCTCGCTGTCGCCGCCCCGGACTCCACCGGTCTTGGAGATTAGACCGAGTGAGCTAGTTAGCCGAGTCGGGGTGACGTCTGGATCGAACGGCCCAACGGCCCAGCCGGCCTGGGGGAGAGTCGTAGACGCGGCGCCAGACCCCGCTCGCCTTCACCTCGAAGGTGATCCTGGAGTCGAGCCCATCGATCAGCTGGCGCCGGAGTTCGTAGCGGGTCCAGCCGCCGCGCTGTCCGCAGGTGACGGCGACCTCGTAACCGGCCTGGGCGGCGGCGTCGGGGCAACTCGCCGAATAGGTGCAGTTCGGGTACGCGAAGGAGAGCACCGGATGATCGAGCAGGCTTTCGAGCTGCTCACGAGATTCCGTCATCTCGCGGAGGGCAAGCTCGGCGTCAGCGTCGACCAGCTCCGTGTGGTGAGAGGTGTGGGAGCCGATCTCCACCCAGCGGCTGCGGTCGAGCTGCCGCAGCTCGTCCTCGCCCATCAGCCTGATGTTCGCCTCCGGAGCGATCGCGAGATGGGGTTGTCCCAGCAGGCCGGGACATGCGAAGACCGTGACCGGGATCTCGAGCTCCGCCAGGATCGGCTCGAGGATCGTCAGGTTGTCGAGCGTCCCGTCGTCGAAGGTGATCGAGCAGACCCCCTTGGGCGGAGGGCCGCCGTTGAGAGTGGAGGCGAAGTCCGCCAGCCGCTGAAAGGCGTACCCGCGGCGCTTCAGCGAGAGCATCTGGGAGCGAAACGCCTCGGGCGAGACGATCAGGTTGGCCGGATCCTGGTCCCGCGGAAGCCGGGTGCCCAGAGCGTGGTAGGTGAGTACAGCCGGTGGACGAGGCAGCACTCCGTGGTTGTAGCGGATGCAGAGCAGGCCGCCGCGTGATTAGGTGCGCGGCATGACCGCACCTGATGGGCGAGGAGATGCGGGGGATCCCGTCCTGTCGCAGGCGGCCGTGTTGATCCTGCTCGGCACCACGGCGGTGCTCGGCTGGTGGGGCTGGGAGCAGGGCGGGTTCTTCGACGTCGTCTTCCTGCCGGGCTCGATGATCCTGCTGTTGCTCCTGGCGATGCTTGCCTGGTTCGGCCCCTGGCCGGTCAGCCTCCGCGGGCCCGCGCTCGTTGCGATCGCCGCGATGGCAGGGCTCAGCCTCTGGACGCTCCTCTCGGCGTTCTGGTCACCGCTCCCGTCGGAGGCGATCAGCGACGCGCAGCATGCCTTCCTCTACGCGGTCGCCCTGGGCCTCGGCATCTGGCTCGCCATCCTGATGCGGGATCGTCCCTTGCTCGCTCTCTCCCCGGTGGTGGTATCGGTCGCCCTGGTCGGCATAGCCACCGTGATCGCCCTCTGGACGAGCAACAACCCCCAGGACCTCGTCGAGGGCGACGCCACGCTGCGATATCCGATCGGTTATCGCAACGCCGAGGCGGCCTTCTTCCTGGCAGCGGTCTGGCCCATGGTGGTCTTCTCGGCTTCCCGCCAGATCCCGCCATGGCTTCGAGGGCTCCTCTCCGGGTCGGCAACCGTGTGCCTGGGGTTGGCCGTCCTCGCCCAGAGCCGCGGATCGGTGTTCGCGGTACCCATCGCCCTGGCGGTCCTGGTGGCCGTCCATCCAAGGCGCCTCAACGTCGTGTTCTGGACCGCGATCGCCGCGATCCCGGCTGCGGTCGCCCTCCCGTGGCTGCTCGACGTCTATCGGGCCGGTCACGGGAACACGGACGCCACGCTCCCGCTTCTCCGTCACGCGGCGACCGCGATCGCGCTGACCGCCGCGCTCGCGACCCTGGTGGGCTGGGCGATGGCGCGATTGGACCCGGTCGAGAGGCTGTCGCCGCGTTCCACCACTGTCGTGAGCAGGGTCGTCGCTGTGGTCGCGGCGATTGCGCTCGTCGTGGGCGTGATCGGCGCCACGAAGTCCGCGGGAGGGCCGATCAAGTTCATCAGCCACCACGCGAGCCAAATCAACTCGAGCAGCTCGGACCTCGGCCCGCAGGGGGCGAGGTTCGGCCTCAATCTGCAGACCGAGCGCGGCGACCTCTGGCGCGTGGCGATCGACGACTTCAAGAATCACCCGGTTGCCGGGGAGGGCGCGGGCAGCTTCTGGTTCTCATACCTGCTGCACAGGCACAGCCTGCTGGAGGCGCGCGACACCCACAGCGTCGAGCTCCAGATGGCGGCGGAGCTCGGTATCCCAGGTGTGTTGCTGTTTGCGACCTTCCTCATAGCCGCGGTCATGGCTGTGTTGAGAGCGCGGCGGGCGGGGGAGGAGGCGGCGGCACTGGCCGCAGGCGCCCTGGCGATGAGCGCCTATTGGCTCGTGCACTCATCGGTCGACTGGTTTTTCGACTACGCCGCGATCACGCTTCCGGCGATGTTCGCTCTGGGGGTGGCGGCCGGCCCGAGCCTGCAGGACAGGGTTGCCGAGGTGTCCCTGTGGCGCAGGCGTGCCGTGGGGGCCGTGCTCGTTCTCGTTGCGGTGACGATGGTGCCCCTCTTCTTCAGCGCCCGCTACACGAACCACGCACTCCGCACCTCGAACTCTGACCTCTCTGGCGCCTATCGCGACCTCGACCGTGCCGCGGACCTGAACCCGTGGAGCAGCCAGCCCCTGGCCGCCAAGGCGTCGATAGCCGAGGCTGCAGGCGACGAGCCGACGGCGCTCCGCGCGGTCAACGACGCCATCGAGCGGACCCCGGAGGAGTGGATTCTGTACTGGCAGAAGGCAAAGGTGCTTGCAAAGTCGGATCCGGCCGCTGCGCGTGCGGCGCTTGCCCAGGCGCGTGCAAGGAACCCGACGGGCCCCGAAATTGAGGCACTTGGGGCCCAGCTAGGCGCGGGGCATTAGTCCAACGTAGGCAGCGCGGATCATGATTGCGGGAAAATGCGGATTCGCGGATCTTTATCTACCCGTAGGATGCCGTTCGAATCTGGGAGTCAGCGTCCCGGGGGCCCGATTGCAGGGGCATGTAGGGCCCTCCTGTCCCGTACTCCCCATGCCGATAAGGATGGGAATAATGAGAAAGTTCACACCAAAGCGTCTCGGGGGTATCGCCCTGCTGGCGGTCGTAGCTTCACTTGCGGCCGCACCTGCAATGGCTATCGCGCAGGATGCACTGTCGAATCCCTCGGCCAGCGAGTACGAGCCGCAGTCTCAGGTCCAAGGTACGAACACGACTGGCTCACAGCCACAGGCCCAGGCCCAGAACCAGGGCCCAGCAGCGCAGCACGCCACCAGCCCCACGGGGCTTAGCTCGAACGTCGGATCCCTGCCCTTCACGGGCCTGGATGTGATCGTTCTGGTTGTGGTTGCCGGCGCTCTGATTGGGACGGGCTTCGCGCTTCGCAGGCTGTCCGCTCCAAAGACCCAGGCCTAACCAAAGGAACAATCAAAACGTGACCGCTGCCTCCCACACGGTGCGCGAGGTCGCGCAGGCTCGTACGAGTTTTCCGTACATCGACGGGCTGAGCGCTCAGCGCAAGGTTGAACTGCTGACCTTGCGGTTTGCGCCTGCCTTGACAGGCGGGCTGATCGCGTACTCGCATCTGCACTCCGAGTGGCAGGGGCTGCTGGTCTTCGCCTGCATGCTGGCGGCGGTCACCCTGCTGAGGCGTCCGCGGTATCCGCTGCACCTGATTCCGCTCGCCTCGGCAATCGTCTACATAATCGCCCCGCCGCTTGGCGCGGCAACGGCGGTTCTGATCAGCATCTCCGACGGCTCGCCGAGCACGGTGACCGTCGCGCATATGCTGGCCCCGGTCCTTGGCGCCTGGCTCGTGACCGCGCTCGGCGCCTGGATCACGCATCGCTTCCGCCATGAGCGGGAGGTGCGTGTGGCGGTGATCGGGTCTCACGAGTTCGCCGCAGGCCTCGAGGCTGAGCTCGAAGCGGTCGGCGTCCGGGGCTACAAGGTGGTCGGGTCGATCGACCCGGTCCACTCCTGCGACCGCCCCGAGATCGCCGGCGTGCGCTGCCTCGGCTCGCTGGTCCTGCTGCGCCAGACGGTGCTGGATAACGGGATCGAGCTGTTGGTGCTGGGGCCGCTCGCTCCTGCCGAGGGCGAGAACTCCTTCGAGGAGACGCCGTCGCGCCTGGATGTCTTCGAGCAGGTCGCCGAAGCATGTCTGGACCTGCCCGTCTCGATGATCGAGTCAGGCCAGCTCTACGAGGACATCTTCGGCCACGTGCCATTGGGCACGACCACGTCAGCGTGGTTCCAGTACATGCTTCACCCGAGCTACAACGGCGGTGTGGGCTTCCAGAAGAGGGTCATGGACCTCGTTCTGAGCACCGCGATCGGTGTCCTCGCTGCCCCCTTCGTGCTCCTGGCCGCTATCGCGATCAAGCTCGGGGACCGGGGGCCCGTCCTGCACTTCCAGAAGAGGATCGGCGAGGGCGGAAAGGAGATCCGCGTGCCCAAGCTGCGCACGATGCGCCCGGACGCCGACAAGGACGGAGCGCGCTGGACGGGCAGCGACGACGATCGGATCACCCCCGTCGGCCGGATTCTCAGGCGCCTGCACATCGACGAGCTCCCACAGATCTGGCTGGTGCTCGCCGGGGAGATGAGCCTGGTTGGGCCGCGCCCTGAGCAACCCTCGATCGTGGGCAAGCTCGAGGAGCAGTTTCCCTATTACGACCGGCGCCACCTGATCAAGCCCGGGATCACGGGCTGGGCGCAGGTGCGCTGCGGGTACGGCGGAAGCAGCCTGGGTACCGCCTGGAAGCTCTGCCACGACCTCTACTACCTGAAGAGGCGCTCCCTGATGTTCGATTTCCTGATCGTCCTGGAGACCGCGAGCGCCATTTTCTTCCCGGAGCCGATGAAACGGCCGGACGAGCGCTTCATCGTGGCCTACCGCACCGCCGAGGGAGCCCCCACCGCTCCCGCGCCCTTCGAGCTCGCCTGAGCGCCTAGGGAGCCGGCCAGCGGCCCTCGCCCGTGATGCCGAAGGTGTCGATGCGGGTGAGCTTGGCGAAGACCGCATAGCGCTGGGCGGCGCTGTACGGCGGGTGACACGCGGTCAGCACCAGCTGCGGGTAACCGACCGGCTTGATGATCCCGACGTCGCTCGGGTCGACGATGTCGTGACGCTGGACCGTGTAGGTGAATGCGGCGTAGGGCATCTCGATTCGGATCTCGTCGCCGTTCTGGATGTCGTCGATGTGACGAAACGGCGCGAGATAGGTCGTTCGGTGACCGGCGATCGCGACGGTGCCGGGTTGTCCCGGGAGGGGGGTGTTCTTGTAGTGGCCGGGGCCCTTCTCCAGCGAGGAGGTGTCCGTGCCCTGGATCACCACGATGCTGAGGCCGATGCGATCGATCTTGATCCGCCCAATGGCATGGCCCTCCTGCAGGTGGGGCTCGAAGCGGTCGGCCAGGATGCGCGCCTTCGCGGCGTTGCCGCGGACGCCGGCGATCGCCTCGAGGTCCGCAGGCGTCGGGTACTGCGCCTCGAGCTGGTTGAGCTGGTCAGCGGCCTGGCCCTGCTTGATGGCGGCGTAGGCGGCTGAGAAGGGCTCCTGCCAGACCAGGGTGAGCCCCGCGTCCGTGAGCACGACGAGGCCCGCCGTGATCAGCATGATCGAGATGATCCTCAACGCTCGGTGCACTGCTGGGATTCTCGCAGCGGCGCCTGAACAAACACGCCACACTTCCCGGCTCAATGAGCGCGGACGAGAAATTCCCGGAAGCTCCGAGGATTGCCTCCTACCAGGCCGACCCCGAGCAGGTCGGACGTGTGCTCCTGCTCTACTCGGGAGGCCTGGACACCAGCGTGATGCTGAAGTGGATCCAGGAGCGCTACGGGGCGGAAATCGTGACGCTCACCGTCGACCTCGGGCAGCCCGGCGAGGAATGGGACGTGGTCACCGGCAAGGCCGAGCAGCTCGGGGCCGTCGAGACTGTCCTCGTCGACGCACGCGAGGAGTTCGCGAATGACTACGTCCTGCCGGCGATCAAGGCGAATGCCCTGTACGGCGGCGGCTATCCGCTCTTCACCGCCCTCGGCAGGCCGCTGATCGGCAAGCTGGCGGTCGAGGCGGCACGGGAGCACGGCTGCGACACGATCGCCCACGGCTGCACCGGCAAGGGCAACGATCAGGTGCGGATCGAGGCGACGATCGCGACCCTCGACCCCAAGCTGCGAATCATCGCGCCGGTGCGCGAGTGGCAGATGGGCAGGGAGGAGGAGATCGCCTATGCGCGGGATCGCGGCATCCCGGTGAAGGGCGGGACCGAGGTCTCGCCGTATTCGATCGACGACAACCTCTGGGGACGCTCGTCGGAGGGTCGCGAAATCGAGGATCTGGACGCCGCTCCCCCGGACGACGTAATCCAGCTCGTCACCCGCCCCGAGGAGGCGGCGGACGACCCCCAGGAGGTCACGATCGGATTCGAGCGCGGTCGTCCCGTCTCACTCGACGGCGAGCAACTCGAGCTGGTCGAGCTCCTGGTGCGCGCCGCCGAGATCGGGCAGCGCCATGGAGTCGGCATCGTCGACCACATCGAGGATCGGGTCGTCGGTCTCAAGGTGCGCGATCTATACGAGGTGCCGGCTGCCGCAATCGTCCTGGCGGCCCACCGCGAGCTCGAGAAGCTCGTCTCCACGATCCACCAGAACAACTTCAAGGGCGCGCTCGAGAGTCAGTGGGCCTACCTCTGCTACGCGGGGCTCTGGCTGGAGCCGCTGCGTAGCGACCTCGACGCCTACATGGACTCGGTCAACGAGTTCGTCACCGGCGAGGTGACCGTCAGGCTCTACCGTGGCTCGGTGACCCCGATCCGGAGGAGCTCGCCCTTCGCCCTTTACGACCGCTCCCTTGCGTCATTCGGGGAATCCGGGGGAGACTTCTCCCACCACGCGGGTCCAGGCTTCATCGAGCTCTTCACGCTCCAGAGCCGGCTTGCCCACCGGATCCGGAAGGCGGAGCAGTGATCCACGAGCTCGAAGAATCAGGCCTTTGAGCCTGGCTTACGTTCTCATGGTCCACACTGCTCCGCGGCAGGTGGAGCGGCTGATTCGGCGGCTCGCCGGTCCGGAAGTAGCGTTCTTCATCCATGTCGATCGCAAGTCGCCGCAGGCGGTCCACGCCGAGCTTGAGGAACGAGTCGAGGGGATCGACCATTGCAGCTTCATACGTCCCCAGGCCGTCCGCTGGGCGCATTTCAGCCAGATCGAAGTGACATTGCGTGGACTCGAGGCGGTCGAACGGAGCGGCCTCGACCCGGATCAAACGGCTCTGATCACCGGGCAGCACTACCCGATCGTTCCGAATTCGGAGATCGTCGGCCTATTGGGAGATCCGTCGCTGGCGTACATGCAGCATGAGCCGTTGCCGAATTACGACTGGTGGCCGTGGGACCGCGGCGGGCTCAACCGTTTTGAGCGAGTCCACGTCTGGATCCCCCGGAGGGGGAGCATGAAGGCTCTCCCGCTCATCAAACGCTCGTTGCCCGCCGCATACCGCCCTCAAGGCGGTTCCGCCTACTGGTCCCTGGGTCGACGTCACCGGAGGCACGTCCTCGACGTGGTGCAGAAGGATCAAGGGCTGATGCGGTGCTTTCGCCACTCCCGCGCCGGCGACGAGGTCCTCTTCCAAACGATCGTGATGAGCTCGTCGCTGGGCGAGTCTGTCGTCAATGACAACCTCGTGTTGGCCATCTGGCCGCCCGGGGCGCTCCGCCCGAGCACCCTTACATCTGATGACTTCGATCGCCTGGCGCAATCCTCCAAGCTGTTTGCGCGTAAGGTCGACGACACCGTGGATGCAGCGTTGCTGGACCGCATCGACCGTGAGCTGCTTCAGATCCGAAAGGAGACCGAATGATCTACAAGCTGATCGGGCGGATGGTCGTCGGGCTCTTCCGCTGGCGCCTCATCGTCGCATTCATTCGCTGGCGCTATGAGCGCGAGATCCGCATCGCCGCCGGCGCCGGAGTCGCCCTCACCGTGCTCGGTGTGGGCGCATACCTCGCCTCACGCAACGACGAGGAAGAAGCTCAAGCCTAGAAACCCCGCGGCCGGCGAATCAGGTGGGAGTGCTCCGATCCGGGAACTGAATACGCGCGCGGGCCGCTGACCCGCATGCTGTAGGCGCGCTCCACCCGCACCATCCGCCGCCGGCGAAGCGCTGCCCGGATCTCGGCGAGCCGAGACCGGCGGGGGCTCTTCGTCCACTCCGTTGGGAATGTGACTGCTCCTGTGTGTGCCTCCATCTCGGCTCCTCTCGCTTTTTCTGTAAGACCGCTTGCTCTTGATGGACTCATCGCTTGAACGAAACCGATGGTCCTCTTTGTGAGGTATCAGCGCAACATGGATTCCTTCTCGTCGTGATAAGTTTGTCTTATGCTCGATGTTCGCCGTTTGAGGGTGCTCCAGGAGGTCGTCACCCGCGGCTCCTTCTCCGCCGCCGCTGAGTCGCTCCACCTCTCCCAATCGGCAGTCAGCCAGCAGATCGCTGTGTTGGAGCGCGAGGTCGGTATCCCGCTGCTGCAGCGCACGAGCGAGGGCCCAAAGCTGACCGCCGCCGGCGAGGCGCTCATGTCTCACGGCGACGCCGTCATGTGCCGGCTCGAGGAGGCGGAGCGCGAGCTGGCCCAGATCGCCGGCCTCGAGGGCGGGCGCCTTCGCTTGGCGAGCTTTCCCACCGCGAGCGCGACGATCATGACCAGGGCGCTGTCGCTCTTCCGGGGGCGCTTCCCCCAGGTCGAGCTTCAGTTCTCCGAGGACGAGCCCGAGGATTCGTTCCCCGGCCTGAAGCGGGGGGACTTCGACCTCGCCGTCGTCTTCGACTACCCAGACTTCCCGCTCGACTTCGCCCGCGACGTCGAGGCGGAGCTGATCTACGAGGAGCCGATGCGCATCGCCCTGCCGCCGGGCCATCCGCTCGCCGGCGCCAAGTCGGTGCGCATCGAGGACCTGGCCGACGAGGACTGGCTCTGCGGGGCGCTGCCGAGCTCCTGCCGCGATCAGGTACTGGAGCTCTGCCGCGACGCGGGGTTCGAGCCGAGGATCAGCTTCCGGAGCGAGGACTATGAGGTGATCAAGGGCTTCGTCGCCGCCGGACTCGGCGTGACGATCCTGCCCGAGCTGGCCGGCGGGCATCCCGGCATCGAGCTCCGCACCGTCAGGGGCCGCAAGCCGATCCGCCGGGTCTGGGCCGTGACGCGTGAGAACGAGGCGCGGTCGCCTGCCGCCGAGGAGATGCTTGACATCCTGCGCGAGGTCTGCCGCAACTACCGGGGCGCGTTCGGAGACATTCGCGTCCTCGCTGAGCCACGCCTGAGCCACGCCTGAGCTGCAGGATTCCTTGCAGGAGAGGCCGGGCGGTTTTTGGGGGCGCGGCAGGCGCGACGCGCCTGTGATTGCGTTCGCTACCGTTCCTGGCTCGTTTAGAGCCGAGTCCCTTTCGAGGGAGCGGGGAACCCAGATCTGTTGGGGCGAATCGCCGGCAACTGCTCCGGCGTAACGCGACTCCTTTCCGCGTGAGCCCGTCAGCTAACCCCGCAGGCACCGAAGGAGATGGAAGCAGCGACCACATTCGCACGCAGTGCACGCGTCCGGCCCCGCCGGGCATTCCGCCGACGGCGCATGGCGCTCGGGGCGATCGTCGCCGTCGCCGCTACGACGGCATTGGGCATCACCCTCGCCGGCGCCAAGGATCCGTCCCTGAAGGACAAGATCGACGCGGCTCGCTCCGATGCCGGGCAGCTGTCCAACCGGGTCGACGCGCAGACGGCGCAGATCGCCTCTCTGACCTCGCAGGCCCACCAGGCCGGAGCGCACGCGATGGTGCTCAATGCCCAGGTCCAGACGACGGAGGCTCGCTCGCATGAGCTGGCGTCACAACTCGATGCGGCCCAGCGCCAACTCGACCAGCTCCGCGGGCAATACGGGGTGGCCGTCAAGGAGCTCGACCAGCGGCTGGTCGCAATCTACGAGAGCGACGCTCCCGACTATGTGACCGTACTGCTCAATTCGACCGGCTACGACGATCTCTCCACCCGCTCCGACTACCTCCAGGCCCTCCACAACGCCGATAAGCGGATCGCCGACAAGGTCGCCTCCCTGCGCAACCAGGTCGCCGGCAACGTCCATACGGTCGCCGATCTGAAGCAGCAATCCGATCAGGAGGCAAACCAGCTCACCGCGGCGAAGGCCAGCTTCGAGGCGAGCCAGCAGGCCGCCAACCAGAGCGCCGCCGCAGTGGCCGCTGCCCGATCCGGGACCCAGTCGTCGCTGTCGCAGGCCCAGGGCCAGGTGGCGCAGCTCGAGGACCAGCAGGCCGCCCAGCAGGCCGCCCAGCAGCAGCAGCAGTCCTCATCGGGCTCCGGTTCCCCGGCGTACCTCGGCGGTCCTTACTCGATCCCCACTTACATCGTCATGTGCGAGTCCGGCGGCAACTACCACGCGCTCAACGCCTCGAGTGGAGCGGGCGGCGCGTACCAGATCCTTCCCTCGACCTGGGCGGCCTACGGCGGCCAGGGCGCCCCGCAGGGCGCGCCCAAGGCCGAGCAGGACCGCATCGCCGCCGAGATCTGGCGGGATTCCGGGCCGAGCGCCTGGTCCTGCGCCTAGCCTCGGCTTAGGCGAAGAACTCCTCGATCTCCGGCGCGAGCACGTCGGGCGGTGCAGCGTGATCCTGGCCCTCGAGCGTGCGGTACTGCACGTCCGGCAGGAGAGCGTTCAGGGCGCGCGCCGCATTCCGCATCCAGGCCGGGCTGGCGCCTCCGTCCATCACCAGCGTCGGGACGGTGACCGTCTCGGTGAACCGCGCGGGAAGGGGCTCTCCGTGCATGCCGCCCCGCAGCATCACTCTGCCGTCGTAGGCGACCGTGTGAGCCAGCGGCTCCATCGCCTTCGCCATCGGCGACTCGGCCATCTGCTCCGCCATTTCGGCGGGCATGTCGGCCGCGACGGTCATGAAGTAGCGGAGGATCTCGTTTCGCTTGCCCTCGGAGGCGAGCTGATCCAGGTGCTCGACGTAGTCGTCCGGAATCGGCGTCCGGCTGTCGTCGACGATGTAGGGCGGCTCGTACATGGCGAGCTTCGAGATCGGCACACCTGCGGCTGTGGCCTCCAGCGCCAGGGCAGCCCCCGAGGAGACTCCGAAGGCGTAGACGGACCCGCCGGCGGAATCGATCACGGCCTCCATGTCCTCGAACTCGCGCTCGACTGCGTAGGGCGCTGTGTCCCCGCTGTCACCCCGGCCGCGGCGGTCATAGGTGTAGACGCTGAAGTCGCTCGCCAGCAGCTGCGCCAACGGGGCCGCGGACATTCGGTCATTCCAGGCCGCCCCGACCAGGACCACGGCCGGGCCGTCGCCCATTCGGTCATACGCGATCTCAGTGCCATCCTCGGACCTCACCTTCTCCACCACAGTCATGTCGTTCCTCCTGTTTGAAGTGTTCGGGGACTAAGACCCACAGGAGGGGCGGAACTCATCGCTCAAAGACTTCGAGGGCTTCCCTGCGCGAGTACGAGGCGCAGGGCTTGACCTACCTGGCGATCTCCTTCAGGTCCTTCGGTCGCAGCAGGGCGTGGAGGAGGTGGTCGTCGATCGCGGCGATGCCGCCCTTCTTCATCTTCACGCGCGATCCGGTGACCAGGGCGACGGCGCCGGAGAAGTCCGGCTCGTGGCCGACGAGCATCACCTCGCCTCGGCCCGCCGCCAGCTCCAGGGGGTCGAAGTCTCCGCCGGCGAGGCGAGCATCCTCCTCAACCCGGCAATCAAGGGCGGTGCATGCGAGCTCGGCTGTCCGCTTGGCGCGGACCTTCGGGCTCGTGAGGCAAACGTCCAAACCCGCATCGAGAGCCTTGAGGGCCTGACCGGCTGTGCGTGCCTGGCGTTCTCCCTTCTCCGTCAGGTCACGCTCGGCGTCGGGCTTACCGGCTCCGTCCTCCGCGTCTCCGTGTCTGAGCAACCAGATCACCGAAGGAACTTAGCTCGCAACCGGCGATCCAGGCGTTGTTGGTGAGTTATGGACCCACGTAGGTCCGTAAGTCACCAACGCTGGAGATTTCGTCCGGCGTGTGCGGGAAACCTGCTTCTTCGGTGCCTGTTTCGTAGCCAATCTGTCTGGGCGCACAGGCATGATCGACGGGTGAGCGCCGGAGCGGTTCATCTGCATGTCCACAGCGAGTACTCCCTGCTCGATGGGGCCTGCAAGATCGACAAGCTCGCCGCCCGCGCGGCCGAGCTCGACATGCCGGCGCTCGGCCTCACCGACCACGGCGTGATGAACGGGTCGGTCGAGCACTACAAGGCGTGCAAGGCGGCCGGGATCAAGCCGATCATCGGCCTGGAGGCCTACTTCGTCGACGACCGCAACGTCACGCCGCAGGCGACGCGATACGAGCGCAACCACCTCACCCTGCTGGCCTCCAACGACGCCGGCTTCCGCAACCTGGTCAAGCTCAGCTCGGCCGGCTTCCTCGAGGGCTTCTCCCGCGGCAAGGCGAACGTCGACCTGGAGCTGCTCTCGGCACATTCCGAGGGCGTCATCGCGCTCACCGGCTGCCTCCAGTCGCGCTTCTGCCGCCGGCTGGTCGAGGACCGGCCGGAGGACGCGCGCGCACACATCGACGACCTGCTCGGCGCCTTCGGCCCGGACCAGGTCTATTTCGAGGTGCAGCGGAACGGCGTCCCCGAGCAGGACAAGGCGAACGAGGGGATCGTCAAGGTCGCCCGCGAGCTCGGCAGGCCGCTCGTGGCGACCGCCGACGTCCATTACCTGCGCCGGGAGGACTACGACAGCCATGCCGCCCTGCTCTGCGTGCAGACCAAGTCGACGATCGAGCAGCCGAAGCTGCGCTTCGACACCAACGAGTTCTATTTGAAGAGCTCCGACGAGATGTCCGAGTCGTTCTCGGACATGCCGGAGTCGGTCGCCAGCACTCTCGAGATCGCCGACCGATGCGAGGTGGAGATGCAGCTCGGCCAGCTTCTGCTGCCGCGCTTCCCGACTCCGGAGGGAGTCGAGCCCGGGGAGATGCTCCGCGAGCTCGCCCTGGAGGGCCTGCGCAAGCGCTACGGCGACCCGATCCCCGCGGAAGCGTTGGAGCGCCTCGAGTTCGAGCTCGGCGTGATCGACGAGATGGGCTTCCAGTCCTACTTCCTGATCGTCTGGGACTTCGTGCAGTACGCAAAGGGGGAGGGGATCGCCGTCGGCCCCGGCCGCGGATCCGCCGCCGGCTCGATCGTCGCCTACGCCCTCGAGATCACCGACCTCGATCCGCTCGCCAACGACCTGCTCTTCGAGCGTTTCCTCAACCCCGGCCGCAAGTCCATGCCGGACATCGACATCGACTTCTCCGTGCGCGGCCGCGAGCAGGTGATCCGCTACGTCGCGGACAAGTACGGCCGCGAGTGCGTCGCCCAGATCATCACCTTCGGCAAGATGGCCCCGCGGGCAGCCACCCGTGACGCCGCCCGCGTCCTGGGGTACGACTACGGCACCGGCGACCGGCTCGCCAAGCAGATTCCCGAGCCGATCATGGGCCGGAGCCCGAGCTTCGAGGAGTGCCTGAAGCCCGGCGAGGAGCTCAAGCGGACCTACGACTCCGATCCAGATGCGCAGAAGATCCTCGACACCGCGCAGGGGCTCGAGGGGATCGTCCGCAACCACTCCATCCATGCGGCCGCGGTGGTGATCGCCGACCGTCCGCTGCAGGAGATCGTCCCCCTGCAGCTCGCCGAGGACCGCGGGGCCGCCAACGGCAGTGGGAGCGGGAACGGCAAGTCCGAGCGTTCCTACAAGACGGTCACTCAGTACTCGATGGGCCCGATCGAGGAGATCGGCCTTCTGAAGATGGACTTCCTCGGGCTGCGGAACCTCGACGTGATCGAGGACGCCACGGCGATCATCGAGCGCTCGCGCGACGCGCGGATCGACATCAAGGACATTCCCCTCGACGACCTCAAGACCTACGCGATGCTGTCCAAGGGCGACTCGGTCGGGGTCTTCCAGTTCGAGTCAGACGGCATGCGCGACGCCCTGCGCCAGGTGAAGCCGACCGAGTTCCAGGACCTGGTCGCCATCGGAGCTCTGTACCGGCCGGGAGCCATGCGGTTCATCCCCGACTACGCCAAGGGCAAGCGCGACCCGTCCTCCGTTCGCTACGCCGACCCGCGCCTGCGGCCGATCACCGAGACCACCTATGGCTGCGTCATCTACCAGGAGCAGCTCATGGAGATCGCCAAGCAGATGGCCGGCTTCAGTCCCGCCGAGGCCGACGACCTGCGCAAGGCGGTGGGGAAGAAGAAGCGCGACCTGATGGCGACCATGAAGGAGAAGTTCCTCGAGGGCATGGCAGTGTCGAATACGGACCGTCGGGTGTCTCAGGACCTCTGGGCGCTGATGGAGGCGGCCGCGGACTACTCGTTCAACCGCTCACATGCCGCCTGCTACGCCCTGATCTCCTACCGGACCGCTTGGCTGCGCGCCAATTTCCCGGCCGAGTACATGGCCGCGCTGATCTCGACCGTGATGTCGACCAAGGACAAGGTCCCGTTCTTCGTCAATCGCTGCGCCGAGATGGATATCGAGGTGCTCCCGCCGGACGTGAACAGCTCCGACCACGGCTTCGTCGTCTCGGGCAACAGCATCCGCTTCGGTCTCGACGCCGTGAAGAACGTCGGCCACATCGCCGTCCAAGCGATCCTCGACGCCCATGCGAAGGACGGTGACTTCACGTCGCTGTGGGATTTCTGCGAGCGCGTGGACAGCCGGACCGTGAACAAGCGGGCGGTTGAGTGCCTGGTCAAATGCGGAGCCTTCGATTCAACCGGCGCATCGCGCAAGGGCATGCTCGAAGCCCTGCCGGCCGCCACCGCCTTCGGGCAGAAGGCGCAGGAGGACTCGCGGCTCGGCCAATCCTCGATCTTCGACCTCGGGGGCGGGGCGGAGGAGGCCGGCCCGTCGCGCCAGCAGCACGCCCCCATCCGCGCTGAGGAGTTCGAGCAGAACGAGCTGCTTCGCCTGGAGAAGGAGACCCTCGGGACCTTCCTCTCCTCGCATCCCCTGGCCGAGGTGAAGGATGCGCTCCGTGCCCGTGTGGACTGCTCGCTCTCCCGCCTCGCCGAGCGGCCCGACGGCTCCTGGGTGAGCGTCGGCGGGATCATCACCGAGTTCAAGCGGCACAAGTCGAAGAACGGCTCCCTGATGTCGTTCGCGACCCTCGACGACGTCGAGGGTCAGATCGAGATGCTCGTGATGGGCAAGGCCTACGAGGCCTCGCATGACTTCCTCGCCGCCGACGCGATCGTGGTCGTGCGCGGGAGGCTCGACCACAAGGGCCGCGGCGAGATCAAGCTCGTCGCCCAGGAGGTGGAGCTCTTCGAGCCGACCGAGGACGAGGTCGCCAAGGCACGCGCCGCCAGGGACACGGGGCCGCTGCGCCTTGGCATCGATTCCTCCGCTTTCGGCGCATCGCTGGTCGAGGAGCTGAAGGTGATCCTCGGGCATTTCCCCGGGGACTCCGAGGTCATTCTGGTGATGAAGACCCGCGAG
The DNA here is from genome assembly GCA_963724665.1 of uncultured Solirubrobacterales bacterium. Taxonomy (GTDB): domain Bacteria; phylum Actinomycetota; class Thermoleophilia; order Solirubrobacterales; family 70-9; genus DASUPK01. The sequence goes on from CAVRVH010000007.1 coordinate 176,232, forward strand.
GGGACCCGGGAGCTTCGCTTCGGCCGCGACTACCGGGTGCGCCGCTCCGCCGGGCTGGACGCGGAGCTGGATGCACTGTTTGATGCGACGGCGCGGGCCGCCTAGCACCAGAATTCAGTAACCCCACTCGGGTGGGGAGTCCGCATGGGGAGCAATGGCAACAGATCGTTGGCGGTCGCGTGATGGCTGTCCCGGCCGAGAGCTGGACCACCCAGCAGCTGGCGGAGTTCCTGTCGGTCGTCTCCTCCTTCACCGACGAGAACGACGCGGTGCAGGTAGGCGTCGAGCGGGTGGCCGAGGCGATCGACACCGAGGTGGCCGCGATGGTTCGCGACGGACTGGTGGAGGCGTCGATCGGTTTCAAATCCGGCTCCGAGCCGGGCATCGCGCTCATCGAGGCCTCGGCTGAGCCCAGGTTCCAGCGAGAGCTCGGGGAGCTCGGCCTGTGCACGGGGATGTCCTCTCCGGTCGGGGAGGACGGAACCATCCTCTTGGCTGCGCGTGTGGGCAACGAGGGCTTTACGCGGGGGGAGATGGACCTGCTGCGGGGGATGGGCAAGGTCCTCGGTCTCTCGTTGCGAAGCGTCGAGCTGATCGGTGAGCTTCGCGAGCGACAGAGGCTGCTCGAGCGGCTGATGACGCTGCAGCGCTCCATCGCCAGCCGCGAGGACCTGGAGGACGTCTTCGACGCAATCGTCAGGGGTGCCAGCGAGCTGCTCGGTGACGAGCTCGTGGACCTCAGCCTGATCGACCCCGAACAACCATCCATGATCGAGATCGTTGCGTCCGTTGGTTACCCAGCGAAGGTCCTCGACCAGATCCGGAGAACACACGTGAACGTCGGGGTGACCGGCCACGCGATCGCCAAGAACAGGCCGATCATCGTCGAGGACTACGAGGCCGACCCAAGGCGCATCCTCGACGTCGCTCTCGACGGGCTGCGGGCCATGATCTCCGCGCCCGTGTATCAGCGGGGCGAGCTGGTGGGCGCACTCTCGATGGGGACGCGCCGGGCCGGTCGTCGATACAGCGAGATGGAGCGCGACGCGGTCCTCGCCTTCGCCGAGCATGCCGGCCTTGCGCTGAACGATGCGAAGGCCGCGGAGGAGACCGCCCACGAGGCCTTCCACGACCCTCTCACCGGACTGGCGAACAGGGCCCTGTTCCTGGACCGCCTGAGCCAGGCGAAGACGCGCGCAGCGCGCTCCGGCGGGTCGGTCGGCGTTCTGTTCGTGGACCTCGATGGGTTCAAGACCGTCAACGACAGCCTCGGGCACGCAGCCGGCGACCAGCTGCTGATCATCGCGGCCCACAGGCTCGTCTCAGTCGTCGGGCCCACCGACACGGTCGCGAGGTTCGGCGGGGACGAGTTCGCGATCCTGATCGAGGACGCGAAGGAGCCGATCACGGCCGCCCGCCTGGCCCGGCGTTCCCTCGAAGTCCTCGAGAAGGTGATCGAGATCGACGGGCGCGAGGTCTTCGTCACCGCGAGCATCGGCGTGTCGGCCGGCCTCGAGGAGGAGCCCGAGGAGCTGCTCCGACGCGCCGACCTGGCGATGTACGAGGCGAAGGGACAGGGCAAGGGCCGCTACGAGCTCTTCCAGAGCCACATGCACGAAACCATGGCCCAGCGTCTGGAGCTGGAGCAAGACATGCGCGGGGCCGCCGAGCGCGAAGAGTTCGTCCTGCACTATCAGCCGATCGTGCGGCTCGACACCGGCGCCGTCGTCGGCGTCGAAGCTCTCTTGCGGTGGATGCACCCGTCCCGCGGATTGATCAGTCCGGAGGAGTTCATCCCCATCGCCGAGGACAGCGGCCAGATCCATGCCCTCGGCCGCTGGGTGCTGCGTGAGGCTTGTGAGCAGATCGTTGGCTGGGAGGGCGAGCACGGGCCTCTGCATCTGACGGTCAACCTCTCCAGCGCCCAGCTGCGCCAGGCCAGCATCGTCCGGGAGGTCGCGGAGGTGCTGGACGCGACTGGTCTCGATCCCGGCCGGTTGACTCTCGAGATCACCGAGACGGTCCTGATGGACGTGAGCACCAGCAACCTTGAGAGGCTCACTGCTCTGAAGAAGGGCGGCGTCAGACTCGCAGTGGACGACTTCGGGACGGGCTACTCCTCGCTGCAGTACCTCCGGCGGTTCCCGATCGACTGGCTGAAGATGGCGAAGTTCTTCGTGGACGGGGTTGACAGCTCCGACTCGCAGTCGCGACTCGCCAGGGCGATCGTCAACCTCGCGCACAGCCTCGAGATCGAGGTGATCGCGGAGGGGATCGAGTCGGCACAGCAGGCGGCCGTGCTCTCGGAGCTCGGCTGTATCTGGGGGCAGGGCTTCTACTACTCGCCACCGCTGCCGGCCGCCGAAACCTCGGCCCAGCTCCGGTCTCGAGCCGCCGCGCGCTAGCAGATCAGACCCTGATTGCGCAAGGGCCTGATCAGGGCCGAGATGTCCATCCCCGCCTCGGCGGTGCCTAGACTGAACGCCGTGCCGAGGCAGACCCAGACCCAGAGGAGCAGCGCAGGCGAATGCCGCCAGTGCCGCACCTTCTGCGACAAGCTGGTCAACCCCGCGGGCTGCCTCGAGATGGGATGCAAGTTCCTCTACACCTACGAGGACGCGCGGACCGGTGGCCGCTTCATGGGCTGCATGAACAAGGTGTTCAGCGCTGAGATCGACTTCGACCTCTTCCTGCTCGCCGAGCGCGCCCGGGAAGGCTTCGGCGGCATCAAGATGACCGGCACCCCGCTGCCTCATTGTCAATTCAGCGTCGAGCGGGCATACGAGGGAGATGGCCCCGGTCACGAGTGCGTCAACCGCCGTTTCTTCGACGCCCCGGACGACACCCCGGAATCGATTCGGGCGTTCGACCTTCGCAACAGCCTGTCCTGATCCGCCGATGGTGGGCCGTCGGGCCAAGGTCGTCGTCTGCGCGTATCTCGCTGTTCTCTGCGCGGCCGTCACCGGCTGCGGCGGTGCCTCGCCGGCCGCCCCGCCTCATAGCGTCGCGGACCAGCTCATCCAGACCGACGGCGCGCTGCGGTCGGCGATCGACGGGTGGCGGGCCGGGGGAGACCCTCCCTCGAGTGCTCCGCCTCAGGAGGTCCTGGACCAGGCCGAGGCCGTCCAGGAGGACGCCCGCTATCTCGCTGAGCACTCGAACCTGAACGCGCGGGTCATGCCACTGCTTCCGGCGGCGCTCGCGGCCGAGACACGCCGCTTGACCACGGCGGAGCGGGACCTGCTGCGGCTCTCGCACGGGGCCGGCCACCGCGAGCTGAAGGTGGGCGCACCTCCGCCGCTCTCCGACCTGGTCTCCTCCTACCGCGAAGCGCAGGCTCGCTACGGCGTCGGCTGGAACTACCTCGCCGCGATTCACCTCGTCGAGACGAAGTTCGGCCGGGTGAAGAGCAACAGCGTCGCGGGGGCACAGGGCCCCATGCAGTTCATCCCCTCGACCTGGCAGATCTACGGCAACGGCGGGGACATCCAGGACCCGCACGACGCGATCCTCGCCGCGGCCAACCTGCTCCACAACAACGGAGCGCCGCCGCAGTATGCGCGAGCGCTGCGCGCCTACAACGACTCAGGCCTCTACGTGGACGCGGTCACGCGCTACGCCCGCGAGATCGCCGCGAACCCGTACGGGCTCTACTACCTCTATTGCTGGCGGCCGTAGCTCCTTCGAGGTAGGCCCGGCCGCGCGGCGACAGCCGGTAGCCCACCAGCAAGCTCTCGGTCAGGCCGAGCTCCTTCAGCTTGCGCACGTCGCGCTTGAACGGCAGCTTCTCCATGCCGAGGTAGGCGGCCAGGTCGGCCGCCAGCGTCTCGGGTCGATCGGCGATCAGTTCCAGCAGCCGCCGAGTCCAGGGCTCGCCGCGGGAGCGGTCCATCCGGTCGAGGCGGGCGTCGAGCTCGGCTCGTTCCCGGTCGGTGATCTCGGAGCGCTCACGGAGTACCGCCCGAGGGTCGTCTCCGATGCGGTGAAACTCGATCCTGTAGAGGCGCCCCTCGGGACGCAGGCTCCGAAGCAGCTCAGCACGCGAGGCGAAGCCGGCGCGGCTTGCGTCCTCGGCGCTGATCAGGCGCTGGCTGGTCGGCTCGACCGAGTCGATCGACAGGACCCCGGCCCGCGTTCGCAGCGTGCCGCCCGCCCTCACCGTCGGGCGCTTCCACCGGCGGAACGCGAGATCGATCTCGCCAGTCGCGATGCCGTCGAGCGCGCAGCGGTTGAGAAGCATCAGCGTCCCTTCCGAGTTCCCTCGCGATGCAGCCGCCTGACGATCTGGATGTCCTTCCGAACAGGTGCCTTCCCGTCCACGCCCGGGCCCTCGAGCACGGCGGGGAGCCCCTGCAGGTGCGGCTCGCCGAGGAAGGCTCGCATCCCGTTTCGGCCGATCTCCCCATTGGGGATGGGGGCGTGCCGGTCTCGGTTCGAGCCCCGCGCATCGCGCGAGTCGTTCACGTGGAGGAGCTTGAGCTGCTTCAGGCCGATCTTCGAGTCGATCTCGTCGACCAGGTCCCTCATGCCCTCCGGGCTGCGCACGTCATAGCCCGTCGCGTGCAGATGGCACGAGTCGATGCAGAGGCCGAGGCGCTTCGGGCCGCCCGTCTTGTCGATCAGCTCCGCGGTCTCGTCGAAGTCGCGGCCGAGGAGCTGAGGCGAGCCCGCCGTGTTCTCGTAGAGGATCGGGCAGCGCTCGGTCTCTGCCAGCGCCTCCTTGATCAGCTTCACGGCCCGCTTGCGGGCGTTGGTTCGGGTGTCGTCCTTGAGGGCGCCAGGGTGGACGACCACTCCCATGGCCCCGATGCCGTCGCCGACGCGGAGCGCGTGCGTCAAGGAGTCGAGCGACTTCTTGCGCATCTCCTGGTCGTTCGTCGCCGGGTTGATCAGGTAGATCGCGTGGATCGCGACGACCTCGACCTTGGAGGCGTCCATCGCGTCGCGGAACGCGGCGAAGTCGTCATCGGAGTAGCGGGTCGGTCGCCACATCCGCGGGCTCTGGTTGAAGATCTGGATCGCCTCGCAGCGGAGGTCCTCGGCGCGCTCGATGGCCTTGGGCAGGCCACCCCCTGTGGAAACATGGGCGCCGATCAGCATGATGATGAGCTCAGATCCGTCAATCCCCGTTCGAGTCCGCTTCGCCCCGTCACCGACGGGAGCCCTCCATATCGGGGGAGCGAGGACGGCACTGTACAACTGGCTCTACGCGCGGGGCCGAAGCGGGGAGATGGTCCTCCGGATCGAGGACACCGACCGCGAGCGCTCCACGCCGGAGAATGTCGAGCAGATCCTCGACGCCCTGCGCTGGCTGGGGCTCGACTGGGACGAGGGGCCGATCAGCCAGGCAGAGCAGGCCGACCGCCACCGTGAGGCGCTCGACCAGCTGCTGGAGGCCGGCGCCGCCTACCGCGATCCAGCGACCGGGGAGGACGTCGCGGCCTGGAAGAAGGAGCACGGCAACCGCGGCTACCGGGGCGAGCCAAGCGACGAGGAGAACGCCGCCGTCCGGCTCAGGGTGCCCGACGATGGTGACACCGTCGTGGCCGACGAGATCCGAGGAGAGGTGCGCTTTCCGAACGCCGCCTACGACGACTTCGTGATCGCCAGGGGGGACGGTTCGGTCCTCTACAACTTCGCCGTGGCGGTGGACGACGCCGACATGGGGATCACGCACGTGATCCGCGGCGACGATCACCTCTCCAACACACCGAAGCAGCTGCTGGTGATGGAAGCGCTCGACGTCACCCCGCCGCGGTACGCCCATCTGCCGCTGCTCCACGGGTCCGACGGGAAGAAGCTCTCCAAGCGCCATGGCGCCGCCAGCGTGCAGGAGGTTCGCGATGCCGGCTACCTGCCCGCCGCGGTTCGCAACTACCTCGCCCTGCTCGGCTGGGGGACCCAGGACGACACGACGATCATGAGCACCGACGAGCTGATCGAGCGCTTCGACATCGCCGACGTGGGGCGCGCCAGCGCGATCTTCGACGAGCAGAAGCTGCGCTGGCTGAACGGGCGCTTCATGCGGGAGATGGACCTGGATGCCTACACCGAGGCCGTGGCCAGCCACTTCGGCCGCGAGCCGGACGAGCGCCTGCGGGCGGCCTGCGAGATCGCCCACGAGAAGGCGCAGACTCTGGACGAGGTCTGGCCGCTGATCGGCTTCCTCTTCGAGGAGCCCGAGACCGACGAGAAGGCCTGGAAGAAGGTGATGAAGGACGGCGCCCTGCCGCTGCTCAGCGAGGCTCTCGACGCGCTCCGCGGCGCCGAGCCTTTCGAACCGGAGGAACTCGAGAGCTCGCTCGGGCGAATCCTCGCCGAGCACGATGTGAAGCCGGGGAAGCTCTATCAGCCGATCAGGGTGGCGATCACGGGCACGGCGGTATCCCCGGGGATCTTCGAGTCGCTTGCAGTATTGGGAAAGGAGAGATCGGTGGCCCGAATCGAGCGCGCCGTGCAGCGGCTTACTACGGAGGCCGAAAAGCGAAGTTCTGAGTAGATCGACGCATGGGCTAAACAATCGCCAGGGGCGTGCCGATTAGATGACCATGGCGACTGCAGCCGCTTCAGCACGCGGTACACAGGCAGCGACACGCGGCAATGGCCGGGGGCGGGTCCTCGCCGCCGCCTTCGACGAGGCCGAGCGCCAGCCGTGCCTGCAGGAGGGCCGCGAGCAGGCCCTCGAGCAGGTGAACCGGGGCGCCCCTCCGCATGAGGTCGCGGCAGTCGTCGAGGCCGATGTCGGCCTCACCTGCGCGATCGTCCGCGCCGCCGGCCAGATCCAGGGCGCCGGCCAGATCCAGAGCGTCACCGACGGGGTCGAGCGGCTCGGCCCCGGAGCGGTCGAGGCGATCCTGCGCTCGGCTCCCTCTTACGACCTTTTCACTGGCGACGGGCGTCTCGCCCTCGCTCCCGATCGCTTCCGGCTGCATGCCCTGACGGTGCAGCGGGCCGCGGACCGGGTCGCCGAGATGAGCGGAATCGGTGACCGCGACGAGCTGGCCATGGCGGCGATCCTCCACGACATCGGCCGGCCGGTCCTGGCGCGCCTGCATCCGGGCTACGCCGAGCGCTTTGACCGCCGCGGCGCCACGCCCGACGATCGCATCGCCGAGGAGCGTCGCGAGCTCGGCATCGACCACGCCCTGGTGGGCGGCGTTCTCACCCGCCGCTGGGGCGTCCACGCTCGCATCGCGGAGGCAATCGAGCGCCATCACACCCGTCAGGCGGAGGGCATGGCCGCCGTGATCCGCGTCGCGGACATGGTCGCCGCCCACGTCGAGGACTGCCCCGTGAGCACAGTGGACCTGGTCGAGGCCGGCGAGAACTGCGGCCTGGACGAGGCGGCGGTGCGCGGGGTCCTCTACGAGCTTCCCCAGGGCAAGGGGTCACGTCGCCGGGCCGCAGGCCCGTGTCCGCTCTCCTCGCGAGAGCTGGATGTCCTCAGGCGTCTCGCCGAGGGCAAGGTCTACAAGCAGATCGCCGTGGAGCTGGATCTCTCCGCGAGCACCGTCCGCAGCCACCTGCACAACGTGTACGGCAAGCTCGGCGCCCTGGACCGCGCACAGGCGGTCCTCATGGCGACCGAGCAAGGCTGGATTTAGAGGTTCCGCCTCTTGCGTCTGTCCGCCCCCAGCCGGTGGGGGCGGACCGACGCATTGCGATCAGCCCCGCCGCGATGGCCATGCCGACCGCGTCGATGAGGACGTCCCTCGGGGTGCCCTCCCGGCCGCGCACGAACGTCTGGTGGAACTCGTCCGTGCAGGCGTAAGCGAGTGAGATCAGGACCGCCCAGAGAATCGGCCGCCTCACCACGCCCCGAAGCGCCCACCACCAGGCCGAGGTGAGCAGCGCGTAGCCGGTGATGTGGCCGAGCTTCCGGATCACGATCACCCACCAGGCGTGGTGACCGCCGGCGGGCTGCGCGGAGAACCAGAAGATCACTCCCATCAGGGCAAGCGGCACCAGTACTCGGAGGAGAGTGCGGTCGCGTGGATTCATCACGGCGCCGCCCGGCCCGGTAAAACGGATGGCGTGATCTCGGTCACTTCGAAGTCACGTTACGCGGTGGTCGCGCTCGCGGAGCTGGCGCGCTCCGGCGAGAGCCCGATGCCGATCGGCCAGGTCGCCGAGCGGCGCGGCATCCCCGTCCAGTTCCTCGAGCAGCTCTTCTCGACCCTGCGTCGCGCCGGCATCCTGATCAGCCACCGCGGCGCCAAGGGCGGCTACACGCTCGCCCGCCCCGCGGACGAGATCAACGTTCTCGAGGTCGTCCAGGCCCTCGATGGGGTTCTCGGCCAGGAGGGCAAGGAGGCCGGAGGCATCTGGGACGAGGGAGTGGAGGCGCTGCGCACCACCTTCCGCGATACGACGATCGCCGACATCGCCCGCCGCGAGGCCGAGGGGGCCGGCGCCGGGATGTACCACATCTAGCTCTTACGGCTACTCCGATAGCCCGGCGGCTTCGAGGGCTTGCGCCGGGTCGCGGTGGGAGCAGCGACCGCGACAGTCCTCCACCTTCGAGTGGACCGTCTCAGGTCAGAGCGGCGCAGAGGAGCTCTTCGAACTGCCCGTTGACGAGTTCTGCGTGATGGCCCGCCGCGAAGATGACGTCCTCGTTGGGACTGAAGACGACTCTGCCCGAGTCATGGATGACGATCCCGCTGACCGGCTGAGTGGCGAGGAAAACGTGACCGTCGACCGTGTCCGTGAACTCGTCCGTGCCGTCCACGGGGATGAAGGTCACCTGGAACGTGCCCGGTTGAGGAGCGTCTCTCAGGTGACGGTGTTCGTGAAATGGTCGAGGAAACGGTTGTGCACGATCGTCCGCGCCACGTCCCCGTTGGCGTCGAAGAAGGTCGTGCCGAACGTCGTCCCCGTGGTGAAGAGCGATATGTCCTGACCATCGCAGGTTGTGAACTGCGGAACGAACTCGGAGTTCGTGTCCTTGAAGTGGAATGGCGGCGCGGCTTCCGAGATGGAGGGGAAGACGAACACGCACCCTGCACAAGACGAGAGTGACGAGAGAGCGGAGTCTCATAGGCACTTGAGTGATCGAGTCCCTGGTCCGACACCGTACCGCCGGCAGGCACTTCTGCAACTAGAGCTAACTCGTTTCGGTGAATGGTGGAAAAGAGCAGCACTCCACGAGTTTCTCCTCCGACATCGCTCACGCAGTATCTCTCGCGGAGGCTGCTGCGCGATGAGTGAGGTCGGAGCCTGACTACGGCTGTCTACGGGCGTAGCGCGCCAACCGTACTGGATCCGATGAGCGCGAGTATGACCACGAAAAGCCAGCCAACTGAGGCGACGAACTGGACGATGATCAGCGCGAAGATCAGCGCGGTCAAGATCAGCAGCCACGTTCGCCAAGGCTGCGGATATCCCTTGTACACCGGCCAAGGCTACTTGCATGAGCGAGGTCGATCATCGTCGGACCGCCGCTCTCGCCAAAACGGGGGCTTTCGACTAAGTGCTTGGAGGCCTCGAGGAGGCACTCACTCCGAGACCTCTTTGACCTTCAAAATCGCGACATGGGCCGGGTTGACTCCGACTGAATCATCGGCTCCGTACTCAGTGAACCAGGCGAGACGCGATTGGCCCGATCGAGCAGCATCGGAGAGCTTGCTCTCGACCTCGTCAACGTTCCCTCCACCACGAAGACGTCGCCGCTTAGGAGCTTGACTTCCGCGTAAGCCACCGCGAGCCATGGTAGTCAGGCTCTAACCCACTCAAGCCGTATGCCTGCTTCTGCGGGTGGAGCCGTAGGCTTCGCGCGCGCGTGAGCACCGCCCGAGACATTCGAACATCCGGTGTGCGGCCCACTGTCGCCGTGGTGACTGACAGCACCCCCTATCTGCCCCGGGGGCTGATCGACCGCTGGGAAATCTGCGAGGTCAACCTGTACGTGGGCTGGGATGGAGACCTTCGGCCCGAGGACGAGTACGACGACCTCGATGCCTTCTATGCGCGGCTGCGCGAATCCCCGACCCTGCCGGCGACCTCGCAACCGTCGGTGGGAGACTTTCGCGCCTGCTACGAGCCGCTCGTCAGTGCCGGGCGCGACGTGGTCTCCGTTCACATAGCCGCCGGCATCTCGGGGACATGCGAGAGCGCGACTGAGGCGGCGCGCTCACTGGCCAAGGAAGGGCATCCCGGGCGCATCGAGGTCGTCGACAGCCAAACCGGCGCCGGTGGTTTGGGCTGCCTCGTCGTGGCTGCCGCGCGCGCGGCCGAGCAAGGGGCGGAGCTGCGAGACGGCCGTCGATGCGGTGCGCGAAGCCCGCGAGCGCTTCGTGATCTGGTTATGCCTTGACACTCTCGAATACCTGCGCCGCGGCGGACGCATCGGGGCGGCCAGGCGATGCTCGGGACGGCGCTGAAGGTCAAGCCGATCCTGACCTTCGGGACCGAGATCGCTCCCGTCGGCCGCGTCCGAACGAAGAAGCGCGCCCTGGAGCGGATGGACGAATACCTACATAGGCTGAATGATCGCGGCGCCACGGACTGGGTCGTGCAACACGCCCAGTCGCCCGAGGACGCCGAGCATCTGGTCGTAGAGGGCACCGAGATCTTCGGCGCCGGTCCGCTGTTCTGCACCGAGGTTGGTCCGGTGCTCGGCGCGCATCTCGGCTCCGGAATGCTCGTCGGGGGCGTCGTGCGGGCCTGAGCCGGTCTGCCCCGGGGGGGAGACTCGCGTCATGTTGGCCCAGCCGCTCTTGGGCCCGTCGGCTTGGCTCGAAGCGCGAGAAGCGAGAGCCCGCTTGAAAGCGCCGCTTTCCATGCAAAGGGGATAGCCGCTTTTCGTCCAAAGCAGTAGTCCGCTTCGCCGGAGCCCTACCCCTTTCTGTTCGCGCAGTACTGGGTGATCTTCTTGTGGCTGACGAACTTGCCGTGCTTCTTGCGGCAGTAGAAGTTCTTGCCCGAAAGCAGGCCGATTCCAGTCAGCAGTGGGAAAGGCCCGGCGATCTGGTGCGCGAAGACGACCCCCGTGCTGGGGCCGGGATGCTCGGGGTGGAAGGTGACGGTGATGGTGCAGCTCGGAGTCGTGGCCGTCAGAAGCTGAATGTAGATCCCGAGGCTCACAGCCGTATTCGGGATGCTGAGGCAATCGCCCTGCGGAGACTTGAGCTCCTCGAAGCACAGGCACGTGTAGCCGGTCACGAAACCACCGTCGTCGTTCTGGGAGAGCGGCTCTCCCTGGGCGAGCGGGTATTGCCTCTCCGAATCCTTGGTCACGGTGAACGTAACTGGAGCGCTCGTCCTGCCGACCAGCACGCGCCCGAAGTCCGCGCTGGCCGGGCTCATGGTGGCGGCGCTCGCCGAGCTCGCGGTTGCCAGGAGCGCAATCGATATGCCAGCGATGATGAGGGCGGCGGTCGGGAGCCGGAATGCCTTCGCATGCATTGGAGACCTCCGTTGGACGAGACCCCCTACGGATCCAACCTAGGCGTAGCCGGTGCCGCTGTCAATACTGCTTTCCATGCAAAGCAGCGGTGTTGCTTTTCGTCCAAAGCAGCTAATTCGCCCGAAAACCAAGGTGCCCAGTCGGTACCGCTTTCAGGCGGAAGGGGCGCCTATATCGCTGTCGAGGTAAGGGCCCCTACCGTGTCAGCCGTGGGCGGTTGACAAGCGATTCCGTTTCGGGATACCGTCGCACCGATGAGCCGTGGAGCAGCCATCGTCGCGCGGGTCGCGCTCGCGCTCGCCGCCTCTGCGGCGCTGGTCGCCGGAAGTGCCTCCTCGGCCGGAGCCGCCGTCAAGGTTGGGGAGACCTTCACACCCGATGTGATGTGGGGTGGAAGGGGAGTCATCATCCAGGTCGGCTCACCCGGCAACATCAACGTCGTCCCTGCTGCCGGCGTGCTCACCGGTTGGAGCTTCGAGGCTCGGGCCGCCGTCACGACCCCACCGCTGAAGATGAAGGTCGTCCGGCATGCGGGCGGCAACGACTTCACAACCGTGGCCGACAGCCAGCTGCAGACGCCGATGCCGGGAGTCTTGAACACGTGGCCGACCCAGATTCCGGTAAATGCCGGAGACCTCCTCGCCCTCTTCTTCACGGACAGCACGATCGGCCTTGGGTTTCCGCCGAATGCGCAGTACGTCACGCAGGAGATCAGCGGCTCCACTGCCAGCGGTTGCTGTGACCCCCCTCCCGGGACGACGGTCACCTACGGGTCGCCGCATGCCAGCGAGCGGGCCGACGTCTCTGCCATCCTCGAACCGGACGCCGACCACGACGACTACGGCGACGAGACCCAGGACAAGTGCGTCGGCACTGCGGGCACGACGAACGGCTGCCCCAACACGCTGACCTCCGCCAGCGCCGCCCAAGTCGGCAAGTCACCGCGGATCACGGTCACAGCGACGGTCCCGGGCGCCGGGACGCTTAAGGCCGGTGACGCGAGTGATGCCTCGGTCGCCTCCGCCTCCGCGGTGAAGTTGACGCCGGTGACACAGAACCTGACCTCCACAACCAGCCAGCAGGTGCCCCTGACCCTGAGCCTCACCAAGCAGGCGAAGAAGAAGCTCAAGAAGAAGGGCAAGCTGAAGGTGCAGGTGAAGGTGCTCTACACGCCCCCGGGCGGCACCGCCGGAGCGCCGCAGGCCCTCCAGGTCAAGCTCAAGAGCAAGAAGAAGAAGTAGGGCGTCGCCGCGCTGAAGGCTGGGACGCAGCTCCCAGGCGCGAGAAGCGAGAGCGAGCCGTGCCGAAGAGTGCTCCTTTCCATGCAAAGGGCCGCTTCTCGTTCAAAGCAGTAGGTGAGATCGCACAGCGCCGGAAGCAGCTTGCAACGGGCCAGATCGCCGGACGCTCCAAAGACGACAAGTTTGTGGTGGTGGCGGGGCGACTGTCGTGGCACGAGCTTCTCGGGCTTACGGCACGAGCACGAGCTTGCCCTTGGCCGCCGTGCTCTCAAGCATCTCGTGAGCGCGGCGCGCCTCGGAGAAGGGCAGGCGTTCGGCCACGACCGGGTGGATCTTGCCCTCCGAAGCAGATCGAGCAGAACCTGGAAGTCCTCGGCGAACCAGTCCTGGTGGGAAATGCGCAGGATCTGGACCCGGTAGCCCGAAACCCGCCGGCGGGACGAGAGCGTGCCCCAGAGCCAGGTGATCACCATCGCCGGCCACCACTCGAACCACCCACGCAGGCTCTTGCGGCCCTGCACCATCGTGTTGTAGGCGCCCATCGTCACAAGCCGCCCACCGGGATCGCCCGTGATCTGATCGCCCTTCCGCAGCGCGCGAAAGGAGCGCAGCGCCACCTTGCCACCGATCCCGTCGAGCACGACGTCGACACCTTCGCCTTCAGTCAACTCCCGCACCCGAGCCAGGAAGTCCTCATTGCGGTAGTCGATCGCTACCGCCCTGAGCCGCTCGACCGCCTCTTTGTCCTGCGCCGAGCAGGTCCCGATCATGCGCAGTCCTGCCACCGCTCCCAGCTCGAGCGCCGCCGTGCCGACCCTGCCGGCCGCACCGTGCACCAGCACCGTCTCGCCGCTCGTCACTCTCGCCGTGCGGTGGAGCATCTGGTAGGCGGTCATGTACGGGAAGATCAGGCTTACGACCTCCGCCGGGTCGAGGTTCTCGGGCACCGCGACCGCGTACTTCTCCTCCACGCAGACGCGCTCGGCGTCCGCGCCCCACACGGTCAGCACCCCTACCCGGTCCCCCTCACGCAGCCTCTCGCAGCCTTGGCCGAGCTCCTCGACGACGCCGACGAGCTCGTACCCGGGCGTGAAAGGCGGCTTCGGGCCGCCCATGTAGGTGCCGGCGCGAATCTGCGCGTCGGTGAACGAGACCCCAGCCGCCAGCACCCTGACGCGCACCTCACCCGGACCCGGTGGTGGATCGTCCTGATCCACCACCTTCAACACCTCGGGCCCGCCGTAGTGGTCGACGACGACGCGCTTCATGGCTCAACCTCCTTGTTGAGGTTAAGTCGAGCCTCGCCACCGCAAGGCAAAGAATCATCAGTCGTATCCATCGATCTTGACTCCGTGTTCGCCACGGAGATCGAATCGCGGTTCACACGGAGCGACCGACGGAACCGCTGCTTTCCATGCAAAGCAGCGGTATTGCTTTTCGTCCAAAGCAGCTACTCAGACAGCGCGGCGGCCGCATTGGCTCGCGCCCACTCGACGATGTTCTGCGAGCCGTCGATGATCCTGGCGCTGTCGAGCACGAGCATCGGCACCTTGTAGTTGCCGGTCATGCGCTTGACCTCGCGCCTGCGTGGAAAGAGCGGATCGGTTCGATAGCAGCCGCCGCTCTTGACCACCTCGGGTTCGTACCCCGCGCTGACCAGAGCTTCGTAGGCCTCGCCGCAGGGGTGGCCTCGCTTAGTCAGGAACGTACCCCAGCAGACGTAGAGCTTCATCGCCTACTCCGACAGCCCGGCGGCTTCGAGGGCGTCGGCTCGGTCTTCTCCAAAGTAGGTCCACCCGACGGGCTCGCCATCGCGGAACTTCCACAGGTTCCAGACAAGAGCCTCAACCTCAGCCCCGCTCGTCTTGCCGCGCCCGCTAAAGCGGATCAGCATGAGCACCTTGTCGCCTGCGTCGATCAGCTCTTCGACTTCCAGCCTCGCCCCATCCGCCCAGGTCGCATCGAGGTCGCGATAGAAGGCGCGCATTTCATCGGGCCCACGAAGTACCACGGGGTCTATGAGCCGCCGCGACAGATCGATAGCGAAATCCGCTGGAAGCAGGTCCCAGGCTTCCGCATCGCCGCGGTAGAGGATCGACGAAGACGTTCCGAACGAACTCGACGTTCTCCTCCGACATCGCCCGCCCAGTATCTCGCCCCGAGACAGATGAGGCTCGTTCAATCGCGCCTCAGCTGGCCTGGCTCGCCTGGACGACCTCCAGGAGCGCCACCTCGTAGTGCTCGACCGATGCCGTCTCACCGGGTCCCGCGACTTCCTCGCGAACTCGCGTCGCCTCGCCTTCGCTCGCCTCCATCGCCTTCTCGTCCTCCCATAGTGAGATGACGACGATCGTTCCCTTCTGTCGGTCGGCGAGGAAGACGACGCCCTTCATGTCGTCAGTCTGCCCCGGCACGGTGGGCAGAACGTGCTTCTTCGACCGATTTCTAAGGGGAAGGGGATCATCATGGGATCGAAGACCGTCGTCCTCGTCCACGGAGGTTTTGTCGACGGCTCCGGCTGGCAGGGCGTCTACAACGAGCTGAAGAAGGACGGCTACAAGGTCAGCATCGTCCAGAATCCGACGCTTTCGCTCGAAGGCGACTCGGACGCGACCAAGCAGATCATCGACGCGCAAGGCGAGCCGGTCGTCCTCGTTGGTCACTCCTACGGCGGAGCGGTGATCACCGAGGCGGGAAACGACCCCAACGTGGCAGCGCTCGTCTACATCGCGGCCTTCGTGCCGGACAAGGGCGAGTCGGTGAACACGCTGATCGAGGGTTTCCCCAAGGACGGACCCCAGCCGCCAATCCTGCCGCCGCAGGACGGCCTCCTGTTCTTGGACCGGGAGAAGTTCCCCGATTCGTTTGCAGCGGATGTTGATGCCGAGGCGGCGGCGTTCATGGCTGACTCGCAGGTCCCATGGGGTCTGGACGCCGTGGGGGGCACGATCAGCGAGGCCGCGTGGGCGAGCAAGCCGAGCTGGTATCTGATCACGACCGAGGATCGGATGATCCCGCCCCAAGCCCAGCGCGAGATGTCGGGACGAGCGGGCGCAACCGTCGAGGAGGCTGCCGCCAGCCACTCGGTCTACGTATCGCAACCGGCAGCGGTGGCTGAAATCATCAAGAAGGCTGCTGCCGCGACGTGAAATGGCCCCGGCATAGCGGTAGGGCCGTATTGAAGTAGCCGCTCTGGACGAAAGGCACCTAAGAAGGACGCTGCCGGGCTCCGTGACGCCTTTGTTGAAGCCAAGCGAGAAGCCTTCGAGGAACACGCCCGCGCGGATGGAGCCGCGGCACGATTGGGTACCAGTGCTGTAAGCCCATGACTCCTTTCGGCTCTACTCAGGCGTTCCTTCGCCTGTACCTCTATTAAGCGCCGTGGGCCGTCGAATGGGAACGGGCTTTCTCCTTGCGGCCCTGGTCGCCGGGGTGGCGATCGCGGGGTGCGGGGGTGGGTCGACGACGGGCACCGTGGGGGCGGAGAGAGCTGCGTACATCGCAAAGGCCGACGCGATCTGCGACGCCGAGCAGGCGAAGCGTGCGCGGTTCGAGGGGCAGGTGGCCGACCTTGCGCCGATCACGGCCGGCGAGACCCGCGAGGTGGCCGGGCTCCTGCGTCGCGCCGCCGACGCCCTCCGGACGGAAGTCCGCAGGCTTCGGGTGCTTCATCCTCCGGCCGGCGACGCCCGCACGCCGGCTTCGGTGCTGTCGATCCTCGACGACCAGATCACTCATCTCGACGGTTGGGCCAAAGCCTACGACAGCCGGAATGAGAACCGCATTCAAGCCTTCCAGGTCCTGATCGCCGAAGACACGGAGAAGGCGAACGCGCTCGCCCAGCGCTACGGCTTCAGGGTCTGCGGCGGCAGCGGCACCGGAAACTCCGGAAGCCCGGTCTAGTTCGCGGGCGCCCTGCGATTGCAATCCCCCGATACCTGACCCGCTTACGCTAGTTTCTACCGATGGCCGGGTCCAACGGGACGACAACGACGCTGCGGGTGGGCGCTGAGAGCTCCGCCGTGGTCGGCAATACACCGCTCGTCGCGCTGCCGCGGCTCGGCGCCGATCTGCCCGGAGAGGTGGTCGCAAAGCTCGAGTTCTTCAATCCCGGTGGATCGGTCAAGGACCGGATCGGTGTCGCGATGATCGACGCCGCCGAGAAGGATGGCCTGCTGGAGCCCGGCCGCTCGGTGATCGTCGAGCCGACCAGCGGGAACACCGGGATCGCCCTGGCCCTGGTCGCCGCCGCCCGTGACTACCGCCTCATCCTGACCCTGCCGGAGGGAATGAGCCGCGAGCGCACCGCGCTGCTTCGGACCTACGGCGCCGAGGTACATGAGACCCCGTCGCTCGGTGGCATGAACGAGGCGGTCGAGCTCGCGAACAAGCTCGCGAAGGAGCACGACGGCTTCATCCCGCAGCAATTCTCGAACCCCGCCAATCCTGAGATCCACCGTCGGACCACGGCGGAGGAGATCTGGCGCGACCTCGATGGCCAGGTCGACGCGTTCGTCTCGGGCGTGGGGACCGGCGGCACGATCACCGGGGTCGGCCAGGTGCTGAAGGAGCGCCGGCCGGACATCAGGATCGTCGGCGTCGAGCCGGCGGCCTCACCGGTGCTCTCCGGTGGAATGCCCGGCGCGCACAAGATTCAGGGGATCGGCGCGGGCTTCGTTCCGGAGGTGCTCGACCGCGAGGTGATCGACGAGATCGTCGGAGTCAGCGACGAGGACGCACTCGACACCGCTCGCGCCTCGGCACAGCGAGAGGGCCTGCTGATCGGAATCTCGGCCGGTGCGGCGGTCCGGGCGGCTCTCGACCTCGCGTCGCGCGAGGAGATGGCCGGCAAGCGGATCGTCGTGGTCGTGCCCGACTCCGGCGAGCGATATATGTCGCTGCCGTTTTTCGCCCCGTAGTAGCCGCCCCGCCGCCCTAAGCTTCTGGGCGTGCTCGGACTAGGAACGTTCCGGCGCGTGCTCAAGGAGGTGTCCTGTGACGTCTCCTCCGCGCGCGAGCGCGATCCCGCGGCACGTGGGATCGGGACGCTCGAGATCCTCACCGGCTGGGCCGGAGTACAGGCGCTGCTCGCCCATCGCGTGGCGCATGCGCTCTGGGAGTCGGAGGTCCCGCTCGTCCCCCGCGCCATCGCGTACACCAGTCGCGCGATCACCGGGGTGGAGATCCATCCGGCGGCGAGGATCGGCTCGGACTTCTTCATCGACCACGGCTCAGGCGTGGTGATCGGAGAGACAGCCGAGATCGGAGACCGAGTGACGCTCTACCAGGGCGTGACCCTGGGCGGCACGGGCTTTGCCCGCGGCAAGCGCCACCCGTCGCTCGACGACGACGTCACGGTTGGCTCCGGCGCCAAGCTGCTCGGCCCGGTCACCGTCGGGAGGAACGCGAAGGTCGGCGCGAACACCGTCGTGATCGAGGACGTACCCCCGCAGACGACGGTCGTCGGCAATCCGGGGCATCCGGTCCGGGTCGAGGGGCGGCCGGTCGAGGGACCCGACACCGACTGGATCCATCTTCCCGACCCGATCGCCGAGGCGATGAAGGAGCTCTCGGAGCGGATCGCTGAGCTCGAGAAGCGACTCGCCGATGCGACGGGCGAGGACGCAACCGAAGCCGACGTGACCGAGCTGCGACCCAAGAAGGGGCCGAGCTCGGCCGGTGGGTGACCGCGTCCTCAAGCTGCTCGCACCGATCCTGACGCTGCTCGCGCTGTTGGCGCTCGCTTCGTGCGGCGGGAGCAACGACGGTGGAAGCACGAGTCCCGCGACCGGCAATCCCGCCGAAGAGGCCCAGGTCGCTCAGGTCATCCGGACCTCGATCATGAGCTCCGACCCAGCCGACTGCCTCAAGCTGGAGACGCTGCGCTTCATGGAGCAGATCCACTTCACCAGGGGCCAGACCGCGGTCAAGGCCTGTCAGGCGGACGCCCCCGACACCAGTGACGATCCCGACTCGATCGACGTCAAGAACGTGGTCATCCAAGGCGACAGAGCCAGAGCGGACGCCTCGTTCGCCGGTGGCGGCTTCGACGGCTCGACTCTTGCGCTCGCGCTGACCAAGGAGGGCGATCAGTGGAAGCTCGACGAGATCACCGCCGTACCCCACTTCGATCTCCAGGCTTTCGAAAAGGCCTTCACCCAGCGGCTCGTCACCAACGAGGGGGTCCAGGCCCAGGCAGTCGGCTGCATCACCAACGCCCTCAACCAGGCCGGCCCGACCGTGGTCAAGGCCGCCCTGATCAGCGGCAACTCCTCCCATCTGCTCAACCTGATCGGGCCCTGCCTTTCCGGCTAGATGCGTCGCGTCCGCCTGCCCCTGATCCTGCTCGCCTCGATCTCCACGGCGGCCCTGCTCGCGGCGTGCGGAGGCGGTGGCGGCAACGACGAAAACGCACAGATCACCGACCTGATCCAGACCTCGGTGAAGAGCACGGACCCCGCTGACTGCACGAAGCTCCAGACCCAGCAGTTCGTCGAGCAGACGGAGCTCCAGTCCGGACAGGCGGCGCTCCAGCAGTGCCAGAAGGACGCCTCCGACACGAGCGACAACCCGGACTCGGTCGACGTCACCCATGTCACCTCGAGCGGCGATACGGGCTCGGCGGACGTGACCTTCCACGGCGGGAGCTTCGACGGCTCGACGCTGACCGTGGCCGTCAGCAAGGACGGCGACCAGTGGAAGCTCGACAAGATCACCGACATCCCCAACTTCAACTTCCCCGGAATGGTCCAGGCGCTCTCCGTGAAGCTGAACTCCGACAGCACCATTCCGCCCCAGGTGGCCTCCTGCATCAGCCACGCCTTCGACAACGCGGGCGCGGACCAGGTGAAGAGCATCATCCTGAGCGGCAGCGGCGACAAGCTCACGGCGCTCTTCTCGACCTGCGCGCCATCATGAAACGGGTTGCGCTTTCGCGCACCCTCGCATGAACTGAGCGGGCCGAAGCGGCGACTATCCTCGCTTCGTGCCCGACGCGAAGCCGATAGAGGTAGGCGCCGACCAGGTCGAGCGCCTGCTCGCGGGTCTCAACGGCCCGCAGCGCGAAGCCGTCACCTTCGGTGAGGGCCCGCTGCTGATCCTCGCCGGAGCCGGGTCGGGCAAGACCCGCGCGCTGACTCACCGGATCGCCTGGCTGCTCGCCACGGGCCGAGCCCATCCGAACCAGATCCTGGCGATCACCTTCACCAACAAGGCCGCCAACGAGATGCGGGAGCGGGTCTCGGCGCTGGTGGGCGGGGTATCGCGGCGGATGTGGGTGATGACCTTCCATGCCGCCTGCGCCCGGCTGCTTCGGATCGAGGCCGAGCGGCTGGGCTACACCAGCCGGTTCACGATCTACGACGAGGCCGACTCGCTGCGGATGCTGAAGCGCTGCCTGGATGAGCTCGAGGTCGACACCAAGCGCTACCCGCCACGCGCTGTCCGCGCCCGGATCTCCGATGCCAAGAACCAGCTGATCGACGCCGAGACCTATCAGGAGCAGGTGGGCGGGGTCTTCGAGGACATGGTGGGCCAGGCGTATCGCCTGTATGAGCGCCGGATGCTCGATGCCAATTCGATGGACTTCGACGACCTGCTGATGCGGACCGTGAACGTGCTGGAACTCTTCGAGGACGTCCGGCGCCGCTACCGCGAGCGCTTCCGCTGGATCCTGGTGGACGAGTACCAGGACACCAACCATGCTCAGTACCGGCTGCTGCAGCTGCTCGCCGGGGAGGACGGGAACCTGACGGTGGTCGGGGACGAGGATCAGTCGGTGTACGGCTTCCGTGGCGCCGAGGTGCGCAACATCCTCGAGTTCGAGGATGACTTCCCGGACGCGTACGTGGTCAAGCTCGAGCAGAACTACCGCTCCACCGAGACCATCCTGCGTGCCGCCAACGCCGTCATCTCCCACAACACCGGCCGCCTCGGAAAGCATCTCTGGTCGGACCTCGGCGAGGGCGAGAAGATTCACGTCACCGAGCTCGAGGATGAGCACGCCGAGGCGCGGTTCGTCGCCGGCGAGATCGAGGAGCTGATCGGCCAACACGGCATGACGCGCGATGAGATCGCGGTCTTCTACCGGACCAACGCGCACAGCCGGGTGCTCGAGGACATCCTGGTCCGCTACGAGCTGCCCTACCAGGTGATCGGCGGGACCAAGTTCTACGAGCGTGCGGAGATCAAGGACGCGATCGCATACCTGCAGCTGCTCGTCAATCCGGCCGATGAGGTGAGCTTTTCTCGCGTAATCAACTCGCCGCGGCGCGGCATCGGCGACACCAGCCAGGGGCGCCTGCTGGCCCACGCCAACACGACCGGGCGGACGATCTGGGAGATCGCATTGGAGAAGGAGACGGTCCCCGGGCTGTCAGCCGCGGCGATGAAGTCGATCGGCCGGTTCACCGAGCTGATCGAGGAGCTCCGCGCCGAGTTCGAGAACGGCTCCGTCGCGGAGCTGCTGCGCGCCCTGCTCGAGCGCTCGGGTTACCTCGACGCGCTACGGGCCGAGCGGACGATCGAGGCCGAGGGCAGGATCGAGAACCTCGAGGAGCTCGTCGGCGTGGCCGCTGAGTTCGACGCGAACCGCGAGGTCGAGGGCCCCTCTGAGATCGCGCCTCTGGAGGAGTTCCTCCAGGCGATCTCCCTCTACACCGACCAGGACGACATCAGCAAGGACGAGTCGAAGGTGACCCTGATGACCCTCCACAACGCGAAGGGCCTCGAGTACGACGCCGTCTTCATCATCGGCTGTGAGGAGGGTGTGTTCCCGCACTCGCGCTCCCTCGAGGAGGGCAACGAGGAGGAGGAGCGCCGTCTCGCCTACGTCGGGATCACGCGAGCCCGCAAGCGGCTGTGGATGACCCACGCGCGCAGCCGGCGGATGTTCGCCGGGCGCGAGACAGGCTTCCCGTCACGCTTTCTCTCCGAGCTGCCCGACGACCTCGTGGAGCGCGAGGGGACCCAGGAGCAGGCGATCACCGGCTGGTCGCTCGGCGGATCCACCGGCCCGACCCCCAAGGCCGATCCGTCGCTCTCGTTTGCGACTGGCGACGACATCGTGCACGCAAGCTTCGGCGACGGGGTGGTGACCGCGGTGGAGCCGGGTGGGGTGGTTGTCGTCCGCTTCGCCAGCGATGGTGCCGAGCGCAAGCTGATGGCGGACTACGCACCCTTGAGGAAGGCGAGCTGATGGCGGCGAGGGTGATCGACGGCAAGGCGGTCGCGGCGTCGGTGCGCGAGCGCGTCCGCGGCGAGGTCGAGGAGCTCACGGCCGAACTGGGCAGGCCGCCTGGTCTAGCCACGGTTCTGGTCGGCGACGATCCTGCCTCCGCCATCTACGTGCGCCGCAAGCGCGAGGCCTGTGAGGAGGTCGGCATCCGTTCCTTCCACCATGAGCCTGACGGCTCTATCTCCCAGGAGGAGCTGCTCGATCTCGTGCACGAGCTGAACGAATCCGACGAAGTCGACGGCATCCTCGTGCAGCTGCCGCTGCCGGACCAGATCGACTCCGCCGCCATCGTCAATGCGCTCGACCCCGACAAGGACGTCGACGGGCTCACGCCGATCAGCGCGGGCAGGCTGGCTCGCGGCGAGCCCGGCCTGGTGCCGTGCACGCCGCAGGGAATCATGGAGCTGCTCGCCTCCGCCGGTGTTGACCCGGCGGGCAAGGAGGCGGTGATCGTCGGCCGATCGAATCTCGTCGGCCGTCCGGTCTTCTCCCTGCTGCTCGGCGCGAGCGCCACCGTGACGATCTGCCACAGCCGCACGCGCGACCTGGGAGAGGTCTGCCGGCGGGCTGAGATCCTGATCGCGGCGGCCGGCAAGCCCAAGCTGATCGGCGGCGACATGATCCGCCCGGGCGCCACGGTGATCGACGTCGGCACCAACCGGACCGACGACGGGTTGGTGGGGGACGTGGACTTCGAGGCCGCGGTCGAGGTCGCCGGGGCGATCACGCCCGTGCCGGGCGGCGTGGGCCCGATGACGATCGCGATGCTGCTGTCCAACACCGTTGAGGCGGCACGGCGTCGCCATCAGGCGGCCGCCACAAAAACCGCGGCCGGATAAGCGCCCAGACTGCTTGAATCCTCCCGTCAAATCCATCGACGGAGGCTGACTTGGACTCATCAAGGTTGCGTACGGGCGAGATCGTCGCCGGAATCGGCGGTGTCGCTCTGTTCGTGTTCCTGTTCTTCGATTGGTTCGGCGGCGGCGCGGAGGTGAGCGGCAGCCTGGTCAACGGCACGGCGACCCTCTCGCACCCGGGCATCAGCGGCTGGGATGCCCTGACGGACCTGCCGGGCTTCCTGATCATCCTGTCGGGTATCTCGGGGATCGCGTTGGCCTACCTGGCCGCCGCCGGACAGCGAGTGAACATCCCGGTCCGCCGCGGTGCGGTCACAGCGCTGTTGGGCGCGCTGGCCGTGCTGCTGATTCTCTGGCGCATGTTCGCCGGCTCGCCGACGCTGAAGATCGGCGTATTCCTGGGTCTCGGAGCCGCAATCGCCATCACGGCGGGCGCGCTCATGGCCCTCGGCGAGGACGGTTTCGAACCGCTGGTCGCCGTCGCGGGAGGCCGCACGCGAGCCGCCTCGGCATCCGCGCCTGCGGCGACGCCGCCACCCGCTCCGGCCGCGGCTCCCGCCAAGAGCGCCTCGGGCTCGAGCGGCTCCAGCACGACCAAGCGCTCGAAGGCGAAGAAGCCGGCCGCGCGCTCCGGTTCGAAGTCGAAGTCGAAGTCGTCGAGCTCGCGCTCCAGCTCGACCGAAGAAGAAGTCGAGCTCATCTCGCTCGAAGAGCAGCAAGAGCTCCTCGAGCAAGAAGTAGCGGCCGGATTCCGGCCAGGCAGCCGTCGCGCTCGGTGGGAGCCGGGCGCGACGGCCGTGTTCACATTCCTTCTCCTGTGTAGGGTCACGGCGCCCGCTCATGCTGAAACTCGACGGAGGACGAACATGATTGGAAGGATGTCTCAGGGGCAGTTGATCGCGGCGGTCGCAGCCGCCGTACTGCTGGTTGCGATGTTCCTCCCCTGGATAGGGGTGAGCGGGTCGTCTCTGCCCTCCGGGGTGACCTTGCCGCCGGGCGTGGCGAACGCCGCCGGCAGCACCTCGGAGAACGTCTGGAAGGGCTCGACCCTCGACATCTATCTGCTGATCACCGTGGTCGTGGCGTTCCTCCCGGCGCTCCTCGCCCTCACCGACAGCGCAGAGGAGTTCTCGTTCGTCTCGGCCGCGACGTTCCTGCTCGGGGTCGTCGCGGTGATCCTGATCGCCGCATTCCTGACGGTGGACTTCCCGGACGGCGCCGATCGCAAGATCGGTGCTTTCATCGGCCTGGTGGCCGCCATCGCGGTCGCATACGGCGGATTCAGGGCCATGCAGGAAGAGGTCGCCGGGGAGATATAGGCTCGGTTCCGCCCAAAAACGCAGAGGAGGCAAATTGGACGCGAACAGGTTGTCTCAGGGCCAGCTCGTCGCAGCGATCGCGGCGATCGCCCTGTTCATCATCAGCTTTCTGCCGTGGTTCGGCGTTTCCGGAGCCGTGACGGTCGGCGGGACCACCATCGGCGGATCCAAGAACTTCAGCCTCTGGGAGGCTGAGAATCCGCTCGACATCTACCTGCTGATCGTGATTCTCGTCGCGCTGGTGCCGGCCGTGATGGCGCTCACGGGAGACGGTGCGGACGCGCCGATGGCTGCGATGGCGACGACGCTCCTCGCGGGCGTGGGCACCTTGCTCATCCTGTACCAGGTGTTCGACACCCCGGGCGACGCGGACCGGAAGATCGGCCTGTTCCTCGGCCTGATCGCCTGTGCCGGGGTCGCCGTGGGCGGCTACCTGACGATGCAGGAGACCTCAGGAGGAGAGCGCTACTGAACCGTGGTTTGCGGCCTGGCGAGCTGGTCGGGGCCATCGGCGGCCTCGGCCTGCTCGTCGCCGGCTTCCTGCCCTGGTACTCGGCCGGAGGCGTGGACGCCACCGCCTGGCAGGCGTTCAGCGTCACCGATTTGATCCTGGCCGCCGCGGCGGTGATGGGGATGTCCGTGGCGGCCTGCGTGCTCTTCGGCATCTCGGTGAGCTACCCGGTAGCCGGGTCCTCCGTCGCGACCGGGTTCGGCGCGGTGGCCGTCGTGCTGATCGTGATCCGCATGATCGATCCGCCCGGCACCGGGGATCCGAGCGTCGAGATCGGCGCCTGGATCGGCCTCGGCTCCGCGTTCGCCATCACGATCGGTGGCTACCTGGGGATGCAGCCGCTAAAGCCCCCGAAGGCTGCCTCAGCCCGCTAGGGCCGCACCAACGTCGCCCGCCACGTGCGTTGCGCAGGCGATGATCGTCATCATCGGATTGACGCCGACGGAGGTCGGCAGCAGGCTCGCGTCCGCGACGTAGAGGTTCTCGATCCCCCGGACGGCGCCGCGCGAATCGCAGACGCTGGTATCCGGATCGCTTCCCATCCGGGCGCTGCTCATCGGGTGGAAGGCCTCGAGGCGGAGATCCGCGGGTTTCAGCTTCATCGACTCGAACTCGGGCAGCTTGCCGCGCGGGATCACCGAGACGGGGCCGACGTTGGGATAGACCTCGGTCGCGCCGGCGGCGAAATGCACCTCCGCTGCGCGCGCGATCCCGAACTGAATCGTCCGCGCCTCCTCCTCGAGCAGGCGATAGGAGAGCCGGAGCGATCCGTTCGAGGTGAGGCCCACCCGTCCCTCCGAGCGGTCGTGCAGGTGGACTCCGATGGAGGCGATGTGGCCGAAGTTGGCGACGCGGTCCGAAAATGCGGCGCCGACCCCCGGCAGCCACTGCGCGCCGAAGGAGAGCGGCGTGAAGGTCGCCTCGAGCAGGATCCCCTCCGGCTGCCACTGATCCACGTAGTAGCTCTGCATGACGCCGTCCCAGCCGCGGACCTCCTCCTCGTAGCGTGCGCCGATCCAGGCGGCGGGATGGATGTGCAGGTGGCGGCCGAGAGCGGGGTGGTTGATGCCGGAGCGCTTCAGCAGCTCCGGAGTGCCGAAGGCGCCGCCCGCGCTGATCACGGTCTTCGCGCGTACCTGCCAGTCGCGGCCCGCAGGCGGCCGTCCGTTGCGTGACAGCTCCTGTGACGCCGTCGTCGGCAGGCCGGCGCGGCAGGCGAGCCCCGTCGCTCGCCCGTCCTCCGTGAGGATTCTCTGGACCTTGACGCCGGCCCGGACGCGTGCTCCGGCCGCCACCGCCCTTGGCAGATAGGAGACATGGGTGGCGCGCTTCGCATCGATCTGGCAGCCGAGTGGGCAGGAGCTGCACTGAATGCACCTGCCCGCGTTGCGGCTGATCGGCCCACCGCTCGCCCCGAGGGCTGCCGCCCCTTCCGCGCAGAGCTGGCCGTTTCGGCCGAGCGTCTCGAGGTCGAGCGGCGTCACCGCGAGCATCTCTTCGGCGGCGGCGTAGAGCGGATCGAGGTCACCCGCCCACTGGATGCCATCGCCGTTCTGCCACTCCTCGAGGACCTCCGTCGGCGCGCGGAAGCAGGTCCCCGAGTTGATCACCGTGGTGCCTCCAACGGTCCGGCCGACTGGAATCGGGATCGCGGGCTTGCCCATGGCGATCGTCATCCCCCCGTCGCGGTAGAGCAGGGGCAGGCCGTCGAGTGGATCGGCCGGGTAGCTCGTCTTGTCCACGTAGGGGCCGGACTCGAGCACCATCACGTCCAGCCCGGCCTCGGCCAGGATCGCTGCAGCGGCAGCCCCACCTGCGCCAGAGCCGACGATTGCGATATCGCAGTCCTCTCCGGCGCCGCGGGGTTCCAGGTCTCCAACGCCGGTCGAGGTTGGCTGCGGGGCGCCCTCAGCCACCGCGCAGCGGGACTCGACCCCGATTGCATTCCGCACCCGCTCGTCGCGAGCCCAGCCGACCATCGCGAGCAGCTTCGCCAGGAGGAGCAGATCGCGGTAGAGCGAGAATCGGGAGCTCTCCATCTTGGCCATGTACTGCGAGCGCGCCTCGACGCCCATTCGGCTGAACCGCCATGGGAACGGCAGGAACTCGATGGTGCGCAGCGCCAGGCGCACCACCTGCACCGTGCGGGCCGGCATTCGAGAGAGGAAGCGCGCGAGCGGCTCCGCTACCGGAACGACGGTCTCGGCCGCAGGCAGTCCGTCCTCACCAGGGGCGATTGCCTCCGCGATCGCTCGCAGAGTTCTGAGCTCGGCGGCCCGGAGCCCCGGCGGGCGCCTTCAGGGAGGGGCGGCTGGTGAGCCGACCCGGCCGGCCAGCGACCAGAGCAGCAGCGATACGAAGACGAGCGAGCCGTCGACGATTCCGTTGAGCAGGTAGGCGAAGACGTCGTCCTCTGCGAAGAAGATCAGCGAGGTGATCGACGAGGCGGCCTTGCCGGCGGCGAGCGCGAGGATCATCGGCCGGTAGCGGACGACGTCGGTCGAGGCGATCCATGCGAGGAACGTGATCACCACCATGTAGGCGAAGCCGAGCGAGAGCCAGAGGCGCGCGTCGGTCTTGGGCGCCGGGGTGTGGAAGCCGAAGTGGTGGCCGAGCTCGGTGATGCGGTCGAGCGTCCCGTCGGGCCAGGCGATGAAGAAGAAGCCGGTGATCGCGAACCCGATCGCCAGCAGGCGCAGGCTGAGAACGACGAAGCGTTCGGCTTTCTCCCCCGTCATGGCGCGGGGATCCTAGTCGTTAGGGTGCGGTCGTCGGCGAGCGGGAGGAGGTCCGGAGTGGCGGCAACAGAGGTTGTGATGCCCAGTGGCGCCCGCGCCAAGGTCCGCGATGAGGGCCTGGTCGTCCTCTGGACGATCCTCACGCTCGGGATCTACACCTACGTCTGGTACTACCGCATCAATCGCGAGATGCGCGACTTCGGGCGCGCGCATGGCGACGAGAAGCTCGCGGACAGCAATCCGGTCCTCTCGATCCTTGCGGTCACGCTCGGGGCGCTCGTGATCGTTCCCGCGATCGTCTCCTATTGGAAGACGACGGGACGCATCCGCCGCATGCAGCGTGCCTGCAACGTCTCGCCGATCGAGGGCTGGGTGATCGCGGTCCTCTACGTGTTCGGAATCTTCCTCGTCATCACGCTGATCGCCATTCCTGCGTTCGTCCAGAGCGGTCTGAACAAGGTCTGGAGGCTCTACCCGCCGGCGGAGGGCAATCAGGTCGAGATCGGCGACGCGCCGGCTCCGCCGCAGGCCAACGTCCCGGACGCACCGCCCCCTCAAGCCGCTGACCGGCTCGACAAGTGAGATGAGCGGGGACCCGCCGGCGGGCTGGTATCCCGACCCCAACGACCCGGAGGGCTCCCGCTACTGGAACGGGAGCAGCTGGACCGCGCACACGGGGACCCGAGATGGGATGGAGGGCAGGCCGGCGCCCCCGTCCGCACAGCCGGGCGATCCCGCGGCCCCGGCGGCGGAGCGGGAGACCCCGAGGCCGCTCCATCCGGTTGCGTGGTGGGCCTATGGGGTTCTCGCCTTCTCTGTCCTCGTCAACGCGGGTTACACCGTTGTGGCCCTGATCTACGCGGGAAAGGTCCAAACCCAGATCAACACCGGCTCGCTGACGCTCCAGCAGGCGGAGGACATCGAGCACGCCCTCAGCATCTGCTCGGTGGTCTGGTTGATCAGCCTGGCTGGGGGAGCCGTCGGCTTCCTGGTCTGGTGGTACCGCGCCTACCGAAACCTGCCGGGAATCACAGGACGCTCGTTGCGCTTCGGCCGAGGATGGGCAATCGGAGCCTGGTTCGTCCCCATCCTGTCGCTGTGGCGTCCAAAGCAAATCGGCAATGACATCTGGCGCGGCGGAGATCCCGAGGCTCCGGGTAACGCCGCGTGGACCGCGCTGCCCGTCAGCCAGCTGGTGAACTGGTGGTGGGCCATCTACCTGCTGAGCAGCTTCATCGGCGGGGTCGCCGGCGGCCTCCTGAGCGGGGACCCCGTACTCAGCAACTCGGTGACCTCGCCGGACCTCATCCCCGTCGCCAATCCACCGTCGCACTCGGACCTCGTCCAGGAGCACTCGGCGGCGATCACCCTCGCCATCTCGAATGTGGTCGACATCGGCTCGGCCGTGCTGGCGGTGCTTTTCGTCAAGGGCGCCACCGAGCGTCAGGACCGCAGCATCGCCGAGGTCGAGCGCGCCGAGGCCACAACCTAGAATCCGGCTGGTGATAGACCGCGAACAGGTCCTGCATGTCGCGAAGCTCGCGCGGCTTCGCCTCTCCGACGAGGAGGTCGAGCGGATGGCGAGCCAGCTGTCCGGAATCCTCGAGCACGTCGAGCACATCAACGAGCTCGAGCTCGACGACGTCGAACCGACCTCCCACGTGATCGCTCTCGAAAACGTCTTCCGGCCCGACGAGCCTCGGCCGAGCTGGGACCGTGACGAGATTCTCGAGAGCGCGCCCGACCCTGCCTCCGGCGCCTTCCGCGTCCCCTCGCCCCAGGCATAGATGGCGAGCGAATTGATCGACCTGACGGTCGCTGAGGCGGCCGATCGAATCCGCTCCGGCGAGCTCTCGGCGGACGAGTACTTCGACGCCTACCGGGAGGTGGCCGCCGCGGATTCGCTCAACGCATTCCTGTGGACCGCCGACGAGGCCGAGGAGGCGGGCGAGGGGCCCTTGGGAGGCATCCCGGTCGCGGTCAAGGACATCTTCTGCACCGAGGGCATTCCGACGACCGCAGGGTCGCGGATCCTCGAGGGCTACCGGCCGCCGTACACCGCCACCGCGGTGCGCAAGCTCCGTGAGGCAGGGGCACGGGTGCTTGGCAAGGCCAACATGGACGAGTTCGCCATGGGTTCCTCCAACGAGAACTCGGGCTACGGCCCGGTGCTCAATCCCTGGGACTCGGGCCGTGTTCCCGGAGGCTCCTCGGGGGGAAGCGCGGCCGCTGTGGCCGGGCGCCTCGCGCCGTGCGCGATCGGGACCGACACGGGCGGATCCATCCGCCAGCCGGCGGCGCTCTGCGGGATCGTCGGCATGAAGCCGACGTACGGGGCGGTCTCGCGCTACGGGATGATCGCCTTCGCCTCCTCGCTCGACCAGTGCGGCCCGCTGGCCAGAGACGTCACCGACGCCACATTGATCCTGCAGGCGGTGGAGGGACGCGATCCATGCGACTCGACCTCCGTCGGCATCGAGGGCGGCGTCGCGCTGCCCAGCCGCGAGGACCTGAAGGGGCTCAGCTTCGGCATCCCCAAGGAGCTGGCCTCGGACGCGGAGGGAATCGAGTCGGGGGTGAAGGAGGTCTTCGAGCGCACCGTCGCGCTGATCGAGGAGCTCGGCGGCGAGGTCTCGGAGACCGAGCTGCCCCACGCGCCCCACGGCATCTCGGCCTACTACGTGCTCGCCCCGGCGGAGGCCTCGGCGAACCTGGCGCGCTTCGACGGGGTCCGCTACGGCATGCGGGTCGACGCCGATGACCTCACCGAGATGTACGAGGAGACGCGCGCCGAGGGCTTCGGCGCGGAGGTGAAGCGCCGGATCATGCTCGGCACGTACGCGCTCTCCTCCGGCTACTACGAGGCCTATTACGGCCGCGCCCAGCGCGTGCGGACCAAGATCGCCGAGGACTTCTCGAAGGCCTTCGAGAGCTTCGACTTCGTAGTCACGCCGACGTCGCCGACGGTGGCCTTCAAGCTCGGCGCGAAGACCGACGACCCGCTGGCGATGTACATGAACGACTACTGCACCGTGCCGATGCCGCTGGCAGGGATCCCGGCGATCTCCATCCCGGCGGGAGTGGCGCCCCCGGACGAAGGCGGGCCCGAGCTCCCGGTCGGATTCCAGATCGCGGGCCCGGCCTTCAGCGACTCCGCGATGCTGGACGCGGCCCACGCGCTGGAGGGAGCGATCGGCTTCCGGCGCAATGGAGCGGGCGAGTGAGGTACGCGACGCCGATGACCGACGAGGAGTTTCGCCAAGCGGTCCAGGAGGCGCTCGACTCGCTGCCGCCGGAGATCGCCGACAGGCTCACGAATGTCGCGATCATCGTTGAGGACAGCCACCCAAGCGGCCGCCTACTCGGCCTCTTCGACCCCAGGGGCGGGCTGCAGCGAATCATCATCTACCGCGAGCACCACACGGATGCCGAGAGCGTCAAGACGACAGTGCTCCATGAGATCGGGCACTACTTCGGCGCCGATGAGGCGACGGTCAGGGGCTGGGGTCTCTGATGGCGGACTACGAGGCAGTTATCGGGCTGGAGATCCACGTCCAGCTCTCCACCAAGACCAAGATGTTCTGCGGCTGCGCGCTCTCATTCGGCGACGAGCCCAACTCGCACACCTGTCCGGTTTGCCTGGGGCACCCCGGGACGCTGCCGACGATGAACGAGGAGGCGATCCACTACGCACTGAAGATCGCGGCGGCCCTCGAATGCGACGTCCCCGATCGCTCCGAGTTCGCCCGCAAGAACTACTTCTATCCCGACCTGCCGAAGGGCTACCAGATCAGCCAGTACGACCAGCCGATCGCGGTCAACGGCAAGCTCGGCGACGTCCGTATCCACCGGGCGCACCTCGAGGAGGACGCAGCGAAGCTGACCCACGTCGGCGAGTCCGGCCGGATCCACGGGTCAGGCGCCTCGCTCGTGGACTTCAACCGCGGCGGGACGCCGCTGGTCGAGATCGTCACCGAGCCGGACATCCGCTCCGCCGCCCAGGCCCGGGAGTGGGCACAGCTGCTCCGCACCACGGTCCGCCAGCTGGGCGTCTCGGACGTGAACATGGAGGAGGGCAGCCTCCGCGTGGACGGGAACATCTCGATCCGCCCGGCCGGGTCGGACGGGCTCGGCGTCAAGACCGAGCTCAAGAACATGAACAGCTTCCGCTTCCTCGAGCGAGGCATCGAGGCGGAGCTCGTGCGCCAGCGCGAGCTCCTGGAGAGCGGGGAGGAGGTCGTCCAGGAGACGCTCCACTTCGACCCGAACGACGGCTCACTCACGTCCCTGCGCTCGAAGGAGTACGCGCACGACTACCGCTACTTCCCGGAGCCGGACCTCGTCCCGGTCGCGCCTACCGAGGAGATGCTGAAGGAGGCCCGTGACTCCCTGCCGGAGCTGCCCGCGGCGCGACGGGAGCGCTACATGAGCGAGGTGGGCCTCTCCGAGGAAGCAGCGAGCACCCTCGCGTTCAATGCCGACTTCGGCGAGTACTTCGAGCGAGCGCTCAACGCGGCAGACGGGACCTCCGCGAAGGCGATCGCCAACTGGGTGACCGGAGAGCTCGTCGCGGCCCTGCGGGAAGCGGGCGAGGAGAATCCGCTCGAGTCCAAGGCGACCCCCGAGGCGCTCGCGTCACTTGCCGGAATGGTGGAGTCCAAGGCGGTCTCCCACGGATCCGGCAAGGAGGTGCTGGCGACGCTGGTGACCTCCGGCGGAGAGCCGGCAGACATCGTTGAGAAGAGCGGGCTCGCCCAGATCTCCGACAGCTCAGAGCTGGAGGGCATCGTCGACCGGGCGATCGAGGCTGAGCCGGAGGCGGCCGAGCAGGTCCGGCAGGGCAACGACAAGGCGATCGGCCGCATCGTCGGTGCGGTGATGAAGGAAAGCAAGGGGCGAGCCGACGGCGGGACCGTCACGAAGCTGATCAAGGAGCGCCTGTAGCGGATGGCCGGTGCTCCGTATGTGCTCATCGCCCTGCTCTTCGGAATCGCCACGGGATTCGTCGGACGGGGCAAGGGGAGCTCCTTCTTCATCTGGTTCCTGATTGGAACCGTGGTGCCGTTCTTCGGCCTGATCGCCGCGATCCTCTACCGCTCCGAGCACACCGAGCCCGAGCGGCGCTGTCCGACCTGCAACAACATCGTGAAGCTGCACGTCCAGGTCTGCCCGCGCTGTGGGACGGACCTGTACCTGCCAGATCCGGCCGAGGTGCGGCCGGGGCCGGCGCACCGTTAACGCAGCCAGGTCCGGACGATCGCGTTGGTGAAGCCGAGGCCGTAGCGGACCACCGCCGGCTTCTTCGAGTGGCCATGCGTGCGCTTGGCGACCGTCACGGGAACCTCCTTCGCCGGAACGCCGCGCTTGATCGCCTCGATCAGGAACTCGGAGGTGTGGAACTGCTCCTGGCGCAGAACCAGCTGCGGGAGGACAGAGGTGCGCACGGCTCTGTAGCCGTTCGAGGCGTCGGAGACCTTGGTCCGGGTGATGAAGGAGATCACCTTGTTGAAGACGACGATTCCCAGCTCGCGCGAGGGAGCATTGGGGTCCGCCTCACCCAGGACGCGAGACCCGTGCGCGACGTCGACCTCGTCATCGAGCACGGGCTTGACCAGCCGCTCCATCTCGCTGGGAAGGTGCTGGCCGTCGGCGTCCAGGGTGACGACAACGAGGGCGCCCGATTCGGCCATCAGGCGATACCCGGTACGCAGGGCGGCGCCGCCGCCTCGGTTGATCACGTGGCGGGCGACCACGGCGCCCGCCTTGGCCGCCTCTTCGCTCGTGTCGTCGCGGGAGCCGTCGTCGACCACCAGCACCGCGGTCTTCTCGCCGCAGACCTCCGTCGGGATCTGGCGGATGACGTCGCCGACGCTTTCGGCCTCGTTGTAGGCGGGGATGACGACGGCGACCTTGTCCCGGAAGCGGTCGGGGAGCTTGGCCTGCCGGAACTCCTCCCAGGCGAGACCCTCGAGCAGGGCCGAGAGCTGCTGGTTCATGCGCGAGCTCTCGGTCAGGGCACGGAGGACGAGCAGGAACAGGATCGCGATCGCGAATACGGCGAGGCCGAGGATTCGCCCGCCGTTGCCCTTCTGGAAGGAGAAGGCGGAGAGGAGCTTGTCGAGCAGCTCGGTGCCGGAGACGATCGCCAGGGCGATGCCGCCGAAGAACGCCAGGAGCACCGCTGCGTTGGACATGGAGTGTCGCCGCCAGATCGCAAACGCGATCAGCAGCACGGCGAAGACGAGCCCCACCGTGCGCAGCGCGGTGAGCTCTTCGGGGAACACTGAGGCGAGCCAGGGGACGGTCAAGGCGGCGCCAGAATAGGCCGCTCACGCGCGCTGTGCGGGCACGACGATGCGCCGCCTAGGGCGCTACTCTGCCCCGTCTCATGCGCGTCCTCATCCTCGGGGGCGACGGCTATCTCGGCTGGCCGACGGCGATGCGCTTCTCGGCCCGTGGCCACGAGGTCTCCGTCGTCGACAACTTCTCGCGCCGTAAGTGGCATGAACGCCACGGCACCGACTCCCTGACCCCGATCGCGGGTCTCGACGAGCGCATTTCCGCCTGGCACGAGGTCTCCGGCAACGAGATCCGCTCCTACGTCGGCGCGATCGAGGACGCGGCCTTCCTCGAGGAAGTGATCGTCGAGACCAAGCCCGAGGCGGTCATCCACTACGGCGAGCAGCCCTCGGCGCCGTTTTCGATGGCAAATCGGGAGCAGGCGGTCGAGACGCAGTACACGAACGTGATCGGCACGCTCAACCTCCTCTTCTTCCTCCGCGATCACGCCCCCAACTGCCATCTGGTGAAGCTGGGGACGATGGGCGAGTACGGCACGCCCAACATCGACATCGAGGAGGGCTACATCGAGATCGAGCACAAGGGCCGGAAGGACACGCTGCCCTTCCCGAAGCTGCCGGGCTCGCTCTACCACCTCTCCAAGGTCCACGACTCTCACAACATCCACTTCGCCTGCCGAATCTGGGGCTTGCGCTCAACCGACCTCAACCAGGGAGTGGTCTACGGCATCGAGACCGACGAGACGGCCCAGGACGAGCGCCTCAGCACCCGCTTCGACTACGACGAGTGGTTCGGCACGGTCCTCAACCGCTTCTGCGTGCAGGCCGTCGTCGGCCACCCGCTCACCGTCTACGGCAAGGGCGGCCAGACTCGCGGCTTCCTCAACATCCGCGACACGCTCCAGTGCGTCGAGCTGGCGGTCGAGAACCCGGCCGACGCCGGCGAGTTCCGCGTCTTCAACCAGTTCACCGAGCAGTTCTCCGTCGGCGAGCTGGCCGAGCTGGTGCAGGCCTCCGCTGCCGAGGTCGGCTTCGAGATCGACATCGACCACATCGAGAACCCGCGCGTCGAGGCGGAGGAGCACTACTACAACCCCGTGCACACCAAGCTGCTCGACCTGGGCCTGAAGCCCACCTACCTGGGCGACGAGCTGGTCCGCTCGATGCTGAAGACGATCGAACGGCACCGCGACCGCGTGATCGACTCAGCGATCGACCCTCGGACACAGTGGAAGCCGGGCGCCCCGGCCGCCGCGCGCTGAGCGCCCGTCTGCTGACGAAATCGATTCGCGCCAGGCGACGGCCCTTGGCTACCATCGCCTGACATGCGCGCCGCTGACGCAGTCATGGAGGCCCTCAAGGCCGAGGGCGTCGAGCACATCTTCGGGATTCCCGGCGGTGCGAACCTGCCGATCTACGACGCCGTCCACGACGCGGACCTCGTCCACATCCAGGCGCGTCACGAGCAGGGTGCGGGCCACATGGCGGAGGGCTACGCCAAGGCCTCGGGTCGCGTTGGCGTCGCCTTTGCGACTTCAGGGCCCGGCGCCACCAACCTGGTCACGCCGATCGCCGACGCGATCATGGACTCCGTCCCGACCGTCTTCATCACGGGGCAGGTCCGCACAGAGCTGATCGGCACCGACGGCTTCCAGGAGGCCGACGTGAACGGCATCACGATGCCGATCGTCAAGCACAGCTTCATGGTCCAGGACCCTCGTCACGTCCCGGACTACATCCACGAGGCCTTCCACATCGCCTCGACCGGCCGGCCCGGCCCCGTCCTCGTCGACATCCCCCAGGACCTCTCCCGCGCCGACATCGACTACGAGCCGATCACGGACACGCCCAACCTGCCGGGCTACAAGCCCTCGACCGAGGGAAACATCAAGCAGATCCGGATCGCCGCGCGGGCGCTCGCCAATGCCCAGCGGCCGGTGATCTACGCGGGCGGCGGCGTGATCAACGGCAATGCGTCGGAGGAGCTGCGCGACCTCTGCACTGCCGACAACTTCCCCGTCACCACCACGTTGATGGGCCTGGGCGGGTTCCCGGCAAGCCATGAGCAGTGGCTCGGCATGCTGGGCATGCACGGCACCCGCACGGCGAATTACGCGATGGACAACGCGGACCTGATCGTCTGCGTCGGCGCCCGCTTCGACGACCGGATCACGGGCAAGCTCTCCGAGTTCGCGCCTCGCGCCAAGTTCGTCCACATCGACATCGACCCGGCCGAGATCTCCAAGAACGTCCCGGCGCACATCCCGATCGTCGGTGACGTCAAGGAGGTGCTGCCGAAGCTGGTCAAGGAGTACCGCGCCTCCCAGGCCGACCGTTCCCGGCTCGATCCGTGGTGGGAGCAGATCCGCGCCTGGCAGAAGGAATACCCGCTGCACTACGACGACTCCGAGGACGCCGAGATCAAGCCCCAGGCGATGGTCGAGGCGATGTTCCGCGCCACCGACGGCGACGCGATCATCACCTCGGACGTCGGGCAGCACCAGATGTGGGCGGCGCAGTACTACGGCTTCGACAAGCCGCGCCGCTGGATCAACTCCGGCGGCCTCGGGACGATGGGATTCGGCCTGCCGAGCGCGATCGGCGCGCAGGTGGCGCAGCCGGACGACACCGTGGTCTGCCTGGCCGGCGACGGCAGCCTGATCATGACCTGCCAGGAGCTCGCCACCGCCGTCCGTCACGAGATCCCGGTCAAGGTCTTCCTGATGAACAACGGCTACTTCGGCATGGTCCGCCAGTGGCAGGAGCTCTTCTGGGACGGCCGCTACTCGTCCGTCGAGATGGGCCCGAGCCCCGACTGGGCGAAGCTGGCCGATGCCTTCGGCGCGAAGGGCATGCAGGTGGACGACAAAAACGAGGTCGAGGGCGCGATGCGTGACGCGCTGGCCACCGAGGGGCCGGTGCTGCTCGACGTGCGCGTCACTCAGGAGGAGAACTGCTATCCGATGATCCCGGCTGGTGCCGCCGCCAGGGACATGGTGGGCTGATGGAAGCCGGAACCCCTGATCTGATCAAGCTCGAGGACCTCGACGCCGCCGCGGGCGCGCTCACCGGCCGCAAGCACGTCCTCTCGATCCTCGTCGAGAACCGCCCCGGCGTTCTCGCACGGATCGCCGGCCTGTTCAGCCGCCGGGGATTCAACATCGACACCCTCGCGGTCGGCCCGACCGAGGATCCCGAGATCTCGCGCATCACCCTGACCGTCGACGGCGCGGTTCACCCGATCGACCAGGTCACCAAGCAGCTCCACAAGCTGGTCAACGTGATCAAGATCAGGGACATGGAGCCGGGCGAGACGATCGCCCGGGAAATGGCCCTGTTCAAGGTCTCGGCGCCGATCGAGAGCCGCGCCGAGATCATGCAGTTCGCCGAGATCTTCCGGGCCAAGATCGTCGACGTCTCGCGCCGCTCGCTGACCGTCGAGCTGACCGGCAGCGCCGACAAGATCGAGGCCTTCGAGCGGATGATCCGCCCCCACGGGCTGATCGAGATGGTCCGCACGGGCGAGATCGCGATCGCCCGGTCCAAGTCCGACAACTAGGGCGCCGGTGAGCGTCGCCCTCGACGCCGGATCGCTCCTCTCACTGTTCGGGAGCGCGGTGTCCAGTGCGCCGGAGGGCCGTCTCGCTTCCGCAACGGTTGAGCTCGACGAGTCCGTTGACCCGACGGCCATCGCCGCGGGCTCGAGGCTCGCCTCGGACCGGTGGTTCTGCTGGGAGCAACCCGACCGGGACTTTGCGATCGCCGGACTCGGCACGGCCGCGGAGGTGGTGAGCAGGGGTCCCGACCGGTTCGCGGATCTCGCCGCCGGTTGCTCGCGCGCCGCCCACGATCGCGTGGCGGAGGAGCCGGTCGGATTGCCGGCAGGTGCCGGACCTGTCTGGTCCACGGGGCTCGCGTTCGCCCCTGAGGGGGGCGGATCCCCGATCTGGTCATCGCTCCCGCCGGCGCTCGCCGTTCTTCCTGAGATTGCGATCGCCCGTAGCGACGGGCGGAGCTTCCTCACCGTCTCCACGGTCCGGACACCGGGCGAGAACACCAGCGAAACGAGTGCCAGGATCGCGGGGCGCCTCGCGTCATTGCGCTCGGCGCCACTGACGCCAGCCGATCCGCACCCGAGCTCGGCCACCGCGATCTCGGGCCGTTACCCACCGGAGCGCTACGAGGAGATCGTGGCGACCGCGGTCGAGCGGATCCGCGCAGGCGAGGCGGACAAGGTGGTCCTCGCCCGCGAGCTGACCGTCGAGGCCCCGGCTGCGATCGACCCGGCCACCAAGCTCGGTGCCCTGCGCGACCTCTTCCCGTCGTGCTTCTGCTTCTGCTTCGGCTCACCCGAGGCGGCCTTCATCGGCGCGAGCCCGGAGCTCCTGGTCAGGCGCTCCGGGGCGGTCGCGGCGACGGTCGCCCTCGCCGGCACAACCGGGCGCAGCGCCGACCCCGCCGTCGACGATCACCTCGGCGAGGCGATGATGCGCAGCCCGAAGGTCCGAGAGGAACACGGCATCGTCGTGCGTCGCATCGAGCGCACACTGCGCGCCCACTCCGTCTGGGTGCACGCCGAGGGGGAGCCGTTCGTGGTCAAGGTGGGAAACCTCCAGCACCTGGCCACCCCGATCCGCGCACAACTGGCCGAGTCCCACAGCGCGATCGAGCTGGCGGGCTATCTACATCCGACTCCTGCGATCGGCGGCGAGCCGCGCAAACCCGCACTCGCCTTGATCGACGAGCTCGAGGGGATCGACCGCGGCTGGTACACCGGCCCGGTTGGCTGGATGGACACCGCCGAGGATGGTGAGTTCTGCGTCGGGCTGCGGTCGGCCCTGCTCCGCGACCGCGAGGCTCACCTGTTCGCAGGCTGCGGAATCGTCGCCGACTCAGAGCCTGACGCCGAGCTTCAGGAGTCCGAGCTCAAGTTCGAGGTGTTGCTGCCGCTGCTATCCGGCTGAGCTCCCGGTGCAGCTCCAGATTCCGTTCCCGATCGGTGCGGATCACGATCATCCTCGCGTCTCCGGCCAGCGCCTCGTCGAGCTCCGCGGGCTTCTCGGGGAGCGCAGCGGTCAGCCCGAAGAGCTCCGCCGCAGCGACCGGATCGAGCCCACTCGGTGTGCCCAGCAGGGCCTCGAACTCCGGCTCCTCCATCGCCTCTGCCTGGGGAAGGAAGTGAAAGATGCCCCCGCCCGCGTTGTCGATCACGATCAGGCGGAGGTGATCCGCCCGTCGTGCCGCGGCAAGGCCGCCGAGGTCGTGAAGGAGGGCCAAGTCACCGAGGACCACCCAGGTCCGGGCGCCGCTCCCCGTCGCGAGGCCGGCTGACGTCGAGACCTGTCCGTCGATGCCGTTCGCACCGCGGTTTGATGCGATGCGCACGCCCTCTGGGCCGGGGCGGAGGAATGCCTCTAGGTCGCGCACGGGCATGCTGGAAGCCGCGAGGACCGAGTCCCCGTCGCGGAGCGCCTGGCCGAGCGCGGTCCAGACGCCGGGCTCGCTGAGCTCGTCGAGCTCCCGCAGGCGCCCGTCGACGGCATCCCGCACGGCGGCATCGGCATCGATCCATCCGGAGGCAAAGGGGGAGCCGGCGACCGCGCTGGCGCCCGGACGGAGGCGGGCCAGCCTCTCGGTGAGAGCGCGGGCCGTGACACTCGGGTCGGCTCGGACAATCACCTCGGCACGCCGGGTGGGCTCGCGCCAGTCGCCGGCGGGGTCGATCACGATCTGCTCGAGTCCTTCGATTGCGGAGAGCCACTGGCGGAGGGGCTTACTGGTCGGCAGATCGCCGACGCGAACGATCAGCTCTGGCTCGAGGGCGGCCGGGCGGTCGCGGGCGATGTGGTCGTACGTGGAGACCACCAGCGAGCGGTCATGAGGGCCGCGACGGAGCTGAGAGGTGGGCTCGGCGAGGATCGGATAGCCGGCGGCGGCAGCCAGGGCGGAGGCCGGCTCGGCAAGCGCCGGGCTCATCTGCCGGCCGGCAACGATCAGGCCGCGGGGGATGGACTCGATTTGTTCTGCAAGCCGATCGAGCAGCGCCTCGTCGGCTCGCGGAACCGCGACGGAGACGCTGTTCAGCGGCGCCTCGCCTCGCCCCTCGAGCGCCAAAGGATCGGTGGCCGTGACCGCACCCTCCTCGGGGATCGGCGCGAGAGGCTCGCGCCAGGGCACGTTGAGGTGGATGGGCCCGGGCCGAGGGTCGCCGATCGCCGCGGCATAAGCGCGACAGGCCACCGCCCTGAAATGCAGGAGCCCGTCGTCATCCGCCTCGTGAGTCCCGACCTCGCAGAACCAGCGCACCGCATCGCCGTAGAGCTTGAGCTGGTCGATTGTCTGCCCGGCGCCGATGTCCCGGAGCTCCGGCGGGCGATCGGCGGTCAGCACGATCAGGGGCACACTCGCCTCATCAGCCTCCACGACCGCCGGGTGAAGATTGGCCGCGGCGGACCCCGACGTGCAGAGGACCACCGCCGGCTTCGCCGTCGCGAGCCCCGTACCGAGTGCGAAGAAGCCCGCGCTGCGCTCGTCGAGGATGACGGTGACGTCGATTCCGGGTTGACGCCATAGGGCAACAGCGAGGGGCGTCGAGCGTGAGCCGGGTGAGATGACTGCGCGCTCGGCTCCCAAACGCGCGAGCTCCTCCGCCATCGCGGAGGCGAGCGCCGTATTGCGGTTGGTCGGATCCACCGCTGCGAACCGTAGATCAGCGGAGCCTGCGTGCCGCAAGCGCCTCTTCGTCCAGCTCCACGCCGAGGCCGGGGTGTTCGTCGAGCAGGAGCCGATCGCCGTCGGCTTCGGGCCCACGCCCGATCGACTCCGAGAAGAGCCGCTCCGTGGCGAGGCCGTGGGCGACTCCGGCGTCGCCGTTCTTCGTCCGCAGGGCCTGCACGGCATGCGCTGCCGCCGAGATGCCGACCGGCCCCTCGAGCGCGCTCGAGAGATAGGTGGGGATCACCTCCGCGATCTCGAGCGCAGCACCGAGGCCGCCAACCTTCGCCACCTTGACGGCGGCCACCTCACACGCCCTGAGCTGCTGTGCGCGACGGGCGTCGAAGGGGGACACGAGGCTCTCATCGGCCGCGATCCGCACCTCGACCCGCCGGTGCAACTCGACCATCTGCTCGAAGGTGCCGACCGGCTGCTCGGCGAGCTCGATGTCGTGACGGTTGAGTGCGCTCAGTCGCTCCGCCGCCTCCGCGACATCCCAGGCTCCGTTGGCGTCCACCCGGATCACGGCTCCTGGTCCCAGCGTGTCCCGCACGGTCGCGACCTGAGTGACGTCTCCGGGCAGGCCAACCTTCAGCTTGAACGTGTGGAAGCCGAGAGCGGACCAGTCTTCGGCCATCGCCCGCGTGGACGACGGGTTGGCCGCCGGCAGGGTGGCATTGCAGACGACGGGATTGGCCTCGGTGGCCCCGAGCAATCGCCAAACCGGATCGCCGGTCGCCCTGCCGACGAGATCGTGAATCGCGATGTCCACAGCGGCGAGGGCCTGGGCCGATGCGCCGCGGTTGCGGCAGCGGGCGATCGCCGACCAGATTCGCCCGGGATCGACGCCCCCATCGAGCAGAGCCGGCCAACAACGTCCGCGGATCTCGGCCGCGATCGCGTCGATGCCAATGCCGCCACGCAGGGTGAGCGCGGTGGTCTCGCCCAGGCCCTCGATTCCTTC
This sequence comes from uncultured Solirubrobacterales bacterium, assembly GCA_963724665.1. Classification (GTDB taxonomy): domain Bacteria; phylum Actinomycetota; class Thermoleophilia; order Solirubrobacterales; family 70-9; genus DASUPK01. The sequence continues at coordinate 217,517 of CAVRVH010000007.1, forward strand.
GCCGCGAATTCGGACCAGGAGCAGCTCCCGCTCATGGATCTCTCCGCGCGCCGTCACATAGGGATTGCGAAACGGCAGGGAGTACGGGATGACCTCCAACTCCTCCAGCAGCATGTGGCGACTCTACGCCGCGATCAAAAGCCCGGCGGACACCGTCAGGCTGAAGATGCCGAGCAGGGCGCCGGTACCGGCGAGCGCGCCATTCAGGGCCGGGCCATCGGTCCGATTGAGGACTGCCCGTGCCGGCTTCAGCGCCAGGGGCGCGGAGACCAAACCGAGCAGTGCCCACCAAGGACCTCCGTGGCTTGTCACGGTCCCGAGCAGGCACCCATAGGCCGCGACGACGAGTCCCACATAGAGGCTCCGGGCACCCTGCCGCCCAAGCCGCACGGCGAGTGTGTTCTTCCCAGCGCGGCGATCGGTGTCGATGTCGCGGACGTTGTTGACGACCAGGATCGCGGTCGCGAGGCAGCCAACCGCGACGGAGAGGCCGAACGGCAACCAGTCGAGCCGTTCGAGCTGGACGTAGTAGGAGCCGTTCACCGCGACCAGGCCGAAGAAGAGGAAGACGAAGACCTCACCTAACCCGGCGTATCCGTACGGACGAGGACCCCCGGTGTAGAGGACGCCGGCGGCGATCGAGGCGACTCCCACGGCGATGATGATCCAGCCGGCGACGGTGGCGAGATAGATGCCGGCGGCGACGGCGATCCCGAAGGCAAGCCAGGTGGCGATCAGGACGCTGCGCGGCGCGACCAGACCCGCGGAGGTCACCCGCACGGGGCCCAGCCTCTCGACCGTATCCGCGCCGCGCTTTGCGTCCGAATAGTCGTTGGCCAGGTTCGTCCCGATCTGGATGAAGATCGACCCGATCAGCGCCGCGACGAAGGCCCAGGGACGCCGCAGGTCGCCATGGTGCTCAATCGCGGCCGCTGTCCCGACCAGCACGGGAGCGATCGCCGCCGGCAACGTCCGCGGACGCGCCGCCATCAGCCAGATCCTCAAGTCAGGGCCTCTTCGGGTATTTGGAGAAGTCCGGGCTGCGCCCCTCCTGATAGGCGTTGCGGCCCTCCTGGCCCTCCTCCGTCATGTAGAAGAGCAGCGTCGCGTCGTGGGAGAGCTGCTGAATGCCGGCCAGGCCGTCCTCGGTGGCGTTGAAGCTCGACTTGAGCAGCCGCAGCGAGAGGGGGGAGAGGGCGGCCATCTCGCGGCACCACGCGACCGTCTCCCGCTCGAGGTCGGCGAGCGGGAAGACGGCGTTGACCAGGCCCATATCGAGGGCCTCCCGGGCGTCATAGAGCCGGGAGAGGAACCAGATCTCCTTCGCCTTCTTGACCCCGATGTTGCGTTCCAGGAGGGATGCGCCGAAGCCGCCGTCGAAGCTCCCGACCCGCGGCCCGGTCTGGCCGAAGACGGCGTTGTCGCCGGCGATCGTCAGATCGCAGACCAGATGAAGGATGTGGCCGCCGCCCACGGCGTAGCCGGCCACCATCGCCACCACCGGCTTGGGCAACCGCCGGATCTGGACGTGGAGGTCGCCGACGTCGAGCCTGCCGACCCCCTGCTTCGCAACCTCGTCGTCGCCGATGTAGCCGTCGTCGCCCCGGATCCGCTGGTCGCCGCCGGAGCAGAACGCCTCGTCACCTGCGCCGGTGAAGATGATCGCCGCGACCTCGGTGTCGTCGCGGGCCCGAGTGAACGCGTCGCGGAGCTCGGCGAGCGTCGGCGGCCGGAACGCGTTGTGCACCTCCGGCCGATTGATGGAGATCTTCGCGATCGCGTCGCCCCGCTCGTACAGGATGTCCTCGTACTCGCCCTCGGCGCGCCATTCGATCGGCGCGTAGAGCTGTTCCTCGGGAGGCGCGTCTTTGTGGCGTTGCGGCACGGCGGCAACCATAGCCAGGCCCAATCCCTTTTAGGCTTGCGGGCGTGAAGCTCGACAACTGGCTCGCGCAGCGGGCTCAGAGCTGTCCCGAGCGACCCGCGCTGGTCACGGAGGCGTCCAGCGTGACCTATGCGGAGCTCGAGGCGGAGGCGACCTGGGTGGCGCGCCGGCTCGCGGCATTCGGGGTGCGAAGGGAGGGAATCGCGGCGCTCACGATGAGCCCTCGCCGCGAGGAGGTGGTGCTCCTTCACGCCCTGATGAAGCTGGGCGCTGTTGCGCTTCCCCTCAGCCCGCAGCTGACCGAGGCCGAGCGCAGCGCGGTGCTCGCAGCAGAACGCCCGGCGGTGGACTTGAACGATGCCGCCGAGCTGACCCAGACCGAGGCGGACCTGCCGCTCCTCGGCGAGCACGACATGGACGACCTGCAGTGCCGGATCCTGACGAGCGGGACGTCGGGAGCTCCGCGCCCGGTCGATCTGACCTACGGGAACTTCCTCTTCAGCGCGGTCGGCTCGGCGTTCAACATCGGCGTAGAGCCTGAGGACCGCTGGCTCTGCTGCCTGCCCCTCAGCCACGTCGCGGGGCTCTCGATCATCCTGCGCTCCGTCATCTACGGCACCACTGCGGTGCTGCTGGACGGCTTCGACACCGAGCAGGTGGCGAGCACCCTCGTCAGCGGCGAGATCAGCCTGCTGTCTCTGGTCCCGACCCAGCTGAACAGGCTGCTCGAAGCGGGGGCTGACCTATCGCGGCCCCGGGCGATCCTGATCGGGGGCGGGCCCGTCCCGGAGGACGCCCTGCGAGCGGCGCTCGATCGAGGCGCGACCGTCGTCCAGACCTACGGCCTGACCGAGACCTGTTCACAGGTGACGACGCTCGCCCCGGCGGACGCCGAGCGCAAGGTGGGTTCCGCCGGCCGGCCCCTGCTCACCTCCCACGTGCGGATCGAGGATGGCGAGATCCTCGTTCAGGGCCCGACGGTCTCCCGGCCCGCAATCGATCCGGACGGCTGGCTCCACACCGGCGACCTCGGTCACATCGACGACGAGGGATTCCTCTACGTCACCAGCCGCCGCAGCGAGGTGATCGTCACGGGCGGCGAGAACGTGATGCCGGCGGAGGTCGAGGCGGTTCTGCTCTCGCATCCCGCCGTCGCGGACGCCGCCGTCCTGGGCCGCCCCGATCCGGAATGGCAGGAAGCGGTCTGCGCGCTGGTGGTGGTCGCCGATGGAAACGATCCGAGTGAGGAGGAGCTTCGGACCCATTGCTCCGAGGCGCTCGCGCCGTACAAGGTCCCGAAGCAGGTGGATTTCGTCTCGAGCCTGCCCCGTACGGGATCAGGGAAGCTCCTCCGCGGCCAGTTGCCGGAACCTGCGCCCCGCTAGCATCCGCCGCCGCATGGCTGCCGCAGACGAGGTTCTCTACGACAAGGACGCCGATCTCTCCGTCCTCGACGGAAAGACCGTCGCGATCCTGGGCTATGGCTCACAGGGCCACGCCCACGCGCTCAACCTGAAGGACTCCGGCGTCAAGGTTATCGTCGGCCTTCGCCCGGACTCATCCAGCCGCGACGACGCCGAGGGCGAGGGCCTCGAGGTGATGGACGTCGCCGACGCCGCCAGCGCGGGCGACATCGTGATGATCCTGCTCCCCGATGAGAAGCAGGCTCAGATCTGGCGGGAGGAGATCTCGGACGGGATCGCGGACGGCAACCTGCTGATGTTCGCCCACGGCTTCGCGATCCGATTCGGCCAGATCGAGCCCCCGCCCGGAGTAGACGTCGGCATGGTGGCCCCCAAGGGCCCGGGGCACCTCGTCCGGCGCGAATTCGTCGACGGAGCGGGCGTGCCGTGCCTGATGGCCGTTCACCAGGACGCGACAGGCACCGCGCGCGACCAGGTACTCGCTTACGCCAGCGGCATCGGAGGCGGGCGCGCCGGGATCATCGAGACCACCTTCAAGGACGAGGCCGAGACCGACCTCTTCGGCGAGCAGGCCGTGCTCTGCGGCGGCGCCACCGAGCTGGTCAGGGCCGGATTCGACACCCTCGTCGAAGCCGGCTACGACCCGCGCCTCGCCTACTTCGAGTGCCTCCACGAGCTCAAGCTGATCGTGGACCTGATGTACGAGCACGGGATCCAGGGGATGCGCCACTCGATCTCCAACACGGCGGAGTACGGCGACATGACCCGAGGCCCGAAGGTGATCACCGACGAGACACGTCAGGCGATGAAGAAGATCCTCGCCGACATCCAGTCAGGCGAGTTCGCCAAGGAGTGGATCGCCGAGAACGAGGCGGGCCAGGAGAACTTCCAGCGCATGCGAGAGGAGGCGGCCGGTTCCCAGGTGGAGCAGGTCGGCAAGAGCCTCCGCTCGATGATGCCCTGGATCGAGGACTAACCGGAGGCTCTTACCGTCCGCTCTCGCTAGGGGCTGGTCAGGCGACGCCGGGTGCCGTGACTCCCGCCACCGGTGGCGGCCCGTACTGGTTCTCACCCGGATCACCCTCGCGCAGAAACCAAACGAGCCAGAGGATGAAGCCGACGATCGGGACGATGAAGATCAGGATCCACCAGCCGCTCCGGTTGATGTCGTGAAGCCGCCGGATGGACACCGATAGGCCCGGGAGTAGCAGCGCCAACCCAGCGAGGCCGCTGATGACTCCGAAAGAGCCGATGATCGCGTCGATGATGTTCGCCGCGATCCCGACCAGGATCGCGAACAGGAACCACCACCAGTAGGCCGGTCTCGCGGCCCTGCCATCGAACTTCGTGTAGTGATCGAAGCCGGACTTGACCGCTTCGCTAAAGGTCATTCTCTCTCCCTCTCTTTTGCGACCGGGCGTCAGGGGGCACCCGATTCCAAGCACACGCTAGATGACAGGACGGCGTCTGACTAAGACCCGGGCCCGCGAGGGTTCGTCTCACCCTCGGGAACGTGGGCGTCGCGGCCGACGTAGCCGGACTCGGCCCCGACGATCAAATACTGCGCATCCTCGGTCTCGCTCAGGTTCCTGACCGACCGAACCGTCGCGGCGTCGACCCGCGCGGCGCCGCCCTCTCGCACCTCGGCCTTGGCGCCGTCGCCGAAGGTCATCTCGATCGCCCCACGGTGGACGAAATACAGCTCCTGCTGGCGCTCGTGGTAGTGCCCGCCGGTCGAGTATCCCGGCGGGATCGTGATCACGTTGACGCCGAACTCAGTGACATCCAGCTCGCGCCGGAGCTTGCGAAAGCCGTAGCCCTCGCCCATCGAGTCGAGGTCCGGGGCGACGGCCCAGCCATCGCCCCGGATCACCTCGGACATCTCTAGCTCTCGCGGCTGGCGGCCTCGCTGCTGATCTGACCGGCCGGGGGAGTCTCGCCGCTCTCCTCGTAGGTGAACGGCGGGTAGTCCTCGGTGAGCAACAGGAAGTAGCCGGTTCCCCTGGTGATGTACGCGATCGCCGAGCGCATCGGGTTGAACAGGCCCTCCGGCAACTTGCCGGTGAACAGGATCACGAACCAGGCGATCAACGCGCAGACGGCGAGGATGATCGACTGGACGATTGCCAGCAACCAGACCGGGATGCCAATGAGCAGGCGCAGCCCTGTCTTCAGCCGGTCGTACTCGTCGAGAGGCGGCGGAACACCGACCCGGACGGGGTAGTCGGGCGCATCGTCGCCGCCGAACGGCGGCCACTCGTCGTTGAGCAGATACTCGAATCCGTACACCCGGCTGATCATCCGCAGGTAACCCGCGTTGAAGTTGTAGATGCCCTCGGGGTACTTGCCGGTGAAGACGATCGCGAACCAGGCGATCACCGCTGCGATCTCGGCGACGAAGCCATAGATGCTCGCGACGATCAGCCAGGGGATTGCCACGATGTAGCGGAAGAACGATGTCAGCCGGTTCCTGCCCTCCAGGGCCGGGTCGGCGTCATAGCTGATTGGGTACATAGTCTCTCCAGGTCGAGGTCTCGGGGACTGACGCGCCCCGGCGGAGGCCGGCCCGTTAGACGCGAGGCCACACTAACCGACGCAACGGAGGGCACTCCAGCGTTTCCGACCATTACCCTCCGCGGTCCGCCGATGACACGAACAATCGTTGAGATCCCCGCTGAGCTCAAGCCCGAGGACGGGCGATTCGGCTGCGGCCCGTCGAAGGTCAGGCCGGACGCCCTGGCCAAGCTGGCGAGCCAGAACGACCTGATGGGAACCTCGCACCGGCAGCGACCGGTGAAGGATCTCGTCGCCGGCGTGCGGACCGGCCTGGCAGATCTCTTCGGCCTGCCCGACGGCTACGAGGTCGCGCTGGGCAACGGCGGCACGACCGCGTTCTGGGACGCGGCCGCCTGCTGCCTGGTCCGCGAGCGAGCGCTCCATCTCACCTATGGCGAGTTCTCTTCGAAGTTCGCCAAGTCGACCGCCGGCGCCCCCTTTCTCGCCGAGCCGATCCTGATCGAGGCCGAGCCCGGCGATGCCCCAGCGCCGGCCGCCGATCCGCAGGCGGACGCGATCGCCTGGGCCCACAACGAGACCTCGACCGGCGTGATGGTGCCCGTGGAGCGGCCCGAGGGCGCGGGGGAGAGCCTCGTTCTGATCGATGCCACCTCGGGCGCGGGCGGCCTGCCCGTCGACGTCGGGCAGGCCGACGCGTACTACTTCGCACCGCAGAAGGCATTCGCCTCGGAGGGCGGCCTCTGGCTCGCGATCCTGAGCCCGGCAGCGATCGAGCGGATCGAACAGCTCGACAGAGCCGACGGCCGCTGGCAGCCCGCCTTCCTCTCACTCGCGACCGCGCTCGAGAACTCGCGCAAGGACCAGACCTACAACACACCGGCGCTGGCCACGCTCTTCCTGCTGGCCGACCAGATCGACTGGCTGCTCGAGGGGGGAGGGCTCGAGTTCGGAGTCTCGCGAAGCCGCGCCTCGTCCCAGCATCTCTATGGATGGGCCGAGGCGTCGGGCGCGGCCAGTCCGTTCGTCGAGGATCCCGCGAAGCGCTCACTGGTCGTCGGGACGATCGACTTCGCCGACGACGTCGACGCTGCGGCTCTGGCCGCCACTCTGCGGGCGAACGGGATCGTGGACACCGAGCCCTACCGCAAGCTGGGCCGCAACCAGCTGCGGATCGGCATGTTCCCGGCGGTAGATCCCGGCGACGTCGAGGCGCTCACGGCATGCATCGACTGGGCCCTCGAGAACGTGGACGACGTCCGGCGATGAAGGTCCTGGTCAAGGAGAAGATCGCCGACTCGGGCGTCGAGCTGCTGCAGGAGAACTTCGACGTGGAGCTCGGTCTCGACTGGGATGGCGACGAGCTCGAGAAGCGGATCGGGGAGTTCGACGGGATCCTGATTCGGTCCGCCACCAAGCTCACCCCGGATCTGATCGAGCGCGGAGAGCGGCTCAAGGTGATCGGCCGCGCCGGCACCGGCGTGGACAACGTCGACATCGAAGCCGCCACCAAGCGCGGCATCGTCGTCGCGAACGCCCCCGAGGCGAATTCGATCGCGGCCGCCGAGCACACCCTCGCGCTGATGCTCGCCCTCTGCCGGAACATCCCGGAGGCGCACGCCTCGCTCGCCGACGGCAAGTGGGACCGCTCGAGCTTCAAGGGGACCGAGCTCTACGGAAAGGCGCTCGGCGTGCTCGGCTTCGGACGGATCGGTCAGCTGGTCGCCGCCCGGGCCCAGGCCTTCGACATGCAGGTCGTCGCCTACGACAAGTTCGTCACCGCCGAGCGATTCCGGGAGCTCGGCGTGGAGGGCATCGACGACCCCGACGAGCTCTACGCCCGCGCCGACTTCATCACGCTGCACCTGCCGAAGACGCCGGAGACCGTCAACTTCATCGACGCCGCCGCCATCGGGAAGATGCGCGACGGCGCTCGAATCGTGAACTGCGCCCGCGGCGAGCTGATCGACCTGGACGCCCTGGTCGCGGGCCTCGAGTCAGGGAAGCTCGGGGGTGCCGCGCTGGACGTCTTTCCCGAGGAGCCATTCAGCGGCCATCCAATCCTGGAGCGCGATGACGTGGTCGTCACGCCTCACCTCGGCGCCTCGACCGCGGAGGCACAGGATCGCGCCGGAGTGGTCACTGCGGAACAGGTGACCGCGGCGCTCACCGGAGGCGTGGTGACGACGGCCGTCAACATCGCCGCGGTCCGCCCGGAGGTGATGGAGCAGCTGGCCCCGTTCGTGCCCCTCTGCGAGAAGCTCGGTCGCCTCGCGCAGGCGCTCGGGGAGGGCGCACCCGACCGCGTCGAGGTTGAATTCCGCGGCCGGCTGGCCGACCAGGACACGCGGATCCTGGGCATTGCCACCCTCGTCGGGATCCTCTCCGGTCACACGGAGGAGCCGGTCAACCTGGTCAACGGCCCGCACATGGCCGAGGAGCGCGGCATCGAGCTCACCGAGACGCGCGATGCGACCTCCGAGGACTTCACCGAGCTGGTCGTCGTCAGGCTCCACGCCGGTGACGAGGTCGTGGAAGTGGCCGGCACGGGGGTGGGACCGCGGAACATCCCCTACCTGGCGCGGGTATGGGGCGAGGACTTCTACCTGCCCATCGCCGATCACCTGGCGATCTTCCGTTACACCGACCAGCCCGGGATGATCGGCCGGGTCGGGACGATCTTCGGCGAGGAGAGCGTCAACATCGTCTCCGCCGCCGTGGGCGCTCAGCCCGATGGCGAGACGGCTGTGATGGCGCTGACCACGGATGCTCCGGTCAACCAGTCGACGATCGACAGGATCCTCGAGCTGCCTGGATTCTCGGTCGGGAGAGCTGTCTCGCTGTAGGGTCGTCCCATGCGGGCGGTCGTCATCACGGAGCACGGAGGTCCCGAGGTGCTCCGCGTTCAGGAGAAGCCGGATCCCGCGGTGGGCCCCGGCGAGGTGCGGATCGCTGTCAAGGCCGCCGGCATCAACTTCGCGGACACGATGGCGCGCGTCGGCCTCTACCCCGAGGCGCCCAAGCCGCCCTGCATCGTCGGCTACGAGGTCGCCGGCGACGTCGAATCCGTGGGCGAAGGGGTGGAGGACGTCAAGACCGGCGACAAGGTGATGGCGGGAACCCGGTTCGGCGGACAGGCGTCGATGGTCACCGTCCCGGCGGACCAGGCGATCCCGCTCCCGGACGGCTGGAGCTACGAGCAGGGAGCGGCCTTCCCGGTCAACTACGCGACCTCGTACGTCGCGCTTGTGATGATGGGCGGCCTCCGCCCGGGAGAGCGCGTCCTGATCCACGCTGCCGCGGGCGGGGTGGGGATCTCAGCGATCCAGATAGCCCGATCCCGCAACGCCGAGATCTTCGGCACCGCCTCGGCCTCCAAGCACGACGCGATCCGGGAGCAGGGCGTCCAGCACGCGATCGACTACCGAACCCAGGACTTCGAGAAGGAGATCCGGCGAATCACCGGCGGCGAGGGCATCGACCTGGTCATGGACGCGACGGGGCCGACCAACTTCCGAAAGGACTACCGGCTGCTCCGCGAGGGGGGCAGACTGATCATGTACGGGCTCTCCGAGGCCTCGACCGAGACCGGGCGCGACATGAAGAAGCTGTTCAGCAGCCTCGCCCGCATGCCGTTCGCGACGGTGCCGTGGTGGAAAAGCCTGCAGCTGATGAGCGAGAACAAGGGGGTCTTCGGCCTCAACATGCTGGCCTGGCAGGACCGGGAGGGACTGGATCGGGTGCTCGAGGCGATCAGCAAGGAGCTCGAGGAGGGCACGATCTCCATTGATCCGGTCATCGCCGAGGCGTTTCCATTCGAGCGCGCGGGCGATGCCCACCGCTTCATCGGCGAGCGCCGAAACATCGGCAAGGTCGTGCTCGTCCCCTGAGGCGCTCTGATCTGCCCGGTGCCGGGTTACGATCGGCAGAGATGCATCCAGGGAGTCGAAATCTCGTCCGCCTGCTTGTCCTGCTCGCAGCATGCGTGGCCGCGGCGCCCGCGGCTGCCTCGGCACGGCCGGGAGTGGCCGACGCGGTCTGGACCGTGCACGGCCACAGCGCGAGCGCGTCGGCCTCCATCAACGTCCTCACCCTGAACGACCAGCGCAAGATCGACAACAGGATCACCGCCTACCTCGGATCGGACGGGCGGTTGGTGCTGACGGCCCCGGAGGGCCTGGGCGACCCCGATGGCGGCGGCGTCAATTGCAGGCTCGACAACGCGAAGAGTGAAGAGACGAGTGCAACCGAGGTGAGCTGCGCCGCCGGCTATATCGGGGCGATCGTGGGCGACCTCGGCGGAGGGAGCGACACATTCGACGCCGATCCGAACCTGAGCGTGATGGTGGGCGGGGTGATCGATGGCCAGTCGCGGCCGCTTTTCGGTGGCCCTGGGCGCGATCGCCTGGTCGGCGGCGCCCTCAATGATCTGCTGATGGGCGGCGGTGGCTCGGACACGCTGGTGGGCGGTGGCGGGAGCGACCTCCTCGTAGGGGGCGCCGGCCCGGACAGGGTGATCGGAGGCTCGGGCAGGGACACCTGTCGCGGCTCGGGCGGCGTGGACGTCGCCAAGAGCTGCGAGCTCACTCGCGGAATTCCGTAGCACGCACCGCTAGCTTTCCGCCCGTGTTGACCACGGCGAGCATCGGCAGCGCCTACCAGCACGGGATCGTCGACACCGGCCGCGAGCCGCATTTCCTCTTCTTCGTCGCCTTTCTCGTCACCTTCGGCTTCATCCGGACGAGCGCGCACATGATCAAGGCCCAGGTGAAGTGGTGGCCGGGCAACCTCTCGGTCGGCGGAACGCACATTCACCACCTGGTCTGGGGCATCCTGCTGCTCCTGATCTTCGGCTACATCGCCGTTGCGATCGCGCCGGACAGCCCATGGCGCGAGCTCATCGCGGTGTTCTTCGGCATCGGGACCGGGCTGACGCTCGACGAATTCGCGCTCTGGCTCAACCTGAAGGACGTCTATTGGGAGAAGGAGGGCCGGAGGTCGATCGACGCCGTGATCATCGCGGCGGCCGTCTCGGGGGTGCTGCTGATCAGCCTGCGCGGCTGGATCGACGTGACCACCAAGGTCGCCGACGAGATCCAGGCCATCGTCGGTGCCCTCGGGGTGGTGGGCGTCATCCTCGCCCTCCTCAACGCGGCGAAGGAGAAGTTCGGGATGGCGATCTGGAGCATCCTGGTCCCGGTCGTCGGCCTGGTGTCCGCCTTCCGGCTTGCAAAACCGCACTCGGTCTGGGCGAAGCTCTTCTACAAGCACGGCAAGAAGAGGCGATCCGAGGAGCGCTTTTCGGGCGACCGCGGGAAGCCGTTCTGGAAGCGCGGGGGAGAGCTACTTGCTCGGCTCGGGCTCCGCCGCCCGGTCCGGTGGACCTGAGAGCACCAGCACGTCGATGACCACCCCGAGCGACGCAGCCGTCGGGATCGCCAGCAGGGCCCCGAGCACGCCGGCGAGATCCGCGCCGACGATCACCGCGACGATCGCAACGGCCGGATTGACCTTGAGCGCTCCGCCCTTGTAGAGCACCGGCTGGACCACGCGGTCCTGGAGTTGCTGGTAGACGAGGAAGATGATCAGCCAGACGATCGCGTCGCCGGGCCCACCGTCGATCATCAGCACGGCGAACACGGAGAAGCCGCCGACCGTGAGGCCGATCAGGGGGATCAGGTCGAGGAACGCGACCAGCACCGCGAGCGGCACCGCCAGGTGAAAGCCCTCTGCCTGCAGGAAGCCCCAGGTGAGCAGCCCGGCCGCAATCGCCAGGACCAGGTTGACGCTGACGTAGGCCTTGACGACCTCGGCGACCCGGGTAGCGATCCGGCGGGCGCGCTCGCGCTGCGGTGAGGGCAGGCGGCCCGTGCCGCGCTCGACCATGCCGCGACCGTCGAGCAGCAGGAAGAAGGTCAGCGCGATCACGGTGATCGCCGCCAGCAGGTGCTCGAGGATGCTCACCGTGAACGAGCCCAGGGTGCTGGCGCCGCTGCTCAGATGAGACGGCAGGGTGGACGCCTCCTGGCTCAGCTTCGCGGTGATGTGGTACTTCGCGTTCAGGTCCTGGAACTGCCTGTTGTTGTTCGCCCAATCCTCGAAGGCATGGACGTAGCGCGGGAGCTTGTGCGCCAGGCCCTCGATGTCGTGAACGATCGGCGGGAAGACATGCAGCACCAGGAAGACCAGCGCCCCGAGGGCCACCAGGTAGATCAGCAGGATCGCGAGGACTCGCGGCATCCTGGCGTCGCCGGGCCAGGCGCGCTGGATCAGGCTGACGGCCGGGTCGAGAGCCAGCGCCAGGAAGATCGCCGCGGCCACCCACTGCAGCGTCGTCCGGGTGTGGAGTAGCGCGATCGCGAGCAGCACGGCAACCCCGGCCCAGAACAGCCCCACGAGCACGATCTTGGCGACAGCCCGCGCCTGGATCTGGTCCGCGCGCATCGCTGGTGAAGCTAAAGCGCAGCCCGGACCAATAAACAAATCGAGCGCCTATGCGGCTGCGCTACTCTCCTTTGACTTCGATGACCCACCGGCTCGACAGCCTCGCGCTTCTCCTTCTCCTCCCCCTCCGGGGGGAATAGCGCTGGGCGGCGCGTCAGCCGCGAACTCAGGAACAGGTCATCGGAAGTCTTAGGAGAAGGAGGTACTTATGAGTGACGTTGAAGGCGTAACCGGTCCGGTCTCAGAGGAGAACCGGGTCCACATCTTCGATACGACGCTGCGCGACGGCGAGCAGTCCCCGGGCATCTCGCTGAACACGCAGGAGAAGGTCGAGATCGCACAGCAGCTCGCCCGCCTCGGCGTGGACGTGATCGAGGCCGGCTTCCCGATCACCTCTCCCGGTGACTTCGAGGCGGTCGAGACGATCGCCCGCAGCGTCCATGGCCCGGTGATCTGCGGTCTCGCGCGCACCCACAAGGCGGACATCGATGCCGCCTGGAACGCGATCAAGGACTCCGACCGCCCGCGGATCCACACCTTCATCTCCACCTCGGACATCCACATCGAGCACCAGCTGCAGACCACGCGCGAGGACGTGAAGGGCCAGGCGAAGGCCGCAGTCACGCTGGCCAAGTCCTACTGCGAGGACGTCGAGTTCTCCCCGATGGACGCCACCCGCGCCGACATCGAGTTCACCGCCGAGGTTTGCGCGATCGCCGTTGCGGAGGGCGCGAACGTGATCAACGTCCCGGACACGGTCGGCTATACGACCCCCGAGGAGTACGCCGCGTACTTCCGCAGGCTCTACGAGCTGGTTCCCGGGCTCGATGGAGTGGAGGTCTCGGTCCACTGCCACGACGACCTTGGCCTGGCCGTCGCCAACTCCTATGCGGGCGTCGTCGCCGGCGCGCGCCAGGTCGAGTGCGCGGTCAATGGAATCGGCGAACGGGCCGGCAACTGCTCGCTCGAGGAGATCGTGATGCTGCTCCGGACCCGGCGCGACGTCCACGGACTGGACACGGGCATCGACGCCCGCGAGCTGGCACGGACCAGCCGCCTGGTCTCGCGCCTGACCGGCTACTCCGTGCCGCCGAACAAGGCGGTGGTGGGGCGGAACGCGTTCGCTCACGAGTCGGGCATCCACCAGGACGGCGTCCTCAAGGAGCGCTCGACCTACGAGATCATGGACGCGACCGAGGTCGGGCTCGAGTCCAACTCGATCGTGCTGGGCAAGCACTCCGGCCGCCACGCGCTCCAGGACGCCCTGCAGCAGCTCGGCTTCAAGGTCGAGGGCGGCGCGCTCAACCAGGCGTTCAAGCGCTTCAAGGAGATCGCGGACAAGAAGAAGTCGGTCACCGCGCTGGACCTCGAGGCGATCGTCTCCGACGAGATGCGCGAGCGCGCGGAGGCCTACAACCTCGGCTGGTTCGAGGTCGAGGCCGGCTCGGAGAAGCCGCCGAACGCGCGAGTGAACGTCATCCTGCCGAACGGCGAGGAGTCGATTGCGGAAGCCTCCGGCGACGGCCCCGTCGACGCCATCTTCGGCGCGATCCGAGAGGCAACGGGCACCGACGCCGAGCTACAGCGCTACGAGGTGGAGGCCGTCACCGGCGGCACCGATGCGCTTGGCGAGGTGAGCGTCTCCGTCCGCGCCAACGGCCGGCTCGCCAGCGGTCAGGGCGTGGCGACGGACATCCTCGAGGCGTCGGCGCGTGCATTCGTCAGAGCGATCTCCAACGCCCTGGAGGGGGTGGCGATCCGCGAGGCGGAGGACGCGACGGCCGAAGCCGCGGTGGAGCGCACACCCGGCCCGTAACCGCATAGGGTGGCGGCCGTGAAGCTGCAGCTGCCCGAGGCGCCCGCGTCCAGCTCCCGGCTCTGGTGGTTCTGGGAGCGGTTCACCGACTTCCACACCGTCGCCTACAAGGCGAGCGGCGGGCGGATCGGCGGCAAGGCCTACGGCGTGCCCGTCGTGCTGATCGAATCGGTCGGGCGGAAGTCGGGAAAGCACCGCACGCATCCGTTGCTCTGCCTGCCGGACGGCGACAACCTCGTCCTGATCGCCTCCAAGGGCGGGACCGACCGCCATCCCGCCTGGTACCACAACCTGAAGGCGAGCCCCGAGACCACGGCGTGGTGGAAAGGGGAGAAGCGCCGCGTCCGGGCACGTGAGGCGGAGGGGGAGGAGCGCGAGCGTCTCTGGCGGATGATGGCCGACGCCTATCCGGACTACGACAACTACCAGCGCCGGACGGACCGTCAGATCCCGGTGGTGGTACTCGAGCCGGCCTAGCCCCTCACCGCTTGACCACCCAGGTCCGCCCGGCTGCGGGTCGACCCTCGGGTGAGAACCGAACCGCCACGGGCTTCGTGCCCTTGGGGAGGTCGAAGGCGATGCAGCCACTGCGCGATTCCCCGGGCTGGACCTCCTTCAGGAAGTCGATCTCGGTGGTGGCGCAGGGTCCGCTGGATGCGAACGCCGGCTCAGCGAACGAACCGCCGGAGCTGCGCAGCCTGACGTCGCTCTCGGAGGAGCTGTCGTAAACGCCATGACCCACGTTCCGCAAGGTCAGGTCGACTCCCGCCGCCCGGTCGCCGGGGGCCAGCGTGGCACCCGACCCGCGCAGGGGAAAGATGACCCGGCGGGGCGTGACCACGATCGTCGTCGCCCCCGCGCGCATGCGCAGCGGCGTGCCGACCGAGGGCGGAGCCGGAGCGGCCTCCGCCGCGGTGCTCGGCTGGCTCGCTCCCGATCCCCCGCAGGAGGAGGCAGGGAGGCACAGCGCCACCAGTCCGACGGCGAGGAGTCCTGACCTGGCCGAACCCGCCACGCGGGGAAGGTACCGACGTGACGGTCAGCTCGACGCCGGCGCGGTGCTCTCGTCGCCGCGGGGTCCCGGTGGAAGCGACGGGGCGCCCACCGGACCAACGTGTGGGATCCATTCGAGCCAGCGGGGCAGGTACCAGTTCCAGTCGCCCAGCAACGTCATCGAGGCGGGCAGCAACACGGCGCGCACCAGGGTTGCGTCGATCAGCACGGCGACCCCGAGGCCGACGCCCAGCTCCTTGAAGAAGACCAGCGACAGCGTGGCGAACACGGCGAACACCCCGATCATCACGGCAGCGGCGCTGGTCACCACGCCGGCCGTGGTCTTGATCCCGTGCGAGACGGCCTCGTCCGTTGACATGCCGCGGTCGTAGGACTCGCGGATACGGGTGAGGATGAACACGTGGTAGTCCATCGAGAGCCCGAACAGGACCACGAAGAGGAACAACGGCATCCACGAGATGATCGCGCCGGTCGAGTGGAATCCCAGGAACGACTGGAGATGGCCGTCCTGGAAGATCCAGACGATCACCCCATAGGCCGCCCCTACCGAGAGCAGGTTGAGGATGATCGCCTTGATCGGGATGACGATCGAGCGGAAGGTGAAGAGCAGGAGGAGGAACGCAGCCGTCAGCACAAAGGCGAAGACCACCGGCAGATGTGACTTGGTCGCATCGTTGAAGTCCCTGGACGCCGCGGTGAAGCCGGTCACGTCGGCCGAAACCCCCGGCACTGCCCCGATCGTCGACGGAACGATCTCGTCGCGGAGCTGGTCGAGCGCAGCGTTCGATTGCGAGTCGGTTCCGTCGCCCACGATCGGGATGTTCACCTGAATCACGCTGCGGTCGGGGAAGGTGTCGAGCGTGATCGGTGGCTTGAACAGCGAGCTGGCCTTTGCCTTGGCGACCAGGCCCGCGATGCCGCGACGGACCTGCGGCGTAGGCCCATTGTCGGAGCTAACCACGACCACCGCGGGAATCCCGCCTCCCGGGAAGGCTGCCTGGATCCGGTTGTAGGTCTGAATCGAGGCGACATCCTGAGGAAGCGACTCGACGCTTTCGTTTGCGGTGTGCAGCCGGAACGCCGGCAGCGCGAGGAAGATCAGCAGGCCCGCTGCGAGGAGAAGCGCGATGAGCGGATGCCGCAGGACCGGGTTCAGGATCTTCCCCCAGAAGCGGCTCTCGCCGGCGTTCCAGGGCTGGTTCTTCAGGATCGGGACGCCGCCCTTCTCCACCCGGTCTCCGAGCCACGACAGGATCGCGGGCAGCACGGTCAGCGAGCCGACCAGCGCCACCGCAACGACGAGGATGGTGCCGGTGGCGAACGACTGGAACGTCGGCGTTCCCGCCAGGTACATCCCGGCCATGGCGATCATCACGGTGAAACCCGAGACCAGCACCGCACGGCCCGACGTCGCCGCGGCGGCCGCCAGAGACGCCTCCTCACTCCGTCCGGCCTCGCGCTCCTCGCGCTCGCGCCGCAGGTAGAACATCGAGTAGTCGACGCCGACAGCGAGGCCGATGAGCAGGATGACCTCGTTGATGGAGTTGTCGACTCCGCCGATGACGTGGCTCAGCGGGCCCATGATGCCGATCGTCGCGATGACGGCCGTCAACGCGAGCAGCAGCGGTACTCCGGCGGCGACGAGCGCGCCGAATGCGAGCAGCAGGATGACCAGGGTGATCGGGAGGGAGGTGGTGAGGGCCTTGCCGAAGTCGTCCTGGACGACCTTGTTGATCTGCTGCTGGGTGCTGGCGTCGCCAAACTCGCCCAGGGTGAAGCCGGGGTGCGCCTGTTCGACGTCGGCGACGGCCTGAACCGCCGGCTTGACGCGATCCATCACCTCGCTGTCATTGCCCGCGATCTGGAAGCGGAGCAGCGCCGAGTGCCCATCGGCAGAGACCTGATTCGCATTCGCGGGGGACAGCGGGCTCTCGAAGTTCTGAGTGTGGGGGAGCGCCGTGAGCTTGCGCTGCACATCTACGGCGACCGCGCGGAAGGCCGGGTCGTTGGCGGTGGACCCGGTGCTTTGGATCAGCACCATCTCCGAGGCGTGCTCCGGAGCCGCGTCGGCAATGGTCTGATCCGCTCGTCCGGATTCGCCGACGCCGGTCTGGGTGTGCTCGAGTGTCTTGGTTCCGGTCGCGCCGCCGATCATGAAGGCGATGACGACGAAGGCGAGCCACCCCCAGATGGCGGTCTTGCGATGTTGCGCGCTCCAGACCCCCGCGCGCGAAGCCAACCCGCGAGGGCTCGTGCCACTGCTGATGTCTCGTTCAGGGGGACGAGACGCCGACATCCAACAACCTCCAATGTCTCGGACGGCATCTCGACACTAGCGCCAGTGCCGCATACGATCGTATGTGATAGCGTACGCCAGCAGATGGCGGATTCGGCTCAACTCACCGGCAGCGCGGTTGCGCGGGAAGGATCCGTGGGCGCCCGTGTCAAGAGCCTGCGCGAGGCCATGGACCTCTCCTTGAGGGACCTGTCGGAGCGCAGCGGCGTGAGCGCCCCGATGCTGTCCCAGGTCGAGCGGGGCGACACCAGCCCGACGCTGTCCGTCGCCCAGAAGATCGCCGCCGGCCTCGACCTGACGCTGTCCCAGCTGCTCCGCCTGGACGAGGATCGCCACGTGGTCGTGGTCCGCTCCGGCGACAGACGGACGCGCCGTCGCCGCGGGCACAAGGTGGAGGAGCTCACGCCGCCGTTGCCCGGCCAGCGCTCCGACGTCTCGGAGCACACGCTGGCGCCGGGCGCGGCCACCGGGGCTTTGGACGATCCCCCGATGCACGAGCCCGGCAGCCGCGAGACGGCCGTGGTGTTGGACGGCAGCGTGGAGCTCTTCATCGACGGCCAGCGGCACGAGCTGACCGAGGGAGACAGCGTCACCTTCGACGCCGATCTGCCGCACCATTTCGAGAACAATTCCTCGTCCGAGGCCCGGATGATCGCGGTGGTCGCGGCCGGGCTGAGGCGAGGTTAGGAGGACCGATGGCCAAGAACCTGTTCGAGAAGATCTGGGAGGCCCACGAGGTCGACGACGACCTGATCTACATCGATCTCCACCTCGTCCACGAGGTCACCTCAGCACAGGCGTTCGACGGGCTTCGCCTCGCGGAGCGGCCGGTCCGCCGGCCCGACAAGACGCTGGCCACGGCGGACCACAACGTCCCGACGGACGGCACACCCACCGCCCGACTGATTGCTGACGAGCTCTCGCGCAAGCAGGTCGAGGCGCTGGAGAGCAACTGCGAGGAGTTCGGCATCCCGCTGTACTCGCTGGGTTCGGAGCGACGCGGGATCGTTCACGTGATCGGTCCGGAGCTGGGTGTGACACAGCCGGGCATGACCATCGTCTGCGGTGACTCCCACACCTCAACGCACGGGGCCTTCGGCGCGCTGGCATTCGGCATCGGCACCTCCGAGGTCGAGCACGTTCTGGCGACCCAGTGCCTGGTCCAGCGCCGGCCCAAGTCGATGCGGATCAACTACTCCGGCGAGCTGGGCTTCGGCGTCAACGCCAAGGACCTGATCCTCGCGACGATCGGCCGGCTCGGAGTCGGCGGCATGCAGGGATACGCCGTCGAGTACGCGGGGCCGGCGATCGAAGCCCTCTCGATGGAGAACCGGATGACGATCTGCAACATGACGATCGAGGGTGGCGGCCGCGCCGGGATGGTCGCGCCCGATGAGACGACCTTCGAGTACGTCAGGGGCCGTCCGGGCGCCCCCGAGGACATCGAGGCGGCGGTGGAGGGCTGGCGTCAGCTGCCCACCGACGACGGGGCGAGCTTCGACAGCGAGATCGAGGTGGACGCGTCGGCGATCTCGCCGATGGTCACCTGGGGGACGACCCCGGGGATGGTCGTCCAGGTGACCGACCAGGTGCCGGATCCGACCGCGATGGACTCCCCGGCCGACCGTGAGCACGCCGAGCGCGCGCTGGCCTACATGGACCTCCAGCCCGGGACGCCGATGACCGACATCCCCCTGGACCGCGTCTTCATCGGCTCCTGCACCAACTCGCGGATCTCCGACCTGCGGGAGGCGGCCGGCCTTCTGGATGGGCGCAAGATCGCGTCGAGCCTGCACGGCATGGTCGTGCCGGGCTCCCAGCAGGTCAAGGCGCAGGCCGAGGAGGAGGGGCTCCACGAGGTGTTCAAGTCGGCCGGCTTCGAGTGGCGCGAGTCAGGGTGCTCGGCTTGCCTCGGCATGAACCCCGACATCCTGCAGCCGGGCGAGCGCTGCGCCTCGACCTCGAACCGCAACTTCGAGGGCCGCCAGGGCGCCGGTGGGCGGACTCACCTGGTCAGCCCGAAGATGGCCGCCGCCGCCGCGGTGGAGGGCAAGTTCGTCGACATCAGGGAGTGGAGCTGAGCATGGACCCGATCGGCATCATCGAGGGCCGGGTGGCGGTGCTGGATCGTTCCGACGTCGACACCGACCAGATCATCCCCAAGCAGTTCCTGAAGCGGATCGAGCGAACCGGCTTCGGCGAGTTTCTCTTCTACGACTGGTTCCGCTCCGGCGAGATCGAGCTCGAGGCTCATCCGATCCTGGTGACGGGCCGGAACTTCGGCTCGGGCTCCTCGCGCGAGCACGCGGTCTGGGCGCTCAAGGACTACGGCTACGACGCCGTGATCGCCCCGTCGTTCTCGGACATCTTCTATTCGAACTGCACGAAGAACGGGCTGCTGCCGGTCGTCCTGGATGAGGAGCACTGCCGCGCGGTGGCGGGCGCGGGCGAGGCCCGGATCGACCTGGATGACCAGACCGTCAACTGCGCGGCAGGCGTCTTCAACTTCGAGATCGACGAGGACATCAAGCACCGGCTCATGAACGGCCTCGACGACGTCGCGATGACCCTCGAGCGCGGCGAGAAGATCGACCAGTTCGAAAAGGCCGGCAGAGCCGAAGCCGGCCCGGTGACGACCTCGCTGTGAACGCCCCTTCGATGAACAGCGGTCCCCGCGAGTGGGACGCCCAGACCTACGATCAGATCTCCGAGCCCCAGTACCAGTGGGGCCTCGAGGTGCTGGATCGACTCGACCCCCAGCCGGATGAGTCGATCATCGACGCCGGCTGCGGCTCCGGCCGCGTCACCGAGAAGCTCCTGGAACGACTCCCTGACGGGCGCGTGGTCGGCGTGGACGGCTCCGCCGAGATGATCAAGGTCGCCGGGGAGAAGTTCGCGGGCGACGACCGGGTGACGCTGATCGTCTCCGACCTGCTCGACCTGACCCCCGAGCTGCTCGGGCAGAATGGAGCGCCAGCGGACGTGGACGCCCTCTTCTCCACGGCCACCTTCCACTGGATCACCGACCACGACAAGCTCTTCTCGCGGATCCATTCGGTCCTGCGGCCAGGTGGAAGGCTGGTTGCGCAGTGCGGGGGAGAGGGGAACGTCGCGGAGCACGCGCGCGCGATCGCGTCCGTCGCAACCCAGCCCCAGTACATCGACCACTTCGAGGGCATGACGATGATGTGGAACTTCGCGAACCCGGCGGAGACCGAGGAGAGGCTGCGCAACGCCGGCTTCGAGGACATCTCCTGCTGGCTGGAGGACAAGCCGGTCCAGCCAGAGAATCCGTATGACTTCACCACCACCGTCACGATGGGTCCCGCATCTGACCCGCCTGCCCGAGGAGAAGCGGCGCGCCTTCGCCGAGGCGGTTCTCGAGCTTTCGCCCGATCCGCTGGTCCTGAACTACGTCCGCCTCAACATCGACGCGCGCCGTGCCTAGGATCGCGCTGCTGCCCGGCGACGGGATCGGGCCCGAACTGGCAGGAGCCGCGGTTCTGGCGCTGGAGGCCCTGGGCGACTTCGAGATCGCGGAGCACGCGATCGGCGGCGCGTCGATCGACGAATTCGGGATGGCGCTCACCGACGAAACGCTGGAAGCCTGCCGCGAGTCCGACGCGGTCCTGCTCTGCGCGGTCGGCGGCCCCAAGTGGGACACGACCGACCCTGACAAGCCCCGGCCCGAGCAGGGCCTGCTGGGACTGCGAAAGGGGCTCGGGCTGTTCGCCAACCTGAGGCCCGTCAAGCCCAGCGAGGCTCTGCTCGACGCCAGCCCTTTGCGCCGCGATCGGATCGAGGGCACCGACCTGCTGGTGGTCCGCGAGCTCACCGGCGGCATCTACTTCGGCGATTCGGGCCGCGACGGCGATCGCGCCCACGACGACTGCGCCTATACCGTCGAGGAGATCGAGCGGATCGCCCGGGTCGGCTTCGAGGCGGCCGGCGAGCGCCGGGGGCGGCTCACTTCGGTGGACAAGGCGAACGTGATGGAAACCTCGCGACTGTGGCGGGAAACGGTCACGAAGCTCGCGCCCGAGTACAAGGAGATCGAGCTCGACCATCTGCTGGTCGACAACGCCGCCATGCAACTGGTCTCCCGGCCCGCGGACTTCGACGTGATCGTCACGGAGAACCTCTTCGGCGACATCCTCAGCGATGAGGCGGCGATGCTCACCGGCTCGCTCGGGATGCTTCCATCGGCGAGCCTCGGCGAGGACGGGCCCGGCCTCTACGAGCCGGTCCACGGCTCGGCCCCGGACATCGCCGGGACCGGCAAGGCGAACCCGCTCGCGACGCTGCTCTCGGTGGCGATGATGCTCAAGTACGGGCTGGGGATGCACGAGGAGGCGGCGAGCATCGATGCGGCGGTTGATTCCGCGCTGGCCAAGGGCCTCCGGACGCCTGACCTGGGCGGCGAGAACACGACGGACGAGATGACAGACGCCGTTCTTCAATCCCTGTAGCCCGATTCATCGTTCATACTGATCGACCGTGGAGAAGGCTGAGCTCATCTGGAAGAACGGCGAGTTCGTCCCCTGGGACGAGGCCAACGTGCACGTGCTTACGCACGGGCTGCACTACGGCACTGGCGTCTTCGAGGGGATCCGCTGCTACGACACCGAGATCGGGCCGGCGATCTTTCGCCACCAGGACCATCTCGATCGCCTCGCGAAATCCGCGGAGCTCTACTACATCCAGCTCGAGTACTCGCTCGACGAGATCCGCGAGGCGACCAAGGAGCTGATCCGCCGCAACGGGTTGCGCAGCTGCTACATCCGCCCGCTCGCCTTCCGCGGCTATGGCGAGATGGGCCTCTACGCGCAGAGCGCGCCTGTGGACGTGATCGTCGCCGTCTGGCCCTGGGGCGCCTATCTCGGCGAGGAGGGCAAGCAGAAGGGCATTCGCGCCAAGGTCTCATCCTGGCGCCGAATCTCGCCTGCAGGACTGATCCCGCACGCGAAGGCGTCGGGCCAGTACCTCAACTCGATCCTCGCCAAGACCGAGAGCGCCAATGCCGGCTACGACGAGGCGATCCTGCTCGACGAGCGAGGCTTCGTCTGCGAGGGGTCCGGCGAGAACATCTACCTCGTCCGCGAGGGCGAGATCGTCACTCCGGGCCACACGTCTTCGATCCTCGACGGGATCAACCGCAAGTCCGTGATCCAGCTGGCCCGCGACCTCGGCTACACGGTGGTCGAGCGGGACATCGCGCGCGCCGAGCTCTACGTGGCCGAGGAGGTCTTCCTCACCGGCACGGCGGCCGAGCTCGTGCCCGTCCGCGAGATCGACGACCACGACATCGGCGAGCCGGGGGAGATCACCCGCGTGATCCAGGCAAAGTTCGACGACGCTCTGCACGGGCGGCTCGAGGAATACCGCGAGTGGCTCGACCCGGTGGGTGAGCCGACCGGCAAGGCTCCCCCCGAACCGACGGCTGCAGAGGTGGACGCCGAAGAAGTCGGCGAACCCGCCTCCGGTACCCTGGGTTCCTGATGCTGCACCGCTTCACAGGGCGAATTACGCAGGCCGCGACCGCTTAAGCGGTCCCGGTCCGCACGACCCCGTTCAGGGGTTCCACGTTCCCCCTCGAAGAAAGGCAGCGATGCGACAGGTACTCCTCTACGACACGACTCTCCGGGATGGCATGCAGGGACAGGGCATGTCCCTCTCGGCGCAGGAGAAGGTCAGGGTCGTCACCAAGCTCGACGAGCTCGGCGTCCACTTCATCGAGGCGGGATTTCCCGGCTCCAACCCCAAGGAGCTCGAGCTCTTCGAGATGCTCGCCGAGATCGAGCTCCGGCAGGCCTGCGGTCTGCGCCTTTGGGATGACCCGGCGGCGCGACACGGCGGCGGCGGAGGACGAGGCCCTGCGCCTGCTCGCCGGCGGCTTCGCGCCGGTCGTCACCCTGGTTGGCAAGACCTGGGGCCTCCACCTCGAGAAGGTCACCAAGGTGAGCCGCGAGGAGAACCTGGCGATGATCGGCGACTCGGTCGCATACCTGACCGAAGCGGGCAAGCGTGTGATCTACGACGCCGAGCACTTCTTCGACGGCTACCGCGACGACGCCGGTTACGCCCTGGAGTGCCTGAAGGCGGCCGCCGACGCCGGCGCGGAGAACGTGACGCTCTGCGACACCAACGGCTCGAGCCTGCCGTTCCAGGTTGCTGGGGCGACGAAGGCGATGGTCGATGCCCTCGATGTGGCCGTGGGGATTCACACGCACAACGATCTGGAGTGCGCCGTCGCCAACTCACTCGCCGCGGTCGAGGAGGGCGCAAGCCTCGTGCAGGGAACGATGAACGGCATCGGCGAGCGCACCGGCAACGCCAACCTGACCTCGATCCTCCCGGACCTGCAGCTCAAGATGGGATACAGCTGCGTGGAGGAGCCGCAGCTCTCACGCCTGACCGGCATCGCCCACTTCATCGATGAGCTCCTCAACATCACCCCGGATCCCGACCAGCCCTTCGTGGGTCGCAACGCCTTCGCGCACAAGGGCGGCATGCACGTGGCAGGGGTCAGCGCCGACGCGCGCACCTTCGAGCACATGGACCCGGCCGAGGTCGGCAACGAGCGGGAGATGGTCGTCTCGGAGCTCTCGGGCAAGGGGACCGTCATCTCGCGGGCGGAGCGCTCGGGCATCCCGCTCGACGACGAGCAGGCGGCCAAGGCGCTGCGCACCCTGAAGGAGCGAGAGCACCGCGGGTACCACTACGAGGCCGCCGACGCGTCCTTCGAGCTGCTGCTGCGCAAGGAGACCGACGAGTACGAGCCGCTCTTCCGGCTCGAGGGCTTCCGCGTCCTCGTCGAGAAGCGCGAGGACGGCAAGGTCGTCACCGAGGCCACGATCAAGGTCTGGGTCGATGGCGAGCGCTACCTGCGGACCGCCGAAGGGAACGGCCCCGTCAACGCGCTCGACAAGGCGCTCCGCGGCGCGATCATCGACCGCCACCCTCACCTGGCCGACATCGAGCTCACCAACTACAAGGTCCGCATCCTCGACGAGCATCACGGCACCGGCGCCGTGACTCGCGTCCTGCTTGATTCGTCAGACGGCGAACGCGAGTGGGGCTCGATCGGCGTCTCGGAGAACATCATCGAGGCGTCGTGGGAGGCTCTGGTCGACTCGCTCGAATACGCGTTCCAGCCCCGTCAAGAGAGCAACCCTCCGAGTGAACGAACAAATCCCGCTCGCACGACCTGAGCTCGGCCCCCGCGAGGAGGAGCTGCTGCTGGAGGTCGTTCGCTCCGGCTCGCTCTCGCTTGGTCCGAAGCTGGAACAGTTCGAAACCGACTTCTCCGACTGGATCGGCGGTCAGGTCTACGCCGTCGCAGTCTCGAGCGGCACCGCCGCGCTCCATCTCGGCGTTCGCGCAAAGGGCTGGTCCGAGGGAGACGAGGTCGTCACCAGCCCCCTCAGCTTCGTCGCCTCCACCAACTGCCTGCTCTATGAGGGAGCGAAGCCGGTCTTCGCGGACATCGACCCGGTGACCTTCAACCTGGACCCCGAGAAGGCGGCCGAGGCAGTGGGGGAGAAGACCGCGGGGCTCCTGCCGGTCCACATCTTCGGCTACCCCGCCGATCTGCCGCAGTTCTCCAAGATCGCGAAGGAGCATGACCTCGGCATGCTCGAGGACGCCTGCCAGGCCCTCGGCGCCACCGACACCACCGGGGCGAGGATCGGCACCGACGGCAACCTCGCCACGTTCGCGTTCTATGCGAACAAGCAGATGACGACTGGGGAGGGCGGCATTCTCGTCACACCCGACCGAGAGGTGGCCGAGAGCGTCCGGAGCGAGCGCAACCAGGGCCGTGCACCCGATATGGATCAGGTGGAGCACGACCGCCTCGGCTTCAACTACCGGCTCACCGATCTGCACGCCGCGATCGGCATCGCGCAACTCGAGCGGGTCGACGAGATGCTGAACGCGCGCGACAACGTTGCGGCGCTCTATCGCGAGCGGCTCACGCAGCTCGGCGCCGAGCCCGCCGGCGAGCACGACAACCACGACATCGTGCTGCCCTGCGAGAACCGCGGCGACGAGCGTCGCAGCTGGTTCGTCTTCGTGATCCAGCTGCCTGAGGGGACCGACCGCGATGCCGTGATCAAGTCGCTCGCCTCGAACGGGATCGCGTCCAAGGCATATCTCCCGTGCATCCATCTGCTGCCGCCCTATCGCGAGCGCTTCGGCTACACGGGTGGCGAGTTCCCGATCGCCGAACGGGTCGCCGAACGATCCCTGGCCCTCCCGTTCTTCACATCGATGACCGAATCGCAGGTCGAGCAGGTCTGCACGGCGCTCGGCGAAGCGCTCGGAATCCAGCCCTAGACTCAGCTCACCATGGGTCGCTTCGGCGAAGAGCAGGATCCGCTGTTCAAACGGATCAACTCCTCGATTTCGTTCGACTGGCGCCTCGCGTCTTTCGACGTCGAGCAGTCGAAGGCGCACGCGCGCGCCCTCGCCAAGCTCGGAGTGCTCGACGAGGCCGAGCTCGGGGAGATCTCCAAGGGGCTCGACGAGGTCGGTGCGGAGCTCGATGCGGGCTCCTTCGAGTTCCGTGAGGACGACGAGGACATCCACATGGCGATCGAGCGCAGGCTCACTGAGCTGATCGGGCCGCTGGGCGGCAAGCTCCATACGGCCCGCTCGCGCAATGACCAGGTCGCGACCGACCTGTCGCTGCTGGTCCGGGCTCACGCCGCACGCGCGATCGCGTTGCTGGAGACCCTGATGGAGACGTTCGTCGCGCAGGCGGAGGCGCATCGCGACTGGGCGGCGCCCTCGTATACCCATCTCCAGCGCGCCCAGCCCGTCTATCTGGGTCATCACCTGCTCGCCTACTTCTGGATGTTCCAGCGCGATTCCCGCCGGTTCTTCCGCGTTGCGGAGGCGACCACGGAAATGCCCGCGGGATCGGGCGCGCTGGCCGGACTCAACTGGGACATCGACCGCGACGCCCTCGCCGAAGACCTCGGCTTCGAGCGGCCATATGCGAACTCAATCGACGCAGTCTCGAATCGGGACTTCGCACTCGACTACCTCTCGGCGGCGTCGATCTGCGCCATGCACCTCTCCCGCCTCGGCTCGGAGATCGTGCTGTGGTCGAGCCAGGAGTTCGGCTTCTGCGAGCTGCCCGACTCGTTTGCGTCGGGCTCGAGCATCATGCCCCAGAAGAAGAACCCCGACGCCGCAGAGCTTCTGCGGGGCAAGGCTCCGCGCATCGCCGCCTCGTTCCACAGCCTGCTCGGCAC
This sequence comes from uncultured Solirubrobacterales bacterium, assembly GCA_963724665.1. Classification (GTDB taxonomy): domain Bacteria; phylum Actinomycetota; class Thermoleophilia; order Solirubrobacterales; family 70-9; genus DASUPK01. The sequence continues at coordinate 244,170 of CAVRVH010000007.1, forward strand.
GATGCACGCCCTGCCCTTGGCCTACAGCAAGGACCTCCAGGAGGACAAGGAGCCCCTCTTCGACGCGATCGACAACCTCGAGCTCTGCCTCGCCGCGGCGACCGGAATGCTCGGCGGGATCAGCTTCAACCGCGAGCGGCTCGCCGCGGCGGCGGGGGACGAGATGCTGGCCGCCACCGACCTCGCCGACGCCCTCGTCCAGGAGGGGGTCCCGTTCCGCGAGGCGCACAGCCTCGTCGGCGGGCTGGTCAGGGCCGCCGTCGAATCCGGCAAGCCGCTCGCGGAGCTTGCCGACACGGCGCTCGACGGCGTTCCCGATGATGCGAAGAAGGCCGTCCACCGCGCCCTCGAGTCCGGCCAGACCATCGAGTCGAAGGTCTCGCTGGGTGGCACAGCCTCCGGCCCGCTGGCCGATCAGATCGATCGGGCGCGCGAGGCGCTCAACGCCCTGCGCGCGTGAACCGGGGCTTCTTCGACCGCTCCGTGCACGAGGTGGCGCGCGAGCTGATCGGCTGCGAGCTCCGGGTGGGCGAGACCGCCGGCCTGATCGTCGAAACGGAGGCCTACGAGGAGAGCGACCCCGCCTGCCACGCGTACGTCGGCAGGACGGCTCGCAACGAGGTCCTCTTCGGACCGCCGGGGCACGCTTACGTCTACCTCTCCTACGGGATCCACAGCCTGCTCAATTTCGTGACCGAGCCCGGGGGAAGGGCCTCGGCCGTCTTGATCCGCGCACTGGAGCCGACGGAGGGCATCGAGGTGATGCGCGAGCGCCGCGGCCGCGATCAGATCGAGCAGCTCTGCTCCGGGCCCGGCAAGCTCTCCGAGGCACTCGGCGTCGGCCTCTCGCTGAACGGGTCGGACCTCTTCCAGCCGCCGTTCGAGATTTCGGAAGCCGACCGGGCTGTCTCCAATGGGATCACGGCTTCGCCCCGGATCGGGATCACGAAGGCCGCAGAGTTGCCCTGGCGCTATTCCGTCGCGGGCAGCCGGTTCGTGTCACGCCCCTGGCCGGCGTCGAGCTCAGGCGCGGTCGGCCAAGCCGCCTAGAAGCGGTCCTACTCCGACAGTCCGGCAGCTTCGAGGGCTTCTTGTGGATCGAGGTAGGTCCTGATCCGAATCGCCCTGCCGTTCTTCATGTCGGTGACCGTGCCGAAGGCCATCTCGGTCACCGCCCCGCTGTGCTTGCCTCGCGTGCGGATCCGGCCGGTACCCACGACTCGATCACCCAGGTCCTGGATCTCCGAGTAGTCGAGGTGAATCTCGGCTAGAGCCTCATCGACCTCAACCAGCATCTCACGGACGCCGTCGTGTCCCCGACTTACGGTCGCCGCGCCCCCGAATGGAATCAGAAGCGCCGAATACCACTCCACCTCCGGGTCGAGCGTCTTCAACAGCCCATCGACATCTCGCCGGTTATACGCCTCGGTCCCGCGTTTGAACAACTCGATGTTCTCCTCGGACATCGCCTGCGCAGTAGCGCCTAGAGCCCGGTGCCGCCGGTGCCGCCGCTGGTGCCGCCACCACCGCCACCACCACCAGCCGCGGGCGCGGGAGCGCTGGTGTTCCCACCCCCGCCGCCTCCGCCACCCCCGGTGCCACTTGAGGAGAGGCGAAGATGAAGACGAGGACGATGAGCTCGGGTACGGATAAGAACTCGAGCTGCTCGAGCTCGAGCTGCTCGAGCTCGAGCCGCCGCCGTTCTTCGCGGCGGCCTTGTGCTCGGAGTAGATGTTCTCGATCGCCGACATGATCCGGCCCCAGATCAGCGCCGGGTAAGTGCCGCCGTCGACGGGACCGCCGTTGTAGTCGGTCGTCATCGGCGTGTTGGTGTCGGCGTGGCCCACCCAGACGCAGGTCGTGAAGTGCTCGTCGCCGCCGCAGAACCAGGCGTCACCGTTGTTCTCGGTCGTCCCGGTCTTGCCCCATTCGGCGTTGTCGCCGAACTGAGCCAGCTTGCCCGTCCCCTCCAGGATGTTGAGGTGAAGAATGCTCTTCATCGTCGATGCGACGCTTGGGGACAGGACCCGGTCCGTCTTCGTCTTGTTTTCGGCGATCGTCTTGCCGTTCGGATCAGTGACCTTGTCGATCGCGACCGGCGCGAGGTCGTAGGGAGTGTTGTTCGGGCCGGCGGTCGCATCGAGGTTCCCGCCAACCCGCTCTCCGCCGTGGGAGATCGTGGTGTAGGCGTAGGCCATCTCGAGCGGGGTGACGCCCGGATCGATCGCTCCAAGGACCATCGACGGGTTGGTCGAGAACTTGGTTCCGATGCCCATCCGGTGCGCGGTCCTGGCGATCGCCTTGGTGCCGCCTCGGACGGCGGGGCTCCCGCCGCACCCCTGAATGCACCTATCCGTGTTGCCGAGCGCCACCTCCGCGTAGCAGGAGTTGTCCGAGTGGATGGTGCAGTTCTCGAGGCTCGAGCTGCCGTAGTACTCGTCGCCGTAGTTGTGCACGTCGAAGTACTCGTTCTTCGAATGGGGGACCTTGAAGATCTTCTCGTTCGACGTGTAGGTGGTCGATGGCGAGATTCCCTGACCCAGCGCCGTCGCAAGAGTGAACGGCTTGAACGACGAGCCAGGCTGGCGGTGGCCGTTCGTCGCCAGGTTGAAGGGGTGGTTCTTGAAGTCGTTTCCGCCCACCAGAGCCCTCACCTCTCCGGTGGCGTTGTCGATCACCACGACCGACGCGGTCGGAGCGATGCCCGAGAGGGTGCTCTGCGCGATGTCCTGTGCGGTGTTCTGCATGTCGAGGTCCAGTGAGCTGTGGATCTGGTACCCACCGCCGAAGGCGCGTCCGGCGCCATAGAGATCGACCACCTGCTGGCGCAGCCAGGAGGTGAAATATGGGGACAGCGAGTCGTCGGTCGGCCGCTCGATGTCGGAGGCGACCGGGACGGGAGTGTTGATCCCCTGACCGGGGCCGTTGTACTCCGTCTCGGAGATGTCGCCCTGGTCCAACATGTTCTTCAGCACGAGGTTTCGGCGATCCGTTGCGGCCTGTGGATTCGCCCGGGGCGAGAACGCCGAGGGGGAGGCAATGATTCCGGCCAGCATCGCCGCCTGGGGCGGGGTAAGTACCTTCGCGCAGGGCTCCTGTCCGCTGCCGCCACACGGGGTTCCCTCGCGGGCGAGCTCCTTGCCGAAGTACGTCCGGGCGGCGGCCTCGATCCCGTAGGCACCCTCGCCGAAGTAGATGGTGTTGAGGTACTCCGTGAGGATCTTGTCCTTGGTCCAGTGGTGTTCGAGCTGGTAGGCGAGTGCCGCCTCGCGGAACTTCTCGAAAACGGTTCGGCTGCCCTGGGCCTCCAGCGCGTTCTTGACGAACTGCTCGGTGATCGTCGAGGCGCCCTGAGTCGAACCGCCGGGGAGGAGGTCCGCGAGTCCGGCTCGGAACATGCCCTGGATGTCGACGCCGTTGTGCTCGTAGAAGCGCTTGTCCTCGATCGCGACGGCTGCCTGCTTCATATAGGGCGAGATCTGATCGGAAGTGCTGAGGATGCGCTGGTTGTTGTTCAGCAGCGTCCCGATCTTGTTGCCCTGGTCGTCGAGGACGACGGAGTTCTTGGCCTCGGCGAACTCCTTCTTGTTCTCCAGCTGAGGCAGGTCCTGCGAGATCGCCATCATCATCCCGAAGAAGGTCGAGACGATCGCCAGCAGCCCGAGGCCGCAAAGGATGATCAGCAGGCGAATCTTCTTGATACGGCCCGGCTTCGGCTTGCGGGGACGCCGGGCGCTGATCCGGCGGGGCAGCCGTGGGGGAGGGGGCTTGCCGTCGCCGCCGGCCGATCCGGGGCGCGGCTGAGGGATGCTGGACGGAACGCGCTCGCGAAGCGCCTGCACGCGACCGCGGCCCTCGGCGATTCGCTCGCCCCCAACACGTCGCAAGCTCTCGACCCCACCGGCAACGGCGTTCCTGATGGCCGACCCTCGACGAGCCACGCCGCTCTTCTGCGGCTGGCGCTCGAGCACGGATTCGAAGTCCACGTCCTCAGAGTCCTCAGAGTCCTCGCCCTCGAGGCGCTGCCTCTCATCATCGAGGTCGAGAATGGGGCTCGGGCGACGCGATGCCCGGCGCCGGGCCTCCTTGGCGAAGTTGCGGGCCTCACCCGGGGTGGGCGGGCCGGCGGGGCCGTCATCGCGCTCGCGAAGAGGCGATCGCGCACCCGGCGAGAAGTCGTCGTCGCCGATGCTGAGCCAGTCGCCCTCGTCGGGCACACCGGGATCGGCCGGCGCCGGAGCGAAGCGGCGCCCGTTGCCGCTGCCGTTCCCATTCCCGTTTCCGCGTGAGCGCCGACTGCGGTCGTCGGCACCGTTGCCGCCGTCCGCCACGCCGTAATCGAGTTCGGGCAACTCCCGGCTGTTGCCGGTCCCTGGGGCTTCCTTCTCGGCCTCGCGGTTCTCTGTCCGCGATGCCGATCGGCCCCGGTCTACATCGAAGTCGAAATCGAAGTCGTCTGTCATGTCGCGAAGGCGACGCTTGAAACTCGGCCCGCGCCCGGATCCTGCTTCGCCTGCATATGAATCTAGGGGCGCCCGCGGACCCATGCGCCCGGCCAGGCGGAACGGGGCAGTCTAGCATTGGCCCCGTGGCGGAATTCCGGGTCCAGAGCGCGCGCCGGGGCACGCGTGCACAGGCATGACTGACCAGGAGAACCTCACGCGCGGGGCGGAGGAGGCCCTCCCCGAGGGAGCCCTCGAGAAGCAGCTCGCCAAGGGTGAGCCGCTCAGGGTCAAGCTGGGGATAGATCCGACCGCTCCCGACATCCATCTCGGACACGTCGTGGTCCTCACCAAGCTGGCCCAGTTCCAGCAGCAGGGACACCAGGTCGTCCTGATCATCGGCGACTACACGGCCCGGGTCGGCGATCCGAGCGGTCGTGACACCCAGCGGCCGATCCTGACTCCCGAGGAGATCGACGCGAACGCGAAGACGTTCCAGGATCAGGCATTCAAGGTTCTCGATCGCGACGCGACCGAGATCCGCTTCAACAGCGAGTGGCTCGACATGCCGCTCCAGGAGCTCTTCCAGCTGATGGCCAAGGTGACCGTGGCCCGCTTGCTGGAACGCGAGGACTTCACCAAGCGCATGAAGGCCGACCAGTCCATCTCCTCGCTCGAGCTCCTCTATCCGATCCTTCAGGGCTACGACTCGGTGGCGGTGGGTTCCGACGTCGAGCTCGGCGGGACTGATCAGAAGTTCAATCTGCTCTTCGCGCGGGACATCCAGCGTGCCTACGACGTCCCCGAGCAATCGATCATGACGCTGCCGATCCTTCCCGGCATCGACGGCGTCAGGCGGATGAGCAAGTCGCTCGGCAACTACGTCGGGGTCACCGATCCGCCGGAAGAGATGTTCGGAAAGCTGATGCGGGTTCCTGACGAGGCGATGGGCACCTACTACGAGCTGCTGCTGGGCGAGCCGGCGCCGGACAGTGATCCGATGCAGGCAAAGCGGGCGTTGGCCCGGCGGATCATCGAGCGGTTCCACGACGCGGCCGCCGCCGAGGCCGCCGAGGCGCGGTTCGACAAGGTCCATGTCGAGCACGGCGTCCCCGACGACATCCCCGAGCTGTCGCTGGCCGAGGCAGACGGCATCCAGGGCAACGGGGGAGAGGTGCATCTACCTGCGCTGATCGCCGGTGTGTTCGATCTCTCGAGCAGCGAGGCGAGGCGCCTGATCGCACAGGGCGGCGTCAAGCTCGACGGTGAGGGCGTTCCTCCCGATCGGCTGGACATGCCGGCTGGGGAGCTCAGCGGCCGAGTCCTGCAGGTGGGGAAGCGCCGGTTCGTTCGCCTGCTGACCCCCTGAGCCGCCGTTTTGCAGGCCTTTCCCGCCGCGACTTTTTTTGGCTCCGGCCCTCGCTCTCACGCCTGTGGCGGGCTATACTCCCCGGTCGCTCTTGCATTGGAACACGAAGAGAGCCGCCTCGTAACGAGGAGCCCCGACCGGCCGCCCCGCGGCCGATCACGCCGGGCCCCTCAAGACGAGGGGCCTTTTTTGTGTCCCGAGCGAGGCTGGTAGAGGCGACGAGACCCGTCACCCCGCCGAGTGGTCTTTGAAAACTGAGCAGCGCGTGATGAGAGACATTCGTCTCTCATTACTCGAGCCCGACCCCCGCCCATCATGCACCGGGTGGGGGTTGATAACTCCGTCATGTCTGGTCGCCGCTCTGTGTACGCGGTGACAAGTAGTCAGCTACATGACAGCTCTCTTGTGACTGACGATCAGTCACGTCACACTTTTTACGGAGAGTTTGATCCTGGCTCAGGACGAACGCTGGCGGCGTGCTTAACACATGCAAGTGGAGCGACGAACCGGGCTTCGGCCCGGGGCAAAGCCGCGAACGGGTGAGTATCACGTGGGTAACCTGCCCCGATGACCGGGATAACCCGAGGAAACTCGAGCTAATACCGGATGTGCTCGCAGCACATCAGTGCAGTGAGTAAAGGAAGCTTCGGCCTCCGCATTGGGATGGGCCCGCGGCCCATTAGCTTGTTGGTGAGGTAACGGCTCACCAAGGCAACGATGGGTAGCTGGTCTGAGAGGACGATCAGCCACACTGGGACTGAGACACGGCCCAGACTCCTACGGGAGGCAGCAGTGGGGAATCTTGCGCAATGCGCGAAAGCGTGACGCAGCAACGCCGCGTGAGGGAAGAAGGCTTTCGGGTTGTAAACCTCTTTCAGGAGGGACGAAGGTTCAGGCGCGAATAGCGTCCTGGACTGACGGTACCTCCAGAAGAAGCCCCGGCTAACTACGTGCCAGCAGCCGCGGTAATACGTAGGGGGCTAGCGTTGTCCGGAATCATTGGGCGTAAAGCGCGCGTAGGCGGCCCGGTAAGTCCGCTGTGAAAGTCAAAGGCTCAACCTTTGAATGTCAGCGGATACTGCCGGGCTAGAGTCCGGAAGAGGCGAGTGGAACTCCTGGTGTAGCGGTGGAATGCGCAGATATCAGGAAGAACACCAACGGCGAAGGCAGCTCGCTGGGACGGAACTGACGCTAAGGCGCGAAAGCGTGGGGAGCGAACAGGATTAGATACCCTGGTAGTCCACGCCGTAAACGATGGGCACTAGGTGTGGGAGGTGTCGACTCCTCCCGTGCCGGCGCTAACGCATTAAGTGCCCCGCCTGGGGAGTACGGCCGCAAGGCTAAAACTCAAAGGAATTGACGGGGGCCCGCACAAGCAGCGGAGCATGTGGTTTAATTCGATGCAACGCGAAGAACCTTACCTGGGCTTGACATGTTTCTGACAGCCGTGGAAACACGGTCTTCCTTCGGGACAGTTACACAGGTGGTGCATGGCTGTCGTCAGCTCGTGTCGTGAGATGTTGGGTTAAGTCCCGCAACGAGCGCAACCCCCGTCCTATGTTGCCAGCATTAAGTTGGGGACTCATAGGAGACTGCCGGTGACAAACCGGAGGAAGGTGGGGATGACGTCAAGTCATCATGCCCCTTATGTCCAGGGCTACACACGTGCTACATTGGCCGATACAGAGGGTTGCGATACCGCGAGGTGGAGCGAATCCCAAAAAGTCGGTCTCGGTTCGGATTGGAGGCTGCAATTCGCCTCCATGAAGGTGGAGTTGCTAGTAATCGCGGATCAGCAACGCCGCGGTGAATACGTTCCCGGGCCTTGTACACACCGCCCGTCACACCACGAAAGCAGGCAACACCCGAAGCCGGTGTCCTAACCCTTACGGGAGGGAGCCGTCGAAGGTGGGGCTTGTGATTGGGGTGAAGTCGTAACAAGGTAGCCGTAGCGGAAGCTGCGGCTGGATCACCTCCTTTCTAGGGAGACCTAGAAACGTCGACCGGGCTTGAACTGGACGCTCTCGAGCGTCCTTTGCGCTGCTCAGTTTTCAGAGACGCCGGCGGGAGACCCCCGTCCGGGCGCCTCCGTGGACCTTGAAAACTGCACTAGGCCGAGTTCTCCTCGATCAGAGGAGGACTCTTGCGTCTCCCATTGACATCGGGGAGGCGCATAAAGGTAAGAAGCCGAGCTCGAGCGCACTCAGCGTTCGAGCAGCTCACCGTCAAGATACTAAGGGCACACGGTGGATGCCTTGGCACCAGGAGACGAAGAAGGACGTGGACGGCTGCGATAAGCCACGGTGAGGCGCTGAACAGCCTTTGACCCGTGGATCTCCGAATGGGAAAACCCGGCGCCGGTAATGCGGCGTCACCCAGGACTGAATACATAGGTCCTGGGAGGTAAGCGGGAGAACTGACACATCTCAGTACCCCGACGAAAGGAAATCAACCGAGACTCCCCGAGTAGTGGCGAGCGAAAGGGGATCAGCCTAAACCGAGCAGGTGCAAGCGGACACGCGTTGCCTGTTTGGGGTTGTAGGACTCGTGTCCGGATCGTGTCCGATCCGGCGGCAGTTACCAAGTCAGGTGTTAGTCGAAGCGAGTGGAACCTCGCACCACAGAGGGCAATCGTCCCGTAGACGAAAGCACGCTGACCTGCCGATCGAGTTCCTGAGTAGGACCGCACCCGTGAAACGCGGTCTGAATCCGGGGGGACCACCCTCCAAGGCTAAGTACTCCCTGGTGACCGATAGTGAACTAGTACCGTGAGGGAAAGGTGAAAAGCACCCCTGAAGGGGAGTGAAATAGTACCTGAAACCGCGTGCCTACAAGTGGTCGGAGCCCTTCGGGGTGACGGCGTACTTTTTGCATAACGGGCCGGCGAGTTAGTCGTGTATGGCAAGGTTAAGTGATGAACGGAGCCGCAGCGAAAGCGAGTCTGAATAGGGCGACACAGTCATGCGCGCTAGACCCGAAACCTGGCGAGCTATCCATGGGCAGGCTGAAGCGGAGGTAAGACTTCGTGGAGGGCCGAACCGACCTAGGTTGAAAACTGGGCGGATGACCTGTGGATCGGAGTGAAAGGCTAATCAAGCCAGGAGATATCTGGTTCTCTCCGAAATATATTTAGGTATAGCCTCGGGCTATATGCGTTTCGGCCGTAGAGCACTGCTTGGACTAGGGGCCCTACCAGGTTACCGACTTCAGGCAAACTCCGAAGACCGTTACGTTAAACCCGGGAGTCAGTGTGCGGGGGATAAACTTCGTACGCGAGAGGGGAACAACCCAGATCACCAGCTAAGGACCCTAAGTGGTGGCTAAGTGGAGAACGATGTCCGAATGCCGAGACAACCAAGAGGTTGGCTTAGAAGCAGCCATTCCTTGAAAGAGTGCGTAACAGCTCACTGGTCAAGTGTTCGGGCGCGGAGAATTCAACGGGGCTCAAGCCACCCTCCGAAGCTGTGAGCTCGAAAGAGCGGTAGGAGAGCGTTCCGGTGCCTGTGAAGCGGGGGCGAAAGCCGTCGTGGAGGAGCCGGAAGTGAGAATGCCGGCATGAGTAACGAGAAAGGGGTGAGAATCCCCTTCACCGATTGTCCAAGGTTTCCTGAGTAAAGTTCGTCTGCTCAGGGTCAGTCGGGACCTAAGGCGAGGCCGAAAGGCGTAGCCGATGGCCAACAGGTTGATATTCCTGTACCACGTCGTGTCCGCTATGACCGATGGGGTGACGGGGAAGGCTAAGGGAACCCAGGCGATGGTCGTCCTGGGGCAAGTACGTAGCCAGTCGCGGTAGGCAAATCCGCCGCGGCGTTACGGCGAGGTGCGATGCCAGCTGGCTTGATCGCCGGCCAGTCCCTGAAGCCATGCCTCCGAGAAAAACCTCTAGGCAGGACATACGTGCCCGTACCTACAACCGACACAGGTGGACAGGTAGAGAATACTGAGGTGAGCGAGCTAACTATCGTTAAGGAACTCGGCAAATTCGCCCCGTAAGTTCGCGAGAAGGGGCGCCCCGGTAGGGTGAAGCTCTTACGAGTGGAGCCCGAGGGGGCCGCAGTGAAAAGGTCCATCCGACTGTTTACCAAAAACACAGGCCTCTGCTAAGTCGTAAGACGACGTATAGGGGCTGACGCCTGCCCGGTGCCGGAAGGTTACGCGGCGTTGTTAGCCACTTCGGTGGCGAAGCAGCAAAGCTAAGCCCCGGTAAACGGCGGCCGTAACTATAACGGTCCTAAGGTAGCGAAATTCCTTGTCGGGTAAGTTCCGACCTGCACGAATGGCGCAACGAGATGGACGCTGTCTCAACGATAGGCTCGGTGAAATTAGAGTCTCGGTGAAGATACCGAGTACCCGCAGAAAGACGGAAAGACCCCGTGAACCTTTACTGCAACTTGATATTGGAGTTCGGAATATCTCGCTCAGGATAGGTGGGAGGCTATGAACCTTCGGCTTCGGCCGTTGGGGAGCCAACCTTGAGATACCACCCTTGGTGTTTTGGGCTTCTAACACGCTTCCGTTATCCGGGGCGTGAACAGTGTCAGGTGGGCAGTTTGACTGGGGCGGTCGCCTCCTAAAATGTAACGGAGGCGCCCAAAGGTTCCCTCAGCACGGTTGGAAATCGTGCGCAGAGTGTAAAGGCAACAAGGGAGCTTGACTGCGAGACCGACGGGTCGAGCAGGAACGAAAGTTGGGCTTAGTGATCCGGCCGTGGAATGTGGAATTGCGGCCGCTCAACGGATAAAAGGTACTCCGGGGATAACAGGCTTATCGCGCCCAAGAGTCCATATCGACGGCGCGGTTTGGCACCTCGATGTCGGCTCGTCGCATCCTGGGGCTGGAGCAGGTCCCAAGGGTTGGGCTGTTCGCCCATTAAAGCGGCACGCGAGCTGGGTTCAGAACGTCGTGAGACAGTTCGGTCCCTATCTTCTGTGGGCGTTGGAGAGTTGAGAGGAGTCGTCCCTAGTACGAGAGGACCGGGATGAACGCGCCTCTGGTGTACCAGTTGTTCTGCCAAGAGCACTGCTGGTTAGCTACGCGCGGCACGGATAAGCGCTGAAAGCATCTAAGCGCGAAGCCAGCCTCGAGATGAGCTCTCCCATCCCCTTGAGGGAGTAAGACCCCTGGTAGACCACCAGGTCGATAGGCCGGCTGTGCAATCGCAGCAATGCGATCAGCAGACCGGTACTAATGGGTCGAGGGCTTGACGGATTTTTTTTCTGCTTCTTTCCGGCCTAGTGCGGTTTTCAAGCTCCACGGGGGCCGTCTCTAACCTTTTCGGTGGCGAGATAGCGAGAGGGAAACACCTCTTCCCATTCCGAACAGAGCCGTTAAGCCTCTCAGCGCCGATGGTACTTGGAGGGCAACCTCCTGGGAGAGTAGGTCGCCGCCGGTCTTTTCTAGAGCCGCCCTTAGGGGCGGCTCTTTTTTTGTGTCCATATGCTCAGGGCGATGAGCACGGCCACCGACACCGCGCTTGCTCACGAAGCCGCGCTCGAGTGGGTGCGCCTGCTCGCGGACGAGGTCGGCCCGCGTCGCCCCACCGGTCCGGCGGAACGCCGTGCGGCGGAGCTGGTGGGCGACCGCCTCTCGAAGCAGGGGATCAAAGTCGAGCAGCGGCCGTTCGAGGGCTACTCCACGTTTGCCCTGCCGTATGGAGTCCCGCTCGGCGTGGCGCTCCTCGGGCTGCCGGTCGCGAAAACGCGTCCCATGGTCGCATCGGCCCTTGCCGCGGCGGGCGCCGCCCTGATTTCAGCCGAGGACGGCCTCGTCAACCGGCCCGTGACGCGGGCCCTGGCCAAGAGCCCCAGCCGCAACCTGGTCGCGACGATCGAGCCGCGCGAGCCCGCCCAGCGCACGGTCTGCCTGGTCTGCCACCTGGACAGCTCGCGCAGCGGCCTGATGTTCCATCGCCGTTTCCTCCCCTTCCTACACGCCTGGATCGCGACACAGGGGGCGGCGTTCGGCATTGCTGTGGCTGGCCCGCTCCTCCGGCGTCTTCCGGCCGGGAGGCGCCTGCGCTCAGCGGCCTACGGCGTGCTGCTCGTGGGTCTCGGGCTCCTGATCGAGCGCGAGCTACGCGGTGTCGACGTCCCGGGCGCCAACGACAACGCCACGGGCGTGGCCGCCGTCGCGACCCTCGCGGGCGAGCTCAACGCCGTCCCGCCGGCGTCGACTCGCGTCATCTGCCTGTTCACCGGCGCCGAGGAGGCCGGCCTCCTCGGCGCAGACGCCTTCGTCCGTGAGCTGGAGGCAACACAGCCGGACTGGCGCTCCTGGACTTTTCTCAACTTCGACGGCGTCGGCGCTCCCGCCACCCTTCGCTTTCTCCGCCAAGAGGGCGTGGTCAACAAGTGGCCTGCGGACGCCCACCTGGCGCACATCGCGCAGGAGATCTCGAAGCGCCGGCCCGAACTCGGCCTGGAGGGCACGAACCACAACGGCGGCCTCACCTACGACACGACCCCGCTGATGGCTCGGGGGGGCCGCGCGATCACCTTCAGCACACAGGACGAGACGATCCCGAACTACCACTCGCCTACGGACACCGTGGAGAACCTGGATCCGCCTGCGCTCGGCCGTGCGATCGAGGTCGGACGCGAGATGCTCGGGGCGATCGACCGCGGCGAAGCGGACTAGGCGGCGCGGAGCGGAGCAGCCGCCGCCTGATGCTAGGCGGCGACCCGGTCCTGCGCGCCGTTGCGGTCGTGCAGGTGGTGCGGTGACCCGGAGGCGAGGCCGATCGGCCGCCGCTCGCAGTCGCGAACGGGCTCGGGCTCGATGCCGTACTCGCCGAGGGTCGTGAAATCGATCACCAGATCGGCCGCGTCGAGCAGCCGTTCTCTTATGTCAATGAGCTTTCCCATGAGCGGGAAGCTATGGATGGCCTCGGACGGAACCAGCCCATTTGCAGGGGAAGTTGCAGCGCCCGCGCGGACGGATATGTTGCCGCCCACAACCAAAGGGGGCCCCGGATGCCACTTGCAGTCACGAATGTCGAGTTCTCGATCTTTCTCCACATCACCGCGGTGGTCGTCGGCTTCGGGTCGACGTTCTCCGAATCGGTGATGTTCCCGGTCGCGATGAAGACGGGAGTTCGGAACCTGCCCTACGTGCATCGCCTTCAACTGGTCATCAACCAGTTCTTCGCGCTCCCGGCCATCATCGTGGTCGCCGCCACCGGCGTCTACCAGGTGGACAAGTACAACTTCGACTACGGCAACTTCTGGCTCAGCGCGACGATCACCATCCTCGTCGTCCTCTTCCTGGTCAACGTCTTCTTCTTCATCCCGGCGGACCGGAAGCTGCTGCCGATCATCGAGAAGGCGATCGCCGGCGCCGGCGACAAGGAGCTCAAGCTCTCCGACCTGCCGGACACCTATCAGCGGCTGGGCCGCGCCGAGGGGATCGTCGGCTCGATCATGGGGATCCTGCTGATCGCGGCGATCTACTTCATGGTCACCAAGCCCGGCCTCGGCTAGCCATGACCGGCACGGTGCTGGTCGTTCACAGCTCCGGACCGCAGGGGCCAGGCGAGGGCAGCGAGCCGCTCATCCGTCGCCTGCGGGACGAGCTGGGAGGGGACTTCGAGGTCCTCTTCCCGGTGATGCCGGGCACCGAGGACGAGCCGCACTACGAGCCGTGGCGGGATCGCCTCTCGGCGGAGCTCGATGGGCTGGAGGGCAAGGTGATCGTCTTCGGTCACTCTCTGGGCGGCTCCGTCGCGCTCAAGTACTGCGCCGAGGTGGGCTTCGGCGAGAAGGTTGCGGGCCTGGTCACCGCCGCCGCCCCGTACTGGGGAACGAGCGACTGGGAGGAGGAGTGGGCCCTGCCGGAGAGCTGGCCGGCCGAGGGTCCGCGGCTGCCGCCGGCCGTCCTCTTCCACAGCCGCGACGACGAGGAAATCCCGTTCTCGAGCCTCGAGCGCTACGCGGAGCGGCTGCCGGACGCCACGATCCGGCCGCTCGACGGCAACGGGCATCTCTACGAGAGGGGAGACCTCTACGAGATCGTCGCGGCGATCAGGTCGCTCTAGCGCCCACGGCGCCCGAAGCTGTGCGGGGCTGGGAGGGAGGCGGCCAGCTCCGCCATGGCGGCCTCGCGTACCCCGTCGAAACCGCGCTTGGAGAGGCCGACAGCCGATGGACCAGCCATCACGGGCTCGTGATCGGGAGCTCTTCCGGTCTCCTTGTGCACGGGCGCTTCCAGTTCGCGGATCCGCGGGGGCGGCAGCTCGTCCGTGCTGAGGCGGTCGATCCGGGTCACGACGACGTTGGTGGTGCCCTCCCGGTGCTCGAGCTTGCCGGCGGCCAGCACGAAGCTGGAGGTCCTCACGGCCAGGCGGCAGCGCTCCACGACCGGGGGAGGGATGATCAGGTTGATCGTGCCCCGCTCGTCCTCGAGCAGCATGAAGACGACGCCGTTGGCGGTCGACGGGCGCTGGCGGGCGACGACCATCCCCGCGACCTTCACACGAGCGCCGTCGCGCGTCCGGCCGATGCCATCGCTGGAGAGCACATCGGGGGTCAGGTTTTCCCTGATCAGCTCCATCGGGTGGCGGCCCAGGGTCATTCCGGTCGTTCGGTAGTCCGCCACGATCCGCTCCCATGGCCCCAGCTGTGGCAGCGGCGGGGTGGGGGAGCCGTCGAGCGGCAGGGCGAGCTGAGCACCGTCGTCGGTGCGAGCGGCCCGAGCCGAGCCACCGACCTCCCAGAGCGCAGGCCGCCGCAGCTCGTCGTCCGGGTCGGCCGGAATCGCGTGCCCGGCCTGGACGAGCCCGTCGCAGGCGCCCGCCCAGGCGAACCGCTGCAGGGACGCGGCGCCCGCGCCCGAGCGGCCCGCGAGGTCCGAGATGCTCCGGTAGGAGCCTCCGCGCCGGCGCTCGTCGATCACCGCCTGGGCGTCGACATCGGGCACCTCGGCCACGTAGCCGAGGCCGATCCGGACCGGCGGGTTGCCCGCCGAGCCGGCGGCGGCACCGGTCGTCTCCACTTGGCAGTCCAGCTCGCTGACGTTGACGTCCGGGGAGAGGATCTCGAGGCCGCGCCGCTGCGCCTCGTGGACCAGCGCGTCCGGCGGGTAGAAGCCCATCGGCTGCTCGTTGAGCAGCGCGCAGAGCAGCTCCGGGCCGTAGTGAACCCGCAGCCACATCGACTGGTAGGCGAGCAGGCCGAAGGCGGCGGAGTGGGACTTGGGGAAGCCGAAGCCGGAGAAGCCCTCGATCTGGCCGAAGACCCGCTCCGCCACCTCGCGCGAGACGCCGCGGTCGATCGCGCCCTCGATGAATCGCTCGCGATAGCGCTCCATCGCCGCCTGCGAGCGCTTGCGGCTCATCGCCCGTCGCAGGCCCTCCGCCTCGCCGACGGAGAAGCCGGCGAGCGCCATCGACACCTCGAGCACCTGGTCCTGGAAGACGATCGCCCCGAGGGTGTCCTCCAGCACCGGCTCCAGCGACGGGTGCTCGTACGGAACTTCATAGGAGGGGTCCGCGCGCAGCGCCTTGCGCCGCTCGATGTAGGGGTGGACGGCCCCGCCCTGGATCGGCCCGGGCCGCACCAGCGCGACCTGCACGGTCAGGTCATCGAGGTCCTCCGGCAGCGTCCGTGGGAGCATCTGCATCTGTGCCCGGCTCTCGATCTGGAAGACGCCGGTGGTCTCGGCGCGCTGGATCGCGCTCCAGACCTCGTCGTCATCGAGCGGAACGTGGGAGAGGTCGATCCGCTCGCCGCGGGTGCGCGCGATCTCGTCGACGCAGCGCTCGACCGCGGAGAGCATTCCCAGACCCAGCAGATCGATCTTCAAAAAGCCTGCATCCGCGCATGAATCCTTGTCCCACTGCACGATCTGGCGACCCTCCATCGCGGCCGGCTGAACCGGGCAGAGCTCGATCAGCGGCATGGTCGAGATCACCATGCCGCCGGGATGCTGCGAGATGTGGCGGGGGAGGCCCGCTATCTCCGGAAGCAACTCGGCGAGCGCCCGCCAGCGGGGGGAGCGGGCGCGCAGCTTGCCCAGCGTCTCCTCCATCCGGGCACCGGCGTTCTGGCTGGCCTCGTAGACGTCCACGGCACGGGCGAAGCGCTCGACTTCGCCGAGCGGCAGTCCCAGCGCCTTGCCGAGGTCGCGGATGGAGCCGCGCGCCTTGTATGTGGCGAAGGAGGCGACCAGCGCCGAGCGCTCCGGCCCATAGCGCTCGTGGACTCGCGGGATCAGCTTCTCGCGAATGTCCCGAGGGAAATCGAGATCGATGTCCGGGACCTCGGTGAGCTCCTCGTTCAGGAAACGGCCCAGGAAGAGGTCATTCTTGACCGGGTCGATGTGCGAGAGGCCCGTCAGGTAGCAGACGAGTGAGCTGACGCTGGAGCCGCGACCGCGCCCCGGCGGCAGCAGCCGCCTGGCGGACTCCGGGCCACGCACCTCCGCCGCCACCTCGCGGGCGAGCTCCAGCATGTCCTGGTGGAGCAGGAAAAAGCCCGAGAGCCGCAGTTGCCTGATCAGTGCCAGCTCCTCGTCCAGGCGCCTCTCGGCCTCGGCGCGATGCGGCGTCCCCTCGTAGCGATGGACCAGGCGAAGACGGCAGAGCTCCGCGAGACGACGATCGGCGCCCCTGTCCTCCGCGCCGGGATAGCTGTAGCCGACCTCCTTCGTGAGGTCGAAGCGCAATCGCTCGGCGAGCCGCTCCGTCTCGCCGACGGCCTCGGGGTTGTCGCGGAAGCGCGCGGCGGTTCGCTCCACCGAGAGCAGGGCGGAGGTGGAGTTTCCGCGGCGCATGGCCTCCGTCTCGTCCAGGGTCGCCCCGAGCCGCACCGCCACCATCGCGTCCTGGAGGCGAAGGCGCGAGCGGTCGTGTGCATGGGCGTCGCCCGTCGCGACCGCCGGGACACCGAGTCGCTCCGCCAGAGAGGAGAGCCAGCGGTTGCGCGAGCGATCGTGTCGCCAGAGCGGCCGCTGCAACTCGATCCGGAAGTGGTCCGGGCCGAAGGCGCGCAGCAGCCGGCGGGCCAGGTAGGCAGCCCCGGCCGGATCGCCTCGCTCCCAGCTGCCGGCCACGGCGCCGTCTCGGGCGCAACCGGAGAGGCAGACCAGCCCCTCGGTGTGGCGCTCGAGCTCGTCGATCTCGATCGAGGGAGGAAGAGGATCTCGCATTCCCGCCCCCTCCCTGGTGCCGCGGTGGGCTTCGGTGATCAGCCGGCAGAGGCTGGCCCAGCCACGCGCGTTCTCCACCAGAAGCGTGACGTGGACCGGGCGCGGCATCCGCCGCGGCACCTCCACGGTCAGCTCGCAGCCGATGATCGGCCGGACGCCCACCCCCTTGCAGGCGTGCGCGAACTCCATCGCCCCGCAGACGTTGTCGTGGTCGGTCAGCGCCAGCGCTTCGTGGCCGAGGCTGGCCGCGGTGGCCGCCAGCTCAGCGGGGTCGGAGGCGCCGTCAAGGAAGGAGTACGCCGAGTGGCAGTGGAGCTCGGTGTACGGCATCTAATCCCGCTGTCTGAACCAGCGGCCATCCGGCTCAGCGAAGACGACGACGTCGCTGCCGTCGGAGAGCACCAGCTCGAAATAGCGTCTTTGCAGGGGTTTCTTCGTCCACCAGCCATCCTCGACCAGCCATTCCTCGCGGACGGACTCCACCGCGAGGCGGCCGATCGCCTTGGGCGTCCCATCGGAGTCGACCTGGACCGGCACCGGCCAGGGTTTGTTGACGCGGCCTGGCCGCATCAAGGCTCTTCAGGGAATGGCATGAGCACCTCACGGCGCTCGGGGACACGCGACTCCGGGTCAACCTCGAGCACCCTCATCAGCGAGTCGGCGCCGGCGGCCGAGCGGGTCTGGCTGACGGCCTCGGTGATCCGCCTGCGCCGCTCCTCCTCCGGGCTGGAGAGGGAGAGCTGCTCGCCGGTCTCGGGGCCGAGCGCCACCGCCTCCAGCCGGAGCGTTGCCGCCGGGGCGGGAAGCAGGGTGAGGTGGGGGAGGAGGGCGTCTGCGAGCCGGGAGCGGTCCGCGCTGGCGCGGCGGAGTGCAACCTGGCGCCGCCAGCCACCGCCGGCGGCCAGACGGGCGGAGAGGCTCAGCGTCCGCAGCGACCGGCCGCGCCGGGCACCATGAGCGAGCAAACGGGCGATGAGCAGCTCGAGCGACCTCTCGAGCTGCTGGCCGGAGACAGCCTCGGGCAGCTCCAGCTCGACCGCGATCGCCTCGCGCACGGGCCTCGGGCGCAACGGGTCGTCCTCGCCCCGAGCCAGTCGCCGGGCGCGCAGGCCGAGGCGCCCGAAACGGTCGGCGACCGCATCCCGCGGCAGTCCCGCGAGCCGACCGAGGGTGGAGATCCCGAGCCTCTCGAGCTCGTTCGGGAGGTCCTCGCCGTCCTCACCCAGACGTCCGCAGAGCAGTGAGACCGGCAGCGGCTCGAGAAACTCGCCTGCCTTCCCATCCGGAACTATGCCGGAGGAGCCCGTTGCCGCCACAAAGGAACAGAAGCGCCCGGAACCAGCTCCGAGCCGGACCGATTTGCCGAGCTGCTGGCGCACGCGCCTCAACACCCCCTCGATCCCGCCCCAGAGCCGGTCCAATCCGCCGGCCTCAAAGAAGGCCTCGCCCGCGCGGCCGGACTCGACCTGCGCGCCGATTCCCTCCAACAGCCGCAGCGCCTCCTCCCAGGAGCGCTCAGCCCGCTCAGGATCCGGCGGGATCAGGGCAAGCTCGGGACTGCGCGAGAGCGCCTCGCCCATCCTCATCCCGGCCCGCAGCCCGAACCTCTCCGCCGATTCTGTGACCTCCCCGATCAGCTGCGCGGCGCCCGGCTCAGGGGCCAGCGCGGCGGGGCGTCCCAGGATCCCCCTGTCTTGAACGGCTGCGATCAGCCGGAAACGGGGGATCAGGGCACAGGTGACGGGCATCGAACGTATGTTCGTATACCCGCGCGGGAGAGTCAAGGAAACCGCGGGGCTAATCTCCTCGTATGTCGAAGCGTGAACCGACAACTGAAGAGCTTCGTCGCGCCCAAGAAGAGCGTGCGACTGAGGAGCACGAAGCGATCCCCGATTCGCTTACACCGGAGGAGGAGCGTCAGCATCGCCGCCGCGCTGCCAAGTCCGCCTATCTCGAGCGGAAATTGGCCGAACGCCAGCGCTCGGAGCGGGACGACGACCACTAGAGCGATTGCGATTGCTGCTGCGGCGCTGTGCGTCGCCGTGCTACCCGGCTGCGGCTCCTCTTCGAAGCAGACCAGCAGCGTGGCCGGCAACGCCAACGCGGACGCTGTCCAGGTGATCAAGAGCTGGGCCGACGAGCTGCGCGCCGGCGACATCTCCGCGGCCAGCGACAAGTTCGCAATCCCCAGCTTCGTTCAGAATGGCTCTCCGCTCCTCCAGCTCACGAACCGGCGGCAGATCGAGACGTTCAATCAGTCCCTGCCGTGCGGGGCGAGGCTGACCGCGGCGAGCAGGTCCGGCAGGTACACGATCGCGACATTCGTGCTCACCGAGCGCCCCGGCCCTGGCCGGTGCGGCAACGGCGTAGGCGACGCGGCCAAGACCGCCTTCGTGATCCAGGACGGGCACATCAGGGAATGGCGGCGCGTGGTCGACACCGAGCCGACCGGCCCGACGAGTACCGAGCCCGTCATCTGAGTCGTTCGATCACCGCGTCGGTGAACTCGGTCGTGCTCGCGTGGCCCTTCAGGTCGGGGGTGCGGATTCCCGCGGCAGCGGCGTCGAGGACGGCGTCATAGATGGCCCGGGAGGCGCGGTCGGCGTCCTCAACGCCTGCGACACCGGCGTAGTGGAGCACCGCGGCCGCCGCCAGGATCATGCCCATCGGATTGGCGATGTCCTTGCCCTGCAGGGCGGGAGCGGTCCCGTGCGGGGCCTCGCTCATCGCCACGCGCACCCTCAGCTCGTCGTCAAGCGCGAGCAGGACGGATTCGGCGCCGGCGATCGAGCCGAAGAGCGGCAGTACGAAGTCGGAGAGCAGGTCGCCGTCCCGGTTGAGGCTCGGGATCACCAGCGGCGCATCGGCCCGCCCGGTAAGTAGTCCGGCGTAGGTGGCGTCGATCAGGAGCGGCTCGTAGGCGACCTCAGGATGGCGCTCGGCGGCCGCGTCCATCTCCTCCTTCAGCATTCCTTCGTAGACCGGGCTGACCGTCCACTTCGGCCCGCCGAAGACGCGGCCCCGGATCTCCACGGCGGTCCGGAACGCGTACTCGGCGACAGCGCGGCAGATCGAGCGGTGGATCACCTCGGTGCGCTGGGCGATCTCGTCACCGTTCTCGGCGCGGCGGGACTCCTCGGCCCCATAGGCGTCCTCGACCGCCATGCGGACAACCGAGATCGGGTGGTGGACGCCGGCCACCGGGCTGACGCCGGGAATCCGGCGGCCGGTCCGGACAATCACCTTGCCGTCGATCGCCTCGCGGATCAGGCGGTTCGGGCTGCCGACGTCATCGGCACCCTCGGGGGTGATCGTCGCCGCCTTGATCCCGAAGCCGGCCTCCACCATCGCCTGAGCGGCCTCGGTGCAGACCTCGTTCTCCGTACGGCGCCGGTTCTCCAGAGAGAGGTCGAAGCGCTCCAGCTCGATCTCAAGGCCGATGGCGTCGGGCGCGATCACGCGCAGGGCCTGGTCGAGCAGCTCCTGCCCGGTCTGATCGCCTTCGAGCACGACTATGCGCAGCCCGGCCATCGAGTGCGAGGCTACTGACATGGACCTGGAGCCCTGCGCCTGGTGCGGGAACGAGGTGGAGCCCAACGACGGCTTCCGCGCCTACGAACCGGCCGGGGAGCGGCGCGCGGTGTTCTGCCGGCTCGAGCACGTGATCCCCTGGTCGATCCAGGGTGCGCACTGGGACGCGGGCACGTTGACCGAGCCGCCGTCTCTCGATGAGGGCGTGACCCGCTGCTCCCACTGCGAGGCCGAGCTCACCGATACCCACGTCCTGCTCGTCCGGCACCGCGGGGAGCACCGAGTCGCGGATGCGTTCTGCTCCGTCGACCACATGACCGCATGGGCGAAGGCAGGCGGGCGTTGGCAATAGTCCGGATCGAGTTCCGGCAGTTTGCGAAATTCCGGATCGAGCCTGATTCAGCAGATCGCCGCAAAACGCGGGATCTCGCGTTTGCACCCCATTGACGCGGCTGTTTCAGACTGTAGGGTGCTCGCACTTGAGCAAGACGGGTTGATCGAAAGGTCAGTCAGGTCAGTTCAAACAGAGACGGCCCGGGAAACCGGGTCGTTTCGCTTTTCGCGGACCCGTTTCAAGACCGCTGCTTCTCGTCCAAAGCGGCTACTCCGGCAGCCCGGCAGCTTCGAGGGCCTCGGCGCGGTTCCAGTAGGAGTCGTAGCGCACGATTTTGCCGTCGCAGTGTGAACAGGTCTCCGACTTCGTGTTCGATGGGCACACACCGCTCTGCTTGCTGTGTCCATTGACGACGCGCACCCGGTGTTGAGAGGATGGAGCCCTCGATACAAGCGGCAGGGCACAGGCAGTGGTCTGCCGACCTCAGCTTCCTGAAGGAGGCAGCAGCGGGACGGTTTATGCGGCCGGCAAGATCAGCGGAACGCAGATTAAGAAGAACTCCGAGCCCGGCAACCGGATCAAGAAGCAGACGATAACCGGAACGCAGGTGAAGTTGTCGGCTCTCGGGAAGGTTCCCAGCGCCAGCTCGGCGGATTCGGCCGCTGTCGCCCATGAGCCGCTGGCGTTCGCGGAGGTCAACTCCGACGGCACGGTCACTGGCAACTCCCGGGGGATCAGTAGCGCCAACATCACCAGAGGGATCGGTGGCTTTTATTGCTTCCACGGACTCGGCTTTACGCCCAAGCACGTGGAGGCCACGGCGAACAATGTCGCCGGCAACGCGTTCGAGGTGGCGGAGGCGGCTTTGGGCGATCCCGCCGGGCTTTGCGCCAGCGATTCGATTTTCGGCGCTCAGGCCGCGGTCCAAATATCCAATCCAAACGCTGGCACCTACCCTCCAACACCGTTCTACGTCGAGTTCTACGATTGACGCAGAGCAGACGATCAGTGTCCGTATTGCGAGGGGGGCGCCATTGAGGCGTTCCCCTCCGGCCGCCTGCGTTTGGGTTTATGCCGGGCCGGGTTTGACGGGGATCTCGACTTAGCGCCCATTTGTGAGTGACGCTACGTCGAGGCCATCCTCCTGGACCCAGACGGCGAGGAGACGATCGACAAGCGGATCCTCTTCCCAAATTAGCTGCGTCCGGTCACACGACGAGCAAGCCCAGTCACGAGTCTGCCCGCGGCGCGAAACGGCGCTGACAAGGCGCGAGTGATCTGCATGAAGCGAGGCTAGTGCCGCCGCTTCAAGTGATTCGTAAGGAGGCGCCGCTTCTCGCCCAATGCAGCTACGTAGAATCGCGCTGTGGCACGTGGGCGCTTGAGCATCGCAGTGCTCCTGTGTTTCACCCTTGCTGGGTGTGGCGGCGGATCAGACAAGCAGTCGGTCGACACGCCGACCATCGCCCAGGGCAGCGTGTCCACGGGCTGCCGGGGCGCGATGGGTGGGGCGGGCGCAGGCGCCTGGCGCCGGGACGCAACTGCGGCGGGGCAGTTCGGCGTCTACGGAACTGGACGTGACTTCCGAACGGCTCAGAAAACCCCAGTTGCGTTTTTTTCTGGACTCCAGCAGCGGCACGTCGATGGCCGGATCCTGGTGACCAAGACACCATTCGTCGTGCAAGGCAGAGAGCCGATCGAGGTAGTGATCTCACCGGCGGATCGCGCCCGTGCCGGTCTGGTCGCTGGCGTTCCCTTCGGAGGGGGGCCATACGCGGCAATCCGCTTCGTTCCGTGTCGCGATCAGCCGCGAACCTGGTGGCCTGGGGGCTGGGTCCTTCGCGATCCAGGTTCAGTCACGGTCTCGGTGCGCCCATTCAGCGAGCCTCAATCGCAGCTGGTGGTTCGCCGGCCGTAGCAGCCGCGCGACAATCCGCTGCTTTCCATGCAAAGCAGCCCTTCTGGCGAGTTATTCACCCATGGCGAGTAAGGCGCCAGTTTCGCCGGGCAGCTCCGTGATCACCGGCCCTGTGCGTTGAATCTCCGCAGATTGCGAGAACGTCCGTTGACATGCTCTTGACTTCGCTGTTGCAAGGCGTAGGGTGCTTACCACTGGAACAAGGGAAACCTTGTTCTTAGGGAAGGCCCGGGAAACCGGGCCTTCTCGCTATTTCTGGGCCGTCCGCTTCGCTCCCCGCTTCTTCGCAGGGGCCTTCTTGGGGGCGGTCTTCTTCTTTGCGGGCGCCTTCGGAACCGGCGGCGGCTTCGCGAACGCCAGGATCAGCGGCGCGACGAGATCCGGCTTCTCGACGTTGGGGGAATGACCGGCACCGGGGATCAGGTGCGTCTGGGCGCCCGGCACCTGCCGGTAGCGGGCGATCGCCGCCTGTGCGTCGTAGATCTGATCCTCGGCGCCGAAGATGACCAGGACCGGGACATGCAGCGCCTCGAGGCGCTGGTCGAGAGGGCCGTGATCGACGTAGTCCTGCTCAGCGTTGACGGTGTCCTTGACCGCCGTGTACGTCATCGCTCGGAGGTCGTCGACGGGCTGGTCGGGGTTGTCGAAGCCGCTCGAGATGTTGTAGCCGGGAGCGAAGGCCTGGTCGTATTCGCTGCGAACGACCGAGGTTGGAGCGATCTGCGCCAGCCGGGCGATTGCCTGCCCGACCACGGGCCACATGGTCAGGTGCTCGCCGAGCGACTCGTGCTCGAAGCCATCTTCGGGGGACTGGTCGATGATCACGATCCGCGTTGCCAGCTGCGGGCTCTCCCCCGCGAGGGCCACCGCGACGCTGCCGCCCAGCGAGTGTCCGACCACGGTCGCGCCGACCACGTGCAGCTTTGCGAGCGCTTCGGCGACTGCGCTCGCCTGGTTCTCGATCGAGTAGCCGGAGCCGGGCTTGTCCGAGCCGCCCATGCCGAGCAGATCGATGCGGATGACGCGGTGGTCCGGCTCGAGCAGCGGGGCGAGGTTGTTCCACCAGTCCATCGAGCAGGTCGCGCAGTGGAGCAGGACGATCGGGCTTCCCTGCGGGTCGCCCTGATCCAGCACCTGGAGCGTCCCGCTGGAGGTGTCGATGAGGTGCGCCCCCGGATCGCGGATGTAGGCGGCCTTGGTCGCGTTGGAGACCACGAGCGCGTTGAGCAGCAGCAGGACGATGATCCCGCCGATCAGACCCAGCGTGATCTTGAGCCAGCGGCTCAAAGGCCCAATTCGTCGGAACGCTCGGCAAGCGCCTCGATGACCAGCGCGATGTGCTCGTCGTGATCGACGCCGAGCTCGTCGATTCCTCTCTGGACCTCATCGCGGTTCACGGCGGCCGCGAACGAGGGCTGCTTGAGCTTCTTCTTCACCGACTTGGGCTTCATGCCCTCGATGCCGGTGGGGCGGACGAGAGCGCAAGCGGCCACGAAGCCCGAGAGCTCGTCCACCGCGTACAGCGTCTTCGCCATCCGGGTCTCGCGCGGCACGCCCATGAAGTCGGCGTGGCCGGCGACGGCGTCGATCACCTCCTGCGGGTAGCCGCGTTCCTCCAGCTCCTTGATCGCATAGCGGGGATGTCCGGTGTCCAGGTCCGGGTACCGCTCGTAGTCGAGGTCGTGGACCAGGCCTGTGACGGCGTAGAGCTCCTCGTCCTCGTCCCACTTCCGGGCGTAGGCGCGCATGGCCGCCTCGACCCCGAGCAGGTGTTTTCGCAGCGAGCCCGAGTCGATCCACTCGGTGACGAGCTGCCATGCATCGTCTCGTGAGACCTCCGCCATGAGGCTGGCTACTCTAGGCGCCCATGGAGAAATTCATCATCCAGGGCGGCGTTCCGCTCTCCGGAGAGATCGTGCCAGCGGGCAACAAGAATGCCGCGCTCCCGATCCTGGCCGCCTGCCTGCTCACCGACGAGGAGCTGGTCGTCCGGAACGTTCCGAATATCAGCGATGTGCAGTCGATGCTGGGCCTCCTCGAGCGGCTCGGCGTCAAGGTCGCTTGGACGGGCGACAACGAGGTCAAGTTGCAGGCCGACAGCATCTCCGGGACCGAGGTCGACGAGGAGCTCGCCAGCCGAATTCGTGCCTCCTTCCTGGTCGCCGGACCGCTGCTCGCCCGCTTCGGCGAGGTGAAGATGCCGCCGCCCGGTGGCGACACGATCGGCCGGCGACGTCTCGACGCCCACCTCGACGCCTTCCGAGACATGGGCGCCAAGGTGGATGGTGACGTCTGGATTGAGCTCTCGGCGCCGAAGAACGGCCTCACGGCGACGCGCATCTTCATGGACGAGCCCTCCGTCATGGGTACCGAGAACGCACTCCTGGCCGCGGCCCTGACCGAGGGGCCGACGACGATCGCCAACGCGGCGTGTGAGCCCCATGTCCAGGACCTGGCGCGCCTGCTCTGCAAGATGGGCGCGGAGATAGACGGGATCGGCTCCAACGTGATGAACGTCCGGGGGCAGAAGAAGCTCGGCGGCGGGGAGCACTCCGTCTGTCCCGATCACATCGAGGTCGCGAGCTTCATGGCCCTCGCCGCCGCCACCAGCGGCGAGCTGCGAATCCGCGGGATCATCCCTGAGGACCTGGAGGGGATCCGTCGCCACTTCCGTCGCATCGGGCTCCAGACAATGGCGGAGGGAGGGAACCTGATGGTTCCCCCCGAGCAGAAGCTGACCATTCGGGACGACCACGGCGAGGCGATCCCTCAGATCGACGACGGTCCCTGGCCCGCCTTCCCGGCCGACCTCACCTCGATCGCCCTCGCCCTCGCCACGCAGGCGGACGGGACGATCGTGATCCACGAGAAGATGTTCGAGAACCGCCTTTTCTTCGTCGACAAGCTGGTGGCGATGGGCGCTCGGATCCACCTCAGCGACCCGCACAGGGCGGTCGTGAGTGGTCCGAGCCGTCTTCACGGCGCCCGACTGGAGAGCCCGGACATCCGCGCCGGCATGGCGATGCTCATCGCGGCGCTCGCCGCGCAGGGCACCTCGGAGATCGGCAACGTCGCGCAGATCGACCGCGGCTACGAGCGGATCGATGTGCGGCTACGCGATCTGGGCGCCCGCATCGAGCGGGTCGCCTCAGAACGCGTGCCGGCCTAGCTCTGGATCAGACGCTGTAGGCGTTGTGCAGATCTGTGAACTTGGGCTGGGGCGGGCCGTCCGGTGCGTCGTCCCCGAGCGTATCGGCGACTCCCGGGCCGAGCCGCGACTCGGCAAAGGCGCCGAACGCCTCCTCCGACTCCCAGATGTCGAGGAGCTTCAGCGTGTCGCCGTCGAAACGAGCACTGTGGGCGAGCAGCCCATCGGGTGGATCTCCCTTGGGATTGATCGCCGCGTCGACGGCGTCGTACTGGTCCGGGGTCACCTGCATCTCCATCTCCATGATTACGGCCATACGGTCTTCTCCTTCAGTCGGTTTAGCGGGTCGGTCCTGCTCAGCCCTTCAGCAGGGTGTGTACCTCGCGGATCTCGGGCTCCGGAGCCTGTGGGGCGTCCGGGTTCACCTCGGCGATCGCGGGGATCAGCTGGTCCTGAACGAAGGTCTGGAAATTCTCGGCTGACTCCCAGACGTCGACCAGCTTCCATTTGTCTCCCCCCAGATCGGACACGGTGTGAAGGATCAGTCCTGCGGGCGGCGCGTCGCCGATCTTCGCGTCCACCTGCTCGTACTCATCGCGCGTGGCCTCGAACTCTTGAATCACAACTACTGCCATCGCAATCCACTCCTCCGGTTTGTGGTGCCCCGCCGATCACCCTAGTGCAGATGACCTCGCCCAGAAGCTTGCAGCCTGTGGACGGCCAGCCCTGGATGATGGGCGGCTCATGATTCACCCGATACCCCCGGGCACCCGGGACATCCTGCCTGACGAGATGCGCGAGCTTCGCGAGCTCCAGGCGACGCTGATCGACGTCTTCGAGCGCTTCGGCTACGGCCAGGTGGCGACGCCCACGCTCGAGTACGACGAGGTCCTGCAGCGCGGCGAGGGCCGGAGCCGGGTGGGGGCATATCGCTTCTTCGACGAACGCGGGGAGCTGCTCGCGCTGCGCTCGGACATGACCATCCCGATCGCGCGGCTGGTCGCCACCCGGTTCGCCGACGCCCAGCCGCCGCATCGCTTCTCGTATGTCGGCAACGCGTACCGCATCGTTCGCCCGCAGCGCGGGCAGGTGCGCCAGTTCATGCACGCCGGGGTCGAGCTGCTCGGATCGCCGGCGCCCGAGGGGACCGTCGAGGTGCTCGAGGTGCTGAGCGCTTCGCTGGACGCAGTCGGGCTGAATCGCGCGGTGCTCGGGCTCGGCGACGCAGATCTCTACCGCCAGCTGCTCACGGAGCTCGGGGTGGAGGGTGAGCACCGTACGCGGGTTCTGGATCGCTTGGCGGAGCACAACCTCGTGGGCCTCGAGGCGGAGGTGGACTCGATCGACGGCCTCGACACCCACGGCCGCGAGACGCTGCTGCGACTTCCCGGTCTGCGCGGTGGGGCTGAGGTACTCGAACAGGCCCGCGAGCTGGGCGGGGTCGCGGTCGAGCGCGCCGCCCAGCGTCTACAGCAGACCTACGACCTGCTGGTCGAGAAGGGGGTTGCGGGTCGCGTCCAGCTGGACCTGAGCCTGCTGCGCGACCTCGGTTACTACACCGGCGCGATCGTGGAGATCTATGACCCGGCCCTCGGCCACATCCTCGGAGGCGGTGGCCGCTACGACGACCTGGTCGGGCGCTTCGGGCGCGCCATGCCGGCCGCCGGGTTCGGTCTCTACCTGGAGCGGGTGCACCTCGCCCAGATGGAGGAAGAGCGGCTAGTGAAGGAGCGGGGGGAGTGAACCCCACCGTCGAAGCTCCTCGCGCGCGGCCGGGCGGGCCGCTGAAGCTGGCGATCCCCAGAGGGGCCCTCTGGGACGAGACGCTCGACGCCCTGGACCGCATCGGCGTCGACACAGCCGAGATGCGCGGGGACTCTCGCTCGCTCATCTTCAACGTCGACGGCATGAGCCTGGTGACGATGCGCCCGTCGGATGTCCCCACCTACGTCGAGTCCGGCGCCGCCGACCTCGGGATCACGGGCAAGGACGTGCTGCTCGAGCACACGGACCGGATCGTCTACGAGATCCTCGATCTTGGCTATGGCGGCTGCCGGATGGTGCTCGCGGGGCGCAAGGGGGATGAGAGCCTCGGCGAGACCGAGAGGCGGCTCGGCGGCATGCGGATCGCTACGAAGTACCCGCGAATCGCCGAGCGCTACTTCGAGGAGACCGGCCGCCAGGCTGAGGTGATCGAGGTGAAGGGGTCGGTGGAGCTGGCCCCGCTGGTCGGTCTGGCCGACGGGATCGTGGACCTGGTCGCCACCGGACGCACGCTCGAGGAGAACGGCTTGGAGATCCGCGAGGAGATCGCCTCCTCCACGGCGCGGCTGGTCGCGAACCGCGTCTCCCACAAGCTCCGCGCAGCCGAGGTGGACAACCTGGTGGAGCGGCTGCGCCCGGATAAAGACCGATGAAGATCAGGCGCTTCGACTGGGACGGGCAAGACCCCCGCGGCCTGGCGGCGGAGATCCGCGCGCTGCAGCCGGCACTGGGCGAAGTGAGCGAGTCGGTGGCCGGGATCCTGGCCGAGGTGCGTGCGGGCGGCGATTCGGCGCTGATGGAGATCGAGGGACGGTTCGCGAGTGGACCGGTGGACCCAGATTCCCTTCGCCAACCTGACGAGGCACTGAAATCGGCTGCCTCGCGGGTGGGCCCCGAGATCCTCTCCGCCCTGGAGACGGCCGCGAGCAACATCCGCCTGGTCGCCGAGGCACAGCTCTCCGATGAGCGGCGGGTGGAACTGAGCCAGGGCCAGACCGTCGATCTCCGCGAGGTTGCAGTCGGGTCGGCCGGGATCTACGCGCCCGGCGGCACCGCCGCCTACCCCTCGACCGTGCTGATGGGTTGCATCCCGGCGAAGGTCGCCGGGGTGGTTAGGGTCGTGGTCGCCACCCCTCGGCCGGTCTCCGACGTCACTCTGGCGGCAGCCTCGATGGCTGGCGCGGACGAGGTCTACGGGGTCGGCGGAGCACAGGCGATCGCCGCGCTCGCTCTTGGAACGGACACGATCGAACCGGTCGACGTGATCGCCGGGCCCGGTAACCGCTACGTCCAGGAGGCGAAGCGACAGCTTGCCGGAGAGGTCGGAATCGACGGGATTGCCGGCCCCTCTGAGCTGATGGTTATCGCGGGGGACACCGCGAATGCCGATTGGATGGCACTCGACCTCTGCGCGCAGGCGGAGCACGGCCCAGACGGCCTGCTCGTGGCCGCCGCGGTCGAGACAGTGATCCTCGACGCCATCCAGGACGGCGTCGTGCGGATTGCGGAGGAGAAGGGGATCGACGAAGACGCCACGCTGGCGCTCGTTGCCATGCCGGAAACCGAGGCCGGCGTGGCACTCGCCAACGCGATCGCTCCGGAACACCTCGAGATCCTCACTGAGGACGCCGAGCTGCTGACGCAGCGAGTCACAACCGCCGGCTGCGTATTCGTGGGCGAGCGTACGGCCACGGCCTTCGGCGACTACGCGGCCGGGTCGAACCACGTGTTGCCCACCGGCGGCGCCGGGCGCTTTCAGGGCCCGCTTGGCCCTGGCGCCTTCCGTCGACGGATCTCGACCGTCGAGATGACGCAGGAAGCGGCCCGGGAGCTCGCCCCGACGGTCGCTACATTGGCCCGCGCCGAGGGCTTCCCGCTGCACGCGGAGTCGGTCTTAGCGAGAGGGCGCCCCGCAGGCGAAGCCGAGGAGCGACCCGATTCAGGAAGGAAGGACTAGGGGCATGGCACGCACAGCAGACATCAATCGTGAGACCAAGGAGACCAAGGTCAGCCTTCGTCTCGACCTGGACGGCGGCGAGGCGAAGGTCTCGACCGGCGTCGGCTTCCTGGATCACATGCTGGAGCTGCTCGCGCGCCACGGGCGACTCGGCCTCGAGGTCGAGGCGTCCGGCGATCTGCAGACCGGCGCGCACCACACGACCGAGGATGTCGGCATCTGCCTCGGCCAGGCGATCGACGAGGCCCTGGGCGACCGCGCCGGAATCCGGCGCTATGGCTCGGCTCTGGTGCCGATGGACGAGGCCCTGGGCGAATGCGCCATCGACATCTCCGGCAGGCCCTACTGCGCGTTCGACGCCGAGCTCCCGAACGTGACGATCGCCGGCTTCGACTCCGAGCTCACTGAGGAGTTCTTCCGCGCCGTCTCAAACAACTCGAAGATGACCCTCCACATCTGGGTCCGGTCGGGATCCAATGCCCACCACATGATCGAGGCCGCCTTCAAGGCGTTCGCCCGCGCCCTTCGGGTGGCCGTCTCGATCGACCCGGATGAGAGCGGCGTGCCCTCCACCAAGGGCACGCTGACCGAATGACGCGCGTCGCCGTCCTCGACTACGGGATGGGCAACCTTCGCTCGGTCGAGAAGGCGCTCGAGAAGGTCGGGGCGGAGGCCGAGATCACCGCGGACCGCAAGCGGGTTGAGTCAGCGGACGGCGTGATCCTGCCGGGCGTCGGCGCCTTCCCAAAGGCGATGAGCCGCGTCCACGAGATCGGCCTGGACGAGCTGGTCGCCGGTCGGATCGAGGCCGGCGTCCCCGTGCTGGGAATCTGCCTCGGCATGCAACTCCTCTTCGACTCCTCGGTGGAGAACGAGGGTGCGAGCGGGCTCTCGCTGCTCGGCGGCATCGTGGCCCCCCTGGAGGCAAACGGCTACAAGGTCCCGCACATCGGCTGGTCGCCGGTGCGCTGGGAGCACTCCTCGCGGCTGACCGAGGGACTGGGGGAGGAGACGCCCTTCTACTTCGTCCACTCGTTCGCGCCGCGGCCCGCGGCGGAGGATGACGTGCTCGGCACCGCCGCCTACGGTGAGCGCTTCGCCTGCGCCGTGGAGCGCCCGCCGCTCTACGGCGTCCAGTTCCACCCGGAGAAGTCGAGCTCCGCGGGGCTCGGCCTCCTGGCTAACTTCATTCGCATCTGCAGTTGATCCTCTACCCGGCGATTGACATCCGCGACGGCAAAGCCGTCAGGCTGATCCAGGGCGACTACGACCAGGAGATGGCCTACGACGACGATCCGGTCGTCGCGGCCCGGCGCTGGGTAGACGGGGGAGCGCGCTGGCTCCACGTCGTCGATCTCGACGGCGCCCGCGCGGGCGAGCCCGTGAACCTCGAGCACGTCCGCCGGATCGTTGGGGCGGTCACTGTTCCGGTCCAGCTCGGTGGCGGCCTGCGCGACTCGAAGAAGGTCGAGGAGGCGATCTCCGCCGGGGCGGAGCGGATCGTCCTCGGGACGGCCGCGGTCCGCGACCCGGAGATGGCCGAGGCGATCGCCGCGGCCCATGGCGAACGCGTCGTCGTCTCCGTTGATTCGCGGTCCGGAAAGGTCGCGGCCGAGGGTTGGACCGAGTCCTCGGATCTCGGCACCACGGAGGTGATCGCCGCCCTCTCGGATCGCGGGGTGCGACGGTTCGTCTACACGCCCGTGGAGGTCGACGGCCTGATGGAGGGCCCGGACCTCGATTCGCTCCGCGAGGCTGCCAAGGCCACCGACGGGGAGCTGATCTATTCGGGTGGGATCGGCTCCCTCGACGATCTCCGTGCCCTCGCCGAGCTGGGACTTGACAACCTCGGCGGCGTGATCGTCGGGCGGGCGCTCTACGAACAGCGCTTCACGGTCGCCGAGGCCCAGGCGATCCTCGATCCATAGGATCCGCCCATGGGGAGACTCTTCGGCCCGTTCTTCGTCTTCGCGGGGATCATGCACTTCCTCAAGACCCGCGCCTACGAGCGGATCATGCCGCCCTACGTGCCGCGCCACCGCGAGTTGGTCTACGCGAGCGGCGTCGCTGAGATAGCGGGTGGCCTGCTGACGATGCATCCGGCGACTCGCAAGGCCGGGAGCGTGTGGAGCATCGCCACGCTGATCGCCGTCTTCCCGGCGAACCTCCACATGGCGATTGAGGCCGAGCAGTACGAGGAGGCAGTGCCGGGCGGCCGCAACGCCCTCTACGCGCGGCTTCCCGTCCAGCTGCTGTTCATCGCCTGGGCGTACGCCGCGGGCGACTGGGACTGAGCACGGCCTACGCTTACGAGAGTGGTGCACCGGAAGCGAAGCTGAGGAGCAACCCGATTAATCATGGTTCTGAAGCGCGTCATCCCCTGCCTGGACGTGGACAATGGCCGCGTCGTCAAGGGCACGAACTTCATCGACATCCGTGACGCCGGCGACCCGGTGGAGCTCGCCGAGCGCTACGACACAGCCGGCGCCGATGAGCTCGTCTTTCTCGACATCACCGCCTCACATGAGAGCCGCGACACAATCGTCGAGCTGGCTCGCCGCACCGCGGACAACGTCTTCATCCCGTTCACCATCGGGGGTGGGATCCGCTCGGTCGAGGACGCACAGGCGGTGCTCGACGCCGGCGCCGACAAGGTCTCTGTCAACTCGGCCGCGCTCGACCGGCCGGAGCTGATCTCTGAGCTCGCGGAGGTCTTCGGCTCGCAGTGCGTGGTCATCGCGATCGACGCCAAGCGACGCGGCGCCGGCGATGAGTCAGAGACTTGTGATGCGCCCGCCGGTCACTTCGGCGACGCCGAGTGGGACGTCTACGTCCACGGCGGGCGGACCAAGCTGGAGGGCCGCGAAGCCGTGGCCTGGGCGCGCGAGGCGACCGAGCTGGGGGCCGGGGAGGTGCTGCTGACCAGCATGGATCGCGACGGCACCACCGACGGCTACGACCTGGAGCTGACCCGCGCCGTCGCGGAGGCGGTCAGCGTGCCGGTGATCGCCTCCGGCGGAGCAGGCGAGCTCGAGCACCTGGTCGAGGCGGTGGAGGATGGACATGCGGATGCGGTCCTCTGCGCGTCGATCTTTCACTACGGCGCGCACACGGTGGCCGCGGCGAAGCAGCGAATGAACGAAGCCGGCATCCCCGTCCGACTGCCCTAGACTGGCTGCTCGGGTCGAGCATGCGTCGTTCGATCAAAGTAGTGCCCCGCGTTTTCGCAGTTGTTGCCTCCGGGCACCCTCCGCGTTCGCAGTGCACCTGCACGAAGGGAACCGAGATGGCAACAGGAACAGTGAAGTGGTTCAGCGACGAAAAGGGCTTCGGATTCATCACGCCGGATGACGGCAGCAATGATGTGTTCGTGCACCACAGCGCCATCCAGGGCGACGGCTTCAAGTCGCTGGCCGAGGGCGCAAAGGTGAGCTACGACCCCGA
Organism: uncultured Solirubrobacterales bacterium; assembly: GCA_963724665.1. Lineage (GTDB taxonomy): Bacteria > Actinomycetota > Thermoleophilia > Solirubrobacterales > 70-9 > DASUPK01. Next base: position 277,219 of record CAVRVH010000007.1, read on the forward strand.
GCAGGGCGACAAGGGCCCGGCCGCCGCGAACGTCCAGGCCCTTTAGGGAGCAGAGACATGGCCTCACGCAGCAAGCGGAAGACCACGATGGCGAAGCTGGACCGTGAACGCAGGCTCCAGGAGCGTCGGCTTGAGAAGCAGGCCAAGAAGGCTGCGCGGAAGCAGGCGGCCGCAGAGGCCCGGGGCGACTCCACGACTAGCTAGCCCTTCTTGTTCCCGGACTTCTTGTTCGACTTCTTCGGCGGTGTCTGGATGAGGCCGTTGACCGCCTTGCCCTGACCCGGCGTCAGCGCGTAGATCGTCTTGTAGCCCGTCAGGAAGATCTCCTTGCCGTCCGAGATCACCGGGTTGTACGCGCCGTCCGAGTCGTCGAAGACCTGGTGTCCGTTTGCAGCGTTGAAACCGTAGGTCGAGGTGTGTTGAAGGTCCGCGACGTAGACCGTGTTGCCGATCAGGCTTGCCGCGCCGGAGATCGATCCCAGGCCGCTGTGGCTCCAGCGCTCGTTGCCGTTGCGGGCGTCGAGCGCATAGAAGCTGCCGTCGTAGGAGCCGAAGTACACGGTGGGCTCCGTGTCCGGCGTGCGGGCAGCGACGGGCCCGGCGTAGACGTAGTTGCTGGTGGAGTGGCTCCAGGCGAGGTCACCGTTTGCCTGGTCGAAGCTGTACATGCGGCCGTCGGTATTGCCGGCGTAGACGCGCCCGAAGGCGACCGCGGCCGTCGCGTAGAACTGCCCCGTCCTGCCGAAGCTCGTGCCCTGGGAACCGGTCTGCCACTTGATCGACCCGTCATTGACGTGCAGAGCCGTCATCTCGCCGCTGTAGTCGCCGGCGTAGACGATTCCGTCGCTGAACGCGGGGGCGGCCTTCACGGCGCCGTTCACGTGGGTCTCCCAGATCGTCTTGCCCGTCTTCTTGTTGAGGGCATAGATCGTGTTGCACTCGCAGCCGACGATCACCTTGTTGCCGACAATCAGCGGCGAGGACTCGCTGCGGCCCGGCAGAGGGTGCTTCCAGACCGTGTGACCGTCGAACGCGGCGAGGTCGATGACCTGTCCCGGCTCCAGGTTCGAGATGTAGATGTTGCCGTCGTTGTAGGCCGGGGCGGAGGCGTTCAGGCTGGCCACCTGGCGCTTCCAGCGGGCCTTGCCCGACTTGGTCTTGATCGAGAAGGCGAGACCGTTGTTGTTGATCCCGAAGAGCTGGTTGTGAACCAGGATCGGCGAGTACTCGAGCAGATGCCCGCCCTTGAAGCGCCAGCGAACCTTGAACGGCGGCTTGACGCCGGGAGCGTCGAGATAGCGGGTGCGCTGCTGGTTCAGCCCATAAATCGGCCAGTTGGTGGTGCCGGACACCGGCTTAGGGGCCTCGCTGGTGATCGTGCAGGGCGCGTGACACGACTTGTCGCCCGGCCGTTTCAGCACGAGGTAGCCGATCAGCCCGATCACGACCACCGCGATGACGGCTGCGGTGCCGAGCGTCGCCCAGCGGTGGTTCGCCCAGAGGTTCTTGACGGTCCCGCGCATACGATCCCCACCATAGGCAAGCGGACTTAATGCCGGACTCAAGGGAAATAGACCCCGCCCGACTTCCCCAGGCGATCGACGCTCTACCCGGCATCGACGCGGTTCGCCCCATCGCCGAGAGAGTTCCCACGTATCTCGTCGGCGGGGTGGTGCGGGATCTGCTGATTGGGGCACAGGGCGTGGACCTCGACGTCGCGATCGAGGGCGACGCGGAGGCGCTGGCGGACGTTCCGGGGTACCGCCCCGAACGGGACGAGCTCTTCCTGACCGGCAGGCTCGAGGTTGGTGACCAGGAGATCGACATCGCCCAGGCACGCGCAGAGACCTACCCGCGTCCCGGCGCCCTGCCGGAGGTCCGGCCGGCGGCGATTGGGGACGACCTTGCGCGCCGGGACTTCACCATCAACGCGATGGCCTACCCGCTGTCAGGCGGAGACCTGATCGATCCGCACGGGGGAGTCGGCGATCTGCGGGCCGGCCAGCTCCGCGTCCTGCACGAGGATTCCTTCGTGGACGACCCGACGCGCGCGCTGCGTGCCGCCCGCTACGCCGCGCGGTTCGGGTTCGACCTGGAGCCAGGCACGGCGAAGCTGCTCGCCGAGACGGACCTCTCGATGGTTTCGGAGGATCGGATCCAGAACGAGCTGCGCAAGATCGCCGCAGAGGAGGACCCGGCCAGGGCACTCCAGCTGATCGTTGATTGGCGGCTGATTCCGACGCTGGACCCGGCGGCACCAGAGCGGGTCGCTGAGGTCGCGCGGCTGGCATCGGATCCTCCCTGGGCGGAATGGGCGAACCGGGAGCTGGCCGTGGAGCTGGCGACCGTCAGACCGCTGCCGCAGATCAGGGAACTGGCGGCAGCGACGCCCGAGCGCCCGTCGGAGGCCGTCAAACTCGCGGTGCCCTGGGACCCGTCGCAGCTCCTTGTCGCTCGCGCGCTGGGAGCCGAGTGGCTCGACCGATACGCCGAGGAATGGCGCCACGTCCACCTCGAGATCACAGGAGAGGATCTGATCGCGTCGGGCATCGCCGAGGGCCCGGCCATCGGCCACGGCCTCGAGGCTGCGATCTCGGGGAAGCTCGACGGGGAGATATCCGGCCGAGAGGCGGAGCTCGAGATCGCCATTGCCGCAGCCCGAGGTGAGATTCCAGAGGACTGAAGGCGCCTCGCTAAGGTGACTCCGTGGTGGACCAAAGCGGACTGACCGAGACGCTTTACGAGCATGTTGGTGGCGATGATGGCCTCCACCGCCTGGAGCAGAGGTTCTACGACAAGGTGCTGGCCGATCCGCTGCTCATGCCGCTGTTCGGGGAGGGCCAGCCCCACCACGTTGAGCATCTGACCTGGTTCACAGCGGAGACGTTCGGGGGCCCGGACCGTTTCACCAAGAGGCTCGGCTTCGACCACCTGATCGACGTCCACCGAGGCCTGGAGATCACCGACGAGCAGCGGAAGCGGTTCGTCGAGCTCTACCTGGAGGCGGCTTCGGACGCCGGGCTACCTGACGATCGGCCGTTTCGGGACGCACTGCGAGAGCACGTCGAGTTCGGGGCAAAGGTTGCACAGCAGAACTCGAGGGCGAGGACCGACGCCGAGCTCTACCCCCTCCACGAGGTGCCGAAATGGGAGTGGGATCCAGACGGCGAAGCCAAGCGCTAGCCGGCTGGTCGACGCGAATGGATTGGTGTGAGCGAAAGGGCGTGCGCTGGCTGGAGGCGGAGCTGCCCGGGGCACGCGCGGCGTTCTCGACCCGGATAGGGGGCGCGAGCGAACCGCCCTACGACGCTCTCAACGTCGCGATCATGACCGGCGATGAGCGCGAGAGGGTGCGCGAGAACCGTGCCAGGCTCGCCGGAGCCCTCGGGCGGGACCCCCAGGGAGTCGTCATGGGGCGCCAGGTCCATGGAGCGGAGCTCAGGACGCACGAGGAGCGACAGGAGCCGCGCGTCTACGCCGATGTGGTGACGAGCCCTGACGAGGTCGATGCCCATGCGACCTCCAGCCCGGAGCTGACTCCGCTGGTGATGGTCGCGGACTGCCTGCCCGTAGCGGTCGCGGGCCGCGGCGGAGTGGCCATGGCGCACTGTGGCTGGCGCGGTCTGGCGGGTGGGATCGTCGCCAAGGCGGTTGAGGCCGTGGACGCCGAGGCCGCGGCGATCGGGCCCGGTATCGGTCCCTGTTGCTACGAGGTGGGGGAGGAGGTGCTGTCGAAGTTCGACGACATCGAAGGCGTGGCGGAGGGCCGGATGCTCGACCTGCCGGCGGTGGCCAGTGCGCTCCTGGAGCGTGCGGGGGTGCAGGCCAGCGAGTCCGCCGATCTCTGCACGAAGTGCAACCCGGAGCTCTTCTACTCCCACCGCCGGGACGGCGAGCGCACCGGCCGGCAGGCCGGTCTCGTCTGGATGGACTGACAATGGTCGAACCCGTCACGAATCTCGATGCGGAGCGAGTCCTAGCCAACCTCGAGCGGATTCGCGAGCAGGCCGGGCCTGAGGTCGAGATCCTCGCCGCCACGAAGTACATCCTCAGCGAGGGCATGGGAGCTCTGGCGGAGAGCGGCATCAAGCTGGTGGGCGAAAACCGCCTTCAGGACCTCGAGGAGAAGCGTGAGCGCTGGGGCGACCGCTTCACCTGGGACTTCATCGGCAACCTGCAGAGCCGCAAGGTCAAGCGGATCCTCCCGCTGGTGCGGCTGATCCACTCCGTCGCCTCGGATTCGGCGCTCGAGCAGCTCGGCCGCCATGGCGGCCCGGACACCGAGATCCTCATCGAGGTGAACCTCTCGGGCGAGGCCGAGAAGGGCGGCATTGCCCCCGACGCGCTCGACGACTTCATCGAGCGCTGCCCGGTGAGGGTCTCAGGATTGATGACGATGCCGCCCTTCACCGAGGATCCGGAGGGGTCGCGGCCGTATTTCGCGCGTCTGGCGGAGCTCGCCTCGGGTCGGGGCCTGGAGCGCCTGTCGATGGGGACGAGCCAGGATTGGCCGGTCGCTGTGGAGGAGGGGGCGACGATCCTTCGCCTGGGGTCGGTTCTTTGGGCATAATCGGTCAACACCGGCTGGAGGAATAACGTCCGTTAAGCCGAATCTGAGCCGAGAATGGCGATCAGGGACACATGGAGACGCGCACTCGAGTACTTCGGCCTCGTTGAGGGCGACTACATCGAGGAGGGCGAGTACGACGAGGGCGATACGGGCAGCGAGATGGCGCTGGATCCGGCCGTCGCGCCGCGCGAGCCCGCTCGCGGCGCTCCCTCGCGCCGCGGACGTGGGCGCGAAGAGGACATAGACGACATCTTCGGGGACGACGAGCCGGCACCCCGGCGCGGCCGGATCCGCTCGGTCGATGACACGGCTGAAGAGCCTCAGCCCAGCCGCCGCGGCCGCCGGGGTCGCGCACCCGCCGGAAACGGCGGCGGCGTCGCGTCCATGCACGTCGTCACCCCGCGAAGCTTCAACGATGCCCAGCAGGTCGCCGACGAGTTCAAGCGCTCCAAGCCGGTGATCATCAACCTCCAGTCGACCGACCGCGAGCTCTCCAAGCGGCTGATCGACTTCTCCTCGGGCATGACCTATGCCCTCGGCGGCGGCATGCAGCGGATCTCACAGGGGATCTTCCTGCTGACCCCAGAGGACGTCGAGGTCTCCGCCGAGGAGAAGGCCCGCCTGCTCGAGGGCGGCTTCTTCAACCAGAGCTAGCGTTCGGCTGATTCCAGATCGGGTAGGTACCTTGTGTGCTGGTCGATGGGATCGATCGTGCGGTGGGCCAAGCGACGGAGCGCGCAATTGGTGCTCACCACAGACGCCGGCTTCGAAAGGTCGGCTGGGACCGCGCACTTGACCCTGACGGCGAAGCCCGATGGGCTGCCGGGACGCCGCCAGCTCGGGACGGCTGCTCACTCGAGGTCCTGATCGACGGCGAGGAGGCTCTTCCGGCGATCGCGGACGCCGTCTCCGCAGCCGAGTCACACGTGCACGTCGCGGGGTGGTTCGCGAGCCCGGACTTCAAGCTGACGAGAGGCGACGGCGCCAACGCACTGCGAGATCTCCTGGCGAATGTCGCAGAGAGAATCCCGGTCCGGCTGCTGCTGTGGGCGGGATCGCCCGCCCCGGTCTTCACGCCCACCCGGAAGACGGTCCGTGCCGTCCGCGACGCCTTCTGCTCGGGCACTCGAATCCAGTGCCACCTCGACGCTCGTGAACACCCGATCCACTGCCACCACGAGAAGCTGGTCGTCGTCGACGACGAACTTGCCTTCGTGGGTGGCATCGACCTGACCGAGCTCGGCGGCGATCGCTTCGACCATCCTCGTCACCCACACCGGGGGGAATTGGGCTGGCACGACATCTCGTCGAGGCTCCGCGGACCGATCGTCGCCGACGTCGCCCAGCACTTCGCGATGCGGTGGAGTGAGGTGGCCGGCGAGACACTCACCCGCGCATCGATGCCGGAACCGGAGGGGAACCAAACGGTGCAGCTGATTCGGACCGTCCCGCAGGGCGTCTACGACGTGGTTCCGGAGGGCGACTACCGGATCCTCGAGGCGTATGTCCGGGCGCTGCGATCAGCCCAGCGCCTGATCTACATCGAGAACCAGTTCCTGTGGTCGCCGGAGATCGTCCAGATTCTCGCGACCAAGCTTGCCGATCCTCCCACGGAGGACTTTCGAATCGTCACGTTGTTGCCGGTCAAGCCGAACAATGGCGCCGATGTCACTCGCGGCCAGGCGGGAGAGCTGAGTCGGGCGGACGACGGACGCGGGCGGTTCCTCGCCTGCTCGCTCTACGCGCAGGAGGAGGGCAAGGATCCGACGCCCGTCTACGTACACAGCAAGATCTGCATCGTCGACGACGAGTGGGTGACGCTGGGATCCGCCAACCTGAATGAGCGCTCGCTGTTCAACGACTCGGAGGTGAACGTCTGCTGCGACGACGCCGAGCTGGCCGCCAGAGTCCGCCGGAGGCTCTGGGCGGAGCATCTGGAGCTGCCGATTGAGGAGGTGGAACGCCGCGGCACCGCGGAGCTGGTCGATCAGGTCTGGCGTCCGGTGGCATCGGAGCAGGCGCGGCGCCGCAAAGCCGAACAGCCGCTGACCCACCGGTTGATGCTTCTGCCCGGAGTATCCCGACGCTCGCGCCGCCTGCTCGCGCCGATCGACTCGATGTTCGTCGACGGTTAGGCCGGTAGGCCCTCCAAATAGAGTTCCTTCCATGAAGGTTGGCTTCGTGGGCGCAGGAAACATGGCCGGAGGGCTCGCTCGCGGGTGGGCCGCCGCAAGCGGCGAGCAGGGCGCCCCCGACGCGATGCTGTTCGCTGACGCCGATCCAGGCAAGGCGGAGGCGCTGGCGAGCGAGGTCGGCGGCGATGCGATGGAGGGCAACGTGGCCGTCGCCGACGGCTCGGACCTGGTGGTCCTGGCGGTCAAGCCGAACGTCCTCGACGAGGTCGCGCCCGACCTGGTTCAGGCGGGTACGCCGGTGCTCTCGATACTCGCCGGGACGACGATCAAGGCGCTCCACGAGGCGTTGCCGGGGATCGATCTGGTGAGGGTGATGCCGAACCTCGGTGCGCAGCTGCGCCAGGCTGTCCTCTGCGTTGTGTACGGAGAGAAGCTCGGACCGACGGAGCGCGAGCGGGTCGGAGGGCTGCTCTCCCTCCTCGGGGACGTGATCGAGCTGGACGAGGAGCTGATCGACGCGGCCACCGCGATCATGGGCTGCTCCCCGGGGTACCTCGCGCTGATGGCGGAGGTTCTGGTCGAGGCGGGTGTCCGGGAGGGGCTCACCGAGGACCAGGCCCTGCGCATGGTCGCGCGTTCCATGAGCGCCACCGGCGGGCTGCTCGACCTGCACGACCCCGGCGCCCTGAAGCGTGCGGTCGCCTCGCCCGGAGGGATGACGGAGGCCGGCCTGAACGCGCTCGAGGAACACAAGATCCAGGAGACCCTGAACGCGGCGGTCGATGCCTCGCTCGAGAAGGTGCGCAAATGAGCCCTCTCCTGGCGATCACCAGGGTGGACGTCGCCAACTACGTCGGCGCCATCTTCCTCGTCTACTTCATCCTGATCTTCATCCGGGTCCTGCTCTCCTGGATCCCGCGGATGCCCTACTACCCCTGGCTGCGAGCCACCGTCGACTTCGTCCACCAGGTCGTCGACCCGTACCTGAACCTCTTCCGGCGCGTGATCCCGCCGCTCGGCGGAGGCGGCATGGGGATAGACATCAGCCCGATCCTCGCGATCCTCATCCTGTTCATCGTCGGGCGCGTGGTCGTATCGCTGATTCACGGTTGAGGCGATCCCGCGATGATGCGAGGGCGCGCGCCAGCGCGACCCGTTTGATGGGGACGGCCCTGGCGGCCTGCGGGGTCATCGTCGCGGTCGATCAGGGGACCAAGGCGCTCGCAACCTCGCTCGTCTCGCGTGGGGACCGAGTTGAGGTTTTGCCCTTCCTCGCCTTCGAGAATGTCCGCAACAAGGGGGTCGCCTTCGGAATCGGCGGCGACATCTCGGCCGTCTTCATCGGAGCGACGATCATCGTGCTGCTCGGGTTCCTCGTCTACCTGGCCTTCCGCGGTGGCACCGGCTGGCTGGTCTGGCTGCCCGCCGCGCTGTTGATCGGCGGCGCCCTTGGCAACCTGGCCGACCGGGCCCGCGACGGCGCCGTCACCGACTTCATCGACCTGCCCCTCTGGCCGACCTTCAACCTGGCGGACGTCGCGATAGTCGTCGGGGTCCTGCTCTTGCTGCTGGACGTCGAGCGCTCGGAGAAGAGCCGGAGGGGCTCGTGAAATCCGAGGCCGAGCGCCTGATCGTTCATCTCGATGACGACCTGGCCGTCATCGAGAAGCCCGCCGGTCTGGTCGTGCACTCTGCGCCATCCCACAAGGGGGAGACGTTGGTGGATCTGCTGGAGGGCATCGCGGGTGGCGGGGAGGGCGCCCGGCCGGGGATCGTTCACCGCCTCGACAAGGACACCTCGGGCCTCATGCTCGTCGCCCGCAACGATGAGGCGCACCGGGAGCTGGCGCGGATGGTGAAAGCCCGGGAGGTGGTTCGCGAATACACGGCGCTGGTCGAGGGCCGGCTGGGCAGCCGCACCGGGACGATCGACGCGCCACTCGGCCGCGATCGCCGGCAGCGCACCAAGCGGGCCGTCAAAGGAGCCGCGTCCAGGGAGGCGCGAACGCACTTCGAGGTCATCGAAACGCTCCCGGCCGACACGCTCGCGCACGCTCGCCTGGAGACCGGCCGCACCCATCAGATCCGCGTCCACTTTGCCGCGATCGGCCACCCGGTCGCCGGGGATCCCGAATACGGTTCACGAGGGCGCCACGGTCTGGAACGCCAGTTCCTCCACGCGTCACGGTTGCGCTTCAGGCACCCCAACACCGGCCAGGAAATGGAGTTCAACTCCGAGCTTCCGACCGATCTTCGCGACGCACTCGAAAGAGCGCGCAAGTCCTGACTTGGCGGGTTGCATGCGTATATGGCATGGAAGCCGCCGATTGCCCGGAAGCGCGCCTTCGAAGCGGGGTTTTGCCCCTCAGCGCCTACAATCCCGCGGACTTTGCACCCAACCCCCGCCGAGAGGCACGGGACGCTGCCCGGGTTCGCCCGGGTTCCCGCGGCCGCGACGGGGCTCCAATCAAAATCAAGCGTTAGGAAGGTCAGATGGCCGAGGTAGGCATCAAGGAGCTGCTGGAGGCCGGAGTTCATTTCGGTCACCAGACACGGCGCTGGAACCCGCGCATGCGCCGCTTCATCTATGGAGAGCGGGAAGGGATTCACATCATCGATCTGCTCCAGACGGAGCAGTTGCTGAAGCAGGCGACCGAGTTCGTCACCGAAGTCGCGGCGAAGGGCGGAGTGATCCTCTTCGTCGGGACCAAGAAGCAGGCCCGGGACTCGATCCAGGAGTGGGCCGAGCGCTGTCAGATGCCGTACGTCAACCGGCGCTGGCTCGGCGGGCTGCTCACCAACTTCAACACGATCCGCAAGCGGATCCAGCGGCTTCATGAACTCCGTGAATTGAAGGAGGGCGGCCGGCTCGATCTGCTGCCCACCAAGGAGCGCATGTCGATGGAGGCCGAGCTGCGCAAGCTCGAATACAACCTCGGCGGGGTCGCCGACATGCAGCGGATCCCGGACGCCGTGATCATGATCGACCTGAAGACCGAGGAGATCGCCCTGCGGGAGGCCGAGCGCCTCGAGATCCCGATCATCGGCCTGGTCGACTCCAACTGCGACCCGCGCCCCGTCCGCTACGTGATCCCCGGCAACGACGACGCGATCCGCTCCTGCGACCTGATCATCGGCGCGCTGGGTTCCTCGATCGAGGGCGCCGCGGCGACGTGGCGCGCCGCCGAGGAGAAACGCCGTGCCGAAGAGGAGGAGAAGAAGCGTCGCGAGGAAGAGGAGCGCAAGCGCCGCGAGGCCGAGGAGAAGGCCAAACAGGAGGCGGAAGAGAAGGCGAAAGCCGAAGCCGAGGCCAAGGCAAAGGCTGAGGCGGACGCCAAGGCGCAAGCCGCGGCGAAGCAGACCGAAGCCGACAAGGAGGCGGGCGAGGAGATTCCCCAGCCGCAGGGCGAGGACGCCGCACCCGCCCACGACCGTAAGGGCGATTCTGCTGAGGCCAATCGCGAGGCGGCCATTGAGGTCCCGCAGCCTCCGCCACCCGAGGACGAGCCGGCTCCTGAGCCGGCGCCGACCCAGAGTGGAGGCGAGTCCTGATGGCGGTGAGCGCAGCCGAAGTAAAGGCGTTGAGGGAGAAGACGGGCGCTCCGATCGTCGACGTGAAGAACGCGCTCGAGGAGGCGGAGGGAGACGAGCCCAAGGCCATCGAGATCCTTCGCAAGAAGGGGGCCGCCTCGGCCTCCAAGCGCAGCGGGCGTGGCACCGCCGAGGGCGTCGTCGCCGCCTACACGCACATGAGCGGAACCGGCGAGCGCAAGCAGCAGAGGATCGGCGTCCTGGTCGAGGTGCTGTGCGAGACCGACTTCGTCGCGCTCAACGACGACTTCAAGGAGTTCGCCCGCGACGTGGCCATCCACATCGCCGCGATGAACCCGCAGCACGTATCGCTCGAGGACATCCCGGAGGAGGACGTCGCCAACGAGCGCCGGATCCTTGAGGAGAAGGCAAAAGAGGATGGGAAGCCCGAGGACATCGTGGCCAAGATCGTCGACGGCCAGATCAAGAAGTGGGCCTCGGAGATCGTCCTCCTCGACCAGCAGCACTTCAACGAGGACAAGTACGAGGGCAAGACGATCGAGGACCTGCGTGCCGAGGTTGCAGCCAAGACGGGCGAGAACGTCCGGATCGCCCGCTTTGCGCGCTTCGAGGTGGGACAGGAGTAGGGCCGGCCTTGCCCGAGGCTGCCTTCAATCGCATCCTGCTGAAGCTCTCCGGGGAAGCCCTGATGGGCGACCTCGAGTACGGCACCGATCCCGAGCAGATCGAGCGCATCGCCAACCAGGTCCGCGAGGTCCGGGTTCAGGAGGTCGAGGTCGCGATCGTCGTCGGCGCCGGCAACATCTACCGGGGCCTGGAGGGGGCCGCGAAGGGCATGGACCGCGCCACAGCGGACTACATGGGCATGCTGGCGACCGTCCTCAACGCACTGACCCTGCAGGACGCCCTGGAGAAGGTCGGGGTTGACACGCGTGTGTTGTCGGCGATGGCGGTGACGGAGGTCGCCGAGCCCTACATCCGCCGGCGCGCGATCCGCCACCTCGAGAAGGGCCGCGCCGTGATCTTCGCCGCGGGGACGGGAAACCCGTTCTTCACCACCGACACAGCTGCAGCGCTGCGGGCGCTCGAGATTCATGCCGAAGCGATCCTGATGGCCAAGAACGGGGTGGAGGGCGTCTACAGCGCCGACCCCTCGGTCGACCCAACCGCGGAGTTCCTGCCCGAGATCAGCCACCGCCAGGCGATGGAGCGGGGCCTGCGCGTCATGGACTCGACCGCTCTCTCGCTCTGCATGGACAACGACCTGCCCATCTACGTCTTCAACATGGCGGACGAACGCAACATAGATAGGATCGTCAGCGGAGAGAGGGTCGGCACTCTGGTGTCCTCAAAGCCCGCTACGGAGCCAACTCCGGAGGTCCGCACATGACGCTCGAGATGATCGACGAGTTCTTGGCCGATGCCAAGGAACGGATGCAGAAGTCGGTCGAATCGACCCGCAACGAATTCGCCACCGTGCGAACGGGCCGCGCCTCCCCGCACCTGCTCGACCGTCTCAGCATCGACTACTACGGCGCGCAGACTCCCCTCAAGCAGCTCGCGCAGGTGGCGGCGACGGATACACGCATGCTCACCGTCACGCCCTACGACAAGTCCTCGATCAACACGATCGAGAAGGCGGTCATGGAGTCCGACCTCGGGCTCACGCCCTCCAACGACGGCAACGTCATCCGCCTGCAGATCCCCGAGCTCACGGAGGAGCGCCGCAAGGAGCTGGTCAAGGTGGTCCATCGGGTCGCCGAGGAGGGTCGCGTCGCCGTCCGCAACGTCCGCCGCGACGTCATGCACGACCTTCGTGAGTTGAAGAAGGAGGGCGAGGCCGGGTCGGACGAGGAGCATCACGGCGAAACGGAGCTGCAGAAGGCGACCGACGCCTCGATCGGCGAGATCGACTCATTGCTCAAGGGCAAGGAGGAGGAGATCCTCGAGGTCTAGGCGCCCCGCCTGACCTGGAGCTCCTCCTATGCCAGCCGACTACGTCGCGATCATCACCGACGGTAATGGGCGCTGGGCTCAACAGCGAGGCCTGCCCGTCATCGACGGACACCAGGCGGGCGCCGATTGCGTCAAGGCGCGGCTGCGCGACGCCGCCGAGTTCGGCGTCAAGGAGCTCACGGTGTACTCCTTCTCGACCGAGAACTGGACGAGGCCCAAGGAGGAGGTGGACGGCCTGATGGCGATGTTCGCCGAGCGCATCGATCGCGAGACCCCGGAGCTGGATGAGGAGGGCGTCCGGATGCGCTTCATCGGGCGCCGCGAGGGGATCTCCGAGGAGCTCACCGGCCGCATGGACTGGGCGGAGGCGAAAACCGACGCCAACGACCGCATCACCCTGTTCGTCGCCTTCAACTACGGAGGGCGGGCGGAGATCCTCGATGCGGCGGCGGCCTATCAGGGCGGTGGGGAAGAGGAGTTCGAGAGTCACCTCTACGCCCCCGAGATGCACGAGCCTGACCTGCTGATCCGCACCAGCGGGGAGCAGCGGATCTCGAACTACCTGCTCTGGCAGTGCGCCTACTCGGAGTTCGTCTTCCGGGAGGAGCTCTGGCCCGACTTCACGCGCGAGGCCTTCGAGGCCTCGCTCACCGAGTACGAGGAGCGCCAGCGGCGCTTCGGGGCGCGGTCACAGTGATCGAGGACCTCGAGCCGCCGTCGTTCGAGTTCGGCCGGAGCCGTCGTGAGCGCGAGCCTGAGGATCCGCCAGCCAGGGAGCCCGGGTCCGACTACGCCGAGGAGGAGCTGTTCGAGGAGCCGTTCGAGGAGCCGGAGATCATCGTCCGGCGCGGGGGCGAGGAGAAGGATCGGGGGCCCAGGCGCAGCTTGAGGAATCTGATCCCGGAGATGTCGGAGACCACGGCCCGCGTCGTGGTGGCTATCCCCTGGGGAATCTTCGCGATCGTGATCGTGGGCGTCGGAGGGGCCCTGTTCGCCGCCGCGCTCGTCGTCCTCGGGATCCTGGGGCTCCGGGAGTTCTTCCGGATGGCTGAGCCGGAACAGCCGATCATGCTGCCCGGGTACGCCGTGGTCGCCGGAATGGTGATCGCCGCGCACTACGGCAGCGCCTTCCAGATCCTGCTCGTCTTCGCGGCGATCTTCCCCTTGGCGTTCGCCTTCGCCGCCGCGCGGCGCTCGCACGAGGCGATCACGATCTCGATCGCCATGACGATCCTGGGGGTCGCGTGGATGGGGATCGGCTTCTCCCACGCTGTGCTGCTCCGCGATCTCCCTCTTCACGGCGGCGCGCTGCTGATCGACGTGCTGGTCGCCACCTTCCTCGGCGATACCGCCGCGTATGCGGCGGGCAGGCTGTTCGGGACGCGGAAGATCACGCCGCGGATCTCGCCCAACAAGACGCTGGAGGGCGCCATCGGCGGCTTCATCGGGGCGACGCTGGGCTTCTGGTTCGCCGGGCTCTACCAGGACTGGCTGCCCGGCATCGACGCGCTCTTGATGGGCATGGCCATCGGCGTAATCGCGCCGATCGGAGACCTCTTCGCTTCTCTGATCAAGCGCGATCTCGGCGTCAAGGACACCGGCCGCCTCTTCGGCCCCCACGGAGGCCTCATCGACCGGCTCGACGCAGTGCTCTTCACCGTGGTCGTCGGCTACTACCTGAGCGTCGCGTTCGTCTACTAGGGCTCAGCGCCCTCGACGGGACTTCACCGAGCAGACGGTGAGGTCTGCGGGGGCACCCGGAGCGGACAGCTCACGGGTATGGCCGAACTTGAAGCGGCGTCCGTCGAGCTCCTCCCGGACGGGCTCCGAGATCAGGACCTCGCCGCCCTCGGCGCTATCTCCAACCCGGGCGGCGATGTTGACGTCCACACCGAGGAAGTCGCCCTTCACCTTGCGCGGGGTGCCCCTGTGCACGCCCGCGCGCTGAATCGGTTGATAGCCATCGACCTCGATGTCGGAGATCCCCTTCTGGGCGTCGAGTGCCGCCGAGACGGCCTGTCGCGAGTCGCCGAAGACAGCCATCGCGCCGTCGCCGAGGCGCTTGACCACTGCCCCCTTGTTGGAGGAGATCGCCTTCTGTTCTGCATCCCCGACCTGGCGAAGGACTTCGAGCGCGGCCTCATCCCCGGCCTCGAGCGCCCAGTCGGAGAACCCGACCAGATCCGTGAACAGGATCGCGACGTCCGCGGTGCCCTGCCTGCGGCGCTGGGCCTCGGAGAGCGCATGCCATGCCTGTAGGGCGCCCTTGCCGATTTCGCGCATCGCGCTCGGCCCGTCCGGCTGGACCTCCTGGACCAGGCGCTGCATCGGCTCAGGCATCTCGGAGGTCTCCGGCTCGCCTCCGGGGATCAGCCGGCGCAGAAATCGGGCGGTGGCGACGAGCTGCGGATTCGCGTCCGTTCGGCGAACGACGTCCCTGATGCTCTCGGAATCCACCGATTGATCGGCCTTCTTGCGCCTGTTCCTCCTACGTGCCATGAATGCATCCTCGCAAGGCCGCAACTTCTCGGCCTCATGCTGTTTCGTCAGCGAACGCTCACAACATCTGAAAGGGAGTGGTTCTGGATGAAGAAGCTGTTCAGTCGCCGGCCCTCCGCCGGCGTCGTGATCGGATTCATCGCGCTCTGTGTGGCGCTGGGTGGAGGCGCGTACGCGGCCACGAGCAAGAAGGTCGAGTACAAGGGCCTGAGCAAGGACGCACGGCTCAAGGTACTGGGAGTCGGCTCGACCAACGCGCAGACGGGCACGACACCCTGTGACCCGACCAGCACGACGTTCCTCAAGTGCACCTCGGTGGACGTGGACGGCTCGACGGGCTTCCCGCGCAAGTACCTGGTGGTCGCCGACGGCACCATCGACGGTGGCGGTTCGCCCGCCAACGGCATCTGCCACATCGAGATCGACGGTGCGGAGGTCAACGGCACCAAGACGAACGTGCACACGGCTGGCGCAATTCAGTCGTTCGGCATCAACATCGTCACCACCGCTCAGGGTGGCAAGCACACGATTGCGCTCGCGTGCAACGAGACCGCCCCGGGCGATCTGAAGATCCCGCAGTTCGAGCTCTCGGCCGTTCAGGTCCGCTAGCTCCAGGCACCATGAAGATCGGCAACGGGAGGCCTTCGGGCCTCCCGTTTCGTTTACGGCCGGTTTGAGGTGACACCTACACTGGGCGGCCGTGAAGCGTGTGCTGATACTCGGATCGACCGGCTCGATCGGCACCCAGGCGCTCGAGGTGATCGGGGCCGCCGATGGCCTCCAGGTGGCTGGGCTGTCCGCCGACTCGAGCTGGGAGCGAGTCCTCGCCCAGGCGCGCGACCATGGCGTGCCGGCCGTGGCGCTCGCCGACGCCGACTCGGCCGAGCAAGCTTCGGCGGCGTGGGGGGGACAGGTGCTCGCCGGCGAGGACGGCATCCGGGAGCTCATTCTCAGCTCAAAGCCCGACCTGGTCCTGAACGCGGTGGTCGGCGCGGCCGGGCTCGGCCCGACGATCGTCGCCCTCACCGAGGGAATCGATCTCGCGCTTGCCAACAAGGAGAGCCTCGTGATCGGAGGCGAGCTGGTCATGGCGCTGGCCGAGGCCACCGACGCCCGCATTCTCCCGGTCGACTCCGAGCACTCCGCGCTCTACCAGCTGATCCACGCGGAACCGCCGGGCACCGTGGATCGCCTGGTCCTGACGGCGTCGGGCGGGCCCTTCCGCGGCCGGACGGACCTCTCAGGGGTGACCGCCGAGGAGGCCCTCGCTCATCCGACCTGGGAGATGGGTGGCCGGATCACGATCGACTCCGCCACCCTGATGAACAAGGGCTTCGAGATGATCGAGGCGCACCACCTCTTCGGCGTCCCGTACGAGCGAATCGACGTCGTCGTCCATCCGCAGTCGATCATCCACTCGCTGATCCATCTCAACGACGGGGCCTCGCTGGCGCACCTCGGCTATCCCGACATGAAGGTGCCGATCTCCTACGCGCTCCAGTTCCCTGAGCGAGCGGACGTGGACGTGCAGACGCTCGATCTGCCGAGCATCGGCCAGCTCACCTTCGAGCCGCCCGACACCGATACGTTCGCCTGCCTGCGCCTGGCGCGTCAGGCGGGTGAGGCGGGGGGGACGGCGCCCTGCGTGCTGAACGCGGCGGATGAGGTAGCCGTCGAGGCCTTCCTCGCTCACCGCATCCCGTTCACCGGCATCCCTGAGGTCATTGAGAGAACGTTGAAGGCGGTCCCGACCGGGCCCGTTCGCCACTTCGAGGATCTATTCGATGTCGACGAGGCAGCGCGCCAGCATGCCCGCGGGCTGATCGAGGGCCTGGCCGTCGCGTGAGCGTCCTCGCCTCGATCTCCTCCGTCGTCCATGACGCGGTCCCGTGGCTGCTCGTGCTGGCCGGCTTCTGCGTGCTGATCATCCTGCACGAGTTCGGGCACTTCATCGCGGCCAAGAGGACCGGCATGCGGGTGGAGCGATTCTTTCTCTTCTTCCCGCCCAAGCTCTTCAGCGTCAGGCGGGGCGAGACCGAATACGGGATCGGGATGATCCCCGCAGGGGGCTTCGTGAAGATCACCGGGATGAACCCGGAGGAGCTGGAGGCCGCGGAGGAAACTCAAGCCGGCGCTCCGGTTGAGCGTCCGGAGCTGGCCGCCGCGATGGATGCGGGCCGCGATACCCCGGAGGGGCTCCTGGAGCGAATCGAGTCCTCCGGACAGAGTTCGAGCGACCTCGAGGGACTACCGCCGGACGTGCTCGAGCGCGCGTATTACAACCAACCCGTCTGGAAGCGGATCGTGGTGATTGGCGCGGGTCCGGCGATGAACGTCCTGATCGCGTTCCTCGTCCTCTTCTTCCTCGCCCTGGGCCTGCAGCGAGCAACCACTCTCGAGATCGGCTCGATCGAGAATGACAAGCCGGCGCAGGGCGTGCTGAAGCCCGGCGATCAGATCCTCTCCGTGGATGGCGTGCGCCCGACGCAGGGCGGTTCGAGGCCCAGCGAACAGAACCTCAGTGATCGCGCCGACGCGATCGCCAAGCAGGTCAACACGCACACCTGCGCCGGAGCGCCGGTCGACGGCTGCCAGGCCACAACTCCCGCAGTCTTCGTCGTCAAGCGGGACGGCAAGCCGGTCACGGTGAAGCTGACCCCGTTCTACGACGCCAACGCACCCGCCCTCAAGGAGGGCGATCCGAACGGCCGTTACCGGGTCGGGTTCGGCTTTGGGGAGGGTGGGTTCGTTCCGGAGAACCTCTCGGTCCCCGCGGCGGCCGGCCGCTCAGTGAGCTTCATGTGGGAGGTGACCACCAAGACCGTCTCCACCTTCGCCCGCATCTTCGAACCAGCGCAGCGCAAGCAGCTCTCAGGCGTCGTCGGCGTCAGCGATGTCGCTCATCAGACGATCCAATTCGGCGCTCGGGAGGCGCTCACGCTGTTGGCGGTGATCAGCCTGTCGCTGGCGATCATCAACCTCTTCCCATTCCTGCCGCTCGATGGCGGTCACATCTTCTGGAGCCTGGTCGAGAAGGTCAGAGGGCGCCGCGTGCCGTTCAGCGTCATCGAGCGCGCCAGTGCCGTCGGGTTTCTGCTCATCCTGATGCTCTTCGTGATCGGCCTGACCAATGACATCGGGCGCCTATCCGGATCGGGGTTCCACGTCCGCTAGCCCCCGCTGGTGTAGCGTTTTCCAGCAGTTCTTCCTAGGAGAGGAGAGGGCGGTGGAGGTAACGACTTCAGAGCGGTCTGCGAGCGGGGGCGAACCGCCCAAGCTTCCTGCCGAGAACCTTGTCAAGGCTTTCTACGGAGTGGTCGACCGTCTCGGCGACGACCTCGCGATTCGCGACGAGGCGCGGGACAAGGAGCTGAGCTGGAATGAGCTCCGCGACGTCGTGCACAGGATCGCCGGCGGGCTCGCGAAGCTCGGCGTGAAGAAGGGCGACACGGTCGCGATCATGCTGGGGAACCGCTGGGAGTTCATCCCGACTGACCTCGCGGCTGTCTCCCTGGGTGCGATCCCGTTCTCGGTCTACCAGACCTACGCTCCGGGTCAGATCCAGTACCTGCTCCAGGACGCCGAGAGCAAGCTGGTGATCACCGAGCAGGCCTACCTCGACAAGGTCAACGAGGCGCGGAGGGAGCTGCCGAACCTCGAGCACGTGATCGTCGTGGACGACGACGGCGGGGACCACACTCTCGACGAGCTGATGGAGATGGATCCGGAGTTCGATCCGGCCGAGTCGGTCGAGCAGATCGGACCGGACGACCTGCTCACGCTCATCTACACCTCCGGGACCACGGGCCCGCCGAAGGGCGTCCAGCTCACCCACCGCAACCTGCTCTTCGCCATTGCAACCGCGGACGAGCTGATCGATCTCCCCGAGCGGGGCGCCAAGGTGATCTCCTGGCTGCCCGCCGCGCACGTGGCCGAGCGGAACGCTCACTACTACCTGCCGGTGACCAAGGGCGTCTCCGTCACCGTCTGCGCGGATCCCCGCCGGATCGCCGAGTTCCTCCCGAAGGTGAGGCCAACCTGGTTCTTCGCGGTCCCTCGTATCTTCGAGAAGCTCAAGGCCGGGCTGGAGGCGATGCTCGCCGGGCTGCCCGACGAGCAGCGCGAGCCCGCTGAGAAGGGTCTCGAGGCTGCGCTCCAGAAGGTCCGGCTCGAGCAGGCCGGCGAGGAGGTGCCCGCCGAGATCGCCGAGGCCGCCGCGCAGGCCGACGAGCAGATGTTCTCCCACCTGCGCAAGCAGCTCGGGCTGGACGAAGCGCTTGCCGTCAATGCCGGTGCGGCGCCCACCCCGCTGGAGGTGCTGGAGTTCTTCCACGCGATCGGGATCCCGATCGGCGAGCTCTGGGGCATGTCGGAGACCTGCGGTCTCGGGACCATCAACCCACCGGATCGGATCAAGCTCGGCACCGTGGGGCCGCCGACGCCCGGCGTGGAGATCCGCCTGGACGACGACGGCGAGGTGCTGATCAAGGCCGACTGCGTCATGCCGGGCTATCGCAACCTGCCCGAGAAGAACGACGAGGCCTTCAACGAGGACGGGTGGCTGCGAACCGGCGACATCGGGCAGATCGATGAGGACGGCTATCTCAAGATCGTCGACCGAAAGAAGGAGCTGATCATCAACGCCGCCGGCAAGAACATGTCGCCGGCGAACATCGAGTCCCACCTGAAGACCGCGAGCCCGCTGATCGGACAGGCGGCGGCGATCGGCGACAGACGGCCATTCAACACAGCGCTGATCGTGCTCGACCCGGACTTCGCTCCCGTCTGGGCGTCCCAGAACGGGCTCGACGACAAGTCGCTGCAGGAGCTGGCGGCCGAGGAGAAGACCCGCGACGCGGTCCAGGCTGCCGTCGACGAGGCGAACGAGAAGATGGCTCGCGTGGAGCAGATCAAGAAGTTCACGATCCTCCCCGAGCAGTGGGAGCCGGGAGGCGATGAGCTCACCCCGACGATGAAGCTGAAGCGCAGGCCGATCGACGAGAAGTACGCCGAGGAGATCGAGGCGCTCTACTCCAAGTGAGCTCCCCTGACCGGCGCAGGGAGGCGGCGCGCCGGCGTGCGATACGGCGGCGCCGGGTGGCGCTGGGAGTGGTCGCAGTCATCGCGCTCGCTGTGGGTGTGGCCGTCGGCGCCGGCCATGACTCGGGCGGCGGCGGAAGCAGGACTTCGGCATCCAAGGCGAAGGCGGCCAAGTCCGGCGGGGGAGGGGGACCGAAGCTCAGCCCGGGCGGACTGGGGCCGCCGCCTGACACCGGGAACGCTCGTCCAGAGCCAGGCGCCGGTCCCGGTGCTCATGTACCACGTGATCGTCGCCCCGCCCTCGAGCGCGCAGCTGCCGGACCTCTACGTCGACCCGAAGACCTTCAACCAGCAGATGGAGATGCTCAAGAAGCAGGGCTACACCGGCGTCAGCCTCAACCAGGTCTACGACGCCTGGTTCAAGGGCGGCAAGCTCCCCAAGAAGCCGGTGGTGCTCTCCTTTGACGACGGCTATCGCAGCCAGTACGTCTACGCCCGGCCGGAGCTCCGCAAGCTCGGCTGGCCGGGCGTACTCAACCTGATCGCGGGCAGGATCGACCAGCCGGACGCCGAGCTCAACCCGGCGATGGTCGAGCAGATGATCAAGGACGGCTGGGAGCTCGACTCACACACGATCCACCACGTCGACGTCTCCCAGGCGAGCGGCGCTCAGCTCGCCAGCGAGGTGGCCGGGTCGCGCAAGATTCTCCAGCAGCGCTTCCACCAGCCGGTCAACTTCTTCTGCTACCCGTCCGGCCGCTACGACGACCAGGCGATCCAGGCGGTCCGCGATGCCGGCTACCTGGGTGCCACGACGACGAACGAGGGCCTCGCCTCGAAGAGCGAGATGTACACCCTGAAGCGAATCCGGGTGGACGGCTCGGACGGCGTCAGCGGCCTGGAGCAGAAGCTCCGGCAGGCGGGCGCCTAGCTACTTCCGCTTCTTGCACTTCTTGGCGGCGACTGCGCCCTTCTTCGCCTTCTTGCACTTCTTCTTCTTCGGGCTCGGATTGGCCGGCGCGGGCGCGGGGTAGCCGGTGGGTCCGCTGCCCGCGCACGGCGTCTCGGTCGGGGCCACCGAGTTGCTGCGCGGGTTCGGGGTGACCGCATGGAAGTCGGCCGCGCTGTTGTTGGTGTCGTCGCCTGCCTCGAGCATCGTCGGGCAGCCCGGCGGCGATCGAGCGGCGGAGGGCCATCCCGGAGGTCAACGCCGGCGCCGGCGATCCCGGGTTGGCCGGCTCCCATAGGCGGTGATCAGGCTCGTGTTCGCACTGAAATTGCCCCAGGAGACGCAGTCGTTGTAGCCCAGCTCGCTGAGGTAGCAGACCGCTCCGCCGGCCTTGATCTGATCGAGGTTCAGGTCGACGTTGAAGTCCTTGCTTCCGCCGCCGACCCCAGAGTCGCCGAACAGGACCGTGTCCTGGGTGTTGCCATTGGCGACGTTCGTGAAGGGCGTGGACGGCGGATAGAGCGTTGAGCTTGAGCAGTCGCTGTTGCAGCGGAGCAGGTGGGCCCCTCCGCTGAGGAAGTTCTGGAGGCCAAAGTACGCCTGGATCTCGACGTAGCTGCCGTCCGCCCGTCGGTCCCCGGCGAGATCTCGCGGATCTTCTGGAGATGGAAGGTCGCGCTCGCGCTCGATGCCATCACCGCAGTCCCGAGTGACGCCAGAGCGAAGAGCAGGAGGAATCTGCGCCTCAGGCTCATCGGTGCTTCTTGCACTTCTTGTGCTTGGCGGAGTAGGCGCTCGGCGGCTTCTTCTTGTGCTTCTTGCACTTCTTCTTCGCCTTGGCGGTCGTGCACGCGTGGTCGACGGGCGACATCGAGTTGTTCCGCGGGCTCGGGGCGGTGAGGGTGAAGTCGGCGCTGGACGGCCCGGTGTCGTCAGCGGGGCTTTCGAGCAAAGTCGGGCAGCCGCGATCGATTCGGCGAGTCAGCGCCATCGTGCCGGCGATCCCTCCAGGGAAGTTGTTAGTGCCCCCGGCGGAGGCAGGATCGGGGAAGCCGCCCTGAGGAGTGAACCCTCCCCAGGCGACGCAGTCGGGCGGGGCGCTATCCGGGTAGCAGACGGCACCGTTCATCGCGAAATCGCTGACCTCGAGGCCAGGGACGACGACGTCCGGCGTCACGCCGAAGGCGCCCGCCACGCCGGTGTCGCCGATCAGGATGTTCGACTGGTCAGCGCCGTTCGGGACATTCATCAGCGGATGGGCGTTCGCCAGTAACCCGACGGCGTTGTAGACCTGGACCGGGTGGCCGCCCGTGAAGTTCTCGCCCGTCGAGCGCATCTGGAGCTCGATGTAGTCGTTCGCGGAATTGCCCCCGCCTGCATAGACCTGGCTGATGTTCATCAGGTGGAAGCTGGCGCTGGCGCTGGCTGCGGCGACCAGCAGCGCCACCATGGCGACCGCAAACAGAGCGACGGACGTGGTCGTCCTTCTCCTCACCACTCTTACCTACGGGCGAAGTGCCGAAAGGGATTTAGCGCGCTACGGCTAGTGGTGCTTCTTCTTCTTGCACTTCTTCTTCTTCGCCGAGTAGGCGGGCGGTGCTTCTTCTTTCTTCTTGCACTTCTTCTTGGTCGGCGTCGTGGACGTCGTGGTCGGGCACGGCGTCTCAGTGGGGGTCGCGGCGTTGTTCCGCGGGTTCCCGGTGCCGACCGTGAAGTCCGCCGCGCTGTTGTTCGTGTCGTCGGCGGCATCGAGCGCCGTCGCGCAGCCCCGCGAGATCGTCCGGATCAGGGTCTTGCCGGTCAAGTCACCGCCGGCAGAGACCGGGGGTCCCAAACGCCGGCGGCGGCGTTGGGGGGAACATCGTGCGGTGCCGGATGGTCGTAGGCCACGCAGTCCAGGGCCGGCGCGGTCCCGAGCGGACTCTGCGAGTAGCAGACTGTTCCGCCCGTGTTGCAGGGTCGAGGTTGGCATCCACCACGTCAGCTCCGGGCGTCGAGGCGTCGTGCGCGATCAGAATCGTGGCCTGGTTTGCCCCGTTGGCGACGTTGGCCGGGATCAGCGCCGATTTGAAGCAGGCCGTCCCACCGCCGTCGTAGGTATTGATGTACTTGCCGCCGACCAGGTTCTGCCCCGCCGCGTAGGCCTGAAGCTCGACGTAGTCGCCCGTAGCGCCACGCCCTCGTGGACCTCGCGGATCATGTTCTCGTGAAAGGTGGCGCTGGCGCTCGAGGCAATGCCCAGTGCGGCGCCAATGGTGAGCGCCGAAGCCAGCGACGATTCGAGTCAGGCGGCGGTTCATTCTCATTCCCTCCGTAGTCCCTCCGTGGACAAGGCGATCCTCTCAGATCTCCACGGCACCGCAACCGACGTTTGGCCTATTTCGTCCCGATCACGATCGGGACCACAAGCCCCGGGGCGCCGGTGGTCCCGACGGCGACCTTCTGCTTCAGCACCTTGCCGCGGAACTTCTTCTTGTGGGTGTCCTTCTTCTTCACCTTGACGCCGCAGTCCGCGTTCGTGAGGGCGGTCTTGGCATTGACCTTCTTCTGCTTGTGGACGTTCGGCACGTTGCAGAACTTGACCGACGCCTGGATCAGCAGTTCGTGCCCTGGGATGTCTGTGACGGTCCCCGATGACCCGGGATCGGCGAACACGTTGGCATATCCCACCACGTCAGAGTTGATGTTGTCGGGCCAGGAGGGGAGCCCGTGGCCAGCGTTGACCGCGACGCCGATCGCGTCACCCTGATTGATCGGCAGCGAGACCGGGTTGATCAGGACGCTGTCCGTGGCTCCAACCACGGTGACAGCCGGACTTGTGCCCGCACCGACGTAGCCGGCGCCGGAGGGCTTGAGAATGCGCAGGTTGTAGACCGCACCCGTGTCGCTCGTCCGCACGGCCCATTGAGTGACGACGCCGTTCGCGGGCGAGGCGAGCGGCTGGGGCGTATTCCCACCCGCCTGAGAGCGGTAGACGCCGATGCAGGCCGTGCAAAGCTCACCGTTTGGCGCCGCTGAGTGGCCGAGCGTGCTTCCGATCTTCACCGTGTCGGCCGATGCGGCGGCCGGCAGCAGGGCGGCGGCCGACAGGGCAAGGACGGCGGCGAAAGCATTTCGATGGACGCGACGCGACATGTTGTCCCTCCTTGTATCTCCTCCTGGCGGGCGCATCATCTCACGTTTACAGCGGCTCAACCCGCGAAAACAGCCCATGGCTACCCTGTGCTCGTGGCCTCGAAGCGCCAGATCTTCGTGCGCGACGTCCCCATCGGGGGCGGCGCACCCGTCGCCGTGCAGACGATGTGCAAGACCGAGACGGCCAATCTCGAGGCGACCATGGAGCAGATCCGCACGGTCGCCGAAGCGGGCGCCGACCTCGTGCGCGTGGCGGTTCCGAGGGACAAGGACGTCGAGGCGCTCAAGACGATCGTCAAACAGTCGCCGATCCCCGTGATCGCCGACATCCACTTCAACCACACCCTCGCGCTCAAGGCGATCGATGCCGGCGCCGACTGCATCCGGCTGAATCCGGGCAACATCGGCGGGCGCGAGAAGGTCGCCGAGGTGGCGAAGAAGGCCAACGCGGCGAACGTCCCGATGCGGATCGGAGTCAACTCCGGATCGCTGCCCAAGCACCTGCACGAGCTCGAGCGGCAGGACTCGGTGGAGGCGCTGGTACAGGCCGCGGCCGAGTTCGTCGAGATGATGGAGTCGCTCGACTTCGAGAACTTCAAGGTCTCCATCAAGTCCACCAGCGTCCCGAACACGATTGCGTCAAACCGCCTGCTCGCGGAGCGCATTCCCTATCCGATCCACCTGGGAATCACCGAGGCGGGCACGAAGTGGTCCGGCTCGCTCAAGTCCTCCGTCGGCCTCGGCACCCTGCTGGCGGATGGGGTGGGGGACACGATTCGCATCTCGCTCTCGACCTTCCAAGCCGAGGAGGAAGTCAAGGTCGGCTGGGAGATCCTGAAGGCGCTCAAGCTGCGGGAGCGCGGCCCGGTGCTGATCGCCTGCCCGACCTGCGGCCGCCTCCAATTCGACATGGACACGGTCGTCGCCGAGATCGAGCAGCGCCTGGAGCAATACGAGGAGCCCATCGAGGTGGCCGTCCTCGGCTGCGCCGTCAACGGCATCGGTGAGGCCTCCCATGCGGACTTCGGGATCACCGGGGCCAAGGACGAAGGCCTGATCTTCTCCCACGGCAAGCCGCTGCGGAAGGTGCCGCAGGCGGAGCTCGTCGACACGCTGTTCGCCGAGATCGACAAGTCCCTCGATCGTGGCGCCGTGCACGTGGAGGAGGCAGAAGCCCGGAAGGGGGCGGACTGGCTCGCGCGGATCGAGGAGGAGAACGCCGGAGAGCTCACCCCCGAGCGCATCGCCAAGCTCGAGGCGGAGGCCGCCCGAGCCGATGCGACCGACGTCACCGGCCCGGACCTCGCCGACGGCGAGCCGTACCTGAAACCCGTCAAGCGTCCCGCGCTCGACGAGGAAGCGTCGCCCACCGCCGGACGACGCTTCACCCGCACCTAGCTATCCCTTGAGCTTGACCGTCCGGGTCTGACCCGAGGGCAGGCCGCCCTTCGGGGTGAAGAGGACCTTGACGTGCACCCTGAGCCGGCCTCGACGGGCCAAGATGTCTCGCGCGCGCTGCGTCGGGCGCGTGGTCACCGTCACCGACCCCGGGCTCACATCGGCAACGTCGGGCTTCAGCAGGAGCGCCTTGTTCCCGGGCGCGCCGAGGGCGTAGTCATGTGGATCCCCGGCGACCAGCGTTCCCGGGTTCGGCACCTGCGCCGTCACCGAGATCGCTCCACCCTTCTTTCTCCGCACCTTGCTCAACGTGAATGCAGAGGTCGGCTCGATGTCGGCGTTGAGCAGCAGCTCGAAGTTGTCTGTCCCGGACGGCATCGCCCCCGTGGCACCGTCACCGAGGAACCCGGGCTCGAAGAAGATCCGCTGACCCGAGTGATCCGCCGTGAAGTAGGTGACCCCAGGGGCGGCGCAACAATCGATTCCGATCAGATCGCCACGCTGAATCGGGAGGTTCGTGGGGAAGACGTTGTCCATGTTCAGCGTCGGCGTGACGACCGCCGAGGTACCACCGCCCGTATAGCTCCCATCAGGAAGCCGGTGGACGACCCTGAAAGCAGTCGGACCTGACTCGTTGCCGACGCCTAGCCGCCACGTGGTGACGGTGCCGTTGATGGGGGAGGTGACGCCATCGGACGCCTGTGCATCCGGAGAGAGATCACCCAAGACCACCGTGCAATTCGGCAGACATGAAGTCGAGGTCATGGTCGAGCGCTGCAGGCTGCTGCCGATGGTGACCGTGCCTTGGGCGGTTGCCGGGATTGCGAGCAGGGGAAGAGTCACAGCTGCGAGCGCAAGACGCAGGAGGCGATCCCCTCTCATCTCTCCAACATACGGGCCGGACCGCCGCCGGGATTGAAGCGGGGCAGATCTCTAATCGCTGCCCTCGACCCGGCGGTAGTGATCGCGCCAGATCAGGCGGTGAACTCCGAGGTGGCGGGGCAGCCTGCGCACCCCCGGAATCACCGGGATGCAGATGAAGGCCAGAGACAGGAGCATCATCAGCGCCCAGATCTGGGCGTCCGCGTTGTCCGAGGTATTGAACGGGGCGATCTGGTACCAGAACGTGTACAGCCAGAGCCAGACCTGGCCCGGATAGCTACCCGTCTCGTTCATCATTCCCCACTGGGTGCCGAGCAGATGCTGATCCTCGGCTCGGCTCTCGAAGTAGTCGCCGCCCGAGAGGAACAGAAGCGGCTTGGTGTAGTTCGTCTGGTAGAACTGATTCGCGTTGAGCAGGGCGCCGTCGAGCCCGCCGGTGGCGGCCAAGCCGGCCAGGGAGGCCATCATCGGGGCGACCGGTCCGTAGTCGCCAGGAGGCACGCGGGGGAGGCCTCCAGGGAAGGTGGCGCTGTCGAGGGCCGTCGTGTACGCGTCGGTCCAGGCCTTCTGCTGCGCCGGGGGCGCTGCCTGGTACTCCTGGAGCGCCTTGGTCAGAGCCGCGTCGCCGGGAACGCTGCGCAGCGGGTTCAGCACGAAGTCCTCGGCGGTGTTGATCGAGTAGTGGACACCCGCTGCGCTCTGCAGGTTGAGCGGGCCGATCTTCTGTCCGGTGTCAGGCGTGTGGGTGTACGGAGCGCCGTAGGTGGCGACCTCGCTCGAACCGTCGAGCTCCGTCACAGCGGTGGCGGCGAAGCCTCCGGGATCGGTCCTCGCCCACTGCTGGATCGTGACCGGCTTGTCATCGGGCGAGGAGAAGAGGATCGCGAGCACCACGACCAGCGCAACGATCACGGCCAGGGCCACGACGAACTCCTTGACCAGGTCGTAGCGGATGTACGGGCCCTCCCAATCCTTCGACTCGAGTGGGGCGGGCTTGGGCGTGGGCCGACTCACCCGGTCTCCTCCGCCGCCTGCGCGGCGGCAACCTTCGCTGGGTAGGGCGGCACCACGCCGTGCTTGCGGACGAGGAGCACGTGCCCGACGACGATCGCCGCCACGGCGACCGGCAGCAGGATGACATGCCAGGTGTACATCTGGCCGAAGTCGATGACGTTGAAGAAGGCGCCGATCCCAACCGAGTTGAGACCGTCCTTCCCCTCGCTGGCGATCCACTGCGAGTCGAAGTTCTGTTGCGAGAGGTAGCCGGTGAACGCGGTGCCGATCGCGACCAGGAAGAGGATTGCGCCGGTGACCCAGACCCACGCCCTGCCGCCACGCCACGCGCCCATGAAGAACTTCCCCCACAGGTGCACGACCATCGTGAAGAAGAAGACCTCCACGGCCCACAGGTGGATGCTGTTGAAGAACTTCCCGACGCCGGACTCGTGCCACCAGGCCGGGCCCTTGAGGCCGAGGATCAGGCCGGAGCCGATGACGACGATCAGCGCCGCGATCGTGGCGACACCGAAGACGTAGATCCACGACGATACGTAGGCGGGCTGCCGATCGGGAAGAAGCTTCTCCGGCGGGAGGGCGCCGACGGCGCGGGAACGCACCCGCTCTGTCCACATCCGCTTCTCCTCCGCGGGGCTCACTCCTCGATCTCCCGCTTCGGGAACGGAATGACGATCGCGAGGATGAAGACGACGATCATCAGCCCGATCACCACGACATTCGCCACCGACATCTGGAAGAAGTGCCAGTGGACGTAGTGGGCGGGCCCGTTGAGATTGAAGATCGCGGGTGCCGCCAAACCGCCTCGAAGAGGCCTGAGACGAGACAGCCATATCTCTCAAAATGGACCTCCTCGCGGCCTGTCGGGCGGGACGCCCTCCACTCCGCAGCTGAGTTCCTGAGTTCCCCTCGCCGCGAGCATACTCCTGGCTGGGGAGCGTGTGGTGAGATTTCTCTCAGGTGGAGGCCAAGACTTGCTACGCCGAGCGCGGCGTTTCACCCGCGGTTGATCGCGACGCCTTGGACGTTCGTACGACTCGCCGATCCGTATTTCTCCCGCGCCGGCTGGCGTAGTTCGCTCGCCAGTCAAAGGTAGTTCGCCCGCTTTTCGCGGTGCTTCGCGGAGGCGATGATCTCCGCCTCATGTGTGGACACAGCAATCCCTTGTCTCTCCGCCTGATGACCTACACGCGTTACGGCGCGATGGTCGGGTGCCTCTCGTGTGGGACCTCTTTCTTCGTCGACCTGCGCAAGGACACCAACACACCGGCGCCGCCCGCAAGCCGGCAGAGCGCTCAGTAGGCCTTCGCGAAGATCGCGACGACCTTCGCGGGGCCGCCGGTGATCACGCATTTCGCGTCCGCGGGGAGCGTCTCGTCGAAGGGGATGCAACGCACTGACACGCCGAGCTCGCCCATCGTCTTCTCCGTCTCGGGGTCCTCGCTCCAGGGCGCCTTGACGAACCCGCCGGACTCGGTGTCGTCGCCGCTGAAGAACTCCCGGAATTCCTCGAGGGTGGTGATGTCGTCACGCGTTCGCTCGCGCAGGCGTTTGCCCGCCTCCTCGAACAGCCGGGCCTGGATGCCTTCGAGGACGTCGGCGACCGCCTCCACAGCCCCATCGCGCGGCACGGCGTCGCGAGAGAGGGTCTCATCGTCGCGCCGCGTCATCGTCACCACCCCCTGCTCGATGTCGCGCCCGCCGAGCTCGATCACCACCGGCACGCCCTTGCGGATCCATTCCCAGCGCTTCTCGGCCGGCTTGCGGTCGCGCGAGTCCACCTCGGCCCGAATGGGGACGCCCATCCACGATCGCTCGGCCAACTCGGCCTGCAGCTGGGCCGCCGCCTCCAGCACCTTTGCCGGGTCATCCCTGGCGATCGGCACGATCTGCACCTGCTTCGGAGCCACCCGCGGCGGGACGCGGAGGCCGTTGTCGTCGGCGTGGGTCATCACCAAAGCGCCCATCATGCGCGTTGAGAGGCCCCAGGAGGTCGTGTAGCAGAGCTTGCGCTCGCCGTCCTCGTCGGTGAACTCCATGTCCATCGCGGCCGAGAAGTTCTGGCCGAGGTAGTGCGAGGTGCCGGACTGGAGCGCCTTGCCGTCCTGCATCATCGCCTCGATCGACAGGGTGATCTCGGCCCCGGGGAAGCGCTCCGACTCCGGCTTCTCCCCGGCGATCACCGGAATCGCCAGTACGGATTCGGCGAACTCCCGGTAGACGCCGAGCATCTGCCGCGTCTCCTCGAGCGCCTCCTCCTCGGTGGCGTGGGCGGTGTGACCCTCCTGCCAGAGGAACTCCGTCGTGCGCAGCAGCACCCGCGGCCGCAGCTCCCAGCGGACCACGTTCGCCCACTGGTTGATCAGGAGCGGCAGGTCCCGGTAGGAGTTGATCCACTTGGCGAAGGAGCGCCCGATGATCGTCTCGGAGGTGGGGCGGACGATCAGCGGCTCGGGAAGCTCGGCGGCGGGGTGCAGCTTGCCGTCCTCGCCCTGCTCGAGCCGATGATGCGTCACCACCGCCATCTCCTTCGCGAAGCCCTCGACGTGCTTCGCCTCTTCCTCGAAGTAGCTCAGCGGGATGAAGAGAGGGAAGTAGGCATTCTGGGCGCCGGTCTCCTTGATCCCGTCGTCCAGCGCCCGCTGCATGAACTCCCAGATCCCGTAGCCCCAGGGGCGGATGACCATCGAGCCGCGGACATGGTCGAGCTCCGCGACCTCCGCGTCGCGGACCACGCTCTGGAACCACTGAGGGAAGTCCTCAGCGCGCGTGGGTGAGATGCCGGTTTTCGCCTTGCCTTCCATATGCTCGCCAGATGGCTCGGAGCCGCGGACAATCCTTGCGTAAGGGGCGGCGAAAGGGGTTCCGGCGCCAGTTCGGGCTCGACCGCTCCGGGCCCCCGCCTCGCCAGACCAGGCCGGGACAGCCCCTGCGGCCCTGGACGATCCCGAACGCGGTCGGCTACATCCGGCTCGCCGGGCTTCCCGTCTTCCTCTACCTCGCCTTCTCGTCCGGCGACGGGCGCAGTGCGGCGGCGGCGGCGATCTTCTGGCTGATCGCCGTCGGCGATTACGTGGATGGCTTCCTGGCCCGAGCGACGGGCCAGTACAGCCGGATGGGGGCGATCCTGGACCCGATCGTGGACCGGCTGACGATCCTCTCGGGAGTCGTGGTCTGCTGGCACTTCGAGCTGCTGCCACGCTGGGCGCTCGCCCTGTTGGTGGCTCGAGAGGTGATCACCGCGCTGCTCGCCGAAGTTGCGCTGAGGCGAGTCGGCGAGCTCAAGATCAACTGGCTCGGTCGGATTGCGGTCGCACCGGTGATGGCGTCCCTCTTCTTCGCCATGGTCTCCGACAGCTGGGTGTGGAGCGCGATGCTGATCGTCGGCGTCGTGCTCGGAATCCTTGGCACCATCGCCTACGTCCGCGAAGGGATGCGCCAGCTTGCAACTGCGTAGCCAAAACACTCAAGTCGCGGTTGAGGCTGCGCCTTCGTACCTATAATCCCCGTCCCAGACCGAAAGTGGAGGAGTCCTTGGAGGACGAGACCTTTCCCGATATCGGCTCGATGAGCGATGAAGAGCTCAAGGAGCTGATCGACAATCTGACCGCAGAGGAGCAGGAGGTGTCCTACCGGCGCCGGATCCTCCATGGGCAGATCGACATCCTGAGGGCGGAGCTGGTCAATCGCCTGCGTGAGAATCGCCCTGAAGGCGGCACGCTGATCAAGGGCGACGACGTCCAGCGGCTCAGCGAAATCCTCGCCGGCCGTTCGGAGCCCCCGACCAAGCCTCCGAACTAGACAGGGGTCAATCGTGGCGATCCATTGCCCCGAGTGCGGGTTCGTCAACGCCGAGGGGGCCAACTACTGCCAGAAGTGCGGCGCCTACCTCTCCCGTCCGGAGGGGAAGGACGAACCGACGACGATGACCTACACCGTCGACGAGTCGGGCGAGATGCATCAGGTCGACATCGACGAGGTCGTCGAGAAGCATGGGGCGGCGCTGGTGATCCGCTCGGGCGGCGGCCGCGCGGGGGAGAGCTTCACCCTCGACGACCAACGCATCTCGATCGGGCGCACGCCCGACGCGGGTGTCTTTCTCGACGACGTGACGGTCTCGCGCAATCACGCTCTGCTCGTCCGGCGCAAGGACGCCCTCTACATCGACGACCTCGGATCGCTGAACGGCACCTACGTCAACCGGCGCAGGATCGAGTCCCATGAGCTCGCCGACGGGGACGAGATCCAGATCGGCAAGTACAAGCTGAGCTACCTGGAGAAGTGACCATGGAAACCTCGTCCACACCATTCGACCGCTCCCGCCCAGAATCAGCGGCGGCCACGAAAACCGCCGCCGGATCGACCGACGGAGCGCCCTCCAATCGCAAGGCGCTCACCATCGGGGCCGTCGCCAAGATCCTCGGGCGCGAGTTCGAGGACGTCTCGATCTCGAAGATCCGCTACCTCGAGGACCAGAAGCTGCTCTCACCTCGCCGGACGCCGGGTGGCTACCGGCTCTACAGCCAGGCCGACGTCGAGCGCCTGCGCTCGATCCTGCGGATGCAGCGAGACGAGTTCCTGCCGCTGCGGGTGATCCGCCAGGAGCTCGCGGCAGGCGCCCGCGAGGAGCGCACCGGCGCCGCACTCCGCCGCGCCGCCACGGTCGAGGCCGGCAAGGGCTCCCGGATGTCGCTCGAGGAGCTCGTCGACGTCACCGGCGTCGCCCCCGACTTGGTCAAGGACCTCGAGGACTGGCGGCTCGTGCAGCCGGAGAGCCTCGAGGGCACGAAGTTCTACGACGACACCGATCGCGAGATCGTCCAGGCCAGCGCAGAGCTCGCGCGCTTCGGCGTGGGAGGACGGAACCTGAAGGTGCTGCGCACGGCTGCCGACCGCGAGGCGCAGCTGCTCGAGGCCGTGGTCGGGGCGGCGCTGCGCTCCTCCAACCACAACACCCGCCGCGAGGCGCTGGAGAACCTGGAGAGCCTCGCCGCCGCCTGCAACAACCTCACCCACATGCTGCTCGTCCGCGATCTGCGGAAGCTGACCGGCGAGGAGTAGGCCGCACCTCGTGGCACGCGTTGTGCGCAGGCGCCGCATCGCCGCGCCCGCGAGCGCGCTCTGGGCCGTGGTCACCGACCCGTACCACATGCCGCGCTGGTGGCCTAACACCCAGCGCGTCGAGAACGTGAGCGAAGGAGAGCCTGCGGAGCGCAGCTGGACGCAGGTGCTCGAGACTCGCGATGGACGAGGCGTCCGGGCCGACTACCACGGTGTGGCGGCGACCGACGGTGAGCGCTACGTCTTCGAGCAGACCGTCGAGGGGACTCCGTTCGAGCGGTTCGTGAAGCGCGCCCGAACCGAGATCAAGCTCAGCCCGCAGAACGGTGAGACCGACGTGACCATGTCGCTCGACCGCCGCCTGCGCGGGCTATCCCGCTTCGGCGCGCCGATGATGCGCCGGGCGATCGGGCGGACGCTGAACGAGGCGCTGTCGGGACTCGAGACGGCGACGGGGGCGACGGGGGAGTCGAACTGACCGCCGACATGAAGTGGTGGGGTTGGGGCGACCCCGGGCGGCGCCTCGATCTGCCGCCGGCGGCCGTGGACGCGCTGCGTGAGGAGCTCGGCGTGAAGGCCGACGATGCGATTGAGCCCGTCGCGCTGGAACAGGTGTCCCTGCCTGAGGCGCGACCGATTCCCGACGCCGTCCGCTCCGCGGCAGGCGAGGTGCTCGACGGTACGGAGGACCGCCTCCGCCGGGCCGCCGGGCGCAGCTACCCGGACCTCGTCCGGCTGCGCTCGGGGAATCTCGAGCTGGCCCCCGACACGATTCTGCGCCCCGCCGACGCGGCGGCGGTCGAGGCGGTACTCGCGGCCTGCGGGGCGAGCGGCATCGCCGTGGTCCCCTATGGGGGCGGGACGAGCGTCGTCGGGGGTCTCGATGCGGTCGCAGATGGCCATGTGGCGGTCGTCTCGCTCGACCTGGCGCACCTGCGCTCCGTCGAGCTGGACGCGACCTCTCTCACGGCGACGCTTGGGCCGGGCCTCTCAGGGCCCGACGCGGAGGCGGCTCTGCAGGCGCGAGGCGCCACGATCGGCCACTTTCCGCAGTCCTTCGAGCAGGCCACCATCGGCGGGTTCGCCGCCACGCGCTCGGCCGGCCAGGCCTCGAGCGGCTACGGCCGCTTCGATGAGGTCGTCACCGCGATCGAGCTCACGGCTCCCACCGGCCGGCTTCACACGCGACAGACCCCGCACACCGCCGCGGGCCCGGCGCTGCGCGAGTTGGTCCTCGGCTCCGAGGGGACCCTGGGCGTGATCACGGAGGTGACCTGCCGGGTGCGCCCGGCGCCCAGCGAGCGGCACTACGAGGGCTGGATGGCGGAGAGCTTCGAGGCGGGCCGCGAGATCGTGCGCGATTTGGCGCAGCATCACGAGGCGCCCGATGTCCTGCGGCTCTCGGATGAGGAGGAGACGCGGGTCTCCTTCGGCCTGGCCGGGACGGACGGGTTGCAGAAGCGCGCGCTCGACTGGTATCTGTCGCTCCGGAAGCGCAAGGGCGGCTGCCTGATGATCTGCGGCTGGGAGGGCGAGCGAGAGTCCGTTCGCCGCCGGCGCTCGCTTGGGCAGACGCGCCTGCGGCTCGGCGGCGCAGTGCCCCTCGGTTCCTCCGCCGGCCGCTCCTGGGAGCGCAACCGCTATGGCGGTCCCTACCTCCGCGACGAGCTGATGAACCTGGGCGTGATGGTCGAGACCCTCGAGACCGCCCACACCTGGACCCGGCTCGACGAGCTCTACCGGGCGGTCGGCGGAGCCCTCCGCGGCGCGCTCGGTGAGCGATCGATCGTCATGTGCCACGTCTCCCACGCGTATCCGGACGGCGCCTCGCTCTACTTCACCTTCTTCGCCAGGGCCCGGGGCGGGGAGGAGCTCGAGCAGTGGCGCGAGGCCAAGACCGCGGCCTGTGAGGCGATCGTCGCGACCGAGGGGACGATCACCCACCATCACGCGGTGGGCCGCGACCACGCGCCCTACATGCGGGCGGAGGTCGGCGAGCTCGGCCTGGATGCACTGCGAGCCGTCCGGGAGCGGCTCGACCCATCCGGGATCATGAACCCGGGCAAGCTGCTGCCCTAACGCAGGGCGCCGCGCATCACGGGCGTGCCCACAACCTGCGGGAGAGTGGCGCTCTGCGCCGCCTGCTGGACCGCCGCTGCCGCCTCCCGCTGGCGCGCCAGGGTGAGCACCGCCGTCGTGAAGTTGGGGAGAAGCCCCTCCGCGGCCGTCGGGATCGGCGTCCTGCCGGTGAGCTTGCCGTCAGGCCCGACGGCTCGGAATGCGACCGGCAGGCTCTGGCCGCCGGAGCCTTCGAACCAGAGCACGTAGCTCTCTCCGCGTCCGCTGGGCCGGAGACCGGCGATCGCGAGGTCGACCGCGGGCTGATCGGCGACGCGGACGACAGAGATCATGCCGGTCGCGCTCGACCCCCTGACCGGCGTGAGCTTGACCGGCACGACGTCCTCCTGGTCGCCCTGGGTCGCGGTCGGGGCGGTATCGCCCCCTCCATCGCCGCCGCCGGTAACGATCACCAACACGACCACGGCAACGACCGCGGCCGCACCGAGCGCCAGCCAGAGGACCCACGGCCGGGTCCTGCCGCTCGAGGCGGGAATGGCGGGCAGGGAAGCCTCTACCGCCCCTGAGGGACCCTCAAGGGCCTCCAAGCGCCCCCTGACGGCATCAATGGGGAACTCCCGGTCGGGGGCGTTCTCCAAGGCTGTGGCTGCCTCGTGCGCCCTGGCGCGCACCTGGCCGACGTCGATTCCCAGGACATCTGCAATCTGCCTGTAGGTGTCCCCGGAGAGGAGCAGCCGGAGCAGGGCGCGCTGATCCTCACTCAACGCCATCGGCTGGCGCGTTCGCTCAGCCCTTCGAGCCCGTGGTGGTGGTCGACTGGCCCTGGCCACCCGAGGCTCCGGCCTGGCTCTGGGCCTGCTGCAGCAGCTGCTGGATGCCGAGATCCGCGACGTTTCCCTGGAGCGCCGTGTCACCGACGAAGTGAACGAGCAGCGTGGGCTTCTTGCCCTGCCCCTGGAGCGACTGCTGGATCTGCTGCGACTGCGCGGAGGTCACCCTGGCGAGCCTGATCGTCTGGAAGGCCGGAATCAGAACCAGCTCCTGCGCGGGAACCGGGACGCCGCCGGTCAGGTTTCCGCTCGAGTCGACGGTCTCCTGGCCCAGCGGGACTGACTGGGTGTCCGACTTGTAGAGCCAGAGCACGTAGCGCTCGTTGTTCCCAGTCGGCGGAAGGTGGACGGCGTTGGCCTGCAGGATGAAGCTCTGGGCCTGGTTCTTGGTCTGCGAAGACGGAGGGGCGGCGCCAAGCGTGAGCAGTCCGCTGGGCGCGCAATTCGCATCGGCGAAGGAGCCCACCGCGGCGAGCTTCATCTGCGGGACCCCAGCCTGCTGTGCCGCCGCTGTGTCGACCGGCTTGCAGTCGCTGCCACCGCTGCCGCCGCTGCTGCCGCCGCTGGTGGCGACGACGACAACGACGATCACCAGTGCGAGCGCCGCGGCGGACCCGACGATGACCTGAGTCCGGCGCCGGCCCGAGAGCGAGCCAAAACCGCTGAAGAAGCCGGCGGCACGTGAGGCGAAACCAGGGCCCTTCGCTATCGGTGGCGCCTGTGAGGGCGTCGGGGGCGGGGCGACAGCCGGGGGAGGGGGCGGCGCGGCAGCCCTGCGCCCGCCGCGCGGCTCCGGGATCTCGGGAATCTCCGCCTTCGGGGCGAGCAGTCTCAGGTTCTGCGCCAAGCGCTCGGCAAGAGCATTCGCCTCAGGATCGCTCTGCAGGTGCCGAACGGCATCGGCGCGCCCGATCGGATCGGCCTGCCCCAGCAGATAGTCGCTGAGGCCGACTTGAGCGTCAGGGTCCGCACCGCCGATCTCGGTCAGCGCAGAGCGCGCCCGCGAGCGCACCTCATCCGGCGCGATGCCCAGCAGGGAGCCGATGTCGTCATAGCCCTGCCCCCCCTCGAGCAGCAGCTGAAGCATCGCGCGTTGTTCGTCCGTGACCGGCACGAGCGTGGAAGCCTAGGGCAGCGACGCTGGGCGTGCCGCAGCTCTTATGAGCCGTTTACTCGGCGCGCGAGGCGCGGGTAGAACTCGAGCAGGCCGTCGCCATCGATCTCGAGCTCGGCTGTGAAGTCCCCGTCGCGGCTCAGGTAGCGCACGATCGAGCCATTCTCGGTCTCGCCCACATGCTCGTAGCGCTGCGGGGAGGCCTCGACGCGCAGGGTCGGCATCAGCACGAACGCCATCACGAAGTCCCCCGAGCCGCCTTTCTGGAAGCCCTCGCGAAGGATCGGCATCGTGTTGGTGAGTGGCGAGTTCTCGATGTCGATGTCCCGCGCCTCCGAGAGATCCGGAAGCTCGCCATCCCAGGGGCCACCTGGAACATCTCCGCCGTCGGTCACTTCCGCCCGCCAGGCTCCTGAGCCGTCATGGGTCAGCAGCAGATGCCGGCTCCAGCCCTCGGCGGTGGCGCTCAGCTCGAGCTCGCTGGTGACGTAGCGCCGCGGCGCCTCGAGGCGGTAGTCGACGCGAAACGGTGCGGGCTCTGCTCCTAGCTGGATGCCTGTCGCCTGGAGCCCGTCCTCGCCGAGCTCCACCTGGGCCGCCTCGGTCAGCCACTCCTCCACGCCCGACCAGACCAGGAATCGCATGCGGGCAGACTATGGTCCCGCGCCATGAGCCAAGAGGAAAACGCTCCGTCCGGCTTCGCCGAGGAGATCGGCACGGAGTGGCTCGACTTCGATCCGGATAACGCCCGGGCGCGGATTGCCGTCGAGCGGCGCCACCTGCAGCCCTTCGGGATTGTCCACGGAGGCGTCTACGCAACGCTCGCCGAGAGCATCTGCTCCGCTGCCACGTTCAACGCCGTCAGCGAGGACGGCATGGTCGCGATGGGCCAGTCGAACGACACGACCTTCCTGCGCTCGATCGGCGAGGGCACCATCACGGCGACAGCGAGAACGCGCCATCGCGGCCGCACCACCTGGGTCTGGGACGTCGAGATGACCGACGACGAGGGCCGCGTCTGCGCCCTCTCACGGATGACGATCGCGGTCCGCCCGCAGCGCTAGCGGGGCAGCGGCACGCATCGAGCCGAAGCGGTTCGTGATCGGCAGGCGCCGGTCGCGGCCGAACGCCTTGTTCGACACGCGGATCCCGGGGGGCGCCTGGCGCCGTTTGTACTCGGCGCGGTCGACCAGCCTCACGACTTCCATCACGACGTCCTCTGGGAGGCCCTGCGCGACGATGGCGTCGATGCCCTCGTCCCGTTCGACGTAGGCCTCGAGGATCCGATCCAGGGTCTCGTAGGGAGGTAGCGAGTCCTCGTCGAGCTGGTCGGGTCGGAGCTCCGCCGAGGGCGGGCGCTCGATCACCGAGGCAGGCACCAGCTCTCGCCCCTCTTCCTCGTTGCGCCAGCGCACCAGGCGGTAGACGAGCAGCTTGAAGATGTCCTTGATCACGGCGAAGCCGCCCGCCATGTCGCCGTAGAGGGTCGCGTAGCCGACCGACAGCTCGCTCTTGTTGCCGGTGGTGAGGACGAGCCAGCCGAACTTGTTGGAGAGCGCCATCACGAGGTTGCCTCGGATCCGAGCCTGCAGGTTCTCCTCGGCGATGCCCGGCTCGGATCCCTCGAAGCTCTGCGCGAGGGCGTCCTCGTAGGCCTCCATGGCCTCGGCGATGGAGATCTCGATCAGCTCGACGCCGAGGTTGGCGGCGATCGTCCGGGCATCGGACTGGGTGTCGTCGCTCGAGTTGGGCGAAGGCATGACGACAACGCTGACCCGGTCAGCACCGAGGGCGTCCACGGCGATCAGAGCGACGAGCGCCGAGTCGATCCCGCCCGAGAGGGCGATGACGACATGCTCGAAGCCGTTCTTCTCCACGTAGTCGCGCAGGCCGAGCGTGAGCGCGGCGTAGACCTCCGCCTCCTCGCTCGGGAGCGGCTCGGCGATGCGAGCCGCCTTGTCGCCTCCCCCAGGGACGGTCAGATCGCAGATGAGGAGCTCGGGCTCGAACTGGGCGGCTCGCGCCAGCGTCTCGCCGTCGGAGCCGATCACGACGCTCGCCCCGTCGAAGACGAGCTCGTCCTGGCCCCCCACCGTGTTGCAGAGGGCGAAGGCGGCCCCATTGGTGCGCGCGCGCTCGGCGATCATGCCCTCGCGTGCCCGGCCCTTGCCGCGGTGATACGGCGAGGCCGAGGAGTTGACGACCAGGAGCGCGCCGGCGGCGACCTCGTCCGCCTCCGGGAACCCCGGGTGCCAGATGTCTTCGCAGACGGTCAAGCCGAGCTGGACGCCTTCGACCTCGGTCAGAGCCGGCTCGGTGCCGGGCTCGAAGTAGCGGCGTTCGTCGAAGACGCCGTAGTTGGGGAGATCGCACTTCCGGTAGGTAGCGCGGACCTCACCGCCGGCCAGGACCGCGAGGGAGTTGTAGGCCGGGGGCGGGGGCGGGTCGATGAGCGGGTCGAAGTGCTCGAGCTCCACGGGCGCGCGCTCGACCCGCTCCGGGAAGCCGACGAGGGCCACGATGCCTTCAACGTCAGCCGCGATCGCGTCGAGCCCCTGCCGCACTGCGTCGAGGAAATCACGGCGCAGCAGGAGGTCCTCCGGCGGGTAGCCCGAGACGCAGAGCTCGGGCAGCACAACGAGCTGGGCACCGCCCTCGCGGGCCTGCTCGATCGACTCGGAGATCAGGCGGACGTTGCCCTCGATGTCGCCCACGGTCGGGTCGATCTGGGCGAGCGCCAGGCGCAGCTGTGTTGCTTCCGCCATCTTCATTAATCGGGTTGCTCCTCGGCTTCGCCTACGGAGCACCCTCGGATTATGGCGACGGGGGAGACCCATCCGTGAAGGGGGCTACCCTGCCGCGCGTGTTCAGGCAGGACAAGACACCGAGGACACGCAAGGGCGTCGAGCTGATGGAGGCCCACATCGAGGATCTCTGCTCCGAGTACGGCATCGAGTTGGCAGGCACCTCGGCCCGCGGGCGAGCGATCCGCTGGCGAGGCGGGAGGCTCGAGATCTCGATTCCGCCCATTCGGGGTCAGGTCTCCTACTTCATCGCCCTGCACGAGATCGGGCACCTGGTCGGGAAGGGCCGCTCGGCCCCCCGCCTGGAGTCGGAGGCGAACGCGTGGCTGTTCGCCCTCGAGCACAGCGTGGTGGAGCCGACGCCGGCCACGAAGCGGTCGATATCGCGCCGCCTGCAGGGCTACCTCGCCTGGGCCCGCAATCGCCAGCACCGCCGGGTGCCGCCGCGGATACCGCCCCGTGAGCACCCCTTCTGGGCGCTTCTCCAGCTGGGCTAGGTCGTCCGCTTTTCGCGTTGCGATCTGGCTCGCGCGGGCCGCATGTTGCTGATGATCACCGCGACAACGGTGACCAGGTAGATCTGGCCGATCAGGGCCTCCGTGATGGCCAGCGAGCGACCGAAGTTCGACGCCGCGGTCAGATCCCCATAGCCGACGGTCGTCAGCGTGGTGAAGCTGAAGTACAGAAAGTCGTTCGTCTCGGCCTGCGCGGCCGTCAGCTGATGAAAGAAGGCGTGCCCACCGATCTCCTCGATCGCCGCGAACGCCGTGCCGAAGAAGAGGCCGACGATCAGATACAGGCAGAGGCCGCCGAACATCGTCTCGATCGTGACACTGCCCTCCTCCCGGAACAGCTTGATCAGCCCGGTGACTATCGCGGGGGGGACCAGGCCGACCAGCAGCAGGGTGACGGCCCGTCCCGAGTTGTTCCCGAATTCGTCGGTGCCGAGGATCGCGAGCGAGGCGCCGACGATCGAGAGCACAGCCGCAATGACGGCCAATCTGATCACGATCGGATGGGCGCGTGACGCGAGTACGGCGGCGACCAACGTGATCGCCTGGAGAACCACCGCGGCGAGCCGGGCGAAGTCGCTCTCACCGGCGGCCAGCTGAAACGCGATCGAGACCAGGATCAGGCCGAGGACTATCCCGAAGTGGTAGTGGATCCTGTGCACGCGGGCATGATCGCCCGCGCGGAGGACGCTAACCGGGGCTCAGCAGGAGCGGGCGCGGGGATCCAGGCGCTTGTCGCGGGTGGCGCCCTCGGCGCGGTTGTTGCCCGGGCCGCACTTGATCCTCAGGTCGTGGAACCCATCCTTGGCGCGAAGGAAGTCGATGCCGCCCTTGCCCTTGAGCACGTCCGAGCCGCGATTGCCGACGACCAGGTCGCCGTCGGGCCCGCCCGACAGACGGTCGCCGTCGGGCCCGCCGAACAGCCGATCGGCGCCCGTCCACCCCCGGAGCAGGTCGTGGCCGTTGCCGCCGAGCATCACGTCGTCGCCCTCCAAGCCGAGCAGGGTGTCGCTGCCGTTGTTGCCGGACAGGACGTCGTTGCCGGCGCCGCCGATCAGCGTCTCCGAGCTGCTGTCCCCGGCGATCAGGTCGCCCAGCGGTGTCCCGATAACGGTTTCGATGTCGCCATGGACCGTGTCGCGCCTGCCAGACGACCCCTGGTCCTCGGCACTGCCGTCGTTGTAGTTGCCCGTCCCGACCGTGACGTTCACAGGGGCGGTGCGGCTCGCCGGATAGACGAGGGTGTCGGTGTTGCTGCCACCCTGGATGTCGTCCGGCCCAAGGCCCGCGTCGATCGTGTCGTTGCCGCTGCTGCCCCGAACGTTGTCGGCCAGCGGCGAGCCGGTGATCGAGTCTTTGCCCGTGCCTCCGGTCAGCGTCCCATGGCCGCTGATGGAATCGTCCCCTGGGCCGCCGTCGAGGCTTCCCGTCACCGTCGAGGGGATCGTGGCGAGGTCCATGGCGATCGAGTCGGCCTGCGCGTCGGTGTCGACCGAGATGGTCTTGATCCCAGTCCCCGGACAGGTGGCGGTGTGGGGGTTGACGGCCGTGCAGGTCCCGCTCGGCGTCAGGTTGGCGGCCGAGTCGACGACGTCGTACAGATCCATGCCGGCGTCGTAGCTCACCGTCACGCGGTTGACCTCGCTGCCGGACTCGAGCACGCGGACGGTGTTGCCTCCGGTCACGGTGACGGTCGACGCGAGTGCCGCAGGGACCAGGGTCAGGGCGATGCCAACCCCGAGGATGCCGGCGAACGAGACCTTCCTCATCACTATTGGGAACACACGGGAGGGCCAGTCGATGCGATCGGCGGCTAGAGAAGCTTCTCGACCACCAGCACGTCCTTCCACTGGCCGTCGAGGGTGCCGTGGCGCTCGTGCACGCCGACCTCCCGCCAGCCGAGGTCGCCGACCATCGCGATGCTCGGCTCGTTCGTGGTGAAGATCTTGCCGACCAGCTTGTGAGCACCCGACGCAGCCGCAGCCTCTGCCAGCGCCGCGAGCAGGCGGCTGCCAACCCCCGTGCGCCGCGCACCGCGCTCGACGTAGAGAGTCGCCTCGCGGACGCCGTCGTAATAGGGGTGGCGGTCCGTATACGGGCTTGCCTTCGCCCAGCCCACGAGCGTCCCCTCGCGTTCCCCCACGATCACCAGGTCCCCCTCGATCCATCGAACCGCGTCAGCCGCACCCGCCATGCGCGTCTCGAATGTTGCGACGCGGTCGTCCACGCCTTGGTTGAAGATCTCCGCGACCCGTTCGGCATCCGCCCGCTCAGCAGGACGAATCGAAACGGGCGTTTCGGCTCTGTTCACGTCCGCTTCATAGCATTGGCGGATGCCCTCGGAGCGGACCCTGCGCGTCGCCGCCGCCGTGCTGGCCATCGTCGGGATCGGCGTCGCCACCTACATCGCGATCGCGGAGTTCGGTGGGGGCACCCCCAAGTGCCTGGCGGGCGGCCACGGCTGTGAGACCGTCGCGCACAGCCGCTACTCCCATCTGGCCGGAATCAACGTGGCGGCGATCGGGATCTTCGGCTACGCGCTCCTTCTGATCGCCGCCGCCATCCCGGGGGACACGGGCCGCTTCGGTGGATTTTTGGCCGCTCTGACCGGCTTCGGATTCAGCCTGTATTTGACCTACCTGGAGCTCTTCGTGATCGACGCCATCTGCCAATGGTGCGTGGCGAGCGCAGTCCTCATGGCGCTCTCCCTGGCCGTCGCGGCAGCCCGGGCCTTCTCCTACGCGGGCCGGGAACTCGGCCCGCCACAGATACAGTCCTCGCATGGAAGGTAGGCACGACGAGCGAGAGCGCCTCCGCGCCGAGCGCCAGACCGCGGAGTCACAGGACGTTGCGGCTGCGCATGCCCGGAAGCGCCGCGTCCAGTACCTGACCCTGGCGGCCTTCGGCGCGATCGCGGTGATCGTCGCCCTGATCGTGATCAGTCAATCAGGCAGCAGCAGCAACTCGAGCCCGCCGTCCAACGTCGCGGGTGCCGCCCAGGTCAGTTCCCAGCTGAACGGAATCCCGCAGAGCGGGCAGGTGATGGGCAAGTCGAGTGCGCCCGTCGACGTGATCGAGTACGGAGACCCGCAGTGCTCGTCCTGCAAGTTCTTCTCGGAGAACGTCTCCCCACAGCTGATCTCATCCGAGGTTCGCCCGGGAAACGTCAAGTACGAGTTCCGCCCCTTCCTGATCATCGGACCGGACTCCAAGCCCGCGATGCGGGCCGCGCTCGCGGCGGGGGACCAGGGGAAGTTCTGGAACTACCTCCAGCTCTTCTACCTCAACCAGGGTGGCGAGAACTCGGGCTACGTCACGGACGAGTTCCTGACGGGCCTGGCCAAGGCAGCCGGTGTGCCCGACATCGACAAGTGGAACACCGATCGCAACGATTCCAAGTGGGATGCGGTCATCCAAGCGGGGAGCAGCCAGGCCGATTCCTTCGGCTTCACCGGCACGCCCTCGATCGTCGTGCAGGGCCCCAAGGGGCAGAAGCCGCTGGGTGGGTCCTCCATCCCGACGCTGCAGGACGTTCAGGCGGCGATCCAACAGGTCAGCTAGCCCTAACCTAGGCCGGGTGGCCGCAAGCCAAGGAGACACCCGCCGCCTGCTCGTGATCACCGCGGACGATTACGGGTATTGGCCGTCCTATAACCAGGGGATCCTCGAGGCGATCGAGATGGGCGCCATCGATTCCGTCAGCGCGATGGTCGAGCGCGAGCACTGCGTGGCCGACCCGCTGCTGGAGAGCGGAGTCGAGATCGGCCTGCACATCGAGTTCGAGGGCCGCTGGGGCCCGCGCAGCGGCGCACCCGCACGGACCTCCCTGCGGGTCCAGCTCGAGCGGTTCGGCGACCTCTTCGGCCGCTGGCCCTCCTTCCTGAACGGGCATCACCACTGTCATGCCCGCCCGGAGCTCGCCACCCCGGTCTTCCAGATGGCCAAGCAGATCGACGTTCCCGTCCGCTCGGTCAATCCGGACCACCGGCAGTGGCTGCGCGAGCGGGGGATTCCCACGCCCGACATGCTGATCGGCCGCACGCGCAGCAACGAGGACGCCGAGCCGACTGAGCTGCGCGCACTCGAGCCGGGTGTGACCGAATGGGTCACGCATCCGGGACACCCGGATTCGAACTCGGGCTCCGACTACGACGTCGCCCGCCAGGAGGATCTGGCGCTACTCCAGAAGGTGATGGTGCGCGCCCGCTTCGACGAACCGGTCTGGGGAGATGCGAGGCGATCCTCCATGAAGGAGGCCTTCATCCAGGAACGCGGCGACGTCCAGGAGCCGGCCGCGGACTAACCGGTCGTCGATTCCTCGCGCTCGCCGTGACCGTTGTTGTTGGCGAGCTCGACGTCAGCCTTGGGGACGAATCGCCGGAAGAGCCCGGGCCGCCCGCCGGCCGCCTCGATCAACTCGCCGATCGCATCCTCGAGGTCCTTGGCCAGGTCCTCTAGGTCCTCCATACCGTCGTAGTCGCCGATCAGGCCGAAGTTGACCTGCCCGTCGTAGCTCATGATCCCGATGCAGACGCCCTGGTTCTTGGCGAGAGGAACCATCGGGAAGACTCGCTCCATCCGGCGGCCGAGCAGGTACAGGGGAAACTGCGGCCCGGGGATGTTGGTGACCACCAGATTGAAGAAGCGCTGACGCGACTGCAGACGGGCGGCCTGGCTGGTGATGGTCGGCGGCGCAAAGTCGGCGAGCTGGGTGAGCAGGGTGGCTCCCATCGCCTGCTTGGACTGCTTCAGGTCACCCATCGACTGGCGGACCATCTCCATCCGCCGCTTCGGGTCCTCGCACCAGACCGGGAGGGGGGCCATCATCGTCGTCACCTGATTGCCGAGCGACCCGCGCTGATCCTTGGTGCGAACGCTGACCGGGACCATCGCCCGCAGCTCGAGCCCGACGGTGGGGTGGCCCCGCTTGCGCATATAGCGGCCGAGGGCACCCGCAACCGCCGTCAGGATCACGTCGTTGACGGTGCCGCCGAGCTCGTTCTTGACCAGCTTCATGTCCGCGAGCGAGGCACGCACCCAGGCGAAGCGCCGGTGCGGGCCCACATCGAAGTTGAAGGGACTCTTGGGAGCGGCGATCCCCGCCCAGGCGAAGGTGCCGGCAGCGACGACCGCTTCGGTCGCCTTGCGCAGAGCCCGGCGAGGGCC
Source organism: uncultured Solirubrobacterales bacterium (assembly GCA_963724665.1). Classification (GTDB taxonomy): domain Bacteria; phylum Actinomycetota; class Thermoleophilia; order Solirubrobacterales; family 70-9; genus DASUPK01. The sequence continues at coordinate 321,915 of CAVRVH010000007.1, forward strand.
CCGCATGATGCGGCGCGCGCCGCGAATGGCCTCGCGCGGATCGAACGCCCGCTGGACGAGAGCCTCCGAGAGCAGCTGAGCCCTGCTCGGCTCGGGCGCGGGCACCCAGCGCTCGAGCGGCTTGGGTGGGTCGGCGGGCTCCTTCTCTGCGTCGAAGAGCACGGTTGTTATGTCAACTCCCGAGACCCCGTCGACCATGGCGTGATGGGTCTTGCCGACGATCGCGAAGCGGTCCCCCTTGAGACCCTCGATCAGCCACAGCTCCCAGAGCGGCTTTGAGCGGTCGAGCTGCTGGGAGAAGATCCGGGCCGCCAGCACGCGCAGCTGCTGCTCGGAGCCGGGCTCGGGGAGGGAGGTGTGGCGGACGTGGTAGGCGAGGTTCAGGTGGGGATCATCGACCCAGACCGGGCGGCCCTGGCCGAAGGGCACGAAGCGCAGCTTCTGGCGGAACCGGGGGACGAGGTGCAGGCGCGACTCGATGTGGTCCCGGAACTGGACGTAGGGGGGTGCGGGTCCCTCGAAGATCGTGGTCGAGGCGACGTGCATGTGCGTCCCATCCCGCTCCAGATGGAGGAATGAGGAGTCGAGCCCGGTGAGCCGGTCGGTCATGGTCATGATCGTCGCATACCACCTGTGCGCCTCGTCACACAAGTTCGCAAATAGCGAACCTACCCTGCCTAGTTCGACAGTCACCAAACAACTCGCCGAGTGGCCTTGACGGATATCAGGCCAGCGGGGGAACCACAGATTCACTGGGGCGAATGGGACGGTGTTCCGTCCTTAGCGGGAGTGGCGACGGAGCCACTGCTGCGAGCCCGTCAGCTAACCCCGTAGGCGCAGAGAGAGGCAGGTGGATTCACTTGCGTCGCTTCCATTGGAAGCGGAGGCGGGCTGCTGTTGCGCTACTGCCCGCCCTGGCAATGATGATCACAGCAGGCATCGCGGGCGCTTCGGCGTCGGTTCCGGGGACCGGAACGGCTCCGGAGGCGACCGCGTCGGGCAGCCCCGCCACCGGGATCAGCCTGACCGGCCACCGGAACGTGATGGCTCATCACACCGTCAAGTTCCGCGGCCGCGTCAACCCGGGAGGCAGCAAGGCAGTCGTCGTTCAGGTCGGTGGGCGGAGGATCCATACGCACACCCAGTCCGACGGCACCTACCGAGTGCGCTGGCACGCGCGAGGCTCCGGCACCTACGGGATGCGCGCGACGGTTGCCAACAGCGCCGTTCATTCGCACCGGATGACGGTCTACGCCTTCCGACCGGCCGAGGCCTCGTACTACGGCCCCGGCCTGTACGGAGGCGGCCTGGCCTGCGGTGGCACGCTGAGCCCCGGGAAGCTGGGCGTCGCGAACAAGACGCTCCCCTGTGGCTCCAAGGTCACGCTCCGCTATCACGGCAAGACGGTCACCGTCCCCGTGATCGACCGGGGCCCCTACGCGGGCAACCGCGAGTACGACCTGACAGCGGCCACGAAGGCCAAGCTCGGATTCCCCCCAACGGGAACCGTGCTCACCACGCGCTAGTTGATGCAAGGGTGCTCTGAGGCGTCAGCCGAAGAGCAACCCGTTCAAGGCAGGTCCGGGCTGGTGTTGAGGAGCTTCGTCCTCCGCCAGCCCGGCCAAGCCGACTCCCACGAGGCGCACCGGCCTCTGGGGGTCGAACTTGTTGAGCAGCTCCCGCGCGGTGGCGACGACCTCCTCCGGATCACACGTGTGGGAGGGGAGGGTTCGCGACCGCGTGTAGGTCCGGAACGGCTGCAGCCGGATCTTCAGCGTCACCGTTCGCCCCCGGCGGTTGTTCTGCGCGAGGCTCTCGCAGACCGAGCGGGCGAGTCGGTCGACGGTCTCGTGCAGGAACTCGCGGTCAGTGACGTCCTCCGGGAACGTGGTCTCGCGGCTCTCGGATTTCCGGACCCGATCCTCATTCAGCTTGGTGCTGCCGATCCCGTTGGCTCGGGCGCGCAAGCCGCTGCCGTGGTTCGGGCCAAAGGCCATGCCCAGGGTCTGCTCGCCGGTTTCCGCCAGCTGCCCGACCGTCTCGACGCCGCTTGCCCGCAGCCGCTCGAACGTCTTGGGGCCTACCCCCGGCAGGAGTGAGGCCGGCTTTTCCCCGACCGTCTCGAGCCAGTTGTCGTGGTCGAGGACGAAGAAGCCATCCGGCTTGTCGAGGTCCGACGCGATCTTCGCCATCAGCTTGTTGGGCGCCAGTCCGATCGAGCAGACTAGGTAGGTGGCGTCCTTGATTCGCCGCTTGATCTCCTGGGCGCGGGACTGGGGCACGGGGGAGCCCGAGAGATCCACGTACGCCTCGTCGAGGCCGACGACCTCGACCTCGTCGCTGAATTCCTGCAGCGTTTCCATGACCTTCACCGACCCGCGCTTGTAGAGCTGCATGTCGACGGGGAGGACGGTGAGCTGCGGACAGCGCCGGCGAGCGGTGACCATCGGCAGGGCGGAGTGGACGCCGTACTTCCGCGCCTCATAGGAGGCAGTCGTGACCACTCCGCGAGGACCGTCATAGGCGACGACCACGGGCTTCCCGCGGAGCTCGGGATGCCGCAGCATCTCGATCGATACATAGAACGCATCCATGTCCACGTGGGCGATCACCTGCGACCGAACGAGATTACGCCCGCTCCTAGACGGAGGGCGCTATTTTGGGCGGCTGTGGCGAACGCAGAGGCAAAGAATCTCGAGGCGATCTCGCGGGCGATCGATCAGCACAACTCGAACTGCCCCTTTCCGGCCAGCGAGGTGCGCATGAACCCGTTTGAGTGCGAGCGGCTCGGCTGGGAGGAGATCCGCGGTTTGCCGATCGTCGCCGACCCCGAGCTCGGCACGGGCGCCTTCCGCATCATCTGCTCCCGCGACCAGGAGGGCGAGGGAATCGAGGAGGCCGAGGCTCTGGGAATCCCGATCGAGGTCGCCGTCCCTAGCGGCCCGATGGAAAAGCCTCCCGCGTAACTAGTTCAGAGCGGCCGCCAGGCGGCGGCGATGTTCCCGCGCGAGCGGGTGGTCCGCTCCCAGCTCGGTGAAGATCGCGACCATCACGCGGCGCAGCTGGTCCTTCCGGGCTGAGTCCTGCTCCCCGGCCAGCGCCGTCTGCAGCTGCTCGAGCGCCTGCTCGGGATTTCCCTCGTCCCAGGCCGCGAAAGCCTGCTGAAGCTCGTCGGGGCCGGCTCCGTTCGCTGAGGCCGAGAGCTCGGCACGGGCCGCCAGGCCGTCGGCGACGAAGTCGTGTGGGAAGGGCTTCAGCAGCTCGAGGGCCTCGTCGGTCTCACCGCGGCTCAGCAGGATGCGGCCCAGGCCGTTGGCCGCCTGGGCGTTTCGCGAGTCCAGCTCCAGCGCCTTCCGCAGCGATTCCTCGTCCCCGGATTCGGCCAGGCGGTCGGCCTCGGAGGGGACGATCTCGTTCAGGAATGCCTCGATCCGGGCAGGGGGTATGGCGCCGATGAACTCGGAAACGACCTTGCCGTCCTTGAACGCCTTGACCGCTGGGATGCTTGCGATCTGGAACTCCTGGGCTATCCCCGGGTTCCTGTCGGTGTCCACCTTGGCGAGCTCGATCTCGCCGTTTCGCTTGCGGACGGCGTCCTCGATCGCCGGGCCAAGGGTCCGGCACGGCCCGCACCACTCGGCCCAGAAGTCCACGACCACCGGCACCTGCTTTGAGCGCTCGATGACCTTGGCCTGGAACTCCTGCTCGCTGACGTCGCTGATCACGTCTCTGAGGTTAGAGAGGCAGGCTCACGGGGCTCGGTCGCGTCGGCTCCGTCGAGATGGCGCCGAAGAAAATGCAGCTGGTCGGCAATAGCTCGCTCGCGCCAGTGGCCCAGATAGATATCGAAGTGCTCGCACGGGTACTCACGTACCTCGACCTTGCCCTTCGCCCTCCACGCGGCCGCACGGGCGCCGGGTGGGGGGGCGATCGTGTCGCGATCCGCGATCTGGACCAGGATCGGGCAGGGGACCTGCTCGATCCTGTTGATCGGGCGGTTCAGGTTCTCCCCCAGGACGGCGCGCGCCGAGATCTCGTTGCGCCACGTCGGCCCGGCGATCGAGTTGTAACCCGCCTCGGCGTCGGAGCTGGTCATCGCAGCAACCTGACCGGGCGGCGCGACGACGGGAATCATGTGAGGGGGGCGTCCCCGGACCGCTCCGGCGGCGTCCTTAACGCCCTCCCAGGTGACCCGCGCAAGCTGGCCCCAATTGGCGTAGCGGGCGATCTCGCGCAGCGTCCTGATGCCATCGAGGTCCGGGGTCTGACAAACGATCGCGGCGATTTTGGAGTCATCGGCGGCGAGATATACGACGTGGCCGGCTGACCACGAGGTCCCCCAGAGGATGATCCGATCCGAATCGACGCCGGCCAGGCCCCGGGCGAACCCGACAGCCGCCTTGTAGTCCTCACGGTGGCGTGGCGGCCAGGCGAGCTGGCGAGGCTCTCCGCTCGAGTCCCCGAACCCGCGGTAGTCGAAGAGCAGCACGTCGAGCCCGGCCTCAGCGAAAGCCTCCGCGAAGGGCAGCAGCTCGGAGTCGCGGGTGCCGGCGATGCCGTGCGCCATGACGACGCACGGTCTGCCGCGCTCGGTCGCGAACGCATCGCCCTGACCGATCAGATGCCAGGCGGCGCAGGTGTCCCCGCTGCTAGGGAACGAGACGTCTCGGCGCTCAGGCAGCTGCCGCCTCCGCGGTCAGGACCCGGCCGGCGAGCTTCGGCGCCATTCCCTGCTCCGCGCGCTTTCGCCCTGCCGGGATCTCGCGCGTCCAGACATCGTGCTCGTACGTGTACCACTCGATCTGCATCGTGTGGCGGGGGCGGTCCGTGTAGTTCCCGGAGTGGATCTGCTGATCGCGGCGGATCGTCTCCTCCATCTCGCTGACGGGAGGCAGCGCGTAGTCGCCACCGGCGTAGCGGGCCACGAGCTTCGACTGGAGCTCGACGAAGGGGAAGAGGGTCGGGATCGTCTGGGCGAAGCCGACGAAGGCGAGGTCGTCCATTCCCGGCTTGAAGACCCGCTTGTAGAGCGGGAAGCGGTTCTCCGGCGCCGACAGGAACTCCTCATCAAAGAAGGGGAAGGTGATCTTGTAGCCGGTGGCGTACACGATGGCGTCGATCTTCTCGATGGAGCCGTCGTCGAAGAGGACGCTGTCGCCCTGGAGCTCCTGGACGTTGGGCTTCGCCACCGCGTCGCCCGAGCCGAGCCGCAGCAGCAGCTCGCTCGAGACGGTCGGATGCGCCTCAAGGAAGTTGTGGTTGGGGTGGGGGAGGCCGAAGTCCTCCATCCGGCCGGAGGCGAGTCGCGGCAGGATGCGGGCCATCCGGCGCTGCAGCCTCAGCGGCAGGCGGGGGTTGACCTTCACCATCGTGTCCATCGGGCGGCCCATGAAGTACTTGGGCATCACCCAGGCGCCGCTGCGGGTCGAGAGGAAGACCTTCTCGGCCACGCCCTTGCGCGAGAGCTCCGAGACGATGTCGACGGCGCTGTTCCCGATGCCGACCACCAGGACGCGCTTGCCCATCAGGTCGAGCGGGTCCTGCGGGCCGATGTAGTGATGGGAGTGGAGCGTCTCTCCGTCGAAGGTGCCGGGGAAGTCGGGGAAGCGCGGGTCCCAGTGGTGTCCGTTGCCGACCACGAGGAAATCGAACTCCTGGGACGAGCCATCCCCGAGCGTGATCTCCCAGCCGCCGGTGGCCTTGCGCTCGGCTCGGTCGACCGGCGACTCGAAGCGGATGCGGTCGCGGAGCGAGAAGGCGTCGGCGTAGCGGTGCAGGTACTCGTTGATCTGCGTGTGGTGGGGATAGTCCGGGTACTCGTCCGGTCCCATCGGCATGTCGCGAAAGGACACGCCGTCGCGCGAGGTGTCGATGTGGAGCGACTGGTAGGCCGAGGAGCGCCCGTTCGGGTTTCCGAAATACCAGTTGCCGCCGATGTCGTCGCTGGCCTCGAAGCAGGTGTAGGGGAGACCCCAATCGGAGAATGCCTTGCCCGCGGTCAGGCCGCTGATGCCGGCGCCGATCACGCAGGTTGTGGGCTTCGCGGACATCGAGGCCTTGCGGAGTCTAGGGAACTGGCTGGTCAGCCAGTTCCGCTGGATCAGTAATTGGCTGAGAAGTTGATCCCGAGGCTGTTGAGCAGGTCCTGGGCCCAGCGATTGAAGGTGTCGAACCAGCCGGTCAGGATCGCGACGCCGAATGCGATCAGGATGAAGCCGCCGATCGCCATGATCACCGGGTAGTGGCGCTTGACGACGGCGAAGGCGGTCGTCATCCGCCCGAAGGCGACCGAGGTGAGCAGGAAGGGGATCGCGAGGCCGGCCGAGTACACGGCGAGCAGGAGGCCACCATGGACTTCAGACCCGGACGCAGCGGCGGCGCTGAGGATGGCGCCGAGCGTCGGGCCGATACAGGGCGTCCAGGCGATCCCGAAGGCGAGGCCCGCCACCACAGGTCCGCCTGTCCCAGCACGCTCCAGCAGTCCCTCGACATGCCACTCACGGTTGAGCACCGGGACGAATAGGGCGCTGACGAAGAGGACGCCCATCGCGATGATCAGCCAGGCGGCGATCTTCTCGAGGAGGAGCTGGTGGTCCCTGAGAGTGCTGCCGAGGCCAGTCGCTCCGAGTCCCAGGAGGATGAAGATCGCCGAGAAGCTCGCGACGAACAGCAGGCTCGGAACGATCACCCGGCGCCAGTCCGCCTTCTCGAGGTCAGCGGCCGCCACACCGGTGACGGCCGAGAGGTAGCCCGGCACCAGCGGCAGAACGCAGGGCGAAAGGAAGGAGATGATCCCGGCGGCCAGGGCCGTGAGTACTCCGATTCCCGCCGCGGGATCAGTGCTCATGCAGTGATTCTGGCGGACCTGAGGCCTGTTCCATCTGCTGCTCCCAGGCGTCGGAGGGAGGCACCGTGATTTGTACGGAGTGGATCTGCGGCTGAGCGCGGATGTTCATGTAAACGGCCCTGGGTACGGTGAAGGCTGCATCCGGATCCCCGGCCAACGGCACCCGTTTTAAGCGTCCAGCACGTTGGCCAACCCGGCGAGGCGGCCTTCATCCCCCTGGGGTCGCCTCGCCGGTCTTTCAATTTGGCCTGTTGTTGGGCGAATGATTCGGTGGCGTAAACAACACCGGCCTAAGGGCGGATCAGACGGGGTGGGGGACGCCTTGGGCGAGCCGACGCCGGCCACTCGGGTCTCTCCCACGTCAGTTTCGCCTGCGCGATGGCCTCTTGCTCGACCCTCGGATGACAGCTCCGGCAGACCGGCTCGAGGTTCTCCAGCACGTCCAGGCCCCCATAGCGCCGCGGCATCCTGTGGTGCGCGACCAGATCGTCGCGGGATCCACAGGCAACGCACGCTGCGCCGGCTGTGACCATGGACGAGAGGACCGGCCATGGCAGATGTTCCGGGGACTGCCTCATCCGCATCGCCTCGATTCCACAGGGCGGGCCGGATGCGACCGGATCCCCAATGCGTGGGGAATGCACGGGAAGATGAGTTATGGAAACTCAGGCGAGGCGCTTCTCGTACCAGCGGTCGGCGCGCGGATTCGCGTTGTAGTCCGGGATTTCGCGGTATCCGGCCTCCCGATACATCGCGTTCGCCTCCGTCAGCCGCGCGTTCGTGTCCAGGCGGATCGCCCGCAGGCCGCGCTCGCGGGCGCGCTGCTCGAGCTCCTCGAGGATTCGCTTGGCGACGCCGGCGCCCCTGTGGTCCGGCACCACGTACATCCGCTTGACCTCCGCCACCTCTGGACCAGACACCCGCAGTGCGCCCATGCCGACCGGGTTCTGACCCACGTACGCAACCAGCGTGTCGCTGTCCCGTCTGATCGCTTCAGCCAGCGGCGTGTTCGGCCTGGCTGCGCCGTTATGCGAGGCGCCTCGGCGAGCCGGAGCATCGAAGGATCATCCGGCGGCACCTGTCTGAGCTCGATCTCCACGACCCGGCAAGTTGACATAACGATGCGCCGGTTATCCGGCGCGCGGCTGGCGCCGGTTCAGCCCGACGCCGCGATCAACGCGACGGTGGCGAGGCAGAGCACCACCCCAGCGATCATCAGCCAGCGGGTCTCGACTCTCGAGCTCTGGATCATCTCCCCCCGATCCACCGCCGTCTCGACCCTCCGCGAGCGGAGCGAGCCGTAGCTGAACAGCGCCACCGAGTAGAGCGCCCAGCCGATCCCGACGACGAGATAGGGCCATTCGGTTGAGGTCCCGCTGAGCTCCGGGACCACACGGCCGACGGCGATGGCGACGGCGATCGAGGTGAGCGCCGTGCGCCACCAGGCCAGTTCGGTGCGCTCGGCAGCCAGCCGGGTGCGCCGAATCGCGTCCCACCCCTCGCTCGGCTCTTTTGAATTTTCGGTCTGCATGCCTTCCTATTTACGATTAAACGCATGCCTCTTAGGGATCGGGAGCTGGTCAACCCACCACCCACTCTCGCAGGCTTACAGGAGCTCTCCGGGCCGGCGCTGATCGCGATGCTGATGGCCAGCGCCATCGCGGTGGTCGATGGGCTCGCGTCCAACCAGCTGGTCATCATCGGCCTGCTCGCGATCCCTCCGGTGATCGCGGCGATGAACGCATCGCTGCCCGAAACCGCGGTGGTCGGCGCCTTCTGCCTTGTGCTGGGACTCCTCTCCATCCTGTGGAATCAGGGCATCGACGGCGGGCAGCGCCTCGTTGCGTTGACGACCGTCTTGGCCGGGACGCTCGTCGGCCTCTGGGTGGCGAGCTTGCGACTCAGCCTGAATCGGGAGCAGGCCGCCTCTGAGCTGCTGGCCGACGCCGGAGCGCTGATGGAGGACGCCTTGAACCGGAGGGAGCGGGCCCAGCATCTTGCCGGCCTCGCGATCAATGGTCTGGGGGACGTGGCGATGGTCGACATGGTGATGCCCGACGGTTCGATTCAGCGAATGGCCGCCAGGGGTCGGGACACGGACGTGGCAGACATCTTCGTGAAGCTGAGAGCGGACGCACCGATCGACCCCCACGGCCCGCATCCGGTCGCTGAAGTGATCCGGACCGGCCGGACGATTGACCTCGACCAGCTGTCCGACAACGAGATCGAGCGGATCACCACTCGGGAGAACGAGCGCGAGATGCTTCGGAAGCATCGCTTCAAGTCGTGCATCGTGCTCCCACTGGGCGCCCGCGGGCAGGTGCTCGGGGCCCTGACTCTCTGGATCATGCGCCCGTCGAAGACCTTCGACGAGACGGCACGCCGGACGGCCAAGCGCCTCGCCGACCGCGCGGCCCTCGCGCTCGACAACGCCCGCCTGCACGAGCAGCAGGCCCACATCGCGTCGGTCCTCCAGCGCAGCCTGCTGCCACGCTCCCTGCCCGAGATCCGGGGCTTCGAGGCCTCGTCACGCTTCCTTGCCGCCGGGGAGGCCTATGAGGTGGGCGGCGACTTCTACGACGTCTTCCGGAGCGGCTCGGGCAGCTGGACCGCCGTGATCGGAGACGTCTGCGGCAAGGGGCCGGAGGCCGCGTCACTGACGGCACTGGCGCGCTACACAGTGCGGACCGCATCCTCGCCAGAGAACTCCCCGAGCCAGGTGCTGCGCACCCTGCACGACTCGATCAGCTCGGACCGCGCTGATCTGCGCTTCTGCACCGCGGCTCTGGCACGGATACAGACCCCCTCGAACGGGCGCGGAACCGCGCGCCTCACGGTATCGCTCGGCGGGCACCCGTTGCCCCTGATTCTGCGCAAGAGCGGGAAGGTCGACTCAGTCGGCCAGCCGGGGACCCTGCTCGGCGCGCTCCCCTCCCCCGTGCTCGCGGACGCGGACGCCACACTCGCGGTCGGAGACTCCCTGATCCTGTATACGGACGGCATGCTCGACGTCCGCGATCGGAGCATGCGGGATGACCCGGAGTGGCTCGCGAAGCAGCTCGCCAGAGCGGCGGGCGAGAGCGCCGACGAGATCGCCGAGCACCTCTCCCAGGCTGCGATCAAGCGCCACGGCGGCGAACCCCGCGACGACATCGCCGTGCTGGTCCTGCATCGCAGCGGCAGGTAGTTGCCCGCCCGGCCTGTTCACGTCGGCTGTGCGGGTTGGGCCTACCCGCATTGGCGCGGGCGCCTCTATCCGAACGGGCTGCCGCAGAGACGCTGGCTCTCTCACTACGCCCAGAGGTACGACACCGTCGAGGTCAACAGCACGTTCTACCGGCTCGCCTCACCGGCGGCCGTCGAGAACTGGGTCGAGCAGAGCCCGAAGGGATTCGTCTTCGCCGTCAAAGCCAGCCGCTACCTGACTCATCGCAAGAGGCTCAACGCCATCGGCCCCTACATCGGGCGCTTCTACGAGCCGCTCGAGGCGCTCGCCGATGCCAAGAAGCTCGGCCCGACCCTCTGGCAGCTGCCGGAGAGCTCCCATCGCAACGTTGAGCGGCTCGACGGCGCTCTCAAGGCACTCCCCGACGGGCGTCACGCTTTCGAGTTCCGTCACGCCAGCTGGTTCACCGACGAGGTTTACGAGCTGCTGCGCGGGCACCGCGTCGCGCTGGTGATCAGCGACGAGGCCTCACGATGGGTGAAGACGCCGCATGTCCGCACCGCCGATTGGACCTACATCCGATTCCATCACGGCAGCCGGGGCCGGCACGGCAACTACTCGGACTCCGAGATCGACAGCTGGGCGCGGCGCATCTCGCAGTGGCGCCGCGACACGGAGATCTTCGCCTACTTCAACAACGACTGGGAGGGCTACGCGCTCCGCAACGCGGACAGGCTGAAGGAGCGACTGGCCTAGCGCCGGCGCCAGCTGCCGCCGAGCAGCTTGCCCAGCCGGCCCGTCCGGCGAGGGGCGAACTCCGGTGCGCCCTTCTCGGGCGTAGGAAGCTCGGCCGCTGCAGCCGAGTCAATCGTCAGGCGCACCGCGCGCTCGGCCGTGCGAGCCACCTCGGGCGCATCGACGAAGCGCAGGTCGCCATCGCCGTTCTCGATGATGAAGCCGTCGAGAATGTGCTCCCGGTAGTTGTCGACGACCTCGTCGACGACTCCCACCCGCTGGCCGTCCACTGCGTAGACCGGCGTGCCGCGCTTCACGGCCGCGTAGTGGATCGGATTGCCGTCGTCCGCTGCCACGCGCTGAAATATAGAAGTGGCTGGATATTCAGGGACACCGGTACCAGACAAGCGCCACGGAACTGTTAGCTCCTGAGAGTTGTGATTCCGACAGCGCCGCTTTGCCTGGAAAGGAGCGGTGGAGACCGATTACCCGTCCGGGGCGGTTGGGAGCCTCTCGGCGATGGTCTCCGTGGCCAGGATGCTTCACCGTTTCGTTGGCGCGATCAAGCACGCCGCCAAGGAGGAGAGCTTCGTCGCCGTCTTCGGTGCCGCGATCCTCCTCATCCTGATCGGAACCGTCACCTACTCCGTCGGCGAGGGCTGGAACGTAATCGACGGGTTCTACTTCGCCGTCTGCACGTTGACCACGTCGAGCATCGCTGATCCGCACCTCACGCTTACCCATGAGGCCCTCAAGATCTTCACCGCCCTCTATGTGCTGACCGGCATCGGCATCCTGGTCGAGCTGGCGCGCCAACTTGGCGTTGGCTTCGTGAAGGTGCGCGAAGAGCACCACGAAGCAAGACGCGCCCGGCGTCACAAGGATGATCCGCCAGGGGCACAGCCGGCGGAATAGCCGCGTTTGCGTTCATGGTCGGGTTGGACGAGAAGAAGCGCATTTCCTAACCGTCGGAGCGCGTGCCATTAGATTCAGCGAGCGCGATGAGCGCCCGCCCGAACAATGCGCATGGCAGCCCGCTCGTCAAGAAGCTCGGCATCAAGGAGGGGCACCGCGTGGCCTTCCCTCGGGCGCCCGACGGATTCATCGACCTGCTCGGTGAGCTCCCGGACGGCGTCACCGTCAAGTCGCGCTCCAGCGGTCCGCTCGACGTGATCGTCTTCTTCACCAAGAGCCGCCTCGAGCTCGAGCGGCGCCTGACCGCGCTGAGGCGAGCGATGGATCCCGCGGCCGGCCTCTGGATCGCGTGGCCCAAGCGCTCCTCCGGCGTCGAGACCGACATGACCGAGGACGTGGCGCGCGAACTAGGGCTCGCCAATCGCCTGGTCGACAACAAGGTCTGCGCAATCGACGAGACCTGGTCGGGGCTCCGGCTCGTGATCCGGCTCGAGGACCGGCCCTAACCGAGCCTCTCGCGGACCTGCGCCTCCTCCAGAAAATCCGCGATCACCCGGGAGAGCCGTCCCCCCTGCCAAGCCAGCGGCGACTGGCCCGGCTCTTCGCTCACCAATCGCGCCCTTGGCAATCGCTCAGCCCAGGCCTCCGCGATCGCGTAGGGATGGCCGGGATCGGCCTCGTCGTAGCTGGCCACCACCAGGGCGGGCACGTCGAGCGTCTCCAGCTCCTCGAGCCCCTCGAAAGGGACCGACCGCGGCACCTCGCGGAGGGCCCGCGCGACAGCCTCCGGGTGCCGGTGGAGTCCCATCCGCTGCCGAGTGATCCGCAGGGCGGTCTCCGTCCAGGCGGGATCAGCCTCGAGCGAGGCCTCGTAGGCCTCCATGAAGCCGTCGACACCCCCCTGCTCCAGCCCGTTGGCCAGCGCGTCCCAATAGACGAGCCTCTCCTCGGTCGCTGGTAGTCCGAGGACCACCGGCCCTGCGAGGACGAGCGCCGCCACCTCACCCGCGTGCTCCAGCGCGTGCGCGACCGCCGTGTGGCAGCCCATGGAGTGGCCCACCAGGGCCGGCGGGGCATCCGGAACACGCTCTCCCGCCACCGCCCTGAGATCAGCCGTCAGGTTCTCGTAGCCGTACCCGCTGCCATCCCGGGCCGGAGCAGACTCCCCGTGGCCGCGGGCGTCATAGGAGATCTGCCGGTACCCGCGCCGCGCCAGCGCCAGGGATCCGTGGAGCACGTAGCGCCGAGTCGCTGTCAGGCCGTGCAGCAAGAACACGGGTGCCCCCTCCCCCACCTCCTCACCCGAGAGCCGCACATCCTGCGTCTCCATCTCGAAGGCGCTGGGCTCGAGGGTCTCGACCATGGTCAGGACAGCGTGGACGCGGCTCGCTCCAGGTCTCCGACGTCCTGGTAGCGCAGACCGAAGAGAGCGACGTGCCTGTAGCGCAGCACACCTTCGCCGTCGACCAGGAACACCGCCCGTCGAATGAAGCCGGCGGGACCGAGCACCCCGTAGGAGCGCGCGACCTTCTTGCCCGGGTCCGAGAGCAATGGCACCGTGAGCCCATGCCGGTCGGCGAATCGCTCGTGTGACTCGACGGACTGCGGCGAGATCCCCATCATCGGCACCCCGAGCGCCTCGAGCCGGTCCCCGTCATCGCGGTAGGAGCAGAACTGCTTGGTGCAGACCGGGGTGAAATCACCCGGGTAGAAGGCCAGGATGACTCCCGTCTCGCGGAAGTCGCTCAGGCTGTACGTCCGCGAGCCCGTGCCCTCGAGCTCGAAATCCGGCGCCCGTTCGCCCACCCGCAGCTTCGCCATCAGCCGCCCTTGATCGTGATTCGCCTGATCAGCACCGCTTCGGCCTGCCCGTGGGCGTGCCGAGCTGCTCGATCCGCTGCACGACATCGAACCCACTCGCGACGCGACCGAGCAGCGCGTAGTCCGGGGTCAGGCCCGCGTCAGCGGCCGTCACCACGAAGAACTGGCTCCCGGAGCGCCCCGGCGGCTCCACCTGGCTCTTCGCCATCGCGACGATCCCGCGGGTGTAGGAGAGGTTCTCCGGCGGCTGCTCGTCGACGGAGTAGCCGGGGCCACCGGTGCCGGTCCCCGTCGGGTCGCCGCCCTGGACGACGAACCCGGGAACAATCCGGTGAAAGGTCGTGTCGTCGTAGACGCCATGCCGTGCAAGGTAGGCGAACGAGGCCGTCGTCCTCGGAGCTCTGGCGGTGTCCAGAGCGATCGTGAAGGTGCCGCAGGTGGTCTCGACCGTCGCGGTGGCCGGGCCATGGAGCGTCTCGGTGGGTCGTGAGAGGTGAACCTGCTTCGCCGCCGGCGCCGAGACCTTGCTGCAACCAGCGGGCAGAGCGACGCTCGCGGTCTTGGCTCCGCCCCCTCCGCATCCCGCCAGCAGCACGATCGCCGGCACGGCTGCGATCGCTGTCCGCCCCACTCTCAAGGCGTCGAAGCCTACTCACGGCGCCTGCGATGATCGCCGCATGCAGGCCGGCACGGATCCCGCGCCGCCGAGCAGGCGGAATCGCCTGACCGGCAGAGCAATCAACGCCCTCGTGGCCCACGCGCCCTACACGTGGCCCTTGCTCCGTGGCTTCAGCCACCGGTACTGGCAGGAGCGGGCGGCCGGCTGGGAACAGCGGGTCAACCAGTCGGGACCAATACATCTCGCCCCGCTCGCGGCGGCCCTGCTGCACGTCCGGCCGGAGCCGGAGCGGGCTCTCGACATCGGCACCGGACTCGGCGACGGCGCGCTGCTCATTGCTCGCGAGTTCCCCCACGCCAGGGTGCGCGGCGTCGACCTCTCAGAGGAGATGGTCCGCCGGGCACAACGGCGGATCGGCCTCGATCCCGAAGGGCGGGTCGCCTTCAAGGTCGGGGATGCCTCGGACCTGCCCTTCAACGAGGAGTCCTTCGACCTCGTCGCGCAGTTGAACGTGCCTCCCTTCTTCGCCGAGATCGCGCGCGTCCTGCGTCCTGGCGGCTTTGCGGTGGTCGCCGCCAGCTGGGGCCCCCAGACTCCGTTCTACACGCCGGACTCCGTGCTCGAGCGCGGATTCCGCAAGGCCGGCATCGAAAAGGTGGAGAGCGGAGAGGCGGCCGACGGCACCTATTTCGTTGCCCACCGAGCCTCCTGACGCCGCTCGCAAATAGATTCACCGGGTGAACGCCGACCGCCGCCACGTGATCTTCGTCAACCCGCGTTCTGCGGGCGGGCGAACTCTCAAGCTCCTCCCCGAGGTGGAGCGGGAGCTCCGAGCCCGCGAGGTCAGTTACCGGGTCATGCACACGGAGAGCCTCCAGCACGGCATCGATGAGGCCCGGCGAGCCGCAGACGAGGGCGAGATCCCCGTGGTGATGAGTGGTGACGGACTTGTGGGCGCCATCGGCGGAGCCCTCGCGCAGACCGGCGCCAGCATGGGAATCATCCCGGGCGGCCGCGGCAACGACCTCGCGCGAGTCCTGGACATCCCCAGGGATCCCTCCGCCTCGGTCGCCGTGCTCGCTGACGGCCACGAGCGAGAGATCGACGTCGGAGAGGCGAACGGCCGGCGATTCCTCTGCATCGCATCCTGTGGCTTTGACTCTGAGGCCAACCGGGTCGCAAACGAAGCGAAGCTGATCCGCGGGAACCTGGTCTACGCGTATGCGGCGTTCAGGACGCTCGCTTCCTGGAAACCCGCGGCGTTCAAGGTCGTGATCGATGGCGGCGAGCCGTTTGGGTTCAAGGGCTACTCGGTGGCCGTCGCCAACAGCCAGGCCTTCGGCGGCGGAATGTTCATCGCACCCCACGCCCAGCTCGACGACGGCCTGCTCGATGTGGTCACCGTCAGCGACGTCAGCAAGCTGCGCTACATCAGCAATCTGCCCAAGGTGTTCAAGGGCGAGCACATCAAGAACGAGGAGGTCACCGAGATGCGCGGCGCGACGGTCGAGGTCAGTGCCGATCAAAACTTCGCCGTATACGCCGATGGCGAGCACCTCACGGACCTGCCGGCGACCCTGCGCACGCTGACCCGCGCGCTCAGGGTGATTGCACCACCGCGGCCCGCCTAACCTGGCCTCGGCGATGAGTGCACTCTTCGAGGCAAAGCGCGGTCTGGCGCGTGGCGTCGGCGCCCTGAGCCGCCGCAGTGGCCGAGGCGGCGGAACGACGCTGCCCGGACGCCTCCTGGTCAGGATGGCCCCGGACGCGATCGAGCGACTTGCGTCCCAGCTCGATCGCGGCTCGATCGTGGTCAGCTCGACCAACGGCAAGACCACGACGGCGGGAATGATCGCGGGGATCCTGCAGGCCGCCGGGCGCAGGCCCATCCACAACCGCGCCGGCTCGAACATGCACTGGGGGGTGGCGACGGCCCTGCTGGAACAGTCAGGCGACGAGGGACTCTTCGAGCTCGACGAAGCCTGGTTGCCACGCGTCGCCCCCAGCCTCCGTCCACGCCTCCTGGTGCTCGGCAATCTCTTCAGGGACCAGCTCGACCGCTACGGCGAGCTGGAGCGCCTCGCCGACGAGTGGGCGGATCTGGTGGCCTCGCTGGAGGGTTCCTGCGAGTTCGCATTGAACGCGGACGACCCCCTGATCGCGGACCTCGGCCGGGATCAGGAGCTTCGCCGGAGACCCGGGGTCACCTACTTCGGGATCGAGGACACGAGCCAGGCGCTACCCGAGCTGCAGCACGCCCACGATGCCAAGCACTGCCGCCGCTGCGGGGCGCCCTACAAGTACGAGCGCGCCTTCGTAGGCCACCTCGGCCACTACATCTGTCCCAACTGCCACGCCGACCGCCCGGCGCCCGATATCGCAGCAACCAAGATCGAGCTGCACGGGATCACCGGCTCCTCGGTCCACATCGCCACACCCGAGGGTGAGCTCGAGCTGGATCTGCCTCTCCCCGGTGTCTACAACGTCTACAACGCGCTGGCGGCGGTCGCCGCGGGACTTCGCTCGGGAATCTCACTGGAGGTGATCCGCGAGGGGCTCGAATCGATGAAGGCCGTCTTCGGCCGCGTCGAGACCATCGACGTCTCCGGCAAGCCGGTCTCGATCCTCCTGATCAAGAACCCCGCCGGCGCCAATGAGGTGCTCAGGACGTTGACGCTCGAGTCCTCGAACGGCGGGATCGACCTCTGGATCGCGCTCAACGACCGGATCGCGGACGGGCGCGACGTCTCCTGGATCTGGGACGCGGACTTCGAGCTGCTCTCGAGCGGCGCCCATCGCGTGATCTGCGCGGGCACCCGGGCCCCGGAGATGGCTCTGCGCCTGAAGTATGCGGGCTGGCCGGAGGACGCGATCGAGGTGATAGAGCCGATCGAGAGCTCGCTGGACGCAGCCGTCTCGGCCGCTTCGGACCGGCTCTTCGCCCTTCCCACATACACCGCCCTGCTCGAGCTCCGCACCCTGCTCGCCGATCGCGGCCTCGCGGCCGACTACTGGCAATGACTTCGCCGACCGTCTGGCAGGAGGTCGAGTTCGGCTCCTACGGCGCCGATCTGCCCGTCTGGGTGGAGCTCGCCGATCAGGCCGCTGGCCCGGTCGCCGAGCTCGGAGCGGGTGCCGGCCGAGTCGCACTGCACCTCGCCGGGCACGCGCACGAGGTGGTCGCAGTCGAGCGCGATCTCGACATGATCCGCGAGCTCGAGCAGGCGGCGGAGGCGCGCGGCGTCTCCCTATCGGTGGTGGCAGCCGACCTCGCCTCGCCCGCCGAGGTCCGCCTGCCGGTCAGCCCGGCGCTGGCGATCGGCCCGCTCCACCTGATCCAAATCCTCGATGAGCCGGTCCGACCCGCTCTGCTGGCCCGCCTGCGGGACCTGATGGCCCCCGGGGGCACGGTCGCCCTCACGCTCGTCGACGAGTCCACGCTGCTCAGCAGCGGCGCCGCCTCGGCGCAGATCCTTCCGGACATGCGCGAGCTCGATGGCTGGGTCTTCTCCAGCGAGCCGCTCTGGGTCCAGGTGGGCGACCGGGTGCTCACCGTGCGGCGCCTGCGCGAAACCGTCTCTCCCGAGGGGCGCATGGAGCGCGACATTCACGACGAGGTCCTCCACCGCGTGGACCCCGACACCCTGGAGCACGAGGCGACCGACGCCGGCTTCACTCCAAAGGACAGGCTGAGGATCAGCTCCGGTGAGAACGAGGCCGACTCCACCGTCGTGCTGCTGGAGGCCCCGGCATGACGGCCGCTCTTGCAGAGCTCCGGCTGCTTGCCCTCTATCCCGAGCAGATGAACATCTATGCCGACCGCGGCAACATGATCTTTCTGCAGCGGCGATGCGAGTGGCGGGGAATCCCGTTCCGCTACGCGGCCGCCGGCCCGGGCGACGGCTTCGACCCGGCCGATCACGACCTGATCTACATCGGGGGCGGCCAGGACCGCGACCAGGTGCTTGTCGCCGACGACATGCTGCGGACCAAACGGGAGGCCATCGCGTCCGCCGTCGAGGACGGCGCCGCTCTCTTGGCCGTGTGCGGCGGGTATCAGTTGCTGGGCCATCGCTACCAGCTCGGCGAGGAGTCCATCCCGGGACTGGGGATCGCCGACCTCGAGACCGTCCGGGAGCCGGGGCCGCGCCTGATCGGCAACGTCTCCATCGAGGTGGACCTCGGCGGGGGGCCTGTCGTGCTCGCCGGCTTCGAGAACCACGGCGGGCGCACTCACCTCGGCCCGGACGCCGAGCCGCTGGGCCGAGTGCTCCACGGCCACGGAAATAACGACCGCGATGGCTATGAGGGCGTCAAGCGACTCAACCTGATCGGCACCTACCTGCACGGCCCACTGCTTCCCAAGAACGCCTGGCTGGCCGACCGCTTGATCGCGCTCGCGATCGAGCGCCGGACCGGCACTCTGCCGCAGCTCGAGCCGCTGCCCGACCAGCTCGAAGCCGCCTCGCATGAATCCGCCATGCGGGCGGCATCGACCGGATAGGATCAGCGCATGGTCATCGTGATCATCATCGTTGCGCTGCTGCTGTTGATCGGCCTGATCTACGTCGTGGCCCGCAACGGCATCATCCGGCTGCGGAACCAGTGCGACGAGGCCTGGAGCGGCATCGACGTTCAGCTCAAGCGCCGGCACGACCTGGTCCCGAACCTCGTCGAGTCGGTCAAGGGCTACGCCGCTCACGAGCAGGGGACCTTCGAGAAGGTCACCCAAGCGCGCGCCGCGGCCATGCAGGCGAGCGGCCCGGCCGAGGCCGGCAAGGCGGAGGGCCAGCTCACCCAGGCACTCGGCGGACTGCGGGTGGTCGCCGAGCAGTACCCCGAGCTCCGTGCCACCGAGAACTTCCAGCAGCTCCAGCGCCAGCTCTCGGAGCTCGAGGATGAGATCCAGGCCTCGCGCCGGATCTACAACTCGAACGTCCAGACCTACAACACGCGGATCCAGCAGCTCCCGGGCTCGATCATCGCCAACCAGGGCAGCTTCACCGCCAAGACCTTCTTCGAGATCGACGATGCCGCGGAGCGCGAGACTCCGCAGGTCTCGTTTTCCTAGCCGCCGCTAGGGCTAGAGCCCGCTGGACCCGAAGCCGCCCGACCCGCGCGTGGATGTGTCGAGCGCGTCGGCCTGCATCGGGCTGGCGGTCGCGATGGGCACCAGCATCAGCTGAGCGATCCGGTCACCAGGGGTGCACTGGAAGTCGATCGTCTGGTCGGTGTTCAGGAGGAGCACCCGGACCTCGCCCCGATAGCCGGGGTCGATCAGCCCGGGCGAGTTGACAAGCGTGACACCGTGCTTGAGAGCCAGGCCGGAGCGAGGGAGGACGAGCCCGGCGAGGCCCTCCGGAACCGCAACCGCCAGGCCCGTGCCGACGCTGACCCTTGCGCCCGGAACGATGCGAGCGCTCTCAGCGGCATAGAGGTCCAGGCCGGCGTCGTTATCGTGCGCTCGAGTCGGCAGGGTCGCCTTCTCGCTCAGCTTCGTGAACCGGAGCTCCTCCATTTCGCCCAGCGTAGGTTCGGGGTCGGTCGCCAGCTCGGTGATCACCGCCGCGCCATAGCCGGGCTCGGACGCCGTGTACGTTGCCCCGGCCAGGGCCTCGAGAGGGTCGGCGCCGTTACTCGCCGGAGGCTCGAACTCCGTCTCGAGTTCGTCCTCCTCGCCCGTTGACCGAAAGATCGGCGAAGCGATCGGCGAGGGCGGCAGGTAGTCGCGCGCGAACGAGTACCCCGTCCTCGCGATCTTCGCGCTGGAGGTCACCAGCGATCTCGTGAAGCTCAGAAAGACGCTCACCGGAGTCAAAGGGTACGAGTAACTCGACCTCCGTGAGTCGCTGCGCGATCGAGGCGGCGATTCGGGAGCGCAGCTCCTCGAGTCCCTCCCCCGTCTCGGCGGAGACGAGGGCCGCCTCGGGATGGCGCAAGCGCAGCTCCCGCCGCTCCTCTTCGTCAAGCAGGTCGACCTTGTTCATCACCAGAAGCCGGGGCGCACCGTCGGCCCCGATCTCCCCGAGCACGGCATCCGCCGCAGAGATCGAGTCCGCCCGCTCCTCCTCCGGCTCCGAGCCGTCGACGACATGCAGGATCAGGTCGGCGAGGACGGTCTCCTCGAGCGTCGCCTTGAACGCCTCCACGAGAGCATGCGGCAGCTTGCGGATGAAGCCGACCGTGTCCGTGAGCAGTATCCGGCGCCCTTCGTGCGTGAAGGCGCGGGTGGTCGGGTCCAGCGTGTGGAAGAGCCGCTCGCCGACGCCCACGCCGGCTCCCGTCAGGGCGTTGAGAAGCGTTGACTTGCCGGCGTTCGTGTATCCGGCGAGCGCCACCGTGGGCATCACCGCTCGCTCCCGCTCCGCTCGCATCACGGCCCGGTTGCGCTCGAGGCGCTCGAGGCGCCGGCGCAGTGAGGTGATGCGGTCGCGCGCCAGGCGGCGGTCGGTTTCGATCTGGGACTCACCAGGGCCCCTCGTGCCGATCCCGCCTCCGAGGCGCTCGAGGTGCGTCCAGAGCCCCCGCATACGGGCGAGGTTGTACTCCAGTTGCGCCAGCTCGACCTGAAGCTTGCCCTCGGCCGTGTGGGCGTGGTCGGCGAAGATGTCCAGGATCACCGCGGTCCGGTCGATCACCGGAACGCCCAGCGCCTGCTCCAAGTTGCGCTCCTGGCGCGGCACGAGCTCGTCGTCGACGGCGACCAGGTTCGCGTCGTCAGCGGCGATCTGACGCTTCAACTCGGCGAGCTTTCCTCGGCCGAGGTAGCGGTCCGGATCGGGTGCGGTTCGAGCCTGGGTCATCTCCCCCGCCGTCGCCACCCCGGCGGTGCGCAGCAGCTCCTTCAGCTCGGCCAGCGGGTCGTCTCGATGCTCGTCATCGCGGATGACTCCGACTGCGATGGCGCGCTGGCGGGCGCGAGGATTGGCGATGCCGGCGGAGTCGTTTGCGAGATGACTCTCGGACTGCCGGCCGTTGCGGTTTCTCTGCACTAACTGGATGTTAGGCGCCGCTCAGGGTGCCGCTGGCTGCTGCCGCGGAACCATCGGCAACAGAGCGGCGGCGCCGACGACCGCCACGAAGGCGAGCGAGCGGCCTATGACCGCAATGGCATCGGAGCCCATGGGGTCGCCGAAAACGACGATTCCTCCCGCGATCGAGCCCAGCGTTGCGGCTGCTGAAAAGGCGACGATGACGCCGACCGGCTCACCGATCTGAAGGCCGCGCCCCAGGGCGAGAAAGGCCCCCAGCCCGCCGAGGACCGCCGTCAGTGTCCACGGGCTGAGCAGCGCCACAGGATCGGCCGGGACGAGCTCCGCGAGCGCCTTGAGCGAGATGTCCGAGACACCGAGCAGGGTGCCCGCTGCGATCGCCATCAGCATCGACCCCTGAGCGAGGAGCCGTCCATTCGTCGCGGTCAGGATGAGCAGGCCGCCGATCGTCAGCATTCCAACCTGGAAGCCCAGCATCGTCACCGGGTCGAAGCCGATCTCGGATCGCGCGTGTCCGGCCGTGAGGGCCAGGAAGCCCAACCCCGCGGCGCAGAGGCCGATACCGGCCATCTCGCGCTTGCAGACCGCGATCCCGAACCAGCGCCGCGCCGGAATGGCCAGCATGGCCAGGCCGCCCGCGATCACCGCCTGGACCAGCGACAGCGGCGCCATCGAGAGCGCCGCCACGTGCAGGCACCAGGCGAGGAAGGCGAGGCCGAAGCCGATCGCCCACCAGCGAGACCGAAACAGGGCCGAGGCACTGCGCAGCGGGCTGCGCATCGCGACATCGGGCGCATTGACGGCGCCGCGGTGTTTGCACAGCAGAGCCACGCCCGAGATCAGGGCGCAGCCCAATGCGAGTATCAGTCCGATTTCGTTCATCTAGTGGTCGGTCGGCGTGACAGGGTCGCTGCTTTAGGTGAGGCGCCGATAAAGGCCGATTCGCCCCCGCGCTTGAGAACCCCGCCTACCCCAAACTACGCGTTGTAGGCGTGGAACGCGCCGGTTCAGGGGGTGAGATGAGCTCTCAGGCGCTGGACGGCTTCGCGCAGAAGCTCGTCCGGGGTGGTGAGAGAGATCCGGAAGAAGCCCTCGCCGCTCGGCCCGTACATCGATCCAGGCGAGACGACGACCGCAGCGTCCTCCAGCACCAGCTCGGCGAACGACGCCGAGCTATGTCCATCCGGGACGGGCGCCCAGATGTAGATCGTGCCCTTCGGCGCCTCGACCTCGACGCCGATGTCCCGAAGCGCCTCTACGACCAGGTCCCGGCGGCGCTCGTAGATCTGGCACATCTGCTCGACCTCCTTGCGCGGACCCCGCAGCGCGGCTGCGCCGGCGAGCTGCACCGCCTCGAAGAGGCCGGAGTCGACGTTGGTCTTGAGGCGCCAGTAGGTCTTGATCGCCTCGGCGTTGCCGAGGATCGCCGCGCACCGCCAGCCGGTCATGTTGTAGCCCTTGGACAGGGAGAAGACCTCGACCCCCACCTCCTTGGCGCCGGGCGTCGCCAGGAAGCTCGGCGCCACGTAGCCGTCGTAGGTCGTCTCCGAGTACGCGTTGTCGTGCACGACCAGGATCTCGTTGTCTCGGGCCAGCTCGACCACCCGCTCGAAGAACCCGTCCGGGACGATCGCGCCGGTCGGGTTGTTCGGGTAGTTGATGAAGAGCAGCCGCGCCGCCTCCAGCTTCTCGGCCGGTATGGCGTCGAGGTCGGGGGCGAAGCCGAGGTTCGGGCGGAGCGGGAGCAGATACGCCTCGGCGCCGGCCAGCACCGGGCCTCCGGTGTAGACCGGGTAACCCGGGTCCGCGGACAGGGCGACGTCGCCCGGGTCGAGGAACGCGAAGCAGAGGTTGTAGATGCACTCCTTGGCCCCGATCGCGGGAATGACTTCGTTGACCGGGTCGATCTGGACACCGAAGCGCTGCAGATAGAAGTCAGAGAACGCCTCCCGGAACTCGGGGCGTCCGCGGTTGCTCGGATACTTCTGCGCGGAGGGGTCGCCCACTGCCTCGCGCATCGCCTCGACGACGTAGCGGAAGGTGGGCGTGTCCGGGTCGCCGATGCCGAGGCTGATCACGTCGATCCCCTCGTCCAGCTTCGCCTCGATGCGCCGCTCGAGCTCGGCGAACATGTACGGCGGAATGGCCTCCAGGCGCTCGGAGGGCGCCGCCAGCCCTTTCTTCTTCACGGGTGCTGCCATCGGATCCGGAAGGGTAGGGGGGCGGAAGGGCCCTTCGCCTAGTCGAGGGCGTCGAGCGCGCGCAGAAACTCAGGCGAGAGCTCGCCGGCGAAGACGGGCTCCGCCCA
The DNA here is from genome assembly GCA_963724665.1 of uncultured Solirubrobacterales bacterium. Classification (GTDB taxonomy): domain Bacteria; phylum Actinomycetota; class Thermoleophilia; order Solirubrobacterales; family 70-9; genus DASUPK01. The sequence goes on from CAVRVH010000007.1 coordinate 345,318, forward strand.
GCCGGTGAGTCGAACGGACAGCCCCTCGCCGATCTCCACGCGGAGCTCCCCGCCGTCCAGCTCGACCGTCAGCTCGCTAGGTGCGCCGGCCAGTTGGGCCGCAACCGCGGCGCCCGACGCGCCGGTTCCGGAGGAGAGGGTCTCCCCCACGCCGCGCTCGAAGATCCGCGCCCGGACGCGGTCGCCATCGGCCCGGAAGAAGCTCACGTTGGTCCGGTTCGGGAACAGCTCGCTGTTCTCGATCTCCGGCCCGATCGCTGACAGGTCGAGGGACTCGAGCTCCTCTCCGACCGCGATCGCGCACTGCGGGTTGCCGATCGAGACGTGCTGGAAGGACCAGGTCCGCCCCCCGGCCACGAGCTCGCCCCGCCCGTCCTCGCTCCCTGCCGGGAAGTCTGCGGAGGCCGTGCTCGCGCTGCCCATCTCCAGCGTGCATTCCCGATCGGAGCGGATCGTGGGTGTGATCGGACCCGCCTTGGTCAGGATCGTGAACTCGTCCGCGTCAGTCCATCCCGACCGGCGCAGGTACATCACCGCCTCCCTGGCGCCGTTTCCCGAGAGCTCGGCCTCGGATCCGTCGGGATTGAAGATCCGCAGCTCGGCGACGATCTCCGGGTCCTCGACCGGAGCCAGCAGCAGGATCCCATCGGACCCGACTCCGAAGTGCGGGGCGCAGATCCGCATGATGCGCGCCGGCGTGAGCTCCCAGGGAAGCGCCGCAGCCTCCACGATCAGATAGTCGTTGCCGAGGGCCTGCCACTTCTCGAATCTCATTCCGAGCCGAGCCTGTCCGCGATCTCCGCCGCCACGTCGCCATCATCCCGGTCCGTTCGGTCGATCAGCTCGACCCCTTCCATCCGCCGCATCCAGGTAAGCTGGCGTCTGGCGTAGGAGCGGTGGGCGACCTTGATCGACTCGATCGTCTCGGCCGACGGCGCGCCGTCGATGTCGGAGACCAGCTGCTCGAAACCGAGCGCCGCACGAGCCGTACGCGACGGACCCGCCTCGAGCGCCGCTCGCGCCTCCTCGGCTGCTCCGCCGGCGATCATCTCGTCGACGCGGGCGTCGATTCGCTCCGCCAGGCGCTCGCGGTCCATCGAAAGGCCGATCAACAGGGCGGGCTGACGAAGCTCCGCCGTCCACATCCCCTCGGCGCCCGCCGCCGCCTCGATACCCGCTCGAGCCAGCTCGGTGAGCCGCGCGATCCGCTTGCGGTCGTTCGGGTCGACGTTCGCCGCCAGATCAGGGTCGAGCTCGGCGTGGAGTGCCTCGGGACCTCGCTCGGCGAGCTCGCTCTCCACCTCATGGCGGAGCTCGTGCGGCACAGGTGGCCTCAGGTCGAGCTCCGCGAGCGCGGCTCGCAGATACAGGCCGGTCCCTCCGACCACGATTGGCCGCCGGCCCTCGGCCAGCAGAGAATCGATCTCGCCATGTGCGGCCTCGGCATAGCGGCCGGCGCTGAACTCCTCCCCGGGCTCGACGAACGACAGCAGTCTGTGTTCGAGCTTTTTGCGTTCCTCTCCCGTCGCGGCGCCGCTCAGAGTCTCCAGCCCGCGATAGACCTGGATCGAGTCGCAGTTGACCGCGACGGGGTCCTCGCCGCGCTCCCGAAGGCGCTCGGCGATCGCGATCGCGACTCCGGTCTTTCCGACGGCGGTGGGGCCGAAAAGGGCGAGGATCCTCAAGCCGCGCGGCTGAGCAGGCGCTCCTGCCCGGAGAGCGTCGTCGAGGTCGCGCCCGTGATCTCCACCTCGACCAGCTCGCCGGGAGCGGCGGTGCCGTCGAAGTTGACGGTCTTGCTGTGACGGGTCCGGCCTCGGAGCCGCGACGCGTCGGTGCGGCTCGGCCCCTCGACCAGCACCTCCATGGTGCGACCGACGAAGCGCTCTGCCCGCTCGCGGGCGCGGCGCTGGACGAGGTCCACCAACCGCTGCATGCGCTCTCGCTTGGTCGAGTGCGACAGCTGATCCTCGAAGTCGGCGGCCTCAGTCCCCCGCCGCGGGGAGAAGATGAAGGTGAAGGCGCCGTCGTAGCCCACCTCGTCGACCACCTCGAGCGTCTGCTCGAAGTCCGCCTCCGTCTCGCCCGGGAAGCCGACGATGATGTCGGTGGTGATCGCGCAGTCGGGGACGTGCTCGCGGATCAGCGCAACGCGGTCCATGTACCGCTCGCGGCTGTAGGTGCGGCGCATCCGCTTCAGCACCGGCGTGGAACCTGACTGGAGCGGCAGGTGGATGTGCTCACAGAGGGCACCGAGCTCGGCGTGCGCGCGGATCACGTCCTCCTTCATGTCCTTGGGATGCGGGCTGGTGTATCTGATGCGGTCCACTCCGGGGACCGCATCGACGCGCGCGAGCAGCTCCGAGAAGGCGATCCGGCTTCCCTTGGGCAGATCGCGCCCGTAGCTGTTCACGTTCTGCCCGAGCAGCGTGATCTCGTTGACGCCGTCGCCTGCGAGGCGCTCGATCTCGGCGATCAGCTCACCGGGATCGCGGCTCGCCTCGCGTCCCCTCACCGACGGAACGATGCAGTACGAGCAGACGCAGTTGCAGCCCTGCGAGATCTGCACCCAGGCCTGGAACTCCCGGGCGCGCTTCATCGGCAGGTGACCGGAGACGTCCTCGAACTCGAAGTACCCCTGGGCCGTGAGCGAATCCGAGGTCAGGAACTCCGCCAGCCGGTGGATCTGTCCCGGCCCGAAGGCGACGTCAACGAACGGAAAGCGCCGGAAGACCTCGTCCTTGACCGACTGCGCCCAACACCCGCCCACGCCGACCACTCGCGAGGGATCCTCGGACTTGAGCCGCTTCGCCTCCCCCAGGTGGGCGATGAAGCGGTTGTCGGCCGACTCCCTGATCGAGCAGGTGTTGAAGAGGATCAGGTCGGCCCCGTCCCGATCCGGCGACTCCGTGTATCCGAGCGAGTCCAGCATGCCCTTCATGCGCTCGGAGTCGTGCTCGTTCATCTGACAGCCGAACGTGGTGACGTGGTAGCGGCGCTCCATCGCGGTCAATGTAGCGACGGCTGGACTACTTGGAGGGCGAATTGACGATCTGCTGAATTCGGCTGTGAGAGAGGCCGAGGGTCCGCCCCACCTCGCGGTAGCTCGCCCCCGCTGCCACCGATTGCCGGATCAGCCTGTCCCTGACCAGGCGGATGCGTGTGATCTCCTCATCGATGCCGCGCATCGCCCGCCGGTACTCGAGACCGACCTTGACCCGGTCGACCCAAACCCTGCTGCGCGCGTGCTCGAAGTCGGAATGGGCCTTCCGGAGGCGCTCCGCCTCCATCTCGACGATCATGCGGTCTGTATAGCACCCACAACAGCGGCTATACAGGCACCGTCCTAGGGGTTGTTGCCCTTGGGCCCGACGTTGGTGTTGCTCTGCAGGACCGTCAGATCTCCCTGCATCCCGGCCTGGCGGTGACCCGGGACCGTGCAGTAGAAGACGTACTTGCCGGGAGCCAGGTTATTCAGCGTGACGGTCTGCTTGCCGTTCGTGAACGGCTGGACCTGCCCGAGCACGTTCCCGTTCGAGGTGGCCACGGCGATGCTGTGCGGGACCTGCGAGGTGTTGTCATAGGTGATCGCGACGTTGCCCGGCTTCGCCTGCAGCCCGTTGGGCTGGTAGACGAGGCTGCCGTCCGACGGCGAGGAGACATCGAGCGACGTCACCGGACCGCTCGCTGTGGTCGAGCTGGTTCCCTCTTCCTTGGCGAGCTGGTCGTTCCGCTTGTTCTGCTCGTCCACGGACTTGACGATCGCGAAGGCCATCGTCGTCCCGACGATGACTACGAACAACGCAATCACACCGAGCAGGACTCCTCGGTTCGGCGGGAACGAGTCGCTCCCGCGGATGCCGATGAAGGAGATCACCACGGCGGTGAGGACCAGCAAACCGCCGATCACGAAGAAGAAATTCCCATCCATTCGGCGCGGATCCTACCCCTAGCGCGTCACGCCGCGTCGGAGAGCCGCTCCGCCGTCCGCACGACCTCGTAGGCGAGCTCGAGGGGATAGCCGCGCCGCACCAGCAGTCCCAGCGCCCGATCGCGCTCACACTCGGAATCGCAGCGCATGCCGCGGTCGTCCAGCAGCGCTACGGCTCGGTCGAACTGGGCCTCGGAGTCCTCACCCGCGAGCGCCGCCTCGATATGGCCTCGGTCCACGCCACGGCCCTCCAGGGCGGTGGAGATCCGATCCGGGCCCCAACCCGCGAGCGTCCGCTTGTCCTCCGCGTAGCGGTGCGCGAAGCTCGCGTCGTCGATCGCACCCGCCTCCACCAGCAGGGCGATCACCTCCTCGATCTCGCCCTCGCCAACCTCGCGCTCGGCGAGCCAGGCGCGCAGCTCCGACTCGGTGCGCTCCTTGTAGCTCAGAGCGCGAAGCGCAAGCTCATAGGGATCTTGAGACGGCTTCGCCATCAGTCGGGAGCGTCTGCGGCCGCCCTACACAAGTCGCTTCGGGCTTCGCCCTTCGCTCCTGAGTGCAGCGGCCTTGCGCTCCCTACGCAGCCTTCTTCTCAGGCTTCTTCGCCTCGGGCTTCTTCGCGTCCGGCTTGTCGGCCCCGTCCTTCGCCTCGGGGACCGCCTTCACCGGCGCGGCCTCGTCGGCCTCGGGCTTCGCCTCGCCGTCCGCCCCCAACCCGAGCTTGGCGTAGAGCTTGCCCTCGATCTCCGCGCCCAGCTCAGGGTTGTCGCGCAGGAACTCCTTCGTGTTGTTGCGCCCCTGGCCAAGCCGCGTCTCGCCGTAGGAGAAGAAGGAGCCCGACTTCTGGATCAGGTCGTGCTCCAGCGCCATATCGAGCAGGCCGCCCTCCTTCGAGATCCCGACGCCGTACTCGATGTCGAACTCGGCCTGACGGAACGGCGGCGCCACCTTGTTCTTGACCACCTTGACGCGGACCCGGTTGCCGACCGCCTCGGTGCCCTCCTTGAGGGTCTCGATCCGGCGGATGTCGAGCCGCTGCGAGGAATAGAACTTGAGCGCCCGGCCGCCCGGCTGAGTCTCGGGCGAGCCGAACATGACGCCGATCTTCTCGCGGATCTGGTTGGTGAACAGGCAGATCGTGTTGGCGCGGCTCAGGTTGCCAGCCAGCTTGCGCAGCGCCTGCGACATCAGCCGAGCCTGGAGGCCGACATGCTGATCGCCCATCTGGCCCTCGAGCTCCACCCGCGGGGTGAGCGCCGCGACGGAGTCCACGGCGACGACGTCGACCGCGCCTGAGCGCACCAGCACGTCGACGATCTCGAGCGCCTGCTCGCCATAGTCGGGCTGGGAGATCATCAGCTCGTCGGTGTTGACGCCGATCTTCCGCGCGTAGACCGGGTCCAGCGCGTGCTCGGTGTCGACGAATGCACAGACCCCTCCGCGCGCCTGGGCCTCGGCGATGATGTGGTAGACGAGCGTCGTCTTACCGGACGACTCCGGTCCGAAGATCTCGACGATGCGGCCCCGCGGCACCCCGCCGACGCCGAGGGCAATGTCGAGCGGCAGCGCGCCGGTGGAGATCGACTCCACGTTGAGCGCGCCCATGTCGCCCAGCTTCATCAGGGCGCCCTGGCCGAACTCCTTCTCGATCTGCGTGACGGCCGCGTTCAGCGCCTGGTCACGCGCCTTCGCCTCTTTCTCGCCGGCATCTCTCAAGTTGGGCTTCTGCTCTGCCATCTCACTCACCTCTCTGTCTCTTGGTCATCGTGGGCGGTCGGAAGCTCCAACTCGGCCATCGGTTCGTACTCCGCACCGGACCTGCGCAGGTGGGACTTGAAGAGCACCAGACGAGTCGGACGGAAGAACCGGAACATATGTTCGGGTAGCGCATGCGGCTGTGTCCGGATCAGGGCGGGCTTCCGGCTCTTCGGCACCTCGGGCTTCACCCGCGCCACCGTCAGGTGCGGCCAGAATGCCCGCTTCTCCGGCTCATAGAACCCCCCAGCGACCAGCCGCTCCTCCACCCCGGCCTGCAGCGCCATGGTCTCCTCCGAGTTGGCCCCGAGCGCGATCAGCCGCGGGCGCTTTCCCGGCGGGACGCCGACAGGCTCCGACTGCAGCTCCACCGCCGGCGCCTCCGCGTCGGTCGCGAACGCAGCCTTGGCGATCGCCTTGGTGTCCTTCTCGGCCTGATAGCCGAGGAAGACGAGGGTGATGTGGAGCGCATCGGGCCTCACGATCCGCAGGGCCGGATCGGCGAGGGCGGTCTGCTGCCATCCGACCACGCCCGTACGCACGTCCTGCGGCAGATCGAGCGCGACGAACAGCCGGGCTCTGGGGCTCTTGAGCCTCTCCTTGGCCACGCCCGAACGCTAATCACCGCTCCGGCCGACAAGATCGCGCTTGGACGCATCGCCATCAGGCGATTGAGTGTGCGCCCGCACCGACTCTCCCCTCTAGTCCCCCGTGGGGGCCGGGGAGATCTCGCCCCTGCCTGCGACCTGCAGGTTCGCCGGGAGCTTCACGCCCCAGCGGTTCGCCAGCACCTGCAGCCGCGTCCGCCACGCGATGATCGCCGCGCGCTGCTCGTTCTGGAAGTGCGGCAGCTCGTCGAAGGCCCGGTCCTTGAGCGCGGCCGTCAGCGCGCTCAGATAGGTGTCCTGGAGGACGAAGGTGTGGGCATAGGCGTCCTGGGCGGCCCGCATCTCGTCGGGGACAGGCTCCACCTCCGCGATCTTCACCGCGTAGCCGGCCGCCCCGCGCTCGATCCGCCCCATTCGCCTCTCAGCCTGGGCGGCGCTCAGGTCGCCGCCGTTGTAGCCCTCCAGCACCGGATCTGCCTTGTCGAGCAGCTCGTTGATGCCGAGCCGGATCGGCTGGACGGCCGCGACGTACTCCTCGAGAGCCTGCCGGCGATCGGCGGTCGTGGTGTCCGAGCCGCAGCCCGCCAGGAACACGCCGACCAGGAGCACGGCTCCCAGGCGCCTCACCGCGGCGGCTCCCGGCCCTCCAGCAGATAGCGGACCAGATGGAGGGCCACCACGACCGAGCGCTCGCGGACGTCGGTGCGGCTGCCGGGCAACACGATGTCTCGCGGGAGCCTCTGGCCATCCGCGGTCTTGGCGCAGACGCAGACGTAGCCGACCGGCTTCTCCTCGCTGCCGCCGTCGGGACCCGCAACGCCGGTGGTGGAGCAGGCAACGTCAGCCTCGAACCGGGCCAGGGCTCCGTCCGCCATCGCCTCCGCGACCTCCGGGGAGGCCGCGCCGTGCTCTTCGATCAGCTGGGGATCGACCCCGAGCAGCTCCGCCTTGGACTCGTTCGAGTAGGAGACCACGCCGCCCGCGAACCACGCAGACGACCCCGGTCGCAGCGTCAGGCGCGCGGCGAGCAGCCCGCCGCTCTCCGATTCGGCCACCGCGATGGTCCGCTCGCCGAGCAGCCGGAAGACGACCTCCTCGATGGACTCCCCGGTCTCCGTGTAGGTGAACTGCCCGAGGCGCTCAGCCAGGCCGGCACGGAGGCCCTCCGCCGCGTCCTCAGAGCCGTCGCGGTGACGAACGTCGGTGACCAGCTCGCTGCCTCGCAGGCAGGTGGTGATCTCGAGCTGATCCAGGGCAACGCCGCCGTCCTCGATCTCGCGCAGCGCTTTGGCGAGCTCGGACTCTGGGATTCCGAACATCCGGATCGACATCGTCTTGTACGGCTCCGCCCGGTCCAGGACTTCCTGCGCGGGCGCCGCCGCAAGCGCCCGCGGCCACATCTCCCGTAGCTCGCGCGGAGGGCCGGGAAGGACCACGACCACCTGACCGTCCGCCGGCACCACCAGCCCAGGCGCGGTCCCCGCGGGGTCGATCGCAACCGCTCCCTCGGGAATCATCGCCTGCTTGCGGTTCGCCTCGCGGACAGCCTCAGGATCGAAGCGCAACCGCCGCGCGTAGCGGGCGATGATGTCGGCGATCTTCTGCTCCATCTCCTCGTCGAGCTTCAGCTCTCGCCCCGCGAACCGCCCCACCACCTCGGCGGTCAGGTCGTCGGCGGTCGGCCCGAGGCCGCCGCTGGTGAAGATCAGGTCGAGCCGGTCTTCGCGCATGTGACGAAGAGCGGCCTCGAGGTCCTCGGGACGATCACCAACGACGGTGATCTCGGCGACCTCGACGCCAAGGCCGGCCAGCTGCTCGGAGATCCACGGCCCGTTCCGGTCCGTGACGTAGCCGCTCAGCACCTCAGTGCCTGTGACGAGGATTCCCGCGCGAACACTCACGCGCGGCATTGTTGCGGGTCGGGCCCCTCGCTACTCGCCGTCGGCGGGCGCGGCGACCGGCTCCGAAGCCTCCTGGGGCGGGGCCTCTCCCCCGCCCAGCACGCGCGGCAGGTCTGCGAGTGAGACGAGGACCTGGCGCGGCTTGGAGCCCTCGTAGCCGGAGATGATCCCGCGGCGCTCGAGCATGTCGATCAGCCGGCCGGCGCGGGTGTAGCCGACTCTCAGGCGGCGCTGGATCATCGAGACCGATGCGGTGCCGCCTTCGACCACCAGCTGGGCCGCCTGCTCGAGAAGGTCGTCGGAGTCAGGATCGAAGTCGTCGTCCCCGTCAGCCTCATCCTTGGTGATCTGCGGCGTCTCCAGCAGCTCCACGGCGAAGTCCGGCTCGCCCTGGTCCGACCAGAACTCCGTGATCTTGGCGATCTCGGCCTCCGTGATGAAGGCGCCCTGGATCCGCTGCATCTTCGAGGTGCCGGCCGGGCGGAAGAGCATGTCGCCCTGCCCGAGCAGCGTTTCGGCGCCGCCCTGATCCAGGATCACGCGCGAGTCGACCTGAGACGAGACCGCGAAGGCGATCCGCGACGGGATGTTGACCTTGATCGTCCCGGTGATGATGTCTGTCGACGGCCGCTGCGTCGCCAGCAAGAGGTGAATGCCGACCGCCCGCGCTTTCTGCGCCAGGCGAATGATCGCGTCCTCGACCTCAGCCGGCGAGACCATCATCAGATCAGCGAGCTCGTCGATCACACAGAGGATGTAGGGCAAGGGCGCCTCGCCGTCGCGTTCACGGATCCGGTTGAGCTCGCCGAGGTTGCGCGAGCGGGCCACCTCCATGATCTGGTAGCGGCTCTCCATCTCGGCGATCAGGTTGTTGAGGACGTTGGCCGCCAGACGCGGCGAGGTGACGACCGGCGTCAGCAGATGCGGGATCTTCTCGTAGTGGTTGAGCTCGACCCGCTTCGGGTCGACCAGCACCATCCGCACCTCGTTCGGCGAGGCATGGAGCAGGATCGAGCTGAGGATCGCGTTGACGCTGCCGGACTTGCCCGAGCCGGTGGTGCCGGCGATCAGGGCGTGCGGCATCTTCTGCAGGTCGGTCCAGACGGCGCTGCCCGAGATGTCCTTGCCGAGCCAGGCGACCAGCGGCGAGCCGCCCTGCGGACGGCCGCCGTAGATGTCGCCTAGGCGCACCAGGCGGCGGCGCTGGTTCGGGACCTCGACGCCGACGGCCTGCTTGCCCGGGATCGGCGCCAGGATCCGGATGTCGGTCGAGGCCAGCGCGTAGGCCAGGTCGTCCTTGAGCGTCGTGATCTTCGAGACCTTGGTGCCCGGAGCGAGCTTGAGCTCGTAGCGGCTCACATGTGGCCCGGTGACGGTGCCGACGATCTTCGCCTCAACGCCGAAGTGTCCGAGGGTCTCCAGGAGGTTGCGGGCGATCGCCTCGTGATCCTGCTTGTCGGGGCCCTTCTCGGGCGCACCGCGCTCCAGGACCGCCTCCGCCGACGGGATCTCGTAGTCGATCTCCTCGGACTCGGTGACGCCGCCGCGCTTCTCCCCCATCGGGGTGAGCTTCACCGCCTCCTCGGCCTGATCGGGCTCAACGGCCTCCTCATCGGGGACCACGCCCTTCGCGATCCTGAAAGCCTCGTCCTGCTCCTCGAGATCCTCGAGCTCGCTGGTGTCTGGCTCGTCAGCGATGCGGACGGCATCGTCGAAGTTCGCGACCTTCTCGGTCTCCGCCTCGTCTCCGACGAGGACCTGGAAGTCATCCCCGCCGGCGACCGGCTCCGGCGGGCCGAAGACCGGCTCCGTGTCGGCGGGGGTGGTGTCGATCAGATCGGGGTCCGTGTGGACGCGACTCTCCTTGATCGCGGTCGCGAAGCCGACCGTGCCGCGCTTGGCGCGCTCCGCACCGCGGCGCGCGGCGCGGACCATGTCCGACACCGAACGGCCGGTCAGCATCAGGGTCCCTGAAACCAGGAGCACGATGGCGACGATGTGGGCCCCGATCCGGTCGAAGAGCGTGCTGGTCGCCCAGTAGAGGGTCTCCCCCAGACCGCCGCCGTGATGCGGGAAGAAGTTGGGGTCGAACAGCCCCTTGCGTACCCCCTCGGGACCGAGGCCGGCGGTCTGCGCCGCCAGGGCGAGCAGAAGCCCGGCGGCAATTGCCGCCACCCCGACCGCGACCGACTTCGGCGATGGCAGGAACGGCCTCAGGATCAGGCCGATTCCCGCGAGGCCGAGAGCGACGGGGACAACTACTCCGCCCGCGCCAACGGCATAGTCGAGCGCCGTCTGCGAACCGTTGCCGACGGCGCCCCCGTTCCACCCCAGATAGATGACGTACCCCAGATAGATCGCCAGGCCGATGCAGCAGAGACCCGCCAGGTCGAGCCGGCGCTGCATCACCTCGGGCGAGGACCGGCCGCGGGCGCGGCCTCGAGCGCCACCGCGGCCACGCGCTGCGGGCTTGCGCTTCCGCCCGCGCGCAGGCTGCCTCTTGCGCCGGGGCGGATCTCGCCGCTCCGGCGCGCCGAAAATGCGGTCTGCAAGCATGCGCCCACCTGATTCGACGCCTGCGAGCTGTCCCCTGCGTGCCTGGGCAAGCCGCGTCCGGCACATGATTCGGAGCCGAATCGAGTGCCTAAAACTTCCCTCAAGAGCGCTTGGGCGCGCGGATTTCCGCCCTAACCTAAAGATGGTGATGGAGCAGGCCATAGCTTCGGCCCGTGTTCTGGTCGTCGAGGACGACGAGGCGATCGCGGACGTCCTCCGGCGCTCCCTGCGCGCGGAGGGCCACGAGGTCCGCAGCGCCGGCGACGGCGCCGAGGCCCTGACCGCCGCGGAGCAGTTCAGCCCGGACCTCGTCGTACTCGACCTTGGGCTCCCCCGTCTCGACGGCATGGAGGTCTGCAGGCGCCTGCGGGCCGAGAGCGACGTCCCCATCCTGATCCTCACCGCGAGGACGGAAACCGAGGACCGCGTCAAGGGTCTCGACACCGGCGCGGACGACTACCTGCCCAAGCCCTTTGAGCGCTCTGAGCTGCTCGCCCGGATCCGGGCGTTGCTGCGGCGACGCCCGCCCCGTGGCAGCGCCTCGATCATCGTCGGGGACCTGCTCGTCAACCCCGACACGCGGGAGGTGAAGCGCGGGGAGCGCGAGATCGAGCTGACCAACCGCGAGTTCGAGCTGCTCGAGTACCTGGCGCGCAACCAGAAGCTGGTGGTCTCGCGCGAGCGGCTGCTCGAGGACGTCTGGGGCTATGACCCCTTCGAGCAGACGAACACCATCGACGTCTTCATCTCCAACCTTCGGCGCAAGCTCGAGTCAGGCGGCGAGCCGCGGCTCCTCCACACCAAGCGAGGGGCCGGCTATGTGCTGAAGGGCGCCACGTGAGCTGGATTCGCAGCCCCAAGCTTCCGCTCTTCGAGCGCATCCCGGTTCGCTGGCGGATCGCCATCACCACGGCGGGCCTGACGCTCCTCATCCTGGTCTGCTTCGCCCTCGTCCTTGGCAACGTCGTCGGGAGCCGGATCCGCAGCGACTTCCGCGAGGAGCTGAAGGGCGCGGCGCGCTCGCTCGGCGCCGAGACCAGGGTGTCCAACGATCCCGTGCTGGGCTCGGTCGTCGACAGCCCGAACCTGAGGGCATTCGCCCTTCCCGAGGACGCTCAAATCAAGGTCCTCGATCAGTACGGCCATCCGCTCGCGGGCACGAACCCAGAGATCAACCTCGGAGCTGCCCAGCCTCGGCGTTCGCACCGTCGGCGAGCTCAGCGTCGCCACCGAGCCGATCACCGCGACCGGCTCGCTGCCCGCCTACGTCCAGTACGCGCGGCCGTACGCCAACGTCAACGACACGGTCTCCCGTCTCTGGTTCTTCCTCGGAGCCGGTGTGCTCGGCGGCGCCCTGCTCGCCCTGCTGGCCGGACTCGCCGTTGCGGATCGTGCGATGCGCCCAGTCAAGGCCCTCACCGGCCTCGCCAGCCGGATCAGCCGCACGCGCGATCCCTCCGAGCGCATCCCCGTCCCCGAGACCGACGACGAGGTCGGCGAGCTCGCTCGGACGATGGACGGCATGCTCCAGGCGCTCGACGAGGCCCACTCGGAGCGCGAGCAGTCGCTCGAGCGTCAGCGCGAGTTCGTCGCCGACGCCTCCCACGAGCTCCGGACGCCGTTGACCAGCATCCACGCGAACCTCGAACTGCTGCAGGCCGCCGCCGTCGGATCTGAGGATGACCGACTTGCGGTCAACTCCGCCCTCTCCTCCACCAAGCGCATGTCCGGGCTGGTCTCGGACCTACTGCTTCTCGCCCGCGCCGACGCTGGTCGCCGGGCGGCGACCAAGGACCTTGACCTGGCGGCGATCGCCTCCGGCGCCCTGGAGGAGGTGCAGCCGCTGGCGGGCAGCCGCCGGATCGAGAGTCATCTCGACGGGCCCCTCCCGCTCGAGGGCAACCCCGATGAGCTCCACCGGCTGATCCGCAACCTGCTCGAGAACGCCGTGCGGCACACCCCCGAGAAGACCACCATCGAGCTGACGGCCCGGCGCGACGGGGACGAGGCGCTGCTCGAGGTCCTCGACGACGGGCCGGGCATCCCGGCCGACATGGAGGACCAGGTCTTCGACCGCTTCGTTCGGGGAGAGGGTCCTGCGGACACCGCCGCCGGCGGGGGCAGCGGCCTCGGCCTGGCCATCGTGAGGGCGGTCGCCGAGGCGCATGGCGGCTCGGTCTCGGCCGGTCGCAGCACCTACGGTGGCGCCCGATTCTCCGTCCGCCTGCCGCTGGAGCAGGTCCCGGAGCGCGAGCCCAAGGACAGCGACAGCGCCACTCAGGCGCTTTAGCAAACGTTCAAGAACGCGACATAGATTCACCACTGGACGAGACACCTCGCCGGGGTACGAAACCCCACATACCTCGGCGAGACCCGCTTCGATCCGGCGGCGGTCTTTGTGGCCGCCGCTAATAAGGATCAAAGCGTCGCCCCCGGTGGTCGCCCCTCCCTCGACCGCCGGGGGCTTTTTCTTTCTAGATCCGGGCCGCGGCGAGCGCCGCGTCGCGGGCGAGGCGATAGTGGGACTCGGCGAACTTGTCGTTCTCGAAGCGATGGACGCCCGTGAACTCGAGCTCCACGGGCATGCCCGGCTCATCGCCCTCGATGACGCCGCGGTAGTGCGCGACCACCCATGACTCGTGGCTGACGATGTTGCTGACGGAGACCTCGATGCCCCTGAAGAGCTCGAAGAGGCGCTTGTACTCCGTGATGCTCGCGTCGGGGCCGATATACGGCCCGGGGTCGGGCCAGGTCTCCAGCGGCGTCATCACGTTGTCCTCCGCGATCAGCGGACGCAGCCGGTCCCAGTCCCCGCTGTCGAAGCAGTCGAACGCCTCGTGGACCAGATGGACATACTGGACGTACCCCCTCTTCACAGTCACATCGCAAGGCTATCCGCCAGTCACGACCGACCCGCCAGTCGAACTCCATGGGATCAATCGACGTCTACACCCTCACCGATGGCGGCCAGTCGGCCGACGATGTCGCGCACAGGGTCGCCGGGTTCCTGCATCCCGCGAAGTCGTCGCTCGAGCTGGCGCTCTACGACGTCCGGCTTCCCGATCCAACCGGCTCGATCGTCGCGGACGAGCTGAAGGCGGCGAGCGCCCGGGGCGTCGCCACGAGGCTCCTCTACAACGTCGATTCGGGCAGGCCCTCCGAGATCCATCCTCCTCCCAGCACCCGGCCCGAGATCCTGGCCGAGCTTCCGATCGACGCGCGCCCAGTGCCGGGAATCCCGGACCTGATGCACCACAAGTACGCGATCCGGGACGGCGAGGCCGTTTTGGCCGGCTCGGCGAACTGGACGATCGACTCCTGGACGCGGCAGGAGAACGTGCTCGCGATCGTCGAGAGCTCCGAGATCGCCGGCCGCTTCCGTCAGAACTTCGAGGAGCTCTGGTCCCGTCCCGAGGTGGATCGGAGCGGCCGGGTCGACCCCAAGCCGGTCGACGTGGGCGGAGTCCAGGTGACGGCCTGGTTCACGCCCGGCCATGGCGAGGATCTCTCCCAGCGCATCGCCACTGCGATCGGCGCCGCGCGGAGCAGGGTGAGGATCGCGTCGCCCGTGATCACCTCCGGACCGATCCTGGGCACCCTTGCAGAGCTCGCTGACAAGGGCGGCCGGGACATAGCGGGAGTCGTCGACGGCCCGCAGACCGCAACCGTCTTTCACCAGTGGGACGAGAACGGGCACACAGCCTGGAAGATCCCCCTCCTCGCAGCGACGCTCCACAAGCTGCCCTTCTCCGCGAAGCCATCCACCCCATGGACGCCCGACTCCAAGATTCATGACTTCATGCACGCCAAGGTGACGGTCGCCGACGACGTCGTCTTCATGGGGTCCTTCAACCTCTCACGCTCGGGCGAGCAGAACGCCGAGTCGGTCCTCGAGATCCATGACGGAGCCCTGGCGGACCGCTTGGCGAAGTTCGTGGATGACGTGCGCGGCCGCTATCCGGAGGCTGAGATCCCGGCGCGGAGCCGTCCCATCACGTCCTCCACCCCGTCGGCGACCTCGGCCTGAGCCAGGTCATCAGCGGTCAGCATCCCGCGGGCCACCCCGTGCGAGCTGATCCACTCGATCAGTCCGGACCAGTACTCGGACCCCTCGAGCACGACCGGATGGTCCACGGCCTTTCCGGTCTGGATCAGGGTGAGCGCCTCGAACAGCTCGTCCATGGTGCCGTAGCCGCCCGGGAAGACCACGAAGGCGTCGGAGTAGCGCACGAACATCAGCTTCCGCGTGAAGAAGTAGTGGAACTCGATGCCGAGGTCGACATACGGGTTGAGCGCCTGCTCATGAGGCAGCTCGATGTTGAGGCCCACCGAGATGGCGCCGGCGTCCTGGGCACCGCGATTCGCGGCCTCCATCAGCCCCGGTCCGCCTCCGGTGATCACCGCGAATCCGGCCTCCCCGAGCGCCCTGCCCATCGCTCGAGCGCGCGCGTAGTCCGGGCCATCCTCCGGCAGCCGGGCTGAGCCGAAGAGGCAGACCGCCGACCCGATCTGGCCGAGCTCCCTGAATCCGAGCTCCAGCTCCTGGTGAACGCGCTGCAGGCGCTCGGCGTCCTCATGTTCGCTCCGGACGAGCTCGCTCTCCGCGTAGATGATCTCCTCGTCGGCGCTCGAGGGGACCCGCACTGCCGTCAGACCTCGACGACGACCGGCAGCACCAGCGGACGGCGGCGAAGCTTCTCGTAGACGAACTCGGCGATGTCGTCGTGGAGGTCCTGCTGGAGCAGGGAGATCTCGCGGATCTCCTCCTCGGCCGCCTCGTCCAAAGTGTCCTGGACCACATCCTTGAGCTCGTCGCGCAGGCCGTCGGCCTCCTGGGCGAAGGGCACGCCGCGGAAGATCACCTCGGGGTCCGCCACCTGCGAGCCGTCGTCCGACGAGATCGTCGCAACGACGATGAAGACTCCATCGTCGGCGAGCTTGTGGCGGTCGCGGAGGGCGAACTCGTCGGGCTCGCCGACCGAGACGCCGTCGACGAAGATCATGCTGGCGTGGACGTCCTCGCCGAAGCGGGCGCCCGACTCGTCAATCTCGAGAGCGAGACCGTTGCGGCCCATGAAGATCCGATCACGATCGATGCCCACTGACTCCGCAAGGTCGCCGTGGAGCTTGAGCCGCTTGTGGTCACCGTGGAAGGGGAAGACGTTCTGCGGCTTGGTCAGGTTGAGCATCAGCTTGAGCTCCTCCTGCCAGCCGTGGCCGGAGGCGTGGATCGGGGCGTCCGCCGCCGTCACCACGGAGGCGCCGATCTGGAAGATCCGGTCGATCGTCTCGTTGACCGAGCGCTCGTTGCCGGGGATCGGCGTCGCCGAGAAGATCACCGTGTCGCCGGAGTGGAGCTCGACATCCGGGTGATCGCGGTGCGCCATGCGGCGGAGCGCCGAGAGGGGCTCGCCCTGGCTGCCGGTGGAGATCACGACCACCTTCTCGTCCGGGAAATCCTCGATCTCCTTCGGCGAGATGAACAGCCCCTCCGGCGCCGACGCGATTCCCAGGTTGGAGGCGATGTTGAAGTTCTTCCGCATCGAGCGACCCACGAGCGCGACCCGGCGGTCGAGATTGGCGGCCGCGTCGATCACCTGCTGGACCCGGTGGACGTTGGATGCGAACGAGGTGACCACGATCCGGCCCTCGCATCGGCCGAAGACCTCGAGCAGCGCCGGGCCGACGCTCGACTCGGACGGAGCCACGCCCGGGCGGTCGGCGTTCGTCGAATCTCCGCAGAGACAGAGCACGCCCTCGCGGCCGAGCTCCGCGAGCCGGGAGACGTCGGCGGGGATCCCGTCGACGGGGGTCTGGTCGAACTTGTAGTCGCCGGTGATCAGCACGGTGCCGGCATCGGTCCGGAGCACCACCGCGCGCGCGTCCGGGATCGAATGCGCCATGTGGACCAGCTCGATCCCGAAGGGGCCCACGCTCACCTGCTCGCCGGCCGGGAGCTCCTGGAGCGGCACGTCGCGGAGCTTGTGCTCGTCCAGCTTGGAGCGGACCATGCCGATCGTCAGCAGTCCGCCGTAGATGACCGGTGGGATGCCGATCTCGCGAAGCACGTACGGCAGGGCGCCGACATGGTCCTCGTGCCCGTGGGTGAGGACGATCGCCTCGATGTCATCGGCCCGGTCGCGCAGGGTCGAGAAGTCGGGAAGAACCAGGTCGATGCCGAGCATGTCCGCGGTCGGGAACATCAGCCCCGTGTCCACGACGACGATCCGCCCGTCGAACTCGACGGCGGTCATGTTCTTGCCGATCTCCCCAAGGCCACCCAGGGGGAGGATCCGAACGGTCGAGCTGCTCAAACCTACGCGGCGCTCCCGGCCAGCAGGCCATGCGCCTCGAGCGCCCGCCTGACCTCCGCCCGCTGCTCATCGTCGGCCTCGACGATCGGGAGCCTCGCCCGAGCGGAGCAGACGCCGAGCAGCTCCAGGCCCGCCTTCACCGGGATCGGGTTGGTCTTTCCGCAAATCTCGTAGATCGGCCGCAGCCCGGCGTCTATCTCCCGAGCTCGCTCGACGTCGCCGGCCTGCATCGCGTCGTAGATCTCCCGCATCTCGCGTCCCGCGAGATGCGACGCAACCAGAACTCCACCCGGTCCCCCCATCTCGAGCGTGCGGAGGAACGTTCCGTCGTTGCCGGCGAGCACCCGGAGGCCGTCGATCTGCTGAAGCTCGTCGTCGTTCGCCTGCTTGACGCCGACGACGTTCGCGATCTGCGCCAGCTCGGCGAGCTGCTCCGGCGAGATGTTCACCACTGCCCGCGAGGGGATGTTGTAGAGGACGACCGGGATGCCGGCCGCCTTGGCGACCGCCTCGTAGTGCGCCTTGATCCCGGTGAAGTTGGGCTTGTTGTAGTACGGCGTCACCGCCAGCACGGCGTCAGCACCGGCGTCCGCCGCCGCCGCCGAGAGCTGCTCGGAGTGCCGCGTGTCGTTGGAGCCGGTTCCGCAGATCAGAAGGACGTCGGCGCCGAGCTCATCTCGCACAGCTCTCAGCAGCGCGAGCTTCTCGGCGTCGTCGAGCGTCGGCGATTCCCCGGTCGTCCCGCAGAGCACCAGCCCGTGCGAGCCGTTTTCGATCAGGTGGCGCGCGAGTGAGCGCGCGGCGGCCTCGTCCACCGAGCGGTCCTCGGCGAACGGCGTCACCATCGCCGTGATTACACCCCCGATCTCAGGCATCAGCCGGAGGGTACCGCGAAGGTCTCCGGTACCCGGTCAGCCCACGGCTGGGCCTGCTCGAGCTGCGAGGCAACGCGGAGCAACACATCCTCACGGCCCAGCGGAGCGATCAGCTGGACACCGATCGGGAGACCATCGTCGCTCCACTGAAGGGGCAGCGAGATTGCCGGGTTGCCGGTTGCGTTGAGCAGAGCTGTGAACCCCGCCGTCTTCTCGCCCCGGTGGATCGTGTTCAGCGGGTCCTGGGGATCGGCGGTGAAACTGCCCAGGGGTGGCGGCAGCTCTCCCATCGTCGGGGTAAGTAGCAGGTCGTGGCCCGCCTCGAACCAGAGGCCGAGCATCCGGGCAAACGCGTGATGCTGGCTGACCGCGGCAAGGTACTGGCCAGAATGACGGCGTCTGCCCTCCTCCGCCATGGCCCAGGTGAGCGGTTCGACGTCGTCGGGTCCAAGCTGGCGGCCCAGGATGATGCCGAACTGGTCGAGGATCTCGGTCTGGCCCGCGTACCAGCGAGTCAGGAACGTCTCGATCGGGTCGAACTCGGGTGCTACTGGGGCGTCTTCGTCCAAGCGATGGCCGAGTCCCTCCAGCATCGTGGCGGCCTCCCGGGTAGCGGAGACCACGACCGGATCGATCTCGATGTCGGTGCCGATCGACTCGGTCATGAGCGCAATGCGCAGCGAGCCGGGATCGGCGCCGAGCTCCTCCATATAGGGCCTTACCGGCGGTGGCGCCACGTAGGGATCACCGGGACCCGGTCCGTGGGTCGCGTCGAGTGCCAGCGCCACATCGCGAACGGATCGCGACACCACATGCTCCACCGTCAGGCCGCTCATCGTGTCCCCGACCAGCGGGCCAAGCGAGGTGCGCGCGCGGCTCGGCTTCAGCCCGACCAGCCCGCAGCAGCTCGCCGGGATCCTGATCGAGCCGCCGCCGTCGTTCGCGTGCGCGATTGGGACGATGCCGGCGGCGACGGCGGCCGCCGAGCCGCCGCTGGAGCCGCCCGGCGAGCGGCCCAGGTCCCAGGGGTTGTGCGTCGGCCCGTAGGCCTCCGGCTCGGTTGTCGGGACGATCCCGAGCTCGGGGGTGTTGGTCTTGCCGATCGTGACGAAGCCGGCCTCCCGGAAGCGCGCTCCAAGGAAGGTGTCCACAGGCAGGCGGAAATCGGCCTCCTTCAGGGCCTTCATCCCCATGTGCATCGGCTGGCCCGCGAGGCCGGCGCCAAGATCCTTGAAGAGGAACGGCACGCCGCGGAAGGGACCGTCGGGCAACTCGCCCCGTGACTCCTCGAGCCCCTGCTCGTAGAGCGGATGGATGATCGCGTTGAGCTCGGGATTGAGCCGCTCGGCGCGCTCGATCGCCCTCTGAGTGAGCTCCTCGGGGCTCACCTCTCCGGTTCGCACCAACTCCGCCTGCGCGGTGGCGTCCAGCCTGGCCAGGTCCTCAGTCACACGTCGGCACCCTATCGGGCGTGATTGGCATTAGATCAGTGCCTGAACTAGCCTTCCGACCATGTCCGGCCGAACGGAGCGAATAGCGGTCGCGATGACCGTCGCAACGGTGGCCAGTGCCTGGCTCATCTCCCAGGCTCAAGGGACGCCCAAGGCGATGGCTGCGAAGGGCGGGAACAGCATCACCGCCAGCGCCACCGTCGACGCTTCGTACGACCCGTACGAGCCGACGGCGGCAATCAAGGGTCAGATCCGGGCAATCGGTCACAAGTTCGGCCCACGCCATTGCCTGAGGGACCGCGAGGTCTGGGCCTACTACACGGGCGTCGGCGGACAAACCCTCAGCACCGACGCGGACAATCCGACCGACAAAAAGGGGCGATTCACCTATACGCAGATCCACCTCTACTACGGCACCGCCGACAACAATGCGGCCGTGCCTCCCTCGGGCGGCACCGTAACGTTCACCCTGATGCCCAGCACGGCTCATGCCCCCAAGAAGCGAGGAGACATCCTCGACAGCTTCAACTGCCCTCCCGTGAGCACGACGGTGTCGGTCCAGGTCCCGCCCGAGCCGCCCACCGACTAGCGGCTCAGAGCAGGTTCTCGAGCCCGACCACGAAGCGCTCTTGCAGGTCTGCGACCTTGCGGACCGCCAGCAACACCCCGGGCATGAAGCTCGACCGGTCGATCGAATCGTGGCGGATCGAGAGCGTCTGGCCCTCGCCCCCGAAGGTGACCTCCTGGTGCGCCACAAGGCCGGGCAGGCGCACCGAGTGGATCGGCTCGTGAACGTTTCCGCCGGCCTCGCCGATCAACTCGGCCGTCCGCTTGGCGGTCCCCGACGGAGCGTCCTTCTTATGGTCGCCATGCAGCTCGATGATCTCCGCCTCTGGCATGTGGGGCGCGATCAGCTTGGAAGCCTCCATCATCAGCACGGCGCCGATCGCGAAGTTGGGGGCGACGAAGCAGTTCGCCTTGCTGTCCGCGCGCAGGACATGCGCCCTCAGCTCGTCGAGGTCGAAGCCCGTGCTGCCGACCACTGCGTGCACCCCGGCCTCGATCGCGTCGAACACGTTCGCCGGCGCCGCGTCGGGCGTGGTGAAGTCGACCATGACGTCAGCGCCCTCGAGCACATCGGTGACCGAGGTGTCGAGAGCCGGATCGGCGCGGCCCACCAGCTCCATGTCGTCGGCGCCTTCAACCGCCTCGCAGGTGGTCTCCCCCATTCGCCCGGCGGCACCGGAGACGACCACCTTGATCGGATCGGCCATCGCGCGATCTTATGGGGCTTCGATGGTGCGGAACCACTCGGCGAGCGCGTCAAGGCCCTCGCGCTGCGGCTCCCCACCCCCGAGCTTGCCGAGCAGCTTGCCCTCGCCCCGCATCAGCATCACCTTGAGCTTCTCGCCGTCTGTCTTCTTGATCTCGAGGCAAACCGCCGCGTGATCGAGGATCCCGGTCGTCACGCTCCACCAGCCTCCGCCTGCGCCGCCGGCCTTCGCGGAGGCGACCTGGTGGGGAGCGATTGATTCCGCTGGGCCGTCGGGATCGCCACGGCGATCAAGGGGCTGGATCAGCAGCCGGAGATCCGTGACGCCGATCGCGACAGCGCCGCCCTTGAACATGCTCTTCTGGCGCGACGCGACGCACAGACCTCTCAGCTCCTCGCCTGCCTCGAGCTGATCCGCGAGAGCCGGCCGGTACTTCGAGTCGAGGTCGGCCATGCCCGCCCGCTACGCGGCGGCGAGCGCTTCGCTGACCGGCGCCAGGGCGCTGCGGAAGCGCTCCTCGCTCGGGGCGATCGCGGCAGCCGACAGCGCGTCGGGCGAGTAGAGCTCTCGGGCGAGCTCGGCGACGTCAGCTGAACTGACGGCATCGACCTTCTCGATCAGCTGATCGAGGGTCAGAAGGGGCAGGTCGAAGAGGAGAGACTTGCCGATCCTGCCCATGCGGGCGGATGTGGACTCCGAGGAAAGGACCATGCGCCCCTTGACGTGCTCCTTGGCGCGGGTGAGCTCCTCGTCGGTGATGCCGTCGGTGTGGATGGAGGCGAGCTCTCGGCCGATGATCTCGCAGGCCTCCTGGACGTTGTCCTGGCGAGTGCCGACATACAGGCCGATCATGCCGCTGTCGACGTACTGCTGCGTGTACGAGCCGACCGAGTAGGCCAGGCCCTTCTTCTCGCGGATCTCCCGGAAGAGGCGGGAGGAGGTCGAGCCGCCGAAGACGGCGTCGAGGATGCTGAGCGCGTAGCGGCGCTCGTCGCTCCGGTCGATGCCCGCACCGCCGAAGCAGATGTGGAACTGCTCGGTGTCCTTCTGCTGGAAAGCGACTCGGGCCTCGTCGACCTGTGGAGCGTCGACCGAGGACTTGTCACCGTTGGCCGTGGGCGGCTCCACGTGGCGCCTGCTGAGCTCGACGATCTTCTCGTGATCGACATTGCCCGCCGCCGCGACGACGATGTTCGCGCCTGTGTAGCGGGCGCGGTGATAGGCGTCGATGTCCGGGATCGGAATGGAGCTGATCACCTCGGCCTCGCCGAGCACCCGCCGGCCGAGCGGATGGCCGCCGAAGACCGCCTTGTCTAGAACGTCGTGGACCTTGTCCTGCGGCTCGTCCTCGTACATCGCAATCTCCTCGAGCACGACCTCGCGCTCGGAGTCGATCTCGGGGTAGGTCGGGCCGAGCAGCATCTCCGCCAGCAGGTCGAAGGCCTCATCGGTGTGGGTGTCGAGAAACCGCGCGTACAGGTTCGTCGACTCCTTGCCGGTAGCCGCGTTCACCGCGGCGCCCAGCCCGTCGAAAGTCTCGGCGATCTCGATCGCCGAATAGCGCTTCGTCCCCTTGAAGAGCAGGTGCTCCAGGAAATGAGAGACGCCGGCCTGCGCCGGCGTCTCGTCCCTCGAGCCTGTGCGAACCCAGAGCCCCAGTGCCACGGATCTCACCGAGGGAACCGCCTCGGTGACGACCCGGATCCCGGAGTCGAGCTCGGTTATCTGCGCATCGGGCAACGCAGTCCTAGCGGTCCCGGTCGCCCTGGCGCTCCCGGCGGCGGCCACCGCCGCCGCCATCGCGATCCCGCCGGGGCCCGCCGCGACCTCCACCGCCGCCGTCACGGCGACGGCTTGGGGGTCCCGGGTCTCCGGTGCCGACGCCGGCGAGTTCCTCGGGCGACTTGCCCTCGACGTCGGGGTCCGCGGTGAGACGCAGGCCGATCCGACCTCGCTCCTTGTCGACCTCGACGACGGTGACGTCGATCTCGTCGCCCTGGTTGAGGACGTCCTCGACGGTGCCCACTCGCTCGCCCGGCTTCACGTTCGAGATGTGAAGCAGGCCGTCTGTGCCCTTGCTGAGCTCGACGAAGGCGCCGAAGTTGGTGGTCTTCACCACCTTGCCAGCCGTGTAGCGGTCGCCGATCTCGGCGTCCTTGGTCATCGCGGTGATCCGATCCGCGAGGGCATCGACCCTTTCGCCGGTGGGCGCGTAGAGGCGCACCGTGCCGTCGTCGTCGACGTCGATCTCGGCCTCGAACTCGTCCGAGAGGCCGCGGATCGTCTCGCCGCCCTTACCGATCAGGGCCCCGATCTTCTCGGGGTCGATCTTGATCGAGGTGATCTTCGGCGCGAACTGCGAGAGCTCCTCGCGCGGTTGGTCGATCGACTCGGCCATCTTGCCGAGGATGAACAGGCGGCCCTTGTTGGCCTGGTCCAGCGCGTCCCTGAGAATCTCCAGGGTCACGCCGGTGATCTTGATGTCCATCTGCAGGGCCGTGATGCCCTCGGACGTGCCGGCGACCTTGAAGTCCATGTCGCCGAGGTGATCCTCAACGCCCGCGATGTCGGTGAGGACGACGTAGTCATCGCCCTCCTTGATCAGCCCCATCGCCACGCCGGCGACGGGCGCGCTGACCGGCACGCCGGCGGCCTGCAGCGCCATCGACGAGGCGCAGACGGAGCCCATCGACGAGGACCCGTTCGACTCCAGCGTGTCGGAGACGACGCGGATCACGTACGGGAACTGCTCCTCATCGGGGATCGTGGCCTGGAGCGCCCGCTCGGCGAGCGCGCCGTGGCCGATGTCGCGGCGCTTCGGGCCGCGCATGAAGCCGGCCTCTCCCACCGAGAACGGCGGGAAGTTGTAGTGGTGCCAGAACCGCTTGGTCTCCTGCAGGCCGAGGTTGTCGACCTTCATGTCCATGCGGGTGGTGCCGAGCGCCACGTTCGAGAGGATCTGCGTCTCACCGCGCGTGAACAGGGCGGAGCCGTGCGAACGCGGTGCGATGTCGATCTCGGTCTCGATCGGGCGAATCTCGTCCTGAGCGCGGCCGTCGGGGCGCTTCTTGTCGACCGCGATGCGCTTGCGGATGGTGTCCTTCTCGAGCTTGGCGAAGGCGGCCTTGACCTCGGCGAGCCGCTCGCGGTCGGGCTGCTCGTCCTCGGTCGGAGGCGCGTACTGCTCGAGCACCTCCTCCTCGACGGCGTCGATCGCGTCCTGGCGCTCCAGCTTGGCCTGGACCTGCGTGGCCTCGTCGAGCTTCGCGCCGTGTGAGCTCTTGATGGACTCGAGCGTCGCCTCGTCGACCTGCGGAGCCTCGATCTCGAGCTTCTCCTTGCCGGCCTTCTCGCGGAGCTCCTCCATCGTCGCGACGAGCTTCTTGATCTCCGAGTGCGCGATGTCGAGCGCATCCAGGATCTCGGCCTCGGTGACGCCGTTGGCGCCGGCCTCGACCATCAGAATCGCCTCGTCGGTGCCCGACACGATCAGGTCGAGATCGAGCTCCTCGAGCCTCTCCTCCTCCGGATTGACGACGAAGTCGCCATCAAGCTTTCCTATCCGAACGGCGCCGACGTGCTTCGCGACGGGGATCTCGGAGACGGCGAGCGCGGCGGAGGCGCCGTTCATCGCCAGGATGTCGTAGGGGTGGACGTGGTCAACGGACATCGGCTGGGAGACCAGCTGGGTCTCGCGATGCCATCCCTTCGGGAAGAGCGGGCGAATCGGGCGGTCGATCATTCGCGCCGTCAGCGTGGCCTTCTCGCCCGCCCGTGCCTCGCGGCGGAAGAACGAGCCCGGGATCTTGCCCGCGGCGTAATGCTTTTCCTCAACGTCAACGGTGAGGGGGAGGAAGTCGACGTCGCGGTCGTTGCCCGCGGTCGCCGTGCAGAGGACCATGGTGTCGCCGGAGCGCACCACAACGGAGCCACTCGCCTGACGGGCGAGCTTTCCGGTCTCGAAGGAGATCTCCTCGCCGCCTACTTCCACCGAGACGCGGCTTACTTCGAACATACTCATATGTCTTGTTCCCTTCGGCCGCCCGGTTGGCGGCCTTTCGCTTAAGAACTCTCGTTCTCTGTCGCGGCGATGTTAGCGGGCGCTAGGCCTCGGGAACTGGCGCATTTTCCGGACCCGCTCGTTAACTTCGTTGGCAGCGTCGGGGGAGCGCACGGAGAGATGAGAGCGAATCCACGCCGATACGTGCTGGGCGCCTGCGCCGCGGTCGCGCTATCGCTGGCGCTCGCCCCCGCCTCCCAGGCCGCCTATCCCGCCGACGTCTTCGGGGAATCACCTGCACCGTGCAGCCGAGCAACGGCAACGTCAGGCTCTGCAGCGGCCAGACCCCGACCTGGGACGGGACCGGGATCGACGTCAACGTCATCCTTCCGCCCGCGCCTCCCTCCGGTCCCGACGGCCCGTACCCCACGATTGCCACTTTCCATGGCTGGGGCGGCGCGAAGATCGGAGTCGACGCGCGGACCCAGGGCTGGGCGAGCTCCGGCTACGCCGTCTTCAGCATGAGCGACCGCGGCTGGGCTGGATCCTGTGGCGCGACGGACCCCGACCGGCTCAATCCGACTCTCTGCGGGCACGGCTACAACCACCTGATGGACGACCGCTACGAGGTCCGCGACGCCCAGTTCCTGCTCGGCGAGCTCGCCGACGAGGGAGCGGTGATCCCGGACAAGATCGGCGTCACGGGTCCGTCGTACGGCGGTGGCTTGTCGATGGCGCTGGCCGCGCTGCGAAACCGCGTGATGATGCCCGACGGCTCGCTGGTCCCCTGGACGAGCCCATCGAATGGCCTCGACATGGAGATCGCGGTGGCCGCGCCCGAGATCCCCTGGACCGACCTCGCGAATTCGCTGCTGCCGAATGGCGACACGCTCGACTACGTGGCCGACGCTCCCTACCTGAAGCGCGGCCGGGTCGGCGTCATGAAGCAGTCCTTCGTCAGCGGCCTCTACGCAACGGGCCAGGCCAGCAGCAATTACGCCCCGCCCGGAACCGACTCGGGGGCCGACCTGATCACGTGGTTCGGGCTGATCAACGCCGGCGAGCCCTACGACCAGAACCCGGCTGCCCAGAGCATCATCAACGAGATCACTTCACATCACTCGTCGTACTACATCGACGACTCGGAGGCGCCCGCCCCCCTCCTGATCTCGAACGGCTGGACCGACGACCTCTTCCCGCCCGACGAGGCGATTCGCTTCTACAACCGCACCCGGACCAATTATCCGGGCGCGAAGATCGGGCTCTTCTTCATGGACTACGGGCACCAGCGCGGGCAGAACAAGGCGGCAGACGTCGCCGTCCTC
Source organism: uncultured Solirubrobacterales bacterium (assembly GCA_963724665.1). GTDB lineage: Bacteria > Actinomycetota > Thermoleophilia > Solirubrobacterales > 70-9 > DASUPK01. The sequence goes on from CAVRVH010000007.1 coordinate 371,308, forward strand.
CACTCCCGCCAGGACCTCTGGTTCGATCACTACCTGAAGGGGACCGGCCCTGTCCCCTCGACCGACGTCGAGGCCCTGACCACAACCTGCCCGAACAGCGCGCCCTCGGGCGGCCCCTATTTCGGCACGACCTGGGCGGACCTCGACCCCGGCGAGATCCGCACCTCGAGCGCCGCCGCGCAGACCATCCTCCCCGGCGCCGGAGACCCGAGCCGCGGCCAGGCCTACGACCCGATCGCCGGCTCCGGAGCCTGTGCGACGGCCTCCGGTTCAGACCAGCCCGGCGCCGCGACCTACAGCCTGCCGGCCGCACCCGCCGGGGGATACACGCTGCTGGGCTCCCCCACGATCGTCACCGACATCAACTCGCCCGGCCCGAACTCCCAGATCGCGGCTCGCCTCCTCGACTACGACCCGGGTAGCGGCAACGCCACGCTCGTCGCCCGCGGCCTCTACCGGCCCGAGGTGAACGTCGGCACCGACCCGACCAAGCAGGTCTTCCAGCTCCACCCCGACGCCTATCGCTTCGCCTCGGGCCACATCGCCAAGCTGGAGCTCCTGCCAAACGACGTGCCGTACGGCCGCGTCTCCAACGGCCAGGCGCCAATCACGGTGTCCAACCTCGAGCTGCGACTCCCAGTGCTGGAGTCGCCGGCCGACCTGGGCGGAGGGATCGTGGTCCAGCAGCCCGCGACCAAGGTCGTGCCCAGTGGCTATCAGCTCGCCCGCGACTTCCTCTCGGGACCGCCCGGGGACCAGGACGGCGACGGGGTCCCCGATGCGACCGATGCCTGCCCCACGGCGCCGGGTCCGGCTGCGAACAACGGCTGCCCGGCGATCGGAGCTGACCGCGACCGCGACGGGATTCCCGACTCGCAGGACCAGTGCCCGGACGTGGCCGGCGTCGCCTCGAACGGCGGCTGCCCGGCGACCACAACGCCAGCCGGACCCCAGGCCACCCCGAGCCACTGCAAGAAGGCCAAGCGCAAGAAGCATCACGCCGCGGCGGCCAAGCGCTGCAAGCACAAGAAGCACCACCGGCGCTGACGCGCGGCTGAGCTACCCGGCAGCGATCGCGGCCAGCTCCTCGATCACCCCTGCCTGGATGGCACGGCTGTCCGCGAACACCCATGGCGTCCCGCCGACCCCGGCCCGGATCCCGCTGACGAAATCCCTTTCGACGCGCTCGCGGACCGCGTCGGATCGCCGGTCGGCCTGGAAGCGCTCGAGGTCGATGCCGAAGCGCTCCGCCCGCTCCCATAGATGCGGGTCGTCGACCCGTCCGCGGTCCGCGTAGAGGGAATCGCACATCTCCCAGAAGGCGCCCTGCGCCCCGGCGGCCTCGGCCGCGGCATGCAGCGCGGGCGCCCGCGGGTGCTTGGAGGCCATCGGGAAGTGTCGGAAGCAGAGACGCAGCGCCAGCTCGCGCAGTCGTGCCCAGTCGGCCGCGCAGTACGGGCAGCCGAAGTCCGCGTAGACGATCGCCTCCACCCCCTCCCCCGTGACGTGGTCGTTCTCGCCGATCGGAGGAACGGACGCGCTGGTGAGCTCGCTCATCTCGGCTGAAGCTACACGGGCAAGGACACCGGACGGGAAGCTGTCGCACCCCGAGACGGCCGCCTGGCTCAGCCGGCCAGGACAGTCTCCACGTTGTGGCGGTGGACCGCCTCGTAGGGGGCGAAGTACGTGATGGACCCTTCCTCGAGCGATTCGGCGATCAACGCTCGGAGCCCGACCTCGCGTAGGTCGGGCTCGCCCCGCATTCGCATCAACACCTGGATGTAGTCCTCGGTCGCCGAGATCAGGCCGGTCGAGTAGCCACCGGCTGCAATCACGTCTGGGGAGCCGTGATTGGGCAGGATCCGGTCCGGGGCGATCTCACGCAGCTTCTCGAGGTTGGCCAGGTGGACGTCGAAGCTCTCCGGCTCGTCGACGTAGGTGACCGTGTCCTCCATCGTGTCGCCGCACAGCAGGAGGCGGTGAGAGGGGAGCCAGACCATCGTCGCGTCGTCGCTGTGGATGTCCGTGTGGATCAGCTCCACCGTCCTGTCGCCGACCGTGAGCTCGAGGCGATCCGAATAGGTGCGTGTCGGGAGAATCAGCGGATCGATCGCCGGAGGACCTTCGAGCTCTCCCCGCTCGATCGCAGACCTGCGACGGGCGAGATGCTCTGCGGTGTACTCGGATGAGATCACCTCGCAGTCCCGGAAGACCTCGGTGCCCGCAACGTGATCGAGGTGCCAGTGGCTGAGGACGACGGTGAATCCGCTCACCCCCTCCTTCTCCAGATGGCCCCGCACGAAACGGGCGTGCTCCACCGACGTATGCGTGTCGTAGACCAGTGCGTCGCTGCCTGAAACGAGCGCATAGCTCGCGATTCCGAGAGAGAGCGCGCCCCCGTCGACCCAGTTCTCCTCCTCGGCGAAGCGGTGGCCCTCGATCCGGCCGTCGTAGAACGCGTACACGCCCTCGGCGGGGCGCAGCACGCGCGTGTGGTGCATCAGGCCGCGAGTGCGTCGAAGATCAGGTTGGCGCCGGGGATATCGGCCGGCGTCGCCGTCGCGTAGGACCACTTGACCTCGCCGTCCTCGATGAGCACGAGCGAGCGGTTGGCATGGTCGACCTGCTCGATCCACGCGCCATAGGCACGGCAGACCTCGCCCTTCGGAAAGAAGTCGGCGAGCAGCGGCATCGTCAGGTTGAGGTGCTTGCGAAAGGCGCGGTGGCTGTAGCTCGAGTCCACGCTGATCCCGACCAGGGCCGCGCCCTGGGACTCGATTTCTCCGACCACCTCCTGGTAGAGGCTGAGCTGGTCGGTGCAGACCGGGCTCCAGTCGAGCGGATAGAAGGCGAGCACCAGCTTGCGGTCATCGAAGTCCGAGAGCGATACCTCGTTGCCCCCGTGGTCCGGCAGTGAGAAGTCCGGTGCTTTTGTGCCGGCCTCGATCACGCCGTGGGCGCGGCTCTAGCGCCGCAGGCCGAGATCCGCGACCAGGGCGCGGTAACGCTCCAGGTCGTGGCGCTCCAGGTAGCGAAGGATGCGGCGGCGCTTGCCCACCATCTTCAACAGGCCGCGGCGAGAGTGGTGGTCCTTGCTGTGGGTACGCAGGTGCTCCGTGAGCTCGTTGATGCGCTCGGTGAGCAGCGCGACCTGGACCTCGGCGGATCCGGTGTCCTCGCCCGAACGGCCGTACTTGCCGATCAGCTCCTGCTTTTGGTCCTTCGTCAGCGGCATCGACGCGACAGGGTAGCGATTCAGGCGCCGCGCCCTTCGTACTTGGCGGAGATCTCCTTCGCCTCTGCAACGTCGCGATGCATCTGCGCGACGAGGTCCTCGACGCTCGGAAACCGCTTCTCGCCGCGGAGCCGGCTGACGAAGGCGACCCGCAGATTCTGGCCGTAGAGGTCCCCGTCGAAGTCGATCAGATAGGCCTCGATGAGCAGCCCGCGCCCTGTCTCGAAGGTCGGCCGGATACCGACGTTGACCGCCGCGGGATGGCCGTTGGCGAAGGCCGCGAAGACGCCGTGTCCCGGGACGACCAGACGGTCGTCGGGCACCAGGTTCGCGGTGGGGAAGCCGAGCTCGCGGCCGCGCTGATCGCCCTCCACCACCCTCCCCTCGACCATGAACGGGGCGCCCAGGCAACGCATGGCGGCGTCGACCTCGCCGGCTGCGACCAGGGCGCGCACCCGCGTCGAGGAGACGGTCTCGCCATCGACCTCGACCAGCGGGACGATCCGGGTCTCGAATTCATCGCGGCCGGCGAGCATCTCCGGGGTCCCCTTCGCCTTGGTGCCGAAGCGGAAGTTCTCCCCAACGGAGACCTTCTTCGCGCCGAGTTGCTTGACCAGGATCTCCGAGATGAAGTCCTCAGCCGGGATCTTCATGAACTCCTTGTCGAAGGGGATGACGACGAGCTCCTCGACCCCGAGCCCGTCGATGACGTCACGCTTCACGTCGAAGGGCATGATCAGCTTCGGGGCAGCGTCGGGGTTGATCACGCTGAGGGGATGTGGATCGAAGGTCAGCACCGTGTCCGCCTTGTCGATCACCGCCTGGTGGCCCTTGTGGACGCCGTCGAAGACGCCGATCGCCACGTGACGATCGCGCGGCGTCGCGTCGGGGAGATTGGTGACCTTGATGCTCATACGAGGACCACTTCGGGCCGTAGATTCTCTCCATCCGGGCGGGCGACTGCGATGAGGCGGCCGTCATGGGTCAGGCGAACGTGCTCGGGCGGCACGTCGAACGGCTCGGTAACCGGGCGTCCGTGGCCGACTGCCTCCGCCTCGCTTTCGTCCAGCAGGCGCTCCGGCAGGAACGACATCAGCTCCTCTACCGGGATCTCGACGGGGTCGCCGTCGGGCACCGCCAATCCTCCGATCGCGGTGCGTCGCAGGGTCTCGCAGTAGGCATCCTCGAGCGTCTCGACCAGCGTGCGGATGTAGGTGCCCGACGAGCACTCGATCTCGAAGGTGGCGCGCTCGCCGTCGCTGTCGAGCAGCTCGGCACGATGCACCTTGACCCGGCGGGTCGGCGTCTCCACGGTCTCGCCTCGATGGGCCTTCTTATAGAGGCGCTCGCCGTCGACCTTGACCGCCGAGGTCATCGGCACGCGCTGCTCGATCTCGCCGGTGGGAAGCTCGAGCCCCTTCGGGATCCGCCCCGTCTCCTCCAGCTCCCCGTCGGGATCTCCGGTGGAGGAGCGCCAGCCAAGTCGCGCGGTCGCCACGTAGGTCTTGGGCAACTCGAGCAGATAGCGCTGCATCCGGGTTGCCCTCCCGAGCAGGATCAGCAGGAGACCGGTGGCAAACGGATCGAGGGTTCCGGCGTGGCCCACCTTCTCGGTGCGCTCCTGCCTGATCTCAGCCACGACATCGTGGGAGGTCACACCGGCCGGCTTGTCGACCAGCAGGCCCCGGGCCGGGGTCGGCTCCGCCTGGGCCACGGTCGCTAGGTCTCGAGCTGAGAGTCGATCTCTGCGATCAGGAACTCGACGACCTGCTCGTAGGGCAGGTCGGTGCCGAACCCGGCGGCGCGGCGGTGACCGCCGCCCCCGTGGATTCGAGCGATCGCGGAGACGTCCACGCGTCCGTCGGTCGAGCGCATGCTCACCTTGCGGGCTGCGCGACCGCCGTCGGCCTGATCGCGGACGACCGCGGCGGCCGCGGTGCCGTCGATGGTCCGGAGGTGATCGATCACGCCCTCCGTCAGTGCCTCGCTGGCGCCCGTGGCGGCATAGTCGTCACTGGAGATGTAGGTGATCGCGAGACGCCCGTCGTCGAGCAGCTCGATCTTGCCGAGGGACTGCGCCAGCAGCTTGAGCTTCTCGATCGGGGCGTGCTCGTAGAGGCGGCGATAGACGTCGTTGACCTCCACACCCGCCTCGATCAGTCCCGCAGCCATCCGGTGGGAACGGGCGTCAGTGTTCTCGTACATGAACTTGCCGGTGTCGGTGACCAGCGCGACGTAGAGGGCGTTGGCGATCTCCGGAGTCAGCTCCACACCGAGCAGGCCGGCCAGGTCGTAGACGATCTCCGCCGTGCACGAGGCTTGGACATCGACCAGGTTGACCGTGCCGAAGCGCGTGTTGTCGTGGTGGTGATCGATGTTGATCACCTTGGTGCCGTCCGTCCGGAGGAAGTCGACCGGCATCCGGTCGATGTTCCCGCAGTCCAGGAAGATCACGATCCGGTCGTTGATATCGGCCGGCGGCTCGTGGAAGACCTCCTCGAGCGGCAGGAAGCGGTACTCGACCGGCAGCGGGAACTCCTTTGCCGCCAGGAACATCACCGAGTCCTTGCCGAGCGTCTCGAGGATCCGGTGGGTGGCGAGGAGCGAGCCGAGCGCGTCGCCGTCGGGGTTCTCGTGTGTGGTCAGCAGGAACTTGTCCCCTGCGCGGATTTCCTCTGCGACAAGGTCGAGATCGCTGGTCAAGACTTCGGTTTCCGTCATTCGTCCTCGAGCAGGCGGGTGATGCGGTCCCCCCGCTCGACCGTGTCGTCGTATTCGAAGGTCAGCGTCGGTGTCCGCTTCATTCGCATGCCGGCCGCGATCTTCGACTGGAGAACCCCATGGCTCGAGCGCAGGCCCGCGAGCGAGTCCTCGCGCTCCTCCTGGGAGCCGAGCACGCTGACGTAGACGCGGGCAGCGCGGAGGTCGGGAGAGGTGTCAACGTCGGTCACGGTCACGAATCCGATACGCGGGTCCTTTAGCTCAGTAGCTATCGCGTCGGCGAGGATCTCTCGGATCGCCTCGTTGACGCGCCGCATCCGGGCCGTCCCCATCGACCGGCGACGATAACAGCCGAGCGTAAGGGGAGTTCAGGCAGCCCTTGTTACCAGGACACGACTCAGTTGCGAATGTCGCGCAGGCTGCGCAGGTCCCGTTCGAACGAGCACCCATCGGGGACGCGGCTCTCGACAAAGCGGCAGAGCCCGTCGGCGCGGTCCGACACCTCGCTGTCCCCGACCAGTGCGCAGAGCAGCGTCGACCGCTGCCACTTGTCGTGGCCCTCGGTCTCTGCCACCGACGCACCGAAGCGCCGGCGGATCGAGTCCTTCAGGGACTTGACGAGCTTCCGCTTGCCCTTCAGGTCATGAACTTCGCCGAAATGCAGGCGAATCTCGATCAGACAGACGAACGCGGTCACGTTCCCACGCTAGCGCGGGACGGCCTCAGGACTCGAGGGTCTTCTCTACCTGCTTGGTTTCGAAGAACTCGAGGACGTCGCCCTCCTTGATGTCGGCGAAGCCCTCGAGCACGATGCCGCACTCCTGACCCTCGTCCACCTCGGCGACATCGTCCTTGAAGCGCCGGAGCGAGCCGACCCTGCCGGTCCAGATGATCGTGCCGTCGCGGACCAGGCGGGTGTTGGCGTTGCGGGTGACCTTGCCGTCGGTGACCAGGCAGCCGGCGATCATGCCGACGCGGGAGGCCTTGAAGGTCTGCTTGACCTCGGCCTGACCGAGATCCTCCTCGACCTCCTCGGGCTCGAGCATGCCCTCCATCGCCGCGCGGAGCTCCTCGGTGACCTTGTAGATCACCGTGTAGGTGCGGATGTCGATGCCCTCCTGCTCGGCGGCGCGGCGGGCGTCCGCCAGCGGCCGGACGTTGAAGCCGATGATCACCGCGTCGGAGGCGGCGGCCAGCATCACGTCGGACTCGTTGATTCCACCGGTCTGGGCGTGAATGACGTTGACGGGGACCTGTTCCTGCGGCAGCTTGGCGATCTCGTCCTGGAGAGCCTCCAGCGAGCCGGAGACATCGGCCTTGAGCACGATGTTGAGCTCCTTGAGCTGACCCTCGCTCGCCCTCTGGAAGACCTCCTCCAGGGTGACCTTGCGGGCCTGGCGGCGGGCGAGCTGCTCGGTCTTGAGCCGAGTCTCGCGCTCCTGTGCGAGTTGGCGGGCCTTGCGCTCGTTCTCCACCACCTGGATGTGTTCGCCGGCTTCGCTGACTCCGTCGAAACCGAGGACCTCCACGGGAGTTCCGGGTGTGGCCTGCTCGACCCGCTCGCCCTTGTCGTCGAGCATCGCCCTGACCTTGCCCCACACTGGTCCGGCGACGACCGCGTCGCCCACACGAAGGGTGCCGCGCTGAACCAGCACGCCGGTCACGGGACCGCGGCCCGGGTCGAGTTCGGCCTCCACCACGGTTCCTGAGGCGGGAACGGTGGGGTTGGCGCCCAGCTCCTCGAGGTCTGTGACGAGCGTGATCATCTCGAGCAGGTTGTCGAGGCCGTCCTTGGTCTTCGCCGAGACGTCGGCGTAGACGGTGTCCCCACCCCACTCCTCCGGGTTCAGGTCCTGCTGCGCAAGCTCCGTCCGGACGCGGTTGGGATCCGCGCCCTCCTTGTCGATCTTGTTGACGGCGACCAGAATCGGGACGCCGGCGGCGCGGGCGTGGTCAATCGCCTCGACTGTCTGCGGCATGACGCCATCGTCGGCGGCAACGACGATCACTGCGACGTCGGTGACGCTGGCGCCGCGGGCGCGCATGGCGGTGAATGCCTCGTGACCCGGCGTGTCGAGGAAGGTGAGCTTCTTGCCGTCGTGGTTCACCTGGTAGGCACCGATGTGCTGGGTGATCCCTCCGGCCTCCCCTTCGGCGACCTGGGTCTGCCGGATCGCATCGAGCAGCGAGGTCTTGCCGTGGTCGACGTGGCCCATGACCGTGACCACAGGCGGGCGGTCGACGAGGTCGCCCTCGTCGTCCTCCTCGACGGCCGGGGCCTCGACCTCCTCCTCGGCGGCGGTGACGATCTCAAGCTTGCGGTCGAATTCCTTGGCGATCGACTCGACCGACTCGTCCGTGAGCGTCTGGGTGAGGGTCGCCATCTCGCCGTCCTTCATCAGGGCCTTGATCACCTCGGCGGCTGACAGCCCGAGGCTCTCCGCCACCTCCCGGACGGTCGCGCCGGAGTTGACCTTGATCGCGGGCTGCTCCTCAGGCTGCTTCAGCTCCCTGTCGCTGGGCTCCTCCAGCAACGGGCGACGCCGGCGGCCGCCGCGGCGGCGAGGCGGACGGGGCGGAGGCTGAGTCTTGGCGATGTGGTCGCGGCGCGCGGCCTGCGAGTCGATCACGACCCGGCGCCGCTTCTTGGCGGGGCCCTTCTTGGCGGGTGAGGCCGCCGCCGATGCCCCGTCGGCGGGCTTGGAAGCGCCATCGGTCTTGGGGGCCGCGCCCTTCGCGGGCGCCTTCGCCTTCGCGGGCGCCTTCGTCTTCGGAGCGGCCTTCGTGGCGGTCGCGGTCGCCGAGGCGCCGTCTCCGGAGCCCTTCAGCGCGGCCAGGGCATCCGACTCCTCCACGCTCGACTGGGCGGCCTTTGCCTCGACGCCGGCAGCCTTCAGCTTGGCAAGCAGCTCCTTGCTGGTCAGGCCCTGGGCCTTGGCGATCTCATGTACGCGCTTCTTCGCCACTACTCGGTCGTCTGCTCCTCGCCAGCGGCGACGGTCTCTTCGGCTCCGTCGGTTTCATCAGCCTCTTCGGCCTCTTCAGCCTCCGGCTCTGCACCGTCCTCGGATGATCCGGCGGCGGTGTTTGCGGCCGCCGAAGATTCCTCCTCGCCTCGGTCGGTCTCTCCGTCAGTCTCGGGCTCGAGCTCCTGCTCGGGGCCCTCGGCCTCGTTCCCGGAATCCGGGACCTCGTCCTCCGCGCTCGCTTCGTCGGCCTCGGCTGACGCCTCCGGCGCGGCTTCCTCAGCCTCCGCCGGCTCCTCGGCCTCTCCGGCCTCTCCGGCCTCTCCGGCCTCTTCAGTCTCCGCCGGCTCCTCGGCCTCTTCGGCCTCGTCGGCCTCTGGCTCCTCCGGCCCCGCGTTCTCGTCGAACTGGCTCTCGGCCTTCTCGACGATCGACTTGACGGCGGCGTCGTCCGCGTCGCCACCGGCGAGCGTCGCCACCTCCTCGTCGCTCAGCGGGCTCAGCACCGCGACCTGATTGGTGCTGAAGCGGGCGAGCGCCTGATGCTGCGGCAGCCCGCAGAACTGCGAGCTCTGGAGGGCGGCGTTCGGACAGCGGCGGCCGGTCGTCATCACGGCCATGCAGCGCCCGTCGGCGGCCTCCTCGCCCTCGTACTCGATGTCGTCCTCCTGCTGGGCGAACTCGGTCTCTGAGGTGATGTCCACCTTCCAGCCGGTCAGCCGCGCGGCGAGGCGGGCGTTCTGGCCGTCGCGCCCGATCGCCAGCGAGAGCTGGTCGTCGGGGACGATCACGGTGGCCTCCTTGGTCTCGTCGTCGACGAGCACCTCGCGGACGCGCGCCGGGGAGAGCGCCTTGGCAACGAAGCGGGCGGGCTCCTCGTTGTAGGGAATGATGTCGATCTTCTCGCCGCGGAGCTCGGAGACGACCATGCGGACGCGCGAGCCTCGCGGCCCGACGCAGGCGCCGACCGGGTCGACACCGTCGGCGTGCGAGACGACGGCGATCTTGGAGCGCCAGCCCGGCTCGCGGGCGACGCCGGTGATCTCCACCAGCTTGTCTGCGATCTCCGGGACCTCGAGCTCGAAGAGCTTCTTGATCAGCTCCGGATTGCGGCGTGAGACCACGATGCTCGGGCCCTTGGTGTCGGCCGAGACGTCGGTGATCACGGCCTTGACCCGCATGCCATGGTCGTATCGCTCGTTGTAGACCTGCTCGGAGCGAGGCAACAGGGCCTCGACGCGCTCACGGAGCTGGACCAGCGTGTAGCGGTTGTCGGACTGCTGGATGATCCCGGTGACCAGCTCGCCGACGCGGTCCTTGTACTCCTCGAACATCATTCCCCGCTCGGCCTCGCGGATCCGCTGGAGGATCACCTGCTTGGCCGTCTGGGCCGCGATGCGGCCGAAATCATCGGGGGTGACGTCGCGCGTCTTGATCTGGTCCATGAAGGGCTCGAGGCGCTCGGGCTCGAGCTCCTCCTCCTCCGGCTCGCGTCGCTCGCCCGTCTCCGGGTCGACGCTCGGGCCGGTGGTCTGGATCTCGGGCACCGGCTCGCCGGCCGCCTCGGCGGCCTCGGCTACCTGGAGCTGATCCTCGAACTGCTCGTCCAGCAGCCTCTTTTCGAGGTCCTCGGGGACCATCAGCTCGTAGACGCGGAAGTCGGCGCTCGAGTGATCGAGCTCGACCTTGGCGTACTTGGCGGCACCGGGGGTCTTCTTGTAGGCCGAGAGCAGCGCGTCCTGAAGGGCGTCCATCAGGGTGTCAGCCGCAATCCCCTTCTCCTGCTCGAGCATCTTCACGGCGTCGACGATTTCCTGGGTCATGCGACCTCCTCGGGGACAAGATTTGAACGGCGGACGCTTTGCAATGGGATCGTGACCGCCCCGTCTGGAGCCTCGACGCTGACACGCTCGTCATCCGCGGCGGTCAGGGTCCCGGTGAAGCTCGATCGCCCGGCGATCTCCTCGCTCGTCTTGACGCGAACCCGGTTGCCGAGGAAGCGACGGAAGTGCTCCGGCTTGGTCAGTGGGCGCTCGGGGCCCGGCGATGAGACCTCCAGGGACCAGTCCTCGAGCAGATCGCCGAGAACGCCCGTGACCCGCTCGCAGAGAGCGATGTCGACGCCCTCGGGGCTGTCGATCACCAGACGCAGCCGCTCGGCGGCTGGCCGCTCGAGCGCGAGCAGCTCGACGTCCGGCTCCTGATCTCGGAGCCGAGTCTCTACGTTTGACTGGATTTGCTGGAGTTCTTTGTCCATTTGTGGGCCCAAAAAAAGGCGGGCGCTCGCCCACCTTTCGACACGCGGATAGGTGCGAAAAAAGGTTCCGAAGCGAGTATAGCCCTGCCTGGCTAGACCTCCAACATGACTGTTACAGGCCCGTCGTTGACCAAGGCAACGCCCATGCAGGCCCCGAACACGCCCTTCTTCGCGTCCGCCCGATCGCAGAAGCGGTCATAGAGCGGCTCGGCCTGATCGCCCGGCGCGGCCCGGATGTAGCTCGGCCGAGTTCCCTTCTTCGTGTCTCCATACAGCGTGAACTGGCTGACGCAGAGGATCTCGCGGTCGCCGAGCGGCTCGTTCATCTTCCCGTCGGCGTCGTCGAAGATCCGCATGGCGCGCACCTTCTCCGCGAGCCGGTCGGCCTCGGCTTTCGTGTCATCCCGCGAGACGCCGAGCAGCACCAGCATGCCCGGCCCGATCTGAGCGACCCTCTCCCCTTCCACGTCGACGGCGGCCTGGCTGACGCGCTGGACCAGGGCCCTCACGGCTCTCGCGCAATCCGCTCGGCCACTGCCTCGAGAAGGCGCATCGCGATCGGTGGGACCCGCCCGTCAGAGTCGACCTCCGGGTCGTAGGCCGTCAGCGAGACGCCCCGAACCGGACAGGCCTCCAACAGCGAGCGGACCTGCGCCTCGAGCTGGGCGGCGCTGAGGCCATCGGAAGCGCTGTAGATGTTGACCTTGGCCTCCCCGGAGTCGAGCACGTCGAGGTCCACGTGGAGATACAGGCCCGTGGGGGCCGGGTCCAGTTCTCCGACCGCGTGAGCGACGGCGTCATCGGCGTCGATCTCTGACGGCGGTAGATGACGCACCTCCGACTGCTCCAGCCGCTGCTGCTCCAGTTGATCGAAGTCGCGGGCGCCCGCGAGAACGACAGCGCTTTTCGGCACGGCCGAGCCCTCCATCGAGCCCCGGCTCAACGCCTGCCACCCGTCGCCGGTCAGCATGGCCAGGCCCATGCCGTCGAAGTAGCCGTCGACGCTCGAGTCCGGGGTGTTGAAGTCACCGTGAGCGTCGAACCAGACGACGCCGGGCGACGACTCGCCCATGCCCGCGACCATTCCCAGGCCCGCGAAACAACTGCCCGAGAGCAGAACGGGAAACGCACCGTCGGCGATCGCCTCCCCAGCGCGGGCGGCCACCAGCCGGATCAGCTCGAAGCCGGCGCCGGCCTCGCTGGCTCCGCTTGCGTCGCGTTGGTGCTCCTGAAGCTCAATGACCTCCAACCCGACCCGGGCTCCATGACTTCCGAGGGCCTTTTCAGCTCCCGCTTCGAGCAGCCGCTCCGGACCACGCCCGACTCCCATCCGCGGCGCTCCGATCTCGTAGGGAACCGCGAGGAGACGGATATCGGTCATCGGTCGCTCTACGTGCCGGCCGCAAGGCGCTCTCTGTAGATCCGGTAGTCGCGCCGCTCGGGACGCAGGTTCGAGGCGAGCGCCAGGTGATGGCGGGCCCGCCGGGTCTCACCGGTCTTGGTGAGAGCGCGGCCGAGACAGAAGTGCGCGTAGTCGTTGACGGGATGGGTCTCGACCACGGCCTCGAACTCGGTAGCCGCCTCCGCGTAGTGGCGAGTGCGGAAGAGAGCGCGGCCCAAGGCCTCCCGCACGGAGCTCTTCTCCGGAGCCTGGCGGGCCGCCTCCTTCAGTGGAACGGTGGCCTCTTCGAAGGAGCCGTCCTCGAGCAGTTCCATCCCACGTCTGTACAGCGTGTAGAGGGAGTCGCTCCCGTCCATCTGCTCGTTCTGGGCCATGGACCCAGTGTAAAAGGGCCGACAAGCGGACCCCAAACGGTCTAGTCGCGGGGCTGGGCGCGGCGCGAAGCAGATCCGGATCGAATCGCCTCCACGCGATCGAGGATCGCGTCGGCGACCTGCCCCTTGGGGCCGAGCGGTACAGGTTGCTCTCCTGAGCGCTCGACGATCACGACTTCGTTCTCGGTGCTCTCGAATCCGATCTCCGAGCGGGAGACGTCGTTGAAGACGATCGCGTCGGCGCCCTTTCGCTTCAGCTTTTCCCGGGCGCGCTCCGGGTCGGGATCGGTCTCAGCCGCGAAGCCGATGATCGTCTGATCGTCGCGCCGGCGGGCCGCCAGCGCAGCGAGGATGTCCTCCGTCGCCTCCAGGTCGACCTCGAACCCGCCGCTGCCCTCGCGATGGATCTTCTCTCCCGCCGCACTCTTGGGCCGGAAGTCTGCTGGGGCGGCTGCCATCACCAGCACGTCGCTGGAGTCGAACTCGCGACCCAGGGCATCGGACAGCTCCACCGCGGTCTCGACGTCGACCCGCCTCACCCCCGGCGCGGCCGGGAGGGAGACATTGGCGGCGACCAGGGTCACCTCCGCCCCGCGCCTCGCTGCGCGCTCGGCCAGAGCGAGGCCCATGCGCCCGGACGAGCGATTGCCGATGAAGCGCACCGGGTCGATCGGCTCTCGCGTGCCACCGGCCGAGACGAGAACGCGCAGGCCATCCCAAGGGCCGATCGGCCCGGGGGCCGCCTGCTCGATCGCGTCGAGCAGGGCGCGGGGCTCGGGCAGCCGGCCGACGCCGTGCTCGCCGCGGGAGGCGAGGGCTCCCTCCTCGGGCTCGATCACCGTGATGCCGCGTTGGCGAAGCGTCGCCAGGTTTGCCTGGGTCGCCGCGTCGCGGTACATCCGGTCGTTCATCGCCGGGGCGACGAGACGTGGCGCCGAGCAGGCGAGAAAAGAAGTGGTGACCATCGAGTCCGCGATGCCGGCCGCGAGCTTCGCGACCGTGTTCGCCGAGGCGGGAGCGATCAGGTAGGCGTCCGCGTTCGCGACGACCTCGAGATGGCCGATCGGATCGTGCTCGGGCATCGCATCTCCCGGGAATGCCCCTCGAGTGGGATCGCGCTCGAATTCGTCGGTGAGCACCGGAGCGCCGACGATGCCCTCGAACGAAGCCGCGCCGACGAAGCGCTGCGCGTTCGGCGTCATCAGGACGCGGACGGCATGCCCCTCCTTGGTGGCGAGGCGCGCGAGCTCCAGCGACTTGTAGGCGGAGATACCGCCACTCACCCCGAGCAGGATGCGGGCCATCACGCCCTCCTAGCTAGCTAAGCCTTGTACTCGTACTTGAGCTTGCCCGCTGCCGTCTCCTCCAGGGCGATGGTGAGGTAGTTCCCGCTGGGAACCTCGACCATCGGCGGCGTGTACTCGCCGTATGCGCCCTCGGAGAGAGAGTGGTAGTAGGCGTTGATCTGGCGCGCCCGCTTCGCCGAGACCAGAACCGCGGCGTAGTGGGTGTCGGTGTGCGCGAGAAGCTTGTCGACTCTTGGCGTGATCATTGACATGGGGGTCAGTGTAGGGATAGCTCGTCGCGGACGAGCCCCTCCAGTTCGGTGGCCGCTTTCTGCACCGCGTCGTTCACGATCACGTGCGGGAACTCAGACCGTGCCCCCAGCTCGATCTCGGCTGTCCGCAGGCGCTGTTCGATCGCCTCCGCCGAGTCCGTCCCTCTTCCCTCGAGCCGCTCGCGCAGAACGTTCTCGTCCGGAGGCGCGATGAAGATCTGGACGGCCTCCGGCATCGCATCCCGGACCTGCCGGGCGCCCTGCACCTCGATCTCGAGCACGACCGAGCGCCCCTCGGCCAGACGCCGGTCCACCTCCTCGCGGAGCGTCCCGTAGTAGTTGCCGCTGTAGCTCGCGTGCTCGAGGAAGTCACCGGATTCCAGGCGGCGGCGGAATTCCTCCGGCGAGAGGAAGAAATAGTCGCGTTCGTCGACCTCGCCCTGGCGGGGCTCCCTGGTCGTGGCAGAGATGGACAACTCGAGCTCAGGGATGCGCCCGAGCAATTGCTCGATCAAGGTTCCCTTCCCGACCCCGGATGGACCGGTGATGACGAAGACCTTCCCCACGGCGATTGGATCATGACCGCCGGGACGGCCACGAAAAGCTCCTGGGTCGCCGCGCTACTTGCGCAGCTGTGCGACGAGTTCGGCGCGCTGGCGCTCGGAGAGGCCGCCGATGGTCTTCGACGGCGAGATCCGGCACTGGTTGAGGATCCGATTGGTCTTGACCCGGCCGTACTTGGGCACGGCCATCAACATGTCGATGACCTTGGCGGTCTGGACGTACTCGGGCGGATCCATCAGCAGCGTCTGGATCTTGACCTTGTTGCCCTTGAGGTCGCGCTTCAGCTGGGCCCGCTTGGAACGGATGTCATTGGCCCTCTTGAGGGCTTCCATCCGCTGGTCCAGTGATCTCTCGGGGGCGGCGTTGGAGGACTGGACCGGGGCCTGCATCGGGCGGCAGTATATCCGCGGCCGCATTGAGCGGAAACCCCTTTTCGCGGATTGTGAAAAAAACTCCCGTCTAACCGGAGATCCGTGCCAGCTCTCCGCCCAACTCCGCGGCGATCCTTGAGCCGGCGGCCGGATCTCTGAAGCTCTCGGTGCCGACGGCAACGATGCTTGCACCCGCACGCAACATCTCTGCGGCGTCGCGGCCCGTCGAGATTCCCCCCATCGCCACCACCGGGATGGAGACAGCGCCGGCGACGGCGTGGACCTGAGCGAGCGCGACGGCCCGCACCGTCGGGCCGGAGAGGCCGCCGGTGCCCCCGCCGAGCCAGCGATCTCCCGAGTCGGGATCGAAGGCGACCGCGCGCAGGGTGTTGATCAGCGAGATGGCGTCCGCGCCCCCCTCCTCAGCCGCCACAGCGACCGGAACCGGGTCGGCGACGTTGGGGGTCAGCTTCACGATCAACGGCTTGTCGGTCAGCGGTTTTATGGCCCTGAGCAGGGATTTTGCCTCATCAGGCGATTCCCCCACGATCAGGCCGGACTTGACGTTGGGACAGGAGACGTTCAGCTCCAGGGCCGCCACCTCCTCTCGGCCGCCCACCCCGTCCACCAGCCGGCTGAACTCCTCGTGGCTCGTCCCCATCACCGAGACGATCAGTGGAACGGGCAGCTCGGCCAGCTGCGGCAGGTCGTGCTCGAGGAATCCATCGATGCCCTTGTTCGGCAGCCCGATCGAGTTGATCAGCCCGGATGGCGTCTCCCACAGGCGCGGCGGCGGGTTGCCCGCGCGCGGCTCCGGAGTGATCGTCTTGGAGACGAAGGCCGAGAAGGGGAACTCGTCGATGAGCGCGTCCCCGAAAGCTCTCCGGGCTGCGATCGCGTCGAACGTTCCCGACCCGTTGATCACCGGGTGGCGCAGCCCGATGCCGCAGAAGTCGATCAATGGCCCGATCCGGGGACGAGGGCGGTCTCGATCTCGACGCCGCGGACGACCGGGCCGTCGACGCAGAGCCGCATATATCCGCCACCGGCCTGTGGAATCGCGCAGCCGAAGCAGGCTCCGAAGCCGCAGGCCATCGGGGCCTCGAGCGCCAGCTCACATGCCACGCCTCGGTCCGCGCACTGAATCCGAACGGCCTCGAGCATCGCGGGGGGCCCGCAGGCGTAGACAGCGCCACTCGAGACGTCATCGCCCTCCATCAGCACGGCCAGCAGGTCCGTCACATAGCCGCGGTGGCCGGTATGCCCGTCCTCGCTCGCCAGTCGGATCTCCGAGCAGTCGAAGAGGTCGAGGCCCCCTGAGTTGGGCTTGTCCCGGAAGCCGAGCAGGACCCGCGTGGGGATCCCGGCTCGGAGCAGCCGGCGGCGCCAGAGCGCCAGTGGCGCGACCCCGATGCCACCGCCGATCAGGATCGCTCCAGCGGCGTCGGCGGCAACGTCCGTCGGCGCCGCAAACGGGCGGCCGAGCGGACCGTGGACCCAGAGTCCCTCGCCGGGATCCAGGCCGGCAAGCCTCGAGGTGCCCGGCCCGACCGCTTGCACCAGGAAGTCGAGCCTGACCCCAGAGCCCTCCCGCTGTGCATCGGCGACGGAGAAAGCGCGGGCCAGGTACGGACGGCCCTCGTCCCCACCCCAGCCGGAGTCCGCGGCGAGCATGTAGAACTGGCCGGCGGCCGGCTCCGGTCCCGCCGGATCGAGGACGGAGAAGATCCGATAGCCACCAGAGGGAATGTTGCGAGTCACCTCGCAGAGCCGCCGGCCGAACGGGGCGACAATCCTCTCCCCCAGCTTCTGCGCGGCTCCGGCGGTCACCTCTTCGATGGTTCGCGCTCCTCGGGGGCGTGCAGCTCCTGCAGTGTCTGGACCTCAACGTCGCCCTGGGCGGCCGCGAAGATCGCCCGGGATGCCGCGGAGGCGCCCGTCATCGTGGTGACGCACGGAATGCCGTGCCGAATCGCCTCTGTGCGAATCTCGTAGCCGTCCGTCCGGGCGCCGGAGCCCGTCGGAGTGTTGATCACCAGGTTGACTTCCTCCGACCGGATGCAATCGACCACGTTCGGTGAGCCCTCGCCGATCTTCTTGATCTTCCGGACCGGGACACCCATTGCCGAGATGGCCTGGGCCGTGCCCGAGGTGGCAATCACCTCGAAGCCGAGGTCGTGGAAGCGGGTCGCGAGCTGGGTCGCCGCCGGCTTGTCCGAGTCGGTGACGCTGATGAAGATGGTCCCCTCGGTCGGCAGCGAGACCCCTGCTGCGGCCTGGGCCTTGCCGAAGGCGGTCGGGAAATCGGCGGCGATGCCCATCACCTCGCCGGTGCTACGCATCTCGGGGCCGAGCACGGCGTCGGCTCCGGCGAAGCGCGCAAACGGCAGCACCGCCTCCTTCACGCTGATGTGGGTCGGCGCCTCGCTCGGCAGATCCTGGTCGTCCAGCGACTCCCCCAGCATCAGGCGGCAGGCGACCTTGGCGAGCGGAGTCCCGATCGCCTTGCTGACGAAGGGCACCGTGCGGGAGGCGCGCGGATTTGCCTCGATCACGTAGAGCTCGCCGTCGGCGACCGCGTACTGGACGTTGATCAGCCCGATCACGCCGAGCTCCAGAGCGATCTTGCGCGTCGTCTCGCGGATCTCCTCCAGCATCTCCTCGCCGAGGCTCATCGGCGGAATCACGCACGCGGAGTCGCCCGAGTGGACGCCGGCCTCCTCGACGTGCTGCATCACGCCGGCGACGAAGCAGCGCTCGCCGTCGGCCAGCGCGTCCACGTCCACCTCGATCGCGTTCTCCAGGAAGCGGTCAAGGAGCAACGGGTGCTCCTGGTCGGCCTTCACGTTCGCCTCCAGGTAGGCGGCCAGAGCCTCCCCCTCGTAACAGATCTCCATCGCCCGCCCGCCCAGTACGTAGGAGGGGCGGACCAGCAGAGGGAAGCCGACGTCCTCGGCGATCGCCACGGCCTCCTCGGCGGAGAGCGCCGTCCCATATGGAGGGTGCTTGATCTCCAGACGCCGTAGGAGAGCGCCGAAGCGTCCGCGGTCCTCAGCGAGGTCGATGGCGTCCACCGGAGTGCCGAGCAGGGGCACCCCCGCCTCCTCCAGCGACTTCGCCAGCCGCAGGGGCGTCTGACCGCCGAACTGGACGATGACTCCCTCGGGGCGCTCGATCTCGCAGACGGCGAGGACGTCCTCCTCCGTGAGTGGCTCGAAGTAGAGACGGTCGGAGGTGTCGTAGTCGGTGGAGACGGTCTCGGGGTTGCAGTTGATCATCACCGCGTCGCGCTCGAGCTCGCGCGCGGTCATTGCCGCGTGGACGCAGCAGTAGTCGAACTCGATGCCCTGGCCGATCCGGTTTGGCCCTGAGCCGAGGATCACTACCGAGGGACGATCACCCCGCTCCACCTCGCCGGCGGCTCCGTTCGTCGAGCTGCGCTCATGTGCGGAGTAGAAGTAGGGCGTCCGCGCCTCGAACTCGGCGGCGCAGGTGTCGACGGAGCGGTAGGTGCGCTCCAAGCCGTCGGTGCCGTCGCCATCGGTCGCCAGCGCCCGGAGCTCCCGCAGGAACCAGGGATCGATCATCGTCGCCTCCTGGATCCGCTCCAGCTCCACCCCGCGCTCGAATCCGGCCGCGATCAGATCGAAGCGGTCGGGAGAGGGCGTCGAGAGCCGCTCGAGCAGCTCACCGGTCGAGTCAGGAATGTCCGGGGTCGCATCGAGCTCGCGAGAGCGCATCGCCTTGGCGAAGGACTCACGGAAGGTCCGCCCGATCGCCATGCACTCCCCGACCGACTTCATGTGGGTGGAGAGCCGGCCCTCGGCGCCGGGGAACTTCTCGAAGGCGAAGCGCGGGATCTTGGTGACGACGTAGTCGATGGTCGGCTCGAAGGAGGCCGGAGTGGCCTGCGTGATGTCGTTGGGGATCTCCTCGAGCGCGTAGCCCACCGCCAGCTTCGCGGCCATCTTCGCGATCGGGAATCCCGTGGCCTTCGAGGCAAGCGCGGAGGAGCGCGAGACACGTGGGTTCATTTCGATCACCACGATTTCGCCGCTCTCCGGGTTGACCGCGAACTGAACGTTCGAGCCGCCGGTCTCGACCCCGACCGCGCGGATCACACGAATCGCCTGGTCACGCAGGTCCTGATAGAGAGGGTCGGTGAGCGTCTGGGCCGGCGCGATCGTCACGGAGTCGCCGGTGTGGACCCCCATCGGGTCGACGTTCTCGATCGAGCAGATGATCACCACGTTGTCGTTGCGGTCGCGCATCACCTCGAGCTCGAACTCGCCCCAGCCGAGCACCGACTCCTCGACCAGCACCTGGTTGATCGGGCTCGCGGCGAGCCCTTCGGAAACGACCTGGGCGAACTCCGTCTCGTCGTTCGCCACGCCACCGCCGTGCCCGCCGAGCGTGAACGCAGGCCGGACGATGATCGGCAGCGCGAGCTCGCCGGATTCCAGAGCCTGCTCTCCCTCCTGAATCGACTCGACGATCATCGAGAAGGGGACGCGCAGCCCGGCCTCCTCCATCGTCGTCCGGAACGCCTCGCGGTCCTCGGCCCGGTGGATCGCCTCGTAGTCGGCGCCGATCAGCTCCACGCCGAACTTCTGCAGGGTGCCGTCGTCGTGCAGCGCCTTTGCCAGGTTGAGCGCCGTCTGGCCGCCGAGCGTCGGCAGCAGGGCGTCGGGCCGCTCGCGCTCGATCACCTTCGCGACGGGGCCCGGGAGCAGCGGCTCGATGTATGTCCGGTCGGCGAACTCGGGGTCGGTCATGATCGTCGCCGGGTTCGAGTTGACGAGGACGACCTCGTAGCCCTCCTCCAGGAGGACCTTGCAGGCCTGCACGCCGGAATAGTCGAACTCGGCGGCCTGCCCGATCACGATCGGCCCGGAACCGATCAGGAGGATCTTCCGGATGTCGTCGCGCCTAGGCATTGAGCAACGCCTTGGCGGCGTCAACCGCTTCCTCACGGGAGTCGTACACATGGCCGCGGCGCAGCAGGCCGTCCTCGAACTGCGCGAGCAGGGCTATCTCACGCTCCATCTCCACCCCGGTCTCGCGACTCTGGATCGACAGGCGGCATCTGGCCAGAACCACGTCATCCGAGAGCTGCTCGAACTCGCGATTCTCGTAGCGGGGCGCAAAGGCGTCGAGCCATTCGCTGAAGAACGCGACCATGCCGTCGGGGCCGTGGTACGTCCTGCCGTCCACACCGGCGAGCAGCGGAGTCCACTCGCATTCCGGGTGGACGGCCTCGGCAGCCAGCGCCCGAAGCCCCGCCCGGTCTTGGTGCTCGACCGTATCCCAGGTGCGCCGCACCGCCTCGATCGGCGACATCGGATCGGTCATTTCGCCAACTCCAGAAAGCGATCGAAGAGGTAGCGGGCGTCATGCGGGCCGGGACCGGCCTCCGGGTGGTACTGGACGGTGCAGCCGGGGACGTCCTTCAGCACCAGGCCCTCGACCGTGCGGTCGTAGAGGTTGAGGTGGGAGAGCTCCGCCTCGCCGAAGTCCGTCTGCCAGCTGACGGGCTCGTCGCCGTCGATGGTCCGGTCGCCGCCCGGGCCGAGCACCGCGAAGCCGTGGTTCTGCGAGGTGATGTCGATCCGGCCCGTCTCCAGGTCCTTGACCGGATGGTTGGCGCCGCGATGCCCGAAGGGGAGCTTGTAGGTCTCGAGGCCGACGGCGCGACAGAGCAGCTGGTGGCCGAGGCAGATGCCGACGACCGGTTTCTTGCCGACCACCCCGCGGACGTTCTCGACGACGTAGTCGAGCGCGCCCGGGTCGCCGGGGCCGTTCGCGAGGAAGACCAGGTCAGGGTCCCGGGCGAGTACGTCCTCGGCGGACGTGTCGCACGGCAGGAGGGTCACCCGGCAGCCGCGCTCCTTGAGCTGGCGGATGATCGACAGCTTGATGCCGGTATCGATCCCTACAACGTGTGGACCGTCGCCCTCGATCTCAACCGGCTCGCCGGGAGTCACCGTCCGGGCGAAGTCCGCGCCGTCCATGGAGGGCTCGGCCGCGACGCGCTCTCGCGCGTCGGACTCGTCGAGCTCCGCCGGGAAGATGCCGCCCCGCATCGCCCCTAGGTCGCGGATGTGGCGGACGAGGGCTCGCGTGTCGATCCCGCCGATCGCGGGCACGCCGCAGTCGCGCAGCCAGTCCAGCCAGCCTCCCTCGGCAGTCGCCGCGTCCTCCCCGTTCTTGCCCTCGCGCATGATCACGCCGCGGACGTGGACGCGCTCGGACTCCTTCGCGTCGCCGGAGACGCCGTAGTTGCCGATCAGCGGGTAGGTGAAGGTGATGATCTGCCCGGCGTAGGAGGGATCCGTGACCGCCTCCTGGTAGCCGGTCATCGAGGTGTTGAAGACGACCTCGCCGGTGACGTCGCCGCCCGAGCCGAGCAGCTCGCCGTCGAGCCGGGTGCCGTCCTCGAGCAGGATGTAGCCGCTCACGTCACCTTCTCCCTTGCCTTCGGCATGGCTCCCGGATTCGGCGCGTATTCCAGGATCAGCTTCTGGACAGCCTTGAACTCGTCGGTGCCGGCCCGGCCGAGCAGCTCGAAGAGCGCGGTCTCGACGCTGGTCAGGGTCGCGCCCGGCCTGCTCCATCTTGTGCAGCCCCACGCGCTTGTTCTCCTCGGTCCGCGAGCCGACCGCGTCCTCGGCCACCTGGACCTCGGCTCCGTCCTCGAGAAGATCGAGGACGGTCTGATTGACGCAGACGTGGGTCTCGATGCCGCAGACGAGCGCCTGGTCGCGGCCTTCGAGGTCGAAGCCCTCGGCGTCGGCGGCGGAGAAGACGACCTTCTCGAGCGGTCGCGTGCCCTCCGGTAGATGCTCCGCGACCTCCGGAGCGGTCTCACCGAGGCCCTTGGGGTACTGCTCGGAGACGATGATCGGGATCCCCATCGCCTCCGCGCCCTCGATCAGCGTGGCCGTCGCGTTCGCCACCCGCTCGAAGTCCGGGATCGCCTTCCGGAACCCCTCCTGAACATCGACGACGACCAGGGCGGTCCGATCGCGGTCGAGCTTGCCGTTCAAGAGGCGACCCCGAGCGCGAAGCTCCGCTGGCGAAAGGCGACCCGGCCGGCCGCGACGGTCATCAGGACGCGCCCGGTCAGCTGCCTGCCGCCGAAGCAGTTGTTGTAGGAGCGGCTCTCGTAACCGTCCTCGCCGACTGTCCAGGTGAGCTCGGGATCGATCAGCGTCGACGTTCGCAACGGCGCCGGCCTCGAGCCGCGGCGCCTCGATCCCGAAGGGCTCGCCACCGCAGGTCATCCGCTCGACCAGGAGTTCCAAGCGGGAGGACGCCCGGGAGGACGAGGTCGGTGTACAGCGCGGAGAAGGCGGTCTCCAAGCCGGTCACGCCGAGGGCCGCCTCCTCGAAGGGCACCTCCTTCTCCTCCGCGGCGTGGGGCGCGTGATCCGTGGCGACGCAGTCGATCGTGCCGTCGCGCAGACCGTCGATCAGCGCCTGGCGATCGTCCTCGGTGCGCAGCGGAGGGTTCATCTTGAAGCGGGCGTCGAGGCTGCGGACAGCTTCATCGGTGAGGGTCAGGTGGTGAGGGCTGGCCTCGCAGGTGACCTGGACTCCGGCCTCCTTCGCGCGGGCGATCTCCTCGACCGAGGCCCTGGCCGAGAGGTGCTGGACGTGGATCCGCGCCCCTTCATATAGGGCGAGCGAGCAGTTGCGGGCGATCATGGTCGACTCCGAGACCGCCGGGATGCCCGCCATGCCGAGCGCCGCCGAGACCTCGCCCTCGTTCATCACTCCCCCGGAGGAGAGGTCCGGGTCCTCCTCGTGGAGAGCGATCACCCGGCCGGCCAGGCGCTGGTACTGGAGAGCCCGGCGCAGCACCCTGGCGTTGGCGATCGGCAGGCCGTCGTCGGAAAAGGCGATCGCCCCGGCCTCGGCGAGCTCGGCCATCTCGCTGAGCTCCTGTCCCGCCATCCCGCGAGTGACGTTGGCGACGAAGCCGACGGGGATCGATGCCTCCCGCTCGGCGCGGTCCCGGACCGAGCCGAGCACCGCGGCGGAGTCGATCGGCGGAGACGTGTTGGCCATGGCGATCACGGCGCAGTAACCACCGGCAGCAGCCGAGCGGGTGCCGGTCTCGAGGTCCTCCTTGTGCTCCTGGCCGGGGACCCTGAAGTGAACGTGCGGGTCGACGAAGGCAGGCAGGGCCAGCAGGCCCTCGCCGTCGACGATCTCGGCGCCGTCGACGTCCGGAGCGCTGCCGGCATCCGCGATCTCGGCGATCTCGCCGTCGCGGACGATCAGGTCATGGGCGCCGTCGAGGCCGGTCCGCGGATCCAGGAGGCGCGCGGCTTTGATCACCAGGTTCGCTCCCGGCGCCGGCCGGGAGATCAGCTTGGGCGCCTCGGCGCCTCCGTCCGATCCGTTCTCCATGACGTTCACGCCGGCTGTCCGATCGTCGGGGTGTCGGCGGGGGCCGGGCCGCGATCTGGCCGTGCCCTGTCGCTCCCTGCGAGCAGCTCGTAGAGGATCGCCATGCGCACCACCAGCCCGCTCTCCACCTGGGCGGTGATCAGCGACTGCGGCGAGTCGATCACCTCGGGCGAGAGCTCCACACCGCGGTTCACCGGGCCCGGGTGCATGAGCAGCTGGCGCGGTCCGAGTCGCCGCGAGTCGATCTGGTAGCGGGCGGCGTACTCGCGCAGCGAGGGGACGAAGCTCTCGCTCATCCGCTCCCGTTGCATCCGCAGGGCGTAGACGACATCGGCGTCACTCAGCCCGTTGAGGTCGTAGGAGACATCGCAGCCGAGAGCCTCGATGCCGCGGGGGATCAGCGTCGGCGGGCCGCAGAGAGTCACCCTCGCTCCCATCTTCTGGAAGGCGAGCAGACAGGACCGTGCGACGCGGCTGTGCAGGACGTCGCCGACGATCCAGATGTTGGTCCCGTCCAGCGATTCGAGTCGCTGATGGAGCGTGAACACGTCGAGCAGCGCCTGGGTTGGGTGCTCGTGCTTGCCGTCGCCGGCGTTGATCACCGAGGCCTCGGTCCAGCGCGCCACCAGCCCGGCCGCACCCGCGTGCGGGGAGCGGATCACGATCGCCGCCGGGTCGTAGGCGGAGAGGGTCGCGACTGTGTCCTTCAGCGACTCGCCCTTGTCGACGGAGGATCCGGCCGACTTGACGCTGACCACATCGGCGGAAAGGCGCTTGGCGGCGAGCTCGAAGGAGGAGAGAGTCCGGGTGCTCGCCTCGTAGAAGAGGTTGACGATGGTGCGGCCGCGGAGCGTCGGAACCTTCTTGATGTCGCGCCGGCCAACCTCGGCGAAGCTCTGCGCCCGCTCGAGAATGCGGTCCATCTCCTCGCGCGAGAGCTGATCCACTCCGAGCAGGTGCTTCATGAGTCCTCCCTCCGTCGTGAAACGGGTCGCTCCTCGGCTTCGCCTCCGGAGCGCCCTCGCATCAATGCTCCGGCGGGCGTGATCGCGACCTCGTCCATCCCGTCGGTCTCCTCGAGCCGGACGTTCACCCGCTCCCCGGGGGCCGTCGGCAGGTTCTTGCCGACGTAGTCGGGGCGGATCGGCAGCTCGCGGTGACCGCGGTCGGCGAGCACGGCGAGCTGGACCCGGGCCGGGCGGCCGTAGTCGAAGAGGGCGTCGATCGCCGCGCGCACCGTGCGGCCCGTGTAGAGCACGTCGTCGACCAGGACGATCGTGCGCCCGGCGAGGTCGAAGTCGAGGTGGGAGTCGTGGACGATCGGGGCGTCACGGGGCTCGCGCCGCTCGATGTCGTCGCGGTAGAAGGAGATGTCGAGGTCGCCGAGCGGGACCTCGGTACCGGAGAGCTCGCCCACCAGGGCGTGCAGGCGGCGGCAGATGACGGCGCCGCGCGTGTGGATTCCGACCAGCGCCAGCCGATCCGAGTCCTCATTCTTCTCGACGATCTCGTGGGCGATACGGACAAGCGTCCGCCGCAGATCGTCGTGATCGAGCACGACCTTCTCGTCGCTCACTGCTCTGCTCCTTCCCGGCCTCACGGGACCGTGGTTAAAGGGGCTTGCCGCGCCAGCGTAGCAGCGGCGTGCGACGATTCCCGGCCATGAAGTCGCAGGTTGCGGAAGCTATCGAGCGCCATCGGGCCGCTGGACGGGAGTTCGAGGCCGGCGGCGTCGGCAGCTTCGTCCGGGAGCAGGGAGAGGGCGATCCGGTGGTCCTCATGCACGGCATTCCGGTCAGCTCCTTTCTCTACCGGAAGGTCCTGCCTCTGCTGGCCGAGCGGGGACTGCGGGGAGTGGCGTTCGACCTGCCGGGGCTGGGGCTCGCCGAGAAGCCCATGGGCTTCGACTACAGCTGGTCCGGGCTCGGCCGCTGGACGGGCGAGGCGATCGATGCGCTCGGCATCGACCGGTGCCACCTCGTCCTTCACGACGTCGGAGGCCCGATCGGTCTCGAGTGGGCTCTGCGCAATCGCGATCGGGTCCGGTCCCTGACAGTGCTGGACACCCTGATCGACGTGGCCCACTTCCGGCGTGTCTGGACGATGGACCTCGCCGCGCCCCCGGTGATCGGGCCACTCTGGGTGGCGACCATGCGACC
The DNA here is from genome assembly GCA_963724665.1 of uncultured Solirubrobacterales bacterium. Classification (GTDB taxonomy): domain Bacteria; phylum Actinomycetota; class Thermoleophilia; order Solirubrobacterales; family 70-9; genus DASUPK01. The sequence goes on from CAVRVH010000007.1 coordinate 397,330, forward strand.
GCCCGTCGCGCGCTGGCTCTTCTACATGCAGGGGATCGCCGATCGCTCCTCCACCCCCGCGCACGAGGTCGATGCACACTTTGCGCTGGTGCATCGCGATGGCGGCGGCCATTCGTTCCGCCAGATCGTCCGCGGCTTCGAGCTCACTGAGGAGAAGGAGCGCTTCTACGTCGACGGCCTTCGCGAGGCGGGCTGGCCGGCATCGATCGTCTGGGGCGAGCGGGATCCGGCGCTGGGAGCGGACCGCCGCCGGGCGATCGAAGAGGCGCTCGGCGTCGAGGCGACCGTGCTGCCGGCCAAGCACTTCCTCCAGGAGGACCAGGCGCCGGCGGTCGCAGGCGCAATCGCCGATCTGGCCGCTTCGGCCTAGTCGCCGGCGGGGGCGGGCTCGGCCAGCGGCTCAGGCCGCTGCTTCGCTCCCTCCTGGATCAGCTCCGGCTCGCCGCGCTCCGGAAACGGGATCTCGACCAGGTCGAAGTCCCGCGGCGCCATGGTGTTCGGGAAGACGTCACGCGCCTCGTTCAGGACCGCCGAGACGTTGTAACGGGACGAGACGTGGACTATCGCCAGCATGTGGACCTCCGCGTCCGCCGCGAGCTGGGCGGCATCGCGTGCCGTCGAGTGTCCGGTGTCCGCGGCCCGAGCGGACTCCTCGAGCGCGAAGGTCCCGTCGTGGATCAGCAGCTGGGCCGCGTGTGCCGCGACGCGGGTCATCTCGCATGGTGCGGTGTCGCCGGTGATCACGACCTTGCGGCCGGGACGCGGATCGCCGAGGACCTGCTCCGGACGCACCTCCGAGCCGTCGACGGCGACGGTCTCCCCTCGCTGCAGCTTGCCGAAGTCGCGGTCGTCGGTGATTCCGAGGCCACGGGCGGCCTCGACGTCGAATCGACCCGGCCGCTGGGGCTCGACGTAGGCATAGCCGACCGCCTTCATCCGGTGCTCGACCTCGAAGGCGCTCATCTCGAAGCCATCGTGCTCGATTCCCTCACCCGGTCCGAGCTCGACGAGCTCAACGTCATACCGGAGCCGCCCGAAGATCCGACGAAGCGCCTCGAACAGCTCGCGAAGCCCCGCGGGCCCGACGATCCGGAGAGGAGCCTGCCGCTCCATCAGGTCATAGGTCTTGAGCAGGCCCGGGAGCCCGAGGTAGTGGTCTGCGTGGAAGTGGGTGATGTAGATGTCGTCGACCTGGACGAGCCCGGTCGAGTTGATCATCTGCCGCTGAGCGCCCTCCCCCGCGTCCACCAGGATGCGGCTGCCGCCCGCCCGGATCAGGACGCATGCGGTCGCCCTCCGCGCCGAGGGCACGGAGCCGCCGGTGCCGAGGAAGACAACGGAGAGATCCATGGGGCAAGCCTAGGGGCGAGCGTCCGCCCGGGCGGGCGTGCCCTGCCGCACCACACCTAGACTTGACCGTCTCGCGCCCGTAGCTCAGCTGGATAGAGCGCTCCCCTCCGGAGGGAGAGGTCGCAGGTTCGAATCCTGCCGGGCGCGCTTAGCGCTGCTCAAACGACGCAGACGTTGCTCACGTGCAGCTCCACGCGGCTGAAGCGGTGGCGGCGTATCTGGACCTGCTTCGTCTCGCCCTGAAGGCAGGGGCGCACGATCGCGGCGCTCTGCGCCTGATCCAGTGGACAGACCGTTTCCGGCGTCGGATTGCAGGTCGGCGGATTGGGCGGCACCGAGCTGACGTTGTAGGCGCCCTTCTTCAGCCTCAGCCTGAAGTGGCCGTCGCTGATCGCCTGGCTCGCCACCTGCTGCCCGTCGCTCACTCGCGTGACGGTGATGGTCACCATGCCCGTGTAAACAGGCTCCGGCGGAGGCGGCTCGGCGCAGGCACCCGCGCACGTGGAGTTGAAGACCGTCCCCGCGACTCCCGAGGGCTTGTGACTGTGGTGCTTCTTCGCATCGGCGGGCGCGGCGAGGAACGCGAGCACGCCGACAAGCGCCAACGCTGTCAGAAGCTTTCGCACGGCCCCTCCCTACCCGGATACCCGGACGCGCCGCGCCCGAATCCCGCGAGCGTCAGCCGCCGGCGACAGCCGGCAGGATCGTGACCTCGTCGCCGTCCGTGACTGCCGTGTCGAGGCCGTCCTGGAAGCGGATGTCCTCACCGGAGACGTAGACGTTCACGAAGCGCCGCAGGTCGCCGTCCTGGGTGATCCGCTCGCGCAGGCCGTCGTGCTGGTCGAAGACGGCATCCAGCGCCTCGCCTACGGTCGTGCCCTCGACCTCGATCTCGCCGTCGCCGCCTGTGGCGGCGCGGAGCTGGGCCGGGATCTTCACGGTGACGCTCATCCGGTGGAGATCTTATTCATCAGGCAGAGGCCCCGACTCCCTGGAACTCGGCCTCGAAGGCATCCAGGGTCGGCTCGATCTCGTGCATCTGGAAGGACTCGCGCGCGGCGTCGAGCGTCTTCAGACCCTCGCCGGTGATGTAGACGACGACCCGCTCGTCGGACCCGATCTTCCCGGCCTCCGCGAGCTTGGCGAGTACGCCGACCGTCACACCGCCGGCCGTCTCGGTGAACACCCCAGTGGTCTCAGCCAGCAGCTTGATCCCAGCGCGGATCTCATCGTCATTGACCGACTCAATTGACCCACCGGTCTTCCTGGCGAGCTCGAGCGCATACGGCCCATCGGCCGGATCGCCGATGGCGAGGCTCTTCGCGATCGTGTCGGGCTGCCGCTCGGGCTTGCAGACTTCCCAGCCCTCGGCGAACGCTGTCGCCACCGGCGAGCAGCCCTCCGGCTGGGCGCCGCAGAAGGTCGGCAGCTCACCCTCGACCAGCCCGACGTCGAGCCACTCGCGGATGCCCTTCGCCAGCTTGGTGAACATGGATCCCGAGGCGATCGGCCCGACGATGCGGTCGGGCAGGTTCCAGCCGAGCTGCTCGATCGTCTCGAAGGCGAGGGTCTTCGAGCCCTCGGAGTAGTACGGCCTCAGATTGACGTTGACGAAGGCCCACGGATGCGTCTGGCTGAGCTCCGTACAGAGGCGGTTGACGTCGTCGTAGGTGCCGCGGATCCCGACCAGATTCGTCCCGTAGATCCCGGTCGCGAGCAGCTTCTGCTCCTCGAGGTCGGCCGGAACGAAGACGTAGGAGTCGAGGCCGGCGGCGGCCGCGTGCGCGGCTACGGCGTTTGCGAGGTTCCCGGTCGAGGCACAGGCGACGGTCTCGAATCCGAGCTCCTTTGCCTTGGCCACGGCCACGGCGACCACGCGGTCCTTGAAGGAGTGGGTCGGGTTCGCGGCGTCGTTCTTGATCCAGAGCTCGCCCAGGCCGAGGCGCTCGGCGAGCCGGTCGGCGCGGATCAGCGGCGTCAGGCCGGGCTCGAGCGGATCGCCCGGCCGCCCATCGAAGGGCAGGAAGTCCGAGTAGCGCCAGATGCCCCGCGAGCCGGCCTGGATCTTCCGCCGCGCCTCCTCTGCGTCCAGCCCCGAGAAGTCATAGGAGACCTCGAGCGGTCCGAAGCACTGCTCACAGACGAAGCTGGCCTCGAGCGGATAGACCTCCCCGCATTCCTTGCATTTGAGAGATTCGACTGCCATTGGGCTCCTCTACGAAAAAACCTCCGCCGGCTGATGTGGGCGGAGGTTTCAGGTGAAGCCTCTTCCCACATCTTCCAGGCTCTCTGACAACACCTGCTGGAGTTGGCACCTTCCTCGGACCTAGATCCGAGGGGGTTGCCGGGGTTTCATCGGGCCAGTCCCTCCACCCCTCTTGATGTGGTGACTATGTGACGAGTGAATATAGCAACGCACATCCCCACGCCCGTCAGGCGCAATTTGGGGCGCACCCGTGCGCCCGCCTTGCGTGCGTGGCGTAAAGTGACCTGAGCTATGGAAACTGAGCCGACGAACACAACGGGTCCGGAAGATGCCGAACCTCCCTCGTCCCAGACTGCGCCGAACGCGCCCTGGCGAGCTCGTCGCGCCGCTTCCGCCTGAGCCGCAGACCCCGAACGTCGAGGAGATCGCGGCCGAGGGCCTGCGCTGGATCAAGATCGACCAGCCGGGAGCCCTCGAGCAGACCTGGCTGGAGGAGAACTTCGACTTCCACGCCCTGGACTACGAGGACGTCCTCTCTCGCAACCAGGGCCCGAAGATCGATGTCTACGACGAGTATCTCTTCATCGTCCTGCAGTTCCCGGTCTTCGACCGTGCCGCCGGCCGCCTCGGCGCCGGGGAGCTAGACCTCTTCGTCGGGCCTGGCTTCCTGATCACGATCCCGAATCAGCCCCTACAGCCCGTCGAGTACCTGTTCGAGCGCTGCCGCCACAAGGAGGAGTTCCGCGAGCAGCTCTTTTCGCGTGGCTCCGGCTACCTGCTCTATCGGCTGGTCGACGACGGATTCGACTACTGCTTCCCGATGCTGCGCAAGATCGGCAACAAGCTGGACGTCCTCGAGGAGGAGATCTTCGAGGGAGGTTCATCTCACGAGATCGTGCGCGACATCTCCAACGCCAAGCAGGAGATCATCAACTTCCGCAAGGTGATCCGCCCGCAGCGCCCGGTGCTCAGGGAGCTGGAGAAGGTCAAGCGGCGCTACCTGGCGCCGGACATGGACCTCGAGATCTATTTCGACGACATCGTCGACGCCCACGAGCGGATCTGGGACATGCTCGAGAACTACAAGGAGGTTGTCGAGGCGCTCGAGGAAACCAACGAATCTGTGATCGCCCACCGTTTCAACGACATCCTGCGGCTGCTGACTGTGTTCAGCATCGTCTTCCTGCCGGCAACGCTTGTGGCGAGCATTTGGGGCATGAACGTAGGACTGCCGGGCGGCGGTGACCCCGTCACCTCGTCAGACACCATGTTCTGGGTTCTGATCGCGGCGATGATCGGGCTGATGGGCGGCATGCTCGTCTGGTTCCGCCGCCGTGGCTGGTTCTAGCTACATACGATCCTGTTTGTGGCAACTCAGCGAATCTGGGCGCCCTGGCGCCTCGAGTACGTGAAGGACGCCTCCAAGGACAACTCGGACGCCTGCGTCTTCTGCGCCGCCCTCGAGGCCGGCGATGATGAGGCGAACCTGATCCTCCATCGCGGCGAGCGCTGCTTCGTGATCCTCAACAAGTTCCCGTACACAAACGGTCACCTGATGGTGGCGCCGTACGAGCACGTCGCCGCCCTTCAGGAGCTCGATGCCGAGACGATCGCCGAGATGATGGGACTCGCCCAGCGCGGCATCAAGGCGCTCGAATCCAGCTACTCCCCCCATGGGTACAACGTCGGCTGCAACCAGGGGCGTGTCGCCGGGGCCGGTGTCGAGCACCACATCCACATGCACGTGGTTCCGCGCTGGGGCGGCGACACCAATTTCATGCCAGTGCTCGGCGACACCCGCGTGATGAACCAGACGCTCGAGGACAGCTACGAGACCGTCCGAAAAGCGTTCGGCGACTGATGGCCATCACCTCTCCCCCGGCCGAGATCTTCAAGGCCTACGACATCCGCGGCGTCTACGACGAGCAGCTCGACGGTGAGACCGCCCACCTGATCGGCCGAGCGTTCGCCCGGGTACTGGCGAAGCTGCGCGAGAAGGAGCCCTCGGAGCTCCGCGTCGGGCTCGGTCGCGACATGCGCCTGAACGGGCCTGAGATGGCGGACGGGGTGCGGCGGGGGCTGGTCGAGGAGGGCGTCACGGTGATCGACGCCGGCCAGATCGCCACCGAGATGAGCTACTTCCTGGTGGGCTCCTGGGACCTGGACGGCGGCGCGATGGTCACCGCCTCGCACAACCCGAAGAAGTACACCGGAGTCAAGCTGATGCGCGAAGGCGCACTGGCACTCTCGGGTGACGCCGGCATCCAGGAGGTGCGCGCGGAGATCGAGGCGGGGATGCCCGATCCGCCCGGCGGCGGAAAGGTCGAGGAGATCGACATCTACCCCGACTTCCACAAGCACATGATCTCCGTCATCGACCCCGACGCCATCGGTCCCCTTCGCGTCCTGGCCGACGGGAGCGACGGCATGGCCGGTCCGATGGCCGGCCCACTGCTGGAGCAGCTCGACATCGAGCTCACGACCAGCCGCTGGGAGCCGAACGGCGACTTCCCCGACGCGGGGCCGAATCCTTTCCTCGAGGAGAATCGGCGGATGCTGGTCGAGCAGGTGAAGCAGGGCGGCTTCGACCTGGGAATCGCCTGGGACGGCGATGCCGACCGCTGCTTCTTCATCGACAGTGAGGGGACCTTCTGCGACGGCGACTTCGTCTGCGCCCTGCTGGCCCGCGCCGCCCTCGCCAAGGAGCCAGGGGCGACGATCCTCTACGACCCGCGCTCGAGCCGCGCTGTCCCCGACACGGTGGCGGCGGCCGGCGGGAAGTCCGACATGAGCCGCGTCGGCCATGCCTTCTTCAAGATCCGGATGCGGGAGACCGGCGCGGAATTCGGCGGCGAGGTCTCGGGGCACTACTACTTCCGGCACTTCTACTGCGCGGATTCGGGGACGATGCCCGCCCTGCTGATGCTGGAGCTCGTCTCCAAGGAGGGTCGCACGCTGGCGGAGCTGATGGCCGAGTTCCGCTCCAAGTACTTCATCTCGGGAGAGATCAACTCCGAGGTCGCCGACCAGGACGCGAAGATGAGCGAGATAGAGGAGCGCTACTCGGATGGCGAGATCGGACACCTCGACGGCGTCTCGGTCGACTATCCCGACTGGCACTTCAACGTGCGCCCCTCCAACACCGAGCCGCTTCTCCGCCTCAACCTCGAATCGCTCATCTCCCGCGAGCACATGGAGGAGAAGCGCGACGAGGTGCTGGGCCTGATTCGCTCGTGACCACGGACGAGACCCCGGTCGAGGTCTGGCAGCGGATCACGGACGCCGGCATCCGGGTGCTGCGGGTCCCCACCCCCTTCCAGGTCGGCCGAGTCAACACCTACCTGCTCGAGGGAGAGCCGCTCACCCTGGTCGACTCCGGTCCCAACTCGGGCAAGGCGCTGGACGAGCTGGAGCGCCAGCTGGAGGCGCTGGGACACCGGATCGAGGATCTCGAGCTGGTGATCATCACCCACCAGCACATCGACCACCTCGGCCTCGTCGACATCGTCGCCAAGCGCTCCGGTGCCGAGGTTGCCGCTCTGGATCTGCTCGTGCCCTTCGTGGAGAACTTTGGAGACGACGCCGAGCGCGACGACGAGGAGGCGGCCGCCCTGATGATGAGGCACGGCATCTCAGAGGAAGTCGTAACCGCGCTGCGCCAGGTGACGGGCAGCTTCCGCGCCTGGGGAGCGAAGACCAAGGTCACGAGACCGCTTCGCGACGGCGAGGTGCTCGAGCTTGGGGACCGCAGGCTCGAGGTCCAGCACCGCCCCGGTCACAGCCCCTCCGACACGGTCTTCTGGGACGCCGACCGCCGAATCCTGCTCGCCGCCGACCACCTGATCAAGCACATCTCGTCGAACCCGTTGATCTCCAGGCCGCTGGACGGGTCGGCGGAGCGCACCCAGGCTCTGGTCACGTACCTGGAGTCGCTCAAGCAGACGCGCGAGCTGCCGGCGGAGATCGTCCTCTCCGGCCACGGCGAGCCGATCACCGATCACGTCGCCCTCATTGACAAGCGCTTTGCGATGCACCAGCGCCGGGCCGAGAAGCTGTATGGCCTGATCGCCGAGCAGCCGCGAACAGGACATGAGCTCGCCCAGGCGATCTGGGGTGACGTCGCCGTCACTCAGGCATTCCTGACCCTCTCGGAGGTGATCGGCCACGTGGATCTGCTCGTCAACGCCGGCCACGTCCGCGAGGTCGATCATGAGAATGTCCTTCGCTACGAGAGCACGTCGTCCCCGCCGCTGGACCAGCTTGGGGACCTGATTCCGGGTGGTAACCCGGTCCTCGCCGAGGGTTAGGAAAAAAAGGCGTGTCCACGATCGCCCCTGCTCACAGAGACCCCTCCCCCGCCGCCCAGGCGGTCCCACTCGAGCCGGGCGCGGACAAGAAGCGGATGCTGATCATCGTCAATCCGTATGCCACGACCGTCTCGGATCGGCTCAAGAACCTCGTCGTCTACGCACTGCAGGCCCGCTACGACGTCGAGGCGGTCGACACCGAGGCGGCCGAGCACGCGATCGAGATCGGCCGGGAGGCCCGTCACGGTGAGTACGACATCGTCGTCGCCTTCGGCGGAGACGGGACCCTCAACGAAGTGGCCAACGGGCTCGCCGGGACCGACGTCCCCGTCTCAGTGCTCCCCGGCGGCTCGACCAACGTCGTCTGCCGGACCCTCGGCATCCCAAACGACGTCGTCGACGCAACCGAGCACCTGATCGGGCTGGCCGACGACTTCCGTCCCCGCAAGATCGACCTCGGGCGCTGCAACGGCCGCCGTTTCGTCTTCGCCTGTGGCGTTGGGCTCGACGCGACCGTCGTGAAGCGGGTCGATGCCCACCCCCGCCTCAAGGCTCGTGCGCGTCAGTGGTACTACACCTGGGCGGCGATCTCCGGTTTCTACCGCCACTACCTGCGCAATCCGGTGCGACTCGAGCTCGAGGTCGGCGGCGAGAGGCACGAGGGCGTCACCGCCATCGCGCAGAACTCTGATCCCTTCACCTACTTCGCCAAAGTCCCGATCCGGATCTGCGAGGACATCAGCCTCGACGACGGCACCATCTCGATGGCCCTTCTCCACCGAGCAAAGCAGCGCGACATGCTGCCGATCGCGACGCGGGTGCTGAGCCAGCGGCTGCACGCCTCGAAGCATCGCCAGATCGAGGAGTTCGACGACGTTGGCGAGGCGTTGGTCCGCTCCATCTCGATGGACGAGGACGGGCAGCCCCGACCCTTCCCGGTGCAGGTCGACGGCGACTACATCGGGGAGCACACCGAGCTCACCTTCGGGGTGGACCCGGGCGCCTTGACGATCGTTTCGTAGCTATTTGCGCTTCGCGCTGAAGTTGACCTTGCTCTTCCCTGAAGAGCACTGGTCCTGCGAGTCGAAGTGGTAGAGCGCGTATCCGTCGATCTCGGTCGAGCTCACGAACTTGCCGTGGATCTTGTCGATCTTGTTGCCGAAGAAGGTGTGGGTCAGGGTGAACGAGCGCTTCCTGCCGAGCTTCTTGCTCGACGTCCCATTGATGGTGAAGACCGGCGCCGAGATGCAACTCTGGAACGCGACCGAGGGCTCGGTGGTGATCGTGACCTTCCCCTTCTTCACGGTGAACTGGATCGTCCGGAAGGACGGGGTGATGGCCTCCTGAGTCGTCTTGCCGCTGTACTTGCCGGTCTTGATCGGCGTTCCGGCTCCCGCAACGACCGTCCACTGGACGACCACGAGCAGCGCGGCCAGAGGCACGACGGCTGCCGTCCTGCGAAGTGTCTTGGATCCCTTCAACGTTCCTCTCCTCCCCCGCGCGCTCTGACAGTATCGCGCACGTGGCCGCTCAGAACCCTAACTGCCGGTTCTGTCAGATCATCGCCGGCGACGAGTCGGCACACGTGGTGTTCGAGGACGAGCACACGATCGCCTTCCTCGACAACCGGCCCCTGTTCCCCGGACATTCGCTGCTCGTGCCGCGCAACCATCACGAGACGCTGTCCGACCTGCCACCCGATCTGGTGGGCCCGCTCTTTGCGAATGCGCAGCTGCTCTCGGCTGCCGTGCCCAAGGCGATGAAAAAGCCCGGGTCGTTCGTGGCGCTCAACAACATCGTCAGCCAGAGCGTGCCCCACCTGCACGTCCACGTCGTCCCGCGGAAGCCCAAAGACGGGCTCCGTGGGTTCTTCTGGCCGCGGACGAAGTACGGCTCAGAGGAGGAGATGCGGAAGGTCGCGGCGCGTGTCCGAAAGGCCGTCGAACTGAGCTAGCCGAGCTTCGCCTTGCCCGTGACGGGCGAGCCGAACGGGATGTCGGCGGCGACGCTCACCTTGGCGGAGCTCTTCCCCCGCAGCTTGCTCTTCCCAGCCTTGCTGAGCTTCACAACGGGGGCGTTGAAGCCTTCGGCAAGCGTGGTGGTCGTCTTGCCGATCGTCGTCTTGCCCAGCTTCGCCGTGAGGGTGACGCCCTCAATCCTGGTGGTCGGCGTCATGTTCAGCTTGAGGCCCTTCTTGATGGTCTGGCTAACGCTCCGGCGCGTCAGCTTGATGGACGATGACGGCCGAGCCTGCGGGATCCCGTTCGAGGTGACGTGGAGCGTGGCCTGCATGGTGGTCGGGTGAATCGTGCAGTAGAAGGTGTAATCCCCTGCGCTCAGGTACTGGGTGCCCTGGACGCCGGTGGTCCCACCGGAGATCGTCGCGCTTCGGAAAAGTGCCTGCCCGTCCGGGCCGTTCTGTCGAGCGAACGCGTTGTGCGAGTCGCCGGTGACCTGAAGCGGGACCACCTCGCCCTGGTCGGTCGTGTAGGTGGCGGCCGAGTAGGTGCTGTCGACCTGGGCGACGATGGTCTCGGAGGCGGCGAACGCCAGCCCGCCCGCGAACAGTACGCCGGCGGCCGCGATACCCAGCACGAGTGGGGCGCGCCTGCGCGGCCTTCCCGGCTTCCGCTCATCCCTGCGTAGCATCACTCACTCCCTTCTACGTCCCGCCGTCCCTGGCGGATTGACTCTCAGTCAGAGATTATTGGAACACTCAGGCAGTCGGAGTGACTCGGTATGCGTCGAAGACCGAGTCGACATTGCGCAGCCTCGAGATGCACTGCTTGAGCTGCTCGGTGTCACCGACCTCGAGCACGAAGCGGTTCTTCACCATCGGGTGCTTGGTCGTGCATCGCGCCTCAAGGATGTTCAGGCCCGCCTCCGCGAAGGTGCGCGATAGGTCCTCGAGGAGGCGGGTTCGGTCCCAGGCATCGACCTGGAGCTCCACGCGATAGGAGGACTCGTTGTCGCCGTCCCAGGCCACCTCGGTGAAGCGCTCGGGGGCCTTCTTCAGAGCCGCGACATTTCGGCAGTCCTCACGGTGGACGGTGATGCCGCGCCCAAGCGAGACGTAGCCGACGATGTCGTCTCCCGGGACGGGGCGGCAGCACTTGGCGAGGCGCACCGCAACGTCGTCGATGCCCTTGACCTTGATGCCGAAGCTGGTCGCCTCGCGTGTGCGGCGCCGGGCATCGTCGGTCCCCTTGATCAGGCCCTCGGCCGGCTCTTCCTCAACGGGCTCGCCGCGCTTCAGGCGCTGCAGGACCTTGTTGGTGACGACCTTGGTGGAGACCTTCGACTGTCCGAGGGCGATGTAGAAGTCGTCCGCCTTCCGGAAGCCCATCTCGCGGATCACGTCGACGAGCAGCGGCGACCCGGCGAGCTTCTGGTAGGGCAACCCACGCTTCTTGAATGCCTGGGCGAGCTGATCGCGGCCGTCGTGCTCGGCATCTTCGCGGCCCTCCCGTGAGAACCAGGCGCGAATCTTGTTGCGGGCGCGATTCGTCCGCACCAGCTTGAGCCAGTCGCGCGAGGGCCCACGGCCCTGCTTGGCGGTGAGGACCTCGACGATGTCCCCGCTGCGGAGCGAGTAGTGGAGCGGGACGATCTTTCCATTCACCTTCGCCCCCACGCAGTGGTGGCCGACGTCGGTGTGGATCGAATAGGCAAAGTCCAGCGGGGTCGAGCCGGCGGCCAGGTTCTTGACCTCGCCCTTCGGAGTGAAGACGAAGACCTCGTCCTCGAAGAGGTCGACCTTGAGCGCCTCGAGGAACGCCTTCGGCCCCTGATCCTGCTCGTTCTCGATCAGCTGGCGGAGCCAGGTCATCTTCTCATTGCCGCCGTCGCCGGTGGTGCTGCCCTCCTTGTAGATCACGTGCGCGGCGATGCCGTACTCGGCCAGCTCATGCATGTCCGGCGTGCGGATCTGAATCTCGAGCGGGCGACCCTCGGGACCGATCACCGTGGTGTGGAGCGCCTGGTAGGCGTTCGCCTTGGGCATGGCGACGAAGTCCTTGAAGCGGCCCGGCAGCGGCTTCCAGAGGGAGTGGACGATGCCGATGGCGCCGTAACAGTCCTTCACCGAGCCGACCAGGACTCGCATCGCCGTGAGGTCGAAGATCTCGTTGAACTCCCGGCCCTTGCGGGTCATCTTCGTGTAGATCGAATAGAAGTGCTTCGCGCGACCTGAGATCTCGGCCTCGATTCCCACCTTGCCCAGCTCTTTGGCGAGGAACTCGCCGGCGCTCTCGACGTAGCGCTCTCGCTCCGTGCGCTGCTGGGCAACCAGTTCCTTGATCTCGTCGTACTTGCGCGGATGGAGCGTGGCGAAGGAGAGGTCCTCGAGCTCCCACTTGATCGCGTGGATCCCGAGGCGGTGCGCCAGCGGGGCGAAGATCTCGAGCGTCTCCCGAGCCTTCTCCTGCTGCTTCTGCTTCGGGAGCGCGCCGATCGTGCGCATGTTGTGGAGGCGGTCGGCCAGCTTGATCAGGATCACCCTGACGTCGGTGGCCATCGCGACCATCATCTTGCGGTAGTTCTCGGCCTGCCTCTCATCGCGGCTCTTGAAGGTGATCTCGGTGAGCTTGGTGACGCCGTCGACCAGCTGCGCGATCTCATCACCGAAGTCGTCGCGGACCTGATCGAGGCTGGCGCTGGTGTCCTCGACCGTGTCGTGGAGGAGTGCCGCGCAAAGTGTCGCCGTGTCGAGGCGGAGACCCGCGCAGATCCGCGCCACGCCGAGGGGGTGGGTGATGAAGTCCTCGCCGGACTTCCGCTCCTGGCCCGCGTGGCTCTCGCAGGCGAAGGCGAAGGCGCGCTCGATCTCCTGGCGGTCGATCGGCTCCGCGGCGTCCGAGGCGTGCTCCTCGATCACCGCGAAGAGGTCGCCGAGCAGGGCGCGCTGGTCCGCGGTCAGCTCGCGGGTGATCGAGTCCGCCCGGGGCGTGTTCGAATCCCCGACGGGCTCTCCGACGCGGGTGTGGCCGCGGCGATCGACATCGCGCACGGCACCGTCGCCGGCAACGGCCTCGCCGTTCTCGGTGTCGGTTACGCCTGTGCTCTTGCTTGCAGGAATCGGATGGCCTCCTGGTGTCTGGCGATGCAGGCCCCGTAGGCCCGGGATCGCCCCAGATCGGTCCTCTCCGAGGATAAGACCCGCAGCGCGGGGGCGGCGCGATCGGACGGCCATTCGCTCAGCCCGAGCTCGCAGAGAACCCGCACGCACCGGGCGGCGGTCTCCGGCGTGCGTGGATAGTCGGTGGCGCCCTCGAGGATCGAGCGCAGGGCCTCGCCCTCTGCCTCTCCCCCCGCCTCGGCCAGCGCCCGCCAGATCTCCGCGATCGCGGCCCGCAGCTCCCACTCCCTGGCGAGGAGGCGCTCGGTGAGCTGGACCTCCGCCGGCCCCCAGGCGAGGTGCAGGTAGCCGCCCCCCGCTTGCGCGAGGCTCTCCAGCGCCTCGCTGGGCGCGGGATCGATGACGACGACATGGCGGAAACCGCGCACAGCGTCCGGGCGACGGGCGGCCACCGTCCAGTCGATCAGCGCGAGGCCGGCGCCCTCCGAGGCCCGGAGGGCCGAATCAAGGGAGGTGGATCCGCACCGGCAGCAGGCGATCCGCGGCTGCGAAGCGCCGAACCGACGCGGGTCCGCGGCGGCGGATGCGAGCCTCGCCCGCCGGGCCGCGTCCGCGCAGATCGCGAGAACCGACTCGCCGCTCGAGATCAACTCCGCCAGGGACGCCACGGCTGCGCCGCCACGCCGGTCGACCCGCTCACGCCGGGAGTCGTCCGGGGCACGGACGTCGAGCAATGAGCCCGGCCGGCCGGCGCCAACGCGCTCGGCCTCGTGCTCCAGCCGCTCCCACCACTCCGCATCCGGAGACGGGCAGCCCTCGCCACAGGGGCGGAGCCCGGCATCGTCGTCTGTGCCATCGAGCGGATAGAGCTCGCGCACGACCACTCGGGGCTGCTCCGCGCCGTTCCAGCGATCGACCTCGAGCTCGACGGACAGATCGAGAGCCTGGTCCTCGCGCCTCGAGATCTCGCCGTTCATGCCGAAGGCCACCCCGGCGGCCCGGCCCGCGCCGCTCTCCAGCTGGAAGCGGGAGTGTTTGCCTTCCTGGCCGAGCGGGCGGATCTCTCGGAGGCGGCCTGAGGGGACGAGCAGCCTGGGGCCAGGGTTGCCCATGCCGAAGGGACCGAGGCTCTCGAGCTGGCGCGCGAGATCCATCCCGATTCCCTCTCGGCCCACACCCACGAGGGCGTCGAGCCGGTCTCTCCGAATCAGGTCCTCTTGGGCGATTTCGGAGGCTGCGTGCTCGATGAAGGCTTCCCGGAACGCGTCGATTCGGTCCGCATCCAGCTCAAGCCCCGCGGCGGCGCGGTGGCCGCCGTAGCGGTTGAGGTGGTCCGCGGTTGCGTCAAGTGCGGCGACCAGGTCGAAGCCGGGAATGCTGCGGGCCGATCCCTTGGCGCGGCCGTCGTCGATGGAGAGCAGGACGGTCGGGCGGAAGTACCGCTCGACCATGCGAGAGGCCGCGATCCCCACGACGCCTGGGTGCCAGCCTTCGCCGGCGAGGACGAGGGCCGGGGCGTCCTTCAGCTCGGCCGGCAGCGCCGAGCGGGCACGCTGGGCGCCCTCCACCACCTTCTGCTCGGCCCAACGGCGCTCCGCATTGGCCTTGTCCAACTCGGCTGCGATCGCGCCGGCTCGGTCGGGGTCATCGGTGAGCATGAGCTCGACCCCGGCATCGGCTCGGTAGAGCCGTCCGACAGCGTTGATCCGAGGGGCAAGGCGGAAGCCGAGGGCCCCGGCATCGACTGTCTCGGGATCCACGGACGCGGCCACCATCAGGGCACGGAGTCCGACCCGCGGGCTTTCGCGCAAGAGACGGAGGCCCTCGCGCACCAGGCGGCGGTTCTCACCGACCAGCGGAACCATGTCGGCGACTGTTGCGAGGGCGACGAGATCGAGATTGGAGTCGGTCGGATGTCTCGTTCCACTGACGGTCTCCACGGCGCCCCGGCCGGCCGCGTCGCAGAGGGCAGTGGCGAGCTTGTGCGCCACGCCGGCGGCGCAGAGACCCTCGAACGGATAGCCGGAGACGACCGGGTGGATGATCGGACAGTCCGGTAGCTGCTCGCCCGGCAGATGATGGTCCGTGACGACGACCTGGATGCCCGCGGCCCGGGCCGCTGCGACCTCCTCGATCGAGCCGATCCCGCAGTCGACGGTGATGACGAGCTCGGTGCCGCGGCGCCGCAGCTCCTCGACGCTCGACATCGTCAGCCCATAGCCGTCGGTCAGACGATCGGGGATGAACCAGTCGCACTCCGCTCCAAGCGAGCGAAGCGTCGAGACGAGGATGGCGGTGGAGGTCACCCCGTCCACGTCGTAGTCGCCGTGGATGGTGATTCGGCCGGTTCCGCGCGCCACGGAGAGGATCTGGTCGCAGACCTCCTCCATGTCCCGGAACTCGCTCGGCTCGTGCGACTCGCGGGCCTCGAGGAAACGGCGCGCCGCGTCGACCGTGCGGTAGCCGCGGCGAACGAGGGTCACCGCGACAGGCTCAGCCAGCTCGAGCTCCGCCGCCAGGCGCCGGACCTCCCCGTAGTCGTACGGATCGGCCTGAAATGCACGAACGGGTCCTGTCGAAGCCATCCAGCCATCCTGAGTTCGGCCCCAGACGGAACCGCCCCCGCGCGCACTCGATTCTCAATTCATCGCCGGTGTTGGCCCCGGCGGCCGGCTTAGATTCGCTCGGCCTCGACGCCCGAGCGGACGCCCATGGCGTAAACGATGGCCAGACCGATCAGGGTGCCGGGGATCGCGTAGATGGCGGTCGCCAGGTCGGTGTCGCCGATGCTCTTGCCGAGCAGGATCTGTGCGATCGCGCCGCTCGCCATCGCTCCCCAAGCGGCGCCGAGGAACGCTCCGACGATGCCCCCACGGAAACGGTCGGGGACGAAAACCGTGAAGTGCCAGAGGGCGATGCCCATCGTGAACCAGACCAGAGGTGCCATCAGCGGTTCCTCCCGTGCTTTCGCTTCTTGCGTCCGCCGGATTGCTCGCGCGCCCGGCGGAGGGCCGCGGCGCTCGCCTCGCTGAGCTCGGGGCGGTCGGGCTGGGCGCCGCCGTTGCCAGCGGGTGCATCGCCGTCGCCGCCGTCGCCGCTGCTGTCTGGCGCGCCGACCGGTGCGGGCGGCTCGGGCTGGGCGGAGGGCTCCGGCCGTGCCGGCGCTGGCGCCGGCGGCGGAGCAACCGGTCTCGGCTGCTCGGGCAGCACGCCCGGGATCTCGGTGCGGCTGGGGACGGGCGCGGCCGGCACGGGAGTTTCCGCCTGCACGGGCTCCTCCGGGCCACCGTCCACCCTGGCCACCACGTTCTCCTCCGGGAATGCCGGGACCACGCCGCCCATCTGCTCCTCGATCCGCTCGCGCCGGCGCCTGTATGCGGGCTCCCGTTCCTTCCAATGGGTGAGGACCGGCGACGCGATGAAGATCGACGAATACGTACCGGAGGCGAGGCCAACCATCATCGCGAAGGCGAAGTCCTTCAGGGTCGCGCCGCCGAAGATGTAGAGCACCGTCACCAGGAAGACGCTCGACAGACCCGTGATCAGGGATCTGGTGAGAACCTCGCTCATGGAGCGGTTGACGATCTGGGAGAAGGTCGCGCGGGGCAGCCGCGGCACGTTCTCGCGCACGCGGTCGAACACGATGACCGTGTCGTAGAGCGAGTACCCAAGGATGGTCAGGAACGCGGCGACGGTGCCGCTGGTCACCTCCCTCCCCGTCAGCGAATAGACGCCTCCCGTGATCAGGATGTCGTGGATGAGGGCGATGATCACCGGTACGGCGTACTTGGGCTCGAACCGGAACGCGACGTAGGCGCAGATCACCAGCAGCGAGAAGATGATCGCCTCGATGGCGCTGTTCGCCACCTGCTGGCCGAAGGTCGGGCCGACCGTGGTGGCATTGAAGCCGTTGGGGACGATTCCGTACTTGGACTGGAGTGCCGGCTGAACCGACTGGATCTGCTCCGGCTTCGCCCTCGAGTCGATCTCGAAGACGTTGGTTCCCAGCTCCTTGTTCGTCGCCTTGGTGATCTGGGCGTCGCTGATCCCGGCGGCGTTCACGGTGTCGCGCACGTCATTGACGGTGGCCACCTTCGCCAGGCCCACGGTGATGCGGCTGCCGCCCTTGAAGTCGATGCCCAGGTTGAGCTGCTTCGTCGCAAACGAGAGCGCTCCGATCAGCAGGATGCAGCCGGAGATGGAGAAGAAGATCCGGCTCGCGCGGGTGAAGTCGAATTTCCACTTGAAGCGCTGCTCACGGGCGCCGAGCGCCGCCGGCGAGCGCATGAAGCGCGCCCGGCCGAAGAGCCCGAGGAACGCCTGGGTGAAGACCACAGCGGTGAACAGCGAAGCGATCGTGCCGACGCCAAGGACGAACGCGAAGCCCTTTACGTTGGAGGTCGCCAGCGCGAACAGGATGAACGCCGTGATCAGCGTGATCACGTTCGCGTCGATGATCGTCGCGATGCCGCGGCGATAGCCGGCGGAAATCGCGCTCAGCATCGATTTCCCGCTCCTCGCCTCCTCCTTGATGCGCTCGAAGATGACGATGTTGGCGTCGGCCGCCACCCCGATAGTCAGGATCAACCCCGCTATGCCCGGCAGGGTCAGCGTGATCGGGATCAGCTTGATCAGCGCGAAGAAGAGCACCCCGTAGATCGCGAGCCCAATTACCGCGACCAAGCCCAGGAAGCGGTAGTAGATGAGCAGGAAGAGGCAGACGAGGATCAGCCCGATGATGCCCGCCTTGAGGCCCTGGTTGAGCGCCTGCTGGCCGAGCGTCGCCGACACCGTCGAGCTCGAGATCTGGTTCAGCGTGACGGGCAGCGCGCCGATCTGCAGGATTTGCGACAGGTCATTCGCCTCGCCGAAGCTGAGACCGTTGATTTCGGCGCCTGTCCGCCCGTCGATCCCGTTCGGGTTGTCGACGAAGTTGACGATCGGGCGCGATTTGATCTGCCCATCGAGGACGACCGCGAAGTGGCCGGAGTACTGATCGGCGAGCTGAGAGTTGCCTGCGACCCCGGGCGGGGCGCTCTGCAGGCCGCGCTGGGAGATCGCCTTGGTGACGTCCGAGAACTCTGTGCGGCCGGTTCCGGTGAAACCGAAGGTGACGTCGGGCTGGCCGAATGAATCCGTGTTCGGCTTCGGATCGGTGATGTCTGTGCCCGACAGAGCCGGGCGGTCGCGGATCACGAACCACTGGGCCTGGGGGCTGTTCGGGTCAGTGACCTGAGTCTGGCCCTGGTCGGGCTCCTTCTGCACGACGAGGGTGCCCTGCGGCACCGCGATGATCTGGCTGTTGGACGGCTGCTTCTGCCCCGGCAGCTCCGAGAACAGGTCCTTCCTAGTAGCCGCCGGCCCGGCGATCCAGGCGTGGGTCTGGGAGTTGAAGAGGTAGTACTGCGGGCCGGTAGTCGTGCACTTGTTCTCGAAGCACTCCGGCGTCTGCTTCGAGGCAAGCGATACCGCGTCAAAGAGCCGGCTGAAGGAGGACTCGCCGTTCGGCACGTTCGTCTTCGCCGGGTTCGGGATGACGTTCGGCTCCCAGTCATAGAAGTAGAGCTGCGCGGTCTGCCCCACCTGCCGGCTCGCGTTCGCGGCGTTGCTCACGTCGGGGAGGCCGACCCGGATCGAGTCAGAGCCGATCCGTGAGATCTCCGGCTCGGAGACGCCGAAGGCGTCGGTCCGCTTGCGGATGATCTCGATCGCCCGGTCGATGTCGGACCCGTCGATCGTCGGGTTCTGCGGCGTCGGACGGGCCTGGAAGATCAGCTCGGTGCCGCCCTTCAGGTCGAGACCGAGCGTCGTCTTCTTGGTCGCGATGACGATCCCCGATCCGATGATCAGGAGCGCGACGAACGCGAGGACGAAGAGGTTGCGGCGGCGGTTGCTCACGGTGTTGAGGTGGTCACGCTAGCGGTCTCGGGCTCACTTCCGGCCCTCATTCCAACACACGTAATACGTGGCCGGACCTATTCCGGCGTTAAGACCAGCAGCAATCCACCGTCGTCGTCATACGCGGGAAACAGGTCGGCGGTTGCCTCCGTGGGCAGGTCGCCCTCCGCGTTCACGGCCACCTTCTTGCCTAGGGAGCGGACCCCCCACTCGAGGGTCGTCTCGATCGGGTCCGTCTCCCCGTTCCGATCGGTGTCGGCGGTCTCACCGCCGTCGCCCTTGTCGATCCACTGCAGGCCGAGGACCTCGCGGACTGGGCGGCCGATCACCTGCTCGTCCTTCAGCCCGGTCAGCTCGAAGGCGCCCTTGCCCAGGTCGAGGACCCGAGCCTGCTGGTCCAGCGTGAAGAAGGCGGCGCCCGGCGCGGGCATGTAGTCGTCGAGCAGCTCGAAGAGGAAGCCGAAGCCGCACTTGGAGCAGCCCTTCGGGCGAGTCGAGAAGCCGGCGGTGCGCTCCCCGCTCAGCTCCCTGTTCCCACAGTTCGGACAGATGAAGTACGGCATGCCTGCCCAAGGCTAGCCAACCCGTTGCGGCAGCAGACTCGTTCTCGTGCCTAGAAAAGACTCGCCATGCCTTCGGGAACGGGCAGCCCGAGGTGCTCGTAGGCCCTCTCGGTCAGGACCCGTCCTCGGGGAGTGCGCTTCACCAGGCCCTGCTGCAGGAGGTACGGCTCGAAGACGTCCTCGATCGTGTCCGCCTCCTCGCCGATCGCCACCGCCAGAGTCGAGAGGCCCACAGGACCGCCGCCGAACTTCGAAGCGATCAGCTGCAGGAGCTGGCGGTCGTGCCGGTCGAGGCCGGCGCGGTCGACCTCGAGCATCTCGAGCGCGTCCGAGGCGAGCTCTGCGTCGATCTTCCCCCGGTCCTTGACCTCGGCGAAGTCCCGCACCCGGCGCAGCAGTCTGTTGGCGACCCTGGGCGTGCCCCGGGCCCGGCTCGCGATCTCCTCCGCCCCGTCCGGGCTCACGTCGATGCCGAGTATCCCGGCAGAGCGCAGGACGATCTGGCGAAGATCCGTGGCGTCGTAGTGCTCGAGCCGGTGCGAAACGCCGAAGCGGTCCCGCAGCGGAGTCGTCAGCAGGCCGGAGCGGGTGGTCGCACCGACGAGGGTGAACGGCGGCAGGTCGAGCGTGACGGTCCGGGCGCCGGCCCCCTGACCGAGCACCACGGGAAGGCTCCGGTCCTCCATCGCCGGGTAGAGGGTCTCCTCGACGGCGCGGCCGAGGCGGTGGATCTCGTCGATGAAGAAGACGCTCCCGGGCTCGAGCGAGGTCAGGAACGCGGCGATGTCGGCCTTGCGCTCCAACGCCGGACCAGCCGTCTGCACCATCGGCACGCTCAGCTCCGCGGCGATGATGTGGGCGAGCGAGGTCTTGCCGAGGCCGGGTGGACCGGCGAGCAGAACGTGATCGAGCGGCTCCCCGCGCCGGCGCGCGGCCTCGATGAAGATCCCCAGCTGCTCCGTGACCTGCACCTGGTTGATGAAGTCCTCGAGCTTCGGCGGGCGCAACGACCGGTCGAAGTCGTCGTCCACGCCGACGGCGCGGGCATCGTGGATGACGACCTCGGCATCATCCTCGTCGATCCCCGGGGTCCGGATGCCCTTGCCGGGCTCGACGCTCATGCCGCCTTGGCCCCAGCGGCGCTGCGCAGCGCCGACTGCACGATCTCCTCGGCGGTCTCGCCCTCGGCGGCGGAGAGCAGCTTCGCCGCCTCGGGCGGCGTGTAGCCGAGGTTGAGCAGGCCCTCTCTGGCGAGTGCTCGGGGGTCATCATCCCCGGCGGCAAGTGCGGCGCCGTCGGCGTCCCCCTCGATCTCCCCGGCGACCTTCTCGCGGAGCTCGACGATGATCCGCTCGGCGGTCCGCTTGCCGACGCCGGGGACGGCCTGGAAGCGCTTGGCGTCACCCGCGGCGATCGCGCGCAGCAGCTCGCGCTCCGATCCGCCGGAGAGCACCGCCATCGCCACCTTCGGTCCGACGCCGCCCACCGAGATCAGGTGCAGGAAGAGGTCGCGCTCCTCTTCGCTGGCGAAGCCATAGAGGCTGAGCGAGTCCTCGCGCGCGACCAGATGGGCGTGCAGAGCCGCGTGCTTGCCGCGCGCCGGCACGGCCTTGAGCGTCTCGGCCGAGACGGCCAGGCGATAGCCGACGCCGCTCGCGTCGATCACGACATAGTCGGGGCGGCGCACCAGAACCTCTCCGCTGACGGAGGCGATCATGTCTAGGGATTCTGGGCCGCGGCCCGGATGCCTTCCGGGCTACCCGGCCAGCCGCTGGCGCGCCGCCAGGGCGGCCGTCGTGCCGACCCGCGGGCGCCCGAAATGCGAGACGGCGCTGCGCGCGGCTGCCGTCCCCGCGTGGCAGATGGCGACGGCAAAGGCATCCGCCGCATGGTCAGGCGCAGGCGGCTCGGGCAGGCCGAGCAGGCTCGCGACCATGCGCTGCACCTGGCCCTTGTCAGCCGAGCCGGACCCGCAGACCGCCTTCTTGACCGCCTGTGGGGTGTAGTCGAAGCAGGGCAGCCCCTGCTTGGCCGCCGCCAGCATGGCGACGCCGCGGGCCTCCCCCACGCTGAGTGCGGAGGCGACGTTCTTGCCGAAGAAGAGGTCCTCGAGCGCCATCGCCTTGGGCTCGTGCCAGCGGATCAGCTCGCCCAGCGAGTCGTGCACCTTGGCCAGGCGTTGCTCGTCGCCCGCGTCGGGGTCGGTCTCGATCACCCCGCCGTCCAGCGCGACCATCCGCTCACCGGACGTGCGAACCACGCCGAATCCGGTGTTGGCAGTACCCGGATCGATACCGATGATGATCACGCTCTTCCATTCTCACTCGCCCCCCGGATGTCCTTCATCGAGACGCGGATCTCCGCTTGCAATCCGATCTGGGCTACGCGTAGGCTCGGTCTAGCCGGACGGATATGACAAAGCGGGTTCGCCCGGATCAATCGACTCTGGAGGATTCTCGAATGAAGAGCAAGCGAACGCGCCTCGCGCTGTTGGGGGTACTGGCCCTCGTGCTCAGCGTCACGGTGGGACTGGTGTCGGTCAGCGTGGCCGACGCGAAGAAGAAGAAGGGAAAGAAGGGCGGCAATTCGGTGACCGTCAGCAAGACGACACCGACGCTCATCCCGCCTACACCGGCCGGACCAGGGACGAAGACGTCGCTGGTCGCGATCCCGCTGGTCGTGGGCAAGAAGGCGAAGGGCAAGGTGGTGAGCGCGGATTCGGTCGCGGTGACCTATTCGCTCACGGGGACGCCCCCGAGTCCCCCGGATGCCGGCTCTCTCTGGGAGACCGACTTGTCCCTTGCGGCGCCGAACGGCCGAACGGTGCGTCTCAGTCCTCCGGGTTTCGAGGACCCGAACACGTCGGCCACCGGACCGACGACGGAGACGCCGGACTCGCCGTTCTTCCCGTGCAACCTGGTCGACGGATTCCCGACACCGCAGCCGGACGTCTGCGATACCTCGGGCCAGAGTGATCCGGAGGCCACCCTGGTGCCGCCGGCGTACGTAGGTACCGAGGGCAATAACAACCTGGCCCTGTTCGGTGGTGTGCCGGCGAGGGGTACCTGGACGGTGAAGGCGCGCAACTTCGGTACGACGCTCGGCCCGTCCACGCTGACCAGCATCTCGCTCCAGATCGGGCTGGTTCCCGCGCCCAAGAAGTAACGGAAGGTCGCTTCAAGAAGCGAGAGGGGCCGCCCGTGCGGCGGCCCCTCTTAAGAAGAAGAAAAAGGAGAAGTAACCGCGACTAGCTCGCCGCAGCTGCCTTCTCCAGGATCTCCTCCGGCACGTCGAAGTTCGCGTGCACGGAGTCGACGTCGTCGTGCTCCTCGAGGGCGTCCATCAGTCGCAGCAGCGCCGGGGCGTCGGCCTCCCCCACCTCCACAGTGCTCTTGGGCTCCATCGAGAGCTCGGCGGACTGGACCTCGACGTCCGCCGACTCGAGAGCGGAACGGACTGTCGCCAGGTCCGAGGCGGCGGTGGTGACCTTGATCAGGTCGCCGTCTTCGGTGACGTCCTCGGCGCCGGCGTCGATCGCGGGCATCAGGTCGTCCTCGCTGTAGCGGTCGCCGTCCAGCAGGATCACTCCGCGGTTCTCGAACTGCCAGGCGACCGAGCCCGGCTCGCCCAGGCTCCCGCCATTTCGCTCGAAGGCGTGTCGGACCTCCGAGCCGGTCCTGTTGCGGTTGTCGGTCAGGGTCTCGACGAGGATCGCCGCCCCTCCCGGGCCGTATCCCTCGTAGGAGACGCTCTCGATCGCCGCCGCATCGTCCCCTTCGCCGGTACCGCGATCGATCGCACGCTGAATGTTGTCCTTGGGCATCGAGGCGTCACGCGCCTTCTGCACGGCGAGGCCGAGCGCCGGGTTGGCGTCGACGTTGCCGCCGCCGTCACGTGCCGCAACCGTGATCGCACGTGCCAGCTTGGTGAAGAGCTTGCCGCGCTTCGCGTCCGCGGCGCCCTTCTTGTGCTTGATCGAGGACCACTTCGAATGACCTGACATGACGTCGATTCTAGGAGGCCTCCGGAAAGCCGACGGGGCGCCATCCGGCGCCCCGTCATGCTCCCCCGCCAGACCGCCCTCTACTTCTTCGGGTTGGTCGCGGTGACCGTCAACCGGTAGCAGTCGAGGGTGCCGGTGCCGTGCATGTTGTTGTCGTCCATCACCAGCAGCGACCAGGTCGCGTTGGTTGCCTTCTTGTTACCCAGCCCGTTGACCAGGCCGAGGCTCTCCTGCGGCGCGAAGAATCCGACGAACGGCGCCTGCAGGCCAGGCGTCGCAATCGAGGTCGGGGTCTGGCTGTCGAACGTGGTCAAGCCGCCCGAGCACCCGGCGAAACCGTTGCCGTAGTTGTTGCCGCTTCCGCCGACGTCGTGGGAGAGATTGATGACTCCCCGGGGCGTGGCGAGGTAGGTCTCGAGGTCACTCGCGAACGGGTGCGTGATGCGCACTCCCACGTTGACGTCCTTGATCTTGCCCCTGGGATTGAGTCCCTTGACCGCCAAGGCATCGCGGGTGAGCTGCACGGCGGCTCCTCCGCCATCCGGGATGTTGAGCGGCACCCCACCTTGAGGCGCTCCCACGCCCACCTCATACGTCTTCGTGACGACCTTCTTCCTTGCCTGTGCGGCCGGCGCCGCGAGAACGAGACCCAGGGCCAGCGCCGCGATGGCGACCAGTCCCAGCTTGCGTCCGTACATGGTGTCCCTCCTGTAATGAGGGCTCGTCTCCCCCCGAGCGCCTGCTGTTGTCATCCCCTAAACCCGGTAGGTGGGCGCGGGTTGCGGGCTCAGTCGTGCGTCTTTCAGACGACGAATGAGCCATCACGCTGGAGCGGCTCGCCGTCGACCTCGATCCCGCCGCCCTTGCGCAGGTCGCAGATCATGT
The DNA here is from genome assembly GCA_963724665.1 of uncultured Solirubrobacterales bacterium. Taxonomy (GTDB): domain Bacteria; phylum Actinomycetota; class Thermoleophilia; order Solirubrobacterales; family 70-9; genus DASUPK01. The sequence goes on from CAVRVH010000007.1 coordinate 421,619, forward strand.
CCCAGTGGATCGCCGACTCGTTCTTGCCGCCGGTCTCGGGGTATGAGCGGCCGACCGCCAGGTGGACGGTGCCGCCGATCTTCTCGTCGAGGAGGATCTCGCCGGTGCCGGCGGTGATCCCGTAGTTGGTGCCGATGCCCAGCTCGCCGAGGCGGCGAGCGCCCTCGTCGGTGTCGAGCATCTCGATCAGGAACTCCTCGCCCTTCTCGGCGCTCGCGTCGACGACCTTGCCGCCCTCGAAACGGAAGCGGACACCCGCGACCTCGCGGCCGGCGTAGCTCGCCGGCAGGTGGAAGGTGATCTCCCCCTCAGCCGAGTCCTCGATCGGGCCGGTGAAGAACTCGCCGTCCGGCATGTTGTGCTTGCCATCGGCTGCGATGAACGTCCTGCCCTCGATGCCCAGGCGCAGGTCCGTGCCGTCGCCGGTGACGTGTACCTCGGAGCGGCCCTGGATCCAATCCGCGAGCCGCTTGGTCTCCTCGGAGGTCCGCGTCCAGGCGCCGACCGGATCGTCGTCCGTCGCGAGGCAGGCGCCGTAATAGAAGTCCTCGTAGGCGGTCAGTCCCATGCCCGCCTCCGACGCGTAGGCATGAGTCGGGAACAGGGTCAGCGCCCAGCGGTAGCTGCCCTCGGCACTCCGCTCCATCGCCTTCTTCATCAGCCCCTGGGTCGCCGCCTGGCGCATCGCCTGTCGCTCGGGCGGAACCTGGGAGAGCGCGCGGGTGTTCTGACTCGCCATCACGGCGATGCGGACGTCGGCGTTCTCGACCGCCCATTCGGCAACGGGAGAGATCCACTCCAGCTGCTTGTCGGAGGCGTGCTCGAAGTAGGACGCGGACTGTCCCTCCAGCGCCATGTTCACGATCGGGTTGCCGCCGGCCAGCAGGACCTCCTCGTAGACCGCCTGGAGCAACGGCTCCGCCGCCGACTCGCCCTCGATCGTGCAGACGTCGCCTTCCGCCACCTTGGTCGAGTGGCGAACGAGGATCTGCGCAAGTGCTGTGACGCGGGGGTCCCTCATCAGACCGACAACCTAGCGATGCGCGCGCTCCTGACCAGCATCAGGCGCCTCCTCCGCTTCGCGTCCGGGGGCGCCGCGCGGCGGTGCACATCGCCATGAAGGCCGCGTGCAGCCGGCTGTCGTCGGTCAGCTCCGCATGGAAGGCCACCGCCAGGACGCTGCCGTCCCGGACCGCCACTGGGTGGCCGTCGAACTCCGCCAGGACCTCGACTCCCGGACCATGCTCCTCGACCCACGGCGCCCGAATGAAGACCGCCCGGAGCGGCTCCTCGCCGAGGCCTTCGACGCGCAGATCCTGCTCGAAGCTCTGCAGCTGGCGGCCGAAGGCGTTGCGGCGGCAGACGTAGTCGGCCAGCCCCAGGTGCTCGCGATCGCAGACGATCATCCCGGCGCAGCTCCCCAGGATCGGGCCGCCTGACTCGTGGAAGGACGGGATGGCCTTGTCGAGCCCTTCCCGCTCCATCCCCATGGAGATGGTGGTCGACTCGCCGCCGGGGATCACCAGGCCGTCGAGGCCGATGAGCCGATCCGGGGTCCGGATCTCGGTCGCCACGGCCCCGAGGGACTCCAGCATCAGGCGATGCGCCTCGAAGTCGCCCTGGAGGGCGATGACGCCGATCCGGAGTGGTGCGTTGCTCAAGAACCGCGGCCCTGGAGCAGGCCACCGTCGGCCGCCAGAGCCTCGATCTCGAGACCGGGCATCGCGTCGCCGAGCTCCATCGAGGCCTGCGCGACGCGCTCGGGGTCCTCGAAGTGGGTGGTGGCCTCGACGATCGCGCGAGCTCGCCGTGCCGGGTCCTCGCTCTTGAAGATCCCCGAGCCGACGAAGTTGCCCTCGGCTCCGAGCTGCATCATCAGCGCCGCGTCCGCCGGGGTGGCGATGCCACCCGCGCAGAACAGCGGAACGGGGAGCCAGCCTCGCTCGGCCACATCCTGGACGACGTCGAGTGGAGCCTGGTGCTCCTTCGCCGCGCCGGCCAGCTGCTCACTCCGCAGCGAGGCGAGGTGCTTGATGCCGCCGGTGATCTCGCGCATGTGGCGAACGGCCTCGACGATGTTGCCGGTGCCCGCCTCGCCCTTCGAGCGGATCATCGCCGCGCCCTCGCCGATTCGCCGCAGCGCCTCGCCGAGGTTGGTGGCGCCGCAGACGAATGGGACCTCGAAGGCGAACTTGTCGATGTGGTTCGACTCGTCGGCCGGGGTGAGAACCTCGGACTCATCGACGTAGTCGACCTCGAGCGATTGGAGGACCTGCGCCTCGGCGAAGTGGCCGATCCGGGCCTTTGCCATCACCGGGATCGTCACCGCCTCCTGGATCTGCTTGATGACCGCGGGGTTCGACATGCGGGCAACGCCGCCCTGGGCCCGGATGTCGGCCGGGACGCGCTCCAGTGCCATCACCGCGCAGGCGCCGGCGTCCTCGGCGATCTTCGCCTGGTCGGCGTTGGTGACGTCCATGATCACCCCGCCCTTGAGCATCTCGGCGAGACCGGTCTTCACTCGGAATGTCGCGCGCTCAGCCATAACCAGCCCCATAGTAGAAGGGCGGCGTGTTTGCCAGGTTGGAGGGCGGGCAACCTTGTTGCTACCTCGCCGTTGGGGGGCTGAGGTAGCGAGGCGCATATGGCTTGGGGTCCATTCCCCCGGACCCCGGTATCGGCTGCAGGTCCGGATCGCCCCCCGGGCCTGTAGCTATGCGCTTACTTCAGCTTGAAGGCGCGAATCCGGTCACGGTGCGCCGCCTCGTCCCGCGAGTACACCCCGTGGGCGAGCGCCTGGACCAGGCCCATCAGCGCCGCGTTCGAGCGGATGTAGGACGGGCCGTTAGAGCTGTAGTAGAGCATCAGCTCCGAGTGCTCGGCGACATCCGACAGCGTCGCGTCGGTGATCGACATCGTCCGCGCGCGGCGGTGCCGGGCGAGCTTCAGGGCTCGCAAGATGAGCGGATGCGCGCGACCCGCGGTCAGCACGACCAGCAGGGTGTCCTCGTCCATCCGCGAAAGCTTCTGAATGTTGTCCTGGCTCGGAGAGGCGACGATCTCCGCCCGGACATCCAGCAGGCCGAGCAGGTGGCGGAGGTAGCTGGCGAAGAAGGCCATCTGCTCCACCCCCACGATCAGCACCCGTCTGGAGGTCGCAAGCGCCGAGACCGACGCCTCGATCTGCTCGCGGGTCAGGCTGCGGGCCGTCTCCTCGATGTTCGAGTAGTCAGCACCGAGCGAGGCCTCGAACTCGGAGTGGTCGAAATTGAAGAGCGCCGCGGCACCGCTTCCGCCGTTGCCGTTCGGCTGGCCCTCGGCGACCTTGTGGCGGTATTCCTCGATGGCTGCCTGCTGCAGCTCGGGGTAACCGTCGAATCCAAGGGCCTGGGAGAAGCGGACGACCGTTGAGGAAGAGGTGTTGGCCCGGCGCGCAAGCTCCTCCGCCGTCTGGAAGGCGGCCTCGTCGAGGTGGTCGACGATGTAGCGCGCCACGTCCTTCTGGGAGCGCGAAAAGTCGTCAAAGCGCTCGGTGATGAAGTCCGAGAGGCTCTTGCGAGAGGGATGAGTCTTTGTCGCGGTCCGTGCCACGGGCGATGATTTCGCTGCCCGCCTGGGTTTCCCTTCTTCATTTCGCGCGATGTGCTTGGATCGTCGCGTGAGCCTCGACGGGCAGCTCCGCCGGACCAACCGGAACATGATCGCGTTCGACCTCGTGCTGGGGTCGGGCGCGCTGCTGGCGCCGTCGCAGACGCTGCGCGTTCTGGGCCACGACGAGCCCTCGGACGACGCCAAGGAGCTCTTTCGCCGCTGCGGCCCGATCTGGCTCACCTTCGCGGCGGCCCATCTGGTGGCCTACCGCCGAAACCGAGCGAAGGACTGGTGGGCGTTGTCCTGGCTTCGCGGCACGGAGCTGGCAACGGACATCATCTGGTCGCGCTCCCCCGCGTTCTCGCGCCCCGGGGCACGTGCGGGGCTCTGGTTCGCCGGGCTCAGCAATCTGGCGATGACGCTCGGCTTCGCCTACCTGTCGGAGACCGAGTCGTAGCGGCTCGGGCTCAGACGCTCTTCGCGCTCGCGCTGCAGACCTTGAATCCCAGCGACTCGGCGAGCTTCCTCCGCTGGGGCGCGCTCTTTGTGACCGCGGCCTGCGCGGCGCCGTAGGCATTGGAGTCCTGGTTCTCCGCGGCGTCCTGACCCTTCTTCATCTCGTCGATCGCCTGCTCGCGAGCGCTCAGGTAGCTCTCTAGCGGCGTCCGCAGCGCGTCGGGCGGCTCGAGGCCGTCGATCGTGGAACTCGTGCCCTCCGCCACGGAGATCAGCGCCTTCGTCTGGTCCCCGGCGTCCGTCGCGTTCGCCGGCGGCATTGCCTGGATCTGGCGGAACTTGTCCTGCTCGGTCCTGCATGCGTCATCCGCCTTCTGAACGAGCTCGGCGGCGGAGACCTGCTCCTTGCCGCCGCCGCATCCCACACCGAGGCAGGTGAGCAGGAGGACCGGGAAGAGGAGCGAGAGCCGGAAGACGCGGGTCATCTGGACGCGCACTCTAGCCACGGCCGGGGCGCATGCTTGAATAGTGAGACCAGAGAAAGGAGGTGGTCCTCAACTTGAATTCCATGCGTAACGGGACTCTGGAGGTGCAGGGCCGCTAGGCCTGGGCGCTTTGTAGGGCCCAAGGGGCCGTCAGGACGGCACGCGGCCGTCCGGCGGAATCCAACCCGGGCACCGGCGAGCTGAGGGAGGTGGGAGACGTCCCGCCCCACCGTTCAAATCCCCAGCCCGCTAATCACCGCGTCACATGCGAAGGGCCGCCTCCCAGGAGGCGGCCCTTCGTGCTTCATCAGGACTGATCGAGCCGCGGCCGGCTAGCCGCCGAGGTTGCTGACCCTTGGACCTTCGAAGCCGTGGTTCCCAGCATCTCGGAGGTCGCGCAGCAGCAGCTCGAGCAGCAGCTCAGGACGCCTCCTAGAGCAGGCCGAGCGCGAGGCTGACGATGATGGTGCCGATGGTCCCGAAAGTGCTCAGCCGCGCGATGAAGTGTTGGAAGGGCCCGCAGGGGTACGCTGATTTCGGTGAAGGACCGAGCGGACGCTGAGCAATCGGCCTCGATGGGGTCGCCTTGCTGCGCTCCCGACGCGCAGCATGAGTCTCCGCCCGAGCCGACCGTGACAGTCGCTGCAAGTACCGAAGCCCGGCCGTCAGAGGACATGACTCTGATCGAGGGCAGCTCGTTTCTGATGGGGAGCGACGACCGCTGGGCATATCCCGCAGACGGCGAGGGGCCCGTGCGCGAGATCTCGCTCGACTCCTTCTGGCTCGATCGCATGGCTGTCTCCAACGAGGCGTTCGCTTCATTCGTCGACGCGACGGGATACGCAACCGAGGCCGAGCGGTTCGGGTGGTCCTTCGTCTTCGCCGGGCTGCTGCCAGACGATTTCCCTCCCACCCAGGCCGTCGTCGAGGCTCCCTGGTGGCGGAAGGTCGACGGGGCCGACTGGCGCCATCCGGAAGGCCCACTGTCGTCCATCGAGGACCGCCCTGGCCACCCTGCCCTTCATATCTCCTGGAACGACGCGCAGGCTTACTGCGCCTGGTCCGAACGGCGCCTGCCGACCGAGGCGGAGTGGGAGTTCGCCGCGCGCGGTGGACTCGAGGGCAGGGCGTTTCCCTGGGGCGATGAGCGCGAGCCGCGAGGTGAGCACCGGATGAACGTCTGGCAGGGCGCCTTCCCCGACAGGAACACCGAGGCCGACGGCTACTACGGGACCGCCCCCGTGGACTCCTTCCCGCCCAACGGCTACGGACTCCACAACATGACGGGCAATGTCTGGGAATGGGCCGCCGACTGGTTCGATCCGGGATTCCGCCGGCAGGACCGGGAGCACGATCCCCGCGGCCCCGCTGAAGGCGCTCTCAGGATCCAGAAGGGCGGTTCATACCTCTGCCACGACTCCTACTGCCGCCGCTATCGGGCTGCCGCCCGCCAGGGCAACTCGCCTGACAGCTCGACCGGCAACGTAGGCTTTCGCTGCGCCCGCGACGGCTGAGCTCTCAGCCCGGCTCCTCGGCCATCTTCTGTTGCGCCTCTTCGAGCGCGCCCTTCACCGCCTGGACGTGGCGCCCTTCAGCCTCCCCCTTCACCTGCTTGACGGTGCGGGTCACGGCGGCCTCGATCTTCTCGGCCTCCGACTTCGAGTAGACGACGATCAGGCCCGCGCCACCCAGCGGGATCGTCTCACCGGCCTGCTCGCCGATCTTCTCGGCGGCCTTGTGGTGAAGCAGCTCGCCGCCACCGGCGCCTAGGGCTGCCCCGATCGCGGTCGTCAGCAGCAGCGGCGGAGCGACCAGCCCGACTGCCAACCCAACGCCACCCAGCGCGGCCGTTCCCTCGCGGACCATGTGGTCGGTCTCCTCGACCGACAGTTCGCCCTCGAGGTCCTTGGCGACGAGTGCCATCCCCTGCAGGTGAGCCCCGCTGTTCCGGATGGCCTCATAGTCCTCCTCGGCAGCGTCCTTCGACATGTAGCCGCCGATCAGAACGTCGATCGTGTCATGCAGCTTCATCGGGACCTCCTGGGAGGGTCGGCAGCGTCATGCTGAGATGGCATGGGCCGTGTGCCCATGGTGATGGACTGCGTGCAGCTCGTCCGCCTCCTCCTTGGAGGGCTGCGGCTTGATCTCGAAGGTGACCTTGTCGATCGTTCCGGTGAACTCGAACGGCTTGCGGTCCTCGTAGGCATGGTCGACCACGCCTCCGTTGTCGCGTCCGATGTCCATGCCCGAATAGCCGGAGAAGCGGATCGGAACCGTGTGGTCCATGCGTCCCTTGCCGACCGGGCGGTCACCGATGGAAAGCGTCACCTCGCCGCCGGTGGCGGGCTTCGCCTCGTCGGCTGCGAACTCCATTCTCACCGAGACCTCACCCTCGGGAAGCTCCTCCTCGGCCACCTGGCGGAAGACGAAGACGCCCATCATCGAGTAGGTGTGGGTGAGCTTGCCCTCGTCGACGAACAGCGAGAACCCGCCCAGATGGTCGGCCTCGGCGACGATCACCCCATCGGCGCCACCCTTCGGGATCACCAGATCGGCTGTGATCGAGTAGGAGTGGTTGTAGATCCTCGGGATCATCCCGGAGAGGACGTTCTGGACGTCACCGCGAAACTCGAACTTGGGGACCTCGGGTAGCGGGGGCACGATCCCGAAGAACGACGCCAGCGTGGCGAGCAGAGGCGTCACGTTGTACTTCTCGGCCTCCTCCCAGAAGAGCTCCTTGAGCTCCTTCACCTTGTCGGGGTTCTTCGCGGCGAGGTCATGGGCCTGCGAGAAGTCGTCGGGTAGGTAGTAGAGCTCGACGGGGTCTTGGTCGGGGTCCCAGACACCGGGCTTGTACGGCTCGAGCGCCTCCGGCGTGAGCACCCACGGGATGCGCTCGGTCCGCATCGCGAGCCACCAGCCGTCCTTGTACATGGCGCGGTTGCCGATCGTCTCGAAGTACTGCTGGGTGTGGTGCTCGGGCGCGTCCCCGTCGGTGAACGAATCGGCGAACGTCTCGCCGTGCATCGGCTGCTGCTCTATCCCGTCGATGTGGGTCGGCATCGGGATCCCGGCGATGTCAAGAATCGTCGGGCCGACATCGATCACGTGGGTGAAGTGGCTTCGGAGGTCGCCTCCCTTCCTGACCTTCTCCGGCCAATGGATGACCAACGGGTTGCGGGTACCGCCGAGGTGCGAGCCCACCTGCTTGCCCCACTTGAAGGGAGTGTTCCCCGCCCAGGCCCAGGCGGCCGAGTAGTGCGGCGCCATCATCTGGTTCCCCCACGCCTCGACTCCGCCATAGCGCTCCGAGAGCTGCAGCTGCATCTCGTCGGTCAGCGGGATCCCGTTCTGCATCGTGAGCTCGTTGAAGGACCCGGTGATCGTGCCCTCCATGCTGGCGCCGTTGTCGCCCCAGATCCAGAAGATGAGCGTGTTGTCCAGCTCGCCGAGTTCGTCGATCGCGTCGATAACCCGGCCGACGTTGTAGTCGGCGTTCTCGGAATAGCCGGCGTAGACCTCCATCTGCCGCGCGTAGAACGCCTTCAGCTTGTCCGGCACGTCCTCCCAGGCAGGGAAGGCGTCGTCGCGTTCCGTGAGTTCGGCGTCGGGGGGAATGACTCCGAGTTCCTTCTGCCTGGCGAAGGTCTCCTCGCGCAGCTTGTCCCAACCCTGATCGAACTTCCCCTTGTACTTCTCGGCCCATTTGTCCGAGACGTGGTGCGGAGCGTGACTGCAGCCAGTCGAGAAGTAGCTGAAGAAAGGCTTGTTCGCATCCTGCGCCCGGACCGCGTGCAGCCACTCGATCGTCTTATCCGCCATGTCGTCGGGCAGGTAGTAGGGGTCCTCTCCGTCGTCGTAGTACGCCTCGGGGGTCCCGATGATCTTCTGGTTCTCCGCCAGGCAGGGATCCCACTGGCCGGACTCGCCGCCAAGGAAGCCGTAGAAGTAGTCGAACCCCCAGCCGACCGGCCAGCGGTTGAAGGGACCGGCGGGTCCCTGCTGACCGTCCGGCGTCAGGTGCCACTTGCCGAACGCAGAAGTCGCGTAGCCGTTGTCCTTGAGGATCCTGGGGAACGGGACGCAGTCGTCGGGGACGAAGGCGGTGTACCCCGGGAACCCAGTCGAGAACTCGCCTATGGAACCGAAGCCGACCGCGTGGCTGTTGCGGCCGGTGAGCAGCGCCGCCCGCGTCGGCGAACAGAGCGCCGGCACGTGGAAGCGGTTGTACCGGACGCCCTCATCCGACATCCGCGTGTAGTTGGGCGTGTCGATCGGCCCGCCGAAGGTGGCCGGATTGCCGAAACCCGCGTCGTCGATCAGCACCACCAGAACGTTCGGGGCTCCATCGGGAGCGTCGACGTGGCCGATCGCATCCCAGTCCGGCTGCGAGCCGTCGAGCGTTCGCTTCGTCATACCACTGAAGGACGGCATGCGAATCGGGAGCTTGCTTCGATCGGGCTGGCTCATCGTCTCCTCCGGAGATCACGTTCGGTTGAGGGCACCGTTGCCCAGCAATCCATTGCGCACGGACGAAACACCCATCTCCGCAGGAACGCATCATTCGAACCGGGTGAAAGTGCGATGCCCCCTGGTGCGAGCTTTTCCGATTTCACCCGATCGGGATGACGACGGGACCGGCTGTATCAGGTTGGCTTCGTCGGGATCAGAGGCTCGATCTTGCACGCAGCCACCGCCAACCCGAACAACTTCGAATACACCGCTCGCCCACGGATTCCCGTTGTGGCCGAAGCGGCCCTCCCGAGCGGCTGGCTGCTCACCATCGGGCTGCTCAATCTCTTCTACGCGATCTCGGTGCTCGCCGGTTCGCACATCTTCATCACGACCGCCTCCTGGCTCGTCGGCGACACGCGGCCAGAAGGCTGGCTGATGTTGATCGTCGCGCTGATCCAACTGGTGGCGGCCCCCGGGGTCCTGCTGATCAGGTCGTGGGCCGCCGCGATCGGGCTGCTTTCGGTTCTGGGGCACGTCGCAGCCCTGGTCATGTTCTTTCCCGACGCCCCGGGAATCGCAGTGGCGCTGCTGCTCGTCGATGCGACGGTTTTCCTCTGTCTTCTGAGCGTCGTTAGGGTCGCGCGCACCGCCACCGCCTGATGGCCACCCAGAAGAAAAATCTCGTTGAAGGCCTCGATGAGGCTCCAGCCGGTGCCTGGCTGACCACCGACGCGCCGGAGAAGGCAATCCCGGACACCGCGATGCATCCCATCGCCGCGATGCGCCTGGTCAGTCAGGAGCTGGCCGTCGAAGGAATCCCCGAGCGGAACCTGGCTACCTTCGTCACCACCTGGATGGAGCCAGAGGCCCGCATCGTGATCGAGGAGAACCTGCACCGGAACTTCATCGATCACGCCGAGTACCCCATGACCGCGGAGATCGAGCAGCGCTGCATCAAGATGCTCGCCGAGCTCTTCAACGCTCCGGGCGAGACCACGGGCGCTCGCACACAGGGCTCCTCCGAGGCGATCATGCTCGGCGCGCTCTCGCTGAAGTGGAACTGGCGGAAGCGACGCGAGGCCGACGGCAAGGACACGGACAAGCCGAACCTCGTCTTCGGCGGAGACGTGCACGTGGTCTGGGAGAAGTTCTGCCGCTACTTCGACGTCGAGCCGCGGATTGTCCCCCTCCAGGCCGGCAAGTACACGATCGGCCCCGAGGACGTGGAGCCCCACCTCGACGAGAACACGATCGGCGTGGCGGCCGTGGTCGGGACCACCTTCACCGGCCACGCAGACGACGTCGTCGGGATCAACCAGCTGCTGCTCAACTACAAGAACGAGAAGGACCTGGACATCCCCCTGCACATCGACGGCGCCAGCGGGGCCTTCGTCTGGCCCTTCCTCTACCCGGACTCGAAGTGGGACTTCCGCCTCGAGCAGGTTCGATCGATCAACGCCTCGGGGCACAAATTCGGCCTGGTGTACCCAGGGATCGGCTGGCTGATCTTCCGCGAGAAATCGGACCTCGCCGAGGACCTCGTATTCAATGAGAATTACCTCGGCAAGACCGACGCGACCTTCACGCTCAACTTCTCGACCGGCTCAGCGATGGTGCTGGCCCAGTACTACAACTTCGTCCGCTTCGGCAAAGCCGGCTACCGGTTGATCATGGAGATCATGCAGCAGAACGCGCAGGCACTCGCCGAAGACCTGAGCGGTATGGGTCCATTCCAGATCATCGGTGCCGGCGAGGAGACCCTCCCACTGGTGGCCTTCAACCTCGCGGAAGAACACCCCTACGACGAGTTCGACATCGCCTTCCAGCTCTCGGCCGAGCGAGGTTGGATGGTCCCCGCCTACACGATGCCGCCGGACGCTCAGGACGTGAAGATGATGCGTGCGCTCGTCAAGGTCAACCTGAGCCGCTCGCTGGTCGACCGGCTGGTGGAGGACGTCGCGGAAGCGATCAAGACCCTGGACAAGAAGGGTCCGGTCAGCGAGTCCGAGCGGAAGCGCGTCCAGACGAACATCAGCCACTGAGCGCTCAGTCCGTCGTATCCGCCCTGCGGACCGCACCTACTGCCAGGATCGCCCCAATGACGATGCCGGCCAGGATCGCGATGATGCCCACGACCGGTCCGATGAAGAAGAAGCACCCCAGGACCACCAAGAACCAGAGCGCCAGGCCGAGCGTCAACTTGACGCCGATCAGATCGGATACGTCGGCACCCTGATCCACTCCACGCTCTTCCTGTCGCGGGGAATCGTCCGCCATGGGTGCACTTGTAGAAGGCTCGGCTGCGCTCGTCATCACTCAATACGGGTGATGAGCGAATTCCGCTAGATCTCCAGGCGGCTGTCCATTCCCCCGCCCTCCGCTCGTCTCTGAGGCGAAACTCTCAAACAGGAGGTAGCCATGAAGTACGTGCTTCTGATTCATCAGGGAACCACCCCCGTCCCGGGGAGCGACGCCTGGAACGAGCTCTCCGAGGACGAGCAGAAGAAGGTCTACGAGGACTATCAGGCCCTCAACCAGACGCCGGGAGTCACTCCGAATGACCTGCGACTCGACTCTCCGGAGACCGCAACCACCGTCCGCGTCGCAGATGGCGAAACGCTGACCACCGACGGGCCCTTCGTGTCAGTCAAGGAGGCGCTGGGTGGCTGGCTCACGTACGAGGCCGACGACCTCGACGCGGCGATCGAGCTCGCGTCGCGCATTCCGGCGGCGCGGATGGGCGGTGGGATCGAGATCCGCCCCGTCGTGGGGGCTTAACGATCCTCGACCAGGTCTTTCGAGACGAGTGGGGCCGCGTCCTCGCCAACCTGATCGGCTTCCTCGGCAGCTTCGAGCTGGCCGAGGAGGCCGCTCAGGAGGCGTTCGCGATCGCGGCGGAGCGCTGGCCGCGCGATGGGACGCCCGACAACCCGAGGGCCTGGCTGATGACGACTGCGCGCAACCGGGCCATCGACCGGATCAGGCGAGACCGCACCCTCGCCGAGAAGACGCGGCTGCTCGATGTTCCGGAGCCCGTGGAGGACGAGATGGATGAGACCGCCATTCCCGACGAACGGCTCAAGCTGCTCTTCACATGCTGCCACCCAGCGTTGGCCCTCGACGGCCAGGTTGCCCTGACGCTGCGGACACTCGGCGGGTTGACCACCGAGGAGATCGCCCGCGCGTTCCTGGTCCCGAAAGAGACGATGGCGAAGCGCCTGGTCCGGGCGAAGCACAAGATTGAGGCCGCCGGCATTCCATTTCGCGTGCCTCCGCCCCACCTCCTTCCTGACCGGCTCGCCGCTGTGCTCGCGGTGATCTATCTGATCTTCAACGAGGGCTACGGAGGGCGCGGTGACCTGGCCGCCGAGGCGATCCGCATCGACCGTGCGCTGGCCGAGCTGATGCCGGATGAGCCGGAGGTCTATGGCCTGCTCGCGCTGATGCTGGCTAACGACGCCCGCAGCGAGGCGCGGTTCGCGGATGGCGAGCTGGTCCTGCTCGCCGACCAGGACCGCGAGCTCTGGGATGAGAAGGAGATCGGGCTGGGCCGAACCGCCCTCGACCGAGCCATGGCACTCGGCGGTCGCGGTCCCTACGTGCTGCAGGCCGCGATCGCGCTACTCCACACCGACGACGAACGTGGACTGGCCGCAGGTCGCCGCGCTCTATGGCGAGCTCGCTCGCCTGACGGGTTCGCCGGTGGTCGAGCTGAACAGAGCCGCAGCGATCGCCGAGGCCGGCGACCCGGAGGCCGCGCTTGAGCTCGTCGACGACCTCGAGCTAGAGAACTACCACTACCTCCACTCGACCCGGGGGGAGCTCCTGCGCCGGCTCGATCGCCCGGACGAGGCCCGCGAGGAATACGAGCGGTCGCTGGGGCTCGTGCACTCAGATGCCGAGCGGCGCTTCCTCGAGCACCGGCTCGCGAGCCTCAGAGCCCGGTGACGGCCTTCAAGCGCCCCTTGTCGACGGCGGCCTCGAACTCCTTGAAGTCGCGCTCGTTCTGCTCGGCGTATGCCTCCGCGAACACTCCCATCGCCTTGTCGAACTGCTCGCCCTTGCCTAGGTAGGAGGCGATCGCGATTCGGTCACCCGAACGGGCGTGGGCGTGAGCCAGCGTCCAGCCGCATAGCCGCCCATAGAGTCCCATCGTCGTCGGGGTCATCTTCTCGATCTCAGCTGACCCCTTGCCGTCCCAGAGCTGGCGGACGTAGAAGTCGCGGGTCACCCCGTCCGGATCCGTGCCCGAAAGCCAACCCAGGAAGATGTCGCTCGCGGCCTGCATCAGTCGCTGGCCCTCGACCACGCGTCTGCCGTGCTGCCTGAATCTGCTCTTCCCGGTGAAGGGCTCCAGCACGGAGACCTCCGCCTCCTTGACCTGGAGGAAGAGAGGGTCGCCAGAGTCCCTGCCGAGGAACAGGACTATCCAGGCGCGGGTCCCCACGCTGCCAACGCCGACCACCTTGCGCGCGGCGTGCACGTACCGGTAGCCCTCAACGAGGTGCCGGACGTCGCCGTCGAGCGTCTTGCGGTACTGGGCGATCAGCTCGAGCAGCCGCCGCTGGATCTCGTCGGACTTGATGCCCTTGAAAACTTCGTCGACGGGGGTGATCAGCGGGGGATCGCTGACGATGCGCAGCTCGCCATCCACCGAACGGGTGAGCTTCGCGAACGCCCGCAGGCTGTTCTTACTCTCGGCCTTCGCGACCGCCTTGTCGTAGTTCTTGGCGGCGCGGCGCTTGACCTGTGAGCGGTACTGCTCGAGGGTGTCGAGGCCGAGACGCTCGTACCAGACGTCGATCGTGCGCATCGAGGCGAGTCGCCGCATTTCCCGCCGGTACTCCCCAACCGATTTCGGCGACGGCACCCCGGCGGTCCTTTTCCTTGAAGCCGAGGTCGCGGCCTCCGATCGCAAAGCTCGCGACCAGCCGTTTGACGTCCCATTCGAATGGTCCCGGATGCGTTTCGTCGAAGTCGTTGATGTCGAAGATCAGCTGCCGGTCGGGTGCGGCGAATGCCCCGAAGTTGGACAGGTGCGCGTCTCCGCAGAGTTGCACGACCAGGTCCGTGTCGGGCTGGCGGCCAGATCCGCGGCCATGATCCCCGCCGCGCCGCGATAGAAAGTGAACGCCGAGGCGCCCATGCGACCGTGGCGGATCGGAACGAGTTCGGGGACGCGGGTCTTGTCCTGGTCGCTTGAGGATCTCGACGGGCTTGGTCCGGTCAGTGGGGGGCTCCCAGACCGCGAGGGATGACCGTGGCGTCCTGTTTCGCGATTCCTTGCCCGCAGCCTCGCTCTCGCCTGGCGTTGGATCAGCCATGGTGTCACATCTTGAAGCAGACCGCGATCGCGTGCGCGCTCGACGGCCTCCCCCCGGGACGTGGCATCCAGCTTGCGGTAGATGGCCTGCGCCTGCGTCTTCACGGTGTTGGCCGACACGAAGCTCTGCTCGGCGATTTCGCGGAACGAGAGGTGGCTCGGCAGGAATCGGAGCGTCCTGAGCTCAGCCGGGGTCAGCTCCGAACGCTCCTCCCCGCCGGCCATGGCGGCGGTCGCCAATCCCGCCTCTGACAGCCAGTGCCTGAGCGCCGGCGCGTCGTCAAGCCTGTCGGCAAACTCGGCGGCCTCGGCCAGTAACTCAGTTGCCGCGGGGGAATCGTCCAGGAGCAGGCAGGCGCGAGCCAGGTAGATCCGTGCTTCGCCCTGGTACCAGTCGGGGAAACCATCGAGGCCCTCGAGCATCTTCCGGGCGCGGTTGCTGTCGGCCGCAGCCTCCTCGATGCGCCCCTCATGCGCGCGGGTCAGCGCCGATGCGACGAAAAAGAAAGCGAGAATCGGATATTCGCCGAGCTGGAAGCGCTCCAGTTGCTCCCTGGCCTGGGCAACAACCCGTAGCGCGTCCTCCGGGTCGTCTCTCTCTATATGGAGAAACGTCAGCTGGATGAGGCAGAAGACCTGCGCTATCGGGGCGGTGGCCGACCCCTTGCGCGCTCCTTCCTCGAGCAGCTCCCTGGCGCCGCCAGTGTCGTCCGCGAGGTGCCGGCTGACGCCCGCGTAGAAGTACGACATCGCGCGCCAGGGACTCTGTGGAGGATGGAGCTCCCCCGCCCGGATGGCGTCTATGCCCATCTGCCCGACTCCATGTTCCGGCAAGGTGGCCCTGAGAATGAGAAGGTCGGCCTCGAGGTCGGAGTCGTCCGGCGGCGCCTCGTCGAACGCCTCGCCGGCGACCGACGTCCAGTGCGCGGCAAGGTCTCCGTGTCCAAGGGCCAGATAGAGATGTGCTGTCGCCATCGCGAGCTGAGTGGAGCGCGCGACCTTCCGGTCGCTGAAGCGGTCCAGCCACCGGCGCAGGTCGTCGCGGTGGCCCACGGCGAGGTAGGGCGCGGCGCGCGCCCAGATCAACTCAGCGGCGCGCTTGTCATCCCCGGCAGCGGTTGCGTGATCGATGGCCTCCTCGAAGCGTTCATGCTCGGAATACCAGGTGCTGGCGCGGCGATGGAGCTTGGATTCGAGCTCGGGCTCGCGCCGATGGAGCTCCGCAGTCAGCGTCTGCTTGAAGAGCGGGTGGTAGCGATAGGTGCCGTCGGCGTGATCCAGCGGCTCCAGTGGAAGCTTCGATCGAGCCAGCTCACGCAGGACCCTCCCCGACCCCGTCCGCTCGAGAACGTCGTCGCAGATCTTGCCGGCGAGGTCCTCGAGAATCGAGGTCCGCATCAGGAATCTGAGGCGGGCGACCGAAATGCCCGCGAGGAACTCGTCCCGCACGTAGTCGGCCACAAAGCGGTCATCGCCGCCGAACTGGGTCGCATCGACCGGCGTGCCGTCCCCGTCGCCGAGAGAGAGCCCCGCCAGGTAGAGCGCCGCCGGCCAGCCCTCCGTCCGCTCGTAGAGCGCCTCGATCTCCTCAGAGGTGAGGCGAAGACCGATCGCCTTCAGCAGCGCTTCGCTCTCGGTCCTGTTCATGGCCAGCTCCCGCCGGGTGAGCTCGAACACCTGGCGATGGGCGCGCATTCGGCCCAAGGGCAGAGCGAGCTCGCGCCGCGAGACGAGGGCGATCTGGCCTTCGGGAGGGAGCGACGCGATCGAGTTGCCGAGCGCCGCCAGCGCTCCCTTCGTGCGAAGAGCGTCGGCCTCATCGATCCCTACGACGAAGGGGCGGCCCCGGGAGCTCACTGAATCGATCGTCCGGACCAGGCGATTCAGCAGGTGCGATGGCCGGTCGTCGCTTGACTCCAGCGTGATCAGGGCAAATCGCCGCTCGTCCTCCTCCGCCCACTGTGCCAGCAGACTGCTCTTCGCATATCCGGCCGGGGCGGTGATGAGCACCAGCGGGTAGCCGTTGGCCTCGCGCAGCCGGGTGACGAGCTGCGGCCGGGGGATGAGGGCCAGGTGGTGCGGCAGGCCAACGTCCGGCGCGGTGCGGTCATGCGTCGGGGCGCTCACATCGCCTTCCCGGCTGGTCGAGGTCATTGCCCTTATCCGATCCTCGGGAGGACACGCACGGGGCGGTCCCTCCCAGTCTCTTGCGCAGTCCTGCGCGGGTCGACCTCCACACTACCCTCCGAGCGAGGGGTGGTATCCGGGAAAGCTCCTGATGCCTACTCAGTAGTGACTACCTAGGCACCGGATGCGAGGGCATCATCTCGTTCGGGTGATGACCACCGCCGCGTCGGATGATTGGATCACGGCCGTGGCTGCCGGAATCCTCCGCGGATCGGGCCGGGTCGCCCGTGGCTGACGAGCCCGCCGGGCCTGATCCCGCCTCGACGCTGCGCAGCAAATCCTTCGTCGCCGTGCTTGTTCTCGCCGCGATCGTGGGGGTAATCGCCTCGCTCGCAGCATGGTGCTTCCTCGAACTGATCTTCTACATCCAGCAGTGGGTGTTCACCGACATCCCGCACGACGTCGGCTATGACCACGGCGCGCCGCTCTGGTGGTATCTCCCAGTGCTCGCGATCGCAGGAGTGATCGCAGCCTTCGCGATCGCCCGCCTGCCCGGCAATGGCGGACACGTCCCCGCCGAGGGCCTCAAGGCCTCCCCCACCCAGCCCGTCGACCTTCCCGGCGTGTTGCTGGCGGCCATCGCCTCGATCGGACTCGGGCTGGTGGTCGGCCCGGAGGCACCCCTGATTGCGCTTGGCGGGGGCCTCGGGTTTCTCATGGTCCGGGCGATCCGCCCGGATGCGCCGCCCGAGCTCGGCACGCTGCTCGCCACCTCGGCCACCTTCGCCGCGGTCTCGTTCCTGTTCGGTTCCCCGATCATCGCGGCGGTGATCCTGATCGAGGCCGCCGGCCTCGGCGGATCACGGATGCCGCTGGTCCTGATTCCGGGCCTGCTCGCCGCCGGAATCGGCTCACTGGTTTCGATCGGGATGGGATCGTTGACCGGTCTCAGCACCGCCGACATCTCGCTCAGCCCGCTCCACCTGCCTGCCTTCGCCCGGCCGGACTTGGTCGACTTCCTCTGGACGATCCCTCTGGCTGCGGCCATCGCTGTGGTCACGTTCGTGATCTTTCGCCTCGCGCGAGAGGCGCAACGAGTCGCGACTCCCAGGCCCTTCATCGTGCTTCCGATCGTTGGCCTGCTCGTTGCGGGTCTGGGGATCGCCTTCCATCAGACGGCCGACCACGGTGTCAACCAGGTTCTCTTCTCGGGTCAGAACGCGATCGGTCCCCTGGTGGAGAACCCAGGTGCCTGGTCCCTGTCGGCGCTTGCCCTGTTGATCGCCTTCAAGGGCGTCGCCTATGGCATCTCCCTCGGCACCTTCCGCGGCGGTCCAACCTTTCCGGCGATGTTTCTGGGAGCTGCCGCCGGCCTGATGGCGGCTCAGCTACCGGGATTCGAGCTGACGCCCGCAGTGGCGGTGGGCCTGGGAGCCGCGGTGGTCGCCGTGCTCAGATTGCCGCTCTCCGCCGTCGTGCTCGCCACGCTCTTCACCGTGCACACCGGACTCGGCTCAGGCCCGCTGATCATCGTTGGAGTGGTGGTGGCCTACCTGACTGTCCAGGCACTCGATGCGCGCTTGACTCCCTCGGAACCGGCGACGGCGAGCTGAGATGGACACCATCATCTTCTGGGCGTTCACCGCGGCGGTCAACCCGACCCTGCTCGGCGCCTCGACCGTGATGTTGTTGCTCGACCACCCGAAGCGACTGCTGCTCGGATACCTGTGCGGCGCGCTGTTTACGAGCCTCACCCTGGGCATGGTGATCGTGTTCGCGGTCGACGGATCCTCGGGAGCGACCAGCACGGCGCAGTCGACGCTCAGTCCGGCCATGGATCTCACGCTCGGCGGCCTGCTGCTCCTCGTCGCCTATCTGATCCGCCCCGGCCGGGTTCCGAAGGAGACCGGTCGCCTCTCCGAGCGCCGTCGTCGGCGCGCGGAGAAGAAGAAGGACAAGGGGCCGCCGAAGTGGCAGCAGAAACTGAGTGAGGGCACGGCGAAAACGACCTTCGTCATCGGTGCCCTGCTGACTCTTCCCGGCGCCTCCTACCTGATCGGCCTGGGCCACATCGCCGACAAGGACGCGAGCACGGCTGCCACCGTCGCGATGATTCTCGGCTTCAACGTGATCATGCTCATGTTGCTGGAGATCCCGTTGCTCGCGTTCACGTTTGCCCCCGACTGGACGCCTGACGCCATCGACCGGTTCAAGGCGTGGTTCAACAGCAACTCCAAGGTCCTGGCCTTCCGCGGAACGCTCATCATCGGAGCGCTGCTGATCGTGAAGGGCACGATCGAGCTGCTCTGACCCGGCCGCTCGGGCCGGGTCAGCCAGCCTCGGCCCGGAGGCTCAGTAGGCCCCGGAGCTCGCGGCCGCGCCGCGGGGAGCCATCATCGCGCCGATCAGCCAGAAGACCGGGAACACGATCCCCAGGATGAACATGACCCAATGTCCCTTCCTGATGGCCATGATCCCGAGGGTGACCAGCAGGATGAAATACACGATTCCGAGTCCAACCCACAGCATTTGAAGCTCCTTCCTTGGATGGACACGGATGGTCGGGGACGATCGGCCCCGCGGAATCACCCCAATGAGATGAAATCGAGGGCACGGTCGCTGACCGTGGCCAGCGTGACCCCGCAGAGGGCGCCCACGATCACGTCGAGCGGGTAGTGCACGCCTGTGTGGACCCGGGAGTACCCCACCAGCGTCGCCAGGACGACCAGCGGCGTCGTCGTCCACGGAAGCGCCCGCCCCGCCCCGGTCGCGAACGCGAACGCCGCGGCTGTGTGTCCCGAGGGAAACGAGTGGGACCCGGGCATCCTGACCTGGCGGCCGGGCGGGACGGAGGCTTCCTCCCGATCGGGCCGGGCGCGCCGGGAGATCGGCTTGATCGCCAGGTTGACGATCGCCGCCGTCACGCCGACGGCCGCCATGCCGCGAGCGGCCGCCCGGCGGCCGTGTGGGCCTGCGCCGAGCGCCAGTGCAAGGGCGCTCGCGATCGAGAGCTTCGAATAGTCGGCGGAGCGCGATAGGCGGCTGAAGAAGCGGTCCAGCGCGGGAGTATCGGTCTCGGCGATCGTCGCGTATACGGCCGCGTCGAGGCGGCGCAGCTCTTCCAGCGCGGGCGAGACCGGGCCTCGGCTCACCAGGTGAGCTCGATCTCGAGCTCTCGCTCGTCGGTTTCCAGCTCGAGCTCCACCTTGAGCCGCACCTCGTCGGGGACGTGGACCTTGATCTGCATCCCGCCACGCTCGAACTCCAAATCGTTGTTCTTGGAGAGCATCTCGGCGAAACGCTTCAGCCTCGCCGCTGCCTCCTCGCGCGAGAGGGTCTCCTTCTGCTCGATCTCCAGGATGTCCATCGGTGCTCCTTCCGTTGTTGGATTGATGCCTGCCCCGGACTTCAAGCCGGCGCGGGCGCATTGCCGGCCGCTACGCCAGCCAAGGTCCGCACGCCTTCCCAGAAACTCTCCGGGATTGCGGCCGACGGCGAGGCGCCCGGATGCGCCGGCGCGATCCGCACCCTCAGCGCGCCCGGGCGAATCCGGAAGCGCAGGGGCGGCTCGAGCGTCATCGCCTCGCCGTCGACTCCGGCCGGGACCGGCCCGCTCGAATCGACCTCGAATTCGGTGGCGGACCACTCACGCCAGGGCTTGCGAGGCTGCTCTGCGCCTGCCCCCTGCGGCGCGCCGGCCACGGTGACCCCGAGCACCCCCGCATCGATCCTGGGCCGGGTGCCCGAGCCAACCGCACGGCCGAGCCGGTATCGGTTGTTGGAGATCAACAGGGCCGCTCCGGACCGCTCCTGCTCGCCCTCCGGCCCGGTCCAGGCAAGATCCAGCCCGTCGCTGTCAGGGCCGAGCGCCTCGGGGACCGTGTTCAGGATCGTTCGGATCTTCGCGTCGCGGTATTCGTCTCGCTGTACCGCTTCGGCGTAGAGCCCAAGGGAAACGTTGTTGACGAAGACGCGACCGTTGACCTCGGCCAGATCCACACGGCGCTCGCCGCCCTCGACGAGCGCGTCCAGCGCGCCCACGACATCGTCGCGATCGACCCCGAGGTCGAGCGCAAAGTGGTTTCGCGTTCCGGCGGGAATGCAGGCGTACGGCAGGTCGAGCTCGGAGGCGACGGAGGCGACGACCGCCTGGGACCCGTCGCCACCCGCCATCGCAAGCGCATCGGCGCCCCCGGCAACCGCGTCCCTGACGAGCTGCTCGAGATCCGCACCACGGGTGAGCTCAACGGAATCGATGCCGCGTTTGGCAGCCTCGTCGGCGAGCGAGAAGCGTTCGGCCTTGCCTCCGCCCGACTTCGGGTTGTAGAGCAGCACCGGATGTGCCGGAGGGGGCGCCGGCGGCAGCTGGACCTGAACTCGGAAGGCCGTCCTCGCGGCATAGAGGGCGGCACCCAGACCGAGGACGATGGCGACCGCCTCGATGAGATGGTCGCCGTCGCTGATCAGCAGCACGCCCTGGGCGATCAGGGCGAGGAGCGCCAAGCCGAAAGCGAGCAGCCGCGGAAGACCGGTGCGCATCAGGCCATACCAAGCGGCACCGATCGCTACAACCACGCAGCCGAGCACGATCAGGCCGCGCGGAAACTCCGCCACGACGATCGTGAGGGCCAGGATCACGACAGCGGGCGCCAGGATGAGGGCGGCGATCGCAGCCGCCCGTTGCCCCGGGTTCAGCTGGCGGCCTGCGCGCCGATCTCGATCAGATCGCTCGGGTGTACCCATGCGTCGACCAGGTTGTGACCCCCGGCGCGTTCGATTGCGTCCCTCAGCGGGATCGCCCAGCGGTGTTCGAGCAGAGCGATGCCGGCCGATGAGCCGGGCGGAATCTCATCCGCCAGGTACCAGACGTCATCGGGATCCAGGACTGAGCCCCGCTCATCGACGGCCTCCGCCCCTGCCACGGCGCCGGCTTCCATGCCCTCCTCGCCGGCAGCACCCAGACCGAGCAGCGCTCCGGCCAGTGCGCCGAATGCCTCCGCCTCCTCGGCGGGCAGATCGGTGTGCTCGACCGCCTCGAATTCACCGTCCTCGCCTCTCGCGACGAAGATCAGGTCGATCAGGCGAACGACGTCGTGCTCGCGTAGCCGACGGAGCTCGGCGAGGATCTCGCCCGAGAACTTTCCGTCCTCGAAACCAACAACAAGGAGCTGTACCGGACCGAATTCCATTTAGATCAATTTCTCCTTCTCGGCTTCGAATTGCTCGTCGGTGAGGACACCGGAGTCGTGCAGATCGCCGAGCTTCTTGAGCGCATCGATCCGATCCATCTCCGACATCCCGCCGCCGCCGGTTGCCTGAGGCGCCTGGGCCTGCTGGATCTCGGCGTCCTGTTCGGCCTCGTGTCCCTGAGACTGTGCCCGTCGCTTGCCGGCCATGTAGCCGGCGCCGCCGACCATCGCAGCGCGCATGAGTGGCCGTCTTCTTCCGATCAGCGGCATCGCGAATCCTTTCCTTGGTGACCCTGACCGGCATCGAACCGCACGGGCGCCCCCGGCGCATCACTCATTACGGGTGAAATCCCCGGCAGCGTCTGCTCAGCCGAGAGCTCCGCTGATCTCCCCGATCGCCGTCTTCTCGTCGTCGCTGACGCGATCGCCGCTCAGGCCCATGAAACCCTCCTTGCGCGCCTCCGCGACGCGCTGGGCAAGCCCGAGGATGAACTTCTTGTAATCGTCGAGCTCCTCGCTGGTCGCCTTGGACTCGAGCAGGGCGACCGCGTCGCTGATGTGCTTCAGAGAGGCTTCCTTGAGCTCCTCCGGCGTCTTGTACCGGGTGTGGTCGGTCTCGGGCTTCGCGGTGACGATCTCGTCGAGAAGCTCACTGTCGCCGTGCTGTTTGCGGGCCTCGGTGTAGGCCTTCGCCATCGAGAAGCTCTCGCGGACGGAGCCGCCCCGGTCCGAGGTGATCACGATCAGACCGGCACTGGGCGGACCCTCGAGCACCAGCTTCCATTCCTCTTCGGTGAAATCGGCTTTTCCTGTCATTAGGTCCTCCATGAGTTGACGACATGTGAGCAGAAGGATTAGCGCACCACAGTAAGTTGCCCGGGTGCGAAGCAGACTCAGAGCCCTCGCAAATGATGAGGCCCTGCTCGCACGCCTGACGCGCGTTGTCATCTGGGTGGGCGCCATCGCGCTGCTGATCTTCGTCCTGGACCTGCTCGGGATTCCGGTCTCAGACTGGATTCGCGCCTTGTTCCGGAAGATCCGCGAGGTGCCGGCGTGGGCCGTGGTGGCCGGCGTCCTCCTGCAGACCGCCCAGACGACGCTGGCGGCGATCGCCTGGGTGACCATCCTGCGCGCGGCATATCCGCGGGTCCAGATCACCGTCCGGCTGGTCGTGGCCGCGTACGCGACCTCAGTCGCGATGAACAGCTTCCTCCCGGCGAACATCGGCACCTGGGTGATGCTGATCATGTTCACGACCGTGATCGCGGGGGCGACCTTCGCCGCGATGCTGTCGGGGATCGCTGTCCAGAAGATCCCCTTCTCGATCTTCAACATCGCCGTCTACCTGTACCTCTTCCTTTCGGTCGCCGGCTCCTTTTCGATCAAGCTCAGCTGGCTGGCGGACCATTGGGTGGTGGCAGTGGCGATCGCGGCCGGCCTGGTCTTTCTCGCGGTGCTCGCGGCCCGGATCTTCCGCAAGCAGTGGCACAAGCTGCGCGAGCAGCTGTTCGTCGGCGGGGCGGTCCTCCGCTCCCCACGCAGGGCGCTGGTCGGCGTGGCGCTTCCGGAGCTCGGCAGCTACGTGGCGCGGCTGGCGATCATCGCCGTCTTCCTCGGCGCCTACAGCATCCCGGTCACCTTCCACAACGTCGCCACGGTCACCGCCTCCAACTCGATCTCGAACACCGTCGCGCTGACGCCCGGCGGCGTGGGAGTCACCCAGGCGATGAACAGCGCGGCGCTCAAGAACCAGACGAGCGCTCAGAATGCGACCGCCTACTCGGCCTCCCAGCAGCTGATCGTCTCCGCCTGGAACGTGGTGTTCGCGGTGATCATGATCTCCTGGGTCTTCGGCTGGTCCGGCGGCAAGGACCTGGTGAAGAGCTCCTACGAGCAGGCCAAGGAGAAGAGCGCCGAGCTCAAGGAGAAGCGCCGCACCCGTCGCGACGCGCGGCAGGCTGCCGGCTGATCGCCAAATCACCCTGATCGGGGGATGCCGCGCGATACCTCAGCTGCCAGCTTTCGGGGCGACGCGCAGTTGCGCGCACACAACGGACACGGCCGCCTTGCGTGGCGGCCGGCGATAGAGAGGACACACAGATGAGAGGTGCAGGCCGCGCTGTGTTCGCCGCGATCCTTCTGCTGATCGTGGGGACCCTCAACATCATCTACGGGATCGGCGCAATCAGCGACGCGAGCTTCTACGCGAACGACACGCGGTACATCCTCACGAACCTCCACGCGATGGGGTGGGTCCTCGTGATCCTCGGGGTGTTCCAGCTGACCGGCGGGTTCTCGCTCATCGCCGGAAACGCCTACGGACGGGTGATCGGCATCATCGCCGGAAGCCTCGGCGCGATCGACGCACTGCTGTCGATGGGCGGAACCCATCCGTTCTGGTCGCTTGGGGTCTTCGCGCTGTGTGTGTGGATCGTCTACGGAATCGCCGTGCTCGGATCGGACGAACCGTCCGAGACGAGAGCCTGACGAGACTGGGAGCCCGGCCGGATCGTCCGGTCGGGCTCCTCGTTCACTCGACCAGCTTCTGCACGCGGTAGGTCTTCTCGCCGCGGGGGGTCTCCACGGCGACGGCGTCTCCGATCGAGGTGTCCCTGAGCGCGCGCCCCACCGGCGACTCGATCGAGAGCTTCCCGCTCGCGAAATCAGCCTCGGTGGGCCCCACGAGGGTCCATCTGTTCACCTTGCCGGTCGATTCGTCGAGGACCTCGGCGGTCAGGCCGAATGCGAACGAGTCGGGCGCGGCTTCAGTGGCCTCCACCACCGTCGCCTTGCGGAGCCTCTCCCGGAGCCGCCTGATCCGCGCCTCGAGATGCCCCTGATCGTCCTTGGCGATGTGGTAGTCGGCGTTCTCCTTCAGGTCGCCGAGCTCACGCGCTTCCTTGATCCGGGCCGCCATCTCGGTGCGGCGAGGCCCCTCGAGCTCCTCGAGCTCGGCGCGCAGGGCGACGATCCCCTCGGGGGTGATGGATTCGCTGTCAGGCGGAGAGTCGTTCATCGAAGCTGGGCACCATACGCCCCTGCGTCAGGTGACCGGCGGTGGGGTGCCCTCTGCGCTCTGCGCAAGGACGGGATCCCACGCACAGACCTCGCACGCGTGCCTGAACGCCGAGTGAGCGAACTCCAACGCAAGACCGCGGGGATCAGCGGAGTCGCGGATGTCATCCCAGTCGAGCATGAACTCGCCAAGCTCCGGATCCCAGTGGGCGCCGTCGGGGCTCAGGTCAGCGTTCGCGAACCCATCCGGCGTCGGGTAGGCGAACGCGTAGAACGCCGCCCCGTCGTGCTTCGGATCGCCGGGCCACCAGCCGATCTCGATCTGCTCGGCATCGCCACCGTTGCGGACGATGAAGTCGTCTGAGGGCGGATCGGCCGGGCGTCCCGAGAAGAAGTGGGCCGCCAGATCGAAGGTCCCCCACCAGGCATTCACCGGGAAGGAGCGCCCACGGAAGGGCGCCCTGAACTCGGAGAGGACGATCGCCGCCTGCGTGGCGGCCGCGAAGTAGGTCTCCACCTGGGTGGCGTCATAGGTCGTGTGCTCCGTGTCCTCGTCGAGGGGCACCGTCCAAGGGACCTCCTGCGGGGTGGGATTGATCCGGACCTCCCCGGCCAGGCGAGCCACCGCCTCCAGCATCTCCCGGGTCACCTCGGCCACCGGCCGATTCGGGGTCAGGGCGATCCGGATCTCATGTCCGCCACTGTGCTCGACAAATCCCTCATGGGTTCGCAGGTCGAGTCCGGCGACGATCGCGCCGGAGCCGTCGGGGGCCGGCAGCACCGACGTCTCCCATCCCCGCGCAGTCAGGCGAAGCGCAGCGTGCTGCAGCTGCGGCTCGGGTGGAGCGAGCTCGACGGCGAGCTTTCCGAGGACCTGGGTGTGGGCGTGGAGCGTGTCGCAGGTGGCGCTCCACGCCTCATACGAGAGCTTGGGCCACTGCGAAGCCATACCCAGAAGCTACCCCCGCCGGGGCGCCAGCGCCCGACCGCGTAGGATCTCGTCAATGAGCGACGAGAGCATCGCTATCCGGATCGACAAGCTGGTCACCGAGGAGAAGGAGCTTCGCGGCCGCGAGCAGCAGGACCGCGACGACGACGATTCCCTTGAGGCCGACCGAGAGCGGCTGCGCGCCGTGGAGGTCGAGCTCGATCAGTGCTGGGACCTGCTGCGGCAG
This sequence comes from uncultured Solirubrobacterales bacterium, assembly GCA_963724665.1. Classification (GTDB taxonomy): domain Bacteria; phylum Actinomycetota; class Thermoleophilia; order Solirubrobacterales; family 70-9; genus DASUPK01. The sequence continues at coordinate 447,435 of CAVRVH010000007.1, forward strand.
CGCAGGGCCAAGGAGGAGTTCGACCAGGATCCCGATGACGCCGAGGCGCGCAGCCCCGGCACCGTCGAGAACTACAAGCAGTAGGTCGCGCTAGCTCATCAGCGGCGAGGGCGGTATCCGCGTCTCGCCGGTGACCTCGGGGATCAGCATCGCGAAGTCATCGACGTAGCACCAGGACCAGTCCTCACCGGGCTCGAGTGAGCGGATCAGGGGATGTTCGCTCTCCCGCGCGTGGGCGCTGGCGTGCTTGTTCGGCGAGTCGTCGCAGCAGCCGACCTTCCCGCACTCCAGGCAGATCCGCAGGTGCAGCCAGGGATCGCCCACCTTCAGGCATTCCTCGCAGCCCTCGACTGACTCGGGGAGCTGAGTGACCTGGATCTGATCGAGGTGGCTGCAGCTGGGCATCGCGCCTCAAAGCCTAGAGGGCGGCGAACCTCGGGTGAACGAGCCGAATGGCCTTGTCGTCATGCTTTCTCGATCGCCCTCGGAATGGCGTCGGCAAGCTGGCGCCAGTGGCCGACGAGCCGCGTACCGTCGATGAAGAAGGTCGGCGTCCCGCTAACTCCCGCACGCTCGCCGTCAGCGATGTCCTCCTCGACCTGCGGTCGATATGCGTGGTTGCTGAGCGCAGTTTCGGCGGCCTCCGGATCCAGCCGGAGGGACCTGGCGACCTCGAGCAGCCCCTCGACCGTGAAGCTCTCCCGGCCGGCGAGCAGCAGCGAGTGCGCATCCCAGAACTTCCCCTTCGTGCCCGCGAGCTCTGAGAGCTCCGCGGCGAGATCGGCGCCCGGGTGCAGCTGAGGATCCGGGAAATGGCGCCAGACCAGCCTCAGCCCCTCGTAGCGCTCGAGCAGGGACATCACGGGCCTCCACGACGCGAAGCAGTGCGGGCAGCCGAAGTCCCCGTACTCGAGCAGGGTCACCGTCGGGTCCTCGGCACCGAGGATGTGGTCGGCCTCGGTCACCGGGGCCGGTGCGGCGGTGTTGGTGCTCTCGGCCGGCACCACTCCAGAATAGGGCGGCCTTGCGTGACCCCGACGTCCTACGCCGCCGCAGGCGTCTTTGCGGTGAGCTCCATCAGCGTGCTGAGAAAGGCCTCGGAGAAGGTCGGGAACGGCTGGATCACGTCGTTCATCACCTCGAGCGGGATCCTGGCCCGGATCGCGACCGTGGCCTGCTGCAGCCACTCCCCCGCCTCGGGCCCGAGCGCGTGGGCACCGGTGATGAACTGCCCGTCCGAGATCAGGGTCATGTACCCCGGTCGCGTGTCGTACGCGCGGGTGTAGGTCGAGGTGCGTGAGACCTCCGCCATCGGGACCGTGGCGATGTGCGGCCCCTCGGCCTCACCGACCGAGGCCGCCTGTGGATCGGTGAAGACGACCCGCGGCACTGCCGAGTAGTCGGCTTCCCGAGATCCGCCGAGGATGTTGTCGGCCACGATCCGGCCCTGGTACTTCCCGACGTAGGTGAGCGGCCAGATGCCGGTGACGTCGCCGAGCGCCCAGATGTTCTCGCCGGCGCGCATATGGGGGTCGACCTCGATGCCCCGTTTGCCGGGCTCAATGCCGACGGTGTCCAGCCCGATGCCGTCGACTCGCGGGCGCCGACCGGTCGCCACCAGCAGGGCATCCCCGCGGAGGTCCTCCCGCTCCGCGAACGAGAGGACGAACTCGCCGTTGTCCTTGCTCACGGCCTCGACGCTCTGGCCGAAGCAGAGCTCGATGCCATCCTGGGAAAGCGCTTCGCCAAGCGCTTCGCCGAGCGGTGCGGGCTCGTTGGGAAGGACGCGCTCCATGCCTTCGACCAGGGCGACCTCCGCCCCCATCCGCCGGATTGCCTGGCCCATCTCCACGCCGACCGGCCCCCCGCCCAGAATCAGAAGTCGCCGGGGAGCCTCCGTCATGCCAGTGGCCTCCCGGTTCGTCCAGATGCCGTCGAGGCCGCGCAGCCCGTCGATCGGTGGGATGAACGGGTCGGAGCCGGTGGCGACGACGATGTGCTCGGCCGTCTTCTCCACCTCCCCCACCGCCACGCGATTCGGTCCCGCGATCCGCGCCTCGCCGCGGAGCAGATCGATGCCCTCGCTGTCCAGCCACTTCACCTGGCCGTCGTCCGTGTGGTCGGAGACCTGGAAATCGCGCCAGGCGAGCGCCGCCGAGACGTCGAGCTCGCCGCTGATCGCCTCTCGGGCGCCGGGAGCGTCACGCGCCTCGGCGATCGCCTCGCCCGGGCGCAACAGCGTCTTGGACGGGATGCAGGCCCAGTACGAGCACTCGCCTCCGACCAGCTCGCGCTCGGCGACGGCGACTCGGAGCCCACCCTCCGCCAGACGGCCGGCACAATGCTCGCCGGGAGAGCCGGCGCCCATGACGATGACGTCGTAGTCGTAATCGCCGCTCACGCGTCCGCTTCTCCCTTGGCCAGCACTCCCTCCATATACGCCCTTGCATCGCTGTCCGCCTGGTCCGGATCCTGCCCGTTCTCGCGCGCGACGATGTAGGCGGCGTAAAAGCCCGACCAGTGATGCTTCGGGGCCTCCGCCTCATACGGGCCGTGGTGTTCCTCAGCCTCGCGCAGCAGTCCTGTCAGGGTCTCGATGTCCATTGAAGCCGCTCCCCTTCGTGTCGAGATCGTCGCCGACCGGCGCTTTTTGCGGACCCTACTCCGATCAGCCGGCCAACGGGCGAGGCGTTCCGCTCGGGCGCGTTCGCCAGCGCCGCTCGATGTCCCGCAACATCTGCGGATAGACGACGAGGTGACGGAACGGCCTGATCGCGGCCATGTAAGCGGAGCCCAGCAGACCGTTTCGCTTCACCAACACGGCCATCTGGCCTCGGTAGCCCCCGGACCCGTCCGGCACCCAACCTAGGTGGAGCACTCCGTGCATGGTCCGGTTGGCGATCTCTGCGGCCCATTCGTCGTCCAGCATGTACAGCGGAGTGAAGGGCAGGCCGTGGAACTCGGGGCCCGACCCGGCCGCGCGGAGGTCCGCCGGCAATCCGTCGCCGAGCGTTGACACGCGATAACCGATGCCGGTGTCATCTCTGTCCCAGCCCAGCAGGTCCCCGACCTTCCACCTGAGCGCAAAGAGCGCGCGGACAGCGCCGGAGCCGCTCTCCGACGGATCGGCCGCGGCGAATCCCTCGACGAGGAACCGGAAGTCATCTCGCCCGCCTGGCGTAGGCAGCGCCCAGACGTCCTCGACCTCGAAGTCGGGAGTCAGCTCATGGATTCGCCAGGGCCGTGAGGTGTGGGCGCTGTCCGGGAGCCTCATCGTCATAGGCGTACGGTAACATACATACATGCACGTAAGTAGCGAGAAACCGACTCAGGCGGAGCGGAGCGCCCGCTCGCGAAGCGCACTCCTCGAGGCGGCCGCCCGGGGGTTGTCCCGCTACGGCTACGGCCACCTGCGGCTCGAGGAGGTGGCCAGCGAGGCGGGCTACACGCGCGGCGCGCTCTATCACCAGTTCAAGGACAAGACCGACCTTGCGCTGGCGGTGATCGACTGGGTCAATGAGAACTGGATGCGCGACGTCGGTGAGCCCGCCAGGCAGGAGCCCGATCCGGTCTCCGAGCTGCTCGCCCTGGCGCGGGGACACGCCGTCTTCTGCCGGCGAGACATCGCCCGCGTGGTGATGGCTCTGAGGGTCGAGTTCAGCGGCCAGGAGCATCCGGTGGGGCGGAAGGTCGAGGCGATCATGGACGGGGCCATCGAACGCATCGCCCGCCTGATCCGCGCCGGCCGCAGAGACGGGTCCATCCCCCCCGGCCCCCCCGCTCGGACCACGGCGCTCGGATTCTTCGGGGCACTGGAGGGCGCCGTCATCGCACTCGCCGGACAGGCCCCGCAAGACGAGGTGCTCGCTGCGCGGGTGGCGGCCGGGGCGCTCGGGCTCTCAGCACCGGCCTGAGCCCGCACTAGCCGGGAACGAGCTGCTGACCACCATCGATGTCGTAGGTCGCGCCCGTGATGGCCGTGTTGATCATCAGGTGGATCGCGAGCGCGGCGACATCCTCAGGTCCGACGACGCGCCCGATGGGGAGCGTCGAGCGCAGCTCCTCGCGGCGCTTGTCGAGATCATCGCCGAGCAGCCTCGCCGACAGTGGCGTGTCGACGAAGCCGGGCGCGATCAGATTGACCCGGACGGGCGCGAGATCGAGGGCGAGGCTGGCCGCGAGGGCGGGCATTGCGGCGGTGACCGCGTTGACGATCTCGTAGCCGGCGCCGATCCGACGGCCACCGGTGCCGCCCATGAGAAGCAGCCCGCCCCCGGGCCTGATCTTGCCGTCGACGTTCTTGGCCACCTCCAGCCCGAGCAGGAGATGCCCGGTGAGGGCATCGCGCGCCTCATCCGCGGTCATCTCCAGCGGCGGCGCGTAGCGGGGAGCGCCTGCGGTGACCAGCACGTGGTCGATCGGCTTCGGGAGATCGTCGAAGAACGACTGCAGCGCGTCGTAGTCGCCGGCGTCAAAGGCCGCAGTGCCCTCGGCCCCCACTTCGCCCGCAGCATGCTCCAGCCGCTCGGGATTACGGCCCGTCAGAACGACCTTGGCTCCCTCGGCCCGCGCTCTGCGGGCGGTTTCGAGGCCGATGCCGGCGCTGCCGCCGATCACGACGACGGTCTGGCCGGCAAGGTCCTCGGCCATATCTACCGTCCCGGGAGGCGCTCCGTGATCTCCTGGAGCACCCAGCCATTCCCGTCCGGATCGCTGAACTCTGCATAGCTGTTGTAGGAGGTGCGGTCGGGATCGGGACCCGGAGCGGGACCGCCCTCTCCGAGGTGATAGATCTCTCCGACGTTGACACCGCGGCCGATCAGGTCATCGCGGGCGGCCTCGATGTCGTGGACGGCAATCTCCAGGCGCTCGAGGGAGCCGGGCTCGGTCTTGATGAAGCCCTTCCCGAGTGAGAACGAGCAACCGGAGCCCGTGGGTGTGAACTGGACGACCCTGACCCCTGGGGCGGGCTCGAAGTCGATGTCCAGGCGCCAACCGAGGCCCTCATAGAACGCCTTCGCCCGATCGACATCGGCGACCGGCAGGCCGATGACCTCGAGTCTGAACTCGCCAGGCTTCGGTACGTCGCTCGCCTGAGTGGCTTCGCCGCTTGTCTCGGTGCTGCTCGTGTCAGTGCTCATCTCGACCTCCATGTGTGGGATTGATCATTTCTCAGCTCCTTGGTCCGCTAGCCGAATGTGAACACGTAGGCCTGTGCGCCCGGATCGAGGAACTTGATCTCGAAGGTGCGGTCTGCGACCGGGCCGCCCTGGCGGATCAGCTGGTAGAGCCTCGTGTCAGCGATCGTGCCGGTGCCCCGCTCATCGACGTCGATGCCCTGTGCACCATCGGGAGGCTCGCCGTCGAGCAGGACCGCAAAGCGCGCGGATGCTCCGTCCATCTGGGCGCCCAGCACGAGGTTCACGTCCCGGGCGTGGAAGCGACAAGTGATCTGGCCTCCGGGCTGATTGAGGGTCGCGATCTGCTCCCCCACCGTCCAATCGCCCGATAGGGACCATTGGTTCAGGCGGAGCTCAGGTGGGTCCACGTAGAGCCGGCTGCGGTCGCGGTCCACGCCACCGGGAGAGGCGAGTCCCGTGGATCGCTGGTAGCCGACGTAGGTCTCCGGGGACTGCAACGTGTCCCAATCCGCCGCGAGCTCGACCCCGCTGGGCTCGGGCGAGACCAGGCCCCCCTCGACCCCCTCGACTCCAGCCTCGGCGAGCAGCTGCTGAATGACTCGCTCCGACCGCTCGTAGTCCTCCTCCCCGAAATGGCGATGCCTGATTCGTCCCTGGGCGTCGACGAAGTAGAGCGCCGGCCAGGCCTGATTCGCGAAGGCCCGCCAGACGGCGAAATCGTTGTCGACGGCGATTGGGTATTCGACGCCCATCTCATCCAGGGCGGCCTGGATCTTCTCGACGTCGTGCTCGAAAGGGAATTCAGGCGAGTGCGCGCCGATCACGACGAGCCCGGTGTCCCTGTACTTCTTCTCCCAGGCTCTGACATATGGGAGCGTGCGCAGCCAGTTGACACAGGAGAACGTGCAGAACTGGACGACGACCACTTTCCCCCGGAGCCCGGCCGGTGAAAGGGGCTCGGAATTGAGCCAGGTGGTCGCGCCGTCCAGTTCCGCGAACTCGCCCTCGACGGGCAGCTGCGCTGGGGCCGCGCGCTCCACGGCTACCGCAGCGACCTGAAGGTCGCCCGGAGTTCCTCCGAGAGGATCTGCGGCTGCTCCCAGGCGGCGAAATGACCGCCCACATCGACCCGGTTGTAGTGAACGAGCTTCGGATACGCCTTCTCCGCCCAGCTTTGCGGCGCCGGATAGAGCTCGTCAGGGAAGACGGTCACGCCGACGGGGAGCTCGACACCCTTGACGTCGAAGAAGCCCAGCTTGCTCTCCCAGTAGAGACGCGCCGAGGAGACCCCGCTGTTCGTCAGCCAGTAGTGAGTGGCGTTGTCGAGGACGTCGTCTCGCGACAGGCCACCCGGATTGCCGACGAAGGCCCGCGCGATCAGCTTGTAGCTGGCCTCGTCGTGATCGAGCATCCAGGCCGCCAGGCCGACCGGCGAGTCCACGATGCCGTAGAGGGTCTGCGGTCGGTTGCCCATCTCCGCCGCATAGGCGGTACCGGTCGCGAAGAAGTGGACCAGGATCTCATACGCCTTCTTCTCGTCGGCCGAGAGGCCCTCCGGCACCGGTTCGCCGGCTTGAACTCCCTTCGAGATCTCGGGCGAAAGCGTCGCCGGCATATTGGTGTGGATGCCCACCAATCCCGGGGGCTTCAGCAGGGCCAGCTGCTCGGTGACGGCGTTACCCCAGTCGCCGCCCTGCGCCACGTATTCCGTGTAGCCGAGGCGCTGCATCAGCACGGCCCATGCCTTTGCGATTCGGATGGGGTCCCAGCCGGTCTCGGTGGGCTTCCCCGAGAACCCGTGGCCCGGCAACGACGGGATCACCAGATGGAAGGCGTCCCCTGCGCTCGAGCCATGCTCGGTCGGCTTGGTGAGCGGATCGATGATCTTCAGCTGCTCGACGGTCGAGCCCGGCCACCCGTGCGTCACGATGAGCGGCAACGCGTCCTCGTTCTCGGAGCGAACGTGAATGAAGTGGATGTCGACCCCGTCGATCTCGGTGATGAAGTGCGGGAGGGCCGCAAAGCGCTCCTCGAACTTGCGCCAGTCGTAGTCCGCTGCCCAGTAGTCCGCCAGTGCCTGGATCGTCTCGAGCTGCACACCCTGCGAGGGATCCACCTCTCGGTCGGGCCACCTCGTCGCTTTGACGCGGCTGCGCAGGTCGTCGAGCTGCTCGTCAGGGACGTCGATCTTGAACTCGCGGATCTCCTCCGCAGTTGCTGACTCGGTCGACGCGGTGCCTTCCATTTGGGCTCCTTAAGTCCGGGGCGCGTCCTGGTTGCTCTACCGGACGGAAACTGAGCGGGATGGCGGGTCGGCTTCGGCTCGTCAGCGAGTCCAGTGACCGTTCCGGCTTGACCTTATTGGAGGCTTTCCGACCGAGTCAAGGGGAATTCGCGCGGCGCGGCTGCGATGCTCCACCGGAGATGACCGAGGCGATTCGGGATGCCGATGAAGCCGCCTTCGCCGAGCTGACCGAGCCGTATCGCGGCGAGCTTCACGCGCACTGCTACCGGATGCTGGGCTCGGTTCACGACGCGGACGATGCGCTCCAGGAGACGCTGCTCGGCGCCTGGAAGGGACGCTCCGGGTTCGAGGGACGCAGCTCGCTTCGCTCCTGGCTCTACACGATCGCCACCAATGCCTCGCTGCGCATCCTCAAGGGCCGCAAGGGGCGTGAAATGCCACGCACGACGGGCCGTGGCGACGACCCACGCGAGCCGCTCGCCGAGCCGCTGGCCGAGTCGGTTTGGATCGAGCCGTACCCCGACGAGCTGCTCCTGTACGAGCAGCGAGAGTCAGTCGAGCTCGCCTACATCGCGGCCCTCCAGCTCCTGCCTCCGAACCAGCGCGCCGTGCTGATCCTCCGGGAGGTGCTCGACTTCAGCGCCCAGGAGACCGCCGAGATGCTCGACACGTCGGTCGCCTCCGTGACGAGCGCCCTGCAGCGCGCCCGTGCCACGGTCGAGCGCGAACTCCCGGCGCGCTCGCAGCAAGAGACGCTGCGCGGGCTGGGCGAGGAACCCTCCCGCGAGCTCGTCGCCCGCTTCGTCGACGCTTGGAACCGCGCCGACATCCCGGGAATCGTCGCAATGCTCGCCGAGGACGCGAGCTTCTCGATGCCGCCGGTGCCGACCTGGTTCAGGGGCAGGGACAACATCGCGGCCTTCCTCAACAAGCAGTTCGACGAGGGTCGGGTCCTCAGCTCGCTGTGGCGATTTGAGGCGACGACCGCCAGCGGACAAGCCGCGATGGTCGGCCACCGGCGGAATCCCGAAACGGGGCTGGACGAGCACTCCACCCTCACGCTGCTCACGTTCGACGGCGAGCTCATCTCGGCAGCCACCGCGTTCATGGGCCAGGGCGTGCCCCGGTCGGTGGAAATCCCGGGACCGACCGATTAGTTCTCGCCACTCGCTGTCTCTCCATCAGTACATCCACCGAAAGGAGAGACCGAAATGGGAAAGATCATCGTCAGCGAGAACGTCACACTCGACGGCGTCATCCAGGACCCGTCCGGCGACGAAGGCTTCAGGCATGGCGGCTGGGTCGGCCACGTCACGGACCGCGAAGCGGTTAGCAAGGTCGTGGTCGACGAGACGCTGGGCGCCGATGCGGAGTTGTACGGCCGGCGCACCTACGAGTTCTTGGCCTCGCGGTGGCCATCGCGATCTGGAGCGCTCGCGGACAAGCTGAACGCCATGCCCAAGTACGTCATCTCCTCGACCCTGGACGATCCCGAGTGGAGCAACACGACGGTGCTGAATGGCGAGGTGGTGGAGGAAGTCTCGAAGCTCAAGCAGGAGGTTGACGGGGAGATCATCGTCCCCGCCAGCATCCAGCTCGTTCGGACCCTGCTCGAGCACGATCTCGTCGACGAGCTGCGGCTGCTGGTCTACCCGGTCGTGCTCGGTGACGGCGAGCGCCTCTTCGGCGAGACCAGCGACAAGAAGCCTGTGCGCCTCATCGACAGCAGGGCGGGTGACGGCGTCGCCTTCCTCACCTACGAGGTGGGCTAGGGATGCGATGAACGGGTCTCGGTCGGCCGCCTCGCCGCTCAGCGAGCGAAGGCTCCGCGGACGCGGCGGCCGAACGCGGCCACGCGCGCGAGGTGCCCGCAATAGGGCGCACTCGGACAGCGGATGAACGACAACGCCATCACTTCGACGCGTCCGTCCGCGGCCTCGCGACGGCGGCCCGGTATCAGCACCAATGCCAGGACAGCGCCGATGGCGCAGAGGACGCCGGCGACGATGAACGCACCTTTGAACCCGTGGGTGAGAGCGACCGGGAGTGCCGAGCCACCGTGCAGCGCACTCGTCACGCGCCTGGTCGAAACCGAGGAGAGGATCGCCAGGCCCAGCGAGCCGCCGACTTGCTGAGTGGTGTTGAGCAGTCCCGAAGCCAGCCCGGAGTCACGGCTCTCAACGCCGTTGGTGGCCGCGATCGTGACGGGGACGAATGACAGTCCCAGACCGGGACCCAGGACGAGCATCGCGGGTAGAACGTGGCTCGCATAGTCGCTGTGCCCGGTCACTCGGGTGAGGAGCGCGAAGCCGACCGTCGTCACGAGCAGTCCCGTGACGAGCACCGGCTTTGGAGTGAAACGGTCGACGAGGCGGGATGCCAGCGCCGAGGCGCCGATGAGGGTCAGGCTGAGGGGCAGGTAGGCGACGCCGGTCTTGAGCGCGCTGAAGCCGAGGACCTGCTGCAGGTAGAGCGTGCAGAAGAAGAACATCCCGAACAGGGCTGCCGCCACCAGGAGAAACGTCCCGTCGGAGGCGGCGAGACTGCGGTTGGAGAAGATCCGCAGCGGAACCAGGGGGTCCCGGTGGCGGCGTTCGATGAACACGAAGCCGACGAGCAGCGCGGCGGCGATGGCGAATCCCGCCAGCGTCCGCCCCGCGGTCCAACCCCAGCTGTCGGCCTTGATCAGCGTGAAGACGAGCGTGATCGTGCCGAGCGTGGCGGCAAGCGCCCCCTCGAGGTCGTATCCGCCCTTTGAGACCGCCTCGGAGCGGCTCTCCGGGACGAACCTTGGAGCCAGCGCCAGCACGACGGCGCCGATCGGCACATTGACGAAGAAAATCCAGCGCCAGCTCAGCAGCTGCACGATCACCCCGCCGAGCAGCAGGCCGATGGCGCCACCCGCGCCGGCTACCGCGCCCCAGACGGCGAGCGCGCGATTGCGGGACGGCCCTTCAGCGAACGTCGTGAGGATGATTGACAGGGCCGCCGGCGAGACCATCGCGCCGCCGAGCCCCTGCAGGCCCCGGGCGACAAGGAGCGTGCCCTCCGACTGCGAGAGCCCACAGAGCAACGAGGCACCGGAGAAGAGCGCAATTCCCGCCATCAAAACCCGCCGCCGTCCGAGGCGGTCGGCGGCGCGCCCTCCGAGCAACAGGAACCCGCCGAATATGAGCGTGTACGCGTTCAGAACCCAGGAAAGGCTCTGTTCCGAGAAGCCGACGTCGACCTTGATGGTCGGCAGCGCGACGTTGACGATCGTTGCATCGAGGATGACCATGAACTGCGCGATCACGACGACCGCCAGCACGGCGCCCTCGTTGATGCGGGAGGTTGGCCGGGCGATGGTGGAGGCGGGAGTGGACATCTGGAACCTCGATCTCACCGTACCGCCAGAGCGGTGGTCAGGCGTTCGTCGCTTGCTGCGTCTGCCTCACCGGGCACTCTCGGTGCGCGGCGCCACGATCGCCGGCGTGCCGGCGGCCTGTTCAGCTTCGGGTGCGACCCCCTCGTCCGGCGGCAACTCAAGCCGCCAGCCCGCCTCGGGCGGGTCGGCCAGGACGAGCACGCCGCGCGCGTGGCGGGGAAGCTCGTAGCGGCCGTTCGTGAGAGTCGCGTCAGTCGTATTCATTTCCTCTGCACAAGGCTCGGCCAGCGAGCGCTGGAACGCATCGGTGACTTCGCCAGTAGTGGTCGCCGGTCCAATCAGAGGGCGGCGCGACTCGGCCACGAATACGGAGCGGCCGCCGGTGTTAGCCGACGGCCGCTCCTGCAGTGGACACGCCCCTAGAGGGAGGGGCGTACGTCCGATCCAAGCCCCTGGTACCGAGGGTGCCAGGGTCGCTGAATCCGAACCTTTGGTCAGAACGCAACCAGCGAGAACGACTTGCCATCCACGAAGGCAGCGTCGCTGTTGTTCCAGACCTTGACCACGAATCCGTCGGCGGTCTTCGTCACCGCGGTGACCGCGTTGTCTCCGGCACTCGTGATGACCGCATTGGCGGCGTCATTGTCAGCAAACGTGACCAGGTATCGCCCGACGTCCGTCCTCTTGATCTGCACAGCGTCCTGAGCATTGCTGGCACAGTCGAAGCCGGGAACGACAGCGCTCCCCGCGTCCGCTGGGATGACATCGGTATCAACGACGAGTGATGCCTTGAGCCAGCCGGTCTGACACCCGCCCGGGGCCACGCCGCCGAGCTTCGCCGCGTTCGCTGCGTTCGCCGCGTTCGGCGCGACCGCGTCCGGCGCCAGCTTTGGCGTCGTTACGGCGCCATCGGCGATCTTGTCGGTGGTGACGGCGGCGTTCTTGATGTTCCTCGTCTTGACGCTGCTCTGCTTGAGCTTGCCCGCTGCGTAGCCGAAGCCGCCCATCGCGGCGAACAGGGCGACGAATGCGACGACCAGCGCCGGGGTGGGCCGAAGAGCACTCCGGCGACGGGATCTGTGGTTCCTGCTTCTCATTTCGAGCTCCTTGCGTTGAATTGGCGCGCCTCCTCCACCGGGCGGTGGGGGGCACGCCGATCAGGATCAACTCGAGGGCGCCGGAAGGCATCGGTGAAGTCGCCAGTCGTGATCGCCGGTTTGTTCTGTCACCGTCACCCCGGCCCTACGGGCGGGGCCGACAGCGTCAGGCGGGTTCCGGCTGGGGTATTCCCATGCGCACCAGCTCGGTTCGAGACGCCACGCCGAGCTTGCTGAAGACCTTTCGCAGGTGGTAGTCGATCGTGCGCGGGCTGAGGAACAGCTGCGCGGCGATCTGCCGATTGGTCATCCCGTCGGCCACGAGCCCAGCGATCTGGAGCTCCTGCGGAGTGAGCTCGTCGAGGGTCGAGGGGTCGCGCCGCCTGGCAGTCTCGCCGGTGGCGCGCAGCTCTCCCTCGGCGCGCTCCGCCCAGGGTGGAGCGCCAACCTGGCGGAAGAGCTCGGCCGCCCGGCGCAGATGCTGGCGTGCCTCACGCCGCTGGCGCTCGCGCCGCAACCATTCGCCGTAGAGCAGTTCCGTCCGCGCCTGCAGGAAGGGGGAGATCGCCGCCTCTGGCGCAAGCGCCGTCTCGAACTGTTCCTGCACATCTCCCTCGCCCATCAACGCCCGAGACCGGGCGAACACCGACCGGCGCGCCGGGGAGGACGAGTGCTGCGCCCACCGCGTATAGCGGTCGATTCGATCGCCGGCCTCGTCAAGCCGGCCGGAACGGGCCGCCGCTTCGATCAGGTCCGGGACCGACCACAGCCCGATCAGCGCGTTCGACTCCGGGCGCTCAACCGTGCTCAGGCCGAGCAAGCGGTCAGTCGCCTCGTCCGGCTTTCCCAAGGTCAACTCGAGCAAGCCGAGGGCGAATTCGGCGATCCGGATCATCATGTTCCCGCCCCCGCTGGCGGCGAGCTCAATGGCCTCGCGGGCATGGTCGCGCGCTGCCTGCTCGTCTCCCCGCAGCGCGTCGAGCAGCGCGACGTTGGTCAGGTTCCAGCTCACGCCGGACCGGTGTCCGAAATCGCTCGCAAGCCTGATCCCCTCCTCCGCGACAGAGCGAGCAAGATTGAATTGCCCCAGGGCGAGAAAAGCGGTCGCCTGCGCCCAGAGGGCGAGCGGGAGGATGCTGAGCAGCCCCCGCTGCCGCGCGATCGTGACGGCGCGGGTCGAGTACGGCAGGCCGTCCGCGAACGCGCCCCCCATACTGCCCATGGTCGCCAGGAGGGAGGCCCAGACAAGTACCGGCGGATCCTCGAGCTGGTCCGCACGGCTGATCGCCTTTCGCAAGAGCAGGTCGGCGCGTTCGTATTCGCCCGCGACCTCGGCCCCCATACCACTCAGTGCGGCGACCCGGAAGCGGTCGATCTCGCCGTTCGGCTCGATCGCGGCGGCCCGGACCCCGAGGGCCGCGCCATGCGCGTAGTCCCCCGCATAGTTGTCGGCCTCCATCGCCTCGGTCAGCGCGTCGAGCGTGAGCGATCCGTCCTGGCTGGTGTCGGCGGCCTCGACCAGGATCGCGACTGCACCGCGCAGGTCCCCGGTTCTCGCTTCGATCACGCCCCGCAGGTAGAGGAGCTCCGCGCGGACCCGGCCTGTCGCAAGCGGGAGGGCCCGCGCAATCAGCTCGCGGGCCCGCTCCGGCTGGCCGGCGGCCCAGGCGGCCTCGGCGGCGGCCGCGAATCTCCGGATTCTTCGGCCGTCGTCGTTCGACAGCTCGGCTGCCCGCGCGAACGCGGTGGCTGCGGAGGCGTGCCCGCCTCGCGCCTCATACCGACGCCCCGACGCCTCGAGCGGACCCGCGACGTCTTCGTCGGCACTGAGACTCGCCAGTGCCTGATGCCAGACCCGGCGGTCGGCGTGCTGGTCGCCGGACAGAGCCGCCGCCAGCGCACCGTGTGCGGCTCTGCGCTCGCTGTGCGTGGAGGACTCGAGCAGCGCGGAACGCACGAGCGGGTGACGGAACTCGAGCGTGCCGCCGGCGACCCGAAGCAGGCCCTCCCGCTCGGCGGCGTCGAGCGCATCCTCGGCCAGGCCCGCCTCGCTCGAAGCTCCCATCACGGCGGCGACCTCCTCCCGGTCATCGAGCGCTGCGATCAACAAGGCCGTCTGCGTGTCGGCGGGCAGCCGCTCGATCCTCTGCGCGAAGGCCTCACGCAGCCCGGAGGTCAACGGTGTCGTCTCGGGCAGAGCCGAGTGACCCTGCAGCTGAGGAGCGGATAGACCGAGCGGCAGCTCCAGCAGCGCGAGCGGGTTTCCGGCCGCCTGGGCAAGCAACCAGTTTCGGACCGGCTCGGTCGCGGCTGGTGCGCTCGACTCCAGGAGCCGAGCGGCTTGCTCGGGCGCGAGGCTCTCGAGCGTTAGCTCCGGCAGGCCCGGCGCCGCTAACTCTCGGCCCGATCCCTCCCGGACCGAAAAGATCATCGCCACCGGCTCGGCCGCGAGCCTGCGCGCGCTGAACACCAGCGCCTCGGCCGAGGCGATATCCAGGAACTGGACGTCGTCGATCAGGCAGAGAAGCGGTTGGTCGTCCGCAGCAGCCGCCAGCAGGCTGAGCGCCGCCGCGGAGACGAGCAGGCGATCCGAGGGGCGCGACGGTGCAAGCCCGAGAGCACCCGACAGCGCTTCCGCCTGCGCCTCAGGCAGATCAGCCATCCTGTTCACGATCGGGCGCAGGAGACCATCCAGACCTGCGAACCCAAGGTCGGACTCGACCTCCACGCCCGCGACGCGCAACACAGTTCGACCGCCGCTTCGCTCCGCGGCGTACTCCAGGAGGGCGGTCTTGCCCATCCCGGCCTCACCGCGGATCACCAGGGCGCTGCTCTCCCCCTGCGCCGAAGCTTCCAACAGACGATCGATAGCGGCGCATTCGCGCTCACGGCCAACCAGCGCGCCGGACCCGAGGTCCAGCTCGGGCGTCCCCATATGTTGATCGTACGGGCCAGGGGCCCGAAAAGACAGGCGACACCGACTGGCGACATCGCCGGTGCGTCCGAGCACTGACTGGGCGATGGTGATCTCCTCGCAGACCGGACCCCAACTCGACCCCCCGCGATGACTGAGCCAATGAGACGCCCTGAGGAGATCCTGGAAATCGCCGAGATCCTGAACGATGCGGCCGATCGGCTGGCCACGGTTCTTGAGCGGTCCGGTGCGGACAGGCTGCACTCGCCGCAGGCGTTGCGCGAGATGGCCCACTACGAGCTGGAGCTCGCCGCCGCCGACGTGGCCGCCTACACCTTCGGCACAGAGATCCGAGGAGGCTGGGGATGAGACGTATGGAGAGGATGTCGAGACGATGCTTTCGACGGCCTGGCCGGCCTGCCGCCCGATAGCGGCGGTTCCAAATGGGCCGGGGAGGACTCGAACCTCCGACCTACGGATGGTCTGCGGCCCGGGCCATTCGAAGCCTTCATGGGGCGGCGGGCGAGCTCGGAGCCGCATCGGCGTCGGGTTCCAGGGCTGCGATGGCGGATGCGAGGCCCGGCGCCTGCCCTGCCGGCGCCCTGACGACCTCGAAAGTCTTTCCGCGTGCCTCTGGGAGAAAGAGCAGTTGCGTGCAGACGTCGGCGAGGTCCGCCCGTGAGATCCGGCCTTCGACCGTATCGCCCTGCGACACGATCAGCGGCTCACCGCCACTTCCGTCCGTGAGCCAGCCGGGACGGATGATGCAGTACGGAAGCCGAGAGCGTCGGATTACCTCTTCGGCCCTTGCCTTCCATCCCAGGCTCGTCGGCTCCACATCCTGGTAATGGTCGGGACGGGTGGCGTAGATGGTGGAGACGAAGACAATTAGGTCGACGTTCGCGGCGCTCGCCTGCTGGATTAGGTGGCAGGTGCCGTAGTAGTCGACCATCTCGGCGCTGTTTCCGTGCTCCACGCCGTGCTCCACGCTGCCGCAGGCAACGCTGATCACACTGCGCGCGCCGGCGATCGGCTCCGTCAGCGTCTCACTACGGCGAACGTCTCCAACGAATTGCGGCACGTCCGGCGGAAGGACCTCGCGCCCCTTGGCCGGATCTCGGACCAGGGCGTGGACGGAAACGCGGCGCTCGACCAGGCGCCCGACGATCAGACGGCCGGTCCGACCACTTGCTCCAACGACCAGGACGGGACCTTCGGACATCTTCCCGGCCTCACGAAGAGCGCAGCCGCGCTCGCCCGCTGCGCCACCGGTGCAGCGCGGGAGCGAACCCCTCGTCGACGCGATGCGTGAGGAAGTCGAGCGAGCCAGCGCCCATGTTGTATCGGCGTACGCTTGCGTACATCGCCGCTCCTTTGTATCTCCTTCACGCCGACGCTAGTCCGGGGAGCATTTTCGTCATCCGCGTGAACTACTGATCTTCAGCGGGCGGTGCTTATATCGGGCCTGAGGGCTGGAGGTCCCACCATCAGGGTCAACAGCGCGAGCCCTATGGAAATGGGACGGTCGCACATGACCCGCAGGAACGCTCTGATCTCCGCGCTTGCGATGTCGGTGAGCCTCGCGCTCACGGTTCCGAGCATCGCATCGGGTTCACAGACCATCGGCCAGACAGGGGTAGGTGCAACCTGCGGGGACGACGAGGTAGGCCGGAAGTCGGCAGCCCGAATCTGGAAGCTCAGCGCGGCGAAGCTAGGCGGCTTTCTCCGCGACTGCTTTGCATGGAAAGCAGCGGTTTGACGCTGCACTCCTGCTCCTCGCGCGAACCAGCCCCTCTTCCACCCCTGCCACCAGGAGTCCATCCAGTAGGGCGAATTGGCCGTCCGCCGCGACGCAGCAGATGCTCAATGTTGAGAAGAGGAATCCTCGACCGGGCCATCTTCGTACTCCACTCGTAGCAGGCCAAAGAGTCCGCAGGCCGACGACAAGAACGCGTTGGCCGTGCACCCTCCGCACGAACTGCAGCCACCCCAAAAGGAGCACGCAAATGGATGAGACCATGCACCAGCCGCAGGACTTGATCAGCCGTCGTTCGATGATGTTCAAAGGAGCCGCACTGGGGGTCGGAGCCACTGCGGTGGGCCGGCTGTTGGTCGATCCGCCGGACGTCTTTGCGAAGGGCCACACCAAGGCCAAGGGCGGCCGCCTTACCAAGGGAGATGCCGACATTCTCCGCTTCCTCTGTGCCGCCGAGATCATCGAGTCCGATCTCTGGCAGCAGTACAACGAGCTCGCCGGTATCCAGGACGGCGAAGTCCCCGGCGGCAGCGGGAACCCCGCCTATACCGCCAAGGTGGCGGTCCTGGACGAGGACATGGACCAGTACATCCACGACAACACCGATGACGAGTTCAGCCATGTCGCCTTCATCAACGCCTACCTGGAGGCGCACGGCGAGAAGCCGGTCAACTTCGACAACTTCCGGACGCTGCCGAGCAGCCAGGCGGACGGCGCCCAGAAGACCGTCGGACGGCTGACCAACCTGATGCAGTTGAGCGTCGACACCAGCTTCTGGACGCGCTATCGGAGCGACACCCAGAATCCCGACCTCGGCGACACCCTGCCGCAGGCCGTCCCGACCCTGGCCGTCGGCCAGCATCCGGCGATTCCCCGGAACAACGCTGACACCACCGATCCCAACCACCTGCAGGCGATAGCCAATACGGCCGGCTTCCACTTCGCCTTCATCGAGCAGGGCGGTACGAGCCTCTACGCCTCGCTGGCGCAGCGGGTCAGCAGTAAGGAGGTGCTTCGGATCCTGCTCAGCATCGGCGGCAGCGAGATCATGCATTTCCAGACCTGGCAGGACAAGGCCGGCAACGCGCCTGCCCTGACCGACGGCGGGTTGGTGTTCCCCGACCTCAACGCCGACGGCGAACTGACCCAGACCAACCTGATCATGCCCGAACCGACGGTCTTCCTCGATCGCAAGTTCCCGATCGTCTCGATCATCCGCCCGACCGAGACCCAGGGCGCGGCGATGGGCGCGGCCAACGCGCTCACACAGGACGGGCTGTTCATCGGGCAGCCGAAGGAGTTCTTCAAGGTCGTTACGAAGCTGGCAAAGGCCGCAGACGCCGCCCGACCCGAGCACTAGGGCCACCAGAGAGGCAGACGCGGCGAGCCGCCTTCGGGTGGTTCGCCGCCTGTCGACAACAAGCGAAAGGAACGTTCCGTGATGCCAAACGTCGGACCACTAGAGATCGCCGTAGTCCTCCTGATCGTCCTGGTCGTCTTCGGGCCGAAGCGCCTGCCCGAGCTCGGCAAGTCGATGGGGAAGGGGATCCGCGAGTTCAAGGGATCCCTCTCCATGGACGACAAGGACGAGATTGCAGTTAAGAGCTCGACCAAGCCGCCCGAGGTGGTCGAGGGCGAGGTCGTCACCGAGCACAAGGCCTAGTCAATGGCCCGGGTCCGGCCGGTCAGCTTCGAGGACCGGATCCCGCTCGTCGAGCACCTGGACGAGCTTCGCACGCGGATCCTCGTCTCGATCTCGGCGTTTGCGGTCGCCTTCGCGCTCTGCTTCTGGCAGAACAGCAGGCTGCTGGATATCGCCAACGCACCGCTGCCCGGCAACCGGACCCCGATCACGTTCGGGGTCGCCGAGCCATTCACCACCACCGTGACGATCACCGTGTACGCGGCGATCGTGCTCTCGCTGCCGGTGATCCTCTACGAGGCTTACGCCTACGTGCTGCCGGCGCTCACCGACCGCGAGCGCCGGGTGATCGCCCCCTTCCTGGTCATGGTGCCGGTGCTGTTCTGCGCCGGGGCCGTCTTCGGCTACTTCGTCGTCCTGCCGGCCGCCACCAAGTTCCTTCTCAACTTCAACGCGAGCAAGTTCAACATCCAGATCCGGGCGAAGGACTACTACAGCTTCTTCACCATGACGGTCGGGGTGATGGGGCTGATCTTCCAGCTCCCGATCGGGATCCTGGCCGTCACCCGGCTTGGGATCGTCACTCCCAAGCAGCTCGCCCAGAACCGCCGCTACGCCTATCTGGTGATCGCCATCGTCGCGATGCTCCTCCCAGGCACCGACCCGATCAGCATGCTTCTGGAGATGGTCCCCCTGCTCCTCCTCTTCGAGGCCAGCCTGGTGCTGGCGCGGGTGTTTGGGACCCCGGCTCGAGCGGATTCCGAGACGGAGCTCGCGACCGCGGACTCCACGTAGCGCACTACGCCTCAGGGCGTACGGAAAAGTGTCGCCTCTCGGCCCACGACCGACCGGCGTGCCTACGAGCAGCTGCGCGACAGCTACTACCTGCGCCAGCGTTCCGATATCGGGTTCAACGCTAGTTTGATCACCGAACTCGAGTAGTTCCCCGCAATTCCGAAGTGTCCGGGTTCAGGCGACCCCTATACCCGCCAGCAGTTGAAGGGGAGAGGAGAAGAGCTCTACCTAAACCGGACTGGGGTGTTGCTTTGCATGGAAAGCAGCGGTCTTGACCTGACGCTCGCTTCTCGCGCAAAAGGAGGAGCGTTGGCAACCGAGTAGACGCCGAGAGAGGCGTTGACGTGAGACATCCTCGACACGTCGGTTCCGAGACGACGAAAATCCGTTGAGTTGAAGCGGACGAATCCGGAATTCACGACTGGTGATGGCGGCCGGGCAACTCTCACCGTAAAGCCAGTCGCCCTGCAGGCCCTTCTCTTCGTAGCCGCGCTCGCCATGCTCGCCCTGGCCCTCACGGCCGGGCGCTATGGCTATCACCGCGATGAGCTCTATTTCATCGCCGCCGGCGGCCACCCGGCCTGGGGTTATCCAGACCAGCCACTGCTGACACCTTTGCTGGCCCATGCGATGAACGCCCTGGCGCCTAGCTCATTGCTCGTGCTTCGGGCTCCGGCCATCCTGGCCTCTGGTGTGACGACGCTCGCGACAGGCCTATTGGCACGTGAGCATGGTGGCGGGCGCCGGGCACAGACGCTGGCGGCCGCGTGCTGGGCCGCGGGTGCAGTTTGCCTGGTCACTGGGCACTTCTTGACTACGACGACTTATGACGTCTGCGCCACAGCGATCGTCTCGCTGCTGATCGTGCGACTGCTTCGCACTGGGAACACGCGCCTGTGGCTGCCGGCAGGCGCAGTACTAGGGCTGGCTTTGCTGAACAAGTCGCTGATAGGTGCGGTGATCGGTGCCGTGGTTCTGGCGCTCGTATTTCTTGGGCCCCGCGATGTGCTTCGCTCGAGGTGGTTTGCCGCCGGCCTCGTGCTCGGCTTCCTCGGCGCGCTTCCTTACGGTCTCTGGCAGATCTCCCATGGCCTGCCCCAGGAGCAACTGGCCAATTCGATTGCGAGCAGCGGTGACCAAGGGGGGCGACCCGGATTTATTCCGTTCCAGCTTCTCCTGGTGGGGCCTCTGCTCGCACCGATCTGGATTTGGGGTTTGGTGGCTCTACTGCGCGATCCGCAACTGCGCTCGCTGCGCTGCTTCGCCGTCGCCTATCTCGCTTTGATCCCACTGTTCATCGTCGTTGGCGGCAAGGCTTATTACGTGGCCGGTCTTTACCCCGTGCTGCTTGCAGCAGGTTCGGTTCGAGTAGAGGGCTGGACTCTCCAGCGGCCTTTGCGAGTCGCATCCGTAGGAGCGGCGGTAGTCGTGACGGCCGCTATCAGTGCCGTCATTGGGCTGTCGCTGTTGCCTGCTGACCAGCTTCAGGGCAGCGTGGTCATGGCAGTGAATCCGGATGCCGGGGAGATGGTCGGCTGGCCGCGCTTCGTGGACTCCGTCGCAGCTGCCTACCGTTCGCTTCCGCCCGCTCGGAGACAGAAGACCGCGATCTTCACCGAGAACTACGGCGAAGCGGGCGCGATCTCCAAGTTCGGTCCGGCCCGAGGCCTGCCCACGCCTTACAGCGGCCATAACGGCTGGGCGCTCTGGGGGCCGCCTCCTGACGCGGACATGACAGCTGTTGTGGTCGGTTTGGACCCCTCTGAAACACGACGTTACTTTCGCGGCTGCCGCGTGCGGGCGCGGATCGACAACGGCTTTGGCCTGAACAACGATGAGCAGGGCAGATCAGTCTGGACTTGCAGTACCGAGCGTCGACCGTGGTCGGCACTGTGGAAGTCACTGCGGCACTACGACTGAGCGCCGTGTCGGAGCGGCGAGATACCTCGCTGGATGGGCTCCCCGCTTTCCGTGCCTGGATGAACCGTCCGAACTACCGCGAGCGGTACCACGGAAGACAGTTGCGTTTGGCAGCCGGGGCCTACAGCGTAAGGTTTCCGGGTCTCGGCCCGAGCCGGGAATAGTCGGGGCGACTGGATTTGAACCAGCGACCTTTCGGCCCCCAGCCGACAGGCATTGGGCGACTATGCGTCCGCGAGCGTCCAAATCGTTCTACGTGTCTCCATTCGTAGACGGGCTGGACATATAGGACGATGCGGTGGGTACCAAAGCGGTACCACGACGGGACTTCTGCTTTGCATGGAAAGCAGCACTCCTCGCGGGATACTGCGTAGCCGATGTCGGAGGAGAACGTCGAGGTCGCTCGTCGCGTCATCGAGGCGCTGGATCGCTGGGACATTCCCGCCGCGATGAAGGACTCGACGACCGATTTCGCCTTCGATTTCTCGCGTTCACTTAGCCCGGAACAAGGCGTATACGGGCGCGATGACATTCCCCAGTTCGCCGAGGACTTCGCCGGAATTTGGGAATCGGTGCGCTTTGAGCCGGAGTTCATCGAGGCTGGCGATCTGGTCATCACGCCGATCACGACCTATAGCCGCGGCCGCGACGGAATCGAACTCCCGACGCGATTCGCCTGGCTCTGGTCGTTTCGTAACGGACAGGTCCAGCGGATCACGTTCTTTCAGGACGGCGGCGAGGCCCTCGAGGCCGCCGGGTTCTCGGAATAGCTGCTTTGGACGAAAAGCAGCACCGCTGCATTGCATGGAAAGCAGCTACCCGGCGGTCTATTCGCTGCGCCACATCAAAGAACCGCCCTCCTGTGACGCCCTGGTGGCCCACTACACACACCAGGGCGTCAAGGACTTAGGTCAGGCAATCGAGTCCGCGATGAGCGGCACGGCCTGCTCAACCGTCAGCATCACCGTGGTCTCGTACTCAACCCACTGCGTGTAATTCAGAATGTTCCGATACGCGCCCTCCACGTCGTCGGTCTCGGAGATCACCAAACCGTGGCTGCCGTCGGCAGCCACGTAGTGCGCTGTGGCGCCGGGTCCCGCGCCCTCTTTGGCGAAAACGTCCAGCACCTCCTTTGTCTCCTCTTTGCTGAGGAACGGCTTGATCTTGTACGTCGTGACGAGAATCATGGGATTACCTCCCAGGTTGTTCGCCCCTCGTACGGGGAGTGAATTCAAGTCTCCTCCCGTAATCGGGTAAGCGGCATCCGTGTTGCCCACCGGTTCTAGTTCCGGGGAAGGGACGGAGGACTACCCGGCGGTCTTCAACGCTCGCTGAGTCAAAGACGGGCGCGGGCGTAGACTTCGGAACTGACGCCGGCGCGTCTCTCCTCTCCAATTGAGGCGCGTCGGCTCATTGGTTCTCCTCGTCCTCGACGCGGATCAGTCGCCGGGTGGGTAGTTCCGACGTTCGCCGCGCCAATTCGTCAGGTGGTGGCTCCAGTTCGGGTCGACCTTGTCGAGCATCGAGTCGAAGGCATCGACCTCAGCATCTTTCGCATCGAGGTGATAACGACGGGTGCCGTCGTCGATCACCTGCATTGGCTGGATGTTGAATTGCACCTCAAGCTCGTCGAGGATCTCCGCTCCCCGCTCCGACTCGGGACGGAGCGCGATCGCGGCAGCCATTGGCGCAGTCTAGTTCCACCTCGCCCGTAGAGCGGCTAGCGATGTCAAAAACGGGCCGGGTCTACACTTGAAGAGACGCCGGCGCGTCCCTTCCCTTCTCCCCTATCGAAGGTCCCTGGGGGCGCGTCGGCTCCTAAGTCTCCGCTGCTCTCCGCATCTTGACGTTGGCGTACGGAAGCGGGTAAGCGGATCGAAGGCTCGTGACCGCACCACACGCAGGAGTCGAGCTTCCGCTCATCGGCTTTGCCTTGGCCCCGGAGGGGACCGTCAGTGCGGTGGCGCGCTTCAAGGCATGGCTCATCAAGGACGCCCGTCAGATCGCCGTAACGGCCTCGCTCGTGGTCGGCGCGCTGCTCTTGGTGCGCGGAGCGATCGAGGTCCTCAGTTGAAGCCCGGCAAGCCGGGACGGCCGCCTGGTTGCCTCGGAGCGTCCCAAACGGCCTCAACTGTGATTCGGAAATGACTGGCGCTGAGCCCCCGGCGCCCTACTCCTTTCTTTCGCTGGACCCCTCGACGCCCAACGACTCGCCGGCGCTGTGGACGACCTTCTTCAGGAACGTGTACTGGGTCTCGACTAGCTGGTCCGCCATCTTCAGCGCGGAGTCGACGATCTGCTCGGCCTGGGACGGGCTCGCGTTGGCGAGCGTCTTGTCGACGGTCTCGGTGAAGTTGCGAACTGCTTGGATCGCGGCCTCCTGCCCTTCCTTGATCTCCGTGAGGACCTGGTCGGACAGCTCTACTGACCTCTCTGCGACTGCCATTTACACCACCTCTTTCCGATACATACGCCAGTTGGTGTCTCCAACTGCTCCACGATCATCACGCGCACGGCGAGACCTGGCATCCGCGGAGGGCACGGACCCGCTGTCCGTAGCGACCACGGGCATCTAGCGAGATCCGGCGCGTCACACTCGGGCGACGTGGAACACACCCGACACGCAAGGAGCAGAGGCAATGACGATTCCCGGGGCGCGGCGCAAGAAGATCCCGCGCGATCGCGAGAACGATTACACGCCCGAGGCCGCGGAAGCGCGCCGGGCCTTCTTACGTGAGCAGACGGGCGCGGGACTGGAGCACGTCTCCCACTACTCCTTCGATCCATCGATTCTCCCCGGCAACGTCGAGCACTTCACTGGGGTCGCGCAGGTGCCGGTCGGGATCGCCGGCCCCCTGCTCGTTGACGGGGAGTACGCACAGGGCGAGTTCTACGTTCCTTTGGCCACCAGCGAGGGCACACTGGTTGCGAGCTACAACCGCGGCATGAAGACACTGCGCGAAGCCGGCGGGGTGAAGACGACGATCCTGGACGACGCAATGCAGCGCGCCCCCGCCTTCGTGTTCGAGAGCGCGCGCGAGGCACGAGCGTTCGGGGAATGGCTCACCGAGCACTTCGCCGAGATCAAGCGGGCGGCCGAGACGACTACCCGTACCGGCCGGCTGCGCGGCATCGAGCAGTACTCAGCCAGCCGGATCCTATTTACGCGCTTTGACTACACAACAGGCGACGCCGCGGGCCAGAACCTCACGGGCAAGGCGACCGCCGCGGCGTGCGCGTGGATCACCTCCAACTACGACGGCATCACCAACTTCTATCTGGAGTCGAACTTCGCCACCGACAAGAAGAGCTCGCAGGTCAACATGTTGCGCACGCGGGGCAAGCGGGTGGTTGCGGAGGCGACGATTCCCGCCGCCCTGATCGAGGAGCAAATGCACACGAGCGGCGCCGAGCTGTTCCGGGCGCGCCAGGTGTCGAACCTGGGTGGCTTCATGTCCGGGGTGAACAACAACGGCCTGCAGTCCGCCAACGGAATCGCCGCGCTTTTCATCGCCACCGGCCAGGACGCAGCCAATGTCGCCGAATCCTCAGCGGCCCTGGGTTTCAGTGAGCTGCTCCCCAACGGCGACTACTACGCCTCGATCACGCTCCCATCGCTGATCGTCGCCACCTACGGCGGCGGCACGGGGCTCGCCACCCAGCGCGAATGCCTGGAGCTGCTTGATTGCTACGGGACCGGGAAGGTCCGCAAGCTCACCGAGATCGTCGCGGCAACGGTGCTCTGCGGCGAGCTGTCACTCGGCTGGGCGATCGTCGTCGCAGAGTGGGTCAGGGCGCACGACCTCTACGGCCGCAGCCGGCCATAGCTCCCGCGGAAGCAGAGCGGGACGCGGGAGGCAGCCGCACCACCCAACAGCGGAAGGAGAGTGCTGGATTCCCAAAGGGGCGCCTCCGCTTCGGCGCCTGACTGCCGCTCCGGACGATGAGCGGAAGCGAGCGCGCGCTGAGCTGACGCCTCGGAGTGGAACATGGGTTGCCCCAGATTCGGGGTCATGCGCCACGTCGAATGAGCGGATACTGCTTAGGCCATGGCCGAGAGGGAGAACCCGGTTCGGCGATACGTCGCGATCTTCGCCGCTCTCACGGTGGTGGCTGTCACCGCCTGCGCCAGTGCCGAGGCCAAGACGGTCCAGGTCGGCAGCCCGCTGACCGCAAGCTTCTTCCCGGTTTTGCTCGGCCAGGTTTGCAACTCCTGTTCGATCGGCACCGCTACGACGACAGTTCAGAGGACGCTGCCTGAACCCGCGAACGCCACGTCCCCGGTCGACGGGACCGTGATCTCCTACCGGGTCGCCGAGGCGGACGGGACTTTCGCCGCCCAGGTCGTCCGGCTCCACGGGCCCTACTCCCCGTCCTATACACAGAGCATCTCCTACCGTGGCATCGGCAGCTCGGCGCCCGCGCCGATCATCTCCAGCGGCGTTTCGTCACCCTCGAAGCCGCCGGGCTGTCGGAGTAGGTCCGAGGTCATCAGCACTCGAAGCTGACGATCCGGATCGGCTGCCGGGCTTTTGCTGTACGCGACCTCGCTCGGCGAGATACCGGTTGTTTGCAGGTGAATTCACGTCTTCATTGTTCGCTGCTCCGCGGACGGATTAGTTAGGCTTCGAACGAGACCAGCCAGCGTTTCCTTTCTTCGCGCACTTCGCTCAATCAGTCGCTCGCCTCGGCAATCGCCGTCGGCTCGTTCCAACCTGAATGGCCGAGGGTTCTTCCCCCATCGATTGGGTTCGAGGACAACGGCTGGCTCGGGGCGTACTGCCCCCTACGAAGGGGGACAGCACGACCATCGACCGGGACTGAGGTATCCGTGTTGGACGAGGCCCGAGTCTCTCACGCGCCCAGGTGCAGCTTTACCGCGCAGGTCTTGCGACCGTTCGACTCGTCTGCCCTGCTCCGAGGAGCACTGCGACGGGGCATAAGGGATCTGGGAATGTCCTCCGCTCGGATCGCTCTCACATCCGTTTTCCTATCTGGCCGTCACCGGGGCGGAGGGTCGAGAGAAGGTCCTCGCCGGGAGGCGTCTTGAGAGAGCTCAGATCCGGCGCCGCACCTCCCGCCGGCGCTTGCAGCTACAGCGCCAGGTCTCGACCTCGTCGGGGGCGCCTCTGATCAAGCGCTCACGTCGCCTCTGAAAGAGGGGCTGTGGGTCGAGCCACAGATCCGGCAGGACGGCCAGTGGGCTTTGACCCGCCTAGCCACGGGCGATCCCCGTACGCGAAACGGCGCGGCCCCGAGGGAAGTTGCAAGGCAACCCGCGACGACCGCGCCGATCTGCACCCTAACCCGCTTCCCGTGGTGCCAGGTTTGGGGCCAAGTTGCGACCCGGCACAAACCGAAACCGCGGTCTAGCAGGAGCTTTCTAGTGGGCCGGGGAGGACTCGAACCTCCGACCTACGGATTATGAGTCCGCTGCTCTGACCAGCTGAGCTACCGGCCCTATTCCCATGCCAAAGCCAAATCTCGGCCCTCTACACGGGGCGCAACCGCTCGATTTGCAAACGGATTGCTAACGCGCGGGCTCAGTCGAGCAGCGCCGCAACCTTTGCTGCCGTCTCCTCCTCAAGCGCTGGCACGCTGGCAGCGTAGACGTCCATCGTGAACGCGGTGCTCGCGTGGCCGAGCCGCTCCGAGACCGTCTTCACGTGGTTGAAGGCGCGTTGGGTGACGTGGCTGGACGTGCCCAAGGAGATGCGCAAGCACGAAAGCGTCGCCTACAAGCCGATCAGCGTCGAGCGCGACACCCAGTTCGGCATCAACAAGGGCTCGCCGGCCTTCATCCTCGACGACCCGGACGGGGATTCGTGGGCGATGAAGTCCGCCAGCCTGATCGAAGACCCCAACCAGACCTACGCAAGCCTGAAGGACCTCGGCGGTCGGCTGAAGCCCGCCCCGGGCTGGAAGTTCCGGACCCTTGTCCTCGAGAAGGACTTGACCCTCACGCCGGACAACGGCCACGCGAAGATCACCCAGGACGAGCTCGGAAACACCTACGACCGGGTCGGCGGCGCCTTCAGCAACTACAAGCCGTGAGCAAGGCTCCCGACCTGGCAGGAGGGGCCTCGATGGAGGAATCTCCCAAACAGAATCAGCGCAGGTCCCGCTGGGGCCCTCCGCCCGACTCGGACCTGATCGGCATTCCCCTTGTCCTAGGCGTGGCTCTGGCCGTTCTTGCCATCCTCGCCATGTTCTTGTTCATCGGCTGGATCGGACTGATCGTGCTCGTGGTTGTCTTGATCGCCGCTCTCGCGATCACCTACCGCGTGGTGACCGACTCAGAAGACACGGGCTAGGCCTCCGCAGCCGGACTGAAGATCACCCCGATCGGACGATGCGGTCGGTTCGGACTGCTGCCAGCTTTGAACACGGCCAGCCGACTCATTGGTCTTGGCCGGCCGGACACGGTCGTCGGTGGCGGCCCAACCAGAGAGGAGCACTAAATGAGAGGTGCTGGTCGAGTCGTCTTCGTGGCGATCCTGCTGCTGATCGTCGGCACGCTCAACATCATCTACGGCATCGGCGCGGTTGCCAATGCCAGTTTCTACTCGAACGACACGCGCTACATCCTCACCAACCTGCACGCGATGGGGTGGACGCTGATCATCCTCGGCGTGATCCAGCTGACCGGAGGGTTCTCGCTGATGGCCGGCAACGCCTGGGGCCGGATCATCGGAGTGATCGCCGGCAGCCTCGGGGCGATCGGGGCCCTGCTGTCGATGGGCGGTTCCCACCCCTTCTGGGAGCTCGGGATCTTTGCCCTCTGCGTCTGGATCGTCTACGGACTGATCGTCTTCGGCTCCGATGAGCCGGCGGACGTAGGCACGAGGACCTGACCGAGTCGCGGGAGCCCGGGTCCGCAGGGCCGGGCTCGCGCGAGGGGCGGCTCCCATCGATGATGCAAAACGCCGGCTCCATTCATGGGGCCGCCGATTGGCGGCGGCACGAGGCTGGCGGCGCGGGCCCATTCACGAGTCGGGTCAGGTGGCGCCTGTCCGGCAAAGGTGAAGCGGTCTGGGAGTCCCGGCGAGCGCGGAAGCGAGGCGAGATCGGCCTTCCGATGGATGCAGAGCGCCAGGGCCGGGCCGCGCGTGGCTCTGCGGCCCTAGACCGGCGCTTGCGGCGCATCAATTGGGTGGCTTCCGGGGCGTTCATCACCGGCGGCTCGCTGTTCGCTCTCGGCGCGATCGTGGCGCAGCTTGGGTCAGGTAATGCGTCTACTGCGGCCTCGATCTACCTGGTCGGTGGGGTCTTCTTCACCACCGGGGCCTACACCTCACTGTTGGGGGCGATCAATGCGCCACGCAGCATCGACGCCAGCGGAGGACTGGTAGCGGAGCAGTGGCGCTGGTGGTCTTATGAGCCGGGACGGATCGATTGGCTGAGCACATTCGTCCTCTTCTTGGGGACGCTGGCGTTTGGGGTCAGCCTGGTCAATTCCTTCATAGAAGGGGCTCGGCACGCACGGCGTCAACCGCCTGATCTGGAGGCCCGAGGTTGTCGGCTGTGCGCTGTTCCTGCTCTCCGGGCATCTG
This sequence comes from uncultured Solirubrobacterales bacterium, assembly GCA_963724665.1. GTDB lineage: Bacteria > Actinomycetota > Thermoleophilia > Solirubrobacterales > 70-9 > DASUPK01. The sequence continues at coordinate 475,865 of CAVRVH010000007.1, forward strand.
GCGATGGCTGAGATCTGCCACCGCTTTCGACCTTGCCTCCGCAGGCGCGATCTCGGCTGGGGAATCGTGTCGGTCAATCAGATCGGCTCGATCCTCTTCATGATCTCCGCCATCGCCGCCTTCACCAGGCCTGAGACGATGCAGCAGGTCAATATCACGATCGCGAACTGGGGGACGCTTACCGGCGCGCTCTGCTTCGCGATCGGGGGCGTCATGCAGGCGTTCGAGAGACCCGCAAAATCGGGGCCGGAAGCCTTGGCTTGAACTGGCTCGAACCGGCAGCCCAAGAACCTGACCGAGCGAGTCGCGAAGGCCGTCTATTGGCGGAGGCCGACTGTGAGCGCTCCCTTCCGCCTGGAAGGGAGCGCTTCCAACGGGTCTGTGCCGACTACTGCTGCTGCTTGAGGAGCTCTCCCTCCTGTTTGACGATTTCCTTCGACATCGCTGCCAAGGCCTCAGTAGATCGCTGGACCCGAACGGCTCGAACCCCAAGCTCTCGTCTGACGTCATCGTTCGCGTCCTCAAGCATGCGCTGCCACTCTGCGGTGTGGTCCTCGGCGCTTTCCTTCAGCTGGCTGGCGCGTTGCTCAACCTCCGTGCGGAGCTGATCCAGGACCTCACGCGTCCGGCTGATTGCAGAATCGATCCTGGTGCGAACCTCAGCTCCGGCTTCCTTGCGGGCCTCATCAAGATCCTCGATCGCGGCCTCGAGCTCCTTCTCGGCCCTCTTCTCGAGGTCCTTCTCCTTCTTCTCGAGGTCCTTTGCCTTCTTCTCGAGGTCCTTCTCCTTCTTCTCGAGGTCCTTCTCCTTTTGCCCCGGCATCTTGGGCTCCTTTCTATCTCGGGTCGACGGAGTCCCGGGAGGGGCCGCCTTCAGCTGCGTGATTTCGCGCAGGCAAGGGCCGATCAAACCCGGGATCTCCGATCAGCGCATCATGCAGATCGGGTGAAGTTCGGCCCCGGCCGTCCGTGGTCGCCAGCCGCGCGCAACCTGTATGCCTATTGATCTACAACAGAACTCTCAGACGGTCCATGGTGTTTGGTCCTCAGGCTTGGCGCTGCCGCCCCGGTGTTGGAGCTCTCGGGCCACTCAGCGTTGCGCGTTAGTAGGTCGGCGACCGCGATTTTCGGCGCCTCAGATAACCGTAAGCCGCAACGTTCCGAAAGCCGTCAGCCCCAGGCCGACAACGACAGCCAGAGGGGCGACCACAATGGGCCAGCGGCTCAGCACGCTGTCCCGGATCCGGCCGAGAAAGCCGGCGGCACGCGGGCCCATCACCGCGCAGGCGATGGCGATGCCGATCAGCGGCAGGACGTAAACAAAGTTGTAGAGGCCGAGCAGGAAGAGCTTGCCCGGCGAGGAGACCCCCGAGCCAACGATGATGCTGATGGCGGCGAAGTACGGGAATGCCGTCAGCAGCTCGACACCGGCGATGCCGGCTCCCAACAGAGCCGCCGATTGGCCCGCGCCGCGGCTCCTCTTCGCTTCAGGCGGTTGACGATCCGCCAGCCCCTCGCGTTTGACCCAGATCCCGACGCCACCCACGATCAGGGCCACCCCACCCGCGACGATCAGCCCATATTTGAGCTCGGCGCTGGGCTTCGGCAGCAGCGACCGAACGAGATCCGCGAGACCCAGCGCAATCAGCGCGCCGCCGGCAAAGGTGACGACGAACGCCGTGATCGCGAACGTCGCGGTGCGCCGTCGCGGATGCGGCCCGGCGACAAGATAAAGGGAGCTGAAGATCAGCGACGGATTGATCGAATCGGGCAGCGCGATCGCCGCCACGGTGAACGCCAGGCTCAGCACGTCGGCCTTTCTGCGAGCGGGTTTCCCGCTCGGCAGGTTTCCATGGCACGGCAGTCAACCTCAACAACGCGACCCACCGCTATCAGGCAATCCGTGTCAAGCAGCTGGGCGGGAGCCGCCCGCCGTCAATCAGTTGGAAGAGCCGACGCGTTCCTTGAGCTTCTCCAGCGCCTCGACGGCCTTGTCGATTGCCGCGTCGATCGTGGAGCCAAGGTCCTCCTCGGTCGCGTTGCGAGCTTCCTTGAGGTCGTTGATCGCGTCCTGAAGGTGGTCCGACGCGGTCTTCTTGTGTCCAAGCATCCTTGTCCTTCCTTTCTTTGGGAGTTCTTTGGGTGCAACCCAGTCAGGCAGCGGACGGCTTCTCGTCCAAAGCGGCGGCCACCGACCGTCGCCTACAGGGGCAGACTGCCGGCGTATGGCGTTTACAAGCGTTTCTCGGCGGCTGGTTCCGAACCAGCGACATCTTGCGTGTTTGCGCTCGACTGCTCCGGCTGCGGCGTCGCTGGGGCGGGGTGGATTGTTGGAGGGGGGTGCCTTCGCTTTCTCAGGGCCTTGATTGCCACCACCGCGGCGGCCACGCCCCACACGAGGAGCACGAGGTTGGCGATCAGCAGCAGGCGTCGACGGTGCCAACCCACACGGACGACGCGATACACGCGGTGCCTCCGGCGGCGACGGGCCCTCAAGTTGCGCTCTGCTCTGATGTCACGGCTCAACCTCCTCTATGGAGGTCGCGCCCCGGCGATCCGGAAACCAGGATCGAGCTGTGCTTGTCAGGCGCCCGCCTCCATCTCGGACTCCTCGACGACCGCGGTGGCGAGACCTAGGGCGCGCGCGATGGCGCTGCCGGCGGAGGCCACCCGCGCCGATCCGATCACGGGAGCGATGGCGATCAGGACACCCTGCACCTGCTCCTCGCTGACGCCGAGCTCAGACGCCACCCCGAGGTTCATGAGGTACGAGGCTGGCGGCGCGCCGATCGACGCCAGTGCGGCGATCCGCACCAGCATGTAGGTCTCGGCATCTAGGCCGGCGGCCTCGGCCGTCCCTTCGTTCATCTTCACAAGCGTTTCGAGAACTGGTGCATTTGCCTCGGTCATGTCCTGACTCCTTCTTGCCTCCATTCGGAGGTCGCTTGATTGTTCGGCCGTCTAGTTGAGAGTGGATGATGGGAGTGCCGGCCACATCACCTAGTTGAGGTGAGATTGATCTGAGGTCGGCTGGACCTACCGGACAGCGGGCGGCCGCCCTTGCTCAAGAAGTGCACGAACGAGAAACGGCTTCTTGTCAGACGGTCGGTTGGGTGGGACCGCCGCTTTTCATGCAAAGCGCCGCTTCTCGTCCAAAGCGGTAGTGAGCTACTTGTTCTCGGCGGCGTGCTTCGCTGCCGCTTTCACGCGAAAGGAGCACTGCGCGTTGAACAAGCGCGGGGGCCACGAGCGAAAGTCATCGTTCACGAACCCGGCGTACTGCGACTCGCCGCCCGAGAGCCGCTGACGGCTCCGATCGTGAGCCGCATCATGGCGTTCACGCTACGCGGTCGGTGCTCAGAATGCGTTCGCGGCCGACTTCCACTCCCGGAGGCGCTCGAACAGCTCCGCCCGCTCCTCCTCGCTCCCGCCCTCCAGCACCTGGAGGTCTGAGGGGTCGGCTCGAAGGTAGACGCCGGCGGTTCGGGGATACAGCCCGGGGTCGCGTTCCGACCGTGTCGTGAAGTACCCGGTGCCGCGGTCGGCGGTTTCGAGCCTGAGCTCGCCGGTGCCCTCGAGCAGCGGGGCATTCGGGTCCCGAGGGCGCTCGCCCTTCCAGAAGTAGAAGATGCCGGCCGGATCCCTGCGCTCCTTCACAGCCTCGCTCCAGTAACGGGCCGACAGGGTGCCGTCCTCCTGCCAGGACCGGCCGGTCACGTTGAGGCCACCGTCGCGGTCCCGCGAGATGCTCCCGAGGCTCACCGCCGTCGGTTCGAACTCGTTACGCGGGGTCAGCGAGAGGTGCCACCAAAGCCCCTCGACCGCTCCGCGGCGACCCTCGGTCTCGATCGCCTTGCGGAGCTTCTGGTTGATCGAGCGAACCTCGGCCGCGCTGGTGGCCGGCTCGTAGCGGACGGAGGTCAGCCCGAGCAGGTCGCTCGGCAGCTTCGAATCGTTCGCGTGGAGGATGAACGTGCGCCGGATGCCGAGCGCGCCGCCGAACAGCCCGGCCTCGAACACCACGTTGTCGCGCGGCGCCGCCTGGCCCGACTCGGACGCATCCGTCGTGGTCCAGTCGTCTTGGGCGAACACGAACGCGGCGAAATCGACTTCCTGGGAGAGCTCGACGAGCCGGTCGAGGGTGGACCGGCCCGGGTTGAACGTGGTCGTCCAGGGCTCGACGTCGACGACGTCCTCGAGCCCGCGCGTGATCGCCTTGAGCAATTTGGCCTGCTTGCCCGAAGATCCGAGGAAGATGCGCGGCTTGTTCATGCGCGATTCATGATGACGGAGGCAGCAGGAGTCGGGATCTCGTCCGCGTGATCGACGGATTATCCTGCAGAGTGGCGCACGAACCCGCTGCTCAGCGCGCGCAGCAAGGAGGAGGCACGATGGCGAAGAGCGTTCGCGGCGGTAGGTAGGACTGCATGTCTCGTCGGACATCCTTGGCAGCCCTGTCGCGTTCCCATTGGTGGGTGGATATGTCCATCTGGCGGACCCTATCCCGCTTGACCTCCGCTCTCCATGCAAAGCGGTAGTCGCTTCTCGTCCAAAGCGGCTACTTCACGACGCCCAGCAAAGGCTGCCGGCCACCTCGCCTAGTGGTGCTTCTTCTTGCACTTCTTGGCGATCACCGCTCCGCTCTTGTGCTTCTTCTTGTGCTTGCACTTCTTCTTCTTCGTCGGCGGCGTGACAGGACAGGGACCCTGGGTTGCCCCATTCGTTGGGCACTGATCCTGGGTCTCATCCCCGAAGCCGTCCCGGTCGGCATCGGCCTCAACCGTGCCCTGGAGGAGGAGCTCGGCGCTGCAGCTCCCGTTGGTGATGTACGTCTTCTGCGTTCCCACCGGGTGGTCGGCTCCGGGTCCCTGCAAATATCCGCACGCCGCCGACGGACTAATCACTCCAAGCTGCGGACCGCCTCCGATTGGGAGCGTGTAGCCGATGCCCAGGCGGTCTCCTGCGGAGATCGGCATACGAACCCCGGTCGCCTGCGTTATGTGGCCGGCGCCAGTCCCGTCGGCGGTTACCGGAAAGGCCACCTCAGGCCCGACATTCAAAAAGGTGAGGCCGGTGATGAGCCGAACGGGCCGGATCATCAAGGTTGCCGCGGGACCAGTGGTCCGCATCCTGAGTGAGGTGACCACCCCCGTGATGGGCGAGCCGGGCTCCTGGGCTCCCGAGGGAGTGTTGAGGGGGACGAAGTTGCACGGATCGCCGGGGCTCGCGCCGCATTGCTCAATCGGAGTCCCGCTTAGATCAGCCGCCCCGACTGTGGAGCTGGCGGATGCCATTGAGGGCGCCAGGGTCAGCGACCCGAACAGCCCCATTGCACCTACTGCGAGCAGAGCCCTACGCATGGCTGTTGCCTCCTCCTGGGGAACCCTTGGTACGAAGGGCGAGACTATTTCGCGCCGACCGGGACTGTCAAGAGAACCCATTGCTGCATGGCTAGTGTCAGGCCATGCCCTCGCTTCGTTGTAACCACTGCGAAAAGCTATTTGAGTACCGCGAGCAGATCGTTGCCCTCCGAGAAACCGACGCGGGCGTAGTCGCGGAGAACGAAACCGAGCTAGAGGCCGGCAGCGTTGAAGGTGCCTTTGAGCCAGTCGGCAAGTTCCACGTTCGGTGCTACGTCGCGATGCGGACGAGCGAGCCCGAGAAGTGGCCCGAGTCCCCCTTCAACGCGTAGAGGAGTGATTTTCGAACATCGCCGCTTCTCGTCCAAAGCGCCTATAGCGTGCGGCCGCCCCGGCCCCCGCGAACTTCGAAGTCAGACGCGGGGAGAACGGCGCAGCGCTCGTGGACCGTTCGTCCGAGGGCCTTCGAGCCGCCAGCCGGCCTCAGGCGGATCGGCGAGGACGAGCTGCCCTCCGGTTGGGATTCGAATCTCGTAGCGCCCATTCGTGAGTGTCACCGCTGGTCCCTTCATCTTCATTCCTTGCTCGTCGGTCTTCCGAGCAGCAAAGCCTCATCGCTGCTGTTCGCTGTCTGATCGGGATACGGGGATCACTCGTGGCGGGATTCGGAGGTGTGACCAAGACCACGTTGGTGTGAGAACGCGGCGGACGCCCGCCCCCCGGTCTAACGGGTCGAAGGCCGATCACTGGCGGGTCAGTGAGAGGCCGCCGTCACCGCGAGAAGCGCTGCTTCTAGTCCAAAGCGGCTATCTGTCGGCTAAGTCTCCGAGCGACTCAGTTGCTGCATTCACGCAAAGGGAGTCGCGACCGCTTGCGTGCTTCTCCCGCCTCCTCAGCATGGAAAGGAACCTCTTCGACCTGGCGCTCGCTTCTCGCGCCGGTGACGACAGTCACCTCAGGCGGCAAGTGTGCCTCGGGGGAGATGCCTGCGGGGGATTGCGCCGTTCCTGGCTCGGCCGTGACTCTGTTCCCTGGCCGCGCTCATCCGCAGGGGTGACCTGGCTCTCCGCCAGGCGCGATGTGCGTCCAGCCGGATCTGGGCGGCGAGGTAGTTGTCATCTCGGTCGGTCTGCTCGTTGTTCATCTGATGCCTCCAAGTGCGGGGGATTGTCTGAGCGATCCTCGGCTCGTTCCTGAAAGACCGGAGAAGGATTTCCGAAAGATCAGGTGAAAGTAAGACCGGAAAGCACGTCCTTTGCCCAGCCCTTGTATGGAACTTCCCGTTCGCTAGCCAGCTCCTCGCGACGCTGACACAGTGACCCCCAGAAGAAGCGGTTCAACCGCAGCACAGGTGCATCCCCGTCCCGATCTGGCCCCCGCGGACGGGTGCACGCATGCGGATCCGATGCGTCTCCGGCTGATCGAGTACACCCGCTACGGCACCTGGATCGGCTGCGTCGAGTGCGGCACGTCCTGGCTGATCCGAAGCCGCGACTAAGCCCCTTCCTGACCGTGAGTCAGGGATACGGGCAATAGCTGCTTTTCGTCCAAAGCAGTAGTCGACGAGCCTCAGAGCTTCTTCTTCAGCTTCACCTTCACGGACTGGGTGTTGGGGTCGCCTCCGGTCGGGGTGTAGGTAACCGCCACGCTGAGCTTCACCTTGCCCTTCTGGTTCAGCTTCTTCCTTTTCTTCCCCTTCGCCTTGATCACGAGCTGGGCCGACCCCGCGCCAACCGACTTGCTCGACACGGCCCGAGCGGATGAGACCTTGGCGCTCTTGCCCGAGCCGGTCAGCTCACCGGGGTTCGTTATGTCATTGATCGCGATCGTGGCCGTGCCCTTTTTCTTGTTGCGGGTGACCGTGCCGACGGTGAAGGTGTTGGTGGGATCCAACACAACGTTGAAGGTGTGCTCAAAATCGGGATTGGTGAAGGTCGGCGGACCCGTCGTGAACTGGTTATCCGGGAGCGCACCGTATTCGGAGCTCTGCGCGCCGGGGAGCGGTGCGCGCCACTCGATATCCGTCCCAGAGCCGGCCTCCAGCCCGACCTGGTCACCGGGGGCGATCGGCAGCTGTGAAGTGAACGCGTAGGTGCCGGCGCCGGCGGGGATGTCCTCAAGCGGGCCCGAGGAGAGGATCTGGAACTCGGTCGCGCTGGTCTGCCGCAGAATGCGGAGGCGTATCGACTGAGCCTGCGTCCCGGAGCCGAGACGAACGTGCCAACTGGTGATCTGCCCGGTGGACGGAGCTACAACCTCGCGGCCCGGAAGGAACGTGTCGACAGCGAGGCAGCCACGAGATGAGCCGGTCGCTGAGCACGAGGTGGTGCCGTTGGGCTCCGTCGCCAGAGCGCTGCCGAGCGTCACCGACGCCGTGGCAGGGGCGGCACTTGCCGCGAGCCCCAACGCCACTAGCGCGGAAACCAAGCCAATCCTGCGAATCATGTCCCACCATTCCTTCCAGGCTCGAGGCAGGCCCAGCACCCGCCGACACGGCGACTCTCTCAGGGGTCCCGGCTGCCTGTCAAGAGCGCAATCGTGGCCAGCGCGATGAGGCTCGGTTCGCGCAAGCGAAGAAGCCCCCGCTAGCTAACCGGGGGGCTTCTCCGTACTGCGGCCAGCCGGCGCGGCCACCTTCGACGGCGCCGGGGGCTAAGTCGGTCGTATCACTCGTAGCTGCTTTTCGTCCAAAGCGGCTACTTGGGGAGCCCCTGTCCGAGCAGCCGAGACTTCCGCTTTTTTGCCCAAGGGAGGCGCGCCGCGGTCTGCGACCGGGAGCAGTCGGGCGCTCCGCCTACTCGCCCTCGGCCAGCTCGATTGACTGCAGCGCCCGCCACACCACTTCCGCGAGCTCCTCATCCTCGGTCTCATCCGGTGGATTCAGCCCGACATTCATCCCGCCACGATCAGACAGCCGAAGCAGCAGCTCGTCGCTCGCCGTAGACCACAACTCAGCCCGCAGCGCCTGAGCCAGCCGACGTGCTTCGCTTCGGTCCACGAACGCAAAGTATCAGCGGTGCGTCACCCGCTCGCATCCTGCAAGCCTGTACTCCCATGGTGACCAAAGGTGCGGGTGGCCGGCACACGGTGTTCCTCGGCATGGCTCCGGGGGTCGGCAAGACCTACCAGATGCTGGAGGAGGGCCGCGAGGAGCAGAACCACGGCCGCGAAGTCGTGATCGGCTATCTCGAGCCGCACGGGCGGGCCGAAACGCTGGCACAGGCCGATGGGCTGGAGACCCTTCCGCGACGACGCCTCGAATACCGCGGCGCGACGTTGGAGGAGATGGACCTACCGGGCATCCTCCCGGCGTCGACCGGACCTGTGCCTGATCGACGAGCTGGCTCATACCAATGGCCCCGGCACCGAGCATCAAAAGCGCCACGAGGACGTTGACGCTGTTCTGGATGCCGGCATCGACGTGTGGTCGACAGTCAACGTGCAGCACGTCGAGTCGCTCGCCAGCCAGATCGCCGCCCTGACCGGCGACCGCCTGAGCGAGACGCTGCCAGACCGCGTGCTCGACGACGCCTACAACATCGTCCTCGTCGACATCACGCCGGAGCTACTGATCGAGCGCTTGGAGGCAGGAGAGATCTACCCCGACGAATCCGCCGACATCGCACGGAGAAACTTCTTCCGTCCGGAAAGGCTGCAGATGCTGCGCGAAGTCTCCCTTCTCCACGTCGCCAAGGAGGTTGAGCCAAGACGCAGAGCCTCATAGCGGCTCCAAGCGCCCCGCGACGAACTCCGTCGCGGATCGGGTTCTCGCGCTCGCCGCCCCTTTCCATGCAAAGCGGTAGTCGCTAACAGCCCGCGGCAGAGAAGCGGAGCACGGGGCGGCAACTCAGATCGCGTTCGGGTCCCATCCCAGTCAGGCCATGCGGAATGGCTCTCAAGAACTCTGGATGCGACATTGGCCGATCCCGCGCACCGAGGCTAGGCGAAATGTGAGGGTTTTCTACTTCTGCCGTTAGGGAGCCTTCAACGGCGGTCACCAGGATTCCGGGGCAATCAATCCAGCGGGCTTGCCCGTTCGTAGCCACTACGCGGGTGTCACTCAGGTTGAGTGATTGGATAGCCGGGCCGCCCCCTGGTCTGGTCATCCCCGCGCGATCCGCTACTGCCGATAATCAAAGCGAGGTTCACAGGAGGAGCGATGACGACGAACCGCAAACAGACGCAGCGCGGCGCACGGCAACGCGCCCAGCAGGATCGAGACGAACAGAGCCAGCTCGATCAGCGCCGAGAGAGCATGCATGCGGCCGAGGGCCACGCGGGCAGCATCCCGCGGGGCAACCAGCAGCCCGAGCACGAGAATCTCGGTCACCGCCTGCACGAGTACGAGCGCCTGCTAGGCCATTGAACGACCCTCAAGGGCTGAAGAGCGGCCCTGTGAGGGTCTCCAGTCGATTGGCCCGCAATCGGCTCCTGTGATTCGGGTCGCTTCGTGGTGGTTTCCGACGACTAGCTCGTAGTCGCTTCTCGTCCAAAAGCGACTGCTCCAGGGCCTCGTGGATTGTCGATCTGGCGTCCGTGACGTCGAGCGCTTGCTCGGCTGGTACCTAAGACACCCTGAAGCGCGCGGGCCGGTCGGCAAACAATTCCCCTGGGGGCCGATGGCGTAGTAACTTGGGTCAGCTCGCCAGGGAGCCCCCGGAGATCTGAAGAAACGGTAAGGAGACCCCATGCGTCACAGCCGCCGTTTTATCCTCGTGCTCGCCAGCGTTCCGATACTCGCGATCGCGCTCGCCGCATGCGGCAGCAGCAACAGCTCCAGCAACTCCAGCTCAACGGCAGCGACCAACGCGGCCTCCGGCGGCACCGTCTCGGTGCAGACCGTGGGCGGAGTGGGCGACGTCCTGGTCGATTCCCACGGGAACACGCTCTATACGAACGATCAGGACAGTGGCTCCAAGGTCGCCTGCACCGGCCAGTGCACCAGCATCTGGCTGCCCCTGGCGGCGCCCTCGAGCGGTCAGCCGACCTCGAGCGATTCCTCGGTCCAGGCAAAGCTCGGCGTCGTGAAGTTGCCCGACGGCAGCAGCCAGGTCACCTTCGGCGGCAAGCCTCTCTACACGTTCGTCCAGGACAGCCCGGGTCAGGCCACCGGCAATGGCGTCACCGACAGCTTCGGCGGCACCAGCTTCACCTGGACCGCGGCGACCACTGGCGGCAGCGCCAGCGGCGCAGCCTCCAGCGGCGGTGCGAGCTCCAGCACCAGCGGCGGCTCGTCCGGGGGCAGCGGAGGCTACTAGGACTCAGCCCGGGCGACTCGATCGCCGAGGGACTCGCGCGTGAGTAGCGAGCGCCAGTTCGGAAGCGCTCCTTTCCATGCAAAGCGCCGCTTCTCGTCCAAAGCAGCTATTCCGACAGTCCGGCGGCTTCGAGGGCCTGCTCGTGGTCGAAGAAGAACTCGATCTTCGTGATCTGTCCGTCTCGGACGGTGTATATGGCGGTCAGGCTGGAGCGGAGGTCGATACCGCTGGCCTGGCCCCTGCCTCCCCAGTCGGCCCGAACCACGACCCGATCGCCCACGGGGAAGATTTCCCTGATCTCCGACAGACTGGCGCCCCCCTCCCAGCCCTGGTCGATCTCGGCGAGAAAGCGTCTGAACTCGTCGCGACCGCGAAACGGCTTTGCCTCGGGGAAGCGGGACGAATCGGGGTGGACCTCGACGTCTTCTGCCATGAATGCGAGATACGCGTCGGTGCCGTAGGCCTCAATGCTCGACCTGACCAACTCGACGTTCTCCTTCGACATCGCCCACGCAGTATCTCGCTCACGACCGCTGCTTTCCATGCAAAGCAGAACCGCTGCTTTTCGTCCAAAGGGGTAGTGGCCCGCCAGACTAGATAGCCCCGTCTGTCATACGTCCTTGGAGGTGAGCGATGAAAGTCTTGGTCGTCTACGCGCATCACAACCCCCGCTCTTTCACACATGCGGTGCTCGACCAAGTGACGAAGGGCCTGGTGGACGGCGGTCACTCATGCACCGTGAACGACCTCAATGCGATCGGGTTTGATCCGGTCTTTCGCCCCGAGGATGGCGTCCAGTTCGCCCACGAGTCGGTCCCCGATGAGCTGCTGGAGGAGATGAACCCCGAGGAGGCTGTACTCGAGATGGCGGGCGGTCCGATTCGCCGCTGGATGGCGAAGCGCTGGCTGCGTGACAAGGACGTCCACGAGATCGTTCGGGAGATCGGAAAGCACAAGCCCAAGGACGTCCTGGAGCAGCAGGCGCTAGTCGCTGATGCCGAGGCGCTGGTCTTCGTAGCCCCGGTCTTCTGGATGGGCTTCCCGGCGATCCTCAAGGGCTGGGTCGAGCGGGTCTTCACCTACGGCTTCGCCTACACCCTCGACCGTGAAGGTTGGAAGGGAAACCTGGATGGAAGGGTCCCAATGCTCACCCAGGAGAAGGGTCTGATCCTGACGCCGACCTTCTTCACCGAGGAGGAGTACGACAAGGGGTGGCGGGAGGCGATGGACACCGTCTTCTGCGACTGGGGCTTGAAGATGGCAGGTGTGAAGGAGGCCCACCACACCTACTTCTATGCCGTGACAGCCGCCAGCGACGAGCAACGGCAGGAGTATCTGCAGGAGGCCTACCGGCTCGGAAGGGAGTTCTAAGGACTGCCGCCACCGCTGCTTTCCATGCAAAGCAGCTACTTCGCGTTCTTTCGGCATGGGATTGGCCTCGCGATCTCATGGTGCGGTGTGCGAATGGGTCCCTCCTCAGAGATGAGCTCTCCGCACAGTGTCCGATCGGCGTAGCCTCTGGCTGGTTTTCCCGGAGGGATAGGAGGTCAAGTGCAGCACGAGCACACCGAGCACGTTGCCGCTCCGCCTGAGGCGGTGTACGCCGCAATCTCGAAGCTGGAGAACCTGCCGCGATTCGTCCCGCAGATAACCGGCGTCACGTCATTGGGTGGTGATCGGGTTGGGGTCGATGCGCGTTATGAGGGTCGTGAGCAGCATGGCGAGGCGTCGTTTAACGCGAACGACGGCGAGCACAGAATCGAATGGAGCAGCCCGAGCGGCTATCGGGGGTGGATGAAGGTTGATCCTGACGAGGAAGGCTCCCGGCTCACGCTATTTCTCGAGACCCGACACGCAGCGGAGAGCGAACACGACGTCGCGGCGACTCTCGACGCGGTTCGCATGCTCGTGGAGTCCGAGACCTAGGCGCCGCTTCTCGTCCAAAGCGGCTATTCGAGGCTAGGCCGCCTCAGCGTCCGGAGGCTCGAGCACGAAGAGCTCCACGGCGAAATCCGGATCCTGGCGATTGGCGCTCATGAAGCCCTTGACCTTGCGCTCCGTGAGCTCCTCGATCGTCGCGACGAAGCGCTCCTGCATGCTGTCCTGCCAGATCTGCCGAGCATTGCGGACCTCGTACCACTTGCCGGCCTCGAACAGCGTCCCCTCGCCCACCGTGTAGCCCTCACCCAGGACCACCACCACGAGATCCGGCTCTAGGTAGGTGCGGCAGTGGGTCGGGCCCCTGCCGTAGTGCGTCTTGTAGAGGCCGACTATCGCGGTGGAGATGTCGGCGCGCAGGGTGCCCAGTCCATCAGCAAGAGGCTCTCTCATCCTCGCCGCGTCCTCGGGGTGTAGCTCGTGGCTCTCCATAAACCAATGCTGCGCCCCTGCGGGCGGTCTGGACACCGTGCTGACTACCTAATCCGTGATGAGTTCGGCTTTCCATGCACACAGCAGGTCCCGTTCAGTCCAATGAAATGCATGGGGCAGAGCCGCCGGTCAGGTGGTGATCAAGCCCGGACTCACGCAACGGGGAAGGCGATCAGACGACGGGTTCGCGCTAGAGCCTTGGCGCACTCAATTCCGGCAGGTGGAAGTGCTCCTCCCATCCCTTGTCAATGTCGTCGAGGATCGTCGCGACGCGAAGCGGCGCCTCCGTGGCGCGACCGCGGTCCACCGCGATCTGGACCGATGAGCCCCTGAGGGTGACTGGGTAGAACTCGGCCAGCTCCCTCAGAATCCGGTTTGCCGCCTCGGCGTTGTGCCTTCGAGGCAGCTTGACGACGGTCGGGGCGAGATGGAGTTGAAAGCGCTGTGCTTCGCGCGGCTGTCCGTTCTCATACATGGGCGCCGGCTCCGTTTCGGTTGGCCCTTTCGTTCGCCTCGGTGCCCAATAGGTGCAGGTGGTAGTCGGACCGCACCGAGGCGCCTGGCAAGCCGATCCGGAAGGCATTGCGAGCCACAACGTCCAACTCGTTGCTGCAAGTGCTGCAGCGCCATCCTCCGAGAACTCCGGCACTTCGCACGGAAAACCGCTGCGCACACCAGGGGCAGGCAAGAACATCCATCTGAACCTCCTTCCTCGGACCGCTTGGGTCCAAGTCCAAGCCGTCAGCCGGTCAGACCGCGACTGTCCTATTGGAGGAGGGGCACTGGGGGTGTCGGGACAGGCAACCTGCGAACCGCTCTCGTTCGATCAGCGGGCGTCTGGCAGGCAGTCCTCAGACCACTCGTCATGATTGATACCAGGCCTGGGTAAAGGCGCGAGTGGCCAACGGTCGTTCAACATGCTCGTTCCGTCCAAAGCGGCGCTCATTCGGCGCAGAGTGGCGCTCCGGCAGCCAGCTCTGCTGCTTGCTGGCGCCTCCTTTCCCAAGAACCAGAACCTGCTCAAACCACCGCTTTCCATGCAAAGCGGTGGTCGGTGTATGAGGATCGCGCGGCCGAGCCCCAGTTGGACGCCGAGGCCGAGCAACGCCATGCGCGTCCTCTTCCCGACCTAGAACGCGAAAAAGCCCCCTCGTAATAGGGGCTTTTTCGTAAAACCTGCTGGGTGGTCTCCGATGAGGTCTCGGACCCAGGAGGCATCCCTAACGCTACGCCCGCCCCCCAGCGGATTCATCCGTGCTTAGCACCGGGATGCCGAGCGCCCCTTTCCATGCAAAGCGGATAGCCGCTTTTCGTCCAAAGCAGCAGTTGGACTGTCAGGAGCCGTCCAACAACCCAAGCTGAGTAAGCAACCCGACCTGGTCGTAGTAGGTGTGGTACGAGGCGATTTTGCCGTCGCTCAGCCGGGAGAAGTCGGCGAACCGCAAATCGACCGCCTTGCCGGTCGGATCGATGTCGCCGTCGTCGCCCGCCAGAGGGCCCGTGTGGGTACCGACGAACCGGCCCTCGACGATCACGGTGTCGCCAGACTCGTACCGCTGTTCGATGATCACGCGCGCGTCCGGCATCGCCCGCTTGAAGGTCTCCAGGTACTCGCGAAAGGGCTCGATCCCATGGACCGTTCCCATTCCAGGGTCGACAGTCTCCAGTTCCTTGGAGAAGGCTCCCACCGCCGCATCGATCTCGTTCTTGTCGAAGTTCGCATAGAACCCGGCAACGATGGCTCCAGCATCACCAGCCATTTGCAGCTCCTTGAGTCGAGGGCTACCTCACGGTTGGCATCCTATTGGTGGTTCAGAAGCTCAACACTCTTGCGCCTCGCGCGAAACCGCTGCTTTCCATGCAAAGCGGGGTAGCTGCTTCTCGTCCAAAGCGGCGGTCTCTGCCTACTCCGGCAGCCCAGCGGCTTCGAGGGCCTTGTCCCGGTCGAGATAGTTGTCAACCCGCACGCACTGCCCGTCGCGCCACGTGCCGACCTGTGCGAGGAAAAGCTCTGTGCCCGCTCCGCTACTCGCGCCGCGTCCGCGCTGGCGGCACATGCTGATCACGTGATCCCCGTGGTCGATCACCTCTTCGACCTCGACCTCCCATTCGTCGAAGGGGAACGCTTTGAACCAATCGTCCTCGAAGAACGACCTGACCTCTTCGTGGCCGCGATATACGCCAAGTCCGGGGATACCGGTCGGCGTGGCATCCCAGACGATCTCCGGCGACCAGATGCCTTCACTGATGACGGCGTTGACTCCGCCTCGGTTGAAAGCTTCGTATCCGCGCCGGACTGCCTCGACGTTCTCCTCCGACATCGCCTACGCAGTATCTCGCCACGGGGTGCCGCTTTCCATGCAGAGTGGTCGCCTTCCGGATCAGTCCGCTCGCGGCTCCCCTGCGCGAAGACCAGCTGCAAGGGTCAGTCACGGTCCAAGCCCGCAGGAGGAGCAGCAAGGCAATCAGGGCGAATAGGCACACTCCGCCATGAGAACGCGTGTACTTCGTCGACCCGCATGCTCAGGCGTTCAGCGCCGTTCGCGTCGCGCGCTGTTCGCTGCGAGTGCTCAGAGCCGGTCGTGAGGGTAGTCCTCCGCGCGCCGCTGGAAGGAGATAATCCGAGGGTTCTGAACGACCCCGTCGCGGATCTCAATCGCGCGGCGGATCGTCTCTTCGCGCCTCCAGACCTCGGGCCCCTCGCATAGCGGGCGCAGATAGGGGATCAGCGCCCTACTGATCTCCCAGGTCGCTGAGTTCCAGAGCAACGAGGGACTGTGGTCGACCGCATAGCAGCTCAGGCCGTCGCCGAGCTCGAAGATCGGCTTCTCGAAGCTGGTCGGACGCGCCCATTCGAAGCCCATCCCTGCGTCGGCGGAAACGTCAACGAAGAGCGTCCCCGCGCGAAACAGCGACAGCTCATCGTTGGTGAGGAAGGTGAGAGGAGCCTCGATGTCCTGGAATACGCAGTTGACGATTACGTCCTGTTCAGCCAGGAAGCCGGACACCGACTCTTCGCGGCTGTCGAGCGCGAGCGGGTGGTCGGGATCTCGGGCGTAGGTGATTAGGCGCACCGAGTGGATCGGGGCGGCAACCGCCGCTGCCTCGCGGTGGGTGAGCACCGAAACGTCGTGGACGCCCAGCGCCCTGAGAGCGAGCACCGCTCCGCGGCCCGTTGCGCCGAAACCGATCACGGCCGCTCGCAGCCGGCGCCCATACTCGCCGGTGATCCCCTTCAGCTGCATCGCGTGCAGAACCGAGCTGTATCCGGCCAACTCATTGTTCTGATGGAAGAGATGAAGGCCGAAGGACCCGTCGCGCGACCAGTGGTTCATCGCCTCCCAGGCGATCAACGTCAGGCGGTGGTCGATCGCGAGCTGGGTGAGCTCCTCGTTCTGCACGCAGTGGACCCAGCCGCACAACACCTGGCCCTCGCGCATCTCTGCGAGGTCCGCCGGCATCGGCTTGGGAAGCAGCAGCAGGTCGCATTCGCGCATCAGCTGTTCGCGTGTGCGCAGGCCGCCCACCAGGCGCTCGAGCTCTCCGTCGTCGACGCCGAAGCGCGCTCCGTAGGTACGCTCGAGGAAGATCCGTGGCCGCAGGGCGGCGTCGAGCTCCCCGAGTTGGGACGGGTGGATCGGCAGCCTGCGCTCGTTCTCCTTGCGTGAGCTGGCGATGATTCCGAGGCTGAGATTGTTCATGAGCGCAGGCGCAGCAATCCGAGCCGGCCGCACAGGGAAAGCTATCTCGCGGCCGCCCCGGGGACCGTGCTGCTTCTCGTCCAAAATGGCACTTTCGCCTTTGCATTGAAAGCAGGCCCTGCAGACCGCAGGCAAGAGGCCCGGCTGTGCCTTAGGGAAGCGGCCCGTAGACTCGTGTAGTTCCCGAGGAAGGAGCGCCCATGCCAGAAACGAAGAAGACGCCGGAGCGCGTACGTGCGTCGGCTGATGCGACGAAGAAGCGGGCGGAGGCGGCGCTGAAGCGTGCGGGCGGTTCGCTCGATGAGGCGCAGAAGGCGCTGGCCGAACTGCAGAAGGATCTGGGCCGGGGCAGGCACAACATGGTCCGCAATGTGCAACAGCTCCTGAAGAATCAGCGCCGGGATGTGGGCAAGCTGAATCGTGCGCTCTCGGCCGATATGCGGAGGCTCCAGAAGGCGCTGACCGAGGAGCCGACGCCCTCCCGCGGGAAGGGCAAAACGGCCCGCGCCAAAGCCGGGGCGACCCGCGCGAAGGGCAAAACGGCCCGGGGCAAGGGCACGACAGCCCGCGGGAAGGGCCGATCGACCCGCGCGAAGGGCACGGGCGCACGGCGGTAGCCGCGCGGGAAGATGACGGGCGCCGGGGTGTACGCCACGGGCCGATATTGCTGCACCTCTGAGCGTCGGCAACTACCAGGCGACCTGGAACGCGAAAAAGCCCCCGTCGTAATGAGGGCTTCTCCGTACGCCACCTACCTGGGGGCTGACAAGATGCGCGTTGTATCGCCGGGCAAAAAGGGCCTTCATGCCGAGAGCCTAATTACTCCGGTTTTTGACACAGCAGGCATGAAAAGCGCAGGGCACTAATGGAAGGTGCTCCTTTCCATGCAAAGCGGTCGTCGCTAGCAGCCGCAGCAGAGAAGCGGAAGATGCGGCCCCTGCTGCAAACGGATTGCTAACGGGTGTCTCCGGAACCCCCGGAATCCGGCACATTCAGCGCAACGGCCGCGCGCTCCGGATTCGTTTGGTTTGCAGCAGATCCGGAATGGAGCCGATTCGACCCGACGAGCGCAATCGCATTATGAGTCCGCTGCTCTGACCAGCTGAGCTACCGGCCCGCGCGGCGAGCGTACCGGCCGGGGTAGATTCGTTCCATGGCGCGGGAGCCGGAGGAGCCGGAGGAGACGACCTTCACCTGGCCGTTGATCGGCGCGCTCTACAGCTCGCTTGTGATCGTCGTGCTGCTCGCGCTGCTCAACTCGCACCTCGGCCGCGACCTCGACAACGAGATCGATGCACCGGCGCGGACGCTGGTCGCGGCGCCCGTGATCCTGAGCGCGGCGGGCGTCTTCGTGGCATGCATGGTCGCCCTGCTCGCCCCGGCCTATCGGCGGGCGGCACTGCGCGTCGCTGAGATCGGCAGCTGGCTGATTCCCGCCTGGCTGGTGATGGGCGCGATGGTGCTTGGGGCGATCTCCTTCGCCCTGCACCACGCCAACTGATCTCAGTCGGCGAGGGCGGCGAGCGACTCGCCGACCGATGAGGGCTCGGCGACGCCCTCAGCCGCGGCCTCGGCGCCCTCGTTGAAAGCACTGGCGCCGGCGACGAGCGCCGCCGCCGCGCCGGGCGTGATCCTGCCGGTGTCGACACAGCCGGCAAGGAACTCCTCCATGCGCTTGGCCAGGTCGGCCAGCCGGTCTTCGCCGACGACGAGCGCTGCGCCTTTCAGGCCGTGTGCCTCCACTCGGAGCTCCTCGATGCGCGCCGAGTCCTTCTTGTCGGAGGCGGCCAGTGCCTCCAGGCCCTCGATGATCGCCGGCGTCCGCCGGCCGGCTTCGGCAGCGAGCATGCCCAGGAGTTCGGTGTCCCCCATTGCCCTGGTTTTTACTCGCTCGGGCCGGGACGCGCCAGCGGTTCGGCTATCCGGCCACCTTCTGAACCGCTGCCTGGAGCTCCTGGACGCTGAAGGGGCCCTGCAGCACGGTGCTGACCTTCCCGCTCTTGTCGAACACGTATGCCCATGGTTCGGTGTTCAAGTTGAAGGCGCGCATCTGCGGGCGAGGGCCGTCGTTGATGTTGTTGTTGTTGTAGATCTCCTGGTGAATGAACGCGACTCTGTCGCCGTACTGCTGCTTCACCTGCTCGGCGATGTCGGTGACGGGACCACAGACACGGCTCTGGCAGAGGGCGGGCGTCGCGAAGAGCAACACCACCGGTTTCTTGCCGATGACGTTCGCGAAGTCGTCCGAGTGCATGTCGTCGGGCGGGACTCGGGTGTCGATCTGGGAGATGTTCGAGACCTGGCCCGCGGTCAGGGTGTGGACGACGGGAGCCTGCTGGCCGACCTGCGGCATGGGGTAATCGCCGACAGGGTTCGGGGTCGGCATCAGGCTGTACTGATACGAGCTGCCGTTCTTGATCAGAGCGGCGAAGGCCCAGGGGCCGGGCTTGTCCAGGGAGATGTCCGAAACGTAGGCGACCTGGGCCGCGCTCGGATCGTCGGCGGTCGACTTCGCTCTGAACGCTGTCCTGGTGGTGAGGTCCTCGATCCTCGCCGGGAAGGGGCCGATCGCCTTGCCGTCCACTCCCGCGCCGGGGGCGGCGTAGACCGCCACCTCCGCGTCGGTGATCGGGTCGTGCGCGGTCGTGAAGAGGCCGAAGGGGAAGCGATTGGTGCCCAGGTGGAAGTAGGCGGCCGCCGGCGAGGCCACGGGGCCCTGCGTCGCGTGCGAGGCAAGGACGACTTGGCGGAGTGTCTTGCCATTCGCCGAGGGGAACAACGCCGCGCTGGGCGCGGGGCGGCTGCGGCTGCCCGTGCCGTTGTCCGAGCCGCCGCAGCCGGCGACGAGCGCGAGGGCGATCACGGCGGCGGCGAGGGCGAGAGTCTTCCGAGGCACGGGCGGCATCGTAGTGGGGGTACGGATAGGGTGACCGGCGCGACTGAGGCATCCCTAAAGGAGGAAACGTTGGCGGAGAAGGCGGCGCTGATCACGGGTGGATCGAGCGGCATCGGGTTGGCTATCGCCCGCATGCTGGGCGAGGACGGCTATGGACTGACGGTCTCGGCCCGGCGGCCGGACAAGCTCGAGGCCGCGGCCGAGGATCTGCGATCCGGCGGGCTGGACGTGCAGAGCGTTCCGGCGAACATGGCCGACGAGGAGAACCTGACCGCTCTGGTTGCCGCGCACAAGGAGCGCTACGGGCGACTCGACGTGCTGATCAACAACGCGGGCGTCGGGATCGGCGAGGCGATGGACGCGCTGACGACCAAGTTCGTGGACATGCAGCTCGGCGTGAACCTGCGGGCGGTCGTTCTGATGACGCGCGAGTGCCTGCCGATACTCAAGGAGGCCGGTGCCGAGCACGGCAAGGCGCTGATCGTGAACACCGCGTCCGTCTCCGGCAAGGCCGGGCAGCCGTGGCTATCGGTGTACTCGGCCACGAAGGCCGCGGTGATCGGGTTCTCTCAGGCGACCCAGAAGGAGATCGCGGGCTCGGGAATCCAGGTGACGGCCTTTGCGCCCGCTTTCGTGGACACGCCGATGACGGAGTTCGTCAAGGGGCAGGTGGCGGCCGAGGCCATGATTCGGCCTGAGGACATCGCGGAGGCCGTGAGGTTCCTGCTCCGCACATCGCCGAATTGCCTTGTCCCGGAGATGGTGTTCCTGCGACCCGGGGACACCATGGATACGCCTGAGCTGGGTTAGGAGCTCTTCCAGATCCGGGCCCCCTTGAGCAGGCCGGCGCGGGCGCCGACCCACCAGGCGACCTGGCGCAGCAGATCGAACCAGGCGTCCTCGACCCAGCGCGTCTCGCCCCTGCCTCGCGCCTTTGCGCGCAGCACGATGCCGAGGCCGCGCGCCGTGCGGGTGATCTCGCGGATGCGGGGCGGCGTCACCGGGTGGCCGCCCATCGCCTCGAACTTCGCCCCGACCAGGCCCGCGCCGTAGGCCCAGCCGAGCTGCTGGCGGAAGAAGCCGCGCTGCGTAGAGCGGTGGCGATGGCGGGCGGTTGCCCGGTCCGCGTAGGCGAGGCGGCGGCCGCTTCGCTCCTGGAAGCGCAGCCCAAGCTCGACGTCCTGTGCGCGGGTCATGTGCGGGTCGAAGGGGCCAATGCGGTCGATCACGTCGCGGCGATAGGCGGCGTTGGCGGTGATCGGGTAGGCGGGGTTGGAGTTGAAGGCGAACCGCTGCCAGTTGCCGAGAAGGCGCGCGGCCTGGCGCTCGGCCGCCGTAGTGGCGGGGACGTGCTGGAGGTCGCCGGCGACGGCGCCGACCTCCGGGTCCTCGAAGGGGCGAACCAGCTCGGTCAGCCATTGGGGCTCGACCAGACAGTCGGCGTCGACGAAGGCGAGGATCTCGCCGGTGCTCTCCACGATGCCGCGGTTGCGGGCGTTGGAAACGCCCGGCCTGGGCTCCCGCAGGTATTGGACCTGGCGGGCCTGGATCCGGGCCGCCGTTCCGTCGGTTGAGCCGTTGTCGACGATCAGGATCTCGCGGCGATCCACCGGGTACTCCGCGGCGAGAATCGCGTCGATGCAGTCGGCGATCGTCGATTCCCCGTCGCGTACCGGGACGATCACGGAGACGGATGGCTGGTTGGACGGCGCCCGCGTCACGGGCGCAAGGTAGCCGCGGCGGCTAGGAGCGCGCCCGCTGGAGCTGTGCCTCAGCGCGCTCGAGCTCGGCGGACCAGCCCTCGGCGGAGTCGGGCGTGGCCGGCTCAGGCAGGCGCTCTTCGGCGTGGGCACGCTCCTCATATGCCGTGACCAGAACGTCCTCGACGGAGAGATCGGCGGCCTCCTTGGCTTCGGCAGCCGCGAGACGGCGGCGCGTGGCCTGGACGTCGCGGACCTCCTCGGCCAGGGGGCGCTCCGGGAGCGTCTCGCCGCCGACGCCTTCCCGCATGAGCGCCGTTTCGAGGTAGTTCTCCAGGATGCGGACCTCCAGGCGGGATGCGCGGCGCGGTTTGCGCGGATTGGCGCGCGTGAACGCGTCCCAGGCCCGGGCGAAGGTGCCGAAGTTGGTGCGGCCGCCATTGCGGTGCGCCGCGAGCATCGGACAGACGCCGCCGCGCTTGTCCACGTAGGCGCCGACGATCACGCGGTTCGAGCGGATGCCGCGCAGCATCGCCTGCTTGGTGGCGTTGGGCATGGCGCCGATCGAGTTGCGGAGACGCTCGGCGTTGTTGCGTCGCTTTGCCATCGAGTCAAGGAATAGCGACTACGGCGTAGGGTCATCGCAATGAGCCGTTCAGACCGAAAGTTGAGGCTGCTTGTTGCCGCGTTCGGCGATCCGGGGCACGCGTTCCCGGCGATCGCGCTGGCGCGCGAGCTCGGCCGGCGCGGGCACGAGGTGCTGGTCGAGACCTGGGAGCGGTGGCGGGAGGCGGTTGAGGGCGAGGGGCTGGCGTTCACCGGCGCCCAGGAGTACACGGTGTACCCGCCACCGGGACCGGACACGCCGGATGGACAGACGGCCGCGGCCGCCGCCCGCGCGCTGGCGAGGTTGATGGAGAGGTTCGAGCCGGACCTGGTGGTGAGCGACATCCTGACGCTGGCGCCGACGCTGGCGGCGGAGGTGGCCGGGGTGCCGCACGCGACGCTGATCCCGCACGTCTATCCGGTGCAGCAGCCGGGGATGCCGCTCTACTCGCTCGGACTGCAGCCGCCGCGGACTGGCTTTGGCCGAGTTGCTTGGCGGGCGACGGGGCCGTTGCTGGGGATGGGGCTGCGACGGGGACGGGACGAGCTCAATGCGACGCGCGGGCGATTGGGGCTGCCCCCGATCGATCGGTTCCACGGCGGGATCAGCGAGCTGCTGGCGGTGGTTGCGACCTTTCCGCAGCTCGAGTACCCGCGGGAGTGGCCCGAGCATGTGCGGGTGACCGGGCCACTGTTCTTCGAGCTGCCGGGTGAGGAGATCGAGATTCCGGAGGGCGATGCACCGCTGGTACTGGTGGCGCCGAGCACGTCGCAGGACCCTGAGTGCGAGCTGCTGCGCGTTGCGCTCGATGGGCTGGCAGACGAGCCGGTGAGAGTGCTGGCTACGACCAATCGGCAGCGGCCGGAGCGGCCGATCGGGGTGCCTGACAACGCGACGCTGGTGGATTGGCTGCTCTACTCGCAGGCGATGCCCGCGGCGGACGTGGTGATCTGCCACGGCGGGCACGGGACCGTGGCGCGGGCGCTGGCGGCGGGCAAGCCGCTGCTGGTGTGCCCTTCGGTCGGGGACATGGGAGAGAACGCGGCGCGGGTCGCTTGGTCGGGAACGGGGCTGTCTGTGCCGCGCCGGCTGCTGTCGCGGCGGGGGATCCGGCTGGCGACACGCCGGCTGCTCACCGAACCGGAGTTCCAAGGGCGAGCGCTCGCGGTTGCAGAGTGGTCTGAGTCTCACGACGGTCCGGCGGCGGCAGCCGACCTTGTCGAGGAAGCGGCTAAAGCTCCGGGGGTGGGACTCGAACCCACAACAACTCGGTTAACAGCCGAGTGCTCTACCGATTGAGCTACCCCGGATCGGCTGAGGAAACCTTAGGACACGACGCCGGCATGAGCGATTCGGTCCGTGAGCTCTGCGCGTTCGCCCGAGAGTCGCGTGCTCACCTCGTAGTCACCCGCCTTCTGCGCCGCGGCGATCCCGTCCTCGAGCCGCTGCTGCTCCAGCAGATCGAAGTTGAGTTGCATCGCGCCCTCGGATGCCGGCTCGCTCTCCGCCCGCATCACCAACTCCGTGATCAGGGAGGTGAGCGCTGCATCGTCCCTGGGCAGGCCCTCCGTCGGGTTGGACAGATGCGTCCGCAGCCAACCCAGCGCCGGCCGCCCGGACGGGGAGAGATGCTCATCCGTCAGCCGGTCTATGAACGCCTGGCCCGCCTCCGGCTTGACCAGGCACATCGCAAGCAGTGCCCGCTCGCGTGTCTCGCGAGGGGTGAGGGAGACCGCGACCGGCTTCGGCGGCTTGGTTCCGTTGCCATCGGCGGACGGCGCCGCACTCGCCTCGGGCGTCGATCGCACCCTGGCCAGGACCAGACTCGCATCGGTGTCGAGCCGGTCCGCCACCTTGCGAACAAGCTCGTCGAAGCCGAGCGCCGTCTCCCCCATCGCCTTCAGCACGGGCCCGACCTCCTCCAGCACGCGCTCCCGCCCGGCGACGGTTCCGAGATCGCCACGCCCGAGGGCGACGTCGACCCGGAAGCTGGGCAGGTCGATCGCCTCGTCCACCAACTTCATGAGGCGGTCCGCCGACCCGTCCTTGAGCATGTCGGCCGGATCCTCCCCCTCCGGCATCGCCGCGACCCGCAGCTCGAGGCTCTTCCCTCCTGCGACCTTCTGCGCGCGGATCATCGCGTCGGCCCCGGCCCGGTCCGCGTCGAGCGCCAGCACCACCGACTCGGTCAACCCGGCGAGCATCGTGATCTGCTCAGGCGTGATCGCCGTCCCCATGATCGCCACCGTCTCCTCCACCCCGGCCTGGTGGAGCGCCAAGACGTCGGTATAGCCCTCGACCACGATCGCTCGCCGCGCCTTCGCGATCGGCCCGCGCGCGCGGTCGATCCCATAGAGCGTGTGGCTCTTCCGGTAGAGCTCGCCCTCGGGCGAGTTCAGGTACTTCGGCTTCGAGTCCGGGCTCAGAGCCCGCGCCCCGAACCCGAGCACCCGCCCACGCTGGTCGCGGATCGGAAACGTGATCCGGCTCCGGAAGCGGTCGTAGTGCCCGCCCTGCCGCCCCTTCTGGATCAGACCGGCGGCCAGCAGCTCATCGACCTTGAAGCCGGCTCGCTGGCTCCCGGTCAGCACCTGGTCCCAGGGGCTCGGAGCCATGCCGACTCCGAACCGCCGGAGCACGTCCTCCCCCAGTCCCCGCTCTTCGAGATAGGCGCGAGCCTTCCCAGCTTTCTGCGACTCCCACAGGTAGCGCTCGTAGAACTTCGCCGTCCGCTCGAGCAGCTCCCACAGCCGCGCCTTCCGGCGCCGTCGCGCCTCGGCCTGCGGGTCCTCGTTTTCGCGCTCGAGCTCGACGCCGTAGCGCTCCGCAAGTGACTCGACCGTTTCGGGGAAGGTCAGCCCCTCCTTCTCCTCGACGAACCGGAAGACGTCGCCGCTCGCCTCGCAGCCGAAGCAGTAGTAGAGCTTGTCGCGGGGGTTGACCTTGAACGACGGGGTCCGCTCGTCGTGGAACGGGCAATTGCCCCAGAAGTCCTGACCCCGTTGCTGGAGGTCGGTGTACGCCGAGACGATCTCGAGGATGTCCGCCGCGTCCTTGACCCGGTCCTTGCTCTCGTCCGTGAACTTCGCCATCAACCCAATCTATTGGCGAGTGACCAGCTGGTCGTACGTGCTGAGGCAAAAACGGTCGGTCATTCCGGCGATGTAATCGGTCACCCGCTGCACCGGGTCGGCGTCCGGGTCAGTTGCCGGCACCTCGTCGATGTTCGCCAGGTAGTGGTCGAACAGCGTCCGCAGGGCTACCCGCGCCCGCTCCTGCTCCGCCCGCGCCTCCTCTCCGAGGTACACCCGATCGAACATGAACTTGCGCAGCCGCAGCATCGCGCCACCCACCTCCTCGCTCTGCTCGATGTCTCCCGCGGCTCGCGAGCGCTCCACCATGTCCTGGACGAGCAGATCGATCCGGCGCGCCCCCGTCTCCCCCAGCTGCTCGATCTGAGCGGCCGGCAGGTCGTCCTGCGCGATGATCCCGGCGCGCAGCGCATCGTCGATGTCGTGGTTGATATACGCGACCCGGTCGACGATCCGCACCACCCGCCCCTCGAGCGTGGCCGGTTTCTGCGGACCGGTGTGGTTCAGGATCCCGTCCCGCACCTGCTCGGTCAGGTTGAGGCCGCGGCCGTCGCTCTCCAGCTCGTCCACCACTCGGAGCGAGTGCTCGTTGTGACGGAAGCGCGTCCCGTGCTCCCGGAGCGCCTCGTCCAGCACCTCCTCGCCTATGTGCCCGAAGGGCGGATGGCCGAGGTCGTGGCCCAAGCCGATCGCCTCCGTAAGGTCCTCGTTCAGCCCGAGTGCCCGCGCCACCGTGCGCGAGATGAAGCAGGCCTCGAGCGTGTGGGTCAATCGCGTCCGGTAGTGATCACCCTCCGGCGCCACGAACACCTGCGTCTTGTGCTTGAGCCGCCGGAACGCCTTCGAGTGCACGATCCGGTCGCGGTCGCGCTGGAACGGCGTCCGGACCGGGCTGTCCGCCTCCGGCTCACGCCGCTGCGCCGGATAGGAGGGCGTTGCCAGGTCCCAGAGGTACTCGGACTCCCAGGAGCGGACTCTTGATTCGAGGCTCTCGGTCTGCGTGGCCATCCACCGATATTCGCACTCGCGGCGGCACCACCACCGCCATCCGATTCGAAATAGGCTCCGGTCCGTGGCGGAAACGGCACTGATCACGGGCGCTTCCGCGGGCATCGGCGAGGAGTTCGCCCGCCAGCTCGCCGCGCGCGGCTACGACCTGATCCTGGTGGCACGGCGAAAGGACCGGCTCGAGGCGCTGGGGGAACAGCTCCCGACCACCGCCCACGTGATCGAGTGCGATCTCGCGACCGAGGCCGCGAAACTCCCCGGCAAGGTCTCGAAGCTCGGAGTCAACGTCGACCTCCTGATCAACAACGCCGGCTTCGGCCTCCGCGGCCGCGTTCTGGACCTTGATCCCGAGCGCGAGGCCGAGATGGTCCGGGTCAACTGCGAGGCGGTCGTCACGCTCACCCACGCCTTCGTCCCGGACATGGTGAAGCGGGGCCGGGGCGGACTGATCACCGTCGCCAGCACCGCCGGCATGCAGCCCCTCCCCTACGAGGCCACCTACGGCGCCACCAAGGCCTTCGCCATCTCCTTTATGGAAGCCCTCTGGATGGAGCTGCGCGGCAGTGGCGTGACGCTCACGGTAGTCAACCCCGGCCCGGTGAAGACCGAGTGGCAGGAGGTGGCCGGCCACACCAAAGACACGCCGCTACCACCCGGCATGATCAGCGCTGAGCGGTGCGTCACGGATGCCCTCCGCGCCTATGACGACAAGAAGCGATCGGTGATCACCGGCCGCTTCTTCCCCTGGTTCATGCGCGCCAGCAAGGCCCCGAAGGGCGTCAAGCTCCGCGTAGCGGAGCGGATGTACCGCCCGCCGAAATAAGGTCGCGGCCGCTAAGCCGCGGCGCGCAGGTGCACGTGGGCGTGGTGCTCGAGCGTCTCGGTGATCGCCCTGTCGGCCTGAGCCGCGATTCGCTGTTCGGCCTCCGGCGCCTGGGACAGCGGCCGCGCCAGCGCATCGACCATGAACCGGTGCGCCTCCTCGCTGAACGGGAACCCGCCGCCCTCGCAGCTCGAGCAGACCACTCCCCCGGCCGAGCCGGAGAACGCCGCCAGATGATCAGCCTCCCCGCAACTGGCGCAGCTCGCCAGCTCCGGTGAGAAACCCGCCGCCAGTGCGAGCTTGAGCCGGAAGGCCAGCGCGGCACCCGGAGCGCTGGCCGACTCGGGATCGGCGTCCAGCAGGGCCAGATAGGTGCAGAGCAGGTTGTAGGCGGCCTCGTTCGCCTCGCCCGAGTCGAGCAGCCGCAGCACCGCGTCACAGGCCCGGCCGGCCGACCCGAGCGCCGGCCCATTCGACCGCAGAGTGCCGTGGCCGTCGACGGTCGACGCGCCCGTCACGGTGAAGAGATCTCCCCGTCCCTCGTAGAGGACGAGGTCCAGCCGGAAGAACGGCTCCAGCCGCCCCCCGAAGCGGGACTTCGGCCGCCGCGATCCCTTGGCGATCGCGCCGATCCGCCCGCGGGTCGCGGAGTAGAGGTGGACGATCCGATCGGCCTCGCCGTAGCGGATGCTCCGCAGCACGACCGCCTCGGTCTTGAAGTTCCCGGGCATGGCCCACCAAAGCTGCCGAAGCGCCCGGACGGATCAGGCCTGGCGGACTGCGTCCCTGATCGCCGCGGCCGTGACCGTCGCGGCCGCTGCGCCGATCTGGAACGGCGCGAACTGATCCGGTTCCCCCCGCCCCGAGGCGAGGCAGAAGACGACGTCGCCGTCGACCGGCGTGAAGACCGGATCGATCGCCCGGCCCATCCCCGCGGTGGCGGCTCGCGCGACGATCGAGCACTGCCGCTTGTCGAGCGCCGCGTCGGTGCAGACGACGACGGGGGTGGAGTTGCCCTCCGGAACCCGGAACTCCGGCGGCTCCTCCATCGCGGCGATCAGCTCGGCGCCCCGCAGTTCCTCGCCCTCCTCGCCGCGCGGGCCTGCCAGGACGGAGCCGTCCTCGTCGATCACGTCCCCCGCCGCGTTGACGGTGGCGATCGCGGCCACCGTGTGGCCGGTGCCGGTCACCAGGGCCGCGTAGCCGACGCCGCCCTGGCAGGCCCGGTCGCGGCCGAGCAGCTTGCCGACGGTGGCGCCGGTCCCGGCCCCGATGGCGCCGCGCCCAGGCACTCCTTCGATGGCCGCGTCACAGGCCGCGTATCCCTCGTCGGGCCCGGGCCTCACCTTCCCCTCACCCGAGGGCAGGTCGTAGATGACCGCCGCAGGGACGAGCGGGACCCGCCCATACGGAGTGAAGTAGCCGCGCTCGTGATCCTCGAGCCAGCGGACCACGCCATCGGCGGCAGCCAGCCCGAAGGCGCTGCCTCCCGTGATCAGGATCGCGTTTGCCTCGTTCGCGTTCGCGAGCGGCCGCAGGGTGTCGGTCTCCCTCGTTCCCGGTCCGCCGCCGTGCACGCAGACCCCGCCGGGCGTCTCCGGGGGAGGAATCACCACGGTGCACCCCGTCCCGCCAACCTGGTCCGACCAGTGCCCGACCGCGAAACCGTCCGGCAACGCCACCGGTTCGCTCATGCGCTCCTCGCCTTCCGCACCGGCCGCTTCGCCCTTCGCCTCGGCCGCCTCCGCAAGCGCTCCTGGCAGACCGGGCAGTAGTAGGTCGACCGACCGGTGACGACGATTCGCTGGATCACTCCACCGTCATCGCGACGGCAGGGCTCGCCCTCGCGCGTGTGGACCAGGAACTCGTCCTGCATCGAACCGCGCTCCCCGCGGGCATCCCGGTAGTCGTCGATGCTCGCCCCGCCGTGGTCGAGTCCCGCTTCGAGGGCCCCGACAATCCCCGCAACCAGGCGCTCCGCGTGCTCGCGCTTCATCGAGCCGGCCGGCGAGAGCGGGTGCAGCCTCGCTCGCCAGAGAGCCTCGTCGGCGTAGATGTTCCCGATGCCGGCGACCCGAGACTGCGTCAGCAGGAAGGACTTGAGCGGCGCCTTGCGGTCCTTGGCGAGCTCGAGCAGCCGGTCCGGCGTGAGCTCCTCCGACAGCGGCTCGACGCCGAGGCGGGAGGCGAAGAACGCGTCGAGCTGGTCGCCGGCGTCGAGGACGACGGCCTGGCCGAAACGGCGCACGTCCGTGAACACGAGGGTTCGGCCGTCGTCCAGCTCGAAGCGAGCACGAACATGGCTCGGCTCCGGGGCGGCCTCATACAGTCGTGGGCCGCCCAGCCGCTCGTTCTTCATCAGATCGGCGGTCTCGCCAAGCTCGGAATCGCGGAGCAGCAGGTTCCCGGTCATCCGCAGATGCATGGCGAGCGTGCGACCGCCTTCCAACCCGACCAGCAGGTACTTCCCCCGCCTCGCGACCGCGGTGACCTCCTTCCCGGCGACCGCGCGCTCCAGCGCCTGCGGTGGCTCCGGCCGCGTCAGACGCTCGTCGAGTACCGACGCGGAGACGATCCGCTTACCGACGAGCTCGGGCTCGAGCTGGCGACGAACCGTCTCCACCTCGGGCAACTCGGGCATGTCTTAGAGGCTATTGCTCTGGAGTGAGCGGCCGTGCGTGCGCCCGGGGGTGGGCCTTGAAGTAGGCCTCCTTGAGCTCTTCCCCGGAGAGGTGCGTGTACAGCTGGGTCGTGGAGAGATCGGCGTGGCCGAGCATCTCCTGCACGGAGCGCAGATCGCAGCCGCCCGAGAGCAGGTGCGTCGCGAAGGAGTGCCGCAGGGTGTGCGGGCTCATCCGATCGCCGAGCCCGGCGGACTCGGCGTGTCGCAGCACGATCTTGTAGAGCCCCTGCCGCGTCAGCGGTCCCCCTCGGAAGTTGACGAAGAGCTTGCGCTCGTCAATCGAGCGGACCATCTCCGGCCGGCCGGAGCGCAGATAGACGCGGACGGCCGCAAGGGCCTTGCCACCGACCGGGACCAACCGCTCCTTCGAGCCCTTGCCACGAGCGCGGACGATGCCGTGGTCGAGATCGACATCCGAGATCTCGAGCGAAATCGTCTCGGAGGCTCGGAGCCCGGAGGCGTACATCAGCTCGAGCAGCGCGCGGTCTCGCAGAGTCGCCGCCTCATCGCCCCGCGGCTGGGCGAGCAGCCGTTGCACCTCCGCATAGCTCAGGACCTCCGGAAGCTTCTTGCCGCGCCGCGGCGTCTCCAGGCGCGCGGCGGGATCGTCCTTGATCTCCTCCTCGCGGCGGAGATGGCGGTAGAAGGAGCGCAGGCAGGCCGCCTTGCGGTTGACCGTCGCTGTCGAGCAGGGTGCGCGGCCGTTGCCGTCGCCCTGGGCCACGTCGGCCAGGAAATCGGAGAGGTCGCCCGGCTCGACCGCGGTCGCCTCGCGGCCGCGCTCCGCGAGGAAGCGGCCAAACTGCAGCAGGTCCGTGCGGTACGCGGCAAGCGTGTTGCGCGACAGTCCTCGCTCGAACTCCAGGTGTGCGAGGAAGTCGAGCACCAAAGCCTCGTAGCGCTCAGTGGGCCGCGCTTCCGCGGGCCGTTCAGGCGCGATTGTCGCCATACGGAGTAATTCCCCGGCCGCACGCCGGTCCCTGCCTAGAGGAGCTGCCTCAGCAGGAGGAGGCCGACCAGCGACTTGGCGTCCTCGCAGCGGGCGATCGTGCCATCCAGCTCGCTGAGCGGAATCTCGACCACCTCTATCCGCTCCTCCGGCGCCTGCTCTCCCTGCACGTCGTAGAGCTCGGTCGCCAGGAAGAGCCAGACGCGCTCGCTCGCGAAGCCGGGACTCGTGTAGAAGCTCTTCAGCTCGCGCCAGTCACCGCCGGCCTTGCCGATCTCCTCCGCCAGCTCGCGCTGCGCGCACTCGAGCGGAGTTTCCCCCTCGACGTCGAGCTTGCCGGCGGGCAGCTCGAGCAGGGCCGGCTCCTCGACCGCCTCCCGCGGCTGTTCGACCATGAAGAGGGTGCGACCGTCATGCGGGATCACGCAGACGGCGCCGGGATGGACGACGACCTGCCTGGTGGACCGGCTGCCGTCCGCGTATTGAAAGGTCTCCATCCGCACGGAGGCGATCGGCCCGCGATGGACGAGCTTTCTCCCCACCTTCCTGAGCCGCTCGTCGCTCACGCCGCGAGCTCCGCCACCGTCGTGGCGGCGAGCGCGTCCCCGGAAGCAAGCGCCGCCTCGAAGAAGAGCCGATCCTGGGCGATCCCGCGCCCCATGTGGGTCACCGGCAGGCCGCTCTCGGCGTACCCCTCGACCGGCGCCTCGCGCGGCCAGACCTCGTGCCGGTCGCCGCACGCCTCGCGCAGCTCGTCGAGCGCGCCGTCGCCCCGACCGACCTGCGGCACTGGACTCGGCTTGCGCGCCGGGGCCGGCACGCGCACGTTGCCGAGCAGCATCCGCAGCACCGTCGCCGTGTGATGGCTCAGGCCGCGATGGCGTGGGCGCAGATCGGAGCTCGACATCCTCGGCGCAATCAGGGTCTCGAGACCGAGGATCAGGGAGGCGTGCGCAGTGTCGAGTGCCGCCATGCCGCCGTGGCCGAGCTCCGAGCCGGAGCCGGCGATCCCGGGCCCCGGCCCGGCGATCGCCGCGTCCCAGCCGAGCGGCCCGGCGGCGGCCTGCAGCGCGCCGATCACCGTGAGCGCCTCGATCTCGCCTCCATAGGCCGGCCCGGCCGTCACGTGTTCGCAGAGCAGATCGGTGCGCCGCAGCTCGGAGACGTCCTTCGAGAGATGCCCGGGCAGAGCGCCACCTGAGGTCTGGATGTATCCCACCCGCAGGTGCGGGGCGGCCTGGGCGGCCGCCCAGGCGGCCGGCGCCAGCTGACCGTGAAGCGAGAGGACGAGGACGGGAATGAGCCGGTCGACTGCATCGGGCTCGCGCGCCTCCACCGGATCGACCGGATGCTGCAGGGACGTGTAGTTGAGCTTCAGCGCGGTCGCCTCCCCCGCGCCCAGCGCATCCAGTCCCCTCGTCAGGTTGACGTGCACGATGTCGTATCCGCCGGAGCCGAGGCCGAGGTCCTGTGCCTCGGTGTTGAGGATCAGCTCGTCCCCTTTGTGGATCTCGCCGACGAGCGACTCATCGGCCCAGGCCGCGCGCTCCTCGTCCCCGACTCGGACCCGAAGCGGATCCACTTGCGTCACGACCCCCCGGCGCAGCTTCAGCACCGTCTATCCCCCGTTCGTCGTCACAGCCACCTTCGCGGCCTCATCGATCGCCGCCTCGCACACTCCGAGCATGTCCACGATCGCCGCTTCGGCAACCGACTCCTGCGGAGTGTGGTTCGCCTCCGTCCCGTTGGCGAGCAGGACCGCCTCGTATCCGGACGCCACCAGGGCGTTCGCGTCACTGCCCCCGCCGGTCGCCACGAGCTCAGGCTCGTGGCCGGTTCGCCTCAGAGCATCGGAGGCAACGCGCACTGCCTCGGATTTGGGATCGAGCCGGTAGCCGCGGAACATCTCGATCACCTGCGCGTCGACGTCGCAGCCGTGCTGCCCCGCCGCCCACGTGCACGCATCCACCATCTCGCCGATCTTCGTGGCCGCCCTCTCGCCGTCGACGCTGCGCGCCTCGCCGAGGATCCGGCAGTGGCCGGCGACGACGTTCGACGCCGTCCCGCCCTCGATGATCCCGACGTTCGCGGTGGTCTCCTCGTCGAGCCGGCCGAGCTTCATCTCGGCCACCGCCGCAGCCGCGGCGGCGATTGCGCTGTGGCCATCCTCCGGATTGATGCCGGCATGCGCCTCCTGCCCGGTGAACTCCGCGATCAGGCGCTTGTAGGTCGGCGCGGCCACGATCACCTCGCCGATCGGCGTGGCGTGATCGAGGACATAGCCGAAGGGAGCCCGCAGCGCCGAGATGTCGAGCTCCTTGGCGCCCCGCAGGCCGTCCTCTTCGGCGACCGTGAAGACCAACTCGAGCCCCAGCTGTCCGGGGTCCGCGGCCTGGCGCGCGGCGAGCTCCATCAGCACGGTCACCGCCGCCTTGTTGTCGGCGCCCAGGATCGTGTCGCCTCGCGTGGTGAACCTGCCGTTCTCCCGCACGACCTGGATGGGGCCGTCATGGGGAACCGTGTCGAGATGTGCGAAGAGGGAGAGCCAGCGCTCGCCCGTCCCCGGGACACGGGCGATCAGGTTGCCGGCAGCGGCCTCGGCCGGGACCGCCGAATCATCCTCGGCGATGTCGACCCCGAGCCCGCGCAGCTCGTCCATCACCGCGTCGGCGACCTCGCGCTCCTGACCGGTCGGACTCGCGATCTCGCAGAGCCTCACGAAGCGGTCGAGCATGCGCTGGTCGTCCTGACTCACGATCGCGAAGGCTATGCCTCGCAGGCCGCTTTCGTCAGTCCGCTGATAGAAGAGGGTGATGGCTCGCCGACCAGTCCCGACGGAACAGCCGGCGCCCGCTCTCAACAGCGGCGCGCCATCCACCAGGTGGGAGGGCCGGCTCGAGATCATCATCGCGATCGCGCTCGGCCTCGCCGCCGTCGTCATCGCCGGGGCCGTCTATCTCAACGAACACCAGGAGCACAAGGCGAACCTGGACTTCCATCAGGCCACCCACCGGCTGCTCGATGCCACGGCCGCCGGAATCCGCACCCCCGCCGGCCGCGCGCTCGAGGCGGCCTCCGGCCGGCAGATCGTGGAGGCCGAGAGCCACCAGGACAAGGCCGCGAACTACACCCTCGCGGAGGTGATCCTCGCGACCTCCCTGTTCCTGTTCGGCGTCGCCGGGATCAGCTCGCGCTGGCGAATCAAGATCGGGGCGTTTTCCGTCGCCTCTGGTGTGTTCCTGGTCGCCCTGGTCGTGCTGGCGACGGTCTAGGCCGAGCGGCGGACGCTGACGTCCTCGGAGTCCTCGGCGGCCGCCTCGGCCTCCGCGGCGGGCTCGGCGGTCGCCGGGCGCTCCGCCGCCCGCTTCGCGGCGGCGCCCACGAAGTCGCGGAAGAGAGGCTCCGGCCGGGTCGGCCGGGAGTTGAACTCAGGATGGAATTGCGATGCCACAAAGAAGGGGTGTTGCGGCAGCTCGATCAGCTCGACCAGGCGGTCGTCCGGGGAGGTCCCGCTCGCCACGAGCCCTTCCTCCTCGAGCCGCTTGCGGAGCATGTTGTTGACCTCATAGCGGTGGCGGTGGCGCTTGTAGATGACGGGCTCGCCGAAGATCTCCCGCGCCTGGGTGCCCTCGTGGAGCTTCACCGGGTCGGCGCCGAGCCGCATCGTCCCGCCGAGGTCGGAGACCTCCTTCTGCTCCGGGAGTAGGTCGACGACCGGATACGGCGTCTCCGGATCGAACTCCGCCGAGTTGGCGCCGTCCATCCCGCAGACGTGGCGGGCGAACTCGACGACAGCGATCTGCATCCCGAGGCAGATCCCCAGGTAGGGGATTCCCTTCTCCCGGGCGATCCGGGCCGCCTCGACCTTGCCCTCGATCCCTCGCTCACCAAAGCCGCCGGGGATCAGGATCCCGTCGACCTCCTCGAGCTGGGCCTCGTCGATGTCCTCGGCAGAGACCAGCTCCGTCTCGACCTCCACGCCGTGCTGCCAGCCTCCATGGGTGAGTGCCTCGATCACGGACTTGTACGCGTCCTCGAGCTGAACGTACTTGCCGACGAGCGCGATCTTCACCTTGCGCTCGCGGGAGGCGTCGGCCCGCTTGATCAGCTCCTCCCACTCGGACAGGTCCGGTGCATCGGCCTCGATCCCGAAATGGTCGAGGATCAGGTCGTCAGCGCCCTCCGCGCGGAGCACGAGCGGCACCTTGTAGACGTTGTCGACGTCGCGGGCCGAGATCACCGCGTCCTCGGGCAAGCTGGCGAACAGGGCGATCTTCTTCCGGATGTCGCGATCCAGCCCCTGCTCGGAGCGGCAGAGCAAGGCGTGCGGCTGGACCCCGATCCGGCGCAGCTCGTTGACGGAGTGCTGGGTCGGCTTCGTCTTCATCTCCCCGGCATGCCCGACGTAGGGCACCAGCGTCAGGTGGACGAACATGCAGCGCTTCGGGCCCATGTCGGTGTAGAGCTGGCGGATCGCCTCGAGGAACGGCAGCGACTCGATGTCGCCGACGGTGCCGCCGATCTCGGTGATCACGAAGTCGACGGCCTGCGACTCGGCGACGATCAGGATCCGGTTCTTGATCTCGTCGGTGATGTGCGGGATCACCTGGACGGTGGCGCCGAGGTAGTCGCCCCGCCGCTCGCGCCGGATCACGCTGTTGTAGACGCCACCGGCCGTGAAGTTGGATGCGCGAGAGGTGTTCTCGTCCGTGAAGCGCTCGTAGTGGCCGAGGTCGAGGTCCGTCTCGGCGCCGTCCTCGGTGACGAAGACCTCACCGTGCTGGAACGGGCTCATCGTCCCCGGGTCAACGTTGATGTAGGGATCGAGCTTCTGAAGCTGGACGCGGAAGCCGCGAGAGACGAGAAGGCGGCCGAGTGAGGCGGATGCGATGCCCTTGCCGAGGGACGAGACGACACCGCCTGTCACGAAGAGAAATCTGGTGTCGCTTGGCTTCGGTTGGCTCAATTGCCTCTGCCGACCGAGTCTAGTCGAGCGAGGAGCGGAACTCGCTCGATCGCCGAGGAGATCGAACGAAATTCCCCATAGAGCGAAATCGCGAACAGCAGAGCCAGGGAAATCCAGAGCGCGGCCACCGAGAGCGTCGTCACCAGCAGGATCCCGATCATGCCCCCGATCAGGCTCGCCCCGGAGTCGCCGAGCATCGCCCGCTCGCGGAGGGTGAACCACGCGCAGACGGCGACGGGGCCGACCAGCGCGGCGATCGGTTCGAGGGGCACCAGGCTCCGAGACGCCAGGCAGACCGCGGCGATGGCCAGCGCCAGCGCCTTCTCCGAGCGGCCCGGGCGAGTGTCGAGCAGGTTGCCCAGGTGCGCCGCCAGCGCCAGCACCCCGATCCCGGCCACGTACTCGGGTGCGCTCGTTACTCCGCCCGCCAGCGCGTACGCTCCCAGGGCGACCGTGCCGGTTGCCTTGACCCCACCGGTCGAGAGCTCGCCTCGGACCACGGCGCGGGCGTGTCCTCGCAGTCCCCGTGGCGCGCCTCCGGCGAGGTCGTCGATCAACCCGAGGACGCCGACGCCCGCAAGGAAGACGAGCCAGCGGCTCGGCGTCGCGGCGAGGGCCGCCCCGGCTGCGACCAGCAGCACCGCGCCGAGCGGGAAGAGAACCGGCTTGCCGCGGTAATTGGCCCGGCGAATCAAGCTAGGAGGGCTCGTCCGAGTGGAGCCGGCTGATGCCGCTCGCGTCGATGAGCGCGTCTCCGACGAGCAGGCGGGTGAGAAAGGTCGACGACATCCCGGCCCTGCCCTTGCCCAGGAACTCGACCAGCGATTGCGGAGTCCCGACGCTCACCAGAAGCTCCGCCCCGTACTCGTAGGCGATCAGCAGTGCGAGGTCCTGGCTGGTTCCGGGCGCGGCCACGATCGAATGGCGAAGCCCGAGGTCGGCGAGGCGCCCGGCGCCGGGCGCATCTCCCCCTGGATAGCCCTGGACCAGCAGCTCCGCCCCGCTCCGGAGAGCCGCGTCACTGGCCGAGTCCATGTCCCCAACGATCAGGTCCGGGACGAGCCCACGGTCGAACAGCGCGTCGGCGCCGCCATCCACCCCGACGAGCACGGGATCGCGCTTGGCGACGTATCCGGCGAGCACGTCGAGATCGCGGACGTGATCGCCTCCGCGCGCGACGACCAGCGCCTCCCGTCCTCGGAACCGGGTCCGCGGCTCGGGCAGCTCGCCTAATGAGAGAAATCCCTCCGTCTCAGCCTGCAGGTGGCCGAGCGTGTTCTTTGCGAAGTCGCGGAGCACGTGCGTCGCATGTCGTCGCCCATCCTCGAGCCGCTCCGTCAGCTCGTCTACCTCCAGCATCCGGCCCTCGACGGTGATCGCCCCTGCGATCCGGATCGCGCCCCCGTCGATCTCGAGCGGATCGCCGTCACCCACACGATCGAGCAGCTCCTCATCCACATCGATCAGCGGGATCCCGGCCCGGATCAGGGCGAGAGGCCCGAGGTTGGGGTGCGTCCCGTCCGCGGACGGCGAGGCGTTGATCACGGCCGCCGGGGTCGCGGCGACCAGCTCCTGGGCGGCGACCCGGTCCAGATTGCGGTGGTCGATCACGGCGATCTCGCCGGGCTCGAGCCGCCCGACGAGCTCCTTCGTACGTCGGCCGACCCGGGCGGTTCCGGTGATGACGCTGGGGACGGCAACGGCCATTGCCAGAGCCTATGCAGCGAACGGCTCAGGCGGCGCGGAGCAACTGCCTCGCGTGGCGGTCGGCCGCCTCGTCACCGTCGCTCCCGCCCAGCATGCGAACGATCTCGGCGACCAGGCCCTCGCCGTCGACCCGCTCGACGCGGGCCATCGCCTGGCCACCCTCGACGCTCTTTTCGATCCGGAAGTGCGTCTCGGCCATCGAGGCGACCTGGGGCAGGTGCGTGATGCAGAGGACCTGGCGCTCCGTGCCGAGGCTCCGCAGGCGCTCGCCGACCGCCTTGGCAGTGTTGCCGCCGATCCCCGCGTCGATCTCGTCGAAGACGTAGGTCGCCGCCCCACCTCTGGCGCCCTGGCCAGCCAGTGCCAGCATCACCCTCGAGAGCTCTCCGCCGGAGGCCGCATCCCGCAGGGCCGAGGTCGGCATGCCGGGGTTGGTCGCGACCTGGAAGGTGACCCGCTCCTGCCCGAGTGGCCCGAAGCCGTCGGAGTGCGGCTCGAGATTGACCTCGAGCTTCGCGCCGCTCATCGCCAGCTGGTCCAGCTCGGCGGCGAGGCTCTTCTCCAGGCGCCGCGCGGACTTGGCCCGGACCTCGCTCAGCTGCCCGCCGAGATCGGTCCGCTCCCTCTGGGCCTTCGCCAGCTCGGTCTCCAGACGGCCCGTGGTCTCCTCCGTGCCCTCGATCGTCTCGATCTCCGTCCGGCAGTGCTCGGCGTGCGCCAGGACCGATTCGATGGTGCCGCCGTGCTTTCGCTTCAGCCGGTCGAGCGCCTCGAGGCGCTCCTCGACCTGCTCGAGCCGGCCGGGCTCGGCCTCTATCCCCTCGGCGTATCCGCGCAGGTCGGCCGCCAGCTCCTGAAGCTCGACCCGCAGCCCCCTCGCGGTCTCCGCCAGCTTGTCGAGCTTGGCGTCGACGCCCTCCTGCGCCGCCAGGGCCGACTCCGCGGAGCCCATCGCCTCCGCAGCGCCTCCATCGCCATCGCCATTCACGGCGGTGAGCGCCTCCGAGGCCGCGCCCCGCAGCGACTCGGCGTGGCGCAGCCGCTCGCGCTCGGGCGCCAGCTCGGCCTCCTCGGCCGGGTCGGGGCCAGCGGCCTGGATTTCCTCAAGTTCGAAGCGCAGGATGTCCAGGTCCCGCTCGCGCGCTCCCTCGCGCTCGCGGATCCGGGCGAGCTCGCGCTCGACCCGGACCACCTCTGCGTGCGCCTCGCGATAGGCACGGCGCCGCTCCAGGTGGTCCTCGCCCGCGAATCCGTCGAGCGTCTCGAGCTGTGCCCCGGAGAGGGTCAGCTTGCGGTGCTCGTGCTGTCCGTAGAAGGCGAGGAGGCGGGAACCCAGGGCCTGCAGCTCCGGGGCCGATGCGGATCGCCCGGCAAGAAACGCGCCGGTGCGGCCACTCGCCGAGACGCGACGGCCGATCGCGAGCTCCGTTGCGCCCTCGGGAAGCCGCTCGGCGATCTCGGCCAGCTCCGGGTCGTCGAGCAGCCCCTCCGGCAGATCGAAGACCCCCTCTACATAGGCTTCATCCGCGCCGGGCCGCACGATCTGGGCACGCGCCTTCCCACCCATCAGCAGGTCGAAGGAATGGGCGAGGATCGTCTTGCCCGCGCCGGTCTCGCCCGTGATCGCGTTCAGGCCCGGACCGAGCCGCAGCTCGGCGCGCTCGATCAGAAGCAGGTTCTCGATTCGGAGCTCGAGGAGCATCGGCCCCTCGTTCTAACGGGGAGACCCGACGGATTCGCCCCTACACAGCTGCCGGCTCTTGCGCTTCCGTCGCGGCCGGCTCTGGAGGGCCATGTGGGACGAAGTCGCTCTGGCGCACCAGGGCGACGACCATGAGCGCGCCGCTGAACAGGATCAGCGCGCCGATCAACAGGATGTCGTTGAAGGCATTGGTGAAGGCCACGCCCGCTGCGTGGAAGGCCTGGTCGTGGAGCTGCGGCGGCACCTGGTTCGCCGCGGAGGTACCGCTCGCGGCGACCCCGTCGGCGAACCCACTCGGCGCATGGGGCAGCAGCGTGTGGAGTTGATCGGCGATCCTGCTCTGGAAGATGGCGCCGAGGGCGGCGATCCCGGTCGCGACGCCGGCGATCCGCATGGTGTTGTTGATTCCCGATGCCATGCCCGACCGTGCAGCGGGCACTACTCCGAGTGCCGTAGAGGCAATCGACGGATTGGAGAGCCCGATACCGAAGCCGCTGACGATGAACCCGGCGAGCAGCGTCGTCCACTCGGAGTCCGGCTTGGCGCCGCGCATCAGCAGCAGCCCGATCCCGACCATCGTCAGCCCGATCGTGAGCGGCACCCGCGCGGGGATCTTCGCGACGATGCTGCGGGTGGCGAGCGGCACGATGAACGCGAACAGGGTCAGCGGCAGGAAGCGGACGCCGGCCTGGAGCGGAGTCATTCCGATCACGTCCTGCATATAGATCGTGATGTAGAGGAACATCGCGAACATCCCCGCGCCGATCGCGAAGGTGCCGTAGGAGACGCCCGTGAAGGCGGGCTTGCGGAACAGGCTGAGGTCGAACATCGCGTGGTCCTGGCGCCACTCGAAGAGCACGAACGCCACCAGCAGGACAACCGCGGAGACCAGCGTGCCGACGATCAGCGCGCTGCCCCAGCCCTCGGCGTTACCGCGCAGCAGACCGAAGATCAACGCGAACAGCCCGAGCGAAAAGGTGATCAGTCCCGCCCAGTCGAGGCGCTTGGCCTCTGGATCCCGCGACTCGCCGGCCTGGGTCTTCGCCAGGATCACGGTGCCGATTCCGATTGGCACGTTGACGAAGAAGATCCATTGCCAGCCGAGCCCGTCGGTGAGCGCTCCGCCGACAAGTGGTCCGACCGCGACTGCGCCGCCGATCGTGGCTCCCCAGGCGGCGATGGCGGTGCCGCGCTCGGGGCCCTGGAACTCCTGGGCGATCAGCGCCAGCGAGGTCGCGAACATCGCCGCGCCGCCGATGCCCTGTAGGCCCCGCGCGATGTGCAGGAAGGTCACGTCGGACGCGAGCCCGCAGAGGAGCGACGCCAGCGTGAACAGGCCGACGCCGATTATGAACAGGCGCCGCCGCCCGAAGCGGTCGGCGAGCGTGCCCATGGTCAGGGTGAAGGCGGCGAGGGTCAGCGTGTAGGCGTCGACCACCCATTGCAGCCCGGTCAGGTCGGTGTTGAGGTCCTTCTGGATGTCCGGCAGCGCGACGTTGACGACGGTGATGTCGAGCAGCAACATGAACGTCGCCAGACAGACCGCGAGCAGGCTCCACCACTTCCGCTCCACATTCACTCCTTACCGCAAGACGCCGGATCCGAAAACCCAGTCTCTCAAACAGCGCCTGGCGGCTATGCGAGCTTCCCGAACTTCTCGCGAATTCGGTGATAGAAGCTCGAGCCCGGAAGCTGCGCGAGGCGGCTGACGGAGTCCTCAAAGCGAATCTCGAGCGCATCGCCGGGCTCCAGCTCGCCTGCGGCCTCACCGTCGAGCGAGATCTCAACCGGCTCGCGGCCCGCGGCGTTCCGCACTTGGAGCGCATCGTCTGGAGCCACAACGAGCGCCCTCGCGGCCAGCGTGTGGGGCGCGATGAAGCTGACCACGTAGCCCTTCACGCCCCAGGCGAGGATCGGTCCCGCGTTGGCGAGGTTGTAGCCCGTCGAGCCAGCAGGGGTCGCAGCAACCAGCCCGTCGCAGCGGACACTCCCCACCTCCTCATCCCCGATGGCGTAAGAAAGCTCCGCGACCCGGCCGTGAGGGCGCCTGTTGAAGCTGAAGTCATTCAGTGCCACAGGTCTCTCGAGAGGCAGGTCGGCCCTCAGAGCCGGCATGTCCAGCGACACAAAATCGCCGCTGAAGACCCTTCGCAGACCCTCGTCCAGCTGGTCCCGCTCCACGGCGGCCAAGAAGCCCACCGTCCCATAGTTGATGCCGAAGACCGGTACACCGGTGCCCGCAAAGCGGCGCAGCGCGTAGAGGATGCTGCCGTCGCCGCCCAGGACGACGCAGACATCGGGGCGCTCACCATCCTCCACCGCCTCGATCCCGGCGGCGGCATCCCCATGCTTGTCGAGCTCGTCTCGGGTCGAGATGAGCTGCACCGACGCTCCCTGCGCGGCCTTTGCCGCCGCTGCGACCGCTGCCGAGGTCGCGTCCGCCGCAGCCTCCGGGTGGGTGTGCGTGATCAGCATCGCCCGGGTCACGGCTCGACCTCCTCCAGAGCGGCGTCGAGGTCGATCGCATCGCCCGTCCGAGAGGCCCAGACGAAGGTCTCGCGGTTCCCCTTCGGGCCCGGCAGTCCGGACGACGCGAATCCGCGGACCACGAGGCCCTCCTTGTCCACGGCCGCGGCGACCTTGCGGATGGCGTCGCGGCGGTCGCCGGCATCCCGAACCACACCGCCCTTCCCCACCTGCTCCTTGCCCAGCTCGAACTGCGGCTTGACCAGTCCGAGGAAGTCGAACTGGTCGGAGGCGGTCGCCACGATCGGCGCGACCAGCATGGCCAGGGATATGAAGGAGACATCCACGGTGATCAGCTCCGGCCGGAAGGGTAGATACGAGTCTCCAAGAGCGCGGGCGTTCAGCCTCTCCATCACGAGGACGCGCGAGTCCTGCCGCAGCTGCCAATCGAGCTGCCCGTAGCCCACGTCGACCGCCAGCACCATCTGCGCCCCCCGCTGCAGCAGGCAGTCGGTGAAGCCGCCGGTCGAGGCGCCGATGTCCAGGCAGCGCCGCCCTTCGACCTCCACCTGCAACTCCGAGAGCGCGTTCTTGAGCTTGATCCCCCCGCGCGAGACGAACTCCTCGCCCTCCTCGACCACCAGATCGGCGTTCTCGTCGACCAGCTCACTCGGCTTCTCGACAGTCGCGCCGTCCTTCCCGAGGCGCACCCGGCCGGCCCTCACGGTGGCCGCGGCCGCCGTCCGCGAAGGGGCGAGTCCGAGCTCGGCGAGCAGCGTGTCGGCGCGACGGCGGGGCATGCGCCAACCGTACCTAGGCTGGGACCGGCCGAGCGGGAGCCCGTTGCCACACGGGCGTGTGATCGCCCTCACGCCAGGCGAAGACATCTGAGGGGCGGCCCCTCTTCTTGCCGAGATTGCTGGTAGGTGGCCCGGGTCTACTTCCTGGCCTTCTCCCTTTCGGGACCGGAGCCGCCCTTACCGCCAGGTTGACCAGCATCGCGGGATATACAGCGCCCCCGGAGGTCCCGGGGATGGATTGCCGATCTAGTTCGAATCACCACCCTGCATCCGGGGTCGGGGGCGCCCGGACCTATTCCCACGCGTTGGGCCAATCCCTTCTCTTCTACAGGGAAGACCCATGCGTGACCGCCCTCACACACAAAGCGCACATACGTTCGTACCCTGGTTTTTGCGATGAATCTGTTCAGGCCAATCCCGATTCACGTCCACGCCGCTCTCGAGGTGGCCGCCGCCCCCATTCTGATAGTGGCGCCCTTCGTGCTTGGCTTCACGGCGCTGGCAGGCGGCCTGAGCATCGCTCTCGGAATTCTTCTGCTGGGCCTCGCCACCTCGGTATACGGCGATGCACAACGGGGGAGCGTGCCGCTGAGCGCCCACGCGGGACTCGACTACATACTGGCCGCCGCCACCATCGCGGCCGGGTTCGTGGCGGGAATCGCCGGCGATTACGTCGCAACAGTCTTTTTGGTCGGGTTCGGCTCCGCGCATTTGGCGCTGACCGCTTCAACGCGGTTCAGCCGCCCGCTCGGTGCCTGAGTACCGGCTACCTCCCACAGACAACACACATATCTCTCCTCCCTGTAGTACCCCTGAAACGGCCCTCTTCGGAGGGTCGTTTCTATTGCGGCACTAGCAGGAGTTTGGTTTGAGTCTCGCGACTACCGAGTGACGTGACCACCCGGCGTTCGCCAGTACGTTCGCCAGTTAGCCCGTTCAGACGGGCTAGGTCCGCTCTTGGACTTGTGAGAGGCGAGCAAACGTAAATGCATCCCAATCCCCAATCGGGGAAGGATCCCCTGCGGGCGTCGTAGGCACGCTTCATGATCCGCGCAATATCCCGAGCAGGACGAGCGTCACCATGCTGCTTCTCGTCCAAAGCGGCTATTCGGAGAGCCCGGCGGCTTCGAGGGCTTCCTGCCGATTCTCGAACCACTCAGCCCTAGCGAACAGCCCGTCGCGGAAGGTGAAGACGACCTCGACGTCGGGATGAACGAAGGCGCCCCAGGCGTCCCTGTCGCCGTGTTCGAAGGCGGCCTGCGACTGACGCATCCGTTCGATGTTCTCCTCCGACACCCCCGCGCAGTATCTCGCCACGGAGTGCTGCTGTCCATGCAAAGCAGCATCATTGAACGGTCAACGCCTTAGGCGTCGAGCCGGGTTGGCGCATCGCCCCGGAAGGCGAGCCTCCGTCCGCTCGGCGGTGCTCAGCGCTCCCGGTGGTGTGCCACCTCGTAGATCTCGACGCTCGACCGGCGCTGACCCGCGTCGACGGCAGGCGACATCGCGTTGAGCGCCTCGTCACCACGGCGCAGATCCTCCTCGCTCTCGAAGAGGGTTACTCCCAATCCCCTCGCGTTTTCACGATCGACGAGCATCCACACGGCCTTCGCTCCCTCCAGGCCCTCGGGCGGCGAGTCGAAGTTCGAGTCGATCGTCTCGCGTGCGCCTTCTATCACCGCGTCGATCTGCGACGTATCTCCGCCCTCAAAGCGGGCAATCCGGGCATACATCACGACCACCTCCTTCACATGACTACGCCCCGAATCTACTCCTCTGGCGGAAGCCATGGCGGTAGTCGACTGCTGCCCCTCACCCGTGGAGTCCGATGATGCGGAGGGCGAGGTCACCTTCCTGAAGTGCGGTCCCGAACCCGATCCGGCTACTAGCGCTCACGCTTATCTGGGAGCGAACCGCTGCTTTCCATGCAAAGCAGTGCCGCTTCTCGTCCAAAGCGCTACTCCGACAGCCCGGCGGCTTTGAGGGCGTCAGTGCTTTCGCCGAACACCTGCACCCGTACGAGCAGGCCACCCCGCACGGTGCCGACGAAATACCGGCGCTGCTCGACGTGCACGTGGCTCTCGGCACCGATGCCCCGCTCGTGGATCGCGGCGAAGACTCGATCTTCACCGGCATCCCGTACCTCCGTGACGTCAAAGTGCCAGTCCTGCCAGGAGTCGGCCCAGTCGCGAAGGAATTTCAACACCTCATCAGGCCCTCGGTACACGCGCTTCTCCGGCCAGCCCCT
This sequence comes from uncultured Solirubrobacterales bacterium, assembly GCA_963724665.1. GTDB lineage: Bacteria > Actinomycetota > Thermoleophilia > Solirubrobacterales > 70-9 > DASUPK01. The sequence goes on from CAVRVH010000007.1 coordinate 520,201, forward strand.
CACCCCGGACATGTCCCACTCGATCGACGGGTCGTATGCCGCTTGCGCAGCCTCCGGATCTCCGCCGCTGGTCGCCGCGAGGGCCTGGCGCACGATCTCGACGTTCTCCTCCGACATCCGCTACGCAGTATCCCGCGACGTCGAGACCGCGAATCAACCGACCTCCTCGACTGGAAGTCCGGCCTCCTCCCACGCGGCGAAGCCGCCCGCAACCTCCGCCGCCCCCCGGCGCAAGGTCGCCTTCGAGCGAATGGCGTGTTGGCAGAGGTAGATCGCGCCGGGCCCCTCCGGGCTGACCATGTGCTTGGCGAGGGAGACCGGTCGCGCCCCAGGCGGGGCTCCGTGGCGGCGACGCTCGAACTCGGTCCTCAAATCGAGAATCTCCGCGAAGCCGAGCTGGACCGCACCCCACGCCGCCTCGGGCTTCATAGAGCGCACCACTTCGTGAGACCCCTCCACTGCCTACTCCGACAGCCCGGCGGCTTCGAGGGCCTCTTGGCTGTCGAGGTATTCGTGGATCCGCGCGATCTTGTTCCCCCGGAGCGTGAATACCACCGCGTAGGACGGGGTTTCCAGGTCGATACCAGTCGCCTCAGAGCGGCCTGCCATACGTACGAACGCGACTACGCGATCGCTCCCCGCATCGAGGATACGATCGAGTTCCCAGCGCAGGTCAGGAAACGACTCGGCCCAAGACGTCAGCCACGCGCGAACATCGTCGTGCCCGCGGTGTACGGAGTACTCCGGGTCGGATTGCACCGGGACCCATTCGATATCCGAGTCCAGTTTCGCCATCTGGGAATCCACGCTGGTCTCGTCGTCCCGTTCGCAGAACTGGCGCACGATCTCGACGGTCTCCTCAGACATCGGCTACTCCCGCAGCCCGGCGGCTTCGAGGGCCTCGACCTTATCAGCGAACCCTTGACCATGGACCACCTTGCCGTCCGCAAATCTCCACACTTGCCAGAACGTGAAGGTGGCAGGGATACCGCTCTGTCGTCCCCGCCCGCGAAGCGTCGCGCCGAGCACTACCGAATCACCTGCGTCGATCAAGGCGTCGATTTGCGCGTGAGCGTCGCTGAACTCCTCGGCCAGCCACGCCACAAATTCCTTGTATCCCTCAGGCCCCCGGTAGGTGCCGGTACGTCCCGGCACCGTTCCTGCCGCTATGTACTCACAGTCGGGCCCAAAGTCCGCCACAGCCGCGTCGAGATCCCCTCGCTCATACGCCTCGTAACCCCGGCGGATCATCTCGACGTTCGCCTCCGACATCGGCTACTCCGACACCCCGGCGGCTTCGAGGGCCCGCATGTGGTCGCGATACATGTGGTTCTCGATCACGAGCCCCCCGAGCAGCGTGAAGACACTCGTGCTGGGCAGCTCAACATCGACGCCGCTGCCTTTGCCACGCCCGCGCACAAGGTGAGAAACGACGACCATGTCTCCCGCGTCGATGAACTCGAGCGGCTCAACACGAAACTCTTCCCAGATCTCATCGATCTCAGCGTAGAAGCGCCTCAAGCCTTCGTGCCCCTCGTAGACGGCGGGGTTGAAGACGCGCTCCGACATGTCAAGCCGGACGGCCGGATCGGTCATCTCGATGACACGTTCGGTGTCGCCACGGAGGGCGGCGTCATACACGCACCGCACGATCTCGACGTTCTCCTCCGACATCGCCTACTCCGAACGGCCGGCCTTGGGACTATCCACGTCGGCTTCGGGCGGTCTTTCTACGGGTACCGGGGCCGATACGGTCATCGAGCGCTTTCCGTAGAGCCTCTCGTAGACCTCCCCCTCTACCCGTTCGGGATCGAGGTTTCGCGTCTCCCTCGCTTTGGTCGCGCGTCTTGAGCGCACCAGCACCACGGCCGCCACGGCCATGACGGCAACCCCGAACAAGATGAGGGCGATCAGCATCGGGGCGATCGTAGGCGTTGGCGATTCTCCACCAAAGCGACGCTAGGCAGCCGCGGGGCGCGCCATTCCCCCGGCGACAGCCCAAGTCCTGAGCGGCCAGGCGAAAAGACCAACCGACAGACCGGACGGCCGTTGGAGAAGATGCCTCGCGCTGTGACCTTCGGACTCGCGCTTGCCCTTGCCTGCGCGCTCGCTACGAGCGTCTCCTTTCTGCTCAAACAGCGCGGCGCGGTTTCGGCGCCCCCCGTGCGCGTCCGGCATCCGCTGCGAAGCGCCGCCGAGCTCTTCCGCTCCAAGTGGTTCGCGGTGGGCTGGCTGGTGGCGGTCGGGGCCTGGGCGCTTCACGTAGGCGCCCTAGCGCTCGCACCTCTATCGGTCGTACAGGCCGTCCTCTCAGCCGGGTTGGTCTTCCTCGCGGTGCTCGCCGAGCGGTTCTTCGGCTTTCATCTCGGTCGCCGGCAGTGGATCGGCCTGGTGATCACGGCCGTAGGGCTTGCGGTCATCGGGATCACCCAAGGGTCTCAGCCCACCCACCCGCCGGGATACGCACTGGCCGCCCTGATCACCATCGAATGCACCGTCCTTCTGCTCGCCACGGGAGTTGCCGTGCTGGCCGTCCGCCACCCCGTCCTGCAGGCAAGGGAGGGTCTGATCCTCGGCGCAGCCGCGGGCGCCCTGTTCGGCATCTCGGACATCTCACTCAAGTTCCTTACACACGCCGTTCAGGGCGGGGTGCTCGAGCTGGTCAGCCCGTGGGCGTTCGCGGCGCTGGCCGCCTCGGTGATCGCCTTTTATACCTCGGCCCGTGGCCTGCAGATCGGCCCGGGCGTCGAAGTCATCGCGCTCACGTCGGTAGCGGCCAACCTCGTGGCGATCGTCGGGGGCGTCCTGGTCTTCCGTGATTCGATCGGGACGGGAGCGGTGGCGATCACCGGCCGGATGATCGCGTTCGGCTTCGTCATCGCAGGTGCAGCCCTGATCCCCGCGCCGCTCCGGGTCGCCGATCCGTACGACGAGCCCGCCGGGGCAACTGCAACCACGATCGGCTCAAACGAATGAGCTGGGACACGGCCAACAGCCAAAGCGCCGGAGCGCGATCGGGGTGCCCTCTGTGAGCCTGGCCGGATCCAACATGCGTTGAACTCTGGCTGCGCTGCCCCCTTGCGCGAGAAGCGAGCGCCAGGTCGAGCGACACTCCTTTCCATGCAAAGCGGATAGCTGCTTCTCGTCCAAAGCACTAGTCCGGCGGCACCTTCATAAGTCCGGGCTGGTTGCTGTGAGATGGTGGTGCTCAACTCCCTCGAGAACGGAGGACCCCGCGCATGAGCGCCTCGACGGAACCGGCAATCGCGGTCGAAGGCCTGAACGTGATCCGCGGCGGCAACAACGTTCTGCACGCCCTCGATTTCACGGTCGAGCGCGGGCGGATCACGGGCCTGCTCGGCCCAAGCGGCTGCGGCAAGACGACGCTGATGCGCTGCATCGTGGGCGTGCAGATCATCGAATCGGGAGAGGTTCTCGTCCTCGGCGAGGCCGCCGGCTCGTATGACGTTCGCTCGAGCGCCGGGTACGTGACCCAGGCGCCCGCCGTGTACATGGACCTCACGGCCCGCGAGAACCTCCGCTATTTCGCCCGCGTGCTCGGAGCGCCGGTGACGCGGATCGACGAGGTCCTCCAGACGGTCCAGCTCGGCCGGCACGCCGACCGCCCCGTGCGAAACCTCTCCGGTGGACAACGCGCCCGTGTCTCGCTCGGCACAGCTCTGCTCGGCAAGCCGGACGTGCTGGTGCTGGACGAGCCGACCGTGGGACTCGACCCGGTGCTGCGCGAGGATCTCTGGGGAACGTTCCGGGGGCTCGCGGACGGGGGCACCACCCTGCTCGTCTCGAGCCACGTGATGGACGAGGCGGCTCGCTGCGACGACCTCCTGCTGATGCGGGAGGGACGTTTGCTCGCGCAGATAACACCGAAGGAGCTCAGCACGAGAACCGGCGAGCAGGACATGGAGCAGGCCTTCCTGCGGTTGATCGAGCGCGAGGGGAAGGACGGATGAGCCTCTCAGCCACGGGCGGTACCGCCTTTCGCGTCCTCACCCAGCTTCGTCGCGACCCACGCACCGTGGCGCTGCTTCTCCTAGTACCGGCGGTGCTTATTACGCTGATCAAGTACGTCTTCGACGGCCAGCCGGAGACCTTCAACCACATCGGGGCCCCGCTGATCGGGCTGTTCCCCTTCATCACGATGTTCCTCGTCACCTCGATCACCATGCTCCGTGAGCGGACAGGCGGGACCCTCGAGCGGCTGATGTCGATGCCGGTCGCCAAGCTGGACCTGCTGGCCGGGTACGGGATCGCCTTCGGCGTCATGGCCGCGGCCCAGGCCGCGATTACGGCCAGCGTCGCCTTCCTGCTTCTGGACCTCGATATCGGCGGCGCGGCGCTTGCGGTAGTCGCGCTCGCGATCGGCAACGCAGTCCTGGGGATGTCCCTCGGGCTCTTCGTCAGTGCTTTCGCCACAACGGAGTTCCAGGCCGTGCAGTTCATGCCGGCCTTCGTCTTTCCGCAGCTGCTCCTCTGCGGCCTGTTCGTCGCCCGCAACGAAATGGCGCCGCTGCTTGAAGCGGTCTCGTACGCGCTTCCGCTCACCTATGCGTACGACGCCTTGGCGCGGGCCTCATCGGGCGAGGATTTCGGCACCAGGGGCTGGGTGGACGTGGCGGTGATCATCGGAGTGACCGCCTTGGCGCTTTGCCTGGGGGCGCTCACCCTGCGCCGCCGAACACCCTAGGTGGGCCGGGCCAGTGATTTCCGAGTCGCGGGACTTCTGCTTTCCATACAAAGCAGAACCGCTGCTTTCGTCCAAAGCAGCTATTCCGACAGCCCGGCGGCTTCCAGGGCCTCCTTGGGATCGAGATAGGTTCGAACCCGGATCGCTTTGGGCCCCCTGACGTCGATCACGTAGGCAACGGGCATCTCGACTTCGACTCCGCTGCCCTTCCCACGCGCGCGGAACCGGCCTACCGCGACGATCCGGTCGCCAAGGTCCCGAATCTCGGGGAACTCGAACTCGGTTTCAGCGAGGACGTCCCAAACGTCTCCAAGCCACTCGCGAATCCCCTCGTGTCCCCGGTACACCGCATCTCCCCCGACCATCGGGAGCGCCGCGTGCCACTCCACTTCGGGGTCAAGCTCAGCGAGGAACGCTTCGATGTCTCTGCGGTTGCCCGCTTCGACTCCGCGCTTGAAGGACTCGACGTTCTCCTCCGACATCGCCCAGGCAGTATCCCGCGGTCATTCGGAGCTTCGGATCTTCATCAACCGCCGCTTCGCTTAAGCGGCAGGGCCATGAGGAGGGCGGAACGGAGCGAGCCGTCGCGACGGCGATAGTGGTCGCGACGGAGACCCTCCTCCTCGAACCCAGCCGAGGTGTACAGGCCGATCGCCGGTGAGTTGTCTGGCCACACCTCAAGCTCGAGCTTGTGCGCCCCAGAGGTGCGAGCGTGCTGGACGATCGCCTCCAGCAGAGCACGACCGCCGCCCCGCCCGCGGGCTTCGGGGAGGACCGCCATCCCGAGTGAGAGGACGCCGGGAGCGGCGGTCTCGTTCACACCAGCGTTCCCAATCACGCGGCCGTCCTCCTCGAGTACCCACAACGCGTCGGGACCCTCCGCCTCGATCATCTTGCGTAAGGCCCGGGCGCGGGCCGCGAGATCCACCGGCGGCTCGGTCGCGATCAGTCCCTCATCGGCAACGGCGGCGATCACGCGGGCGATTGCGTCGGTGTCTTCGGATCGTGCCTCGCGCACTGTCACCCCACGAAGCATTGCTGATCGTACGCGAGGAACAGCGCCGCCACTGGTGGCGCGCGCAGCCCCCTGCGCGCGCAGCGAGCGCCAGGTCGAAGAGCGCTCCCTTCCATGCAATGCAGGGGTGCTGCTTTTCGTCCAAAGCAGCACTCTCAGCTGATCTCTGCCGACTCGCCGGAGACTCCTGCTTTCACGCGGAAGCGGTAGCGCGCTGGCAGCTTGAATTGGGAGTTAGCCTGTCGGGATGCCGCTCGCCGCATTGACTTCGGCCGAGATCTCCCTGCCGGGTAGGCCGGATGCACTGCGAGTCCGCGAACGAATCGCGGCGCTCGCCGATACCGTTGACCTGGTCGGTCTTACCGACAACCATGCCGGCCAACCGCGGATGTCGCCGCTGGCGGCCGTGGCTTTGGCTCGCGAGCAGGGCGTCGCGACCGTCGTGCACGTCTCGTGCCGCGACCGCAATCGCATGGCACTGCAATCCCAGGTAGTGGGTGCCGCCGCGCTTGGGTCGGAGGGCGTCCTCTGCCTTTATGGAGACCCTGTGGAGGGAGTACCTCGCGTCAAAGACCTGACCGCAACGTCGCTTATCGCCAAAGCAAAGGAATGGGCTCAGCCGCATGAGCTTGCGGTCGGCGCTGTCGTAAACCCGTTCGCGCCCGACCTCCACCGCGAGCTACGGCTGCTCGAGAAGAAGCTGACCGCAGGCGTCGACTTTCTCCAGTCGCAGATGGTGTTCGACCTCGATGCGCTCCAGCGATTCTTAGCCACTGCCTCGGATCTCCTCGCGGGGGTGCGGTTCTACGCCGGCGTCGGCGTACTGCGAACCGCACGCATGGCTGACAACGTGCGAGCGCTGCCCGGATGTGTGATCCCGGAGTCCGCCGACCGGAGGGTCAGGGCCGGCGGAGGCGTCGACCTCGCGGTCGAGCTTGCTGCGGAACTCGCAGCCGTGTCCGGAGTCGATGCGTTGCACGTCTATCCGCTCGGCGCGGAAGTCGAAACGCGGGACGTGGCGGCGGCGTTCCGTAGCGCGCGCGGCGCGTCGGAGCGGCGAGAGGAACCGATTAGCTGACCTGCTGCTTCGCGCGAGGAGCAGGAGCCCAGCATCAAACCGCTGCTTTCCATGCAAAGCGGATAGCCGCTCCTTGTCCAAAGCAGCCCGGCCGCGAGGTGGCTAGTTTCGACGCCCGCCTACGACGCGATATCCGAGGATCTCCTCCGCCCGCCGATAAAGGTGGAAGTCCTCGGCGCGGGTCGGATACGGCTTGCGCCGCTGCTCTACACGGTGCTCCGTGATGGCCTTTGCGATTGCGACCAGTTTGCGCTCGGCGACGTTGCGCTCGGAGATAAATCTGTGGGTACCTGAATCCATTCTCTTGCTCGTGTGGACTAGCTCCATCACCGCAGGCCGTGATTAATGCCCCATAAGGCGGGCGGTAGAGCTCTCTTAGGTGACGCATCGCGTAGCCGATCAGGTGGGACCGGAGTACTGCTTTCCATGCGAAGCAGAACCGCTGCTTTTCGTCCAAAGCGGCGCCTTCCGCGTGCCTTCCCTCACTCGCCCGCGTGCCGCTTTGACGCGAAGGGAGCAGCCTGCTCGAGCTCGACCCAGCTCCCACCCGCGTTTCCGAACTTGACACACCCGCGTCGCTTTGAGAGCGTCCGCCGATGCCCTCCAGTCGGCGAAGGCGGCGGTCTCGGCTCGCGCGTCTGGGGATCGCATCCGCCCTTGCAGCCGGCCTGACGATGTTGGCCGCTGCCCCGGTCCCGGCGGCGGTCACGATCGGCCAGCTGGCCCCCCTTAACCCGGCGTCGGAGACGTCTGCGGATACCGACCGCGCCCAACCCAGCGTCAGCTCGGGGAACTCCTACGTCGTCCCTGCGACCGGAGGGGTCACTGACTGGACGCTCACCTCCTGGAGCCACAATGCCGCCGCCGACGTAGGGCAGCAGCTGACCATGAAGGTGTTTCGCAAGGTCGCCGATCCTCTGACCTACACCGTTGTTGGCCACGACGGCCCCAGACCCCTCAGCCCGAGCATCGTCAACACATTTCAGACCAGTCTCCCGGTTAAGGCAGGCGACGTCCTCGGCAACAACTCGAAGAGCCCAGCCGACAACGCCTCGTACTTCGCCGCTCCCGGAGAGTCATTCATCGACATACAACCCGGCCTCGCTGATGGCCAGACGGGGACCTTTGTGCTCCGAGCTGCTGACCCTCTACGTCTCAATGTCTCCGCCGTCCTCGAACCCACCAATACCTTTGCGCTCGGGCGGATCACCCGCAACAAGAACAAGGGCACGGCGACCCTGGAGGCGACCGCTCCCAACCCAGGCGACCTGACCGTCGGCGGAAAGGGCGTCAAGTCCGCCGGAGGCGGGACCGCGGTGACCTCCAAAGCGGTCAGCGGCGGCCCTGTGAAGCTGACGATTCGTGCGAAGGACAAGAAGAAGCGCAAGCTCAACGAAACCGGAAAGGTGAAGCTCAACGTGGCGATCACCTACACACCAACCGGTGGCGTCCCCCGCACCCAGTCGCTGAAGGTGAAGTTGAAGAAGAAGCTCTAGCTCTCGCTGCCCCTTCCGCGAGAAGCGGAAGTGAACGTCAGACCGCTGCTTTCCATGCAAAGCGATAGCCGCTTCTCGTCCAAAGCAGTACTCCCGACTACTCCGACAGCCCGGCGGCTTCGAGGGCCTCGGCGCGATCCTCGTAGTAGTCCATGCGGGTGAGCAGTCCTCCCCGGACTGTCCAGACCTGGGCATAGGACCAAGCAAATTCGAGGTGGGTGGTGCGCCCGATGACACGCTGACTGAGCAGGTGGACGACCCTGTCTCCGGCGTCGAGGAGTCCTTCGTGCTCGTAGCCGACGGTCTCCCAAGCCTCGTTGAACTCCCGCATCGTTCGCCGCCAGGCTTCGTGTCCCCTGAAGACTTCACCAGATCTCGGCAGGGCGATGTTCTTGGTGCGCGTGAAGTCGAGCACGATGTCCGGTGCATATCGGGCGTAAACAGCGTCCCAGTCACGCCGCTCAGTGGCGTCGATCACGGCTTGAACCAGTTCCACGTTCTCCCGCGACATCGCCTACTCCGACAGCCCGGCGGCTTCGAGGGCATCCGCGGGCTCCGAGAAGAAGCGCGTGTACACGATCTTGCCCCGTCGCACCCTCGTGAATACGCCAAGTGGGACGTTGATGTCGACGCCGCTCGCTCGCCCGCGAGCCCGGAAGCGGCCTATGCCAACCACCTGCTCTCCTCCGGCGTCTCGCGTCTCGTCGATCTCCAAGCGCACCTCTTCAAAGTCCTGCGTCATCTCGGCCAGAAAGCGCATCAGCCCGTCATGGCCCGAATAGGACTCGCCCTCCAACTGAGCGCGCAAGGGATAGAACTCCGCTTCCTCGTCCCACAGGGCCAGCCAGGCTTCGAGGTCGCCGCGATTCCATGCGTCGACAATCGCAAGCGCGATCTCCACGTTCTCCTCCGACATCGCCTACTCCCGCAGCCCGGCGGCTTCGAGGGTTTCGCCACTGAATCCAAGCGCGTGAAGCGCACCTTTCTCGGTCAGGTGATCCTCGACCCTGATGAATCGTCCATGCCGGAGCCAGCAGCAGTGGTTGAGGTCGCCTTCAACCGGCATTCCGCTCGCTCGTCCCTCGGCGGATAGGTGTCCCAGAACAAGGACGCGATCATCCGCAATGGCCCTCACGTCTTTGATCTCGTATCGGTAAGTGTCCCAAGCCGCACGGAACTCAGCGAGGAAGGCGGCGATCTCGTCGCAGCCGTGGCATGGCCTCGCTTCTGGGGAGCTGCGAACCGGGTAGTAGTCGCCGTCGGACTCCCAGAATCCGGCGATCACCTCCTGGAGTTCTGCTGCTTCGTTCCACTCCTCGAAGTAGCGCCGCACGATCTCGACGTTCTCCTCCGACATCGCCTACTCCGACAGCCCGGCGGCTTCGAGGGCCGGGGCGCGTTCGGGGAAGATCTCGGTGCGGACGAACTCCCCGCCCCGAAGGGTCATCACGGCCCACCAACGGCCCTCGACCTCTATCTGGCTTCCGCGAGGTCGGCCCCGTTGAAGGATTGCGAGGAACACCTTGTCGCCATCGGCATCGATGATCTCCGTGGCCTCGATGGTGTGCCCTTCGAAGGACTCCACCCATGCGGTCATCCACCGAATTGCGGCCTCTCCACGGTAGGTACCCGCGTCAGGTAGTTCAGGGCTGGCAACGAACACGAACTCGTTGGGAAGCCCCGCGAATGCGCTGAAGTCTCCCCGAGCGAATTCCTCGTACACCGCGCGCACGGCCTCGACGTTCTCCTCCGACATCGCCCACGCAGTATCGCGGGACGGAGGCACTTCAGATCACTTCTCGACGTCTTCCTTGGCGCTGTCGGGCTGCCCGGCGTCCCGATACAGACCGGCTTGAGCCGCACTGAGCGACGCTGGTCTGTGAGCTTCGTCACCTTTCGTTCACTGTGCCGTTAGTCATGTACGTTGGCCTGCGCCCAAAGGGGTGGGGAAGGATGGACGCGAGTCAGCTGAGGCAAATTCCGCTCTTCTCCGACGCTGACGACGACGACCTGCAGAAGCTGGGCGCGTTCGCCGAGTCGGTCGATTTCAGCGAGAGGGCCGAAATCATTCGAGAAGGCGATTTCTCGAGGGCGCTCCTCGCGATCGAGGAGGGCACCGTCGAGGTCACCCGTGGCGGCGAGCACGTTGCAAATCTCGGCCCTGGCGACATCTTCGGCGAGGTCGGCGTGCTCAACGATGCCCTGCGGAACGCCACGGTGACGGCGACCTCGCGCCTCAAGCTGATCATCATCGATCAGTTAGAGGTGCAACGGCTGAAGGAGACGGCACCCGAGATCTACGCACGGATCGAGAAGCTGGCCGAGGAACGCAGCGGGTAGTCGTCGGCGCGCCGGTCCTAACCCGGCTACTCCGAAAGCCCGGCGGCTTCGAGGGCCTCGGCGCGGTCTCGATAGCCCCCCGTCAGCCGCGAAACCTTGCCCTCGCGGAGTGTCCAGATGCCGAAGACACCCATGTCGGCCTCGATCCCACTGCCGCGCCCCTTCCCCGAAAGCCGAACGACGGCGAAGACGTTGTCGCCAGCGTCGATCAACTCCTCAGGCTCCATCTGAAAGTCGTCCCAGATCTCGTCCACTCCCTCGACCCAACGCCGCACCCCATCAAGGCCGCGATAGGTCGCCGGGTTGAAGACATTCCGAGTGAGATCGATGACGACGTCGGGATGGGCAAGCTCGGCGACAGCCGAGAAGTCGCGGTCGGTCAAGAACCCGTAGCAGCGCCGCACGATCTCGACGTTCTCCTCCGACATCGCCTACTCCGAGGCGATCAGCCCGGCGGCTTTGAGGGCTTCTTGGCGGTCGAAGAAGATTTGGATGCGACTGATCTTGCCGTCGACGAACTCGTAGAGGTTTGTGGTCTCAGCAGGGGTGGGAATGCCGGACGTTCGCCCGCTCGCTGTGACGTGCAGGAAGGCGAGAACTTTGTCGTCGCCGATCGTTTCCACGCGGTCGAGGCCGAGCCGAAAGTCCGGCGCTGTGTCCGCGATGTCGTCGAAGAAGCGCCGAATGTCATCCGGGCCTTCGTAGACCCCGCCGATGGAGGCGAATGGCGTCCTCAACTCGACGTCCTCGGTGCAGTTAGCGAGGTAGCGGTTGATGTCGCGCGCGTTGACCGCTGCAACTGCCCGCCTCACGATCTCCACGTTCTCCTCCGACATCAGCCACCCAGTATCCCGCGAGGAGTGCTGCTTTCCATGCAAAGCAGCGGTTTGGAAGTACACCTCCAAGCCGGTGAAGGGGTGGCCAACTTAGCGTCCGTCCGGGAGCCGCCCGCGTAAGGGCCGGACAAGGGCCGCGCGAAAACCGCCACACAGCCCGGCATCGAGAGAAACCCATCCGTAGCGGGGACTCCTAAGGCGCGCCCGACAGGATTCGAACCTGTGACCTTCGGTTTCGTAGACCGCGTCGGGAGTTCGGTGGAGCTCGTCTGGGCTCAGGATTCGGCTCTATACCGGGATTCGAGTTCGTCTGGGTTCGGCTGGACTCCGTCCCGTCCATTGCCCTTTAGTTGCCCACCAGCGCTGCCCTACACATCTCGTTGGGTAGTAGCTAGACGAGCTGCCCCCACGTCGCGATTCGAAAGTGCTGCTTTGCATGGAAAGCAGTAGTCAGGGCCGGCGCAGCAGAGCCATCGCCAGCCCTGCCATCCACAGAAGCCACGAGCCATAGGAAACACGTTCGAAGAGTCCCATTCCCCTTGTCCGGCCTTTCGCGATGTCGGCTGACATCGCCCCGGTTACGCCACCCGAGACCAGCGTTGTGAATCCCATCGCAATCGAGAAAAGGCGGAACCGCTTACCCAGCCCCGCTGCGCTGAACCCGAGCTCGGCGAGGATCATGAAGATCGAGACGGCGGTCAGGACGAGGTGTCCGAGGTCGTTGGCACCGCCCTCTCCCTTGACCATCTCCTCGCGCGAGGTCATCGGGAAGAGCAGCCAGACTGGAAAGACGAACCCCTGCGCGACCAGCACGTTTCCGGTCATTCGCAGCGGCTTGTTCTTGCCAGCGGCCTGCCGGACCCCCAGGCCGAATCCGATCACCAGCAAGACGAAGATCGGCATCATCGCGTTGAGGAACGCGCGAGAGGGAGCCTTCGTGGCTGAGAGCTCACTGATGGCCTGGTCGGTTCGGCTGTATCCGTGGTAGGTCCTCGCGGCCACCACATCATTCGCGACGACGTAAGCCAGCGGGTACGCGAGACCACAGGCAAGCAACGCTTTCGGGACGGCAGATGACAGAGGGTGCTGACGGTGGGATTTCAGTCCATCCGCCGCGCGACGCCATATGCCCATCAGTCGATCCGAGGTAGCGCGAGTCGCAGTCATCTCCGTTCCCAGCCGCTACTCCCCGGCTGGCCCCTGCCGTGATGTTCTCAGCGCTTCTGCCCGTTCCTTCACGCCGAGGAGCATGCGGCGGGTCATGATGAACGACACTGGCTCCATGATGCGCATCCCGAGCCACCAGAGCAGCGTCTTCGGGACACGTTCCGTGCCACGCGTGACAAACCGCGTTCGTTGATCGTCCCGCGGATACAGGCCGAACTGCCACACCCACCTGAAGTCACCGGCCTCGTAGCTCAGGGCAAGGGAGCGACGCGGTTCCAGAAGACCCACTGTCAGCTCTGTGCCTGTGCGTCCCCAGGGGACCTTGTCGCCCACGGCAAGTTGCTGAAACTCGGGGAGGATGCGGGTCGCGCTCGCACGATCCAGAAAGCCGAAGAGTCGGTCAAGCCAGTCGTAGCTGTACAACCCGCCGCGCCGATAGCCGATCTGCACCAACCACGGCCAGATGTCCTCCGGAGCCGCACCCACCGTGACCGCCTGCATCGACATCTCCGTCCCATCGTGGATCAGCACATCGCCCGGCATCGCACGCGCGAACTCCTCGGGGGTCGTACCCCATCGGCTGAACCAACGTCTGACCGGAAACCAGTAGATCGCGGCTGCTAGAGCTGCGATGGGAAGGAGAAGCCTTCTTGCCACGGGAGGCATTGGTCGCCAGATTGGTTGCTACACAGAGCCCCCTTGGCCTAATCACTCTAGAACGCTCCGCATCCCGGCGCCATTGCATTTTCTGGGCAAGAACTGCTGCTTTGGACGAGAAGCGGCTACTACGCGAGAGCCGCAGCGGCCGGGATCACGGGAGCGCGCCGTGTGCGGACCGTCTCGATGATTTCGCCGTTATCGATTCCCTGCAGGTAGATCGAGGTGACTCCGAGGTTGGCATGCCCCAGCTGGCGCTGGATGACGTTGAGTGGGACGCCCTCCCTGGCCATCTCGACGGCGTGAGCGTGGCGAAGCTGGTGTGGAGCGAAGCGGCGCCGTACCCCAGCCTGGGCCGCGATGCGTCGAAGCGCAATTCGCACCTGCGAGCTCGACCAGGGACCGCCACAGGTTGGCCCGTTGATCACGCAGAACAGCGGTCCAATTGGCAAGGAGACGCGGGCCTCAAGCCAGGGACGCAGCTGGTCCCAGGCCCACTCGTCCATGCCCACCTCCCGCCGACGTCCGCCCTTGCCGCGCCTGACGAGCATGGACCCTCGGCTGACCTCCAAGTCCGATTCCATCAGGGCTAGGGCCTCGGAGATCCGAAGACCTGCTCGCCAGAGCACGACGATTAGTCCCCTCAGGCGGCGGCCGTACGGCTTAGTTCCCGCCTGCCTCATTACCGCAACGATCTCTTCCACCCGCGGCGGGTCAGCCGGATAACGACGTCCCTTGTTCCCGGCTCGCCGTCGCGTGATGACCTTGTTCGAGGTGCCGGCGACGTGATCGGTGAGCTCGAGCATGCTTCCTCCATGGTCGGGTACGGAAGAGATGCTTTTCGTCCAAAGCGGTAGCGGCCGGTGACGGTTTCCGCAGCTACTCCCGCAGCCCGGCGGTTTTGAGAGCTTCGGCACGGGTCCAGAAGACTTGACGTCTCGTAATCAGGCCGTCCGCGAACCAGACGATCTGCCAGGTGCGGTATTCAAAGGGCACGCCGCTGCCCCTACGGCGTGCTGTGAGAAGCACGGCGATGAAGACCCGGTCATCCCCCAAGTCCGTTATTTGCTCGATCTCGATGTGGACGCCCTCCTCCGCGTTTTCCCACATCAGTTCGATCCACTGTCGCACCCCTTCCCGCCCGCGGTACAGCTCACCAATCCCAGGGACACCTTCCAGGGCCTCCCATACGACATCAGGGCTGAGGAAGGCCAGCAAGGCGTCGATGTCGCCGCGGTTGAGAGCGTCGATGGCCTTCCGCGCCGGCGCTACGTTCTCCTGCGACATCGCCCACGCAGTATCTCTCGGCGGAGTACTGCTTTCCATGCAAAGCAGCGCTTCTGAAATCACACCTCTAAGCGAGGAGAGGCGGCCAATCTGGGGGGTCACCAGGTCAGCTCGATCTCCAGCTCGCGCTCGTCGGTCTCTAGCTCGAGCTCGTCTGGCGCGCGCTCAAGCATGCCGGTCTCGCCGACTGACTACCCGCTGTCCGCTCGGGAAGTTGCCCATGGCCGACGCGGCCTCTGGCGACTGGCCGAGGCACGGCTGCGAATCGCCCAATCCCCGGCGCTGATCGCGGTCGCCGTCTAGCATCCGCGTCGATGGCGGGAGTAATCCGACTTGTTCCACTCGACGAGCGCGGACGGGAGATCCTCGACGAGTTCGAAGGGAAGACCGGAGAGCAGCCGACCGAGGTCCAGGGTGACGGAGGCCGCCTGTACCACGTCGAGGGCGCAAGCGTCAGCGGTGAGGAATTCGACGCGATGCTGAGCCGCACCGATTCGGGCTGGTCAGAGCACGTCACCCGGACGAGTTCAATTCTGCCGTAGCCTCGTCAGGTGAGTCGAGAGCAGGCGCATGCCCCGGTCGCCTAACTCGCACTGAGCGGGGATAGCTCCGATCAGAAAGCGCCGCTTCTCGTCCAAAGCAGCGGTCGGAGCTACTCCGACAGCCCGGCGGCTTCGAATGCCTCGGCGCGATGGCGGAAGAACTCCAACTTGCGCACTCGTCCATCCCGGAGCGTGATGACGAGAAACAGCTGGACTTCGAATGGCGCACCGCTATCTCGGTCTCGCCCGCTTTGCCGGACTTCGGCGAGGACGCGATTGCCCGGTGCCTCGATCAACTGAAGCGGTTCCCAGACAACATCGATCAACGTGCTTTGAACTCGCCTGATGAATGCGAAGGCCAACGGGACGCCTCGTCGAGAGTGATCCGGTTCAGGCCACTCCCGCTCGGCAGGCCAGTCGTACTCGAACTCGGGATCGACGAACGCAGCAAGGGCTTTCTCGGCCCCTTCGCCACGCATAAGCGCATTGAATGCGTCGAAACCCTGGCGCACGACCTCGACGTTCTCCTCCGACAAAGAGGACCACCTGGCTAGGAAGGGACGGCCAGGACCGGCCGCTTCGCTATGTGCAGCAGGCGGTGCGTCACGCTTCCCAGAAGCAATCCCGCGATCGAGGAATGTCCGCGGGTGCCGGTGACGATCAGATCGCCGTCGTTGCGGTCGGCGATATCCACGATCGCATGCGCTGGGCCGCCAGCCGTGACGTCGGCCAGTTCGACCTTGGTGTCGATGCCGCGATCCGACAGTTCCTTCGCTTCCTCCTGGATCTCGGCCCGGACCTGGTCCTCATCTACACGAGGAAGCTCTCCGCTCTTCGCAGCCAAGTACTCGGTCACATGCGCGATGACGATGTTTGCCTTCTCCTTCTCGGCGAGCTCGGCCGCAACGGGGATCGCCTTCTTCGCTCCGTCCGACCCGTCCAGGGCGAGAACGATTGTCTTGAACATGTCCTTGTCCCTCTTACTGCTCCACGGCAAGCTCATCGTGCGCCCTTCCTTGATTGGGCTCTGATTCGTGACCAAGTCCCCTGGGTGTGATCAGCACCGGACACGGAGCGGTCCTTATGACGGCGGACGAGATTGCTCCGAGCAGCGCGCTGCGAACCGGCCCGTAGCCGCGTGACCCCATCACGAGCAGGTCGAGGTCGATTCCCTGCTCGGCGAGGACGGCCGCCGGGTCGCCCTCCACGAGGGCGCCCTCGGCACTGATCTCGCTGCCGAGCGCGGATGTCGCTTCATCCAGGTATCGCTCGTACTCCCGGCGCAGGGCCGGGCCAAGCTCAGCAGCGAGATCGGCCTCGACCATGATCGCCGAACGAACCGGCACCACGGTGATCACACGGAGGCGCGCGCCGAAGGCCCTTGCAAGGCGCGCCGCCTCGCCCAGCGCGAGCTTGGCCTCCTCGGATCCGTCGTATGCGATTCCGACTCGGTTGAAGCCGGCATGCTCGCGGCGGGCGAAGCCGCGGGGCGCGACTGCTACCGCGCACGGCGCGCCCCGCAGCAGGCTCTCACCGACGCTTCCAGGGAATATCCGCCCGACCTTACCGCGATGGGAAGAACCGACGACGATCAGATCGGCATCGCAGTCCCCCGCGTATTCGTAAAGGGCCCGCGCGGCCGAGCGACCGCCGACTTCACCATCGAGACTGGCGCGAACGAACTCGCCTGCCCCCAGCCGGCGCTCGGCCGACTCGTACAGGCGCTCCTCCAGCTGGGCGGAGAGCTGTCCGCCGGCGATCGCCTCCTCGAATGGATTTCGGGTGCGTGGCAGGACGATCGCGATGTGAAGCTCGGCGCCGTAGGCCTTCGCCAGTGCCTGGCCGAGGACCAACGCGTCATCGGACTGTTCGCTCGCGTCGAAACCGATAATCACCTTGCTCATTTCGCGATTACCTCCGAGTGATCCGATTCGTCGACGGCCGGAGAGGCGCTCGCCGGTGTGCGGGTGACGAAATGGACTTCCTCCAGACCCTCCAAGGAGAAGCCACCGGCCCCACCCGGGGCCACATCGATTACGAATGCGGGCCGGCCCCAGCGCTCGTACTGCTCCGTGTCCACATAGAAGGGTGAGCCGCCGATCTCGCCGATCTTGACGTCACTTGGCGAGGGGAGTAGCTCGCCCCTCTCGAGACACATTGGCGCGCTCCCGTCGCAACAGCCTTCGGACTGGAAGAAGGAGACGGGACCGTGCTTCTCGCTGAGCTCGTCGATCAGCTCGAGCGCGGCGCCGGTCGCTTTCACTCTCTGAATGGCGAAGCATGTCATCGACCTAAGGAAACCCAACCACCGTCGGGGCCGCGACAAATCCGTGGCCAGGTCCTATTCCCATCCGGGCTCACTACGTAGATCCGCGTGCTTTTCTGCACGTAGGCTTCGGGACATGTCCGAAGCTGGAAGTCCCTCGGACCTTCCCCTCGTGCCCTGCTCGGTGGCGGTCTTTGCCCCGTCCCCGGTGGTAACGATCACGGTCGAGACTGGGCCCGAAGGCGAGCCCGACATACATCTGCACGCCGGTGGACAGGGCTTCTGGGTGGCGCGGATGGCGGCGCGGCTTGGAGCCAAGGTGAGCCTCTGCGCGCCGCTTGGCGGCGAGAGCGGCACGGTACTGGGATCCTTGCTAGGGGTCGAAGGGATATCCCTGCTCTCGGTCGAGACCGAAGGCGCAAACGGCGCCTACATCCACGATCGACGCAGCGGCCGACGCGAGGTGGTTGCCGAGACCTCCAGCCCGTCGCTGACGCGGCATGAGCTCGATGACCTCTACGGGGTAACTCTGGCAGCCGGGTTGGAATCGGATGTGGTTCTGATCACAGGTACCCGGAGCCCGGGAATCCTCTCCGCCGAGGTGTTCCAACGTCTCTGCCGCGACCTGAGGACGAACGGACGCCTGGTTGCCGCCGACCTCAGTGGAGAGCCTCTCGCGGGGGCGCTCCGCGGCGGAGTCGACTTCCTCAAGGTGAGCGACGAGGACCTCAAGCTGGATGGGCGGTTGGCTGAGTGCGAACTGGAGGCCACTGCTGAGGTCGCTCACTGCCTCCGTGAAGAGGGTGCCGCGAACGTCCTCGTATCCCGATCCGTAGAGCCGGCGATCCTGCTGAGCGGCGAGTCAGAGCTCCAAGTTGATGGCCCGCATTTCCAACCCGTTGATGAGCAGGGTGCGGGCGACTCGTTGTTCGCCGGGATCGGCGTCGGCCTCGGTGCAGGTCTGCCGGTTGAAGTGGCCGTCAAGCTCGGGGTCGCAGCGGGAGCCCTGAATGTCGCCCGTCACGGGCTCGGAACGGGGCATCTACGTGAGGTCGAAAGCCTCTGCGAGCAGGTCCGGGTCGATCCCCTTCAGGCGGGCGGGGCGGATTCAGCCGCCCGGTCTGCTTCTTCGACCGCGTCCTGAACGATCGATTGAAGCTCGGGGGCGATACCCGGGGTCGAGCAGATCGTCACCGTTGAACGATAGGACCACGCTGCCCCGCGCTCGTCAAGAGCCTCGGCGCCTGCCTCACGGGCGATCAGGACCCCTGCGGTCACATCCCATGGGAGGCTGGAGAGCATCACGCTCACATCGAGGCGGCCGGCAGCAAGCCAGGCGAGATCGACGATCTCCGAGCCGTGCACGCGCACCCGCAGACAGCGTGGGACGAGGCGATCCATCAGTTCCCGGTGGACGCGGTTCTCCACCTTCGCGGCTGGTCCGACCGCGAAATCGGCAAAGCCGACGATCGCCTCATGCAGGCCACCTTTCTCCATCACGTGGATGGGTCGCCCGTTGAGGGATGCGCCGGATCCGGCGCGCGCCAGATAGCGCTCCCCCAGCAACGGCAGGTCGATCACCCCTAGGGTCGGGGTCCCGTCTTCAACCAGCGCAAGGGAGATCCCGCAAAGCGGACTGCCGTTGGCGAAGTTGACAGTGCCGTCGATGGGGTCCAGAACCCAGAGCGCCCCGCTCTCGGCGACCCGCTCCCCCTCCTCCTCGCCGAGGAAGCCGATCCCCGGGGCCGCCGTCTCCAGTGCGGCTCGGATCGTCTCTTCAATCCGTATATCAACCTCGGTCGCATAGTCCCGGTCCCCTTTTGCGACCTTCGATCCGCTGTGCCAGCGGCCTTCGCGAAGCAGCGCGGCGCCCGCGTCGATGGCGGCTTGGACCACGGCCAGCAGACCGTCGTCGTTCGTCACTCGGGCACCTCTCCATTTTGACGGCGCCGAAGCAGCCAGCGCCGCAGCTCGTCAGCGCCCCAGACGATGAAGGGGAACGGCGCCACGAAGAGCAGCATGTGCGGCTCGAGCGCCGCAGTGCCGAGCACCGATTGGAGCGGCGGCGCGTAGATGATCAGGGCCGAGAGCACCAACTCGAAGAGGATCCCCCAGAGCAGAAGGCGATTCGAGAACACGCCGATCGAGCGCAGCGAGGCGCGTTCGGTACGGGCGGCGAAAGCGGTTCCAATCTGGCCCATGACCATTCCCAGGAAGGTCATTGTGGTGGCCTGCTGATAGGCGTGATGCAGAGAATGTCCCGCGCTGGTCGGATCGCCCGGCGACCACCCGGCGCCTCCCAGCACGTAGAAGAACCCGGCCATCTGCAGCGCAGCGCAGATCACCCCAAGGAACAACCAGGCCCGCACCAGCATCGCCGGCCGGATCACTCCCTCGGATCGCTCTCGCGGCGGTCTTTGCATCAGACCGGGTTCTGCGGGCTCACGCCCAAGAGCCAGCGCCGGGAGCGTCTCAGTGCCGACGTCGAAGGAGAGCAGCTGCAGGACCGTGAGCGGCAGTGGAATCGCTCCGCCTCCCAGAGCGAAAACGATGAACGGGGTCACCTCCGGCGTGGCGTGGGCGAACAGATAAAAGAGGAACTTGCGGACATTGTCGTAGACGCGCCTGCCACCCTCGATCGCGGCCACAATCGTCGCGAAGTTGTCGTCAGTGAGGACCATCGTCGAGGCCTCTCTGGCGACGTCGGTCCCTGACCGACCCATCGCCACCCCGATATCGGCCCGACGCAGCGCCGGAGCGTCATTGACTCCGTCGCCGGTCATCGCGACGGTTCGCCCCTCCTCTCGCAGCGACTCGGCGATCCGCAGCTTGGTCTCGGGAGAGCTGCGCGCGAAGATCAGCTCTTCGCCCCCTCGTAGGAGCGAATCCAGATCGCGGTCCGTCATCTCGTCCACCTCGCTGCCCACGACAACCTTCGATTTGTCAGCCCCGATCCCAACCCGCTTCGCAATCGCAGCCGCCGTCAGGCCGTGATCCCCAGTGACGACGATCACCCGCAGGCCGGCCTTGTGGCAGTTCTCGACGGCGGCCGCCACCTCCGGTCGCGGAGGATCGAACATCGCCACCAGTCCGAGAAACGTGAGCCCGGTCTCGGCATCCGCCCGCTTCTCAGGCGGGCCGTTGGCAAGCGGACCGCGCTCAGCAATCGCCAGTACGCGTAGTCCCTGACCTGCGTATTCGTCGACGGCCATTTGAACTCGATCTCGCTCCCTGGCGTTGAGTGGGCGCACTCTGCCGTCAACGGCGATCGAGCTGCAGTGGGGGAGCACCGCTTCGGGTGCCCCCTTGGTGTCGACCCAGAGCTCTCCGGCGCGCTGGTCGACAGTCGACATCAGCCGCAGCGAGGGGTCGAAGTGGAAGACCGCGCGGCGGCCGCGCTCTCGCTCGGCGGCATCGACAGGAACGCCAACGTGTCTGGCAGCCTCCATGATCGCCACCTCGGTCGGGTCGCCGACGAGCTCCCCAGTCCCCTCGTCGAGATGGGCGTTGCTGCAGGCGACCATCGCCGTGGCGAGCTCTCGGAGCCCGGCGGAATCCCCGCCGCCGGTGGCCCCCTCGTCTCCTTCTTCCAAGCTCAGCGAGCCCGGCGATGTCCAAATCGACGTGACACTCATTCGGTTCTCGGTCAGCGTCCCGGTTTTGTCCGTGCAGATGACGTTCGTCGAGCCAAGCGTCTCGACAGCGCTCAGCCGCTTCACGACCGCTCCGCGCCGCACCAGATCTCTCGCGCCGACCGCTAGGGCCAGGGTGATCACCGGCAGTAGCCCCTCCGGCACAAGGCCCACCAGGAGACCGACGGCGAAGACGATCGCGTCCGATATCGAGAGTCCCGCCACCAGGGTCGCTATCGGGATGAAGGCGATGGCGCCTCCAACAGCGATCAGAGCGATCAGCCAAGCCACCTTCCGGACCTGGTTCTCGAGCGGGGATGCCTCGGTCGTGACGCGCTGAGAGAGCGTGGCGATACGGCCGAGCTCCGTGTGCATCCCGGTCGCGTAGACCAGGGCGCGTGCCTCGCCCTCGACGCAGCTGGTCCCGGAGAAGACAAGGTCCCGGGCTTCGAGCCTCGGGACGCCCGTATCGGCGAACTCGGCGTCGCGATCGACGGGTGCGGACTCCCCGGTGAGCGTCGACATGTCGATCTCAAGCGAGCCCTCAAGGAGGCGCGCGTCGGCCGAGATCCGCTCGCCCTCCGCGATCAGGAGGACATCGCCTGGGACGAGCTCGGTCGTCGGAATGTGGAGCTCCTCGCCGTCGCGGACGACCCGCGCCTCGGATGGGAGATATGCGGCAAGCGCCTCCACCGCGCGTTCGGCCTGGAGCTCCTGGACGAAAGCGAAAAGCGCGTTGACGAAGATCACGACGACGATCGCAATCGCCACGGCGATGATGCCGGCGATCCAGGCGAGTGCCGCCGCCGCCCAGAGGAGCAGCGCCAGTGGATGGGTGAATTGGCGCCCGAGGTCGCGGACATGGCTGCGACGCTCGCGGCGGCTGATCTCGTTCGGCCCGTACTGCTGGAGCCGGTGCTCGGCCTGGCGCTCGCCTAGCCCACCTCGCCCGACGCCGAGATGCTGTTGCAGCAGCCCTAGGCGCTCCTCGGGATCCAGCTGTGGTTCTTGGTTCACCGGCGGGAACGATGACCGCAGACGAGGCGCCTTGGCTCCGTGGTGAGCACCGATGGCGATCGGTATTGAGTGACGATGACACCCCCCTCCCGTGGACCTACGGTGGCGGCATGTTCGGCGGTGATCTCAAGATCGGGCGGCTCGCGGGCATTCCGATCAGCATTCATCCGCTTTGGCTTGTGATCGTTGGGCTGATCACCTGGTCCCTAGGAAGCACCTACTACCCGGACCAGGTCTCCGGGATCCCGCCCACCGCCGCCTACGGGCTCGGCCTGGCGAGCGCGCTACTCCTCTTCGCCAGCATCCTCCTGCACGAGCTCGGCCACGCCGTAGTGGCACGCCGCTATGGCGTTGAGATCAAGGGGATCGAGCTCTGGCTGCTCGGCGGCGTCGCAAAGATGAACGGTGCGGCCCATCGTCCGGAGGAGGAGCTTCGCTTCGCTCTGGCCGGTCCAGCGGTGACCGTCGTGATCGCCGTGGTCTTCGGCCTAGCCGCCGTCGCACTGCCATCCTCGGCGCCGGATGCCGTCGTCGCTCTGCTCAGCTACCAGGCCCTGATCAACGCCGCGATCCTCGTCTTCAACATGTTGCCCGCGTTCCCACTCGACGGCGGCCGGGTACTGCGGGCGATCATCTGGCAGCGAACGGGCAACTTCCAGCAGGCAACGGCACGGGCCGCCCGTGTCGGACGTGGCTTCGGCTATGGCATGCTCGCCCTTGCATTCCTCGGCGTATTCGCGGGGGCGCCGGGACTGCTCTGGCTCGGCCTGATCGGCCTGTTCCTGATCGTGGCAGGGAGGGCCGAGGAGAGCACCGTTGCGCTGCAGGCGACCTTCAAGGGCCTCGGGTTGCGGCGGGTCATGGCCGTGCCGGCGGCGACACTCGATGCAGAAGCCACTGTGGCGGACGCTCTGCGGGATTCGTTTTCCGCACTTGGTTATCACGCCTTTCCGGTCGTCGACCGGGGAGAGCCGGTGGGCCTGCTCAGCATCGACCAGGTCGAAGCGGTCCCCTCCGAGCGCCGAATGAGCAGCCGCGTCGGCGATCTCGCCGACCGCGATCCCTCCGTCTTCGTCGATGAGGACATCACCGTCGAACAGCTGCGTGCCAACGCCGCCTTCCAGCGGCATCGACGTGTCGTCGTCCGCTGCCACGATGGCGAAATCGGGATCCTTTCCGCGACGGCGATCGAGCGCGCAGTGCGAGCCCGGCGGATGCTCGACAATCCAGGGTCCGTAGTACCAATCCGAACGAAACGGATTGCCTGAGCTCATGGACCCGGGCTACAGCGGCAGTCTCTACATCCTCGCATTCGATCATCGCGGATCGTTCACAAAACGGTTCGGGATCAAGGGCGATCCCACAGCCAAGGACATCCAGCGCTTCGCGGACGGCAAGCATCTGATCTTCGAGGGCATCGAAGCCGCGCTCGCGCGCGGCGCTGATCCGTCTGCAACCGGGGCGCTCGTGGACGAGCAGTTCGGCGGCCCGACGGAGGTACCCCAACAGGCCAAGGCTCGTGGCATCAAGCTCGCGATGCCGGTGGAGGAGAGCGGCCAGAAGGAGTTTGACTTCGAGTACGGCGACGAGTTCGGCGTCCACATCGAGCGCTACGACCCCGACTTCTCGAAGGTGCTCGTTCGCTACAACCCCGATGGAGACTCGGAGGTGAACCGGCGCCAGGCCGAGCGCCTGCGACGCCTCTCGGACTGGCTACACGAGCACGATCGCAAGTTCCTCTTCGAGTTGCTGGTGCCGGCGGAGGAGGACCAGCTCGCCTCGGTGGACGGTGACTCCGATCGCTACGACGCCGAACTGCGCCCTGACCTGATGATCCGCGCGATCCGGGAGCTGCAGGACGCGGGAATCGAGTCCGACATCTGGAAGATCGAGGGCGTCGACGAGCGTGCCGACTGCGAGCGACTCGCCGCCCAGTGCCGAGCGGATCGACGTGAGGGGGTCGTCTGCGTGGTGCTCGGGCGCGGGGCCGACAACGACAAGGTCGACCACTGGCTCCGCCAGGGTGCTCCGGTAAAGGGATACGTCGGCTTTGCAATCGGTCGGTCGATCTGGGGCGATCCGCTGCAAAGCTGGATCGACGGCAGCTCTTCCCGCGAGGACGCGGCCTCGCAGATTGCCGACAACTACCTCCGCTTCATCGACGTGTACACAGCTGCTGCAGCCGATTCGGCCTAGCGACTTGGAGCAGGCTCCTCTCGCAGCAACAGCAGGTAGGCAATTACCCCTGGGCCGATCGGAAGCCAAAACGCGAACAGGCGATAGGTGAGAACGGCGACGATCGCCAGCCCGGGCTCGAAGACCGAAAGGACGATCGCCGGCTCACGGCGTGCGGAGCTGCTCGCCGGCCTGCGCTATCCCTGCCTTGGCGTGATCCGAGCCGTCGTAGGCGATCAGGACGGGGCTATCGGCTGAAAGCTTGTCGGGCGTCACGCGTCTCCTTTCGAGCGGGGTCCGGGCTAGGAGCTGATGTGCGAGGCGTGGTGCGGGTCTAGCGCCATCGGCTCCCGGTGCCACTCCTTGGGGAGCGAGACCTCGACGTCGAGCGTGCGTCGAGGCGGTTCCGGCTCGGCGAAGCCCTCCTCGCCGTGTTCGAGCAGCGGGGCCAGATAGCGGGCACTGATCTTGTGGGCGGGCCACCAAAGCTGGTCGGGCGAGACCATCCCTCCTCTGCCCTCCTTGGTCACGTCGCTGCTCAGGTGAAGCGACTCTTCCCCGGTGAGCAGCTGGCCGCGCAGCACCGGGTGAAAGGGCTCGGGGGAGATCTCGGCGCCCAGCCGACTGGCGATGTGCTGGGCCGCGGCATCGGCCTGCTGGGTGGCGAGCCCACCCTGCTTGATCGGGAAGTTCGTCGCGTCTCCCGCCGCATAGACGTCCTCCACGCCGACGACCCGCGCGTGCTCGTCGATCGGGATGAATCCGCGCCGGTCGCTTGGAAGCCCGTCGATCTCAGGCCCGCTCATCTCGGGGAGCGCGATGACCAGCTGGGCCTCGATTGGGCGATTCCCAGGGTCGACACTGAGCCCCTCATCTTCCTCGGCGATGACGTGAGCACTCGGTTCAACCTCTATTCCGCGCGCCGCAAGCAAATCGCCTACGGCGTCGCTCGCGGCGCTGCCGAAGATTGCAAGCGGTGCCTCCTCCGGGGTGATCAGCTTGAGCTGAGTGTCGTGCAGGCCGAGCTCCCGGATACGACGGGCGGTCATCATTGCGATCTCGTAGAGCGGAAGCGCCCAGGTCACCCCAGCCGGGACCACAAACGCGATCGTCCGCGGGCCGCCGTCGAAGCGGCGGAGGAGTTGGTCAATTCGGAGCGGCTCGCGGGATGGAAACGTTGTCGCACTGTCAAGGGCGGGGTGGAACCGCCCGCCGGTGCAGACGACCAAGTAGGCGTAGTCGACGGTCGAGCCGTCGGCAAGCTCGACGTGGTGACGCTCCGGGTCGATCCGCGTGACCCGCTGCAGGATGAAGCTGGCCTCGACCTCTGCCGCCAAGGGCGCCAGCTCGTGGCGCTCCGCCGGCTCGAGGCCAAAGGGCTCCTCGACGAGCAGGGGCTTGTAGAGAAAGTCCGGATCCAGGGAGACGAGGACGAGTTCCGCTCGCGCGCCGGCGAGGGCATGCAGCGCAAGCAGCGCCTCCAGTCCGGCAACGCCGCCGCCGACGATGACGGCGCGCGGATATCGGTAAATCGCCGTCTGGCATTCGGAGGCCCTAGGTTCGGGCCCCGGGTACCGGCTGATTTCGGCGATGCTCGATGAGCCGCAGCGAACGGTTCTTCACGTCGATCGGGTCATGCTCGTCCGGCTGGCGGTGATCAGACCAAGCGAAATCGACGAGAACATGGCCTGGTCCGGCAAGCACCACCGTCCCCCTGTCGCGGGCTGCATGGTCCGCGACTGGCTCGATCAGCTCAACGAGGTCAAATGGATCGAATTCCATTGGGTTGATCTAGTCGAGCACGAAGCTGACCTTGAGGTCGACCCGGTACTCGGCGATCTTGCCGTCGTCCACGGTCACCTGTTGCTCCTTCACCCAGGCGCCGCGGATGTTGTGAACGGTCTCGCTTGCCTTCGAGATTCCGGCGTTGATTGCGTCCTCGAAGCTTTCGTTCGAGGCCGCGTTATCTCGATCACTTTCGCTACTGACATCTGGCTCTCCTTGGGTAGTTCCGTAGGTGGACCTATGGGGCCTTCGACTCCACCTTGACGATCTTGTCCGGCTTCTCCTTCGGTGTCGGCGCTTCCTGGTCGTCCTCAGCGTTCGCCGAGTCCGCCTCAACCGACTCGCCTCCGAGGATCTCCTCAACGTCGCGCTGTTCGATTGATGCGCGGGCAGCCGAGCTTCGAACCACATCCTCCTCCCAGATGTCGCTGGGGCGCCGGCGACTCCAGAGCCCCAGGGCGATCAGGACGAGAATCAGGACTGCGAGCGTCGTGAACACGATGGCTTCAAACGACATCGCGTATGACCGTATGCGCATCCGGTTTGTCCGCCATCGCGGCCGGGCACGGATCCCTATCGAGGCGAACTACTTAGGGCAGCCGCGCGCGCTGCTATTCCTCGCTCAGCCGATGGTCGAGTGCGTAGCGCACCAGCTCGGCGCGTGAGTTGAAGTCCATCTTCTGCTGGATGTGGGTGCGGTGCGCCTCGACTGTCCGCACGCTGATGAAGAGCTTGTCGGCGATCTCCTGGTTGGTGAGTCCGAGGGCGACGAGGCCCAGGATCTGCGCTTCGCGGCTGCTCAATCCGTCCGGCGGTCCCTCGAATTCGGGCTCTCGGGCAAGCCGGGCACCGACCGCGGGATCGACGTAGGTGCCGCCGCTCGCCACCAGCCTGACCACGTTCACCAGGGTGTCCGTCGGTGTCTCCTTGAGGATCAATCCGCTGGCCCCGAGGCGGAGCGCCGTGCGCGCGAAGACAGGGTCGGACTGCATGGTCAAGACGAGAATCCGCGTCTTGTCGCTCTTGGTCCGCAGCTCGGGGATCGAGTCCACCGTCGGGCCGCCGGGCATGATCAGGTCGAGTAGGAGAACGTCGGGCTTGAAGGCGTTCACCTTGCGCAGGGTCTCCTGGAGATCGGCCGCTTCGCCGACGACCTCCATGTCCTCTTGTCCCTCGAGAACGGTCCGAAGACCGCCGCGGACCACCGGGTGATCATCGGCGACCACGATCTCGATGGCGTCCGCGGTTTCGGTCATGCGGATTCCACGGGCAGGCGCAACGCCACCTCGGTCCCACGGCCTTTAGCCGAGTCGATCTTGAGCTCGCCCCCCAAAATCCGGGCCCGCTCGCGCATCCCGCCGAGCCCGAGGCCGTTCGTCGCGCTTTCCTCCAGGGCAAATCCACAGCCGTCGTCTCGAACCCTGGCGACAATCGAGTCATCCCTCTCGGTCAAGTCGATCTCGATCGTCTTTGCGTCGGCGTGCTTGATCGAGTTGGTCAGGGCCTCCTGGACGACTCGATACACGGCCAGCTCGGCTTCCGGATCAAGGCGGCGATCGTTTCCATTGCTGTGGAAGACGATCTTGGTGTTTGGGTTCGATTCTTGGCGGTTCTCCGCCATACGCTCCAGGGAAGCGACCAACCCGATATGAGCAAGCTCGTCCGGGCGAAGGTGCTCGACGACCCGCCGCAGCTCGCGCATCGCGTCGGTGACTTCGTCACCGAGCCGCTTCGCCTGCTCGCGCGCCGTCTTGAGGCGCGCCGCCGACTCGACCGCCTCCAGGCCGAGAGCGATCCCGCTCAGCGCCTGTGCGACCTCGTCGTGTAGGTCGCGCGCGATGCGAATACGCTCTTGCTCCTGCGCCGCTATGGCGCGAGCGCTTAGCGCCGCGTCCTCCAAGCGTCTGCGGCTGGTCACGTCTCGGATCACGCTGGTGATCAGCAGCCCGTCGTCAGTCGGCATGGGGCTGAGGCTGATTTCAACCGGGAACTCGGTGCCGTCCTTTCGACGAGCAGAGAGGTCCAGACCCACACCCATGGGGCGAGTCTTGGGCTTAGCGGTGTACCGGGCCCGGTTCTCCATGTGGACCTCCTTCTGGCGGAAAGGCACGAGTAGCTCCACCGGCTGGCCGATCAGCTCCGCTCGTGGGTAGCCGAACATGAGCTCGGCCTCGCTATTGATGATTTGAATCAGACCCCGTTCGTCGACGATCACGATCGCGTCGGGCGCGGATTCGAGCAGTGCCTCAAACCTGGCATCAGGCAAGCGTTCCACCGGGTCGGGTCCCCTCGTGTCTCGGTTGGTCGGCGTCCGTAATCGCGTCGTTCATGATCGCGCCGCCCGCCGCGTGAACCGTACCGATTGGTTAGCCCTTTGCGACTGGCGCCGCGCTGGGGGGAGTACCCGGGTGGGTTGGATCACCATTGCGATCACTCTACGCGGCGGCGCCTCGGATCCGTGCCCCGCACCAACAGCGATCCGTGCCATGTACCGATGGGCGGCAACTACACCGGGGTCAGTATGGCCGCAGGCACACCCGCACCAAGGAGGAGCAAACAGCGAGTCACCTGCGAGAGGAGTGAGGATGTCCGAAGTTGATCTGATCGATCGAAGCGCTGAGAAGACGAATGTCTGGCTCAAGGAGCTAGCCGAAGATCTCGGGACTGATGACCGCAAGTTCGCCTACCGGGTGCTGCGCGCTTACCTGCATGCGGTTCGCGACCGGCTGATGGTCGACGAGGCGGCCCAGCTCGCGGCCCAGCTCCCGGAGCTGGTTCGCGGGATCTACTACGAAGGGTGGGTGCCCAGTAGGACACCGACGAGCGACCGCAGCGTGGGCGAGTTCCTGCGGCGCATCGCGGATGAGGCGCTGTTGCCCGGCGAGACCGAGGCGTCGTACGCCTGCTCGGCCGCCGCGCGTCTGCTTCGTCGCCACGTCTCCGAAGGCGAGATCGCCGACGTGGTCGCGGTCTTCCCGGAGGAGCTCAGGGTCGTTCTAGCCGCATGATCCTCAACCCGGGTTCATTGGGGGCCCGAGGCGAGGAGACGGTCAGGCAGCTCCTGGCCTGGCGTCCCAAGCGAGGCGTTCTCTCGGTCTACGTTCGTCTTGCGCCGGGCGACCGGAGCCCCAACTGGCCCACGGAGGTGCGTAACGGTCTCTCGGGCACGCTGAGCGCCGGCCGAGAAAGGAAGGGTCACGAGGCGTGTCAGGCGCTGCAGGCGACTGTCGAACGCCTCGAGCGAGATCTTCACGATGGTGAGCAGTCCCCGGCCGAAGGCGCCGGACTGATCGGCTTCGTCGAGGTCGCGCGGAAGCCGGCCGAGGAGCGCTGGTACGCGGTCCAGATTCCTCCACGCCGAACCGAGGTCCTGTACGCCGCGGTCGCCGCGGTCCACCAGCTTCTCGAGATTCTTGATGACGGTGCTCCGATGGGGATCGCCGTTGTCTCATCGGAGCGGGTTCGCCTGCTCGACTGGCGCCTGGGCCGAACGAAGCAGCTTCACGACTGGGAGCTCGAGTACTTCGGCGAGGATTGGCGTGAGCGAAAGTCCCAGAGACCTCGCGACCCGGCCCAGGTAGAGGCGGTCTCGGCAGCGGGTCGCGACCAGTACAACCAGCGCCTGGAGGCGACCCGCGAGCGATTCGTCCACCAGACCGGCGAGCTCGCACGCGCCAAGGCATGGAAGGGAGGCTGGCGCGAGACGCTCGCTTTCGGCGATGAGCGCTACGTCAGCCAGTTCGCGCGCGGTTTCGGTGCCAGCTTCGGACTTCGGCATGCAGGTGGCGCAGACCTGATCTCTGAGCCAATTGCGCAGATCGAGCGACGCGTCGCGGAGATGCTCCCGGGGCTCAATCGCGACCGCGAGCGCTCCCTGATCGAGAGGATCAAGGAGGCGGCGTATGCGGAGGGACGCAGCTCGCTGGGTATCCAGGAGACCCTCCAGGCGCTGCAGGAGGGGCGGGTCGAACAACTCGTCTACGACGCCGGACGCGAGTACTCCGACGCCACCTTGGCGTCCATGGGCGAGTCCGGACAGGACGGGCTTTCCCTGATCGAGCGGATGATCGAGTACGCGTTCTCAAACGGCGCCGCGATCACACCGGTCGAGAACGAGAGCGCTGAGCTTCTTGACGATCAGGATGGCGTTGCCTCGCTTCTCCGCTACTGAGGTGGAAACGGATCGCGGGCAGCTCACAAGGCACCGCAAAATACGTGGCCAACACTAATGCCCGACGGTGCCCACTACTGATGTTCGACCCTCAGGGGGGGTTCATAGTGATAGTCAAGAAGGGCTGCCAAACGAACTTCAGAAATGAAGCTACGCGGTGGCTCTTCTAGTTCCGGCTTTGGATTCCGGCGATACCTGACCAGTCGGGACCGACTCCTCCAGATGTGCAGAGAACCAGCCTGCGGCGAGTTCCGCGACCCGCTCCAGCGCGCCGGGCTCCTCGAAGAGATGGGTAGCGCGGGGGACGACGGCGAGCTCCTGCTCGCAGCGCAGCAGCTTCGCCGCGTCCTCGTTGAGGCCGAGAACCTGCCAGTCGGCGCCGCCGACGATCAGCATCGTGGGAGCCTGGACCTCCGGCAGCCTCGAGCCGGCGAGGTCCGGTCGTCCCCCCGGGAGACCACCGCGCTGATGCCTCCGCCGAGATCGGCGGCGGCGCAGAGCGCGGCGGCGGCACCCGTCGAGGCGCCGAAGTACCCGAGGGGAAGATCGTCAAGGCCCGGCTCCGCCTGCGCCCAGCGGGTGACCGCCGCGAGGCGCTCGGCGAGCAGATCGATGTCGAAGACGTTGGCCCGCTCGCCCGCCTCGGCGTCGCTGAGAAGATCGAACAGGAGCGTGGCGAGTCCCCTCTCGTTCAGGGAGGCGGCCACTTCACGGTTGCGGGGGCTGAGCCTGCTGGAGCCGCTCCCGTGCGCGAATACCACCAGGCCCGTGGCGTCCTCGGGTATCCACAGATCACCGTTCAGAACCAGTCCGGGCTCGGCTTCGATCTCGACGGCCCGCTTCAGGGGCGGTGGATCGTCGGCGGTGACCGGCTCGGCCGCGGTGACGAGTTCGCGCCCCGCCGCAAGCAGATCGACCACTCGCTGGTCGTCGAGTTGTCCGAAGTCGACGTAGAACTGCCCGATGCCGAAGAAGCCATGGGGCTGCTCGAGGCAGATCACCTCGTCGAACTCGGCCGCGAGGCGGACGTCGCTTCCGGGGGGAGCGACCGGGACCGCGAGGATCACCCGAGCGGCACCGCGGGCTCGCAGCACGCGGCCAGCTGCGACCACAGTTCCGCCGGTGGCGATCCCGTCGTCCACGAGGATGACGGTGCGCCCTTCCACCGGATGGGCTTCGCGCTCGCCGCGGTAGGCGAGCGCCCGCCGGTCGAGCTCCTCGGTTTCGCGAGCGATGATCGCGCCGAGCTCCGCCTCACTCATTCCGATCAGCTCCACGTCCTCGCGGCGGATCACGGAGACGCCCCCCTCCGCGATCGCTCCAATGCCGTACTCGGGCTGTAACGGCGCCCCGAGTTTGCGGACGAGCAGGATGTCAAGGGGGGCTTCGAGGGCCCTGGCGACCTCGTAACCGACCGGGACGCCGCCTCGCGGAAGCGCCAATACCAGCGGATCCTCGATCCGGAATCGATCGAGGGCCGTGGCGAGTCTGCGGCCGGCGTCTCGCCGATCCGCGAACAGTGCCAATCGATCAGCCATGGCGGCGAACCTAGAGCCCGCGGGCCCCGGGGCGCATCGGTACTCGACTCGACCCCGGGTCCGGGTCGAATACGGATACCGGAGCACGAACCCGGCTGTAGGTTGGCTGCATGACGTGTCCGCGAACAGAAAGGACGCAATGACGCCGACCAGCCAAAGCGAGCTACGTGCAAAGCGGGGCGATCGCCTGGTGATCCGAGGGCACCATCAGGGAGAGCCTCAGCAAGACGGCGAGATCCTGAAGGTGCTCGGCGACCACGGTGCGCCGCCGTATCTGGTGCGATGGGAAGACGGCCACGAGGCCGAGGTCTTTCCCAGCTCGGACGCGTTCGTCCAACACCTGGGCGCTCCGAAGGGAAAGGAGCAATAGGCGGCGACCGGCGGTCCAGCCGGCAGCGCTCCGTGCAAGCGCCCAGGAGGTCGGCTGAGTGATGATCGGGGCTGCGCTGCTTGGGATTATCGCTATCGCCTTGGCGCTCGTAGCGTTCCGCCGGGCGCAGCGTCAGGACCACGCAGAGGAGGTCAGCGCCGATTCGGCGCAGGTCGAACGGGAGGTCTACGAGCACCTGTATGGGGAGCCCTCGGCAGCGGTATCCCGGGCACGACCGATAGAACGGTCACCTGACGGCCAGACCGAGACGGGTCGCGGTCAGCAGACTCGGGCTGACCGGACAGATCCGCGAGCTGGCCGTGCGCCCGGGACAAGAGTCACTGGTCGCGCATTACGCGGCCCCCTGCAGCAGACCTAGGCCGGGCAGAGCTTGTGACCTGCGTCGGCAGGTACGTACCCGGCACGGACGACGATAAGTGGCCGGTGCCGATGGTGGGTACCGGCGCCGAGCATAAGGTCGCGTGCCGATAGCCGATGCTCGCGACCCGCTTCCCCCACATCCGCAGAATCGAGCCCGAGGCGATGCCGGAGGCCGGCACATATCTGACAGACGGCCGGCGGCTGTTCCAGGTGATGAGGGGATTCGTCTCTCCCATCGAAGGGAGCGAGGGGAGCTTCGCTCTCCTGGAGGACTGCAGGACCTTCGAAGCGCATCCCTTCACGCCGAGCGAGCTGTGGAGCATGGGGCTGCGCCGCGTCGGATCGACGCCGCGAGGCGTGTCGGAGCCAACCAAGAGGAGCGTGGATCGATGTTGAGCGTCTGTCTTGATTGCAGGTCGAAGCATTTCCTCGCGGGCCAAGGGCCATCGAGTTGCAGTGTTTGCGGCAGCCGGAGGCTTGCAGTGATCTCCGCCGCGGGTCTGCTGAACCTGCGGTCAGGGCACGAGAGCCTCCGACCCGGTACTCCAGGTTGAGCTCGATAGTTGGCGCGCCGGCGACAGGCCAGCGCGCCGGGACGCTGGATGCCCTCGCGCCTGAGATCCATCCGCTCAGCGGCGTGGCGGATGACTACGACCCGCTGCTGGAACTGATCGGCGACGCGAGCCTCGTGCTGCTCGGTGAGGCCTCCCACGGCAGCCACGAGTTCTACCGCGAGCGCGCCATGATCACGCGCAGGCTGATCGAGGAGAAGGGCTTTACGGGCATCGCGGTCGAGGCGGATTGGCCCGACGCCTACCGGGTCAATCGCTACGTGCGCGGGGCCCGCGAGGACGCCGACGCCGAGGAGTCGCTCCGGGGCTTCCAACGGTTCCCGACATGGATGTGGCGGAACGCCGAGGTACTCGACTTCGTCGGCTGGCTGCGGGCGCACAACGACCGCTGCGGTTCCGCTGAGGCCGCCGGGTTCTACGGCCTCGACCTCTACAGCCTCTACACCTCGGTCGAGGAGGTAACCGCATACCTCGACCATGTCGATCCGCCCGCGGCGGCCCGAGCGCGCGAGCGCTATGCCTGCTTCGAGCACTACGGCGGAGAGAGCCAGGAATATGGGCGAGCCGTGAGCCTCGGGATCAGCGAGCCGTGTCGCCGCGGCGTCGTCGAGCAACTGATGGAGCTGCAGCGCAACTCGGTCGGCTATCTACGACGAGACGGCTTGGCGGCCGAGGACGACCAGTTCTACGCCGAGCAGAACGCGCGCCTGGTCGCCAGTGCCGAGGAGTACTACCGGACGATGTTCTCGACTCGCGTCTCATCCTGGAACCTGCGAGACACCCACATGGCCGACACGCTCCGCAACCTGCTTGCCCACCTCAAACGGCACGGAGAGCAGGCCAAGCTGGTGGTCTGGGCGCACAACTCCCACATCGGCGACGCTCGACGAACCGAGATGCGCGACCGCGGCGAGCTCAACCTCGGCCAGCTGATCCGCTCGCGGCCCCCTGACGGCACGGTTCTGGTCGGATTCACCACCTTCGAGGGGACCGTCACCGCGGCCTCGGCCTGGGACGCGCCGGCCGAGCGAAAACAGGTCCGCCCGGCGCTGCCCGAAAGTTACGAAGCCCTCTTCCATCAGCTGGAGGAGGCCCGCTTCCTGCTGCCGCTCCGCGGGACTCAGGCCGGCCTCGCCTTGTGGGAGCCGCGCCTCGAGCGCGCGATCGGCATCATCTACCGCCCAGAGACCGAGCGCCAGAGTCACTATTTCTCGGCACAGATCTCGTTTCAGTTCGATGTGGTGATCCACATCGACGAGACGCGCGCGGTAGAGCCCCTCGAGCGAACCGCCCGATGGGAAGTGGCTGAGCCGCCCGAGACGTACCCGTCGGCGCTCTAGTTCAGTGTGTCGCGCGGGTATCAGGGGCCTTTTGGGTCTCTCGTGGGTTCGAATCCCACCCCCTCCGCTAGACCCCATTGGGGCGAAGAGCTGCGAAATCCGCTTCCGATCTCGCGTTCTGAGGCCCTAACGATCCCGACGCTGAAGCGCTGCCGGATTGACGGCGACTGAGATGAGGATGTGCTGATGGTTTCGAAGTTCTCCTGCGACATCACCTACTCCGACAGCCCGGCGGCTTCGAGGGCTTCGGCACGGGTTCGGCGAAACGCCGCGTAGAGGATCTTGCCTTGCCGGAATCTGACGGCGCAGAACCAAGGCTGCTCGACGGGCGCCCCGCCCTTTCGACCCCGTCCCGTCGTCTTGCCGGACACCAGGAGTACGTCGTTGAATTCCTCGATGCCCGAGTAGTCGGCGTGGACCTCGGCGAAGATCTCGTTGAGCTGCGACACAAATTCCACTGCTCCTGCTCGCCCTCGATAGACGACACCTTCAACGCCACCCGCCAGCAACGGCTCGATCCTCACCTCCGGGTCGAACAGTTCCTGCGCCTGCGGGCCCTCCGGGTCGAACAGTTCCTGCGCCTGCGGGTCGCCCCCACGGTTGAAGGCAGCGATGACTCGCCGCACGGTCTCGAGGTTCTCCTGCGACATCGCCTACTCCGACAGCCCAGCGGCTTCGAGGGCGTCGGAGCGCTCGTCGTAGTTGTCGAGCCTGAGGATCATGCCGTCACGCACGGTGGCGATCAGGGCGTATTCAATCTCCATTGGAAGTCCACTCTGCCGACCTCTTCCGCGTTGCCACGCGAGACTCACGACGCGCCCGTCTGGTGCTGTACGGATCTCCTCGACCCCCGCTTCGTAGTCGTCCCAGACCTCAAGCCACTCTTCCAGAAAGCGGCGAACGCCCTGGTGTCCGCGGTAGGTGTTGTCGGGCCAGTCGCGGAAGTGCGTCAAGTCCCAGACGACTTCGGGGTCGTAGCAGGTAAGGAGGCTGTCCATGTCGCCGCGAAGCCAGGCGTCCCAAGCTTCGCGCACCACCTCCACGTTCTCCTCCGACATCGCCTACTCCGACAGCCCCGCGGCTTCGAGGGCGTCGGCACGATGGCGGAAGTACTCGAGCCGACGCACCCTTCCCTCTCGGATCGTCCAGACCTCAAAGAAGTGGATGTCGATCGGAACGTCGCTTTGCCGCCCCCGGGCGCTTTGCCGGATGAAAGCTACGACGCGACTGTCCGGAGCCTCGATGAGTTCAAGCGGCTCCTGGACCACGTCGATCCAGTCGTCCCGAAATTTCTCCGCGAACGCGATGACCTCCGGGGCGCCCCGGAGATGCTGTGGGGTGTCGGGGTAGGTTCGCTGGTCATGCCAGACCAGCTCGCACTGCGGGTCGAAGGATTCCACATGGGCTTCGCTGGAAAGTTCACCGCGCATGAACGCGTTGACCGCGTCAATGTATCCGCGCACGATCTCGACGTTCTCCTCCGACATCGCCCACGCAGTATCCCTGGACGGGTGCTGCTTTTCGTCCAAAGCGGAACAGCTAGGGGCTGTCTGCGGCACCTTGCTCGGCTAGCAGCCCTCGGATTCGCTCGGAGAAGACTCGCCAGCGGCGTTCGTTGTCGTGAACCAGGATCGCGGACTCGGCCATCAGGTCTGTCGCGTGATCGATCAGCTCTGAGGCCGAGAAGAGATAGCCCGGCGCGGTGCGATCACCAGCGAGGTCCAAACGCAGTGCGTCGGGCGAGAGGTCAACCGCGTTCAGAAGGTCAAGGGAGCGGTGAAGGAGACGCGCGATCAGCGCCTGGAGCTCCGCCGCCTGCCAGTCGTTCGCGATGATCCGGTGCCGCTCACCAAGGAGGTCAGCAAGGGCCGGGAACGCAGCCGCCGCGCCTGCGATTCCCCACGACTGCTCCATTGCCCGAGCCAGCCACTCTGATGCCGCCTCCATGTCCTTTGCGGTCGTCTCCAGGTCCCGTTTGAGCTGGCGGATCTCGGTTGGCTCGTCCTCGCCCTCCATGAACAGGACCCCAGTCTCGCCCGTCAGCCCGGGAGCATTCAGATCCTGGGCACCTGCGTAGGGGTTGCCGGCCGGGTGATCGGTCGGCACCGCCTCTGACCAGTGCGCCGCAAGGGCCTTGAGGATTCGTGAGGCGATCTGCGTCTCCGCCGCCAGGCGCAACGGCGACTGCGAATAGAACTTCTCGTGCTCGTGGTGCGTCTCGGCGAGGTTCGCCATCGTTTCGAGCATCTCGCGCGGTGGCGTCGCGGACATCGTCGTGAGTCTCCCACTTCGCCCAGAACGCGCCAAGTACTGCTTTCCATGCAAAGCAGTGCCGCTGCTTTTCGTCCAAAGCGGTGGTCGTGCGAAAGCAGCTCTCAGGCGTGAGACGGGTTACTACGTAGGTGGGAAACCCCCAGACGGATCCAGTGCTACCGGCCGATGCCCGGAGCCTCGACGAAGGGGAAGGTATGAGCTGTACATCACCCCAATCGGGGAGATCGCCAGTGCTTTTTGCACGAGTCCTGGCATGAGATCCCTGGGATCGGAGTTCCGTAGTGAGCACCATAGGTTGGATCATCGTGGCGATCATCTGGATCGCGATCGCATTTTGGCCGGCCCGAGTTGCTGCTCGGAAGGGCCACAGTTTCCTTGGCTATTTCGTCTTCAGCCTGGTCTTTTTCCCCCTCGCGCTGCTGATGGCGTACATCTCCCAGGACCGCACCGTTCCAGGAACGGCTTAGTCCGCGAGGGCCGTTCAGCTTCGCCCCGGCTGTCTGCCTAACTACACCGGCAGACGTCGGGGGCGCGGCTTTCCCATCCAGCTAGTCCAATTAAGGAGGATTTGACATGCCACCAGGACGAGATAGACGCCAGCGAAGGCGACGAGCCGCCGTGATCGGCGGGGCCGCTGTTGCCGCCAAGAAGCACCACGACGCAAAGCAGGCCGAGCAGGAGCAAGAAGCAGCTCCGGCTCCCGAGCAGGCCGCCCCGGCGGAGCCCGCCGCAGCAGGCGGAATGACCCCCGAGGTGATGGATCAGCTCAAACAGCTTGGTGAGCTTCACGAGCAGAACGTGCTCTCAGACGAGGAGTTCGAGCGCGAGAAGGCCAAGCTGCTGGGTCAGTAGCCGCTTTCCATGCAAAGCAGAACCGCTGCTTTTCGTCCAAAGCGGCTATTTGGTGAGTCCTCTCGCCAGCGGTAGAGAGTTCAGCTTTCACGCGGAAGGAGGAATGAGCGTTTTCAGCTCTCCTTGACCACCGCATAGACGATCCGCTCTGCGACGTCGATCACCTCGTCGCCGATCCGGGCGCAGCGGCGGTAGAGCTCGCGGCTGGAGATCCGCTCGTTCCGGGCATCGACCTTGAGCAGCTCGGCCATCCCGCGGTAATAGGAGTCCTCGAGCTGGCGCTCGGCGCGAATGGCCTCGTCGACGGCACCACAGGCGGCGTCGCCATCCGAGCCGAGCTGGTTGACAGCCTCCTGGATGTGGGCGACGGCCTCCCGCAGGAACCCGGCCATCTCCGCCAGCCGGGCGTCGGGCGGGCTCGACATCACCGCGGATTCGCTGACCAGGTCGCGGGTGTAGGCCAGGATCCAGTCGATCCCGCGCGAGAGCGAGAACAGATCCTCGGAAGCGAGGGGAGTCACGAATGCCTCCCGGAGCTGCTCGAGAAGCTCCCGTTTTGCGGCGTCGCCGCGATGCTCGATGTCGGGAAGCGCCTCGGCGGCGCTTGTATCCCCCGCCGCCCAGGCCGCGAAGGCGTCCAGCCCCTCCAAGGCGATCGCGGCCTGCACCCGGAGCTGGCCCATCAGGTCGGGCATCTCGGGGAGGAACCAGCGGCGCTTCCTCCTCACGTCAGCCACCTCCAGACCGTGAGGGCGCCCGCCGCCAGCGCACAGGTGACTGGGATCGTGACCAGCCACGCCAGGCCGATGTTCCTGACCACCGCCCAGTTGACGTGGCGAAGCCTCCTGCGGCCGCCGCCGATCCCAACCACCGAGGAGGCGACCACCTGCGATGTCGACGTGGGCGCTCCGATCAGCGAGGCGCCGAGGATCACACCGGCCGATGAGGTCTCGCTCGCCAGTCCTTCGATCGGCTGGAGGCGATAGATGTGCTGGCCCACGGTGCGAATGATCCTCCAACCGCCGAGCGCTGTGCCCGCCGTGAGCGCGACCGCGCAGGCGAGCGTCGCCCAGGTTGGGGCGCTAGTGGAGTGGGTCTTGCCGGCACCCAGCAGCAGCGCCGCGATCACCCCGATCGCCTTCTGAGCGTCATTGGCCCCGTGGCTGAAGGCGAGGGCCGAGGACATGGCCCACTGGCCGGCGGTCACGGAGCCGTCCCAGGCTCGGGTCACGTGGCGCCCCAGGCGGCGCACCGCACGGATCACCACCAGCGCCGCCAGGCCACCCACGACAGGAGCAACCGCCAGGGCGATCAAGACTCCGAACACCCCAACCGGGCGCCCCGACTCGATGCCGCCCCAGTTGATGGCATTGACGCCTCCCTCTGCCAGGGCAGCTCCGACCAGCCCCCCGACCAGAGCGTGCCCCGAGCTCGAGGGCAGCCCGAGCCAGTACGCGGTCAGGTTCCATGTGACAGCTGCTGCCAAGCCGCAGCCGATCACCTCGGTGGTCACCGAAGGCGAGACAGTGACGATGCCGCCGATCGTGTTGGCTACGGCTGCCCCCACCAAGAATGGCCCGACGAGGTTGAAGATAGTGGCCAGCACGATTGCCTGGCCGGGTCGAGCCGCGCGCGTCGCCACCAGCGTCGCAATTGCGTTGGAGGCATCGAGCAGCCCGTTGGTGACTGCGAAGGCGAGCGCGAGGGCGATCGCGACCGCCAGCCCGATATCCATGACCCGACTCTATGTGCCGCTTCGTTGCAGAAACCGGTGTCTATCGACCGAGGTTCGTCTGTCGATGCTTGACGCGCGCTGGCCGGGTGAGGTCGAGGCGGCGGATTCGTGCACCCGGGTCGTCCGGTGATCAAGACAGGTAGCCACTGGGCCCTGTCGCTTTGCGCGAGAAGTAAACGCCAGGTCGCTGAGTGCTGCTTTCCATGCAAAGCGGATAGCCGCTTTTCGTCCAAAGCAGCAGTCGCCACTCCCGCAGCGCGGCGGCTTCGAGGGCCTGAAAAGCCGAAAGGGCCCTCGCCGCTTGGAATAAGCGAGGCCCTTCTAGACGGTGTGAAAACTAAGCCGCGCTTATCGCAAATCAGGTCTGCGGATGGCTGAAGTGCACGATCGCCGAGCCGCAGCCGACCCCCTGGATCCAGACGTTCTGGACGCCCGAAATGGTCGGGGCGATGTCTTCGGCGGAGACGATCATCCGCGCGTTGAAGGACTCGTCGTTACCGTCACCGGCGCGGTAGAAGTCCGCGTCAAGCCCAACCGTGTTTTCGTCGGTGGTCGCGGGCTGCTCGATCTCCCCTGTGCACGTGAACGGCGTGCTCGCGCGGAGACCGGCCGTGTCCCAACGCACGCCCTCCCCGGCGGCACAGACGCCGCCGCCATGAAGGGGGGTACTGAGAGGGCCCTGCTCTACGGTTCTGGTGCAGCGGAATCCGCCACCCGAGTGGACGAAGGCGGGGAGGTTGAAGGCCCCGCCGCCGGTCAGGCGGACAGCACCGGTGGGAGCGCCGCTGATCTCGGGGGCGTTGAAGCCGAAGCCTGTCTTGGCCTGACTCGCTGCCAATGCCGACGGGACGAGGGTGAGGGCGGCGAAGGCGACGGCGACGAGTGCCCACCGTCCCTTGGAGGTCGTGTTATCGGACATGGGTCTTCCTTTCGTGGCGGTCTCGATGTCCTGCTGCGACATCGCCCACGCAGTATCTCGCAACGGAGTACTGCTTTCCATGCAAAGCGAGTGTGTAGGCGTGGCGCGCTCACCGACTCTGACTTTGAGCAGTAGAAGGCGAAAGATCCTCGGTAGCTAGCCTGGGATGCGTGGCTTCTGCGCCGCGCGTCGAGCTTCTCTGGTGGCGTGAGTGCCCCTCCTGGGAGCGGGCGCTCGACATGTTGCGCGAGGCGATGGCGTACAAGGGACTCGATCCGGACTCGATCGAAGTGAGCGAGGTTGACACCGAGGCGGCGGCCCGGCGACATGAGTTCGTTGGCTCGCCGACGATCCGAGTGAACGGGGTGGACGTACAGCCGCCCGTGGAGGGTGAGCCAACCGGGCTCGCTTGCCGCGTATACCGCCGCCGGGACGGGCGGACCTCACCGCTCCCCGATCCGGAGGACCTGCGCGAGGCGCTCGGAGCGGCCGCGCTCCGCTGACGGGATAGCCTGCCGCCGATGCCGACTGCGATTGGGGAACGGGCCCCCGACTTCGAGCTCCCGGCCACCGACGGCGAGCGCCACGCGCTGAGCGCGGAAGGCGCCCCGGCCACGGTGGTCTACTGGACCTGCAACCACTGCCCCTATGCCCTCGCCTGGCACGAGCGCCTCCTCGACGTCGCTCGCGACTATTCGGATCGCGGCGTGCGGGTGCTGGCGATCAGCTCGAACGATCCCGAGCGATACCCGGCCGACTCGTTCGAGGCAATGGTCCAACGGGTCCACCAAGAGGGCGGCTGGCCGCATCCCTACCTGTATGACGAGACCCAGCAGGTCGCCCGCGAGTGGGGCGCAGAGCGGACGCCGCACGTATTCGTGCTCGACTCGGGTTTGCAGCTGCGCTACCGAGGCGCTCCGGATGCCGACTACGACGATCCATCGCAGGACGCGGCCTGGCTTCGCGCCGCGCTCGACGCGGTGCTGGCCGGACAGGAGCCCGACCCGTCGGAGACCGAGGCCGAGGGCTGCACGATCAAGTGGAAGCCATGAAACCATGACGGCCCGTCGAACCCGCGCAGGCACCTGCGGGTCGCCGAGCTCGGCCGCCAAGTCGAGCTGTTGGCAAATGTCTTTCGGCCGGTTGCCGTTCCCTTGAGCTTCTTAGTACGCACTCTTATGGGTTCTTGGCTCCTGCTTTTCGTCCAAAGCAGCACTGCGCGTGGATGGGAAGCAACCCCCTGCTTCCACGCGTCTCCCCTTGACCGGTCATGCGCGCTGACAGAGAATCGGCGCCGAGGGGCCGTCGACAGGAGGTCGGATGATGAGCAGTGAGCGAGCTGAAGATTGGCGGAGTCGTGGTGGTCATTTCTCGTGGCGTCCGACGGATGACGATGCCGCGCCGGTTGAGGTGTTCCACATCGAGATGGGCGATCCCGCCGCTCCGGTGCTGCTGCTGATACACGGCTGGCCCACCTCCAGCATCGACTGGTTCGAGGTCGCCAACCAGCTCAGCGGGAGGTTCCGCGTCTGCGCGATGGACTTCCCGGGCTATGGATTCTCGGACAAGCCGCCGGGGTGGGGCTACAGCCTCGCGCGAGACGCGGAGCTGGTCGAGCACTATCTGTCGGAGGTGATCGGCGCCGAGAACGCGGTGGTCGTCGCACACGATCGCGGCGACAGCGTCGCGCTCCTCCACGCCGCTCACTGCACCGAGGGCCGGTCGGCCGTGCGACTCGAGCATCTGGTCCTGTCGAACGCCAACATCTTCCTGCCGATGTCGAACCTGACCGGGGTCCAGCGTCGCATTCTCGACCCCTCCACGGGGCCTGACATGCTGGCCGCGGTGACCCCGGAGCAGATGGCTGAGGCAATGGGCGGCAGCACGTTCACCCCGGCGCGCAAGGCGGGTGATCCCGAGGTCGAGGCTCTCGCTGTCACCTTTGCCCACGCTGACGGCGTCAAGGTCCTGCACGAGACGATCCAGTACCTCATCGAGCGCTCGAAGGACGAGGAGAAATGGCTGTCGTCGCTTGCAAAGGCCGACTTTCCGAGAACGCTGATCTGGGGTGTTTACGACACGGTCTCCCCGCCGCGGGTGGCGGCCTACGTGTGGCACGAGTACCTGATGCTGACGGGGGCCGGCAATCGCCTGTACTTCATCCCGGACGCAAATCACTACCTGCAGTGCGACCGGCCGGACGCGTTCGTGGAGGTGCTCCTCCACGCGCTCGAACCGGCCGACGATCAGGGACCGGGTCCACTCAAGCCGGA
The DNA here is from genome assembly GCA_963724665.1 of uncultured Solirubrobacterales bacterium. Taxonomy (GTDB): domain Bacteria; phylum Actinomycetota; class Thermoleophilia; order Solirubrobacterales; family 70-9; genus DASUPK01. The sequence goes on from CAVRVH010000007.1 coordinate 562,624, forward strand.
GCTGGCCGCCCCCCTGTTCGTCGATGCCTCTCGCGAGAAGTTGCCGAGCGCGGCGGACCTCCTCCACGCGGAAGCGCCCGCTGGCACGGGCTGAGACCGCGAAGCCCCACCTCGGAGGGCGGACACATAGGATGCTTTTCGAGGTCGGCTAGATGATCGTTCTCCCTCGCCTTGCCAGAGCATTCAACAAGCCGGCGATCGACATGACGCTCGGTGCGATTCTCATCGCGGTCGCGATCATCGGCCTCGTTACCGGCGACATCCGTACCCGCTAGGCAATCATCATTCTTGTCGTTGGAACCATCAACGTCCTGCGTGCATTTCCGCACCACGACGTTCCCCAGTAGCGTCGATTCGGCCTCTCGCCAGAGATGCTGCTTTTCGTGCGAAGCAGAACTGCTGCTTTTCGTCCAAAGCGGCGGTTTTGGACGGCAGCCGCAACGAGCGTATGGCGCTACTCGCCGGAGGCAGAACGCCCGAGAGCGCGAAGGACCGCGGCGGTGTCTATGAAGAGCTCGAAGGAGACGACCTTCTGCTCGGCCAGGGTGGCTCCTGCACCACTCATTCGGAGCGAATGCATGAAGCGCGCGGCGATCTCTTCCCCGGTCTGGCGCGAGCGCCCCCGAAAAGTCCCGAACACGATCAGGCAATCCTCGACCCGCAGGAACTCCTCGGGGTCGGCAGACGCACCCTCGAAAAGCTCCTCGATGGTCGTGAAGTATTCCATCGCCTCGAACGGGCCCTCATAGGTGCCGCCTGCGGGCAGCGTCCTGGGGAAGCTGAATCTGGCGTCGGGTGCGTAGCGTTCCATGAACGCCGGATCGCCCTCGCGGAACATGCGATAGCCCTCGCGGACCCACTCGATCTCCTCGGCGCTCAGCCCGTACGGCATCGGCCCACCGTACTTGCCCCGGTCTGGCTAAGGGCCCTTGTTTTGACGGCGCTCGGGCCGGGTGCCAGGAATCAGCGTGAATTGGTGAATTGACTCACTCCGGTAGTGCCTCGATTGCGCGAGAAGCAGGAGTGCAACGCCAAACCCCTGCTTTCCATGTGAAGCAGCACTACTGCTTCTCGTCCAAGGCGGCACTTCCGACGGCTGATGACAGCTCGGCGCTAGAGATTGAAATTTGAAATTTTGGGTAGGGCCCCAGGGGGCTACCGACGACCACCAGGCGAGCATCGACCAAGGAGGGTCCATGGCGCGCTACAGGTTCATTGCTCTGGCCATCGCGATTGCGGCGCTGCTGCTGATCCCGGCGGCAGCCGGAGCGAAGGTGATCCACGTCCATCCCGGCGGCTCGATCCAGGCCGGGGTCAACCAGGCCAATCCCGGCGACACGGTGCTGGTTGCCCCTGGCACCTACACCGAGGACAGCCAACCGTGCCCGGCCGAGCCGAGCAACAGCTGCGCGGTCGTAGTCGACAAGAACGACATCAGCATCGTCGGCCAAGGCGGCGGGCACGGCAAGTCCGTGACCCTGCAGGGGACGAGCGGCCACGGCCAGGACGTGGGTATTGGCGTCGGCAACGGCAAGACCGACGCCGACCATGGCAAGCCTTGCCTCTCGGATCCTTCACTGCGGCTCCATGGCTCCACGCTGCGCGGGCTAACCGTCCAAGGGTTCGCCGATGACGGAGTGCTGCTCTTCTGCGTCTCCGACTGGCGGATCAGCGATCTGGTGGCGCAGGACAACACGGAGTACGCGATCTTCCCCTCCCACTCGTTCAACGGCCGGGTGGACCACTCGTTCGCGTCGGACGCCCGGGACACGGGCTTCTACATCGGGCAGTCGTTCAACTCCCGGATGGACCACAACGTCGCGACCGGGAACGTAAGTGGCTACGAGATCGAGAACAGCATCGGCGTCAAGGCTGACCACAACGTCGCACACGACAACACGGGCGGGATCCTCTCGTTCACGCTGCCGTTCCTCGATGCCAAGGTCAACAGCGGCAACGTGATCACGCACAACGTGGTCCGCAACAACAACCAGGACAACAATTGCGGGAGCGGTCTGGTCTGCGAGGTACCGTCGGGAAGCGGCATCCTGCTTGTGGCCGCCGACTCCAACGGCGTCCATCACAACCAGGTGACGGGCAATCGCTCCTTCGGGATCGCGGTGGCGAACATCTGCGCTGCGCAGCAGCTTTCGCCTCAGGATTGCGATTTCATCTCGCAGGACATCGATCCGAACTCGGATGACAACCACATCGTCCACAACACGGTGCTGGGCAACGGGGCCCACCCCGATCCCGTGCTGCCGGCCGTCTTCGCTGTGGATCTGGCCTGGGATACGTTTGGGGACGGCAACTGCTGGTCGAAGAACGTATTCGGAACGTCCTTCCCGCCGGACCTGCCGAGCTGCTGATTCGGCGCGGCTAGCGGAACTCGACCTCGACGAGCGGGCTGCGCGCCACCCACTCGTCGAGGTCGGCCGACCCGGAGCCGAGCTCCGCACGGATCCCGGCGATCACCTCCTTGCGCTCGCCTGGTCGATGATTGGGCGCCCTACGGCGGGCAGGTCCGCTTGGACGCTTTCCTTGAGGTGGAAGATGAACTCGGGTTCGCCAAGGCGAACTTGCTGCCCATCTAGCATCGAGCGAACGGCACTGGTGAAAAGTGCTGCTTTCCATGCAAAGCGGCGGTCTACTGGCAGTTCGGCGAGGAGAACTTCAAGACCGGACGCAGCTCGATCGCGTTCGGGGCGACGCCGGTCTGCCCGTGCGGAATGTCGAAGAACCCGACGCCGGTCAACGTCGCGGAGCCGGCCAGGTGATGGAAGGAACTGGACGGCGGCGACCGCCGTCGTCGACAACATCGAGAAACGGAGATCGGCGTCGTCGAACTAACGTCCCGACATCGGGACGTTGTTGGAGAAGCGAGCGGCTACAACGCTGGCGAACACTATTCCGATCATGCCCCCGGCAAAGCCGAAGAGGATGTCTTCCGCCGAGGCCCGCCAACTCGGGTTCAGCGCCGTGTCGAACAGCCGATCGCCGACGTACTCGCCGAGTTCCCAGACGAGGGTAAGGACGAGCACCAGCGTAAGCGCCACGAGCGCCACCGAGAGCCAGTCGCGGATCCGCTGGCGCAGCACCTCAACGAGAGCCCATCCGACGAGACTGCCGCCGATTGCGTGCGCGAATGCGCTCGTCTCACGCGGGCCGGCGGGAGGACTTATCCAGTTCATCCAGAGGACGACCACGAACCCAAAAGCGACGGGTAGCAGCACCCTCCCCGGCACACCGACGATCCCTCCGGCGACGAGCCCGGCGAGACATATCGCGCACATAATTGTCGCGCCAGCGTTTCGCTCGGAGACGAACCCGGCTGCGGTCAACGCCATGAGGCCTAGCGCGAGCGCGAAGGCGGCACCGAAGCGAGGGCGCGACGTGTTCATGGCCTAAGAACGTAGGCGGATGCCCGCCCTTTTTGACTGCCCGAGTCGATTAGACCGCCGGCGCCCCGGCTGGACTCCCTCTTCACTGCGGGGGTTGGGGTTTGGTGGGTGGCGTGAGCCATCCGGACGAACCGCACCTCGCGTGCCGTTAATGCAGAGCAAAGAGAAACGCCTAGAAAGAGGAGAACACCGCATGAGGATCAGATCATGGGCCTGATCCAAACACCGCCGATTCCCGAGAGCCCTCCCGGCAGGCACCTTCTCGGCGCGATCTGGTACTGGATGAGGGACCGCCTCGAAGCGATCTACAACGGGCGCTGGTAGAGCGGCCCGCCGCCCGACGATCCCGACCGGAACTCGACTCGCGCCCAATGGCAGCGGTGATCTTCCTGAAACCCAAGACCCGCAAGGGCCGCGAGATCCTCGACAGGCTCGAGGAGGAGGTCAATGCGAAGCCGATGCCGGTCATCGAGGACGGCACCCGCCGCTAGCTACCTGGACGGCAAGGATGCGGACGCCGACGCCTTCGACCCGATGCTCGACAAGATCGCCTTGGACTGGCGGGACCACGTCAGCAACTCGACTCCGACCTAGCCTTTTTGACTCAGCGAGCGATGCAGACCGCCGGGTAGGTTAGCCCGGTGACCATCCGCCGCAACGTGGACCCGATCGAGGTCGGGGTCGGTCTCCTGATCGTTGGGATCATCGTGGTGACCGTCCTAGCGACGGTGAGCGGCGGTGGCGGAGGGAGGACCGCAGACCCAGGCGAGCTTCGGGCATGCCTCGGCCGAGGGGTCGGAGTGGTGTCCCACCTGTTCGGGTTCAGTGGCGAACCTTCGGATGCGCAGACATCGTTCGCGCTGACCGGGAACGCCGCCGTCGACGTATTCGTGATGCAGGATTCCGATGCGGCGGAGGACGCTGCAAGCCACGCCTCCAGTGCCGGCGGCAGTGCTCGCACCTCAAGTTCGGAGAACGTCGTGTGGCTGACCCTTGGGTCTGAGACATATGACAGTAGGATCCGCAACTGCATCGGAGAGGCTTCTTAGACTCTTTCCGCGCCGAGTTTTTGAGACAGCGTCGCCGTTTGACCGCCGGGTAGCAATTGGCTTCCCGAGGCTAAAGACGCGGCAAGGCTTGGCCGACGACCTTATCTGGGCGAGGCGAGGCGCACTCCTTCTCGCCCGCGAGCGGTCCCTCCGGGGGCCGTTCGTCTTTTAACTCAGCGAGCGTGAAAGACCGCCGGGTATCGTCGTCAAGCTCGTCGCGTGCCCTTACACGCGTTCTCAGTAGGTCACCCTGGCTCTCTGCTTTCCATGCAAAGCAGCGGTGCTGCTTTTCGTCCAAAGCGGCTATTCGCGGGTCCCCGCCCCAGCAGCCGAGACTTCCGCTTTCACGCGAAGGGAGGCGTCAGCCTCCCAGGATCAGTGGATGAACACGGTGAACGCGTCCGGGACGAGGCCGTTGCTGTCATTCACGGTCGCAACGCTGAACTGGAAGCCAGGGCACGCCAATCCAACCGCAGGAATCTGGGTCTGCGTCTGTATGCCGGCGGAACCACCCGCGATCGAAGCCACCACGGAGCGAGGCGCCGGGCTCAACCCGTTGAAGCAGTACACGCCTGAGACGGGTTCCGTCACATTGGCCTGGCTGATGCCATCGCTGTGCGCCGCATCAACGGTGCCGTTCGCAGCGACAAGGGCCGTACGCAGCGAGTAGGAGGAAGCCGGCTGGCCGCCGAGCTTGTCGGCGTTCGACACCGAGAGGCCTGGAGCCTTCTTGGTTATCTCGCTATCCGCGATGTTCCTGGTCTGCTTCTTCTCCTTCTTGTTGAGGGCGCTGATCGTGGCAACGCTCGCTACGCCCGTCCCGGCAAGCGCGAACACCACCGCGATGATCGACAGGACCATCGGAGCCGAAGGCCGCTTCTTCCTCATCCTGGATCCTCCTTTGGATCGGATTGCGTGCACCCGGGATCTGCCTGACCTCGCCTGGCCCCGTCGAGCTAAGCGCCGTCGGAGAGCCGTGACAAGCGGCACGCAGCGTCGTCGACTCCGACGCGCGAGAAGGGGCGTTCGACGCAAACCGCTGCTTTCCATGCAAAGCAGAACCGCTGCTTTTCGTCCAAAGCGGCGCTTTTTCGGCTGATCGCTGCCGGACGCTCGCTCCTGCTTTCACGCGATTGCGAGCACGAGTCGTCAGACCGCCCGGTCCGGCGTGGCGCTGATGACTCGGCCGGCGGTGTCAGTCCGACTCATCGCGGGCGCGCCCGTAGCGCTCGTAGATCACCCGTGAGCCGACGGTCCTGGTCTCGATCAGGTCCAGCGCGATCTCTTCGGTGACGGGCGGCAGGAACGGCGTGCCGCCACCGACGGCGACCGGGTGGCGGAGCATGCGCAGCTCGTCGACGAGGTCGAGCTCGATCGCCGCCGCGGCGAGGCCGGCGCCGCCGATCGAGACGTCCTTGTCGGTCGCGTCGAGCGCCGCAGCGGCTTCCTCGGCCAATGACGCCTCGGCGAGCCGCGCGTTGCCCTGGACGCTGTCGAGCGTGCTGCTGAAGACGATCTTCGGGATCGCGCACCAGAGGTCGGCGAACGCGGCCGCCGCTTCTGCTGGAACTGGCGCTCGAGGATCTCCGAGCTCGTTGTCGCGCATCGACGGATCCGTCTCCCACGGCAGCATGGTCTCGTAGAGCCTGCGGCCGAGCAGATAGCCGCCGAGCTCGCGTACCTGCGCGGTGTGGAAACGAAACTGCTCCTCGTCAGGGACAGTCCAACCGAACGCGCCCCCGCGGTCGGCGATGAAGCCGTCCACCGAGACGTTCATCGAGTAGACCAGCATGACCGCTCCTTCCTTCTGCAGGGTGCTCTGCCAGCTAGGGACCGATCGCGAGACGAAAACTCATCGTCGTAGGCGGTCCAAGCGATCGTACGCGGCGGAAGCGCTCCTCCCTTGCGCGAGGAGCGAGCGCCACTTCGAAAAGCGCTGCTTTCCATGCAAAGCAGAACCGCTGCTTTTCGTCCAAAGCGGCCATCTTCGGCGATCCCGCGGCTCGCTACTAGTACCCCTGAAACGGCACTCTTTCCCGGAGGGCCGTTTCATTTTCTAGGGGCCGTGGCCGCGGGGTGAATGACCGGCGAGCAGCAGGCGCCGGAGGTGCGGCGCATGCACCCGTCCCTGGATCAGGAAGGCCGCGATCAGGAAGCCGCCGACGGCGATCGCGGCGTCCAGCGTGAAGGCGGTCTGGATCCCGTCGATGAAGCCGCTGCCGCTCTGGGCGCGATCGCTGGCCCCGATGAACACGGTGGTGGTCAGGCCGAGACCCACCGAGCCACCCGCGATCTGGAACATGTAGATGATCGCCCCGGCGAGGCTGCGGCGTGCCTCGTCCACCGCTGTGACCCCGACGGTTGTGGCGGTCGGATAGAAGAGACCTATCCCCAGGCCCAGCACGGCCATCCCGGGGACGAGGGCGCCGAAGGTCTCCTTGTCGGCCAGCAGGGCGATCAGAGCCGGGCCGAGGGCGATGCACCCGGAGCCGACGATCAAAAGCGGTTTCGCCCCGAACCGGTTGTAGAGATTGCCCGCGGCGAATGAGACCGCGGCGAAGGTCGCCATCATCGGCAGCATCCCGGCCCCCGCGCCGATCGCCGAGAAGCCGAGGACGTTGATCATCAGCTGGGGTAAGTAGAGCATCGCCGCGAAGAAGACGGCCGACATCATCAGGATCGCCGCACAGGTGTAGGCGAAGTCTCGATTGCGCATCACGTCGGGCGGGACGAGGGCGTGGTCGCCGGCACGGCGCTCGGCCACGACGAAGCTCCCGATCAGCACGAAGAAGAGCGCCAGCAGGGCGATGATCCGCGGGTCCCCCCAGCCCCAGTCGATCACCTGGTCGAAGGCGAGCAGGAGGGATACCAACCCGACCGAGACGGTGACGATGCCGGCGTAGTCCATCCGCGTGTCCTCGGGCTCGGGATGGTCCGGCTTGATCTCGCGCATCGTGACGAACACCGCGAACGCAGCGACCGGCAGGTTTAGGAAGAAGATCCAGCGCCAGCTCAGCAGGTCGGTGAGCGCACCGCCGATCAGGGGACCGGCCGCGTTGCCGATCCCGGCTGCGCCGAGGATGAAGCCGCCGGCGAGCCCGGCGCGCGATTCGGGCAGCGCGGCGTAGGTCATGCCGAGGATCGCCGGCCACATCAGCGCACCGCCGATGCCCATCAGGACCCGCGTTGCGATCAGCCAGGCCTCGCTCTGCGCGGCGCCGCCGAGCAAGGAGAAGAACGCGAAGATCGCGGCGCCGATGATGAAGGCGCGGCGTCGGCCGAACAGGTCCGCAATCCGGCCGCCGGTGACGATCAGCACTCCGAAGGTGAGCGCGTAGGCGTTGACGACCCATTGGGCGGTCGTCACATCCGTGTGGAAGTCGTGCTCGATCTGCGGGATCGCGACGTTGATCGCGGAGAAGTCGTTCGCGATCACGAACACGGCGATCCCCATCGCAATCAGCGCCAGCCAGGTGCCACGCCCGATCGGCTGCTCGCTGCCCTCCACGGCCGCCAACCCTAACCGCGCTGCGGTCGGAAGTCCCTACCTCTCATCGGCAATTGACCCACACTGGACGACAGGACTAGGCTCCCGCGAAAGCCCACGGAGGAGGGAAGCGGATGAACAGGAAGCGCATCGCGGCCGGGGCCGGACTCTCGCTCGGAGCGGCGTTCGCATTGGCGGCCCCGGCCCACGCCGCAGCGGACATCGTGGTCGACACGACAGCTGACACCGCGCCGGAAACACTGCCGAACAACGGCTGCGAGGCGGTCGGCGGCGACGAGTGCACGCTGCGCGAGGCGACGCTGAAGGCGAACGCCGACCCCGGCCAGGACACCATCGTCTTCGCGTCGGGCCTGACGGGATCAATCGACCTGGACGACACGCTCGGGCAGCTCTCTCTTACCGAGGGAGTGCAGATCTCACATGCGGGGGCTCCGACCGTGCTCTCGATCAACGGCCAGCACACGGGCACCAACGCCGGCGTTCGGCTCTTCGACGTCAACGCAACCGCTGCCGGCCAGACAATCTCTGTCCAGGGGCTGACCCTGAGGCAGGGGTACGGGAACTACGGCGGCGCCGTTTACGTGCACAACCCCCACCCGGCCACCCTCGACCTGACGAACGACGTCGTGACCGACAACCACACGATCGGCGGCGGCGGAGCCGTCTATTCCTATACGCAGGTCAACGTCCAGAACTCAACCGTCTCTGACAACACCAACAACTCGGGGGGCTTCGTTGCCGGGGCGATTTCCGCGAAGTTCGGGCTCTCCGCGTACGACTCCACTTTCGCCGGCAACTACTCGAACACTCTGGGCGGGGCCGTCGTTGCGTCGGGGGATGTCGAGATCGCCCGCTCCACGTTCGATCAGAACAGCTCAGACAGCAACGGCGGCGCCATCGAACTGACCGGGGATACGGCCGGCGCCGCCGAGATCACCGATTCCACCTTCACGACCAACTTCGGGAATTCCGGCGGCGCCATTCACGAGGGGACGGACGCTCCCGACCTGACGATCTCGAGGTCCACCTTCAGCGGCAACACGTCCGCGGAGGGGGGCGGCGCGATCGCGGATGACCACAGCTCCCTCGCCGTGAAGAACTCGACCATCAGCGGAAACGAGGCCTCGTACAACGGCTTCAATAGCGGCGGCGGGGGCATCTACACCGACATCGCCACGGGCGACTACGTCACGGTCACCGGCTCCACCGTGGCAAGCAACACCGGGTACCTCAACGGGGGAATCATGCGCGTCGACGCGGGCGGTGCCCCCGACACTCACATCGACAGCACGATCGTCGCGGGCAACACCAAGAGATCCACCACCCCGACGCTCAACGCCGACCTCAACGGGCTCTTTGCGGGCACGTTCGATCTCGTTCAGGACACCACCGGGTCGATAGTTCCTGGCGGCAACAACATCTTGGGACAGGATCCGCTGCTGGGGCCGCTGCAGAACAACGGCGGGCCGACGATGACCCGCAAACCGAGTCCCGGCAGTCCCGTCATCGATAAGGGCAATGCCTTCGGGCTGACGACCGACCAGCGGAGCGCCGGCTTCGCGCGGACTTTCGACGTCGGGTCCGTGCCCAACTCAGGCGACGGCACCGATATCGGCGCGTTCGAGCTCCAGGCCTCCGATTTCCCCTCGTCGTCCACCCCACCGACGCAGGCCACGCGGAAGAAGAAGTGCAAGAAGAAGAGAGCGAAGAAGCACTCGGCCGCCGCCGCGAAGAAGAAGTGCAAGAAAAAGAAGAAGGGCTAGCGCCGGCGCGACGGGCTAGGTCGTTACGGCGTCGGGCAGCATGAACGAGCTCGTGGCGGCGTCCGAGCCTTCCTCGGCGATCTCGGGATAGCGCACGCCCGGCAGCAGCTCGACGTCGAACACCTCCTGGACCAGCTCCTCGAATCGCAGGAAGCCGGCGATCTGTCCCGTCACCGGGTTGACCGCCCAGACCCCGCAGAGGCGCTCGTCAAGACGTTCCATCAGGGGCAGGCCGCCGAAGGTGGCCGTCTCGCGGACCTGTGAGAGGCCAATGAAAGCGAGGCCCCCAGCGAACAGCAGGCCGCGGGTGAAGCCGGGCAGCTCGGCCACCGTCTCGACGGTGCCCGTGTCGAGGTCGGCAACCGAGATCGTCCCCTTCCCGGACTCGAGCACCCAAATGCGGTCGTCGTACCAGCGCGGCGAGTGCGGCATCGAGAGGCCACGCAGGACGGTCTCGCCGCTCTCGATGTCGATCAGCACTCCCCCGCTCGCCTTGTTGTCGCGCCAGCCGCCGGCGACGTCGGTCTCGCCCAGCGCGGTGACGTAGCGCGGCTCGTCATCGATCACGCAGAGACCGTTCAGATGGCAGCGGTCCTCCGCGGTGAGCTGGGAGATGAACGGCGGCTTCCAGCGCGGCACGAAGCTGTGCTGCGCATCGAGCGTCGCGAGGCAGGAGAAGTTCGTGGCCACGAGCCAGAGCTCGCCCTGGGCGAACTCGACCTCGTGGATGCGGATGTCGCCCGTGAAGTGCTTGTTCCGCGGCAGGAAGCAGGCGTCGTGCTTGCCCTGCGGCTCGACCTTTGCCGCAACGGCGGGGAAGTCTCTGTAATCGAGCACCTCGGCCCGGGTGCCGATCGCGATCCTCCCCGGCGCCACGGCGAGCCCCATCGGCCGGGGGAAGTCGCGAAAATGCGTGTTGAGCTGGCCGCCGTCGTAACGGGCGCAGATCAGCTTCCCGGTCTGGTACGTCGAGACGAGCAGCGAGCTCTGCAGCTGGTTCAGGAACTCGGGGAAGCTCTGCGTGTAGACGCTCCGCAGCGGCGAGTCCGCCGGGGCCGACCACTTGGCGCTGCGCGGCGGGGTCGTCGGGCGGGCGAGCAGCTCGCGCGAGCGCTCGGCGAGCTGATCGGTGCGCGGCATAAGCTCGCGGAGCTCCTCCGGCACCTCCCCGGCTTCATCGGCGCCCGAGACCGCGAGCTGGTCGCGCAGGGAGCGGAGCGGCCGCGTGACGTCCTCGGAGGCTTCGATCGCGACGAACTCGCAGATCCGCTCCAGCTCCCGCTGAGGATCGTTGAGCAGCGACTTGAAGTCGGTGACGCACCAGCGCTCGGGCGGCAGGGCCTCGAGGTCGTCGAGCAGGGTGCTCGTCAGCCGGATCCACTGCTCGGTGACGATCTCCGGCGGCGGGTGACCGGCGAGCTCTCGCCAGCCGGGGACCAGCGGCAGTGACCACGGCGGGCCCTCCCAATCGGGCAGCTGCGGATACGTCACGCGCCTGCCGTTCTCCCAGACGCGCAGCATGGCGGGGATCGTCTCGGCCGGATCGCGATGGATGTAGACGAACTGGCAGTCAGGAGCGATTCCCGCGAGGAACGGGACACGGAGCGCGTTCCGGGGCTGCCCGTCGACCCAGCGCAGGCCGGTGGCGTCGATGCCGGGGCGGTTTCCGCCGCTGTCGACCAGGGTCCCCTTGAGCCGCCCGCGGAGATCCTCGACTGCCCGCGGCTGGATGTCCGCGGGCGTGAGCCGGTTGCTGTCCCACTCACGGTTCTCCGGCTGGAGTTCGAAGATCGCGTCAAACACCGGAGCGGACGCACTGAAGAGCCCTGGCGCGCGCGCGAGTGAGCGGAACAGCGCCGTCCCTCCCGAGCGCGGCGGCGCGACAACGAATACGGGCCTCTCGATCACCGCGGCAGTCTTGCATTTGACAGCCCCCGTCGCGGATGATCCAATCGGAACAAGCCCACGAAGTCCGGGCACGCAACGGGGCGCCTCAGACGCATGGGGAGATCAGACGGAAATCACCCGCTTTCGGCGCCGCTCCCCTTTGCGGCGATGGTCGCGTGCGTGATCGCCGGCTTCCTGGCGCTGGATCACTTCGCCAGCGCGGACGAGCAGCTCCTCCTCGGCGCGGCGACCTGGCTGATCCTGATCGCATCGTGCGCCTCCCTCGGCCGCGAGGATCGGACCCGCGCTCTGCTCGTCGTCGTGGTGGCGACCTGCGCCGAGGTTCTCGGCTCGATCGTTCTGGGCGCCTACACCTACCGCCTCGAGAACCTGCCGGCCTTCGTCCCGCCGGGTCATGGCCTGGTCTTCCTGGCCGGCCTGCGCATCAGCCAGTCGGGGGCGGTCCGCAGGCATCGCCGCGCGTTCCTCTCGGCCGTGATCGGCCTGGTCGCCGCCTGGGGAGCGGCGGGCCTGATCCTCCTCGGCCGCACCGATGCGCTTGGAGCCATCACCGGCGCGCTGCTGATCTGCGTCCTGCTGCGTGGCCGCTCGGCGGCCACCCTCTACGCCGGCGTCTTCCTGATGGTCGGCTTCCTGGAGATCTACGGGACGTCGATCGGCGCTTGGCACTGGGCCGCGACGGCACCCGACACGCCACTCCCCGCGGGCAACCCGCCGAGCGGCATCGCGGGCGTCTACGTCCTCTTCGACGTCGCTGCGATCGCCATGGCGCCACGCGCGCTGGCGATGTTCGACCGACTGCGCCGGCTGCCCCTGCTCACCTATTCGGCGATCCCGGCGGCCTCCAGCGCGTCGGATCGCTCCCAGTAGTACTCCCAGCGCACGATCCGGCCGTCTCGGAGCGTGAGCAACGCGCCCACGTCCTGACTGATGACCGCGCCGCTGCGCCGGCCGCGGGCGGTTTGCGTCTCCAGGACCAGGACGCGGTCGCCAAGGTCGATCATCCGCTCGACCTCGAAGCTGTAGTCCTCCCAGACATTGAGATAGTCGGCGGTCGCCTTCTTCAGGCCGTCCATCCCATGCCATTCCCCCGTGAAGTCGGGAGCTTCGGAACCGATTCGGACGAAGACGAGCTCGGGATCGACGAACTCGCCGACCTACATGTCGCCGGCCTCACGACGTTCGTACATCTCCCGCACGATCTCGAGGTTTCCTTGGGACATCACGACGCAGTATCCCGCCGAGCAGCGATGCGGCGGCGGCGCCCTCCCTCGAGGTCCGCTCGAGGTCGATCGATGCCCCGTTACGCCGCGCGCAGCGGGGACAGTGCCGCGGCGACGTCAGGGGATTGCGGTCGAACATCGTCAGACCGCAGTTGGGACATTTCAAATAGGCCATCTTGCGCGCTCTCCTCAGGGCTTGGGTGAGTCGGGACACACCGGATCCATCCGGTCTGCCTGCCCTGTTCCCCTATTCGGCGCGCTGTGCAAGGGCTTTCGCCGACAAGCCCGAGGGTACCCGCGCAAATGCGTTGTGAAACGAACTCAGCCGCTAGGGCTCGGCTCTCCACTGCGCGCGCCATTCCGGCGCCTCGAAGCCCTCGGCGACGTAGATCGACTCGCGGGCGATCTTCTCGCCACGCAGCTCGAGGATGCTGAGACCGAAGTTCGGCGGGCCGCCGTCGTAGGTGACCGTGAGCTCCGCGACCCAGAAGTCATCTCGGCCCCTGACGCGCTGGAACTCGAACGACGTGTTGGCCGGGTAGTTGCTCCGCCATTCGCGGATGTTCTCCACTCCGGTGAACCGCTCACCCGACTGCGGGAACTCGAGCACCGCGTCCTCCGTGTACATGGCATGGGCGAGCTCGGGATCGCCGGCGGCGTTGTCGAAGTGCTGCCGCAGCATCCCTTGGACCGTCGCCGCGTCCATGGCGAGGCGCTAGCCGAAGATGGTCTCGCGCGTGCCCAGCGCGGCGAGCACCCGCTCTGCGACGGCCTCGCCGGTGAAGCCGACCTCCTCGCGGAGCAGCGCCGGCTTGCCGTGGGTGACGTAGCGGTCGGGCAGCCCGACGCGCAGCACGCGGGCCCGCTCCGAGCCGTCAGCGAAAGAGTCCTCGAGGTGCTCCAAGACGCCCGAGCCGAAGCCGCCCGGAAGGACGTTCTCCTCGATCGTCACCAGCAGGTCGTGATCGGCTGCGAGCTTCTCGATCAGATCGCCGTCAAGCGGCTTGGCGAAGCGGCCGTCGGCGACGGTCGGCTCGAGGCCCTTGCGGCGGAGGATCTCCGCAGCCCGAAGGCCGACCTGCACCCCGTAGCCGTAGCCGAGCAGCGCGACGCGCTCGCCGGGGAGGAGCATCTCGCCCCTGCCGATCTCGATCTCCTTCGGCGCGTCTGGCATCGGCGCGCCCTCGGCGGCGCCGCGCGGATAGCGGAAGGCGATCGGGCCGTCGTCGTAGGCGAGGGCCGTGCGGAGCATGTGGACGAGCATCGCCTCATCGCGTGGCGCCATGACCACCACGTTCGGTAGCGGGCGGAAGTAGGAGACGTCGATGAAGCCGTGGTGGGTGGGCCCGTCATCGCCGACCAGCCCGGCGCGGTCCATCGCGAAGACGACGTTCAGCTTCTGCAGGCAGACGTCGTGGACGAGCTGGTCGAACGCGCGCTGCAGGAAGGTCGAGTAGATCGCGCAGACCGGCTTGGCGCCCTGGATCGCGAGGCCGGAGGCGAAGAGGACGGCGTCCTGCTCCGCGATGCCGACGTCGTAGTACTGCTCCGGCAGCTCATCATGCAGCTTGTTGAGCCCCGTGCCGCCCGCCATCGCGGCGGTGATCCCGATCACCCGTGGATCCCGCTTGGCCTCCTCGACCAGAGCGTCGGCGAAGACGGCAGTGTACTGCGGAGGTGCCTTCGGAGGCGGCTTCTCGAGCTTCTCGATCTTCTCCGGGGAGTCGCTCTCGCTCACAGGTATGACGGGCTTCTTCGGCGCCTCCTTGCCGTTGACGATGCTTCCGGGCTTGGCGGCGTGCCACTTCTCCATCCCCGCCAGGCCGCCCTCCTCTGCCGGCTGGAAGCCCTTGCCCTTGACGGTGTTGATGTGGACGACCACTGGGCGGTCGGCCTCGAGCGCCTTGGTGAGCGCGGCCCGGAGGGCGGCGACATCGTGGCCGTCGATCACGCCCATGTAGGCGAGGTCGAGCTCCTCGAAGAAGAGCCCCGGCGCCCAGTAGGCCTTGATCGCCGCCTTGACCTCGGGACCGAGCCGCTCGATGCGGCGTCCCAGGCCTAGCGGCAGCTGCGTGAGGCGCTCCTCGGTTGTGGAGCGGGCCTTGTAGAGCCCGGGCTTGAGCCGGGCGCGCTGGAAGTAGCGGGAGAGGGCGCCGACGTTCGGTGAGATCGACATGCCGTTGTCGTTCAGGACGATCACCATCGGCGTCTGCAGTCCGCCGGCGTGATGAAGGGCTTCGTAGGCCACACCGCCGGTCAGGGCACCGTCGCCGATCACCGCGACGACCTTTCCGTCCTCGCCGATCCCCTTGCGCATCGCCTCCTTCAGGCCAACGCCGTAGCCGATCGAGGTCGAGGCGTGGCCGGCGCCCATGATGTCGTGCTCGGACTCGAAGACCGAGCAGAACGGCGCGAGGCCCTCGTACTGGCGGATCGTGTTGAGGGCGTCCTTGCGGCCGGTCAGGATCTTGTGGGGGTAGGCCTGGTGGCCGACGTCCCAGAGGATCTTGTCAGTCGGCGAATCCAGCAGGCTGTGCAGCGCGACCGTCAGCTCGCATGTGCCGAGGTTCGCCCCGAAGTGGCCGCCGATCTCGCCGATCGTGTTGATGACGAGCTCGCGCACCTCCTGCGCCACCTGTTGGAGCTCCTCGTCGGAAAGCTCCTTGAGATCGGCTGGGGAGTCGATCGAGTCGAGCAGCCGCTGCTCGGGCTTGGAGTCTTGATTGGCCATCACGTGTGCCTGGTGTGTATGAAGTCCGTGATCCGAGCAAGGTCATCGGTCTTCGCGTCCGTCTCGTCGAGCGCTTCCCGTGCCTTGCGATGCGACTGAGAGGCTAGCTCGCGAGCCCTATCGAGGCCAAACGCGCTCACATACGTGAGCTTGCCGTGTCTCTCGTCGCTTCCGCTTGGCTTGCCCAGCTCTTCGTCCGATCCGGTCACGTCGAGAATGTCGTCGACGATCTGGAACAGCACGCCGAGCTCATCGGCAAAACGGCGGTACGGAATTGTCTCACCTTCTGGCGTCTCACCCAATGCCAATACGACGCCCACGCTGGATGCGATCAATCGCCCAGTTTTGAGGGAATGCATCTCGCGCAGGAGCTCGGAGTCGACCTCCCCGCTCGCTCCCAGCCCACCTTCCTCGAACTCGGTGACATCGATGTACTGACCGCCCACCATCCCCCCGACCCCGGTCGCGGCGGTGAGCTCGCCAAGCGCGCCGAGCACCGCGGCCGGGTCGCCCTCCTGCTTCCCGGTGAAGAGGCGCATCGCCTCCGCGAAGAGGCCGTCGCCGGCGAGGATGGCGACGTTCTCCCCGTACTTGACATGCGAGGTGGGCATGCCTCGCCGCAGCTCGTCGTCATCCATCGCCGGAAGGTCGTCGTGGATGAGCGAATAGGTGTGGATCAGCTCGATCGTCGCCGCGGCGGGCAGGACGCTCTCCGGATCGAGCCCGATGGAGCGAGCCGTGGCAAGGGCCAGCACCGGCCGGATCCGCTTGCCGCCGGCAAGCAGCGAGTACCGCATCGCCTCGGCCAGTCCCGCGGTGGCCGGGGTCTCCGAGAAACTGAGGCGGGTCAGGTAGCGATCGACCAGCTCCCGAAGGTCCTCGGGGTACTCGTCCATCCGCTGGCTCAGTCCTCCGGCGAGCCTGAGGCGCCGCGCAGGGCGCCCTCGACCGCGCGGCCCGCCTGCGAGGCGAGCTCGGAGGCCTCGCGGACGAGCTCGGCGGCGTGCTCGTCGTCGATATCCCCCTCGAGCTTCGCCGCGAGCTGCTCAAGCCTTGCGGTGATGCGCTCGAGCTCCTCGGCGCCACCGCCGGTCGATTCGGCTTCCATCGGGCGCGATGCTAGCTATCGGCCGAGAAGACCGGGCACGTCGGCGATCGAGTCGACCGTCGCGGTCGGCTCGATGCCGGATTCGCGGACCAGATCCTGGCGGTACTTGCCGGTGCGAACGAGGATCCCAGCGAGGCCGGCATCCATCGCTCCCCCGACGTCCGCCTCGACGTCGTCTCCCACCATCGCTGCGTGGGCCGCGGAGACGCCGAGCTCCCCGAGCGCGAGCTCGAAGAAGGCCTGGGAGGGCTTTCCCATCACCTCAGCCTCACACCCCGTCGCATACTCGAGTGCGGCGACGAACGGGCCCGCATCGAGCGAGAGCCCCTCGGCGGTCTCCCAGTAACGGTTCTTCTGGAGCGCGATCAGCTCGGCGCCGTCCATCAGCCTGCGGAAGGCGCGGTTGAGCACCTCGTAATCCCATCTGTCCCCCAGGTCGCCCACGATCACGGCGTCGGCGGAGTCGACCTTCTCCTCGAGACCCTGCAGGTCCTCCCGCAGTTCGTCCAGGACGACCAGGGCGACCGACTCGTAGCCCGCCTCCTCGCAGCGGCGCTTCGCGAGGGTCGCCGGCGTGATCAGCTCCGCCGGGTCGGACTCGATCCCGAGCCGATCCAGGCGCTCGAGGATCGTCCGGCGCGGCCGCATCGTCGTATTGGTGACCAGGCGGATCGGCAGGCCCGCCGATCGGAAGCGCTCGAGCGCCTCGGCAGCACCGGACACGGCCTCGTCCTGAACGTAGATCACCCCGCTGAGGTCGAGGAGGAGCCCCTCCACACCCTCGATCGAGGCGGCCATCAGCCCGCGGCGCCTCGCTCCGCCAGGGCCGCGCCCAGGATCCCGTTGACGAACCCCGGCGCGTCCGCGCCGCAGTACTCCTTGGCAAGCTCGACGGCCTCGTCGATGGCGACCTCGACGGGGACGTCGTCCTCATGCAACGCCTCATAGAGGGCAGTGCGCATGATGCTCCGCTCGAGCGGCGCGATTCGCTCCAGCGCCCAGCCCTTCGAGTGCCTGGCGATCAGCTCGTCGAGCCCGGGTCGATTTGTCTCCACCGCCTCCGCGAGGTCAACGGAAAAGGGCTTCGCGCCCTCGAGCAGGTCCTCCAAAGGCCTGCCTGTGACCTCATGCTGGTAGAGGGCGAAGACCGCGTCCCGCCGCTGATCGCTCCTCCTCATAAGTCGAGACTACGCCCGAGAGACGTACTCGCCGCTGCGCGTGTCGACTCGCACCTTCTCGCCCTCTTCGATGAAGAGGGGGACCTGGACGACCACGCCAGTCTCCAGCGTCGCGGGCTTGGTGCCGCCGCCCGACGCGGTGTCGCCCTTCAGGCCTGGATCGGTCTGGGTGATCGCGAGGTCCACGGCGCTGGGCGGCTGAGCGCCCGCGGGACGCTCGTCGACGAAGAGCAGCTCGACGTCGGAGTTCGGCGGCACCCACTTCAGGGCGTCGCCGACGACGGACTTCGGGATCTCGACCTGCTCGTAGCTCTGGTTGTCCATGAAGACGGCGGCATCGCCTGAGTCGTAGAGGAACTGCATCTTGCGATTCTCGGTGCGCACAGGCCGGAACTTCTCGCCGGCCTTGAAGGTCTTGTCGATCACGGCGCCGTCATCCACCCGCTTGAGCTTCGAGCGCACGAATGCGCCCCCCTTGCCGGGCTTGACGTGCTGGAACTCAACGATCCGGAAGATCCTGCCGTCGACCTCGATGTGGGTGCCGTTCTTGAATTGGTTCGTCGAAATCACGAACCGGGAAGGCTAGCTGCCCCAATCAGTGGGGTCAGGTCGGCGGACCCGGCAGCTGGGTGAGTTGCACGACGGAGAAGACCAGCAGGACGGCGCCGAGCCCCACGAGCGCGTATCGCCCGGCTCGCAGGGGGAACTGGGTGCTGATTCCGACGAGAAAGAGGACGCTCGCCAGGAAGACGGTGGCGCGGATGTACTTGTCGGATCTCGAGCCGGCCTCCGATCCGGCCGCGAAGGCCGCGTCGGCCTGCCGGTCGAGGGCCTTCCCGCGGACAAGCCCGGGCTGTCGGTACTGGGGCATGTAGGTGGGACCGCGCGGCGCGTGCGGGTTGGTCTCGGGCTTGGTCGCACGCCACGCGTCGAATGCGACGCGGAATCCCGGACGGAAGCGGCGCTCGGCCAGGGCCATCGCCTGTGGATTGCCAACCGAATAGGCGGTGAACCATGCCTCGAATGTCGAGGAGTCGAAGTTTCTGAGGGTGATCGCCTTTTGATCTGCCCGGTTCGCCTTCGTCCTGGCCGCTGTGGCGGAGCTCAGCTCCACCCGCGACTCCGTGCTCCACTTCGCGGCCGCATAGCCCGACCAGGCCGCCATCAGGGCGACGATCGAGAGGAGCACGGCCTCGGCAATCGAGACGGCGCGGTCCTGCCGGTCGGGAGATTTGTCGTCGTGGTGGGAATGCCCAGCGATCTCCTCGCCGACCTCGGACGCCGACAGGCCCTCCGCCACGTCAATTCCTCAGTTCGAGCGCAAACGCCATGGACATCGCGCGGAGTATGCCTCGCCGGGGGGAACTGCGACCTGTGCGGCGCCGCTGTGGTTAAGTCATCCCCTCGATGCACCGAAAAGTGGGTATAGGGGTGCTGGCGGCCGGTATCGCGCTCGTGTTCGCAAGCAGCGCGGCGGCGGCCTCCTTCGACGCGCACGGCAGCGTCGAGCAGGTCTACGCGACGGGTCTGCCCGCCGGCGCCTCCACCTCCCTGCTCGACTCCTCGGACAACGTGGTCCAGACGAGGAACTCCAACTTCCTCGGGGGAGCCCTCTTCCGCAACGTCGCCCCCGGCAACGGCTACAAGGTGCGCCTCGACTCGACCATGGAGACGTCGGGGCCGCTGACGGTGGATCCGAACCCGATCAAGGCGGGCACGTCGGCGGCGCCGTCCAATGCGAGCGCACTCTACGACCCGGCGAACAACCCGGTCAAGTCCCACGGCTACGGCTACATGACAATGCGCGACGGGACCAAGCTCGCCTACACCACCCATCCGCCGACGGACGTCGTGAACTCGCTCCCGCTCCCGTCTGCGCTGGCCGATCAAATACACCTTCTCAGCCCTTCGGATCCCAGCGCGATCAATAAGGCGCCGACCCTGGTCGAGTACTCCGGCTACGGCTACGCGAGGCCGAGCGGGCCGGTGAGCGGGATCGAGGCCCTCGCCAACCTGATGGGCTTCACCGTGGTCGACGTCAACATGCGCGGCACGGGCTGCTCCGGCGGAGCGTTCGACTTCTTCGAGCCGCTGCAGAGCCTCGACGGCTATGACGTCATCGAGACCGTCGCCCACCAGCCCTGGGTCGCCCACGGCAAGGTCGGCATGCTCGGCATCTCCTACGGCGGCATCAGCCAGCTCTTCACCGGCCAAACTCAGCCGCCCGACCTCGCCGCGATCAGCCCGCTGTCGGTGATCGATCAGACGCAGACCACTCTCTACCCGGGCGGCATCCTCAACACCGGTTTCGCGGTCGCCTGGGCCAAGGAGCGCCAGGATGAGGCCAAGCCCGCCGACCCCAACGCGGATCCGAACGACTCCCGCTACGGCGGTCAGCCTTACGGCGACGACGTGATTGCGGCCGGGGGCTCAGATGGCGCTACCTGCGCGGCCGACCAGGCGCTGCACCCCGACGCGAACGACCTGATGGCGAAGATCCGCGCCAACGACCACTACGTCCCCGAGGTCGCGGACCCCCTATCCCCGATCACCTTCGTCAACAAGATCAATGTCCCGAGCTTCATGGCCTGCCAGTTCACCGACGAGCAGACGGGCGGACACTGCCCGACGCTCGCGGAGCACATGACGGGAACGGACAAGAAGTGGTTCACCTACACCAACGGGGTCCACACCGACTCCCTCGACCCCGAGACCTACAACAAGCTCTTTGACTTCTTGTCGCTCTACGTCGCCCAGCAGAATCCGGCGACCAATCTCTTCAAGCCGGTGTTCCAGGCGAGCTGGCCCGTGGCGATGCAGGCGATCTTCGGGATCGACGGCCCGGGCGGCTCGCCGCCGGCGGACGCGAGCCTGCCGCCCGATCCGATCCAGGACCCAACTGCCCACCCGACCATCGACAGCGCTCAGGCCGCCTTCGAGGCCCAGCCCGAGATCCGCGTCCTCTTCGACAACGGGGCCGGGAACGCATCGCATCCCGGTTGGCCCTACCCGGGCTTCGAGAAGTCGTTCGCGAGCTTCCCGATCCCGGGAACGACGGCCCGCACCTGGTATGTCTCCCCCGGCGGCTCGCTCAAGGACGGCGTTCCGGCCGATCCCGCTGCGGATGGTTTCACCTGGGACGCCCACGCTCGGCCGCCGACCGACTTCACCGGCGACACCGGCTCGGGTGACGGAGGCCTATGGACCGCGCTGCCCAACTACCAGTGGTCCCAGGATCCGGCTGGAACCGCCGTCTCGTACGTGACCTCGCCCTTGACTCACGACACGGCCGTGATCGGCGCCGGGCGCGTGGACCTCTGGGTCCGCTCTTCGACCCCCAACGTCGACCTGCAGGCAACGATCAGCGAGGTCCGGCCCGACGGCAAGGAGACCTTCGTGCAGGGCGGCTGGATCAAGGCCAGGGCGCGCGCGCTCGATCCGGCCAAGAGCACGGAACTCGAGCCCGTCCCGAGCTTCCTCCAAGAGGACTTCTCAGATCTGTCTCCTGACCACTTCGTCCCAGTCACGATCCCCCTCTACTACGAGGGTCACATGTATCGCACCGGCTCGCAGATCCGCGTCCGGATCAGCGCGCCCAACGGCGACCAGCCGATCTGGTCATTCGCGGAGGCCGACCCGGCCGGCCAGGCGAACGTCGCGATCGGCTATGGCGGATCGATGCCCTCGCGGCTCGAGCTCCCGGTCGTACCCGGCGTGACCACGACGACCGGGCTGCCGCCATGCCCGGGCCTGCGAGGCGAGCCCTGCCGCGACTACCAGCCCTTCCAGAATGAAGCAGCGTCACTCACTGACGAGGGCGGCGCTCCCGATACGACGAACGAGCCGCCTGCTGGGGGCACGGCGGGAGTGTCAGGAACCAGGTGCTCCGCCAGCTCCAAGAAGCACAGAAAAAAGCACGGCTGCCGGAAGAAGAAGAGGAAGCACAGGAAGCGCTAGGCCTCTGTGTCACCGCCCCCGCCGGGCGCCTCCTCACGGAGCATCCTCTCGATCAGCTGCATGTACTGAACCAGGTGCCGGCTGCCCAGGAAGGACTCGCGAACTCGTTCGTGCGCGGCCTCCCCGATCGACCTTGCGCGCTCGGGGTCGCCGAGCAGTGAGTCGAGCGCCCCGCCGACCGCGGCCAGGTCCGCGGGGTCATCCACGAGGCACCCGGAAACCCCGTCGACGATCTGATCCTGGATTCCGCCGATGCGGCCGGCAACCACCGGGCGGGACTTCCACATCGCCTCCGCGACCGTCAGGCCGAATCCCTCCGCGAGGCTCTTCTGGAGAACGATGTCCGCACTGCGCTGGATCGCGTTGACCATCGCAGCGTTCTCCTCGACGTCGTCCATCGGTAGACAGGCGAGGTGAATCCGGTTCGCGATCTCCGGTGGCAGCCCTGCCCGCCGATCGCGAACCTCTGCGAGCACCTGCGCTCCCTCCGGATCGTCGGTGACCGCGGCCACCGCGGGGCCCGCAAGCAGCAGATGGGCCTCTGGATGGCTGAGATTCTCGGCAAAGCACTGAAGCACTCCGATTGGATCCTTGAGCCGATCCCAGCGCGACACCTGGGCCACCAACGGCATCCCTGATGGGATGGGACCCTCCTGGTCGAGCTCGGCCTGCCGGTCGACCCGGCCACGACTCCCGTCGTTGCGCTCAAACACCGGCGTCGAGCCGCCGTCCTCCGCAAGTCCGATGGTGGCCATGATCGCCCTGACCATGTCCGATTCCATCTCCTGGTTCTTGGGCGAAAAGGCGTCTATCGAAGGTGGAACCACCCAGATCTTGTCTCGCTCCAGGCCCTCCCACGCAAAGGCCTCCCTGGAGAAGACATAGGCGTCGGCCTCCTGGATGTAGCGGGAGAGAAAGGACCAGGCCTCCCGGGCCAGCTCGTTGGGGTGGTCGAGCCCGACATGGCAGCGCCAGACGACGTTGATCCCCCTCGCCTTGATGTGTGGCGCGATGCCCGCGGTCTGGGGGTCGTGGAGATAGACGACGTCGCCCTCGCGAAGAAGGCTGGTCAGCTCGGTGGCGCTTTCCTGCAGGGCGGACTCGTAGATCAGATGCTCCGCCTTTCCGAGTTCCCCGCCGTCACCCGGGGCCCCATGCAACCGGTTGTGGAGCCTCTTGGTCACCTCGAAGAATGCCTCGCTGCCCCCGATCGTCAGCCAACGGGCGTCGACGCCGGCTCCTCGCGCGTATGCGAGAAGGGACTGCAGCATCTCCGCGACCCCGCCCCCGCGTGCCGTGGAGTTGACGTGCCAGACGACCCGCCCGGCGAGAACCGTGTGGGCGGTCCTGACTGCGACCTCGATCTCTCGGTAGTCCTCTCCCAAGAGCGGACCGAAGCGCTCGGGAGAGGCCGGTGCGATCGGGACCTGGGTGAGCGCCGACACGCCGTCCACACTACTTCCGATGCTCGAACTGCTGATAGTCGTGGCGCTGGGAGCCGCGACGGCGCTGGCGACGGGGCTGGGCGCAATCCCGGTCTTCTTCCTCGGCCGGGATGCCTCCCGATGGGAGCCCGCGCTCTGGGGGCTGGCCGCCGGCGTGATGGCGGTCGCCTCGATCGTGGGTCTGCTCCTGCCCGCCACCGACGAGGGGTCGGCCGCCGAGGTCGTCCTGGGACTAGCCGTCGGGATCGCCTTCCTGACGATCGCCCGATTGGCGCTGCGGACCCGAGACGTTCACGTCGGCGAGATGCGCGGGGCCGGGGTCCAGCTGTCGGTGCTCGTCTTCTTCGTGCTGTTCGTCCACAGCCTGCCCGAGGGCTTCGCGATCGGCACAGCGTATGCCTCGAACACTGCGGGACTCAGCCTGTTCGTCATCCTCGCGATCGCGCTTCAGAACATCCCGGAGGGAACAAGCGTCGCCATTCCGATGGCCGACGCCGGGTTCAGCAGGACCCAGCAGTTCTGGGCGGCGGTTCTGACCAGCGCACCTCAGCCGGTCGGGGCCGGAATCGCGTATGCGTTGGTCGAGACGGTCAAGTCCCTTCTGCCGATCTCCTTTGCGTTCGCCGCCGGGGCGATGCTCGCGCTCGTGGTCACCGACCTGTTGCCACGATCCCTCTCGCCGATCGGGTGGCGTGGCCCCGCCGGCCTGGTCGCGGGAGCCCTCGTGATGCTCGCGCTGAGCGCGACGCTCGGCGTCTAGTCAGTCCACTTTGGGCGGCCCGTACGGGTCGATCGCCATCGGCTCCTCGTGCCACTCCTTCGGCAGTGAGACCTCAACGTCGAGGGAGCGCACGGGTGGCTCGGGCTCCCCGTGCACGTCTCCGTAATGCAGCAGAGGCGCCAGGTAGCGCGAGCTGATCTTGTGGGGTGGCCACCAGAGGTAATCCGCGGAAGCGACCCCCTCCCCGCCCCCGCCGGCGACGTCCGTCTTCATGCTGAGCGACTCCTGGCCGGTGAGAAGCTTGCCGCGCAGGATCGGCCTGAAGGGCTCGGGCTCGACAGCCGCGCCGAGACGGTGGGCGATGTGCTGCGCGACGGCGTCCGCCTGCTGGGTGCCGAGGCCACCCTGCTTGATCGGGAAGTTGGTGCCATCACCGGCGGCGTAGACGTCCTCCGTCCCCTTGACCCGCCCGTGGTCGTCGACCGGGATGAAGCCATTCGCGTCAGCCGGCAGGCCGTCAATCGCCGGACCCTCCATGACCGGCAGGGCGATTGCCTCCGCCGGGCCGAGTGCCCGATTGCCCGGGGTCAGAGAAATTCCACCACCAGCTATCGACCGAATCCTCGTGCCGGGGAAGACATCGATTCCCCGGGCGCTGAGCAACTCGCCGACCGCTGCGCTTGCCGCCGGCCCGAAGATCGCGAGAGGGGCCGACTCCGGTGTGACGATGGCGATCTTCACGTCCAGGCCGCGCTCCACACCACGGCGCTGGGTCATCAGCGCGAGCTCGTAGAGCGGCAGCGACCAGGAGATCCCGCCAGGGACGATGAACACCAGGCGGTGATCGTTGTCCGCAGCTCGATCGAGCACCTCGTCCGCCCGGAAGGACCGATCGGGAGACGGGAAGGTCGTCACTCCCTCGAAGGCCGGCTTGAACCGCCCCCCGGCGCAGACCACGAGTTGGTCGTACTCGAGCGTCGAGCCGTCGGCCAGCTCGACGACATGAGCTTCGGGCCGAACTTCGGTCACCGCGCTCCGCACGAACCGCGCTCCGATCTCCTCGGTCAGCGGCGCAAGCTCGTGGCGCTCCGCGGGGCCGAGGTCGAACGGCTCCTCGACCAGGAGCGGCTTGTAGAGGAAGTCCGGCTCCGGCGCGACCAGCGTGAGCGAGGCTCGGTCGCCCGCGAGGTCGTCCACCGCCAGCAGCGCCTCGAGCCCCGCGACGCCCCCGCCAACGATGATCACGCGGGCCCCGCCGTCGCCCATATCGTCATTCATTGCCGAAGGCCTCGACTTCTCATGGCTCAACGCTACCGCCACGGCGCATAGAGTCGGCGGATGGACGCAGGTCTCGTGATCGCGGTCCTCCTCGCCCTCGCCTTCGCCGCCACCAACGGCCTGCACGACGCCTCCAATGCGATTGCGACGCTGGTGGCCACACGCGCGGCACGACCCTCGCAGGCGATCGTCCTGGCCACGGTGTTCAACCTGATGGGACCGCTGCTCCTCGGGGCAGCGGTCGCCGACACGATCGGAGGGATCGTGACCGTCTCGCCGTCGGTGGCGATCGGGGTGATCGGCTCAGGTCTGGCTGCAGCCACGACTTGGAACCTGGCGACCTGGAGGCTTGGGCTGCCGTCGAGCTCGGGTCACGCCCTGGTCGGCGGTCTGGTCGGGGCCGCCGTCGTCGAAGGGGGCATTCACGCGGTCAACTGGGGCGGGATGGATGGGCTGCATCCGGTCGGGGTCTTCGGGACGCTGATCGCTCTGGCCGTCTCGCCCGTGCTCGGCGGGCTGGTCGCTCTGCTCGCGATCCGGGCCCTCCGGCGAGCCGCGAGGCGGGCCACCCAGCGCTGGCACGGCAGAGTCCAGGGCGGGCAGTGGGTCACCGCGGCGGCGCTTTCCTTCAGCCACGGAGCCAACGACGCACAGAAGTCCGTCGGTGTGATCGCCGCGCTCCTGCTCGCCGACGGGCGTATCGACTCGCTCTCCGCGCCCACCTGGGTGATCGTCGCGTGCTCCGCTGCGCTGACGGTTGGCACAAGCCTGGGCGGGTGGCGCATCATTCGCACTGTGGGCCGTCGCATCTATCGCATTCATCCGCTCGAGGGGCTCTCCAGCCAGACCTCGTCGGCGAGCGTGATCATCGGTGCCTCTCTCCTCGGAGCGCCGGTGTCGACCAGCCAGGTCGTCGCGTCGTCGGTTGTCGGAATCGGAGCGGGGCGGCGGCGCCTTCGCCACGTCAACTGGGAGTTGGTTCGTCAGATCGGATTGGCGTGGCTCATCACCCTTCCGGCCTCCGCGGCACTCGCCGCCGCCTTCTTCGGCCTCCTGCAGCTACTGACATGAGCACAAGGCGAGACAGGCGCTGGTTCCTTCCCGATACCCCAGATGCGATCGGGCTGCTTCGCCGGCAGACCGCGGTCACCCTCGAGGGCCTTGACGGCCTCGTGGCCTGGGCCGAGGGCGACGCGGGCGCCGCTCAACTCGTGCGCGACGCCGAGCCTCGCGGCGACGCAGCGAAGCGGGAGCTGCTGAACGCCCTCCGCGAGGCGTTCATCCTTCAGCTGGAGCCCGAGGACCTGTTCACCCTCTCCCGGGGGATTGACTGGATTCTCGACCACGCGCGCGACCTGATCGAGGAGGCGCAGGTGATGGGCGTGGGGCCGGACTCGGGGATCGCCGCGATGGCGACGCTGCTGGTCGAGGCGATGCATCAGATCGATGAAGCAATCGCTCGGCTTGGATCTGACGAGGAGGGCAGTACCGCTGCCGCGGACGCTGCGATCAAGACAGCCCGGCGGCTGGAGCACGTCTACTACACCGAGACGGCCAAGCTGCTCGAGGTCGAGGACACGCGCGAGCGGATCTCCCGGCGCGAGCTCTACCGGCACTGCGATCGGCTCAGCGAGGTCGTCATCGGAGTCGCCGAGCGCATCGTGTACGCCGTCGTCAAGGAGAGCTGAGCGCCGCGCTCGCCTGCGACTAGGTAGTTCCCCACACCCTCAAGACCGGTGCCGCGCGCGGATGACGCGGGCACGGGCCGGGCGTAACTTGGGCGAACCGACCAAGCGAACCCGAAAGGGGCTCCAGATGCCAGTTTCGACCGCTCTGCTCCGCCGTTTCGAGGATCTCTCCAAGCAGGACGTCGACTACGCCGGCGGGAAGGGCGCGAATCTCGGCGAAATGACCGCCGCGGGCCTGCCGGTCCCCCCCGGCTTCGTGGTCGGTGCCTCCTCCTACGCTCTCTTTTGCGACGTGGATGGGCTGCGCGACCGCATCGAGGAGCAGCTTTCCTCGGTCGACGTGGACGACACGGCTGCGCTGGATCTCGCCACGAAGGAGGTCCGCAAGATGGTCGAGGCGGAGCCTGTCCCGGACGAGGTCGCCAGCGAGATCCGCGACGCCTATCTGGAGCTCGCGGGAGATCGCGACAACCCTCCGGTCGCCGTCCGCTCCTCCGCCACCGCTGAAGACACGGAGGCCGCCTCCTTCGCCGGCATGAACGAGACCTTCCTCAACGTCCGCGGCCCCGACGAGGTCGTCGACGCAGTCCGCCGCTGCTGGTCCTCGCTGTTCGGCGCCCGGACCGTCTTCTATCGCGCCAAGCAGGGCTTCGGCCAGGCGGACATGGACATCGCCGTCGTCGTGCAGATACAGATCCTTTCCACCCGAGCCGGCGTCATGTTCACCATCGACCCGGCCTCAGGCGACCACGATCGCCTCGTGATCGAGGGCTCCCTCGGCCTCGGCGAGTCGGTGGTCTCGGGCCAGGTCTCCCCCGACCGCTACGTGATCGACAAGCAGACGCTCCACATCCTCAAGCGCGACGTGAAGCGCAAGGAGCTGGTGATCGAGCCACTCCCCGACGGCGGCACCCGCACGCGGGAGCTCTCAGGCGACGAGTCCACCCAGCCGGTCCTCACGGACGACGAGGTGCGCCGCGTCGCCGAGCTCGGTATCCGCGACGAGAAGCACTACGGCACCCCCCAGGACACCGAGTGGGCCTTCGACGAGGAGGGCATCGCCTGGATGCTCCAGAGCCGGCCGGTGACCTCCTCGGGCGGCGACACCTCCGTGGAGCTCGCCCAGCACGAGGGCGAGGCCCTGGTGCGCGGCCTGGGCGCGGCGCCCGGTGTCGGCCACGGCGAGGTGAAGATCATCTCCGAGCTCAGCCGGGGCAACGACCTGAAGGAGGGCGACGTCCTCGTCACCCACATGACCGCGCCCGACTGGGTTCCGCTGATGCGGCGCTCCGCCGCGATCATCACCGACTCGGGCGGCATGACCTGCCATGCGGCGATCGTTTCCCGCGAGCTGGGCATCCCCTGCGTCGTCGGCGCCGCCGACGCGACTTCGAAGCTTCGTGATGGAGAGCTCGTCACCGTGGACGCCACACATGGGATGGTGTACGAGGGTGAAATCGCCGTCACGGGACAGGAGACAGGGTCCGGTGATGGGCCCGCCCCCGTAGGGGGCGGGGCACCCGTCACCGCGACCCAGCTCCTCGTCAACCTCTCCGAGCCCTCCCAGATCGAGCGGGCGGCGAGCCTGCCGGTCGAGGGCTGCGGCCTGCTCCGCGCCGAGCTGATGGTCATCGAGGCGCTCGAGGGCCGCCACCCCCGCCTGCTGATCGAGCAGGGCAAGAGCGACGAGTTCGTGGACCGGATGGGCGAGGCCCTGACCAAGTTCGCGGAGGGCTTCGCTCCCCGGCCGATCACCTACCGGACGATCGACTTCCGCTCCAACGAGTTCAAGGGACTCGAGGGCGGCGACCGCTTCGAGCCGGAGGAGTCGAACCCGATGATCGGCTACCGCGGCGCGCTGCGCTACATGCGCGAGCCCGACCTGTTCGGACTCGAGCTGGCCGCGATCAAGCGCGTCTGGGACGCCGGGCACACGAATTTCCACGTGATGCTCCCGTTCGTTCGCACCCCGCGCGAGCTGACCGCATGCCGCAACCAGATGCGCGACGCCGGGCTGCTCGACATGCCGGAGTTCGAGCTCTGGGTGATGGCCGAGGTCCCCTCGGTCTACTTCCACCTCCCGCGCTACGCGGAGCTGGGAGTCAAGGGCATCTCGATCGGCTCGAACGACCTCACCCAGCTGATGCTGGGCGCGGATCGCGATTCCGAGGCGGTCGCCGAGCTGTTCGACGAGCGCGATGCAGCGGTCGCGGACTACCTGCGGCTGTTGATCCCGCGGGCCAAGGAGCTCGGCCTGTCCACCTCGATCTGCGGCCAGGCGCCCTCGGTGCACCGCGAGTATGCGCAGCTACTTGTCGAGGCCGGCATCGACGCGATCTCGGTCAACATCGACGCGGTCGACAAGGCCCGCCGGCTGATCGCCGCCGCCGAGCAGCGCGTGCTGCTCGACGCGGCCCGCTCCGGGAGCTAGAGGGGAGCCGGGGGCCATGGACCAGCTCACCGCACTGGACGCGACCTTCCTGGAACTCGAGGAGGCGGACCAGAGCGCCCACATGCACATCGGCGGCGTGATGCTGCTGGAGCCGCAGCCGGCCGGCGGTGCCCCTCCGATCGACCTGATCCGCCAGGACGTCATCGATCGCCTCCCCGACCTGCCCCGCTACACCCAGCGGCTCTCCACCCCACACACGGGCGGACTGCATTGGCCGAGCTGGGAAGAGGATCGGCGCTTCCGCGTCGAGCGGCATGTCCGCATTGCGGGCCTTCCCGCCCCCGGCGGAGTCGACGAGCTCATGGAGTGGGCGGGCGAGTACTACTCGCAGCGCCTCGACCGGTCCAAGCCGCTCTGGGAGATCGTGGTCCTGGAGCTCGCCGACGGGCGCTGGGCGTTGGTCACCAAGACACATCACTGCATGATCGACGGCGTCGGCTCAGTCGACATGGCGACCACCCTGCTCGACACCGAGCCCGAGCGCAGGACCCCGCGGAACGGAGCGTCGAATGGAAGGCCGCACGCGAGCCATCCCAACAGCGTCGAGACTCCGAGGAGGGGCTTGCGACACGCCGCCTCGCTGATCGCAAAGCCCTACCTGTTCGTCGGCAACGCCGCCCTGCGCACGGCCCAGGCCGGCCTGCACGCCGCGGAGTCCGCGGTCGGCATGGCCGCGCACCCGAGCCGGGCGCGCGAGGCCGCCCATCGCTCGCGGGCCCTCGCCGAGCTGATCGTCAAGGACGAGCTCGTCGCAGCCCCGGAATGCAGCCTCAACCGGCCGATCGGCGCCGGGCGCCAGCTCGCCGTGATCAGCATGAAGCTCGACGAGCTCAAGGAGATCAAGAACTCCCTGGGCGGCACCCTCAACGACGTCGTCCTGGCGGCGGCGGCGGGCGGGTTCCGCCGGCTGCTGACCGAGCGCGGCGAGATGGTTGCCGAGCCCGGCCTGCGCGCGATGGTGCCCATGAACATCCGCACGGCCGCCGATCACCTCTCGATGGGGAACCGGATCTCGTCCCTGTTCATTCACCTGCCTGTCGGCGCCGCCGACCCCGCCGAGCGCTACCGCCGCCAGGTCGAGGAGGCGGAGACCCTGAAGTCCGGGACACAGCACGAGGGCTCGAGTGTGCTCCTCAACGTCGGCAACCACATGCCGCCCGTGCTCCACAGCTTCCTCGCGCGATCGCTGTTCGCGACCCGGCTCTTCAACGTCACGGTCACCAACGTCCCGGGGCCGCAGATCCCGCTCTACTACTTCGGCTCCAAGGTCCAGGAGATCTGGCCGCTGGTGCCGATCGCAGCGTCACACGCGGTCGGCCTCGCCGTCTTCAGCTACGACGGCAAGCTCTTCTTCTGCATCAACGCCGACCGGGACACCGTCCCGGATCTCGACGTCCTCAACGCCGGGATCGCCGAGTCGCTCGCTGAGCTCGGGGAGCTCGCCAAGTCCAAGCAGGCGGCCTGATGTTCCAGGTGAGGATCCACGGGCGTGGCGGCCAGGGGGTCGTCACCGCGGCCGAGATGCTCTCCATCGCCGCCTTCGAGGACGACCAGCACGCACAGGCCTTCCCCACCTTTGGCTCGGAGCGGACCGGAGCCCCGGTCACGTCGTACTGCCGAATCGACGACCAGCCGATTCGCGTGCGCGAGCCGATCTCGGAGCCGGACGCGCTGATCATCCAGGACCCCACATTGCTCCATCAGGTGAAGGTCTTCAGCGGCCTCAGCGAGGGGGGCTACGTGCTGATCAACACATCACGCAGCCTGGACGACCTGGGCCTCGGCGAGTTTGCCGCCGGGTTTGCGCCCGGGCGGCTGCTCACCGTGCCTGCGAGCGAGGTCGCCAACCGTCAGCTCCACCGCCCGATGCCGAACACCGCGCTGCTCGGCGGGTTCGCAGCGATGACCGGCGCAGTCACGCTGCAGGCCGTGATACGGGCGATCGCCCAGAAGTTCTCAGGCGAGATCGCCGACCGCAACATGCTCGCCGCCGACGTGGCATACGAGTACGTACAGCACGAGATCAGGGAGCTCACCCGTGCTTAGGCAGGAGGAGGGCTCCCGCGCCGTCGCCGAGGCGGTGGCGCTCTGCCGCCCCGAGGTGATCAGCGCCTACCCCATCTCACCCCAGACCCACATCGTCGAGCACCTCTCCGACCTCGTCCGGACCGGCGACCTCTCGCCCTGCGAGTACCTGATGGTCGAGTCCGAGTTCGGCGCCCTCTCCGCAGCGATCGGGGCATCCGCCACCGGCGCACGCACCTACACGGCAACTGCCTCCCAGGGCATCCTGTTCATGGCGGAAGCGATCTACAACGCGTCGGGCCTGGGGCTGCCGATCGTGATGACGATCGCCAACCGCGCGATCGGAGCACCGATCAACATCTGGAACGACCACTCCGACTCCATGTCGATGCGGGACTCCGGCTGGATCCAGCTTTACGCCGAGTCCAATCAGGAGGCGCTCGACATGCACATCCAGGCCTTCCGGATCGCCGAGCAGATCTCGCTGCCGGTGATGGTCTGCATGGACGGCTTCATCCTCACCCACGCCTACGACGAGGTCGACATCCCCGACCAGGAGAGGGTCGACGCGTTCGTGCCTCCCTTCGAGCCACGGCAGCTCCTCGACCCGGCGGACCCCATGACGATCGGGGCGATGGTCGGTCCCGAGGCCTTCTTCGAGGTCAAGTACCTCGCTCACCACAAGCAGATGCAGGCGCTCGACGTGATCCCCGAGGTCGCCCAGCGGTTCGCGCTGGACTTCGGGCGACCCTCCGGTGGCCTGGTGCGCCGCTACCGAACCGAGGGCGCCGAGACGATCATCGTGGCGCTCGGGTCGGTGCTCGGGACGATCGAGGCGGTCGTCGACGAGATGCGCGACGCTGGCGTCAGGGTCGGCGCCCTCGGCATCAAGTCCTTCCGGCCGTTCCCGCTGGAGGAGGTCCGCGACGCTCTGTCCGGGGCCTGCCGCGTGGTGGTTCTCGAAAAGGCCCTGGCCGCCGGCCGGGGCGGGATCGTGTCCACCGACGTCCACGAGGCGATGGTGGGCGGCCACGCCCGTTGCAGCACCGTGATCGCCGGCCTCGGCGGAAGGGCGATCACCCGCGAGTCGCTTCACCGGCTTCTCGAGCAGGCGGGCAGCGACGAGCTCGAGCCGCTCAACTTCCTCGACCTGGACGTCGAATTGGTGCAGCGCGAGCTGGCCCGCGAGCGCAATGGCAAACCACTTGGACCGCATGCCGAGAACATGCTTCGCGACCTCGGCGCGGTCGCGGCGGAGGCCCACTGATGCCCTACCAGGACGTCAAGCTCTACCAGACGGGTACCTACGCGGTCGGAGGTCGACTGCTCGATCCGGAGAAGCGCTCGGTTCAGGCACGGACGGAGCGCTCGAACACGTTGACCTGCGGGCACCGGGCCTGCCAGGGATGCGGCGAGGCCCTCGGAGCCCGGTTCGCGCTCGACTCCGCGATGCGCGCCACCAAGGGCAAGCTGATCGCGGCCAACGCCACGGGCTGTCTCGAAGTCTTCTCCACCCCTTATCCGGAGAGCTCCTGGCAGCTGCCCTGGATCCATTCGCTGTTCGGCAACGCGCCGGCGGTCAGCAGCGGAATCGCCGCCGCGCTGAAGGCCAAGGGCCGCGAAGACATCCGCGTGGTCGGACAGGGCGGCGACGGCGGCACCCTCGACATCGGCTTCGGCTGTCTCTCGGGGATGTTCGAGCGAAACGATGACGTGCTGTTCATCTGTTACGACAACGAGGCCTACATGAACACCGGCGTCCAGCGCTCGGGCGCGACTCCGCCCGCCGCGCGGACCGCCAACACCAAGCCGGTCGGCGACGAGCCGGGCAACGTCTTCGGCCAGGGCAAGAACGCTCCGCTGATCGCGATGGCGCACGAGATCCCCTACGTCGCCACCGCCACGGTCTCCGAGCTCCGCGACCTGGAGTACAAGGTCGAGAAGGCGATGGAGATGCGGGGCGCCCGCTATCTGCACGTCTTCGTCCCCTGCCCCCTGGGATGGGGATCGGCATCGAAGGACACAATCGAGATCGCGCGCCTCGCCAAGGAAAGCGGGATCTTCCCCGTCTTCGAGGCCGAGGACGGCGAGGTCGTCGGCGTCTCGAAGATCCGCAAGCAGGTGCCGGTCACCGAATACCTGAAGCTGCAGAAGCGCTACGCGCACCTCTTCAAGGACCCGCCTCGCACCGACGTGATCGAGGCGATCCAGGCCCGGGCCGACGCCAACATCAGGCGCTTCGGACTGAACGGCGGCTATGGATCGCTCCCCGATCTGCTCACCGAAGGGCGCCCCGACCTGCTCTCCGACACCCCACACGGACCTCAGTGATGGAAGCAACCGAAAAGAACCTGCCCTTCGCCATCACGCTCGACGTCGGCTCCAGCCTCGCCAACAAGACCGGCAGCTGGCGCACCGAGCGCGCCCAGTACGTCGACCGGCTGCCCCCCTGCAATCACGCCTGCCCCGCCGGCGAGAACTGCCAGGCCTGGCTGTACGAAGCCGAGGACGGCGGCGAGGGCTACGAGCGCGCCTGGCGGCGGATCGTCGAGGACAACCCGTTCCCGGCGATCATGGGTCGCGTCTGTTACCACCCATGCGAGACCTCATGCAACCGCGGGGAGCTCGACGAGGCCGTCGGCATCCACTCGGTCGAGCGCTTCATCGGCGACGAGGCGATCAAGCAGGGCTGGTCGTTCGACCCGCCGGCGGAGTCCACCGGGAGGCGCGTGCTCGTGGTTGGCGCTGGGCCCTCGGGGCTCTCGGCGGCGTACCACCTGCGCCGCCTGGGTCACGAGGTGACGATCAATGAGGCCGGCCCTATGGCCGGCGGCATGATGCGCTTCGGCATCCCCACGTACCGGCTGCCGCGCGACGTGCTCGACGCCGAGGTCGACCGCATCCTCGCGATGGGAGTCGAGCTCGAGCTCAACCGCAAGGTCACCAACATCGAGGAAGCGATGACCGACGGCGGCTTCGACGCGGCGTTCCTGGCGGTCGGCGCCCACATCGGCAAGCACGCCGAAATCCCGGCCGGCGAGGCCGCGCGCATCCTGGACGCCGTCTCGATGCTCGAGTCGATGGAGTCTGACGAGAAGCCGCTGCTCGGCCGCAAGGTCGTCGTCTACGGCGGCGGCAACACTGCGATGGACGCCGCCCGCACCGCCAAGCGCCTCGGTGCCACCGACGCGGTGGTCGTCTACCGGCGCAACCGTGACCGGATGCCCGCTCACGAGTTCGAGGTCGCCGAGGCCGAGGAGGAGGGCGTGATGATGCGCTGGCTCGAGACCATCAAGCAGGTCGACGGCAACAAGATCACCATCGAGAAGATGGAGCTCGACGAGACGGGCTTCCCCCAGCCAACCGGCGAGTTCGACGAGCTCGAGGCCGACTCGGTGATCCTGGCGCTCGGCCAGGAGGCGGACCTGTCGCTGCTCGAGGGCGTCTCCGGGATCCAGGTCGAGGACGGCGTCGTGCAGGTCGGGCCGAACATGGAGACCGGGCACCGCGGCGTCTTCGCGGGCGGCGACATGGTCCCCACTGAGCGCACCGTCACCGTCGGCGTCGGCCACGGCAAGAAGGCGGCACGCAACATCGACGGCTGGCTTCGCGCCGAGAGCTTCGATCCGCCGCCGAAGCACGAGGTCATCACCTTCGAGCAGCTCAACACCTGGTATTACGCCGACGCACCGAAGGCCCTGCAGCCCGAGCTCGAGGTCGAGCGCCGGCGCTCGACCTTCGACGAGGTGGTCGGCGGGCTCGACGAGTCGAATGCAATGTACGAGGCCCGCCGCTGCATGTCGTGCGGCAACTGCTTCAGCTGCGACAACTGCTTCGGCGTCTGCCCCGACAACGCGGTCCTGAAGCTGGCCGAGGCCGCGGAGAACCCGAACGTCAATGGCTACGCGATCGATCTCGACTTCTGCAAGGGCTGCGGCCTCTGCGTCCAGGAATGCCCCTGCGGAGCGATCGAGATGGTCCCCGAGAAGATCTAGAGAGGAATCCGAATGCGCGCGAAGGTCCTGATCGCCTACGACGGCTCCCCCCAGGGGGAAGACGCGCTCGGGTTCGGGCGCCGGATCACGGAGGTCCTCGATGCGGCGCCGGTCGTCACCATGGTCATCGCCCACCCGCGTCACGGGACGGACGAGCGCGAGTTCGACGATGCCGTGACCGAGTACTGCAAGCCGTTCTTCGCGAAGGCGCAGGAACGCATGGACGAAATCAAGGTGAAGCCGGCGCCGGTAGTCAACGACTCACCGGCCGCCGGGATCTACGAGATGGCCGATTGGGAAAAGCCGTCCGTGATCGTGATTGGGTCGACCCGCCACGGCACGGCCGGACACGTGCAGGTGGGCACGGTCGGCGGCTCGCTTCTCTCGGGGGTGCACTGCAGCGTCGCCGTCGCCCCTCGCGGCTACACGAATGGGAAATCCGGCCTCGCTCGGATCGGCATCGCGGTCGACGGCGGCTCGGAGGGATGGCGGGCGCTGACGGCGGCGAGCAATCTCGCTGAGCAAGCGGACGCGCAGCTGCGGATCCTCAGCGTGATGGGCGAGCCCCACTACGTCCTCGGCGGCCTGCTCTCGCCGCTCAACGCCGAGGAGTACCGCGAGTTCAAGGAGAAGGAGTGGGAACACATCTACGAGGAGGCCGCCGGCCGGGTGGCCGATGGCGTCGATACTGAGCCGCAGCTCCTCCACGGCGACCCCGCCGAGGCTCTGTCGGAGGCGGCGGGCGATCTTGACCTGCTGATCCTCGGCTCCCGAGGCTACGGGCCGGTCAAGGGCACCGTGCTCGGCAGCGTCTCCGCCCGGGTCATGGCCGCGGCACCCACTCCAGTGCTGGTGGTCCCGCGAGGCGCCGGCCCCACCCCGCTCGAGGCGTAGGCCCTCACGGTCCGCACAAACCGGAGTTAGCCTTGCCGAGTTGACGGAGCCTGCGCCGGAGCCGGCCGAAGCGAACCCCTACCCAGCACACCGGGAAGCGGATGTGGCGCTGCGCGACGGCTCGACCGTTCACGTCCGCCCGGTCAGGCCCGAGGACGAGGAGGCGATGCTCGCCTTCCTCGAGGGTCTTGATCCCGGCTCGCGCATGTTCAGGTTCTTCTCGGCGGGCACCGACCTCGCCCGCGCAGCCCATCTGATGGTGGACGTCGACCACTCGCAGCGGTATGGCCTGGTTGCTGTCCGAGGGACGCGCGACGAGGTGGTGGCGCAGGGGATCTACCTCGGTGGTCGGCTGGGCGAGGCGGAGATCGCGTTCACGATCGCGGAGCAGCTGCAGGGCGTCGGGCTGGGCACGCTCCTGCTGGCCCATCTGGCCGAGGTCGCACAGGAGAACGGGATCTCGATCTTCACCGCCGAGGTGATGCCGGAGAACCACAGGATGGTCGAAGTCTTTCGGGAGAGCGGTTTCCCGGTCGAGATGTCGTCCCGGCCCGGCGCGATCCACGTCGAACTCCCGACCTCGTTCTCCGACGAGGCCGTTTCTCATTTCGAGGACCGCGACCGGATCGCCGCGCAGGCAGCGATCCGTCCGTTCCTCGAACCGCGGGCGGTCGCCGTGATCGGCGCCTCGCGCGAGCACGGCACGGTCGGCGGGCAGCTCTTCCACAACGCGCTGGAGGCGGGATTCGAGGGCGTCGTCTATCCAGTGAATCCCTCCGCCGAGGTGGTGCAGTCGGTGCGGGCCTATCCCAGCGTCGCCGAGGTGCCCGACGAGGTGGACCTCGCCGTCGTCGCCGTACCTGCCCCCGCCGTGATCGACGTGGCTCGCGAGTGCGCCGACAAGCGAGTCCCCGCACTCGTGGTTATCTCGGCCGGCTTCGCTGAGGCCGGGCCGGACGGCGCTGAGCTCCAGGACCGGCTGGTCGAGGTCTGCAGGGCCGCGGGGATGCGCCTGGTCGGGCCGAACTGCCTCGGAATCCTCAACACCGCCGAGCACGCCCGACTGAACGTGACCTTCGCCCCGGCGACCCCCCCGCGCGGGGGCGTCGGCTTCGCCACCCAGAGCGGGGCGCTGGGCCTGGCGCTGATTGACCTGGCGAGCGACCGCGGGCTGGGGGTTTCCTCGTTCGCCTCGATCGGGAACCGCGCGGACATCACCGCCAACGACTTCCTCGAGTACTGGGAGGACGACGACGCCACACGGGTGGCACTGCTCTACATCGAGTCCTTCAGCGACCCCCGGCGCTTCTCGCGGGTCGCGCGGCGGCTCGGGCGGCGGATGCCAATCGTGGTCGTGAAGAGCGGGCGCTCGGCCGCCGGTGAGCGCGCCACCAGCTCCCACACGGGCGCGCTGCTCGCGGCCTCCGACGTGACGGTGGACGCCCTGTTCGAGCAGGCGGGGGTCATCCGGACCGACAGCCTGGCGGAGCTCCTCGACGTCGCCTCGCTGCTCGAGAACCAGCCGTTGCCGAGCGGCCGGCGGGTCGGGATCATCACCAACGCCGGAGGCCCCGGGATCATGTGCGCGGACGCCTGCGAGGCGGGCGGGCTGGAGGTCCCCGAGCTCCCCGAGGACCTGCGTCACCGGTTGGCCGAACTCCTTCCCGCCGAGGCGGGACTGCTCAACCCGGTGGACATGATCGCCACCGCCACGGCCGAGCACTACCGCGGGACGATCCGCGCGCTCGCCGACTGGGAGGGGATCGATGCCTTGATCGTGATCTTCATCCGCCCCCTGCTCACTCGGGCCGAGGACGTCGCGACCGCGATCCGCGAGGCGGTCGAGCGGATGCCCCGGGAGATTCCGGTGCAGGCGGTGTTCATGTCGCCTCAGGATCACGAGGCGATCTCGGGAGGCGGGGTCCCCGCACACCTGTATCCCGAGGACGCGGCTCGCACGCTTGCCCGGGTGATGCGACACGTGGACTGGCGCGATCGCCCGGCGGAGGAGGCTCCCGACTTCGAGGACGTACGCGTGGACGAGGCGGCGGCCCTGATCGCCGACGCGCTCGAGTCCGGGAGCGAGTGGATGCCGCTGGAACAGACGGCCCGACTCCTCGACTGCTACCGGATCGCGATCCCAACCTGGCGGGTCGCCGGCGATCCCAAGGAGGCCAGCCGGGCCGCCGACGAGCTCGGTGGACGGGTGGCCCTGAAGGCACAGGGTCCGGGCCTGGTCCACAAGACCGAGATGGGCGCCGTGCGCGTCGGGGTCGCCGGAGGTGAGGAGGTGACCCGCGCGGCCGAGGAGATGGACGAGGCGATCGCCCGCGCCGGGGCGCAGCGGGAGAGCTTCATCGTCCAGGCGATGGTTGAGAGCGGCGTCGAGCTGCTCGTCGGCGTCGTCGACGACCCCACCTTCGGTCCGGTGCTCGCCTGCGGGGCTGGGGGCACCCAGGCCGAGCTGCTCAAGGACGTAGCCGTCCGGATCTGCCCGATCACGCGTGACGATGCCCAGCGGATGCTCGGTTCACTCGCGACCTTCCCCCTCCTGACGGGCTTCCGCGGCGGCCCCGAGGCCGACCTCGAGGCGGTGCAGGAGCTCCTCCTCCGCGTCAGCGCGATGGTCGAGGCCCACCACGAGATCGCCGAGCTCGACCTCAATCCAGTGCTCGCGGGACCTGACGGCGCGATCGCGCTCGACTTCCGCGTCAGGGTGAAGAGCGCACCGCCGCGGCGTCCCTGGCCGGCAACGTGGAAATAGGTTCGCCCGTCGAAGCCATCAGGGTCAGTCCACCCGCAGCTCATGGCAGAGCTCGCCGACCAGGCCGTCGACGGTCGCCGCGACCGCGGGGGTGAGCCCCTCCCCCGTCTCGAAGCTCTCCCCCTCGATGCCGTAGACGGCGAGCCGGGCGGGCAGCCGATCCAGCTCCCGGGCAAGCTCGACCGCGTCGGCAACGCCCAGCGCATGGGTGGATGAGCGGAAGAGCTCGGCAGGTAGCGGCCCGGCGGTGGCGTCGAAGCGGTGCAGGGTGCCGGGTTCGGCGCCAGTGCTGACCGCGTCCACGACCAACGCCTCCTTGACGAGGGCCCAGCCCTCGATCAGCGACGCGGGCTCGCCCTCCTCCTCGAGGATCCGGCATCCGGGCGGGTGGGTCGCGCGGAGCCGAGCCGCGACCTCGAGGCCGGCCGCGTCGTCGCGGCGGAAGCGGTTGCCGACCCCGATCAGGGCGAGCCAGGCGCGGTAGCCCGACTCGGGGGCATGATTCAGCGAGATCCCGAGTCCGTGCGCCTTGTGCCGCGCTGCCTCGATGTCGTGCTGCAGCTGATCGCGCTGGCGCTCCATCAGGTGCAACGAATCGAATTGCGCGTTAAGGATTCTCCGCTCCTCATGGAGGAACTCCGGATCGGTCGGCCGGTGCTCTCGATGGATGAAGTGCTTCATGGAGCCCATCTACGCCCGGTCCACGTCGAGCTTCAGGAAGTGGGTGGAGCAGCTGATGCAGGGGTCGTAGTTGCGGATCGCCTGCTCGCACTCCCACTGGAGCCGGTCGTCCGGGAGATCGACCCTCGGGCGGACGAACTCGTGCAGGTCCTGCTCGATCCGCGCCTGGTTCTGAGAGGTCGGAGGCACAATCCGGGCCTCCGCTATCGAGCCGTCCTCCTCAAGGCCGTAGCGGTGCCAGAGCATCCCGCGCGGCGCCTCGCTCCACCCCGTGCCGGTCGAAGCCCTCGCCTCGGGCACGACCGCCGGCGGGTCAGGGGGCTCATAGGTCGAGATGAGGGCGAGCGCCTCCTCGAGCGCGTACAGGATCTCGACCGAGCGAACCAGGATCGACTTGAAGGGGTTTCGGCAGCTCTCGCCGAGACCGGCATTGGCGGCCGCCTGCTTCGCCCCGTCGGAGAGCTGCTCGTAATTGAGGGAGTAGCGCGCCATCGGCCCGAGGAAGTAGGTGCCGCCGTCGGACATTCGCGACTGGAGCGCGGTCGAGTGCGGGACGTGCTGCTCGGAGAAGTGCTCCTCGTAGGAGCCAGACCCGATGTCGAGGCCGGAGGAGGAGGCCAACCGGCCGTCCTCTATCGCGTAGCGCTCCGGGTGACGGAGCGCGACGAACTCGTAGTCCTGCTCGAAGTCGGGGAAGTCGAGTTCCGCAAAGAAGGCGGTCGCGCCCCGCATGAATTCCCTCGACTCATCGAGCGCCGGAACGAGCGCATCGAGGTGCTCCTTTGCCGGCGCCTTGTAGAAGCCGCCGACCCGGACATTGATCGGGTGAATCGCCCTGCCACCGATCGTCCGCAGGATCTCGTTGCCCATCGCCTTCACCCGCAGCGCGCCCTCAACCAACTCACGATGCTCGCGCGCCATCTGCCAGGCCGAATCGAAGCCGAAGAAATCCGGGGCGTGGAGCAGGAAGACATGGAGCGCGTGGGACTCGATCCACTCGCCGCAGTACATGATCCGCCGCAGCACCCTGATGCGCTCGTCGACCTCGACATCGAGCGCGTCCTCCATTGCGTTGAAGGCGCTGGTCATGTACGCGACCGGGCAGATGCCGCAGATCCGCGCGGTGATGTCCGGCACCTCCTTGAAATCGCGGCCGCGCAGGAAGGCCTCGAAGAAGCGCGGTGGCTCGAAGATCTGCAGCTCGACGTTCTCGACCTCTCCGCCGCGGATCTTCACCTGCATCGCCCCCTCCCCCTCGACGCGGGCGAGCGCCTCCGTGCGGATCGTGCGGGTCTCGCCGTTCTCAGCCATCGGCCTCGAGCCTCTCGCTCTCGGAGCGGAACGGCTCGCGCGCGGTGTGGAAGGTGCGATAGACGCGGATCACGTCGACCTCGTCCATCCCGAGACCCTCGAACCAGCCCGACAGCGACGGGGCGTTGGGAGACTCCATCGGGCCGAAGCAGCCATAGCAGCCGCGGTCGTAGCTCGGGCAGAGGGCGCCGCAGCCGGCATGCGTGACCGGCCCGAGGCACGGTGTGCCGTGGGCGACCATCACGCAGACGTTCCCGGCCCTCTTGCACTCGATGCAGACGCTGTGGTTGGCGATCGCCGGCTTGCGCTCGTTGACGAAGGCGCTGATCACCTCGAGCAGCTGGTGGCGGTTCACCGGGCAGCCCTGCAGCTCGAAGTCGACGTGCACGTTGGCCGAGATCGGAGTAGAGGTCTCGAGCGTCGAGATGTAGTCGGGCGTGGCGTAGACGACCGACATGAAGTCCTCCACGTCGGCGAAGTTCTTCAGGGCCTGGATTCCACCCGAGGTCGCGCAGGCCCCGATGGTCACCAGTCGCCGCGACTTGGCCCGCACCTCCTTGATCCGCTCGGCATCGTGTGGCGTGGTGATGGAACCCTCGACCAGGGAGAGGTCATACGGCCCCTCGACCTCCCCACGGGTTGCCTCCAGGAAGTAGGCGACCTCTATCTGGTCCGGCAGCGAG
This sequence comes from uncultured Solirubrobacterales bacterium, assembly GCA_963724665.1. Lineage (GTDB taxonomy): Bacteria > Actinomycetota > Thermoleophilia > Solirubrobacterales > 70-9 > DASUPK01. The sequence continues at coordinate 604,387 of CAVRVH010000007.1, forward strand.
ACCAGCTCGCTCTCGAAGTCGAGCAACGAGAGCTGGCAGCCGTCGCAGGAGGCGAACTTCCAGACAGCCAGCTTCGGCCGCTCGTCGCTCACAGCTCTCGCACTCCGAGAAGCGTTTCGATCCGGCCAACCGGAAAGACCGGCCCGTCCTTGCAGACGAAACGGTGGGCGAGCTGGCAGTGGCCGCAGTGGCCGACCGCGCACTTCATGTTCCGCTCGAGCGAGAGATAGATGCTGTCCAGCGGGATGCCGCGGTCCTGCAGTCCGGAGGAGACAAACCGCATCATCACCTCGGGGCCGCAGATCATCGCTGTGGTCCGTGGACCCTCGAAACCTGCCTCCGGGATCAGGTTCGTCACCAGGCCCACGCGACCGTCCCAGTCGCCCGGTGCCGTATCGACGGTGGTGGCGACGGTGATCCCGGCCTCGCGCCAGCGCTGCAGCTCGCTCGGGTAGAGCACCTCATCAGGACTGCGCGCCCCGTAGAGCAGCGTGACCGCCCGGTACGAGTCGCGCATCGCGATCAGGTGGTTGAGTGCAAGCCGCAGCGGAGCCAGGCCGATGCCGCCGCAGACCACCACAACGTCGCCGCCCTTCGCCTCATCCAGCGGCCAGGTGTTGCCGAAAGGGCCACGCAGGCCGACTTGAGCACCGAGCTCGATCGAACAGAGAGCCCTCGTGGCGGCTCCGACCGCGCGAACCGTGTGCCCGACGCGCCCGCCCGCGTCCCCACCGCCGCTCACCGAGATCGGCACCTCCCCGGCGCCAAAGGCGTAGATCATCGAGAACTGGCCGGGGCCGAAGGCAGCGACGCCGTCACCGCCGGCGGGCTCCAGCTCGAGCGTCCAGGTGTCCGCGAGGTCCTGGCGCTTTTCGACAACGACGTAGGAGACGGGCAGCATCGGGTCCGCGGCCATCAGCCCGCTCCGACGTGTCCGTAGACGTCGAGCAGCCGGACCCGGGTGGCCTGCAGGCGCTCCACGATCACCGGAATGAACCGCCGCATCAGCTCATAGCCAAGCGCGGGGTCGGCGTCGGCCTTGCCGCGCAGGCAGGCCGCGTCGAAGGCGACCACGTGCACCGAGCCGAGCGCTCTGGCGTCAAGGTGCTCGCGGAACGGCGGCATGAGCCAGGACCAGCCGAGCAGATCACCGTCGTCGATCGTCTCAATCGTCACGCCGCCGCGCTGCGGAACGAAGATTTCCATCGCCACCCGGCCGACACGGATCACGAAGAAGGTGTTGGCCGGGTTGCCCTCCCTCATCAGGTACTCGCCGTCCTCGAAGACCTTGTTCTGCGCGCAGCCGGCGATCAGCGCCAGGTGTTCCTCCGACATCCCGTTGAAGGCCTTGGCCTCTGCGAGAAGCTGCTCAATGGTCTGCACTGATCCCCCTCTCGCCCTCGGGGGTGGGCCCGAGGTCCGTCGCGCGGATCGCGGCCGCCTCCTCGGTGATGTCGATCGCCACCGGGCACCAGGTGATGCAGCGCCCGCAGCCGACGCAGCCGGAGGTGCCGAACTGATCGATCCAGGTGGCGAGCTTGTGGGTCATCCACTGGCGATAGCGCGAGGGCGGAGAGTTCCGCACGCTGCCGCCGTGGATGTAGGAGTGGTCGAGGTTGAAGCAGGAGTCCCACTGGCGCGTCCGCTCGGCCTCCTCCCCGGCGAGGTCGCTCGTGTCCTCGACGGTGTGGCAGAAGCAGGTCGGGCAGACGAGGGTGCAGTTGCCGCAGGTCAGGCAGCGCTCGGATACCTCGTCCCAGCGCGGGTGCTCCATGTTCCGGTAGAGCAGGTCCTTGATCCCGTCGGTATCCAGCTCGCGGCCCATCTGGGAGGCGCACTCCTCGGAGACGGCCGCCGCCGCGGCCTCGTCCGCCTGCTCCGCGTCCTCGGCGCCGATCTCTGCCAGGACCTCCTCCCCGCGCTCCGAGCCAGCCTCAATCAGGAAGCGGTGGTCGCCTTCGAGCAGCTCCGTCAGTGCCAGGTCGTAGCCAGACTTGGCGCGTGGGCCCGTGTCCATCGAGACGCAGAAGCAGGTGTTGCCGGCCTTGGAGCAGTTGATCGCGACGATGAAGGCTTCGCGGCGGCGGGCCTCGTAGTCGGAGTCCGTGTAGGAGTCGCCGATGAAGACCTTGTCCTGGACGGCGATCGCGGCCAGATCGCACGAGCGCACACCGAGGAACGCGTAGCGCGGGCGCTCCTCGGCCCGCTCTTCATAGGTGATCTCCCCGTCCTCCGCACGGCGGGCCTTCCACAGCGTCAGATTGGGCGGGAACAGATGGTGCTTCCACGAGTTCGGCCCGTTGTTGAAGCCGAAGAGCGCACCGTCGTCGCGCTCATGAAGCCGATAGGTGCCGCCCTCCTGCTCGTCGGTGATGCCTGCCGGCAAATCGGCGGCCGAGGAGACCTCCTCGTAGAGGATCGCCCCGTCACGGACCGTCGGCCCGATCACGGTGTAGCCCCGCCCGGCCAGCGCGGCGATCAAATCGTCGAGCGCGGCGCTTCGGATCACGGACGCGGCTGTCGAGCTCACTTCGGCAAGACTATGCCTCAGACCCTCCCGCCGCACGAGATCGGTGTGAACCACGGATTGCGGCCCGGTTCCAGGCGAATAGGGTTGGGGCATGGATCGCACCTATTTCGGCCCGGCCTTCGAGGACGCCCAGGTTCACCACGTCATGCGCGTCGGGGTCGTCACCTGTCGGCCCCAGACGAAGCTCGCGGACGTCGCTCGGATGATGGTCGGCTATGACGTTCACTCGATCGTCGTGGAGGACGTCGGCGAGAGGCAACCCTGGGGAATCGTCACCAGCCTTGACCTCGCCCGCTCGCCCGGCAAGCTCGACTCCCTCACCGCGGGGGACGTCGCCAGCACCGATCTGGTCACGATCAAGTCGAACGAGTCGCTCGAAGCGGCGGCGAAGCTGATGGCCGAGCACGGCATCTCGCACCTGATCGCGGTGCAACCGGACATGGACATCCCGGCGGGGATGATCTCGGCTCGCGATCTCGCCGTTGCCGTCGCATACGGAAGCTCGTAGAGACCTGGGTCCCGTCGGGTCCTCGCACGGCCGCGCGCGTGTGGAAATCGTGACCCGATGATCGACCTCCACTGCCACATCCTTCCCGCGCTCGACGACGGGGCGCTTGACCTGGAGGATTCGCTCGCGATGGCTCGAGTCGCCGCAGCCGACGGCATCGAGACGATCGCGGCGACCCCGCACATCCGGCACGACCACGACGTTCGGATCCCGCAACTCCCAGGACGAGTGGAGGAGCTCAACGAAGAGATCGACCGCAACGGGGTCCCGCTGCGGATCGTCACCGGCGGCGAGGTGGCCGAGACCGCTCTCGACGGGCTGGACCAGGAAGCCCTTCGCGCCATCTCGCTTGCGGGTCGCGGCTGGATCCTGCTCGAGCCCAGGCCCGGTCCTCTCGGCGACAGCCTGCTCGAAGCGGTCGACCACCTGACGGACCGCGGCTTCCGTGCTTTGATCGCTCACCCGGAACGACATCCCTCGGGGGATCTCCGCGAGCGGCTCAGGCAGCTGATCCGACGTGGGGCTCTTGTTCAGGCGACCGCCGCGTATCTCATTTCGGGATCGGCTCGCGAGGGGATGCTCATGCTCGCCGAGCGCGGGCTGATCCACGTGCTGGCCAGCGACGCCCATTCCTCCCATGGGGGCAGACCCGCTCGCATCTCGCCGGGGCTGGAAGCGCTCAAGCAGGTCGAGGCCCTTCGGCCGCATCTCAACTGGATCGCTGCGGAGGCGCCGGCCGCGATCCTGCGGGGAGAGCCCCTCGAGCCTCCGTACGCGCCTTCCGGCTGATCGGCCGAAGCTCGACCTCGCGGCTGAGCTCCTCGACCTCGCGTCTCGAGCCGGTTCCGAGCCCATGGTGGAGGAAGTTGACCGCACCCGCACCCGCTCCGAGCACCAGCGCATCAGCCAGCTCCCGGCCGGAGGCGAGAGCGGCGGAGATCGCGCCCATCATCGTGTCGCCGCAACCCTCACGTGAGCCGGCCTCGAGCTTCGGCGGAACGAGCTCCCAGGCGTCATCGCCCAGCAAGACCAGTGCGGGATCGCCCGCTCGCGTCACCAGCACGTTCCGGGCCCCCAGCTCCCGCAGCTTCTCGGCCGCGCGGCGCAGGCGATCCCGCGTATCGACCGGGCCCTTGACATAGGCGGCCAACTCCCAGTCATTCAGCTTGACCAGGTCCGGCCCAGCTGCGGCGGCCGCCTCGATCCTGGGGCTCGAGAGGTCGGCGATCACCCGGATTCCGGCCGCGCGGGCGTTCGTCACGAGGTCTCCGTAGACCTCGAGAGACAGCGCGTCACCCGGATAGGGGTTGCAGATCGCAAGCACGTCGCTCTCCAGGGCCACCGCGGTGGTGGCGGCAACGAGCTCATCCGCCTCATGTCTGGAGGGCGGCTCCGTGTAGGCCCGGGCCAGCATCGTTCGACTGCCGTTTCGGCGATCCGTCACGTAGCAGCCACTCGATGAGCTCGACTCGACGAGGCACAGCTCTCCCTGCAGGCCATGGAGCAGGGGTTCGAGGAGAACACCCGGCTCGCCGCCGATCAGCGAGCAGAGGACAGGCCACCCGCCCAGCTCGGCGGCCATCTTGCTGAGCCAAACACCCTGTCCGGCCGGATGGCAATGCACGTCATCGCGACCATCGCCTCGCTGCTCGATGGTCACGCTCAGCATCGGGCTGGGGCCGAAGACGGCGATTCGGCCACGCCCCTCGTTCATTGCCTCAATGGGGTTGTGCGGCAAGCTCTTGCGGGCTGTCCGAGGGCGCGCGGCTCACGAAGTGGACCTCCTCGAGGCCCTCGAGCGAGAAGGCGCCGGCGGTGCCATCGGCCACGTCGATCACGAAGGCTGGACGACCCCAGCGCTCGTACTCCTCGGCTTCAACGTAGACGGGCGCCCTGCCGACCTCACCGAGCTTGATGTCATCCTCGCTCGGCAGCAGCTCGGCCCTGGTCAGGCACCTCGTCGCGGTCCCGTCACAACAGCCTCCGGTTTGAAGGAGGGCGACCGGCCCGTGTTTCTCGACCAGGCGATCGATCAGGTCCAGAGCTTCGGGGGTGGCGCGCACTCGCTGGATCGCGAATCTGGTCATAGAGGCAGCAAATCAGCCGGCTAGAGCCCTGTCATCCGTGCCCGCCTCGGGGCCGATCCCGGTGTTTTCCACCGATGCCCACGCACCGATCTCAGTGAAGACTGGCCACCGGAATGAGAAAAGACGCGAACGGAGGAACCAATGGCACAGACAACCGACAAGAAGGATGTGAGCGCAGCCGACCATCTCGAGGATGCGCTCGAGGATCTGAACAGCGCTCGAACGAGCGCGCAGGATGAGCTTCGCTCGTCGATCGACTCGGCGATCAGCCGGGCGCGTGAAGCCCTCGACGATCTCCGCTCCGACACCGAGGAGCGCGCCGAGAACCTGCGGACGCGGGCGAAGAATCAGGCCGCCGACTGGCAGCAGGCGCTCGAGGATGCGACCGAGGACGCCCGTCGCGAGCTCGGAATCCGGGCCGTTCACGCACAGCGCACCGAGGACGCGCTCGACGCGATGTCCGACGAGATCAAGAGCCACAAGAAGGAGGTTGCGGCCTGACCGGCCGCTTCCTCTCACTATCCAGAAGGGATTACGGTGCCCGGTGCCAATCTGATGACCGCTGAGCAGAAGGGGCCGAGCAAGGCCGACACGATCACGATCATCCTCGCGGACGACCACGAGATCGTCCGCGACGGCCTGCGGCGGATCGTTGAGGCCGAGGGCGACATGGAGGTCGTGGCGGAGGCTGGCGACGCAGACACCGCGCGACGGCGCACCTCCGGCCTGAAGCCCGCCGTGCTCGTCCTCGACCTGAACATGCCCGGCGAGCCGAGCCTCGCCTCGATCCCGTCGATCATGGAGGGCTCGCCGGAAACCGTGATCGTGGTGCTGACGATGCAGGATGATCCGGCCTTCGCGCGTGAGGCGTTCCGCCTCGGTGCGAAGGCCTTCGTCGTCAAGCACGCCGCGGGCGCCGAGCTCGTCGACGCAATCCGGGCGGCCGCCCAAGGCGAGACCTACATCAATCCCACGCTCGGGGCACGTCTGGCCGCCGAGCCCGAGGGCCCCCCGGGCGGCCTGACGCCGCGCGAGATCGAGGTGCTCCGCCTCGTGGCGGCCGGCCACACCAACCCGGAGATCGCCGAGAAGCTCGTGATCAGCATTCGCACCGTCGAGACCCACCGGGCCGCGATCCATCGGAAGCTCAACACCGCCAGCAGAGCCGAGGCCGTGGCGTTCGCCCGCGAGCACGGGCTAATCGAGGACCAGCAGATCGGCTAGGCGGTGGGCGGCCCGCTGACCCGCTTGGGTCCCGCGGTCCTGGAGGCCGTCGGCCCTGACAGCGCCAGCGCGGCTCGCACCTCCGTACCGCGTCCGGGAACGGAGTCGATCTCCAGCTTTCCGCCGGACAGCGCCACCCGCTCCTGCATGCCGATCAGTCCGAAGCTTCGCTCGGCCCTATCCGGATCGAATCCCTTTCCGTCATCGGCGACCGTCACCTCGACGGTTGCATCACCCCGGCTCACCGTGACGGAGATGCGCCGCGGCTCCGCGTGCTTGATGGCGTTGTTGGTCGCCTCCTGCACCAGCCGGTAGATCGTCGCCTCGATGTCGGGCGGGAGCCGGGCTGGTCCCATGTCCCCCTCCCCCGCCAGGTCGATGTCAACGTCGATCTCGATGTCGAACCGGTCGCTCGACTGACGGACCAGCGCTTCGATGGCTGCGCCGACGCCGAGATCGTCGAGGGCGGCAGGCCGCAGCTCGGTGATCAGCCCCTGCAGATTGCGAATCCCGCGGTCGACGTGTTCGATCGCCAGCCGGCGCTCCTCGGCCGACGACTGCGATTCCTCCTTCCGCCCGGCGGCCTCCAGCAGGACCCGCAAGGCACCCAGCTCCTGAAGGGTCTCGTCGTGAAGCTCACGCGCCCAGCGGCGCCGCTCTCGCTCGGAGGCCTCGATCGAGAGCTGCAGCTTTTCCGCCTCGACTGCCTGCACTGTGACGATCGTGCTGGCTGCGCTGGCGGCGAAGGCATTGAAGACGTTCTCGTCGTCGGTATTGAACTCGCCCTCGCGCGAACCCATGGCGACCAGCAGGCCGCGCGGGCGACCGCGGAGCTCGAGCGACGAGACCAGTGTCGGCAGCCCCCGCAAATCCGGCGCCTCGGCCTGGAGGTCATTGAGCCACGTGTCCGCGTCGGAGGCGTGACGCCCGATCAGGTCCTCTGGCTGATCGCCTGCCGCGGCGACGATCTCGAGCTCGGATCCGTCCGAGAGCAGCAGCATCGAGCGCTGGGCGCCGACCACCCCGCGCCCGCGCTTGGCGATCAACTCCAGCAGGCCGTCCAGCTCGATTCCGCTGGACACGGTGCGCGCGATGTCCGAGCTCGCCTCGAGGCCGCGGAGGGCCTTTTCGAGTTCCCCGGCCCGCACGTCGAGGCCCTCATAGAGGCGAGCGTTCTCGATTGCCACTCCCGCCCAGGCGGCGAGCACGACCACGAGCTGCTCGTCGGTCTCATCGAACTCCGCGCCTCCGTTCTTCTCGGTCAGGTAGAGGTTCCCCCAGGCGTCGCCGCGCACCAGTACGGGCGTGCCGAGGAAGCTCCTCATCTCCGGATGGTTGGGCGGAAAGCCATACGAGCGTGGATGGGCTCCAACGTCCGGCAGTCGCAGCGGATGAGGACTCCGAATCAGCTCGCCCAGGACGCCGCGGCCTCTGGGCAGCGGCCCGATCTGGTGCCGGGTCTCACTGTCGATGCCGGAGTTGAGAAAACGCTCCAGCCCGGTCTTGTCGGCGTTCATGATCCCGAGCGCGGCGTATTTGGCGCCAGTCAGATCACGAGCGGCGTCGAGCACCCGGCTGAGCAGGGTTTCGAGATCCAGCTCGGAGACGATGCTCCGACCAACCTCTAGAAGTTGTTCGAGTCGCTCGTCAGTGAGTCGGGACATCTCGCGTCCAGGGCAGCGGGAACTGATCCAGGGTACCCCCAAACCCCGGGCACGCCCCAGCGGATGTCGAGGCTACGCGGGGTGGGTGTGCTCGTGCCCTCCACCCGGCCCCTTGCCGTGGGCGTGCGGATGCGAATGCACGTGGTCGCCGTGACTGTGCTCGTGCGAGTGCTGAGGTGCGCTCTTGGCGACGTCCCGCTTGCTTCCGCCCTGAACCTGCTGCGAGCAGGTCTCGCAGAGCCCGAGAATCGGGAAGTGGGTGAAGCGCGCCTCGTAGCCGAAGCGGCGCCGGATGGATCGCCGGACTGACTCCAGCTTCTCCGGCTCAACGCTCGTCACCTGGCCGCAGCGCTCGCAGGCGAGGTATTCGCGCTCCTCGGCGCGCACCAGCGCGTACAGGCCTGGGCCATGACCGATGTGGACGTGGCGCACCAGACCGAGCTCCTCGAGCTGGGCCAGGTTCCGGTGAACCGACGCTGTGTCCATCGGCGAACGGGCCCCGCCCATCCCCCGCGCCAGGTACTCGGCGGAGACCGGCCCATCGGCGTCGAAGAGCGCCTCGAGCACCAGCCGCCGGGCCGCCGTGACGCGGTGACCGCTCTCTCGGAGGGCCTGCATAGCCTGCTCCAGGTCGCTCACGGGAACCGGCGGGCTGAACGGAGATGAGCTCACCTGCCCTGACCGATCTGCGTAGTCGAGGACACCGGTCGTGACCACTTCTCCTCGATGTTCCCGAAGCGCCAGACACCGAGGGCGACCGCCCAGGTGAGCGCGAAGAGGGCGACGATCGCGTAGCCCACCATGTTCATGTCGATCGTCGAGACGAAGTCCCACGGCTGCCCCGAGAGGCTGAGCCGACCCGCGGCGACCGTAACCAGCTCGATCGTGCCGATCAGCAGCGCGACCAGAACCGAGAGGCCGGTCACGGTGATGCTGTAGTAGATCTTCCGAATCGGCTGAGAGAAGGCCCAGTCGTAGGCAAAGTTCATGAAGGCTCCGTCGATCGTGTCGAACAGCGTCATGCCGGCGGCGAACAGGACGGGCAGGCAGACGATCGCGTAGATGGGGAGTCCGCTCGCGGCGGCGCCTCCGGCGATCACCAGGAGGGCCACCTCGCTGGCCGTGTCGAAGCCGAGCCCGAACAGGCAGCCGAGCGGGTACATCTGCCAGGGCTTCGTCACGGATCTGGTCGCGCGCCCGTAGACGCGATTCATCAGCCCACGCGAATCCAGTTGCTCCTCGAGGCCCTGCTCGTCGAGCTCGCCCTCCCGCATGCGCCGGAATATCTGCAGGATGTTGAGCAGGATCGCGAGGTTGAGCAGGCCGATCACGACGAGGAAGGAGCCCGACACCATGGGCCCGATCACTCCGGTGACCTGGTGGAGGCTCGATCCGTCATCGGTCACCTGCCCGCTCAATCCGCGGATTCCGAGCGTGAGCAGCATGGCCAGCGCGAAGACGACGCTGGAGTGGCCCAGCGAGAAGAAGAAGCCGACGCTCAGGGGACGCTTGCCATCGCTCATCAGCTTCCTGGTGGTGTTGTCGATGGCCCCGATGTGGTCGGCGTCGAAGGCGTGGCGCAGCCCGAGCGTGTAGGCGGTGACGCCGACGCCCAGCCCGAAGACGCCGCTGGAGCCGAGGCTGTATTCGCGCGGAACGACGAGCACGATCAGGACGAAGAAGCCGGCGAGCGTGAGGCCGATGATCACCGCCGCCATTGCGACCACGGTGCGCCACTCACCCGGCGACAACGCGCCTCTGAGCCGTCCCATGGACTCCTCCTCGCTCGAGCTCAAACCCTATTACAGGTTGCTCGCAATTGCGAGCTAATCGCAATTGGGTCCCCGTCCCGGTCTTGACAGCGCAGATAACGTGGAGCGATGCCCGCTCGGTTGATCTTCAATTGCGAGATCTGTGGAGAGCGGGCCGAGGGAGAGACGCAGTCGGCACTCGAGGCGCAGCTTCAGGAGCTGCTCTTCGGGACCTACCTCGACGCGCAGCCCGGCAACTGGCTGGTCTGGCACGGTGGCGGGCTCTACGGGCGCAGCCGCTATGCATGCTCGGAGCACCGGGGCGAGCTCAAGGCCCTCCTCCGCGAGCACTACGGGACCGTCGGCCCGCACCCCTGGGCGATGGGGCCGCACCCAGTGCAGACCCTGCGCCGCGGCCGGCTTCAGGTCCGCGACCGCCTCGGGCCGGGCTGGCGGCAGGGATGGGGGCCCACCGTCTAGATGCCCACCCGGGTCCTGTTTCGCTGCGAGTTCTGCGGCGCCGCGCCTGACCCGCCGACGCAACGAGGCCTCGAGGCTCAGCTCCAGGAACTGCTCTTCGGCGAGTACCTCGACATCGAGCCGGGGCGCTGGCTGATCTGGACGGGCAACGGCCTCTACGGTCGTGCCCGCTATGCCTGCGGGGAGCACCGCGGCGAGCTCAAGGCCGACCTGAGGGAGGCGTACGGAACCCTCGGCTGGCATCCCTGGGCGATGGGACCCCACCCGGTTCGCCACTACCGCCGTGGCCGGGTGGCCGCAAGGCAGCGCCTGGGACCGGGACGCTCGTCCCGGTGGAGTCCCACGGCCTGAGCGACCGGGCCGGCTAGTCCGACGCAGCCGCTATCGCCAGCTGGCCGAGCGCGATTCCGCCGTCATTTGGCGGAAGCAGGCGCGGGACGAGCACTCGCAGGCCAGCGTCTTCGAGGGCGGTGGCTGTCCGCTCGAGCAGCAGGCGGTTCTGGAAGACACCGCCGGAGAGGACGACCAGGTCCACCCCGGCCGCTGCGGCCGCCTCGATGCAGGCCATCGCGGTCCCGGCCGCGATCCCGTTGTGAAAGCGCGCGGCAACGGTCGGAATCGGAACCCCGGCGCCCAGGTCGGCAAGGATCGCCCTGATCGTGTCCCTTGCGTTCAGGACCGCTCCACCCGGCAGCGGATAGGCGCCCATCTCCTCGCGATCCGCTGCGGCCTCGAGCTCCACAGCGGCCTGTCCTTCGTAGTTGACCTCCGTCCGGATACCGCAGATCGCCGCGACGGCGTCAAAGAGCCTTCCGGCGCTCGAGGTCTGCGGAGAGGCGAGCCCGCTCTCCGCCAGACGGCCCACCGTCTCCCAATCCGCGCGGTCCACGTTGCCGGAGATCAGCGGCGGGATCGGTGGATCGGAGCCGAGCGTCTCGATCAGCCACGCGCACGCCATCCGCCACGGCTGGTGGATTGCCCGCTCCCCCCCGGGCATCGACACGGGGTGAAGGTGGGCGATTCGCTCGAAGCCGCGCGCGTCACCGGAGAGGATCTCGCCGCCCCAGATCGTGCCGTCGGTGCCCAAACCGGTCCCATCGAAGATCGCTCCTATCGCCGGGCCCTCCTCGCGGTGCTCGGCCAGGCAGGACGCCAGATGCGCGTGGTGGTGCTGGACGCCGATGGTCTCCACTCCCTCCCGCTCCATCGCGTACTTCGTCGAGAGGTATTCCGGATGCAGGTCATGGGCAACAACCTCCGGCTCGACCGCGAAGAGCCGCTCGAAATGCTCGACCCCCTCACGGTAGGAACGCAGGGTCTCGTAGTTCTTCAGGTCTCCGATGTGATGGCCGACCCAGGCCCGATCCCCCTTCGCCACCGCGAAGGTGCACTTGAGCTCGGCACCGCAGGCCAGCGTCGGACGCGAGACGCCGAGCGGCAGGCCGGCTGGGACATAGCCACGGGAGCGCCGCAGGAAGAGCACCCCGTTCCCGGCGACCCTGACGACGGAGTCATCGGTGCGAGTCTCGATCGGCCGATCGTGCAGGAGAAACAGATCCGCGATCGACCCCAGTCGCTCGAGCGCCTCCTCGTCCCGGTACGCGATCGGCTCGTCGGAGACGTTGGCGCTGGTCATCACCAGGGGCGCGCCGCAGGACTCCAGGAGCAGGTGGTGGAGCGGCGAGTACGGCAGCATCACCCCAAGCTCGTGGGTCGACGGCGCGACTGACTCGGCCACCGACGCACCCTCGACTCGCGGCGCGATCACGATCGGGCGTTCCCGGCTCATCAGCAGGGCTCCGGAGTGATCGTCGAGCTCGACGAGCTCCAAGGCCGCCTCCGGTGAAGGCGCCATCAGGGCGAACGGCTTGTCCTCGCGGTGCTTGCGCCTGCGCAGCTCTCCGACGACCCGCTCGTCGTCGGCGCGGCAGGCGAGATGAAAACCGCCGACACCCTTGACCGCAACTATCCGCCCCTCGGCCAGAGCGGTCACGGTGGCCTCGAGAGCCGGCTCGTTTCCCTCGGCCACCGTCCGGCCCGCCGGATCCGCCAGCCGCAGCGCCGGCCCACAGTCGGCACAGGCGTTGGGCTGTGCGTGGAAGCGCCGGTCGAGAGGATCCTCGTACTCGGCACGGCACCGGGCGCACATCTCGAAGGACGCCATCGTCGTCAGCGGGCGGTCGTACGGCACCCCGCGAACGATCGTGAAACGGGGGCCGCAGTTCGTGCAGTTGGTGAACGGATAGCCGTAGCGGCGATTCGCCGGGTCACGGATCTCGGCCAGGCAGTCCTCGCAGGTCGCGATGTCGGGCGACACCGCAGCGGCAGGCTCACCCCCGGCCTCGCTCTCGACAATCGCGAAGCTCTCCTCTCCCAGCGGCTCCGCCTCCTCCTCCGAGATTCGCTCCACGATGGCGAGCGGGGGAGCATCGGCCGAGAGCCGCGCTCGGAACGCCTCCACCGCCCCCGCATCGCCCTCCACCTCGGCGAGGACCCCGCGCGAATCGTTCAGTACCCAACCCGCAAGCTCGAGCTCCGTCGCCACGCGATAGACGAAGGGCCTGAAGCCGACGCCCTGCACCGTGCCCTCAACCCGGATCCGCGTCCGCCGGCGGGAGCCGACCGTCATGGAAGCTCGATCAGCTCGCGGATCGCATGGTAGGCGCTCGCCTGGGCCTCCTGAATTCGCGGGATGTGCTGGGAGGGCGTCACGATCACGTGGTCGGCCAGGCCCTCCAAGGCGACCCGGCCGCCGTCGTAGCCGACCAGCGCCACGCTGGCCAGCTCGCGGCGCCGCGCCTCGGCCAGAGCCTCGATCAGGTTGACGGAGTTGCCACTGGTCGAGATCGCGATCGCGACATCGCCCGGGCGACCGTAGGCGATCACCTGGCGCAGGAAGATCGCCTCCACCCCGATGTCGTTGGCGATAGCGGTCAGGATCGACGGATCCTCGGTCAGGTCCAGCGCCGCCCGGGCCGGCCAGCCCTGGGGCGCGGCCCTCAGGTCCGCGACCAGGTCCATCGCATCCGTGGCCGATCCGCCGTTGCCAAAGACCAGGGCCTTCCCGCCGGCGTCGAAGACTTCGCGCAATGCTTTCGCTGCCGCGAGCAGCTCCTCCCTCCCCTCGGTGAGCGTTCGCTCACGCAGCATCCCGACCTCCTCCGACTTCATCAGGACGTTCGAGCGCACATCCTCGAGCACGCCGTCCAGGTCGGTCTCGCCCTCGGATAGGAAGGGATAGAGGAAACTGGCCCCTCCGGTGTCGTGGACCGGGCCCGCGTCGCGGCCCTCGAGGAGTCCCCGGTGCTCGAAGAAGACGTGGACCAGCTCCCAGAGCACGTGGTAGAGCGTTTCGGCGAGTTCCTGCCGGACGAACGGGTCGTCGCTCGGCGGGTCGAACTCCCATTCGACTCCACTGCCCGAGAAGCCGATCGTCTGGCAACCGCGCGCAATCGCGACGTCCAGCGCCTCGCGGGTCTCCGCGGATCCCGGCTCGTCGGTGCCGAACGCGATCACGATGTCCTCGGGCTCGGCGGTCAGCTCGACCTGAACCGTGAGCGGGCCACCCTCCCGGGCCAGGCCGATGGCCGGCAGCGCGCGCTTTCCGACGATCACCGGGTGCACGAACTCCACGGCGACGTGGCGAACGTCCGACCGGGCCGCCGGTGAGAGCCCCAGGGAGATCAGCCTGCCCCCGCGGGCGAACCGCTCGGCCATCCGGTGGCAGCACTGGGAGACGCGATCCGCCTCCGCCTCGAAGAAGCTTCGATTGGCCTCGGTCCGCTCGGCGAGGAGCGAGTCGAGGCGGTCCGCCGCGGCGACGGTCAAACCGTGGCGGCCTCCCTCGCCGCGACGCCTGAGAGCCACTCGCCGAACGCCTCAGTCCCCTCCCCCGTCCTCGCGCTCACCTCGAGCACCCGCGCCGTCGGGTTGACCGAGTCGAGGTTGTGCCGAAGCTTCTCGAGGTCGTACTCCAGATGGGGAAGCAGGTCGATCTTGTTGACCACGACCAGCTCACAGGCACGGAACATCAGCGGGTACTTGAGGGGCTTGTCCTCGCCCTCCGTCACCGAGCAGATCATCGCTCGGGCGTCCTCACCGACCCTGAACTCGGCCGGGCAGACAAGGTTCCCGACGTTCTCGATCACCAGGAGGTCGAGCTGATCCAGGTCGAGGTCCCCGAGCGCCGAGCGCACCATGTTGGCGTCGAGGTGGCACTCGCCGCCGAAGCCGGCCTCCGTGTTGAGCTGCACGACCGGGAGATGCAGGTGGGCGATCCGGTCGGCGTCCATCGAGCCCTGGACGTCTCCCTCCAGGACGCCGACGCGAGCATCGAGCATGGGCAGCGTGGCCTCCAGCAGGGTGGTCTTCCCCGCTCCCGGAGCCGACATCAGGTTGACCACGCGCACGCCGGCGTGGTCGAAGTCGTGCCGGTTCGCCGAGGCGATCGTCGTGTTCGCATCGAGAGCGTCCTCGGCGACCTTCACCTTGGTGCGATGCATCCTGCCTCCTCCTTTTCGTTGACCTCGATCGAGTCGACTTCGAACTCCGTCCCGCTGATCACCTCGACGTCGCTCCCGGAGCATGACGGACACCGGAAGTCGGGCAGATCGAGATCCCAGCGCCGGTCGCAGGTGTGGCATCGAAGGCGCGCCGGGAGCAGCTCCTGCTCGAGGGCGGCTCCGTCGCAGACCGTATTTCGGGAGCAGATGCCGAAGTAGAAGTCCAGGGACTCGGGAACGACCTGGCGCAGCGCGCCGATCCTCATCTGGACGGAGATCACCGGGCGACCCTCGGCGTGCTTCTCCACCGTCTCCACGATCCCGGTCGCAAGCGAGAGCTCATGCATGGTCAGCTGGGCTCGTAGGCCGCGTCGGATTGCAGCTTGTTGAGCTCCTCGAGCACAACGCCCGCCGCCCTCTCGACTGCGGCCTTGACGGGCGGCGTCAGCTCGAGGGCCAGGTTCTCAACGTCGGCGGGCTCGCAGCCGACGACCACGACCTTCCCCGGCCAGCCGTGGACCGTCTTGACGAAACGGAGCACGGTCTGCGGGTCCATGCCGTGCGGGCTGATCGCCTCGCCGTCCTCGATCGGCTTGATCTCGCTCGGGTCGGGCTCGATCACGTAGACGTCCCCCGGCTCACCGCCCTGCTGGCTGACGTCGACCAGCACCATCGCGTGGTAGCCCCGCATCACCTCATAGGCGAGGTCGAGGCCTCCCGAGCCGAAGTCCTGCACGTGGACGCCGGGGGGCACCCCCTTCTCCAGGAGCCGGGTTACCACGTGGCCACCGAAGCCATCGTCCCCGAGCCAGGCGTTGCCGACGCCGGCCACCAGGATCTGCTTCTCCATCTCCGGCAGCTCCGGCTCCTGCAGCGTGTCCAGGTCCGGCATGTGCGGCTCGTGTTCGGGCATCCGGTTCATGCTGTCACCGGCTCGACCTCGTCGGCGAAGAAGAAGAGGTATCGCCCCGTCTCGCGCAGCAGATCCTGCCCGGGGTCGTCGTCGACGGTGACGCCCAGGTAGACGCGGTCGTCGTAGCCGCGGTAGATCCGCTCGATGGTCGCGGTCCGGCCGTGGAGAATCTTGTCGTAGACATCGCCCTCGGTTCCCGGCCGCAGGATGATCTTGTCCCCCAGGCGGACCGTCGCCCCGTTGGCCGAGGTCTCCGTCTCGCCCTTGATCTCGTCGATGTCGTCCGGCGGCGTCAGGGGGTGCCCGTTCGAGCCGGCAGACCCCTCCTCGTCGGGCTCCTTGAAGGTCAGCCGGCCGTGCAGGTTCATGATGTCTTCGTCCGTGGCGGCCGCGGCGCGGTCGATCATCTCCTTGACCGCAGGATCCTGGCCCGAGATCTGATCGCGCTCGTCCTCGCTGAGCGCCTGCACATGCAGGAGGAGTGCCTCCTCGATCTCCGTGTTGTCGAACAGGTTGCCGAGGCTCTCCGGCGCGAGCTCCGGGTGATCGGGGAGCACGATGGCGGCCCCGAGGATCGCCTCGTCCCCCTCGCCGACCAGCACCGGATAGGTGTTGACCGGCCGATTGCCGGCGACCGCCTGCCCTTCCGCGCCCTCGCGCTCGAGCGGCGAGACGAAGGTTCCCCCGCTCACCTGGACCAGTGGATGGGTCGAGATCAGGCTGCGGCGCAGAGCATCACCGCGGCTGGTTTTGCCGGGGTCACCGGCCAGCTCGGTCTCGTTGTGCACGCAGACCCTGATGCGAGTCAGGCCCGGCGAGATCGGCTCGGAGCGCATGGCAACCCGGCCACGGAGGGCCCCGCCCTCGTCGAGCTCGAAGCTGAACTCGCGGCGGAGCGGCTCGCGCGCCAGCTCTCCGAGGCCAACCGGCCCAAGGTCGATCTCGCGATCGGCGGCCTCGTGGCGCTCGCCGGAGGACTGGAGGAAGAGGACGTCGGCCTCCACGCGAGCCTCGGGGCCGCCCCGCAACACGGTCTCCAGGCGCAGCATCGAGAACGCCGCGGGCTGGGAGTCGGCGTACGCGGGCGGATAGACGATTCCGAACGGCGTCGGGGTCGCGTTCTTGACGCCGGGCGTGTACGGGTACAGGGCATAGCCCTCGTAGAGCAGCGAGCGGACCAGCTCCTCGAATCGCTCATCCATCCGCGGAGTCCTTCTCGAGCAGGCCGGCGATCGCCGCATCCAGCGTGGGCGCTCCCCGGCTGGCCTTCAGCCGCTGGAGGGCGTCGAGCGTGTCCCTGTGTACCGGCACCCACCCGCGATACGGGTAGTAGGAGTCGATCATCTCCTTCCAGACGGCGATCGGCATCGAGAAGTCCGCGGCGCTGTCCCAGGGGACCTGAACGACCTGGAGCCGGCCCTCGTCGCCCGAGTAGTAGATGCTGCCGTTGAAGTGGAAGGCGAGCGGAACCTCGCCATCGGTAACGGAGTGGAAGTACTTGGCGGCGGCCAGCTCGACGTCGTAGTTGCAGAGCACCGGGATGTCCACCGCGGTCGATCCCCTGAATGCCGGGATCAGGATGCTCTCAATCGTCCAGAGCATGCGCTGGGCGCTGGTCGACCAGCGATGCGGCTCACCGAACAGCTCCGTCAGCTTCTCCTTCGTCTGCTCGTCGTAGCGCCGCTTGGCGGGCTGGATCTGGATCTGAACGGAGAGGCCCGCCATGAAGACCTCTCGGTCGGAGTCGTCGCTCACGTCGAGGGTGAACGCGAGCGTCGGCGCGGCGGCGTGCTCGATCGCCCTCACGGTGCTCACCTCGAGCGAGAGGCCGGGCTGCCCGGGCAGCGCGCCGGTCTCGGGTGCCCCACGCTCCGACGTGTCGGCCTCGACCTCGGGCGGCCGTGGGTGCGGCGCCGACCCATTCCCGAGCGTGTTCGCCTCGCTCATCCGAGCTCCCTCGATCGAGCGCGAAGGCGATCGAAGAACGCCGGCACCTCACGCTCGATCGCGGCGCCACCGGAGATTCCATCCCAGTTCACCTTGACGGCCCCGACCAGCCCATAGCACTCGTCGATCGGTGCGATCACGAACTCGTCAGGTTCTGAGATGCGGTTGACGACCAGTGCCTCCGCATCGGGCTCGAGACCCTTCAGGACGGGGTTCAGGGCGGTCAGATCCTCCCAGGCGGCGAGCTGCAGCTCGGATTCGGTCGCGCCGGCGGGGCTTGGGTACATCGCCACCATCGCGTCGACGGAGCTGCTGTACAGGAAGAACGCCAGCCCGATCGGTATCTCGAGCCGGGCCCAGAGCTCGTCCGGGAGCGTGAAGCCATCGAGCCAGACGACGCGGCTGCCGGTCGGACGGAGATCGGGATCGCCCGATCGCTGTGCCCAGCAGGTGGCGCACACGCAGAGGATGCGCCGATCGCCGAGATGCAGAAGGTGCTCGTGCTTCGGCGGGACCTCGACCCCGCAGAGATCGCAGGCCTCGTCGGGGACGGGCTGCGTCGGGGTTGGGATCTGCGTTGCCCCCGTCGGGCCTCGCCTGAGACCGCGCAGGCCCGTGACCACGTTCGCCCGCCTCCGGGCCGCCACCTTGTCGTCGATGGCACGCCCGTTTCCGCTCATCTCGCCAGCGCCACCCTCACCCCCTGATCCTCCGACGCGAGGAGGGGGACCGGGCCGAGATGGATCTTGTCGTCGTCGAGGGACCGCCCGGCGCGCGGCAGGAAATACTGGCGGCCGCAGCCGGGGCACGTGAGCATCCCCTCTTCGAGCTCGGCGGCCGCGATGGAGCCCTCGCATCCCGGGCAGGAGTCGAGATAGGCGAGCAGCGAGCCCTCGACCCTCGCCACGACGATCGGGGTGCCGTCCACGTCGATCCTCGCGAGTGCGTCCTCGCCGAGGCCGTCCACCCCGCCGTTGAGGGGATGCCAGCCCGAGGAACCGGGCGGCGGTGGGACGGCGGCGTCTCCGTTGCCGTTCGCCATCGGCAGTGGCGTCCCGGTCACCGGGTTGAGTAGATCCTTCTCCAGCCCCTCGACCTCGATTCCGAGCAGGTCGGGAGCGGCCTCGTCGAGTGCGGTCTTGATGGCCAGCTCCAGCGTCGACGAGGACGCCGGACAGCCGTCGCAACTGCCCTCCAGGCGGATGCGGGCGACACCGTCGGCCAGCGAGATCAGCTCGACGTTGCCACCGTGGGACTCCATGTAGGGCCGGACGTCGTCGAGCGCCTCGTTCACCCGGTCCTCGATGGGAACGGGATAGAGGTCGTGGATCAGCATGAGGCTGCCGACCACACCGTCGCCGGCAAGCCGCTCCGAGATCGGACCAGCCTCCTCGCCGGCTTCGTCCAGGATCTCCACGATCCGGGTGAGGCCGTGGCCATACATCTCCATCACCGCCGAGACCAGGTCTTCCGAGACCCTCCGGGCCACCGGGTCGGGCAGCATCTCGATCTGGGCGGTCAGCTCCTCGACCCTCTGGATCAGGGCCTCGGGGCTGGCGACGCCTTCTCTGTCACCGGGCATGGGCTGACCTTCCTCCTTCGCCGGCTCAGGACATCCCGGTCGGCGTGTGGGTCACCTTTCGCACCTGGCCGCCCTGGCCGTCGTACATGTGGACGCCGCACGGCAGGCACGGATCGAAGCTCCGCACCGCCCGCATGATGTCCACGCCCTTGAAATTCTCCGGGCCGTTCTCCTCGAAGATGGGCGTGTTCTGCACCGCATCCTCATATGGCCCCGGAGTCCCATAGCTATCCCTCGGGTTGCTGTTCCAGGGAGTGGGCGGATAGGGCTGGTAATTCGCGACCTTGCCGTCCTGGATCACCATGTGGTGAGAGAGCACGCCGCGAGCCGCCTCGCAGAACCCGACTGAGATCGCCTCGTCGGGGACCTTGAAGTCGTTCCACGACTTCGTCCGGCCGGCGCGGACCTCCGTCAGCGCGCGCTCCAGGTTGTGGAGCGCGATCAGCGCCGAATAGGCCTCGTGATAGGTCCTGGCCCTGTCGCGCTCGATCGCATTCGACTTCTCCGGGATCTTCCACTCGAGCTCCATCTCGGGCTTCGAGGCCGTCCGGGGCAGGGTCATCTTGATGCTCTCGCCCGTGGCCTGCGCGTAGCCGAAGTCGACGAGGCCGGCCTTCGCAGTGACCCACGACCGAGCGAACGGACCACCACCCGTGTCGCAGGCGACGTAGGTGTCATTGCGCTGGTCGTAGATCCGCGGCGACGCCACCCAGCTGTACTTGTCCTGGAAGTCCCGCTTCTGGGGCTTCGGCAGGGTGACCTTGTTCCACGGATGGCGCTTGTCGACCGGATTGCCGAGCGGATCCTGCGTCACGAACGTCTCCTCGTTCGTCCAGTCGTCGAAATACGAGCTGCCGAGGAGGATCCTGATCATCAGGTTGATCTCGACCAGGTCGGTCGTGATCAACTCGCCCTTCAGCACGACCCCGGGGGTGATATAGCGCTTCCTCCCCCAGTCGGCCATGTTCTTGTAGTCGTAGTCGACGTAGTCGGGGTCGTCGAAATAGCCCCAGCAGACCAGATCCGTGTCGCGGTAGCCGACCATGTCGTACCCCGGCAACTCCTGAAGGAAGAAGTCGTAGAGGTCGTCGTGCATCGGCACCGCCCGCTTGACGTAGTCGATGTAGCGCATCAGGCGCACGTAGTAGTCGGTGCAGGTCTGATGCGTGATGTCCACCGAGACCCCGCCGGGCATGATCGTCGAGGGATGGGTGTGCCGCCCTCCGAACAGGCAGTACATCTCCCGCGTGTAGCGCGCCACCTGGAGCGTCTCCAGATAGAAGTCCCCGGTGAACGGGTTCAGGGACCGCATGATGTCCGCGATCGTCTTGTAGCCGTGGACGTCTGAGCTGGGAGCGGCGGTCGACTCGGCCTTCTGCAGCAGTGACGGATTGGTCTCCTTGACCATCTGCTCGCAGAAGTCCACATTCGCCATGCAGTCGTTGAAGATCGCGTGGTCGAACATGTAGTCGGCCGTCTCGGCCAGGTTGTAGCCCAGGTCTCCCAGAGCGGGCGGCTTCACGCCGTAGGCCATGTTCTGGTTGACGCACGAGGTGGTGCAGTGGTTGTCGCCGCAGATGCCGCAGATACGGCTGGTGATGAAGTGCGCGTCCCGCGGGTCGATGCCCTTCATGAAGATGTCGAACCCTCGGAAGATCATCGACGTCGAATACGCCTTCTCGACCTTCTTGGCGTCGAAGTCGATCTCCGTGTGAATTCCGAGGCTGCCGACGATGCGCGTGATCGGATCCCACGACATCTCCTTGACGGCGACCTTCTTCGATGTGCTGGGAGTCTCGGTGGTTGCCATTTCGTCTCTCTCCTCTTGTCGAAGTTGATCGCCCTACGAGCCGGGGGGCGCGTAGCCGGCGGACCGGGACTTGTAGCCACTGGACAGGGTCCCGCCCGGCTTGCGCCAGTCGGGCTCGACGTCGAACTTCTTGCGAACGTTCCGCCGGCGTACGGATCGCACGATCCGCCCATAGGTGAAGCTCATAATCCCCGCAGCTACAGCGCCATACGGATCCTCGTCCATGAACGGCATGAACTTGTCGGGGAACCCCGGCATCGTGCAGGCCATGCAGATCCCGCCGACATTCGGGCAGCCCCCCACACCGCTCTGCCAGCCGCGGACCGGGACGTTGCACTTCACCACCGGGCCCCTGCAGCCCAGTTTCACCAGGCAGCGATGGTCGGATCCGTACTCGGTGGCGAACTCGCCCTGCTCGGCGAAGCCCGCTCGGTTGCACCCTTCCCGGACCGTCCGCCCGAAGAGCCAGGTCGGTCGGTGCGCCTCGTCAAGATCGGGCACAGGCGCACGGCCGGCCAGGTGGAGCGCCAGATAGAGCAGGGACTCCGTCGTGTTGTCCGGCTGCACCGGGCAACCCGGGATGTTGACCACAGGCAGGCCGGCGCTCGACTTCCAGTCCCAGCCCAGGTAGTCGGCCACTCCCATCGCACCGGTCGGGTTGTTCTTCATCGCCGGGATCCCGCCGTAGGTCGCACAGGTTCCGAGCGCCACCACAGCCGCCGCCTTGGGTGCAAGCCGGTCGACCCACTCGTTGGTCGTGATCGGCTGGCCCGTGGAGGGGTCCGTTCCCATGGCGGCCCAATGGCCTTCCCCGCTCAGATCCTCGTTGGGAAGCGAGCCCTCGACGATCAGGACGAACGGGTCGAGCTTGCCGGCCTCCGCGTCGTACCAGGCCTGCATGAACTCATCGCCGTTCTCGAAGGCGAGCACGGGGTTGTGGACGATCACCTTCGGCATTCCGGGGATCGCCTGGGTGACGATGTCCTCCAGGCTCGGGTCGACCGCCGAGGTCATGGCGACCGAGTCGCCGTCACAGCCCAGTCCGGTCGTCATCCAGATGACGTGGGCCTCGACCGCCTCCGTCTTCGCCTGATCCGGTACGAACTCGACTCCGTTGGCCATCGCTCCTCCTCGTGCTTAGTCGTCCAAAGCCATCAACAGATCCTCGGCAGCGGGTCGCCTACGAGCTGATCCATCACCCGCTTGCCGCCAAATGCCGTCTCCACCAGGACCATCCCCGGCGGCTCCGTCTTCACCTCTCCGATCTCCGCCGCGTCCTCGCAGCCGGACACCGAGCGCAGGGCTGCCAGCGCGGCCTCGGCTCCGTCGGATGCGACGAAGGCGACGAGCTTTCCCTCGTTCGCCACGTACATCGGATCGATCCCAAGCATCTCCGCCGCTCCGGCAACCGACGGATTCACGGGCACATCGCCCTCGCGAACGCTGATCGCGACGCCCGACGCGCGCGCCAGCTCGTTCAGCACCGATGCCACGCCACCTCGCGTGGCATCCCGCATGCAATGGAGCGACGGTCCGGCGGCGTCCAGCAGCGCGTCGACCGCCTGCCATAGGGGCCGAGTGTCCGAGGTGATCTCCGCGTCGAGCGAGAACTCGTCCCTGGCGAGCATGATCGCGGAGCCGTGGTCCCCGACGGTCCCCGAGACGAGGATGCGGTCACCGGGCTCGAGCGCCTTGGGGGAGAGACTCGCTCTCGGATCGAGCTTGCCGATTCCCGCGGTACTGATGTACATCCCGTCGGCGTGGCCTCGCTCGACCACCTTGGTATCGCCCGTGACGATCTCGACCTCGGCGGCCTCCGCCGCGGAGGCGATGGCCGCGACCTCCGCCCGCAGGTCCTCGGCGGGCAGACCCTCCTCGAGGATCAGCGAGAGGCTGAGCGCGGCGGGCCGTGCGCCGGCCACCGCGAGATCGTTGGCGGTGCCGTTCACAGCAAGCTCCCCGATGGAGCCGCCGGGAAAGCGGATCGGGCGGACCACATAGCTATCGGTGGTCATTGCGAGGCCGAGCCCGTCGATCGTCACGATGCCCGCGTCCCCCATGTCCTCGAGGGTCTTGCCTTCGGCGGCCAGTTCCGGCACGAGGAGGCCCTCGATCAAGGTCTGCGTCGCCTTGCCCCCTGCGCCGTGGGCCATCGTCACCGTCTCTTCCTTGAACCGCGGGCGCTTGGCCCGAGCGGTCTCGATGATCTCGAGCACCTTGCGCTCGCGCTCGCTGACGGCGGCGTCCGTGATCAGACCATCTCCTTCTCGCGGGCGAAGCGCCCGTAGTTGTAATAGGCCGCGCAGGCTCCCTCCGGCGAGACCATGCAGGTCCCGATCGCGTGCTCGGGTGTGCAGGCGGTCCCGAACACCTTGCACTCGTATGGCTTGATGACGCCCTTCAGCACCTCGCCGCACTGGCATGCCTTCGGGTCGGCGACGCGCACGCCCGGCACCCCGAAGCGCAGCTCGGCGTCGAGTTCGGCGTACGCCTCGCTCAGCTTTAGCGCGCTCTGCGAGATGAACCCGAGGCCGCGCCACTCGAAATGAGGCCGCAGCTCGAAGACCTCCGACATCACCCGCAGCGCAGCCGGATTCCCCTCGTAGGGGACCACCCGGCTGTACTGGTTCTCGACCTCGCAACGCCCATCGGAGAGCTGCGCGAGGATCATCTTGATCGACTGAAGTATGTCGAGCGGCTCGAAGCCCGCGACGACCACGGGCTTGCCGTAGTCGGCCGGAATGAACTCGAGCGGCCGCGCGCCGACGACGGTTGAGACGTGGCCGGGGCCGATGAATCCGTCGAGGCGGAGGTCCGGCGAGTCCAGGAGCGCCCGCAGCGGCGGAACGATCGTCACGTGGTTGCACATGCACGAGAAGTTGGTCACTCCCTCGGCCTTCGCCCGTTTCAGGGTCAGGGCTGTCGAGGGGGCCGTCGTCTCGAAGCCGATCGCGAAGAAGACGACCTCCCTGTCGGGGTTCTGCTTGGCGAGGCGCAGAGCGTCGAGGGGCGAGTAGACCATCCGGATGTCGGCGCCCTCGGCCTTGACCTGGGTGAAGGTCTTCTCGGAGCCCGGGACCCGCATCATGTCGCCGAAGCAGGTGAAGATCACGTCGTTCTCGGTGGCCATCGCGATTCCGTCGTCGACGCGGCCCATGGGAATGACGCATACCGGGCAACCTGGCCCGTGGACGAGCTCCACGTTCTCCGGGAGCAGGTCGTCCAGGCCGTACTTGTAGATCGAGTGCGTGTGCCCCCCGCAGACCTCCATGATCTTGTAGTGGTGGCCGGGTTCGACGGCCTCGAGGATCTGCTGGGAAAGCGCCTGGCCGAGGTCGGCGTCGCGGAACTCGTCGACGAACTTCATGCTCACGCCGGCACCTCGCTCTCCACCCGGGCGATCGCCGTTCCTGCGTGCACCAGTAGGAGGTCGCCCTCGCTCACCGGGGCGACCAGAGCGATCTCGACGGAGCTATGCCGGCCATCCTCCTCGGCTGAGCACAGCGCCAGCTCGCGGACCTCGTCGACGCGTATGACTTCCATCTTCACGGCCTCGTCCCCACAGGTGATGCATCCCGTCACGTGGTCGCACTGGGGATTCAGGCCGTCGCTCATCGTCCCGGGATCCTCTCTCCGCAACCTGGGCGGAGCCTTCGGCGGCCAAAGGTGGCATATCGGCTGATCACTCGATCACGCTCGCCTTCAGCTCCGCGAGCTCCTGCTCATAGTCGGCGCCCATTCCCTCGAGCAGCTTGCGCGTCGCAAGCGCCTCGTCCTCGTCGACCTTCGAGATCGCGAAGCCGACATGGATCAGCACCCAGTCGCCCGGCTCGGCGGAGTCGCCGTCCTCGTCCAGGAGCCCGACGTTGACGTTGCGCTTGACCCCGGCGACATCGACCTGCGCGAGCCGATTCTCGGCGTCGACGATCTCGATGACCTCGCCTGGGATCGCGAGACACATCAGCCCGTGAACCCAGATCCGTGGGGTCGCACTTCCACTCTCTTCGCTCCTCCCCGGAGCCCGGTCGAATCAGTGAATGCACTCGGCTCCGGTGGCGGGAACCTACTCCTCGATATTGGGGGTGTCAAGGAATTCGATCTTCGGATCCGAGGCTTACATGCACATATCTGCATGTCAAGATGTGTCTATGAACGCCGAGCGGATCGCGCGCATGATGGCCGGGCTTTCCACCGCCAGCCGAGTCCGGATTCTCGTTCGACTGCGACAGGGACCCAGTACCGTCAGCGGGCTGACGGGGGCAGTCGGCATGACCCAACCGGCCGTCTCCCATCAGCTGCGCATCCTTCGGGATCTCGAGATGGTCGTGGGCCGCCGAGACGGCCGCCAGATCGTCTACTCCCTGCATGACTCGCACGTGGCCAGGTTGCTGGACGAGTCGCTTCGGCACGTGGATCGGCTGGACCGGGCCGACACCGAGTCCCGCTAGAACGGCGTGTGGGAAGGGAGCGCCTGCGGGATACTGCGGACATGCCCGATCAGGCCGACGACATCCTCGGTCGACAGGTCTATGTGGGGGACCGGTATAGACCGTTCGGCGAGCTGACCGGGGCTGACGCCCGACTTCTCGCCGAGCAGTTCAGCGGACTCACCGGGGGTGGCCTGGAGCAGAACGTGGCGCCGGTGGGCAGCGGCTGGCGACAGCTGGCCGAGCTGATGCAGGAGCGAGGAGTCGACACGGTCGCCGAGTTGGGGGGCGAGGTCGCCGCTGAGTTCGCCGAGCGGCTGCGGGTCGTGCCGCGGGGAGGCAGCTGGCTCTAGGCTGCGGGCTCGGGGTCGATCTAGGCCGCCGGACCTTTTCCAGGCGATGGCGTGCTTAGAGTGCCGCTGATGCCTCAGCTCCCAACCGGTGTGGTGGTGGCCGCCGGCGTGGACGAGACCTCGGCTCTCGTCATGGTGATCGCCGCTGCGGTGGCCGCCGTGATCGTCCTGGCCATCTCGCCGAAGTTGACCATCCCCGTGGTGGTCCTGGAGCTCCTGCTCGGGATTCTGATCGGGCCGCAGGGCCTTGACATCGCGAGCATCGATCCGACCACCTCGTTGCTCGGGGACCTCGGGCTGGGGATGCTCTTCTTCTTCGCCGGCTACGAAATCGACTTCGACCGGATCAAGGGGCGCCCGCTGGAGCTTGCCGCCATCGGCTGGGGAATCTCGCTCATCCTGGCCTACGGGATCGGAGGGGCGCTGGCGGGCGCCGGGATCATCCTCTCCTTCCTCTACACCGGATCCGCGATGGCGACGACGGCGATCGGCACGTTGATCCCCATCCTCAGCGACGCCGGCGAGATGCGGACCACCTTCGGGACCTACCTGCTCGGGGCCGGCGCCGTCGGGGAGTTCGGGCCCATCCTGCTGGTGACGCTGATCCTGTCCACGGGGCACCCGCTCCACGAGGCGGTGATCCTTGTGATCTTCATCGTCGTGGCGGTTCTGACCGGTGTGGCGGCAGTCCGCTCGGCCTGGCGTGGCTGGCCCCTGGTGGAGAAGACGTTCGAGACCTCGAGCCAGCTCGCCGTCCGGCTGGCCGTGGTGCTCGTCTTCAGCCTGGTGGCACTGGCGGCGCAGCTCGGGCTCGACCTGCTGCTCGGCGGCTTCGTGGCGGGGATGATCACCCGAGTGGCCCTCCGCGGCAGGGAGGTCTCCGTCTTCGACTCGAAGCTGACGGCCGTCGGCTACGGCCTGCTGATCCCGTTCTTCTTCGTCACCAGCGGGATGGCGTTCAACCTCGATGCGCTCACGTCGAGCGCCACGGCGATGCTCAAGGTGCCGATGTTCGTCTGCCTCTTCCTGGTCGTCCGTGGCGTGCCGGCCCTGCTGCTCTACCGCAGCGAGCTGGTGCTGCGAGACCGCTTCGCACTGGCCGTCTACTGCTCGACCGAGCTCCCATTGGTGGTCGCGATCACAACTCTCGCGATCAGCGCCGGACACATGACGAGCTCCACGGCCGCCGGGCTGGTCGGCGCCGCGATCATCTCCACGCTGGTCTTCCCGCTGCTCGGCGCGCGGATCAGACGCGGTGGGGAGCCGGCCAGCGGGCCGATCGAAGCGCCAGCTACCGCCTAGCGGCCACCCCCTTGTACGCCTAGAGGTGTGATTTCAAAAAGCGCTGCTTTCCATGCAAAGCAGCAGTGCTTTTCGTCCAAAGCGGTAGTTCTGGACTACTCCCGCAGACCAACGGCTTCGAGCGCCTCGGCTTTCGACTGGTAGAGCTTGATGCTTCGTCCCTTGCCCTCGCGAATTGTCCACAGCTGAGCGCCCACGGCGTCCACTTCGATCCCACTCCCCCGACCGCGCATCCGGACATGGTTAACCGCGATCAGCCGGGATTCGTCCACCTCGATGATCTCTTCGGGGTCCCAGCGCAACTCATCAAAGGCTTCGATAAAGGAGGCCCAGGCATGTCGAACCTGTTCTTTTCCCCGGTAAATCCCCTTCGCGGGGCCAATCGAGTTCGACCAGTCCATCTCAAAGTCGTCCGCCGCCGGCTCCAAGGCTCCGTCAACGTCACCCCGGTTGATCGAATCAAACACACGGCGCACGATCTCCACGTTCTCCTGCGACATCGCCTACCCCTTGAGTCCGGCGGCTTCGACGGCCTGGTCGCGGTCGAAATACTCCGCGGCTCGAACAATCATCCCGTCCTTGAATGTGTAGACGAGCCACTGCCGCCAGTCCATGTCCATGCCGCTCGCCCTTGCACGCCCGGTGTACCGGACGGTGGCAAGCACCCTGTCGCCGGGCGCCTCGACGCATTCTTCAAGGTCGGCGCGAAGTCCGGGGAACGTCTCCATGTACCCCTCGATGTAGCGCCTCACGGCGACCCGTCCCCGGTGGGTGGCCGCGTCGGGGTCCTCAACGCTGGTCTGCCACTCGATTGTGAGCGCTTGAAGCTGCGAAACGGCCTCAAGGTCGCCCCGCTCGAAGGCGTCATACGCGGTCCGAATCACCTCGACGTTCTCCTCCGACATCGCCCACGCAGTATCTACGGGTCAAGGGGAGGGTCGCAAGCGTTCAGGCGCAGTCTCGCAAACCGCCGATGGAGTCGGCGTGAAAACAGCGCTCAAAAAAACGATGGACGCAGCCGAGCGCCGTGAGGTGCTCGAGGCGATTCCCGCGACCCAAGGGTATCCGCGCGACCGGATCGTGGTCGAGCTCGACCACGACCGATTAGCGGTTGCCGCGCTTGAACGATCGTGCCGCGCATCAGCCCTGCGGTCCCTCGATGAGCCCCCGCTGCCGCCAATCATCAACAAGGTCGGCCACTTGAAGCATCGCCTCGCGATTGGGCACGTAGCCGGACGAGAGCATCCCGAGCGCAATCTCCGACGCGTGCCAAACCATGCGGGCGTCACCGATCTTCGCCTCGTCTCGCTCATTGCCAACGGACTCGCTGGCCCAAAGTCGCGCAGCAACGGCTTCCGCGTGATCCCGAACCCGGACCAAGAGAGCCTCGAATTGGTCTGACGTCTCCGGGGTTGCCATCAGCTCGCCTCTTCTTCCCGTGTTCTCTCAAGCCCCCGCTCTCGGGCCTAGCGTAGCCAGTTCCTCACCGTCGACTCGCCGACCAGCTCCTCGCGTGCGATGGTCGCCGTGCCGGCGAGTCCGCGGCGCTCGGCTGCGCGGCGTCGGGTAACGATGTCCGACAGCCCGGCGGCTTCGAGGGCATCATCCCGCGTGTAGAAAGTGCGCCACCAGACGCATTTCCCGCGCCGCCATCGGCTTGCGAGCCACATCGTGTCTTCGAAGGGCACGTCACTCCCCGCACCGTTGCTGAGAGCGCGCAGGGCTGCGACGATCCGGTCTCCAAGCGCACCCACGTCGACAACCTCGATGCTGTAGTCGGGGAAGACGTTGAACCAGTTCTCCCACCAGCGGCGGATTCCGTCATGGCCATGCAAGCCGCTATCCATCGAGACGATACGGGAGACGACCTCCACGTGGTCGTCCATCAGTACCAGAAGAGCCCCGAGGTCGCGTCGGTTGATGGCATCAAAGGCTCGATAAGCCAGCTCGACGTTCTCATCCGACATCGCCCACGCAGTATCTCGCGGCGGAGGGGAGGGTGCCAGCCCAAGACCGCCCGCTCAAAAGACCGCCCGAGTGGTCGCCTGCGCGCGCCGTCGAAGGATGCGATGACGCCCCAAAGATGCCGCAGAGAAAAGGGAGCGGCCCCCGTCGAAGCCTGTGGCTCGTCGCAGGTGCCAATGGCTAGGGACCGCTCCTGTGAGGAAACAACGAAATATGCGAAGAGAACTACCGGCGAAGTACCAGCGAAACACAAAGGAGCGGCCCCCTTAGGGGAACGAGGACCGCTCCGACATGGATATCGGCCGCACCGGCCCTCCCTAAAGCGATGAAGCGTGATCTGACCGTCAAGGTGCGTTTGGCGGGGGGAGGGCCCCAGCGCCGAGGCTGCGACTCAGAAAACCGCCGGATGGCTCAGCGCAAAAAAAACCGGGACATCTCGCCGTTGGCAAATGGCCGCTTCTCGTCCAAAGCAGCGGTCTGACTACTCCGACAGCCCGGCGGCTTCGAGGGCATCTGCTGGCTCCGAAAACAAACGCGTGTAGACGATCTTGCCCCGCCTCATCCTCTGAACAGCGCCAACCGGGACGTTGATGTCGACGCCGCTCGCTCGCCCGCGAGCCCGGAACCGGCCAATACCAACCACCTGCTCTCCGGCGTCTCGCGTCTCCTCGATCTCGAAGCGCACCTCTTCAAAGTCCTCCGTCAGCTCGGCCACAAATCGCATCAGCCCGTCATGGCCCAAATAGGACTCGCCCTCCAACTGAGCCCGCAAGGGATAGAACTCCGCCTCCTCGTCCCAGAGGGCCAGCCAGGCTTCGCTGGAGATTTTCCCTCGCATGAATGCGTTGAGGGCGTCGAGATGCTTGCGCGCAATCTCGACGTTCTCCTCCGACATCGCCTACTCCGACAGCCCGGCGGCTTCGAGGACTCCGCGCTCTCCGCGTCACTCTACGTGGCAGTTCTCCTCACCAAAATGAGTTTGGAACACGACCCCTGCTTTGCTGTTCGCCCGCGTGAGCCCGTCGTGCGCAGCATCGCCCGCAGACACGAACACGACCGGCTGACCATCGACCGTGCAGATCCACTGCGTTCGCGCTCCAGCTCCAGCCGGAAATGCGAGTGCAACCGTCAGGGCACCGGCCGCGACCATTCCTTTGATCCACCGCCGCATTTGGTTCCTCCTCTGCTTGGACTTGACCTGATCAGTATCCCGCGGCGCAGGGGAGGGTGCCAACCAAAGATTGCTAGCTCGAAAGGCCGCCGGTTGGGCGGTGGCACGCGTCCTCAGGAAGCGAGTTTGGGTAACTCACTTATGAGAGGCGGGGCCATGATGAGAGGCGAGGCCATGGGCGCCGAGGCCATGACCGCCCGGGCCATGAAAGCCGAAGCCGCCCGTTGCAATGCCGATCGCACACTGCACTCCGATGATCAGCGCGAGCCAACCCACAACGCCGATCACCGTGGCGAGCTTTCCGCGAAACCCGCCGGGCAGATGGAAGTTCCAACTCTCGTCAATGAAGGGGGCGGGGCTGATCAGTCGAGCGAGACCGACCAGAAGCACACCGGCCCCGGCCACCGTCAGAAAGATCTCGAGGTCAGACACCAGTGTGTTTTACGAACTATGAGACTCGAGCGATTGATGCCGCTTCTCGTCCAAAGCGGCAGTTTGAGAATCGACCCACCCTGCACTTGACCTTGAGCTGCAGGCTGCGTTAGCGTGGGCGACACGGTAAGACCGATAGGGGGAGGGGACTGGAACGATGCGATCTGGCCGGACGACGCTCGTTGTGATCGCGGCGATGTGCGCCATCCTCGCCGTCGCCCCGCAAACCGCGATCGCTGGGAAGGAGAAGAAGGCGTATGAGGGGGCCGTGGCGACCCAGGGCGTCGGCGGTCAAACGCCAACCATCCAGCTCAAGGTTCAATTCAGGCGCAAGGGCGGCAAGCTGGTGCCCGACTACGTCGCCAACCTCAAGCACCGCGCGATAGCCCTCTTCTGCCCCGATGGAACCACAACCTTCGTCGGCCCCTTCAACGCTGAGTCGGGGGCGGTCGGTGGCTTCGCCCAGCCCGGCTTCATTCCATACCCCGGCGCCGTTGGCTTCAAGCCCTTCAAGAAGGGGAGGTACAGCTTGACGCTGACCGGTGATGAAGCGGATTCAAACGGCACAGCAGATTTGCTTCAGCTGATCACTCGAGTGTCGAGCAAGGGCGCTGCGACAGGGACCATTCGGCTGGTGGCGACCAGCCCCACACAGGGGGGCAGCTGCGACTCAGGCATCGTGAGCTATACCGCTCCCAGGGTGGCCAGCTTCAGTCCAGCCCCCTAGCTAGCTGGAGCGAGGGCGCCGGCTACCCGCGCCGCACCACGTCGACGTTCTCGTCCGACATCGTCCACGCAGTATCTCGCGCATAAGTAGAGGCGAGCGACCCGTCCGGCCAAGTTCTCTGCGCCTGACCCTAGGGGTCGGGCCTAGGCGCAGAGCCGTCTCGCCCGAAGGGCCGCTCGCGTCAGAGATGATTCCCAGACGGGAGGAGGGGGCAAACGGGAGCGCATGAAGTCGTGAGCTGCCTACTCCGACAGCCCGGCGGCTTCGAGGGCTTCCGCTCGATCCCGAAAGTTCTCGATCCGGATCACCTTGCGACCGCGAAAGGACCAGAGCGTGAAGTAATGCGCTTCAGTCGGAACGCCGCTGAGCCGTGCGACGCCGCGTTGGCGCACGCTTACGAGCACCGTGTCTCCAGCGGCGATCAGCTCCTCCGCCTCCATCCTGAGATCTGCCCAGGTCTCAAACAAGCGCCGCGTCGCCGTCGCGACCGCTTCGACCCCGACATAATCCTCGGCATCGGGAGTGTCCGGCATCATCGAGAAGTGCACATGCCGGTCGAACAGATCGGCGCTGGCACGAAAGTCGCCCTCGCTGAATCGCTCATAGATCGCCCGCACAGCCTCCACGTTCTCCTCCGACATCGCCCAGGCAGTATCCCGTGAAGACCGCTGCTTTCCATGCAAAGCGGCGGTTTGAAATCACCCCTCTAAGCGTTGAAGGGGGGCGGCCGCTCGTAGGCGCGATCTGATGGCGAAGCCGTCAATCCACCACCTGGAGATCCTTCGGCAACCCGCTCAGGTTGCGGTGGCCGTCGGCGGTCACCACAACCAGGTCCTCGATGCGGACGCCGAATTCACCGGGCATATAGACGCCCGGCTCGACAGTGACGACGTTGCCCTCGAAGAGATCGTCCTCCGAGGTTGCCGCGAGCCGTGGCGCTTCGTGCACCTCCAGCCCGACTCCGTGTCCAAGCCCGTGTCCGAAGCGGTCGCCGTGACCGGCCTCGGAGATCATCTCGCGAGCGACGGCGTCGACCTCCTTCCCGCTGGCAGCCGAACGAACCGCCTCCAGAGCGGACTGCTGGGCTCGCAGAACCAGCTCGTAGACCTCCCGCGCGTCGCCCTCGACCTCGCCGGTCGCGTACGTGCGGGTGCAGTCGGAGCAGTAGCCGTCGAGCAGCGACCCCATGTCGAAGACGACCAGCTCGCCGGCCCCGATCTCCCGCTCGCCGGGCTCCGCGTGGGGCAGCGCGCCGTTTTCGGCGGTGGCAACGATGGGCGGGAACGAAGGCTCGGCGCCGAGCTCGCGGATGCGAGCTTCGACCGCTCGGGCGACGTCGCGTTCGGTGCGACCCACGAAGCCACGCTCGATCGCCCACTCGTAGACCCCATCGCTGAGCTCGGCAGCGGCGGCGATCCTCTTCAGCTCGTCGGGTTCCTTGACCGCGCGAAGCTGCTCGACGAGGTCACCCGCCGGGACGAACTCCACATCGTCCGAGGCGGCAGCCTCCAGCCGGGCGAGCTGACGGACGCTGAGCTTGGCGTCCTCGAAGCCGACTCTCCCCTTCATCCGCGCCACGATCTGAGGGATCAACTCCCGCTCTGCCTCGGGCCTCTCCCACTCCGGCGAGACCTCTGTCTTGGCTCGCTCCGTGTAGCGAAAGTCCGTGAAGAAGATGAGCTCCTCACCGCCGACGAGGCAGGCACCATTGGTCCCGGCGAAGCCCGTCAGGTAGCGGACGTTCATCAACTCCGAGACGAAGAACTGGTCGAGCTCCTTCTCCGCGACCAGCTTGGCGAGCCGCTCTCCCCGGGTCACACGCCCAGCCTCTCGGCGATCAGCTCCAGGGCCTCGTTGTATCCGTCGGCCCCCTTCCCGTAGATCTGGCCGATGACCAGGTCGAGGCCCTCGAAGACCGAGTGTCGGCGCCACTCCTCACGCTTGGAGATATCCGAGATGTGCACCTCGACGGTCGGGATGCCGGTCAGATCGAGCGCATCGCGGATTGCCCACGAGTAGTGCGTCCAGGCGCCAGCGTTGATCAGCGCCGCGTCCGCCCGCTCCGGGAGCCGATGCAGGTGCTCGACGAACTCGCCCTCCGAGTTGCTCTGAAAGAAGGCCGCCTCGAGGTCCAGCTCCCGCGCATGGCGCTTGATCTGAACCTCGAGCTCGCGGAGCGTGAAGTCCCCGTAGATGTCGTGATCGCGGCTCCCCAGCATGTCGAGGTTGACGCCGTGCATCACCTCGACGCGGTTGCGCGTGACCGCGCTCACTTCAATTCCTCCACCACCGCCCGGACCCTATCCGGCGGGATGAGCTCGCCCCACCGCGGCTCTCCCGGCTCCGAGAGCAGCACGAATCCGAGCCCCTCGCGGCTCTGCTTCTTGTCTCGCTCCATCGCCTCGAGCACGCCGTCGGTGCTCACGGACGGATCGAGCGAGACCGGCAATCCGTGCGAGGCGAGAAGGCCCTCCACCTCGGCGTTGAGCGCGTCGG
Organism: uncultured Solirubrobacterales bacterium; assembly: GCA_963724665.1. Classification (GTDB taxonomy): domain Bacteria; phylum Actinomycetota; class Thermoleophilia; order Solirubrobacterales; family 70-9; genus DASUPK01. Next base: position 638,258 of record CAVRVH010000007.1, read on the forward strand.
CGCCGGAGAGGCGGAGAGCGGCCAGCAGGCCGAGGCCCACCGCTTCACCATGGCGGTAGCGCTTGTAGTCCGTCTCGGCTTCGATGGCGTGGCCGACCGTGTGCCCGAGGTTGAGCACCATCCGGCGCCCGGAGTCCCTCTCATCCGAGGCCACGACCTCGATCTTGGTCTTCGCGCAGTCGAAGACCACGTCGCCCATCGCCGCCGGGTCGAGGTCCTCGATGGCCCTGACCCGGGACCAGAGCGGGTCGCCGGCGATCAGTCCGGTCTTGATTACCTCCACGAAGCCGGCGGCGAGTTCCTCATGGGGAAGAGTCGACAGGGTCGTGGGATCGGCCAGGACGGCGATCGGCATATGGAAGGCGCCGACGTAGTTCTTCGCAGATGGGAGATCGACTCCGGTCTTGCCGCCGTAGGCCGAGTCGACCTGGGCGACCAGGGTCGTGGGCGCCTGGATGAGGGGAACCCCACGCTGGTAGGTGGCGGCGCAGAAGCCTCCGAGGTCTCCGACCACCCCGCCCCCGAACGCCAGCACGCAATCGTCGCGCTTCGCGCCTTCGGATGAGAGCTCGCTCAGGATCCGCTCGGCCTCGGCGATCGTCTTCGAGGTCTCGGCGCCCTGAACGCCGATGACCGCTTCGGCCCGCGGCAGCAGGGTCCGGTGGTGCCGGAGCGCCTCATCATCGGCGACGCAGAACGTCCGCGCGGGAAGGGCGTCCGGAATGGCCTCCTGGGCATCGTCCAGCAGGCCGATCGCGCCCTCGCCGACGGCAGCGGGATAGGAGCCGCTCTCCGAGTCGGCCCAGACCATCCGGACTGCCGGAGCGCCCTGCATCGCGGCCAGCCACGGTGCGGCCGGACCCGCGGCGTCCCGGGCCGCGGACGGCAGGATCGCGCGGGCAAGCGACTCGTAGAGGGGGCTCCGGCGAGCGAATCGCTCGGAGAACTCCTCGCGATCGGCGGCCAGGGGCCGGCCGGATCCCGACGCGCGCTCCCAGGCAACCTCCTCGTCGACGTCGCACCAGACCGGCAGGTGCTCTCCCAGCGCACGGCGCACAGCCTCGCTCTCGATCGTGCCTCCGCCCAGGGCGACCACCGACGCGGGCCCGCCGACCTGACCGGCCAGAGCATCGAGCACGGAGACGACCAGGCGCTCCTCGCGGCGGCGGAACTCGATCTCTCCCTCGCGCTCGAAGAACGACGCGATCGACTCGCCCAGTTCGCCCTCGAGCAGATCATCGGTGTCGATCACCCCGAGATCGAGTCGCTCGGCGACCGCCTGGGCCGCCCTCGTCTTCCCCGCGGCCATAAACCCGATGAAGACGATGCCGTGGTGCGCGGCTACCTCCGCCATCCGATCCGCTCCCGGTACGCGGCCATCGATGCGAGCACGTCGTCGATGTGGTCACCGCCGAACTTCTCCCGGTAGGCGCCGGCCAGGACCAGCGCGACCATCGCCTCTGCGACGACAGCCGCCGCCGGAACCACCGTCGAGTCCGTTCGCTCCCGCATCGCCTGCGCAGGCTCCTTCGTCTCGGTGTCGACCGAGCGGAGTGGCTGCGTCATCGTCGAGATCGGCTTGATCGCGGCCTGCACGACCAGCGGCTCACCGTTGGTCATGCCGCCCTCCAGCCCGCCGGCCCGGTTCGTCTCCCGGTACCAGCCCCGCTCTTCCGAATAGAAGATCTCGTCATGCGCCTCGGAGCCGGGCTTGCCCGCAACGTCCCAGCCCTCGCCGAGCGAGACCCCCTTGACGGATTGGATCGAGCAGACGGCCTGCGCGAGACGCCCGTCGAGCTTCTCGCTCCAGGAGACGTGCGAGCCGATTCCCGGCACAAGGCCGAAGGTGCGCACCTCGAACTTGCCGCCGAGCGACTCGTTCTCCTTCCGCAGGCGGTCGATCTCGGCCACCATCGCCTTGGAGGTCTCGGCGTCCAGGCAGCGGACGGGTGAGTCATCGACCCCCTCGAAGTCCTCGGGCGCGAGGTCGTCGCGCTCAGGCGCGCTCACAGAGGCGATCTGGATCACGTGGCTGAAGATGCTCACGCCCACCGCGGAGAGAAACCCCTTCGCAATCGTGCCCGCCGCAACCCGCGCCGCGGTCTCGCGCGCGCTGGCGCGCTCCAGGACGTTCCGGACGTCGGTGAAGCCGAATTTCTGAAGTCCCGCCAGGTCCGCGTGGCCAGGTCGTGGGAGGTGCGACTCCTCGACCTCCGCGTCGACGGGCCAGGGGTTCATCCGCTCATCCCAGTTCGGGTAGTCGCGGTTGGCAACCAGGACGGCGATGGGGCTGCCCAGCGTCCGGCCGTGGCGAAGGCCCGAGCGGATCTCGACCGTGTCGCTCTCGATCTTCATGCGGCCGCCACGGCCATGGCCGAGCTGGCGCCGCGCCATGTCGCGATCGAGCGTCTCGCGATCGAGCTCGAGCCCGGCAGGGAGGCCCTCGACGATCGCGACCAGGCCGGGTCCGTGGGACTCGCCCGCCGTTGTGAACCTCAAAGTCACGGCCGGAGCGTAGATGTACGCGCCCCGCGGCCTCGGGCTCAGGGTTGCGTGGCGATGGCCGCCAGGGCCCCGATGGCGAGGAACGGGGCGAATGGGATCGTGCGGTCGCGCTCCGACCAGCCGTGCCGCACGAGCAGAACCAGCCCCGCCACCGAGCCCGCCGCGAAAGCGACCAGGATCGCCTCGATGACCTGCGTCCCGAGGTAGATCCCGAGCACCCCGGCGAGCTTCACGTCCCCGAGGCCCATGCCCTCCGGCCGGATCAGCGCGGCGGCGAGCAGAAAGCCGCCGGCCCCGGCCCCCGCCCCCAGTCGCTCCGGTACGGCGCCGGGTTCCGAGAGGAGGCAGACGGGCAGGGCGATCGCCAGGCTGGTGACCAGTGCCGCATCGGGGACGAGCCGTGTCCGCAGGTCGCTGACCGTGACGACGCCCAGGAGCGCGACGAGGGAGGCGTCCAGTACGACGGCGGCCATATCGTTGAGAGCCCCATGAGTCCAGACCTCTCCCCCTGATGGCCGCCCGCCGCCTGCTCATCGTGATGCTGATCCTGCTCGGGCTCTCCACGCTCGCGGCGGCCCTGGTCCCCCAGCACGCGCTGCGCGGGGGGACCACGGGGAGCACGACGACGCGGCCCGCGCCCACCACCACGACGCCCCCGGCGCCCACCGGGCGCTCTCTGACCGTCGAGATCCTCGTCGGCGGCAAGAAGGTCCCGGTCGTGGCGTCGCCGCTCTGCAAGCAACGAAAGCCCAAGTGCGAGCCGCTTCACGTCGGCGATCAGCTCTCGCTGCAGGTCCTCTCCAAGATCAATGCCCAGCTGGAGATCCCGACCTTCGGCCTGCTCGGCGTGGCGAGCCGCAACGCGCCCGCGTTCTTCGACCTGCTGCCCCAGGAGCCGGCGACGATCGGCATGCTCTTTGCCTCGTCCGGGAAGGTGGCTGCCCGGATCAACGTCCTCTCGGCGAAGGCCGCGGCCAAGGCAATCCGGAAGCTGGGGAACTCGAAAACGAGCGCTAAGTCTCGAGCTCGCGGGGGATCAAATCGAGCTTGAGGGAGTCGCCGTCGCGGACGACGGTCACCACGACGCCCTGACCAATCCGCTCGGCGACCATCAGACGCTGCAGATCGCCCACGTCGGCCACCGGCTCGCCGTCGACCTCCACGATCAGGTCCTCGGCACGCAGCCCGGCGCGGGCGGCGGGGCTCCCGGAGACGACCTCGACGACCTCGATTCCCTTGTCGCGGCCGAGCCGGGTGGAGACCTTTGGGGGCAACGGCCGCGAGCCGCCCACGATGCCGATGTAGGCGCGCCGCACTCGGCCCTCCTTCATCAGGGCGGAGATGATCTGGCGGGTGGCGTCGTTGATCGGCACCGCCAGACCGAGCCCGATGCCTGCGACCGCGGTGTTGACTCCGACGACCCGGCTGAGCCCGTCGGAGAGCGCTCCGCCCGAGTTGCCGGGATTGAGCGCGGCATCGGTCTGGATCACGTTCTCGACGAGCCTGCCGGCCGACCCGGAGCGGGTGGGAAGCGATCGGCCCAGAGCGGAGACAACGCCCGCGGTGACCGTTCCGGCGAGCCCCATCGGGCTGCCGATGGCGACCACCAGCTGGCCGACGCGCAGCTCGTCCGCATCCCCCAGCTGCGCCGGCGAGAGATCGCTCGCCTCGGCGCGAACCACGGCGAGGTCCGAGAGGGCGTCGGCCCCGATCACCTCGGCCCGCAGCTCGCGTCCGTCGGAGAATGAGGCGGTGACCCGATGCCCACCTGCCACGACGTGGGCGGAGGTCAGCATGTAGCCATCCGAGGAGATCGCCACGCCAGAGCCGGCGCCCTCCGCCCTGCCTCGGCGGGTGCGGCGGAAGACCGCCAGATGAGCGACCGATGGGGTCAGCGTCTCGGCAACACCTGAGACGGTCCGCGAATACGCGTCGAAGGCGTCGGCATCGGGAAGCTGCTCCGTAGGAGACGAGGGGACGCCGTTGGCGACCCCGTCGATGAGCTTCAGGCCTCCCGAGATGAGCTTGAGTCTCGGCACTAACGAAAAATTAGCAGGGCGCTCTCAGCGCCTCGCGGCCTCGCGCATCACGTCCAGCGGTGGGTCCATGCCCGTCCAGATGCGCAGAGATTCGGCCCCCTGCCGTACGAGGATCTCCAGGCCATCGACCGCCTCCGCGGAGCGGCTTCGCGCCTCGGCCACCAGCCGGCTCTCGGATCCCGCATAGACGAGATCGACGAGGAGCAATTCCACGTTGAAGCGCTTTGGGTCGAGCGGCAGATGCTCGAAGGGGTCCTCATCGTGCATCCCGATCGCGGTGCAGTTGACGATCACCTCGTACGCGCCGGCGCGCGCCTGATCGCCGCTGACGGCCGTCACCTCACCCCCCAGGTCGCCGGCCAGCTCGTCCGCCCGGCTGCCGGTGCGGTTCCAGACCGAGACCGAGGCACCCTCCCCGGCCAGCGCCCAGGCCGCGGCGCGAGCCGATCCTCCGGCGCCCAGCACCAGAGCCGTCTTCCCTCCGACGGGTGCCGGCAGCGCGGCGACGAGCCCTGTCGCGTCGGTGTTCTCGGCCCGGATGGGCCCTCCGGCGAAGCTGAGCGTGTTGGCCGCGCCGATCTCCTGCGCCGCCCGCGAGGCCTCGTCCGCGAGCGCGAGCGCCGCCTCCTTGTGCGGGATGGTGATGTTGACGCCGGCGAAGCCCTCCCCCGGCAGCGCTCGCGTCCGCTCCTCGAACGCATCGGGCTCGACATCGATCGCCTCGTAGGCCCACTCGCCGGCGAGCCCGAGCGCCTCGAGAGCCGCGGTCTGCATCGCCGGCGAGCGCGAATGCGAGACCGGGTGCCCCAGCACGGCGAGCCGGTTAACGGCCAACTCAGCTCCGGCAGTTCGGCGTGGCGTGGCCGCTTCGGTAGGCAGCGGCGAGCTGATTGAACTCCGCCCCGCTCGCGGTGAAGCAGTGATGCCCGCTGTTGTTCCCGTTGAGGACGTAGTAGAGGTAGTTGACCTTGGCGGGCTGCGCTGCCGCCTTGATCGCGGACAGCCCTGGGTTCCCGATCGGGGTCGGCGTGAGGCCGGCGTTGATCCGCGTGTTGTACGGCGACTGCGACTGAAGCTGGGACTCGGTGATGTCGCCCGTGTAGTTGTGGAACTCGAAGCGGGTGGTCGCATCGATCTGGAGCGGCATGCCGCGGTGGAGGCGGTTGTAGATCACCGCGGCGACCAGCGGGCGTTCGGAGGGGATCTGCACCTCCTTGTCGATCATCGACGCGATCGTGAGGACGTCGTAGACCGTCAGGTTCTTCGACTTCGCGTAGGACATGTTGACGCCGGCGATGTTCTGCTTGAAGGCCTGGAGCTGCTCGGAAACGAGCTGGTCGACGCTCGAGCCAGGATCGAGCTGGTAGGTGGCCGGGAACAGGAATCCCTCCAGCGACTTGGGGTTCTTGGCCCCGTACTTGTTGGGGTCGAACCCCTTGAAGCTCTTGCTGGCGGCAAGGTAGTCGCCGCTCAGGCCAAGGTCCTTGATCGTCGCCGCGATCTGGGTGCGGTCCTCCCCCTCCGGGATCGTCACGTTCACCTGTCCGCCCGAACTCGTCAGCTTGTCGATCGCCGCCCCGTAGCTCATGTTGTGCGCGAGGACGTAGCGGCCCGGCAGGATGTTGCCTGTGTCACCCGCCAGCTTCAGGCGCCATTCGAACAGCGTCCCGTTCGAGACCACGTCGTTCTTCGTCAACAGGTCGGACACGTCGCTGGCCGTGGCGCCCTCGGGCACGGTGACGATCGCCTCGCCAGACCCGTTGCCGGGGTCGAACGGCGGAGGCTGGAAGAACGCGATCAGAAACCACGCGACCAGGACGCCGACGAGGACCAGGCCGAGCGCGAGGAAACGGCGGCGCGTGTACGGCCCGCCACGGGTCTTGGGAGGCCGAGGATCGCCCCCATCTCGGCTGAGCCGCTCCCTGACGGAGCGTCTCGGAGGTTTCTGGACGGGTGGCGCAGCCGCGGCGGGCTCGGCTGGAGGCGCAGCCGCGGCGGGCTCGCTGCGTGGCCGCCTTCGGTGCTCTCGTCTGCTTCGGCGCCTTTGCGACCTTGCGGGGCTTCTTCGACTTGCCGCGCCGCTGCTCGCGCTCGCGGCGCCGGCGCTCGCGCTCGATCGAGGCGGGGTCGTCGCGGCCGAACTCATCCGTCGGCGGCTTCAGCCCGTCGCCACCCGGCGGGGTCAGGTTCCCCTCCGTGTCGACGACCCAGTCTCCGCGATCCTCTGTCACTCGGCCGTCCCTCGCTCAGGTAGCTCTCCAGCAGATGGGCGGCCGCCAGCGAGTCGCGGTCGGCCTGCGCACCCTCGCGGGCGCTGCGATCGGCCATCCGGGTGGTGAGGCGCTCGTCGTAGGTCTCGACCGGCACGTCGAGCAGATCGGCCAGCTCGGCAGCGAACGCGCGGGTCAGCTGGGCCTGCTCGCCCTCCTCGCCGCCGAGCGTGGTCGGCAGGCCGACGATCACCCGCTCGGCTCCCTCACGCGAGGCGACAGCGGCAATCGCCTCAGGATCGGGTGGCTCGACCGCCTCGAGCGGCCGCGCGAGGGTCCCGGTCGGGTCCGAGATCGCACAGCCGCAGCGGGCGGTGCCGTAATCGAGGGCGAGCACCCGCAAGAAGCTATCGAGTACTCCGCGGCGGCGCGCCGGGCTAGTGAAGGGACCAGGTGCTCCAGTCGCTCAGGAATAGCAGATGGATCACTGCGGCGTTGAAGTCCACTCGGCGCTCATCAGCTTCGGCACCTGCTGCGTCCCGAACACGGCGAGGTAGGCCTTCTTGGCCGAGTACTATCGAGATTGTTCCAGTCGCCCGCGACCGAGTCGAGGATTGGGCGGGGACCAGCATCGAGCTTCTGGAGCTGCTGCTGAATGAAGACATCGTTGACGCGAGCCCGGTTCGGCCGTTGAGGGCCGCCGATCTCCGATGCGTTGAGGACGCTGTAGAAGTCCGTCGGGTTCGGGAAGTCGTTGAACCAGCTATCGAATCCGGTTTGGGGCTCTGACCTCTGGTTGCGGTGGACACCAAAATCCCTCGCGACTCTGGGCGTACGCGAGCCTCGCCCTGAACCCGAGCCGATTCAGCAGCTTCGTAGTAGGCTCGGCCGTAAGCGCGCTGCGGGAACGTTGTTCTCGACCCAGACGGTCACGGCGATTTCCCCGTGCCGGATTGCCGCGACCAGCTGGCGGCCAGCCTTCAGGTCCCCGTTGTCATCGGCAGACCCGAAGGGACAGCCGGATGAGGGATGACCGGCGATCCCCTCGGGCAGCAGGTAGCAGTCGGGCAGGAGCGAGCCCTTGCTGAGCCGAGCGATGGCCGGCCTGTCGAGAGCCGTGACGACCGCTCGGCGCGCGAGCTCGCTATTGAAGGGCGGCTCGGCGTGTTCAGGAAGAAGAAGAGTGTCGAGGGGATCGGAACGCTGTCGAAGCGGCCGACGGCGACCGTGCGGACACGGGCCAACGTCCGCGGCGGCAGCGCGCTGCCAGGGTCGAACCCGTCCGCGCGGTTACGCAAGACTTTGTCGACGGCAGCCTCTGGGCTGGACTCGATCCGCACGAAGATCCGATCGAGGTTCCCGTCGGGGATATCGGGAATCCCCAACGAGGCGAACCTCGGGTTCCGCACCATCGCCCAGCGCGCGCTCCGGCACGACGCCGGCTATCCGATAGGGCCCGACCCCGGCGGCGGGTTCGCGGTCATGTCGCGCATCGGGGTGCCGGCCGGCACAAGGCCGAGTGCGCGGCAGGGCCAGCACATCCTCGAACGCCCCGTTTGGCCGCCGGAGCTCGATGCTCACCTTCTCGTGCGCGTCGTCGGAGTTGATGCCGGAGATCTGCCGCGCGTCGCCGGCGGCGTACGTCTGCCGCCCCGACGATGTTGTCGGTGATGAACTTGCGACCGGGCCAGCGGAGACGGAGCGCGCGCTCCACCGTGTATTCGAAGTCGCTCGCCCGAACTGGCGAGCCGTTCGAGTAGACGAGTCCCTTGCGCAGGGCGAAGCGATACCGGCGACCGCCAGGCGAGATCCGCGGCAGCCGTAGCGCGAGCCCCGGTATCAACTCGGTCCCAGCCGATCCGGTCTTGTGTCGGTACGTGAGCAGCGGCGTGTATGCGAGCCAGTCGGCCTCGGCCGCCTCCGTCGAGTATGGCAAGCTGAGGGTCCAGGTAGTCGGGGGCTGTTGCCATCGCGACGGTCGCGATCCCCCACGACCTCGCGGCTCGACCCGCAGCCGGACGCTGGCGACGACAAGCGCCGCGGAAGCCGTCAGTCCGAGTGCAAGTCCGCGGGCGGACGCATACTCGCATCAGGAGGCGAGCTTGGCCTCAATGGCCTGCCGGGCGACCGAGAGCGCCTCGTCCAGCTTGGAGGGGTCGCGGCCGCCCGCCTGGGCGACGTTCTCGCGTCCTCCGCCGCCTCCGCCGACGATCTGGGCGGCCTCGCGGATCACCTCGGCCGCCGAGATCCCGCGATCGGTGACCTCCTTGCTGAAGCTGGCGACCAGCGCCACCTTGCCGTCCGGCCGCGCCGCCGAGCACCACCGCGGCCTCGCCGGCGCGCGACTTGATCCGGTCGGCGAGATCGAGCAGCGAGCGCTGGTCGGCGTCGTCGCCCCTTCCCACGAAGACCGTCACCCCGCCGATCCGCTGGCCGGTGGCGGCCATCTCCTCGGCCCGCTTGGAGAGATCGGCGGATCCGGCCTTCTTGGTCTGCTGCCTCGAGCTCCCCAAGGCGCTCGGCCAGGCGGCGGGCGCCCGCGACCGGGTCCTGCTCGGAGCCGACGATCCTGCCGATCTCGCTCAGGCTCGCGCGATCGCGACCGGAACCAGTCGATCGCGGCCGGGCCGGTGAGCGCCTCGATCCGGCGCACGTTCGCGGCGCTCGAGCCCTCGGAGGAGATCGCGAAGATGCCGATCTCGGCCGTGTTGGGCACGTGCGTGCCGCCGCAGAGCTCGCGCGAGACGTCCTCGACCTCGACCACGCGGACCCAGTCGCCGTACTTCTCGCCGAACAGCGCCATCGCGCCGAGCCGCTCGGCGTCCATGCGCGACATCTCGAGGGCGCGGACGAAGTGGCTCTCCTTGATCCAGTCGTTGACGCGATCGCCGACGTCCCGGAGCTCCTCGTTGCTCAGCGGAGCGCCGTGGGTGAAGTCGAAGCGCAGCTTGTCCGGCCGCACCGCGGAGCCGGCCTGGCGCACGTGCGTCCCGAGTCGTTCACGGAGGGCCGCGTGCAGGAGGTGCGTCGCGGTGTGGTTGCGCATCGTGGCGAAGCGCGCGACGTGGTCGACCTCCGCCTCCACGCGGCCGCCGGCCTCGAGCCCGTCGCTCGGGCCGTCGAGCTCGACCGCCTGGTCCTCGCCGATCCGGTAGACGTCGGCAACCCGGGCGCTTCCCGCCGCCCAGCGGACCTCGCCCGCGTCGGCGACCTGGCCGCCGCCCTCGGCGTAGAACGGGACTCTCCTCGAGCTTGACGAGCGCCTTGCCGTTGTCGCCCTGAATCGCGAGCAGGCTGGTCTCGGCCCGCAGCTTCTCGTAGCCGACGAAGCGCGAGGGCGGTGCCTCCGAGGCGAAGCTGAGCACGGCGCCGTGATGGTCCTCGGAGCCGTGGGCGGTCGCGGTCCCCATCCGGGCGCGCGTGCGCTGCTCCTCCATCAGCTCCTCGAAGCCCTCGTCGTCGACCGAGAGGCCCTCCTCCGCCAGCAGCTCCTTGGTCAGGTCGTACGGGAAGCCGTAGGTGTCGTGCAGCTTGAACGCGTCGTCCGCGTCGATCCATGAGGTCCGGTCCTCGTGCGCGTGGCGGATCAGGTCCCGGACCATCTGCATCCCGCGGTCCAGCGTGCGCCCGAAGCTCTCCTCCTCGTCGTTGACCCAGCGCATGACCGTGTCCCGCTCGGCCTCGAGCTCCGGGTACGCGGGCGCGAGGATCTCGAGCGCGCGCCCAGCGAACTTCTCCATGAAGGGCGCCTCGAGGCCGAGCGAGCGGCCCCGGTGGATCGCGCGGCGCATGATGCGTCGCAGGACGTAGCCGCGCTCCTCGTTCGAGGGCACCACGCCATCGGCGATCATCGCTGCAGCTCCCCGAGAGTGATCCGCGAGGATGCGCATCGCGCGGGTCGTCGGGGCATCCTGGGTGTAGGAGCGGCCCGACAGCTCCTCAGCGAGGTCGACGATCGGCCGCAGGGAGTCGGTGTCGAAGACCGACTCGACCCCCTGGAGGACCGCCGCCATGCGCTCGAGGCCCATCCCCGTGTCGATGCTCTTCATCGGGAGCTCGCTGAGCGAGCCGTCCTGAGCCAGGTCGTAGGTCATGAAGACGTGGTTCCAGTACTCGAGGTAGCGATCGGTGTCGTCGCCGGGCCGGTCGTCGGGGCGGCCGAACTCCGGGCCACGGTCGAGGTACATCTCCGAGCAGGGCCCGCAGGGGCCGGTGTCGCCCGCCTGCCAGAAGTTCTCCGAGCGCGGCAGCGCCACGATGCGCTCCTCCGGGACGCCGATCGAGCGCCAGATCTCGATCGCCTCTGCGTCCGGCCCAAGGCCGAGCTCCTCGTCACCCTCGAAGACCGACACCCAGATCAGCTCGGGATCGAAGCCGAAGCCCTCCGTGGAGAGCTCCCAGCCCCAGGCGATCGACTGCTCCTTGAAGTAGTCGCCGAAGCTCCAGTTGCCGAGCATCTCGAAGAAGGTCAGATGGCGGGCGGTATTGCCGACCTCGTCGATGTCGACCGTCCGGAAGCAGCGCTGAACGTCCGCGACCCGCGGGGCGGGCGGCTTCTCCTCACCCTTGAAGTACGGCTTGAACGGCTGCATCCCGGCGGTGGTGAGCAGCACCGACGGGTCATCCACGGAGGGGACAAGCGAGGCCGAGGGCACGATCCGATGGCCCCGCTCCTCGAAGAACGAGAGGTAGGTCTTGCGGATCTCGTCGACCTTCACGCGACCAGTCTAAGAACTGGACCGTGAGGTCGGCTCTGGCTACACAATCGTGCCGTGGCCGACCACGAGGTCGCCATCAAGAAGGCAGGCGACCTGGCCCGGAGCGACGCGATCCACCGGCTCAGCCAGGGCGACGATCGCCTCTCTCGGATCGCCGTTCACCTCAACGCGACACTGCCTTCGGGGCGAGTGGTAGCGGAGCCGGACGCCGTCGACGCGCTCGGCCGGGCGGTGGAGCTTCGCGTCCCGGATCCGAATACGGCTCGTCGCGAGCTGGTCGCGGCTGCCGGCGACGACGCGATTCGTGGCGGAGTCACTGGCCAAAACGTAAAGCGGTTCGCCGCCCCCGACTCCGAGCCCGCGCCGCTGGCCAACGGTGAAGTTGTGATGTCCGTTGTGCTCCCCGAGCCGGTGGCCCGAGCGATCGACCACCTCGCCCGGCCGATCCTCGAGCCCGGCGTGGCGGCGAAGGAACTCGCGCTTCCCCTGACCGGCGAGGAAGCAGAGGTCCTGGCTCTCGGCACGACCGGCAACCTCGAGGCCGGCGTCCCCGGCGAGCTCCCGGACCTGCGGCTTGGTGAGATCGCTGAGCGGAAACCGCAGCCGCGCGAGGGACTCCGGCGCAAGGGCGGAGAGCATGTAGGTCTGGTCCTTGGCCCCATCCGCCGCGCCGGCCAGCAGCGGACCCGACCCGTCGTCGGCGATGCGCGCGTAGTGGCCGGTGACGAGCTTGGAGGCGCCGAGGCGATCGGCAAGGGCGATCATCGCGTCGATGCGCAGCTCGCCGTTGCAGAGCACGCAGGGGTTGGGAGTGCGGCCCTCCTCGTAGCCGCGCAGGAACGGGCCCACCACCCCCGCCCGGAACTCCCGCTCCAGATCGAGCGTCAGGTGCGGGATTCCCAGCGAGTGGGCGACCCGGCGGGCGCCCAGCACCGCCTCGGGCGAACAGCAGCTCTTCTCGCCGTCGGTCCGCTGATCGGCCCAGAGCTTCAGGGTGACGGCGACGACGTCGCGCCCGGCCTCGCGCTCGCACAGCGCGGCGACGGCCGAGTCGACGCCGCCGCTGAGGGCGACGAGCACACGCTCCCCGTCAGCGGGCCGATCGGCAAGCGGGACCCCCGATCCCGTCAATCCGGAGAGGGCGCGATGGAGCGCGTCGGCGGCGAGCACGGCGGCGTGGCGATGGGTGGGGGCAAGCCCCCCGAGCTCGGCCTCGACATCATCGGGCCCGATCCGCGCCGCCTCCAGGACCGAGGACCCCTCGGCCAGCTCGGCAACCGCGGCGGCCGCCGCGGCGCTCGCGGCGCAGCCCTCCCGCTCGAAGCTGACCCGCTCGATCAGACCGTCGTGGACCAGGAGGGAGATGCGAACCAGGTCGCCGCAGGGCGCGCCGCCCGCGGAGCCGCTGAAGGCGCCGTCGGGCGCAGGCCCGCGGCGGCTGTCGTCCGCCAGGTACTGCTCTATGAGGTCACGGTTCACGGCTTCGCCATCAGGTCGCGGCCACGAGCGGCCGCCCAACTCAAGTCGCTACGGGCTTCGCCCTCCGCTCCGAAGTGGTGCGGCCTGGTGGCCGCTTAGCTTAAGAGGCTCCAGCCTGCCGTTTTCCGCCCCGGCTTGGTAACCCGTGTCGCATAGGTGGTGGTCTACCGCCAACCCCGAGGGACCGGCGGAAATCGACCCCCAAGCCAGTTGTGTTGGGTCAACGTTTGGAGCGGTTCGCGTACAGGCTCGGGCCTGTTTTCAACCCTAGCATCGGCCCGGGGCTAGCCCGGCTCGTCGACCAGGTACCAGGAGGAGATCAGCCCGTCCCGGATCCCGAGCTGGATCGCGACCCGCGAGGTGTCCCCCACTTCCCCGCTCTCGCGCCAGACGTATTGGAGCTCGGCGTGGACCAGGACCCCCGAGTCCGTCTCCTCGATCTCCACCGGGACGTAGCGGCGGACCAGATGGTCGAAGACCTTCCCGGCCCATTCGATCGCCGCCTCCCGACCGTGGTGCACCGTCCGCTCCGTGCGGATCTCGACCTCGGGATGGACGAGCTCGCCCACCGCCGCCTGGTCGCAATCGCTGAGTGCGGCCAGGAAACGGCGAGCGAGCTCCTCGGAGGTCAGTTATCTACCGCGCAGGGTCTGTACGAGATTCCGCGGCTGATCGCCGAGGCTCGCCTCACGGGTGTAGCTGAGGCCGATACCGATCGCCCCGAGCCCGAGCAGGACCCATGGCCAGACGCCGAGCTTGAACGGGTGCGGCGGCGTCGAGTTGAGATCGAGCCCGGCGATCACGAGAAAGAGCACCAGCCCGATCGCCCCGACGTAGACCGGCCCCCTCACGCCGATCTGCGAGCCGATCGCGACGAGCCCGATCGAGACGATCAGCAGCAGGACGTCCCAGGCGTTGGTGGTCTCGATCGGCGGCGTGCCGGTGCCGAGCGGGTTCAGGTTGCCGAGCGCCGTGATTCCGAGGCTGCAGGCGACCACAGCTGCGATGCCTGCCGCGGTGAGAAGCTCGGATGCCTTCCACAGTCCGAGGTCCCCGGACGGACCGGTCGCGGTCGCAGCCACCTCCTCCCCTCCCGGGTTGTTCCGCCACAGGTAGAGACCCCCGGCGAGCAGGCCGATGGCGATCAGGCCGAGCAGGCCCCGGTAGACACCCCAGTGGGCGCCGACGCCACCGGAAAGGAGCTTGTCCCACAGGGCGGTCCAGGAGATGATCAGGGCGATCCCTCCCAGCAGGAACTGGACCCGGACCCCGACGACAGCACCCGCGTAGAAGGCGAGCCCCGCAACCACCAGAAAGATCCAGAACAGGTTCAGGGGAGCGTTCGAATTGCCCCCGATCAGGTGCACGAACTGCGACAGCGCGAGCACGGCGAAGATCAGGCCGAAGACGCTATGGACGAGCTGCCACGAGCGAAGCTCTCCCGTCCGGGGCCTGGTCAGGACCGCGCCGTACAGATAGACCGCCGGGATCGCGAGCACCAGGAACATCGGGAAGCTGGCCCACTGGCTCGGATTGACGGTGAGGAACGGGCCCTTCCGGATGTAGATCATCGCCGCGCCGAGGCCGAACAGCAGCCCTCCGATCTTGCGCAGCGCGTCGCGTGTGTCGTCGGGTTTGAAGAGATCGTTCATCGGTCTCCTTTGCCTCCCAGTATGTGGATGGGGATCTGCGGCCGGACCCTATCCAGTGGGGCTGTCCTTCAAATCAGTGATCCGGTCGTATGCGCTCTGCAACACCGAGCGGTCGAGTTGGCCGCTCTTCACCTCCTTGACGATCTGGCCGAAGGCCTTCGCCGAGGTACTCGTATGGGTCGCGTAGAGGAGGAGGTCGTCGCCGGCGCGCAGCGCGCTGACTCCCGCCAGGTCGGGCGGAATGGTCCCTGAGACCGCCGCGCCCTCGAGGTCGTCCGTGATCACCGGGCCACCGAAGCCGAGCTGCCCGCGGAGCAGGGTCTTGACGATCGTCGGCGAGAAGGCGGCGGGCTTCTTCGCCCCCAGGGTCGGATAGCTCGCCGTGGAGACCATCACCATGCCGACCCCCGCGTCGACAGCCGCCTTGAAGGGCTTCAGGTCGCTCTGGAGCTGATCGCTGGTGGCCGCGATCGTCACGGCGTTGTCGTCCGTATTGACGGTGGCGCGGCCGAGTCCGGGGAAGTGCTTCGCCGTGGCGACCGTCCCCCCGTCCTGCAGGCCCTGAGCGAAGGCGACGCCGACGGTGGCGACCGTGTCCGGGTCCGAGCCGAAGGTGCGGCTCTTGATCGAGTCGGCGGTGTTGGACTGCGCCACGTCGAGCACCGGGGCAAGGTCGACGTTGACGCCGAGGCCCTTCAGGAACGAGCCCGTCTGCTGGCCCTGGTCCTTGGACTGGCCCTCATCGCCGCTCTTGCCGAGATCGGCGGGCGAGATCGTCGGCGGCCCGGTCTTGATGCGCTTCACGTCCCCGCCCTCCTGATCGATCATCACGAACAGCGGCGGGTTGTTGCCCGCGCTCGCCGCGGCCTGGAGCTGCTGGATGTCCGACTTCAGCTTCTGCCCATCGCTCTCGAAGGCGATCAACCCGCCGACCTGTCCCTTGCGCACCCGCTTGATCAGGTCCTGGTCGGGGCCCTTCGCGCTGAGCTTCGCGACGATCGTCTGGCCGACCAGGCGCTTGAGAGGGATCGGCTGTGCGCTGCTGCCGCCTCCGCCCGAGATCAGCACGATGATCAGGACGATCACGACGACGACGGCTCCGCCGACCATGATGTCCTGGCGGCGCCTCACCCGTGCCGGCAGGTCGCGGCGCCGGGCGCGGCGTCCCGGCGGTGGCCGTCGGCCGCTGCGCTCGAACTCGCCGGTGTCCCCCCGGATCCGGCGGCGCTCGGCGGTGCTCAGCCTCTCGCGCTCGCCGGTGCCAACGCGGTCGCGCTCGCCGGTGCCGAGGCTCTCACGCTCTCCCGTACCGGGCCGCTCGCGCTCGCCGGTCCCGGGCTCACTCGGTTCGCGGGGCGGCCGCGCGGGCGCATCCGTCCACTCGAACAGATCGTCGCCGTCGGAGGGAGGCCGCCCTTCCATGCCCGTTAGCCCTTTCCGCCCCCGCCTCTGATGGAGATCCCGAGCTCGCGCAGCTGGCGCTCGTCGACCGGCGCGGGAGCGCCCGTCAGCGGGTCGCCGCCCGAGGCAGTCTTCGGGAAGGCGATCACGTCGCGGATCGACTCGGTTCCGTACGCCATGGCGACCATCCGGTCCAGGCCGTAGGCGATCCCGCCGTGCGGCGGTGCTCCGTAGCGCAGCGCGTCGAGCAGGAAGCCGAAGCGGTCCTCGGCCTCTTGCTCGTCGATTCCGATCGCCTCGAACACCTGTCGCTGCACCTCGGGGTCGCTGATACGGATCGAGCCTCCACCAATTTCCCATCCGTTCCAGACGACGTCATAGGCCTTTGCCCTGGCGGCGCCTGGATCGGCCGGATCGAACTCCCCGTCGGGGGAGGTGAAGGGGTGGTTGTGCGGGTCCCAGCGCTCCTCATCGTGTGCCCAGCCGAGCAGGGGCCAGTCGACGATCCAGACGAGCTCGTTCGCCTCCGGATCAATCAGCCCGAGGCGCTCGCCCAGACGGCGCCTCAGCTCGCCGAGGACCTCGGCGGAGAGCAGCGGCTGATCGGCGACGAGCAGGATGACGTCACCCTCGGCCGCCCCGAGCGCCTCGTTGGCCGCCTTGATCTCATCCGCGGAGAGGAACTTGGCGACAGGCGAGCGCCATCCATCGGCCTCCACCACCGCCCAGACCAGTCCCTTGGCGCCCAGCTCGGTCGCCTCGCCCACCAGCCCATCGAGGTCGGCGCGTGACATCTCCTGCTTGCCGGCATTGAGCCCGCGCACGAGGGAGCCGCTCTCGATCGCCTGGCGGAACGCGTTGAACTCCGACCCCCGAAAGACCTCGGTGAGGTCGTGGAGCTCCAGGCCGAAGCGAAGGTCGGGCTTGTCCGATCCGTAGCGGTCGATCGCTTCGTCATACGGCAGCCGCCTCATCGGCAGCTCGACCTCGACGCCGCAGACCGCCAGCACGTGCGCCAAGAGGCGCTCGTTCAGTTCGATCACGTCGTCGGTGTCGACGAAGGACATCTCGATGTCCAGCTGCGTGAAGTCGGGTTGCCTGTCCGCGCGCAGATCCTCATCCCTGAAGCAGCGCGCAATCTGAAAATAGCGCTCGAAGCCCCCGATCATGAGAAGTTGCTTGAAGAGCTGGGGCGATTGGGGCAGGGCGTAGAAGTTGCCTCGCTGCAGACGGCTTGGGACGAGGAAATCGCGGGCTCCCTCCGGCGTCGATCGGGTGAGCACCGGAGTCTCGATCTCCAGGAAGCCCTCACCGGAGAGGAACTCCCGCATCGCCGCGGCGACCCTGTGCCGGAGCTCGATCGCCTGCCTCATCCGGTCACGGCGCAGGTCGAGATAGCGATAGCGCAGGCGCGTCTCCTCGCTCACCTCGCCCGAGAAGGACTCGATCTCGAAGGGCGGTGTGTCCGCGTCGGAGAGGAGCTGGGCGTCGGTCACCCGGATCTCCACCTCGCCGGTGGGGAGGTCCTTGTTGACGGTCTCGGGCGAACGCTTGACCACGGGGCCGCTCGCGCTGAGGACGTCCTCGGCCCGCAGCTCGTGGCCGAGCTTGAATGCCTCCCCAGCCTCGTCCGGGTTGATGACGAGCTGAACCAGCCCGGTGCGGTCTCGGAGGTCGATGAAGACGAGTCCGCCGTGGTCGCGGCGCCGGTGGACCCAGCCTGCGACGCGGACCTCGGAGTCGACCTTGTCGGGCAGGACCTGCCCGCACCACGTGTCGCGGTAGGAATTGGCCCGCAGCGCTGGGAATCCCTCGCTCATGGCGAGGAGAGTGTCTCAACCAGCGTCGCCGGGTCGACCTCCCGCTCCTCCCCAGAGTCCATGTCGCGGAGATTCGCCTTGGCATCCTCTCCGAGGATCAGGGCGTAGCGGGCGCCGACCCGGTCCGCTTGCTTCATCTGACCCTTCAGGGCGCGACCTGCGAGGTCGAGGTCGGCCGGGATCCCGGCGCGGCGGAGCTCGGTTACGAGCGCCAGGGCGCGCTGCCTGCCGACCTCCTCGGCGACAATGAAGACGCCGTCTCGCTCCTGCTCGGTGCCGCCTTCGCCCTCCCCTGCCTGCTGCTCGAGCGCCAGGGCGATGCGGTCCACCCCGAGGGCCCAGCCGCAGCCTGGCGTCGGCGGGCCCCCGAGCTGCTCGATCAGACCGTCGTAGCGGCCGCCCCCGCCGATGCCCGATTGGGCGCCAAGGCGCTCGCACTCGAACTCGAACAGTGTGCGGGTGTAGTAGTCGAGGCCGCGGACCAGGGTCGGGTCGAGGGTGTAGGAGACGCCGTTGCAGTCGAGAAGGGCCTTGACCTGCTCGAAGTGCTCGGCGTCGGCGGCATCGAGCCGGTCGAGCAGCGTCGGCGCATCCGCCATCACCTTGCGGGTCCCCTCGTGGTCCGCGTCGAAGGCGCGCAGCGGGTTCGCGTCGATCCGGCCCCTCACCTCCTCGGAGAGCTCGCCCTCATGGGAGCGCAGGTACTCGCGCAGCTCGCCGAGGTAGGCGGCGCGAGCCTCGGGCGAGCCGAGGCTCGCCAGCCGGAGCCGGACGCCCTCGACCCCGAGCTCTGCGATGACGTCGCCGGCGAGCAGGATCAGCTCGACGTCGACGAGCGGGGAGTCCGAGCCGATCGCCTCGGCGTTCACCTGCGTGAACTGCCGGTAGCGGCCGGCCTGTGGGCGCTCGTGCCGGAAGAAGGGCCCCTCGGTCCAGAGCTTCACCGGCTGCGCCCGTGTCTGCATGCCGTGCTCGAGGTAGGCCCGGCAGACGGAGGCGGTCGCCTCCGGGCGCAGGGTGAGCGAGCGCCCGCCCTGGTCTTCGAAGGTGAACATCTGCTTCTGGACGATGTCCGTCGACTCGCCGACTCCGCGCGCGAACAGGTCCGTCTCCTCGAAGACCGGCGTGTCCATCCGGCCGTAGCCGGCCCCCTCCAACCGCCGTCGCGCGACCTCGACGATGCGGCGCCGCACCGGCTGCTGCTCCGGAAGGACGTCGAAGGTCCCCCGCGGGGCCTTGAACTTCTCGCTCATCTGCCGAGCCTAATCGGCTTTTAGGAAGCGAGTTCGGCTAGGAAGGGATTGGTCGCCCGTTCGGCGCCCAGTGTGGTGACACCCATGTGGCCGGGGTAGACCGTCGTCTCGGGGGAATGCGAGTCGACCAGCGTGCGGATCGACTCGAGCAGCGTCGCCCAGTCGCCCCCCGGCAGGTCGGTCCTCCCCACCGAGCCCTGGAACAGCACGTCGCCGGAGAAGATCGCGGCCTCGTCCGGGACGGAGTAGGTGACGTGGCCGGGACTGTGCCCTGGGGTGAAGATCACGTCGATCTCCATCCCCGCCAGCTCGAGCTTCTCGCCGCCGCTCACGGTGTGATCGGCCTCATAGCTCTCGAAGGGGCCGAAACCGGGCCAGGGCACGTAGGAGTTGATGTCGGCGAGGACCCGTGTTTCGATCTCCGGGCACCAGACGGGCGCCCCCGTCGCCTTCGCGATCGGCGCCACCGCCCCGATGTGGTCGAAGTGGGTGTGGGTGAGGAGGATCCCGTCGATCGTCAAGCCGAGCTCCTCCACGGCCGCGAGGATCCGATCGGCCTCGTCGCCCGGATCGACGATCAGGGCGTGGTCCGACCCGTCCTTCCGGAACAGAAAGCAGTTCTCGGCGATCTGGCCGACCGTGAACATGCGGACGTCCATCGGCCTAACCCTCCGATTGCTGGGGGCCGCCGGTACGGCGGGTCTCGCGCTCCTGCCGCTTCTGGGCCTCTTTCCGAAGGAAGCGGTTGTAGAAGAAGCGGTCCATCAGGTAGGCCATCGGGACGTAGAAGGCGAGACCAAGGGCGAGGGCGCTCAACAGCGCGAGGATCGGGTTCTGTCCCATCAGGGAGAGGATCCCGGCGAACAGGATGGACGCGACGCCGCCCTTCTTGAGGGAGCTCGACCAGCTCGGCGGCTGCGGGGTCCGCACGCCGGGCTTGCCCTTCTTCTTCTTCGTCCGGCTGCGCGCTTGGTTCTGCGCCTCGGCGCGGCTCCGCGCTCGACCGCGCGCAGGGCGAGTGTCGATTCGGCCGCCCTGGGTGCCGCGGTGCTTGCGGCGACGCTTCTTCTTGGTCTGCGCCATGGGGAAACGGAGGCTAGCCGAGAACGTTCTCGATCACGTCACGCATCGGGTCGAAATTGCGAATCGGCGGCTCATCGGGATAGCCCTCCACGGCCGCCTCGGGAACGAGCCCGACCAGTTCGGCCTCGATGACGCGAGCTCCATGCCGCTCCGCCAGACGCGAGATCTCCTCGACCACCTGGGCGAGCGTGACGGCGTACGGGTCGTGGATGTTCATGGAGACCTGGGTGCGCTCGCCCTCGCGAGGCAGCCCGAGCGCGCGAACTCCGGGAAGGCCCCCTCCCGCCTCGCGCAGATCGGCGGCGATCTCCCGGGCGATCTCCGGGTTCGAGGTATCGAGCTCGACGTTGAAGGCGACGAGCGGCTCGCGGGCGGTGACCAGGGTCGCGCCCGCGCTCGGGTGGGGCTCGTCCGGCCCGAGGTCCGGGATGAGCTCGCCGGAACCCATCCGGCGCGCCAGCTCGGCGGGTCCGCCCTGGCGGAAGTAGGCGCGCTCGTGGCGCTCGGGGCTGGTCGCAAGCTCGCCGTAGAAGAAGACGGGGATGCCGAGCGCGGCGATCCCCTCGGCGGCCTGGCGGGCGGCCGCCACCGCTGCCTCGTGGCGATCGTCCAACTGCCAGACGACCGGGCAGACATCGAGGGCGCCGACGTGCGGGTGCAGGCCCTGATGGGAGCGGAGGTCGATCAGGTCGATGGCGTGGGCGGCGCTCGCCACCAGCGCCTCGACGAGCTTGGCCGGCTCGGCCGCCATCGTGAAGACGCAGCGGTTGTGCTGGGCGTCGTAGTGGCGGTTGAGAACTCGGGCGTGTGCGCTCAAGGTCGCCTCCAGGGCGCCGATCACGCGGACGTTCCGGCCCTCGGAGAAGTTCGGGACAGCGACGAGCGGCATCTCGCCGCTCATGGGATCAGCAGCTCTCCGTCGCGAACGATCGCCTCGCCGTCGAGCTCGAGCGTGGGCTTCATGACCACGCAGTCGAGGTGGACCGGGACCTGAACCGTCCCGCCGATTCCGGCCGAAGCGCCGAAGGCGATGTGGCAGGTGCCGAGGATCTTCTCGTCCTCGAGGATCTCGCCGGTCAGCTTCGCCTTCTCGTTGGTCCCGATGCCGAGCTCGGCGATGTTGGTGCCGTCATCGCCGTGCTCGGTGAGCAGCTCCATGAACGCCATCCCCTGGCCGCCGCGCGCCGAGGTCAAATGGCCGCCCTCGACCACCAGCACGACCGGCTCGTCAACCAGCCCCACGCCGGCCATCGATCCGTCGATAACCAGCGTGCCGTTGCCGTCCTTCGGTGAGATGAAGCCCTCCCCGCACGGCAGGTTCCCGAACGCGCCGCGCTCGGTCAGCTCGCCGGCGTCGGGGATCGCCTCGCGCCCGGAGAGATCGAGCCGCAGGTCGGTGCCGTTCGCGTCGGTGATGCGGGCCTCCGACGCGCCCTCGAGTGCTTCGGCCACAGCATGTCCCTTCTTCCGAAGCCCCTCCATGTCGGCGCTCATCACGCGGGCCAGCATGTCCTCGGTCACCCCGGGCAGCGTCGCGGCGCGGGCGCCGTTCTCGCTGGCGCGCTTCCGCGCCGCCGTGTGCGAGAGCGACTGGACGGTGGGCGCGAGCAGGACATCCGCGGCGGCCATCGCCTCGGCAACCGTCGCCGGCGGCTCAGCCGCGTGCGAGGCCCGCTCCGACATCACCGCCAGCACGGCCTCCGCCCCGACATCGGCGGCCTCGTTGCGCAGCAGCTCCCCCATGTTCTGGGTCGCCGGGTTGCAGACCACAAGCACCTCCTCGCCCTCCTTCACGGCGAGGCAATCCCGCACCACTGCGGCGACCGCCCGATCCAGATCCGCGCTCACCTCCGGGAGCTTATGGCGCTGAAAGAATCCGCCTCCGTGGCACGGACCATCTATTTCGCGGCCGCAACGCTCGACGGCTACATCGCCACCGATGACGACGGCATCGACTGGCTGACCGGCTTCGAGCCGAACTACGAGGGCGGAGGCGAAAGCGTCGAGGGCTCGATCGACTCAGTCGTCGAGGGAACCGGCGCACTCGTCATGGGCTCATCCACCTACGAGTTCATCCTCGGCCACAACTGGCCCTACGGCGACCGCCCCAGCTGGGTGCTGACCAGCCGCGAGCTGCCGGTCGCCGAGGGCGCCGACATTCGCTTCCACAACGGCCCGGTCGCGGAGATCCACTCAGAGATGACCGCCGCCGCCGGAGACCGGGACCTCTGGGTGGTCGGCGGCGGCCCGGTGGCGTCCGAGCTCGCCGATGCCGGCCTGCTCGACGAGCTCTGGGTCACGATCGTCCCGATCGTCCTGGGATCGGGCAAGCCACTCTTCTCCCGCCCCATCAGCAGGTCCATGCGCCTGCTCGGGACCCGCACCTTCGACACCGGAATGCTCGAGCTGCGCTACGCCTTGGCCAAGTAGCCCGCCGCTACGATTTGCCGCCCCGCCGGAGTAGCTCAGTCGGTTAGAGCAGCGGAATCATAATCCGCGTGTCGGGGGTTCGAGTCCCTCCTCCGGCATCTTAGGAAAGCCCCGCTACGGCGCGGTTTTTCTGTGCCGCAGCGGCCCGGGCGGGCCAGCGTCCTGGGTCCGGGTCAACGCCTGGGTCAACACCCCGCACCGCCGTGGTCAGGTTGGCTCCTGCTTTTCGTCCAAAGAGGCGGTTTGGAAGGCGGGCGCAAATCAGCGTCCGCAGCTACTCGCCGGAGGCAGAACGCCCGAGAGCGCGAAGGAGCGCGGCGGTGTCTATGAAGAGCTCGAAGGAGACGACCTTCTGCTCGGTCAGGGTGGCTCCTTCACCGCTCATTCGGAACGAATGCATGAAGCGCGCAGCGAGCTCTTCCCCGGTCTGGCGCGAGCGCCCCCGAAAGGTCCCGAACACGATCATCCAATCCTCGACCCGCAGGAACTCCTCGGGGGTGGGAGACGCACCCTCGAACAGCTCCGCGAGGGTCGTGAAATATTCCATCGCCTCGAACGGGCTCTCATAGATGCCGCCTGCGGGCAGCGTCGTGGGGATGCTGAACCTGGCGTCGGGTGCGTAGCGTTCCATGAATGCCGGATCGCCCTCGCGGAACATGCGATAGCCCTCCCGGATCCATTCGATCTCCTCGTCGCTCAGCCCGTACGGCATCGGCCCACCGTACCGTGCGCCGGTCTGGCTAAAGCACTTGTTGTGACGGCGCTCAGCCGGGTGCCAGGAATCAGCGTCTAGTGACTCACTCGGGTAGTGCCTCGTTTCGCGAGAAGCAGGAGTGCACTGGCAAACCGCTGCTTTCCATGCAGCGGATAGCTGCTTTTCGTCCAAAGCAGCTATTCCGACAGCCCGGCGGCCTTACGGGCCTCGACTCCGTCCGTGAACCACTGCAAGCGAAGGAACTTCCCCTCACGGACCGTGACGACGAACCACTGATCGAGCTCGACCTCGGCGCCGCTCCCCGCTCCCCGCAACTCGTATCGCAGATGACCCAAGACTTTGTCGGCCCCGGCAGCAACGTGCTCAACCTCTATCGGGACCCACTCGAAGCTGTCGCGGATCCTCATGCTGAAGTCCCAGCCAGCCTCGCGACCGCGCACGGCACCCTCGGGCCAATCGCGGATGGGCACGATTTCGAAGTCCTCATCGTGGATCGCGAACCAGGCGTCCCGGTCGCGCCGCAAAAGGGCTTCCACTGCTTGGCGCACAAGCTTCACGTTCTCCTCCGACATCGCCTACTCCGACAGCCCTGCGGCTTCAAGGGCGCTTGCGCGATCCGGGTAGACCCTTCCTTCGATGATCTTGCCGTTCTCGAAGGTAAAGACGATGACCTCTTCCAAGTCAACCGATAGGCCGCTGCTCCGCCCTGTGCCAGTCCACCGCTGCACGCAGACGACCTTGTCGCCGGCGTCCACCAGCTCGTCTATCTCCGAGTGGAAGTCCGGAAACTCCGCCAGGTAGGAAGCCAACGAGGCGCGAATCTGATCAAGCCCGCGGAGCACGTCAGCGGTGTCCAGTGGGTTCCCGGGCTGCTCGTAATAGACGGCGTCTGGATCCCAAAGTTCGAGCGATCGATCCATGTCACCGTCGTTAAACGCCTGATTGGACCGTCGTAATGCGTCGACGTTCTCCTCGGACATCGCCTACTCCTCGAGCCCGGCGGCTTCGAGGGCTTCTTCGCGGTCCTGGTAGAGGCAGAGCCGCACGATCGAGCCGGTGCGGATTGTCCAGACCCAGGTGCCTTGGGCCTGGACCTCGATCCCGTCACGGCCGCGTAGAAGGTTCGTAAATGGCGTCACGACGTGCTCGCCGGCGTCGATGTAGTCGTCCACCCCGTACCGAACCGACTCCCAGCTCTTAGAGAACTCCTCCGTGACGCGGCGGAACTGATCGAGGGAGTAGACACCCTGGTCGAGTCCGACGGCCCGGGACAGGTCGATCTCTGCATCTGGGGATGCGTCGCGAAACACCGCATCGAAGTCCTTCCGATTCAGTGCGGCAATGGCAGCGCGAGCGAGCTCAACGTTCTCCTCCGACATCGCCCACGCAGTATCCCTCCGATCCTGGCCGGGGGAAACCGCTAGCAGGGCCGGCTGTGCCTAAACGGAAAGGCCCAGCTGAACAGGTTCAGGCCGGGGCGTTTGCACCAACAGTCCTCTCGGCAGTCGCATGCCGCCACCCCCGACCGCTCCAGGGCGTGGCCCAGCAAAGCGACCGCGAGGTAGGCGCCGACAACGGTGAAGCAGATGCGCCTCATGGCAAAAGCGTAGCTGCGAAGCACGGCGCTGCTCCATCCCGAGTGGCGTTCCCTGCCTTGCCCCGGGGGAACCGCCGCTTTTCGTTCAAAGCGGCTGCGTGCCGCTCGCTCCTCATGAAGGTCAGCCAACCTCAGCACGTTTGCCGCGTTCCTCTGCCACGGAGGCCTCAGCGCGACGCTGAGCAGCTTCCTCGCGTTCGAATGGGCACGGGCTAAATACCGCCTCCGCCGGGTAGCCGTGCAACACCATGTCGCGCCTGAGACGCGTCGACTGTGCCGCTCCGGCGATCTCGCGCCGTCGGCGCGGGAAAGGCTTCGAGTACCTCGACGAGAGCATCGGCGAGCGGATCGATGACGAGGAGATCATCGAGCGGATTAGGGCGCTGGCGATCCCGCCCGCTTGGCAGGACGTCTGGATCTGCGCCGACCCGCTCGGGCACATCCAGGCCACGGGCATCGACGCCAGGGGACGGAAGCAGTACCGCTACCACGACCTCTGGCGCGAGCGGCGCGATCGCCAGAAGTTCGACGACATGGTGGATTTCGCGCGTTCGCTGCCCATGCTGCGCGAACAGGTGGTGCGTGATCTGCGCAGGCGGAAGATCTCCCGCGAGCGCGTGCTCGCCTGCGCCGTCCGGCTCCTCGACCGCGGCTTCTTCCGCATCGGCTCGGAGGACTACGCGGAAGAGAATGAGACCTACGGGCTGGCGACCATGCGGAAGCGCCACGTCAAGGTCACCGGGGACAAGGTCGTCTTCGACTACGAGGCGAAGGGCGGGAAGAGAAGGGTCCAGGTCGTCGGGGACCGGTCAATCGCCGGCCTCGTCAAGACACTCCGCGGCCGGCCCGGCGGGGGCCATGAGCTACTCGCCTATCGCAACGGCGAGGAGTGGCGGGACGTCCGCTCGGACGAGATCAACGACTACATCAAGGCTGTCGTCGGTGAGGAGCACAGCGCCAAGGACTTCCGCACCTGGAACGCGACGGTGCTGGCCGCCGTCGTGCTCGCCGGCTCCGCCCGGGAGCGCGACATGAGCACCAAGGGGGGCCGCAACCGCGCCAAGCGCGACGCCGTCAAGCAGGTGTCCCACTACCTCGGCAACACGCCCGCCGTCTGCCGCGCCTCCTACATCGACCCGCGGGTCTTCGACCGCTTCGACGGTGGGCTGACGGTGGGTGGGGTGTTCGAGCGCCTGCCGGAGGACCCCGCGGACTGGCCCGAGATCCAGAGGCCAATCGAGGAGGCCGTGCTCGACCTCATCGATCGGCGTGAATCACCCGCCATCGAGCAGGTGAAGTGAAGGGGCGTCAGGCAACGCCGAGCTTGTGGAGCGAGACGTCGAGGTCGTTCTCCTCGGACACACCGCCTAAGCCCGCTTTGCGGCTACGTCACCCGCCTCGCCGCGCTTTTCGACAATCCAGAAGTGTTCGTGTTCCTTGACCACCTCTTCAACGCCCGGTTCAACCTCGATTGCTGTGTGCCCTGGCGCGATTGCGAAGCGCTCCGGTCGCGAGCGAACCTCCTGCCATTCCCGTCCGGATAGTTGTATGCGGACGCCGCAATCAACCTGCCAGCACTCACATCGGAAGCCGGCAACTACTTGGCCTCCTTCAATCCACTTGGCCTTTCGCTCGTTGAGATCCCGGGAAAAGGCCTCGTTCAACGCAATGCGCCCTTCCCTCGACCCAGCTGGGGGCTCGGAAGACTCCGCCACCCGGCAAACCGTAATGGTCACCGCTGACCTTCCTCCGGCCAGGTCCTAGAAGACCCGCCTGAGCAGGTACAGCACGACCAGCACCAGGATGATGATGATGAGGATGGTGACGATGGACACCGGGCTCCCTCCGTTCCGTCGAGTTTCATAGGTCCCCCTCTGAACGTCCGTGTTTCGCTCCACCCGCTCTACCCCGGCGATGGAATCGCTGAAACCCGGGCGAGTGTTGAGGGAAGGTTGAGCTAGCCCGCGCGCGGCAACCTCGTGGGAGCGATTCTTGGCGGAGCATGACGGCGTCCCTCCATCGCCTCACGGTTCGGGGCGTGCGTCTGTGGCTGGCATAGAACGAAGCCCGAACGAGAGTCACAGAACCGTTCGCAAACGAGAGAGACCCGCATTGGCGGGCCTCTCATAACATCGGGGCGGGGTTCGAACCCGCGACTACAGCTAGCGTCGCGCAGTCAGAGCCTGCAACACGACCTCAACCGGGGAGCGGTGCTTCACTCGATTGTCGATCGCCTCACGCGTCTTCCGCATCTCGGCTGCAAACTCTCCGAGGTTCTCGGTAAACCGGCCGACGCTCTGGCCGGCGTCGGCGAGGTCCTTTCCGGCCTTGCCAACGTTGTTGCCGAGTCGCATCCCCAGGATCTTGCGTCCCGAGTCGCGCTTCGACTGCACAGCCATGCCACCCGCCAACCCAGCCAGAGCGGCGCCGCCCGCGGCCAGTGCCGGTCCCTTCACCTTGCCTGCGACGGTCGAGATCGTCTTTCCACCGCTCTGAACTCCCTCGGCGACGGCGTCCTTGCCCTTCGACGCAAACTGCTTGACGGAATCTGGCCCCGCAGTCCCACCAGAGCGTCGTGGCTGCGTGCGGGAGCGGTTAGTGGTCTGCGAGCTGCTCCGCGCGGCTCCCGAGCTTCGGCTCTTTGCAGTGCTCCTTCCATTGCGCTGCTGACGGTTTCGCGTCGAGCTCGAGCCCCGAGTGGAGGCTGCCGATCGGCCCGAGCCGTTCGACCGTCCCGTCGTTTTGCGGCGAGCCTGCGAGTTCCTTTTTGTGCTCGTTTGGGCCATTTCCGACCCCTCCTTTCGCATCCGTGCGAATCGTTATCTGCTCGCAGCAATTACCACACATTTGCGGCGATAAACCCTCGGGCGCCCTCTGTCCAGCTCACGGCAAGAACACGCCCGTGATTGACGTCCTCTCCTCCCGCTTTGAGGGCGGGGGCGGCAATAAGGGAGCCAGCCCGCCACCGCCACGGCGGTACCCAGGCCCGCGCGCGCATCGGATGATCTACCGGCGGGCCCTCGCGGCCCTCTTCGCGGAGCTGCTGCGCTTCGCGGCCTTCGCCTTGCGCGTGCGCGCCGCCTTCTTCGCGGCTTTGGAGCGCTTCCGCGAGCCTCCACCCGCGCGCTCTCTGATCGTGTCAGCCGCAGCCGAAAGCTCATCGGCGAGACGATGGGCTGTGGCGGGCTTCTTCTGGCCCTTGGTCGGGAGGGCCTCGGCCACCCGCTTCGCGACCCCCTTTCTGATGCCGGTATCCCTGAGCCGTCCGTAGAGCTCCTTATCTGACTTCGTCTTGTTGGCCATTTCTACTGCTCCTCCTTCCGGTTCTTGACTGTCCTCGCTTTACCCACCATCGGTTCTGTCGACACCCGCGTCGCGGGGGTTCTCAGCGTCGCTTAGACCACCCGTTGAAGCATCTGCCAGAAGGTCGGTAACTCCCTCGCCAAGCAACAAGCTCGGCTGGGGGGTAGCTACTACCCCAGTGCTGCCCGACTTGCCCCGAAAGAAAGAAGCCCCCGCCGGTACACGGTCGGAGGCTTCTTCCAATACGCAGTTCCCCTGTTGCCACACCGCCGAGAGGTAACGACGGTGGGACAGCTCAGTCGAACATCTCGCCCGTTCCGGTCAAGGCAACGAGCCTGGTGACCGCCTCGTGCCTAGAAGGGACGAAGCTGAGCCGGTTGCCGTCCTCCCTGCTCCGCAGGCTCGCCCTCAGGAGAACGCTGAGCCCAGTGGAGTCCACAAAAGAGAGATCGGTCATGTCCACCACGATCTGTCCGATCACGGTGTCCTCTGCGTGCCGGATTTCGGCATCGAGCTTGCCTGCCGTCGATAGGTCGATCTCGCCGGCGACAATGATCGTCACCGAGTCGCCCTTTCGATGAGATCGAATCTCGACTGGCTTGGTGGCGAGATCCGGTGAGCCAACGTTGGAATCGTCAACAGGTCGCATTCGCGTCTCCTCCTTTTCAAAAGAAAACACGCAATCCGTTTCGCCCTTTCCCCAATTTGGACGGGCGGCCCGTCTTGCTCCAATTCGACAGGCCGGATATTTACAACAGCCGTTCGTTGTCGTCAAGACGGGGTTGAGCGAAGGGGATCACCGCCGACCGCCTACGGCGTCTAGTGGGCCGGGGGTTGCCCGGTTCCGATCCTCCTCGCTGAGCCCCTACTCCGACAGCCCAGCGGCCGCTTTCCATGCAAGCGGCTACTTGCGGCAAGGCTCGGCAAGTTCCAAGGGCCTTCCGCCCAAGCCGTAGCTCACGACCGTTACTCCTCGACCTCCCACCTGAGGTTGTCCCAACTCTCGTCAACGGCCGCGCAGTACTGCGAGGCAGCGTCGGGTCCGCGATAGACGGTTCCCTCCAATGCCGCTCGCATCGGGACGATCTCCGCATCCTGAGCGAGGTCCGCCGCGAAGGTCTTGGCATCGCGTCTATTGAACGCGTCGATTGCCGTCCGCACGATCTCCACGTTCTCCTGCGACATCGCCCACGCAGTATCTCGCGCCCGCTGCGGATAATCGGAAACAGTCGCGGACGAGCCATGGTGCGAGTGCCAGGTGAAGTTCGCGTTAATGCTCAGCACGCTCGATTTCGACTTCGCGATTCGCGGGTATCTAACGACTCCGCTTGCTCTTCGGTTTCTAGGAGCCGGAGAAACGCGGGATATAGGGAGTCGTCGAGGGTGCCCGCGGGGTCGAGGGGGCACCCCGGCGCTCCTTGCATCCCAGCCGCGGGGGAAGGGAAGGGTCGCAAGCCTGCGGCCGACGCCTGCAAGACCGCCGAATGCACTACGGCGGGCGCCATGCCGCGAGCGGCTTACTCTGACAACCGGCGGCTTCGAGGAGGAGTGTTAGGCGCGGGAGTGTCTGGCGCGGGACTGACCGGGACCTGCGGCTCAGTCGAGTTCGCGCTCACGCTCGGCCGCCCGCTCATCGTGGAGCCCGGCGGCACGGCCTTCGCGCTCAGCACGGTCCTCAGCGTCGACAGCACGCCGTTCGCGCTCCTTAGCGGCTTTTGCGTGTTCGTCCGCGATCGCCGCATGTTCCGCCGCGCGCTCGCGTTCATGCTCGGCCTCGTCCTGCTTCTCCGTCGCGGTAACGGCATGGGCCTCGGCTTCCTGGCGATGTCCGGCGACCTCCTCGCGAATTCGCACCCGCTCGCGCTCGCGCTCGCGGCGCCGGGTCTCGACCGCTCGTCTGGTTGCGAACAACACCAGGGCGAGCACCACGACGGCGGCGATAACGATGGCGATTACGGCAACCGTTGACACGTTTTGTCTGTACCCCTTCGGAGCGTTCCGCACACGCGATGGCTAGGTCTCCGACGCGGAGTGCCGGTGTCCATTGCCGCCTATTAGGGTCGGTCCATGCCCTCTCTGCGCTGCGACCACTGCGAAAAGCTCTTTGAGTACCGCGAGCAGATCGTTGTGTTACGAGAAACGGACAGCGGGGTTGAGGCGCTGAGGGAAACCGAACTTGAGGCCGGCACCGTGGAAGGTGCCTTCGAGCCAGTCGGAAGTACCACGTCACTTGCTACGAAGCGATACGGAGCGAAGCTGCCGACGACTGGCCCCAACTCCACGCTTAAAGCCGGGCGCGCCTCACAATCCCCCCGCCTCAGCGTGACTCGGTCACCGACCGCCTCTGACCGTCAAGGATCTGCTGGACACGGCTGGGGCTGAGGCCGACCGCCTCGGCAACCTGGCGGCGGGGTAGCCCGGCTTCACTCGCCTGCACGATCGCGGCATCGCGCCGTCGCCGAGCGTCGTCGAGAGCCGCCGCCACTCGCCGCAGCCCTTCTTCGTGCCCGGCCATGTGCAGTATCCTAAACGCGACCGCAAGTGGGGCGGCGTCGCGCTAACGACCCGCCCCGTGGCATCGGGAGATAAGGCCCGACGCCCCGGGAGCGTATCCCCGCGTCCGTTGCCCCTCGACAGAGGAGTACAGACGATGCATGCGCCGGCACACCTTCTAGGCGAACAAGGAGAAAGCCGATGGCAGATCTAGACCGAACCAGCGACCCCGGCATCTACAAACGCACCACCAGCCGGGGCGAGACTCGTTACGTCGTCACGTACTGGGTTGGCGGCAAGCAGCGTCAGGCCACGCGGCGGACGCTAAAAGAGGCTCGCGCTCTCAAACGATCCCGCGAGACTGACCGGGACCCAGGCGAGTTGTTCGAGGGAAGCCATCGACCTTTCCGCGAATACGCGGAGGAATGGGTTGACAGCTACCACGGCAACGGCCGGCGTGGGCTCACCGAGCACACACGCGAGGAGTACCGACGCGATCTGAACCGATATGCCTACCCCTTCCTCAGCGCACGGTTGGGACGCTCTCTTTCGTCCCTGGCGCGCGCAGATATGAGGGCCTGGGCGTCCTGGCTATGCGACGAGAAAGAGCAGGGGAAACGGCTCGCAGATGCAACGGTGCGCCGCGTCATGGCTCCCGTTCGGGCTTGCCTCTCCACCCGCCGCCGACGATGGCCTAATTCGGGCCAACCCGGCTGATGGGGTGAGGCTGCCCCGCCGCGAGCAGGTCCGAGAGGACGACGCGGAACGCCGCGCCCTGACCAGGGAGCAGCTCGACGCGCTCCTACGGGTCGTACACCCGCGCCACCGGCTCATGTTCCGACTGATTGCGGCGACCGGAATCCGATGGAGTGAGGTAGCGGCCCTGCAGCGTCGCGACCTCGCGCTGAGCGGAGCCGCCCCGGTCGTGAAAATTCGACTGGCGCTCAACAAGCGCGGCGAGTTCAAGCCGCCCAAGTCACAGCACGGACGGCGGGAAGTTCCCCTCCCCCGCTCTCTGGCCGACGCGCTGAGGGTTCACGTTGCAGACCTCGACACTGAGGAGCTCGTGTTCTCCTCGCAACGTGGAACGCCGCTCAGCTATCGGAACGTTCTCACCCGCGCATTCAAGCCCGCCGCTGAGGAGGCCGGAGCGGAGTGGGCTGGGTTCCACACCCTGCGGCACACGTTCGCGAGTCTCCACGTTGCGCGAGGGACGAACATCGTTCAGCTCTCGCGGATGCTTGGGCATCACTCGCCCGACTTCACGTTGAGGGTCTATGCGCACCTGATCCCCGGGGACAGGGTTGAACCGCTCGACCTGGACGCCGAGCTAGTGCCCGCCGTCCCAAGGTCCGTCCCAATACACCGGACCCAAAGGGAGCCAATCGCACCGGAACCTGTGTACGCGGAAGTTGCCTAAGAGCAGGGGAAACGCAAGAGGACCGCACTAGACCGCAAAGCGAGCCCGGCATCATAATCCGCGTGTCGGGGGTTCGAGTCCCTCCTCCGGCATCCGCGCTTCTCTCCTTCGAGGATCACCTACCCCCTAGCCCGGCGGCTTCGAGGGCCTGGGTGCGATCAGCAAACATCTCGACCCTGACGATTTCGCGCCCACGAAAAGTCGAAACCTGCCACCAACGTCCTTCGACCGAGGCAGCGCTTCCTGGGGGACGGCCCCGCTGAATCATCCCGAGGAAAACCTTGTCGCCAGCATCGAGGATCTCGGTGGCTTCGATCGTCATCTCTTCGAACGAAGCCACCCACGCGCGCAGCCAGCGCCTTGCCTCCTCTCCGCGATAAGTCCCGGCGTCAGGCGCCTCGGGGCTGATCACCAACTCAAAGTCGTTGCCGAGAAGCCCGATCGGGCTGAAGTCTCCGTGGGCGTACCGCTCGAACGCGGCCCGCAGAGCCTCGACGTTCTCCTCCGACATCGGCGTCAGGCGTCCCGTTCGAGCATCCAGGCGATGAGCTCCTGCACGAACCGGCGCTCGGGTGAATCCGGCACGTCGGCGAACGCGGCATCGAACGCGTCACCGGCCGCCTTGGCGATGCCGAGGCCGAACTCGCGCGCGAAGTCGATGCTGCCGTGTCGGGCCATCAGCTCGAGGATCGCGGCGACGTCGCCCGACGTGCGCTGCTGTCGCTCCATGGCCAGGAAGCGCTCGACCGCGCGACGGTCGTCGCCGCGCGCCTCACGCAGCAGGTGGATGACCATCAGGGTCCGCTTGCCCTCGTAGAGGTCGCCACAGGATTCCTTGCCGTACTTCGCCTCATCGCCTACTAGGTTGAGCAGGTCGTCACGGATCTGGAACGCCGCGCCCAGGTAGAAGCCGAAGCGAACCTGCGGATCGAGGTTGGCGCGGCCCAGGGTGCCGATCAGAGCTCCTACACGCAGCGGATGGATCGTCGTGTACCAGCAGGTCTTGTGCATGATCAGGTCCAGGTAGTCGTCGGGCTCGAGCTCCAAGACGACGTCGCGACGCCAGCCCAGCTCCCGGGCCTGGCCTTCGATCGTTCGTCGCGCCATCAGGTCGAACTCGTCGCCGATCCGCGCCGCCAGGCGACTCCCAAGCAGCCGCCGGTTGTCGCGCAGGGCGGTGGCGGCGACGATCGCGAGCGCGTCGCCCGCGTTGAGCGCCAGCGGAACGCCGTACTTTTCGTGGAGCGTCGGTAGGCCGCGGCGCAGCAGGCTGGCGTCCTGGATGTCGTCGTGGACGAGGAACGCGTTGTGGAGCAGCTCGAGGGCGACCGCCGACGGCACCGCCTCGTCTAGCTCGCCGCCGAACGCGACCGCGGTCGCCAGGCAGAGCGCCGACCGGATCGCTTTGCCGCCTCGCTGCGGGTATTCGCTGACCACGTCCCACAGGTATTGACGCGGCTCGGTGTCGGGCAGGTAGGCCCTCATCGCCTCATGGGTCACCGCGGAATAGCCGGCCAGGTCGGCCTCGATCGACGGCGTGGCCAGCCCGCTCATTGCGCGACCTCGAGACGGACGGCAAGGCTGACTTCGGGAAGGCCTGTCGCCAGGACGTGGCCGTGGTAGGCGCCGGGGCGGGTGCCCTCTGGCACGACGACGGTGACGACGAGCTCCCGGCTGGAGCGAAGGTCGAAGCTGTCGAGCAATGGCGGCTCGAAGCTTGCCGCCTCGGCCCGGATCGCTGCGCCGTCGTGGGCCGTGAAAGCGGTCGCGCTCAGGCGGGCCGGCGGGCCGGGCGGGCCGTCGAGCACGTGGAGCCAAGCCCGCGCGGAAACCTGCTCGCCCGGCTTCACCGGCCCGAGCCGCAGCAGCTGATCCGCGGCATGAGCGGCGGCGCCGTTTCGCCCGACGACACCTGCCTCGGCGCCGTCAGCAACCGCATCGAGAAGAACGCTCATCCACTCGCCCCACAATTCCAGGAGGCGCTCGCCGTCCGCCCTCAAGCGGCGGACCTCACGCGCCCTATCCGCCGCGGCATCCGCTCCTGTGACGGCGTCCGCGCCGTTGTCCGCGTCAGCGCCCCTGACCCCATGCTCGCCGTTGGAGTCCTTCCCGTCGACCGGTTGGGCGGGGAGGTGGAAGGAATACGGCATCCGAGTGCCGTGGCTGCCGAGCTCGAGAATACGCTCGACGACCCCCGCCGCGGCCTCGAGGCCGGCGCGCTGGACTTCACCCATCGTCCGGAGGGCGGCCAGCGGGTCCAATGGCTCTCGCTCAGACACGAGCGACTGCCCCAGAATCGCGCTCTCCGTGAGGCTGGTAGCCACCTAAGGTGTCCTCGTCGAGGCGTCTGCCTTCGACCGCGTTCGCGGCCTGCAGACCGCTGAGTGTCGCCGCCTCGATGCAGCCGGCGTTGAGCCCGGTGTCAATCCAGTCGCCGGCGAGGAACAGGTTGTCGAACCCGCTGGCGTCGGCCCGCAGCCGATACGGATCGCTGCCCGGAAGGGCCTGGACGTAGCGATCGGACGGATCGATGTTCGCCCGCCAATACTGGGTGCCGAACCGGGCCTGACCGGTGGCGGACTCGGCGCCCTCGGCGCAGAGCAGGTCCCACCGGAACCTGCCGTCGTCTGCGGCGGCCCCCGGCCACAGCTTCGGGCTCTGGGTCTCCAGGAATCGGAGGGCATTTGATCGCACGACTTCGCTGGGGTCCGCCGCCGTTTGGACCGTCGCCTCGGGCAGGGCTGCGCAGAATGAAGCGGCGGTCAGCGGGCGCTCGGCTTCGGGCCAGTCCTCGAAGGGCAGCGTCTGGCTCAGTGAGGCAAAGGTGTCAAACGGCTCACCACACCCGGTTACGGTCGCCGCTGCTGAGCGCCAGCCCAGGGAACGCTCGTCCACGCGCAACCAAGTCTGGAACGCCTGCGTGGCAACCGTGCCGACGCGCTCGACCATCGATCGCCACCGCTCACTTGCCCCGAGCAGCTCGCCGCACGTGCGCGGCACCATCCCCACCGACACCGCGAGTACGAGCGCGTCGTAATCGTGGCCGGCCTCCAGGGTCACTCGCCCCGCGTCGGGCCAGCCGCAGCGCTGTGATTCGAGGTCGTGGCCGAGCAGCTCCTCGCCTGCGTCGAGCTGAGCCAGATCCGGCCGATTGGCGAACACAGGAAGACCGCGAACCCGGATCAGTGGGTCATAGTCGTCAGCGGCTACGGTCGCCTGCCGCCCCAGCCTGACCGCGCGCACCGACCGCCCGTCCGGCGCGATGTGGAGGTGGTCGAGGCGATGAAAGAAGCGGAACCGCACGCCTCTTCGGCGAAGCGCTTGATACAGGGGCGCGAAGACGACGTCGCCCATCCCGGCCCTCATCTTCCAGAACATCGCGCCCTTGTAGTCGAGGAACATTCGCATCGTGAGATGGAGCGCGAGGCCGGCCGGGAAACGCGGCCGGGTCGGCTCGCCGTCCTCGTAGGCGAACGAGAGGTCGTAGTGACCGCGGACGAGCGGCGAATCGATTGCGCGCGGCGACGCTCCATGGCGGGCGAGCCAGTCACGCAGGTCGAGGTGGTCGATGGCGTTGTAGCCGCGTACGGTCAATCGGTCGGCGACCGTTCCGCGCAGCATCGTGAGCATGAGCTCAACGAACTCGCTAGCGCGGCGACTGGCCCCACCATTTCCGGCCAGCGCGCGAAGCCCTGCCCGAGCCCCTTGCAACAGCTCGGCGCCAGCCGAGGCGCCGCGTGGAGCGAGTGCCGGACGACCGGGGGACGACGTCAGCACGGCTCGCGGCGGCGGCGAGGCCGAGTCCAGCGAAACGCCGAACCGCCCCACCAGCGTCAGCCCGCGTTCCAAGAAGTCAACAGCGCTGAGCTCGTCGGCGCCAACCGCCCCTCCTGGCAGCCGGTCGTTCTCGGGAAACTGGGCGAGCCAGATCGGGGAATCGGGCTCCGCGGGGCGCCCGAGCCCGACTACGCTCGCGGGGACGAACGCTTCGCGCCAGTCTTGAATCGGGCAGGCCGGGTCGGTGCTCGGTCGATCGAGCTCCTCATAACAAGAGCGAAGCACGCGGAAGGCGTTGTCGTAGAAACCGAGCCAGACGTGCAGCCCATGCTCTTCGATACGTCCGTTGGGCCCGCGGGACGACGCTCCCTTTCCGCCCAAGCGCCAGCCGCGCTGATAGACGGTGACCTCCGCCGGCTCGCCCTCGGGGTCGCTCAGACGCCACGCAGCGGCCAAACCGGCCATGCCGCCACCGAGAATGACGATGCGCCGCGGCATCAGGAGAGCGGCCGGCCTGAGTCACGCTGCATCGCCGCTTCGCGAGCGTCCTCGAGCAGCTCCGCGACCCGTCGTTCGAGGCGATCACCCCCCACAGGCCCCGCCTCAGGGCGAGCTGTCACCGACGACGTAGACGCCAATCCCCTCGACCAGGCAGGCGCCGCCTGGCGAGTCGAACAGCGAGCCTGTATAGGTACCGCTCGCTATGCCGCCGGTGGGATGGACCCGCACACAGACCTCGGTGACCTCGCCAGCGCCGACCTGGGCCGGCACGACGGCCAGCGCGGCGGGCGGGAGCACGTGGTTGTCCCAATCGGCAAACGGCCCCGGATGCAGAGCCGTCGGGGCCTGCTGCGCCGGGACAATCACGACCTCCTCGTTGAAGCCCGTGCGTCCACTCTCGACGGCGGGCATGTCCAAGCAGCTGACCGCGATCGCGTTGGCCGCCTCGATCCAGCTCCGCCCCACGGTTGCCCACCCCCGCGCCGCGGCTGCCATCAGGTCGTCCAGCGGCGACGCCATCAGGAGTCGGTTCCGGTTTCGTCGGACTCGGCGAGAGCCTTCAGCACAGCGTTGTACGAAGTGCACGCCTTGACGGTGTCGCGCGCGGCCTGCGTGTAGGTCTTGGTGGTCAGCTGCAACCACTTGCCTGTGTCGGCGGGCGAGTCCTCGGTGCACTGCGCGGCCGCCTCCTTGACGAGCTTGGCGTAGGCGCCAATCGACGTCTGCGCCGCGTGCGTGGCGTCATCGATCGCCTTGGCGAGCCGGGCTTCTCTGCTGTCCGCCATCGTGGCTGTGCCTGCCGGAGATTGTGGCGTCGCTCCGCCGTCGGGACAACCGACGGCAGCATCGATGACCTGGTCTGTCCAGAAGGTGTCGCAGGCAATGGTCGGCCACGTTGCTTGCACTGGGTCGGCGAACAGGATCGCCTTCTTCGCGCTCACCCGCGTGCGCCCCTGGTACTTGCCGCTCGTGATCCGTCGGACGTCGAGGGCGCCCTCGTCGACCAAGATGTCCCCCGTCTTCCTGAGCAGCAGGTAGTCCAGGTGCACCCAGGCGGGGTCGTTCTGGTCCTGGATCGTGTAGGTGAACCGCAGCGGTGTCACGAGCATCATGTTGGGCGAAAGCTCGACCGTTTCGACGAGGTCGCGGCGCCATCCGTTCGGGCGTATCTGATCGGGGATGGCAGCCGGATCGTTCCACGGCGTCATCTCGTGCTGGTAGGCGCTGCACTCATGCCAGCGGGTCGGATCGCAGAAGTGGCGCAGCTCGCCCGGGGTGGCATCGGTGTGGAACTCCACCGTCACCCCAACGGCTCGGTACTGGCCCTTGACGACGACCTCGGAGTCGTTGCACAGCGGTTTGTCGATCTCAGCCCGGGTGAGCCGCAGCGCGCCTGCGGCCTGCCGGGCGAAGACCTGCCACGGGTGGGGAGCCCCGGCGCCGCTCAGCGAGGCAACCGAATCGAGCGCACCGCGCACTGTGACCACCGCGTCGCCAACGTCCGCCGCCGGGACCCCGGCTTGCCTGACGAGCGCCTCGAGCAGCGGGGCGAGCGCCGCGTCGAGAGCCCCGAGCTCCTCCCCGCGCCGGCTGGCGAGCCGGACCAGGGAGTCGAGCACCAACAGGCGGGGCACGCGCAGTGTGTCCCCTCCGACTGCGGCGGCGAGCGCCTGGATCGCCTCGTCGGGGCCCTCGAAGCGAAGCCCGTCGCGAAAGTCCGAGGGGAGACGGGCGGAAAAGGCGTTGAGGGCGGCGACTGTCGAGCCTTGCGCGCGGCGCTCCTCCGCCCCGTTCTCGTCGGCCCTCCGAGGCGTCCTGTCCCCCGTATCTGCCATGTTCAGAACATACTCCGCGGGACCGCGAAATTCCGCGCCCGATGAATCTCCGCGCCTAGCTCGTCCGGTGTCGTCGCTTTCGCTTCCGACGCATCTCAGAGCTCGCACCCGGTTTCGCACCCAACTCGCGACTTCCGGGCGAACTGAGGTCAGCTTGTCGTGTCTGAGAGGGCTTATCTGAGCCCTCGGAACCCTGGCGGTAGGCGATCATAATCCGCGTGTCGGGGGTTCGAGTCCCTCCTCCGGGAATTGGCGACGCAGCGTTCATGGACGAGGCCGTGGGCAAGGGGTGGGCAACGCAACACCCGGAAACAGCCGCAAACGGATCAGCTCATGACCTAGTAGAAGTGGCTGACTAGCAGGCAAAATGCGGAACACCCGCAGGTAGCCGGAACCAGCGAGCCAGCATCATAATCCGCGTGTCGGGGGTTCGAGTCCCTCCTCCGGCATGGAGTCCCTGCAAATCAATATCTTCCTCAACGTGCGAACAAGCGCATTCTTAGTCCGCGTCAAGAATCCGCGTGTTGCGATCGTTCGCCGGCTGAGGTCAGCTCAGTTCGACCCACTCAGATGAGGTTCACTCAGTTCGCGAATCGGGCCCACCGCGGACTGTGCGTCGAACTCAATCGGGTGAGGCGGACGGAGAGGTTTCGTAAGGTCGGGCGCCTGGATTTGAACCGGCGGCCTTTCGGCCCCCAGCCTGAATGTTCGGGGTGCTCCTCGATCGGCTCTTGCCTGCTCAGGCGTGATTCGATCGGCTCAGGTTGTCTCAGTTTCTCGCAATTTGTTCCCAGTTTTGTTCCCCGTCGACGTGCGCCGAAGGTCCTCATGTCAATGGTTAGCGACTGCAATCAGCCCCGCGATGCCGGCGATGTAGAGCACGAGCACCAGCAGTGACGCGACGCCCATGCGCATTACCTGGCGTTGGGGGCGCGTGATCAGGCCCCACGCGTAGACGACGGTGAGCACGATCGCGAGCGCCGTCAGGTAGACATCGATCGGTTGGGCCTGGGGCAGGACCGCGGAACCGGAGAGCAGGGTTGCCACCAGGAAAAGCACTGGGAGAAACGCGTTGCCACCGAAGATGTCGGATACCGCGAGCTGGTAGTCGCCCAGCCTCACGGCTTTGATCCCCGTCGAGACCTCCGGCAGCGCCGTCGCGCCGGCGAGGATCGTCGCGCCGAAGACGACGCCGGAGACGCCGATGTGGGTGGCGATCCGTTCGCCACTCCTCTCCAGCACAACGCCCGCGGCGAGGGTCACTACTCCGGCCAGCGCGAAGACCACGGCGGCCCGGGCCAGGCTCATCTTCTCGGCCATCACCGCCTTGGAGTGGCCCCGCGGCTTCTCCTGAGCGCCCGGTGCATTGCCGGAAGTGTCATGCCATGGCAGACCTTGGCGGGCTCTGCTGATGACCCAGACGCCGACGAGCCAGGTCAGCGCGATCAGGATGGCCGCCGGCTCCAAGCGTCCCTGCGAGCTTGGCAGCTGTGCGCCCATCACCGAGATCGCCAGCACGCTGACGACGAGCATGCTCTCGAGCACCAGCACGAGCGAGGCGGCGCGCGTCGTGAGCGCGGACTCGGGACCCATCGCCACGTCAAGCGCGACGAGGACGACGGTCTGGATCGCGATCCCACCGAGGATGTTGCCGATCGCGATCCCGAGGTTGTGCGCGAGCGCCGCCGAGCAGACGATCGCGATCTCCGGCAGATTGGTGGCTACCGCGAGGAGAACCGCTCCTCCGAGTGCCTCGCCGAGACCGAGCCGGAAGTCGAGGGAATCGGTCGAGCTTGAAAGCTGGACTCCGGCGATCCAAACGGCGCCGGCCGCGGCCGCGAAGATCAGGACGAGCGGGGCAAGGCCCAGGCCCGTAAACACGCGCTCGTCTACTCCGCCGGGCGAATCAGGGCTGGCCTCTCCCGGACCATTCCGACGCCCGCCCGCCTACCTCGGGCGGCGACGGTGGATCCAGAGGGACGCCCCAAGCAGCGGGACCGCGTTCAGCAGAAGCAGAACAGTCAGCACCCAGCCGAGACTGCCGTTGTTGCTGATCGCAAAGACGACGATGTTGCCGGCAAGCAACAGGCGGACCGTGAACCAGTCAACGGCCGTTGCTCCTTCCCGCAGCGAGAGCACCGCGAGAGACCGCAGAGCCGGCGGCGACTCCGACCACCACCTGGGCAGGATGCTGAGCGCTCCCGACCAGAGCGCCGATGAGCCCGGCGAGCGCTCCGAGCGCTACTGCAAAGTTGACTCGCATCTTGCTCCGATCTCCGCTTCCTCAAGCACCGCCGAGCTGCGTTGCCTTGACGATCAGCAACAGTACGGCGACGACCAGATAGGCCCGCAGGAGCATCATTCCGGCCTTGCGCCCAGTGGACCAGCGAGGCCGCTCGAGCAGCGCAAGAGGCGGCATCGTCCAGTTGCGCCTGGCCTCGGGGGAGATACGACATGACTGCGCTACAGGTCAGCCGCCTCCGCCGATTCCGTGCTGGAGCGAAGGTGTGCCCCCGCTCGAGCCGCCCCCT
The DNA here is from genome assembly GCA_963724665.1 of uncultured Solirubrobacterales bacterium. GTDB lineage: Bacteria > Actinomycetota > Thermoleophilia > Solirubrobacterales > 70-9 > DASUPK01. The sequence continues at coordinate 679,020 of CAVRVH010000007.1, forward strand.
CCACCCCCGCCGCCACCGCTCGGCGCGGGCGCGGGTGAGGGCGCGACGGGCTGAGTGACCGGCTGGGTCTGGGTGGGGGCGCCCCGATGAGCCGCCTTGGCCGCCGCCTTCCTTGTCGCGGCCGCCGCGGCGGCCGCGGCCGCGGCGGCTGCACGCTCACGTCTCTTCTCGGCGGCCCGCCGCGCCTCCGCCGCCGCCGCCTTCTGTGCCTGCACGCGTGCCCGGTGGATCGACGCCGCAGGCCCCAGCCCGGACGAAACGGCCACCAACCGCTGCACGGGCGGAGCGCCGTCGCCACCCGAGAGCTGGCCGCCCACGATTACGGCACCGATCGCGAGGCCACCGGCGATGAGCATGCTCAAGACCGGGAGGCCCCCCAAAAACCATTCTGTGTCGACCGGACGGGGTCTGCGCAGCCGGCTACGGGGCGAAGGTTCGGAGGCTGCACGGCGGATCCGGCTTGAAGGCTCGCCGCGGTTCCGGCTTGAAGGCTCGCCGTTCAACGCGGCCGCAAGCTGGTTGCGGATCTTGGCCCTCGGGAGGTACCCCTCCTCGATCGACGCGATGACGGTAGGAAGGGTCCCGATCCTCGCCGCCAGGTCGTTTCGGGTCATCCCCAGCTTGGCGCGCTGCTCGGCGACCAGCTTGCCATACGCATCGCCTTCGTCTATGACATCCCTGCGACGAGGGCTGAACCTGCGCATCCCGGGACGTATCGCGGGATCGGCGTCCAGCTCGGGACCGGTGCGGTTCCCCGGTGGCTCCGGGCTTTTCCTAGGCCTCACGGCGGTGCCGCTCGTCGCTGTCCTGCGCTTCGCCTGGCTCACTTCAAACCTTCCGGACATCCGGCAACCCTCGGTCATTGGCTTGAGGTATCCGGCTGTCGTTGGACGAAAATTTGACGCTCCAAGCGTAGCCCAGGCTGGCGGGTGACGGCAGGGGCTCACCCGAAAGTCACCGGAGCGGGACGATGTCCCCCGCGGTCGCCAGTGCCAGCGCTCTTCCCGGACTTGGGTCATAGACCTCGATTTGGATGTCTCGGCTCGGGTAGGCGATGTGGACGTTGTCGTTGCTGCCCGCGATAGACACAACCAGTCCACCGTCGGGAGTGCGGTCGGCCGTGGCTCCAGGCTGGCGCGAGGCGGACTCAAGCGTCCGGTAGGCGTTGGAATAGGGGTAGGTCGCCACCGTCAACGAGGTCTGGCGACGCGACCCCGCCGGCACCTTCCCCTCGAGGTAGCGGATGAAGATGTTGCCGTTCACATCAACGGTCAGCTCGTAGCCGCCGGGCCGCGGTCCCGCCCAGTAGACCGGGTGTCCGACCGAATCCGCAAGGCTCCTGAGCCTGTCGAGGCTCACCGCCGCCGGTCGCTGGCGGCCGGGCCGGCTCGAGGTGGAGGTCCCGGTGCGGTCCCCGGACCCCCCGCATCCGGTCGAGCAGGACCGCGACCGCCGCGATCCCGATACCGAGACTGGGGCGCGCTCTCGGGCACGCTGCTCCCCGCTATGAAGCGGTGGCGCAGGTCGCGATAGGCGGTGACCGTCCAGGTGCCGGTTGGCCGGCGTGCGCGGCCGAGATCAGCTCCGCGGTGACCCGCCACGTGGTCGAGCTGACCGGGTAGCTCTCTGTGGCGACCACCTTGTCGCTCGGTCGGTCCTCGCTATCTGATAGCCCCCGCCGAGCACGGCCTTGCCTGCCGGGGCAGGTCGACATCCTGGGCTTCGGCTGGCGTCGGACTGGGCCCCGGAAGTGGCGCTCGTGCTCGTGTATCCGCTGACCCCGGCGGACCCTGGATGCCCTGGTTTCCCTGGACACCCTGGTTCCCCTGGATGCCCTGGGAGTCCCTGGAGCCCCTGGGAGCCCTGGATCCCTGGATGCCCTGCGGCCCGATCGGCCCTGGATCCCCTGCGGCCCCTGCGGCCCTCCCGGCGTTCCTGGCGGGCCCTGCGGTCCCGTTGGTTGATCAGGACGCCGCGCTCATTGCCCCGGCAGGTGCCGGTGGTCGACATCCGCAGCAGTCCCTTGTTGGGTTTCTTCACCTTGGCGCACGCCAGGAATCCGGTTTGCGCCGGGGCAGTGCCGCCCCCGATCGCCAGGGCAGCGCAAACGCTGCCAAGGGCGACCAGCGTCCCCAGCTTCACGATCCGTCGGTTGACGCCCCGAGTCAATGGCACTCTCCGGGGAAGAAGTTAGACCCTTTTCCGCACGTATGTCCAGGCCCGCGGCGGCCTAGCTCCTGAACCTGAACACGTGTGTGTCGGTGTCGGTTTGACCGGCCGAATTGGTCGCCGTGATCGAGGTCCGGAGCTTGGAAGCGCCGAGGTGGCTCTTGATCTCGAAGCGGGCCGCCTTGTTCAGGGTCAGGAACTGGGCCCCGATCTCCCCTGCCGCGAAGATTCCCGTATCGACGGCCGGGCCGAGGTTCGGGCCCTTCAGGACGAGCGTCGCGCTGGCCGTCACCTGGCAGTCGGTGATGCACTGGAATCGATACGAGATGTTCTTCCCCACCTTGACCTTGCCGGCGGGCAGATAGGCCACCAGCTCCTCGGTGTCGGCGGCGGCCGTGGCCTTCGGCGAAGCGAAGCCCGCAGGCGTCATGATCGCGAGCGCCGCGCAGACCGCCGCCGTGGCAACCGCTCCTGCTAATCCTGGCCCTATATGACTCATGGCACTGAGTCTCCCAAACACCGCCGGGTGAACAAGTTGCGCAGCCGCGGATCACTGACCCCTCTGACAGGGGCGCTTCTTAGCTGGCGCACGGCATCCACCCATCGGTCCTGACCCGTGGCGGGCTTCGCGCAGGGGTCGACGCGCTCGCTTCCCGCATGCAGGTACCCGTCGAAATCGGGGTCTCGGTGGAACGGCTCGCGCCAGAAGTGGAGGCGACCGCCTACTTCGTGGTTGCCGAGGCTCTGACCAATGTCGTGAAGCACTCCCATGCCGATCGCGCAGTGGTCTCCGCGATGGTCGAGAACGGCGAGCTCCACATCGAAGTCCGGGATGACGGGATCGGAGGGGCCAAAGCGACAGGAACGGGGCTCGTCGGGCTCGCCGACCGAGTCGCCGCGCTCGACGGAACACTCCGGCTGGAGAGCCCGGCCGACGCTGGGACGCTGGTCGCAGTCGATATTCCCGTGCGCTAGAGGCGAAGTCGTGGGGCAGGTCCGGGACAGCTAGCCGATCAATCGGAACCGGGTCTTGGCGGTTGAGGTGTTCCCGTATCCGTCCGTGGCCGTGGCGGTGACGACGACCTTCCACTGCCCGCCATTGATCCTCTTGCGCGCCGCTTTCGAGAACCTGAGCTTGATCCTGGTGGCGACCCTGGGTTTGACCGAACTCGTGGATCGCTTGGCATCGAGCGCCTGGGAGAGGACCCGCGAGCCGCCGGACAGGCGCGCGTTCTTTGCGGCCATCACCTTCGCGCGGAGCTTGACCGTGCCGGCCTTGTCGAGGGTCTCGGTGACCGCGGCCTTGGCGAGTCTCTGCTTCTTCTTCGCCCTCAGCCTCTGGACCGGCTTGGGTTGCTGCTCGACGCGGAAGGCGCCCCTCATGAACGGATGTATCCGGCAGAAGTACGTGTAGGTGCCCGTCGGCAGATCCGCCGGCGTCTTCCATGTGTCTGTGCCGGAAGCTGGTGCTCCAGCGAGGCTGCCGTTGTTCCCGTTGAAGCCGAGCTCGCCGGAGTCGAAGGTCACCGGCCCGTTGGCGATCGGGTAGGCGATGCCGGTTCTGGCGGTACAGGGGTCCTTGCAGGCCGTGATCGTGTGGAAGGCGTTGACGCTCGGGACCGCGTCGAAGTTGTGGAACGTGAGGGTCTGGCCAGGTTGGATCGTGGGCACACTCAGGCCGGCGCTCGGATCTGACTGGTAGGCGAACGACTGGATGCCGATCGTGCGGTTCGGCACCGGGGCGCTCGGCAGCGAGAACGGGTCCGCGGCACCCGTCGGCTCCCCGCCGTGGTTGTCGTTCTCGCTCAGATGCCCATGGGTGAGGTCTTCCGTCTGGGGGATGTCAGAGGCCTGCGCGTCCTTGACGGCAGGGTCGCCGGAGAGGGTCCCGTCGTAGACGGCGACGGGCATGATCCCCATCACCTCATACCAGTCGGCTCTTCGGGTGTCATAGGTCGCGTGCACGCTCACGCGGTCACCCGCCTGAACCTGTACGCGCCAGGACGGCGATGTCGCACCCATCGAGACGTCCCATGAGACCTCTCCGGCAGGCTCGTAGTAGTGGGCGTCGGAGGTGAACAGCGTGTTGGTGTTCCCGCCGCGTGTGTCCCTCAGCTGTACGTCGAGTCCACCGGGATGTAGGTGTCCGGCGGTGCCGATCAGGGTCTCGTCATGGGGCACCGTCCAGCTCTGGGCCGCTCCGAGACACCCGTGACTGCCCGCCGGCCACGAAGCCTCACCTCCCACGCCGTCGCACGGATGGAGGTCCGAGGCAGGCGCCTGATCCGGGAAGGTGTAGGAGCCGTTGTGCCCATCCGATCTCAGGGCGTCGAAGACCGGGTAGAGGCTCGGGTTCCCGGCGACGTCCATCCACTGGGTATGCACCGGGTGAATCGAGGCGAAGTCAGCCGAAGTCGACGGGACGAAGTCCACCCGCCAGACGAGGTAGACCTGGGCCGGTTGTTCAAGGAGGTTGTGCAGCATGTCGTTGAGGACCCAGCTGTCACTGGGATGGCTCGGCCAGCCGAACCCCGATGGGAGCTGCTGGATCGTCTTCTCCTCGCCGGCGGCGAACTGCGGTCTGCCGTTGACGAGCCAGACGGCGTGGTGCAGGTGCAGGACGTCGACCCGCGGGACCGTTCCATCGGCATAGATGAACTCCGGGTCGAAGCGAGTGATGTAGCCGTCCTGCTGGGGCCAGAGCTTGTTGCCGATCCCGTCGATTGCCGGCCGGAGATTGATGATGTTCTGGCCCGGCGTGATGGTCATCGGCCCGTAGCAATAGGTCTTGTGCTCGACACCGTCGTAGTCGACGTGGGATATGGCGCCGGGCTTGTCGGCGATCGCCGGGCACCCGCTGTCCACCCCCGCCCTGGCCGCAGATGACATCACGAGCAGAGCCGCCAGCGCGCAGCCGAACGCGACCAACAAGCGAAATATGGGGCGAAATGAAGCTTCCATGCCTCTCCCTGTCCGAGAGCAACTTAGCAGGGGCGGTTTCGTCAACAGCCGAGGCGACGCACCATCCAACAGTGCCTGCCGTAGCGTGAGCGCCATGTCCTTCATCATCAATCGCGCATGAGCAAGCCGCGCATCTTCCTCGGCTCGTCGGGCAAGCAGGCCAAGCTGCTCAAGGCGATCACGCGCGGACTCGAGGACGTCGCGGACGTGGAGCCTTGGACCACCACGTTCAACCCGGGGCGGTCAACCCTCGACCGGCTCGTCGAGCTCTCGCAGGAAGTCGATTTCGCCGCGTTCGTCTTCGCCCAAGACGACTGGACCACCACGGATGCCTCCGAGTCCGGCGAGGCGTCTCCCCGAGACAACGTCGTGTTCGAGGCCGGGCTGTTCGGCGGCGCGCTCGGCATCCGGCGCACGTTCATCCTCCACGCGAACGGTTCGAAGCTGCCGAGCGACCTGCTCGGGCTGACCTCCGTCCGCTACGACCCGGCCGCCAGCCCGGCAGAGGTTCGCTCGATCAACGAGAAGCTCCGCAAGGCGATCGAGACCGAGGGTCGCCGCGGAGCGGTCGAGGGGCTGTGGTGGCAGCTCTCGCTGACCGCGCGCAGCGAGGACGAACCGTCGGCGGTGAGCCTCCTGAATATCTCCCGTGATCGCGACGGTGGCCTGAACGTGAACGGCCGGTCCTGGCAGGAGGACGGCTCCCTGTCGGCCCGCTACTGGAGCGAGGCTGCGAAGGAGCGCAAGAATCCGGCGAGCATCTTCTACTTCTGGAAGGGCGAGCGGCCCCGGGACCCGAATGCCCCGCAGCTCGAGGGCACCGGCGAGATCAGCGTGGAGACCGCCGACCGCGCCACCGGGTACTGGACGACACGGTCGGATCGCGACGCCGGCATGAACATCCGAACCGCCGGCGTCTACCTTCGAGCCGACCCCGCAGACCTCCAGGTGCTGGAGGACGGGAGCGCGGAGGAACGAGCCAAGCTCATCGCCCAGCGTCTCGAGGAGTGGAAGTCAGCCGCTAACGCGTACTGAGCGCCGGGTGACGCTAGCTGCGCTCTCCCTCAGATGGCGCAGAGATCGCCTCCACGAGTTCACCCGTCTTCATCTCGCCCTCCTTGAGGGCGACGTCGGCTTGGGCAACGATGCCAACGAGCTCGCCGTTCTCGACAACGGGCAGCCGCCGAACCTGATGGCGTCGCCATGAGCTTGAGCGCCTCTTCGATCTCTTTGTCGGCCTCGACGCTGATGGGGTCCCGGGAGGAGACGTCCCCGACCGACGTCGCCTCAGGGTCCGCGGCGTCGGCGACCACCCTCGTCGTGATGTCTCGGTCGGTGATCATCCCGACAAGCTTCCCGTCGTCGGTTATCGGGAGCGAGCCGATGTCCTCCTCTCGCATCATTCGCGCGGCCTCCACCACCGACGCCGATGCGCCGATCGAGCGGGGGTTCTCGGTCATCGCGTCGCGAACGCTGTTCGCCATCGTGTCTCCTCTCCTCTCGTGCGCATGCGAAGCACCAAACTATCTTCAATACACGCCGGATCGATCTGACCCCACGAGTTCAGGAGTAACCATGGCCACTGCCAAGAAAACCGACAGCAAGGCATCGAAGGGATTTACGGCAGAGGAACGGGCCGCGATGAGGGAGCGCGCCCGCGAGCTCAAGGCCGCCGAGCGCAACGCGGACGGCGAGAGCGACGTGCTCGCGAAGATCGCCGAAATGCCGAAGTCGGATCGCGCCATGGCGAAGCGGCTCCATGCCGTGGTCAAAGCCAGCGCGCCGGCCCTCTCGCCGAGGACCTGGTACGGGATGCCCGCCTACGCTGACGAGGACGGCAAGGTCGTCTGCTTCTTCCAAAGTGCGCAGAAGTTCAAGTCGAGGTACGCGACGATCGGCTTCAGCGACAAGGCGAACCTCGACAAAGGCGCCATGTGGCCGACCTCGTTCGCCCTGAAGGAGCTGACCGCCGCGGAAGAGAAGAAGATCGGCAGCCTCGTGAAGAAGGCGGTGAGCTGATGACAGAGAAGGACTGGCGCGAAGAGACCCTCTCCCGTGTCCGGGCCCTGATCAAGGAGGCCGATCCCGAGGTGGTCGAGGAGGCGAAGTGGAAAAAGGCTTCTCAACCGGACGGCGTCCCGGTCTGGTCGCACGACGGAATGATCTGCACCGGCGAGACCTACAAGGCCGCCGTGAAGCTGACCTTCGCCAAGGGCGCGTCGCTCGAGGATCCCTCCGGGCTCTTCAACTCGAGCCTCGAGGGAAAGACGAGGCGTGCGATTGACATCGGCGAGGGCGAAACGATCGATGAGGACGCATTCAAGGAATTGATCCGCGCGGCCGTCAGGCTGAACCAGTCGTAGCGTCGTCGTCCTGGCGTTCGAACAACGCCGCCACCCCAGACACGGTGATGACGCGTTCGACGACGCCTTCTCCGTAGGCGAGCGCCAGCTCGATCCCGACCCGCCTAGCCGCATCTCTTCCGTCGATCAGGAACTTGACCCCCGTTGAGTCCATGAAGTCCAGCTCCCTGAGATCGAGGATCACGCGGTCGCACCCGCTTTCAAGCAGTTCGAGCAGCGCGTGGTTCGCGGCAGGGGCCGAGGCAGCGTCGAGGTCGCCGCGGAGGACCAACCGAACGGAGCCAGACACTTCCATGACCTCCAGCGAAAGCTCCGTCATTGGCCGACCTCTCCCCTCTCGCGCAGATCGAATCGCATGACGATCTCCGTCCCGCCCTGCTCCGGGGAGGCGATGTCCGAGCTGACTGCGAACTGGGAGATCAGCGGCAGGCCCAGCCCCAGGCCGGGGCTGTCGAGTCGCGGCTCGAGGCCGTGACCCTGGTCTGAGACCCGCACGGTGAACGCATCGCGATCGAGCTCCACCTCCACATCGATCTGCCCCGGAGAGTCCATGTCTCTATAGGCGTGCATGACCACGTTGGTCATCGCCTCGCTGACGCACACAGCGATCGAGCCGAGCGCATGATCCGTCGGGTCAGCTTGCATTGCAAACTCGCGGACCGCCCGTCTGCCCTTTCCTGGCGCCTCTCGCGTCGCCTCGAATGACCAGCGCGCGGTCGTCACTCGGAGGACACTCGCGTGCCTCGGGCCGCCAACTCCCGGCGATCTGGCTGGGCTTGGTCGCCGATGCGCAGTACGACGAGCGCGACGTCGTCTCGCGGCTCTGACGGACTGAAGTCGAGCATCCTGCGATAGACATCCTCGGCGATCTCGTTCGCGCTCGAGTTCGAGTGCGGTCCGAGCAGCGAATGAATGTCTGGGCGAGCGGAGATGTAGGCGGGTGCGTAGGCCTCCGTGAGCCCGTCGGTGTAGAGCAGCAGTGAGTCTCCTGGCCACAGGGACACGGTGCTCTCGGCAAGCTCAAGCTCCGGGTTCGCCCCGAGAACGAGACCGTGCGCCCCAATCTCCTGCACCGTTCCATCACTCCGGAGGAGCAGCGGGAGCGGATGTCCGCCGCTGGAGACTGTCGCAGCGAACCCTCCGTCGGCCGGCTCCAGCCGCACGTAGACGACGGTGCAGACTTCGCGTGGTGAAAGCCGTTCCCGAAGCGCGCCGTTGAGAACGCTGAGGACGTGACTTGGGCTGTCGTCATACACCGCCGCCGTCCGGACCGTGTGGCGCGCCAGGCTGGTGACCGCCGCTGCGTTCGGCCCCTTGCCGGAGACGTCCCCGACGACGACGACCCAGCGGCCGGGGCCCGACTCGAAGACGTCATAGAAGTCACCCCCGACCCGGTAGTCCTCACCCACGGGCCGGAATCGTGCGGCGAGATCGATTCCCGGAATCTCCGGCAGACCTGCCGGAAGCAGGCCCTCCTGGAGCGCCCCCGCGATGTAAGCAATCGTCTCCTGGGCGTGGGCGCGCTCGGTGATCACGGCGGCCAGCGACATCATGGTCAGGGCGGCCACCCCGAAGAAGGTCTGCGCCAGCAACAGGCTGTCATCCGGGTCACTCCGCACGAACGGTCCATCGCCATGGTTCGTGTAGTAGACGGCGATCCCGGTCACGATCAGTACGGCGAGCGTGGCTCCGGGTTGCCAGAACCGCAGCGTCGCCCAGATCAACAGCGGAAAGATGAGATAGGCGAAGCTCGTCTCCTGGTGGAACACGATGACGCTCAGTCCCACGAGGGAGACGGCCAGTGCGATCGCCTCGATTCCACGGCCGGGCAGCTTGCGGAACGGCCAGGTCGCCGCAAAGACCATGAGCACCGGCGCAACCAGCAGGTCGCCGCCCATGTCCCCCAGCCACCAGACGCGCCAGACCGACCCGAAGTCCTCGAACGACACCTCGTTGCCGATGATGAGGCTGGTGACGCCGATGGTCGCGGCGATTGCCGTGCTGATGATGCCGGCGAGGACCACGAGAGCGAGCACGTCCCTGAGCCGCTCCAGTGATGGCCTGAAGTCGGCGACCCAGCTCAAGAGATAGGCGCCAACGACCGCTTCCAGAGTGTTGCCGGTGGTGATGCCGAGGACCGTGATCAGCGGGACGCCGGTCCAGAGGTTCGCGAGAAACGCCCCCAGCGCCACTCCGGGCCAGACCGATCGGCCCCAGATGACGAGTGCCGCCAATGCGATTCCAGTCGGGGGCCAGATCGCAGTGACGCTCTTGGTCGCGAACGCGAGGTCGAGCCCGACCTTGGCGGACCCGTAGTAAGCCCCCGCGATGACGGCAACCTTCGCGAGGTAGAGAACTCCCCTATAGCCCTTGGGGCCACTTACGGCCAAAGCTGGAATCTAGTCACCTGGCCGGAGCAGCCGGAGACAAGCGGCTATCGCCGGCGCCGGGCTTCCAGTAGGGCGACGTCCGCCCGCTCGACCAGCGTTTCGAGCGTGTCGCTCTCTCCCAGAGCCGCGAGGCCGACTGACACGGGTGCGCCCGCCTTCTCGGCGAGCTCGATCCGGATGTCCTCAAAGCGTCTGCCGGCGTCGTCCAGGTCGGCGTTGGAGACCGTGCAGATGAACTCGTCGCCGCTCCATCGCACCACCGGGTCGTAGGGGCGCAGCTTCGCGCGCAGCAGAACCACCAAGTCCCGGAGCACGGCATCACCCGCGGCATGGCCTTCGCGATCGTTCAGGCCCTTCAGATCGTCGGCGTCGATGTAGGCGAGCACCAGAGCCTGGTCCGAGCGCCGGGCGCGTTCGATCTCGTTGATGACCGCGATCTCACCCATGCCGCGCCGGTAGGCGCCGGTGAGATCGTCCAGATGAGCCCGCTCCAGCTCCGCGAGGAGGTGCTCGCGGTCAGCCGCCGCGGCCGCTCGGTCTCTGGCCGCACGCGCGCGATCCGTGGCAGCCTGCATTCGGTGGGCCGCCGCCCCGTCGCGCATCTCCGCAAGCGCCGCCATGGCTCGGATCGCCCGAGGATCATTAACGTCGAGGTCCTCGCCCACGCGCTTCATCTCGCGGTCGTGAAGCTCCGCGACGCGGTCACGTTCCTCTGCCACGCGGTCTCGATCTTTCGCGATCGCGTCGCGCTCGGTGGCCTGGTCATCACGCTCCGAGGAGACCTGGGCCCGCACAAGGGTCCCCGCGTGGCGATCGAGGGTGGCCTGGACGCGTTCGGTGCGCGAGAGCTCATGCGTTCGTTCCATCTGCGCATCGCCGGGTGCATGGCCCGCCAGATCGCGATCTGAGGCGGCCTGATCGCGCTCCGAGGCGCGCTGGTCGGCGTCGGCCTGAAGTTGGTCGCGATCGGACGCGGTCTGGTCAACGTCCGATGCGGTCTGATCCTTGTCGGCGGTGGTCTGATCGGCAGCTGAGCCCGCCTGATCGGCCTGATGCCTTCTTCGATCCAAACGCCAGCGCATAGGCGCTTCCTTTTCTTCCCCCGGACCGCCGCAAGGGCGGCGCTTCTCGATGCTAGCGCGGTGTGGGCTCTGGCGAGCGCGCCTCCCGTTCGGCCCGCTCGAGGCGGGAATCAGCCAAAGCAAGAGCCCGCTCCAGCTCTCTCAGCCGGGCGGGGCTGGTCGGCCGCCCACCATGCAACTTGGCCCGGTAGAGGTCACGGCGCTCGCGGTGGTAACGGGCCTCCACTCTCAGTTCTTCCAGGCGTTTCGGCGAACTCATCGCCTTGTTGTTCCTTCTGATCAGCGCTCGGCGTCGCGAGAAACGAGTGGCACCCGGCGCTCTCCATGCAGGCGGGTTACTTCGTCAAGGACGAGACGACGGCCGGCGAACTTTCGCTCGTACCCCCGTACCCGCTTGATCGTGGCGAGGTCGGCCTTTTCGAGCGCTGCCACGACCTCCTCGCTGCTGAGGGCGTCGTAGCCGGGAAGCGGTTCATCCTGGCGCAGCCAGCGCAGCTTGTCGAAGACCACCCGGCGATTCTCGTGGTCGCGCTCATAGCTCTCGATCTCAGCAAGATCGATCTGGGAGTGACTCGAAAGCGATGCGACCACTTCCTTCGTCTTGAGGCCGTCGTACCCCGAGACCGGCTCCTTGGCGGCGACGGTGTTCATCGTTCCGTCTCGGTTCGCGGCAGGCCCGCGGGGACCGATGAGGGGGCCGGGATCGGAGATGCGGCCGGCATCGGAGATGCGGCCGGCATCGGCGAAACTGGAGGGATCGGGGTATTTTCGGTGGCCATGTCAACACAGTACCACCAATTCATGAAATAATCTTCCGGTATGGCAGCAGCAGCACAGGTCTCGCAACACACCGCCCCTCGCTGGGACTTCCTGACGAATCACGCGCATGTCCTCGTCTGCGTGGCTCGCGACCCCGGCATCCGGCTGCGCGACATCGCCACCGCCGTCGGGATCACCGAGCGCGGCGCCCACCGGATCGTCTCCGAGCTGGTCGACGAGGGCTACGTGCTGCGCGAACGGCAGGGGCGAAGGAACCGCTACCAGGTCAAGACCAAGTTGCCGCTCCGCCACCCCCTGGCCGAGGAGGCTGAGGTCGGCGACCTGCTCGAGGTCCTGGTCGGCTAGGCCCCCGGGTGGACTCGATACGGCGGCCTAGGATGAGCGTATTGGCGAATGACGAGCTTCACCCCGAGGACGCCGCGGACATGCGCGAATCCGTTCCGGATGGACAGGGCACGCTCCGCCAGGACATCTCGACTGCATTGGTCGGTCTGTACAAGGAGCACTTCGGCAAGGGACCGACTCGCTGCCAGACCTATCTGGAACCCAACCTGGTGGTGGTGATCCTGGGCGAGGGCTACACAGCGAGCGAGCGGACGTTGTTCGAGGCCGGCAGGTGGTACGAGGTTCGCAGCGCCCGCCAGATCTGGCAGGACAGCATGCAGGAGCTCTTCGTCACAACGATCGAGAAACTGACCGGACGCACGGTCGCCGCTTTCCTGAGCGCAAACCGCCAGGACCCAGATCTGGCGGTGGAGCTCTTCGTGCTCGAGCCCACCCCTGACTGAGCCGGATTCCCGCGCACGTTGCGGTACCGGTGTTCTGGACCGGCCAGAACCGGTCGGATTCGGTGACACAGTGTGCGGCCCGGCACATGGCTCCAACCAGGAAGGGGGAGATCATGGGCCTTCGGCAAGCACAACACGATGTGAGTGGGCTGGTTCGTTCCCGAGTGGCGTTCGACTCAATCGAGGAACGGATCAACCAGATCCCCGGATTGGAGGATCAGGAGCGCGCCGCGCTGTGGCTCTACGCGTGGTCGCGTCAGGGCCGCACCTGGCAGCGCGCCACGGCGGACCAGCTCTTGGAGTGGATCGAGGGCAGGCCCTAGGAGAGCAAGCCCGTCACGGCGGCCGCCAGCCGCTTCCCGGTCGCCGTCAGCCGGTACTCGGCATGAGGCGGGCGGCCTGGGACCAGACGGCGTTCGACCACCCCGGCGGACTCGAGTTGGTCGAGGCGATCGGAGAGGGTCGTCGGTGAGATGCCGGGCAGCGATTGGCGGAACTCGTTGAATCGTGCGGCGCCGCTGGAGCAGGCGTAGATCGTGCCCAGCGTCCAACGGCGCTCCAACAGGGCCGCTATCGAGCGGACCTCGGAGGGGACCGGCGCGCAGCTACGACATCGTGGCGACATCAGCTCCGCGCTCGGCCGGCTCCAGGGCGTGCTCGAGCACCTCATCGATGCTCATCACGGGATGGAAGGTCATCTGCTCGCGGACCTCCTCCGGGACCTCGTCAAGGTCACCGCGGTTTCGCTCCGGCAGGATCACCTCGGTCAGCCCGGCCGCGTGAGCGGCGAGGACCTTCTGCTTCAGGCCTCCGATCGGCAGGACCCGGCCCTGCAGGGTGACCTCGCCGGTCATCCCCACGGTGTGCTTCACCGGGCGTCCGCTGAGCAGCGACGCCAGCGAGGTGGTCATCGCGGTGCCCGCGCTCGGGCCGTCCTTCGGGATCGCCCCGGCGGGAACGTGGACGTGGAACTCGCGCTTGAAATCGGCGCTGTCGATGCCGAGCTCGTCCGCGTGTGAGCTGACGTAGGAGAGCGCGATCCGCGCCGACTCCTTCATCACGTCACCCAGCTGACCGGTCAGCACGAGTCCCTTCTCACCGTCCATCGCGGTTGCCTCGATGAACAGCACGTCACCGCCGGTGCCGGTGACCGCCAATCCGGTGGCCACGCCCGGGATCGCCGTGCGCTCCACCGACTCCTGGAAGAACTTCTGGCGCCCGAGGGCGTCGACCACTTCATCGGTATCGATGGCGATCGGTGCCTCCGCCTCGCCCGAGGCGATCCGAGTCGCCTCGCGACGGAGCAGCTTGCCCAGCTCGCGCTCGAGCTGGCGCACGCCCGCCTCGCGGGTGTACTCAGTGATCACCTTGCGCAGGATGGCGTCGGAGGCCTCGACCTCCTCGTCACGGAGCCCGTTGCGCTCCACCTGGCGGGGCCAGAGGTAACCGCGGGCGATCGCCAGCTTCTCGTCGGTGGTGTATCCGTCGAAGCGGATGACCTCCATCCGGTCCAGCAGCGGCGCCGGGATCGTGTCGACCATGTTGGCCGTGGCGAGGAAGACGACCTCGGAGAGGTCGACCTCGACGTCGAGATAGTGATCGCGGAAGGAGTGGTTCTGCGCCGGGTCGAGAACCTCGAGCAGCGCCGCAGAGGGATCTCCGCGCCAATCCGCGCCGACCTTGTCGACCTCGTCGAGCAGGATCACCGGGTTCATCGTCTTGGCGTCACGAAGGGCGCGGACGATCCGGCCCGGCAGCGCACCGATGTAGGTGCGCCGGTGGCCTCGGATCTCGGCCTCGTCGTGGATCCCGCCCAGCGAGAGGCGGACGAACTCCCGCCCCAGCGAACGGGCGACGGACTCGCCGATCGAGGTCTTGCCGGTGCCCGGAGGTCCGACCAGAGTGAGAATTGCGCCGTTCGCACGGCTCTCCTCCTCCACCCCGCGCTCCTGGCGCAGCTTGCGCACCGAGATGAACTCGGTGATGCGCCGCTTCACGTCCTCGAGGCCGGCGTGGTCCTCGTCGAGAACCTCTCGCGTGTGCTTCGGGTCGAGCTTCTCCTCGGAGCGCTTCGACCACGGCACGGCCAGCAACCAGTCCAGGTAGCTGCGGATCATCGATGACTCGGGCGACTGCTCGCCCTGGCGCTCGAGGCGCCGGAGCTCGCGCTCCGCCTGCTCGGCGACCTCCTCGGGCATCTCGGCCTCGGCGATCTTCTTCTCGTACTCGCCGATCAGGTCGCCCTCGTCCTCGCCGAGCTCCTTGCGGATCGACTCCATCTGCTTGCGCAGGAAGTACTCGCGCTGCTGCTTCTGGGCGCCGGAGTCCACGTCGTCGTGGATCTTGCGGCGCACCTGGAGCTCCGCCAGGCGCTCGCGCTGCATCTCGACCGCAAGCTCGAGCCTCGAGGTGACGTCGAGCGTCTCCAGCAGCTTCAGCTTCTGCTCGCGAGTGAGATCCGGGCTGAACGCGGTCGTGTCGGCCAGCGCTCCGGGCTCCTCGATGGAACGCAGGAAGGCGCCGACGCGCTCGTCCGCGCCGCGCAGCTCGAGGATCTCCTCGACCACAGCCCGGTACTCGGTCGAAAGCTGGTGGCTGCGCTCGTCCTCCGGGTTGCCGTCGTGGATCTCCTGCACCTCGACGCGGAGCTCGTCGCTCTCGCCGGACTGAGCCTGACCGGCCAGGCCGCGATGCAGGCCCACCACGGTCGCCGCCCATCCGCCGTTCGGCAATTGAGCGCGCTCGATCACCTCGGCGACCACGCCGATCCGGCCGAACTCGCCGTTCTGGCGTGGCAACAGGAACACACGGTCCTCGTCTCCCGTGGCGATCGGCAGTGTCGCCGTCACGCCGGGGAAGACAATCGCTTCGTCAAGTGGAATCAGAAGAAAGGTCATGGCACGATCCAGTTTCTGTAGTTAGTCCAAACAGGATAGCGCGTCGCCGGCGGCTACCCGACCGGCTCTGGCTCGGAGGCGCGCGACGCGGACTGCTGCGCCCGGGCGCGGCCTCTGGCGTCCCTGACCAGGCGGCTCAAGGTCTCGACGTCGTAGGCGCCCCGATGACGGCGCCCGTTGATGAAGAACCCCGGCGTGCCGGCGACGTCGCTCGCATCGGCGCTGGACACGTCCTCGGCGACGCGCGGAGCGTACGCGCGCCGTCGCATCTCGTCCCTGAAGCGCTCGACGTCGAGTCCCAGCTCCTCGGCGTGCCGTTCGGGATCGGGCGCGCCGAGCTGATCCTGGTTGTGAATCAGCTTGTCGTGCATCTCCCAGAAGGCGCCCTGGGCGGCCGCCGCCTCTGAAGCCTCAGCGGCGTTCTGCGCGTTCGGGTGGACGTCGGTCAGAGGAAGATGGCGCCATACGTAGCGGAGGTCGTCGCCGAAGTTGTCGAGCAGCTCGCGGACCACCGGCTCCGCTCGCCCGCAGTAAGGGCACTGGTAGTCCCCGTACTCCACCAGCGTCACGGGAGCATCGTCGGGGCCGCGGATGTGGTCACGCTCGGGGTCGACGTCCTCCGAGAGATCGAGCAGGTCGTCGTAAGTGCCGGCGATCTGGCGTGCCCTCACCTCGGCGGGCAGTCGGCGGGTCACCTGGAAGACGATCCAGGCCAAGAGAGGCGCCACGAGCGCCGCCGCGAGAACACCGATCTTCGCTTCCTCGAGCTGCTGGCCGTCGAGCGCGATGCTCGCAATCAGTACGGAGACCGTGAAGCCCATGCCTCCGACGGTCGCGCCACCGAAGGTCACCGGCCAACTCAAACCCCGCCGCAGACCCAGGAACCACGACCTCGAGACCAGCCAGACGGTGCTGACGATGCCGAGCGGCTTCCCAATGACGTAGCCGAAGAAGATGCCCAGCGTGATCGGGGAGCTGATGGCGTCACCGAGCAGCTGGCTGTCGAGGTGAACCCCGGCGTTGGCCAGCGCGAAGACCGGCACGATCACGTAGCTGGTCCAAGGGTGCAGCATGAATTGGAGCCGCTCGTTGGCCGAGATCGCCGAGGACACGCTGCGCTGGGCGGACCGGGCGAGCTCCGGGGTTGGCTGCTCGCGGAAGGAGCGCGCCTGCTCGGTCACGCGCTCCAGATCGCCGCGCTCCGGCGGGTAGGCGGTGGTGACGAGGCCCACCGCGAGGCCGGCCACCACCGGATCGATCCCAGATTCGAACAGGGCCACCCAGAGCGCCACGCCGAGGACGACCGCCGCCTCGTTTCGCCACGTGCCGCGGACGAAGCGCAGAGCGAGCAGTAGCCCGAAAAAGCCGACGCCGAGTGCGAGGGGGAAGAAGTCGACGTGCTCCGTGTAAACGGTCGCGATGATGATCAGCGCCACCAAGTCGTCGACCACCGCAATCGTGAGGATGCGGAGCCGAAGCCGGGTCCCCCGCGGCGCCAGGAGCCCCAGAACCCCGAGCGCCAGCGCCGTGTCCGTCGACATCGCCGCGCCCCACGCGTGCCCGCCCGAGCCCCCGGCGTTGAAGGCCGTAAAGATCAGGATCGGTACCGCCATCCCGCCCAGGGAGGCGAAGACCGGAATCGCCAGCCGCTGGCGCTCCCGCAACTCTCCGGTATCGAGCTCGCGCTTCGCCTCGAGGCCGACGACGAGGAAGAAGAAGGTCATCAGCCCCTCGTTCACCCAGTGCCGGAGGTCCATCGAGATCCCGCCGCTGCCGATCGTGATCGACAGCTTCGTGGTCCAGAACGACTCGTAGGAGTCCGACCAGGGGGAGTTCGCCCAGATCAGAGCCGCGGCGACGGCGGCGATCAGCACCACCGCGCCGCCTGTCTCGGCGCTCAGGAAGTCTCGAACCGGGGTTGCGAGGTTCCGCGCCCAGGCAGTCTTGCCCGTGTAGGCCGAAGTCGCCGGCTGCGCGCTCATCCGCTCAGCCTACGGCGGTCAGCAACCTCCCCACGTCGGCCTCGATTCCGCTGGTGAGGACGTCGACATCCGGCGCGTGATCCCGATCGCCGGTCACGCCGAAGTAGAGCTCACCGTCGTAGGAGAAGATCGCGACGACGATTCGGATACTCCCAACGATGGGAACGAACGGATACGACGCGACCAGCTTGCGGTCGAGCGTGTGAAGCGCGACCTGAGGGCCGGGGACGTTCGTGGTCGCGGTGTCCATGTTGAGACGCGCGGAGCGGGTCGCGACCCGGCTCCCCAGCGCGAGCAGCATCGGCGGCGCGAATCCGGAGAGCTGCGCGAGGGCATCGCCTGCGACGGCCTGCCCCGACGACTTGATCCCGTCCATCTGTTCGCGGATGACGCCGAGGCGCTCGGCCGGATCGTCGAGGCCAACCGGGAGGCGCGCGAACACTGCGGAGACGCGGTTGTTGTATGCGCCCTTCTCGCCCGGCGCGCGTACCGAGACCGGCACCATCGTGCGCACCACCCTGTCGGCGGTGACCTGCTCCCCACGGTGCTCGAGCAGGGCCCGGTAGCCGTTCGTGATCAGGGTCAGCACCACGTCGTTGACGGTGCCGCCCAGCGCCGACCGCACTTGCTTGACGTCGCCGAGCGAGACGTTCGCCCAGCTCCAGACCCGGTGCGGGCCGATCGGACCCGTCAGGGACGAGGTGGAGGGACGCAGGGTCGGAGCCGCGGCCAGCAGGGCCTTGGCGCTGCCGGCGGCCGCATGCAGCACCTCACTCGGCGCGCGCAGCGCGAAGCGCACCTGGGCGGCCGGGTCGCGGACGCGGTGCCGGGCGCTGTAAGCGATCAGCTCGATGCCCGACGGCTCCGGGTCGGCGTGCCAACCGTCGCCGTCCGACTGCTCCACGCTCCCCCCGAACATCAGGGACATCATGTCCGTGGCTGCGACGCCGTCGACCATGCAGTGGTGAACCTTGGAGAGCAGCGCCCAGCGGTCGTCCTCGAGTCCCTCCACCATCCAGATCTCCCAGAGAGGCTTCGAGCGGTCGAGGTGCTGGGAGAAGACGCGGGCCGCGGTGGCACGGAGCTGCTCCTCAGTGCCGGGGGCGGGCACGGCGCTGTGGCGCAGGTGGTAGTCGATGTTGAAGTGGGGATCGTCCACCCACACCGGCTCGCCCAGGCCGAGTGGGACGAAGCGGACCTTCTGCCGGTAGCGAGGCGTCAGATGCAGCTTGCCCTCCACCATCGATCGCAGCTCCTCGAACGGCGGCGGCGGGCCCTCGAAGATGCTGACCCCGCCGATGTGCATGGGCGTCACGTCGTTCTCGACGTGCAGGAACATCGCGTCCTGCACGCTCATTGCCTGCACACGGTCTCCTCTGTTTGCAGCAGCAACGGCTCCAGCTCCTCGTAGACCGCGGGGTTGACGGCCATGCCGCAATGGCTCCCGTCGATTTCGACGCACCTCGCATGCGGGTCGAGGCAGGCTCGCCAGTCCACGATCCCGTCGCTGCGCGAGTGCACGGCGAGCGCCGGCATGCCCGGTCCGAGCGGCGCCCGTAGCCGGGCGTTGAAGTCGAAGCAGCAGGCGCCGTCCATGCAATCGCTGGAGAAGACACCGGGCATGCCTAGATCGCCGAGACGGGCGACGGAGCGGACCGTGCGCATCACCGGAGCCGACACAGCCAGCGGGTCGAGGACGGGCGAGCCGAGTGTCACCAGCGCAGCCACCCGATCAGGATTGCCGGCGGCAAGCGCCCGCGCCAGGGTCCCGCCGCGACTCTGGCCGATGACGATCACGGGGCCGTCGAACCCGGCGAGCCTCTCCTCCAGCCGCGCGAGCTCGCGCCCGGCGCAGCCGACGTTGATCAGCATTCCGCTGCCGCGCACCTCATGGCCCCTGCGCCGCAGCCAGCCGGCGAGCACCGCCATCGAAGCGTCGCCGGCCATGAAGCCGGGAATGAGGAGGACGGGGAGGGGATCTTGCCCGGGTGTCGCGGAGTAGAACCGCTGATCCTTCAGCAGCCTCGCCAGCTCGAGCCAGTAGCGGAGCTCACCCCGCACGGGCGGCACCCGCCGAACGGTAGCTCAGGGTCCGGTCTTCGACTGCCAGAAGGCGACCTCGCCGCCGTTCGGAGTCGACACCACACTGCGCCAACCCTCGGGTCCCTCTCGGGGGCCGAGGAGGACCTCGCCTCCCAGGGCCGTTGCCTGATCCGTCGTCCGGCCCACATCCGGGACGTCCACATAAGGGAGCCAGAGCGGATGCTTGGACTCGCACTCCACCACGCCTCCCCCGACGCCATTGCCGATACCGAGCGCCAGATAGGACCCGGCACCCGCCTGAATCCGCTCAGGACGCCAGCCGAAGAGCCTCGTATAGAACTCGACCGCCCCCCGCAGGTCTCCGGTGTGAAGCTCGAGGTGGATAACAGGGTTGGCAGCGCGCGAATTCATTCGCAGCCATAGAGACCGGGACCGGCGCGGAAATTCATCGGTGATCGATGAGTTCCGATCACTTCCTCCGTCTAATCTGCAGAGACGGGATGAGCACGATGCCGACACCCTCAACAGTCGAGCAGAGAGAGCTGCTCGCGACCGCCCAGAAGGGCAGCGAGGGCGCCTACGCGCAGCTGATCGAGCCTCACCGCTCTGAGCTCCACGCCCACTGCTACCGCATGCTCGGCTCGGTGCAGGACGCGGAGGACGCGCTCCAGGAGGCGCTGGTCCGCGCCTGGAAGAGCCTCGACAAGTTCGAGGGCCGCAGCTCCCTGCGCTCATGGCTCTACCGGATCGCGACGAATACGTCGCTCGATGCCATCGAGAAGCGACCGAAGAGGATCCTGCCGATCGACTACGGCCCTCCAGCGGACCCGCATGGCGGGGTCGGCGAGCCACTCGTGGAATCGGTCTGGATCGAGCCCTACCCGGATGAGACGCTCGGGATCGAGGACGGCTATGCCTCGCCCGATGCCCGCTATGAGCAGCGTGAATCGGTGGAGCTCGCGTTCGTCGCCGCCCTCCAGCTGCTGCCGGCCAACCAGCGTGCCGTGCTCATCCTCCGCGAGGTCCTGGGCTTCTCAGCCCAGGAGTCGGCCGACACGCTGGACACGAGCGTCGCGTCGGTGAACAGCGCCCTACAGCGCGCCCGCGCCACGATCGAGAAGAAGCTTCCCGAGCAGAGCCAGCAGGAGACGCTGAAGGCGATCGGCGATGAGAAGCTGCGCGAGCTCGTCGAGGAGTACGCCGACGCCTGGGAGCGCAACGACGTCGACACCGTCGTCTCGATGCTGGCCGAGGACGCCGCCTTCACCATGCCGCCGATGGCGCGCTGGTTCCAGGGTCACGACGGGATCCGGGGCTTCCTGGAGAAGTGGTCGATGCTCCCGGAATGGGGCTGGCGCGGAATTCCGGTCACGGCCAACGGGCAGGCGGCGATCGCCTTCTACAGCTGGGACGAGGAGCAGGGCACGCGCGTGCCGTTCGCGGTCAACGTGCTCACCTTCGAGGGCGAGAAGATCAAGGAGGTCGACGCTTTCATCCTGCGCGGCTCGCAGGATCCCGACCCGGAAGTCCAGGCGCGGACGCCCGAGCAGCCGGCCGACTACGAGAAGCTGGCCAGGACCTACAGCCGATTCGGGCTCCCTGCTACGTTGGATTGACGAGCTGTCACTGCTCGGGCGTCGGCCTCGTCCTAAAGGCGAGGATCGATTTTCGACCGCTTTCTTGACTTCGAGCGCGGTCGAACTTGTACAAAGAACCGATGAGTTTCAGTGGGTCGGCCAGTCGTATCGGGAAACGACCTTTTGTGGCAGAGGAGGCCAAATCCAGATGACGCAGGCACAGGGTGGAACTGAAACGCAGACTGAACCGATGAGCGACCGGTCCCGTTGGATCGCGCTCTACGTCCTCTGCGCGGGGATGCTGATGATCGTTCTCGACATCACCGTCGTTAACGTCGCGCTGCCCTCGATCAAGGACGATCTCGGCTTCGATCAGTCCAGCCTGGCGTGGGTAGTGAACGCCTACCTGATCACCTTCGGAGGCCTGCTCCTGCTGGCCGGCCGCCTCGGCGACCTGATCGGCCGCCGGACGATCTTCCTCTGGGGCCTTGCCGTCTTCGTCGGGGCCTCGATCCTCTGTGGCGCCTCTCAGAGCGAGGGCATGCTGATCGGCGCTCGCCTCCTGCAGGGGATCGGCGGAGCGATGACCTCCGCGGTCATCCTCGGCATGATCGTGACGATGTTCCCGGAGCAGTCCGACCAGGCCAAGGCGGTCGGGATCTACGCGTTCGTGGCCTCGGCGGGCGGCGCGGTCGGACTGCTGATCGGCGGCGTGATCACCCAGCTGATCAGCTGGCACTGGATCTTCTTCGTCAACGCGCCGATCGGGCTCGCCACCGCGATCTGGGCGCGGCGCCTCCTCGAAAACGACAAGGGCATCGGCTTCCGCGAAGGCGCCGACCTGCTCGGCGCAGTGCTGATCACCACATCACTGATGCTCGGCGTCTACACGATCGTCGAGCCGGCCGCCAAGGACGGCTGGGGCGCGTCGACGACGCTCCTCCTGGGTGCCGGTTCGCTGATCCTGGGCGCGCTCTTCATCGCCCGCGAGGCGACCGCGGAGACGCCGCTGATTCCGCTGCGGATCTTCAAGTCCCGCAACGTCTCCGGCGCCAACACCGTCCAGATCCTGACCGTGGCCGGGATGTTCGGGATGTTCTTCATGGGCTCGCTCTACCTGCAGCTGGTGCAGGGCTATGACGCCCTCCAGATCGGCCTGGCCTTCCTGCCGATCTGCATCATCATGGGCGTCCTCACCGGCCGCTACTCCGAGCCGCTGATCATGCGCTTCGGCGCCCGGACGCTGCTCTTCCCGGGTCTGACCCTGGTGGCAGCGGGATTGGTGCTCTTCACCCGTGCCCCGGTCGACGCCAACTACTGGACCGACGTCTTCCCCGTGCTCGTCCTGATGGGCACCGGCATCGGCGTCTGCTTCCCGGCGCTGATGACGATCGCCATGTCGGGGGCCACCCGCGCCGACGCAGGGCTCGCCTCCGGGCTGGTCAACACCTCGGCGCAGGTCGGCGGCGCGCTTGGGCTCGCGGTGCTCGCGACCCTCTCCACCTCGCGCAGCAACTCTCTCGAGGACGCCGGGCACTCCACGGCTTCGGCGCTCACCAGCGGATACCACCTCGCCTTCTGGATCGCCGCGGGCCTGGTCATCGCCGCGATCGGCGTCGCCGCGGTCGTACTCCAGCCGGAGGACAAGGCCGCAGAGCAGTTCGCCGGCGACGAGTTGCCGGGCGAGATGCCGCAGGCCGAGGAGCCCGCGTACTCCGAGGCCGCCTAGTTGGACGAGGCGGTTCAGCGCGCGCTTCAGAACGACCGCACGGTCGACATCACGACAACGGGCCGCAACAGCGGCGAGCCGCGCCGAATCGAGATCTGGCAGTACCGCTACGACGGCCGGACGTTCCTGAGCGGTTCACCCGGGACGCGCGACTGGTACGCGAACCTCCTGGTCAATCCGGAGTTCACCTTCCACCTGAAGGGCAGCGCGCAGGCCGATCTGCCCGCAGTCGCCCGGCCGGTCACCGACGAGGCCGAGCGCCGTGAGGTGATCGCCGGGATCCTCGAGGATCTCGGCCGCGGCTACGGCGATCTCGAAGAATGGGTGGCGCGCAGCCCGCTGGCCGAGGTCAACTTCCCCTAGGCGTTACCGTCCCCGCGGTGATCACGGAGCCTGAGGCGGGAAGGCGGCGGCTGTTGCCGCTTGTTCTGGTGGCCGGGGCGCTCGGCGCTGTGGCAGTGACCGGCTGTGGCGAGAAGTCGGAGCCCGCGGTTCACCCGCCGACCACGGCGGCCACCACGACCACGCCACCGGTTACGACCACGCCGCCGGCCACGACGACCACGAAGTCGCCAACGACTCCGGTTCCGAAGACGACGCCCTAGCGCGACTGGGCCCTGAAGAAATCGGCGAGTTCGCGCGCCTGCTCGGCAGGATCGCTGGAGTTGGGGACCGAGACGCTCGGCGCCGCGCTCTGCTTCGCGCCATCCGCCTTGGTCGGGGAGTCAGACCCACCGCCTGAGTTGGTCGCGATGAGCACGCCGGCGGCGGCGAGCGCGAGCGCGGCCGCAACCGCGGCAACCCTGGTCCTGATCGAACGGCGGCGTCGGACGACCTCGGTCGGAGCGGGCCAGTCGGTCGTGGCCGTGCCGGTCGCCGGCAGGCGGCGCGTCGGCCGAGTCTGCGACCGGATCCGGCGGACGACCCCGACCTCGCCGTCGCCGTCCACCGTTGTAAGGGCGTCGCCGAGGGATCGGGCATCGGTGAATCTGTCGCCCGGGTCCTCCCGCAGGCAGCGCTCGACGATCTCGCGGAGCTCAGGTGGACGGGACTCCGGCAGCAGCTCGTCGGCAACGACGCCGCAGGCGTAGACGTCCGCAGCCGGCGTGATCTTGCCGTCGGCCAGCTGCTCGGGCGCCATGTAGCGCTCGGTCCCGATCACCTTGCCGGCCTGGGTCAGGCGGGTGGTCTCCTCCGCGGCGCGGGCGATGCCGAAGTCGGTGATCTTGAGACAGCCGTCGGAGGAGCGCAGCAGCAGGTTCTGGGGCTTGATGTCGCGGTGGACGAGCTTCTTCGCATGCGCGTGGCCGAGGCCCTCGCAGAGCTGTGAGAGCAGGCGCAGGCCCTCGTTGGTGGCGATCGATCTGCGGCGGCCATTGAGACGGTCGTCCAGGGTTCCGCCATTGACCTGCTCCATGACGATGTACGGGCGGCCGTCGTCCTCGCCTACGTCGTACACCTGGACGATGTTGGGGTGGTCGAGCTTGGCGGCCAGTCGCGCCTCGCGTGAGAAGCGCCTCCGCACCTCGTCGTCCCCGGCGAAGTTGTCGGCGAGGAGCTTGATCGCCACCTCCCGGTCGAGCTTCAGGTCGCGGGCGCTGAACACAGTGGCCATGCCACCGTGGCCGAGCCGGTCCTTGAGCTCGTAGCGCTCCTCTCCGAGATAGCGGTTCACTCACTCACCCTTCAGCTTCGCGTGGCCGGGCGGGACGGGGCCGCCGTGCTTTTCGTGCCCGGGCGGCGCATGCTCGTCGCCGTGATGCTCGTCGCCGTGCTGGTCCTTGTGATCGTCGGGCTTCTTCTTCTGGGGCTCAGGTGGCGGTGGAGGCGGCGGGCAGTTGACCTCGTCGACGAGCCGGCCGGTGACTTCGTCAACCCCGGCTTGCATCGACGCCGGGATGTCCGCGCTCTCGACTGCCGCCCGTAGGTCATCGGCTGTGTGCGCCGCGTGGCAGGTGTCGCCCGAGTCCAGCTCGGATGCCACCCGGTCGCTGAGCTTGGCGAGATGGCCGGCCGTGTCCGGAGCTATGGGCGGAGGCTGAACCACGGTGGAGCCATCGCCGCCCGATCCGCACGCCCCGAGGACGAGCGCCGCCAAGGCGAGCGAAATCGTCAGCCCTGCGGCTCTCAGTTTCCCCGTTGACATCAGTCGAGAATCTCCGGTTCTCTCAGCCATTACCCTCGGCTCTGGGCTGGAAACCGCGGCAGCTCGCCACCGGAAGGCGGGGGTAACGCGGGAAGTCAGGGTCCGTCTTGGAGCGCTCGCAGAGGGAGAACTCGGATCCTCGGGTGTTGCGGATCAGGCGCTGATGCCGGCAACGATCACACAGGCCGGCGTCGGGACGGCTCACCGCTCGCTTGACGAATCGGGTGGCTCCTCGGCTACGCCGGCGGAGCCCTCTTGGAAATTGGACTCTGCGTCCTTTGCTTCCGCTACGGCTTCCTTTGCCTCCTCGACGGCCACCTCCGCCTCGATCGCGGCCTGTTCCGCCCCGAAGATCGCCTTCTTCAGCTCGCCGGCCACGTACTCGCCGCCACGCTGCGCGCGCTCGAGCGGCTCGGTGAGCTTGACCACACGGCCGAGCAGCTCGTTCATCCTCTCGGCCTGCTCGAGCGCCTGGTCGGCCTGTCGGCGCATCACCTCGAGCTGCTCGCGCGAGACCTCCATCAGGTCGTTGGCTTCGCGGATGCTGCGCTGCATCGAGCGCGGCAGCTCGATCGCTGTCCGCGCCATCGAGATCGGCCAACTGACGAGTTCCCGGAGCACTGGCCGCAGGGTAGCGAGCGGTCACCGAGCGCCCTGAAGGAAGCCCGGCAAAGGTCTTTACTTCACTTTGTATAGTCGGTGTATGCCCACGTTCCGGCGCCTACTCGGCTTCCTGCGTCCGTATCGCCGCCAGCTGATCTTCTCGCTGGTGCTCGCCTGGCTTGCGATGGGGATGACTGTGCTGATCCCGCTGCTCAGCGGGTCGGCCGTGAACGCCATCGAGTCCGAGCACCGCAGCAAGATCCTGCCGCTGGTTCTCGCCCTTCTCGGTGCCGGCATCTTCCGCCTGGGTCTCACCGTGGGGCGACGGCTAATCGCGGGCAAGGTCTCCCTGGCGGTCGAATTCGACCTGCGACAGGTCTTCTACGAGCACCTTCAGAAGCTCGAACTCGCGTTCTTCGACAACCAGCAAACCGGCCAGCTGATGTCCAGGGCCACCGTTGACCTTCAGTCGATCCGATTCTTTCTCGGCTACGGATTGATCTGGGTCAGCCAGAGCGCGCTGACGATCCTGTTCGCGGCGGTGGCGATGTTCGTACTCGATCCCGTGCTCGCCTTGATCGCCCTCGCGCCGGTCCCGTTCCTGGTGGCGACGGCAACGCGCTACAGCCGCCGAAACCGTCCAGCTGAGCAGGAGGTGCAACAGCGGATCGGCGAAGTTACGGCGAACGCTGAGGAGAGCATCTCCGGCATCCGCATCGTGAAGGCGTTCGCTCGTGAGCGCCATGTCCTTGGTCGCTTCACGCACTCGGTCAACCGCGTCTTCGACCAGAGCATGGTCTCGACCCGCCTGCAGGCGTTCTACACGCCGTTGATGGGCTTCCTGCCGAACCTCGGGCTCGCCGCCGTGCTCCTCGTCGGCGGCCTCCAGGTCATCCACGGCCACACCAGCGTCGGCCATCTGACGGCCTTCTACCTGTACGTCGTGATGCTCTCGGGGCCCGTGCGCTGGCTCGGGATGTCGCTGAGCATGGCTCAGCGCGCCGTCGCGTCCGGCAACCGGATGTTCGAGATTCTCGATCGCGAGCCCTCGATGGAGAGCCCGCCCGGCGCGCCGCCGCTGCCGGAGGGCCAAGGACAGGTTTCGCTGCAGCGAGTGACGCTGCGCTATGACGGTGCCGAACCCGCGCTGACCGGCATCGATCTGGAGGTCGAGCCAGGCCGAACCGTCGCGCTGGTCGGCCCAACCGCCGCCGGCAAGACCAGCCTGGTGGGGCTGCTCGCGCGGCTCTATGACCCCAGCGAGGGACGCGTCGTGATCGACGGGGCCGACATCAAGGACGTGGACCTGGCGTCGCTGCGGTCGGAGATCGCGTTCGTCGCCGACGACAGCTTCCTGTTCTCCGACACGGTCGCCGGCAACATCGCGTACTCCCGGCCCAATGCCACCCAGGAGCAGATCGAGGCGGCAGCAAAGCGGGCTCAGGCGCACGACTTCATCACTCGGCTTCCGGAGGGCTACGACACGGTGATCGGCGAGCGCGGATTGACGCTCTCCGGCGGACAGCGGCAGCGCGTCGCGATCGCACGGGCGCTGCTGGCAGAGCCGCGGATTCTGATCCTGGATGACGCGACCTCCTCCGTCGACGCCCGAACCGAAGCGCAGATCAAGGTTGGATTGCGCGAGGCGATGGAGGGCCGTACCACCTTCATCGTCGCCCATCGCCTCTCCACCATCTCGCTCGCCGACGAGATCGTCGTTCTGGATCACGGGCGGATAGTCGACCGCGGCACGCATGAGGAGCTGCTCGAGCGGTGTCCCCTGTACGAGGAGATCGCAGAGAAGGGGCTCGAGGACTCCGTCTATCTGCAGCGAGACCTCGAGGAGCGGGAGGAGCTGGCGAAGCTGTGAACGAGACGAACAGCGCCCAGAACGTTCTTCTGCTCTTCAGGTCTCTCTGGCGGCTCGTCCGCGGCGAGGACAACCGCTGGCGGAAGGTGAAGTGGCTGTTCTCGCTGCTGCGGCCGTACCGGCGCCAGGTGCTGATGATGCTCGGCGCGCTGATCCTCGCCACAGTCGCGACGCTGGCTCCGCCCTTCCTGGTCGGCAAGGCGGTCTCGGCCGCCCTGGCCCACAACACAAGCGAGCTCGAGCTGATCGTTGCGGCGTTCCTCGGCGCGGCGCTGATCGGCTGGGGCACCTCGTATCTCCAGACCTACCTGGTCGGCTGGGTCGGGGAGCGGGCGCTGCAGGACCTGCGGATCCGGATCTTCACGCACCTCCAGCAGATGTCGATCGGATTCTTCACCCGAAACCGGCCGGGCGTCCTGATCTCGCGGATCACCAATGACGTCGACGCTCTCGACCAGCTGATCAGCAGCGGCGTCGTCACCCTCTTCTCCAGCACCCTGACCCTCGTCGGGGTCGTGGTGATCATGCTGATCGCCGATGTCCAGCTGGCGCTGGTCGTCTTCCTGACGCTGCCGCTGCTGGCGATCGCGAGCCTGGTCTTCCGGATCGTCGCGGCGAGCGCCTACCGGATCACGCGGGAGCGGATCGCGGAGGTGACGGCCTACCTGCAGGAGAGCCTCAGCGGGGTGCGGGTCGTCCGGAGCTTCGCGCAGGAGCGGCGGCACGTCGACCGGATGGCCGAGCTCAATGAGCTCAACCGCCAGGCCAACCTGAAGACGGTCTACCTGAACGCCTCCTACTTCCCCGCCGTCGAGCTGCTCTCGGCGATCGGCACGGCGGTGATCCTGCTCTACGGCGGCTACCAGGCGCTCGACCTCGCGACCGAGTCCGCGCGGAACGCCCAGATCGGTGTCGTGGTCGCGTTCGTCGGATACCTCTCCACCTTCTTCGACCCGATCCAGCAGCTCTCCAACCTCTACACGACCTACCAGCAGGGGATGGCGGCGCTGGACAAGATCTTCGATTTGCTCGACACGGAGCCGGACATGGTCGACAAGCCGAACGCGCTGGACCCGGGGACGCTGCGCGGCGAAATCGAGATGGATCACGTCTGGTTCTCCTATGGGCTGGACAAGACCGCTGGGCTGAAGCGATCGAGCGGGCTGATCGAGACCGGTCCCGACGAGGAGGAGGACGACGCGGCGTGGGCGCTCGAGGACGTCTCGATCCATGTGCCAGCCGGCGAGACGCTGGCACTCGTCGGAGAGACGGGGGCGGGCAAATCGACCTTCGCCAAGCTGGTCTCGCGCTTCTACGACCCGCAGCGCGGCCGGGTGCTTGTCGATGGGAACGATCTGCGCGACTTGAGCTCGACCTGCCTGCGCAGCCAGCTGGGCATCGTGCCGCAGGAGGGGTTCCTCTTCTCCGGCACGGTCCGGGAGAACATCGCGTTCGGCCGGCCCGACGCCTCCGACGAGGAGGTCGAGGCGGCCGCCGATGCGATCGGCGCTGGGGAGTTCATCCGGCGCATGTCGGACGGCTTCGACACCGAGGTCGGCGAGCGCGGCGTGTCGCTCTCCGCCGGCCAACGACAGCTGATTGCATTCGCCAGGGCGCTGCTGGCCGAGCCGCGGATCCTGATCCTCGACGAGGCGACGTCCAACGTGGACGTGCGGACCGAGCGGACGATTGAGCTCGGGCTCGAGCGGCTGCTCAAGGGGCGGACGGCAATCGTGATCGCGCACCGGCTCTCGACGATCCGCGGCGCCGACCGGATTGCCGTGCTGGAGAACGGCCGGATCCGCGAGAGCGGCACGCACGACGAGCTGATCGCTGCAGGCGGCAGGTACGCCGAGCTGTACGGGACCTGGGCCGACCTGGCCGCGGCGTAGTTAGCCCGGGCTGATGCCGCCGGATCCGCTGGATCCGCCGGAGGAGCCGGAGGTGCTGCTCCCGGAGCTGCCGCTCGTGCCGCTCGTCCCTCCGCCCGAGGTGCCGCCGGCGGTTCCGCTCGGTGCGCTCGGTGCGCTCGGGGTGACGGTGCCGCCGCTGCTCGAGCTGGAGCTGCTGCTCGAGCTTGAGGTCGAGCTCGAGCCATTGATCGCCGAACCGCAATCCTTGAACCCGTAGGCGGACGCGGCGGTCTCGGCCGCCGACTTCGCGCTGTCGAGCTCGGTCTCGAACTGGCTCGGGTCCTCGCCGCGCTGCACGGCCAGGCCGATCTTCTGACCCGCCGAGACCTGGTCGGACATCGCCTTCAGGAAGGCGTCGAGGTTGGTGTCGGAGGGCGGGTTGAGCTGCTTGATGTCATCGATGACGCCCTGGCGGAGCTGGGCGATCTGGGCGGCCTCGCTCTCGCCCTGGCCCGCAGCGGCGAAATGCTCGATCGAGGAGTTTGCCTCCGCGCAGATCGAGTCGGCCTGGGCGATGAACTGGGTCTTGCTCGTCGCCTGCTGGGTCGTCTCGGTCGGGACGACGATCGGAGTCTCCGGCGCACTGTCACCGCCGCAGGCGGAGAGAACTGTCCCGGCGCCGACAGCCGCGACTAGGACGATCAGATGCCTCGGGCGCCACATACGGCCGCGCAAGGTAGCAAGGATGTGAAAACGAGCCGGTGGCAAGGATTCGAAGCTGGGCCCCAGGGATTTGAACCCCGACTACCACGTCCAGAGCGTGGCGTGCTGCCATTACACCAGGGCCCAACGCGTGCCCGGAAGCCTAGCTTGATGTGAGCTCAGCCAGGTCGCTGTCGGGGTCGCCGAGCAGCGCCTTTGCCTTGTCGCCGGCAACGTCCACGCCCTCCGCGAGCAGTGTCCGCGCGTGCGCCAGCTCCTCCGAGCGCTCCACCGTCAGCGCACCCGCGACCTTCCCGTCCTTGAGGTAGAAGACGGAGAACTCACCCGCGTCCCGGTCCCCGCGCCAGATCACCTCATCCCAGTCCGTCGCCGGCCCCACGTACTCGAGGCCGGCCCAGTCGGCCAGATCGCTGAAGAAGTACGGCACCACCTCGTACGGCTTGGCGTCACCCATCATCGACCGCGCGGCGTGCTGGCCCTGCTGCATCGCCACGTCCCAGTGCTCCACCCGAAGCCGCCGGCCGTGCACCTTGCTGTCGTACGAGCAGACGTCCCCAGCCGCAAAGATCCCCTCCACCGAGCTCTGCAGCGCGGCATCGCATCGGATCCCGCCATTGTCTTCATCGATCTCCAACCCCGCCTTCTGCGCCAGCATCACATCGGGCTTCACCCCCGCGCCCACAACGACGACATCCCCCTCGACGACCTTGCCGCTCTCGGTGACGACGCCCTTCACGTCACCGTCTCCCTCGAAGGCCTCCAGCGTCTCACCGCCGTGGATCTCGACCCCCTTCGACTCGAGCAGGTCGTGGAACCACCGGCCGGCCTCCTCCCCGAAGGTCCGCGACAGCGCCACCTCCTCCATCATCACGATCGCGCACTGCGTCCCCTTGGCCGTCAGCGACGCGGCCACCTCGCAGCCGATATAGCTGCCACCGATCAGGACCACCCGCTTGGCGCCCTTGGCGGCCTCGCGAATCCCGTCCGAGTTGCCGAACGCGCGCAGGTAGTGAATCCCCTCCTGCGCTGCCCCCTCGACCCGCAGGATGTTGACGTTCGCGCCAGGGGCGAGCAGAGCCTTCTCGAAGGCAACCTCATCCCCACCCTGCAGCTTCGCCGTCCGCGCCTCGGTGTCGAGCGCCATCACGTTCGTGCCGGTCCTCAGCTCGACCCCGTTCTCCCCGTACCAGGACTCCGGGTTGACGTAGGCGTCTTCGCGCTTCGCCTCGCCGCGCAGGTACTCCTTGGAGAGCGGCGGCCGCTCGTACGGCGGCTCGGGCTCGCGCCCCACCAGCATGATGTCGCCGTCCGCCCCGCGCTTGCGCAGCTCGGCGGCGGCGTAGCCGGCGGCGAACCCTCCGATCAGCAGATACTCAACCCGCTGCGGCACCGTCGGAGCCGAAGAAGACCTTCAACTCCTCCTCCAGGCCTGGGTCAAGGACGGCCAGCACCTCGTCGCCGGCCTCGAGGACGGTGTCGGGCGTGGGAACGAACCCGCCCAGTCCCTCACGAAGTATCGAGATCAACAGGCTGCCCTCCGGCATGTTGAGATCACCAACTCTCATCCCATTTACCCGACTGTCGTCAGCAAGCAACATCTCGATGATCTCCAGCCGCTCCTCGGGCAGGTCGAGCAGGTGCACGAGCCCGTACTCCGGCACCTCATGCTCCAGCAGCCGCAGGATCAGGTCCGTCGCCGACACATAGGGCTTGATTCCAAGTAGTTCGAAGTGCGGCCGGTTCCGCGGGTTGTTGACCCGGGCGATGATCCGGTCGACCAGGTACTTCTCCTTCGCCACCTGGCAGATCAGCATGTTGTCCTCGTCGTCGCCGGTCACCGCGATCACCATGTCCGCTCGCGAGATCCCGGCCCGCTCCAGCACCCAGAGCTCCGACGCGTCGCCGTACTGGATGTTGTGCTCGAGCTCCTGCTCGACGGTCGTGTACCGGTTCCGGTTGTCCTCGATCGCCGTGACCTCGTGGCCCTTGTCGAGCAGCTCCCTGGCCAGGTTCCAGCCGACCTTGCCGGCCCCGGCGATGATTATGTACTTGCCCTCGCCCATCAGCCCGACCCAGACCCGGCGGCCTCCAGGACCTCCTTCTCCAGCATCTCGATGGCGATGCGTGTCGGGCAGACCGTGTTGACACCCTGCTTCTCGTACCACTCGGCCCTCAGCGGGTCGAGGATGCGGGCGATCACGGTCGGGACATTGAACTTCCGCTTCGCGAGCTGGGCGACGACGATGTTCGTGTTGTCTCCATCGGTGGAGGCGATGAACGCGTCGGCGCGCTCGATGCCCGCCGCCGTCAGAGCTTCCTCCTCGAGGGCCGTGCCGACGGTGAACTGACCGCCGCTGTCCTCCCAGGAGCGGTCGAGATTCACCTCGAGGCGCGCGTGCGCCTCGGGATCCTCGTCCAGGCACGACACCTCGTGCCCCTCGCGCAGCATGCTCCGCGCGACGGAGGACCCAACCCTCCCGCAGCCAACGATGAGAACGAACATTCGCGTCGGATCTTAGTCCTGCACGGCGCTCCACCCATGCCTGGCCCGCGCTCACGGCATCCGGGGCAACTACTGAAAAAAGAGGGGTAGTTCGACCCATTGTGAAGGCCCGGGACTTGGTTGAAACTGCTGATCGCCAGGGGGTCAATCACATGGCCTTAGACCGCAACCAAAATGGGGGCGCCCCGGCGCAGCAGGACCTCGATCCCGTCCGGGCTCTCGACCAGGACGAGATCGACGTCCACTTCCAGCCGAAGGTCGACCTTCGCAGCGGGCGCGTGATCGGCGTCGAAGCGCTCGCCCGCTGGTCCCATCCCAACTTGGGGCTCCTCACGGCCGAGACCTTCATTGATCAGGTTGAGGCGGGCGGGCAGATGCATGAGCTGACAGAGCGCGTGATCGAGCTCGCGACGCGGGCCGCCGGCGATTGGTGGCACTCCGGTCTCCAGCTGCAACTGTCGGTGAACCTCGGGGCCGACCTCTCGGCCGGAGAGCGGAATCTCGACGGCATCGTCTCGGATGCTCTGTCGGCGGCCCGCCTCCCGGGCGAGGCGTTGCAGTTCGAGGTCACCGAAAACTGCCTGATCTCCGATTCCGCCCGGGCGGCCGAGGCGCTGGAGCGCCTCACCCGTCTCGGCGCCACGATCACGCTCGACGACTTCGGAACCGGCCACTTCTCACTGCGTCAGCTTGTTCGCCTGCCATTGGAAGAGCTCAAAATCGACCGCAGTCTGATCATCGGCCTCGACGACGAGGAGAACAAGACGATCGTCCGCGCGATCATCCACCTCGCGCATCAGGTCGGGCTACCGGTGGTCGCCGAGGGCGTCGAGACCAGGGACACCTGGCAGCAGCTCCGCAGCATGGGCTGCGAGCGCGCCCAGGGGTTCCTGATCGGCAAGCCACTGCCCGCGCGCGAGGTCCCCGCCTGGCTGGCCGCCTGGAACCAGAGAGCTCGCGAGCTGAGCGCCACCAAGCGGCGGAGGCGCCGGACCAAGATCGGCGTCAAGCGGGACAAGAGCCCCGCAGAGGCGACCGCCTAGCTGTCCTCGCTCAACTTCCTCATCCGCGCATCGACAGGTACAGCCTCCCTGATCCGAGGGCGATGAACAGCAGCCCAAAAAGGCACCCGGCCGCGAGTGGCCCGTCCCCCCTCGCGAGCGTGATCACCAGCATCAGCAGCCCGAACCCGATGATGACCGCCGAGAAGGTGCGGACGGCGAGCTGATAGCCCTCGTCAGGCGAGGGACGCCGACGTTGATTCACGAGTGGAGCTTAGGCTCCAACCCGGCTCGCGCCGGGGCGCGGGATCAGCCGGGCAGCCCTCCGATGATCGGGATGATCAGGATGGCCACGATGTTCGCCACCTTGATCATCGGGTTGATCGCCGGACCGGCCGTGTCCTTGTAAGGGTCGCCCACCGTGTCTCCGGTGACCGCGGCCGCATGGGCGTCAGACCCCTTGCCGCCGAACTCCCCGTCCTCGATCAGCTTCTTGGCGTTATCCCAAGCGCCGCCGCCGGCGGTCATCGAGATGGCCATGAAGATCCCGACCACGATTACGCCGATCAGAAGGCCGCCGAGCGCCTGATAGGAGATCAGCCCGACGATCACCGGGATCACGATCGGGATCAGCGAGGGCAGGATCATCTCCCTCTGCGCGGCGGCGGTGACCAGGCTGACCGCGCGCCCGTACTCGGGCTTGTCCGTGCCCTTCATGATCCCCGGCTTCTCACGGAACTGACGGCGGACCTCCTCGACCACCTGGCTGGCGGCGCGGCCCACGGCCTCGATCGCCAGGGACGCGAACAGGTAGACCATCATCCCGCCGATCAGCAGGCCGATCAGCACCGGCGGATCCGAGATCTGGAAGCTCAGGGCATGGCCGCCCGCCTCCGTCTGCAGCTCGTGCGTGAAGGCGTCGAAGAGCACCAGCGCGGCCAAGGCGGCCGAGCCGATCGCGTACCCCTTCGTGACGGCCTTGGTCGTGTTGCCGACGGCGTCCAGGGGATCGGTGATGTCCCGCACCTCCTGGGGAAGGTCGGCCATCTCCGCGATCCCGCCCGCGTTGTCGGTGATCGGGCCGAACGCGTCCAGGGCGACGATCAAGCCGGTCAGCGAAAGCTGCGCCATCACCGCGACACCGATGCCGTAGATGCCGGTGGTGCCACCGCCCGCGAGCTTCCAGGAGCCGAGGATCGCAATGGCGATCACGAGCACGGGCAGCGCGGTGGACTGCAGGCCCGAGGCGAGCCCCTGGATGATGTTGGTCGCGTGACCGGTCTCGGATGCCTTCGAGATGGTCCGCACCGGCCGGAAGCGAGTCGACGTGTAGTAGTCCGTGAGGACGAAGAGCAGGGCTGTGACGCCCACGCCGATCAGCCCGCAGAGCCAGAGGTCGGTAACACTGGTGTTGCCAAGCGAGCCGCCGCCAAGCGGGTCGTTCATCAGCCACTTGGTGATCGGATAGAAAGCCGCGGCCGAGAGCACCGCCGAGACCGCGAGTCCGCGGTAGAGAGCCGCCTCGACGTTGCCAGTCCGCGTGCGCACGGATAGCGCACCGACGATCGACGCGATGATCGCGACGGCGCCGATCGCGAGCGGATAGATCGCCACCTCGCGGGTGAAGCCGGTGAAGGTGATGACGCCGAGGAGCATCACGGCGACCGCGGTGACCGCGTAGGTCTCGAAGAGGTCGGCGGCCATGCCGGCGCAGTCGCCGACGTTGTCGCCGACGTTGTCGGCGATAACCGCGGGGTTGCGCGGATCGTCCTCGGGGATCCCGGCCTCGATCTTCCCGACCAGGTCCGCTCCGACGTCGGCGGCCTTCGTGAAGATGCCGCCCCCAAGACGCGCGAAGACTGAGATCAGCGAGCCACCGAAGCCAAGGCCGACGAGCGCGTCGACGCACTCCTTGTCGGAGAGGTCGGTGAAGATCAGCAGCGCGCCGAAGTAGCCCGCAACGCCGAGCAGCGCGAGGCCGACGACGAGCAGGCCGGTCACGGACCCCCCCTTGAAGGCGATGTCGAGCGCAGGCGGGATGCCACCGCGGGCCGCCTCCGCGACCCGCGCATTGGCGCGAACCGAGAGGTTCATGCCGATGAACCCAGCCGCGCCGGAGAGGATGCCTCCGACCACGAAGCCGATCGCCGTCTCCACGTTCTGCAGCGGGATCAGCAGAATCGCCACGACTACACCGACGCCGGCGATGATCATGTACTGGCGCTTCAGGTAGGCGCTGGCGCCCTCCTGGACCGCGCCCGAGATCTCCTGCATGCGCTCGTTTCCAGGCGATTTCGCGAGCAGTCGCTGGGTGACGAGCAGTCCGTACACCACCGCCGCGGCCGCGCAACCGAGCGCCACGACGATTCCGTAATCGGTCAAAAACTTAGTCAAGGAAGGCTCCTGCGTTGGGTTCGTAAAAAGCGGCGCGGCAGTCTACTCATTACGGCGGGTGCTCCGCTTCGCGTCCACCCCGCCTGGCGTCAGGCGACGGGACATGCCGCCCCTACTGGCCTAGCCGGGAGTCCAGAGTCCGGAGTCGCCCTTCGGTTGCTCCGGACCCGAGGGAGGCTCGTCGCCCGAATCATCCTCGTCGGCGGGACCCTCACCCGCATGCTTCGCGTAGAGGACCTGCAGCTCGGAGATCGCCTGGCGAAGCTGCGGCTGCGCCTCCGGACTGACCAGGTCCACGAGCGCTCGGCCGGCGTCGATCCCGACTTTGGCCTGCTTCAGGTCGCGCTCGTCGTCCTTCGCGATCCGCCTGGCTGACAGGTTGAGAATGCTGACCACGCTCTGCAGCACGACGTCCTCGACCCGGACCTTGCGGATCTCCTCCTCGAGCTGAGCGCGCATCTCATCCTCGGTCGGCTGTCCCTCCTGAGGCTGCTCGCTGCCCTGCTGCTCCTCATCGGCCACTGACGGCTCCCTCCGGTGCGTAGGTTTTCCGGGTCTCTTCAACGGCGCGCCGGTAGATCTCCTCGATTGGCGCGCCCTCGGCGAATCGGGCATAGGCCCGCTGGGCACCGTTCTGCTCCGGCAGATCCACCTCGAGGCCGAGAGTCTGCCGGGCCGGCTCGGTCCACGCGATCAGACCCTCGAGGACCGCCCGCGTGGGAACCAAGCGCCGCTCGCGGAAATCGATCATCTCGCCGTCCATTCCGTAGCGGATTGCCCGCCAAAG
This sequence comes from uncultured Solirubrobacterales bacterium, assembly GCA_963724665.1. GTDB lineage: Bacteria > Actinomycetota > Thermoleophilia > Solirubrobacterales > 70-9 > DASUPK01. The sequence continues at coordinate 715,661 of CAVRVH010000007.1, forward strand.
GTTCTCCTCAATCTCACGCTGGTGCAGCGGCTCGGGCGAAACGCCCTCGTCGAGGTCGATCGCGGCCTGTGCGACGCACGCCGTGATCAGCGCCGCGAGGTTGAACGACTCGTCGCCGCTCGTCTGCGCGTCGCAGATCCGGACCTCCACGGTGCCGAAAGAGTGGTGCGGGCGAACGCTCCACCAGAGCTGCGTCGCCTCGACTATCGAGTCGGTGTCTTCCAGCAGCTGTACGAAGTCCACATACGTCGCCCAGTCCCCGAAGGGCTCGTGGACCCCGCAGCGCGGGAAGGTTCTCGTGAAGATCTCGGTGCGCACGGAGTGCAGCCCGGTGTCACGGTGGTCGAGGAACGGCGAGTTCGCCGACAGCGCCAGCAGCGCCGGAAGCAGCTCGCGCATCCGGTCGGACACGGCGACGGCGCGATCGGGCCCCTCGACCCCGACGTGGACGTGCAGGCTCCAGGTGTTGTTCCGCTGCGCGACCCAGCGCAAATCGCCCTCCAGCCGGCGGTAGTGCTCGGTCTGGATGATGTGCTGGTCCAGGTAGTTGGCCCACGGATGAGTGCCCATCGCCGCCAGCGCGAGGCCCATTTCGTCGGCGATCCCAAACAGCCGAGTCCGCCGCGCTCGCTGGCGCTCGGCGGCGTCGGCGAAGGTCTCGCCGCGGCCCGAGCGGATCTCGATCTCCGTGTCGATCAGCTCTCCCTTGACGGCGGGCGCAAGCTCGGGGTCCCGCAGGCACGCCGCCTGCATTTCCTCGAAGCGGTGCTCGAGGTCGAGTACGGCCGGGTCGAGGATCGCGAACTCCTCCTCGATGCCGACGGTGAAGTCGGTCGAGGACTCGAAGGTCTCGCGAACGGCCTCCAGGTCCAGGCCGTCGTGGTTGGGCTCGGGGTCGGTTGTCACCGCAGCGACGCCTAGGTCAAATAGAAGTACAGGGCGTAGAGCAGGTCCACGGCCGGGCTCGAGGTGTGCACGGTCACGTCCGGCGGCACCTGCAAGAGCCGCTCGGAGTAGTTGAAGATGATCTTCACTCCGGCCTTGACCAGGCGGTCCGCAACCTCCTGGGCCGCGTCCGACGGAACCGCCAGGACCCCGACGACCACCTGCTCCCGCTCCACGACGGAGTCGAGGTCGTCGAAGGAGCGCACCTCCAGGCCGCCCACCGTCCGGCCGATCACGATCGGATCAACATCGAACATCGCCACGATCCGGAAGCCGTGGTCCGCGAAGATGTCCGAGCTGGCGATCGCCTGGCCCAGGTGGCCCGCGCCGAACAGGGCGATGTTGTGCTGGCCGGCGGTTCGGAGGATCTTCCGGATCTCTGAGACCAGCGAGTCGACGTTGTAGCCGACCCCGCGCTTGCCGAACTTGCCAAAGCCGGAGAGATCTCGCCGGATCTGCGTGGAGTTGATGTGCGTGTAGTCCGAAAGCTCCTGCGAGGAGATCGTGTCCTTCCCCATCTTCCGCGCCTGGGTCAGCACCTGGAGATAGCGGGAGAGCCTCGCGGCAACCCCCAGAGAAAGGCGATCCCCGTCCGTGAGCTCCGAGGCCTGCTGCTCAGCGGACTCGGCCGCCACGTCCTCGATCATGCGGACAAGGTATCGAGACGCGCCCGCAGGGCGTCCGCGTCCAGGTGCAGCTCCGAGACGATCTCGCCGTTGAGCTCGATCACAGGGATCCGCTCGAGATAGCGGTGCATCAATCCGTCGTCGGACTCGATGTCGACCTCGTCCAGCTCGAACGCCACCCCGTCAAGGCGTAGCTGCTCGAGGCCGGCACGCGCCTCGTCGCAGAGGTGGCAGTCAGGGCGCCCGTACAGAACCAGTCGCGAAGGCATCGAAGCCGAGGTAGTCGGGGTAGGAAATCGGTTCGGTGAAGCGCGCGGCCGAGGCGATCATCGCCGCGTTGTCGGTGCAGAGCGGGATCGGCACGAGCTTCAATCTCAGGCCGAGCTCCTCGCAGAGCGCCTGCGTGCGCTCCCGGAGCTCGGCGTTCGCCGCCACACCACCTCCCAGCGCGATCGCCGGCCACTCGCCGGACTCCGCGGCGCGCCGGAGCTTCGCCAACAGCTGATCGACGATCGCTCGCTGGAACGACGCCGCGAGATCGACTCGCCGCCGCTGCGCCTCCTCCGGGCCAAGGTCGCGAACCCGGTAGACGAGCGAGGTCTTCAGCCCGCTGAAGGAGAAGTCGAGGCCGCGCTCGCTCATCGCCACGGGAAACTCGAAAGCGTCGGGGTCGCCACCGTCGGCCGCCGCCTGAATCGCCGGCCCTCCCGGATAGCCGAGGCCGAGAAGCCGGGCTCCCTTGTCGAACGCCTCGCCGGCTGCGTCGTCCACCGTGGAGCCGAGGGTCTCGAACGAGCCGTGCTCCCGCACCCCCGCCAGGAGCGTGTGGCCACCGCTCGCAATCAGGCATAGGAAGGGCGGCTCGAGCGAATCCGGCTCAAGGAAGTTGGCGGCGACGTGGCCCTCCAGATGGTCGACCGGGATGAGCGGCTTGCGGTGCGCTGCCGCCAACGCCTTCGCCGAGCTGAGTCCCACCAGCAGAGCGCCGATCAGCCCTGGGCCCTGAGTCACGGCGATCGACTCGACCTCGGCGAGCTCGCCTCCCGCCTCGTCGAGCGCCGCCGCCACGACGGCGTTGACCAGTTCGAGATGGTGCCTGGAGGCGACCTCCGGGACGACGCCGCCGTAGCGCTCGTGGAAGGAAGCCTGCGAGGAGACGACGTTGGAGACGATCCGCGCCCCGTCGACGACGGCAGCGCAGGTGTCGTCACAGGACGTCTCGATCGCGAGAATCAAGCGACCGAGGCGCCCTCGGCGGCCTCGAGCCACATGATCAGTGCGTCCTCGCCGTTGTCGTGGTAGTAGCGGCGGCGGCGACCGGCTGATCGGAAGCCAAAGCGGCGATACATCTCGATGGCCGGCGCGTTCGAGACTCGGACCTCGAGAGTGAAGCGGGAACCGGCGCCCGCCTCGTCGAAGAGCCGCTCGATCAGGTCGGTGGCGACGCCGCGGCGGCGGCGCTCGGGATGGACGGCGACGTTCATCAGGTGCCAGACGTCGTCGTAGCGGGCGCAGACGAGGTAGCCGACGAGTCCCTCGGAGTCCTCGGCCGCGAGGCAGATCCCAGACGGCTTGGAGAGCTCCAGGACGAACATCGCGAGCGACCAGGGAGTCGGGAATGACCGGCGCTCGATGGCGATGACTGAGGGGAGGTCGCCGTACCCAAGGCGGCGCAGCTTCAGATCGCCCGGCTCATCCCCCGGGGACTCCACGATCTCGCTCAAGCCATCTCTTCGCATCGGGCGGTCTCAGATACAGGGGTTGGATCTGGTCCGGTGGCGCCTCGATCGCCGCCTCCCCCACCGCGCACACGTGCCCTGCGGCAACTCGGTGGATCGGATCTTGGGGCGGGGCAACCGTGGCTCCGGCGGCCTCCAGCTGTGCGGCAAATCCTAGCGCCCCATCTCCGGCCGCCAGCGGGGATGAATCGAGACTCCGCACACGCTCGGCAAGCTCGTCCGGAGGAGCGACGAATGGAGGCCATATCTCCCTTCCCCCGGCGTCGAAAAGTGCGGCAAAGGCCTCGCCGCGCCGGGCGTCGAACACGGGCAGGGAAAGGGCTCCATCGCTGCTTTGCGAGATGCCGCGCGCCAGCACCGCAAGCGAACCGACAGGCGCAATCGGAATCTCCCTCGCCTGGGCCAGCGCCCGCGCGGTGGCAATGCCGATCCGCAGGCCGGTGAACGACCCCGGTCCGACACCGACCGCGATTCGCTCGATCCTCTCCCAGCCTCCGGCCCCGTCGACGCTTTGCTCTATCTCCCCCAGCAGCACCTGGGAGTGTCGCGGCCGCCCGTCGGGACCGGGGTCGATCCGGGACTCGCGGATGACCTCCCCCGCTGCGGTCACTCCAACGACCGCGTCGGCGGTCGCGCTATCGACACCGAGTACCACCATCAATAGAGTCCGCCTGGAGGATCGGCGTCCATCCAACTCGGGAGAAGGAGAGTCAGCATGGAAGAGGAGTCCAGCAGGTTCACGCGGCGGCCGACGGCGGTGGCCGCAGTGCTCGGGATAGCCGTTTTCGGCGTCGGCGCCGGTTTCGCGGTGTCCGGTTGCGGCAGCGACAACAGCGGGAACGACGTGAGCAACGCGGTTCAATCCGTTCAAGGTGGGCTCTCGACGGCTCAGGGTGGGCTCTCGACGGCTCAGGGCGCGATCTCGACAGCCCAGCAGCAGGCCAAGAGCGTCAGCACGCAGGTTCAGAGCGTTCAGTCGCAGATACAGAGCGTGCAGAGCCAGGTCTCGACAGCCAAGAACCAGTACGGCTATTAGGGATCGAGCCGCCTAGCTACCCGGCTGGAAGGACACGAGCTGGGTCACCTCGGCCTGGGCGGGCCGGGGCCCCCGCCGACCTGTTGTTCCTTGACCGTGCCGATTCCCTGCACGTAGTACTTGTGGTCGACGGTGGCAGGCTCGAGCGGGGTGGTCTCCTCGGTCAGCATCGCGTTCTGGGATGAGACCGCGGGCGTGCTGACGCTCGTCGCCAGGCTCAAGATCTGGAAGCGATCCTCGGCCTGACCCTTGAACGACTCCTGCTGGAACGACTGGCCGACCTGCGGGTGGGCCGGCATGAAGATCCCGCCCTTGGCGCCGTCGCGTCCGTTCAGGAACGAACCCTCGGTGCTGGTCACCTTTCCGTTGGCATTGAGCTCGGCGGTCTTCTCGCCGAGGTACCAGACGGTGCCGCGCTTGTCCTGCGCGTACCAATCGGTCGTGCGCTCGGCCAGGCTGCCGTTGAGGAACAGGCGGTCAGCCACCGGCAGCGCCCTGATCCCGGCGATCACCTTCGTCTTGTGGGTCACCGTCATCACGTCTCGCGCTTGCTTGCCGTCCTTCTGGCCGTCGTATACGTAGACGGACCCGCGCGCCAGCGGGAACCATGGGTTGGTGATTGCAGTCGAGTTGCGCCCGAAATGGGACGACTTCGGAGTTGGCAGGCCACGTGCGCTGCTCTTCGCTGGGGCCGAGATTCCGGCGGCGAGCAGTCCCGTCACTGCCAGCGTCGCCACCGTCCTAATTGCTTTCGTGGTCGTCGAAGTCATCGTCGCCTCCTGAGGGGAATTGAGCAAGTGGGGCGAAGCTACGGAGGCCAGATGAACCGCCCGTGACGAACGGATGACGCCCAGATGAGCGGCGGCTACACGTCGATCTCGCGCTCGTCCCCGCCGGCGTGCCGAATCTCCACACTCCGGGTGACCTTCTCGAGCCAGGGCTCCGCGGCGGCCGGCCACTCGATGAAGGCCACTGCGTCGGGCGTCAGGTAGTCGTCGAGCAGCGCCGGGTCCTCCTGATCCAGTTCGGCGAGCCGGTACAGGTCGAGGTGGGAGACGGGCACCCGACCGCTGTAGGTCTGCCCGATCGTGAATGTCGGTGAGGTGACCGGCTCGGTGACCCCGAGCGCACGACAGGCACCGCGGATCAGGGTCGTTTTCCCTGCCCCCAGTTCGCCGTTCACCAGGACGACGTCGCCGGGCCCGAGTTCGGCCGCGAGCCGCTCGCCGACCGCCTCGGTCTCAGCAGCGCTTTTCGTCCTCTCGGTCAGCCGCCGAACAGGCCCATCTGGTCCGGCTCGGGCTCGCGATCCCGCACGAGAGGCTCCGGCTCGGGTATGGGCTGTGCCAGGAGGTCGGGGATCCGCTGGAAGTCCTCGCGCAGCTGCTCGGCGACGCGCGGGGTGCGCAGGCCGGCTGCCGGGTGGAACAGCGGCAGCAGGAAGAGGTGTCGTCCGCCGATCATGTGCTCCTGAGCCGTGCCTCGGACCTTGGTGATGCCGGTCGGCCTGGCGGTGAGGAGCTTCGTCGAGAAGTTGCCGAGAGTGCCGATCACCTTCGGCTGGATCAGCTCGACCTGCTTCTCGAGGTACGGACGGCAGGAGTCGATCTCCTCCGGTTGTGGATCCCGGTTTCCGGGGGGGCGGCACTTGAGGACGTTCGCGATGAACACATCCTCGCGCTGCAGACCGATGCCCTCGAGCAGCTCGGTGAGGAAACCGCCGGCCCGCCCGACGAACGGCAGGCCCTGACGATCCTCCTCGGCGCCCGGCGCCTCGCCTACGAACATCAGGTCGGCGTCGGCGTTGCCGGACCCGAAGACGACCCGGTTGCGCGTCTCGGACAGTGGGCAGCGCTCGCAGACCGACGCCTGGTTGTAGACCTCGACCAGCGCCTGGCGGCGGGACTCCGCGTCGCTCACGAACTCCCTCCTCTCCGCCTCTCTGCTGCGCGCTGCTGCTTGAAGCGCTCCTTGGCGCCGTCCCGGTTCGTGCCTCGCTTGTCCTCGAGGCGGCGCCGCTGGTTCGGCGTCATCTGGTGCTGCAGGGGCGCGTACGAGGTCGAGAGCTGGCGCTCGACCTTTTCCGATCCGCACTCCGGACACGCGACCTCGGCCATATCCAGGCCGACATGTGAGCCGACCAACTCCTCGAAGCGGTGGCCGCACGACTCACAGGCGAACTCGTAGATCGGCACCGGGTTGATGGTAGTTCGGGTCCCCGACCGCCTGGTTGATTCGGCGGCGCTTTTTGTGGCCGCCGGTCATGTTGAGCCGCAAATTGGGCGGATTCGAAGTGTGCGAAGCGCCACAGGAACTGGCTGGGTGGCCAAAACCGCTCTCTATAATCCTCGGCGGCCGCGACTCGAAGCAGAGCGCGGACCTACCGAACACAAACTCTCACTCGTCCATCGCAACCACAACCGTCTGGTATCTCCGATGCGGGAACTGGAACGGGAAAACATCCCCTCCAAACATCATGCACCGCCTCCTCGGCTGCGCGTCCGGGGGCGGTTGAGCGCCGCCAAGCCGCTGGTTGTCGTCGGTCGTGGCCGCGTGGGCGGTTCGATCGCCAAGGCGGCGGAGGCAGCTGGGATCGCGGTGGGGCTGGTCAGCCGCGACGAGTCCGCCGAGGGTGCCGGCGCCGTTCTGATCTGCGTCCCCGACGACGCGATCGCGGAGGTATGCGGCCGCATCGCGACGGCCTCCCCGCCGCTGGTCGGCCACGTCAGCGGCGCGAGCACCCTGGACGTCCTCGCGCCGGCCCGCGAGCATGGCTCGTCGACCTTCTCCCTCCACCCGCTGCAGACTTTCGCCGACGGCGAGACCGTGGTGAGCGGCACTCCGGCCGCGATCGCGGGATCCGATGAGGCGGCGATCTCGTTCGCGCGGGCGCTCTCCGAGGCGCTCGGCATGAGTCCGTTCGAGATCCCGGAGGAGAGCCGCGCTGCCTACCACGCCGCCGCCGCGATGGCGTCGAACCTGCTGGTCGCGCTCGAGGAGTCCGCGTCCGAGCTGGTCGAGCGGATTGGGGTGGACGATGCCCGCGAGCTGCTCGCCCCGCTGGTGATGCGCACCGCCGCCAACTGGGCCGAGCGAGGGCCCGAGGCGCTGACGGGACCGATCGCCCGCGGCGATCGAGCGACCGTCGAACGCCACCGCGCCGCCATCGCCGAGACGGCGCCGGAGCTGCTCCCCGTCTACGACGCCCTGGCCGCGCGTGCCGAGGCCGTCGCACGGGAATCAATCGAGGAGATATCGGCATGAAGACGGTTCACACCAGGAGCGAGCTGCGCGAGGCGCTGGCCGCACCCCGTCGCGAGGGCAAGCGGATCGGCCTGGTCCCGACCATGGGCTACTTCCACGACGGCCATCTTGTCATTGATGCGGGGTGCCCGGGAGGACTGCGACGTTGTCGTCGTCAGCCTCTTCGTCAACCCCACGCAGTTCGGTCCCGGCGAGGATCTCGACGCCTACCCGCGGGACGAGGACCGCGACGCCGAGCTTGCCGCGCTCGAGGGCGTCGACCTGCTTTGGATGCCCGACGGCGAGGAGATGTATCCGGAGGGGTTCGCAACCTCGGTGGAGGTCGCCAACACGCTGACGGGCGTACTCGAGGGAGATCCCGAGCAACGTGGCCCCTCCCACTTCCGCGGCGTCACGACGGTCGTCGCCAAGCTCTTCAACTCCGTCCAGCCCGACGTCGCCTACTTCGGCCGGAAGGACGCCCAGCAGGCCCTGGTGATCGAGCGGATGACCCAGGACCTCGACTTTCCGATCGAGATCGCGGTGCTGCCCACCGTCCGCGAGGAGGACGGCCTGGCGCTGAGCTCGCGCAACGCCTACCTGACGGCGGAGCAGCGCGAGCAGGCGGCCGCGATCTCCCGCGCCCTGCGGGCCGCCGAGGAGGCCGCCCGAGGCGGCGAGACCTCCGTCGACGCGCTGGTGGAGGCGACGAGAAGAGAGCTTCGTAACTCCGGAATCGAGCCGGAGTACGTGGAGGCGCGCGCCGCGGAGGACCTCTCCCCCGTGGCCGAGCTGAACGGGCGGCCCGTCCTGGTGGCGGTCGCGGCCCGGGTGGGCAGGGCCCGCCTCATCGACAACGTCTTGATCACTCCGAACAGGGAGGCCTAGTGCAGCGTCAGATGCTCAAGTCGAAGATCCATCGCGCGACGATCACGGACTGTGACGTCGACTACGTCGGCAGCATCACCCTCGACCCGGCCTTGATGCGGCAGGCCGACCTTCTGGTCAACGAGCAGGTGCAGGTCTGGGACATCGACAACGGTGCCCGCTTCGTCACCTACGCGATCGAGGGCGAGGAGGGCTCCGGAACCGTTCAGGTCAACGGCGCCGCCGCCCGGCTCGTCCGGACCGGGGACAAGGTCATCGTCGCCAGCTTCGGCGCGTTCGACGAGAGGGACCTGGAGCGGTATTCGCCGGTCGTCGTCCACGTCAACGACGACAATGACGTCATCGCCGTGGACAGCGACCCAACCGTGTTGCTCGGAGACGGCGATCCGCGCCAGGAGGCCCTGCTGTGAGCACCCAGCCTCCCAACAAGCCGTCGGACTCGGATCTCCAGCCGATGACGCTGCCACGAATCGCCGAGATGAAGAGGGCCGGCGAGCCGATCGTGATGATCACGGCCTACGACTACCCGTCCGCCCAGATCGTCGAGGAGGCGGGCGTCGACATCGTCCTGGTCGGGGACACGGCCGCGATGGTCGTTCTCGGTTACGACGCCACCACGCCGGTCGGCATGGAAGAGATGCTGATGATGGCGGTCGGCCGTCCGGCGGGGCCTGAATCGCCCGCTGCTGATCGGCGACATGCCCTTCGGCTCATACGAGAAATCCAACGAGCAGGCGATCGAGAACGCCCAGCGCTTCGTCAAGGAGGCCGGCTGCGCATGCGGTCAAGCTCGAGCGCGGTGGGGCATCGGTCGATCGGGCGCGCGCGATCGTCCGCTCCGGCATCCCTGTGATGGGGCACGTCGGGCTCACCCCGCAGACGGCGACCGCCCTCGGCGGCTTCAAGGCTCAGGGCAAGACCGCCGAGGCGGCGGCGAAGCTGTGCGAGGAGGCCCTGGCGCTGCAGTCGGTCGGCTGCTTCGCGATCGTCTTCGAGGCGATTCCCTCCGCGGTAACCGAGGCGCTGATGCCGAAGCTGGAGATCCCGGTGATCGGGATCGGCGCGGGACGCTCGACCGACGGACAGGTTCTGGTCCTGCACGATCTCCTCGGGGTCTACGACGGGCACCAGCCGAAGTTCGTCAAGCGCTTCGCCGAGGTCCGCGAGGAGTCGCTGAGGGGCGTCCGCGCCTATACGGCGGAGGTCCGCAGCCGGACCTTCCCGGACGAGGAGCAGCACACCTATTCGATTCCCCAGGAGGAGCTCGAGGAGTTCGCCCGCTACCTCGAGGAGGAGTCGCTGGCGGGCACGGACACTCCCTGGGACTGGTAGGTCACGCGGTAACCCGCCCCTGACCGGGGTGTAACTTAGTTGCAATTGGCACTTTCTCGCTCTCACAAGGAGGTAAGCGATGGAGATGCTGAAGAGATTCGAGCCTCTGGCGTTGTTCCTGATGATCGTCGGCGCCCTCAACTGGGGGATCGTCGGCGTCACCGGCGGCGACACCAACGTGCTGCATGACGTTTTCGGATCAGGCACGTTCCTGGATGTCGTCTACGCCGTGATCGGCGTCGCGGGGCTCCTCTACATCCCGAGGCTGCTCGAGGCGCTTCACATCGGCGCGGGCCCACATCCGCGCGGCGTCTAGCACGACCCAGCATCAACGGCGGCCACAAACACCGCCGCCGAATCAACCCGAGCCGGGCCAAGTGCCCGGCTCGGCCTTAGATGCCGATCAGCTGCTGCTCGAGCTTCTGGTCAGCGCGCCGACGCCCGGTTACGGGCGCCGAGTCGGCTCAGGAGCCGTTGAGGCGTTCGGAAACTCCCGTGCCGCCTGCCGGCGCAGGATCTCCACGCCCACCACCGCCAGCGCAGCGAGAACCAGGACTATGAGCACCTGACCGATGTTGTTGATCGTCGGAAGGAGCGTCAGCCAGAGCAGGAAGATGAAGGCCAGGACCGCATAGACGACCACCGGCTGCTCGCGCAGGTACGGAGCCAGGAAGCGGCGCACGGCGACCTCATGCCGGCCGGGCCCCGCGAGGAGCCCCCCGCCAATGAATCCCAGCCCGATCACGAGCACGAACACCGCCCGATCGTGCAGGCCGGCGGAAATGATGTTCCAAACGGCGGTGACGGCCGGCTTGACCGCGTCAGAGCTCGCCACCGAGTCGACGACTGCGCCCCCGATCAGACGCCTCGTCAACAGGACGAGCAGCGCGGCGCCCAGGATCCCGCCCCCGGCCCGCATCAGCGTCTCGCGGCGCCACCCCTTCGCCAGGTAGATCGCGCCCAGGTACAGCAGGAGCGCCAGCACCGGCAGCACGAAGCCGAGGTTGCGCAGCGCCTTCACGAGGTCCTGGAGACCGCTCAGGCCGCTGGACTTCATCACGACGAGCTCGCCGGGGTGCTGAACCGCCTGCCGGTTCAACAGGTCGGTGACGCGCGTCTGGAGCGAGGCGAGCGTGGGGTCGAGCCTGAGGATGTTCGCCTGGCTTGGATCCTTTAGCACCGCGGCGGCCTGTGCCTGCACGGCGGCCGACCGTTTGTCGAGCTTGGCCAGGCGACCCTGGAGGTCGGACAACTGGCCCTGGAGCTGGGCGGGAGCCTTCGGCTGTATGCCCGCGATCTTCAGCTGGAGGCTCGCGACGGTCGTGCGGAGCTGGGCGGCATCCGTTTCGAGAGTCGTGAGGTTCTGTTGCGCCTGCGGGGTGAGCGTGCCGGCCTGTGCCTGGGAGAGAGTTGATCGCGTGGACTCGATCTTGCTCTGGATCGTCGTCAGGCGCTGCTTGAGCTCCGTCGCGGACTGCTGGATCAAGGCCTGGATCTGGGAGATCGTCGAGGGGTCGACGCCCAGGCGACTGGCAAGGTCGGCGACGAAGCTCCCGTATTCGAGGGTGACGTCGCCGCCTTGCGTCGAGACGAACTGGCCCTTGTTCTCGATCAGGCTGACGAACCGTCGCTGCGCCCCATCGATCGCGGTGGCGACGAGAGTCTGAACCTGTGGTGAGGCGAGCGCCGTCTCCGCCACGTTCGTGGCGAGCTGTCTGGTCGCCGCCGTTACCGGAGCGGCGAGCGGCGCAGCTGGGGGCGGCAGCCTCTGCTCGATCTGGGCCTGCACGTCGACGTTGGCGTAGAGCTGGTCGACCGCGAAAATGCTGAGCTGCTGCTGGACGTCCTTGTTCTGGAGGATCTTTTCGGTGCTGTTGGAGAATTCGCCGCTGTTGAGGACCTGGGTCTGAACCCAGTTCGCGATCATCGAGACGACCAGCACGATCGACGCGAGCACGACGAGGGCCCACACGAGCTTGCGGTGACGATGCTTCGTCTCGGCAGGCTTGGCAGGCTCGGCAGGCTTGGTGGCGGCGTCGTTCACTGGCTCCGTCCCGGCATCGGTCGCGATTCTCTCAGGCGTCCCGGCGCCCGCATCGCCCGAATGGGGTGATATCGCGTTCGCTAGCTTGCCCCCATGGCCGTCTACAGCGGAGAGCTCGCCATAGCGACGGAGGGGGACACAGACGTCGTCGACATCACCGCTGAGGTGCAACGGCTGGTGGCCGACGGTCCCGTCCCCGATGGCCTGGCAACCGCATTCGTCAGAGGGTCAACCGCGGCGATCACGACGATGGAGTTCGAGCCGGGCGGGATCGCGGACCTCCGGGCGCTGCTCGACCGGCTGATTCCGGTGGTGGGCGACTACGAGCACAACCGACTCAACCACGACACCAACTCCCACGCGCATCAGCGCGCCTCGCTGATCGGCGCCTCCGACCATGTGCCGGTCATCGACGGGCGCCTCGCCCTCGGAACCTGGCAGCAGCTGGTGCTGATCGACTTCGACGACCGGCCGCGCGAGCGGACTGTGGTCGTGCAGGTCGTCTCCTGATGCACCGCGCTCCTACGTCCTGACCGGCCGGCCCGACCTGGCCACCAGCCATCGCTGCGCAGCCAGCGTGGCGGTCCCCGAGAGCAGGAGCAGGGTGACGTTGACCGCCAGCACCGCGGCGGCGCCCCAGTTGACACCAACCTCGCCGAGGCCGAGCGAGACCCCGAAGAGAGCCGATGCGGGAATGGTGGTGACCGAAATGGCGACTCCCACCGCGGCCGCGGCTCGGGTCTCGAACGAGAGCATCGCGGCGACCCCCGCCGCGAACGCAACCAGCACGGTCGAGTAGTCGACGTGAGCGAGGCCGTGAAGCGAGCTGTCGTGGACCTGGAAGCCCGAGCTCAGGATGCCCACGGCCTGGAGGGCCCAGGCGAGCGCTGCGGCGACCGCCCAGGTGAGCACGATTCCGAGCAGCAGAGTGACGGTGGCGCGCCAGGCCAGTCTGACCCGGCCTGCGACCAGTCCGACACAAACCGCGCAGATGGGCAGGATGTCGGGGCTGACCGCCATGGCGCCGACGACCAGAATCGGGTTGTCCGTGATCACTCCGAGCGCGCCGAGGACGCCGGCTACCGACATCAACGCCAGGTAGCGCCCCAGGGGGCGTGAGTGGGTTCGAGCCTCGCCCATCACCTCGATCCAGGCGAACTCATCGCCCCCCGACAGCCTTCCGTGTGGTGGGTTAGGCGCCACCACTTCCTGTCGCGTCAGCAGGTAGTCGGCATCGGATACCTCCCACTCGCGAATCAGCTGCATCACCCGGTCGGCGACGGACGGCATCACGTCCGCCGCGAGCACCACGCCGGTCCCCGTCCGCTCAGGATTGAGCGCGACGATCCGGTGGACCCCGCCGGTCTCCTCAAGCGCCTCGGTGACGAGGTCGGCGCGGTGGTCCTCGATCGCGAGCCGTAATCGGAGCACGCAGCGAGTCTAGGAACGCCGCGGGACGCGAACGCTATCCAGGCTTGAACTCGATCTCCCGGATCACCTTTGCGGGAACCCCGGCAGCGATCACACCGGCCGGCAGGTCCCGCGTGACGACCGAGTTCGCGCCGATCACGCAACGCTCGCCGATATCGACGCCGCCGGTCACCACACAGCCCACTCCGAACCAGCAGTTCGAGCCAATACGCACGGGCCCCTGGGGCTCGAAGCCCTGCCAGGTGACGGGCTTGGTCGGGTCGTCGTAGCGGTGGTCGGAGTCCCCGACGAAGCAGTTGTTGGCGAACATGACGTGGTCGCCGATCTCGATCAGCTCGAGGGCGGCGAGCATCGTGTTGCGGTTGAGGAAGCATCCCTCGCCGATGCGGATCCGCGCGTCGCCCGAGAGCGTCAGCCAACAGCCGGGCTCGAGCAGCGTCCCATCGCCGATCTCGAGGTGACCGGAGTCGAGCGCTTCGAGCACCTCTCCCTCGACGGGGTACCGGATGAAGAAGCCGCCCTCGGCGGCATGCCGGTTGATCAGGCGCCGGCGGCTCCGTCGCTGATTGCGCTCGTACCAGCGCCGCTTGACCCTCCAAGTGCGCCATTGACTCCAAGAGGCCACGATCGGAGCTTCGCAAAAGACCCGGTTGGCGCCGGATATGGTCCCGGGAGTGAGCCCGGACTCCAAGCAGGACGTGCGCGGAGGGATCGATCTCGGCGGGACCAAGATCCAGACCGCCATCGTCGATGCCGACAACAAGGTCCTCGGCCAGTCGCGGCGTCCGACCCCGGACACCGGCGGGCCGAAGGACGTGGCGCGGGAGGTCGCCGCGGCGATGCGGGAGGCGGCGGCCCAGGCAGGGCTCGGCACCCGGGACCTGAAAGGCATCGGCATGGGCTCGCCTGGCGACGCCGACGAGGAGACGGGCGTCGTTTCCGACGCCCGCAATCTGCCGGGCTGGACCGGGTCCTTCCCCCTTGGCGAGAACCTCTCAAAGGCCCTCGGCGTCCCGGTCCGAATCGGCAACGACGTCTCCGTGGCCGTTCAGGGCGAGTTCGAGCTCGGCGCGGGCAAGGAGTTCAACACCGTGTTGGGCGTTTGGTGGGGGACCGGTGTTGGTGGCGGGCTGATCCTGGATGGCAAGCAGTGGCTTGGGCGCGGCGCAGCCGGGGAGATCGGGCACGTCGTCGTCAAGCGGGGAGGCGCGCGCTGCACCTGCGGGCGCAAGGGCTGCATGGAGGCCTATGCCGGCCGCTTGGCGATGGAGATCAAGGCCCGCAAGGAGGTCGAAGCCGGCGCCAAGACCGACCTTTTCAAGATCATGGAGGAGCATGGTCGAGACCGGCTGACCAGCGGAATCTGGGAGCGAGCGCTCAAGCACGGCGACGATCTCGCGACGACCCTGATCGACCGGGCCGTGAAGGCACTCGGCGTCGGGATCGCCTCCTCGGTCAACCTGCTCGACCCGGAGGCGGTGATCATCGGCGGCGGACTCGGCGTCCGCTTCGGCGAGAAGTACGTTCGCCGGATCGCAACGCGCATGCATCCTCATCTCTTCGTCAGCGATCGCCCGCCTGAGATGCGTCTGGCGGCGCTCGGCGACCTGGGCGGCGCTATCGGCGCCGCACTGCTCGCTGAGGAGCAAGCGGCGGCACCAGTCTCGTAATCGAAAGAAGAGGGAGATGGCGGAGGTCGACGCTGACGGCCGGCTTCTACATGCGCACGCTGGCGAAGTAGCGGCTCAACCGCCTTGAGGAACGAGAGAGCCCGGCCGTGATCGGCCAGGCTCCCTCGCCAGGTCAGGCTCTTGGGCTCATGTCCACATCCGCGGGCTCGTTTGGATCGAAGACGATCAGCCCGTAGACGATCCAGACGCAAAGGGCGAAGATGCCCAGCTCCCAGAATGGATGTTGCCCTCCCATCGACAGAAGGGCCCCGATCGCGCCGAGGCTGCCGGCGATTACTCCGACGATCCGGCCCCAGACGTTGCCGGCCATCAGCGAGAAGCCTCCGGTTAGCTGGATAACTCCGAGGATGATCAGCACCCAACCCATCGCGTGCAGATTCGTGAGGATGTACCTGGTGTCATTGGCGTAGAAGCTCGCATCCGACAACGCACCGATCCCGTAGATGATGTTCAAGGTTCCGACAATCAGCAGCAAGATGGCGACGAAAACGACGCGACCCGCACCTCTCATGTGGGTCTCCTCTCCTATTTGCCGACCGCCCCCTAAAGGCGATCGTATGGGGCGAAATTACTCCTTCGGTCGGCCGGAGCCGGGCGTACGCGGGCTCGGCAGGGAGGGCGCGCCCCCGATGACGTCCTGCCACTTGCGCACGCGCCGATCGTGCTTCGCCTTGCGCGTCGTGGCCTTGACGAGCTTGCCGCTGCCGGGCCTGTAGCGCCGCTCCGCCCACCAGGACCCGGGGCGCGCGAGTCGAATCGCAGCGACCCATGCGACCGGGGTGATGATCATCCCGATGATCGCCGAGCTGATCTTGCCCTTCAGGGCGACGATGCCACAGATTCCGAGCGTGATCAGTACCGTCGTGACGATCGCGAGCGTGGAGCCGCCGTTGCCGGCGTCGAGCGGCACGAATCCGACGATCAGCGCACCGCCGATGATCGCCGCGAAGATCACGGCGTCCACGGAGCTGCGCCCCTCGTCGGACCAGTAGACGTCCTCCAGATAGAGCCAGAGCGCGAACTCGTCGAGCGTCAACCCCATCCCGATCCCGAAGACGGCGGCGAGGATCTCGAGCCACGGATCGCCCGGCTGGGTCGCGAACTGGAGGAAGCCAGCCACCATCATCGCGACGATCCCGAAGACCAGGTGGTGGATGTGCATTCCCCCCGGGGTCACGTTCCCAGGCCACCATTTGACCTCCGCTCGGATCATGCGTGTGCTGAACCGGATGAAGCCGAAGGAGAGGAGCATTGCCGCGAGCAGGACCAGCCCGGCGCGCTGGCCCTCAGTGTCCAGCGTCGCCCCGCTGTGAATCTCGAACGTGAAGCTCGCTAGCAGGCCCTCTCCCACCGGGCCAGTATCGCCGCTAGGCGGCGACCGCGGCCTTCCGCTTTCCGGTCCGCCGGACCTTCACCGTCGGCTCCACCAGACCGGCGAGGAACTCCCCGGTGTACGAGCCGGGGGTCGCCGCCACCTGCTCGGGCGTCCCGGTGGCCAGCACGTTGCCGCCCTCCTCCCCGCCTTCCGGGCCGAGGTCGATGATCCGGTCGGCTGTCTTGATCACGTCGAGGTTGTGCTCGATCACGATCACGGTGTTCCCGGCGTCGACCAGGCGGTCGAGCACGTCGAGCAGGCGCTGGACGTCGGCGAAGTGCAACCCGGTGGTCGGCTCGTCGAGGATGTAGAGGGTGTCCCCCGTGGCGACCTTGGAGAGCTCGGTCGCCAGCTTGATGCGCTGGGCCTCGCCACCCGAGAGCTGCGTGGCCGGCTGGCCGAGGCGGATGTAGTCGAGCCCGACGTCGTGGAGCGTGTCGAGGCGGCGTGCGATCTTCGGAATGTCCTTGAAGAACGCGCAGGCATCCGCGACCGACATTTCGAGCACGTCGGCGATCGACTTGCCTTTGAAGCGGACCTCCAGGGTCTCGCGGTTGTAGCGCTTGCCGTGGCACTGCTCGCAGGGCACGTAGACGTCGGGCAGGAAGTGCATCTCGATCTTGATCTGGCCATCGCCGCGGCAGACCTCGCAGCGCCCGCCCTTGACGTTGAAGCTGAACCGACCGGGCTTGTAGCCGCGCGCCCGCGCCTCGCGGGTCTGGGCGTAGAGCTGGCGGATGTGGTCGAAGACGTTGGTGTAGGTCGCCGGGTTCGACCTGGGGGTGCGCCCAATCGGCGACTGGTCGATGTTGATGATCTTGTCGACCTGCTCGATCCCGTCGATCCGGTCGTGGGTGCCCGGCCGCAGCTTCGCCTGATGCAGCCGGTTGGCGACGGCCGGATAGAGCGTCTCGTTGATCAGGGTGGACTTGCCTGATCCGGACACCCCCGTCACGCAGCAGAAGACCCCGAGCGGGATCGGCACGTTGATCTTCTTCAGGTTGTGCTGACGGGCGCCCTTGACCACCAGCTCCCCCCGCGGCTCGCGGCGCTTCTCGGGAATCTCGATCTGGCGCTGGCCCGCCAGGTACTGACCGGTCAATGAGGCCGGGTCCGCCTCCACCTGCTTCGGCGTTCCCTCCGAGATCACGTGGCCACCGTGCTCCCCGGCCCCCGGGCCGAGGTCCACCAGGTGGTCGGCTGAGCGCATCGTGCCCTCGTCGTGCTCCACGACGATCACCGTGTTGCCGAGGTCGCGCAGCCGCTCCAGAGTCTGGATCAATTTGGCGTTGTCCCGCTGGTGGAGCCCGATCGAGGGCTCGTCGAGGATGTAGAGGACTCCGACCAGGCTCGAGCCGATCTGGGTCGCGAGCCGAATGCGCTGCGCCTCGCCGCCGGAAAGGGTCCGGGCCGAGCGCGCGAGGTTGAGGTAGCCGACGCCGACGTTCTCCAGAAAGGCGAGGCGCTCGGTGATCTCGCGGACCAGGAGCCGCGCGATCGTCCGCTCGGTGTCGGTCATCTCCAGCTCGTTGATCCAGGTGAGCGCAGCCCGCGCGGACAGCTCCGTGTAGTCGGCGATCGAGATCCCGCCCACCTGGACGGCGAGGCTCTCCGGCCGGAGCCGGGCTCCCTTGCAGTCGGGGCAGGGCTGCTCGGCCATGTAGCCCTCGACCCGCTCGCGGACTCCGTCCGAATCCGTCTCCTCGTAGCGGCGCTCGAGGTTGTTGACGATGCCCTCGAAGCGGACGCTGTAGGACCGTCGGCGCCCAAATCGGTTCGTGTAGTTGACCTTGTGGCGCTCGCCGCCGGTGCCGTGGAGGAAGATCTCGCGGTCCTTTTCGGACAGGTCCTGCCAGGGCGTGTCTGGGTCGATGCCGTAGTCCTCGGCGACCGCCTCGACCAGGCGCTTCCAGTAGCGCGAGTGCCCGACCCGCCAGGGCTGCAGCGCGCCCTCGGACAGCGACAGCGTCGGGTCCGGAACGACCAGCTCCGGATCGACGACGCGCTGGAAGCCGAGGCCATGGCAGCGCTCGCAGGCGCCGTGCGGAGAGTTGAAGGAGAAGATCCGCGGCTCGAGCTCGGGGATGGAGGTGCCGCAGTTGAGGCAGGCGAACCGCTCGCTGAAGGTCAGGCGGTCGACGACGCCCTCCGGGAGCTGACCGGCTCCCTTCGCTCCCTTGACACCGCCGACGTTCTCGCCCTCCGCGCGCACCCTCTGCCTCACCCGAGCTTCCCTCCGCGAGACACATCCACCTCGACGACGCCACCGGCGAGGGCAGCTGCCGCCTCAACGGACTCGGAGAGCCGTCCGCCGCAGGTCGCCCTTCATCACCAGCCGGTCGACGACGACGGAGATGTCGTGGTTGAACTTCTTGTCGAGCTTGATCTCCTCGTCCAACCGCCGGATCTCGTTGTCGACCCGGACGCGCGTGTAGCCCTCCAGCCGGAACTGCTCGAACAGCTTCTCGAACTCGCCCTTGCGGCCCTCGGACCACCGGCGCCATCACCATGAACCGCGTCCCCTCGTCGAGGGTCATGACGCGGTCGGTGATCTGCTCGACGGACTGCCCCTCGATCGGCTCCCCGCACTCCGGGCAGTGGGGCTTGCCGATCCGCGCCCAGAGCAGACGGAGGTAGTCGTAGACCTCCGTGACCGTGCCGACCGTCGAGCGCGGGTTGCGCGAGGTCGTCTTCTGGTCGATCGAGATCGCCGGCGAGAGCCCGTCGATCGAGTCGACGTCCGGCTTCTCCATCAGGCCGAGGAACTGGCGGGCGTAGGCCGAGAGCGACTCGACGTAGCGGCGCTGACCCTCGGCGTAGATCGTGTCGAAGGCAAGGCTCGACTTGCCGGACCCGGAGAGGCCGGTCATGACGATCAGGGAGTTGCGCGGCAGCTCGAGGTCGATGTCCTTGAGGTTGTGCTCACGCGCCCCGCGGATGACTATGCGCTCGGAAGGAGCCATTACATCGAGTGATACGCAGGCGAACGGTTGTTCCCCGCGATTTGTGCCTAGGGCGTGGTCGCGCGGCAGGCGAACTCGATCGAGCTCCCGCCGGGCTGCGCACCGCGCGACACTAACCGGCGGCGGCCTCCCCGACAACCCGGTTGGCCGGTGCGCGCAGGCTGTGCCGACCGATCCAGGCGGCGCCGAGGGTCACCAGGCCACCGGCGAACGCCACGGCCAGCCCCGCGTGGGGACTCGCCTCCGTAACGGCGACACCCGCCAGCGCATTCCCGAGCGCCGCGCCGCCGACGATCGCGGTCAGCACCCATCCGGTCGCCTCGGCGGCCGAGCCGACGGGTGCCAGCGAATCGAGCAACAGATAGACCAGCGAGATCGCCGGCGCCAAGGCCAGTCCGCTGAGCGCCATCAGCGGAAACGCGGTTCCCAGCGACGGGATGGCGACGAGGGGAGCAAAGGTGAGGGCGAAGACCAGAGCGACGCCGGGCAGCCGCTCCCCGGGCGGGCTTCGCCAGCTGCGCGCGCCGTACCACAGGCCTCCCGCGGCACTGGCGAGCGCCTGTACGGCGATCAGGACTCCGCCCAGCTCGGCCGCCCCGTGGGCGGACGCGAAGGCCGTGATCGCGAGCTCGGCGGCTCCCACCGCAATCCCGACGCCGAGGGCCGCGCCCATCAGCACCCAGACCGCTGCCGCTCGCAACGGCCCGATCCGCCGGTGCTCGGCCGGCGCCCCCCGCCACGTCCGCGATGCGCGTGACGAAGCGAAAACGGTGGACCCCAGCAGCGACAGGGCGATGCAGACCGACAGCGATGCCGTCGGCGAGGCAACGGCGATCACGGCGGCGGCAATCAGGGGGCCAGCGATGAAGGCCACGTCGATCGCGACGGCGTCCAGCGCGAACGCCGCCTGCCGGAGGTCGCTCTCCGGGACGAGATCAGACCAGAGCGTCCGCATGGCGGTGCCCGTCGGGATGGTGCCAAGTCCAGCGAAGGCACCGGCGGCGCACAGCACGGCAACCGACGCCCCACCGTGCGCGAGCAGGATCAGCCCCGTGAACCCCGCCGCGGTGAGCGCAGTGGTCGTCAGAATCACCCGCGTCTGCCCGATCCGGTCCATCACCCTGCCCTGGACCGGCAGGGAGATCGCCGCCGCGATTGAGTAGGCCGCCATCACGGCACCCGCCGCCGCGAACGAACCGGTCGAGCCGTGCACGAGCAGCACCGTCGAGAGCGGCTCGGCCGCGATCGAGAGGCGCCCGATGACGACGCCGAGCAGCGGCTGCCTGACGCCCGCGGCGCCGAGCACTCGCTTGTAGGTCTCAGGAACCATCCGGCGCGTCCGAGGCCAGGTTAAGCTCGGACCCATGAACGGGAGGCCGCCAGTCAGCGGGATCTCGGAGCTCGTCCTGGAGGTGTACGACCTCGAGGCCGCGCGGCGGTTCTACCGGGACGTGCTCGGCTTCGAGGAGACGCTTTACGGAGAGGGCGCCGAGGGGCGCTACTGGTATCTGGTCGGGGACACCGCCCGACTCGGGCTCTGGACCGAGCAGGTCGGACTCGCCGGCGGGCGGGGTGGTTCCCACGTCCACTTCGCCTTCCACGTGGACGACGACGAGAGATCGACCGCGCTCAAGACGCGGATCGAAGGGGCGGGCGCCGAGGTCGAGGGCCCGATCCAGCTCGGCCCCGGCCGGGCGATCTATGTCACCGATCCCGACGGCAATGTGGTCGAGTTCTGGTCGCAGGACATGGCCGAATACACGGAGGGCGCCCGTGCGGGTGGAGCCCCGGGGACCTTCCGCGACGGATGAACGAAGCACCGAAAGGCTTAACAAGGAAGCAGCTGCTGATCGGGCTCGCCTTCGCCGCGGTCATCCCTGGGCGCTCTCTACATCGTGCTGCCCAACATCGCCGGCCTGGGCGACACCTGGCGGAGGTTCGACAAGGGGGAACCCGGATGGCTCACCGCCGGCCTGATCCTCGAGATCGCCTCCTTCTTCTGTTACGTCGCCCTCTTCCGCGGAGTGATCGGCCACGAGGCCGGCATCGGCTGGGCGCAGAGCTACCGGATCACACTCGCCAGCCTGGCGGCCACAAGGCTGCTCGCGGCCGGCGGGATCGGCGGCATCGCGTTGACCGCCTGGGCGCTGCGACGGGACGGGCTCTCCGCCCCCCTTGTGGCGCTCCGGATGGCGACGATGCTGGTCCTTCTCTACACGGTCTACATGGGGGCAGTCCTGCTCACGGGGCTAGGCCTGCGCACCGGAATCCTCTCGGGCCCGAGCCCGGTCGCGTTCACGCTGATCCCCGCCATCGTCGCCGGCCTGATCATCATCGCCGCCCTGCTGATCGGCTACTTCGGAGGCGAGCTGCGCGAGACGACGAAGCGCCTGCGGCATCCGAGCAGGCGCGAGCGCTGGCGGGCCGCACTGGCGACGGTGCCGAACACCCTTGCGGGCGGCGTCCGCGGCGCCATCGAGATACTCAGGGAACGCCCGGCCAACGGGGTCTGGGCGGTCGGCTGGTGGGGGTTCGACATCGCCGTCCTCTGGGCCTGCCTGCACGCGTTCGGCACTCCTCCGCCGGTCGGCGTGATCGTCGCGTCCTACTTCATCGGAATGACCGCGAACCTGCTGCCGCTGCCGGGAGGCATCGGAGGCGTCGAGGGCGGCATGATCGGAGCGCTGATCGCCTTCAACGTGCCCGGCGGCCTCGCGATCGTCGCCGTCCTCTCCTACCGGGCCTTCTCGTTCTGGCTGCCGACGATCCCGGGGGCGATCGCCTACATCAGCATCCTCCGGCACGAACCGGCCACGGCGGCGGTGGAGACCGCAAGCGCCTAGTCGGGCGAGCTACGCGACGATCTTGGCCTTGGCTCGCTCGAACTCCTCGTCGGAGAGCTTCTTGTCGTCGTGGAGCTTCGCCAGCTTGGCGAGCTCGTCAGCCGCCGATCCGCCCCCCGCGGTCTGCTTCACGTAGGCGTCGAGCTGCTGCTGGGCCTCCTGCTGCTGGGCCAGCGCTCGCTCGCGCATGCCCGAGCCCCGCGCGATCAGGTAGATCAGCGTGCCCAGGAACGGTATGAAGATCAGGAAGATTATCCAGGCGGCCTTCCCCCAGCCGGACATCCCGTGATCACGGAACAGGTCGGCGATGATGGTGAACAGGACCATCAGCCAGGCGGCGAAGACGAAGATCTCGAGGACTGTGAGCAGTCCCTGGCCGAAGGTGTAGTCAGCTAGTAGCGTCAAGGTCCCTCCTCGGGTTGAGTCGTGGCCGTTGCTGCGCGGCCCAGTATGACTGGTTGGGGGTGCGGTCCCTATCGCGCCGCGCGACTGAGCACGTCGTCGAGCAATGCGGAGCGGTCGGCGGCGCCGAACTTCTCGTTCAACAGCGCCTCGATCGCAGGGCGGTCGTTGCCCTCGACCGCCAGCTTCATCGCAACCAGGCGAGCTGCGGCATCGTCGCCATTACCGGAGCGAGGCGAGATCGGTGCCTCGGGAGCTCCGGGCGTTTCCGGCTCGGGCGGTGGTTCTGGATCCAGCTCAGGCTCCGGTTCGGGCTGAGGCTCGGGTTCCTGCGTCTCCGCCTTTGGGATCGCCTCCGATGCGGCGGCCACCAGGGTTCCACCGAGCTCGTCGAGCGCCCGCTTGGCGGCCTCGATCTGTCCGCGAGCATCGGCCTCGGCGCGCTCGCGGATCTGCTTTGCCTCCGCCTCGGCCTGCTCGCGGATGCTCACCGCCTTGGCCTCCGCGTCGCGAACGATCTCGGTGGCGCGGTCCTCGGCCTCGGCGACGATGCGGCGAACCGTCTCAGCGGCCTTGGCGGCCAGGTCGTCGGAGTGCTGTCCCGAGCCCATGTCAAGAATCGTAATAGGGCATAGGCTGAGCGGGCGTCACCTGCCTCCCGTGGACTCGACGAAGACTCAACCCGGCTCCACTGTCCCGAAGAGAGCCTGCTGGGTCCTTGCCTACGTGGCCGGGATCGTCGCGGTCCTGCTCGGCGCGGCCGTCGTCTTCTTCCTCTTCCCCAGGAACCAGGAAGAACGGCGAATGCTCGCCGAGTTCGCGGCCGAAGACGCGACTGCCGCCGCGGGAAGGTCCTCGGCCTAGGCGATGCGCAAGTGGATCCCCATCATCATCCTGGCCTCTGGCCAGTTCGTCATGACGCTCGACACGAGCGTGATGAACGTCTCGATCTCCCAGATCACCGCCGACCTCAACACCTCGATCCAGGGAGTCCAGGCGGCCATCACCCTGTACGCGCTGGTGATGGCCGCGCTGATGCTCACCGGCGCGAAGCTCGGCGACATCTACGGCCGCAACAGGATGTTCGCGATCGGGCTCGCCGTCTACGGCACCGGCTCGATGATCACGGCGCTGAGCCCCAATCTCACGGTTCTGCTCATCGGCTGGTCCGGGATCGAGGGTCTCGGCGCGATCATGGTGATCCCCGGAATCGCCGCCCTCACCGCCGCCAACTATCAGGGCAAGGACCGGGCGGTCGCCTACGCGCTGATCGGTGGCATCACCGCGGTTGCCGTTGCGGCCGGCCCGCTGATCGGCGGCTGGGTGACGACCAATGCCAGTTGGCGCTACGTGTTCGCGGGAGAGACGGTGATCGTGATCGGGATCATCCTGGTGCGGGGACGGATCGCCCAGGCGCCGAGGGCCGAGCACCGCCCGAAGATGGACATCGTCGGGTCCGTGCTCTCGGTCGCCGGCCTGGGGCTGGCCGTCTTCGGGATCCTGATGGGCAGCAAGTGGGGATTCGTGAAGCCGCTCGCGGCGCCGACGATCAACGGACACGAGATCACCCCGCTCGGCTTCTCGGTGGTGCCCTTCATGGTCCTGGCCGGGCTCGGAATCCTGGCAGGATTCGTCCACTGGGAGGAGCGCAGGCAACGCCTGGGTCTCGACCGCCTGCTTGACACGGCCCTGCTCAAGATCACGCAGCTTCGCGCCGGGCTCACCACCCTGATGGGCCAGCAGCTGGTGCTGATGGGGCTCTTCTTCGTCGTCCCCGTCTACCTGCAGGTCGTGGTCGGCCTGGACGCGTTCGAGACCGGCAAGCGCCTGCTTCCCCTCTCCGCGGCGATGCTGGTCTTCGCGCTGGCGGGCCCCAAGGTCGCGGGCCGTCGCTCGCCGAGGACGGTCGCGCAGGCTGGCCTGATCCTGATCAGCGCCGGAGCCGTGGTGATGCTCGCCACGCTCGACGTCAACCTCAACGACACCGGCTTCAAGATCGCCATGGTCCTGATCGGCGCCGGAGGGGGCCTGCTCGCCTCGCAGCTCGGCAACGTGATCATGTCGTCGACCGACCCTTCCAAGGCCAGCGAGACAGGGGGCCTGCAGGGAACGGCCCTGAACCTCGGGTCCTCGCTCGGCACCGCCCTGGTCGGCGCGGTCCTGATCCTCAACCTGATCAACGGGTTCAACGACAACATCGCCGACAACCCGCAGGTTCCGGCCCAGGCGCGCGAGACGATCGCCGCCAACACGGAGGAGGGAATCGACATCGTGCCGGCCGCCCAGGTCGAGCAGCAGGCGCTCAATAAGGGTCTCTCGGAGGACCAGGCGAAGGCGGTCGCTGCCGACTACAGCGATGCCCAGCTCGATGCGCTCCGCATCTCCATCGGCATGGTCGCGGCGATCGCGCTGCTCTGCCTCTGGTTCACGAGGAAGCTGCCAACGTCGGCCGTCGCGTCGGCGACCGAGCCGGAGCGCGCCCCGCCGACGGCTCCCGCCTGACCTGTTCGGCCCAGCGGCAGGAAAGCCGTCCGGAAGCCCGAACGGTCGGAAGTGGCCCGAAATCCCCGCGAGGGGCGAGAGAAGAAGCGGTCGCTCGGATTCTCGCGCAAGCAGGGCGAGCGCTGGGGGCATTTCGCCGAGAGGGTCGCCAATGCCTTCGGGCTTGTCCTCCTCCTGGTGCTGGCCACCTATGCCCTCGGCTCGCTGACCGCGTTCAATGGCTGGACCGCCGTGCTCACCACCCTGGTCGCGGCGCTGGCCGGCGTCGTGGGCCTCGCCGGATCGGGGGTCCGCCCGACCGTCGTCCGCGGCGCCGGGATCATCGGGCTGGCGGCGGTCATTCTCGCCGTGCTGGCCGAGCTCACCGACAGCTTTCACCTGCTGGGCGCGAGCTCATTCGTGATCGTGTGCATCCTGTTGCTCGCGGCAGGGGCGATCCTGCGTGCCGTCCTCATGGAGACCGAGGTGGGATTCCGCACGATCCTTGGCGCGATCAGCGTCTACACGATCCTGGGGCTTCTCTTCAGCTTCCTCTACGCGGCGATGGACCGGGTGGAGTCCACCCCGTTCTTCGGCACCGGCGTATCGGTCAACAGCGGCGACTTTCTCTTCTTCAGTTTCACCACGCTGACCACCACCGGCTACGGGAACCTGGTCCCGGCGGGGCAGCCGGGCAAGATGTTCGCCGGGCTCGAGATGCTGATGGGCCAGATCTTTCTGGTCACGCTGGTCGCCGGCCTCGTCAGCCTCTGGCGGCCCGGATTGCTCACGCGCGCCCGTGGGCGCTCCAGCTAGTGACTAGAGCGGATGCGCCATAGGATCCGTTCGCTCCACCCCGCCCTGACATGGACTCGACCCAACTCCAAATCCTCCCGCTGGCGCTGATCATGGTGATGGGGCCCCAGATCCTGACGGCGATCTTCCTGGTCACTAGCCACGAGCCGGTCAAGAACTCGGTCGCGATGCTGGTCGGAGTTGTAGTTGCCGCGTCGGTAAGCGTCGTGATCTGGTTCAAGCTCTACGACGCTCTTGGGATCAATCCACCGTCAGGATCGGGACCCAGCACGGCTGACTACGTGGTCGCTGGCCTGCTGGCGCTTCTCGGCGTCCACACGTTCATGGGTCGCGGCGACGCCAAGGTCCCAAAGTGGATGAGCGCTCTGCAGGAGGCCAAGCCGAGGCGTGCCTTCGAACTCGGCTTCCTGCTCATCCTGCTGATGCCGACGGACATCGTCGCCGTGATCTCGACCGTCCACTGGCTCCACGACAGCCATGACGGCCTGTTGCACGGATGGCCGCTGGTCGCCGCGACGACGGTTCTGATGGCGTTGCCGATCCTCGGCTATCTCCTCCTGGGGCACCGCGCACGGGATGCGATGCCGGGAATTCGCGACTGGCTGACGAGCAACGCCTGGCTGGTCAACCTCGTTGTGATCGTCTACTTCATCTACCAGTTGCTCAAGTAATCGGGGGGCAGAGCGGGCCACCGGCATGAGCTTGCATTCGGTGGGGAAGCGGGGTTAGGGTGCTGACACTTAGTGGAGGAGAAGAGATGACAGACGAAGTGACTACGGCCGACGTACGCGCCGCTACCGGAGGGTGGTGGATGCTTCTACTCGTCGGCGTGCTCAGCATTGCGGCTGGGATCATCATTCTGCTCAAGCCGAGCGACAGCCTGGCGACGCTGGCGGTGATCGCGGGAATCTTCCTGCTCGCCGACGGAATCATCGAGCTCGCCGCCTCCCTGATGCACGGCACGCGGAATCGTGGAACGCTCGCCCTGCTCGGGGTGCTCACAGCGATCATCGGCGTGCTTCTCATCCGCCATCCCATCGGCGGGGTCGCAGCGATCGCGCTGCTGATCGGGATCTGGCTGATCGCGATCGGCGTGGTCCGCGTGATCGCCGCCTTCGAAGTGGATGAGAACCGCGGCTGGAACATCTTCGCCGGAGCCGTGGAGCTGCTCGCCGGCATCGTGATCGTCTCCGACCCGAACATCGGCTTCGCGACCCTCGCGCTACTCGTCGGTATCGGGTTCATCCTGAACGGCATCGGCATGTTCGCCGCGGGATGGGGCCTGCACGCCCTCAGGCGCGCGGCGGAAACGCCCTGAGCGGTCCGCAGCCCGGGCGGCTCAGCCGTAGCTGGGCGTCGGTGGGATCTCCTCACCCGCCCTGACCGCTTCGACCACCCTCTCGGCGTCCGGCAGGCGGTACTCCTCGCCGTAGACGGCGCCCGGGCGCTGGGGCGCCTCCATCACGGCGGCCTCGGCGTTCGATCCGACGTCGACCGGCGCGTAGCCAGCATCGGCGATCAGACCCATGACTACTCTCTTCGCCTCCTTGTCGTCACCGCACACCCACTGCACGACCCGATCGGCCTCGAGCCTGAACGCCGCCTCCGCCTGGAACGCCGAGGTGAGCGTGTTGAAGCTCTTCGTGTAGCGGGCCCCGGGTACGCGGGCGGCGTGAAAGCTGGCGCCGGTCTCGCCCTCCGCGGGCATCTCGGAGCTGCCGTACTGGTTGGTCGTGTCGATCACGATCTTGCCGTCGAGCGAGCCCGCGGCGCTCACCGCATCGTCGAATCCGTCCCACGGGACCGCGAGGACCACGACCTCGCCGAACTCCGCCGCCTCGGCCGGCGTGCCGACGCTTGCCGCATCGCCAATCTCGGCCGCAAGTGGCTCCAGCTTCGAGGCATCCCGCCCGCTCAGCTTCACCTCGTGACCGCCCTTGGCGAACTGCGTCGCGCAGTTGCCGCCGATCCGTCCGGCCCCAACGATTCCGATCCGCATTTCTAGATCGTACGGAGGGCCGATCGCCGGCTAGGCCCGGATCGCGTCCAGGTCCGCCTTCAGCTCCTTGAGCTCGTCGCGGATGCGCGCGGCCTCCTCGAAGCGGAGATCGTCCGCCGCGGCGAGCATCTCCTCCTCGAGCTCGATCACGATCTTCTCGAGCTCCTCCGGAGTCTTGGTCGCCGTCTCCTCGCGGCGGCGCCTGCGGCGCTTCGGCGCGTTCGACTCCATCGCCAGGAACTCGGACATGTCGGAGATCCCCTTCGTGACGGTCGCGGCGGTGATGCCATGCTCCTCGTTGTAGGCCACCTGGATCGCGCGGCGGCGGTCCGTCTCGGAGAGCGCCTTGCGCATCGCGTCGGTCTCCTTGTCCGCGTACATCAGGACACGGCCGTCGACGTTCCTGGCAGCTCGGCCGATCGTCTGGATCAGGCTGGTCTCGCCGCGGAGGAAGCCCTCCTTGTCGGCGTCGAGGATCGCGACCAGCGAGACCTCGGGAAGGTCGAGCCCTTCTCGGAGCAGGTTGACTCCGACGAGCACGTCGTACTCGCCGAGGCGCAGCTCGCGGATGATCTGGATCCGCTCCAGCGTGTCGATCTCGGAGTGCAGGTAGCGAACGCGGAAGCCGTGCTCCAGCAGGTACTCGGTCAGGTCCTCGGCCATCTTCTTCGTCAGCGTCGTGACCAGAACGCGCTCGTCCTTCTCGGCCCGGACCCGGACCTCGTTCATGAGGTTGTCGATCTGGTTCCTGGTCTCGCGGACCTCAACGTCGGGGTCCACGATCCCGGTCGGGCGGACGATCTGCTCGACTACCCGCGAGGACTCCGCCTTCTCCCACGGCCCCGGCGTCGCCGAGACCAGGACCATCTGCTTCACGCGGTCGAGGAACTCGTCGAACTTGAGCGGGCGGTTGTCGACCGCGCTGGGCAGCCGGAAGCCGAAGTCGACGAGCGTCGACTTGCGCGAGAAATCGCCCTCGTACATCCCTCCGATCTGCGGGATCGTCTGGTGCGATTCGTCGACGAAGAGGACGAAGTCGTCCGGGAAGTAGTCGATCAGCGTGTACGGCGGGCTCCCGGGGGGACGGCCGTCGAGGATCCGCGAGTAGTTCTCGATCCCCGGGCAGAAGCCGAGCTCGCGCATCATCTCCACGTCGTAACGCGTGCGCTGCTGGAGCCGGTGAGCCTCGAGCTGCTTGCCGTGCTCCTCGAAGTGTGCGACCTGGTTCCGGAGCTCACGCTCGATCTCGTCGACCGCGCGCTCCATGGTCTCCTCCTTGACCACGTAGTGGCTCGCCGGCCAGACCGAGACATGGTCGATCACGTCGAGGATCTCGCCGGTCAGCGGGTCGAAGTGCTGGATCGCCTCGATCTCGTCTCCGAAGAGCTGGATCCGGTAGGCCGACTCGGCGTAGGCCGGATAGATCTCCAGCACCTCGCCGCGGGCCCGGAAGGCGCCGCGGGCCAGGTTCTGGTCGTTGCGCCGGTACTGCATCCCGACGAGCTTGCGGAAGACGTCCTGCCGGTCGATCCAGTCGCCGACCTTGAAGAGCTGCATCTGCTCGCGGTAGAGGTCCGGCGAACCGATCCCGTAGATGCAGGAGACCGAGGCGACGATGATCACGTCGTCCCGGGCGAAGAGTGAGGCGGTCGCGGAATGGCGAAGGCGATCGATCTCGTCGTTGATCGAGGAGTCCTTCTCGATGTAGAGGTCCTGCGCGGGGACGTAGGCCTCGGGCTGGTAGTAGTCGTAGTAGCTGACGAAGTACTCGACGGCGTTGTCGGGGAAGAACTCCCGGAACTCGTTGCAGAGCTGCGCCGCCAGCGTCTTGTTGTGCGCAATCACCAGCGCCGGGCGCTGCACGCGCTCGATCGTCGCCGCCATCGTGAAGGTCTTGCCGGTGCCGGTCGCGCCGAGCAGCGTCTGAACGCGCTCCTTGGACTCGATGCCCTCGGCGAGACCCTCGATCGCCTTCGGCTGATCGGCCGTCGGCGTATAGGCCGGATTGAGCTTGAACTTCGGCATCTACCCCAGCGTACTGGGGGCCCAGGGCGTGCCTGGAGCGCAGGGACTACTCGGCGGCGGTGATCCCCTCGGCGGTCGCGCCGAGCGCTCGAACCAGCATCTCGACCAGGACGTCGCGATCGGGCGCGCCCTCCTCGAGCCAGGTCAGCATCGCCGCCTCGACGTAGGACGTCCAGGCGCGCAAACCGACGCGGACCGCTGGACGATCCGGATCGAGCCCCATCGCCTGGGCGAGGTTGCTGACCCGCCACCAGCGCGCGCGCTCCAGCGCATCCCGGACCTCGGTGAATCCCACGGCGCGCGTCATCAGGTTGCGGTAGCCCGCCGGATGCTCGCTGATCGCGTCCGCGAAGTTGCGAAGGCCCTCGCGCAGACGCTCGACCGGCTCCAGCTTCGGATCCGGCTCGACCCGCGAGCGAAAGCCCTCGATCAACGGCTCGAGGCAGGCGACATAGAGACCCTTCTTGCTGCCGAAGTACTGGAAGAGCAGACCGTGGGAAACCCCCGCCGCCTCTGCGACCTCGTCCACCGAGACGTCGTCGTAGTCGCGGTCCCCGAAGACCTCGAGGGCGGCGCCGAGGAGCTGCTCGCGGCGCTCGCCGGCCCGCTCGGTTGTCAGAGGACGCGATGCGATGGGTCAGCTTAGTCCGGGTTGACTTCGAGTCAACACTCAGTAGTGGGTGCCCGGGCGCGGAATTCCGCTGTTAGGGTGGCTGCGGTCGTTGACTCCGAGTCAGTCTCGGGTCTCAGAGGAGGAGAGAGTGGGAGGCTCGCGCATGGAAGCGCGCACGCATTCAAGGCTCGCGGGCGGGCCGGTTCGATTCGCCGCGCTGCTGGCGACGGTGGCCGGCATCGTCATGCTCGCGCCCGCCGCGGCTTCCGCCTTTCCCCCCTCCCAGGGTTGCGACGCCGGCACACCGACAGGGCCAACGACGAGCACCTTTGAGTGCAACGTGCCCACGGGAACGATCGGCGGCTACGAGGTGCGGCAGTGGGTCCTCCCCGTACCGAACCCGCTCAACTCAACTACCGGGCCCGGCACGACGGGATGGATCACCCATATGGAGACCGACGTGATCGATGACGCCACTGGCGAACAGGTGCCGATCCAGCGGCTGATGTTGCACCACATCGTCTTCACCAACCTCGCGCGACAGGACACGACCTGTGCGGGCAAGGGCTACGTCGGCTTCGGTGGGGAAAAGGACTTCGGCAACACATTCGCCCCGCAGCGTTTCTACGCCGCGGGCGAGGAACGGGCGAAGATGTCACTGCCCGCGGGCTACGGCTACCGGGACAACCCGAATGATCCGTGGGGTGTCGTCGCGATGGTGATGAACCATCGATCCGTCTCGGATCACGCCTTCATCCACTATCAGGTGACGGTCGACTCGAACCCGCTGACGGAGGTGACCCCCTACTGGTTCGACGTCCGCGACTGCCATGCCGATCCGATCTACAACATCCCGAGCGTCGCCCAGAAGGCCGCCAAGGCGAAGAAGAGGAAGGCCGGCAAGAAGAGTGAGGCTTCGGCCGCCGGTAAGCAGAAGAAGGGCAACGGCAAGAAGGGCAAGAAGCGCAAGAAGAAGGCGGCCGCCGCCCCGACGACCGACAACACCGAGGACGTCACCTTCGCCCACAGCGGCTACCTGATCGCCGGCGCGGGCCATGTGCACGGCGGCGCGATCAAGGAGACGCTGACCGAGCCCGGCTGCGGCAACCGCCAGGTCGCCGAGTCAGATCCCACCTGGGGGCTGCCGGACCACCCGTTCTACAACGTCAGACCGATCCTGCACGAGCCGGGCCCGATCAACATGAGCGCCTTCAGCGACACGACCGGCCTCCCGGTCAATGCCGGCGAGACGCTGAGGCTCAACTCGATCTACGACGACTCCCAGCCCCACGTACGCGTGATGGGGATCATGATCGCCTACTTCGCTGCCAATCCTTCGGTGACGACGAACTGCGGTCCCGTTCCCGACTGGACGATCTTGAAGACGAATCAGCCCGGCCGCAGCGGCCCCATCCCGTTCACGATCCCACTCACCGGGCTCGACGCCAACGGCCAGGCGACTCCGATCAACGCGCCGCCCGGGCAGCTCCAGAACGGCGGGGCGAACACCGTGGTCCCCGTCGGCGACCGCTTCTTCGGCGATCCGAACCTACGTGTGAAGCAGGGCTCGTACGTGACCTGGCAGTTCGCGAGCCAGGAGCTTCACAACGTGACGCTGGCCAACGGCCCCCTCGGCATCGGCTCCGACAACCTGGACGGAAACCGGACCTTCACCGAGAAGCTCAACCGCCCGGGGACCTACCGCTTCTTCTGCGCGCTACACCCGGTGCAGATGCAGGAGCGGATCGTGGTCACGCCCAAGAAGAAGAAGCACAAGAAGAAGCACTAAGCCGCGCGGATAGAGTTCGCATCGTGCGGCTGATCCACACGTGCTACCGAATCACCGATCCCGATCGGTCGGTCGCCTTCTACGAGGCCCTGGGGCTCGAGAAGCGGCGCGAGATGCCGATCCGCGACGAGGCAATCAACATCTTCATGGGTGTGCCGGGTGAGGAGTTGCCCGAGCTCGAGCTGACCCACAACTACGGCGTCGAAAACTACGAGCTGGGAACTGCCTACGGTCACGTCGCACTCACGGTCGACGACCTGGACGTCACCCTCGCGCATCTCAAGGAGATGGGGATCGAGCCGGAGAAGCCCCCGTATCGAATCCACGAGGGCGGTTCGCGTCTCTGCTTCGTCAGGGACCCCGACGGCTACAGGGTCGAGCTGCTCGAGCTGACGGGCTGATGGACGCGCCCCGGGGACGGGGTGGCCGCTAGGGCGCGTTGATGAAGTCCAGGCTCGCGGAGACCCTCGAGTAGACCGTCGGCGCGGCGGGCAGGCCGCAGAGCGCGCCGCCGTAGGAGACGGTCCCCACCTCGACCGGGCCCGTGGCCGTGTCCGCGACGAGCGGTCCGCCGCTGTCGCCCGAGCAGGCCGTGGTATGAATCTTGAAGCGCCCGGGCTTCTTCTTGAGAGCACCGAGCGCGCAGATCATGCTCTCGGGCGCGAACAGGTCGCGCGTGTAGGCCTTCAGGCAGCGGTTGTCGGCCCGCGACTGCTCGATTGTCGCCTTCAGGAAGCCCGAGAGCTTCGTCCCGAACGGATTGGTCGCGCCGTACCCGGCCACACGCAGCTGCGCGCCGACGGGCGTCGTCGCGGCATTCTGATCCGGCGTCGCCAGCGCCACCGGCGTGACGTTCGCCGGGGCCGCCAGATTGAGCACGGCCACGTCGTGCAGGCCGGTCTGCTCGAAGTCGGGATGGACGCGTCCGGAGACCACTCCGATCGACTGCCCCACCGAGGTGTCACGAAGGGTCGGGCGCCCGACGATCACCTGGAAGTTGGCCAGGTTGAAGCCGTCGACGCAGTGCCCTGCGGTGAGCACCTTGGTGGGCCCGATCACCGAGCCGCTGCAGTGCATGTGCCCCTTGCGGAAGATCGCCACGG
Organism: uncultured Solirubrobacterales bacterium; assembly: GCA_963724665.1. Classification (GTDB taxonomy): domain Bacteria; phylum Actinomycetota; class Thermoleophilia; order Solirubrobacterales; family 70-9; genus DASUPK01. The sequence continues at coordinate 749,045 of CAVRVH010000007.1, forward strand.
CGAAGGGCCATTGGCCGGGATCGGCGCGGCTACCGCCGACGATTGACGCGCGGGCGCGCGGAGCGGCTGGTGCCGCGGAGGGCAGCGCGCAGATCCCCACCGCCGACGCGAACGCCAGCGCGGCGATCAGGCTGCGTTTTCGGCGACTCAGCTCCATGGTCTCCTCTCCGATCCCTGCTCAGTCGAGCCCAAGCTCGTGACGGTAGTGGTGGGCGTACTCGTCCCGCTTCTCGAGCACATTCTCCACGTAGTCGCGGGTTTCCGGGAAGGGAATGTCGTTCAGGCTCAGGCTCGAGCCGCCCCAGGCTGCAACGTTGGTCTCCCCGGCGTTGTACGCAGCCAGTGCGGCGATCTCATTGTCCCCGAACTTCTGGATCAGGTAGTGGAGGTAGAAGGTCCCGTAACGGATGTTGATGTCGGGGTCCGAGAGGTCATCGAACTTGAAGGTCTGGCCCCCGCTCAGGCTCTCGATCACCTTCGCGGTGCTCGGCGTGATCTGCATCAGCCCGCGCGCGCCCGCATGCGAGGTCTGGTCACGGAAGCGCGACTCGTTGTAGATCACCGCCGCGATCAGGTCCGCAGGCACGTCCTTCTGGGCGGCCTGCTGTCGGATGATGTCCTCGTGCTGCAGCGGCAGCGTGACCTCCTCCAACGTGCGCTGGAAGCGGTCGCTGTTGGCGAGGAGAAACCCTCCCAGAGCGACAACCAGGAGCGTGCCGCCGATCATCATCGTGCGGCGGCGACGCTGCGAGCGCTTACGGGCCTTGGTCTGCGTGGTCCTGCGCGTCTTCGAGCGCTTGGCGCTGCCGCTCGAGCGCGTGCGGGCGGACCGCACGGAGGTGCTCGGGCTCATTCACCGCCCCCCTTGCGCAGTTCGTCGATCAACTGATTCACCTCTCTATCCAACTCCTCAAGCGATGCATCGTTGCGGATGACGTGGTCGGCACGACGCTCCTTCTCGGCCTGATCCAGCTGTCTGTCCTCGCGGCCTTCGAGCCCGGCCTGCTCCCGTTCACGTAGGCGGGCGTCGCGGAGCCCATCGTCGGCGACTACGGCGAGAGTGGCATCGAACGCGTCCTCCATCGCGGCCTCGAAGAGCAGGGGGACCTCGACCACGGCGATCTCCACATCGGAGCCCAGGCTTTGACGCCACTCGAGCACGTGCGCTCCGACGCGCGGGTGGGTGACGCTCTCCAGCCAGGCCAGCTCATCCCGGTCGGCGAAGACGATCTCCCCCACCCTGTCGCGGTCGACCGTCCCGCCGGGAGCGATCTGACTGCCCCAGCGCTCGACGAGAGCGTCGCGCACCTGCTCGTCGTCGAGGATGTCGTGGGCGACCTTGTCGGTCGAGAGGACCGGCACATCGCGTCGCTCAAACGCTGCCAGCGCTTCCGACTTCCCGGCTCCGATGCCTCCCGTGAGGCCTACGAAGCGGGTCAATCCTGCGTGGGAGGTGGCTCCTCGGCGGGAGCCTCCTCAGCTGGAGCCTCCTCCGCAGATGGCTCCTCGGCCGGAGGCTCCTCGGCCGGCGCCTCCTCCGCGGGGGTCTCCTCGGCGGGCGCCTCTTCCGGCACGACCTCCTCCTCCGGGGGTGCCTCTGGCGCGACTTCGGCGGCTGGCTCGGCCTCGGGCGCGGGTTCGGCCTCAGCCTCGGCGGGCGGCGCCAAATCCTCGGGCGGCTCGGCGTCCTCGATCACCACGTCATCGCCCACCTCGCGGGTGGGGAGCTCCTGGCCCTCGACGCGCTTCACGCTGAGGGAGAGGCGGCGGCGGGAGTCGTCGACCTCGAGGATCTTCACCTTCAGCTCATCGCCCGGGCGGACGACCTCGGCCGGGCTCTCGACATGGTGCTGCGCAAGCTCGGAGATGTGAACGAGTCCCTCGACCCCGGGCAGGATCTGGACGAAGGCGCCGAAGGCGACGATCTTGGTGACCTTGCCCTCGACGACGTCGCCCTCCTTGTACTCGTTGAGGACCGTCTGCCACGGGTCCTCCTGGGTCTGCTTCAGGCCCAAGGAGATGCGCTGGCGGTCGCGGTCGATGTCGAGCACCTTGACCCGCACGGTGTCGCCGATCGAGACCACCTCGGACGGGTGGTTCACGTGGCTCCAGGAGAGCTCGGAGATGTGGATCAGGCCGTCGATGCCCTCGAGATCGACGAAGGCGCCGAAGTCGACGATGTTGGAGATCTTGCCCTCGACCACCTGGCCGGGCTCGAGATTGCCCAGGATCTGCTCGCGGACCTCCTTGCGCTCCTCCTCGAGGACCGCGCGGCGGGAGAGCACGACGTTGTTGCGGGAGCGGTTGAGCTCGATCACCTTGCACTCGAGCTTCTGGCCCATGAACTCGTCGAGGTTCTGGACGCGGCGGATGTCGACGAGGGAGGCAGGCAGGAAGCCGCGCACGCCGAGATCGAGGATCAGGCCGCCCTTGACGACCTCGATGACGGTGCCCTCGACGGGCTCACCGGAATCGGCCGCCTTCTCGATCCGGCGCCAGGCCTTCTCGAAGCGGGCACGCTTCTTGGAGAGGATCAGGCGTCCCTCCTGGTCCTCCTTGGTGAGGACGAGGGCGTCCACGTCCTCGCCGAGCTCGACCTCCTCGGAGGGGTCGACCGACTTGCGGATCGAGAGCTCGTTGGAAGGGATGACCCCTTCCGACTTGTATCCGATGTCCACCAGGACCTCGTCCTGGTCGATTCGAACGACCTTGCCGCTGACCACGTCACCCTCGCTGAAGGGGTGAATCGTGGCGTCGTAGTTCGGAACGAGCTTGCCGTCGACCTCGATCAGGAAGTCGTCGGAGCTCGCGGCGCCATTTCCGGCGCTCTCCGGCTGCTCGGTCTCGGGCTCGGTCTGCTGCTCAGTTTCAGTGGTTGTGTCCGTCTCGGGCACGGCCGCAGAGTGTTGCAGACACATGCCTGAGATACGGGTTCGCTGAACCGACTCCGGGCGGGCTTCGTTTACCTTTGCGAGCGATGCCGAAGCGCCAGACCAAGCGCGGTGACGAGCGTACGCCGCTCGGTGGGAGCTACGACGTGATCGTGTGCGGCGCGAGCTTCGCGGGCCTCACCGTGGCCCGGCAGCTGGCGGGTTCTGGCGCCAGCGTCCTCGTGCTGGACCGCTACGAGATCGGCGAGCGCCAGACCTCGGCCTGCGGCATTCCCACCGCCTGGCTCGAGACCATGGGCCTCGAGGGCTCCAAGCGGCAGGAGTTCGGCGAGCTGGTCCTTCACACCCCCCGCGGCACCTCCCGCTACGAGCTTCCCTGGACCTTCTCCACCTTCGACTACCGCGAGCTCTGCGAGCTCCTCTGGGCCCAGTCGGATGGGCAGTTCGAGACCGCCAAGGTCAACGGGCGCAGCGGGGAAACGGTCCACACCGACCGCGGAGACGTCTCCGCGCCGCTGATCGTCGACGCGCTCGGCTGGCGCCGGATTCTGGCCGCCGACGGGGGCTATCAGCCACCGGACGCGCCGCTCTCACGCGGTCTCGAGGTGCATCCGAACGGAGGTGGCGACGATCTCGAGGTCTGGATCGACCGCCGCTACGTCCCGGCCGGCTACGGCTGGAGCTTCCCGGCGCGTGGCGAGCAGCGCATCGGCGTCGGCTCGTTCGATCCGCGCTTCCACGTCAAGGACACGACCGTCCTCCTCGCCGAGGATCTCGAGCGGCCCCCGGTCCGCTACCAGGGCAACTGGATCCCCCACAAGCTCCGGCCAGGCACTGAAGACGGGATCTTCTTCGTCGGTGATTCGGCGGGCCAGTGCATCCCACTGACGGCTGAGGGGATCAGGACCGCGTTCTACTTCGGGATCAAGCTCGGCGATGAGCTGCGCGCCGTGGCCGACGGCGAGCAGGATCGCGAAGCCGCGCTGCGGAACTACGCCCAGTTCGTCGACGAGCACGAGTGGAAGTTCCGCTGGATGCTCCGTGCCCAGAAGATGCTTCCCAAGCTTCCCGCTCGCCTGCAGCGTGGGGTGATCCGCGCCTGCGGCCGCAAGCGGTTCGTCGATTGGGCCTTCGATCACTACCTGCGGATCGCGCCACCGGATTTCGCCCAGGGCAGCGGTCCACGGCTTCGCCATCAGACCGCGGCCACAAGCGGCCGCCCATCACAAGTCGCTACGGGCTCCGTCCTACGCTCCTAAGGCCAGCGGCCTGGTGGCCGCTAGCTAGAAGCCCCGCCGCTCCCGGAGGCTGTTGACCGCGCGGGCCGTCGTGTGGCCGCCGCCGGCACCGAGTTCGTGCCTGACCACCAGCGAGCGCACCGCGAAGAGCAGGGCGAGCACACCGACGACGATCGTGGGCCAGATCACCTCGCCCGGGCTGATGCCGCCGAGCGCTGCGAAGAAGACGTACATCGCGACGGCGCCGAGACAAATGACGGAAAGCGGTCCGAGCATCCTGCTCAACATCGGTGACCTCCTGTGTGACCGGGGATCTGCCCGTCAAATCTAACCGCGCCCTCGGCTCGGGATCATCGGTGAAAAGCCGTAATCAACGAACGATCAGATAGGTGCCCGCGAGCAGGAGGCCCACGCCGGCGATCCTGCTGGCAGTGATCGGCTCCCGATCCAGTCCCAGGAAGCCGATCCTGTCGAGCACCACGGAGGTCGTGAGCTGACCTGTGACCGTTGCGGCGGCTACCGCGCCGGCCCCGATCTGGCTGACCAGGACGAGTGCGGAGAAGACATAGGCGGCGCCGAGCGCTCCACCGAGGAGGAGGTACCAGTTCACGTGCGCGACTTCGGAGATGCCCCCGGCCTTGCCGCTCAGCACGACGATCGCGCCGAGGAGGAGCGTGCCGACCGCGAACGAGACCGTCGCCGCGGCGAAGCTCCCCGTGTGCTTGCCGAGTCCGGCGTTGATCGGGGCCTGGAGGGCGATACAGCCCCCGACGACCGCCATGATCAGGACCGCGAATCCCCTGTCCATCGCGTGATCTTCCCTGATCGGTCGTGCTAGCGGCAGCCAGGCCGCTCCCGCCGTGAAGCGCGCCGCTCGTCCCGTGACTTTCGCCTACGCCGTTCGTCTATTCGATAGGCCGACTCGGCTTGCCTGACTAAAGCCAGAACCAGGGGCCGGCCGTATAGAGGATTGGTGGGTTCCGATCGGCGACAGCCACGGCTAGGAAGGTTTGCGGGGGTGCTTCTGCGCACCCAGCCCGACGAGCGCCTGGTTGCGATGGCGCGAGACGGAAGCAGGGTGGCCTTCGAGGAGATCGTGCGCCGTCACAGTGCCGCGCTGACTGCCTTCGCCGGCTCACTGGCCCCAGCCTCGCGGGCCGAGGACGTCGTGCAGGATTCACTGCTGAAGGCGTATACCGCCCTCCAGGAGGGGGCGGAGCCCGAGCTTCTCCGGGCCTGGCTCTTCCGGATCGTCCGCAATACGGCGATCGACGAACAGCGCGTCACCCGGAACCACGAGGAGCTCGACGAGAATTACGACGGCGTGGAGCAGCCGCCGCAGGCGCTCGAGCGTCGCGAACGGCTCGCCGCCCTGGTGGTCGCGATCCGTGATCTGCCCACAGCCCAGCGCGAGGCAATCGTCCAGCGCGAGCTCGAGGGCAGAGGTCACGAGGAGATTGCGGGTGTGATGAAGCTCTCCCCCGGCTCGGTCCGCCAGCTGATCTACAGGGCGCGCCACAGCCTGCGCGAGGCGGCTGGAGCGCTGATCCCAGTCGCGGTGGTCCGCGCCGCCTGCATTCCGGGGGCAGGCGAGGCCGTCGGAGGGGCCGGGATGGCGGTGGCCCTGAAGCTGGGCCTCGCCGCCGTCGTGGCGACCAGCACGATCGTGGCGGGATCGGCCATCGATCGCGGCACCGATGGCGGTCCCGCGGAGGCGCTTCAGATCTCCGCTCCGGAGCATCACGCGACCTCTGAGAACGTCGCGGACGGCTCACGCAGCGCTGGAGAGCGCCATGACGGTGAGACTTCGAAGTCCGGCGAGTCCGAGAAGAAGGACTCGTCGGGCACGGACGGCTCCAGTGAGCATGGCTCCTCCGGTCCCGGCGGTGGCGGCGACGACGGAAGCGGTCAGTCGGGGCAAGACGGCGGATCCGGTGAGGGTGAATCGGGATCCAACTCCGGTCCCGGCTCCGGGGAGTCGGGCGGCGGGTCGACATCCGGCTCGGACGGCGGCTCGGGCTCCGGCGTGTCAGGAGACGGCTCGTCCAGCGGCGATGGCTCCGGATCCGATGGTGCGCAGACCCTCGTGGAGACTGAAACCACCGGGTCGAACGACGGGTCTCACTGAGCCTGTCCTGGCGGAGGCCGTTCGTCCAACGGCGTGATCTTTCGCGCTCGTGCTCGTTCTCTCCACGCAAGCATCCATGGAGGAGGACCAATGACCAAGACAAGAGTGATCACGTTCGCGGTCGCGGCCCTGGGGGCGATGCTGCTCATCGCGTCGAGCGCAGCCGCCAAGGACAGGAATCGCGACGGAATTCCCGACCGCTGGGAGAAGAAGTTCGACCTCTCCCTCAAGGTCGATCAGGCGAACAAGGACCAGGATCGCGACAAGGTCGACAACCTGAACGAGTTCCAGGAGGGAACCAATCCGCGGGACAAGGACACCGATAACGACGGAGTCAAGGACGGCAAGGAGGACGCCGATCACGACGGCCTCAACAACATGAACGAGGACGCCAGCGCCAACATGCCGAACGATCCCGACACCGACAACGACGGTGTCGAGGACGGCAACGAGATGGCCGGCACGATCGCTTCGTTCCAGGATCCGGTCCTGACCATCAATCTGCTCGGCGGCGGGTCGGTCACCGGCAACGTCACGGCCAGCACGCGCATCGAGTGCCGGACGGAAGATGAGCAGGAGAATGAGAACGAAGTCGAGGACCACGCTGTGGCCAGCAGCGACGGCGGTGGGAGCGACGGCAACGAAGGTCCCGGTAGCGACAACCAGGGCCCCGGAGACGGCCAGGTCTGCACGACCGCCGATCTCACTCCGGGCACGATGGTCCACGAGGCGGAGCTCGAGGGCAGTTCGTTCGAGAAGATCGAGCTACTGAAGTAGAGACGAACCGGGTCGCGCCGTCCCTCCCCCGGGGCGGCGCGGCCTACTTCGCCGCCAGCCAGTCCTTGCCGACGCCGATGTCCACTGCAAGCGGTGGATCGAGGTCGAAGGCTCCGCACATGGCCTTTTCGACGAGCTTCGATGCGGCGTCCATCTCGTCCGTCGGGCCCTCGAAGAGGAGCTCGTCGTGGATCTGGAGGACGAGGCGGGTCTCGAGATCTGACTTCTCGAGTTGCCGCTGGGCCTCGACCATCGCGATCTTGATGATGTCAGCCGAGGTTCCCTGGATCGGCATGTTCACGGCGTTGCGCTCGCCCTGGCCGCGGACCTGGGGGCGTCCCGAGCGGAGCTCGGGGATCGGGCGCCGGCGCCCGAGCAGGGTCTCGACATACCCCTTCTCGCGGGCGGACTCGATGGTTTCCTCGATGTAACGCTTGACCGCCGGGAACCGGTCGAAGTAGCGCTCGATGTACGAGGCTGCTTCCTCCTGCTCGATGTTGAGGCGATCGGCCAATCCGTACGCGGAGAGGCCGTAGGCGATGCCGTAGTTGACCATCTTCGCCTTGGAGCGCTCGGCGGGGCTGACGTTCTTTGGATCGGCGCCGATGATGCCGGCGGCGGTCGCGGCGTGGATGTCCTCGCCGCGGGCGAAGATCTCCTTGAGGGCGTCCTCGCCGGCGATGTGGGCCAGGATGCGCAGCTCGATCTGGTCGTAGTCCGCCGACAGCAGGCGATGGCCGCGTGGGGCGACGAAGCAGGACCGGATCGGACGGCCCTCGTCGCTGCGGATCGGGATGTTCTGGAGGTTGGGATTCGTGCTGGAGAGCCGGCCGGTGGTGGTGGTGGTCTGGTTGAAGGTGGTGTGCAGGCGGCCCGTGGCAGGGTCGATCAGCTCCGGGAGCGCGTCGAGGTAGGTGCTCTTCAGCTTGGTGAGCTCGCGCCACTGCTCGATCTTTTCGACGATCGGGTGCTCCTCGCGGATCTGGGAGAGGACGCGCGCGTCGGTGGAGAAGCCGGTCTTGCCGCGGCGCTTCTTGGTCAGGCCGAGCTCGTCGAAGAGGACCTCGGCGAGCTGCTGGGGCGAGCCGATGGTGAACTCGTGGCCGGCGAGCTCGAAGATCTCGGCCTGGAGGGTCTCGATCCGCTGCTCGAAGCCCTCTCCGATGTCGGCGAGGCGCTTCTGGTCCAGCAGGACACCGTTCTGCTCCATGGAGGCCAGGACCTCGATCAATGGCATCTCGACCTCGTCCATCAGCTGCTCCAAGCCGGCCTCCTCGATCCCCCTGCGCTGCAGCTGGGCGATCTCCCAGACGAGGCGGGCCTCGGCCGCGGGATCGGGCGGCGGCTCCTCCCCCAACTCGAGCTGGTCGCCGTCGGCGGTGTCGGCATCCTTGGGGGCGGCGGCGAGGCCGCGCTGGGCCGCGATGTCGATCAGGTCGTAGGTGCGACGCGCCGGGTCCAGGAGGTAGGCGCCGACCATCGTGTCGTGGCCGAGATTGAGGCCGTCGGCCGCGGCGAGCAGGCCGTGGCGGGCCCCGCCCCCCAGGCTCTTCAGGTCATGGCCGATCAGGCGGCGGTTGCCGAGGGCCTTGGCCAGCTCGGCGAAGTCAGGGCAATCGCCCTCGACCAGCTTCTTGCCGTCGTATCCCGACCAGGTCTCGCCCACGATCGCCAGGGCGACGTCTCCCTTGCCGAGGTCGTCGATCGACCCCTCCTGGGCCGTGGCGTCGAGTTCCTCATCGACCTTCGCATCGGGGACGAAATCCGCGCCGAGCTCATCCTCCAGTCGCTCGAGGATCACGCGCAGCTCGAACTCGCGGGCAACCTCGCGCAGCCGGCTGCGATCCATCCGCTTGGACATCAGGTCATCCAGATCCAGCTCGATGTCGATATCCGTGATCGCCGTAGCGAGCTGCTTGGAGACACGCGCGTCCTCGGCGTGCTTGGTGAGGTTCTCCTTGCGCTTGGCGCCGGAGATGTTGTCGATGTTGGCGAGCACGCCCTCCAGGTCGCCGTACTCCTGCAGCAACTGGGCGGCGGTCTTGTCTCCGATCCCGGGGACGCCGGGGATGTTGTCCGAGGTGTCGCCCTTGAGGCCGATGAGGTCGGTGACCAGTCCGGGCGGGACGCCGTAGCGCTCGACCACCCCCTCGCTGTCGTAGATCTTCGTGTCTGTGACGCCGCGTGAGGTGGTCATCACGCGCACCCCGTCCTCGACCAGCTGGTAGACGTCGCGGTCGCCGGAAACGACCATCACGTTGAGGTCCTGCTCACGGGCGCGCTTGGTCAGCGAGGCGATCACGTCGTCGGCCTCGAAGCCGTCCACCTTGATGTTGGTGAAGCCGAATGCCTCAGCGAGCGGCATGAGGTGCGGCCACTGGTCGCGGAGCAGGTCCGGCCGCGGCTTGCGCTGCGACTTGTACGGCTCGTAGGTGAGCTCCCGGCCCGACCAGCCTGCGTCCCAGCAGACGACCACCGCGGCCGGGTCGTGATCGATCAGCATCTTGGCGAACATCGAGGCGAGGCCGTAGATCGCGTTGGTGGGCCGCCCGTCATGGGTCGCGATCGACTCGGGGAGCGCGAAGAACGCCCGATAGGCGAGGGAGTTGCCGTCGATCAGGAAAAGCTCGGGGGGCTGCTTCTTCGCCTTCGAGCCCTTGGCCGGCGCCTTCTTCTGGGTGGTTGCGGGCACCTGTCCATCATAAGTCGGGGGTCAGAGACCTCTGGCCGAGCAGGGATTGCAAAGTCGCAATGACGGACGAGCGATCCTCAGTCAGCTGGCGGTGGGTGAACCGGAGGACGCGAAGACCGAAGCCGCCAACTCCGGTCCCTCTCCCCTTCATCGCCGGTGTTCGGGCCGCCCGAGCCGGAAATTCGACCCCGCGTATCCTGTCGGCGCGATGGCTGCCTCGGCCCAATACAGCGTTACCGTCCGCGTCGAGCTCGATGCGCGCCAGGAGCCTCTCGGCAAGATCACTGCGCAGATCGCGGAGGCCGGCGGCGCGCTGCAGTCGGTCGACCTGATTCCCGGCGCCGGGCCCGAGGGCAAGCGGGTTCGTGAGTTCACGATCGACGCCAACAGCGCCGAGCAGTGGGAGGAGATCCTGCGCTCGATCGGGTCGACGCGTGGCGCTCGCGTACTCGGCTTCACCGACCGCACCTTCGAGATGCACAAGAAGGGCAAGATCGAGCAGCACAACAAGTACCCGCTGAAGACCCGCGACGACCTCTCGATGGCCTACACGCCCGGCGTAGCCCGCGTCTGCGAGTACATCGCCGAGGACAAGACCAAGGCCTTCGACTACACGATCAAGGCCAACACAGTCGCCGTGGTCTCCGACGGCTCCGCAGTGCTCGGCCTCGGCGACATCGGTCCCGAGGCCGCGATGCCGGTGATGGAGGGCAAGGCCATGCTCTTCAAGGAGTTCGCGCAGGTGGACGCCTTCCCGATCTGCCTGGCGACCAACGATCCCGCGGAGATCATCCAGACCGTCAAGCTGATCGCCCCGACCTTCGGCGGGATCAACCTCGAGGACATCTCTGCGCCCCGCTGCTTCGAGATCGAGGAGACGCTCAAGGAGGAGCTCGACATTCCCGTCTTCCACGACGACCAGCACGGCACCGCGGTCGTCGTCATGGCCGCGCTCTTCAACTCGCTGAAGATCACCGGCAAGCCGATCGAGGACCTGCACGTGCTCGTGCTCGGCACGGGCGCCGCCGGCATCGCCTGCACCAAGATGATGCAGGAGTCCGGGATCACGCAGATCATCGGCTGCGACCGTCAGGGCGCGATCTCCACCGACCGCGCCGACTACGGCGACGGCTCGATGTCGGGCATCAAGAAGTGGTTCGCGGAGAACACGAACCACGAGAAGCGCACCGGAGGTCCGAACGACGTGATCGAGGGCTGCGATCTCTTCATCGGCCTCTCAGGCCCAGGCCTCATCGAGCCCGCTTCCCTGGCGAAGATGAACGAAGACGCGATCGTTTTCGCGATGGCCAACCCGACGCCCGAGGTGATGCCCGAGGATGCCGAGCAGCACGTCCGCATCATGGCCACCGGCCGCTCCGACTACCCGAACCAGATCAACAACGTTCTCTGCTTCCCGGGCATCTTCCGTGGCGCCCTCGACGCCGGCGCGCCGCGAATCACCGAGGAGATGAAGCTCGCCGCGGCGCGGGGCATCGCCGAGGTCGTGACCGAAGACGACCTGGCAGAGGACTACATCATCCCCTCGGTCTTCAACCGCGACGTCGCGGCCAGCGTCGCGCAGGCGGTGGTCGAGGAAGCGAAGGCCGCCGGCCTCGCGCGCTTCTCGGAGGAGACGGGCACGTTCGAGATCGTCGACGGCGCCGGAAGCGCGACGGACGGCTCAGGCACCTAGCGCTTCTTCGGGAGCAGCCGCGGCGGCGGCTTCACCAGGATCCGCGCAGCCCACAGGAAGCACAGCGCCCCGACCAGCGTCATCGATGTAGCCAGCGCGGCGTTGAGGAGCTCGTTCGTGTCGGGAACGATGTAGGCAGCGACCGCGGAGATCCCAAAGGCGATCGACCCGATCAGGTTGAGGGTGGCCGAGCGCCTGACCACGAGTGCTGCGTGGAGCACGGCAAGCTCGGCGAGCACGCTGGCAACAAGGAAGCAGACCGAGCCAAGGGCGTCCGGAGACCAGACCAGCAGGTTCGACGTATGAGTCGAGAAGTGGTGGTACATCCCGAAGAAGGTGGTGACGTTGAAGAACACCGTCCCGGCGAATTGAACCCCGGCCGCCCACACCTCGGTGCCCTCCCCGCGCGCCACCCGGAGCTGCTCGAACGCCGCGGTCGTGAAGAAGATCGAGCCGGCGAAGTAGACGACGCCGACCAATTTGTCGGAGACGCTCGACGCCGCAGGGAGGGAGGCCACCGCGAAGCAACCCGAGCCGATCATGAACAGGACACCGATGCGCCTCGCGTCGCCCTGCGCGGCCCCGGCGCTGATCACCGCCGCCGAGCCGGCGCTCATCGCGGGACCTGGGTGCGGTAGCGCACCTCCGTGAAGGTGCTGCCGGCGAAGGTCTTCTCACGCGTCGCCCCGTCGAGCTCCCATCCATTCGCCTCATAGAAGCCTCGCGAGGCGTTCCATTCGGCCGTCCACAGGGTCACCTCCTGGAACCTGCGGTCGCGAAGCTCTTCCATCGCCGCATCGAGGAGCGCGCGGCCGAGGCCCCGCCGCCAGGAGGCGGGCTCCGTGTAGAGGCGGTCCAGCAGGGCCACCCTCGCCGGATCCGAATCGGGATCGCTGCTCCGGCAGAGCAGCGCCAGTGCCGCTGCCTGACCGCGCCGCTCCGCGACGAGCACGATCAGGTCGGGGTCCGAGATCCAGTGCTCCCACTCGTGGGCCGGAGAGGTCACGCCGCCGATCCCGACCGGCGAGAGATGGCGCGCCCAGGCGGCCCGCCCCGACGAGAGATAGATCTCGCCAAGTCGCACCCCCTCGCCGAGTTTGGCGGGTCTGACGGTTTCGGACATCGCGCGGGAACCTAGCGGTCGTCTAGCTAGCATCCGCCGCCGCATGCGCGTTCTGATCACAGGAGCATCGGGCCTGATCGGGTCGGCCCTTGCGGACGCCCTGCTCGCGCGGGGCGATGAGGTCGTCGGGCTGACCCGCGATCCCGAACGAGCAAGGCCGAAGAACCCAACCGTCCGCTGGCACGCCTGGCAGGCGACCACGGAGCGCCCGCCGCCGGAGGCGCTGGAGGGCGTTGACGGCGTCGTCAACCTGATCGGCGAGGAGATCAACCAACGGCTCACGGATCCAGCCAAGGTCCGCATCCGCGAGAGCCGTCTGACAGGAACCCGCAACCTGATCCAGGGGATCGAGGCCGCGCCCAGGAAACCGAGCGTCTTCATCGGCCAGTCCGCGATCGGCTACTACGGCGATCAGGGCGCCAAGCTCCTTGACGAGGAATCCCCGCCCGGCGAGGGTTTCGCCGCCGAGATACCCATCGACTGGGAGCGGGCCGAACGCGAGGCGGAGGGAATCGTCCCCCGGGTGGTGATCCTCCGCACCGGCCTCGTGCTGACCAAGCACGGCGGCCTGGTCAAGCAGCTGCTTCTTCCGTTCAAGCTCGGCATCGGCGGCCCGATCGCCGGCGGCGAGCAGTTCATGTCCTGGATCCACATCGACGACGAGATCGGCCTGCTGCTCTGGGCGCTCGACAACGACCAGGTCTCCGGCACGATCAACGCGACTGCCCCCAATCCCGTCACCAACCGCGAGCTCTCCAAGGCTCTCGGCAGGGCCCTTCACCGCCCCGCCGTCATTCCCGTTCCGAAGTTCGCGGTCGCCGCCCTGCGCGGTACGGAGCTGGCCGATGTGGTCGCGGGCGGGGCCCGTGTTCTCCCGCGCCGGGCGCTCGACGGTGGGTACGAGTTCCGCCATCCGGAGCTGGACGAGACCCTGCGCAGCGTCCTTCGCTGACTCGTCCCTGGCAAGATGGTGGTGTGAAGCTCGAGGGCGTTCACCACATCACCGCGATCACCGGCGACGCCCAGAAGAACGTCGACTTCTACGCCGGGGTGATGGGACTCCGCCTGGTGAAGAAGACTGTCAACCAGGACGATCCCACCGTCTACCACCTGTTCTTCGCCGACGAGAAGGGCGACGCCGGCTCCGACCTGACCTTCTTCGAGTACCCCGGTGCGCCGCCTGGACGCGCCGGCGACGGGATGATCTGGGGGATTCGCTGGAGGCTCGGAACCCAGGAGGCGCTCGACTTCTGGGAGCAGCGGCTGAAGCAACACGGAACCGAGACAGAGCGTGCCGACGACGTCCTGCGCTTCGCCGATCCCGAGGGCCTCGGGCATGCCCTCAAGGTCGTCGAGACGACTGACGAGCCCCTGATCGCCGAGCACCCGGAGGTCCCATCCGAGCTCGCTCTCCAGGGATTCGACGGTGCGATCGCCTACTCCAGCAACCCGGAGGCCAGCCGGCCGCTCCTGGAGGAGGCTCTCGGCTTCCAGCCACTGACCGGCGAGGACGGTCAGACGGGTTGGGAGTGCCGTGGCGACAGCCGAGGCGGCCTCTGGGGATATTCCGAGCCGCCCGCGGAACGCGGCCTGCAGGGCGCCGGCAGCGTTCACCACATCGCCTGGGCTTCCCAGATCGACGACCACGAGGCGTGGCGAGATCGCGTGATCGCCGCCGGTGCACGTCCCACACCGGTAATCGACCGCTTCTACTTCCGCTCGATCTACTTCCGCGAGCCCAGCGGTGTCCTCTTCGAGATCGCGACGCTCGGCCCGGGCTTCACGGTCGACGAGCCGCTCGAGTCTCTCGGGGAGAAGCTCTCGCTGCCGCCGGACTACGAGCACCTCCGGGAACAGGTCGAGCCGGTCCTGCGGCCGATCAACAACCCGCGTGTCCACGTCTGAGCAGCCGCCGGGCGACCGCCCGGGTCAGGTCGTCCAGCTCGCGCACCTGACGCGCGAGCCCGCCGGCGAGCCGGAGGGCGCATTGGTCCTGCTGCACGGCCGCGCGGTCGACGAGCGTGACCTCTACCCCATGCTCGACGAGCTCGACCCGGACCGCAAGCTCTTCGGGATGACGCCGGGCGCACCGCTGACTAACGTCCCGCCGGGCGGCCGGCATTGGTACGTGATCAGGGAAGTCGGGCACCCCGATGAGGACACCTTCATCGACACGCTGGAGAAGCTCTGCCGGTTCCTCGACGACGAGCTGCGCCACCGCGGGATCCCGTGGGAGAAGACGGTGATCGGCGGTTTCAGCCAGGGCGCCGCCGTGGCGTGCGCCGTGGCCCTGGGCATGGGCCGACCGAAGGCCGCGGGCCTGCTGATGATGAGCGGCTTCTATCCAATGGTTCGCGGCTGGAAGCTCGACCCGCGCGCCAAGCGCGGCATGCCCGCATACGTCACACACGGGTCCTACGACCCGGTAATCCCGGTCGGCTTCGGCCGCAAGGCCCGCGACCTGCTCGAAGAGGGCGGCCTGATGGTGACGTTCCGTGAGGCGCGTGTCCAGCACTCGATCGACTTCGCCCTGATCCCAGAGATCCGCGATTGGGTCGGCTCAGTGATCTCGGGCGAGCCGGTCATTGAAGGCCCGCCCTCGGCGCGTTAGTGCGGCGGGCAGGGTGCGCCGAGGGGCGTTCGCGCGGTCCCGGTCACCCGGTAGCGCTGAATCATGCACTCCGTCGTATCGCCATCCGACGTGATCGAGTAGCTGCCCAGCACGGTGCCGTCACGGTGGGCGCCCAAGACGCCGTTGCGGACGTTGTCCCGGAATGAAGAGGCATCGGTCCCGGCGCCTCGGATCGACTGCAGCACCAGACCCATCGCTTCGTAGCCGTAGGCGGCGAAGACCCCGGGAGCGTGGTGGTAGCGCTGCGCGAAACGCGTGCCGAAGCTCTTGTCGGGGAGCAGCTTCGGATCGAGTTCGGCGCTGACCGAATAGGTGCCGGGCGCGCTTCCGTAGAGGGTCAGCCGCTGAGTCTCCGGTTCGTAGACCGCCCGCTTACCGGCGTTCGAGGCCACGGCGACCTCCGAGGGGGGCTTCCCGGGCATGACCTGGATGCCGTGCTCAGTGGCCGCGGACTGGAATTCGGATGCGGCCAGATCCTGAAAAGCGGAGCCATCCGACGTCACCGCCGCCTGCGTGGCACCGAGCTCCGACGCCCAGTTGGCCGCTGCGTCGACGACCACGTCGTCCGCCGGGACCGTCCGAGCGAAGTTGGGCGAGCCCGAGGGCTGATAGCGGCCGGGAGAGCTCGGATAGCCGGCCGCGGGTTGGGTCAGGTCCACCCCGCCGGCCCCCGGCGAGACCTGCACGAGGCCGGCGTCATTGGTGATCGGCACCGATGCGCGGGTCGGCTCCGAGTCGAGCTCACCGATGTACGCGGCGGCGGACGAGTCCTGGACCGCCTGCCGGGCGTTGGCGCCGACGGCGACCGGATCCCAGACCCTCCCCTTCGCGTCATCGAGGTAGGTCGCCCGGACCTGGATCGAGCCCGCCTTGCCCTGCGCCTGCTCGAGCGCGAGTCGAGCGCCATCCGCCGCGTCCCGGCCGTCCGGCCCGTGCGGGCCCGTCAGCGGGAGGCTGACGTACACCGTCACCGGGGCCTCGATCCTCGCGGTTCCGGCAATTCCGCAGCCGGCGACGGCGAGAGCGAGCAGCAGCGCCGCGAGCGAGAGGCGGAGCATCAGCGTCAGCCGAAGAAGACCTCAGCCTCGCGGTAGAGCGACTCCGGAACCGTCTTCAGCTCCGCTGTCGCTTCCGAGAGGTCGACCAGCTCGATGTCCGTGCTCCGCAGGGCGGTCATCTTGCCCCACTCACCGTTGTGCGCGGCATCGATCGCATGGAGGCCGAACCGCGTGGCGAGCACCCTGTCGAAGGCGGTCGGAGTGCCGCCGCGCTGGACGTGACCGAGGACGGTGGCCCGGGCCTCGTGGCCGGTGCGCTCCTCGATCTCGCCCTCGAGCCAATTTGCGATTCCACCAAGGCGGGCGTGACCGAAGGCGTCGGTCGGAGCCCCATCGGCCGAGGGCATCCCGCCCTTGGGCATAGCACCCTCGGCAACCACCACGATCGGCGAGTACTGGCTCTCGAAACGCCGCACGATGTAGTCGCAGACCTTGTCGAGGTCGAACTCGATCTCGGGGATCAGGATCACGTTTGCGCCGCCGGAGAGTCCCGCGTGGAAGGCGATCCAGCCCGCGTGCCGACCCATCACCTCACAGATCAGGGTGCGCTTGTGGCTCTCGGCGGTCGTGTGGAGGCGGTCGATCGCCGACATCGCGATGTTGACCGCGGTGTCGAAGCCGAAGGTGTAATCGGTGGCCGACAGGTCGTTGTCGATCGTCTTCGGAACGCCGACCACGTGAACGCCCTCCTCGTGCAGCTTCGCGGCCGCCCCGAGCGTGTCCTCCCCACCGATCACGATCAGGCCGTCCACTCCGTCGGCCCTCAGATTGTCGGCGAGGCGCTGCGGGCCGCCGTCCTCCTTGAAGGGGTTGGTCCGCGAGGAGCCGAGGATGGTGCCGCCACGCGGCAGGATGCCCCGTACCTCGGGGACCCCAAGCGGAGAACTGAGGCCTTCCAGCGGCCCGGCCCAGCCGTTGCGATAGCCGACGAAATCGTGACCGTATTCCGCGACCCCCTTGCGCACGATCGCGCGGATCACCGCATTCAGCCCAGGGCAGTCACCGCCTCCTGTGAGCACGCCGATCCGCACGCGATCAATTTACCTGGGCGGCCTCGGCTGTCAGCGCTCGGAGATCTCTGAGCTCAGCACGGGCTTCACGTCGACGATCGGCGTCTCGTCGAGGGCCTCCAGGTTGCGAACCCTGATTCGCCGCCCATCGAGCTCGGTGACCTCGACCCGGTGGAGGCCGATCGGATTCGGCCGGTGCGGCGAACGGGTCGTGAAGACCCCCGCCGCCGGCCGCGAGGTGTCGCCGCGCGGATGGACGACGAGCACATCTCGATCGGCCCGGTCGAGCCAGGTGAGGACGAGCAGCTCGTCGCCCGGAGCAATGCCCTTCAAGGCGTCGAGCACCTCCGGTTCGAACTCGATCCACGCATCGGGGGCGCCCTCGTCGCCCTGCTTGGGGGCCGACTCTGGATCGGTCAGAGCCGACTCCACCCAGCCGATCGCTCGCAGTTCGAAGGCCAGTGCTACGGGCGGGTCAGCCAGTCGATGAGCGGCTGGGCGTAGCGGAGCAGGGCGCCGGTGAAGACCCCACCCAGGAAGAGGATGGCGTCGACCGGGCCCGGCACGCCGAGGGCGTAGGCGATAACCATCACGCACGCGCCGAGGACTGTGAAGAGGACGACCTGCACGGACCGGAAGCCTATCTGGCGAGCGCGGCGCGAGTTTCGCTCAGGAAGGCAGTGACGGCGGCGACCGCCGCATCGCGATCGGCCGCGTCGGCGACCTCACGCACCAGGCGGGTTCCGATGATCACACCGTCGGCCAGCTTCCCGACCGTCGCGGCCTGTTCGGGCGTGGAGATCCCGAATCCGACCGCGACCGGCACGCTCGCCTCCTCCTTCGCCGCGGAGATCAGATCGGTCAGCTCCGCCGGCAGCTCGGCGCGCTCACCCGTCACCCCCACGGTGGAGACGAGGTAGACGAAACCATGCGCGCCGGCGCAGATCCGCGCACGCCGCTCGTCGGGCGTCGTCGGCGCCACCAGGGGGACCAGAGCCAGTTCATGGGCGCCGAGCGCATCGGCAACTGAGCCCTGCTCTTCCAGCGGCAGGTCGGGGACGATCACCCCTGCCGCGCCAGCCTCCGCGACGAGCCCGGCGAACTCCTCCACTCCCCTCGCCAGGATCATGTTCGAGTAACACATGAGCGCAACCGGGAGCCGGTCGGCGACTGTGGTGCAGGTCTCCAGGACGGACTCGAGCGTCGCTCCGGTGGCGAGCGCCGCCGTGTCGGCCGCATGGATCGTGGGTCCGTCGGCGAGCGGGTCTGAGAAGGGAACGCCGAGCTCGATCAGATCGGCACCCGCCTCCGCATAGGAACCGGCGACCGCGGTGGCGGTCTCCTGGTCGGGGAAGCCGCCCATCAGGTACGGCATCAGCGCCGCACGCCCCTCCTGCCGTGCGGCCGCGAATGCGCTCTCGATCGAGGTGGTCGTGGCCTCAGCCATCCAGCTCGGCGAGCTTCGCCGTCACCTCGTCCATGTCCTTGTCGCCACGCCCGCTCAGGGTGAGGACGTCGAAGCCGTCTCCTCCGCCGTTCTCGAGCAGCCAGGCGATCGCATGCGAAGGCTCGAGCGCGGGGATGATCCCCTCGAGCCGGCCAAGCTCGCGGAAGGCGCGCAGCGCCTCCTCGTCGGTGGCCGCCTCGTAAGTCGCGCGGCCTGAATCGCGCAGGTGCGCGTGCTCGGGGCCAACGCCCGGGTAGTCGAGGCCGGCGGAGACGGAGTGGGCTTCGAGGATCTGCCCCTCCGCGTCGGCGAGCACCGAAGAGAGGGCGCCGTGCAGCACGCCCGTCGTGCCCGACACCAGCGAGGCACCGTGATGTCCGCTGTCGAGCCCCTCGCCCGCAGCCTCGACCCCGATCAACTCGACCGGGTCGTCGAGAAAGGCGTGGAAACTGCCGATCGCGTTGGAGCCTCCGCCCACGCAGGCGATCACCCGGGCCGGCAGGGACCCCTCGGCGTCGAGTGCCTGGGAGCGGGCCTCGTCGCCGATCACGCGCTGCAGGTCGCGGACCAGAGCCGGGTAGGGAGCGGGCCCGACCACAGAGCCGATCACATAGTGAGTGTTCTCGACCGAGGCGACCCAGTCCCGGATCGCGGCGCTGACCGCCTCCTTCAGCGTTCGGGCGCCGGCCTCGACGGGGATCACCTCAGCGCCGAGCAGTCTCATCCGCTCGACGTTCGGCGCCTGGCGGCGGATGTCCTCGCTGCCCATGTAGACCGCGCACTCGAGCCCGAACAGGGCGCAGGCCGTGGCGGTCGCCACTCCGTGCTGCCCCGCCCCGGTCTCGGCGATCACGCGGTCCTTGCCCATGCGCCTTGCCAGCAGGGCCTGGCCGACGGCGTTGTTGATCTTGTGGGCGCCCGTGTGGGCCAGGTCCTCGCGCTTCAGATAGACGCGGCGACCAACACGCTCTGAGAGCCGCTCCGCCAGATAGAGCGGGGTCGGCCGGCCCACGAAGTCTCGGAGCAGCACGGACAGCTCGGACTGAAAGCCCTCGTCCTCGCGCGCCTCGGCCCAAGCGGCACTGAGCTCGTCGAGGGCGGCGATCAGGGTCTCGGGAACGAATCGGCCGCCGTAGGGGCCGAAGCGCTCCTCGACTGCCGGGTTCACGGCGCCGTCACCTGCGAGGGCAATTCGACGCCGGCGGCGGCGAGGAAGGCCTCGACCTTGGCGTGGTCCTTACGGCCGGGCCCCGCCTCGACCCCGGTGACGACGTCGACGGCGTACGGCTTGATCAGCTCGACGGCGCCGGCCACGTTCTCCGCGGTCAGGCCCCCGGCCAGGATCATCGGCACCTTCGAGCGCCGCTTTGTCACCAGGCCCCAGTCGAAGCTCTTGCCGGTGCCGCCGTGGACCCCGTGCCAGTAGGCGTCGAAGAGATGGAAGTCGGTTCGGAACGTCTCGGCCGCCTGGACATCGGCGGCGCTGCTGATGCGCATCGCCTTGATCACCTTGGCGCCCGTGCGGCGCCGCGCCTCGACGCAGAACGAGGGTCCCTCCTCGCCGTGGAACTGGAGGAGAGTGAGGTTCTCCCGCTCGGCTGCGTCGATCACCTCATCGAGCGTCGAGTTGACGAACACTCCGGCGATCTCGCAGCGCCGCTTCAGGGCCGCGCCGATCTCCTCTGCGACGTCGGGCTGCACGAACCGCGGGCTGTCCGAATGGTGGATCAGGCCGATCGCCCAGGCGCCATGGCTCGCCGCGTGCTCCGCGTCGGCGAGGTTCGTCATGCCGCAGACCTTGACCTTCGTCATGCGACAAGAGTAGGCGGATTCACGTTTTGTCCCTGCGAGCAGGCATTCTGAGAAGTAGGCTGCCTGTCAATGACCGCGATCGAGTCAGCATCCAGGCGACTGGCTCTCGGCGCCTTCTCCCGGGTGCGCGGTGGCAGCCTGGAGCTGATCGAGCCGGACGGCCGGAAGTTCACCTTCGGTGAAGCGGCGGCCGACCTCGCGGCGACCATCAGGGTCAACTCCGGTCGCTTCTACAAGAATCTCCTGAGCGGCAGCGTCGGCCTCGGGGAGGCCTACCGAGACCGTCTCTGGGACTGCGACGACCTGGTCGCGCTGCTCCGGATCGCCTGCCGCAACCTCGGATCGCTCGACGCCTGGCGGCGTCGGATCCATCCCCTGCTCGCCCCCCTCGAGAAGACGGTCTGGCGGGTCCCCCGCAACAGCAAGCGCGCCTCCCGCCGCCACATCTCCGCTCACTACGACCTCGGTAACGATCTCTTCGCGCTCTACCTCGACGAGTCGATGATGTATTCGTCTGCGGTCTTCCCCAACCCCGACGCGACGCTCGCCGAAGCGCAGCAGAACCGCCTCGAGCGGATCTGCCAGGCGCTGGAGCTCGGGCCCGAGGACCATCTGCTCGAGATCGGCACCGGCTGGGGCGGAATGGCCACCCACGCCGCGGCCAACTACGGCTGCCGGGTGACGACCACGACGATCTCCCAGGAGCAGCGCGAGGGTGCCCTGCGGCGGATCCGCGACGCAGGAGTCGAGGATCGCGTCACCGTCCTGCTGGAGGACTACCGCGACCTCCGTGGCCGCTATACGAAGCTCGTCTCGCTGGAGATGATCGAGGCGGTCGGCTGGCAGTACTTCGATGTCTTCTTCCGCCGGTGCTCCGAGCTGCTCGAGCCGGACGGACTCTTCTTCCTGCAAGCGATCCTGATCGACGACCGCCTCTATGAGACGGAAAAGGCGGCGAAGAGCTTCGCCAACACACTGATCTTCCCCGGCGGCTGCCTGCCGTCCCTCGAGGTGATCCAGCGATCAACCGCTCGCGAGACCGACATGAGCGCGATCTGGCTGGAGGAAATCGGCTCGCACTATGCGCGCACGCTCGAGCTCTGGCGCAAGCGCTTCATCGGCAACTCCGACCTGGCCGGAGAGCTGGGATACGACGAGCCGTTCCGCCGGCTCTGGACGCTCTGGCTGGCGATGAGCGAGGCCGGGTTCCGCGAGCGCCGCCTGCGCGACGTGCAGGTGCTCTTCGCGAAGCCCCAGCACTCGACTAGGGTCACGGAAGACCTATGGCCGAAGGCGACGGCAAGACAGTTCTAGTCACGGGTGGTTCGGGCTACCTGGCCACCTGGTGCATCGTCGACCTGCTCCAGCGCGGCTACCGAGTCCGGACCACGGTCCGGAACCCATCCCGCGAACGCGATGTCCACGCAGCGGTCGAGTCGCAGGTGGGCCCGGGGCCGCATCTCACGGTCCACCAGGCCGACCTCACGAGCGACGAGCACTGGGACAACGTGATCGAGGGCTGCGACTACGTGCTCCATGTCGCCTCTCCCTTCCCGCCGAAGCAGCCGAAGGACCCGGACGAGCTCATCGTCCCGGCCCGCGAGGGCACGCTCCGCGTGTTGGGCAAGGCACTCGACCACGGCGTCAAGCGCGTCGTCGTCACCTCCTCGATCGCAGTGGTCCGGCTCGCCAAGGGCGCCGAGAAGAAGACCCTGACGGAGGAGGACTGGACCGATCCCGACGAGGAGGGCCTCACTCCCTATGTCCGTTCGAAAACCATCGCCGAGCGGGCCGCCTGGGACCTCGTCAAGGAGCGCGGCGCCGAGGACAGGCTGGCCGTGGTCAATCCTGGAGCAATCATCGGCCCGGTGCTGAACGACGACCTCTCGTACTCGATCGAGGCGATCGAGCGCCTGCTGAAGGGAATGCCCGGCGTGCCCAGGCTCGGCTTCAGCTTCGTCGATGTCCGCGACGTGGCCGACCTCGAGATCCGGGCCATGACGGCGCCGGAGGCCGGCGGCCAGCGCTTCATCGCTGTGACGAAGTTCCTCTGGTTCGAGGACACCGCCAGGATCCTGCGCGACCGGCTCGGCGAGAGTGCCTCGAAGGTCCCCAAGCGCAAGATCCCCGACTTCGTCGTTCGGGGGATGGCCCTCTTCGACCCTGGGATCCGCTCCGTGGTCGGCGGGCTCGGCAAGAGGCAGGAGCTCTCCTCGGAGAAGGCCCAGACCACCCTCGGCTGGTCGCCTCGCTCGATCGAGGACACGATCGCCGAGACGGGCGAGACCCTGATCGAGCACGGCGTGATCGACGCGCCACGCGTCGCTGCGTAAATCGTCGGCTTCGCCATCAGATCGCGGCCACAAGCGGCCGCCCATCACAAGTCGCTCCGGCCTTCGGCCTGCGCTCCTAAGGGAAGCGGCCTGGTGGCCGCTAGGGCAGCGAGCTGGAGTTCGAGTCCTGGACGTGCGATGGGCGGTCACCGAGCTTGACCGTGACGTCCTTCTGCTGACCTCCGCTGAAGATCGTCAGCGTGATCTCATCGCCGGGCTTGTGGTCATTGACGTCAGAGACAACGTCATCCATGCCGCTGATCGGCTTCCCGTCGACCTTGGTGATGATGTCGCCGCCGACCGGGAAGGTCTGGCCCGCGATCGTCGCCTGGCCGGTCGCGCCCTTGATGCCGGCATCGCTGGCGGGGCCACCACTGAGCACCCGCTCAATCAGGACGCCCTGCGTGACGGGGAGGTTGAGCGCGTGGGCGATCTCGGGCGTGATGTCGCCACCTGAGATCCCGAGGTAAGCCTGGTGAACCTGACCGCCGTTCTCGAGCTGCGAGACGACGTCGGCCGCTGTCTTGATCGGGACGGCGAAGCCGATGCCCACGTTACCGCCGCTCTGGCTCTCGATCTGGGAGTTGATGCCGATCACCTGGCCGTCGGCGTTGATCAGCGGCCCACCGGAGTTGCCGGGGTTGATCGCCGCGTCGGTCTGGATCACGTCGGAGATCGAGAAGCCGTTGGGAGCCTGGATCTGGCGCTGGAGCGCCGAGACGATGCCGCTCGTCACGGTCCGGTCGAGAGCAAAGGGGTTGCCGATGGCGACCACGGGGTCGCCGACCTGCACCCTGGCTGAGTCGCCCAGTGGCAGCGGGCTGGCGCCTTCGGTGTTGTCGACCTTGAGAAGGGCGATGTCGCTTGAGGGGTCGGAGCCGACGACCTGGGCGTTCTGCTCGGAGCCACTCCCGAGCTGAACGGTGACGCTCTTCGCGCCCTCGACGACGTGCGCATTGGTGAGGATGTGCCCGTCGTTGTCGATCAGGAAGCCCGAGCCCGTGGCCTCGCTGCTCTGCTGCTGTGGGAAGCCGAATGCGGACTGCGTCTTCTGCACGATCGTCGAGCGAATGAACGCGACCCCCTGGCCATCGCGCTGGTAGATGTCGTGAACCGTGAGCCCCTGGCTCGAGTTGCTCGCGGGCCTTGCCAGCGCCGCGGGCTCGATCACCGGTCCGGAGTTGCCGCTGTCGCTGTTCACGACGCCGGCCTGAATCAGGATCAGGCCCACGACGAGAACGACCGCGCCGCCGGCGACGGCGGATCCGAAGCTCGTTGATAGGAACCTCTTCAGCGACTGCATGCGGGCCAGTGTGGGGCCCGCCGCTTAACCCCTACTAAGCAGGGTCTTCGGGTTCTCTAATGAGTCAGGGGAGCAGGTGCTCGCGGGTCGAGTCCTCGTCCGCGATCAGCTCTCTGAGCTTTGCGCCGGGATCATCCGCCCTCAACAACGCCTCGCCGACCAGGACGGCGTCGACCCCGACCCGCTCCAGTTCGTCGAGCGTGGCGCGTTCGGCTATGCCGCTCTCGGAGACGACCGTCTTCCCGGCGGGGACGTCGGGCATCAGCTCGAAGGTCGTCTGGACGTCGACGCTGAAGTCGTCCAGGTTGCGATTGTTGATGCCGATCACGTCGGCGTCGACCGTCAGGGCGGTCTCGAGCTCCGATTCATTGTGGACTTCCACGACGACGTCGAGGTCGAGAGCACGCGCCTCCTCGTAGAGGCGGGCGAGGAGATCTCGGTCGATGGCGGCGACGATCAGCAGCACGGCATCCGCGCCGGCCACCGCGGCCTCATAGAGCTGGTAGGTGTCGACGATGAAGTCCTTCTGCAGGATGGGGAGCTCGCAGGCCGCGCGCGCCTCCCGCAGATCATCGAGGGAGCCGCCGAAGTGAGACTCGTCCGTCAGCACAGACAGGGCTGTGGCCCCCGCCTCGTCGTAGGCCCTGGCGATCTCGGCCGGCGTGGCGCCGGCCCGAATCTCGCCGGCGCTCGGAGAGCGGCGCTTGAACTCGGCGATCACGGAGAGACCGGGCCGCACCAGAGCCTCGCCGAAGGGGCGCTGCTCAGGCCTCTCGGCCAGCCGCTGCTCGAGATCCCCGAGCGGAACCTCCGCGCTTCGTCGCGCCACGCCTGCCCGCGCGGACCCAACCAGGTCTTCGATCATGCCCATCTCGTCCGCTGGACCTTAGCTCGCGCCGGAGAGCTCGCGGGTCCGGGCGACCAGACGCTCGAGAACGTCGAAGGCCGCGCCGTCGTCCACAGCCCGGCGTGCCTGCTTCACGCCGTCTCCCAAGTTCACGGCGCCACCGCCGACGAAGATCGCGGCGCCGGCATTGAGGAGCGCCACCTCCCGCTCCGGCCCACCCTCACCCTTCAGGATCCGCCCAGTGACCGAGGCGTTGTGCTTCGGATCGCCACCTGCGATCGCCTCAAGCGGGGCCGCCTCGAGGCCGAGGTCCTCGGCCTCGACGAACCACTCGTCCGTTCGCCCATCCGCAACCTCGACCACGCGGGTCCTGTCAGCGATGC
The DNA here is from genome assembly GCA_963724665.1 of uncultured Solirubrobacterales bacterium. Taxonomy (GTDB): domain Bacteria; phylum Actinomycetota; class Thermoleophilia; order Solirubrobacterales; family 70-9; genus DASUPK01. The sequence continues at coordinate 774,412 of CAVRVH010000007.1, forward strand.
TGAGCTCATCGAGGCCGTCATCGGCCGAGACCACCATGGCGTGGTCGCAGCCAAGGCTGAGGAGCGCCTCCGCGATCGTCTCCTGGAAGGACCGGTCGGAGACGCCGAGGAGCTGGCGCCGCGCCCCCGCCGGATTGGTCAAGGGGCCGAGCAGGTTGAAGATGGTCCGGACCGCAAGCTCCTTGCGCACCGGCACCACCGCGGCCGTCGCCTGGTGGTGCTTGGGGGCGAACATGAATCCGAAGCCGATCTCGTCGATGCAGATGGCGACCTGCTCGGGCGTCAGCTCGATCTGAACGCCGAGAGCCTCGAGCAGATCGGCCGACCCGCACCTCGACGTCGCCGAGCGGTTGCCGTGCTTGGCGACCGCGCAGCCGGCGCCAGCCGCGATCAGAGCCGCCGTGGTGGAGATATTGAAGGTGGTCGGGCCGCCACCGGTGCCGGCGGTGTCGACCACGTCGTCCCTGTTCACGTTGACCTGGGCAGACAGGTTCCGCATCGTCCGGGCGAGGCCGACCAGCTCGGCGACGGTCTCCCCCTTCGCGCGCAGCGCAATCAGGAAAGCGCCGATCTGGACCTGGTCCGCCCGCCCTTCCATGATCTCCGCGAGCGCGGCGGAGGTGTGATCCGCGGTCAGGTGCGTGCCGTCGCAGATCTCGTCGATCGCGCGTGTGAGGATGTCGTTGGGCATCGAGGCGGGGCGCTCGAACTAGGCGCCGAGGAAGTTAGCCAGCAGCTTCTTGCCCTGCGGGGTGAGGACCGACTCGGGATGGAACTGAACGCCCTCGGCAGGGAACTCGCGATGGCGCACCCCCATGACCACGTCGCCGTAGGTGGAGGTGAGCTCCAGGTCAGAGGGCAGGTCGGGATCCGCGATCAGCGAGTGATATCGGCCGGCGACCAGTGGGTTGGAGAGCCCCTCGTAGATCGAGCGGCCGTCGTGCTTCACCTCTGCGTCCTTGCCGTGGATGGGATCGCCGCGAACCACCTTCCCGCCGAACGCCTCCACCATCGACTGGTGCCCGAGACAGACACCGAGCACCGGCGTACCGGCTTCGGCGAACGTGCGGATGGCATCCACCGAGATGCCCGCCTCCTTGGGCGTGCAGGGGCCCGGCGAGACCACCAGGCGGTCGGGCTTCAACCGGACCAGATCGTCCACCGTCGCCTTGTCGTTGCGCACGACGCCGACCTCCGCCCCCAGCTCCCCCAGGTACTGAACGAGGTTGTAGGTGAAGGAGTCGTAGTTGTCGATGACGAGGACGCTGGGCATCAGGGCCACTCCGGCTGCTCGACGGCGAGCTCGACTGCGCGAAATACCGCCTTCGCCTTGTTGACGGACTCGTTGTACTCGTAGGCCGGCTGGGCGTCCGCGACCGTTCCTCCGCCCGCCTGCACATGGACGAGCCCGTCCTTGACGACGACTGAGCGGATGTAGATCGCGGTGTCCAGGTCCCTGGTGTAGCTCAGGTATCCGACCGCGCCGCCATACGGACCGCGCTTTTGCGGCTCCAGCTCGTCGATGATCTGCATCGCGCGGACCTTCGGCGCGCCTGAGAGCGTGCCCGCTGGGAGAATCGAGCGCAGGGCGTCCATCGCGCTGATCCCCTCGCGCAGCTTGCCCGAGACCTGGCTGACGATGTGCAGCACATGGGAGTAGGTCTCGACCACCATCAGCTCGTCGACCGTGACCGACCCGTACTCGCAGACGCGTCCGAGGTCGTTGCGCCCGAGATCCACGAGCATCACGTGTTCGGCGCGCTCCTTCGGGTCCTGCAAGAGACGCTCGGCGGCCAGGCGGTCCTCCTCCTCGTCGGCGCCGCGCGGGTAGGTGCCGGCGATCGGCCTGGTCTCGACGCGATCCCCCGTCACCTTGACCAGGGGCTCGGGGGACGCGCCGGCGATCTCGAAGTCGCCGAAGTCGAGGAAGTACATGTAGGGCGAGGGATTGACCGTGCGCAGGCCCCTGTAGATAGAGAAGGCCTCGACCGGGCAGGGCGAGGTGAAGCGCTGCGACGGGACCACCTGGAAGGCGTCGCCGGCGTGGACGTACTCGATGATCCGGGAGACCGTCGCCTCGAACTGCTCCCGGCTCATGTTGGACTGAAAGTCGATCGGGGACTTCTCCGCCGTCGGGTCCACGGCGGGGACCGGCTCGCGGAGCTTCTCGCGCACCTCCCCGATCGTCTCCACGGCGCGGGCGTATGCCTCCTCGATTCCACCGTCCTCGACGAATGCGTTGGCGATCAGCGTCACCTCGTGGCGCTGGTGGTCGAAGGCGACCAGCACGTCGGTGATCATCAGGGCCATGTCGGGCAGCCCGACTGGGTCGGGGTTCGGCTCGGGCAGTGGCTCCACGGTGCGGACCAGGTCGTAGCCGAAGAAGCCCACCGCGCCGCCCGCGAACGGGGGCAACTCGTCGGGCTCCGCGATCTCGTAGCGGCCCAGGTATTCGGCAGCGGCCGCGTAAGGGTCCGGCGCTTCGGTGACTCGGTCCGGGGCGGCGCCGGTACCCGATTCCGCCGCAGTCTCGCCGCTCCACTCGGAGAGGCTGCCGTCGGACCAGCGCAGGATCGCCCTCGGCCGGAAGCCCAGGAAGGACCAGCGTCCCAGGCGGCCCTGCTCCGCGGACTCGAGCAGGAAGGCCGGCCCGTCGCCGCGCAGCTTCAGAAATGCGCTGACCGGCGTCTCCGTGTCGTCGATGAACCGGTAACGGACCGGCACCACCGTGGCGCTCCGCGAAAGCTCACGGGCGCGATCGAGGTCCGGCTCGAGGCCGGGAAGAATGGTCGCAGCCCCGACGGTGTTCATCGAGCCCGCCGTCGTCCGTTCAGGACGTGCAGCACCTCGGCCATCGAGATGCCGCGCGAGAGCAGCAGGACAGCCAGGTGGTAGACGACGTCCGCGCCCTCCTCGGCGACCCGCTCCTCGGACTCGGTGTCGACCGCCTTGACCACCTCGGCGGCCTCCTCTCGCACCTTGTCGCCAGCGAGCTTCGAGTCCTCGAGCAGTTCGACTGTGTAGCTGCCGGCCGGGCGCTTGCGCTGGCGGGCGACGAGGGTCCGCTCCAGCGTGGCAAGAGCCTCGTACGGCAGCAGGGTCGGCTCGCCGACCACGCCCGGCGCGTCGACGCCCGGATCGGCGGTGCCCTCAAGGTCGCGGTAGAAGCAGGAGCGCTCGCCGGTATGGCAGGCGGGCCCCGCCGGATCGACCAGCGCGACGAGCGCGTCACCGTCGCAGTCGTAACGGATCTGCCGAACCCGCTGGACATTCCCCGAGGTCGCGCCCTTGTGCCAGATCTCGCGGCGGCTGCGGCTGTAGAGGTGGATCTCGCGGGTCTCGAGGGTGAGCAGCAGAGACTCCTCGTTCATGTAGGCGAGGGTGAGCACCTCGCCGGAGCGAGCGTCCTGCATCACGCACGGCACGAGCCCGCGCTCGTCGAAACGAACCTTCGCCGCATCTCTGGCGGTCTGCACGACCATCGTCGCGCGATTGTACGAACCCCCTGCTCGCGCCCCTGAAGGCGCCGGTTCAGCTCAGGCGCCGCCGGTAGGGCTCAGTCCTCGCCCTCTTCCTCATCGTCGTCGCGGAAGTTGAGGACGGTCTCCACGGGACCGTCGTCCCCCTCGGCCTCGCGGGTCTCCTCCTGAAGCTGCACCTCGGCCGCGATCTCAGGATCCAGGTCGGCTTCGAAACCGTCCTGAGCCTCCAGGCCGACCGCCAGACCCTCCTCCTGCACCGGCATCGGCTTCTCGGCCGGCTCGGGATGCCGCTCGTCCTCCTCGGTCCATTCCTCTCGGTCACCCTCGATGTCCATCTCGCTCCTCTCGTCGTCTGAGGGGCGAATGATCTTGACCCCGACGGGGTCGCCGGTGAACGGGATGTGAACGGATTACTCGATGCCGAGCCGGTCGAGCAGGCCCTCGTCCTTCCGCCAGCGCTTCCGGACTCGGACCTGCAGGTCGAGAAAGACGCGGCCGCCGAGCTCCCGCTCGAGCTCCGTGCGGGCGGCGGTTCCGATCTCCTTGATCTTGCTGCCGCCGGAGCCGATCAGGATGCCCTTCTGCGACTCGGCCTCGGCCCAGATGTGGGCGTGGACCTCGACCACTCCGTCCTCGCGGTGGGCGACTTCTGAGACCTGGACCTCGACGGCGTGGGGCAGCTCGTCGCGGGTGCGGCGCAGAACCTGCTCCCGGATCAGCTCGGCGAGCAGGACCTCGCTCGGCAGGTCCGAGCGCTGCTCGGGCGGGAACAGGAGGGGGCTCTCGGGCAGCAGCTCGACGAGCCTCGAGACCATCGGCTCGAGGCCGTGACCCTTTCTCGCGCTGACGGGAAAGATCTCGTCCACGCCGCCGATCTCCCCCACCGCGGAGAGCACGGCGGCCGTCTCGGCGTTGTTGAGCCGGTCGACCTTGTTGACGGCGCAGACGACCGGGGTGTCGATGCTCGACTGGAGAAGCGCCTTCGAGATGAAGCGGTCGCCCGGGCCCACCCCCTGTTCGGCGTTGACGACGAACAGGACGGCGTCTGAGTCCGCGATCTCGCGCTCGACGCGGCGCTGCATGCGTTCCGTGAGGGCGTCGCGAGGGCGCTGCACGCCCGGGAGGTCGGTCATCACCAGCTGCCAATCGGCCGCCAGGTCGGTCGCGACCCCGCGGATCGCCCTCCTGGTCGTCTGGGGGCGCTCTGAGACGATCGCGACGTGCGAGCCCACGATGGCGTTGACCAGCGTGGACTTGCCGACGTTGGGCCGGCCCGCGAGCCCGACGAAGCCGGCCCTGCTCACAACGAGGCCATGACCTTGGCCTGCAGCTCGAGCATCTCGCCGGCGTCGGTCTCGTGGTCGAACCCGCAGAGGTGGAGGGTGCCGTGGACCGCGGCCTCGGTCACGTCCGTCGCCTGCTCCGGGCAGATGAAGACGTCGCCCAGCTCACGGGGCCCGGTCTCGTGGGGTTGGTCGTCGATCGGAAAGGCCAGGACGTCCGTGGCCTCGTCCACGCCACGCGCGGCGTAGTTGAGGGTCCGCATTCGCCCCTTCCCCACGACCTCCACGCCGAGGTGGCCGTCGTCCACCCCCGCTGCGTGCAGGGCCGCCCCCACCGCGCGCCGCAGGTCGCCGGGGACGTCGGAGAGGTCGATGTCAGCCGTCCCCGTCGGACGCGGAGCGGCTCTCGGCCTCGCCGTAGGCGGCGACGATCCGCTGCACGAGCTTGTGGCGCACGACGTCCTCACCGCCGAAGCGGATGAAGTTGATGTCCTGGACCTCGTTGAGGATCGCCCCGACCTCGACCAGGCCGGACTTCGAGCCGCGCTCAAGGTCGATCTGGGTGATGTCGCCCGTGACGACGATCTTGGAGCCGAAGCCGAGACGGGTCAGGAACATCTTCATCTGCTCGGGGCTCGTGTTCTGCGCCTCGTCGAGGATCACGAAGGAATCGTTGAGCGTCCGGCCGCGCATGAAGGCCAGCGGCGCGACCTCGATGGTTCCGCGCTCGAAGTAGGAGTTGACCTTCTCGGGATCAAGCATGTCGTACAGCGCGTCGAAGAGCGGTCGCAGATACGGATCGACCTTCGCCTGGATGTCGCCGGGCAGGAAGCCCAGGCGCTCGCCCGCCTCGACCGCAGGCCGAGTGAGGATCACGCGGCTGACGTCGCCGCGCGAGAGGGCGGCGGCCGCCATCGCCACCGCCAGGAAGGTCTTGCCGGTGCCGGCCGGGCCGATGCCGAAGGTGATCGTGTGGCGGCGGATCGAGTCGACGTACTGCTTCTGATTGACAGTCTTGGGCGCGACCCGCGTGTTGCGGTGCTGCCAGACGACGTCCTCGAGGATCTCGGCCGGGCTCTCGTGCTTGTCGAGCGCGCCGGTGACGGCCTCGATCGTGCCCGGGGCAATCTCGTGTCCCTGCTCGATCAGGTCGACCAATTCGCCGACGACGGTCTCCGCGGTGCGAACCTCGGTCGCCTCGCCGTCCAGGGTGAGGACGTTGCCGCGCAGGTAGAGGTCGACGTCGAGGTGGCCCTCGAGGGCACGGAGGACCGCATCCTCGGAGCCGGCCAGCTCCGCGGCGACGGTGTTGTCGATCTCCAGCTGCCTACGCGCCAAGCTTCTCGCGCACCGCCTGGCTGACCCGCTTGCCGTCGGCTCGTCCGCCGACCTTGGGCATCAGCGCCTTCATCACGCCCCCCATGTCCTTCGGCTCGCTGGCACCGGATTCCTCGACCGCGCTTGACACGAGGTCGGAAAGCTCCTCGTCTGAGAGCTGATCGGGCAGGTAGCCCTCAATCAGCTTCGCTTCGGCCTCCTCGGCTGCGGCCTGCTCCGTCCTGTCGCCCTCCTTGAGGGCCTCGGCGGCGTCGAGCCGGCGCTTGCGCTCACGCTGCAGCGCGGCGACCTCGTCTCCCTTGCCCTCCTTCTCCTCGGCCTGGAGGGCGTTGACGAGCATGCGCAGCTGGCCGACGCGCTCCTTCTCGCCTGCCTTCATCGCCGTCTTCACGTCCTCCTGTACCCGCTCGAGGATGGTCATCGCCTAAAGCGTAGTCGGCGGCGTGGCTGCCCCGTTCGTCTCCAGGCCGGACGCCCGCAGGACGAGCGTGAGCGACGCCTCCGGGCCGGGCCAGGCCTCATGGACCATCTCATTTCCTCCGCCGTGGACGACGAGGCGCAGCGCCAGTCCCAGGAGCACAGCATCGTCGAGCTGCCCGATCCCGGGTAGGAAGTCAGGCACCAGATCTATCGGCAGGGCGAGATATCCGAGAACAAGGAAGAGGACGGCTCTGCGCCGACGGGGGATGCGGTGGTCACGAGCAAGCCGTGACACCAACACGAGGCAGTCGGGGATGAACCCGGCCAGAGCCCGAGCGTCCTCGCGGCGCCCGGCTGCGATCAGGCCCGCCACCGCGACCAGGTAGAGGCCGACCGCGACCATCAGCAGGCCCCAGGGGATGAACGGGATGTTCTCGGCGGTTACAGCGACGAGGCTCACGGCAGATCGACCCGCTCGACATCGCCGAGCGGCATCTGGAGGAAGCGGGTGCCCAGCTCGCGGAAGGTCTCGGCGTCCCCGGTGCAGAGGAATCGATAGGTCCCCTCCTCGTTGCCGGCTTTCGCGAGCCCAGACCCTTCGAGGACCCGCTGCACAGTCCCGGCGATCGCGTGTCCCGCCGTGACCAGCCGAACGTCTCGTCCGAGCACGCGCTGGAGCATCGGCCGCACCAGCGGGTAGTGCGTGCAGCCGAGGATGACGGTGTCGACCTCCGCACGCTTCAGCGGCTCGCAGTAGGAGCGAACCATCTCGACAACGCTCTCCGAGAAGGGGAAGCCACGCTGGATCACCGCGGCGAGGTCAGGCGCCTCGACCTCCGTGATGGTCAGCGCGCGGTGCTGGCTCGAGAGCGCGCTCAGATAAGAGCCGCTCCGAACGGTGGCCGGCGTGGCGAGCACGCCGACGTTCCCGGACTCGGTGATCGCGCCGGCGATCTCTGCCTCGGGCTTGATCACCGCCACCACCTCCACCCCGACCTCGGCCGCTATCTCCCTCGCAACCTCCTGGCCGGCCGACGCAGCGGAGTTGCAGGCGATCACCAGCAGCTTCGCGCCGCGATCGAGGAGAAATCGGGTGACCTGCTCGACGTGCTCACGAAGCTCATCGGTGCTTCGAGCGCCATACGGGAAACGCGCGTCGTCCCCGAGATAGAGGTAGTCCTCCTCCGGCAGCGAGACGAGGCATTCATGAAGCACAGTGAGCCCGCCGACGCCGGAATCGAAGACGGCGATCGGCAGCTCTGAGCTCGGCTCTGCCGCCATCAGGCGCCCGCCCCGTCGCGGCGCATCAGCAGCGCTCCCCAGTCGTTCTCGATTCGGCGCTCGGACTCCACGAGCCCGGTCGGGCCAAAGGCCTCGGTGACCTCGTCGACCTCGGCCTCCAGCATTCCCGAGCAGACCAGGGTGTCCGGGGCCTCCCCTGCAGCGGCGAGATGGCCGGCGCAGTCCTTGAGCAGGTTGCCGGTCAGGTTCGCGACGACGGTCCGCGCCACGGGAGGTGCCCCCTCCCGCACGTCCACCCGCTCGATCGACATCTCGACGTCGTTCGCCTCGGCGTTCGCCTTCGCGGTCTCCAGGGAGGCGAGCTCGCGGTCGCAGCCGGTGACCGGCGACCAGCCGAGCTTCGCCGCCGAGATTCCCAGGACCCCACTGCCGGTACCCCAGTCGGCGATCGGCCCGGATGCCTCGCCGGCCTCCTCCAAGGCCACCAGCAATGCCAGGCAGAGTCGGGTCGTGGGATGACCTCCCGTGCCGAAGGCTCGGCCCGGATCGACCACGACATCGATCAGCCCGTCCTTCGGGTCCCACCAGGACGGGCGAACTCCAATCCGCCCGGAAACCTCGATCGGCCGGTGAAAGTCGGTCCACTTGTCCGCCCAGTCGTCAGGGACCGAAGTGGTCGTGACGTCGACGAGGCTCCCTCCTGCGGCCGCCTGGACCTCGCCGATGTCCGGGACCTCTCCGGGCGGGCCGTAGATGGCGAACTCGATCCATCCGGGCCCGCGCTCCTCCTCGAGCCCATTGGGCGCGAGCTCGAGCAGGTTCGCCATCACCGCCTCCGCGTACTCCGGAGCGCAGCGAACCGCGAGACGGATCATCTCCGCTGAGGCGTCTGTTGACCGAGTGCTTCGGCGAGGCGCTCAGCGGCCTCGCGCTGATCGTTATCCAGATCGGTCGGGACCACCAGCTCGAAAACGACGTGCTGATTCCCGCGCCGTCCACCGCGGAGCGGCGGCAGGCCGCGGCCGTTGAGCACCGAGGCCTCCCCGTGCTGCGTCCCAGCCGGCACCTCGACGGCAAGCTCGCCCTCCAGGGTGGGAACGAAGACCTCGCCGCCCACGATCGCCGTGGTCACCGGCACTTCCGCGCGCGTGATCAGCTCGGTTCCCTGGCGGGTGAAACGCTCATCCGTCTCGACGCGGATCTCCACATAGAGGTCGCCCTGCCGTCCTCTGGGCTCTCCGACATGCCCGGCGCCGGCGATCCGCACGCGCTGGCCGTCCTCGATCCCGGCGGGAATGTCGACCTCCCAGGTGCGGGTCTCGGCGATCCGACCCGCCCCAACGCACCGCTCGCATGGCGTCTCGGGGATGCGGCCATCGCCGCCACACCGGTCGCAGGGCATGGCCCGGACGACCTGGCCGAAGATGCTTCGGCTGACCTCGCGAATCTGACCCGTCCCCTCACACTTGGGACACGTCTCGATGGGAGTGCCGGGCTCGGCGCCATTCCCGCGGCAGCGCTCGCAGACGACGACAGCCTCAAACGAGACCTCCCGCCTCTGGTCCTCCAGCACGTCCTCCAGGTTGATCTCGACAACCGCCCCGATGTCAGCGCCGGCGGCCGGGCCGCCGCCGAACCCGCCGAAGGGGTCGCCACCCCCGAAGAGTGAATCGAAGATGTCCTGGATGTTGCCGAAGCCGCCCGGCGCAAACCCGCCGGAGCGCAGCCCGTCGTGGCCGAATTGGTCGTAGGTCTGGCGACGCCCGGCGTCGGAGAGCACCTCGTAGGCCTCCGCAGCCTCCTTGAACTTCTCCTCGGCCTCCGGATCGTGGGCGTTGACGTCCGGATGCAGCTCGCGTGCCAGCTTCCGGAACGCCTTCTTGATCTCTCCGTCGGAGGCGCCCCGTTCCACGCCCAGCACCTGGTAGTAGTCGCGCTTGGCCATGCGAGCCGGTCGCTACTCGTCGTAGACCGTTTCGAAGAAACGGGATAGCTCGCCGGCGGCGCCCCTGACGTTGGCGATCGCGGTGGCGTAGTCCATCCGCAGCGGGCCGATGATCCCGACCGACCCGAGGTTGCGATAGCCGAGGCCGTAGTTGGCGCCGACCACGCTCACCGAGCGCAGCTCCGGCGCCGGGTTCTCGCCACCGATCCAGACGAAGACCGAGCGGCGATCGAGTGCGGTGCGCAGGGCGCGCAGGACGTTGACCCTGCGCTCGAGCGCCCGCATCAGGTCATCGGCATGCGGCAGGTCGGCGAGGTGCTCCTCCGAGAGCAGGCGAGCCGTGCCGTCGACATACAGCGTGTCCTCGGCGGACTCTTCCAGGTCGGTGAAGGCCGCCGAGATCTCCGCCAGGAAGCCGCTCTCGGCCGAGCCGAGCTCGGGGTCGCGCAGCCGGTCGGCGGCCATGCGAGCGCCGAGGCCGAGCCCGGCGAGGCGCTCGTTCAGGTAGCTGGCCGCCCATTCGACCAGACCCGTGTCGACCTCCGAGTCGAAGGTGAAGACACGCTTCGTGACGCCGCCGTTGGAGGCGATGACCACCACCATCACGACCTTCGGCTGCAGCAGCAGGACCTCGATCCGATGGATCGTTGCCGTGTGGAGAGGGGGCGCCGTGACGAGCGCAACCAGATCGGTGATCTGGGACAGGGTCGTCGTTGTCTCCCGAATCGCGACGTCGACCTCCCGCCTCATGCGGGAGATACCGAGCTCGTTCGAGGCCGGCTGGGGCAGGCGGTCCTGGTGCGCCAGCAGCCGCTCGACGAAGAAGCGGTAGCCGGTGTCGGTCGGCACCCGGCCCGCAGAGGTATGAGGGTGCGTCAGGAATCCCTCCTCCTCGAGACTGGCGAGCTCGGCGCGGACTGTGGAGGAGCTCCAGTCGATGTCACGGCGATTGGCGAGTGCGCGCGATCCGACCGGGCGCCCGGCGTCGACGTAGCGCTCGACCACCAATCTCAGGATCTGGCTCTGGCGTTCGGTCAGCACAGAGCTGATGATAGGAACGCGGCGCGCGCTAGTCCGCGCGCAGCTCCGCCTGGGCGTTCCTGATCACCTGGTTGTCCCCCTGCGCAGCGACCGTATCGATGACGACCCGGCCGTCGCCCGTCTCCTTCACAGTGCCGCTGACCACCAGCTCCTGCTCGGGAAATCCCATGCCCCTGAACTGGACGGAGAGGCGCTTCAGCGCACGAGGATCGCCGTCCGCGAGCTGCGCGCTGCCTCGCGCGACCTGGGCCATCATCCAGAGGCCGTGCAGGATGTTGCCGGGCAGTCCCACCGCCTTGGCGAATTCCGGGTCGATGTGGATCGGGTTGAAGTCCCCCGAGGCTCCCGCGTAGCGGTGCGGCAGGTACTTGTCGGGCGTCACCTTCAGCTCCGGGATGGAATCGCCCTCGCTCAGCTCCTTCAGGTCGGCCATCACACCCCCCTGACGATGTTGGTCCAGGTCCCCTTCACCGTCTGCTTCCCATCCTGGTTGGTGGAAACCGTTTCGAAGACGTAGAAGCCCTTGCCGTCCTTCTCGTAGATCTCCTTGCAGGTCGCCGCGGTCTCGATGACGTCGCCGTCGCAGACCGGCTCGTCCCATTCGAACTCCTGCGATCCATGGAGCATCGTGGCGAGGTTCATGCCGATGTCCGGATCGAGAATCGCGGGGCCCATCGCCCGCGCGCTGTAGACGACACAGAACATCGGCGGCGCCACCAAATCACGGAACCCCGCCGACCTGGCCGCCTCGTGGTCGCGGTGAACGTCGCTCCCGGCCCCGATCGCGTCGGAAAATTCTCGGATCTTCTCGGCGCCGACCTCGTATGTCCTGGCGGGCCACTGCTTGCCGATGGCGTCAGTCTTCACGGGCATCTCGGCGCGCGATTCTACGCAGCCGCGCGGGCCGGGTTACCGTACGCATTGCGTGTGTCCCCGTTCCTGACCACCACGGATCCCGAGGGCGGGCTGAGATTCCGCTCCTTCGCGATTCCCCTGATGATCTTGCTGATCTGCTTGGCGATCGTCGCGTCGATGGCTCTCGGCGGCATCCTCGGCTCGGGCATCGGCATCGCGGTGGGCGGAATCGCGGCCACGGCTCTCGTCGTCTTCGCCTCGCGGGCTCGACCGAACCGCAGGATCGAGGTCGCCGAGCACGAGGACACGGCCCACCGCGTTCTCGTCATGGCGACTGCGGAGGCGACCGCTGCCTCCGCCCAGCGCATCGCAGCGCTCGCCGGGAAGCCGAAGGACGTGCGACTCGTGGTGCCCGTCCCGAGCCACCGGCTCGATCGCTGGATGTCCGCCGAGGATGACGCGCGGCGCGAGGCCGAGGGCCTCCTGGCGCGCTCGGCCGGAGCCCTCGTGGCCGCTGGGCTGCCGGTCAGCGGATCGGTCGGGGATCACGACCCGGCGCAGGCACTCGAGGATGAGCTCCGTGACTTCCCAGCCGATGAGGTGCTCCTGCTGACCGCCAACGGCAAGGACCCGCTGGCCAAGATCGAGACCCGGCTCAGCCTGCCGCTGCGGCGCGTCAGCGCCTAGTCCCCTCGCGCTCCTCGGCCATGCGGATGGCCTCCTCGGCCGTCGGGAGCATCGCGAGAAAGCTGCACAGCCCGTCGTCGTTCACGTCGAAGAGGAACGCAAGCTCCATGCTCACCTCGATTCCTCCGCGGCCGCGTCCTTCCTGGTGGATCGCGGTCACAACGTGGCGGTCACCTACGGGAGTGTTGTCCGTCACCTCGGCGGTCACCTCCTCCCACGCGTCGGTCCAGGCGATGATCCAGGTCACGAAGCCGTCGTGGCCCGTGTAGTGGCCCGCGTTGGCCATCTCGGGAGACGCATAGACCTCGACGTCCTCGGCCAGGGCGGCAAGCATCCGCGGCACATCGCCGTCATTGAACGCGTCCATCCCGCCCTTCGCCAGCACCAGGCGCTCCTCCCTACTTGGCATCTCCGTCCATCTCCAGGACCGCGAGGAACGCCTCCTGCGGCACCTCGACCGCGCCGACCTGCTTCATCCGCTTCTTGCCCTTCTTCTGCTTCTCCAGCAGCTTCTTCTTGCGGCTGACGTCGCCGCCGTAGAGCTTCGCCGTCACGTCCTTGCGGACGGCCTTCACGGTCTCGCGGGCGATCACGTTGGCACCGATCGCAGCCTGCACCGGGACGTCGAACTGCTGCCTGGGGATCGTCTTTCGCAGGCGCTCGACCAGGTTGCGGCCCTGGTCATAGGAGGCCTCTTTGTGGACGATCAGCGAGAGGGCGTCGACCTTGTCCCCGGCGAGCAGAACGTCGAGCTTGACCAGATCGGAGGGCCGGTTCCCGATCGGCTCGTAGTCGAGAGAGGCATAGCCCTTGCTGCGTGACTTGAGCTGGTCGAAGAAGTCGAGCACGATTTCCGCCAGCGGCAGGTCGTACTGAACCTGTACCCGAGTCGGCGAGAGGTAGTGCAGCCCGACGTGCTCGCCGCGGCGCTTCTGGCAGAGCTCCATCACCGCGCCGACGTAGTCGTTGGGGGTGATGATCGTGGCCCGGATGTACGGCTCGGAGATCGACTCGATCGAGCCTGGGTCCGGCATGTCCGTCGGACTGCGGACCTCGACCACCTCTCCGGTGTTGATCAGCTTCACCTCGTAGCGCACGTTGGGGGTGGTCGCGAGCAGCTCGAGGTCGTACTCGCGCTCCAGCCGCTCGCGGACGATGTCCATGTGGAGCAGGCCCAGGAAGCCGCAGCGGAATCCGAAGCCGAGCGCATCCGACGTCTCGGGCTCATAGGAGAGGGCGGCGTCGTTCAGCGCCAGGCGATCGAGCGCGTCGCGCAGGTCGGCGTAGCGGTCGGTGTCGATCGGGAAGAGGCCGCAGAAGACCATCGGCCGGACCTCGCGATAGCCGGGAAGCGCCTCCGCGGCCGGCCCCTCCCGGCTGGTCAGCGTGTCGCCGACGCGGAGCTTGGTGACGTCCTTGATCCCCGTGATCACGTAGCCGACCTCCCCCGCCGCCATTCCCGGCACCGGCGTCATCTTCGGGGTGAAGAAACCGATGTCGTCGATGTCGGCCTGTGTGCCGGCCTGCATGGCGGTGATCGGCTCATCCTTGGCGAACCGGCCGTCGACCATTCGCACGAACGCGACGACGCCGCGGTACTGGTCGAACTCGGAATCGAAGATCAACGCCCTGGGCGGCGCCTCCGACCGGCCCTCGGGCGGCGGGATCCGCTGGACGATCGACTCGAGCACGTCGGTGACGCCCTCCCCGGTCTTTGCCGAGATCCGCAGCGCCTCGCCCGGGTCGCCGCCGAGCAGGTCGGCCACCTGCGCAGCGACCCCTTCGGGATCTGCGCCCGGCAGGTCCACCTTGTTGAGGACGGGAATCAGCTCGAGCCCCGCGTCGATCGCCGCATATGCGTTCGCGACCGTCTGGGCCTCCACCCCCTGCGCAGCATCGACGACCAGGAGCGCCCCCTCGCACGCCGCCAGGCTGCGGGAGACCTCATAGGAGAAGTCGACGTGCCCGGGGGTGTCGATCAGATGCAGGTGGTAGGTCTGGCCGTCCGCAGCCGTGTAGGTAACCCGCACAGCCTGGGCCTTGATGGTGATCCCCCGCTCGCGCTCGAGCTCCATCGAGTCCAGCATCTGCGGCACATGCGTGCGCGCGTCGACCGCACCGGTGAGCTCGAGGATCCGATCGGCAAGCGTCGACTTGCCGTGATCGATGTGGGCGATGATCGAGAAGTTGCGGATCCGGTCCATGGGCGGAGTGGAAGGGTAGAGATGCGAGAAGTAGAGTCCGCGAACCGTGGAGTGGAGCCTGGGCAGCTACGAGCGGATCGGGGAACAGATCCTGCCCGCTGCCGAGGCAGTGGTGGAGCGCGCCGCGCCCGCCGAAGGCGAGCGCTGGTCGACCTGGGCTGCGGAACCGGGAACGGGGCGCTGCTCGCCGCCGAGCGGGGCGCAGTGGTCACCGGAGTGGACCCGGCGCAGCGCCTCCTGGACGTAGCGGCGGCCGACGCGGCGGAGCGTGGGCTGGCCGCGGACTTTGTACTCGGCGAGGCTGCCTCGATGCCGATCTCGCGAAGCGAGCGCGGACATCGTGATTTCGGTCTTCGGCGCGATCTTCGCCCCGACGCCAAGGCCGCTGCGCCGCCGAGATGACGCGGGTGACTCGCAGCCGAAGGGGAGGATCGTGCTTTCGGCTTGGATCCCCGGGGGAACCCTGTTCGCCGCGATCAAGCTCGCCGCAGAGGCTCGTCGCCGCGGCCTGACGGAGAGTCGGCGGGACCGCCGCCGTTCGCCTGGCACGAGCCCGGAGCCGCTTGGCGAGCTCTTCGAGCGCGCTCGGGTTACCGTCTCGACTGAGGAGGAGACGATCGCCTTCGAGGCGCCGTCCGACCAGGGAGTTCGCCGAGTACGAGGGAGAGAACCACCCGATCGTGGATCGAGGCTCGGGAGCAGCCCACGCCCGAGCAGGCCGAGCAGCTCAGAGGGCGCGCGGCAGTGCTGGATCTATGAGGAGGGCAACGAGGACCCGGAGCGCCTTCCGGATCACCAGCCGCTACTCGTCGCCGAGATCAGGCGGCGGTAGCCGGCGAGGAGAGGCCGTAGCGAGCGACGATGCGGTCGTAGTTGAGCCGCATCAGCTCGATCACGTCGCGGACGTCCTCGTCCGTGTCGACCCGGCGGGCCGCCATTGCGTTCTTGCCGGGGAAGACCGGATGGTCGACAACCCGGCCCTGCTCCCGAAGCGCGGCGCCGACCTCCTTGCCGAAGCTGAAGTGCGCAGCGTGATCGCCATGCAGGTGACCCACCTCGTGCCCGTTGACCCGGAAGCCCCACTCGCCCCGCTTGCCGTAGCCGGCCTCGACGCCCGGCCACGAGGTGACCTCGTCGGTGATGACCTCGCTCGGTGTCCTCTCGTCGCTCATGGGGCCTCCTGGGGAAGTGGGTTTCGTCCTCGACACTACAAGCTCAAGTGAACTTGAAGTCAAGGCCATTTGCTGCTTCCCTGTGCCGGTGGGCGAGCTCCTCACGATCAGCGAAGTGGCGAAGCGCAGCGGCGTCGCGGCCTCCGCCCTGCGGTTCTACGAGGACCGGGACCTGATCTCGTCGGAGCGAGCGGGTTCCGGCCACCGGCGCTATCCGCGCTCCGTCCTCCGTCGGATCGCCTTCATCGTCTTCGCTCAGCGGATCGGTCTTACCCTCAGCGAGATTGGTGACGAGCTCTCCAAGCTCCCTCCCGACCGGGCCCCCACCCGCAGCGACTGGTCGCAGCTGTCGTCGAGCTGGACCTCGCGGATCGACGAGCGAATCGCCGAGCTGGAGCGCCTGCGCGCCGGCCTCACGGAGTGCATCGGCTGCGGCTGCCTCTCCCTCGATCGATGCAAGCTCGCGAACCCGGACGATCGCGCCGCCGGATCGGGCCCGGGTCCGCGCTACTGGGTCGGCGACCCGCGGCCGGCCTAGGCCGGCTCAGATGTGCCGGGCCAGGCGCACGATCTGCCTCGCCTCGGGGACACGAAGTGCCAGGACCGCCCCGACGTAGGTGACGAAGCCCGCGGCGAGCGCCACACCGAGCGAGATGATCTGGGCGATCGTGCTCCTGCCCAGGGCGTCGTCGAGCCCGGACCAGACCAGGTAGCTCACCCCTGCGAGCAGGGCCGCCGCGACCAGCACCCGGGCCGCGGTCGCCATCAGCCGCCTCAGCTCCAGCCCATCCAGCTGGCGGCGCAGGATCACCACTTCAGCGACCACGCTCGAGACTGTGGCGATCACCGTCGCCGCGACCACGCCGCCGATCCCGAACGGTGAATACAGGGCGAACGAGAAGATGATGTCCACAACGAGGTTGGAGCCCGCCACGGCAGTCGGGATCCAGGGCCGCTGGAGGCTGAAGAAGGTCCGCGTCAGCATGAGGTAGAGGCCGTTGAAGGGCAGGGAGAACGCGAACCAGAAGAGCGCCTGGGCGACCAGGTGCGTCTGGGCCGCATCGAACTCGCCGCGCTGGTAGACGAGCCTCGTCATTGGCACCGACAGCACCAGGATCGCGGCAGCGGCCGGGATCAGGAGGAGCAGGATCTGCCGCATCCCGTTCGCCATGGTCGACCGCAGGTTCACCCACTCCTGCCGCGCAGCGAAGCGGGCCAGAGTCGGGAAGGTCACCGTCGCGACGGCGACCGAGAAGATCCCCTGCGGCAGCATGTAGATGCGGAAAGCCTTGTCGATCGCGGCCGGGGCCTCGGTCGAGACCAGCGTCCCGACGATGCTGTTGAGGAGCAGGTCGAAGTTGATCAGCCCGAGGCTCAGCGTCACCGGCAGCATCAGCAGCAGGACCTTCTTGACCTCCGGGATGTGCCAGTCGAAATCCCTGGTCAGGCGGAACGGCGTGTGGCGCAGGTCCCAGGCCGGGATCGCGAGCTGGACCACGGTTCCGACCAGGACGCCGATCGCGTAGGCGTAGATCCGATTGTTGCCGTGGAAGGCCGGTTCCAGCAGGACCAGCACCGCGATGATCACCACGTTCCAGAAGAACGGCGAGATCGCGAATGCCGCGAACCTGTCGTAGCTGTTCAGGACCCCGACCACCATCCCGGTCGCCCCGAGCAGGATCAGGATCGGGAAGAGGATCTGCGAGAGGGTGACCGTCAGGTCGAGGATCTCGCCGCTGAAGCCGGGCGCAAAGATGGGCGTAATGACCGGCGCGAGCAGAATGAAGAGTGCGGTGATCGCCCCTAGCACCAGGGTGACCATGTAGATCAGAGTGGAGGCGAGCCTGAACGCTTCTCGCTTGTTCCCCTTCTCGAGCTCCTCCGTGAAGACGGGAACGAATGCGGCCTGGATCGCGGCGTCCGCGAACAGCGACCGGACCAGGTTCGGAACCTGGAAGGCGATGGTGAACGCGGACATCGGCCCCGTAATGCCGAAGTAGCTGGCGGCCACGATCTCGCGGACCAGCCCGGCGACTCGCGAGAAGGCGGTGGCGATCGAGAAGAACGCAGTCGAGCGGCCCAGGCGCCCCTGCTTCTCGTCGAACTCCGGTGGGACGAAAGGGATGGACGGGGTCGGCGCCGGGATCGCCATGAAGGTCGAGGTGTCCATCGAGACCGCCTCGTGGCGGCGCTCCAGGCGCTCGGCCTCCTGAAAGCGGGCCTGCTCCAGGTCCGCGTCGAGATCCAGGCTGCCGCCCATCTCCTCCTCGAGGTCCGGCGGCAGGAGCGGCCTCCCCGGGTCCTTGGGGCGCTCCTCCGTCTGGGGCTCATCCTCTTCGCCGCGGCCGACAGCCGGCGGCTCGTCCTTGGACGGGTCAAACGGCTCCGGCGGCGTCGGAACGTCGCCGAAGTCGTCGTCGCGGTCGGTCATTGCTCTATTCTCTTCGCCGCCCGCCTCGCGGGTCTTTTCATGGCCAATATCGCCTCACAGAAGAAGCGCAACGCCCGCACCGAGCGTGAGCGGGCCGAGAACCTGCGCTTTCGGAGCTCGGTGAAGACTCATTTCAAGCGGCTCGAATCGGCCCTTCAGTCGGGCAATGCCGAGACGATCGCCTCCGAGCACAAGGCGCTGGTCTCGCGGATCGACAAGGCCGTCCAGAAGGGCGCCCTGCACCGCAATACCGGCGCGCGCAAGAAGTCCCGCGCAGCCGGCCTGGTCGGCACGGCCGCCAAATAGCGGACTTCACTGGAGCGCCCAGGAAAGCGGCTCGGTGTCGTCCGGCACGAGGCCGATCGCCCTGCGCAGGGACAACGTGAACGCCACCCCTTCCGCGTAGTCGGACCCGCCGCGCGACCAGAGCTCGAGGTCGGCGAGCGCGCGAATCGACGCATCCAGGTCCTCGGGCGTGCGCCCCTTGACCTTGGAGACGAGCATCTTCGCCGCGTAGGGGTGCATCGATAGGCCCTTGGCGACTTCGCCCGCGGGCCTTCCCGCCTCCAGCTCCGTGGCGGCCCTCAGCGCCTGCCTGAGGCGGGGAGCCAGGGAATAGACGATTCGGGGCAGCGCCTCGCCCTGCGCGACGAGCACCTCGGCGACCCGCATCGTCTCGGCCTCGTCACCGGCGACCACTGCGTCAGCGAGAGTCCAGATCGCCTCTTCGGATGTGTCGGCAACCATGGCGTCAAGGTCCTCCACCCCGACCTGTCCCCCCTCCCCGGCCCAGAGCGCGAGCCGCTCGAGCTCGGTGCGGAGCCGGACCGGACGGGCCCCCAGGCGCTCCACGAGCAGCCGCGCGGCCCCAGGTTCGAGGTCGAAACCGAGCTCCCGGGAGTCCGCCACCAGCTGCTTCGGCAGCTCCCGCCCCCTGGGCGCGTCGAAAGCCAGCACCTCGCCGCCGGCCATCTCGACAGCCTTCGCCAAGCCGGCCGGCGCCTTGCCGTGGGCGACGAGCGCCAGCGTGGTCTCCGGCGGGATCTGTGCGAGCGCCTCGGCCGCTTGCTCCGCGTCTGCCTTGCCCCAGGCGTCGACGCCGTCCACCAGCAGGTAGCGGTGCGAGGCGATCAGCGAGATCGCGGCAAGCGAGTTGACGAACGCGTCGACGTCCGGCGACCGGCGCCCATCCCCGGCCTCGAACAGCTCGAGCGCCCCGGGGCCACCCTCTCGTTCGGCGCGCTCCCGCAGGCGGCTGCGGGTCCGCGTGATCTTCGCCTCGTCGGTTCCGGCGATCAGGTACGCCGGCTTCATCTCAGCCACGCGCCGAGTCTAAGGTGAGCGTCGGGCTACTGAACGATGATGGCCGGGCTCTCGGCGGCCTTGCAGGTCTGTGGAGCCTTGTGTGCGCGAATCTTCCGCTGAGCGACCTGCACCTGGTAGGTCCCGGCGAATGCATCCTTCGGGAGGACCACCTGGTACCTGGCCGTGCCATCGGTGCGCTGAACGGACAGGGGTGAGGTCAGCCCGTTGTTCGGGTCCGTATAGAAGAGCGTCACCACTCGCGATGATCGGCAGGCGTCGAGCTTCGAGTCCACCGCACCGGTGAATTGGGTGGCTGCCG
Source organism: uncultured Solirubrobacterales bacterium (assembly GCA_963724665.1). Classification (GTDB taxonomy): domain Bacteria; phylum Actinomycetota; class Thermoleophilia; order Solirubrobacterales; family 70-9; genus DASUPK01. The sequence goes on from CAVRVH010000007.1 coordinate 794,136, forward strand.
GATGACCGAGGGTGACCTGCGAGGCCCAGGCTTTGCCCTTCTTCTTGTGCTCCTTCTTCGCGCCGGCGGCCGCGCCGCCCAGTCCCAGCGCGACGACGAGCACGGTCAGCAGGATCCCTGCGCGCCTCACCCAAGCCATCGGGAAAAGGCTATCCCCCGGCGGGGTGCACCGTCCACCCCGAACCGTTCGCGTGGATGTCGATCTCGCCCTGCCGGTCCGTGCGCAGTGTGGGCACCTCGTGCGCCCGGAGCTCGGCCAGCGTGGCATCAGTCGGATGGCCATATGAGTTGCCGGCGCCCACCGAGATCACGGCGAGCTTCGGAACCGACCGGTCGAGAAGCTCCCCCAGCCCGGCGTCGGCCGAGCCGTGGTGGGCCACCTTGAGCACGTCGATCGGGCCCGGGTCCATCGGCACGGCCTCGGCCTCGGCGTCGCCGGTGAGGAGCATCGAGAAGTGCCGCCACTGCGCGATGAGCACCAGACAGAGCAGATTCGGGTCCTCCCCGGTCTCGCCCAGCAGCTCCCTGGGAGGCCAGAGCGCGCTCAGGTGCAACGAGCCGGAGTCGAGCTCGCCGCCCTCGGCAAGCCGGTAGGGCGCCGCTCCGGCAGCGAGTGTCGCGCCGCGAAGCCGAGGGTCAGCCCGACCGTAGACGACCCGATCGACCTGAAGGGCGCCAAGCAGCGAACCGAGGTCCCCGGCGTGATCGGACTGATCGTGGCTGATCACGATCGCGGCCAGGGAGTGAACTCCGAGCTCACGGAGGCGCCCCTCCACGCCATCGTCCGGCGGTCCGGTGTCGACGAGGATCGGCGCGCCGTCGGGTGGATCGAGCAGGATCGAGTCGCCCTGGCCGACGTCGAGCACGCGCACCGCCAGATCGCCTGCTGGGATCGCCGGAGAGGCCGCGCCGAAGGGCCGGACCATTAGGAGCACGACCGCGAGCACCAGGAACGCGGTTGGAGCGGCCAACGCGGCCCCTGGGAGCCGCACCGTGCCCGCCTTGGCCCGCCGGGCGCGGCGCGCCCCGAGCCATCGCAGGATCACCTCCATCGCTAGCAGCAGCACCGCGTAGGCGGCGACGATCGCCCAGATCGAGCGCAGGTGCACGGTCAGCAGCGCCCAGTCGGGTGCCGCAAGCCAGTGCGCGACCTGCGCGATGTAGGCGAGGCAGAGAGAGTTCAGCCAGTTGATCGGCTCGACCGGCACCAGAGACAGCTGGCCGGCGATCCCCGTGAGCATGCCGAGCCACATCGCCGGGGCGACGGCGGGAGCCGCCAGGACGTTGGCCGGGAGCGCGGCGGGCGAGAACTGATCGAACGCCTCCGCCATGAGCGGGGCGGTGGCAACCGTCGCCGACGCGGTCACCGCGATCGCCTCCCCGAGGCTGGCGCGCGCCGATCGGCGCTCCCCTGGCCGCGAAATCAGCGAGGCCAGGCGCTTGGCCCAGAGCATGATCCCGATCACCGCCGCGAAACTGAGCTGCCAGCCGACGTCGCCATCCGCCCGCGGATTGATCGCCAGCGTGATCGCCGCCGCGAGCAGGACGGCGTACCAGCGTGCGCGTGGCCGGTCCGCCAGGGCCGCGATCAGGCCGGCTGCACCCATCACGCCCGCCCGCTGAATCGAAGGCCCCGCCCCGGTGACCGGGACGTAGACGGCGATCATGCAGAGCGCCCCGATCAGCCGAGCGCGCAGCGGTAGGCCGAGCAGCGCCAGCAGCGGCCAGGCCAGCACGCAGAGCAGGATCACGTTCTCACCGCTGACCGCAAGCAGATGCGTCAGGTTCGATCGCTGAAAGTCCTCGCGCGTGCCGTGGTCGATCCGGTCGTCCTCGCCGAGGACGAAGCCGCGCGCCAGCGCCGCCTCTCTGTCGGGCATGCCGCGCCCCAGCGCCGCCTCGGCTCGCTCCCGGATCCCGTCGATCCATCCCTCGAATCCGCCGCGGCGGGCGGACAGCTCGTCGATTCGCTCGGTCCGCAGAGTCATCGCGATCCCCTGGCGGCGCAGGTAGCCGGCGCGCCAGGGTTCGGGTGTCTCGAGCACGCCCTCGGCCCGAATCTCGGAGCCGACGGTCAGATCGGCGACGGGCTCCGGCGCGATCACAAGTACCGGCCCCCTGGACGAGTCCACCCGCACATCGACTTCATCGCCGTTTCGCCGAGGCACTCCGGCGACGAACCCGTCGACGCTCGCCGGCTGCCCTGGCCGAGCTCGAAGAGCCCCGTCATCGATCGAATGCAGGCGAGCGCCGCCCGCAAGGAACCCGGCCAGTGCTGCCACCAGACCGACCACCACGAGCCAGGTGACGGCGGCCGCGTCGCCCTCCCGGGGCTGCGCTGCGAACAAACCGAGTACGGCAATCGGCGCCGCTCCGAGAACACCGAGAGATGGGTCCGGGGCAGCGAGCGGCGCGAGCGCCAGGCCCGCCGTGGCGCCGGCCAGGGCGGCGGACCGCCACTCGCGTTTCACTCAGTGTTCACGTGGTACGCGGGACTGAACCCGAGCTTCGACCGAATGGAGGAGCGATGACCAAGAACCGCGAACAGCGCGGGGCCCGACAGCGCGCCCCGACCGAGCCGCACCAGCACCCTCTTGAGCGCCGCAGGGCACAAATGCAGGCCGCGGAGGGCCACGCGGGCAGCGTTCCGCGCGGCAACCAGCAACCCGAGCGGGAGATCATGGGATCGCATCGCATCGCGTGGGACCGCGTGCTCGGGCACTGAGGCGGCGCTCAGGGCTGCAGGGCGGCCCTGAGCGTCTCCATGGTCGAGGGCCCGATGCCGGCGACCTCGTCGAGCTGGTTGATCGAGGAGAGCCCGCCGTGTTGGTCGCGGAACTCGACGATCTTCTGGGCGGTGACCGGCCCGATCCCATCGATGCCGTCGAGTTGCTCAACGGTGGCGCCGCCGAGGCTGATCGGGCCGGTCTGACCTTCCGCCGCCGAGCTCCCTGCCGCGGTGCCGGGGCCCGGGACCACGACCTGCTGACCGTCGCTGAGGCGCGCCGCCAGGTTGATCGCGTCCTCGTTGGCGCCGCCGGCGAATCCGCCGGCTCGCCTGACCGCGTCCGTCACACGCGATCCCGCAGGCAGCCGGTAGACACCCGGCCGCCGGACGTCTCCGGCGACGTGAACCACGACATCCCTGGTGCCCTCGCCCTCATGCGAAGAGTCGGCCGCGAAGCTCACCTCGGCGCCGCCAGGGGAGCCGCTGCCGCTCGAACGAATCCAGCGGGCGCCGATGAACAACACGGCGATGGCGATTGCCGCGTAGATCAGCAGTTGAGAGCGGCTCAGCTCCGGCACGCGGCGAAGTCTCGGTCGGAGCCGCAGACAAGATCGTGCAGCTTCGTATCGGATCAGCGCCGGCTGGGTGCCGGCTCAGCGAATCTCGAAACCGGAGAGAGCCTCCGGTTCCTCGTCCACCACCTCGATCCCGGTGACCTCCGCGCGGCTCGGACCGTGACGGCAGAACTCGACCATCTGCTCGACCGCGGCGGGGTCCCCCTCGAAGACCGCTTCGACCGCCCCATCCGGCGTGTTCCGAACCCAGCCGGCCACCCGGGCGGACTCGGCACGACGCCTGACGGTGTCCCGGAAGAAGACACCCTGCACTCGCCCGCTCACCACGACCCGCTTGCGGGTCAGGGAACTATTCCTCTTCTTCGTATTCGGACGCGACGCCGACGCCTTCGCGACCGAAAACCTCCGACGAGGTCACCGGCGGGGACTGCACCGAGACGCAGCAGAGATCGGAGGAGTTGCCGTTGGCGATCGAGTGATCGGTGGCCGGCGGGACCAGCACCAGGTCGCCCTCTGCGACCTCCTGCTTGTCACCGGCGACGGTCATGGTGCCGCGACCGCTCACCACGATGTAGACCTGCTCGGCCTCCTCGTGCGAATGAAGCTCCTGGTCGATGCCCGCCGGGACCTCCAGCCAGGTCACTGACATGTTTCGAGAGCCGAGCTCTCCGGCGTCCATGAGGATGTGATTGCGGAGCCTGTGCCACTCCTCCGTGGGAGCCTCCGCGAGCCGCCTGACCAGCACCCGGCCTTTCTACCAGATCATCCTTTTACGACAAAGTTGACCAGGCGGCCAGGCACGACAATCTCCTTCGCCACGGCCTTGCCGTCGAGGTGTCGCTGCACATTCTCGGAGGAGCGGGCTCGCTCGAGCAGCTCGTCCTCAGCCGTGTCGGCGCCCACTTCGACCCGATCCCGGAGCTTGCCGTTCACCTGGACGATGAGCATGTAGGTGTCCCTCTCGAGCAGCTGTGGATCGGCCTCGGGCCATGGCTGCTCCCAAACGCGCTCGCCCTCCAGCCACTCGTAGACCTCGCAGCACAGATGCGGGGCGAACGGGAAGAGCAGGGAGACCGCGGTCGAGGTCGCGAAGCGCACGGCGGCGGCGCCCATCGGGTCCTCGTACAGACCATCCTTGAGTCGGTAGATCTCGTTGACCAGCTCCATCACCGCGGAGATCGCCGTGTTGAACTGGAAGCGCGGATCGATGTCGCGGGTGACCTTGTCGATGGCCCAGTGGGCCTTGGCCAGGAGCTGCCTGGCTTCGCCATCAAGAGGCGCGTCCTCGCCGGCCGCGGGCGAGCCAACCTCCTTGGTCCGATCGGCGACCTCGCGGCCGAGCCGCCAGAGACGCGAGAGGAACCGGAAGATGCCCTCTGCGCCCTCGTCCGACCAGTCGCCGCCCTTGATCGGCGGTCCCATGAAGCAGATATACGTCCGCAGCGTGTCCGCTCCGAAGCGCTCGACGTACTCGGCCGGGCTCACGGTGTTGCCGCGGGACTTGGACATCTTCGCTCCGTCGCGCGTGATCATCCCCTGCGTGAAGAGGTTCGCGAACGGCTCGCGTGCCTCGAGCAGGTCCATGTCGTGCAGCGCCTTCACGAAGAAGCGCGCGTACATCAGATGGAGGATCGCGTGCTCGACGCCGCCGATGTACTGGTCGACGGGCATCCAGTAGTCGGCGACCTCTCGTGCCCAGCATTCCTCGTCGTTGCGGGGGTCGAGGTAGCGGAGGAAGTACCAGGAGGAGTCGACGAAGGTGTCCATCGTGTCCGTCTCGCGGCGCGCCTCGCCGCCGCACTTCGGGCACTCGGTCCTCACCCAGTCCTCGGCCGCTGCAAGCGGGCTCTTTCCCTTCGGCGCGTATTCCTCGATGTCGGGCAGCAGCACCGGAAGCTGGTCCTCCGGGACCGGGACCATGCCGTCCTTCTCGCAATAGACGATCGGGATCGGAGCGCCCCAGTAGCGCTGCCGGGAGACGAGCCAGTCGCGGAGGCGGTAGTTGACCGACTTCTTCCCTCGTCCTTCCGATGCCAGCCAGTCGACGATCTCGTCGTAGGCCTCTCGGTTGTGCTTGCCGTCGAAGCGGCCCGAATTGACCATCGTGCCGTCCCCCGAGTACGGCAGGCCCTCGTCATCGCGGGCCTGCTCCGGGTCTGTCCCCTCGATGACCCGTGTGATCGGCAAGTCGTACGCCTTGGCGAACTCGTGGTCGCGCTCGTCGTGGGCCGGGACGGCCATGATCGCGCCGGTGCCGTATTCCATCAGCACGTAGTCGGCGACGAACATCGGGATGCTCTCGCCGTTGACGGGATTGACCACCTCGCGGCCGAGCGTGACGCCGGTCTTCTGGCGCTCCTCGTCGGCGCGATCTTCGGCCGTCGTGCGAGCCGACTCGTTGACGTACTCGCGGACCGCCTGCTCGTGCTCCGTTCCGGCCGCCAGCTGCCCGACAAGCGGGTGCTCCGGCGCGACTACGAAGAACGTCGCTCCGAAGAGCGTGTCCGGGCGGGTGGTGAAGACCGGGAAGTCGAGATCCAGCTCCTCGCAGCGGAAGACCACCTCGGCGCCGTCGGAGCGCCCGATCCAGTTGCGCTGCATCGTGATCACGTTCTCCGGCCACGACTCGAGCAGGTCGAAGTCGTCGAGCAGCTGCTGGGCGTATTCGGTGATCCGGAAGAACCACTGCTCGAGCTGCCGGAGCTCAACCAGGGTGCCGCAGCGCTCGCAGTGCCCGTCGATCACCTGCTCGTTGGCCAGCACGGTCTGATCCTTCGGGCACCAGTGCACGGGCGCCTCGTGGCGGTGCGCGAGGCCGCGCTCATAGAGCTTCAGGAAGATCCACTGCGTCCAGCGGTAGTACGAGGGCTGGTGGGTGCCGAACTCGCGGCTCCAGTCGATTGAGATGCCCCACCGTTTGAACTGCTCGCGAAAGGAGTCGATCGACTTCTCGGTCGCCTCCCGGGGGTGCTCGCCGGTCTGGATCGCGTTGTTCTCGGCGGGAAGACCGAAAGCGTCGTAGCCCATCGGGTGCAGCACACTGAACCCGCGCCGCCGCCTGAAGTGGGCGATGGCGTCTCCCACCGAATAGGTCTTCAGGTGGCCGACATGGGGCTCGCCGGAGGGATAGGGCAGCATCTCGAGCACGTAGCTCTTGGGCTTGGTCTCGTCGAATTCGGGCAAGCCGGGATTGGCGACCTCCCAGGTGCCCTCTGCATCCCAGACGAGCTGCCACTTGCGCTCGATCGCTGCGGGGTCGTAGCGCTCGGTGCTCTCGGGTGTCTGCGGTTCCGTTGCCACGCGGCCAGTGTACGAACCGCCTCCTGATCGGCTGCCGGACCCAGGTCGTATATTCAGGCTGGGTGAACGGCCGCCACAAGAATCGCGGCCGGATGAAGTCAGGAGGAAGCGCGATGTCGAGATTGATCAGGCTTGACCGAACGGGGCACACGGAGCTGGCGAGCTGGACCGTGGAGGACACGGACGCCCAGGAGGCCGCGATCGAGGCCTTCCGCCGCGAGCTCGACGAGGGCATGCTGGCGAGCGCGACCCTGGCCGACGGATCGGCCGAGGTGGTGCGCGAGCTGCCGCTCGACGCCGATCTCGTCGTGCTGCGGCGGCCGATAGCCGGAGGCTGAGTGGAGGCGATACTCGCCGAAGCCGCCGCGATGCCGTGGCGGCGGCGGGCCAGTCAGAGAAGCCTTGCCCGCGAGGGCCGGATCTGGACGCTCTGGAGCGTGGCGCTCGTCGTCACCTTCGGGCTCCCCGCCGCGCTGCTGGTCTGGATCCAGCCGCTCGCCTTCCCGGTCTCCGCGATCTTCCTCGGCCACGCCGTTGCGGTGCTGCACGTTCAGGCGCGCCGCGGCGCGCGGGGCGTAAAGCCGATCGGCGACGCCTCGACTCCTGAGGATCGGACGGCACTGGGCCTGCTGGGCGACCTGGTCGGGCACGAGGAACGGGCGCTGCTCGCCGAGACGGGGTTGGCGCTGCAGTCCGGGCGTCTAGGCGCCTGGCTGGTCGGACAGGAGGGCGCGATCCTGGTTCGGTCCGGCGGACACCGTGTCCACTGCTTCTGCGTGCGGGTCGGTGAGGGTGAGGACCTGCCTCCGGGCGACCGCGTGGCTCATCTCCTGCTCGCGCTCCGCGAGGACGAGCAGGGCTTCGCCACGGTCGCCAACAGGAACTTCTCCGGAGCGACCTGGCGACTCAGGCCAGAGCTTCCTGAGCCATCACGCCCCGCGCTGCGGCGCGCCCGGCAATTGGCGGGCCAGGCCCTGCCTGCCGACTAGCAATCGCCGGCCCTGCACCCGCCTTGGTCGTAGGAGCCCTCAGCTCTCCTCGTCGCGCTCCCGGACCTTGCCCTCGAGCTGCCCCATCACGGCGGGGTCGCGGAGCGTCGTCACATCCCCGAGCTCGCGGCCCTCGCCGATGTCCCGGAGCAGGCGGCGCATGATCTTGCCGGAGCGGGTCTTGGGCAGATCGCCGGCCCAGATGATGCGCTTCGGGCGCGCGATCTTCGAGATGCGCTGGGCAACGTGCTCGTTGATCTCCTTCGCGATCTCGTCGGAGCCCTCCAGGTCACCCTCGAGGGTGACGAAGGCGCAGATCGCCTGACCGGTGTCATCGTCGGCGATGCCGATCACGGCGCTCTCGGCGACCTTTGGGTGCGAGACGATTGCCGACTCGACCTCCGCCGTGGAGAGGCGGTGGCCCGAGACGTTGACGACGTCGTCGACGCGGCCGAGGATCCAGAAGTAGCCATCCTCGTCCTTGCGCCCCGCATCACCGACGAAGTAGGTCGTCTCGTCCCACTTCGAGTAGTAGGTCTCCTTGAAGCGCTCGTCCTCCTTGAACAGGGTGCGGAGCATTCCCGGCCAGGGGCGCCTCAGAGCCAGGAGACCCTGGACGCCGTCGACCTCGTTGCCCTCCTCGTCGAGCACGGCCGCGTCGATGCCCGGCAGCGGCCTGGTCGCAGAGCCGGGCTTGGCCGCGGTTATGCCTGGGAGCGGGCTGATCAGGATGTTCCCGGTCTCCGTCTGCCACCAGGTGTCGACGATGGGGCAGCGCTCGCCGCCGATCACCTTGTAGTACCAGAGCCATGCCTTGGGGTTGATCGGCTCGCCGACGGTGCCGAGCAGCCGTAGCGACGAGAGATCGTGCTTGGCCGGGTATTCGGCGCCCCATTTCATGCAGGCGCGGATCGCGGTCGGCGCCGTGTAGAAGATCGACACCTTGTAGCGCTCGATGATGTCCCACCAGACATCCTTGTCCGGGTAGTCCGGAGCGCCTTCGTACATGACGCCGGTGGCGCCGTTGGAGAGGGGCCCGTAGAGGATGTACGAGTGCCCGGTGACCCAGCCGACGTCGGCCCCGCACCAGAAGACGTCTGACTCCGGCTTCAGGTCGAAGACGTAGCGGTGGGTGAAGGTGACCCCCAGGAGGTAGCCGGCAGTTGTGTGCAGGACGCCCTTGGGCTTCGCCGTTGAGCCCGAGGTGTAGAGGACGAAGAGTGGATGCTCGGCCTCGAGGGGCTCGGGTGGGCACTCCGCATCGGCCTTCACGATCTCCTCGTTGAACCAGACGTCGCGGCCGTCCTTCATCTCGCAGTCGGCGCCGGTCGCCTTGACGACGAAGATGGTTTCGATCGAGTCGAGGTCGCCGATGCCCTCCTCGTCGACGGCGCTCTTGATCGGGGCGGTCTTGCCCTTGCGTCGGGCTCCGTCCACCGTGATCAGGGCCTTTGCGTCGGAGAACTCCATGCGCTCCTTGACCGCCTCGGGTGAGAAGCCGCCGAAGACGACGTTGTGCGGGGCACCGATGCGTGCGCAGGCGAGCATCGAGATCAGGACCTCGGGGATCATCGGGAGGTAGATGCCGACCACGTCGCCCTTGCCGACGCCGTGGGCCTTGAGCGCGTTGGCGAAGCGCTGGACGTCGCTGAGGAGCTCCGCATAGGTGATGTCGCGCTCCTCGCCCTCCTCGCCGCGCCAGTGATAGGCGACGCGGTCGCCGTTGCCGCCCTCGACGTGGCGGTCCAGGCAGTTGTAGGTGACGTTGAGCTTGCCGTCGGCGAACCACTTGTAGAAGGGGGCGTTGGATTCGTCGAGGGTCTGGGTCGGCTTTTCGACCCAGTCGATCAGCTCGTCGGCCTGCCGTTGCCAGAAACCCTCCAGGTCCTCGGCCGCCTCTTCGTAGAGGGACTCATCCTGGACCAGCGCCTGCTTCCGGAATTCGTCGGGCGGCGGGAACTGCTCGATGTCGAGCATCGATTCCAGTTGCTTCTCGAGGTTCTCGGACATCACCTCAGCCTCACTTGCCATCTCTCCTCGCTCCTTGGTCGGTGCGTGCGGGGAACTTACCGGCCGAGAGTCGTTCCTAGAGGCCGGCGGCTTCGGCCAGCAGCCCGACCTGGGCCGGGTCGTTGCTGGCCGGGAAGAGGATGAGCTCGTCGCAGTTCCACTCCTCGTACGTCTTCATGAACGCCTTGACGCTGTCGGCGTCCTTGGGCGCTCCGGCGACGATTCCCTGGACCGCCTCGTCACCCAGCCAGGCGTAGTAGTCGCCGACGTAGGTCTGGAGGTTCGCCTCGGCGTCGGGCCCGAGGCAGAAGTAGGCCAGAGCCAGAGTGCGGGGCTGGCCGTCGCGGCCGGCCTTCTTCCAGGCGTCATCGAGATTCGAGAGGTCGGCTCCGAACTGGGAGGCGCCGGACCCGCCCTGGGTCCAGCCGTCGCCGTACTTGGCGGCGCGCTCGAAGGCCTTCTGCACGTATCCGCCGACCATCAGCGACGGGCCCTTGCCTGAGGGACGAGGACCGACCTTTGACTCGAGCTCGCCGTCGCCGTTCCAGATGTCGCGGATCCTCGCCAGGGCATCGTCGAGCCACTTACCGCGCCCGGACATGTCCATGCCGCTGATCGCGTAGTCGTCCTCGCGCCCTCCGACCCCGATGCCGAGTACCGCCCGGTCGCCGCCCGCGAGGGCATCGAGCGAGAGGAACTGCTTGGCGATCACCGCGGGGTTCACGCGCAGCGGCCCGAGCATGACGTCGGTGACGAGCTTGATGCGCTCGGTCACCGCGGCGGCGGCTGAGAGTGCGACGACGGGCTCGTAGTTCGGGAAGACGATGCGGTCGATCGTGCCGAGCGAGGAGAAGCCGGCGTCCTCGGCGGCGCGCGCCCAGTCGATGAGCTGCTCCCCAGTTGTCCCGGGCACTGTGTTTGGCAGTCCGATCCCCAGTTCCATCCCGCTCCTTTCGTCGACCTACAGTTCGTTCGTGGCTCCCTTTCAACCTACCGAGGTTGTTGCGTGGGCAAACAACCTGCTGGAGAGCGAGCGGGTTGGGCGGCTCGGTCTTCTGGACGACGAAGGTGCGCCGCGGGTGCTGCCGGTGACCTTCGCGGTAGCTGAGGGCCGGATCTGGAGTGCGATCGATCAGAAGCCGAAGCGGGCGGGTGAGCCGGCGCGAGTGCGCTTTCTCAGGCGAGATCCGCGGGCCGCGCTGACCGTGGATCGCTATTCGGACGACTGGGATCAGCTGGCCTGGGTGCAGGTGGTGGGGTGGATCGCAATCCTCGATCTGGCCGAGGGTCGGGCGGGGCTGGCGGCGCTCAGCGCGAAGTACGAGCAGTACCGGGAGGAGGGGCCTCACGGTCCGCTACTGGCTCTGGAGCCGGAGCGGTACCTGTGGTGGCGAGCCGCGGATCCGCCGGGCCGAGGGGGGCGTAGCGGCGGCCGCGGCGAGTGATCAGGATCTCGTCGCCCGCTCGGGCGCTCGAAGAGTGGAGCTAGTGGGACTCGAACCCACGACCTTTCGGCTGCCAGCCGAACGCTCTCCCAACTGAGCTATAGCCCCGAGCCGGTACTCGCTTGCAAGGTTAATGCAGGCGCGCTGTGCGTTTCGCGGTGGACCGATCCACAGTCAAACGGCATTGGAGGAGCTACGCCGCGCGGTTCTGCTCGGCGCTGCCCTCGTCCACATCGAGGACCAGGCCGTTCCGGCGGGTGTCGCGCACCACGAAGTCGAATGGAGCCTTCTCCTCCAGCGCCCGCAGCAGGTCGATCGGGTTCTCCAGCTTCATCGACACCCACGCCCGGCCGCCCGAGAACCGCTTCACCTTGATCGCGGAGGCGCCGTCGATGCCCGCCGCCGCGTCCTCGAAGCCCGTCAGCTGCGCGAAATCAGCAAGCGGGCCGACCTCGATCTCGACCTCGCCGGAGTACACGCCGGCCCGCGCCGGCTCGGTCCCCACCGCCGGCCGATCCTCCGCCTCGATCCCAAGTCGCTCCTTGGCCACCTCGGCAAGCTCCGAAACGCGCGCGCCGAGCTCGTCCCTCAACCCCGAGAGCTCCGTCACCCGGTCCGCCATCTGCACGGCGTCCTCGAGCGCCTTCATCCTGATCCGGGTCGCCTGCCGGCGCGCCTGCCCGTAGATCTCCTCCACACCCTTGCTGACGGCGGCGGCCATCGGTCGCTTCAAGGCATCCTGCAGCCGCTTTTCCCGCTCCACGACCCGCTCCGCCAATCGCTGCGCCTCCCGCTCGAGACGGACCAGCCGGGCGTCGCGTGCCTGCAGCGCGGCATCGACCTCATCTGGGTCGTAGCCTCGCAAGGCGCGCGAAAAACGCTCCTTCGACACGAGCGGGAGGCTAAGAGCGGCTTCGGACGCTTATTTATGCAGCGCCGCGTGCGCCCGACAAATCCAGATCGAGCTCCCCCGCCTCACCCCAGAGCTGCTCGAGCCGATACCGCTCGCGTGGCTCAGGCGTGAAGACGTGCAGCACCGCGTCCAGGTAGTCCATCAGCACCCACTCGGACTCCCTCTCCCCCTCTACGCGAGCCGGCAGCCATCCGTCCCTCTTCAGCTGGTGGTAGACCTCGTCGTGGATCGCCTTCGCCTGCCGCTCGTTCCGAGCCGTGCAGATCACCAGGTAGTCCGTGTACCCCACCAGCTGCCGCACGTCGAGCGCGACCATGTCGGTCGCCTTCTTTTCGTCCGCGATCGCGGCCAGGCGGCGCGCCAGCTCCTCCGAGGTCATCTCGGCCCCGCGCGTCACCGGTACAGCCCCCTCTCCCCGATCACCCGCAACACCGGATCCGGAACCAGATGTCGGAGCGGCTTTCCCTCCCGCGCTCGCTGCCTGATTGTGGTCGAGGACGCTCCGCAAAGTGGCATGTCGATTATCTCCGCCCTATCGGATGCACCAAGCCGCTCAAGCGCCGACTCCACCGCCCCGAGCCCGACCCCGGGCCGCGGCACCACCCCGAGCCTCGCCAGCTCCAGAACCCGTTCCGGCTCCTTCCAGCTCGCCAGCCCGGCGGCCATGTCAGCGCCAAGCAGAAAATAGAGCTCGTCCTCCGGCTCCCGCTCCGCCAGCAGCTCGAGGGTCCGGTAGCTGTAAGAGATCTCATCCCGCTCGACCTCGAGGCCAGACGCCTCCACCCCGTCCTCACCGCCGGCAGCCAGCATCGCCATCTCCAGCCTGACCTCCGCGCCGGGATCGTCCTCGATCTCCTTGTGCGGCGCCTGCCTCGTCACCATCAGCAGCACCCGGTCCAGCCCGAGCTGCCACCGCGCCTCCTGGGCGAGCAGTAGATGTCCCACGTGGGGCGGGTTGAAGGCCCCGCCCAGGACCCCGATCCGAGCGACGTCGCTACTCCCTGATCTGTCCGCTGCCGTGGACGACGTACTTGGTGGTCGTCAACTCGCGCAGGCCGATCGGCCCACGCGCGTGCAGCTTCTGGGTCGAATTTCCGATCTCGGCGCCCATCCCGAACTCGTAGCCGTCGGTGAATCGAGTGGAAGCGTTCACGTAGACGGCCGCCGAATCGACCGCGTCGGTGAACTCATCGCCAACCTCCTGCGAGCGGGTCACGATCGCATCGGAATGGCCGGTGCCGTGGCGGTTGATGTGATCGACCGCGTCGCCGACAGAGTCGACGACCCCGACCGCCATCTTCAGTCCGTGGTACTCGGTGTCCCAGTCGGCATCCGAGGCTTCGCCGACAGAGACATCACCGGCCGAATCCTGCGTCAGCTGATCACCGACCAGCTCAACGCCGGCGTCGCTCAGCTTGGCGAGGAGGCCGGGGAGTAGCTCTGCCGCGACGTCCCTGTGGACGAGGAGCGTCTCGGCCGCGTTGCAGACACCGGGCCGCTGCACCTTCGCGTTGTACGCCACCCGTTCGGCCATCTCCAGATCGGCGTCCTGATGGACATAGACGTGGCAGTTTCCGGCGGCCGCGTACATCACCGGCACCCTCGCGACCTCCTTCAGCGCGTTCTTCAGCCCCTCGCCGCCCCGAGGAATGATCAGATCGACCAGTCCCTCGGCCGTCGCAAGCTCAGCCAGCTGCTCGTGCCCTCCGCCCGACAGCAGGGAAACGGACGCGGCGGGGAGTTCGGCGGCCGTCAGCGCATCGGCGAGCAACCCAGCGAGGAAGGCGTTCGAGCTCTCGGCACTGCTTGACCCGCGCAGGACGGCCGCATTACCGCTCTTCAGGCAGAGCGCCGCAGCATCGATCGTCACATTCGGGCGGGCCTCATAGACGACGGCCACCACACCGATCGGAACCCGCTTCTTCTCAACCTCGAGGCCGTTCTCGAGCGTCCAGCCCTCGACCACCTCGCCGACTGGATCGGGCAGCTCGGCGATCTCGCGAACCCCCTTGGACATCTCAGCGATGCGCGGTTCCGTCAGCGCGAGTCGATCGAGCAGGGCCTCGTTGAGCCCGGCCTCACGACCTGCCTCCACATCCGCCCGATTCGCTTCGAGCAGAGGCGCGGCATTCGCTTCAATCCGACCGGCCAGGTCCCGGAGACAGGCATCCTTCTCACCCCGGCTGACGCGAGCCAGCTGGTGGGACGCATCCTTCGCCTCTCGGCAGGTCTGCTCAACGGTCTTGGCAGCAGTGGCCATGCACAAAGAGTAACTGGGCCCCGGAGCGCTCCTCGCGCGAGACCCGCGCGCAGAGCGTTTGGTCCCTAGAGCTGGATGCTCTTGACCTCGAGGAACTCCTCGAGCCCGAACCGCCCGTACTCCCGCCCATGCCCGGACTGCTTGTAGCCGCCGAAAGGAGCGATCGGGTTGAAGGTGGCGCCGTTGATCTGCACCTGGCCGGTCCGCATGCGGCGAGCGAACGCCTTGGCCCGCTCCGGGTCGGCAGACCAAACGCCGCCATCCAGCCCGTAGATCGTGCCGTTTGCGATCTCCGCTGCCTCGTCCTCGGAGTCGTAGGGGATGATCGACAGCACCGGCCCGAAGATCTCCTCTTGGGCGATCGTCATGTCGGGCTTCACCTCCGAAAAGACCGTAGGACGAACGAAGTAGCCCGTCTCGAGGCCCTCGGGCGGCTCGGCCCCGCCCGCGACGAGCTTGGCGCCCTCCTCCTCGCCCTTCTTGATGAAACCGCGCACCCGCTCCTGCTGGGCCTCTGAGACCAGCGGGCCAAGTCGCGTGCCGTCCTCGAACGGGTCACCCGGGGTGGCTCTCTCGGCGGCCACCGCCGCGACCTCCTCGGCCTCGGCCAGCTTCTCGCGCGGCACCAGCATCCGCGTATGGGCGCTGCAGGTCTGACCGGAGTTGAGGTAACAGTTGGCGACCCCGTACCCAACGGCGGTCTTCAGGTCCGCGTCGTCGAGGATCACGTTCGCCGACTTCCCTCCGAGCTCCAGGGCGACCCGCTTGACCGTCCCCGACGCCACCTCGCTGACGCGGCGCCCGGCACGGGTCGACCCCGTGAACGAGACCATGTCGACGCCATCGTGGGCGGCGATCGCCTCGCCGACGACCGGCCCGAACCCGGTGACCAGGTTGAAGACCCCGGCCGGCAGATCGAGCGAGTCGATGATCTCGGCCAGGATGAACGAGCTCAGCGGCGTCACCTCGCTCGGCTTCACCACCACCGAGCAACCGGCGGTCAGAGCGGGGCCGACCTTGGCGCAGATCTGGTGGAGAGGGTAGTTCCAAGGCGTGATGCACCCGACCACCCCGATCGGCTCGCGGACGATCAGCGAGTTGCCGATCTGCTCCTCCCAGGCGATCTCAGAGGCGACCTGGGCCATCGAGCCGAAGTCCATGGCCGGCAGGCCGGCCTGGATCGTCCGGGCAAGGGCGAGCGGCATGCCGACCTCCGCGGAGATCAGCGCGGCGATCTCGTCGCCGCGCTCCGCGAGCGCGGCGCTGATTGCCGTGCAGGCATCCACCCGCGACTCGACGGGGACCTGGCGCCAGGCCTCGAAGCCGGCGCGAGCAACCTCGACCGCGCGGTCGATGTCCTCGGGCGTCCCCTCGGGGATCCGCCCGATTACCTGCTCGGTGGTGGAATCGATCACGTCGATCGTGCCGCTGCCGGTCGGCTCGACCCACTCGCCGCCGATGTAGAGGCGGTCGCGGACGATCTCTTCGGTCGGGTGACCAGCCTGTGCGGGTGCCGCTGTCTCAGTAGCCAAGGTCTCGCTCCTCTGGTTCGAAGTTCTCTTATTAAGCGGGTTGGGCGGCTTCGGCCTGCTTCGCCTCGCCGGAAGCGCCGGCGTCATCGGCGATTGCCCCGGCGGTGCGATGCGCAAGCGACATGATGCTGACCATCGGGTTGGTCCCCGAAGAGGTGGGGAAGGCGCTGCCGTCGCCGATCCAGACGCCCTTGGTGTCGTGCAGCTCGCCGTAGGGCCCGGCGACCGATTCCTGCGGGTCGGAGCCCATTCGGCAGGTGCCCATCTGATGTGCGCTGAAGAGCTTGTAGCCACCGGCCCGGAAGGGAATCCGCTTGACGCCGGCGATGAAGGCCTCGAGGTCGTCGCCGCGGCGCCAGGTCGGCGCCCCCTCCGCGAGCGGGCCGATCTGGTGCGCGCCGGCCGCCTCGTGCAGTCGGATCTGGACCTCGATGCCCTTCTTCAGGTTCTCGAGGTCGAGCGGGTCGGTGACCGAGTAGAGCGGGACCGCCTCGCCATTCGGGTCAACGCCAACGGAGCCCGCGCCGCGATCGCGCGTGAGCGAGATGAAGGTGCCGGTGAAGCGGAATTCCTCCATCCGCTGCTTGTGGTCCTGACCGGAAATCCACGGAGTCGCGGAGCCGATCAGCCCCGGCGCGTATTGCGCCGTCTCGATCAGGAAGCCATACCCCTCACCGGTGTCCGCGAACTCGTTGCAGAGCCCGGCCTGGGGCGGCCCCCACCATGCCTCCTGGTCGGTGCCGTAGGCGCCACCGACGACGCTCGAGGGATGGAGGCGCAGGTTCTGGCCGACCGCCGGGCCACCGATGCCCGAGCGAAGCAGCAGGGCGGGAGACTCGAGCGAGCCGCAGGCCACCACCACACGCGGCGCCTTCACGGTCACCTGGGCGCTGCGCCCGTCGGGCGTCTGCCAGGCGGCCTCGACCCCGCTTGCCCGGCCGTCCTCGGTGAGCACCTTCGTTGCGCGGGTGAACGTCAGGAACCGCGCGCCGTGCTCCTGGGCGTCGGCGAGCCAGGTCCGGTCCGCGCTCTGCTTGCTCCCGGACTGGTCGCCGAACCCGAGATACCCGGCGCTCTCGGGGGCGTAGCTGCCGGCGTCGGTGTTGCGAATGATCGTCTCGAAGCTCCAGCCGAGCGCCTCGGTGCCCTCGCGCAGCCGCTGCTGGGTGCCGTTCAGGTCGCTGCAGTCCGGGTTGGCGCTGATCCGGTCCATGACCGCGTCGAGGTGACGGTCGAAGTCCTGCGAGTCGAGCCCCTCCAGGCCGTGCTCCGCCCACTGCTCCCGGACCCACGGCCGCGTGCGCAGGCAGTTCGTCCAGTTGATGGTCGTACCGCCACCCAGCGTCGTGCCCGCGACCAGGCTGACGTTGCCGTCCGCGGTCGGGTTGGGCCCGCCCCTCCAGAACATCTGCTGGTAGGCCGGGATCTCGAGCTGGGTGAAGTCCGATTCGTTGTAGTAGCCCGCCGCCTCCAGCACGACCACATCCAGACCGCGGGAAGCCAGCACGGCCGCGCACACCGCGCCGCCCGATCCGGAGCCCACGATGCAGACGTCGGCCTCAAGCGTCTCCTCGGACCCCTGCGGCTCGTGGATCCGCAGCGGCTTCTCGACCTGCGGTGGCGCTGAGGCTGGACCCGGGTAGAGGAAGGCCCGCCAGTTGGGGTTCTGACCGGTCTGCGGATCGGGCGCCCCATAGTGCAGGAAGAGAGTCATGTTGATCAGGGCGGCGACGCCGGCGGCGGCGCGCGGGTCTGAGAGCGCCGTGTTCCTCAGGATCTGCTCCCGCGACTCCTGAGACGGCGCCCGGGTGATGCCCTGGCCTCCGAGCGCATCGATCAGCTGCAGCAGCCCGCCCTGCAGCTCGGGATCGGGGATCTCGGAGATCAGCTGGGCGGCACCGGCGTCGACGCCGATGTCACTCGCCTTCCGATCCCAGAGCCCCTCGGGGTCGCGATCGCGCGGCAGCGAGGGGACGACCGTGTCGCAGACTGCGGTCAGGATCGCCTGCTGCGAGTCGCTGAGGACGGTGCCTGCTTCCTCTCCAGAACCCACGACACCGGACTCTAGTACGTCGATTGGCTGGCTGGCCAGGCGAGCAGCGACTGAGGCTTCAGCGGCTAGCCCGGTGGAGCTTGATCTTGCGGAAGACGCTGTTGGGAATGCCGCCCGTCGGCGTGAAGGTGATCTTCGGGTTGACGGTGACCTTGCCTTTCCGAGCCAGCTTGCGCTTGCTCAGTCCCTTCGCCTTGATCTTGAGCTTCACGGTCCCCGCTGCGGCGATCTGCTTTGCGAAGACCGCATCCGGAGAGGAGGCCTTGGCGGCACCACCCCCGGAGGCCGCGAGCACCCCCGGGTTCTCCACCGTCACTGGAAGAACCGCGGTCCCGTTCGACTTGCTCTTCGCCTTGCCGAGGGTGATGTCGCTCGTCGGCTCGACCTGGGCGGAGGCGTTGACCCTGAAGTCGGTGTCCGGAGTGAATGAGGCCTGCTGGCCGTCGGCCAGGTTCCCCAGGAAGTAGAGAAAGTGCTCACCGGGGACTGGGAAAACGCATGAGCCCGGGGTCGAGTTGACTCCAAGAACGTCGCCCGCCTGGACTTCGAGGTGGGCGGGGAAGGTGTTTACGCCCGCAACGAGGCTGTGCGGCCCCTCGTGGGCGATGGCCTTGTAGACATCCGGATCCCCTGCCTTGCGGAACATCTTCAACGTCATCGACTCCCCGGGGGAGGAGGACTTCGTGCTCCAGGAGGTCACCGTCCAATTGGCGATCCCGTCGGTCGAGGGAACGACATAGGAAGTGCCGCCGGTGACCGTCGGTTGCAACTGGTCAAAGGTGTTGCCGCATGTGGTGGTCGGCGGATCCACGGGTGGGATCTGCCCGATCGTCGCCGCCGAGGCCGGGCTTGCCAAACCGAGCGCGACGAATGCGAGTACAAACCAAGCCGAACTGCATGCACCGGCTCTAACCATCAGATCCAGCCTATCCGGCGTCAGGTCAGGACGAAGTAGTCACGGTGCACCGCTTCTTCCGAAGCGTGCGGGAGCAGCTCGCGAACCTTGTCGGTCCGCATGCCCTTGATGCGGCGCAGCTCCTCGGCGGAGTAGTTGACGATGCCCTTGCCGATCGTCTTGCCGTCGCTCGTCACGTCCACGGCGTCGCCGGCGTCGAACTCCCCCTCGACCTCCGTGATCCCGACCGGCAGCAGGCTGCTGCCTCTCTCGCGCAGCACGCGCGCTGCGCCGTCATCCACCCGCAACTTGCCGTGGCTCGGCTTCGCGTAGCGGAGCCAGAGCTTGAAGCTCGACGCCCTTTCCGGATGGGGGGTGAAGCGGGTTCCGACCGTGTCGCCTTCGGCGGCTGCCAGCAGCGCGCCATCGGCCGTCCCGTCGCAGATCACCGCACCGATGCCGGACGCTCCGGCCATTCCCGCGGCTGCGACCTTGCTGCGCATCCCGCCCAGGCCGAAGGGCGAGGTGTGCTCTCCGATCTCGTATCCGGCGAGCTGTGACTCGCTGGTGACCTCGGAGACGAGTTCGGCGTCGTCATGGCGTCGCGGGTCCTTGGTGTAGAGCCCAGTCTGATCGGTGAGCAGCACCAGCAGCCGCGTCTCGAGCATGATCGCCACCTGCGCCGCCAGGAAGTCGTTATCGCCGAAGGTGATCTCGTCGGTTGCCGTGGTGTCGTTCTCGTTCACGACGGGGACCACGCGCCAGTCGAGCAGCCGGCTCAGCGTCTGGCGGGCGTTCAGGTATTGGGTCCGGAGCTGGAGATCGGATGCGGTCAGCAGGACCTGCGCTGCGTGCACGTCGCCCTTCGCCAGGCGCTCCTCGTAGGCCCGGAAGAGACTTCCCTGACCGACCGCCGAGGCGGCCTGGAGCTCATCGATCGCCGAGGGCCGCGCCGGCAGCTCCATCATCCGCATCCCGCGGGCGATCGCGCCCGAGGTGACCATCACGACGTTCTCGCCGCCGGCGTGCAGCTCGGCGACCTGCGCGCAGACGCTGTCGAGCACGTCGCTGCGCAACGCACCGTCTTCACCCGCCACGATCGACGAGCCGAGTTTTGCGACCACGGTCATGGCGCAATCATCCCGGGTCCAGCTCGAACTCGAGATCGCCGACGACCACCTCGTCGCCGGACTCGAAGCCGGCTCGCTGCAGGGCAGCGATCACGCCGATCTCGCGCAGCCTCTTCTCCAGATAGTCGAGCGCCTCGGGGTTCTCGAGGTCATGTCGGGCGATCAGCAGCTCGATGCCGCGGCCGGTGATGCGGAACCGGCCGTCGCCCTCAGGGACCACGTCGAAGCCCTCCTCATCCCCGGGACGGTAGACGCGATGCTCCGCCTCGAACTCGCCGTCGCCCGCCGCGACGGGAGCCGCCTCGGCGGGGAGCGCGGCGAAGATCGCATGGGTCAGCAGGTCGATGCCTGCGCCGGTCGCTGAAGAGATTCCGAGGACATCGACTGCGTGCGACCCATGGCGCTCGCGCCATGCGCCGACCGCACCCTGGGCCTCGTCCTCCGGAATCAAGTCGATCTTCGACAGCGCGATGATCTCCGGCAGAGCGTCGAGCCCCGCGCCGTACCCGGCCAGCTCCCCGCGGACCGTTACGTAGCTCGACTCGGGATCTCCCTCGGACGGCGCCACCTCGACCAGATGGATGAGCAACCGGCAGCGCTCGAGATGAGCGAGGAACTCGTGGCCGAGGCCGGCGCCCTCGGCGGCACCCTCGATCAGGCCCGGGATGTCGGCGAGCACCAGCTGGCGGTCCTCCAGCTCGATCGTGCCCAGATTGGGCTCGAGGGTGGTGAACGGGTAGCCGGCGACCTTCGGATCGGCCCTCGTCAATCGCGCGAGCAGTGACGACTTCCCGGCGTTGGGCAGCCCGACCAGCCCGACGTCGGCGAGCAGCTTCAGATGCAGCGCGATCTCGCCGGACTCGCCCTCCAGCCCCCGCTCGGCGAAACGCGGTGCCTGGCGAGTCGAGGTCGCGAAGCGCTTGTTCCCGTGGCCGCCGGAGCCGCCGCGGGCGACGACCAGTCGCTGGCCGTCGGCGAGCAGCTCGGTCTCCGAGCCGTCAAGCCCGTGGACGACCGTTCCCGGCGCAACCGGGATCACGCGGTCCTCCCCCTGCTCGCCGTGTTGGCGCTTGCCCTTCCCATGCTCGCCGCGGCCCGCGCGGAAGTGGCGGCTGCGCCCCAGCGAGGAGAGATCGCGGCGCTGGGCGTCGCAGACGAGCACGACGTCGCCGCCGCGGCCACCGTCGCCGCCGTCAGGCCCGCCGCGCGGCACATGCGCCTCGCGGCGAAAGCTGACCACGCCATCGCCGCCGCGGCCGGCCTCCACGTGGATCTTCGCTCGATCGAAGAGCACGCCGCGAAGGTAGCCGTCGGCGGCGAGCCCAGTGGGGCTCCTATCCCGTCTCCGTCGCCGGCCGTGGCCTCGAGTACCAGCGTCGCCTTGTCACACCGGCCGCCTCCTCGGCCTCCTCACGCGCACAGAGGTCCAGATAGAGCAGCGTCCGCCCCAGGGCGACGTACGGGATGACCAGCGCAAAGACGATCGATCCGATCAGATTGACCAGGACCGCCGAGAGGTTGAGGAAGATCAGGAAGAAGCCGAGGACAGGGCCAATGACGATTCCGATCAGCGCGAGTATCCCGACAACCACCACCGTGCGCCACCAGTGGCCGCGGACTCGTGCGTGGCTGCCGCGCAGCGACGCCCGGATCGAGCGATCCTCGAACAGGACCTCCTGCTGTACGAACTGCCAGGCGACGTAGAAGTAGGCGGCGAACGGGATTCCGATGACGGTGATGACCATCAGGGCCAGGAACACCTCGACCAGCAGCTGGGCACCAACCACACGCCAGAGTCGCGCCCCGATCGCCCTGTAGTCCTGGAGGACGCCTGAGTTCTTACCTTCCTCGCGCAGGCGAACGAAGGCGACGACCGCCCCGGAGACGAGGGCGAAACCGATCGGGTGAGCAATGACTCCGATCGAGCCGTTGAACTCGAGCGTCAGTCCGAACGGATGGATCCGGATATCGCCGCTCCCGGTGAGCTGCGTGAAGACGTACTGGATTCCCTGGATGGCCGCAAGGATCAGGAAGCCACTCAGGGCGATCGCGAGCATGGTGCGCCAATGCCGGCCGTAGAGCTGCCGCGCCCCGCGGAGAAGCTGGCCCACGGTCCACTTATGTCGCAGGGTCGAGATGTCCACCGGGCGCCAGCGGGTGAACATCGGAGGCACGAAGATGAGGAGAAGCAGGGCAATGCCGAGGCCGATCGCCCCAAGCGTGGTCTTGGCCTCGAGGTTGATGAACCCCGAGATCCCCGCGATCGCGCCGCAGAAGGCCGTTGAGGCGGCAGGTCCCAGGATCGCTCCCCCCGGCAGCCTCGGGCTGTCCTGTCGGATCCCGTCCATCCAGGTGAACGGCTGCAGCCACTGCCTCTTGGTCGTAGGCCCCTGAGGGCCGTTGTTGAAGCCCTTCTCGCGCTGACCCCAGTGCCCGAGAAAGCCGAGCCACTGGAACTCGCTGCCGGGCGCGGCGGCCGTGGGCACGATGATCGGCGCCGGGTCCGACTGGACCACCGGCTTCGAGGTGTTGTCGCACCCCACCCCCGACCCGTGCGATCCGTTCTGGATGTAGATCGCATCGTCGAAGAAGGTGGCGTGCGACCCAGCCGCCGGATAGACGATCGGATGGGTCCCGTTCTTCTGGACCTTGGTGTCATCCCAGTTGGCGCGCTCTCCCCCGGCGTGTTGGAACAGCGCGATCTGGGACGGCCCGTCCTGCAGGGCCTGCGCCGCGCTGTCGGCGTCGAAGGCGATCTGCATGCCCTCCCAGTCGCCCTCGTGAACGTCGTTGAACTGATTGAAGTAGTAGAAGAAGAAGTACTGGACGACGAACCCGGAGTGGCCCGGCTCCGTGGCGATGTGGGCGTAGGTGAGCGCGGGCGCCTTGCCGTCGGCCCTGAGCCTTGCGAAGTCCGTGGGGTAGGAGCCCTGGCGGGGGCAGTGGACGTCGAGGGGGTCGCCTGGAAGGTCCAGGTAGTAGGTGTCATCCAGGCGGGCGATGTCGGCCGCTGTGGGGCCCTTCTTGATCGTCACGTCCTTGCCGTTGACGTAATGGACGAGCTTCACCTGCGGGTTCCCCAGCACCGTGTTGTTCACCGTGGTCGGCGGGTTGTACTGCTCCTCCGTGGTGTTGCAATTCCGCTTGTCCGTCTGCTCCCGGAGCATCAACTCCGGGGAGTACGTCGAAACGAGCTGGCGCTGCTCCGGGGACGTGTCGGCACCGGCACTTGCCGTGATCGAGAGCCAGGCGGACGCGGTGAGGATGAGGAGCGCCGCCAACCATCCGGGTCGGCGCATCACCGCGCCAACCTAACACGGGCCCACGCGTCAAATCCAGGCGGGTTTCGGCCTATGCCGGGATCGGAACCCGGTCAATGCGAGCGGAGGCGTGGCGCGTCGCCGCCTTGACGAAGCTCCGGAACAACCGGCCGTTCTCGGGGGTGTCGCCCTCGGCGTGCCACTGCACCCCAATCACGAAGCCGCGGTTGATCGCCTCGATCCCCTCCACGACTCCGTCCGGCGACCAGGCCACCGCACGCAGCTCGCGGCCGAGCTCGTCGGCCGCCTGGTGGTGGTAGGAGGCACGTCGAGCTTCGTGGCGCCGAGCGCCTCCGCGAGCAGGCTGTCCGGCTCGATCTCCACAGAGTGGGCGACGTCGGGGCCATAGTCGCCGGGGCGGTGGTTCACCTCGCCCCCGGTCTCCGGCAGGTGCTGGAAGAGCGTTCCCCGCCTGGCCACGTTGAGCGCCTGCGCGCCGCGGCAGATCGCGAGGATCGGCAGCCCTCGCCGGTCGGCCGCACGGGCCAGCGCGATCTCGGCCAGGTCGAGCTCCCGCCAGGTCGGCCCGAGCGCCGGGTGGGCGTCCGCACCGTATGCGGAGGGATGGATGTCCGGCCCACCCGAAAGGCAGAGACCGCTGAGCAGCTCCACCAGCGGCGTCACCGCCTCCGGCCCGAGGGGCGGGATGGCGACCGGGATGCCACCCGCCCGCTCGATGGCCTTCAGGTACGTGAGGCCGAGGGCCATTTCCGCGCGGGGCGGCTCCCCTTCCGCCGCCCGGTGCACCTCCTCCGCAACGCGTACCTCCGACGTCGTCACTCCGATCAGAGGGGCCGCCATGCGCTCAAGATACGGCCGCGGGCACCCCGCGACTACCTACCGGATGTCAAAAATCCCGGACAGCCGGTCCAGCGGGAGGTGTGACTAGTCGCCGTCGACGACCGAGATCGTCCGGCCGCGGCGGCCGGTGCTGAACTGCACGACGCCGGGGCGGACCGCGAAGATCGAATGGTCACGCCCGATGCCGACGCCGTCTCCCGGGCGAAACCGGGTGCCACGCTGACGCACGATGATCTCGCCGCCGTTGACCGCCTGGCCGGCGAAGACCTTGACGCCGAGGTACTTCGGGTTGGAGTCGCGGCCGTTCCGGCTCGATCCGAGTCCCTTCTTATGAGCCATCTGCGGCTTCCTCCTTTGATCCTGCGGCGGTTTTTGTGGCCGCCGTTGATGCTGGGGTTTTTGTGGCCGCGGTTGATGCTGGTTTCCTGGCGAGCATCTTGACGTCGGTGATCTCGAGGCGGGTGAGCTCGGAGCGGTGGCCGGCGCGCTTGCGGTAGCCCTTCTTCGCGCGGTACTTGAAGACGCGGATCTTCGGCCCCCGCTCATGGCCGGCGACCTTGGCCTCGACCTTGACCTTCTCGAGGTCCTTGCCGAGCACCATCTCCTTGTCGCGGAAGGCGACCGGGCGGAGGTCGACCTTGTCGCCCTCCTTCGCGGTCAGGCGATCGACGAGAAGGGTCGAGCCCTTCTCGACGCGGTACTGCTTGCCGCCTGTCTCGATCACTGCGTAGCTGGCCATGAGCTTTCTCTGTAGTTGCCTAGTCCTTGCTGCCCGCGCGGGACCGTCGCCTTCCGCCCCTGCTTCCGCGACGTCCCCGCCCGCTGGAACCGCGAGATTCTAGCTTCTCGCCGCCATCTCCATTGGCGCCCGGCTGCACAACGTTCCCATCCGAATCCAGCAGGGCGGCGGTCGCGGCGGAGCGCCCGACGCTCTCGATCCGCACCATCCGCTGCTCTCCGACGTGAGGACCGGCGCCCGCGACGCTGACGATGTAGGAGTCGACCCGGGCCACGGCGTCGTCGACGTTGTACATGTGGGGCTCCTCGATCGAGACGAGGACCTCCTCGCCGACTTGGAACGGCAGCGCGCGCTGCTCGATCTCATCCCGGCCGCCGGTCTCACCGACGTGGAATGTGTCGAGCGGCAGCGCGTCGCCACCCTCGAAGTGGAAGCGCTTGCCGGTCTCCTCCTCGAGATCGGTGAGACCCGAATCCGCAGACAGCAGCTCCGCTGCCACCCGTGGGTTGACCCGGATCAGATAGGCCTCCGGCTTCGGCTGCTCTTCGACCAGCTCATGGAGCTTCCGGACGATTGAAATCGCCACGGTCTCCTCGGAGCTGACCACGCCCTCGCCGTCGCAGGTCGGGCAGCGCTTGGTGAGGATCTCGCGAACGCCGTCCGTGACGTTCTGGCGCGTCATCTCGACGAGGCCGAGCGGTGAGACCTCGACCACGTAGGTCTTGGTCCGGTCTTCGTCCAGCGCCGAACGCAGGGTCTTCAGGACCTGATCGCGGTTTCGTGCCCGCGCCATGTCGATGAAGTCGATGACGATGATCCCTCCGATGTCGCGCATCCGCAGTTGGCGCACGACCTCCTCGGCGGCCTCGACGTTCACCTTCGTGATCGTGTCCTCGAGCCGGCCCTTGCCCTTGCCGGTGAAGCTGCCGGTGTTGATGTCGATCACCGTCAGCGCCTCGGCGTAGTCGATCATGAGGTAACCGCCCGAGGGGAGGTCGACGCGGCGCGAGAGCACCGAGTCGAACGCCTTCTCGACGTCCCATTTCTCGAGCAGCCCCGGCTTGCCCTTGTAGAGCTCGACTCGGTCGGCGAGCTCCGGCGCCGTCCGCTGCAGGAACTTGGTGACCCGATCGTGCTGCTTCGGGTCGTCGATGATCGCTCCCTCGAACTCCTCGACCAGCACGTCGCGGACGACGCGGATCGAGAGGTCGGCCTCCTGGAAGACCATCTGGCCGACGTCGGACTTCTCGGCCCGCTCCTGCACGACCTCGTCGAGGCGGTGCAGGTAGGAGATCTCCCGGACGAAGTCCTCCTTCTTCGCGCCCTGCGCGGCGGTGCGGACGATCACGCCGCCCTTGCCGATATCGACCTTGTCGATCAGCTTGCGAAGACGGGTCCGCTCACCGTCGGGGAGGCGCTTGGAGACGCCGATCCCGCCGCCCTGCGGCATGTAGACCAGGTAGCGGCCGGCGATCGAGAGCTGCATCGAGAGCCTCGCGCCCTTCGTCTTCAGCGGGTCCTTGACGACCTGGACGATGATCTCCTGGCCGGGCTTGATGAGCTCGTCGATCCGGCGGCCACGGCCGCGACCCCGCTTGGGGACGGCCTTGCCGTCGGGCAGGACGATCTCGTCGACGTGGAGGAAGCCGTTTCGCTCCAGGCCGATGTCGACGAACGCCGCCTCCATCCCGGGCAGGACGTTGTCGACCTTGCCCTTGTAGATGTTGCCGACGATCGAGCGGCGGCCGCGGCGCTCCACGTAGAGCTCGGCGACCTTCCATTCGTTGGTTGGGGCAGCCTTCTTGGGACGCTTGCCCTCAATGGGGCTGCCCTTCGCCTCGAGCACGGCGACGCGGGTCTCACCGCTATCGACGCTGACGAGGATGTTCTTCTTCATGTGGTTCCTTTCCGGCCACCAAACGGGTTGCTCCTTGCGGAGCACCCTCGCGCAACCACAGCCCACAGGTACGCGGGACCGCTATTGGCGGATCCGTGCACAGAGGTGTTGGTGTGGGTGTGCTCTCGGTGGCTCAGCGCAACAGTGGGATTGGCGCCCTGCTGCGAGTGCCAGAGCTGATCCGCGCTTGTGCGTGGATGCTCTGCAGGAGCCCGATCGCCAGGAAAGTGGCGAGCACCGATGACCCTCCGTAAGACATGAGGGGCAGGGTGATGCCGGTTACCGGCATGACGCCGAGTGTCATGCCCACGTTGACCAGGATCTGGAACATGAGCATGGCGGCTATGCCGCCGGCGATCAGGGTCCCGTACAAGTTCTTGGAGAGCGTCGGAATGCGCAGCATTCTCCAGATAAGCAGGGCGTATAGGGACAGTACGAATGCGGCTCCCAGGAAGCCGAAGCGCTCCCCGATCACGGCGAACACGAAGTCCGTGTGCCGCTCGGGAAGGAAAAGGAGCTCGGTCTGCGTCGAATTGCTGCCGCGGCCGGTCTTTTCACCGGAACCGATGGCAGTGACGCTCTGATTGACCTGATAGCTCGCGTCGCTTGGGTCATTGCTGGGATGCAGGAATGCAGTGAGCCGGTCCTGCTGATACCCGTGTAGCGGGCTCGGCAGGCCGGTTGCCGGGGCGATGACGAGGACGAAGCTGACAGCGAGTGCCGCCACGCCACCGATGATCGCGAAGTGCTTCCACGGTATCCCGGCGAGGAAAAGAATTGTCAGTGTGATGACCACCAGCACGATTCCCGTGCCGAGGTCGGGTTGCAGGAAGACGAGTCCGGCCGGGGCGAGGCCGAGCGCCAGTATGCGGAGGGTCTGGCGCGCGGGGGTGCCTCGGCGGGTGCGCTCGATCACGAACGCCGCGAGGGCGACGACGAGCAGCAGCTTGGCCAGCTCAGAGGGCTGGAAGCGGAAGTAGGGAAGCTCGATCCAGCGGCGAGAACCGCGCGCGGCCGCTCCGAAGAGCAGCACGAGGCAGATCGAGCCGATCATCAGCGAGTAGATGCCGACACGGATCTCGCGGAAGCGCGAGTAATCGATCTTGGCTACGGCGAACATGAGGGCGATGCCGATCAGTGCGTAGATCCCCTGCCGCATGGCGAAGAAGAGCGGCTGGCCGGGCACGTCATTGGGCGTCGCGACCGCGAGGGTAAAGCAACTGAACGCGATCAGCGCAGCGGCGGCGCCGAACAGGATGCCGTCGAAGTAGGCGATGCCCAGCCGCTCGCCGATTCGCGAACGGGTCGGCCGCAGTGTGAGTGGTGCTGCCTCCATGGCTACTTACAGATGAGGGTAGAGGTCGGGTTGGATCGTGCCGTAATCACTCGTGCGTGCCCCCCTGCCCGGCGGTGCTCGACGAGGCGGTCGGCGTGATCGGCAGGTTGAAGTAGTGCTCGAGGATGCGGGCGGCGACCGGGGCGGCCGTGTCGGCCCCGAACCCACCGCGCTCGAGCGTCACGGCGACCACGATCTGCGGGTTCTTCGCCGGCGCGAGGACGATGTACCAGGACTGGTCGGGCTGGTTCGGGCGCTGCGCCGTTCCGGTCTTGCCCGCGACCTCGAACGGGAAATGCCCGAACACGGGATAGGAGGTGCCGCCCGGCTCCATGGCCGCGCGGGTGAGCCCGCTCATGATCGTGTCCCTGGTCGTGGGCGAGATGTTGAGCTGGCGGCGCGGCGAGGGCCGGATCTCCTCGATGACCCGGCCGGTGGCGCTCTCGATGTCATCGCCGAGATGCGGGGTCAGGACCTTCCCGCCGTTGCCGAGCGCGGCGTACGCGACGGCCATCTGCAGCGGGTCCGCCTCCAGATCGCCCTGGCCGACCGCCAGGTTGATGTTGTCGCCGACGCTCCAGGGGCGGTCGGTGAGGTGCTCCTGGTAGAGGCGGTTGCGCCAGGCAGGGTTCGGAATCAGCCCGTCGACCTCGGCCGGCAAGTCGATCCCCGTCTTCTCCCCCAGGCCGTAATTGCGCGCCCAGTCCTGAATCATTCCGCCGCCCTTGGAGGCCTTGGCCTTCATGCCGAGGTTGTAGAAGTAGATGTCCGAGGAGACCTTGAGCGCGTCGCTCATGTCGATCGGCCCATTGATGGCGTGGCCGGCGTTGTGGAGGACCTGGTTGTTGTCGATCCGGAGCGACCCGGTGTCGTTGAAGATGGTGTTCGGGGCGATCAGGTGGTTCTGCAGGGCCGCGGTTGCCGTGATCGGCTTGAAGGCGGACCCCGTGGGATAGAGGCCCTGAATCGCCCGGTTCGCGAGCGGCGCGTCGGTCTTGCGCGAGGTGAGCGCGTGGTACTGGCTCTGGGTGATCGGGTGGGTGAAGATCGACGGGTCGAAGGTCGGGGCTGAGCCCATGGCCAGGATGTCGCCGTTCTGCGCGTTCATCGCGACGAACGCTCCGGGCAGGCCGAAGGAGTCGAGCGCGCCCTCCGCATAGCTCTGCAGCCCCTCGTCGACCGTCAGCCGCACGTCGTCTCCGGCCTGTGCGGGCTGGCTTCGGAGCTGCTCGGTCGGGCGCCCGAGGGCATCGACCTGCACGCGGTCGGTCCCGGCCTTGCCTCGGAGAAATCTGTCGTACTCGTACTCGATGCCCGACTGGCCGACCGTGTCGCCCTGAGTGAGACCTGCGTAGCGGGGCTCCTTGAGCTGTTGGGCGGTCACCTCGCCGACGTTGCCGAACAGGTGGGCCGCCGTGTCCCCGTCCTTGTACTCGCGAGTGAACACCCGCTGGACGCTGACCCCGGGGAAGCTCGACTGGTTCTCGCGCAGGTAATAGACCTTGTTGACGCCGAGGCCCTTCTTCACGATCAGCGGGCCACCCGGGGCGGCCGGCTCGGGATTCTTGAGCGCCTTCTGGATCTCCGCCATGGACATCCCGGTGACGGTGGAGAGCTGATGGAGCTCCCGCGCGCGGGCTCGTCCTGGAGCCGGCAGGTCCTGTGGGCTGACCTCGACGGCGAGCTCCGTGCGATTCGCGACCATCACCTTGCCGTTTCGGTCGAGGATGTCGCCCCGTGGAGCCTGGACGCGGATCTCGCGGATCCGGTTGTCATTGGCCTGGGTCCGGTATTTGTCGCCCGAGAGCACCTGCACGTACCAGAGGCGCAGGAAGAGCACGGCGAAGATCGCGATCGCGAGGCCGGTCAGGATCGAGATCCGGAGAGCCAGCGGCGAGGTCCGCCGCTCTGGCTCGCCTTCGGGTGTGCGCCGGTACATCATGGTTTCTACGGCTCCACGGGACCTTCGTTAATCGGGTGGCTCCTAACGGAGCCCCCTCGGATCGATGTCCGCCGGGCCCCTCTTCGCTCGTCGACGAGCGCGGAGCGCACCACCAGTCTGACGAGAAGGAGGACGGGAATCGCCAATGCCGCGCCGATCAGGCTCTTAATCACCGCATCACGCAGGACTAAGACGCTGACGTTCGCGTCTATTCCGGTGCCGATCTGGATCGCCGCGATCACCAGAGCGCCAAGCAGGGTCAGTGCCCCGCCGAGCAGGGGGACGGCGCCGCGGGTTGGCCGCCCGACTGTCTCGCGATAGCGGCCGGCCACGTACCCCACGGACAACAGGGTGAGCGCGAACCCTCCGAGCGTCTCGAGCAGCAGGCAGTCGATCAGCAGACCCATCGAAAAGCCGACGACCGCACCGGTGAGGCTCCCGCCCATCACGCCCAGGGAGAAGACGACGAGCAGGGCGATGTCCGGGCTCGACCCGAACACGTCCATCTTCGAGAAGCAGACGATCTGGGCCACGGCGACGAAGGCGCAGAGCGCGACCAGCCTGGCGATGATCCCCGGGGTCAGGATCACTTCGAGCCACCGCCGGAGTGGGTGGTCAGCACCTTGACGAAGTCCATGTTCCGCAGGTCCGCAAACGGCGAGAGGTGCACCCGCTGGTAGGCCTGCTGCTCCTCGACCGAGGCATGGGTGATCTTGCCGATCGGGATTCCGGGCGGGAATATCGATCCCAGGTTCCCCGTCGAGAACCCGGCCGTGAGGACCATCTGCCCCTCCGCGATCTGGGAGCCGCGCTCGAGGAAGTCGAGTTGCAGGTCGTTGGGATTGCCGACGTTGGGCTCGACGACGCCTGTCGCCCCGCTCGGCTGCACACGTGCGGTCACGGCGCTGTCTGCGTCGGTGATCAGCGTCACCTGTGCGGTGTTCGGTGTCGTCTGTGTGATCTTCCCGGCGAGGCCCTGCGCGGCGACCACCGGGTCATCGACCCGAACTCCGTCGCCCGACCCCTTGTCGATGGTCACCGTCGAGTACCAGACGGTCGGGGAGCGGCCCACGACCCGCGCGGTGACCGGCGTCGTGCCGTCCGGGACGATGCCGCCGCTGGTCAGCTCGTTGAGCGCTGACAGCTCCTTGGCCTCGCCCTGCTGGGTCTGCTCCCGGGCGAGCTGGTTGCGCAGGCTCGCCACCTGGTCCTGCAACTGGGCCTTGTCGCCGCGCGCGTCGAACGTCTCGTGGAACCAGTTGACGGTGTCGCGCACGGGCTTGAGCGCCCGGTCGGTCACGCTCGAGATCGGGGAGAAGATGGTCGAGACCACGTTCTCCGCCCCATGCAGCGGCCCCGCGTTGCCCTCGCGGTAGTAGAGGCTGAGCAGTGTCAGTGAGGCGGCGACGAGCAGCAACAGCACCGCCCGTCGACGGCGCACCTGCTTGCGGTACATGTCTTCCTAGCTTCCAAGTTGGATACGTCCCCCGGGCCGGGCGCCGAATGTAGCGTCTACGTTCAACGAGACTGAAAGAGTTCCCCCTAGCCAGACCGCGCATCGCGTGCGTCCGCGTGGATGCTCTGCAGGATGCCCAGCGCCAGGAAGGTGCCGAGCACCGAGGAGCCGCCATAGCTCATCAGGGGAAGCGTGATCCCGGTGACGGGCATCAGTCCGAGGTTCATCCCGATGTTGACGATCACCTGCAGGGCGAGCATCGCCACCACCCCTCCGGCGATCATCGTCCCGTAGAAGCTTCTCGAGATCCTCATCACGCGGATCGCACGCCAGAACAGGAC
This sequence comes from uncultured Solirubrobacterales bacterium, assembly GCA_963724665.1. Lineage (GTDB taxonomy): Bacteria > Actinomycetota > Thermoleophilia > Solirubrobacterales > 70-9 > DASUPK01. The sequence goes on from CAVRVH010000007.1 coordinate 825,798, forward strand.
GGAGTAGAGGAAGACGACGAACGCGGCACCGAGGAACCCGAAGCGCTCTCCGATGACGGCGTAGATGAAGTCGGTGTGGCGCTCCGGCAGGAAGAGCAGCTCGGTCTGGGTGGCGTCGTTCCCCCGCCCCACCTCCTTGCCCGAGCCGACGGCGATCACCGCCTGGTTCACCTGGTAGCTCGCGTCGCTCGGGTCGTTGCTCGGATGCAGGAAGGCGGTGAGCCGATCCTGCTGGTAGCCGTGGAGGAACTGGACGCCGGCCGCCGACCCGGCCGCGTAGACGCCCGCGCCGATCAGGACGACGGCCGCGCCAACGGCAGCGAAGTGCTGCCAGGGAATCCCGGCGACGAACAGGATCGCGAGGGCGATGGCGACGAGCACGATGCCGGTCCCGAGGTCCGGCTGCAGGAAGACCAGCGCAGCCGGAGCGAGTCCGAGCGCCAGCAGGACGACGGTCTGGCGCACGCCGAAGGGGCGCCTCACCCGCTCGTAGACGAAGGCCGCGAGCGAGACGCAGAGCAGGACCTTCGCGAGCTCGGACGGCTCGAACTGGAAGAAGGGCAGATCGATCCAGCGGTTCGAGCCGCGCACCGCCGTTCCCACCAGGAGCACCAGGGCGATCGATCCGACCATCGCCGAGTAGATCGTCAACCGCAGGTCGCGCAGGCGGGTGTAGTCGATCCGGCTGATGGCGATCATCAGTGCGATGCCGATCACGGCGTAGAGCGCCTGCCGCTCGACGAAGTACAGCGGCCGCCCGGCGATCTCATTGCGGGTGGAGGTCGCCAGGGTGAAGACGCTGAAGGCGATCAGCCCGGCCGCGGCCCCCAGCAGAAGACCGTCCATCCGGCGGAGATTGAGCCACTCGACGGCTCTCGACCGGCGCGGGGCGATGGTGAGCGATGGCTTCGCGGCTTCCATCAGCCCGGCCCCGCGGCTCTCGCCGCCGCTGTGTCCACGGACCCCGCCGAGCCCCCGTTGAGGCTGAAGTAGCGCTCGAGGATGGCGCGCGCGATCGGCGCCGCCGACTCGACACCGAAACCACCACGCTCGACGGTCACGGTGACGACGATCTGCGGGTTGTTGTAGGGCGCGATCACCCCGTACCAGGACTGGTCCTGTTGCCCGTCCCGTTGCGCGGTACCGGTCTTCCCCGCGACGGGGATGGGGAAGCTGCCCATGACCGGATAGGAGGTGCCGCCCGGCTCGTCGGCCGCTCGGTGCATGCCGCCGAGAATCACGCTGCGGGTCTCGTTCGAGATTCGCAGGTGGTGCTGCGGAGGCGGATCGATCGTCTTGATCGTCTTGCCGTGGACGTCGACGATGCGCCCGCCGAGGTGCGGGGTGACCAGCGTGCCGCCGTTGGCGAGCGCCGCGTAGGCGCGAGCCAGCTGCAGTGGTGTGACCTGGACGTCCCCCTGTCCGACGGCGAGGTTGACGTTGTCCCCCTGCGTCCAGGGGCGGTCGATGTACGGGTTCGAGTGGTCGCGGTAGACCCGGTCGCGCCAGGCGGGGGTCGGGATCAGGCCCGACGTCGCGTCCGGGATGTCGATTCCCGGCTTGCGGCCCAGCCCGTACTTGAAGGCCCAGTCCTGGATCTGGCCCCCGTTGCCACTCGCCTGCGCGTGCAGGCCCAGGTTGTAGAAATAGACGTCGGAGGAGACCTTCAGCGCGGTGCTCATGTCCACAGGGCCGTTCGCGGCTCCGCCCGCGTTGTGGAGGGTGATGCCGCCGATGTCGAGCGATCCGGTGTCGTCGAAGATCGTGCTCGGAGAGATCAGGTGGTCCTCGAGCGCGGCGGTGGCGGTGATCGGTTTGAAGGCCGAACCAGTGGGATAGCCGCCCTGATCGGCGCGATCGACCAGAGGGTCGCCGGGGCGATTGCCGAACGCGTCGTACTGCTGCTTGGTGTGCGGCTGGGTGTAGAAGGACGGGTCGTACGTGGGATACGAGCCCATCCCGAGGATCGCGCCCGTACGGACGTTCATTGCGACGAAGGCCCCCGGCAAGCCCTTGGCCCGTAGCTCCGCCTCGCCGACGGCCTGCAGGCCGGAGTCCAGAGTCAGGCGGAGGTTGTCGCCGGCCCGGGCGGGGCTGCTGCCGAGTCGGCCCCGAGGATGGCCGAGCGCATCGACCTGAATCCGCTGGCTGCCGGCGGTGCCGCGGAGGAACTTGTCGTAGGTGTACTCGACCCCCGCCTGACCGATGACATCGCCGGGCCGCAGGCTCCGGTCGGCCGGCCGGGTCAGCTGATGCGGGGTGACCTGCCCGACGAGCCCGAGGACGTGGGCGGCAAGGGACCCGTCCTTGTAGTCGCGGACATAGGTGCGCTCGACACTGACGCCGGGGAAGCTGTCCTTGTTCTCGAGCAGGTAGAAGAGCAGGCGCCGGTCGACGCCCTGTCGAAGCACCACCGGGTATCCGGCGTACTGCGGCGTCTCCCGAACCTTGCGGCGAATCGCCCCCTGTGAGAGCCCCAGCAGGTTGCCCAGATGGGCGAGCTCGGCCCTGCGCGCATTCCGGTCACTCGGCAGGTCGGACGGTCTCATCTCGAGGGTCATCACCGTGCGGTTGTCGACCAGGACCTTGCCGTTGCGATCGAGGATCTCGCCCCTGGGCGGATGAACTCGGACGTCGAGGACTCCGTGGTCCTGGGCCAGGGCCCGGTAGTGCGCGCCGTCGAGCACCTGCAGCGACCAGAGCCGCAGCAGGACCGTGGCGATGGCCGCGATCACCACGGCGGTCAGGACGGCTATGCGGAGGTTCAGGCGATTGCTCAGGCGCGGCGGGATGTCCTCGGGACGCTGCAGGAGATACATGGCCGCGTTTCCCCCTCAGCCCCGGCCCCTAGAACCGCCTCCGGGTCCTCGAGTTCTTCAGCGCTCGCTTGATCGCCTCGAACTCCTCGAGGGCCTGACCGGATCCGGTTGCAACACAAGTCAGTGGAGATTCGGCGAGCGTGGCCGGCACCTGGCATTCCTTACCCATCCGCTCGGCCATGCCCTGTAGGAGCGCGCCACCGCCCGCCAGAATCATCCCGCGCTCCATCAGATCGCCCGCCAGCTCCGGCGGGGTTCGGTCGAGGGTGTCGCGGACCGCCGCGATGATCTGCGCGATCGGCTCGTCGAGGGCCTGGCGGACGTCCTCGGAGTTGAGCTTCACCGCGCGCGGGAGCCCGGAGGCCAGGTCGCGTCCGCGAATCTCGATCTCGACCTCCTGGCTGAGCGGCGCCGCCGAGCCCGCCTCGTGCTTGATGTCCTCCGCAGTCTGGTGGCCGATCAGCAGCTGATGCTCGCGTTTGCAGAAGTTCACGATGGCGTCGTCCATCTCGTCGCCGCCGACGCGAATCGACTGCGACACGACGATGTCCCCGAGCGAGATCACGGCGACCTCGGTGGTGCCGCCGCCGATGTCGACGATCAGGCTGCCCGTCGGCTCGCTCACCGGGAGTCCGGAGCCGATCGCGGCCGCCATCGGCTCCTCGATCAGATAGGCCTCGCGGGCACCGGCGCCGAGGCAGGCCTCCTCCACCGCTCGCTTCTCCACTCCGGTCACCCCGGAAGGAACGCACACGACGACCCTCGGATGGGTGAAGCGGCTGTGATTGGCGCGCTTGATGAAGTAGCGCAGCATGGACTCCGTGACCTCGAAGTCGGCGATCACGCCGTCCTTCAGGGGGCGCATCGCGTTGATCGTCGACGGTGTGCGCCCGAGCATCTGCTTGGCCTCGGCTCCGACGGCATGAACCTCACCGGTGGCGGTGTCGACCGCGACCACCGAGGGCTCCGAGAGCACGATCCCCCGGCCGCGGACGTAGACGAGCGTGTTGGCGGTCCCGAGGTCGACCGCCATGTCGCGCGCAGGGCTTATCGAAGACAGAAAGGTCATCAGTGAACGAAAATATGAGCAACCGCTCGCAGCCTAGCGGCTTGCGGTAAATGCCCAAAATGGGGCAAGAATCCGGCGGCTATTGCGAGGACAGCTCCGGAGCCAGCTCGAGAAGCAGCCGGACCGGCAGGCCGATGACGTTGGAGACGTCTCCCTCGATCCCATCGACGAGCGCCGAGCCGAGTCCCTGAACCGCGTAGCCACCGGCCCGCCCACGCCACTCCTCGCTGGCCAGGTACCGGTCGATCAGCTCTTGATCGAGCTTCCCGAAGGTGACGCGGCTGGACTCGACCCCTGTGCGGACGGTGGGCTCGCCATCGACCCGGTCTGGACCGAACAGCGCCAGCGCACCGAGGACCTCGTGCGAGCGGCCGGAGAGGGTCTCGAGACACCAGCGTGCCTCGCCCTCGAAGCTGGGCTGGCCGACGACCCGTCCATCGACCACGACCTCGGTGTCGCCGGCGATCACCAGGGTTCCCATCCGCCGCCGTGCAGCGACGGCCCGCCCCTTGGCCAGGGCATTGGCCAGCACCACCTCACGAGGCTCTCCTTCGCTGGTCTCCTCGACGTCCGAGGCGATCGCCCGGAACTCCACGCCGAGCTCCTTCAGCAGCGCCCGGCGCTGCGGCGACTTCGAAGCGAGGATTACAGCTCTGGGAACCAGATCCCGATTTCGCGCTCTGCCGACTCGGGCGAGTCGGAGCCGTGCACGAGATTGAAGGTGACCTCGGTCCCGAACTCGCCGCGGATCGAACCCGCGTCGGCCTCGATCGGGTCGGTGGCGCCGATCACCTGGCGGGCCGCCTTCACGGCGTTCGGCCCCTCGAGCACCATCGCCACGAGCTCGCCGCCGGTGATGAATCCGACCAGCTCGCCGAAGAACGGCTTATCGGTGTGTTCCTCGTAGTGGACGTTGGCGATCTCAGCGTCGGCCTGCATCAGCTTGAGCGCTACGAGGCTGAGCCCCTTGCGCTCGAACCGAGCGATGACCTCGCCGGTCAGGCGCCGCTCGAAGGCGTCGGGCTTGACGAGGATGAGTGTGCGCTCGGTGGCCACGGCGGCGGGAACCTACAGGTAAACCGCGAGGTCCGGCTCAGCGGCTCGAGCCACTCGGGCGCTGCGGTGGACGCGCTCCCACTGCGGGGCGGTCCTGCCGGCGGGTCGGGCCGTCGGACGACGAGCGGGAGCTGCCAGACGAAGACCGTGTGCTGCCGGATGAGCGCTGCCCGGCGGCACGCTGTGCGCGCGCCCGGTCGGTCCGCCGCGTGTCGCGTTCCGGGCGCTGCTGCTTGCGGACCTCGGTCTCGCAGTAGGGGCAGATTCCCCATCGTGGATCGAGCGGCTTGTGGCACTTGCGACACGGGTTACGCAGGCGCCGCTCGCAGTTGGGGCAGCGCAGGTAGTTCCGCTCGACCGGGTACTCGCAGTGCGGGCAGGATTGCTCGATCCGCTGCCGCAGCTCCAGCTCCGCCGCTCGCAGCTCGAGCTCGCGCTCCTCGCGATCCTCGAGGTACTCCGGCGGGCGCAGGATCGTGTACACGACCGTGCCCAGGAAGGGGAATATCGACGCAGCCGTCGCACAGGCGATCAGAACCGGATCCTCTATCCGGCGGCGCGCGTCGAGGTAGGTCCACCAGATCAGCGCCAGATAGACGACGACCAGGAAGACGATGAGGAGGTTGACGAAGAGGCCAACCCCTCCGGAGAGTCCGAAGAGTGCGAGGGGCATGGGAGTTGGGGCGGCGAGTGTACGTACTTCCTTATCGGGGGGTGTAACCCTGCCTGGGTTAAGGGATTTGCTGGTTTCCGGTTAGAGGAAGAGCAGACCGAATACGTAGCCGAAGGCGAAAAAGACCAGGATCACCACCGCGACGACGATGGCCACCAATCCCATCATCGTCAGGAGCTCTGATCGGGCCTCTCTATCCATATGCAGGAGAGAAGGTAGTGGCTGCCAGCCGCAAGCGCGACTCCCCCGCGCCCCTTGGCAAGTTCTCGTGCTCGGTCCCACGCCTGGAGCGGATCGGAGACCGCCTCTGCACCGACTCCCGCCTTCTCACAGAGCGCAGCGAGCTCGAGCGCCGGCCGCGCCCGGCCCCCCGGCCGGCCCGAGCCCTCGATCGCATCCGCCGGTATCTCCGTGCAGACGAAGTGCGAACAGGCTCGCGCCAGCCCGTTGATGATCCCAATCGCGTCCTTCCCCTCGAGCACGGCCAGGCAGCAGACGACGTCGGCCCCGCCAGTCAGCCCCGGGAGCGCCTCGGCCAGGGCCCGCGCGCCATCGGGGTTGTGTGCCGCGTCGAAGATCTCAGGCGGATCCCCTGGCACGAGCTGAGCCCGGCCAGGGATCGTGATCCCCTGCAGACTCAGCACCGCGTCCGGGTCGAGGTGGCCCAGAGCCTGTTCAGTCGCCGATTCCGCGAGCGCGAGGTTGCGATCGCGGTAGCTGACGGGATCGCCGCCTGCATCGACGCCGACACGGACGAGCTGAGCATGTCTGCGCTCGATCTCTCGCGCGATCACCGGCTCGACCTCCCTCGGGACCTCGCCGACGATCAGGGTCGTGTGGTCCCGAAGGACGGCCAGCTTCTCCGCAGCGATCTCCTCGACGGTCTCCCCCAGCCACTCGGTGTGGTCGAGGCCGACGGAGGTGAGCACCGTCAGCTTCGACGGGATCACGTTGGTGGCGTCCAGGCGGCCACCCAGCCCTGCCTCGATCACCCCGTACTGAACCCGAGCCGCCGCGAACGCCACGAACGCCGCGGCAGTCAGCAGCTCGTACTGGGTGACCGGGCCCTCGTCGCCCGCAGCGCGGTCGGCCACCTGCGCCGACTCCTCCGCCCGCTCCAGCGCGTCGGTGAACGCCTCCTCCGAGATCGGCTCGCCGCGAATCATCACCCGCTCCCGCCAGGAGTGGATGTGGGGCGAGAGGTAGGCGCCGGTCGAGACACCGTGGGCCTCGAGCAGGGCGGCGGTCATCCGCGTGACCGAGGTCTTCCCATTGGTACCGACCACGTGGATCGACGCGAATCGGTTCTGCGGCATCCCGAGCAGCGTGCACAGCCGCCGAATCCGCTCGAGCCCGAGCTTCCAGCCCAGGACCTCGCGCCGGTGCAGGATCTCGTCGGAGCGCGCTATCCGCCCAGCTCTTCCAGCTCAGCCCGGTAGGCGGCGAGCTTCTCCCGCTCGGCGTCGACCACGTCGGCCGGGGCCTTGGCCACGAAGCCGTCGTTCCCCAGCTTGCCCTCGCCCCGCTTCACCTCGGCACGGAGCTTCTCGCGGCGCTCGTCGATCCGGGCCGCCACTGCCTTCGGGTCCACGCCCTCCGTCTCCAGCAGTTCGACGCCGCCGACGCTGGCCATCGGCTCACCACCGTCGTCGGAGAACTCGACCTTGGCCAGCCGCGCGACCATCTCGTGCGGCCGGACGTCATCCGACCGGGCCGCGATCACCTGCTTCACGGGGACCTCTGCCAACTGGCGCCAGCGGCGGAGGGCACGAGTCAGGGAGATCGCTTTGCCGATCTCCTCCTCGGCGGCGCCGTCGATGAGGGCGTCATCGGCCTCCGGAAACGGGTGAACGACCAACGCCTCCGCGGATGCCTCCGGCAGGTACGAGTAGATCTCCTCGGTGACGAAGGGCATCAGCGGATGCGCCAGCGCCAGCACCTGCTCGAGCGACCAGAGCAGCGTCGCAGACGCGTCCTCGTCGCCGTCGTAGAGCCGCGGCTTGACGATCTCGAGGTACCAGTCGCAGAGCTCCGACCAGAAGAAGTCGTAGAGGCCGAGGGCGGCGTGGGCGAAGTCATAGGCCTCGATGGACTCGCTGACGGAGCGAACCGCGCGCTGCAACCGCGACGCGATCCAGCGGTCCTCGACCGCGTTCGAGCGCGGGCCCGACTCGACGTCGTCGCGAGCCTCCATCAGGATCAGCCGCGAGGCGTTCCACATCTTGTTGGCGAGGTCGCGGCCCTGCTGGACGCGCGCCTGCGAGAAGCGGACGTCCTGGGTGGAGGTCATCGCCAGCAGCCCGAAGCGCAGCGCGTCCGCTCCGTGCTCGGAGATCTCATCCAGCGGATCGATGCCGGTGCCGAGCGACTTGCTCATCCGCCGGCCGTCGGGCGCCTGGATCACCGAGTGGACGTAGACGTCGGTGAACGGGACCTGCTCGGTGAACTCGAGCGAGGTCATGATCATCCGCGCGACCCAGAGCGAGATGATGTCCCGCGCGGTCACCAGCACGTCCGTCGGAAAGAAGGCCTTGAGCTCGGGCGCGTTCGTGTCCGGCCAGCCGAGCGTCGCGAACGGCCAGAGCGCCGAGCTGAACCAGGTATCGAGGACGTCCGGGTCCTGCTCCCAGCCGTCCCCCTCGGGCGGCTCCTCCCCGACATACGTCTCGTCGCCGCGGTACCAGACCGGCAGCCGGTGCCCCCACCAGAGCTGGCGCGACAGGGTCCAGGGCGGGATGTTCTCCATGCCGTGGAGGTATTGGCGCAGGGCGCCGTCGGGGGTGATCCGCACCCGCCCGTCCTCGACCGCCTCGACCGCCGGCTTCGCCAGCTCGTCCATCCGGCAGAACCACTGCAGCGAGATGAGCGGCTCGATCCGTTCGCCGGAACGATGGGAGAACGGAACCGCGTGCGTGTACGGCTCCTCGCTGCGGAGCGCTCCCTCCTCGCGCAGCGCGGCAACCACGGCCTCGTTCGCCTCGGCCACGGTCATTCCGCGGAAGCGCTCAGGAGCCGCGTCGGTGATCCGCCCGTCCTCCCCGATCCCGGAGATTTCCTCCAGCCCATGGCGGCGACCGATCTCAAAGTCGTTGATGTCGTGCCCCGGCGTCACCTTGAGCGCTCCCGTCCCGAACTCCGGATCGATGTACTCGTCGGCGATCATCGGCAGTCGGCGCCCGACCAGAGGGAGGATCGCGTTCTTGCCGACCAGACCGCGATAGCGCTCATCGTCGGGACTGACGGCCACGGCGGTGTCGGCCAGCATCGTCTCCGGGCGGACCGTTGCCACCACGATCTCGCCATCCCCCTCCTCAAGCGGGTAGGCGATCTCATAGATCGTGTCGGTCACCTCCCGGTTTTCGATCTCCAGGTCCGAGATGGCCGACCCCAGCCCAGGGTCCCAGTTGACCATGTAGTTGTCCCGGTAGATGTAGCCCTTCTCGTAGAGGTCGACGAAGACCTTGTAGACGGCCTTCACGTAGCCCTCGTCGAGGGTGAAGCGCTCGCGCTCGTAGTCGCAGGACGCGCCCAACCGCTTGTACTGCTCGACGATCGTCGAGCCGTACTGCTCCTTCCACTCCCAGACGCGCTCGGTGAACTTCTCGCGGCCGAGCTCCTCGCGCGAAGTGCCCTGGGAGACAAGCTCCTTCTCCACCACCGCCTGCGTGGCGATCCCCGCGTGGTCGGTCCCGAGCACCCAGAGGGTGTTGCGGCCCCTCATCCGGTTGAGCCGGATCAGCGTGTCCTGCACCGTCCCGTTGAGCGCGTGACCCATGTGCAGTGCCCCGGTGACGTTCGGCGGCGGAATCGAGATCGAGTAGTTCTGCGCCGGCGTCCCCTCGGCAGGAGGATGGAAGTAGCCACCCTCGAGCCAGTCGCGGAAGACGCGTTCCTCCACCGCGCCGGGATCCCAGCGGGTCGTCGCTTCGAGTGTCTTGCGACGTTCCTCGTCCACGCGGCGATGTTAGTTGCGGGCCGTGACTCGACTAGGAGTCGCCGGGCGGAGTCTCGAGCGACTCGAGCACACCGAGGACCTCGCCGACGCGGCAGACGAGCAGCCGCTCCTCGTCGATCTCGACCCAGACACCGGCCGACGACGGGAAGACGACGTGATCGCCGGGCTGCACCGGCATGTCGACCCCCGCGCCCTCCCACCAATCGAGGCCGGGCCCGACGGCGAGCACGATGCCCTGCTGCGGCGGCGGCTCGTCGATGCCCTGGGGCACGACCAGGCCGGACCGGCGCATACGGTCCTGGTCCAGCTCCTTCAGGACCACCTGGTCGAACAGGGGCCTGAGCTGATGCCTGACGGTCTCAACCGGCTCGCGGGACGAGCGCGTGCTCATACCCGAAAGGATAGTTAGGGGCCTACTTCTTTCGCTTCTTGCACTTCTTCTTGGCGGACACGGCCGAGCGCTTTTCTTCTTCTTGCACTTCTTCTTCGCCAGAGCCGAGGCCGGATCGAAGCTGATCAGGATCTGGCCACTCCCCGTGCGAACCCCCTCCACGATGAGGACTCCGCCGGCCGCTGGCGTCGCGTAGCTGGAACCGCCTCCGTCGCCACCCCCGCTGCGACGAGGATGCGGTCGGTGAGCGAGCCGCCCACCCGAACATCAGAGGCCCCTCCGCCACCACCGGGGTTGGAGGGAAAGTCGGACTGGGCGTTGATGCCGCCACCGCCGTTGAACCCTCCGCTCTCGTTCCCGAGACCGGGAGCGGCGCCCCCCACCGCGATCTGGAAGACCTGTCCCGAGGTCACCGCCATGGTCCCGTGGACGTGTGCCCCGAGCCCGGCAGTCGTGTTCGGCAAGGAGCATATGTGCGCCGAAGTTGCGGAGCAGCCTGCCGCCCCGCCCTGCGCGCCGTAGAGATCGAAGGTCGCGCTGGTGACGCCGGCGGGCACCGTCCAGGTCTGAGGGCCACGGGTGAAGTCGAAGGTGAGCGTGTCCGCGCGAAACGCTGGACAATCGGTGTCGCATGCGGATGCAAGTAGGCCAGGCCCTGCGCAAGGCCCGCCTCCAGAGGGGGATCGACCTCTACGAGGTGCAGCGCGTCACCAAGGTCCGGGTCCAGACCCTCCGCGCGATGGAGGAGGACCGGTGGGATGCCGTGCCCGCCGCCGAGGCCGAGGCCGATCTCTCCGCCTACGCGCGCTTCCTGGGTGTGGACGAGAGTGAGCTGATCGAGCAGTACAAGCCGACGGTTGATGCCGACGAGCCCGCAGAGGCGGTGCCGGGCGTGATCGAGCCGGGCGGCAGAGCCCACACCCCAGGGCGGACGCGAGTGGTGCTGGCGGTGATCGGATTCGCGGCCGTCGTCGGGGTGATCATCGGCATATTCGCCGTCGGCGGGTCGAATAACAGCGGACAGGGCGGCATCGAGACAACCGGCGGAACCACCACCGTCACCACCCCTAACCCCTCCCCGGTCTCGGTGATGTTCCAGACGAAGAAGCTCGTCTGGGTCTGCCTGGTCGATCAGCGCCGGCGGCCGGTCATCAACGCCCAGAATCTCCTCGCCGGCCAGACGGTGGGGCCGTACAACGGCAAGTCATTCGAGGTGACGTTCGGCAACGGCTCAGTCGACCTCACCGTCAACGGCCAGCCGGTCGACGTACCCGGGATCGCCGCCCCGCTCGGCTACCGGATCACACCGGACGGCGCGACCAGGCTCGGTCCCGCAGACGACCCCACCTGTACCTGAGCGGCCCTACGCGGTCTGCTCGCCGAGCGCCGGGTCCTCGAGCACCATCTCGTGCTCGCCGGTGGCGTCGGTGACCAACATCGGCCGCTGCCCCTTCTCGATCGTCTCCTTTGTGACGACGCACTTCTGCACGTCGCCGCGGGAGGGCAGCTCGAACTGGACGTCGAGCAGCGTCTCCTCGAGGATCGAGCGAAGGCCGCGGGCGCCCGTCTCGCGCTCGAGCGCCTTGTCGGCGATCGCACCGAGAGAGTCGGGGGCGAAGACCAGGTCGATGTCGTCGAACTGGAAGAAGCGGCGGAACTGACGGGCGAGTGCGTTGCGCGGCTCCGTGAGGATCGTGATCAGGTCGTCGCGGGTGAGCTGGTGGATCGCGGCGACGACCGGGAGGCGGCCGATGAACTCGGGGATCAGGCCGTACTCCATGAGGTCCTCGGGGAGCACCTGCTCGAAGTCCTCGCCGGCGTCCTTGTGTGCGGCGGAAGTGATCTCGGCACCGAAGCCGACGCCGTGGTTGCCGATCCGCTTCTCGATCACCTTGTCGAGCTCGCCGAAGGACCCGCCGCAGACGAAGAGGACATTCGAGGTGTCGATGGTGAGGAACTCCTGATGCGGGTGCTTGCGCCCGCCCTGCGGGGGCACCGAGGCGGTGGTGCCCTCGAGGATCTTCAGAAGGGCCTGCTGCACGCCCTCGCCGGAGACGTCGCGCGTGATCGACGGGTTGTCGGCCTTGCGGGCGATCTTGTCGATTTCGTCGATGTAGATGATCCCCGTCTCGGCCTTCTTCACGTCGAAGTCGGCGGCCTGGATCAGCTTCAAGAGGATGTTCTCGACGTCCTCGCCGACGTAGCCGGCCTCGGTGAGCGCCGTGGCGTCCGCGATCGCGAAGGGGACGTTGAGGATCTTCGCCAGGGTCTGGGCGAGCAGGGTCTTGCCGCAGCCCGTCGGGCCGAGCAGCAGGATGTTCGACTTCTGCAGCTCGATCGGCTCCTCGCCCTGCACGTCTTCGGAGGAGGCCATCTGGACGCGCTTGTAGTGGTTGTAGACAGCTACGGAGAGGGCGCGCTTGGCGCCCTCCTGGCCGACCACATATTCGTTCAGGACCTCCCAGATCTCCTTCGGCTTCGGCAGGTTCTCGAGCTCGAAGGTGGGAGGTGCGGTGAGCTCCTCATCGATGATCTCGTTGCAGAGGTCGATGCACTCGTCGCAGATGTAAACGCCGGGCCCGGCGATCAGCTTCTTGACCTGGCGCTGCGACTTCCCGCAGAAGCTGCAGAGGAGCTGCTCGTTGGATTCGGTGGGACGTGCCAGCGGAATACTCCCTCGGTCTCGCTTCGCCCGGCCGGCTCCTTCCTCGCTGGAAGCTTAGACGCCTGCCGACCTCGGCCTGACGGAACCTCGTTACGCCGCGAGCGGCCGGTTTCCTCCCGGTGAGTTGTCACTGGGGTCATGGCTACCTCGTCTCATTGGTAGATCGACCCCAAGGAGGCAAATCATGAGGATCTTCGTAGCTGGAGCAACGGGAGCACTGGGCAGGCAGCTCCTGCCGAAGCTCGTCGAGCACGGGCACGAGGTGACCGGAATGACCAGGACTCCGTCCAAGGCATCGGTAATCGAAGAGCTCGGCGCCCGCTCGGCCATCGCGGACGCACTCGACGCCGAGGAGGTGGCGTCGGCGGTGGCGAAGGCCGATCCCGAGGTCATCGTCCACGAGCTGACGGCGATATCGGACCTCGGGAGCATGCGGAACGTCGACCGCGCTTTCGCGTCGACCAACCGACTGCGTACGGAGGGCACGGACCATCTCCTCGCCGCAGGAAGGGCGATCGGTGTGCGGCGATTCGTGGCGCAGAGCTTCGCCGCGTGGCTGTATGAGCGGGTGGGTGGCCCGGTGAAGACCGAGGAGGATCCGCTGGACCCCAATCCCATCCGCCCGATCCGCGAAACCTTCGAAGCGATCAGGTACGTCGAGAACGCCGTGACGGACGCAGACTGGACCGTCGGAATCGCCCTTCGATACGGAGGGTTCTACGGCCCCGGGACGAGCCTGTGGACGGGCGGCGAGCATCTCGAGCCGATTCGCCAGCGGAAGTTCCCGGTCGTCGGCGACGGCGCGGGGGTCTGGTCGTTCATCCACATCGAGGACGCAGCCGACGCCACTGTGGCGGCGATCGAGCGTGGCGAACGAGGCGTCTACAACGTCGTGGACGACAACCCCGAGCTGGTCCGTGATTGGCTGCCGGGAATCGCGGAGATGATTGGGGCACCGCCGCCCCGGCGGGTTCCCAAGTGGCTCGGACGCCTCTTCGCGGGCCAGCCGGGCGTAATCATGATGACCGAGTTGCGCGGACAATCGAACGCCAAGGCGAAGCGGGAGCTCGGCTGGACCCCGAGGCACCCAAACTGGCGCGACGGACTCGCGGAGCTGGCCGCCGGCGCCGAGGGACCGGTGGCTACGGACGACCGGAGGCCGCTCGCCGCATGAACCAGTCCAATGAAGAGCTCCTCGAGGAGCTGCGTCCCCGCGCCTTCGCGATCGCCTACCGGATGCTCGGCAGCGTCGCGGAGGCCGAGGACGTGGTGCAGGAGGCGCTGCTCCGCGTCAACAACGCCCTCGAGGAGGGCGAGAGGATCGACTCGCCGCGAGCCTACGTCGCCACCATCACCACGCGCCTCGCGATCGACGAGCTCCGCTCAGCCCGGGCCAGACGCGAGACCTATGTAGGCGAGTGGCTTCCCGAACCGGTCGTTGTGGACACGCGCGAGGACCCCGCGCGACAGGCCGAGATGGCCGACTCGCTCTCCCTCGCCTTCCTGGTCCTGCTCGAAAACCTCTCACCTGAGCAGCGGGCGGCGCTGCTGCTCCACGACGTCTTCGACTACGACTACTCCGAGATCGCGAAGATCATCGGCAAGAGCGAGGACAACGCGCGGCAGCTCGCGGTGCGGGCGCGCCGCCACGTCGATCAGGACAAGCCGCGCTTCGAGGTCTCGAAGCAAAAGCGTGAGGAGCTCGCCGGCCGCTTCTTCGCGGCGGCGCAGCAAGGCGACATGGACGCTCTGGAGGCACTCCTCTCCGAGGATGTCGTGCTGAAGGGCGACGGCGGCGGCAAGGCTCCAGCGCTCGCCCGGTCGCTACACGGCCGCAACCGGGTCGCCCGCACGCTCCGCAACTGGTCCAAGACCGGATGGGCCCTGCCGAGCCTCACCCTTCGGCCGGCGGAGATCAACGGTCAGGCCGGCGCCCTCTACCTGGACGGCGATGGGGCCGTGCTCGGCGCGATGGTGCTGGACATCGCCGACGATCAGATCCAGGGCATCAACTCCATCGTCAATCCCGACAAGCTGCGGCACCTCGGCGAGGTCGGCGATGCCTGGGCCCTGCTCGAGCAGGTCCGGGAGCGCAACCGCTCGAGCTAGAGCCCGCGGTCGATGACGGCCTGGGTGACCCTGTCGTCGATCGAGCTGGTCGGCGCCTCGACGCCGACCCAAGGCTCGCCGTCGAAGTACTTGCCCATGATCTTCTCGGCCGTGCGGGTGGCCAGCGCCTGAGTCGTCAGGGTCCCGGCCTCGACCCGCAGCGCTTCTCCGGCCAGGTCGAGCTGCTCACGATCGCGCGGCTATCGGAATCGGCGGTTCAATGAGCCGACAGCGCCGCTTTGCATGGAAAGCAGAATGGACTTCCGCCGGGGCCTCAGGTCCTAATTCTTCTTCTTTTTCTTGCACTTCTTCTTCTTGGCCTCGGCTGCGCGGTGCTTCTTCTTCTTCTTCTTGCACTTCTTCTTGGCGGGAGTCATCGGAGTCGCAGCAGCCGCCGGTTCAACGTCGGCGCTGAGCAAGACCTCGCCGCCGAAGTCGCTGTCGCTGGCCTTTGTCGAACCGTCTAGGAGTGCCGGAACCCACCTTAGGTAGGTCGATCCGTTTGCGTTCTCGGCCGCGACTGCCGCGCCGTCGGAGATGTCAACGCCGATCAGGTCTCCGCTCTGGATCGGAAGGTTCGCCGCGAAGGTGTGGACGCCGGGGCTCGCAACGCTCTGGGCCGACCTGCCGACACCCGTGTACTGGCTGCCACCGGCTGGGCGCAGGACGCGGAGCGCGAACTGGCCGCTTGTGATGGTCCTGACGTGCCACGTCGTGATGGTCCCATTGACCGGGGAGCTCACATGCGCGTCCGGCTCGGCGAGAAGGCTGTTGGCGGCCGTGGTGCTGGTACCGCTTGCCCCGTACTGGGAGTTGAACGCGCTTAGCGGGCTACCGACGGCCACCGTCGCCCCCTTGGCAGCCGACGCCGGCGATATGGCGAGGCAAACCGCCACCGCGGCCACTGACAAGATTGGCAGCCGGCTTCCTAACCTCACGGCGCTACAGCGATCCCCCCGAGAATTGAGACCGCTCCTCCCCGGTTCATGGCGCGACCTTAGACCGCTACTCAGCGCCGGCGCAATCTCAATAGTGGGTGGCCTGGGACCTCGGACCCTCCCCTCCTCCCGGCGCAACCTGTGTACAAGCTGATCACTTCGTAGGCACTGCGGCAAAGGTGGGCTGGGCGCACGGCACGGCCCTCTAGCTGAACTCGTCGCTATCCCACTGCGGGGCGATATCGCACTCGGCCCGCTCCAATAGTCAACTGCCGGTGTTTGGAATGCTGATGGGACGAGGAGTAGCAACTGCTTTCACTTGCCTGATCGCACTCGCGCTGCTTGCGCCGGGACCCTCCAGCGCAGCGACCGCGCAAGCCGGGAAGAAGAACCCCCGCCAGAGAGTCGTGAAGGCCTTCGGGTCCGCCGGGGCAACAGGCGAGATTGCAACTGCGACGGCCACCTGTCCGAAGGCAAAGCTGGGACCGTGGCGAGCGATCAGCGGCGGTTTCCAGATGAAGGGCGTCCAACCCGTGTTCACCACGCCCAATCTGCCTCCGTCCCCTCCTACTGCAAGGGGAGTCGTCTACGAGTCGCGCAAGATCGGGCAGCGCTCCTGGCGCGTCTCTGCTCAGAGCCTCATGGGCACATTCACCCTCAAGGTCTTCCTGTATTGCCAAAACGGCGTGCCGACGACAAGGCAGGACATCGCGCTGACGGCAGCGGCCACGACTCCCCAGGTCGGCCCCACAGCGGTAGCGCGTTGCAGCTCCGGCAAGAGCGTTTCGGGCGGCTTCTCGACCGCTCCACCATTCACGGCCAGCGGCGCGGCCAACACGGTGATCGCTTCGATGCCCAGCGGGAAGAAGGGCTGGGAGGCCCAGGTGCTCTCCAGCCCGTCCAGTCACGCGGGGATAACCAGCGTGACCAGCTACGTGTACTGCGCCAAGCGAAAGCGTGTGCGCCTGAGCCACTCGGTTGCGGGCGAACCCTCGGCTGCTGCGACAGCGGAGGACACGCTGGCGTATGCAAACGTCTACGACTGCCCAGCAGGCAAGTTTCTTCCGGGCGCGGGTGGGTTCTCCGAGGAGGGCGTGACCACCTCGCAGTACCTGATCCCGGTGGACTCCTTCTCGCAAAGCGGCGGGACCGGCTGGCATGCCACCGCGATCAAGGTTGGCAGCGGCGCCCCCATAACGCTGAGAGCGCACCTCCTCTGCGGTTGACACCTGAGTGGCTGTAGGACCACAGGGTCGGCACTCGAAGCCGCCGGTCTGTCGGAGTAGCTGCTTTGGACGAGAAGGGCAGCGGTCCCGCGGGTCCTACTCCGGCTGAAACAACGCGATCGTGTTCCCGGCAGGGTCCTTGAACCAGGCGGAGCGACCTATGCCCGGGCTCGTTGCGATGTGGTCGACCGTCTTGATGTATTCGGTGTCGTACTCCTCAAATACAACGCCGCGTCCCTCCAGCTCGGCGACATCGGCCTCGATGTCTTGCGTCCAGAAGCGAACCTGAGTGTGATCGGCGTTGTTGTCGCCGGGCCGAAAGTAGATCAGCAGGGTGGTGCCGTCGCCACATTCAAAGAGAAGATGGTTCTTGATCGTGCGCGGCGAGAGCTCGAGACCGAGCTTGTTCTCGTAGAAGTCCCGGCACGCGTCGAGGTCAGCCGAGATCAGGACCGCGGAGACCGTGTTGTCATGAACCATTGCTCACCCCTCATAGTCCGAGCCGAACAGCTGCCCGAGGCGGTCGAAACTGTCGGTCCAGCCTCCTTCGTGGAGGGAGAGACGTTCCTCAGTGGAGAACTCGCCGTGGGTGAGAACGACCTTGGTCTCATCACCAAGAGCCTCAAGCTCCAGCGTCGCCACCGTCTCACGGTCATCCGGATTGGGGGGATCCCATCGAAACGTGTACCCCAGGCGACTAGGGGGTTCGACCTCCCTGAACTCTCCTGACAGA
The DNA here is from genome assembly GCA_963724665.1 of uncultured Solirubrobacterales bacterium. Taxonomy (GTDB): domain Bacteria; phylum Actinomycetota; class Thermoleophilia; order Solirubrobacterales; family 70-9; genus DASUPK01. The sequence continues at coordinate 843,432 of CAVRVH010000007.1, forward strand.
TGGAACAGCTCGCCGTCCGGGGGCTGCATCGCGATCCGATAGCTGCCCCCGACCTGCGGATCGAAATCCATGCTAGGCACAGTGAAGCCCTTGGGACCCCACCACTTCGCGAGCACATCAGGTTCGGTCAGCGCCCTGTATACGGCCTCCCGTGGAGCGCTCATCGTCCACTCAAGGCTCAGGGTCAATCCATTGCCCTCGGCCATCTCAGAACATCGTACGCGTGAACGGCCTGCCCGTAGCAGCGATGTCTTTCGGCGCAGGAGTAGGCTCGATACGTGCCTGGTTGACGTTGACCACTTGCCTACGACCTGTTTCCACGTCCGCCGCCCGGGTGGGACACTGACTCGTCATGCCTTCCCCGCTGATCGAGTTCCCGGCCGACGATCCTGAGCGCGCCCTGAAGTTCTGGAGCGACGTGCTCGGCGCTGAGCTCGTGCCAAGACCAAGCGATGCAGGAGAGGGTTGGGAGGCCAACGGTGGCGACCTCCGCATTGGAGTGCACGAGCGCGGGCCGGGCCCCGGAGACACTGCCTCGCTGCCCTACTTCACCGTGGCCGATCTCCCCGCCGCGCTTCAGCGCGTCCAGGACCTCGGCGGCTCAGTGATCCATCCAGGTGAGCGCTGGGCCGTGTGCCGTGACTCTGAGGGCAGCCCCTTCGCGCTCGCGGCGGCTACGTCCTAGGCGGCTCGATCTATTCAGACAACCCGGCGGATGCGAGCGCCTCGTCGCGGTCGGAGTACATGTCCATCCGGGACTGCTTGCCATCGCGGAGCGTGAAGACCTGAGCGAATGACATCTCAACGGGCATCCCGGCCGCCTTCGACGTTCCACGCTGGCGCACGAGAGCAACGACCTTGTCCCCCGCGTCGCGGAGGGCTTCCACCTCGAGCTCCCAGTTCTCCCACGCCTCCAACCACGTGCTCAGGAACGCCCCCGCTCCGTCGGGTCCTTCGTACACCTGCTGCTCGGGCCAGCCGTGGAAGTTCGACATGTCCCACACGAAGTCATCCGTGGCGAGGTCCGGCGCGAGTTCACCTGTGGCCACGAATCGCTCGAAGCCCTCGCGGACGATCGCGACATTCTCCTTCGACATCACCACGCATTATCCCGCGCGGCGAACAGGGGGCGCGGCTAGCTGTAGCGGTCCCAGGCCCGGAGATAGGGCTCCGGGTTGACCGGGCGGCCGCTGACGTGGATCTCTAAATGGAGGTGGCAGCCGACCGTCCGCGCGTTGCCGGTCTTGCCGACGTAACCGATGATCTGGCCGACGTGGACCAGGTCTCCCTTCTGGAATGTCGAAGGGTGAGCCATGTGGGCGTACCAGTACTTGCGCCGCTCCCCCAGGCCGCGGAGCACGATGAAGTTGCCGTCGAGGCGCGGGTCATACGCGCGCTTGACGATCGTTCCGGTGACCGCCGCCGCAAGAGGCGTTCCGCAGCGCGCGGTGACGTCGAAGCCCTTGTGGACGCGGCCACCGTCGCGGGGCGCCCCGAACTCTCCGACTGGGCCGCGCGTCCCGTGGGGGCCTCGGACCGGGAAGTAGTGGCTGTGGAGCTCGACGCTCCCGGCCTCCTTCTGACCACCGCCCGCGACGGCCACGATGACGCGGTAGGTGCCGTCGGCCACCAGCCGCCCGACGTTCGTCAGGCCGTCCCACTTCAACGTCTTGTCGGTCGCGGGCTGGACCCCGGGCAGGTCGATCGTCCGAACCTCGTCGCCCGAGCCGGAGATGTGGATCGTCACGTCCGCCGGCGCCGAGCCGCTCAGGCGGAACTCGATTCGCACACCGTCGACGGAATCGGCGTAGCCGCGGTCGGGTGACACGGAGGCCTTCTGGACGACCGCGTCGTCGGCTGCCGCGGTGGGAACAACCAGGACCGCGCCGAGCGCGACCAGGAGGACAGCGAAGCGCCTACCGGTGCTCAATGACGCGGTCGACGATCTTGTACTCCTTCGCCTCCGCCGCGCTCATGAAGTAGTCGCGTTCGGTGTCCTTCGCGACCTTTTCCAACGGCTGCCCGGTGTGCTTGGAGATGATCTCGTCGAGCCGCTGGCGCACGTCGATGATCTCCTTGGCGTGGATCTCGATGTCCGTCGCCTGGCCGGAGAAGCCGCCCGAAACCTGGTGGATCAGGATCTTCGAGTTCGGCAGCGCCATCCGCTTGTCCGGCGCGCCGCCGGCGAGCAGCAGGGCGCCCATGCTCATCGCGACGCCCACGCAGATGGTCGACACATCCGGCTTGATGAACTGCATCGCGTCGTAGATGGCGAGGCCGGCATAGACGGAGCCACCAGGGGAGTTGATGTAGATCGAGACGTCCTTGTCCGGGTCCTCGGACTCGAGGTGGATGAGCTGGGCGACGATCAGGTTCGCGATGTCCTCGGTCACCGGGGTGCCGAGGAAGATGATGCGCTCGTTGAGCAGGCGCGAGTAGATATCGAACGCCCGCTCGCCGCGGGACGTCTGCTCGACCACCATTGGGACCAGAGGACTCATGAGCGGGGCAGCATAGCGACCACCAGGGCGCGGCATTTTGGAGCGAAGGGCGAAAGCCCGAAGCGACTTATGCTGGGCGCCCGCTTGTGGTCGCGATCTGATGGCGAAGCCGCGTCACTCAGCCGAGATTCTGACGGTCGGTCACTCGAACCACGAGGAACAGGACTTCCTCGAGCTGGTCCGTGGAGCGGGTGTCGAGCTGATCGCGGACGTGCGCGCCAACCCCCGCTCCCGCTATCCGCAGTTCAACCGTTCCGCCCTCGCCGGAACGATGAAGGCCGCCGGAGTCGGCTATGCGCCACTGGGGGCCGACCTCGGAGGCCGGCGTGTGCCGGAGGAGAACACCGTCAATCAGGGCTGGGACGTCGAGGCCTTCCGCGGCTACGCAGACCACATGGCGTCAGAGCAGTTCGAGGCGGGCCTGGGAATGCTCGAGGACCTGGCTCGCGACCGCCGCACCGCCGTGATGTGCGCGGAGGCCGACTGGACCCGCTGTCACCGGCGCCTGCTCGCCGACATCCTCACGGTCCGCGGCTGGCGAGTCCTCCACCTCGGCCCGACCGGAGCCCTCACCCCTCACGAGCTGACCGACTTCGCCGTCGTCGAGGACGGACGCATCACCTACCCGGCCCAGCAGACTTCCCTCGGCATCTAGGGCTGTAGCCCGGCCGCCTTCAGGGCCGCGCCCTGGTCCATGTATCCCTGGATGCGCACGACCCGCCCGTCTCGAACCGTAAATACCACTGCGGTGTCGCTCTCCAGTTCGACGCCGCTGCCTCTGCCGCGCCGGTATTCGTGAAGGAGCACGACCACAAGGTCATCGACGTCGAGGAACTCCTGGGGATCGAGACGACGCTCTTCCCACGCTTCGCGGTCCTCCGTCTCGAACTCATCCCTCATCTCGGAAAGACCGCTGTAGACCTGGCCCTCTCCAAGACCACCGACCGTGCCAAGCATCTCGACATCGGGGGCGATCAACTCCCCCACCCTCTCCCAGTCCTCTCGTTGGCCCGCCTCGACGAAATCCCGCACGAGCTCGATGTTCTCTTCAGACACGCCGGGAAGTATCTCGACGTGACAGCACTGAGGGCGGCGCTAGTCGGAGCCGGGCGTCCAGAGGGCGCCCTTCTCCTCTTCCTGCTCCTTCTCCGGCGTCCAGATCTCCTCGCGGGCCTTCGCCTGCTCCAGCGGGATCGGATTCGACTGCTCTGCGATCAGCTCGAGGGCGCGGCGCATGCGGAGGTCCTCCTTCAGGAGCTCCTCGCGGCCGGACTCCCGGATGTCCTTCAAGGCGTCGGCGGGCTCCGGGTGTCCGTGGTCCTCGTGCCCGGGCGGGATCTGCAGCGCCTCGAGCATTTCGTCCTCGGTGATCTCGATGCCCTCGGCCTTGGCAACGGCCTCGAGGACTGCCTCCCGCTTCAGCGCCTGCTCGGCATCGGGGCGCGCCTGCTGAATCATCTCGTCACGGGTTTTCCCCTGGATTTGAAGGTAATTCTCGGGCTCCATGCCCTGACGCTGCAGCTGTCGCTCAACCCGGCGCCACATCTCGGCGGCCCTGGCGTCGACTACCGGTTCGGGTAGCTCGACCTTCGCGTTCGCGACGGCGGCATCCAGGGCGGCCTCTCGGAAGCGCTCCGCGATCTGGCCCTCGAGGATCTGGCGGATCTGGCCGGAGATGTGGTCGCGGAGCTCATCGAGGGTCTCGAACTCGGATGCCTCGGCGGCGAAGTCGTCGTCGAGCTCCGGGAGCTCCTTCTCGCGGACCTCCTTGACCTTGACGTCGAACTCGGCGCTCTTGCCGGCGACCTCCTCGGCCGGGTAGTCGTCCGGGAATGGCACGGTGGCCGTGCGCTCGTCGCCGGGGCTAGCACCGATCAGCGCCTGCTCGAGCTCGGGCAGGACGCGGCCCTCCCCCAGCTCGAGTAGATAGTCCTTGGCCGTCCCGCCCTCGAACGGCTCGCCGTCGATCTTGCCCTCGTAGTCGATCAGGACGACGTCGCCCTCCTTCGCCTCACGCTCGATGGGGTTGAGGCGGGCGAAGCCCTCCTGCAGGCGCTTCAGCTCACCATCGACGGCCTCCTTGGGAACCTCCGGCTCCTCGCGGCCGACCTCGAGACCCTTGTACTCGCCGAGCTCGGCCCCCGGCCGCACCGCGACCTCGATCGAGAACTTCAGGGGCTTGCCCTCGTCGGGAAGGTCGGAGAGATCGAGCTTCGGGTCGCCGACCGGGTTGATCCCGGACTTCAGCATCGCGCGCTCGTACCAGTCGCCGAGCGAGGACTCGAGCGCCTGGGTCAGCACGGTCTCCCGGCCGAGGCGCTGGACCACCATCTCGGGCGGCACCTTGCCCTTGCGGAAGCCGGGCATCTTCATGTCCTGGCCGAGCTGCTGCGCGGTCCGGTTGATGCTGCCCTCGACGTCCTTCGGGTCGACGTCTACGTCGACGCGGACCCGCGAGTCGGGAAGCTCCTTTACGGTCGTCTCCATGGAGCAGACCACGATAGAGACCAGTCGGCGCGAGCGAGTGGGCGCCTGGCTCTACACGGGCGCGCCCGGGCGCCTCGCGTCGTTCTCGATCGACCTGGGGCTGTCGCTCGCGGCCCTGGGGATCTACGGCGCGAAGCGCGGCTGGGAGAAGGTCAGCTCGATCCCTCGGTCGCGCGCGTAACGGGACGACGGCGTGCCCGGAGGCGGTTCAGGACCAAGCTGGGCGGCGACCGCCGACGAAGCCGGTAGTGGTGCTACCGGCGAGGAGGTGGGTGCCGATCCAGTAACGGTCCTGGGCCGCTTCCGGGTGCGGCGTCGTCACGCTACGTGCGCCGGATGCGCTCCTCGAGCCGGGCGCCCTGGCCGGCCGCGGCGGCGCGGGCGGCTCGGGCATCGCTCAGCGGAACCCCTCGGGAGTCGGCGAGGTCGAGCAGACGCTGGCGTTCGGTGTCCTGCTGGGCCCACTGAAGGAAGAGCCAGGCCAGCACCCCGAGCGTGACGAAGGTGCCCTCCACCATCATGATCACGCCGGCGAGGCTCTGGTCGGTGATCGCCGAGATGTGCCACTTGGCCTCCCCGGCCGCGTAGTCGGGATAGAAGACCGAGTTCGACCACATGAAGACGTTGCCGAGCACGATCCCGGCGAACCGGACTCCGATCAGGTAGCCGAGCTTGGCCGGGAGCCCGAACCACTTCGGCTGGGGCAGCGGGCCGACGAGCGGCATCCACATCATCACGCCGAAGCCGATGAAGCAGCTGTGCTGCAGGGCGTGGAGGCCGCTGTGCTCCGTCGCCGCCTGGTAGAGGACCGGGACGTGCCAGACGTAGAGGTCGATCGCCCAGAGCGGCAGTGCCACCAGCGGGTGCGCCAGGTGCCGCATCCAGCCAAGCCAGCGGTTCGCGAGCAGCGGCTGCAGGAGCGGGCCGGTGAGCCCGAGCACGATCAGGAGCGCTCCGATGTCTCCCATCAGCAAGTGCTGGCCCATGTGGGCGAAGACCAGCTCGTCATCGATTCGGCCCAGCGGTGAGATGAAGGCGATCGCGATCAGCGCCAGGCCCGACGCGAAGCAGACGATCCTCCAGGTCGGGACAGGTCGCTCCTCGCGGAAGAGGGTCAGCATGCGCAGCGAGTAGGCCGTGGCGACCAGGGTCAGCCCCGCGACTTGGAGGGGCTCGAAGACGGGGCCACCGACGTGAGCCAGATACATCGCGGCTCAGGTTAGAGCCAGTCGATCCTCTTGAAGAACGAGACGAGTGCGATCACACAGAGCGCCATCGCCGCCAGGGACAGCGGATATCCATACTGCCAATGCAGTTCGGGCATGTTGTCGAAGTTCATTCCGTAGACCGAGGCGATGAAGGTGGGCACCGCCACGACAGCCGCCCATCCGGAGATCTTCTTCACCACCTCGTTCTGATTGACGCTGACCAGCGCGAGGTTTGCCTCGAGGACGCTGGTAAGGAGCTCCCTCTGCGAGCTGACCTGGTCGTCGACTCGCTTCGCGTGATCGGCGACGTCGCGGAAGTAGTCGAGCAGGTCATCCGGGATGCGCTCGTAGGCGCCCTGCTCGAGGGCCGTCAGCGGGCTGAGCAGTGGCCAGACCGCGCGGTGGAACTCGATCACCTCGCGCTTCAGGTTGTAGATGCGGGCCGTCGGGGCCGGGACGTCGTCGTCGAAGACGTCCTTCTCGGTCTCCTCGATGTCGTCCTCGATCGCCTCGACCACGGGGATGTAGTCGTCGACGACCTGGTCGAGCACTGCCCAGACGGCCGCGGAGGCGCCAAGCTTGAGCAGGTCGGGGCGCGTCTCGAGCCTTCGGCGTGCCGACTTGAGGTCGCTCCCGGGCCCATGTCGCACGGTGATCACGTAACCCGGGCCCGCGAACAGGTGGATCTCACCGAAGTGGACCACCTCCCGGTCCTCGTGATAGTGGGCGGTCTTCAGGACGACGAAGACGTCGTCACCGTAGTCCTCGATCTTCGGCCGTTGATGCGCATTCTGTGCGTCCTCGACGGCCAGCTCATGCAGCCTGAAGAGGCTCGCAAGCCGGTCCAGGTCACCGGGCTCGGGCTCATGGATGCCGATCCAGACGAACTCACCGGTGCCGACGGCGCCGCGCAGGTCCGCAGCCTGCTCGGGGGTCAGCAACTCCTCGTGCTGGCGCACGCCGTCCTTGTAGTGGGCGCTGTCGATGATCACCGTGCGGCTCCGCGTTCAGGTTCCGTCGCGCCCGCCGGCTTCCTCCCCCTGGGCGAGTTCCGCCAACCCAGATCGTCGCCCGGGATCCAGGCGACATCCATGTCCACCCGCCTGCCTTTGAACGGGACTCCCTCGGCCCGCAGCAGACGGCGCTGCTGATCGCCCTTCGCGAGGGAGCCGTCGGCCCGAACGATCCGCTGCCACGGCACGCTCGGGTCATCGCAGCGAGAGAGGACGTAACCGGCGAATCGCGGCGACCCCGGACTGAGATCCCCGTATGTGGTGACGAATCCCTCCGGCACCCGCCGAATACGGTCGAGGACGGCGCTCGCGCGAGGCGAGCTCAGCTGAGCCGGCGAGCCACCCATATGCCGGCGAGGGTCGCTGGGAGCGCAGCCGCCAGGCCGCGGAGCCCGGCGTCCCGCTCGCCCTGGCCGAGGGCCAGCACGAAGGCCGCGGCGTCTCCCGCGTCCGCGGTCGCGTTCGCGATGGTGGCGCTCAGCAGACGCTCGCCGTCATCGAGCGCGCCCAGGGTCACTCCTCCGAGCACGAAGTCCCTGACACCGGCGATCCGAGCGACGGTCTTGGTCGCCGCCGAAGGGTCGGAGAAGCCGAGCGCCCGGAGGGAGGGCTCGGGCGCGACGAGCAGACCCAGCCCGATCGCCATCCGGCCAGCAGCCGAGGCCAGGGAGAAGGCGCGAACGTCCGGCGCCTGGACACCCTCCTCGGTCAGGATCGCTCCATCGAGACGGAGACCGAGGGCGACGCCACCAGGGTCTGGTAGACGACGCAATAGCGTTCCGTGAGGCGCTCGAGCGTCTCGAGCTCCTCCTCGCCGGCGTCGCTCTCCAGCTCGAAGCGCAGGCGGATCTCCTTGAAGCCAACCGGCGCCTCCTTGTCGACCGCGAGGGTGCCGCGCCAGTCCAGATCGCCCTCCGCATGAACGGTCCCGTTTACGTTGAGACCGATCGAGGTCGCGACCGATCGAATCGTCGTTCCCGCGCAGGCGACCAGGGCCTGCAGCAGCATGTCGCCGGAGCAGGCGAGGGTGCCGTCGCCGCCGATCCCGGGGTGGAGGCCCGCCTTGACGATCGCCTGCCCGGTTTGGACCGAGCAGGCGATGCCCTCGTCGAGGGTCCCGTCCGCCTCCAGCGTGATCTGCGCCGCTCCCGAGTCGTCGCTGTAGCGGTCCTTGATCGGGCGCTGCAGGTCCTTCAGCTCTTCGGTGCTCATCCGGTTGGTCATGGGACGAGCCTAATGGCGGGGCACCGACGCGTGTAGCAGCGATACTGAACGGGGGATGTCAGTCGAGGGAACGACCAGAGGGGGCGCTCCCGGAGCGCTCGGAGAAGGTTCGAAGTTCGGTGGCTTTCGCATCGAGCGAACGCTCGGGCACGGCGGCATGGGGATCGTCTACCTCGCCACGGAGCTCCGGCTCGACCGGCAGGTCGCGCTCAAGGTGATTCGCACCGAGCTCGCCGGCGACGAGGATTTCCGCGCGCGGTTCCAGTCCGAGTCTCGGACCGCGGCGTCGGTCGAGCATCCCCGCGTCGTCACCGTCTTCGGCGCCGGCGAGCGCGACGGCCTGCTCTATGTCTACATGCGCTACGTGCCGGGCCGCGACCTCGGCCGCCTGGTCGACGCCGACGGGCCACTCTCGCCCGACGATGCCGCGCGGTTGATTGCGCAGGTCGCGGACGGCCTGGACGCCGTCCACGCCGCCGGCCTCGTCCACCGCGACGTCAAGCCCCACAACGTCATTGTCGACGAGGACGGCGACGCCCACCTCACCGACTTCGGCCTCGCCAAGGCGATGGCTTCGACGAGCGGCCTGACCGCCACGGGCCAGGTGATCGGCACGGTCGACTACATGGCGCCCGAGCAGATCGAGGCGAGGCGCGTGGACGCGCGTACGGACGTCTATGCGCTCGGCGGCGTCCTCTTCAACGCGATCACCGGCAAGGTGCCGTTCGCCGAGCGGGAGAGCTCAGCGAAGATGTGGGCACACGTCAACGAGCCGCCGCCATCGGCCGGCAGGCGAGGGAGCGTCCTCGATCCCGTGATCCGCCGGGCGATGGCGAAGGACCCGATCGACCGCTACCCCTCAGCCGGCGACCTCGGCCGCGCCGCCGTCGCCGCGACCCGCGGCGAGGCCGTCACCGAGCCCGAGCACGTCGTCGGAGCCGGAGAGGCGGCCCCGCTGCCGGAGACCATTCGCCTCTCGCAAGACCCAGCGCTGCCGCCGACGGACCCGCTTCCCCGCCCGCGCCGTCGCGGCAGGACGCTCGCGTTCCTGCTCTCCCTGCTTGCGATCGCCGCATTCGGCGTCCTCGGGGCGATCGAGGCGCCGAAGCTGTCGCGTTCCCACGGGAGCGCGGATACCGCCGCGACAGGCGGAGGCAGCGGAGCTAGCGGCGTGACGGTTCCCTCGCTGGCCGGCCAGCCGCTGGACGTCGCCGAGCAGCGGCTGAACGATCTGGGGCTGCGCCCGAGTGAGGAGGGCGGTGGGCTCTTCGGTGTGCTCGTCCCCGCAGACTGGGACGTCTGCTCGACCTCGCCCCCGGCAGGGTCTCCCGTCGCCCCCGGCTCGACCGTTCACCTGTCGATCGATCGCCCGGACGTCTGCTGAGCGGTCACTGGAACCGCCGAGCGAGAGCCGCGATCGCGGGCTCGCAAGTCCAAGGCCTCGAAGCTGCCGCTCTGAGGCGCTGATCTACGACCAGAAGTCGTCCCAGGCGTAGAGATCGTTGAAGTGCTCTCGCCCGTCGACGACCTTGCCGTCCTTGAGCTCGAAGATGATGCAGTTGCCGACATCCAGGTGCTTGCCGTCCCTGTCACCGGTGCTGCGCTGGACGCCTATCACCCGGCCGTCATCGGCCGCGAACAACTCCTGCAGCTCGGCCTGGAAGGTGCCGCCGGTCCTCTCTCCGATCTGGCCGAAGTAGGCCAGAGTCGCGTCACGGCCCTGGTAGTCGTCGGCCATCGTGCTCCGCCCCGGCAGGTGCCACACCACGCTCTCGTCGAAGAGCTCGGTCAGTGTGTCGATGTCGGCCGCGTTGAAGGCCTCGTAAGCGCGTCGCATGATCGCGACGTTTTCGTCTGCTGCCATGTCTGCTCCTAACGCCTTTGGTGCTGCTGTCCCCCCGTCGGACTTGATCACCCTATCGCGGGCCAAGTAGTGTCATCACAGGGGGCACTGGCTGGAAGGGGAGCCATGATTCTGTTGACGACGCAGGTCGAGGACTTCGATCGCTTTTCGAACCAGCCCGGTGCCGAGGAGCACCGCCCAACACCTCAGTCGCCTCGGACGGATAGCCGGCACTCCCGGAGCGTATTTCGCGGCCTAGTTCCGAGTCAACCGCCCGCGAGAGGCAGTGCGCGCGGTCTAGTGCTGCTTTTCGTCCGAAGCGGGCTACGTGTAGCCATCGTGCAACCATTCGTGGCGTGGACGGGGACCTTGAGAAGCAGATCGAGCGCTTCGAGGATGCGGCTCGCCGATTCTCCCGCGGTGATCCCGAAGGCGTGAAAGCGCTCTACTCGCGCGCCGCCGATGTCACCCTTGCGAATCCCTTCGGGCCTGCCGTCAAGGGCTGGGACGAAGTGTCGGCTGCTCTCGACTTCGCCTCGTCGCGATTCTCCGACGGAGACGTCGGAGACTTCCGCACCATTGCCGCGTACGAGAGCGCCGATCTGGTGACCGTGCTCAGCACGGAGGGGTGGAAGGCGAAAGTCGGAGACATGCCGGATGTCTCGAGCTTCGAGCTGCGCGTCACGACAACCTTTCGCCGCGAAGCCGACGAATGGAAGGTCGTTCATCGGCACGCGGATCCGATCTCCACCATCGATCCACAGGGACCTCTTCGCTAAACCTGAATGTCGCGGCGCCCCCGACAAGGGAGCCGAATAATGCGCGCTTTTCGTCCAGAGCGGTGCTTCCCTGGAATACCCTCCGAAGGTCCGGGTCAGGAGCCGAGGAGGACCGCGCCGAGCGAATAATCGGAGCCGGTCGAGACGGCGGCCGGTGTGTCGGCACCCGCGCAAGTGACGCCGACCTCAACCAGTTGTGGTCCAGCACCCACCGAGGCGCTCACGCCATAGATGTCGACGTCCGCGAAGGTCGTGCCCGGGATGCCCTGTGCCACCTGGTCTCCCTGCAGCCCTTGACCACCCTGCGCCCCCGGCTGCCCCTGCGGCCCCGCTGGTCCCCGCCAGCGACGTTTCTTCGAGGTGTGGGCTTTTCGCTCCGAGTCGTGGCTACCTACGCTTGCCGCGATCGCCGTCCCACCAAGTGCGATGAAGATCGCGACCAGGCCGAGGATGTTGTGGCGGATCCAAAGATGGGCGCGACCTGTCTCATGGCCGCGCTGCTTCGCGACTGGCTTCGACATCTTTCGCTCCCTTGAAACGTGGGTTACCCGATGCTTCTCCCTGGCAGCGAGTATCGGGCACCCGGCTCGAGCTAGATAGGCACCTATTCGGTATAGCGGCTCAAGCCGGCCTGAAGCTCGCGAGGGGCCAGAAACGAGCGTCAGCTCCGAAGACCGCCGCTTTCCATGCAAAGCAGCACTGTTGGCGGCAGCCGACCGCGATTGTCGCGTTCGCGTGCAGGAGCGCCGGCTTCCTTAGTTGGGGTGCCGACTGGTCTCGCGGATACGCCTGCGGTGGTAGCGAGAAACGAATCGGGCTCCCGCTTGGTGTCCTCAGGGCGGGGCCGGGTTCTCCGCAACAATTCGAATCAGATGGCCCCTCACCTGAGCCTTCGCCGAGGGTCGGATGCGATCAGTCCCACCGCGCATTACACCGGCCACGCCTGGGTCCGCAACGAGCTCTCGCATCCGGAGCTCGCCACCTGGCAGGGGCGGGTGCTATTTGGGGCGCTTCAACCGCCGATGGCGCTGAGCCGACTGCTCGGCGGACCCACGCTGGAGGGCGCCCTGTTGGCACGGCACAGGCTCATTGACCGCCTGCTCGAGCGCGCTATCGAGGCCGGCAAGGTCCGCCAGGTGATCGAGCCGGCATGTGGGATGTCGCCTCGCGGCTGGCGCTTCAGCGACCGCTACGGCGAGCGGCTGACATACGTCGAGAGCGACCTTCCCGAGATGGCCGAGCGCAAGCGCCGCGCGCTCGCTCGGATGGGCTCCTTGAACGGCTGCCACCGCGTCGTCGATCTCGACGTACTGCGCGAGAGCGGGCCGGGGAGCCTTCGGAGCCTCGTCGACACGCTGGATCGCGGCGAGGGGCTGGCGATCATCACCGAGGGTCTGCTCACCTACCTGGACCGGGAGCAAGTGCTCGCAAGCTTGCGCCGCTTCGCCACCGCGCTCGGGGAGTTCCGGGTCGGCCTCTATCTGTCGGACCTGCGTCTCGCCGGCTTGAATCGGGGGCCCGCCGAGCGAGCCTTCGGAGTCGTCCTCTCCGTGTTCGTGCGGGGAAGGGTGCACACCCATTGGGTCGACGAGGGGGACGCAACAGCTGCGCTCGAGGCTGTCGGATTCACCCAGGTGCGCTTGCATAGGGGTGTCACCCAGCCTTTGGAGGGCGTCGACCGTCGCGATCCCGGTGCCGAGATCATCCACGTGATCGAGGGCACGGTCGGATGAAGACTCGCCGCCACCGCGGCTGACCGACGCGTGATGACAGACGGCGTACAACCACAGCCGGCCCTGGTCTCGGCGATGCTCGAACCGAGGCTCTACCCCCACTCGCCCGAGGGGGTAGAGCTCCGGGAGACCAACACCTCCTGGGTCTTCCTCGCCGAGGACCTCGCTTACAAGGTGAAGAAGGCGGTGAGCTTCCCGTTCCTCGACTACGGCACCGTCGAGCGTCGCCACGAGATGTGCCGGGAGGAGATTCGCCTCAATTGCCGGCTCGCCTCACATATCTACTTGAGGGTCGTGGGGATCGCGCGAGACGGCGATCGGTATGTGCTCACCGCGGACGACGACAGCAGCGCGGTCGAGTACGCGATCGAAATGAGGCGGGTCGAAGAGGAGCGCAGCCTCGAGGCGCTGATCCGTGGCGGACGGCTCGACCCCGGCGACGTCGACCCCGTTGCCCGCCGCCTCGCGAGGTTTCATGCGGATGCCGCCGTGGCTCCGCGGCGATTCCGGCGGCCCGATGTTCTGGTCGAGAGCCTGGAGGAGAACCTACGGACGCTCCGAGAGGCCGGCATTCTCACCGCACGCCGACTGGATGCCGCCCAACACTTCACGCACGCGTTCGTGGCCGCGAATCGGAGGCGACTGGAGGCCCGTGCGCGCAGCGGGATGGTGCGAGAGTGCCACGGTGATCTGCGTGCTGAGCACGTGATTGTGCCGGCCGACGGCGACGTCTATGTCTACGACTGCGTCGAGTTCGATCCCGACCTGCGCAACATCGATGTCGCCTCCGATCTCTCCTTTCTGATCATGGATCTGGCGCGTCTCGGTGCCGACGACGTCGCTTCCCGGCTGCTTGCGGAGTACCGACGCTCCGGTGGCGATGCTGGGGACGACTCGCTGATCGCATTCTTCGCATCTTTTCGGGCCTGGGTACGAGCCAAGGTCGCGTGCCTGGCAGCGCGGGACGCAGCGCGGGACGATTCCGAGCGCACGAGATCGGAGGGCGAGGCGCGCGAGTTTCTGCGACTGGGGCATCGCTTTGCCTGGAGAGCCCGTGCCCCCATCGTGCTCGCCATCTGCGGGGTGGCTGGCTCGGGCAAGAGCACGCTCGCCGGAGAGCTCGGGGGCGCCAGCGACTGGCCCCGGGTTTCGTCCGATCTCACCCGCAAGCGGCTGGCCGGGGTCTCGCCGACCGCGCGTGCGGGTCCGCGGCACTACACGAGCGAATTCACCGAGCGCACCTATCGCGAGATGGGAAGGTCCGTCCGCCGGCTGCTCGAGCAAGGGACCGGGGTGATCGTCGATGCGACCTTTCATCGCCGTGACGAGCGGGACGCGTTCCGTGCCGCCCTCGGTCGCCCCGACGCCCGACTGCTGTTCGTCGAGTGTCGAGCACCGGCCGAGATACTCGCCGCCCGTGTCGGCATCCGGATGTCGAAGCCGGAGCGGGTCTCGGACGCCGACCAGACGATAGTCGAGAGACAGCTGGACGAATTCGAACCGCTCCACGAGGTCCCGCCGAGACAGCACATCCAGCCCACCACCGATGCGCCCGTTCAAGAGCTGCTGGAGGAGGTCGAGGCCTTCATCGATGGCACTATGGAAGACCCAGGTGCCTGGCGATGACCATCCTGATCGGACACGGCGGTGCGAGCGCGATCGCCCCAGCGAACACGATCGCATCGTTCGAGGCAGCCCGGCGGGCGGGTGTCGACATGATCGAGTTCGACGTCCGGCCGCGGGGATCGAGGCTGTTGGTGGCGCACCTCGCTCCCCAGGCTCGCCGGCGTGGGTGCCTGACCCTCGACGACGCCCTCGACCACCTCGCGGAGCCGCGCTTCTCCCAGATCGCCCTGAACGTGGACGTGAAGGGCCGGGGCTGTGAGTCGGCGCTCGTGGCGATGCTGCGCCGGCGCGGCCTACTGGAGCGCTCCCTGATCTCATCCCAGTCGGCGGACATCGTCGAGGCGGTGCGGGCGGTCGCCGCCAATGCCCGGACCGCGATCTCGATTGGCGGATACGTCTCCCGCCGCGCCAACCGCTGGCACCCGCGTGCCTGGCGTGAGCGGTTGCTGCACGAGCTCGCCGCCGGCCGCTTCGGCGACGTGATGCTGCACCACACGCTCGTGGAAGCTGAGATCGCGGATGCCATCCGGCGACTCGGTCGCCGGCTGTTCGCCTGGACCGTCGATGAGCCGGCGCTGTTCGCGAGGATGGCGGATCTTGGCGTCGCCGGTGTGGCGACGAACGATCCGGCACGCCTCAGGGCGCCGCATTGACGGTGCTATTGGATCGTCTCACCCGCAACGCTGGCCACGCCGTCGAGCTCGTCGGCGCGGCGTGGCCGCAGTTCGTCCGTCCGCTCATGCTCGAGCTCGTCTCGCACCGTCCGATCCGCGAGGTGCTCCCCGGTGTCTATCACTGGACGGCGATCCATCCGCGAATCAGGCTGCCGGTGGACTCCTACTACATCGAACATGCCCGGATCCTCCTCGACCCGATGGTGCCGCGTGAGGGCCTCGATTGGTTCGAGCGGCGAGAGACCCCCGAGCAGATCGTCCTGACGAACCGCCATCACCTCCGCGACGGCGAGCGCTACTTGGAGGTGTTCGGGTGCCCGATTCGCTGCAGCGAAGCGGGGCTGCACGAGTTCGAGCACGGACACAAGGTGGAGGGATTCGCGTACGGGGAGGAGCTGGCGCCGGGGATCACCGCGCACCAGGTGGGAGCGATCTGCCCAGATGACACGGCGCTATACATCCAGGCTGGCATTGGCGCGATCGCGTTCGCCGATGGCCTCACGCGCCCACGCGGCGGTCGGCTTGCCTTCATGCCCGGCTTCCTGATGGGGGATGACCCTTCGCGAGTGCGAGCTGGACTGCGCAAGTCGTTTCGCCGGCTGCTCGAGCTCGACTTCGACAACCTGCTATTCGCGCACGGCGAGCCGCTGATCGGCGGCGGCCGGGCGGCCCTGCGGGAATTCGTCGCGTCCGGATGACCACCCCGTCGGAGGCTCGGAGCGCGACTCCGGTGCGCTTTCGAGCTCGCGTACTAGTTGAAGCTTCAGATCGGGCTGCTCGCGAAGCTACCCCTTTGCTCGGGACGTCACTTGAGTCCCGGACTCGCCTCGCAGGATCGCGGCTGCGTCCTCGAGGGCGCCGATCGCGGCCAGGTTCCCGCGCGTCTCAGCGAATCGGCAGGCGGCCTCGACCTTGGGCCCGATCGAGCCAGGATCCCAGGCCATCCCCCGTAACTCAGCGGCCGAGGACTCGCCCAGCGGCTTCGCCTCCGGCGTGCCCCAG
This sequence comes from uncultured Solirubrobacterales bacterium, assembly GCA_963724665.1. Lineage (GTDB taxonomy): Bacteria > Actinomycetota > Thermoleophilia > Solirubrobacterales > 70-9 > DASUPK01. The sequence goes on from CAVRVH010000007.1 coordinate 859,522, forward strand.
CCGGTCGCGACGGCGGAGACGTCCGTGAGCAGGAGCAGCGCGTCGGCCGCGAGCTCGGAGGCGAGCAGCGCCGCGGCGAGATCCTTGTCGATCACGGCCTCCACTCCCGCCAGCCGTCCCTCGTCATCGCGGACTACGGGAATCCCGCCTCCCCCTACGCACACCACCAGGACGCCCGCTTCGAGCAGCAACCGGATCGTCGCCAGCTCCACGATGCCGCGGGGCTCAGGTGACGAGACGACCCGACGATAGCCCTCGCCGTCCGCTGCGATCGCCCAGCCCCGCTCGGCGCGCAGGCGCTCCGCTTCTCTGCGCTCGTACTGCGGGCCGATCGGTTTCGTCGGCCGGCGGAAGCCGGGGTCGTCGCGGTCGACCAGCACTTGCGTGAGCAGCGTGGCGACGGGCCTCCCACCGAGCACGTTCTCCAGGCCTTGCTCGAGCAGGTAGCCGATCATCCCCTCACTCTCCGCTCCGAGGACATCCAGGGGATACGGCGGGACGTCCCTGTAGGCCTCACTCTGCAGCGCTAGCAGGCCGACCTGGGGGCCGTTGCCATGAGTGACGGATGCTTACGACAGGGCGATCCGAGTCTGAACTAGGGCGTCAACGCTGGGGGCCAAGGCTCAGCGGCCCGGACTTCGTAGTCCCCTTCCGGCAAGTGGTCCTTCACTCGGGCCTCTGCCGCCGCGGCCGTATCTGCATCGAGCACCGCTGACATTCGATGCCCTTCGTGTGCTTGCTCGACGGGTTCGGCGACGAACCTGATGTCCATGGGAGGCCCGACAGTTGGGATGAATGCGCGATTCAGGGCAATCCGGACTTGCTCCAGGTCCTCGCCCTCAATCGTCACCGCGAACGTCTGCATGCGCCGAGTCTACGCTCGTGATTCAAGGGCCTCCCGCAGCCCGGCGGCTTCGTGCCTCGCGGAAGGAACGCCCTAGCTCTTCAGTTTCGTCTTCTTCGTCTGCGAGCCCGGTGGCCCGCCCAGGGGGTGTGTAGACGGCCTCCACATTGAGCTTGAGCTTGCCGACGTCGGCCAGCTTCTCAATGCTGGCCTTGGTCAGCTTCAGCGTCGACACCACCTGCTGCTTCGTGGTCGCGGTCAGGTCTTGGTCAGGCTTGGTGGGGCAACGGAGGGATCGACCTCCGTAGCCCTCACGGAGGCCGGTTGCGTGGGCGACCACGATGCCGAGGCCGCAGGCCCGGCGTACGGTTGCCACATGAAGGGCAAGTACCTCAGCCTGACGAGCTTCAAACGTGACGGTACCGGCGTGTCCACCCCCGTCTGGTTCGTGCAGGAGAACGGACGACTCTTCGTCAGAACCGACGGCAACTCATACAAGGTGAAGCGAATCGCTCACAACCCGTCGGTGACGATCGCGGAATGTGGTCCCTCAGGACGGCTTCGAGGCGGGCCGGTCGCTGCACGCGCCGAGATCCACAGCAATGGCGAGGCGGAACACGTGGACGAGTTGATGGCACGGAAGTACCGGCTCGACAAGATCCTGATCCTTCCGATCTATCGCGCGGTTCAGCGGATTCGCGGTCGGCCCACCGCCGAGGCGGATTCCGTCGTCGTGGCCATCACTCCGGAGTAAGTCGTCTCAAATGCAAACTGCCGCTTTTCGTCCAAAGCGGCTATTCGGGGAGTCCCTGTCCGAGCAGCCAAGACTTCCGCTTTCACGCGAATGCGAGCGTAAGCGCCATGGGTCTAGTCTCGATTTGGGGCGATTGGGCTTGCCTCCTGCTTCGAGCTCCTCAGCCGCTGACGGGGACGACGGTCTCCACCAGGCCAGTGACCACGTCGTAGACATGCCCGGACACTGCGACCCGCGCGGAGATCGGAGGCGCAGATCGGAGTCGCTCGACGTCGCGGGTGACGGTCGCCGCGGGGTCGAGGACGGCGTGCTCGCACAGGGTCGATTCTTCGGCACCGATCCGCTCGGCGTAGCGGTGGCGGAAGGTGTCGTCGGCGAGCGCTCCGGATCCGCACTGAGTGTGGTGGATCACGGCGGCCTCGAACAGGGGGCCGTCGGGCAGTGCGTTCTCGGCGAGTTGGCCGATGAAGGCGACATCGTTGATCACCTCCGGGGTGACCCGCCCACCGACGTTGCGGACGACGATCGCGTCGCTGAGGTCGAGGCCGAGGAAGTGCGCAGGGTCGACGCGCGGGTCAAGACACGTGATTACGAACAGGCGCAGGTTGGGGAAGACCACGGCACCCTCATGGCCCCCCGCGGCGGCGAAGGCGCGGTTGCGCTCGAGCGCGGGCTCGATGTTGGGTTGCTGGTTGTTCATTTCTGCTTTCTCCTGTTGTTAGGAGTGGGGTCAGCTGCGCGCGACGGCGGTGGCTCGTCCTCGAAGGCGGCGAAGAACCTTCGGACCGCCTCGTTGCGCACCTCGACGTTCTCCTGCGACATCGCCTACTCCCGACAGCCGGCGGCTTCGAGGGCTTCGGCGCGATCCTCGTAGTAGTCCATGCGGGTGAGCAGTGCTCCCCCCACTGTCCAGACTTGTGCATAGGACCAAGCAAATTCGAGGTGGGTTGTGCGTCCAATGACACGCTGGCTGATCAGGTGGACGACCCTGTCGCCGCCGTCGAGCAGCCCTTCATGTTCGTAGCCGACGGTTTCCCACGCCTCGTTGAACTCCCGCAACGTTCGCCGCCAGGCTTCGTGTCCCCTGAAGACTTCACCAGATCTCGGCAGGTCTTGGCGCGCGTGAAGTCGAACACGATGTCCCGGCGCATATCGAGCGTAGACAGCGTTCCAGTCACGCCGCTCAGTGGCGTTGATCACGGCTTGAACCACCTCGACGTTCTCCTCCGAAGAGCCGCGCCTTGTCGTACTCGGGATCGGCCGGCACGAGCACGTCACCCACGAGCGATCCCTTGAGCTGTTCCAGATCCGGAGCCGTCATCTCACCCTATGCCCTCGAACTGGGCCTTGACTTAGGGGGACAGCTCCGAAGAGACTCAGCCCGTACCCAACGGGAGAGCACCGATGGTGCGACTTAGGCGGCTGACCGCCCCGTATACGCCGACGGTTCAGGGAGCAATCCTGCACCTGCTCGTGTTCGTGCTGGCCGCGCTCGGCGCTGTGGCGCTCTCCAACGACTTGGCCCCCCATTGGCGGCGTGTGATGTGGGGGGTTGTCATCACGATCATCCTGATCCGGTTCTTACCGCTAGGCCGCTGGCTTGGCGGGTTTGGCCGCGTCGTTGAGATCATCTTCGGCGTCGTCGCCCTCGTCGTCGTCCCCGTGTTCGTGCTGCTGGCGATTGACGCAGGGCTCGCGCACCTTGGCTTCCACGATCGTGTCGGCCCACTTGTAGGGCTCCTCATCGGGGGCATCATCCTCATGCTCGCCGGCCGGGTCGTCCTCGAGCCGATCTGGACCGGACACGAGTTTCCGGAACCGTGGGTGCTCGCCTTTGCCTGCGCGTTGATCCTGACGGTCGTGCCGGGCGTCGTCATCGCAGCCCTGGGGCAGCTCAACGGAGATGGCGCGACTCTCGATCAGCGCCAGCAGGTGTCTCAGCTGGACGTCGTGGTGCTGCGCTCCGACGCTGTCCCCGCCGACGAAGCGCGGGCGAACACCCCGCTGGGCGACTGGCGGATCAATACGTGGACGGGCCAGGTGAAGGGCGGCCAGATCATCTGGGCGGGCGGGGAGCCACCGCGGCTCAACGGCCAGGTCAACGCCGACCGCGTCCTCCTGCTCCTGCCACCGGCGACAGAAAACGACGCCCAAGCGCGCTGGATGGCCCTAGCCGACCGCGCGGAGCCCCGCGCGACTCCTACCTATGCGCTCCTCCAGAGCCCGGACGAGAAGCAGCTCGATGCCTGGCGCCGACCGCTCAGCGGAGTTGCCGGCCGCGCCGGCGATGCTCTGCCGCGTGCTGACCTTGGGAGCCCTGCCGCCACGGAGGCGCAGCTCGGCCTGCGCGCGGTGACCGAGTCGCCGACGGCGGCCGCCGACCTTGCGCTTGCCACCGCCCACCGGCCACTCCTGCGATTCGACACGCACGAGCCGGTCCCGACGCCGCTCGACGTCGACGAACTCTTCAACCACGAAGACTTTGCGATGTGCGAGGGCGGCCAGAAGATCCACTCGCGGTGCGTGAAGATCAAGGGCGGGGACGAGCTGCAGAGCGGCTTCAACCACCTGTCTTTCGACAGCCACACGCTCGCGACCGACGACGTCCATAGCCGCATCTACGTCCATGTCTCGCACGTCTCTCCCGACACCGGTCCGGAGGCCGCCGCCGACACCAGCAACAAAGGCCTGATCTACCTCGACTATTGGTGGTACCTGCCCGACAACCCGGCGCACTCGGGCAGCGGGGCGTTCTGCGGACCGGGATTCAACATTGGCGGCGCCACCTGCTTCGACCACCAGTCCGACTGGGAGGGCGTCACCGTCATCCTCGATGGCAACGACCCGGAGGGTCAACCGGTGGCCGTCAACTATGCCGAGCACGATGGCACTGTCCGCTACAGCTGGGCGGCTCTGCAACAGCTGTGGAGTCAGACAGGCGTCGAGGGCGGGGCGCCTCCGGACGAGCTTGCGATCCGCCCGCTCGTGTTCTCCGCCCGCGGCACGCACGCCTCTTACCCGGTGGCGTGCGACAAGCGTTCGTGCCCTCGCAACGCGGTGCCGGGAATCCGCGACACGTCGGCTCTCCAGGACAACCCGCACAACGGCAACGTCCCATGGTTAGGGAACGTCGATAGCGGCTGCGGCGGCAGCTGCGTCGTCGCCCTGCCCACCCGGCGCGGGGGCGCCGAGCCCGAGGGCTGGAACGCGTGGGGCGGCGAGTGGGGCACGGCCAACTGCGTGTGGGGCGCCTTCTGCTCGTCCGCGCATCCACCGCACTCCCCCGGGAAGCAGGGGCGCTACCAGCACCCCTGGTGCACGAATGGCGTGTTCGATTACGACGGTTCGCACTACAGCGGGCCGAATCCGGTTCCTCCGTGCGTCGCCGAGACGGTTTCCACGGGCGCGGTCGTCTCCGGCAAGAAACTGCTCGCACTCGGTGACTCGTACTCCTCCGGCGAGGGCGCGGGTGACTACGAGCCTGGAACCGACACTGCCGACAACAGCTGCCACAGATCCCGAAACGCCTGGCCGACGCTCCTGGCCGAGCAGCGGCACCTCAAAACGCTGCCATCGCTGGCCTGCAGCGGCGCGATAGTGGTCGACGTCCTTGCCGGACGCCCAACCGGCGAAGCTGAGCGACGCCTCAGCCAAGTCGGACGCATCCACGGCGATCCTGATCTCATCACGATCACGATCGGTGGCAATGACATCGGCTTCGCCAAGGTCCTCGCGGACTGCATCGAGCACAACTGCATTCGCGACTACCACCGCCCGTCCGGCGATCTTCTCGACGCAGCGATCGACGACCTCGCCCGCCAGCTGCCCAGCGTGTATCGGACCATCCAGGCGGCCGCGCCGCGGGCGCGGATCGTGGTCGTCGACTACCCCAAGCTGTTCCCGGACAGCGACCCGCAGCACCCCACCCCCAACTGCGCCGCCGGCTCGCTCATCACGCCGGCCGAGGGCAACTACCTCAACCGCGAGGGGCAGCGTGCCGACGTCGCGATCCTCGACGCCGCCCGCCAGTCCGGAGTGAGCAGCATCGACGTGTCCACCGCGCTCCAGGGCGGTGAGCTCACGTGCTCGGGCCCGCAGTTCATCAACCACGTCGACCCGCGACTCCAGCTCTTCAAGGCTTCGTTTCACCCCAATGCGGACGGACAGGAACGGATTGCCGCGGCCGTCACCAACGGCCTGGCCGCACTCAACGGCTGACGAGATGGCCGCCGACCAGACCCCGCGCATGGACACGGCGATCGCCGACCTCCACTGCCACTACCCGATGCACCTGCCCGAGGCGGCGAGCGAGCCCGACCGCTCGATCCGCGGCGTGCCATTCGCCGGGATGGAGTCGTTCGACCCCGACCCGTCGCCTGTGCGCCGTCTGCGCATGCGGGCCGCGTGGGTCGACCGGCTGCGCGCGTGGCTGCTGAAGCGCGCGGCCGAGAAGATCAACTACCCCGGCCACGGCACCGGAGCCCAGCCCGGCGAGCCCGAGTGGCGGGTCAGCCTCAAGCGGCTACGGCGCGGGAACGTGCGCTTCGTTTTCTCGGTGCTGTACCAGCCCTTCGCCGAGCTCGACTTCGGCAAGTGGCCCGAAGGACGGCCTGAGGACGGCTACTTCCGTGCTCTCAGCGACCAGCTCACGGCGGTCGAAGCGGATCTGGCGAAACTCGACCGGGAGGGCGAGCTCCACCGGATCATCCGCTCGGGCGCGGATCTGCAGGCGGCGCGTGAGGGCGGCCAGACCGCCTTCCTGCATTGCGTCGAGGGTGGCTTCCACCTGGGCGACAGCACCACGGACGTGCGGCGGAACGTCGGCCTGCTCGCCGATGCCGGGGTCGTCTATATCACCCTGGCGCACCTCTTCTTCCGCCGGATGGCGAAGAACGCAAACGCCCTGCCGTTCCTCAAGGACTGGATGTACCGGCTGCTCTTCTGGCAGTTGGGTCCCGACGTGACCAAGCTCGGCCGCGCCGCGATCGAGGAGATGTACGAGCGGCGGATCCTGATCGACATCAGCCACATGCGCGAGGATGCAATCGCGAAGACCCTTGATCTACTCGGGGAGCTGGACCGGGAATCGGGTCGGACGCCGTCGGACTACCCCGTGATCGCCACCCACGCCGCGTTCAGGTTCGGCAACCAACGCTACAACCTGACGCCTGCGACGATCCGGCGGATCGCCGATCGCGGAGGCGTGATCGGGCTGATCTTCGCCCAGCACCAGATCAACGAACGCCTCTACGAGGGCGAGACGAAGACGCTCGAGGAGTCGCTGCCGATCCTGAAGCGCCACGTCGACGAGATCCGACGGCACGGCGGCCACGAGGTACTGGCGATCGGCTCAGACTTCGACGGCTTCATCAAGCCCACCCTCGGCGGCTTCGACCACATCGATGATCTCGCCAAGCTCGGCGAGCACCTCGACGAGCTCTGCCCCGACCATGGCCAAGGCTTCCTCTCGGGGAACGCGCTCAGGGTGCTGGAGACCACATTCGCGGGGCGCGAGCGCTAGCCCGAGGCAGCGTCGACGTCGTCCGCGTCGACGCAGCGGGCGATCGCCGGGGCGCCGGTCGATCAGCAGGTTGAAGCCATCGCCCACGCAGTATCTCTCGGCGGAGTGCTGCTTTCCATGCAAAGCAGCGGTGCCCGGCCTTCCAGGTGTTTGGTCTCTTCCTAAGGTTCTGGCGCTGCCGCCTCTCGTGGTGGGAACCTCCGGCCGCGAGGTGCTGCTCGCGAGCGCGCGCTGGTCGATCAGCTGCGCAACCATCTGCTTGTGACGAAAGCGACGATCAGGGACTACGAGCCGGGCGACCTCGGTCGGGTCCTGGATCTGTGGGGTCGCGCCGACGAGTCCGGGGAGGCCGGTGGGCTGACCCTCGACCAGGCCGTCGATCTGATGAGCTCGGGCCCCTCCGCCACCGTCGTCGCGGAAATCGAAGGCGACATCGTGGGCAGTGTGATCGGGAGCTCCTCCGCGGCAATCGGCTGGGTGCATCGCCTCACCCTGCTGCCCGGGCTCTCCGAGGAGACAACGATCGCCGATGGGCTACTCGCCCGGATCGAACAGTTGCTTGCCGGGCGGGGAGCGCGACGCTTGGGCGCGCTCGTGACCGACAGCGAACGAGGCCGCAAGCACCTCGAGCGCTGGGACTACCGGCCCAGCGACGTCGGCTATCTGGAGCGCTCGGTCACCGCGACCACATCGGTCCCAACCGACCTCGCGGCGGTCTGGGGACGGACGATCAACCCGGGTCTCTGGAGCGAGCTGAAGGGCCTCGAGGACGCCAAGCAGATCATCGAGCGCCGGGTGATTCTGCCGCTCGAGGAGCCGGCGCTCGCCTCCCGGCACTCGGTCGCGCCACCGCGCGCCATAGTCCTCTTCGGTCCACCTGGGACCGGCAAGACGACGTTCGCCAAGGGCATCGCCTCGCGGCTCGGCTGGCCCTTCGTGGAGATCCAACCCAGTGAGGTGGCCGAGGAAGGAGCCGACCGCACCGCGAGCATGCTCGCCGCGGCTTTCGACCGCATCCTCGAGCTGAGTGCGGCCGTCGTGTTCGTCGACGAGGTCGAAGACTTGGCGTCGGACCGTCATGCGGAGCGCCGGGTCAGCCCAAGCGTGACCAACGAGTTCCTGAAGCAGATACCGAGGCTCCGCGAGGCCCCGGAGCACCTGCTGGTCTGCGCGACGAACTGGGTCGGCCGACTCGACCCGGCCTTTCTTCGGCCGGGGCGGTTCGACTACGTCCTCCCGGTCGGCCCGCCGGACCCTGCCGCGCGGCAGGCCATCTGGGGTCGCTACTGCGACGAGATAACCGACCGTCGCATCGATTTGTCCGCGCTGGTGAAGGCAAGCGACTTCTTCACACCGGCGGATATCGAGTTTGCTGCCCGCAAAGCGGCGCAGGCGGCTTTCGAGCGCGAGCACTTCGGCCAGGGCAGCCATCGAGCCACCACCGATGACTTCCTTGCCGCGATCACCCAGACGAGACCCAGCCTGTCGAGAGCGCTCGTGGACCGCTTCGAGGACGACACAGACCGCTTCGCCCGGTACTGATGTGGCCCGCGACTGCAAAGCCACATCTCCCATGCAAGGCAGTAGTGCCCAGCTCCCGTGAATCTGGACCCATTCCCGAAGGTCTGGCCCTTCGGCGCTTAATCGTGCAGACCTAGGCCCGCGAACCGCTGCTTTGCATGGAAAGCGGCTATCCCGATTCGATCCGAGACATCGCCCTTGTCAACGAGCGGAGCCGACATTAGGGTCTCCCCACGGCGTCCAATCGAAAAATCCGCGGGCAGCGGCAGCGCGTCCGCCTCGTCGGTCTAGTAGCCGCGTTCGCCTGCGCTGGGACGGCACTGCTCGCCTCGCCCGCCCTCGCGACCACCGAGACCTTCAACTACACCGGCGCGGCGCAGACCTGGACCGTGCCCGCCGGGGTGACCAGCGCGAGCTTCGACCTCTTCGGGGCACAGGGCGGGGCGGCAAACCCCGGATTCGGCAGCCCGGGCCTCGGCGGCCACGCCACGGCGACAATTCCCCTCACGGCGGGGGACTCGATTCAGGTCAACGTTGGCGGACGGGGGGCGAACTCCCCTTCCACCGGCACGGGTGGCTTCAACGGCGGCGGTAATGGCACCGATAAGGGGGGCGGCGGTGCCTCGGATATCCGGATCGGGGGGACGACCCTCAACCAGCGGGTCCTGGTTGCCGGAGGTGGTGGCGGAGGAGGGGGCTGTTCGCCTGGCGGCCAGTCGTCTGACGGAGGTGGCGGCGGCGGCCTCATGGGGGCAGACGGGTTCTCCCCCGCCCTCTGCAGCTTTGGCGCCGCTGGCGGAGGCGGGACGCCGGGCGCCGGAGGAAGCGCGACTTCACCCGCGACCATGGGCACCTTCGGCTCAGGCGGAAACGCCGCGGGCATTTTTTCCGCTGGAGGGGGCGGTGGCGGCTGGTATGGGGGCGGGGGAGGGTTCAACGCCGGTGCTGGGGGCGGCGGTTCTGGCACTGGACCGGCCGGGACCAGCTTCGAGACTGGGGTGCACTCGGGCGACGGCCAGGTGACGATCACCTACACGGCGAATCCCACGCCCGCCAACCCCACACCGACCGCGGGCGAGCCCCCGAATTGCAAGAAGCTCCGCAAGAAGCTGAAGCGCCAGCAGAAGGGGCTCGCCAATGCGGGAACCGAGGCGAAGCGGGCGATGATCCAGGCCAACATCAAGGACACGAACAAGCGCCTCAAGAAGCGCGGCTGCAAGAGCCACCCGAATTGCAAGAAGCTCCGCAAGAAGCTGAAGCGCCAGCAGAAGGGGCTCGCCAATGCGGGAACCGAGGCGAAGCGGGCGATGATCCAGGCCAACATCAAGGACACGAACAAGCGCCTCAAGAAGCGCGGCTGCAAACCTGCCCCCAAATAGCGGCTTTGGACGAAAAGCAGCACCGCTGCTTTGCATGGAAAGCAGCTACCCGGCGGTCCCCTGCCGCTCGCTGAATCAAGAAGGCGAGTTAGAGCTGATCCGGCTCGTGGGGCAGCTGGACCTTGCGACGCCCCGAACCGACGTTTCGCTGGACCCCGCTGTCCTGCACGAATTCGGCGTAGCAGGCCCTGCACATCCTGCGGACCGTCCCACGCACGGCCCACGGCGCTCCGGGCTTTGGCCGGGGCCGATCCTTCTTCCCGGCACCGACGTCGCAGGTCTCATCGTGTGGTGTGACGATCTCCACGATCTCCATCCCGCTTGAGCCTTTGCTTACCCGACAGCCTCCGCTTAGGAGCGGACGGACTTAGTTCCGGTCGGGGATACACTCGAAGAGACGCCGGCGCGTCCCTCCTTTTCCCCTGAAGGCAATCCAAGGGGCGCGTCGGCCCTAACTCGACCTAGGCTAGGTCGGAGTCGAGTTGCTGACGTGGTCCCGCCAGTCCGAGGCGATCTTGTCGAGCATCGGGTCGAAGGCGTCGGCGTCCGCATCCTTGCCGTCCAGGTAGTAGCGGCGGGTGCCGTCCTCGATGACCGGCATCGGCTTCGCATTGATTTCCCCCTCGAGCCTGTCGAGGATCTCGCGGCCCTTGCGGGTCTTGGGTTTCAGGAAGATCACCGTTGCCATTGAGCGCGAGTGTAGTTCTCGCGTTCCCGCGGAGCGAGGCTGGGGCGTCGATACCGGCGCGCCGGCGTTCGAGGTCTGCACGACGGCGAGTACCTGCGAGGTGGGCAGCGCCGGCGGCGACTCCGGCCAGTTCAACATTCCCAGCGGCGTCGTCCTCGACAGCGCCGGCGGCCTCTACGTCGCCGAACAGACCAATGATCGGATCAACGTGCTTTGGACGAAAAGCAGCAGTCCTGCTCTTGCATGGAAACCAGCGGTTTGAGCCGGTCTCCTGCTTTTCGCACCGAGGAGCAGCAGTTTCGAAGGGTTAGCTGCTGCCGCCGGTCGATCTGATCTGTGACAGAGATCAGCTCTCGACGAGCGCGGTGCACCCAATCGAGATCAGCAGGCCGAGCGGGAGCTGCACTGGCATCGTCATACGCGTGGGAGGCTCCTTGGGAAAGAACTCTGCAAACAGCTCGTTGAGTTCATCGAAATCGCCCGCGTCGGCAACCAGTACGGTCGTTTCGACCACCAGATCAGGGCGGCTACCGCCCGCCCGAAGCACTGCATCGAGGTTCCGGAATGCTTGTCTTGCCTGCTCGCCAAACAGGGGCCCGACCGGCTGCGCCGTCGCCGGATCCACACCCGGCTGACCTGAGACGAACAAGAATTCGCCCGCGCGCACCGCAGGCGAATAGGGACCTACCCCGCTCGGGACCTCTCCGCCGACGATCACTTCTCGCGTCACGGTCATTTCACTCCTCTCAATCGGGTCATGTGCTCACTATCTCCGCCCTCGATTCGGTTGCGAGAGCATTACGCTCATCACGCGGCTCGTGTCAGGGGGTCACCCAGTTGTGAGCGAAGGCGAGTATCGCATCGCAACCGCACGCCTCCCTTCGCGTGAAAGCAGCAGAGCCGCCGGGTCCCGCGGCGATCAGCCGAAGAGTGCCGCTTTGGACGAAAGCAGCACCGCTGCTTTGCATGGAAAGCAGCGGTTCGGTGCCGGGATGCTGCGTCGGGATATCGGAGAAGAACTTGGCCCCCCTTCTCGAACAGCTCGACCGTGTCCTCGGCCAGGCGTCCACCTCATTATTGAGATTGCGCATTCGTTGAGCAGGGGATAGGTTCGGCTCGTGCGACTGCCCCTCGTCTCGTCCATGGCGGGACTGGCGCTCAGCGCCGCTCTGCTCCTCGCGTCGCCTGCCTCCGGCGCGACGCTGATCGGCGACTACCAGCTCCAGGGGACGCGGGCGTCCTCCGGGACCGGACCCGACTTAACGGCAATCAACACTCTGGGAACGTTCCAGCCGGAGAGCGTCATGGGCACGACGCGCCAGGTGTTCGCCTTCCCCCAGGGCACCGGCCTGCAGATGAGTCCCACTGGGCTCAGTGCCGCCAACGCCCAGCACTCCGTGGTAATGACCTTCCGCCTCCTGGACGACGACCTGAGCTACAACCGAATTCTCGACTGGTCCCACGGGACCAGCGACAACGGCATCTATGACTACCTACGACAGGTGAGCTACTACAGGACGACCATCGGACAGACTGTCGAAAGCCCCAACGCCGTGTTTGGATCCAATACGTACTCGACTCTCGCGGTGACGGCCGCGAACACGCCAAGCACTCGACTGTTCGTGAACGGCACCCCCGTGCTGCAGTCGCCTCACCAGGAGACGATCATCGGCGATGCGTTGAGGTTCTTCGTCGACAACACGAGCGGCGGAACCACCGGCGAGGAATCGGCGGGCGCCGTCTCCTGCATCCGGGTCTACAGCGGGGTGCTCACGGACGAGGAGATCACCGCCATCGGCGCTTCCCCGGACTGCATCGCCCATCGAGCCCAACAGCCTCCGACGTATACGAAGAAGAAGTGCAAGAAGCACAAGAAGAAGCACCGCTCGGCTGAGTCCGCAAAGAAGAAGTGCAAGAAGAAAAAGAAGTGACCTGACCGGCGCCGGGGCGGTCAACCGGGGCAATGAGCCGAGCGCCAAACGGGGTCAGGATGGGAGGGCTCAGTGGCGCCGACGACTCGAAGCCGCTGGGCTGTCGGAGTAGTTCTGAAGTACCGCTTTGGACGAAAAGCGCTAGCCAGTCAGTGCTGCGGCGGCCGGGATCACCGGAGCGCGGCGTGTGCGGACCGTCTCGATGATTTCGTCGCTATCGATGCCCTGCAAGTAGACCGAGGTAACCCCGAGGTTGGCGTGTCCCAGTTGCCGTTGGATGACGTTCAGGGGAACGCCCTCCCTTGCCATCTCGACGGCGTGAGCGTGGCGCAGCTGATGCGGAGCGAACCGCCGACGAACACCGGCCTTCAGGGCGGTCTCGTGAAGTGTCGTTCGGACCTGCGAGCTGGACCAGGGGCATCCGCGCGCCGGGCCGCTGATCACGCAGAAGAGCGGACCAATCGGAAGCGAGACGCGTTCCTCAAGCCAAGGCCGCAGCTGCTCCCATCCCCAGTAGTCCATTCCAACCTCCCGACGGCGCCCACCCTTCCCGCGACGAACGACGACGGAGCGGCGGACGACCTCGAGGTCGCCCTCAGTCAGTGCGAGCGCTTCAGAGATCCGTAGGCCGGCGCGCCACAGGACGACGATGATCCCTCGAAGCCGGCGCCCGAATTCGCCGCCACCCGCGTGCTTCATGACTGCGACTATCTCTTCTACTCGTGGCGGATCGGCTGGATACCGCCGTCCCTTATTGCCTGGCCTCGATGCGAGCATGATTCCTCCGTTCCTCGTGGACGGAGGCATGCTTTTCGTCCAAAGCGGCTATTTCGGCGGAGGCGTGTTCGCGGCTCACACTTCCGCTTTCACGCGAGAGGAGCAGCAGTGCTTGAGATCCCGGCCGCTGCGTCCTCCAGGAAGCGGAAGTGGCGGAGCGCTAGGCGATAGCGGATTCGAGCAACCGCTGCAGCTCCGCCACGACCACTGACCCTTCGCCGGCGCTCGACGCGACTCGCTTTGTGGAGCCATGTCGTACATCGCCGATCGCAAAGACACCTGGCGCGCTCGTCTCCATACTCAGGGGAGCGCGGTCCAGCGGCCAACCGCCCACCACGGAGCCATCCCGAATCAGATCAACACCAGTCAGCAAGTAGCCGACTTCGTCGTGCTCAATCTCCTTGGGCAACCAATCCGTCGGTGGCTCCGCTCCGATCAGGATGAACAGACCAGAGGCCGCAAGCCGTTCGGTGTCTCCCGAGGATCGCCGTCGCAACTCCACATGATCCAGGCTTAAGTCGCCACCTCCGTCCACCACCTCCGTGTCGAGCCGGACCGAGACATTCTTGGTCGCGGCCAATTCCTTTTGGAGGTAGTCGGACATGGTCGCCGCGAGCGTCTGCCCGCGGACGACGACGGTCACGTTCGCCGCGTAGCGCGAGAGATGCATTGCCGCCTGACCGGCGGAGTTCGCACCTCCGACAACGAAGACCTGGCCGCCGACCTGCGTTCTCGCCTCCGAGACGGATGCGCCGTAGAAGACCCCTGACCCAACGAGTCGCTCCAGCGCCGGGATGCCGAGTCGGCGGTAGGAGACTCCGGTAGCCAAGACGATGGTCCGACCGGTTGCCTCATCGCCCGTGTCGAGGACAACCACCCAGCTGCCTTGCTTCCACTTCAGCTTTCGCGCCTCCCGCATGAGTGAGAAGCGAGCCCCAAACACCCAAGCCTGTTGATACGCGCGCTGGGCGAGCTCCCCGCCACTGATGCCCCTGGAGAAGCCAAGGTAATTACGGATCAGCGAGCTGGTTCCAGCCTGCCCGCCAACGCCCGCCCGGTCGATGACCAGGGTCGAAAGCCCCTCCGAGGACGCATACACCGCGGCCGTCAACCCAGCAGGCCCGGCGCCGATGACGATCACATCGAATTCACGCTGAGAGCCGATCCTGGTCTCGACCCCAAAAGCCTCCGCGACCTCGGCGTTGGAGGGGTCTGACAGGATCCGACCATCGCGAACAACAAGTACGGGCACCGCTGAAGACCCCGGCTCTCTCCCAGCCAGGAGCCTTCGCGCGGTGGGGGAACCTGACTCCTCGAATTGGTAGGGAACCCCGCTGCTGGCAAGCAACGCTCGCAGCTCGTGGACCCGTTGCGAGCCTTCCTCGCCAACGAGCGTGGCTTCGCTCGCGGCCGGCGAATGGGCCCGGGACCATTCCTGGAGGAGCTCCGTCAGCAGCCGGTGAAAGTCCTCATCGGGATTGGATCTGGGCTTGACCGCGTAATAGTCGATCCGTGCTGTCTCCATCGCCTCGAGTACAGCTGCGGAGGTCGACGGCTCTCGCCATGCGCCCCAGTCGATCAGCAGCACACGCTTCGCAAGGGGATATAGGTCGCTGGCCAGCTCGAGGAACGACCGCTCATCTGGCCCTGGCCGCCACCGATCAGCCAAGACCAACACAACCGGCACGCCGGACGCGCGCATCTCGTAGAGCTCGGTCTCGGCCTTTGCAGCAGAGGAGGTGCACCGGATGTCGTAGTCGGCCGCGTACCGTCGGCGAAGCTCCTCCTCCACACACAGAAGATCGGCCTTCTCCTCGACAACGGCAAAGATGGCCGGGCGGGTGCCTGGCGTGGTGCGTTCCACGCAATGAAGCTACATGTCCCTGCGGTCCGAGAACCTGGTCAGGGCGTCGAGCTGCATGAACCACTGGAAGAT
This sequence comes from uncultured Solirubrobacterales bacterium, assembly GCA_963724665.1. Lineage (GTDB taxonomy): Bacteria > Actinomycetota > Thermoleophilia > Solirubrobacterales > 70-9 > DASUPK01. Next base: position 874,873 of record CAVRVH010000007.1, read on the forward strand.
CCAAGGACCAAGGCCAGACGGCTCGTCAAGTCGTCCCGCGCTCCAGCCTTGCGCGAGAAGCAGGAGCAGCCTTTGCAGAGTGCTCCTTTCCATGCAAGGCGGCGGTTTGGAATCACACCTCTGAGCGTTGAAATGGGGCGCCTTCAGCTGCGCTCCGCCTCGAACGGGTCCAGCGCGGCGCCCTTCGGCGACTGTTCCTCGAGACGCCCCTTGAACCCGAGCAATTCCTGCCGCCGTGCCTCGCTGACCGCTGGATAACGGGGATCAATATCCATCAACGTGTGCGCGAGTACCGCCCCGCTGGCGATCCGCGCGAACCACTTGCGATCGGCCGGGATCACGTGCCATGGCGCCCACTCGGTGCTGGTGTGCGAGAGCATCTGAGAGAACGCCTGCTGGTAGTCATCCCATAGCTCCCTTTCGGCGATGTCCGCGGCGGAGAACTTCCAGTTGTGGTCCGGGAGGTCGATCCGGCGCAAGAGACGGGTGCGCTGCTCCTCTTTCGAAAGATTGAGAAACAGCTTGACGATGCGAAAGCCGTTATCGGCGAGGTGGCGCTCCCAGTCGTTGATCTCGCGATAACGGCGCTTCCAGATGTCGCCTTTCGTCGCCGCTTTCGGAAGCTTCTGACGCTCGAGGATCTCGGGATGGACGCGAACGACCAGCACCTCCTCGTAATGGGAGCGATTGAAGATCCCGATCTCACCGCGGCGGGGTAGGCCGCGCGAGTAGCGCCAGAGGAAATCATGGTGGAGCTCCTCGACAGAGGGGACCTTGAAGCTGCGGACGGCCACGCCCTGTGGATTGACGCCGCTCATCACGTGCCGGATCGTCCCGTCCTTACCCGCCGAATCGAGGCCCTGGATGGCGAGCAGGACACCCCATGTGTCCTGAGCTGCCAACCGGGCCTGGTACTCGGCAAGCAGCTCTTTTCCGTCGTCGAGCAGCTTGCGCCCTTCCTTCTTCTTCTTGATGCCGGCCTTGGACGCCGGGTCGAAGTCCTTGGCGAGCGTCACCGTGGTGCCGGGTTTGACGCGAAACGATGCGATGAACTTCTCAATGCGCTTCCGACGTCTGCTCTCGTCCATCTCTTGCTCCAACTCGTCAGAGTTGCGGGCGCGGCGGCGCTCGGCCTGCGGAGGTCTCTTTGAGTGTTTCGCCAATCTCCGAGACCCAGGCTGGCGAATGGCGGTACTGGGCACATCACCCCATGGGGGTGAATTGATTCCAGTCACCCCGGATGCGCTGGCCCCGGACGAGCGCCACAGCCCGCGTGCGGAGATTGACCGGCGCTTTCCATGCAAAGCAGCGGTTTTCAGACGAAGTTTGTTACGCGCCCTTAGCTACCTCGGGGCTACCTCGGCGATCATCGGGCGTTGACTCAATAAATAGAAAACCCCGCCGGAGCGGGGCTTCCGTGGAGGGTGAGCGACCGGACTCGAACCGGCGACCACCTGGACCACAACCAGGAGCTCTACCAACTGAGCTACGCCCACCGCGTGGCTTCAATCTAGCGTGAGCCGAGGCCCCTTAGTGGGACCTCGGCTCCGCCAGAAGGTCTCTAGCGCGGCGGCAGCGCCTGCTCGAAGAACGAGAGCGCGTCCGCCTCACCGGCGTTGACCACGCCGCCGTGGTCCACTCCCGGGTACTTGTTGTAGGTCACCTGGTCTCCCAGGCCCTGCAACTCGCCGACGAGCTGGTCGGTCAGGAACGGGAATACCGTGGTGTCGGCCGTTCCCTGAGCGACCACAACCGGCGGCGTCGTCTTCACCGCCGGGTTCATCGCGGCCAGCACCGGATTGAGCGCACTCAAGTCCGCACCGGAGCGCTCGAGGTGCGACGGCGCAATCCCTCCCAGCTCATTGGAGGCACCGAGCTGGCTCAGGCACTGGCTCTGCAGCAACGGATAGAACGCGAGCACCTCGTCCGAGAGGAGCTTGTTCACGTCGATCGCGCTCGACTGCGTCGATGCGCCGTCGAGAAACAGCGTGGCGAGTGCGGTCAGGCCGCTCGGGGCGGTCAGCGACGGCAACAGGGCCGCCTGATCCAGGATGTGCGAAGCCGGTGCGAAGGAGACAGTCCCGCGCAGCTTCAGCTTGGGGGTCCAGCTCTGGGCCTCGCTCGCCGCGAACAGCGCGGACTGACCGCCCTGCGAGTGCCCGGAGATCAGGAACCGTCGCCCGATCTTGGGGTCGAGCTGGCGCGCCGCCGAGACGATGTCGAGGACGCTGCGGCCCTCCGCCTCGCCGATCCCGTACGGGTGCTTGCCGGGTGTGCCGAGGCCCTGGTAGTCGGTCTGCACGACCGCATACCCGGCCGCCAGCCAGGCGTTCAGGTCCGGGTAGATGTAGGAGATGTAGGCCGTGGCCGGATTCGTCGAGCTGTTGCGGGACGGCGCGCAGATGTCCGCGACGCCCGTGGTGCCGTGGGCCCAGGTGATCACCGGCCAGCCGCCCTTCGGCGGCTTGCCCTTCGGGACGCTGACCGTGCCCGAGACGGCGGTCTTCTGACCCTGCGGCGTCCGTGAGGAATAGAGCACGAGGTCCGTGTACTTCGAGTTGGCGAGCTTGATCAGGCCGCTGCCCTTGCGGGCCCAGATCAGCGTGCCGTGCCGGCCCGGAATGCTCTTGGGAGGCTTGTAGAACTTGAGGCCCTTCGGCCCCTTGGTGATCGCGCTGGAATGCTTCGCCTTCGCGTCAGCCCTCTGGGAGCTGATGGCGAACAGCAGGGTTGCGGCGACTGCGATAGCCGCCAAGATGAGCGTCCTCCGGACGCGAAGCGAAACGTGGGCTTCCAACTCGATCTCCTCTCTCTGCGGGGGGTTCCGTCCCCCCGACCGTTCGGCAATCTAACCCAGGCCGCTAGAGAGAGTTTCGGAATTCTCGGAAGACGCCCCCGGCAGGACTCGAACCTGCGACATCCGGCTTAGAAGGCCGGCGCTCTATCCAGCTGAGCTACGGGGGCCGGCACGCGCAGCGTACCTCCGGCCCACGCCGCCACCCTCGCCTCGGAGGGTCCCCAAAAATGGACTGTTTGCCTAACTAATTTTATGCAGGGTAAAATTAGGTAAGATGTTCGCAGTCTTCGAGACGTACTCAGGGGTACGCAAGCGGGAAACAGGTGAGGAACCGGCGCGCGGAGCCACGACAGGCTCCCCGGGTCGGTCCCCCTCCCGCGTGCCGTCACCGGAACAGGATTAGGCTCCCTGGTCGAGATGCGTTCCGGAGAGGTCAGCTCGCTCGGGCAGGCGCGCAGGGAGTTCCTGCGCAAGGAGTCGCCCTGGGTGATCGGGGCCGGCATCCTGGCGCTCATCGTCCTGCGCGCCGTGATCGGGGATCTCACCTGGCGTGACGCCGTCGCGGTGGCCGCTCTGCTGGCGATCTATCCCTTCGGCGAGTGGGCGATCCACGTCTATCTGCTGCACGCCAAGCCGGTCAAGCTCCGTGGCCGCGAGTTGGAAACCGTTGCGGCGCGCGCCCACCGGGCCCACCACGGCGATCCAAACGATCTGGACGTGGTCCTCCTCTACTGGTGGCAGGCGGCCTTCCTGATGCTGGTCGCCGTCCCGATCACCGTCGGTCTTGTGTCCCTGATCGTCACCCTCTTCGCCGGCCCGGTTCCGCTCGGCGCGATGGTGAGCGGGGCGATTGCCGGCTACTGCATGGTGTTCGTCTACGAGTGGACTCACTTCCTGATCCACACCGCGTATGTGCCGCGGACCAGCACCTACAGGGCGATCTGGCGCAACCACCGCCTCCACCACTTCAAGAACGAGCACTTCTGGCACGGGATCACCAACAACCTGAGTGACCGGGTTCTCGGCACCAACCCCGACCAGCGCGAGGTGTCGAAGTCGAGCACTGCGCGCACCCTCGACCCATCCCCATGAGCCTCGACGAGCGCTGGATCCGCTCGCTGCACGTGGAGGCGATGCGTCACGCTGACCTGCACGCCGAGCGCGAGCCGCACGTCCTTTTCCAGGCATCGACGATCGGCGCGTTGATCGACGGCGCCTTCGAAGGCGACGTGACCGTCGCCGAGCTCGCCGAACACGGCGACCTCGGCCTGGGCACCCTCAACCACCTTGACGGCGAGATGATCGCCATCGGCGGCCGCTTCTACCGCGCCGACGTCGAGGGGAACGTCACGGAGGTGCCCGGGGGCGAGCGGACTCCGTTCGCCGTCGTCGTCCCCTTCCATCCGGCGATCGGGTTCGACCTCGAGGGCTCGCTCGACCACGACCGGCTGCTCGCCGAGATCGACCGCCGGATCCCGGCCGAAACCGCTTCGTGTGCAGTCCGGATCGATGGCCGCTTCGAGCTGATCCGGGCGCGTTCGGTCCCGCGCCAGGAGCCCCCCTACCGGCCGCTGACCGAGGTTGTCGGCGGGCAGCACGTCTTTGAGCTGACCGACGCCGACGGCACGATGCTCGGCTTCCGCTTCCCCGAGTACGCCGAAGGGATCGAGGTGGCGGGCTGGCACCTCCACTTCATCTCCGAGGACAGGGGGAGTGGCGGCCACGTGCTCGACAGCCGGGTCGAGACCGCGCACGTCCAACTCGACCCCTCCGGAGAGCTGCACGTCGAGCTCCCTTCCGGGATCGACCTCGCCGATCCGGATGCCGCGAAGAGCACCCACGCCGCGATCGATCGAGTCGAGCACAGTGGCTGACGCGCCGCAGCGCGTCCTCGTCACCGGCGCCGCGGGATTCATCGGCCGTGCGCTGGTGGAGCAGATTCCGCGAGCTCGGTAGCGAGGTGCGCGGCGTTGACGTGATCGAGACCGGCGGCGAGGCACATCTCGTCGCGGATCTGACCGCTCCCGGCGATTGGCAGGGACACGCCTCCGATTGCGACCTGGTCGTGCACACCGCGGCGGTCGTCGGGATGTACAGCTCGCGAGCGGGCTATTGGGAGACGAATGTCGCCGCGGCGCGGCACGTACTCGACGCGGCAATCGCGGGCGGCGCGAAGCGGTTCGTCCACCTTTCCTCGATCGTCGTCTTCGGCTTCGACTTCGAGGGCGAGGTCGACGAGCGCTCCCCGGTGCGCCCCAACGGCGTGCACTACGTCGACACGAAGATCGCCAGCGAGCAGGTCGTGCTCGAAGCCCATGCCGAGGGCGAGATCCCGTGCACGATCGTCCGGCCGGGAGACGTCTACGGGCCGCGCTCGCGGCCATGGACCACTGAACCCGTTCGCGCTCTGAAGTCGAAGCAGCTGATCCTCCCCGACGGCGGCAGGGGCCTGCACAGCCCCGTCTTCGTGGACGACCTGGTGGACGGGATCATCGGGGCAGCGACCACTCCAGAGGCCGAGGGCCGCATCTTCATCCTGACGGGCAGCGAGAAGCCGACGATCGGCGAGTTCGTCGCCCATTACTGCCGGATGCTCGGCATGGGCGAACCGAGGACCGCACCGACCCGAGTCGTCCGCGAGATGGCCCGGGCGATGGATCTCGCCACGAGGGTCCGCGGCCGCCGCAACGAGGTCACGCCGGCGGCGATCGATTACCTCACGCGCCGCGGCAGCTATTCCATCCAGCGAGCCCGCGATGTTCTCGCCTACGAGCCGGCACACGACCTCGACGCCGGGATGGCGAAGACCGAGGAGTGGCTGCGGGCGGAGGGGCTGCTTTGAGCTGAGAAGTCGGGGCGCTCGGATTTGAACCGAGGACCTTTCGCCCCCAAAGCGAACGCGCTACCAGGCTGCGCCACGCCCCGAGTCTCTCACCGCGGCGAGTCTAGCCTCAAACACCCATTCCTCCTGTAGCCGGTCCATCCATCCTTGAAGGCGGGCTCGGAAGAGGGTGTCACTCGTGCGCACAGCGATCACTCCGTAGCGACTCCTCCATACGCGAAAGCCAAGCTGACCGCTGTTGGTCTTGCGCTGAAGCTCTATCTCTGAGGCTGCGACGTCCAGCGTGCTTGCCCAGTAGGTCTTCAATTCCTGAAGGTCTTGATCCGCATGAAACTGGACGGAGTAGGTCAGCTTCCGCCGCGAGAAACGTCGAATCCATAGGACCCCGATCTGCATGACCGACGAATCCGAATTGCAGATCGTTACTCGGTTCCGATCACGCTTGTAACCCTCGGCGATGTACAGGGAGACAAAGTCGCGGAACGTTGGGTGGACGAGCAGTCGCGGGAACTCCCAGTGACCGAGTGCGTAAGCTTCCTCCCGTAGTCGCCGATAATTCGCCAGCATCTTTCGGGCACCCGGATGAGGGTTGTCACGTCGGCGACGACCAAGCGGGATTCCCCGGATCCAGTAGTAGACAGTCGTCCGCGACAGGGCGAGGCGTTCTGCAATCTCGTCGATCGAGAGATGCTTTTCGCTGCGAAGACGTCGAGCCTTTTCGCGCACATATGCCGGGTAGGCCACAAGCCAAGTTGAACATCGCCACTGTCACTGGTGGCGCGCAGAATGTGACGGGAGTGTGTCGGCGCCTGGCTGGTTAGGGTTCCGCGCCCGTGGCAGAGGTACTTCCCCTCCAGGCGCTCCACTACGACCTCGAGAAGGTCGGATCGCTCGGCGACGTCGTCGCCCCTCCGTATGACGTGATCGACGACGAGCAGCGTGAGCAGCTCGTCGCCCGCTCGCCGCACAACGTCGTCGAGCTCGACCTTCCGCGCGATCCCGGGGGCGGCGACCCCTACGAGCACTCCGCCTCCCTGCTCACCGACTGGACCGAGGAGGGAATCCTGACGCGCGACACCGATCCGCAGATCTGGGCGCTCGAGCAGGACTACACCGCGCCGGACGGCTCACGCCTGACGCGGCGCGGCTTCCTTGCGCGGGTGAAGCTGGCGCCGTACGGCGAGGGCATCCGGCCCCACGAGCGGACCCAGCCGGGCCCGAAGGAGGACCGCCTGCGACTGACGCGGGCGACCCGCCACAACCTCTCCCCGATCTTCGCCCTGCATCCCGGGAACGCCTGGCAGCACCTCGAGCCGTCCCTGGACGCTGAGCCGTGGGGCGAGGTCACGGACTCCGACGGCACCACCCACCGCGTCTGGCGGATCGGCGATCCCTCCGTGCACGAGGCCATCGCCACCGAGCTCGAACCCGGCGAGCTCCTGATCGCCGACGGCCACCACCGCTATGAGACGTCACTCGCCTACCAACAGGAGGTCGGCCCGGGCGGACCCGCCGACTACGTGCTGATGGCCCTGGTCTCGCTCGAGGACCCCGGCCTGACCGTCTTCCCGACGCACCGGCTGATCTCCGGCCTTGCCGACGACCCGGCCAAGCAGGAGGCGCTCGGCAATGGCCTGAAGGAGGTCTTCGACACCGAACAGGTCCCCGCGGAAGAGCTCGACCCGGGCGGCGCAGAAGGCGTCGGAGTGTTCGGCTACATGGACTCCCACCTGAAGCAGGCATTCAGGCTGCGCCTCCGAGACACGGCCCGCCTCGACGAGGTCCTCGCCGGACGCTCGGACGCCTACCGAACCCTGGACGCGGCGATCCTCGAAGAACTGGTCCTCAAGGGAATCCTCGGCATGACCACCGACGACATCGCCGCCAAGCGCGGCATCGGATACACGCCGCAAATCACCGAGGTCCTCAAGAAGCTCGATGGAGGCGATTACCAGGCCGCTTTCGTGCTCCGCCCCACGCCCGTCGACCAGGTCCGCGCCGTCGCCGCCGAGGGCGAGACGATGCCGCCCAAGTCCACCTATTTCTTCCCGAAGCTCCTCACCGGGATCGCCTTCAACCCCCTGTGCTGACGTTCTCGCCGATGGTGATGCGGTTTCCGTCGGGATCGACGAGCACCGCCTTCCTCGTCGTCTCCGAGATCGCCTCGAGCTCGCCGGTCTCGATTCCACGGTCGGCAAGCTCCACAAGGTGGGCGTCCAGATCGTCCACGATGAGCGTGAGCAGGCCCCTACCCGCCCGTTCCCCGTCTTCGACGACGTAGACCCAGCCGCCGTCCGTGAGGCGCCACAGCCTCTCGCTCTCGTTCGGAACAAGATCCGGGGGGCCGCCGAGGAGCCGCTCATACCATTCGAGCGCCGCATGGAGCTCGGCGACAGGGACGCCAGCAAAGAGCACATTGATCGGCAAACCAGCCTCCTTGGATATCGTCGTCACATGGTCAAGATCTACACGCGCAAGGGAGACGATGGCACGACATCCCTCTGGTACGGCGGCCGGGTCCCGAAGACCGACGCCCGCACGGAGGCCTACGGCTCGATCGACGAGGCGAACTCCGCGCTAGGAGTCGCCCGCGCCCTGTGCAAGGGCGACAACCAGACCGACCTGCACGCGACGATCCTGTCGCTCCAGCAAGATCTGTTCGTCGCCGGCGCGGAGCTTGCGACCTCGCCCGAGGCGGCCGAACGCCTGCAGGACGGCATCAGCCGGATCACCAACGGCATGGTCGACGCGCTCGAGGTCGACATAGATCGCTACATGAACCAGGTCGACCTGCCACCTCACTTCGTCATCCCCGGCGGGACCGAGCTCTCGGCAGCACTTGACGTCGCGCGCACGGCGATCCGCCGGGCTGAGCGCCGCGTGGTCGAGCTGCGCGAGTCGGACGCCCTCGCCTCGGACACGGTGCTGCGCTTCCTCAACCGCGCCTCGGACCTCGCCTTCGCGCTCGCCCGCTTCGCCGACGAGCCGAACCCGCAGATGTTCGAGGGCCGGGAGGGCGCTTGATGAAGCGGGCGGTCGCCCGCCGGCGCAATGGCTTCGAGCATGAGGTCGAGATCCGCGAGCACCGTCTGATCGTCGATGAGCCGGAGGAGAAGGGTGGCACCGACCATGGGCCCGAACCGGCTGAGCTGCTCGCCGCGTCGCTGGCAACCTGCACGGCCATCACGATCGAGATGTACGCGGACCGAAAGGAGTGGGGCCTCGGCACCGTCGAGGTGGTGGTCGACTACGAGCACGCGACGCCCGACGATCCCCCGATCTTCGACGTGACGATCAAGCTGGGAGCCGAGCTGACCGAGGAGAATCGCGACCGACTGCTCGTCATCGCCGGCAAGTGTCCCGTGCACCGAACGCTCAAGCGAGACGATGTGGTGATTCACGACTCGCTCGAGTTCGTCGAGGAGATAGAGGACGAGGACTGAGCCATGGATCTCGGACTCAGCGGCAGAGGCTGCGTGGTCACCGGCGCCAGCCGCGGCATCGGGCGCGCCACCGCCCGGATGCTCTGTGCGGAGGGAGCGAACGTTGTGCTCGTCTCCCGCTCCGAGGACGCCCTGCTCGAGGCCGCGGACGAGTGCGCTGCCGCCGGCCAGGAGGCCGGTGGCCGAGCCGAGTCCCTCGTCGCCGACGTCACCGGCGGAGACGCCGCCGAGCGCATCGCCCGGGAGGCCGGCGACCGCCTCGGCCAGCTCGACGTGCTGGTCAATAACGCCGGCACCGCCCGCCGGCGGGATCTCGACGACGTCCCGGACGAGGACTGGTACACGGCATGGGAGCTCAACGTGATGGCGCCGATGCGGCTGATGCGGGCGGCAACGCCGGGAATGCGCGAGCGTGGCTGGGGCCGCATCGTCAATGTCTCCAGCTCATCCGGGAAACGCCCCTCTGCCACCACGCCCGAGTACTCCGTGGCCAAGGCCGCCGAGCTCTCTCTGTCCCGGCTGTTCGCAGACCGCTACGCGGCGGACGGAATCCTGATCAACGCGATCTGCCCGGGCGCAGTCAAATCCGAGCTGTGGACGAGCGAGGGCGGCCTGCTCGATCAGGTGATGGAGATGGAGGGACTGTCGAGCCAAGAGGAGGCCCTCGAGGCCGCCGCGGCGGGCCGTCCGATCGGCCGGCTGGCGGAAATCGACGAGGTGGCAGGGGCCATCGTCTTCCTCTGCTCCGAGCAGGCCTCCTACACCTCCGGAGCAGCTTGGAGCGTTGATGGCGGAGTCGTCCAGATCATCATCTGATCTGCGGGAGTTGCTTCTCACTCCGGCCGACGCCGAGAAGCTCGACGCCCATGGCCGCACCGAGGCCGCGGTCCTCGTCCCGATGCATGGCTGGCCCGACAACCCGGGCCTCGTCTTCACCGAGCGCCGCTCCGACCTGAACCGCCACGCCGGGGAGATCTCGTTCCCGGGCGGACGCCGCGACGGGGACGAGGAGCTGCTCGACACAGCGCTCCGCGAGGCGCAGGAGGAGATCGGCCTTTCGCCGGATCGAGTCGAGGTCGTGGGCGCCCTGCCCCCGATCGGCACCTTCGTGACCAATTACAAGGTCCACCCCTTCGTCGGCCTGATCGACGAGGGGATGCGCTTCGAGCCGAACCCGTCCGAGGTCGAGAGCGTCCTCGTCGCCTCTCTGGACGACCTGGTCGCGGCCTACGCCAAGCGCCGGCTGGTCCGCCGCGGGGTCCCGATCAAGACCGACACCTACGAGATCGCGGACAAGCTGATCTGGGGAGCAACGGCCCGCATCCTGGCCCTGTTGCTCGAACGAATCAGGCCATGACCGATGAGTTTCGACCGAAGGAGGCGTCTACACAGACATGAGCAAGGTGAGAGCGCACATTTCGATTTCGGCGGACGGCTACGCCGCCGGCCCGAACCAGAGCGAGGAGAACCCGCTCGGCGAGGGCGGTATGCAGCTCCACGACTGGGTCATCGCCCTGAGGGCGTGGAGGGAGCCGCACGGCCAGGAGGGCGGCGAGGTCAACGCCAGCAGCGCCGTCGTCGAGGAAGAGAAGGCCAACGTCGGCGTCCACATCATGGGTCGCGCCATGTTCGGCCCTCCGGGCGGGGGCGCGTGGCCCGATGACCCCTGGAACGGCTGGTGGGGTGAGGACCCCCCCTTCCACACGCCCGTCTTCGTCGTCACCCACCATGAGCGCGAGCCGCTGACCCTCTCGGACACGACATTCACCTTCGTGACCGATGGCGTCGAGGCCGCTCTCGAGCAGGCCAACGCGGTGTCCGACGGCAAGGACGTCTTCATCTCGGGCGGCGCCGACATCATCAACCAGTGTTTGGCGGCCGGGCTCGTTGATGAGATCGAGGTCCACGTCACCCCGCTGATCCTCGGCAGCGGCGAGCGCCTCTTCGAAGGAGTCGGCCCTGATCTGAAGCTTGAACAGCTCCGCGCGGTCGAGGCACCCGGGGTAGCGCACCTCAAGTACCGCGTCGTGAAGTGACCGGGGCGGCCGATCGGCGGGCCGGCCGCCCTATCACTATCCCGGCGTTCTTTCGGCGGTTGTGGCCCGAAACGCCCGTCCGCGGCGGTATCATTGTTTTTGGGTATGGAGGCAGCGCGGCACACTGGGTCGACAGTCGACGCTATGGGGCAGGACAAGCGACGTCAGGTCGTCGGTCACTCCTACGGTCCCTCCCGCCGCAGCCAGATCATGTTCTTCGTCGCGGTCGCGGCGGTTGCCGTCGTGATCGTCGGCGGCTGGCTCGTCCTGGTCGGGCTGTTCGACAAGCCACCGACCCACTTCAGGGACACCGCGCCGTGGTCGACGACCCCGGCCAATGCCTCACTCGCAGCGGAGCAGAACGCGAAGCCCATCTCCCCGACCTCGCCATGCGGCGAGCCCGGCAACGTCTATCCGATCCCCCCGCAGAGCCCCTGTGCACCGCCCAACAAGGCGAACGCCTTCCAGGGCAGCTCAGCCGGTCAGTAGCCCCGCCACCTTCCCCGCACTGGTCACGGCCCAGCCCGGTTCGTCGCGCGCTGCGGTGAGAAACGTGACCGGGATCCGCCACGTCTCCCCCGCCTGCTGGACGATCTCCCTGCCGCCTGCCAGGTGCTCGGAGTCGACCGACCCCACGGCCTCATAGGCAAAACCGCGGACGGGAGTGTCCACGAGCTTCTCGAGCAGTCGCTCGAGCCGCGGCCCGTGGATCGCCGAGATCGAATCGTCCGTGCCGGCCGCTGATCCGAGCAGCCAGATGACCACGGCGACGTCGGCGCACTGGTCGAGGAGGGTCCCCGGCTGGTCCGGGTCGGCCTCGGCGGCCTCGGGCCCGCCGGCCTCGATCGCACGCCTCCCCTCCGGGCTTCTGCTCGTTCCGCGCACCTGCCAGCCCAGCCCGGCGAGCTCGCTACCGAGCTCACGGCCGCGGCAGCCGCAGCCGACGATCAGCGCCCTGGCCAACTACTCGTCGTCATCGAGGCCGCCGCCCTCGGAGAACGGCCCTCGGCCTCTTGCCCGCATCGCCTGGTCCTCCTGCGCCTGCCGCTGCACCTCCGCCTCGGTGATCTCCTTCGCGCCCCGCTTCCGCCGCAGCGCGTTCTGCGCCTCGATCATCTGCCGGACGTCGTCGACCTCGTTCTGGGCCTCGACCTCGGGCGAGCGCGTCGGCTTCCAGTCGAGGAAATCGGCAGCGCGGTTCCCCTCGAACAGGCGCGCGAGCGCGACCATGATCAGGAAGAGCAGAACGAGAAGCCCGAGGGTGAGGGCTATGAGAACCATCTCCCACCGTTGAGGCTACAGTCATCCGCCATGGCAGAGGCTCTGATCATCGACGCTCTGCGGACGCCGATGGGCGGCTATCGCGGCGGCCTCTCCGGAATCCGGCCCGACGACCTCGCCGCCCACGTGATCGCGGCCGCGGTCGAGCGCACCGGACTCGATCCGGCCAGGGTCGACGACGTCTACATGGGCGCCGCCAACCAATCTGGAGAGGACAACCGCGACGTCGCCCGGATGGGAGCGCTGCTGGCGGGACTCCCGGTCGACGTCCCCGGAGTCACCGTCAACCGCCTCTGCGCCTCCGGCCTCGAGGCGGTGAACCAGGCATCCCGCGCCGTCCGCCTCGGCGAAGGCAGCCTTTATCTCGCCGGTGGCGTGGAGTCGATGAGCCGCGCGCCCTGGGTACTGCCGAAGCCCGAGACCGGCCTGCCTCGCGGCGAGCAGACGCTCTACGACACCACCCTCGGCTGGCGGATGATCAATCCGAGGATGGCCGAGCGCTACTCGACCGAAGCCATGGGCGAGACCGGCGAGAACGTCGCCGAGCGCTATGGGATCTCACGCGAGGAGCAGGATCGCTTCGCGCTGCAGAGTCACCAGCGCGCCGTCACCGCGCAGGAAGAGGGCCGGTTCGACGAGCAGATCGTGCCCATCGAGGTCCCACCCAAGAGCCGTCGCGACGACCCGGCGATCATGACCGTCGACGAGGGGCCGAGGCCGGACACCACGCTGGAGAAGCTCGCGAAGCTCCGGCCTGCCTTCCGGGAGGGCGGCACCGTCACTGCCGGCAATTCCTCCACGCTCAACGATGGATCTGCCTGCCTGGTCCTCGCCGATGAGGAGGCTGCGAAGGAGCTCGGCCGCGAGCCTCTCGCCCGGATCGTCTCGATCGGGGTCGCCGGGGTCGACCCGGCCTATATGGGCATCGGCCCGATGGTCGCCATCCCGAAGGCGTTGGAGCGTGCGGGCCTGGACCTCGACCAGATCGATCTGATCGAGCTGAACGAAGCCTTCGCCTCGCAGGTGCTGGCGTGCGCCGAGGGCCTCGGCATCGATGAGGAGCGCCTCAACGTCAACGGCGGAGCGATCGCCCTCGGACATCCGCTCGGCTGCTCCGGGGCCCGCTTGATGACGAGCCTGGTCTGGGAGCTGCGTCGCCGCAAGGCGCGCTACGGGATTGCGACCCTCTGCGTCGGGGTCGGCCAGGGTGTCGCGACCGTCGTCGAAGCTCTGTAGCGCCGGTTACTTCGTGTACTGAATGGACGACAGGACCACCTGCGCGAGCTGCAGGTCGCCCTGGCAGGAGGGGCTCCGTACCACGATCTCGGTCAGGTAGGCGAATTTGCTGCCGGTGCCCACGCTCAGTAGGACCTGGATCGGGTTGCCCTTCTGATCGGTGACGCTGAGGGCGTCCGAGGTGGTCGGGATTCCGCCCACCGGTGAGTCTGGTGCGGGCCGCACCTTGGCGTTCTTCAAGGAGCGCTTGAACAGGGCGATCGAGTCGTCCCGGAGCCCCTTCGCCCTGAACGACCTTGCGTGCCTCACATACCCATCCCATGCTGCCTACCTAGTTTTAGCTGACGGTGGCCGGCCGCGGGCCACTTCATTGCCGTGCGGCCTCCGATAGCCTCGATTCACCCGTGCTGACCAGTGTCAATGGACAGATAGGCGATACCTCTGAGGCCGTGATTCCGGCCGCGGACGACGGGCTGTTGCGCGGCGACGGGGTCTTCGAGGTGATCCGCCTCTACGCGGGCCGGCCCTTCGCGCTCGACGAGCACCTCGATCGCCTCGAGCGCTCCGCTGCCGCGATCGAGCTCCCGATTGAGCGGGAGCCCTTCGAGGCGGAGATCTCGGCGCTGCTGACCGAGTTCGGCGAGCACGAGGCCCAGCTCAGGCTGGTGGTCACCCGCGGGGGCAAGCGCCTGGCGTTCACCGAGAACCTGCCGCCGTACGCGTCCCGTGACCGGGCGAGCGTCGCGACCGTGACCTACTCGCCCACCCTGATCCTGAACGGAGTCAAGTCGCTCTCGTACGCCGCGAACATGCAGGCGACCCGGATCGCCAAGGCGCGGGGCGCGGACGAGGCCATGCTCGTCCGCCCGGACGGAATCGTTCTGGAGGCGCCGACTTCGACCGTCTTCTGGGTCAGCGCCGAGGGAGCCCTTCGAACGCCCGGCCTCGACATCGGGATTCTCGCTTCGATCACCCGCGACCGGCTGGTCCGTCAGCTCGAGGTCGAGGAAGGCGCCTTCCCGCTGGAGGATCTGCTCGGTGCCAAGGAGGCCTTCCTGGCGTCCACCATTCGCGAGATCCAGGCGATCTCGGCGGTCGATGAGACAGAATTGCCAGAATGTCTCGGCGAGCGCACCCAGGATGCGGCGAGCGCATTCGCCTCGGTGCTCGAGCGGGAGCTCGCGGTCTCATCCTCGACCTGAGCCTGATCTGGACTTCCAGCTGACAGACGAGCAGCGCCTGATCGCCGACAGCGCGCGGGAGTTCAGCGACAAGGTGATCGCGCCCCGGGTCCGCGACAACGACCGGGCCGGCCGCTTCGATCGGGAGCTCGCCTCCAAGCTCGGGGAGATGGGATACCTCGGCGCTCCGGTCTCCGAGGAATACGGCGGCCGCAGCCTCGACTACCTGAGCTACGCGCTGATCGTGGAGCAGATCGGGCGCGTCGACTCCTCGGCCCGAACGGTCGTCAGCGTCCAGACCTCGCTCGTGGCCGGCGGCATCGAGCGCTGGGGAACCGAGGAGCAGAAGCGGGAGTGGCTCCCCCGGCTCTGTTCCGGTGAGGCACTTGGCTGTTTCGCCCTGACCGAACCCGATGCCGGCTCGGACCCTGCCAGCCTGCGAACCCGCGCCAAGAAGACGGACTCGGGCTGGACCATCACCGGCAACAAGATGTGGATCTCGATGGGGAACGTCGCTGAGCTCGCCCTCGTCTTCGCCCAGACTGACCCCGAGAAGAAGCACCGGGGCCTCGCCTGCTTCATGGTGCCCACCGCCACCGACGGCTACAGCGCCCAGGAGATCCACGGCAAGCTCGGGCTTCGCTCGTCCGACACCGCGGAGATCTCGCTGGACGAGGTACAGGTCTCAGACGACGCCCTGCTGGGCGAGGTCGGCGACGGGTTCAAGATCGCGATGAGCTCGCTCGACAATGGGCGCTACAGCGTCGCCGCCGGGTGTGTCGGGATCTGCGACGGCTGCGTCGACGCCTCGGTCGAATACGCCAAGGAACGCAAGCAGTTCGGCGTCCCCATCGCGAGCTTCCAGCTGGTCCAGGAGCTGATCGCGGACATGATCGTGAAGCGCGACGCCGCCAGGTTGCTGGTCTACCGGGCGGGCGAGCTCAAGGACCGCGGGGAGCGCAACACCATCGAGACCTCGATCGCGAAGTACTACGCGACGGAGGCGGCCGTCGAGTGCGCCAACGCCGCCATCCAGGTCCACGGCGGCTCCGGGTACGTCGACGACTACCCCGTCGAGCGCTACCTACGTGACGCCCGAGTCACCACCCTCTACGAGGGCACCTCCCAGATCCACAAGCTGATCATCGGTCGCGACGCCACCGGCATCAACGCGATGGTGCCGCCCTCATCGGCTGAATGACCCAACGGGTCGGCGTCGTCGGCGCCGGGACGATGGGTGCGGGGATCGCCCAGATCGCGGCGCTCGGCGGCTACCGGACCGTCATCTATGAGCTCGACGGCAAGGCACTAGAGCGCGGGCTCGAGCAACTGCGTGCCGCACTGCGCCGCGGCGCTGAACGCCGGCGCTGGAAGGAGCAGGACGCGATCGACGCGCTCGGGCGGATCGAGACCGACTCGATCATCGAGGTCCTGCGGGAGTGCGACCTGGTGATCGAGGCCGCGCCCGAGGACCTGGAGCTGAAGCGGAACCTGTTCGAGCGGCTCGCCACGGTCTGCGGGCCGACCACGGTCCTGGCGACCAACACGTCGTCCCTCTCGGTGACCGCAATCGCGGCGGGCGTCCCAGAACCCCAGCGAATCGTCGGGATGCACTTCTTCAACCCGCCGGCGCTCATGCAGCTCGTCGAGATCGTGGCCGGGGACGAGAGCGGCGAGCCGGCGCTGGAGCTCACGGCGGAAGTCGCGAATGGGATGGGCCGTACTCCGATCCGAGCCCGCGACTCCGTCGGCTTCGTCGCCAACCGCTGCGTCCGCCCCTTCTTCCTGGAGTCGCTGCGGATGCTCGGAGAGGGCGTCGCTCCGCACGACGAGATCGATCGCATCGTCCGGCTCGGCGCCGGGCTGCGAATGGGCCCGTTCGAGCTGATGGACCTGATCGGAATCGACGTCAACTTCGCCGTCGCGAAATCGTTCTGGGAGCAGTCGTTCGGAGAGCCGCGCTGGCGCCCTACCCCGATCCACGAGCGGATGGTCGCGTCAGGCCGGCTCGGCCGGAAGACGGGGCGCGGCTTCTACGTCTACGAGAAGGACACTCCCCACCGACCCCGCGATCCCGACTTCCCGGGCGAGAGGCCGATCTTCGACGAGGACCAGCTGTTGGAGGTGGCCGGTGAGAACGCCCCGTCCGTTCTGACCAGGCTTGGCGCGACCATCGCCAACGAGGCCTGCTTCGCGCTCGGCGAACGGGTCGCCTCGGCGGAGGACATCAACACGGCGATGCGGCTCGGATACAACTGGCCAATCGGCCCGCTCGAGTGGGGCGAGCGGCTTGGCTGGAGCCGCTCTCTCGGGGTGCTCGAGGAACTGCGCGAGCTACGGGGCGAGGTCTACCGGCCGGCGCCGGCCTTGCGCGAGTTCGCATCCTGAGCATCCGCCAGTTCCTCGAGGTCGAGCCCCAGCGCGGAGGCGGCAATGCCCTTGAACAGGGTCGCATTCATCGTCCCGTAAAGCTCAATGTCCGTGCCCGGCTCGACCAGTCTGCTGGATCAGGAACCCGTCGGCCATGCAGAAGAGCATCAGCGCAATGTCCTCGTATGCGAAAGGCGGCTTGGCGGAGAAGTCGGCTGACCAGTTGCGGATCACCTCTCCGATCCGCTCGCGCATCGCCCGGTTGCGGGTCGCGAGCTCCTCGCGGAACTCCGGGTTGCGGGCGGCGTAGACGACGAACTCGAAGTAGAGTCGGGGCCAATCCGGATTCGAGCGAACGAAGGAGAGGAAGTCCTCGGCCGACTCCCGGACCTCCTCGGCGGGGGCCCCCTCTCCCGGCGTCGGAAGCCCCACCGGAACACAAACCCCCCTCGGGTCATGGGAGGACCTTATCCGCGGCGCCCCGTGGTCGCCGCCGGTTCTAGGCGCTCTCGACGGCTTCGACGATGGCGCCCGTGTTCGTGCCCCAGTGCTCCTCGGGGTCGGGCGGCATGTCTCGCAGGTACCACTCGGCGTCCAGGGCGCCCTTGGTCCCGCTGCCGGCGGCGGTGACAGCCTGGCGGTAGGTGTGGTCGACCAGGTCGCCGATCGCAAAGACGCCGGCCAGCTTCGTCTTTGTGGACGGCTCCTCGACGATCACGTAGCCCTCGTCATCGGTATCGACCTGACCCTCGACCAGCTCCGAACGCGGACGGTGACCGATCGCCACGAAGGCTCCGCCGACCTCGATTTCCTTCTCGTCGCCGGTCTCGGCGTTCTCGAGGCGGATCTTGGCGATCTTGCCGTCGTCGCCTGCAACGAACTCGAGCGGCTTGTACGGCGTCAGGAAGTCGATGTTCTCCTTGCCGCGGGCGCGCTCCTGCATGATCTTCGAGGCGCGGAACTCGTCGCGCCGGTGGATGATCTTCAGGTTCTTGGCGAACTTGGAGACGAAGATGGAGTCCTCCATCGCCGAGTCGCCGCCGCCGACCACCGCGACGTTCTCGCCCTTGAAGAAGGCGCCGTCACAGACACCGCAGGTGGAGACACCGCGGCCACCGAGCTCCAACTCGCCGGGGATGCCGAGCCGCTTGGGCTCCGCCCCCATCGAGAGGATCACGGCCTTGGCCTTGTACTCGTCCTTGCCGACGCGAACGGTGTGGACGCCGCCGTCGGTCAGCTCGACCTCGGTGGCGTCGTCGGTGATGAAGCGGGTGCCGAAGCGCTCGGCCTGGGTGCGGAACTGATTCATCATCTCCGGGCCCATGACGCCCTCGGGGTAGCCGGGGTAGTTCTCGACGTCGGTGGTGTTCTGCAGCTGCCCGCCCCACTGGAAGCCCTCGATGACCAGGGGCTCGAGCTCGGCGCGGGCGGCGTAGAGGGCCGCCGTGTAGCCGGCGGGGCCGCCGCCGATGATGATCAGGCTTTCGATCTTCTCGTTGTCAGTCTGGTTGTCGGCCATCTCGGTCCTTTCGGAGCCTACCCGGGGTCTCGGGTGTAGGCCCTTACTTCACTTTTTATAGTAGCGCCAGGGGATGGTTCGTTACGACCGGACAGCAGCCGTTTTCGGCTCCCCCACCCCGATCCGCTCTGGACGCTCCCTGCCCTCCCGCTCCCAGCGGTTGACCGTCTTGCGGAGCTGGAAGAAGGCGACGATCCCGGGCGGGATCGGCAGCCAGAAGGCGATCACGCGATAGGTGAGCACGGCGGGGAAAACCTCCGAGCTCGGGACGCCGAACAGGACGAAGGCCCCGATCATGCCGGCGTCGACCGCGCCCACACCGCCCGGAGCGAACGGGAGGAGGTTCGCCACCATGCCGAGGAAGAAGCCCTGAATCACCACTCCCAGCGGTACCGAGGCGTGGAAGGCATGGAAGCTCGCCCAGAGGATCGCGATGTTCGCCCCCCAGAAGCCGATCGCTCCGCCGAACGCCATCGCGCCGGAGCTCGGATGGCGGACGAAGGCGATCGCGGTGCGGGTGCCCTGTGCGAACGTGGCGGGCGCCGTGGCGATGCGCCTGGCGATCTTGCCGAAGCGGCCGGAGGTGTGGCGCTCGATCCGGCGCTCGAAGTCGTTGGGAAGCAGTGCGATCAGCAGGCCGAGCACGATCGCGAGCGCGGCGAGGGCGGCCGGGATCACGGTCCCGGATAGCGGCGCCTCGCCGGACAGAACCCCGGTCCGCAGCAACACGCCGAAGACCACGATCGCGAGCAGGTAGACGGAGTAGAGGACGACGAGGAACGCAACCATGCGACACACCGCCTGCCGCCGCTCCATCCCGGCCTTGCGCAGCGCCCAGTAGGTGAGCAGGATGCCTCCCGCACCGCCGGCCGAGAACAGGCGGGTGGCGGCCAGCCCGGCCATGGTGATCTGGTAGCTCTCGGACCATTCCAGGTGGATCACCTTCTCGCCGACGACCCCGCGGAAGAGAGCCACGTAGGCCGCGAACATCGCGGCGCAGAAGGCCACTCCCGCGGCGATCCACAGGGGGTCGCCCTCCTTGACCTTCCCCCACGCGTCCTGGAGGTCGAAGAGCTTCGGGACCAGGACGTAGATTGCGACGAGCAGCAGGACGACCGCGACTCCGGTCTGGATGAGTCGCTTCGGATCCGCGAAGAAGCTCGGCTCGGACTCCGCGAGCATCTCGCGGGCGGTCTCGTCCTGTTCTTGAGCGCTTTTCGGGCGCTCCTCCCTCACCACAAAGAGATGTTCGCAAAGAGCACTACTCGTTCGCGATGCGCTCGAGGCGCTGCAACGCCCGACTCACCGCTTTCGCCACCGGCTCGGCGTATCGCTCCCCTCGGCGGACGGCGATCACGAGCGCCGCTCCCGCCAGCAGGTCGACGACGTAGTGCTCGCCGAGGTAGACCAGTGCGAAGCCGAGCGTCCCCGCATATGCCCAGCCGGCGATCCCCTCGCGAATTCCCATCTCCGAGAGCAGCAGCGCGGTCATCAGCGAGCTGGCGAAGTGAAGTGAGGGCATTGCGGCCCAGGGGTTGCCGCCGAGGACGTCGTAGAGGACGGGCCAGGCCTTCCCCCATTCCTCCTCCCCTACCTCCACCATGATCCGGCGGATCTTTGCGTCGGTGTGCCCCTCTTCGGACGCCCACCAGGGCGGAGCCGTCGGAACGGCCGCGTAGACGATGCAGCCGAGGTCGTAGACGGCCGCCATCTGCCTCGCGGAGCGCGCGAATTGCTCCTGGTCGCGGGCGAGGATGTAGGTGAGGGCCCCGTGTGGCTCGAAGAACCAGCTCCAGTGGACCCATGACAGGAAGCGGTCGACGAGGTTGTGGCGGCCGAGGCCGGCCAGGGCTCTCTGCAGCCGGACATTGGGGAGCTCGCCGCCGCCAAGCACCCGGTCCACCCGGATCGGATAGCCGACGCGGAGGCGGCTCGCCGCCCTCTCGGGATCGTCGTATGGGAGCTCGTGGGCCAGCGTGAACGCCCACATCTGCAGCGCGTGCATGCCGGCATCGCGCAGACGGGTGCGCGGGCTGAGGACCGCCAGCGCCGGGGGGCCGGCGTACAAGGCTGCCGTCGTCACCGGCGTGGGGATCCGCTTGCGCTTGCGCATCAGAGGGACTGCGAACGCCGCCGCGAGGGCAGCCGCGGCCGCCCCCTTCACCAGCGGGCGCCAGGGCGATGATCGTCTCGGTGCGCTGCCGTTGCCGGGCAAGGGTGGGCGAGTCTAAACCCACTCAGGCACGGTGCCGATAGTCCTATGTGAGCGCGACTGGCCTCGCGGCGGCTCCGAATGACGGCACCACGCCGACAATCGCACTGCTCGAGAACCTTCCCGACGGGGTCCTTCTGCTGGATGAGACGGGGGCGATCGGATACGCGAACGCCGCTGCGGAGCACCTCTTCGGCCGCCCGGTCGCAGAGCTCTCCGGCAAGCTCCTCACCTCCTTCCTGGCAGAGCCCTTCGGCGAGGAGTACGCGTCGCTGATCCACCGCTTCGGCGAGGGGGCATCGGTGCCGGAGCTCGCTGAGCGGAGGGAGATCGTCGCCAGTCAACCCGATGGTTCGGGCCTGGCGATCGAGGTCTCGCTGAGCAAGGTCCGCGTCGGGCAGCTCAGGTCCCTGGCCGCCGTCGCACACGACATCCGGGGCCGCAAGCGCGAGGAGGCCCGACTGCGCGAGATGGCCCAGCAGGACTCGCTCACCGGCCTGGTCACCCGAGTCGCCTTCGAAGACGTGCTCACCAATCACGTCGACTACGCCGCGCGCTATGGCAGCGGCGGCTCGGTGATCGCCCTCGGAATCGACGGCTTCAAGTACGTCAACGAGTCACGGCGTGTCCGCGGGCGATGAGGTGCTCACCGTCCTCGCCGAGCTGATCGGCGCCAGGCTGCGCAAGACCGATGTGCTCGCGCGAGTCGGCGGAGACGTCTTCGGAATCCTTCTGCACGGCGCCGACCGGACCAAGGCGCTGACAGTCGCGGATGAGCTGCTAGGGATCGTCCGCCGGCACGCGTTCGTCCTCGACGGAGAGGGAATCCGGGTCACGATGAGCGCGGGCGTCACCTCGCTCGACGAGCGGCCGGTGATCGGAGCCGAACTGCTGGCCGAGGCGGAGACAGCCATGTCGACCGCGAAGGAAACGGGCCGGGATCGCGTGGTAGGTCATGAGCCGACCGGCCGCACCGAAACGGATGAGCGGCGCGCCTGGACCGAGCGGGTCCGCCAGGCGACCGAGAGAGGCCTGTTCGTGCTCGCCAGCCAGCCGATCGTCGATCTTTCGACCGGCGAGGCGACCGAGCACGAGATCCTCCTGCGCATGCGGGAGGACGGTGGCGGCGGCCTGGTCGAGCCGGGCGCCTTCCTCGCGACGGCGGAGCGCTTCGGGCTGATCGGCGACATCGACCGCTGGGTGACCCAGCAGGCCGTCAGGCTGATCGCGGCGCACGACGCCGAGGGTCGCGAGCTGACGCTCGAGGTCAACCTCTCCGGCCGGACCATGGGCGATGCCGGGTTCCCCGACGACGTGAAGCGGGAGATCACCTCGAACGAAATCGATCCCGCCAGGCTGGTCTTCGAGATCACCGAGACCGCGGCCGTCGCGGACATCGAGCAGGCCCGCCTCTTCGCACAGCGTCTCGCCAGGATCGGCTGCGGCGTCGCGCTCGACGACTTCGGCGCCGGCTACGCCTCCTTCTACTACCTGAAGCACCTGCCGATCAACACTCTGAAGATCGACGGCGAGTTCGTGCGCGAGCTGCCCGACAGCCGAATCGATCAGCTCGTCGTCAAGGCCCTGGTGGACGTCTGCCAGGGACTCGGCATCAAGACGGTCGCGGAGTTCATCGAGGATGAGCGGACGCTCGAGATGGTTCGCGAACTTGGCGTCGACTTCGCCCAGGGCTATCACCTGGGCAAGCCCAAGCCGGTCTCTGCGCTCAGGGACGGGTGACCCGCTCGAGCGGAATCAGGAAGGACTCGTAGGCCGCACCGGTCGCCTCCTGCAGGCCGATCTCGCAGGTGCGGTTGCTGCACACGTACGCGTCGTGGTTGGAGCCGGCGAGTTCGGCCGCCTCCTCCTTCGTGGCCGACTTGGTCAGCTCCGGGTGGAGCATCCCCCGGTCCCCGGCCATGCCGCAGCAGGTGGCGCGGATCGGCTGGACCACCTCGTCCGCGATCGTGTCGGCGATCTCGCGCAGCTGGCGCTCGAGTCCCATGTGCCGCGTCGAGCAGGTCGGGTGGACCGCAATCGAGCCGAGCTTCTCGCGGACGTTCAGGTTGGGGAGCAGTCGCTGGGCCCAGGCGACGGAGTCGATGATCTCGAGCTCAGGGTGGCGCTCGCCCGCTTCCTCGGCGAGGCCGTGGGAGCAGGAGCTGGCATCGATCACGACCGGCAGCTTTCCCTCATCGCTCCACCGCCAGAGCGCCTCAGTGGTGCGATCTGCCATCAGCTTGGCACCGTCCGTATAGCCCTTCGATGCCCAGGGAACCGAGCAGCAGTTGCCGGCGACGTCGTCGGGGATCCAGACCGGCATCCCGGCTCTGGCCGACACGGCCACCATCGCCTCGAGCAGCGGGAGTCCTTCGCTAATGCGAGGGCGCGCCGCCAGGCGCGACCCGTTTGGTGCTGATGGCCCGAAGATTCGGTTGACGCACGCGGGCATGTAGACGGCGGCCGCGCCTTCGCGCGAGGTCCGAGGCAGCTTCACCGGGGCCGGCGGTGGCATGTTGCGCGGCCATGACGGGACGAGCTCGTCGCTGAACAGCGAACGGGCGGCATTTGCGGCGCCGCGCATCAGCGGGCCCACAACCGTCCCCGCACGAAGTCCCGTGCGAGCCGTCTTCTCGACTGACGACCAGTGCTCGGCGACCCGCGCTGCCTGCCGCTGCTCCTTCTCGGTGTGCTCCTCGGCGCGGAATCCCTTGATCAGCTTGCCGGTGTCGATCCCGAGCGGGCAGGCGATCTGGCAGGTGCCGTCGGCGGCGCAGGTCTGGATGCCGTCGTACTCGTACTGCTCGATCAGGGCTCGCTGCACCGGTGATCCCTGCGGCTGGCGGGCCATCTCGCGGCGGATGACGATCCGCTGCCGGGGAGTGGTGGTCAGATGGCGGCTCGGGCAGACCGGCTCGCAGAACCCGCACTCGACGCAGGTCGTCGCGACCTCCTCGATCTCGGGGGTGGTCTTCAGGTTGCGCAGGTGCGCGCCCCCGTCGCGGTTGAGGAGGACACCGGGTGCCAGCACGCCGTCGGGATCCGCCAGGCCCTTCACTCGCCACATCAGCTCGGTTGCCTTCTGCCCCCACTCGCGCTCGACGTACGGCGCCATGTTCACCCCGGTTCCGTGCTCGGCCTTGAGGGACCCGTCGTACTTGTCGAGGATCAACGACACCAGCTTCTCCATGAAGGCCTCGTAGCGGTCGACGTCCTCCTGCTTCGAGAAGTCCGGAGTGAGCATGAAGTGGAGGTTCCCGGCCGAGGCGTGACCCGCCACCCCGGGCAGGAAGCCTGCCTCCGCGAGCAGGGCCTGGATGTCACGGGCCGACTCGGCGATCCGCTCCGGGAGCACGCAGACGTCCTCGATGATCAGCGAGGTGCCCGGGGCGCGGAAGCGGCCGATCAGCCCGTGCAGACCCTCGCGAACCGTCCAGGACACCTCGATCCGCTCGGGGTCGCGAGTGAAGTCCGCGGGCTTGATCAGCTCGTGCTCGCGGAGGATCTCCTCGGCTCCGGCCACCAGCTTGTCGAGCTCGCCGTCGGTCTCCGCGCCGAACTCCACCAGCAGCGCGGCCGAGGTGGGCGGCAGCTCCAGCCAGTCCTGCGGGGCTCCCGCGATGTTCTGCGCGGCGACCATCAGGGCCGGCGCGACCATCAGCTCGACGGCACTCGCCCCCGCCTCGACCAGCGCCGGGACGGGCTCGGTGGCGGACTCGATCCCCTCGAAGTGCAGCCAGGAGACCGTGGTGCGGGAGGGCTTCGGCACCGTCTCGATCACCGCCTCGGCGATGAAGCCGAGCGTGCCCTCGGAGCCGATCAGCAGGCGACGGAAGATCTCGACCGGCTCGTCGGCGTCGAGGAACGCGCAGAGCCGGTAGCCGGTGGTGTTCTTGATCCGGAACTTCTTGCGGATCCGCTCGCTGAGCTCCGAGTCGGCGCGAATCTCGTCGCGGATCTCGGCGATGCCCTGCGCCAGCTCGGGCTCGGCCCGCTCGAACCTCTCCGCGGCGTCCGGCGCGGCCGTGTCGATCACCGTTCCGGACGGCAGCACGAAGGTCAGCGAACGGACGGTGCTGTAGGAGTCCGCGACGATCCCGCAGCGCATCCCACCCGAGTTGTTGGCGAGCACTCCTCCGATGCAGGCGATGTCGGTGCTGGCGGGATCCGGCCCGAGCTTGCGCCCGTGTGGCCAGAGCACCCTGTTGGCGTGGCCGAGGACGGTGCCGGGCTTGACTCGCGCGCGGGCGCCATCGTCCAGGACCTCCACCCCGGTCCAATGGCGCCGGACGTCGACGAGGATTCCGTCGCTTTGGGATTGTCCGTTGAGACTGGTTCCTCCCGCGCGAAAGGTGAGCGGGACCTTCGAGGCACGGGCGTACGCAAAGACCTTCGCTACGTCATTCGGATCCCGAGCCATCACGACCGCCTTCGGCAGCATCCGGTAGGGGCTCGCGTCGGAGGCGTAGCGGACCAGATCGATCACCCGGGTGAGGACGCGGTCGGCGCCGAGCAACTCGATCAGCTCGCGGCGCAGCGGCTCCGGCGTCCCCGAGGCGAGCTCGTCGGGCGCCCGGTCCTTGGACGCCTCGCCCCCCTCCGGCGCGATCCGGCTTACATCCGGCGCCAGCAGTTCCATCGCCTAGAAGAGTGCCATGCCCGGCGTCACCGGGACCTCGACCAGCTGCGGCTTGCCCGAGCCGATCGCGCCCTCGAGCGCGGCATGGAGCTCGTCGCGTCCCGAGACGCTCTTGGACGGAACCCCATAGGAATCGGCGACCTTTGCCACCTCCAGCGCAGGCAGGTCGAGCCCTGGGGCACCCTGAACCTCCTCGATGTCCGCGAACCACTTGAGGATCGAGTACTCCTCGTTGCGCAGGACCAGGAAGGTGACCGGGACGTCGTAGGCCGCCGCGGTCCAGAAGCCCGTAATCGCGTACTGGGCCGAGCCCTCACCGAGAACGCAGACGACTGGCCGATCCGGCTGGGCGAGCTGAACGCCGATCGCGGCCGCGAGGCCGAAGCCGAGTCCGCCGCCCGCGCCGAAGTAGTAGCTGCCCGGCTTGGAGATGCGGAGCTGGTTGCGGAGGGCCAGGGTGCTGGAGGGCGATTCGAGGACGACGATGCCGTCGTCGGGGAAGACCTGGGCCAGCGTGTTGTGCACCATCGTCGGGGTCATCGGATCGGTCTCGTCGCCTCCGCTCGGCTCCGGGAGGGGCGTGGGCTCGGCGCGGTTCGCGTCGCCGACCTCGGCGAGCAACGCCCGAAGGGCGAGAGCGGGATCGGCCAGGATCACGTCGCCCATCGGGGCGCGCGCGGCCTCGTCCGGGTCGCTGGTGATCGCGACGAGCGCGGCGCCCTCGGGAAGCAGCGGCCCGGGGATGTACGGGTAGTAGGGGAAGACCGAGGAGCCGATCACCAGGATCAGGTCGCGGCCCTTCAGGGTCTCCGCGACCGGGCCGATCGCCGGGGGCAGGACGCCCTGGAAGAGCGGATGGCCCTCGGGGAATCCGAGTCGGCCGCCGCCGGTCGCGGGCGAGGCGAACACCGGCAACTTCTGGCGCTCGGCGAGGGCGACGGCGTCGTCCCAACCTCCGCTCGCGTCGATGTCGGGGCCGGCGACGAGCACCGGGTTGCTCGCGCCTTCGAGCTTCATGGCAAGGGCCTTGATCGCGTTTGGATCGGGGCCGACTCGCGGCTCCGTGGTTCGCTCGACCACTGCGCCGGAGGCCTCCTCGGCCTCGACGTTCCAGTCGTCCATCGGCAGGGAGACGAACGCCGGGCCCTTCGGCGCGAGGGAGATGGTGTGAATGGCGCGCGCGAGCGCATGCGGCACGTCCTGAGCCCGCGGCGGCTCGAAGCTCCACTTGACGAACGGATGCACGACACGCGTCGCGTCCTTGTTGGTCAGGTTCGCCTGCATCGTGATGTGGGCCCGCACCTGCTGGCCGGCGGTAACGAGTAGCGGCGCGTGGTTCGCCTGAGCGTTGAAGATCGCGCCCATCCCGTTGCCGACGCCCGGCGCGGTGTGCAGGTTGACGTGGGCCGGCCCGCCTGACGCCTGGGCGTAGCCATCGGCCATCCCGACGGCGACCGCCTCCTGGAGCCCGAGGACGTAGCGGAAGTCGTCGGGGAACTCGGCGAGCATCGGCAGCTCCGTCGAGCCGGGGTTGCCGAACATCGTCGTCATGCCGTGTTTCCGGAAGAGCTCGAAGGTGACCTCGCGAACGCTCGCCATGGGCGCGAACCCTAACCGTCGGCGGCCGCTCAGACCTGTGTGAAGTGCCGGGGTGCCGTCCGCCGCGTCGAGCCGCGCCTGATCGCGTCGTTGCCAAACCGCTCGCGGATCTCATCGATCGCGCGGTCCAGCGCCGGATCGACCCGCGGGTCCAAGGGCAGCTCGAGCTGCGCCTCGGTGCTGAGGTTGGCGACGGTGATCCCGAGGAGCGTGATCCCGCGGCGTTCCACCATGGGCCCGGCGGCGGCGAGCAGGGCCCGTGCCGCCGCCAGGATCGCCCCGGTCCCCGCGGTCGGGTGGGCGAGGGTCCGCGAGCGCGTGGCCCGGGAGAAATCTCCGAAGCGGAAGCGGAGGGTCACCGTGCGGCCCGCCCGGTTCACGGCGCGCGCACGGCGCGTGACACGGTCGACAAGAGTGACGAGCAGCGCATCCAGCTCCGACGATGACCGGCCGCCGCCGGCGAACGCCGACTGAGTGCCAATCGAGCGACGACGCCGGCCGCGACGTACCCGGCGCGGGTCCCTGTTGTGGGCGACCGCATGGAGGTGGCGCGCCGCGTGAGCCCCGAGGAACATCTCGAGCTCCGCCGGGTCGCGGCGGCCAAGGTCGCCGATGGTGGCGATGCCGTGCGCGCGAAGCTTGTCAGACGTCGCCGCGCCGACCCCCCAGAGCGCCTCCACCGGCAGCGGACGAAGGAACTCGGCCTCGCGATCCGGATCGATGACGAGCAGGCCATCCGGCTTGGCGGCGCGGCTCGCCATCTTGGCCAGCACCTTCGTCCGCGCGACGCCGACCGTGACCGCCAGCCCGATTCGCTCCCGCGCCCGATGCCGCAGACGCTCCCCGATTTGGCGCGGGGTTCCCGAGATCCGCTCGAGGCCCCGCACGTCGAGGAACGCCTCCTCGAGCGAGAGGCCCTCCACGAGCGGCGCGGTCTCCTCGAACAGGTCGAACAGCGCCCTGCTCGCCTCCGTATACGCCGAGAACCGCGGCGGCACGACAGCGGCGTGGGGACAGAGCCGCCGGGCCCGGCCGCCGCCCATCCCGCCGTGAATCCCGTAGGCCCGCGCCTCGTAGCTCGCGGCCATCACCACGCCCCCTCCCACGATGGTGGGGCGGCCCCGCAAACTCGGATCGTCCCGCTGCTCTACCGACGCGAAGAAAGCGTCAGCATCAGCGTGGAGGATCGATGCGGATGACGACACGAACGTATGTTCGCATATGACTACCAGCCCTTCGGCTTGTGGGGCTGGAAGAGCCAGAGGTCGAAGAAGCGGGCAAGCGAGACGCCCGAGTCGGCCTCGGCGAGGGCGATGAACTGCTGGGTCGTCCCGTTGCCGTATTTGTGCTGAGCGACCCAGTCGCGCAGGATCGAATAGAAGACCGCGTCGCCGACCTTCTCGCGGAGTGCCTCGAGCGTCAGCCCGCCACGGAAGTAGACCGCCGCCGAGAAGAGCTTCTTCGGCCCCGGAGCACCGGGCGGCAGCTTCCAGAAGTGCCGGTAGCCGAAGAACTTGAGGTTGGAGCTGAAATAGCTCTTGAAGATCTTCCGCAGCTTGGCGTCACTTCCCCGCGTCTGCCAGAGCCACTGGCTCCAGGTCGCGAACCCCTCGTTGAGCCAGATGTCCTGCCAGGCCGCGAGCGAGACCGCGTCCCCGAACCACTGGTGAGCCGTCTCATGGGCGACAACGACGGGGAACGGCGCGCCGAGGTAGACGGGCCTCGTCTGGTTCTCGAGCGCGGTCTCGGACTTCCCCGGAACGACGATCGACCCCGCGCTGGAGAACGGATAGGCGCCGAAGCGGTCTCCGAAGAAGCTGATGATGCGTGGCAGCTTGCGCAGGCTACGCCGCGATTGCCGGCCCAGGGCTGGAGCGACTGCGCTCCAGGCCGGCAGGCCGTCGACCACCGACGGCTTGATGTGGAAACGGCCGATGGTCACGGTCGCCAGGTACGTTGCCATCGGCTCCGGCTCGTGCCACGCGAAGGTCGTGGTTCCTCCGTGCCTTTGCTTGGAGTCGAGCAGGCCGTTGGCGATGGCGCGGTAGCGGCGGGGCACCGTGACCGTGAACGAGTAGCTCGCCTTGTCGGTCGGATGGTCGTTGCACGGGAACCAGCTGGGCGAACCGTTCGGCTCGCTGAACACCGTCGTCCCGTCATGCGTCCGGATCCAGCCGACGCCGCCGATGGGCCGGGGCCTGCCCTGGTAGGCAACGGCAACGGCGAAGCTCGCGCCGTCGGCGAGCGGCGCCGCCGGTGTGACGGTCATCTCGCCGCCGCGGCGGGTCACACCCGCCGGCGATCCGTTAACCGTGACCGAGCTGACCCGCAGCCCGTGGAAGTCGAGGTTGAACGAGCTCAGCGACTGGGTCGCCGAGGCGCCGATCGTCGCGACCGCCTTGACCTTGTCGGGCTTCGGCCGCACTCGCAGATTCAGGTCATAGTGATCTACCTCGTAGCCGCCGTTGCCCATCAACGGGAAGTACGGATCTCCTACGCCCGCGGCGCCGGGAGTCTGGGCCGACGCCGCCGGCGCCAGGACGAGAGCGCCGGCGATGCCAAGCGCCGCTACGCCGCTTGTCCATGCCGCGCTCATCTCCCGCCGCCGACCCTACTCGGCCGCAGTGTTCGTCCGTCCATATTTCCCCACAACACGTCCAGGCGCCCTCAAGACCGGCCGGTGAGTGTTCGACTCATACCCGTGAGCGCGGCAGGAGGCCGCGAACACGACATGGAGGTCAAAGTGAGAACCGGGACGAAGCTTCTGATCACAACCGGAGTCGTAGCCGCGAGCTATCTGGGCGCGCTCGCTCCCGCGAGCCAGGCCTCGACGGTATGCAACGAGGCCGAGAACTCCCACCGAGGCGGTTATGAGGTCTCCGGCGGGATCGTCGACCCCGTGCCCCCCGCCTTCCTGCGCGGGTCGCAGATGCGGGTCGGGAACGACAATTCGCGCGGGCTCGACAACGCGGCTGACCGCTCGCCGGCGCTCCGCCAGTGCGGGCCCGCGGGCGGCGACGGTGGCGGCGGCGGTTCGCCGACCTAGGCAGGCGATGCCGGAGCGGCGGCTTCCTCGGCGAGGACCCGCCGCTCCGCCAGGCCTCCGAAGTCGACGGGGCCCGGCATGAGCTCCTCCGGCCGTGGGATCTCGATCCCGATCGCGGCCATCCGGCGCTTCAGCGCCTGATAGGCGAAGCCGTAGATCTGCGAGGAGTGATGGCCGTATGAGAAGAAGTCGGAGGGATCGTCCGCCTCCGGCGGGCAGAAGACCTCTGCAGCCTTCGGCAGCAGCTCGCTGAGGCGGTCGAGAATCACCTTCTTCATCTCGGGCCGGTCCTCGCAGACGTCCTTGAGGAACCGGACCCCGAAGGCGATGTGGCGGTGCTCGTCCTGCTCGACCAGGCGGAAGCCCTTGTTGAAGCCCGGATAGAGGTCGTGGTCGTGCGTGTACTCGATCATGATCCGCTGCCCCGGCATCGCCAGAACCCCCTCGGTGACCATGTGGTACGTGACGATGCCCTCGACGAAGAGCTGGAGGTCGTCGGGCTTGGCCTTGATCCGGTCGGCGATGTCCCGCAGCGAGTCGTCGAACAAGAAGCGCCACGGGCCGAGCATCCGATCCTCGATCTCCTGGAGGCGGGCCCGGAAGCTGCCCGACTCGAGTCCCATCACCTCGCTCGCCCAGCGGTCGAAGAAGACCGCGTGGCGCATCTCGTCGACCAGCTGGGTGGCCAGGAATGCTTCGACCTCACCGCTCGGCGCCGCCAGCAGGAACGGCGCCAGGTCGGCGGTGACGCGCTCCTCGCCGACGTAGAAGCTGCCGATGCTGAACGCGGTGTGCTGCTGGGACTCCGACGGGCTCACGAGCCAGTGCTCGCGGTCGATTGAGAAGTCGAGCTCGTGTGCGCGCCAGTTCTGCCGCTCCCAGAGCGCGTAGAGCTGCTCGTAGTTCATCAGCCCGCCGCGCGGCCGCTTGGATTCGGCGGGATCCCCGGCGTCGGCGGAGGCGCCATTCGAGCTCACCTTGCCTCCCCAGCTGCCGGCGTTCTGCGCCTGGGTGACGCGCTGACGTTCCTCCCGCGCCAGCTCGGGGCCGTCGATCCCTTCGGCGCGGTCGATCCAGCGACCCATGCGGGTCACGGGGAAGATGCGGCCATCGACTTCCGTATAGCCGAGCCTCATCGCGTCCGAGGGAGTGAGCTCGCCGGAGAGCAACCTCAGCCAGTCCGAGTAGCGGATGCGGACGGTGGCGTCCGGGCTCTCGCCGGCGCCGCGCTGAACGCGGACGGTGCCGTCATCGACCTCCACCCGCCAGGCACCTCCACCCTCGCCGACCAGCTCGTAGGCGACAGTGAAGGTGTGGCCCCGCGTCCACTCCGGCTCGATGGCGTACTCGAGCGAGCGGAAGACCAGGTCGGGGTCGACCGGCAGCCCGAGGCGAGCCAGGTCGCGCGGACCGGCGTCGGCCGAGAGACGGCGGAGGGCCAGGGCCTTGCGGCGGCGACCCCGAAACCGTAGGCGGCGGCGCACGATTGCGCCGAGGGGGCTCCCTCCGGAGGCCAGCTGCGCGAGGGTCGCCGGGTCGGTCGAGATCGCGAACGCGTCTCCATTGAGATCGCCACCGATGGGGACCTCCGTCACCTCAGCGTGTCCGCCGTTCGGCCTCACGGCCCAGGCGCCGAGGCCCTCCAGCTCCAGCCGGTAGCTGAGGCCGGGCGGGAGGGTGGCAGCCGCGGCGGGCATCGACTGCACGACGAGGAGGGCAGCAAGCTCCGGCTCGGAGTCCGCCATCCGCCGCAGAGCCTGTGCAGCCGTACCTTCCTCCGCCATTGACCAGCGATTCTGGCAGAGCCAGCGGAAGTTTGGCCAGCCAGCCAGTCGCGTGGGCGGAACGAGGTAACGGGGCGAGTTAATAGACTCACGCCGCCTTGCTAGCCCTGATCGGCCCCCACACCGCCCACTCCCCCAACGCGGACGACATGAACACCCTCTACTGGGTGATGCTCGTCCTCGGCCTGGTGCTGCTGGTGGCTATCAACCTGGCGCTGGCCGCCATGGTGATGCGCTTCCGGTCGGCCCGCGGCCGCAAGCCGCGTCGTCTCGTTGTCCGCCGCGGGGCCCAGTTCGGCACGGCCGGCGTCTTCGCGGTGATCGTCGCCGCGACGTTCGTCCTCGGCGTGATCAAGACACACGACGCGAAGCAGGTCGCTGCCTCCGGGCCCGACGGCCTGCAGGCCACCTCGAGCCTGACCGCGCAGAAATCGCTCAGTCTGCCCATCACCTCCCCATCGTCGGCGCCGCTGCAGATCCAGGCCTGTGGCCAGCAGTGGATCTGGCGCTACCAGTATCCGAACGGCACCTACTCGTACTACGAGCTGGTGGTCCCGGTCGACACCTCGGTCATCCTGCACCTCTGTTCGACCGATGTCGTGCACCGGTGGTGGGTGCCCGGCCTGAGCGGCAAGTTCGACGTGACGCCGGGCGAGAGCGACTCGACCTGGTTCAAGGCCGACGAGACGGGTGACTACGACGGGGCCAGCTATGCCTTCTCGGGCGCCAGCTACGCGGTGATGCGCACCCGCGTGCATGTGGTGGACGTGCCGACCTACCAGGCGTGGCTGGAGCAGCAGGCGGCAGGCATCCAGGCGGCTCAGACCTTCGTGCAACAGGCGAACGGAGAGGGCTGATGAGCAACGGACGCACACTCGCGCCGCATCACC
Organism: uncultured Solirubrobacterales bacterium; assembly: GCA_963724665.1. Taxonomy (GTDB): domain Bacteria; phylum Actinomycetota; class Thermoleophilia; order Solirubrobacterales; family 70-9; genus DASUPK01. The sequence goes on from CAVRVH010000007.1 coordinate 907,748, forward strand.
CGGAACTCGTCACCGACGGCCCGACGCCATCGCGCCCGCGCTGGCTCGAGATGGTGATGAGCTCGGACCACAAGGACGTCGGACGCATCTACATCGGCGCCGCGCTCTCCTTCCTGGTGCTCGGCATCGTCGCCTACCTCCTGATGCGACTCCAGCTGGCAGTGCCGGAGAACGATCTGATCGAGCCCGTGACGTTCAACCGGCTCCTCTCCGTGGGCAGCGCAACCCTGATCGTGCTCTTCGCCCTGCCGCTTGCCTTCGGCCTCTACACCTACGTGATCCCTCTGCAGATCGGCGCCCGCTCGCTCGCCTTCCCGCGGATGGCCTCCCTGTCCCTCTGGCTGTACGTGTTCGGCGGGGCCCTGCTCTACGCGAGCTTCGCCTACACCCCACCCGAGACCGGGTTCAACAACTGGCCCACGTTGTCGGACACGACCTTCGTCTCGAACAACGGACCCGACGTCTGGATCGCGGCGGTCGGCCTGACCGTCCTGGGCCTCGTTCTGCAGTCGATCAACCTTGCTGTGACGATCGCGAAGCTCCGGGCGCCCGGCCTCGCGTGGCGGCGGCTTCCCGCCTTCACATTCTCGGGCGCCGTCTCGAGCTGGACGATGATCGTCGCCGGATCGGCGATGCTGGCGGCGTTGGTCATGCTGGAGACGGACCGCCACTTCGGCGGCGTCTTCTTCGACCCGGGCGGAGGCGGAGCGCCGATCCTCTACCAGCACCTGAGCTGGATCTTCTTCACCGGCTGCTACCTCGTCTTCCTTCTGCCGGCATTCGGAGCGATCTCGGAGATCCTGCCCGTCTTCTCCGGCAAGCCGATCCTCTCGCGCGGCGCGCTGATGATCTCGATGGCGGCGATCATGCCGCTCGGCCTGCTCGCCTGGATGCAGAACATGATGACCGCCTCGATCCCGATCGGATGGCTCTACGGGGCGATGTTGATGGCGCTGCTGCTGACGATTCCCATCGGGGCGATCTTCGTCAACTGGATCGGCACGATTGCGGGCGGCGTCCTGCGAATGCGCGCTCCGATGTTCTTCGCTCTCGCCGCGATCTCCACGCTGAGCTTCGGGCTGATCGGCGAGCTGATCCAGAGCGTCATTCCGGTGAACTGGCTGCTCGCCGACACCACGGCATCCACTGCCGCCAGTGGCTACGTGCTCGTCGGGGGCCCGGTCCTGGGCGGCCTGGCTGCCCTCTACTACTGGTTCCCGAAGATGACCGGACGAACGATGGGAGAGGCGCTCGCGAAGCCCTCGGCCACCCTGATCGTCCTCGGCGCGCAGCTCACCTTCATCCCCCTCTTCCTCGCCGGGCTCGAGGGACAGCAGGTCGACATCTTCAAGTTCTTCAAGGCGAGCGACGCGATCAACGCACAGCACCTCGACGCGCTCAACCTGATCGCGACGATCGGGGCCTTCGTGCTGGCGCTCGGCATTGTGCTCTCGATCGTCAACGCCTACCTCGGGGTCAAGGGCGGAACGCCGGCAGGTCATGATCCGTGGGGCGGCGAGACCCTCGAATGGTTCGCGACCTCACCCCCGCCGCCACACAACTTCGACGTCGTTCCCGACGTCCGCAGCCACGAGCCGCTGCGCGATATCCGCGAGGCCGTGCAGCGCCACGACGCCTCCCGGCCCGAACCGGCGGAAAGCAAAGAGCCGGTAGCCTGACGCCATGGCCGGACCCGTTGCCGGGGGCGGCGGGGACGAGCTCCGCCGGTTTCGCCGCCTGGCAGACCTCACCGCTGTTGTCACCTTCCTGCTGATCGTCGTCGGCGGAATCGTCCGCGTGAGCGAGTCCGGGCTGGGCTGCGGGCCGGGCGGCAGCGGCACCAAGGGGTGGCCCCTCTGCGGCGGCCAGGTGATCCCTTTCGTCGGCAACGAGAACCGTGTCATCGAGTTCTCGCACCGGCTGCTGGCCACGGTCGTCGTGATCCTCATCGGGCTGCTCTGCTGGCGGGCCTACAGGAGCCTGCGTGAGAAGAGCGACTGGGCGTTCCGCGGCTCGCTGGTCGCCGGCGTCCTGGTCCTTGCGCAGGCGGGCCTGGGCGGGCTCACGGTCGAGCACGGCCTCGCTGAGGAGCTGGTCGCAGCGCATCTGGGAACCGCGATGCTGCTTCTCGGCCTGCTGCTCTGGATGAGCGCCAAAGCGCGATCGCAGGCGGCGGTAGAGAACGGGACCTCGCGACCGCCGGTTCGCGGCCTGAAGCCCTACGCGGCGACCGCTGCCTTGCTGCTCCTCTGCGCGATCGTCGCCGGCGGCTACATGGCCGGCACCGAGGAGCGCGGTACGGCGGACGTAGGGCCGAACGTAGCCGGCGCCCACATGGCCTGCGGCAAGATGTTCCCCGAATGCGGTTCGGGCAAGTTCCTGCCGTTCGGGAACAACCGCTTAACCGACATTCACCTGACCCATCGAGTCTTCGTCTACCTGGCCACGATCGCGATCATCGTCCTGCTCTCGGTCGCCTTCGCGCGCGGATCGCGCGACCGCCTGCTCTGGCTCGCAGCGCTGCTCCTCCTCTGCCAACTCACGCTCGGCGCGCTCAACGTCTGGCTGGGCGAGCACGGGCCGCTGATCGTCGCCCACCTGACCGCCGGGACCCTGCTCTGGGCGGCGGTGATCTCCATCGCCTTCAAGCTCGCCTGGCTGCCGAGCGGCGTGCCCTCGCGTGAGCGGGCCCCGCGGGCCGAAGCCTCCGCGGCGGCCGCATGAGCGTTCACCTCGGCACCGGCCCCCGCCGGGTCACCGGCCCAGCCCGCCGCCCGGGAGGCGAGGAGGTCTCCGTCACCCCAAGCGACGCCCGGGCACGAACGATGCGCGCCGCGATCGGTGTCGCAAACGACTACGTCACGCTCACCAAGCCGCGCATCATCTCGCTGCTGCTGCTCACCTGCGTGGCGACGATGTTCGTCGCCGATCCGGGCGGCCCGGCGCTCTCCACGATCCTCTGGACCTGCCTCGGTGGATACCTGGCCGCCGGCGGCGCCGGGGCCATCAACCACTACATCGAGCGCGAGCGGGATGCCCGCATGGCCCGAACCGCCGGCCGGCCCTTGGCGAGCGGCCGGATCGAGCCGGCGCGCGGCCTCCTCTTCGGCACGACCCTGGGGGTCGTGGCGGTTGCGCAGCTCTGGATCACCGTCAATGCCCTGACCGCCGCGCTCGCCGCCGCCGGACTGCTCGGCTACGTCTTCGTCTACACCCTCTGGCTCAAGCCGCGGACACCTCAGAACATCGTGCTCGGCGGCGCGGCCGGGGCGATGCCCCCACTCGTCGGCTGGGCGGCCGCGACCGGAGGGCTCACCCTCGAGGCGCTCTGGCCGTTCGCGATCGTCTTCTTCTGGACCCCGCCGCACTTCTGGGCGCTCTCGCTGCTGATCTCCGACGACTACGCCCGCACCGGCGTCCCGATGCTGCCGGTCGTGCGCGGGGAGACGACAACGCGCCACCAGATCGTCTTCTACGCGCTCCTGCTGGTCGCAATCACGATCGGCCCGGTGATCACCGGGCTGTTCGGAACCGCGTATCTGATCGCTGCCCTCGTCCTCGGCGCTGGCTTCGTCGGGCTGGCTCTGGTCCTGCTGGCGCACCCCTCCCGGCCGGCAGCCCGCCGCCTCTATCTGAGCTCGCTCGCCTACCTGGCGCTGCTCTTCGTGGCGATGGCCCTCGACCGCGCGCTATAGCCGGCCTCCGCTACATCGATCCGAACCAGCGAAGAGGGCGTCTCTACCTCGCGATCTGCCGTTTCTCCGCCACCAGGGTGGGTGCGTGGCTCTCCGCGAAGGTCGCCTGGAAGATCGACCCGCACCTCCTCAGGCTCACCCGCGGGCGGTTCAGCACCGGGTGGCCGGTCGCCCCCGGGCTGCTCGAGACGCGAGGGGCGCGGACGGGAGAGCCACGCCGCACAGCGACCCTCTACTTTCACGACGGCGATCGCGTCACGCTCATCGCCTCAAAACAGGGGCGGCCCGAGAATCCCGGCTGGTACTACAACCTTCGTAAGCATCCCGACGTCACCTATGGCGGCCTCCCCTTCCGCGCCGTGATGGTGACCGATGAGAGTGAGCGGCGGCGACTCTGGGAGTTGGCCGATCGCGTCTTCCCCCAGTTCGCCGATTACCGGCGCTGGACCGCCCAGGCCGGGCGAGAGATACCGATCGTTCAGCTGGTTCCCAGGACCGATCCCTCCAACCATGCCCTCGGATAGGCTTCGCGCAGTGGATCGCGAACGCGCCAGAGCGAACATCCGGGCGGGCATGATCGCCGGCAGCCTGGCGCTGCTCGTCTTCGCACTGGCCTTCTACATCTCGATCCTCTACCTGCGATGAGCCAGCCCGATAAGCCGACCGAGGTCATCTACCTGCCCCGGCCGAGTGTGGCCCCGGCGCTGTTCGCCTTCGGCTTCGCCGCCCTGGTGGTGGGCCTGTTCGCCTGGTGGCCCTATTCGGTGATCGGTGGCGTGATCGCCCTGTTCTCCGTGATCTCCTGGCTCCGCACCAATCGCAACGAGATCGCTCGCATGCCGCGCAGGCAGCACACGGATACGGCGCCCATTCCGCTGTCGGTATCTCCGCCTGCGGATCAGTAATCCGGCTTCGCCATACAGCCGCGGCCACAAGCGGCCGCTAGGGGGGCGACATGGACGAGGTCGCGCCGACCTGCGTCCAGCAGCGCACGATGTCGCGCATCGAAAGCACGCCTACCAGCTCGCCGCGCTCGACTACGACAAGGTGCCGGATGCGTCGCTGCACCATCTCCTCGGCCGCCTGCTCGAGGCTCCACGAGGGCTCCGCAGAGATGACGCTCTCCGACATGTGATCGGCGACCTTCTCGACGTCCGGGTCCTTGCCGGTCCCGACGGCGTTGAGAATGTCTCGCTCAGTGATGATGCGCGGGGCCGGCGACTCGTCGTCGAAGACCAGGGCCGCGCCGGTGCCCTTCTCGGTCATCTTGGTCGCGGTCTCCCTCAGCGTGTGGCCAGGACCGACGGCCAGTACGACGCTGGACATCCCCTCGCGAACCTCCACTCGGACTCCTCCGACTAAGTTGGTGCCGTTCGGCGCAAGCTTATCTCAGGCATGGGGCTCGGCGGGCGAGTCAGCCGCGGCATATAGGATTCCGGCCCGAATGAGGAGCGACTTCATCAACGGCGGCCACAAAAACCGCCGCCGGAGCAGGGGACAGGCGATCTGGGTGATCGCCACCATCGCCGCGGCGACGGCCATCGTCGGCCTGACCGGCTGCAATCTCGGCCCAAAGGATGACCTCGACAAGGGCCAGCAGCTCTTCACACAGAAGTGCGGGAGTTGCCACACACTGACGGGGGCGGGCACCAACGGCGACATCGGCCCGAACCTCGATTACGCATTCAAGAATGCCCGGGCGAGCGGCATGGACTCCGACACGATCAAGGGCGTGGTCGAGTACCAGATCGCCTACGCGAGGCCGGCTGCAACCCAGTCGACCGACGTCTACATGCCGCAGGACCTCGTCACCGGCAAGGACGCGAGTGACGTCGCCGCCTACGTCGCCAGCGTGGCGGGCGTGCCCGGGATCAAGCCGCCGGTCTTCGCCCCACCGCAGTTCTTCGCGACCAATTGCGGCGGCTGTCACACCCTCGCGCAGGCCGGCACCACCGGCACCACCGGCCCGAATCTGGACGAGGCGCTCAAGGGCATGTCGGCGCAGCAGATCTCCCAGTCGATCTCGGATCCGAACGCGGTGATCACGCCCGGCTATCCGGCGAACGTGATGCCGCAGAACTTCGGGCAGACGCTCACGCCACCCCAGCTCCAGCAGCTGGTCGCCTACCTGCAGCAGGCGGTCGGCGGCGGCGGCAAGAAGTAGTCAGCGCTCCGCCGGGTCCGATCCATAGCGCCGCCAATCCTGGATCAGCTTCCAGGTGCGCCACAGCCCAATCGCGACGAGAACGGCCAGGACGATGACCCCGGCGAGCGATCCGATCAGGAGCGCCACGGCGATCACGATCGCCGCCCCGGCCCCGAACATGATCAGCACGCGGAACATGTCGCCCTCGTTGCGGAGCGGGTTGCGCGGGATCTGAGTGGGTTCCTCGCTCACGATGCCGATCTTCGCAGCCTCGCCAATCTCCGGGCTACCCGTCTCGCGGCACCAACCGGAAGCGCACGACGACGACCTGCGCGCGGTCAGTGAGGGCCCGGCCATGCTCGTGGGCAGCCTGGGAATCACATCGGCGGCCCAAAACCGCTCATGGGCCTCGCGCCACGCGGCGACACTCTCGAATCCCTCGCCCTCGTCGTGAGCCACAGCAATGTCCACGTCGCCCAACCGCATGACGTCGACTGCGGTGAGCTCAATAACCGCCACCGGATTGTCGTTCGAGTCGATCACCTCCCGGCGATCGCCGACCGCCGGCAGCTCTTGGTCATCCAGTAGCCATTCGGCGAGCAGTGACGAGGTTGCAGTCTTCCTGCCTTCCAGGACCGCGTCCACCAACCGGTCCCGCTCGGGTCCCGGGAACGCGAAGCTGATCGCCTCCACGAGAAGTGACTAGAGGATGTAGACGGTCGTGAAGACGATGATCCACATGACGTCGACGAAGTGCCAGTAGATGCCGGGCACCTCGACGCCGAGATGGTCCTTCGCCTCCGGCCCGTAGTGGCCGCGCCAGGCGCGGACATTCGCAATCCCAAGCAGGAGCAGCCCGACGGTGACGTGCGCGCCGTGGAGGCCGGTGAGGCCATAGAAGATCGAGCCGAAGGCGTCGTCGCGGGCGCTGAAGCCGATGTGGACGTACTCGTTGATCTGGATGAAGAGGAAGGTGAGGCCCAGCAGGAACGTCAGGGCGAGCCCCATCTTCAGGCCGCGCCGGTTGTTCTTGCGGATCGACTCCAGGGCCCAGTGCATCGTGAAGCTCGAAGAGATCAGGATCGCGGTGTTCATCCCTGCGACGGCAACGGGGAGCTCGAAGGGATCCGGCGGCCACGGACCGTTGTTCGCGACGACCCTCAGGAAGAAGTACGAGGCGAAGAAAGCCCCGAAGAGCATCACCTCGGAGACGATGAAGAGGAGGATCCCGAGGGTTTGGCGGTCTATTCGGGAGCTCTGGTTGGCCTCCGGCGGATGGGGGTGGTGCTCCTCGGCGTGGCCGACCGCGACTGAGGCGGACTCCATCAGCTCGCCTCCCCCGCAGCAACCGGCTCGGGCGCCTTGCTCGACGCTGCGGGCTCGGTGCCTGACTCGATGTGCTCCACGGGCTTATCCGTGATCCCCTGGACCTTCTCGATCAGCCCCTCCTCCAGCCACTTCGACTGTTCGCCCTTCAAGGTGGAGATCAAGATGTCGTCGATCCGGTAATGCTCGATGGCGTTCTCGATCGCGTGGAATGGGTCCGGGCTCATCGGTTGGCCGGTCGCGTCGATCTCATTGCGGTACATCTCCGCGAGGGTGGCCGCAAGCCGTGAGGAGATCTCCTCACGGCTGATTGCGCCGGAGCGCGGGCAGATGAACGTGTACCGGTGCGGCCTCTCCTTGGCGCGCTGCTCGAGGCGGTCGACCAGGTCCTTGCTGTTGACCGTCTGCGTCGCGACAACCAGGGTGTGGGTCAGGTCCCAGCGGACGGCGTCGTCATCGACGCGGACCGGGATGTGCTCGACGCGGTCGTAGCGGGCCTTGGCCCACTCGACCAGGTCCTTACGAGTCAGCCCGTATCGCGTTTCGTAGAGGCATGAGAGAAGGATGTAGTCGGGCGCGGTGGCCCGGACCGCGTCATCGAGAGCCAGCATCGAATTCGGATCCATCACCGCCCCTTCGGACTCGATCCCGAATTCGCGCAGGACCGACCTCGTCACGTCCACCCGGCTCTGCGCGGCAGCGCGGCGCTCCTCCGTGTCGACCAGCTGGCCGACGATCGGCAGGTTCTGCGGAGCGACAACGGCGAAGTAGTCGGCGCCGGCGTCGGCAAGCTCGCGGCAGGCGGTGAGCAGCTTGCGACCGCCGGCGACCTCGTTGACGAAGGCCAGCACGCGCTTGACGCCCTCTCGCGTGGGAGGCGGATCAGGATCGCCGAAGGTCGCGGTCTCGCGCTTTGCGACGACCTCGGATGCATGCTCCGAGGGCGTGCCGACGTCGGTGATCTCGCCGGCCTGCTGAGTCGCTGTCTCCTCGGTCACGTGGGCGCCCCCACGCCGGCTCTCTCGGGCTGTTTGATCTCAGCCTCCTCGCCGGGCATGATCACATGCCTCGCGCCGGGGACGCCGTACTCATAAGGCCCCCCGACGACTCGTGGGATCTCATCGAAGTTGAAGACCGGCGGCGGCGACGACACCTGCCACTCGATCGTCTTGGCCCGCCACGGGTTCGGACCCGCCTTCGGCCCGTAGCGCCAGCTGACGATCATGTTGTAGAGGAAGATCAGCTGGGCGGCGCCGAGCAGGAACGCGCAGCAGGAGATGAAGAGGTTCCAGTCTCCGAACTGGGCCGAATAGTCGGCGACGCGGCGCGGCATGCCCTCCATGCCGATCCAGTGCATCGGGATGAAGGTGCCGAGCATCCCGACCAGGGTCAGCCAGAAGTGGATGCGCCCGAGCTTCTCGTCGTACATCCGCCCGGTCATCTTCGGGAACCAGTGGTAAACGCCGGCGAAGATCGTGAACACAGAGCCGCCGAAGAGCACGAAGTGGATGTGCGCAACGACGAAGTAGGTGTCCGAGACATGGATGTCGATCGGGATCATCCCGAGCATCACGCCGGAGATCCCGCCGATCGTGAAAGTGGCGATGAACCCGAGCGCAAACAGCATCGCCGTCGATTTGAGGTGGATCACGCCCTCGAAGAGGGTCCCCAGCCAGGAGAAGATCTTGATCCCGGTCGGAACGGCGATCAGCAGCGTGGTGATCATCATCGGCACCCGCAGCCAGCTGAACATCCCGGCGACGAACATGTGGTGCGCCCAGACCGAGTAGGAGAGCACCACGATCCCGATCAGCGCCAGAGCCATCAGCCGGTAGCCGAAGATCGGCTTGCGCGAGTTCGTCGAGATCACCTCGCTGACGATCCCGAACCCGGGCAGCATCATGATGTAGACCGCCGGGTGCGAGTAGAACCAGAAGATGTGCTGGTAGCTGATCACGTCCCCGCCGAAGGCCGCCTGGAAGAAGTTCGTGTGCAGGATGCGGTCGAAGAGGACCATGAACTGCACGCCGGCGATGAACGGCGTCGCGGCGACCACCAGCAGCGAGGTCGAGAGATTCGCCCAGACGAGCAGCGGCAGGCGCCAGAAGTTCATCCCCGGCGCGCGCATGGTCACGATCGTGACCAGGAAGTTGAGAGCCGTCGCAATCGACGAGGCCCCCGCGAACTGCACGCCTAAGTTGAAGAACGACTGGCCCAGCGGCGCCCCGGTCGAGAGCGGTGCGTAGCCGGTCCAGCCGGCGTCGAACGCGCCCCCCGGGGCGAGATAGCTGCCGAGGAACAGCATCCCCGCGACGGGAAGCATCCAGTAGCTCAGGGCGTTGAGCCGTGGGAAGGCCATGTCCGGCGCGCCGATCATCAGCGGCAGGACGTAGTTCGCGATCCCGGCAAACGCCGGGATCACGAAGACGAAGATCATCAGCGCGGCATGCGTCGAGAAGAGGCTGTTGAACTGGCTGGGGTCGACGATCTGCGTGCCCGGCTGAGCCAGCTCGGCCCGCATGATCATGGCGATCAGGCCGCCGACGAAAAAGAAGAAGAACGTGGTGACCAGATACTGGATCCCGATCACCTTGTGGTCGGTGTTGACCTTGAAGTAGTCGCGCCAGCTGTAGGCCCCGTGATTCTCGTGCTCGCGCTCCTTCGGGAACGTCGGAGCGCCGATCGCCCAGCGGAACCAGTAGTCGAAGCAGCCGATGCCGACCAGGAAGCCGAGGGACCCGGTGATCGCCGCAACGATCACCTGCGGGTAGCCGGTCTGCTCTGTCTGGGTGGCCGGGAGTCCCGAGATCAGCCTGAGGACGACCACGAGCCCATAGCCGAAAGCGGCGCCGAGGATCGTGTAGGTCAGCGCCCTCCACCAGCCAGGGTTCTTGAACAGAGCCGCAGTCACTCCCGCCATCCTTCCATCGCGCTGATTATTTCAACCGTTCCTAAGGTCACTGTTTGATCTGCTTCGGCAACGTCGGTCCGTTCGGCTGCTGCTCTCCCGCCTGCTCGTCGGCCTTGATCGGCGGCTGGCTCGCCGCCCATTGTTGCCAGGCCGCCTGCGAGGACTCAACCACCACCGGCGCGCGCATGGTCGCGTGGCCGATGCCGCAGAGCTCGGTGCAGACCAGGGTGAAGTCCCCGGTCTTGGTCGGCGTGATATAGGCGCGGGTGGTGATCCCCGGCACGTTGTCCTTCTTGATCCGCCATTCCGGGACCCAGAAGGAGTGGATGACGTCGAGGGCGTGCATCCGGAACTCGATCTGGCGGTCGACGGGGACGTGGAGCTCGCGCGAGGTGGTCCCCGTCTCCGGATAGTCGAAGTGCCACTCGTACTGCTGGGAGTAGACGTCGACGACCATCCGGTTCGGGTCGTGCGCCTCGATGTTGTCCAGCGTGATCCAGGAGTAGCCCGCGAGAAACATCACGATCACGGTCGGGATCACGGTCCAGGCGATCTCGAGCCTCGTGTTGCCGTGGATCGGCGCGCCGTCGGACTCGTCGCCCGGCTTCGCCCTCCACTTCCAGACGGCGTAGACAAGCATCACCATGACGGCCGAGAAGACGAACGACGCCAGCACGATCAACACGTCGAGCAGCGTGTCGATCTTGTTCGCGGCGGTCGACGCCGCCTCGCCGTTCCAGTTCGGGATCAGCATGATCACCGAGGTGACGACGGTGAGGACGATGATTGCCGCGATCAGCTTTGGAAGGGGCAGTCCCCGCACGCGCGGCATTCTATTCAGGACTCAGCCGGTAATCCCCGGCAGATCCCCGAGGTCGCCCGCGGAAGCTGCTAGGACCGTCCGGGCGACGCCATCCCAGCTCCACAGCTCGTCGACGCGTTTGGAGAGCACCAGGCCCGCTTCGCGGCGTTTTCCCGGATCCATCGCGAGCCAGCCGTCAAGGCGGTCGGCGAGCTCGGTGATCGCGTTCGGCCCTACCGGGAAGCTCAACAGGCGGGCCTCCTCGGGTGGGACCGCCTCTGCGAGAAGCAGCGCGACCTCCCGCATCCCCGAGTGGTCCGCCGCCACGGGCGGGGTGCCGCAGGCGGCGGACTCCGCCGGGACCATCCCGAACGCCTCGGGCCAGGTGCTCGGCATCGCGAAGGTGTGCGCGGCCGGCATCACGTCGGCCACCTCGTCGTGCTCCAGACGACCGCCGATCAGCATCGAGCCGGCGGCAGCGCGGGCGGCGCCGACGTAGCCCTCGGGCGGGTCCGCCAGGAAACCGGAGAGGATCGGGAGTGGCGCGTCGTCGTCTCCCTCCAGGCCACGGCCCCTCGACGCGACCTCACGAGCGGCGTCGAGATCCCCCCGGCCGAGAGTGTCGATGAGCGTCCGCAACCCTTCCTCGAAGGCCCCGAAGCCGATGAAGAGGAGCCGCGGCGCGACCGATCCGGCGGCGACGCGCTCGCGATGGATCAGTGGCCAGGCAGCCGCCAGCAGGTCGACGCCCTTGTTGACCAGGAGCTTGCCGACGAACAGCACCCGGACGTCGCCGTCATGCCACGCCCGGAGAGCGTCCGCGAGCCTGGGGCCGTCCCGCCCGAAGGAGTCCTCGCTCTCCTCGGGATCGTCGGGCGTCTCTGCTGCGAGGTCCCCGGCGAGCTTGGCGACGTCACGAAGGGCCTCTTCCTCCGGGCGGGGGCGGAAACGGTGGACGTCGACCCCGGGCGGCCCGAGCCGGGTGCGCTCGGGAAGACCCGGATCCGGAACCGTCTCGAACAGTGCCCTCGCCGTGTGCGACGAGCCGGCGAGAATCCCGGCGGCCGCGTCGGTCCCCTCGCGCGCGTACGGGACGAAGCGGTCAGGGTGCGGGCGGACGGTGTAGGAGATGTCGGAGCCATGCACCTTGATGGCGAAGCGCAGTCCTGCCCTGGCGAGGATGGCCGGCCCCATGATCAGGTGATTCGCGAGGGCGGCCTCAGGCTCGCCAGCCGCAGCGACCACGTCTCGCACCGCGGCGACGTTGCTGTCGAGATACCCGTCCAGCTCGGCGTCGCTCAGGTCTGGGAATGCCTTCACCTCGAAGCCCTCGTAGCGGTCGACCACGTAGACGGGCAGCAGCCCGCCGATGTCCGGCCGGTAGACGGTGATCGTCCCGGGATGGGCGGCATCGCGAACCCGCTCGACCTGCAGCTCGCCCTCGTTCCAGCGCCCGACCGCGTCAACCCAGTCGAGCTCGGCCGCATGGCTGTCCTGGCAGAGCAGGTGGACGTCGTGGCCCTGCCCCGCAAGGGCCTGCGCGAGGCTGGCGTTGTAGACGTTGGACCCGGTTCCGCGGAGCAGATACCCATGGAAGATCAGTACTCGCACGGGTCAACCGTATTGCGAGGGTTGGTCGTTGTTATCGTGCGCGCCGATGCAGAACCCCGAGCAGACCTATCGCCTCAGGGCCCCGGCATCGGGCCGCGAGGCGCTCGCCAAGATCAGGCCCGACGGCGTCTACGTCGACCGTGAGACCGGCGAGGAGATGCACGTCGCGTCGGCGGTTCTGCCGCTCGCGCCATCGGAGTCGGCGCTCGTCCGCGCCCCGGAGAACCTGCGCACCTGCCGGCGCTGCAGTCAGCTGATCGGGCTCGACGTCAGCGACTGCCCGTACTGCGGACTCCGCCAGCCCGCCCTAGACGGGTCGTGATCCGCCGCTCTCGAGTCGTCATCCCGATGGCGGCCGCCATCGGGTTGATCGCCGCGGGGTGCGGGAGCGACAGCTCCGGCGACACGACCACGCACCCGGTCTCGATCCCGGCGGTGACTGCGCCGAACCTCACCTCGACGGAGGCTCCGACGACCACACCCGGCATGACGGCCAGCACCAAGGGTGGGAAGACCTACAACCCGCAGGCCCCGGACTCGGCGACAAACGACATCCCTCCGAAGAAGGGCAGCCCGCAGGCGGCGTTCGAACAGCAGTGCAAGCAGAACCCCTCAGCCTGCGGGTAGCCAGGTACGGCTACTTCTTCTTGCTGGGCTGCTTGGGCGCTGACTGATTCGGGTCCGCCACGACCGTCGCCGAATAGAGCAGGCGGGCGGTGTTGTAGGTGCAGCCGTACGAGCGCTCGGTTCCGAGGGCGTCCTGCGGCGTCCCGGCGAGGATGTCGGCCGTTGCGTTGCACTTGCCCTTCTTCCGGCTCGCCGCCCATCTGGTATCGGCGCTCTGGTTGATCGCGAAGGCTGGCGCCCACGTGGGGACGGTCAGGGCGACGACGTTGTTCGGCTTCACCCGCAACGGGGTGTCAAGCGTGAAGGTGGTGGTCTGCCCCAGGAAGGCGGAGAGGTCCTCGACCGGCGACTGTGACTTCAGCTTGTAGATCGGCTTGCCGGCCTTGATGGACTTCATGATCGGCTTGAGCACCGCGATCCTCGCCTTGGGCGAGCCGCCGAAGGTCTTGCTGAAGAAGTCGAAGTCGCTCTGGTTGTTGTTGTTCGGGTTCGGTTTGGTGCTCGGTGCGCCGGTCTTGATCGACCAGGCGACCACGCGTCCGCGGGTCGTGACGACGAATGGGCTCTTCGCGCCGGTGATGTTGGTCTGGAACCCGGTGGTCTTACCCACGGCCTGGCAGTTGGTCGGGCAGGACGGGACCGCGGGGGTGGCCGCGCCCAGCACGATCACGCGCGGGGCGGCGCCGGCCATGCCGGTGCCGATGACGGCCGCGAGCAGGGCAGCGAGAACCGCGACGAACGTCGCAATCCCGAGCCTGTGCAGGCGTGCTGATGCGTGAGCGTTCCGGCCCATGAGCTCCATTGAACACCCCTTTTGGTGGAGGGTTGCGGGGGTCCTTGCAATCCGGGCGAGTAGGGTTTCGCCTGGATGGAAGGCGAATCCGCATTCCAGAGCTATTTGTACGGGGGTCTCGAGACCTTCGGGATCAACGCCGATGACGACGAGCGGGCCGTGATGCTCGGGGTCTGGTCCGTCTACGAGCCCGGCATGGAGCTCCTCAGGGACGCCGACCTCGACGGCGTCGAGCTCGAACCGCACGCCGACCTGTCCAAGCCGCCGGCGTGATGAGCGGTCTCGACCTCCCCCTGCGCGAGCAGGCCGCACAGATCGCATCCGGCGAGCTCGATCCGGGAGAGCTCCTGGACGAGTGCCTCACCCGCATCGAGGAGCGGAATCCGGACCTGAACGCGGTGGTCGCGACCTTCCCGGATCAGTCCCGCGAGATGCTCGAGCAGGCCCCCGATGGCCCGCTGCGCGGCGTGCCGGTGCTGATCAAGGACGAATGGCCGCTTCCCTGGCGCGCCGAGACCATCGGCGCCGCCTCGGTGCCCGGCGTCACGCTGGAGCCGGGCGAGTCCGGCCCGTACCGGGCGCTCCGCGATGCCGGAGCGGTGATCGCCGGCGTCGCCAACATGCACGAGCTGGGCTCGAGCAGTACCGGCAACACCTCCCTTTACGGGGCTGCCCACAACCCGTGGGACCTCGAGCGCTGCCCCGGCGGCTCCTCGAGCGGGCCGGCGGCCGCGGTTGCCGGCGGCCTCGTCTCCGGCGCCGTGGGCGCGGACGGGCTCGGCTCGATCCGCTATCCGGCGGCCTACTGCGGCCTCACCGGGCTGAAGCCGACCTTCGGGCGATCCGCGATGGAGGGACATCACATCGCCAACACGGAGACGATCGTCTCCGGCCCCCTTTGCCGGGACGCCGCCGACTGCCGGCTGCTCGCATCCGCTCTCTACGGAGAGGAGATCCCCGCTGGAGAGCCGAAGGGCCTTCGGATCGGCGTGGTCCGCGACCCGTACTGGAGCGACTCGGCGCCCGGCGTCCGCGAGGCATGCGAAGGGGCGCTCGAATCGCTGCGAAGCGAGGTGGGCGGCGAGATCGTCGAGGTCGACCTGCCGGACCTGGACCTGATCCTCCCCGCCGCACTGCTGGTCGCCCAGTCGGAGGAGGCGGCGCACCTTGTCCCCGACGTCCTCAATGGCCTGAGCCCCGAGCTCGGCCTCATCAACCGCGGCGTCCTCAAGCTTCGCGCCCTGCTGCCGCTCAGCCTGACCGCGCGGGCGTTCAAGGTACGCGCCAAGGTCCGGCGCGACCTGGCGGCCCTCTTCGACGACGTCGACCTGCTGGCCTGGCCGGCGGTCCCGGCCGTGGCGCCATCGCTCACCGAGCCGATGATCGAGCTGCCCTCCGGCGTCGAGTCCGCCGACGCCGGCAACGGGCGCCAGGGCGTGCTCGCAAACCTCACCGGCGTCCCTGGCGTGAGCGTTCCGGTGGGCCTCGATGGCGGCATGCCGGCGGCGCTGCAGCTACTCGGCACCTGGGGCTCGGATGCGCTGTTGCTCGACGCCGCCGAGGCGCTCGAGCGCGCCACGGACCGCGAGTTCGTCGAACTGCGCCCGGCCACGATCGCCTGACCAATGAACGTACGGAGAGGGAGCCGAGAGGCTCCCTTTTCGCATTCCCATGCGGTTTGGCTCTGTCCCCCCTCAAACCTGCCCCAATCCGATCAGGCACGATCCCCGGCGATAACGGCAGAGACTGCCTTTTGCCGACCTGCCCAAGCCCCCTGTCTCCGGGCCATTTGCGAATCGCTGCCGACACGAGACAGCCGATCTGGAAGGCGATTTCAGGCTTGGCGGATGGGTTAATAACCAGCGAACTCGGCGCGTCACAATCCCGAACGAGCGCAAGTGACGGCTTGAAGCCCTGCCGGGCTGGACCTGGGACTTCAAGAGAGGGCCTGTGAAACAGGAATCTGAGAGCACCTGGTCCCTGCTCGGGGACCTCTTCCTCGCCTATTTGGTGGTGGCGTCGTTGTTAGTTCTGCCCTTGGCGGGCTAAGAGGCTTTCTTTCCTGGGGGGCGTCCCCGGCGCTTCGCTCCAAAAGCTTTCAGTGCCTTTTCTACTTGGGCTAGCTCACTCTTCAATTCCGAGCGCCGCCCTTCCAACATTGCCCGAGCTTGGGAGACAGCTTCACTCTTCATGCCGGGAACTTACCGGAATAGGCTGAATGTGTGTCAACCCCCGCCCACATCGAGATTCAAGTGTTCATGGTCCGGTGCTCGACGGGCGAACTGCGCTTTCTCAACCTCTCGGCCCTGAGGCGCTATTAGAATCGAAACACCGGAACTTCGCGCTCTCTTGCCAGAGTCGGCGCGTGGTGAAGGCGATTTAACGGGAAGCCTGGCTGGAAAGCACTGCCGGTCTGGCTTTCCGCTGGCTGGGCGCTATCTGAAGCTGTGAACTCCGACAGTTGCCGCGTCAAGTCTGTGATTTTGCCCGCAGGCGTGAAATGAGCCTCTGAGAGCCGTTTTAAGCGTTTCAAGCGGCTTCTGGGGTAAACACCCGCCTCCATTTCGCTAGGCGTGACTTTGACACAGGTTTGTAGCGTCTGAGCGGCTTAGAGAGCTTCAACTGCCGTTACTGCGTATTTGCCCCCGGTAGCGCCTTACAGCGCCCCCACGGGGGTCCTGAGGGGTGTCTGAGCGCCAGTAACCCGAATCCGAAAGCGGACACAGGGCGGACATAAAATAGAGACATGGCGAAGACTCCCGCAACGGTTAAAGCCCAGGCTGCGGCCATGCTGGGGCGGGGTGAGGATCAGCAAGATGTTGCGGCGAAGGTCGGAACAAATCCGAGAACGCTGAGAAGGTGGCTGGCCGAGGACTCTGAGTTTGCCTCACGGGTACAGGCCCACAGGGACCTAATCCTGACTGAGCAAGTAACGGCTGCCGGTACATTGGAGCAAGCTCTCCTGGCGACACGCAAGGACGGGACTCCCGATTGGCCAACTCGTGTAGCGGCGAGCCGCGCTCTCCTGGCAACCCCCCGTAAGGCCGAGCAAACACAGGCGGATCAGGTTGCCGAGGCTCTGATTCACCGAGACAGGTTGCGGAGATAGCCGGTGCCTCGTCCCACACTGGCCCAGGTTGAAAAGGTGCTGAAGACCCCCGGAGGGCTGATCGGCGTGTATGAGTACCCCGATGGGCGGCTAGAGGAGATTGTCACCCGGCCAACGGGTAAGCACCGCTGGGCAGCGATCCAAATTTGGAGCGACGTGAAAGAACCCAAGCCCAGAGCCCCGACCGATTGATCCCCAAAGTGCAAGCTGAGTGCTCCGAGTGTCAAGTCCGCTCGACTTACACCCCGGTTGAAGGAAACGGGCTACCACTGGGCTGGATTCACTTTGGCAAGGACCGGCTGCTTTGTTTGTCGTGCAGGAGGAGGCGGGCGGGGACCAAAGGCACCGGGAGAGATTCGCTGCTCCGGTGGGAATTGCGCCGCGATCCGCACAGAGCAGATGTGATCATCGCCGCCACTTTGACTTCATCCGGTAGTCGTAACTGGAAATTGGTTGCTGAGATTCGACGGCTTCGCAAGGAAATGGACCTGCCGAGGATTCCGTCCCCGAAGAAACCGCCAGCCTCTCCCGCACCCAAACCCGAGAAGAAGGCCAGCCCCCGGCCACGAGCCCGCCCCGGCCCTCTTGCTGGGCAGACCCCGGCCCGCGATGTGGCGAAGGAATGGCTCCTGGACGTTCTCTCTGACGGAGAACCACACCTATCCCACGAGGTTCATGCCGCTGCTGAGAAAGCTGGCCTCTCTGTGAGGACCGTGGATCGCGCCGCCCTTCAACTACCACCTGAACGCAGAGGGGCTAAGGGGACGCGCACATGGTTACTGAAACCGGACACAGCGAAACCGTAGAATAGAGGTAATCCGATGACCAACTCTGACACACCTACCAGCGGACTCGTACAGCACGCTATCAACGTGCCGAGCATGTTCGGGACGCCCGTTCGTAAGGCTGTCCTACAGGGTGGCGCGGACTATCCGGCTGCGGCCAGAGCCAATGCAGATGTGAAGACAACTCAATATGTCTTCACCGAGGACAAGGGCTCACGGCAAACAGCCAGCGATGTTGTCGGCAAGCCCTCTGCGACACAGGTTCGGAGCCTTGCCGACATTGGCGCGAAGTGGCAACTGAGCGCATCGGAGCTAGTCGCGTTGGAGGCGGGACTCAGGCGACTGGTAGAGGAGTGGAAGAAGGCCGAGGGTGTTTATCCCACTGAGGATGATCCAGCGTTTGTTGCGGCTGCTCTGAAGCTGATCAATGCTCTTGACCAACCCACGGGACAGCGGGCGACTATCACCCGAGAAGACTCAGCCGTAGCCAAGAGCAAGGCAACTACGGGCGTCCGTGCTGCTCTGGCAAAGAGAGCGAGCGGCAATCTGCGAGGTAGTCCAGTCAGCGAGCGCGTCAAGCTGGTTTGAGCCCATGGGCGAAATGATCGACAACCTCGACGCTATGGAGTCCCGAATCGCGGGCTTAACAGAACACCGAGAGGCTGCCAAGCTAAACCTGCAAAACAATGAATACGCCCAAGTGAAGGAAGTGCTCTCACCGCTCGCCCAATACTTCAGAGGCATTGAGTTTAGAAAGTTCGTCGCCTTTCTGCTCATCGGGATGCTGATCACGATTCCCCCTGGCTTGGTTAATGCATAGGCCTTGCTGTTCTCGAGCACGGTGACCCCTCTCTTCTTTGAGAGGTCACCCGTTGAGACCCGGCGCCGAGCCGAGACTAATCGGTCCTCGCTGTGGGCTAGAGCTTCTTGCGGAAGCTACAGACTGTCGTTCGAGGTACCGGCCGCGCCGCCGTTCGGCGTGAAGGTGGCCGTCAACAAGACGGCGACCTTCCCCCTCCGGTTCAGCTTCCTGCGCTTCTTGCCGGTCGTCCTGACGGTCAGCCGGACCTCTCCCGGCGCCCTGACGGTCGCCGAGCAGGAGACGCTCAGTCCCGTCCCGGTGTAGGAGAGCTGGTGCCGGACCTCGTCTGGCCGTCGGCGCGCGGGGGCGCGTTCCAGTAGAGATGGCTCGCGGGGTGTCCGCAATCACTGTCTGCCCGGCGCAGGAGTCGAGCCCGATGTGGTCTCCGATGCGAATCGGCAGGGAGGTCGCGAACGGGCCCTGCGGCAGGTTGCTGGAGATCGGCGGCGCGGCGGCACTGGTGCCGACACCCGTCAAGCTCATGCCGCCGTCAAGTCGATCGATCCGGTGAGCCCCGAAGCGAAGGTGATCTTGTTCGACGGATTTGGCGCCCGCGTTTGCCTGGGCGATTGCGTCGTGCAGCCTCGTGTGCCCGGGGTCAACGGGGTCGTTGAGGCTGTCGACGGTGAAGGTGGCGGCTGAGCCGTCCCGCCCATCACCAGCGTCGCTCCGACCGTGACGCCCGCGCCCATTGCGAGACGCCGCCGGACCGGGTTGGGGCGCCTACGCCCCGAGTGCCGCCGCTCCTTCTCCCGCATCCGGCGCCGACGCTTGGCCATCGCCTACCTCTTCTTCTTCTTCTTCTTGCACTTCTTCTTCTTGGCGCTCTCGGCCGAGCGCTTGTGCTTCTTCTTCTTGCACTTCTTCTTCTTCGCGGACGGAAAAACGTAGGTCTGGCTGTCGAAGGTGCGCCCCAGCGAGTCCGTCGGGGTGACGGTGACCGTGTTCCCGTCGACTCTGACGAGCAGGAAGTGGAAGACCTGACTCGGCGAAACGGGCCGAGACGCGCTGCCACAGGCGCTGCCCGTGGCACTGGAATTCGACCAGCCGATCGCGTAGGCGACGATGCCGGCGAGGCCGCTGCACCTGCTGACCGGCTCCAGGGGTGCGCCGCCGCCCCCGGTCACGTAACTGATCAGGCCGCCGGGGCCATTCGCATTGTTGCGCTCGTAGATGTGGGCGTGACCGTTGAACGCGATATCGACCCCGTACCGGCTGAGCAGACCTTCCAGACTGCCCGGACCGTGAAGGAAGGCGTCCGACGTCTCGGTCGCGTTGGCCGAGTAGAGCGGGAAGTGGAAGGTCGCGAACTTGACCTGCGCAGGATGGGTGGCGAGGTCGTGCTCCAGCCACTGATACTCCGGGCTGGCGGGTGTCCAGTGGTAGTCGAAGTCATTCTCATAGGGGCTGCCCGTGCCGAGGTTGGAGTCCGCCCAGGCGGTGTCCAGCATGTAGAACCGCGCGGGCCCCGCGTCGAACGCGTACCAGACGCTCGGGTAATTCGCCGACGCCGTCCCGTTCAGGCAGCAGTAGTTGTCGATCCGGAAGCGTCCATTGGAGCCGGCGGCCGCCGAAGCACTCGGCCAGATCAGCGGGAAGTTCGCGTTGAAGCCGTGGTTTCCAAGAACCGGGAAGAGCGGCATCGAGGCGCCTGCCGCAGTCCAGAACGCTGGACCGAACACCGCGCTGACATCGGCACCGGTCTGGTAGAGATCGCCGTAGTTCGTCTGGCTCCCGCCCGGATAGGCGATATCGCCGGTCGAGAGCGCGAACCGCGCCCCGCTCGAGGCAAGCTCGCCGATCAGGTTCGCCTGGTCGGGGTTGCCGCTGGCGGTGGCGGAGCCCCAGTCGCCGAGCACGGCGAACTTGAACGGAGTCGTCGAGCTCGCGGGAAGCTGTGTGCTGAACTGCGGCGAGGGATTCGAGCCGAGCAGGTTGAGAACCGGCTTCTTCTTCTTCTTCTTCTTCTTATTGCATTTCTTCTTCTTGGCCGCCGCGGCCCTGCGGTGATGCCTCTTCTTCTTGCACTTTTTGGCCCTGGCCCCCAGATAGACCCGGTAGCAGTAAGTCGTATGCGGTGCCAGCTTGAGGCGCGCCTTCCACTGGTACTCGGGCGTCGAGCCAACCGTGATCTGGGCCCTGGTCGCGGATCTGCTGTGCGCCGTGCAGCTCTCCACGCCCGCCGCTCCCCAGGTCACGTAGGCCGACGCGCTTGATCGATCGGTGGCCCAGTTGACCGTCGCGCCCCCGCCGGCTACGTCGGTCAGATACGGGTAGCGGGTCAGCTGAGGAGCGTACGGCTGGGAAAGCGGCGCCACGGCCGTGCTCTTGAGGGAAGCCGATGCCGTGCCGCCGGGGGTACCCGAGACCTGCAGGCTGGCGGACTTGGCGCCGGCGCTGGTGGGAGAGAAGGTCACGGCGAGGGTGCAGACGAGCAGCGCGGAGGCGGTGAGGGCCAACGCAACCGTCCTGCCTCCCGGCGCGGCGATCAGCCCCGCTTCTCCCGCAACGTGACGTATTCCGAGGAGACGCCCGCGGTGCCCCCGTTCGGCGTGAAGGTGGCCACGAACGCGACGGGGATGCTCGCATCGAGACCCACGTGGTCCCCGATCCGGATGGGGAGGTTGGTCGCGAAGGGGCCGGAGACCACGTTCCCTGGGATGCAGGCGACCGACGTTAGGGAGGTGCTCGTGCCGGCACCGGCGTAGCTGACGCCCCCGCTCGTGCGGAGGATTCTGAGGCTCACCGTGTTGCCCCGAACTGGTCCGAGAACCACCAGCTGGTCACCGTCCCGTTGACCGGAGAGGTCAAGCCGCCGGGAGCCAGATCCGAGCTGAGTGCCAGGTTCGTGATCGTGCAGGGAAAGGCGTAGCACGGGGTGTTGTCATCCGGCGCGTCCGCCAGGTTGCTGCCGATCGTCACGGCGGCCTGGGCGGTGGCGCCAATCGCCAGGCTTGCGGTGACCGCCAACACCGCGACGATCGATGCTCCCTTCCTCATCCTGACCAAGCTAACCCATGACATCGTGCGTTGTTGTGGCGAAGATCCCTGTGATCTCGGGCGAGGCGGTCCTGGCCGCTGTCGATGCGAATAAGGGCTTTCCAAATCCCTTCCATAACGTGCCTCTAGGCCTCCCCACCCGCCCCCACATAAACGAAAACCCCGCCTGAGCGGGGCTTTCGAGAGTGGGCGATCCTGGACTCGAACCAGGGACCTCTTCCTTATCAGGCATGTGAGGCTCCTGCCGTCTACTGCCGTGCTGCCCGTTCCTGCTGCAAATCGGGCACATCGGTACCCAGGGGCGCTGCCGTCTGCTGCCCGCCGCTGCCGTCTGACCTTTCCATCGGCTTCCCATAGATCGCCTCCAGCATCGCCCGGCGCTCAGGGCTCCGGTTGGCGGCGTCGAACTGGTGCGCGTAGGTGCTCTGAGTGACGGCGATGCTCGCGTGCCCCAGCCGGTCTGCCACAGACTGCACATCCATTCCAGCCGCGATCAGCCGCGAGGCGTGGGTATGCCGCAGATCATGGAAGGCCGGCGCCGTGTCAGCGAGCCCGCCCGCTTGACGGCGCGGGCGAGCACCCGCCCGCCGATGTTCCGGTGATCGTGGGGGCGCCGGGTATAGCGGGACAGGAACACTAGGTCGCCGGGCTGGCTGTGCTGGCTGGCCAGCCGCGCCTTGGCGAGCCGGGTGCTGAGCGCCGGGGTGACCTCGATGCAGCGCCGGGAGCGGTCGGTTTGAGTGGCACGCGCTCCCCCTTGCGGTCGAGCTGCGCCGTGAACGTCACCGTGGCACTCGCCGTATCCACGTCCGCCCAGGTGAGCCCGAGCACTTCGCCCAGGCGGGCGCCGGTCTCGGCCGCGAGCGTGAACAGCAGGCGGTAGGGCTCGTCAGCCGCCGCCAGTAGCCGGTCCAGCTCTACGGGGTGTTCCGCCTCGGCGGCGCGAGCGAGCACATCAGTCTCGAAGAGTTCTTCGAGGAGTGCTGGCGGATCGCGCCCTCGCGGTTCGGTTGGCAGACGAAGCCATATCCCTCGGACAAGAACGGCGACCAGGCGATCCGCAACCTGTTCAGAGAGGAGGAGCTCAAGGACTTCCTCAACCTCTCACCCGACCGCGGCTCGCTCCGCCTGACCGCCGAGGGCGTCGCCTGGGTCCGTGATCACCTCGACAAGCTCGACGAGCTCGCTGAACAAGCGGGCCCCGAGCACCAAGCGCTCCTAGCGCCACCTGGTCGACCTCGAGAAGAGCGCGATCGGCCAGGCCCTGCTCCGCGAGGACGACCCCATGATCAGCTGATCTGCGGGATCACTCCCGAGCACTGACCGACACGCCTCCGCCGCGCCCGCTGCCCAAGCGCCAGGACCCGCCGGCCCCCCAGGGCGCCCCAGTCCTTCGGCGTCAGCCGGTGGCGCTCAGGATCCGAGCGTCAGCTTGACGGGCGTGCCCGGTGGGACTTCGGTGCCAGCGGGCGGCTTCTGTTTGGTCACCCTCTTGCCGCCCTTCTTCTTCACCTTGCCCTTGGTGCAGCCGGCAGCGAGCAGCTTCTTTTTCGCCTTCTTCACGGGCTTGCCCTTGACCGTGGGGACGATGCAGTTGGAGACGACGGTTGCGTTGAAGCCGAGCTCTCGACTGCGGCTGGTACTCGCGGTTCTCGGTGCGGTGTTGTCGGTCAGGGGCGGAACATAGAAGTCGAAGGCGGCGCCTGGGGTGGCGTCACTATTTCCGAGAGTGGAGCTCGCGAAATCGGAGGCCAGGCCGATGCTGTCGCCCGCCTTGATCGGCAGCCTGGCGGTGAAGGTGACGATCCCCGGTCCGAGCGTTTCACCGTGTGTCGACCCCGTGCTGACGAACCCGCCGCCAGATGGGTGAAGGACCTGAAGCGTCCAGCCACCCGATGCGTTGATGACCTTCCAGCTTCTGATCTGGCCGTTGAAGGGCGCAACCAGCGTGGCGCCCGGCAGCGCGGTCTGGCGAACGGTCGCCGAGATCGCGATCTCGCTGCTCGGGAGCGCGTTGGTCAACGGGCTGCCGAGCGTGACAGTCGCGGCCTGGGCGGCGGAAGCGGCTAGGGGCGAGAGGGCCACGGCGACCCCCACGGCGGCGACTTTCAGCCTGATCGACATGGGGAAGCACCAAGACGCCTAGCGCTTGATCAGCCTTACCTTCATCGACTGCGTGCTCGCGCTTCCGCCGGTCGGGGTGTAGGTGATCTCGGGCCACACCTTCACCTTGCCGGTCGAGTTCAGCTTCCGCTTCTTCTTGCCCTTCGCCTTGATCAGCAACTTCACTTTGCCCGGTGCGCGTACCTGCTTCCTGGTGACGGCGGCGCTGGCGACCTTGACGCCCCTGCCCGAGCCGGTCAGCTCGCCAGGGTTCGGAACGTTGGCGGTGATCGTGGCAGTGCCCGTTTTCTTGTTGTGGGTGATCGCGTCGAGGGTGAAGGTCGAGGTGGGGTTGATTTCGGCGTTGAGCGCGATCTCGTAGGGGCTCGCGCTCCGCGGTGCGCGCCCCGGCCCACCGTCGGCGAGGCCTGGCTGCCACTCGTTACGGACGGCGGCGTTCCCCCCCACGAAGAATTCCGCCTCGGGCTCGAAGAACTCGGGGTCGCAGCAGTCGAGTCCTATGTAGTCGCCGATCCGAATCGGAAGCTGCACGCCGTAGGAGGTCGTTGCATGGATCGGGGGTGTTACCGAGGGCGAGGTGCCCGCTCCGGTGAACAGCCCGCCGCCCAGCGGCCTGATGATCCGGAAGTTGGTGACCCGCGTAGAGTCCCCGACGCGGATCCGCCACCGCACGACCGTCCCGTTCACGGGCGAGGAAAGCCCGCCGGGAGCTTGGCGGTCGGAGGCGAGCGAAACGTTGCTGAACGTCGGGCGTGGGCTGTAGTTCGCTGCGCTGTCCGGCACCCGCGCCAGGTTGCTCCCGATCGTCACCGCCGCCCCCGCCGGCGAGACGCTCCCGCCGAGCAACAGGGCCGCGAGTAAGGCGGCGGGAGCAAACCGCCCAAGGAGGCGCCGTCTCCGTCCAGCCAGTGGAGCCATCCTGGCGAACCCTTGATACATCTCACGTCCCATCTTCGTCCCCGTGGTGGGCAGCCTATATCGGGTCGGGTCGGCTGCGCAAGGGTACGCCTGTTGCGCTCTGGCGCAGACGTGTTTGGGAGCAGGCGCGCGGTATTCTCGGGGTGAGCGTTGACCCCCTTTGACACATCCGGCTCACGGGATGGCGGGGCGCCCTCGGAATCTGGGTTCGTGCCTCCCGTACGCGTGGAGCTGCTCGGGGGGTTCCGTGTCGAACGAATCGGCGTCGCGCGGCCGGTCGTGTGGCAGCGGCGTACTGCGAGGACGCTGACGAAGCTCCTGGCGACACACCCGCGCCACTCGCTCCACCGTGAAGAGCTTCTCGAGCTGCTCTGGCCGGGCGTCCCGGCGAAGTCAGCGCGCGAGGGATCCACGAGGGGCCCTGATGGCGGACCGGCGCGCCAGGTCGCTGATCAATTGGCCCGTGAGAATGGGGGGCAGTGACGACGCCGAGGCGTTGGGTATCGCGCTTGGTCGGAAGCCTGGTGCTCGCGGCGATGCTGCTTGCCATTGAGTCCGGGTTAACTGCACCTGCGGCCGCAGGCGCAGTGGCATCGCCCCGGCAGACGGGCCAACCCCCCCTCTTCGCCTACTACTACATCTGGTTCGATCCCAGCTCCTGGAATCGGGCGAAGTCCGACTATCCGTTGCTTGGACGCTACTCGAGCGACGACACGACAGTGATGCGGCGTCAGATCCAGCTCGCCAAACAGGCCGGCATCGATGGCTTCATAGTGAGCTGGAAGCACACGCCGACCCTGGACGAGCGACTGGCGAAGCTGATCCGCGTCGCTGAGGCGGAGCGCTTCAAGCTGTTGGTCATCTATCAGGGGCTCGACTTCGAGCGCCGTCCGCTGCCCATCGGCAAGGTCGCCACCGACCTCGACCTTTTCAGCAGGCGCTTCGCCGCCAGCCCGGTGTTCGATGCCTTCGGGAAGCCGGTGGTGATCTGGTCGGGAAGCTGGGAATTCTCTCGCGCTGAGATGTCCTCGGTGATCGGCCATCGCCGTGATCTGCAGATTCTGGCCAGCGAGCACACGACGGGCGGCTACCGGCGCCTTGCAAGCCTCGTGGACGGGAACGCCTATTACTGGTCCTCCGTCAACCCCGACACCTTCCCCGGTTATCGGCAGAAGCTGCGGGAGATGGGCGCGGCGGTTCATCGACACAGCGGCCTGTGGATCGCCCCGGCCGCCCCGGGGTTTGACGCTCGCCTGATCGGCGGCCACACCGTGGTGCCGCGCGCGGATGGAGAAACGTTGCGCCGCGAGTATGAGGCGGCGGTGTCCTCATCTCCCGACGCGGTCGGATTGATCAGCTGGAACGAGTTCAGCGAGAACAGCGCAATCGAGCCGAGCCGCCGGTACGGTGCGCAGGCGCTGCGGACCCTGGCCGATCTCCGCGATGCGAAACCTCCGGCGATCGGGGATTTCGATTCCAGCGCACCGGATGGAACCGGGACGGTTGGATTGAGGGGTCTGGCGACTGTCGCGGGATTTCTGGTCCTGACGCTCGGGGGCTTCCTGGTAGTCGCGCGACGGCGACGCCCGGATCGGGGATAGCGGCGGAGATTGGCGGAGCGGTTCGCGTCAGCTCGAGTCAGCCGGCGATCGCGAGGTGAGGTCAACGGCCGCGAAAGCTTTGGTCGCCGGCCGACCGTAGTCAAGGGCAGCCGCCTCGAGCAGCCGGAGGTCGACAAGGTCGATCTCCAGCCGGCTTGACAGCTCGCGGACAGCTCGATGCTGCCGCCGACTCCAGTGCTCATAGGTCCCCAGCGCCTCGACTCGAACCCGCTCCACTCGCGTTCCTCGGGCATCCTGGACAACGCGACCGAAACAGGCGACTAATCCCGTCACGCCTCGGTGGTCGACAGTTGGGAAGTCGAGGTCAGGTCGGCCCGCCACGAAGATTCCGCAGCCACATGCAGGGTGGGGAGCGTCGTGCGGGGCCTGATGCGCTGGAGTCGAGGAACGGAACGGGGTCGGCAGGTCGCGATAGCAGTCGGCGACGTGGACCGCCTCGCTCCAACTCACCGGGAGGAATCGAGAGCGAAGCTCGGGAGCGCCGGTTTCGTCGTAGTCGATGCGCCAGGAGCGGAACCCGATGAGAGGCCCAGGAGGTTCGGATCCGCGCCCGATGCCGTAGTCGCCCGGCCCTTCGGATACTTCAGTCGACCGTGCCGCCGCGGCTGCGCGTCTCTCTTGGACGGCTGATCGTCGGGGATTGTCAGCGGATTCGGACATCCGGGGGCATTAAAGGGTAGGGCAGGGCCCCGAGGGTTAACCGGTTGAGAAATTGCTCCGGGAAATGCACGTGGTTCGCATCGAGTCGGCGCTCGAGGTTGCCGCAAGTTCTGGGGCTCGGCGACCGTTATATGGGTGAGGGTGCACTTCGTGAAACGTGACGCATTCCGCGTCGTCTTGGGGGCGGCTTTGGCTATTTGCCTGATCGCCGTGCCGCCGGCCACGGCGGCGACGCCGTACGCTCCTCAGCTGACCCGCTACCCGTATCTGACCGACGTGGCCGGCGGGGGCGCCACGATCAACTGGGCCACCGATCGGTCAAGCGCGTCGGCCTACGTGACCTGGGGAGCGGCGGGCGTGGAGAGCTGCACGGCGCACAGCAGATCCGCAACCAGGACCCAGATCACGGTTGGCTCGACGCCCGAGTACCAGTGGAAGGCGCGCCTCAACCTGGCGCCGGACACCACTTACTGCTACCGGGTCTATCTGGGGGCCACGGGATCCGGTCTCAACCTGCTCGGCTCGAATCCCTCGCCGCAGTTCGCCACCCAGCTTCCCGCCGGTTCGACGACTCCGTTCAAGTTCGCGGTGCTCGGCGACTGGGGCTCCGCCACCGCCAGCGGCAACCCCGACCAGGCGAACCTGATCGGCCAGCTCGCCTCGAGCGGGGCGCGGTTCGCGCTCTCGACCGGCGATATCGCCTATCCGGGCGGGAGCCAGACGAACTACGGCGATCTCTACCAGACCGGAGCCAATGTCAGCGCGGTGTTCGGTCCACAGTTCTGGACGGTGGCGGGCGCCTCGATGCCCGCTCTTCCCCGTTCTTGGAAACCACGGCTTGAACGCGAGCTTCCCGCTGATCTGGCCGGGTGCCTCGGCGGCCGCCGGCTCCGCTGGGCGCTTCCAGATCGACAACTACTGCTGCCTGAACGGGACGGCGTCGGCGAATTACCCGAGCGTCTGGTACGCGTTCGACGCGGGGCCCGCGCGGTTCTACATGCTGGACGCCGCCTGGGCGAACTCCAACCTCGGCACGGGCAGCCTCTATGAGAACGACTTCGACTACCACTGGACACCCGGCAGCCCGGAGTACCAGTGGCTCGAGCACGACCTCGCCACCCATCCGGCGCAGGTCAAGTTCGCGACCTTCCACTTCCCGCTCTATTCGGCCAACGCGACCGAGACGTCGGACGCCTTCCTTCACGGTCCGAACAGTCTGGAAGGTCTGCTCAGCCGGTACGGGGTCGACATCGCGTTCAACGGCCACGCCCACATCTACGAGCGCAACAACGCGAATGGCCCCGGCGGCCTGATCAGTTACGTGACCGGGGGCGGCGGCGCACCCCTGGAGCCGGTCAGCAAGTGCAGCGTCCTTGCCGGCATCGTCGCCTACGCGATCGGCTGGTCGAATTCCAAGGCCACGGGCAGCGCCTGTGGCAGCGCGTCTCGGCCCGTTTCGTCGAGTCAGGTCTTCCACTTCCTGCTCGTCAGCGTCGCTGGGAACACGGTCACCGTCACCCCGACGGACTCGCTGGGGCGCAGCTTCGACAGCCGGACCTACGTATTTCCACCCGACATTCCGCCGCCCGACACCACGCCTCCCAGCCCGCCGGCGAGTCTCGATGCCACGGCTGTCAACTCGGGTCGCGTCAACCTGTCCTGGTCGCAGGCGACCGACAACGTGGGCGTCACCGGATACAAGATCTACCGAGACGGAGCGCTGCTGACCACCACGCTTGCGTCAGCAACCTCCTATTCGGACACGTCCGTCGCGGGAGGCACGACCTACCAGTACACGGTTCGCGCGGTCGACGCGGCCGGGAACGCGTCGAACCCCAGCCCCGCCGCCTCCGTGACGACCCCCAGCGACGGCTCTGTCGCGGCATCGTTCGTTCGTGACGCGACCGGCGCCGTCGACAGCGGAACGAGTTTCGATGCGCCGCTCACCTCGACCGCGGGAGACACGCTGGTCGCCACGATCGCCGTGCAGGCCGGGGCAACCAACTCGGTGAAGTCCGTTACAGATTCGGCCGGCAACACCTGGAACAAGGGGCCGATCGGCTTCCTGTCGGGCTCCAACACCCGGTTGGAGATCTGGTTCAGCTCCGCCGCGGCGCCGGTGACCCACGTCACCGTCACGCTGTCGGCTCTTGACGCCGCGGCTGCCGACATCTCCGAGTTCACCGGCATCGCCAGCGTCCTCCCGCTTGAAGCCTCGGCCGGCCAAGGAAATGCCTCCTCAACCATCGCGTCAACGCCGTCGCTCCTTACGTCGTCCGCCGAGGACGTGATCGTCGGCGCGATCAACTACCCGACGTCCACTGTCTCGACGCTCGCATCCCCTTCGTTCACCGCGCTGACAGATTTCGCGGCCTTGGGCGTGCACGGAAGAGCGGCCTACCTGATCGCCCCGGTGGCGGGCAGCTACTCCGCGAGCTGGAGCCTGGCCGGAGCGTCAACCAGCGGGGGAGCGATCGCCGCATTTCGGACGGGTCCATAGCCGACGCTTTCGTGCTTTAAGACGGCCGAGACAGTCCCTCGAAGTCTGTAGCCGAGGAGGCCGGTCAGGCGGTGATGTCAGAGAGCCGGAATTCCGGCTCCTCTCCGAACTCGTCCATGAGCCGCCTGCGGAAGGCACCGTACCGGCGCTGCGCCTCGCTGCGGTGACCCTGCTCGAGATAGGTCCGGATCAGAGTCTGGTGGACATCCGAGTCGAGCGGCTGCAGGCTCGCGTAGCGCTCGAGGTTCCTTGTGGCCGCCGAGAGCTCACGCCTGGCGAGATGGTGCTCGACGAGCGCGTCCAGGGCATGGCAGGCGAGGTTTCGCATCGTGTCGCGCTCCTCAAAGGCCCACTCGGCGAAGGGCTCCTCCGCAAAGAGGTCTCCCCTGTAGAGGTCCATCGCCCGATCGAGGCACGAAATGGCCCGCGAGCGCCCCGCGGGGGTCTCGGCAGAGGTCTCGAGCCCGGCTGAGACCAGCGCCTCGAACTCGTCGAGGTCAACGTAGACCTGGCGGTCAAGACAGTACGTGCCGTTGACCGAGTGAATGAACCCGGAGTTCGATCTCGGCACACGATGCGGATCGAGTAGCTCGCGCAGGACGTGAACGAAGTAACGTGCCGTGTTCTCCCCTGAGGCTCCGGCGCTTGGCCAAAGCGCCTCGACAAGCTCGTACACGTGGGCCGGCCGGCCACGCTGGCAGATCAGGTACTTGAGCAAGTGGCCGGGCCGGTGCAGAAGCCAGTCCCCCTCGATCGTCGTCTCCCTGGTCTCGACGAGGGTGGTGCCCAGGGCGCGGATACGGAGCTGCGGCTCTCCCATCCAATGGGGCTCGGTGCGTCGCCGCCGGTCTCCGAGCCTGGCGGGGCGCAGGTGCATCACCAGCCGCGAGCTCCCCGGGCTCGTGCGCGCCGCGGTGATCCAGATCGCGCTCTGGCGGAATGTCGACGCGCACCTCGGGCAGTGGGGTTTCGGATTCGGCGGCGAGACTCGCTATGCAATTGGTTGCCAACGGCTGGTTGTGGTTACAGCCGAACAGCAAGCAGCAGGTCGCGTTCTCGGGCCAGTTGCCGTGGCTGGCGACGACGATCTCCCGTGCCGTCTCGTTCACCTCGAGGACGACTCCCTTGAGGTCGGTGATGATGATCCCGAAGCGCAAACTGTCAGCAACCTCACCGACCGGCCGTGAGGTCTCATACGGCGGTGCGGACTCCCGGGAGGAAATAGACCTCGTCTTCGAGATAGAGATAGAGAGTGCCTCGTCTTCGAAAATCAAGTAACGGGGCCCCCCATTTACGACCCTATTTAGGTGCTATTTGGGTCGGCGCTGTCAATTCGTACTTTCGTCCAAAAGGTAGCGATGCCGCCCCTCCCCTCCGGTCACATGCCTACTCGTCGCCGATGACCGCGTTCATCAGCAAATCTTCCGCTGCGGAGTTCGCGGCTTTCTCCGAGTCCGGGGGCGGAATCCCATGCCATCTCTCGTTGAGCGTGGTGACGGCCTCTGACCGTGAGCGAACCCCCAGCCTTGTGAACAGCGCCGAGAGATGGCTCTTGGCGGTGTTCTCGGAGACCGACAGCCTGCGAGCGATCTCGGCGTTCGTGAGACCAAGAGCCAGAAGATTGAGGATCTGCGCCTGCCGACGCGGCAGATCCCCCGAGACGCCGCGGGGTCGCCTCGTCGGCTGGACAACAACCTGCCCGCACCGTGCGGCATCGATCGTCGGGGTGAGTGATGCTTCGAGGTCTGCCTCGTCGACGGTCCCGTCGACACCTGCCGTGAGGAGTCTGGCGACGTCGGTGGGCTGGCTGTGGGGAATGATTACGACGACGCAGATAGGACCATGGCGACGGCGCAGGGAAGTCAGCGTCCTGCGAGGAGGAATCGCCAGCGCGGCCAGTTGTGCGACAAGGACCTCGGTCGCCCCGACCTCCAGATCCGTGATCGATCTCGCCTGTGTTGCACCCGAGTAGTCGGAGTCTCGCAGGACGGCGCCGATTCTCATGCCAAGCAGCTCGTCCCGGCTCACGACCGCCACCCGCGCGGGATTCACCGGTTTGCCGCCTCCACGGCTGAGCTGTGAACGTGCGGCCGTGACGGCACCCTCGCCGCGGTCCTCTCCCTTTGCACGATTGGCAAGTCGAGGATGCCGGGTCCGAAGCCCTCGTCGGGGTCAACAACGACGGCCGCAGCCTCCCTTCGCGTTCGCACACCGAGCTTCGCCAACGCCGCTGAGACGTGGCTCTTGACCGTACTCGTCGTGAGGCCCACGGCAGTGGCGATCCCGGCGTTACCGACCCCGATCGCCATCAGACCCAACACCTGCCGCTCACGGTAGGAGAGCCTCGGCTTGACGGCATGTCGGTGAAATCGCCTCGGCACGGCGAGCTGTCCCGCGCGGACGGCGCCCACAGTGGGCACCAGCGCCTCTCCCAACCGGTCCTCGAAGACAACCCCCCGAGCTCCCGCCCGGACGGCCGTCGCCACGTCGGCCCCGGTCTCCGGCACGATCGCAACGACCCTCGCGAGGGCGCTGAGGCGGTGGATCTCGCGAGCTCTCGCCTCACGGCTGCCCGCGTGCGAGATCACCGCGACACGTCCGGCGCGGTCGGCTTCCGCGCGCCGCCGCGTTCGAAGTCCCGCGCTCGAGAGGACGCGAACAGCGCGCCGTAGACACACCTCGTCGAAGATGACCAGATCAACGTACGTGTCGTTGGCGCCACGTGAATCTCCATGACTCAACGAAAAGCTGGCCACTACGCCTCAGCTCGCTCTGGCAAACGGCGCCCTCACAACGGGCGCCAGGTCTCGCTCGGCCAGGCTGCTCCTGAGCGCGCAGCGACCGCGATGGTGAAGGGCGTGTACGGAGCTCTCGCTCTTGCCCAGCAGCTTGGCGATCTCCCTTGGAGATAGCCCGAGGACATGCCGTAGAACCAGCACAGAACGCTGGTCACGATGCAACAGTGCCACCGCTTCCCGGAAGCCTGATGGCCGAAGCCAATCGGGTTCGCCTCCTTCGACTGGTCCCGTGCCCACCTCTTCGCGTGGAATGGGACGCCGCCGGCGAAGGTCATCAATTGCGTCGTTTCTTGCCACGCACAGCAGCCAAGCGAGGAACGGCACGTCTCCTCGTTCGTACCGGTCGATGGCCATGAGTCGATGAACACCTCTTGGGTCAGATCCTCGGCCTGGTGCTCATCGCGGATCATGTGGCGCAGGAAGCCGTATACCTTCGGCCGGCATATGCCGTAGATATCGCTGAGTCCCCCCGGATCTCCGCGCTTTGCACGAATGATCGCGCGCTCGATCAGCTCGACGTCGTCGTCGACATGGACCGCATGGCGCCGGGCCCCTTGGGGTTGCAGCAGAAGCATCCCCCACAACCTAATTCGCCGCAGTTTGCGGCTTGTTCGTATGGGCGTTAGTCAGGAATTAGCCCAAGTTTTCGCTCACCCGAATTCCATCCTTTCGGCGAAAGTTCTGTCGCTCCGAGCAAGTTCTCCTCCCTTCGCTCGTGGAACAACGTCACAACCCGGGGGCCGGGACGCCGGGCGATGCCATTTCCGTGAGGAGGGAATGAGGTTATGAAGCCGAGCACCGAAGCGCAGAGCGCCGCCCCGGCACCTTCAATCACGGTGGGTCGACATCGGCTCAGTCAACTCCCCGTCGAGCTGTCGATCATCGTGCCGACCCGCAACGAGTTCGGCAACGTTCGACCGCTTGTCGAGCTCATTCGCTCCGCCCTGACTAACGTGCCGGCGGAGGTTGTCTTCGTCGACGACAGCGACGACCGCACACCCGAGGCGGTCATGGATCTGGCGATCGGGAGAATCTCGATATCCGCCTCATCCACCGTGAGCCTGGCCGGCGAGGCGGTGGCCTCAGCGGGGCTGTGGTGGCGGGGATTCGTGCGGCAAGGTCCCCCTGGATCTGCGTCATGGATGCCGACCTTCAGCATCCTCCCGCGACGATCAGTCGCATGCTTGTCAATGCGCGGGCTGAAAAGAGCGATCTGGTCATCGCAAGCCGGTACTGCGATGGGGGGAGCCCCGGGGCGTTGGCCGGGTCCGCTTGTGGCTGTCCCGAGCTTCCGCAAGGGTCGGCCAAATAGCCTTCCCGCGCCGGCTGCAGGCCGTTCGGACCCGATGAGCGGCTTCTTCCTCGTTCGCCGCGCCGCCCTCAACCTCGATGCTCTGCAGCCTCGGGGTTTCAAGATTCTCCTTGAGATCGTGATTAGGACCTCCGGCTCTGGATTTGGAGGTCCCGTTAAGCTTCGGCGAGCGCCACGCGGGCGCGACGAAGGCCTCGTTCCGAGAGGGTCTGGGCTTCTCGCGCACCTATGGCACCTCCGCATGGGCCAGTTGGCGACACGGCTGGGCCGATTCGGCGTCGTTGGTGCTACTGGGCTGGCTGTGAACACAGCGCTACTGGCGCTGCTCGTTGAGCCCCGGGGGTTGAACTTGTGCTGGCCGCAATCCTGGCGTCCCAAGGCTCGACGCTTTGGAACTTCACGTGACTGAGATGTGGGTATTCCGGCGACCTCCCGCCGTGGGGACGGCGACTCGTCGCATGGCCATGTTCTTCGTCATGAACAACGTGGCAAACCTGCTGGGATACCATGCTCGTGGCACTTACGTCGGGGCTCGGGATCAACTACCTGATCTCCAATGTGGTCACCCTGGCGGCGGTCTTCGTCGGCCGGTTCGCGATCTCGGACAGCTGGATTTGGGCTGGAGCAGGCGGCCCGGGGCAGGCGCAGACAACCTGGAACTACGACATCCATGGGATCGTCTCGGTCTGTTCGGATGGCCGACTTCCGGAGCTGGAGCGCTTTCGAATCTCGGAGGAGTTCGACGACCCCACGATCCGTGTGCGCCTCGGCGAGCTGCCCGAGGTCGAAGGAAAGGATCCGGCCGATCGGATTCTCTACACGGAGGTACGCTCGTTGGGGTTTGGGATGTGCCTGCATGTCGGCGAGCGCAGCGACATCGTTGCCAGCAGATGGCTGGAGCGGTCCCCCCACGTCCTGTACACGAACGTCGTCGAGCCCGTCCTCCGCTGGACCTTCGTGCGAAAGGGTTACGCGTTGGTGCATGCCGCCTGCCTGTCCGCCAACGGCCGGGCCTTCCTGATCACGGCGAGGACGGACACCGGCAAGACGACGACGATCCTGAAGAACCTGGACGCCCACCCCTACACGTTCCTCTCCGACGATCTGACCATCATCTCTCCCGACGGCCGGGTCTTGGCCTACCCGAAGCCGCTGACGATCAGTCGCCACACACTGGGCGCGGTCAAGACCCCGCTACTTCGCCGACGGGAGAGGCTGGGGCTGTTCCTCCAGAGCCGCATACATTCGCGGTCCGGACGGGTCTTCGCGCTCGTGCTCGCGAAAACGCGAATACCCGCCGCGACGCTGAATGCGATCGTCCAGTGGATCGTTCCGCCGCCGAAGTACCACGTCGAGCGTCTCGTCCCAGGTGTGACGATCGCACCCGAAGCCCAGCTCGCCGGTATGGCCGTGATCCAGCGCGGCGGGAAAGGCGATGACCGCCTGGATCCCGACGAGGCGCTCGAAACGCTGATGGGCAATTGCGAGGACGCCTACGGTTTCCCGCCCTACCCCGCGATCAAGGAGTTCCTCCACAGCGGCAATGGTCGCAACCTCAAGGTCGAGGAGCGCGAGATCGTCTCCAGTGCGCTGTTGGGAGTTCCCGCCGTCGTGATGCGGAGCGAGACCATGGATTGGTCCGAGCGCCTGCCGGCCCTGCTGCCCGACGCCATGCACGGCAACGGCAACGGCAAAGCGCACAGGTTCGCTCCGTCGGGCGCCGACGCACTGGGGCAGGCCGAGGCGACGTTCGAACAGATTGGCCCCGGCTCAACCTCGAGCGGCGCCTAAGGGCGGGGACTCCGCGGGTGCGCTGGAAAGCGACAAAGAGGGGCGTTCCCCGAACCTTGGAGACCCGAGCCCCGGACGCCGTCGCGGATCCGCCCACGGTTTCAGCGCCCCCTCGGCCAGCAAGACCTCCGACCGCCCCGGGTCCTCCTTCCTCGTCTGAACTTGCGCCGCAATCCAAGCCGAGATGGACTGAAGGCCGCTTGCTCTGGGTGCTGCTCGGGGGGATCCTCGCGATCGCGGCCGGGCTTCGCATCTGGCAGATCGCGGCGCTCGGCTACAACAGCGACGAGGCGGTCTACAGCGGGCAGGCAGCGACGATCGCGCACGTCAATGGGTTGGACGCGTTCTTTCCCGCGTTTCGGGCCCACCCGGTACTGATCCAGACGCTTCTCTCGATCGGCTACCGGCTTGGCGGCGGTGAGGTGTTCGGGCGCGTTGCCAGCGCCCTCGTCGGGGTTGCGACCATCTTCGCCGTCTACCGGTTGGGGGACTTGCTGTACGGACGGCGAGCCGGTCTAACGGCGGCGCTGCTTCTCGCGCTCATGCCTTACCACGTGGTGGTGACCAGGCAGGTCCTGCTCGACGGTCCGATGACCTTCTTCGCCACGGTCACCCTCTACCTGCTCACCCTCTTCGCCTCCACCCGGCGTGTGTGGTGGCTCTACGCCGCGGCTGGCGCGATGGGCCTGACCTTCTTGAGCAAAGAGACCGCAATCGTGATGCTCGGGATCGATATACGTCTTCCTGGCGCTCACGCCGCAGATAAGGGTCCAGCTTCGGCACCTCGCGGGCTCCTTCGGCGTGTTCGTCCTCTTCGTCGCGACCCTGCCGGTCACTTTGGCGATCGCCGGGCAGACGCACACTGGCGGAGACTTCCTCGCCTGGCAGATCTCCAGGCGCCCGAATCACGATTTGCTCTTTTATCCGGCGGTCGTCACGCCGGCGATCGGGCTGCTGGTCGTTTTCGCGGCTGTCGCTGGCTGCCTGTGCCTTCGGCGCCGCGCCACCTGGCGGGAGACCTTGCTGCTGTCGTGGATCGTCGTGCCAGTTCTCTTCTTCGAGCTCTGGGCCGTGAAGGGCTATCAGTACCTGCTGCCGGTAGCGCCGGCCGTGGCCCTCCTCGCGGCGCGGGCCCTGACCTCCGACCAGCTGTGGCGGGTGGCGGCATCCAGGGTCGAGCAACTTGGGCTTCCGGCACGCTTCGGGCGCGCCCTCGCTGATCGACGCATCCAGACGGCTGCCCTTGCCGTCGTGGCGATCAGCCTGCTGATCCCGACCTTGCACAGGATCCAGCCCTCGGACTCAGAATCCGTCCTGGCCGGTTCCGGGGGCGTCCCGGGGGGGCGTGAGGCAGGGCAATGGATCGAGCGAAATACCCCCCAAGGAGCCCGGATGATGACTATCGGCCCATCGATGGCGAACATACTCGAGTACTACGGGCGCCGCAGGGCGAATGGCCTCGCTGTCAGTCCAAATCCGCTCGCCCGGAACCCGGTGTATGAGCCGCTGTCAAATCCCGACCGGTTGATCCGTGACGGTCAGCTCCAGTACGTGGTGTGGGATGCGTTCTCCGCAGAGCGCTCCAGCTTCTTCGCCGCCAAGCTTCTCGGCTACGTCGATCGGTTCCACGGTCGGGTCCTCCACACCGAGACGGTGGCTGCGACGACGCCTTCGGGGCGCGAGACCCGCAAGCCGATAATCACGATCTACAGCGTCCGCCCGTGAGACGAGTGCGATCCATCCTTGCCGCGCTCCTGACGATCACGGCTCCCCTGGTTGCGACAGCTGACGCAGCAGGTCGGCAGCGCGATCAGACCACGACCCCGATCCAGCACGTCGTAGTGCTCATGCAGGAGCACCACTCCTTCGACAGCTACTTCGGCACCTACCCGGGGGCCGATGGCATTCCGGCCGGAACCTGCATGCCGGTTGACCCAGGCCGGCCGGACCTAGGGTGCGTCAAGCCGCATCTGATTGCCAATGGACGCGTCGAGGACCATCCCGTGAGCGCCGCGACCGCGGCCGCTCAGCTCGATGGGGGTCGAATGGATGGGTTCCTGAGCGCGATCCAAGCTCAGAGCGGACGGCTGGATCCGAACGTCATGGGTCGGTACAGCGGCAGGGACCTGGCGTACTACTGGAAGATCGCCGATCACTATGTGCTCTTCGACCATTTCTTTGCCTCGTCGAGCGGCGGCAGCATCAGCAACCGCATGTATTGGGTCACCGGGCGGCCCGGCATCCCCGACCCGTCGCAGGAGCTGATCCCCGAAGGTGGGTTCGATCTGCCCACCATCTTCGATCGCCTCGAGGCCAAGGGGATCTCCTGGAAGTTCTACGTGCAGAGCTACGACCCGAACATCAACTTCCGCACCCGCACGACCGCTTATCGGGGGTCGCCGGCCGTGGGCGGGTCGCTCCTCAACCTGCCCCACGACAGCGGGTCGCAGACGGCTCGGGTGCCGCTGCTCGACATGGCCCGCTACGTCGATGATCCTGACCTCGCTCGAAGGATCGTGCCCATTCAGCAGTACTACAAGGACCTGGCCACCGGGAACCTCCCCGCCGTCTCCTACATTGCTTCCTCCGGCTCCAGCGAACGGGCGCCGGGGAGCATTGACTCTGGCCAAGCACTGGTCCGCAATCTGATCACCTCCCTTGCGACGAGCACTTCGTGGTCGACGTCGGCATTCATGTGGACCTATGACGACTGGGGCGGTTCATACGACCACGTTCTCCCACCCGCCGTCGACAGGTTCGGCTATGGCTTTCGCGTCCCCGCGCTTCTGGTCAGCCCGTACGCGAAGCCCGGAACAGTCGAGCACAGCACGCTCGACTTCACGTCGATACTCAAGTTCGTCGAGACCAACTGGCAGCTGCGGCCGCTCGCGCGCCGCGATCGCACCGCTGGGAGCATCGCTGGCGCTTTCGACTTCTCCGCTCCGCCGCGCTCGCCGATCCTGCTGGGCAATAGCGGGAATGCCGGTTTGCCCCGTTCCCGGACGGCCGTTGCCTACTTCGCGTACGGACTCAGTCTTGCGGTCTTCACCTTGATCTTGGCGCTAAGCGTCCGCAGCGCACGCCGGTCGGCCAGCCGCCAGACGATTGACGAGGTCCGCTCCAGATGAAGCTCTCGTCCCGGCTTTCCGCAGCAGCGTTAACGATTGCGGCCTCGCTGGCAATGGGTGCCGATCAGTCCGCTCTCGCTCAGCACACGGAAAGGCAGCAAACCGCGGCTGTTCAAACGGTCCCCCCGTTGGGGGGGAGCGGGATCAACTCCGGTCTCACTCCGGCGTTTGCTGGCTATCACCAGGTTAGGTTTCGCTTTGTTGACCCGCGCGGCAAACCAGTCAATTCCAAACGCATCGCGTTCGTGAGGCTGAGGTCGGGGACGGGGACCACGCGCCGCGTGACGGGACGTGATCCGGTTTGGCTGCCAGCCGAGCGCATCGTTCCGCTCGAAGGCGGGCTTTCGCGCAAGAGCGTCGAGTGGAGTGTCCAGTCGGTGATGGTGGACGGCTCCAACGTCGTTAACCGAGGGCAGCAGCGGTTCGTTCCAGGTGAGCAGCGAGATGTCTCGATCTCGGTCCTTTTCTTCCAGGCCACGTTTTCGGTTCGCGACACGCTGTTCGGGTTCCCCCTCGGCTCAGCCATCCGATTGCGGTTCCCCGACGGGCACGTGAGGCGCTACCCGCTCGCGAACAGGGCAACGCTTCAGCTGCAGGCGCTGGCACGAGGCCAGTACGAGGTGAGCGTCGACGCCGGCGGCCTCTCGTTCACGCAACCGGTATCCCTCTCACGCGATCAGAGAGTTGCACTGAATGTGACCAGTTACCTCGATGTCGCCCTGGTGGGCGGCGCGATCGGCGCGATCCTCCTCGGTCTGCTCCTCGTTCGCCGGCCTCGGCTTCGGGCGGCGATTCGCGATCGGTTACAGCACGTCCGTGAACAACTGAGGCGGGCGGGCCAGGGGGCGACTGGCCTTCCGATCTTTCGGATCGCGGGGGTAGCGGCGATCCTGGTTTTGGTGCTGGTATTCCTGGTCGGATTGTTTTCCGGCACCGATGGCGGCGATTCTTCCCAGCAAGAGCCCAAGGTCGCGTTCGTTCCGCCAGCCGCTCCGGTAGTCGGTGGGGAGGCCCAAGAGAAGGCTCAGAAGACCAAGCCTCCAGGGCCGCAGGAAGATCGCAACCAGCGGGCCCGGGAGCAAGCCCCTGGCGCGGGTCAACCGGGGGACGCCGGCGGCGTGGCGCCCGTGGTCACACCGGGGCCGAAACCCCCGCAGACATCCCGGCCGAAGCCCCCGCAGACATCCCGGCCGAAGCCCCCGCAGGCACCACCCCCAGTCTCGGAAGGCCCCCCGGCACCGGTCGAGCCAACTGTCACAGTCGCCAACAACAACACCGGACCGCCTTAGGCGGGCGCAATAACAAACGACGGACCGGACGGCTTAAGGTCCGCGTTGAGCCGTGCGAGGCTTGTGCGAGTCTCCGACGTGATCAATCACCGAGTCATTGGTCAGCCGCGTGGCGCCGAAGCGACTTGGAATCCGACCGGCTGCTCCGGCCCTGATCAAGTCATGGGGTGGTCTGCCGACCGCGTCGGGTGCTCAGCTCCGGGCGCACCTGCTCGGCCTATGATTGGGGCCGGGCGGGGAAGCAGCATGACCCCGATCCAGCACAAGAGGCAGAGCTTGTTGAAGAGTTCCTAACAGCGTTCCGTGCAAAGGACCTTCGCATCGAGCCACTGACAACAGGTGGAGCAGGCGTGTGCAACATCTACGACCCTGAGCCCCGTAAGGCAGTAGGTGAGGCAGAGCTTATGCTCCATGAAGAGACAGGAGAGGGCCAAGTTCCTCAGTGACAATCAGGAGGCTCTAGAGGCTGAGGCGAAGGCGCAGGAGTCGGAGAGGCTAAAGACTGCCATTGATACTGGCGACGTTGACACTATGCGTGACGTGCTCTCGGGGGTCACAGATTAGGTAAACAGCTTCTCTAGCCAGCCGCACCATAGGATCGTCACATCGGATGCAGCGGCGAACACCACTCCTCCACATACAGTGAGTTGGGGCACACCTTCTCACGCTGAGGAGAGCAAGGTTAGGGAGACAGCGGGGCCGCGCCTTCCACTCACAGGGGGCGGGCTCCGCACGCTCTTGAGTCCCGCCGTGCCGGGGCTTGGAGCGTAGACGCGCCGTCTGGGAAGGCAAAGGTTAACACTTACAGGCGTCAGATTGAAATTCGCCCAACGTTTCACTGCCCGCAGGGTAAAGGCGGCCGTAGAATGTACCTGTGAGGACGAAAGCCAAATACGGAGTCGCGCCGAAGGTTCAACTTGGGATCAAGGTTCAGCCCGATGTGAAAGAAACTTTGGACGCTTGTGCGGAGCAACGCGGGCTGAGTCTCTCTGAGTTCTGCTCCCGAACGTTGGAGAAGACGGCACGCCGACTACAACGGGAGCTTCCCGAATGAGCGCGACGGTTGGAATTTCCCTGATCGCGTTGGTCGCCGTGCTTGTGGGCCTTGGCTTCTACTTACGGGCGGGTGCCCAGAAATGACGCCGGGGGTAAACCAGTACCGGGACCGTCTGCGTCTAGCCAGCGAGCACCGGGCGTTACTTCTCCGGAGGATAGAAGCGGGCTTCCAACCGTCGAGCCTCAGGCAGCTTGCGAAACGGATTCGCAGAGAGCTAGGGCAGCCAATCGTTGACACCGCTCCGATCACCGATCCACATGGTGGCGGCGATGACTAGCCCGGACACACGCCGAGCCGTCGCGCTCCTCTGGTACGCCACCCTCCCGGTGCCTTCAAACGCGGGGTATCTGTCTTGGCCCACAAAGTCTGAGAAGCCCGAGGAGCCAGAGGCCGACACCGACGCCGAACCTGTTGAAGATGAGGACGGGGACGGCTCGTGAATCCGAGTGCCGCCAGCCCTGCGACCGTCGAGCTAGTGCAAGGGGTGAACTGTGAAGCGACCCCCGAGGGGATGAGCTTTGGGGGACAGCACGCCATAGACGGAATCCACATCGGGCTAGACCCGGAGAAAGAGCGGCTGATCGTCCGCACCGCGAACGGTGACGGCACGGTGGTAATGAGCCGTTCGCTAGATGAGTACGCCCGCGATCTACGGGTGGAAAGCCTTGGGCAGTGGGTCACTGAGCACTCTGCGCTGCGGATGAGTTCCTGCGGCCAGTCCTGGCAACGATGGCGGGTGCTGGACTCCGCGTTGGCGAAGCGGTCGCTCTCGATTGGGCGGACGTAGACCTAGCAATCGGAACGCTGACAGTCCGCGAATCGAAGACGGCGGCGGGCGAGTGGCGGCAAGTTGACCTGCCCGTTGGACTCCGCGAGGAGTTGACGGAATGGAAAGCCCGCTCTCCCATGTCGGGCCGCTCCGATCCGGTGTTCATATCAAGCGCCCGAGAGGGAAGCCATGCCCGCCAGACAGTCCGGAACGTGCAAGCCCGAATGAAGACGGCTATCAAGGCCGCTAACGCAACGGGAGCCGCCGAGCCGATCAGCGAGCGAGTCAGTCCGCACGCTCTGAGGAGGCTCTACGCCTCTCTACGTGCTGCCCTGCGGGATGATCCGGTCTACATCGCAGAGCAGCTAGGGCACCGCGATCCGGGATTTACCTTCCGGGTCTACCAACGGGCAGCGAAGCGCCGAGAGCGGCTCTCCGGTCCCCGTCTGGCTGCCTTTGACCACGCTATGGAGTGGGCGCAATTGGCAGTAAATGGCGGAAAGCTGGCCCAAGAGTCCTATCCGGCCCAGCCAGCCAGCGCACAGCAAACGCCGGAAACCCAGGTGCGGAGCGATAATCTCGCGCACCATGGCGGTTAGCTCAGTTGGGAGAGCGCCTGACCAATGAGCAGGCGCGCCTGGCTCGCCTTCGCGACGCTGTCGCTGATCTGGGGCGTCCCCTATCTCTTCATCAAGATCGCCGTGGACGGAGGGATCTCCCCCTTCTTCCTCGCCTGGGCGAGACTCGTGCTCGGCGCGTCACTGCTCTTCGCGATCGTCCCGCGCCAGGGGCTCGAGATGCTGCGGCACGGGCCGCGGCGCTGGATCCTGGCGTACGCAACCGTGGAGATGGCGCTCCCATTCCCGCTGATCGCGGCCGGCGAGCAGCACGTCGACTCCTCGATCGCGGCCATCGTGATCGCGACCGTTCCCCTGCTGATCGCGCTGCTCGCACTCCGCTTCGATCACACCGAGCGCCCGACGCGAACGCGGATGGTGGGAATGCTGATCGGCCTCGGTGGCGTGGTGGCGCTGGTCGGGATCGACCTCAGCGCGAACACGGGCGAGATCCTCGGAGCCGCAGCCGTGATGCTCGCGGCGCTGGGCTATGCCGCCGGCCCGATGATCATCAAACGCCACCTGGTGGACTTCGATCCACGCGCCACCATGGCGGCGAGCCTGACGGTTGCAGCGGTGCTGCTCACACCCGCGGCGGCGCTCAGCTTCCCGGCGTCGGCCCCACCCGCGGACGCGCTCGTCTCGATCGCCGTGCTGGGAGCGCTCTGCACAGCGACGGCCTTCGTCGTACTGGTGGTGCTGGTCAAGGAGGTCGGCGCCGGACGCGCGTCGATCATCACCTACGTGAATCCGGTGGTGGCCGTAACGCTCGGAGTGCTGGTGCTTGGAGAGAGCCCGGGTGCCGGGGCGATCGCCGGCCTCCTGCTGATTCTGGCCGGGTCGTGGCTGTCGACGGATGGGAGGCTCCCGCCCGGGCCCAGAGCGGTGGCGACGCGGCTCGGCCCTCGACGCCGCCAGGCGCAGCCGGAGGGCTCCCTCCCGGTGCGGATCACCGCCTAGCTGTGTGACGGCCCTCCGAGGCGGGTCCCGGCCGACGGTTATCGTCCGAGGCACTGTGGCCGCGATCGAGACGCAGCAGCTGGCTCGCGAGTTCGAGGGCGGCATCAAGGCTGTCGACGGCGTCGACCTCGAGGTGGCGGAGGGTGAGATCTACGGGTTCCTGGGGCCGAACGGCGCGGGGAAGACCACGACCGTCCGGATGCTGACCACGCTGCTCACCCCCACCGGCGGGCAGGCATGGGTCGCGGGCTATGACGTGGTCGCTGATGCCGGCACGGTGCGCCGCAAGATCGGCGTGGCACTTCAGGAGGCGGCGCTCGACCCGCTGATGACCGGTCGCGAGCTGCTCCAGCTCCAGGCAACCCTGCACGCCATCCCGCGCCAGCGCGGAAGCGAGCTGGCGGACTCGCTGCTCGACCGCGTGGGCCTGACACTCGCCGCCGACCGCCGCGTCGGCACCTACTCGGGCGGGATGCAGCGGCGCCTCGACCTCGCGGCGGCCCTGGTTCATACCCCGCAGGTCCTCTTCCTGGATGAGCCGACGACCGGCCTCGACCCCGTCAGCCGCCAGGCGATCTGGGAGGAGGTCCAGAAGCTGAACGACGAGGGCACCACCGTCTTCCTGACCACTCAATACCTGGAGGAGGCGGACAGGCTCGCCGACCGCGTCGGCATCATCAGTGGCGGCCTATTGGTCGCGGAGGGGACCCCGGCCTCCCTCAAGGCACAGGTCGGGCGTCCGCACCTCGAGCTCTCCCTGGCAGGCGGCGACGGCCCAGCCGAGTGCGAGGAGATCCTCGCGCGCTTCGGGAAACCCCTCCCGGCACGCGACGGAAAACTCCTCGTGGAGCTCGAGCACGGGGCCTCCGAGGTGGGCCCGATCGTCCGGGCGCTGGACGAGGCCGGCCTGGCCGTCGAGTCCCTCGATCTGGTGAAACCCACCCTCGATGACGTCTTCGTCGCAAAGACCGGCCAGCACCTGGAGGGCGACGAGAAGGACACGGGCGAAACCGAGGTCGTTGCCGAATGATCGACCGCCTGGCCGCCAACGCCCGCGTCGTCGCCGCGCTCGGCGCGAGATCGGTCAGGCAGACGGCGCGCCGGCCCCAGCTGGCCGCACCGCTCTTCGTCTTCCCCACCCTGCTGCTCGCGATTCAGACCGGCGGCGCCGGGCGGGCGGTGAACCTCCCCGAGTTCCCGCCCGTGCAGAGCTTTCTCGCGTTCATGCTCGCCGGAGCGATGGTCCAGGGTGTGCTGCTCGCGGGGAACTCCGGGGCTATCGCCCTGGCGATCGACATCGAGATGGGCTTCACCGATCGGCTCTTCGCGGCGCCGATC
The DNA here is from genome assembly GCA_963724665.1 of uncultured Solirubrobacterales bacterium. Taxonomy (GTDB): domain Bacteria; phylum Actinomycetota; class Thermoleophilia; order Solirubrobacterales; family 70-9; genus DASUPK01. The sequence goes on from CAVRVH010000007.1 coordinate 952,298, forward strand.
TCCCGCTTCGCGATCGTGCTCGGCCGGCTCGCCGGCACTGCGATGCTGGGCGCGATAGTCGCCCTCTGGTTCATCGCGATCGGGTTGATCTTCGGCGCCACGATCCACGCGGGCTTTCTCGGGGGGGTCTGGATCGTGTTGATGGTGTCCGCCTCGGCGATCGCATTCGGGTCGCTGGCCGCGGCACTTGCATTGCGCACCGGCAGTGCCAGCGTGGTCCAGGGGATCTTCCCCCTGCTCTTCGTCGTCCTCTTCCTGTCCAGCGCCTTCTTCCCGGCGACCCTGATGCTGGAGCCCGCCGCGTCTGTCGCCCAGTACAACCCCCTGAGCTTCATCGTCGACGGAATTCGGGAGCCGGTGATCTCGGGCTTCACCGGCCACGACATGTTCAAGGCCGCGATCTCTGTCGTCGGTATTGCGGCCCTGGGTCTCTGGCTCAGCGCGATCGCGGTTCGTGCACGGGCCAGGAGCGGCTGATGGGCCGGGAAGCCAACCTCGCCACCATCGGCGCGCTGATCCGCCGTGCCCGCAACGAGCTGGTGCGGGTACCCGGCGCCGCCATTCCCGGCATCCTGGCTCCGACCATCTTCTTCCTCGGGCTCACCAGCGTCTTCGGCCACCTGACGCAGCTGCCCGGGTTCACCTCCGGCAGCTATCAGAGCTTCATCATCCCGGTCAGCCTGATGCAGGGGGCGGCGTTCACCGGCGCGGCCACCGGGGTCAACCTGGCCCGCGACATCGAGGGGGGCTGGTTCGATCGGCTGCTCGCCTCACCCGCTCCGAGGCCGGTGATCCTGGCGGGACTCGTCCTCTCGGCCGGCCTGCGCGCGCTGCTTCCGGCGACGTTCCTGCTGATCGTGGCTCTCATCGCCGGAGCCCACTGGCCTGGGCTGGACGGGCTCGCGGTGGCCCTGGTGGTCGTGATGGGGATGGCGATCGTGGCCGCGACCTGGGGCACTTCCCTTGCGCTGCGGTTTCGGACGCAGTCGGCGGCACCGCTGATGCAGGCCGGGATGTTCATCCTCGTGCTCTTCACCACCGCATATGCGCCACTGCACCTGCTCCAGGGGTGGCTGCAGACGGTGGCCCGGATCAACCCCGTCACCCATGTCGTCGAGGCCGCTCGCCAGGGCTTCATCGGATCGGTGACCTGGTCGGACACCTGGCCCGGCCTCCTCGCCCTGCTCGGGCTCGGAGCGCTGTTCACCGTGATGGCATTGCGCGGCATGCGCCGCATGACGGCGTGAGCACGGAATCGGTCCTCGAAAGCGGCGTCCGCGATCGAGTCCTCGGAATCGTCGAGGAGACGCTGCGCGGCAACTGGATTGATGGCGAGCGCGACGGAGTCCACTTCGGGTACTCGCGACCGAGCCCGCTCCACTACCCGTGGCAGTGGTACTGGGACTCCTGCTTTCACGCGATCGTCTGGCGGCGCTTCGACCGCGCCCGCGCCAAGGGCGAGCTCGACAGCCTGCTGGCGGGCGGCTCAGACGACGGCTTCATCGGCCACACGATCTTCTGGCACCGCCATGTCGACTGGCAGCGGCGCTGGACCTACAACGTCACCTCCGGGAAGGCAAGGAACACGTCAACGATCCAGCCGCCACTGCTGGCCTGGGCGTGGCGGATCGCCGTCGGCGACCCGGCCGCCGAGCCACGGATCGCCGCGCATCACCGCTGGCTCGAGGACAACCGCGATCTCGACGGCGACGGGCTGCTCTGGATCGTCCAACCGGACGAGTCTGGGCTCGACTCCTCCCCCAAGTTCGACGCGGTTTGGGGGCTGCGCGCCCACGCCCGGCTGCTATTCCCATTTCTGATCGCCCGCAACCGACGCCTTGGCTGGGACGCCCGCCGAGTGGCCGATGCCGGCGGCCCGGTCCTCTGCGAGGTCGTCACCAACGTGCTCTGGTGCCTGGCGCGGATCGCCGCCGACCAGACCTCGATCACCCCGCAGATCGTCGAGCGCCTCTGGGACGAGAGACGCGGCCTGTTCCTTGACGTGGCGCGCGGCAAGGTGGCCCACGAGGACAGGACCGACGCGGCCGAGGGCGGCGACCGCCGCATCCGGGCCTCCACCTGGTCGGCGCTCGCGCCGCTCGCCCTTCCAGACCTCCCCGAGGAGATCGGCCGCCGCCTGGTTGAGGAGCACCTACTCGACCAGCGGAGATACTGGCTGCCATTCCCCCCGACGTCAGTGTCGGTGGAGGAACCCACCTTCGAGCCGCGCAAGTGGAAGGGGCCGTGGTGGCGCCTCTACTGGCGCGGGCCGACCTGGCTCAATTCGGCCTGGCTGCTCTGGATGGGTCTTGTCCGGCTCGGCTACGACACCGAGGCCATGGAGATGGCCAGGCGGCTCAGCGACGCGGTGGTCGCGGAGCGGCTGCGCGAGTTCTACGAGCCGTACTCGGGCGAGGGGCTCGGCGCGAAGGAGTTCGGCTGGTCCTCTCTGATCGCCGAGCTCGCGGAACCGGACCCGGCCGCCGCCGGGTCATATCTCTAACTCTGTTGCCGGACTACTTCGTCGCCGGAACCGCAACCGGCGTCGAGACTCCGGCCTTGCAGACGAACTTCCCGGCAGTCAGCTTGAGCGCTTTGACGCGAACCGAGTTCGTGCCGGCCGGGAGGCCGTTCGGCAGTTGTCCCGACACGCTCCAGTTCCCGTTGGAGTCCGACGTCCCGCCGTCCAGGGTCGAGATCACGGCCCCGGTCGAGTCGAGTAGCTGAAGCCTGACACCCCGGGCAACCCTGCACGCCTTCACGGTGTTCAGCGAGCCCTTCACGGTCACCTTGCCGCCGTTGTTGAACTTGGGGCTGCCGCTGAAGTAGATGACGTTCGTCGCCTTCTTCTTCCCGCCCGCCAGCGCTGTCGCACTGAACACGGCGACGCCGAGCACGGCTACCGCGAAAATTACGAGCAACCTTCCCGCCCTCATCTGATTCCTCCTCCGGTTAGGTGGAGGAAAAGCGTACGCCGAATCTACTTGTAGCGGTAGGTGATGCGGCCGCGGTCGAGGTCGTAGGGGGAGAGCTCGATCTTGACCCGGTCTCCCGGAAGGATGCGGATGTAGTGACGGCGCATCTTGCCCGAGATGTGGCCGAGGACCTCGTGGTCGTTGTCCAACTTGACGCGGAACATCGTGTTGGGCAACGCCTCGGTGATCTCGCCCTCCATCTCGATCTTCTCTTCCTTCGCCATATGCGACCGGGCAGGGTAGCGCCTCGGTCAGCGGCCCTCGAAAGTCGCGTTGCCGGGGCCGTCCTTCAGGAAGCTCGCCACGGCGTTCTTCAGGTCCTCAGAGGCGAACAGATCGGCGAATACGCCCGGTGTGACCTCGTCCGCCTGGTTGACGCCGCCCGCGCGGTAGCCACGGATGATCTTCTTCGTTGCTCCGTGCGCGACCGTCGGGCCGTCGGCCAGCCTGTGGGCGAACTTCATGCCCTTCTCGAGCAGCTGGTCGTCGGGCACGACGCGGTTGACCACGTTCCAGCTCTCCAGCGTGGTGGCGGCGTAGAGCCCGCCGCTCATCACGAACTCGGCGGCGCGTGCCGGCCCCGCTCGCTCGGCCATGCGCTGCGTCCCGCCCGCGCCCGGCGTCAGGCCGACGACCGCCTCGACGAGCCCGAACCGCGCCGACTGGGTCGCCCAGATCATGTCGCAGCCCAAGGAGATCTCCAGGCCCGCGGTCAGGCAGAGGCCGTGCACGAGGGCCAGCGTTGGGATCGGAAGCTCTTCGAGCCTGCGCACGACCGGGATCAGGGAGCCGAAGGAGTCCGAGGCGCTGCCCTCCTCCTGCACACGCTTGAAGCTGTTGACGTCGACGCCCCCGGTGAAGATGTCGCCATCGGCGCGCCAGACCAGGGCACGTGCGTCGGAGCCCTCGACCTCGTCGATGCAGTCGACGAGCGCCCCCCAGGCGTCGTCGCCGAACAGGTTGAGCGGCGGGTTGGAGAGCACCATCGAGGCGACGTTGCCATCGCGCTCGAGTCGGATCGGTTCGGTCTTCGTCTCAGTCATCAAACGGGTTCCTCCTCGGCTTCGCCTGCGGAGGACCCTTGCATATCGTCTCCTCGCAGTTTGGCGGCCACGGCCGCGATCTCGTCGGAATCCCCCGGCTCGGGGATCCAGGGAAGCTTCAGGGGATCATCCTCATAACGGGGCACGACGTGGACGTGGAAGTGGAAGACGGTCTGCCAGGCGGCCGCCCCGCAGGCGTTGATCAGGTTGATCCCGTCTGCTCCGAGCACGTCCTTCATCCGCTTGGCGAGGCGCTGTGCAGCCAGATTGACGGCGGTCAGGTCCTCGTCGCCGATCTCGAGCAGATCGGCCGAGTGCTTCCTCGGCACGACGAGCGCATGTCCCGCCGTCGCCGGGTTGATGTCCATGAAGGCGACCGTCCGCTCGTCGGAGTCGATGGTCTCGCTCGGGATCGAGCCCGCGACGATGCCGCAGAAGAGGCAGTCATCCGCCATGCGGCCGCGAGCCTACCCCCAAATACAAGCGGCCCGCCGGCAGGGGCAGGCGGGCCGCCGGCACTTGGATGCCGTCTTATTGAGCTACGCAGCCGGTGCGATCGCGATAGGCGCGCTGTCTCCGCTGAACGTCAGGCAGCTGAAGGCACGACCCTTCTTGGTCTTCTTGCCCTTCTTCTTGCTGCCGACCTTGCGGGTCAGCGGGTCAACGGTCGCGCGCAGCACGACGCTGGTCGTCGGCGGATTCGTGTCCGTCGGCTTCGGCAGCGTCGCTGCGTACGAGCCGTTCCCCTTGGTGGTCGCGGTCTCCGCAAGTGGCGTGACGGTTGCGCCGTTCACGTAGGCGAAGTGCACCGTCCTGTCCTTCTTGCAGTTGCTGTTGCTCGCGACGCTTCCGCTCGCGCTCACGCTCGCGGTCGTCGCATCGATCGTGGTGGGCGTTGCGCTCACCGTGACTGTCCCGCCTACCTGCTTGGCGCTCTTCACGCCAAGCGCATTCGGCACGGCGACCAGCCCCACTGCCACGGCGCACACGGCGCCGGCGCTGATCAGCTTCTTCATCGTTGGCTCCTCATTTCGATTCCTCTACCCGGTTGAGCGCCACAGCGCAGCGCAGGGGTACGGGGGACTCCACACCCCCTCGTACAGCCGTCCAAATCTCAGCGAAGCTGCCGGGCGCGCTCGATCGCCTCGGCGCGGCTGGTGATCTCGCCCGTGAACTTCTCCGCGCGGAGCTCCTCGAGAAGCCGGCCCATCTCCGGCCCGGGCGAGAGGCCGAGCTCGTCGGCGAGATCGTCGCCCGAGACCGGTGGGCGAGGCGATCCATCGCGATGCCAGGCGAGAGCTTCCCTGAGCATCTCCCGCGCGAGGTCCAGGTGGGCGTTCACCATCTCGGGACTCGCCAGCGGGCCCTCGCCGCGAGCGGCCAGCCGGTCGGCCATGGTGAGCAGCGTGACGTCGGCGGCCACGGGCTCGGTGGCGACGAGGTAGTCGTAAACCGCCCGCCGCGACAGCGGCTGCTGGTGGATCAGGAACCCCAGCCGCAGGTGATGGAGCGCGAGGCCCTGCAGGTGACGGCTGAGCGCGCGGCTGGTGCGCAACCGCCGGCAGATCGAGGCGATGATCTGGGCGCCGACCTCGTCGTGCCCGATGAAGGTGACGTAGCCGGCGCCCTCGGCACGGGTCTCCGGCTTGCCGAGATCGTGGAAGAGCGCGCCGAACCGCAGGGCGCCCTGGCGGGTGAGCTCGTCGGCGAGCGGCTCGGCCAGGAACTCCGCCACCTCCTGGGCGAGATCTCCGGCGAACTCCGGTAGATCCGCCTCGATGCCGAGCCACTCCTCGAGCACAGCGAGGGTGTGGCCCAGCACGTCGAGATGGTGGTTCGGGTTCTGGACGACTCCCCGGAGCGCCTCGAGCTCCGGCAGGACCACGGGCAGCAGGGCGAGCTCCTCCATCAGGCGCATGCCGGTCAATGGATCCCGCCCCGCGACGATCCCCCGCAGCTCAGCGAACTGGCGCTCGCCGGCCGGATCTGCGGCGTGGGAGGCGTGGGCCCGCGCGAGCTCGATGGTCTTCCCGTCGAGCGAAAGCCCCAGCCCGGCGGCGAGACGAACCGCACGCAGGAGCCGGAGCGGGTCTTCCTCGAAAGCGCCCTCGGAGGCCGCGCGCAGGATCCGCGCCTCGGCGTCGGCGACCCCGCCGGTCGGATCGATCGGCTCCCCTCCCGCCAATGGCAAAGCTATGGCGTTGACGGTGAAGTCGCGGGCCCGCAGGTCGTCCTCGATGGAATCGGCACGCAAGCCCGCGACGTCCACGTGCCAGCCGTCGGTGGGCGCCACGGCTCGCCACGTCGCGAACTCCTCGGAGAGCGTGAAGGCAGAGCCTCCGGCCACCCCGGCGATTGCCCGCGCGGCCCTTTCCTCCTCGCCGCGGGTCACGGCCAGGTCCGCATCGGCCACCCGCTCCCCGAGCATCGCGTCGCGAATCGCCCCTCCGACGATCCAGACCGGGCCCGGATGCTCCTCGAGCGCCGTCCGGGCGGCGGCGATCGACGGCGCGGCGGCGAGGTCCTCCTCGAGCGGCGGGCTCACTCGGTCACCTCCCTGGGAACCCGCTGCGAGATCCCGCAGGTCACCTCGTAGTTGATCGTGTCGAGCCGGGTCGCAACCTCCTCGGCCAGGATCCGCTCGGACCCCTGTGCGCCGATCAGGACCGCCGGGGCGCCCGGCTCGACATCGGTCTCTGGACCGAGATCGATCGTCACGTTGTCCATCGAGACCGTGCCCACCAGCGGATACCGCCGGCCGCCCACGAGCACCTCGGCGTTGTTGGAAAGCCCCCGGCGGACACCGTCGCCGTAGCCGATCGGCAACACGCCGATCCAGGTGTCCTGCGGTGCTTGCCAGGTCCGGCCGTAGCCCGCGCTGGCGCCACTCTCGAAGCGCTTGACGTCGGCGACGTAGGAGTGCAGCTCGAGCGCCGGCTGCAGCCCGCGCTCGGCCGGATCCCGCCCGAACGGGTCGAGCCCGTAGACGGCGATTCCGCACCGGACCATGTCGAAGTGCGTGGCGGGATCGCGGAGCGTCGCCGCGCTGTTGGCGGCGTGGACCGTCGCGTCCGGGGCAAGCTCCCGCACGGCCTCGGCGACCGGAGCGAAGGCGGCGAGCTGTTCGGCCATGTATGCATCCCCCTCCTCGTCCGCCGTGGCGAAGTGGGTCCAGACGCCAGCAACGTCCAGGCGCTGGTCGTTGACGCAGGCGCGCGCGAGCTCGATGAGCCTGTTCGGATCGCGCTCGCCCAGCCGGCCCATCCCGCTGTCGAACTTGACGTGCACGCGCGCCATGCGACCTTGCTCCTCCGCCACCCGGGAGCAGACCTCGCGGAAGCCATCCCGCCAGACCGCCACGTCCGCGCGCGCGGTCAGCGCGGTTCGCAGCTCCCCGACCGTGAGGGCGCCCATGACGAGGATCGGGACATCCGGGAAGTGCAGCCGGAGCTCCTCCGCCTCCGCGGCGGCGGCAACGGCGAGCCGGGTGGCTCCGCCGCGCAGCGCCGCGGCGGCGCAGACGGCGGCGCCGTGCCCATAGCCGTTGGCCTTGACCACGGCGCAGAGCTCGACTCCGTCGCCGACGCGCTCCTTCAGGGTCCGGCAGTTCCGCTCGACCGCTCCGGCGTCGATCGTCGCCACCGCCCTCCCTGTCGTCTCGGGCGCGCTCAGAGCGCCAGCCCCGCGGGGATCGACTCGATGACGTCGCCTGCGATCACCGAGTCGTGACCGACCCGGTCGCCCGCGGCCCTGCCCGCGCGTGAATGCGCCACCACGGCGGCGCAGGTGGCGGCGAACGGCTCCATCCCCCGGGCGATCATGGCGGCGATCATTCCCGAGAGAACGTCGCCGGTGCCGGCGGTCGCGAGCTGCGGGCTCGAGATGGCATTGACGGCCAGGCGGTCGCCGTCGGTGACGATGGTGTCATCTCCCTTCAGCAGGACGAGCCCCCCGCTTTGCGCCGCCGCCTCGCGCGCGGTCTCGATTCGCTTCGCTCCGATCGCTTCGGAATCCCGGTCCAGCAGGCGGCCCATCTCCCCAGCGTGGGGAGTGAGGACGAATGGCGCCTTGCGAGCGGCGAGCTTCTCGATCCGGCCCGCGAAGGCATTGAGGCCGTCGGCATCGATGACCAGGGGCGCCTCGATCCTCTCGGTGAGCTCCTGGATCAGGCGCTGGGTTCCCTGTTCGCGGCCCATGCCGGAGCCGAGCACGACACACGCCGCTCGTTCCGCTGCGCTGAGGATCTGCTCGGACGCGGCCGGGCGGAGCCTGCCGTCGCGACTCGCGCAGCCGAGCGACATCACCTCTGTCAGCTTGACCTCGAGGATGTGCTCCAGGTCCGCTGGGACGGCCGCCGTCGCATACCCCGCTCCGGCTCGGATCGCGGCAAGCGACGCCAGGCAGACCGCGCCCGTGAGTCCGCGGGACCCGCCGACGATGAGCACCTGACCGGAGCTGAACTTCGTCGAACCGGTCGCCCGGCTGGGCGCAAGCTCGAGGACGCGCGGATCGATCAGGCCCGCCTTCGGCTCGACCGGCGCGCCGTCCGGGATGCCGATCGGCGCGACCCTCAGCTCGCCGGTGTGCTCCTTGCCCGGCGCGACCCAGTGCCCGAGCTTCGGCGCATGAAAGGTCACCGTGACGTCGGCCGAGACGGCCGCACCCTCGACCTCGCCGGTGGAGGCGTTGACGCCCGATGCGATGTCGGTCGCAACCACCGGCGCCTCGACCTCGTTCATGGCCTCGATCGCCGAGACCGCGGGGCCTCTGGGCGTCCCGGCAAAGCCGGTGCCGAAGACGGCATCGACGACGACTCCGGCGCCGCGCAGCGCGGTTCCAAGCTCCGCGGGATCCACCTGGCGCGCGCCGTCGAACCGATCGACGTTGGCACGGGCGTCATCCGAGAGCTCGTCCGGCGACGCAAGCAGCAGAGCATCGACCTGGAACCCGGTCTCACGCAGGGCCCGGGCGGCCACCAGCCCGTCGCCGCCGTTGTTCCCCTTACCGCAGACGATTGCCGCGACTGGAGAGGTCGCCGCCTGCCCGGCGGCCTCGGCAACCGCCCGGCCGGCGGTCTCCATCAACTCCAGGGAGGGAACCCCCTGGTCCTTGATCGCCCACGAGTCGGTGGCGCGCATCTCCTCCGCATCCAGGCACCGATCGAGCCAGTCCTCCATCGGCCTGAGCCTACTCTGGGATAACCTCCCCGCAGGTCCATGGAGGGACGACTCAACCGCCTGGCGCTGCTGGCACTGTCAGCCGCCGCATTCCTGATTCCCCTGGCGCTGCCGACGGGAGCCGATGCCGCGACGACCTGGCTCTGCAAGCCCGGCGCCAACCCGGACCCGTGCTTCGGCAGCCTGCAGACGACTGTCATCGATTCCTCGGGCGCGAGCCACGTCGAGAACCCTCGGAACGCCAGGAAACCGCCGATCGACTGCTTCTACGTCTATCCGACGGTCAGCGACGACAAGACGACGAACTCCGACCTGTCGATCGACCCGGAGGAAATCGCAATTGCGCAGTTCCAGGCCGCGCGATTCTCGGAGCGCTGCCGCGTATTCGCCCCGATGTACAGGCAGCTCACCCTTCAGGCCATCTTCGGCGCCACGCCCCCTGCCGCCGCCGTCCAGCTGGCCTACTCCGACGTCCTCGCTGCCTGGAAGGAGTACCTGCGCCGCTACAACCACGGCCGCGGCGTCGTCCTGCTCGGCCACTCGCAGGGCTCGGGGATGCTCGAGCAGCTGATCCGCAAGAAGATCGATCCGTCCCGGAAGGTGCGCAGCCAACTGGTCTCGGCGATCCTGCTCGGCGGCAACGTGACCGTGAAGTCCGGAAGCAACGTCGGTGGCGTCTTCCGGCACGTGCCCGGTTGCGGCTCCGCGCGGCAAACCGGTTGCGTGATCGCCTTCTCAACCTTCAATCAGACGCCGCCCAGCAACTCGGTCTTCGGGAGGCCGGGCGCCGTTTCGAACTTCTTCGGGCAAAACCGCACCGACCTGAGCGTGCTCTGCACCAACCCGGCCGCGCTCAGGGGCGGCTCGGCGCCGCTCGACACCCTGGCCCCGACCATCCCGTTTCCGGGAACGCTCGGGGCCGGAGTCAACATCCTCTACAACGGCTCGCCCCCGACGGCCCCGACCCCCTGGGTCACGCCGCAGGATCACTACACCGGGCAGTGCGTCCAGAGCAACGGCGCCAATGTGCTGATGATCTCGCCGGTCGGAAGTGCCAGGCAACTCACCCCTGTCCCCGACGCCACCTGGGGCCTGCACCTTGCCGACGTCAACATCGCCCTGGGCAATCTCGTCGCAGACGTCGGCTCCGAGTCGAAGGCCTACTTGAAGCGACAGGCGAAGGCGAAGCGGGGTGGCCGGTAGAGCTCTGAAGCCGCCTAGGCTCCCGGGCCCCGGCCGATCATGGTGGACCGGTCAAGGCCACCGCCTGGCGGCAGGCTGTAGAGGTCACCGTCCTGAGCGATCCAGAGTGGTCCGCTGAACCGCTTGCGCGCGTCGCCGAGGAACGGACCCTCAAGCGACTTCAGCGGCAGTGGCGGGACTATGTGGGTCAGCGCGAGCGCCTTGACTCCGGCCTCTCTAGCCGCGTTGGCCGCCTCGGCCGGGCTCGCGTGATAGTCGGGTATGTCGGCGAAGATCTTGGCGCGCGCAGTCAATCCGGCCGCGCCCGCGGCATCCTCGACGAGCTTGGTGAGCTCCGGGGAGAGGGCGTCGTGGACAAGCAGATCGGCGCCCGCGGCCGCCTGGACCAGAACCGGTGAGTAGCTGGTGTCGCCGCTGACCACGAGGCTGCGGCCCTGGTAGTCGAAGCGGTAACCCACCGCAGGCTCGGCCGGGGAATGGTCGACGCGGAACGCGGTGATCTTCAGCCCCCCGTCGTCGAGCAGGATCGTGGAGTCCGTCCCGTCCGGGAAGTCAAAGGTCTCCGCGGTCATGCCCGCGGTGGCGGAAGGGGCGATCTCCTCGCCGTGGTGCGCGGTGCGGTAGCCGTTGTCGAGCGCGTATGCCTCGTTGTAGCCGGCGACGACCCGCTCGACTCCGGGCGGGCCGATGACCCGCATCGTGTCCGTCGAGTCCTGGGCAACCCAGCGCTGGATCGCGAGGCTCCCGAGGCCGCCGATGTGATCCGAGTGGAAGTGGGTCAGCAGCACGGCCTCGATCCCGCCGGGATCGATCCCCATGCGGTTGAGCGTCTCGGACGCCCGCTCTCCTGCATCGACGATGAATAGCCGGCGGCCGGCGATCACCGCCACGCACGGGTTGCCCCGCATGGGGTCAGGGAGCGGCGACCCGGAGCCGCAGATCGCGATATGCAGGCCGTCCGGCAGGTCGGCCAGCGGGTCGGCACTCATACGCCGCGGAAGCGTCCGCTTGGTCATCGCCACGGCGATGCGTCCGCGCATGCCGGTGCTCACTCGGCGATCGCGACGGCCGCCGCAGTCTCGCGCGAGTGAGTCAGCGAGACCGCAATCTCGGCTCCGTCGGCCACTTCGGCCGCCCGGCCGTGGAGCTCGACGCGAGGCGGCTCGCCGCTGATCACCTCGATCTGGCGGAGCGGCACACCGGTACCCAGCGCCTTGATCACCGCTTCCTTGGCGGCGAAGCGGGCGGCGAGGTGCCGGCCGGGACGCGCGCGACCCCGCGCATACGCCAGCTCGCCCTGAGTGAACACCCGCTCAGCCAGGCCCGGCCGGCGTTCAAGCGCGCGCTCGACGCGCTCGATCTCGATCAGGTCGATGCCGACGGTGGTCGCCACGAATCCCCGGCCTACTTGAGGCCCAGGACCGCCTTGAACTCGGCCTTGTCGCCGCTCGAGCCCGAGCCGGTGACGACGTAATTGAGCGCGTCCAGGTACGGCTTGGCCTGCACGTACTGCGGATCGGACTTCGCGCCGGAGGACTCCGCCAGCGCGAAGATCGACTGCAGATTGAGGAAGAGGTCGGTGCCGAGCGAGGAGACCTGGCCTTGCGCCGCGGAGAAGGTCGGCGAGTCCGAGAGCTTCTGGGCCGGGGTCAGGCTCGCCTCGGCGGAGCCGTCGCCGTACCCGATCACGATCTTGTCTCCCTGCTCCGCCAGCTCGATGGGCTGAGAGAGACTCGAATCGCTCATCTGGAAGCCGGTTCCGCCGCCCGAGAGCTGCAGGGGCTTGATCGCGCCGTTACCGAGTTGGAGCAGGCCCTGAAGCTGGTTCAGGAGACGACTCGTCAGAGCGGTGTCCTTCGACTGGACGACGAGGGCGCCGGTCAGCGTCGACTGCGTCGTCCCCTGCACGTAGATCACGGCATCGCCGAGCGCGCCGGTGAGCTGTTCGAGGGAGGATCCAGTGGCCTGCTCGATCTGCTGCTGCACGGCAGCAAAGTTGGGAACCTGGTCCTTGAGCTGGTCGATGCTGTGGCTCAAGTTGTCTCCCAGATCCCCGATGCCCAGCGCGAGCCAGGACTGGCCGGGGACATCGCCGATCAGTGAGCTCTGCGGCGTGTCGACGCCGTTGCTGCCGCCGGTCGCCTCGAGCTCGACCGAGTTGGCCGAGGCCGTCAGGGCACCTGCCACGGGCTGGTCGAGGTTGTCGCCGGCACTCTTCTCGATCGCGGCCTTGCTGGCGGCACCGAACTGGCTGCCGAGCGCGTCGATGAAGGTCTTCGGGACCGTGTAGACGGTGCCCAGCCGGTCGTCGGGAAGGTCGCCGATCGAGTCCGTGAAGTCGCTGTCGTCTCCGAGCGAGTCGCCCTTGTCCGCCTGGATCGCCGCAGCGACCCCGGCCGCGTTGCCCACCAGGAGGAAGTTGCCCACGGTGGCATACGCCGTGGTCCGGTCCTGCGCCGTCTGGACCGAGACGCCGTCGACGCTCTTCGGCGCGCCGCTGGTGCCGTTGGCCTTCTGGGCGAAGGCGAGCGCTGCGCTCGGATTCGTGGTCTCGACGACCGATGCCCCCTGCGAGTTCTGCCCGAGGGTCGTGAAGAAGACGGCCGCCTTCTCGCCGAGCCAGGGCGCGATGTCGGTCTGGTAGTTCACCGGCTGCCCCGTGGCGGTCTTCTGCTTGTCGATCTGGGCGATGATCTTGCCGGCCGGGTCGTCCGTGTGAAGGATGGTCTTGAGCGCGTCCTCGGCATTGGTCTTCGCCGTCCCGGTCGGCTTCACGGTCGCGTCCAGGTAGATCGGCGTGCTCGCGGGAACGGCCGCCGCGGGACCGACGTCGACGCTGCCGCCCCCACCGCCGCCGCAGCCGGCGAGGATCGCCGCGGGAACGGCGAAGCAGGCGACCAGGGTGGGGACTCGGCGACGGGTCAAGGCGGGCGAGATCGTAGCGTGGCTACTCGACGGTGACCGTCTTCGCCAGGTTCCGCGGCTGATCCACGTTGAGGCCGTTCTCACGGGCGATGTAATAGGCGAGCAGCTGTAGAGGCACGATCGCCACGATCGGCTGGACGATCCAATCGGTGCGGGGAACGAAGATCGTCTGGTCCGCCGTCTCCTCGACTCCCTCCGAGCCCTCGGTGGCGATGGCGATGACGTCGGCGCCGCGCGCGCGGACCTCCTCCATGTTGGAGAGCATCTTCTCGACGATCGGGCTTTCGGTCGCGACGGCGATGACGGGCGTGGACTCGTCGAGCAGCGCGATCGGGCCGTGCTTCATCTCGCCGGCCGCGTAGGCGTCGGCGGGGATGTAGGAGATCTCCTTCAGCTTCAGGGCACCCTCAAGACAAACCGAGAGGCCGATGTGCCGGCCGATGTACATGAAGAACCGCTGGTCGTGCTCATCACGGGCGATCTCCTTGACCTGCTCGTCGCAGGAGACGATCGTCTCCTGGATCTTGTGGGGCAGCGACTTGAGCTCGGCGACGAGCTCCGCGAGCCGCTCCGGCTCCATCGTCCCGCGCAGCTCCGCGAGTCGCAGGCCGAGCAGGTACATGGCGGCGACCTGGCTGACGAACGTCTTGGTCGCGGCAACGCTGATCTCGATCCCCGAGCGGGTGAAGAGGACGGCATCGGCGTCCCTGGTCGCCTGGCTCCCCATCACGTTGCAGATCGCGAGAACCTTCGAGCCACCCTCCTTGGCCAGCCGCATCGCCGCGAGCGTGTCGGCGGTCTCGCCGGATTGGGTGATGCCGATGACCAGGTCGTTGGGCCGGTGCACCGGGTCGCGGTAGCGGTACTCGGAGGCGATGTCCATCTCCACCGGGACGCGCGCCCACTGCTCGATCGCGTACCGACCGACCAAGCCGGAGTGGTAGGAGGTCCCGCAGGCGACGATCACGATCCGCTCGATCCCCTTCAGGAACTCGTCGTCGAGATCGACGTCGGAGAGATCGACCCCGTCCAGCGTCGGCAACCGGTCAGTGATCGTCTCGGCGACCGCGTCCGGCTGCTCGTGGATCTCCTTGAGCATGAACGTGTCGTAGCCGCCCTTCTCGGCGGCGTCCTCGTCCCAGGTGACCTCCATCGGCTCGCGGCCTTCCACCACGTTGCCGTCCGCGTCCATCACGATGACGTCGCCCTTGTTCACAGTCACGATCTCGTCGTTCTTGATCCCGAGGGCACGCCGCGTCTGGGCAAGGAATGCCGGGATCGCGGAGGCGACGAAGTTCTCGTCCTCGCCGAGGCCGACGATCAGGGGACACTCCTTCCTCGCCGCGACCAGGGTGTCCTCGTGGTCGTTGTGCATGGCGACGAACGCGTAGTGGCCGCGCAGGTCTCCGAAGGCCCTGCGGACGGCCTCGGTGAGATCCCCGTCGTAGTGGCGCTCGATCAGGTGGGAGACGATCTCGGCGTCCGTCTCGGAGGTGAAGTGATGCCCCTCGGCGGTCAGCTCGCGCCGGAGCTCGGCGTGGTTCTCGACGATCCCGTTGAGGACGATGTGGATCTTGTCGTCGCAGTCGCCGTGGGGATGGGCGTTTTCCTCGGTGACGCGCCCATGGGTGGCCCAGCGCGTGTGCCCGAGGCCGATCGTCCCCGGCTTCGCGGCAATCGCCACCGCTCCGGCGTCGCCGTTCGAGGACTGCTCCTCGAGAGCGGCCCGCAGGTTCGCGAGATTGCCGACAGCGCGCACGCTGTCGATCTCGCCGTCCGAGAGCACTGAGATGCCGGCGGAGTCATAGCCTCGGTACTCCAGCTTCTCCAGTCCGGCGATCAGCAGGTCCCGGCACGGTCGGTCTCCCACATATCCGACGATGCCGCACATTAGAAGAGGTACAGGGTAGTGCGTGCCGGCGGGACGCGGGAATCCCCGCTATGCGAGCTCTTGCTGGACGATCTCGACCAGCCGCTCGCAGACGGCGTCGCACTCCGCCTCATCGGGGGCCTCGACCATCACGCGCACCAGCGGCTCAGTACCCGATGGGCGCACCAGAACGCGGCCCCGGCCCTCCAACTTGGCGTTCTCGTCATCCACCGCCGCCCACAGCTTGGTCGCGCCTTCGATTGCCGCGCGGTCCTTGACGCGGACGTTCTCGAGACGCTGCGGCAGGCGCTCGAAGGGCTCGACATCCTCGAGGCGGCGCCCGCCGAGCGCCCGCAGAGTGAGCAGCGAGGCGGCGATGCCGTCGCCGGTCGGGGTGAAGTCGGTCCAGACGATGTGGCCGGACTGCTCGCCCCCCAGCGGCCAGTCGCGCTCGACCAGCTGCTCGATCACGTAGCGGTCGCCCACCTGGGTCTGGACCACCTCGATGCCCGCCTTATCCATGGTGGTCATGAACCCGAAGTTGGTCATCACGGTCACGGCCACGCCGCCTTCGAGCTCCCCGCGCTTCTGCAGGTCGAGGGCGATCAGGGCGATCAGATCGTCGCCGTCGTGCAGGCGGCCGTTGGCGTCGACGGCGAGGACCCGGTCGCCGTCGCCGTCGTAGGCGAAGCCGATCTGGGCGCCGGAGGAGCGGACGGTCTCGATCAGGCCCTCCGGGTGGGTGGAACCGCAGTTGGCGTTGATGTTGCGGCCGTCGGGTTCAGCGGCCGTCAGAACCAGGTCCGCTCCGAGGGCGCTGAAGATCACGGGCGCTGCACGGAAGGTGGCGCCGTTCGCACAATCGATCGCGATCTTCATGCCCGACAGATCAAGCCGGAATGCGGTCCGCAGCTCCCGGATGTAGTCGTCGAATGCGCCCTCCAGCGACCGGACACCGCCCACCTGCTCGCCGGTCTCCTCATCCAGGAGCCCCTCGATCTCGAGCTCCGCGCCGTCGTCGAGTTTCGTCCCGCGTGAGTTGAAGAACTTGATCCCGTTGTCGGCGAACGGGTTGTGCGAAGCCGACACGACGGCCGCGAGATCGAAGCTGAGGCGGCGGGACAGCACCGATGCGGCCGGCGTCGGCAGGACCCCGGCAAGCATCGCGTCGCCTCCCCCGGCCGCGATCCCGGCGGCAAGGGCCTCCTCCAGCATGGGACCCGACTCGCGGGTATCCCGGACGATCAGGACCTGCGGGCGCTCGGCCTCGGCTTGCAGCGCCGCCGCTCGGCCCAGCCGAACGGCGAGGTCGGGGGTGAGCAACTCGCCCACAGGGCCCCGGACCCCATCGGTCCCGAAGAATCTCCTCTCCGCCACGCGCGGCGGACGCTAGCGCTTCGAGAACTGAGGCTTCTTGCGGGCCTTCTTGAGGCCGGCCTTGCGGCGCTCCTTGACCCGCGCGTCGCGCGTGAGCATGCCCCGGCGCTTCAGCTCGGGGCGAAGCGCGGGGTCGATGTCGCAGAGCGCACGGGCGATGCCGTGGCGGACCGCTGCCGCCTGGCCGGAGATGCCGCCGCCGTGCACGCGGATGCGGACGTCGACATTGCCCTCGTAGCCGCTCTGGACGAGCGGCTGCTTGGCGACCGACTGAAGGTAGGCGCGCGGGAAGTACTCATCGATCCCCCGCTTGTTGATCTGGATGGTGCCGTCGCCGGGCCTGATGATCACGCGGGCGATCGAGGACTTCCGCTTGCCGGTCGCCGAGTAGCTCGCGTCGCCGGAGAGCTTCGCGGGCTGGGCCGCCAGCGGCGCGGCCTCGTCTACCTCGCCGATCAGCTCGCGTTCGCGCCGGGCTCGTTCCTCCTCCTCGGCCTCCTGGCGGGCGAGCTCCTCGGCGTCCATACGGCGCTCCGGCTCGATCGCGATCGGATCGAGCTCGGCGCCGGGAACGACCTCTTCCTTCTTCTGCTTGCCCTCGGACTTGGCGGGCTGCTCAGAGGGATGCTCGGCAGCGGGCTCCTCCGGAGCGGCTGCCTCTTCGGCGGGGGTGTCGTCCTCGGAGGCGGCGTCCTCGGCAAGGGCCTCCTCGGCGGGAGGCGCGTCTGAGTCGGTCTCGCCGCGCTCGGGACTTCCGCCCTCCGAAGGCGGGTGCTCCTCAGGGGCGCCCTGCTCGTCGGCCTGCTGCTCCTCGGGCGTGCTCTCCTCGGCGGGCTTCTGCTGCTCCTCGTCCTGCGGAGCTCCGTTCTGCTGCTGCTCGTCGTCGGCCATCAAGTCTGGATGTCCAATTCCTTGGGCTGCTGGGCCTGGTGAGGGTGCTCGGGGCCGGCATAGACCTTGAGCTTGCGGAGCTGCTGGCGGCCAAGCCGGTTGCGCGGGATCATGCCCTTGACGGCTTTGCGGATGACCTCCTCGGGCCGCTGCTCGAGCAGCTCGCCGAGAGTCCGGGAGCGGATGCCGCCCGGGTAGCCGCTGTGCCGCCAGTAGCGCTTGTCCTCGAGCTTCTTGCCGGTCACCGCGATCTTCTCGGCGTTGACGACGATGACGAAATCGCCGACGTCGACGTGAGGCGTGTAGGTCGGCTTGTGCTTACCTCGCAGCACGTCCGCGATCTGGGTCGCCAGCCGACCGAGCGTCTTGCCCTCGGCGTCGACGACGTACCAGTCCCGCGTGCGGTCCTGGGCGTTCGCCTGGTAGGTCTTCATCGCTGTAGCAGTGGCCATAAAAAGAGCCGCGCACCAATCCCGCGGCCGGCGGATGATAGCCAGGTTCACGGGCTTCGCCGGCGACCGCATGGGTAGGATCGCCCCAGTGGAGGCTGGGCACCAGGCAGCGTCGGTTTCCTATCGGGACGTCACCAAGCGGTATCCCGGTCAGACCGAACCCGCGATCAACCACCTCACGCTCGACGTTCCGGCTGGGGACATCTGCGTCCTGGTCGGGCCGTCCGGCTGCGGGAAGACAACCGCGATGCGGATGGCCAACAGGACGGTCGAGATCACGGAAGGCGACATCCTGATCGGCGACACGTCCGTGCGGGATCGCGACCCGACCGAGCTGCGGCGGGAGATGGGCTACGTGATCCAGCAGACGGGCCTCTTCCCGCACCGGTCGATCGCGGAGAACATCGCGACCGTTCCGAACCTGCTCGGCTGGGACCGAGACCGCACGGAGAAGCGCGTTCGAGAGCTGTTCGACGTGATCGGGCTCGATCCGGAGCTCGGCGATCGCTTCCCAAGCCAGCTCTCCGGAGGACAGCAGCAGAGGATCGGTGTCGCCCGGGCGCTCGCGGCAGACCCGCCCGTGATGCTGATGGACGAGCCCTTCGGCGCGATCGACCCGATCAACAGGGAGCGCCTGCAGAATGAGTTCCTCCGCCTGCAAGCCGACATCCGAAAGACCGTCCTCTTCGTCACCCATGACATCGATGAGGCGATCAAGATGGGCGACCGGGTCGCGATCCTGAGGCAGGGCGGGCACCTCGTGCAGTACGCCACACCCGCGGAGCTGCTGATGGCGCCAGCGGATGACTTCGTCGAGGACTTCGTCGGAGCCGACCGTGCGCTGAAGCGGCTCGCCCTGATGAGAGTGAGGGACATCAACCTCTGGGAAGCGCCGCTCGCCTATGTCGGGCAGCCAACGGCCGAGGTGCGAGCCAAGCTTGACGGCGCCGAGGTGCCACACGCCCTGGTCATCGATTCCGAGCGGCGGCCGATCGGCTGGCTCTCGGACTCCGACCTGCAGGGGGACACGGTCCCGCAGAAGCCGGACACCGGGCCCGAGCCCATCCTGGATGCCGACGACATCATGCGAGACGCGCTCGCCGACCTCCTGCAGACGGAGACCCAATACGCGCCGGTGACCGACGCGCAAGGACGCATCGCCGGGGTCCTCTCCGTCGAGATCATCTCGGAGTTCCTGGTCTCGCCCGAGGCCAAGGTGGAGGAGCACACTGCGGTCGAGCGGCCCCTGGCGGAATGACCGGCCTCGGGACAGGCCTGCCGCTGGGCGCGGTGATCATCCACCAGCACGGTGGGACGTGTCAGGCGGACAACGGGACCTTTTGCTTCGGGTGGGCGGTCGACAACTTCGACCGCTACACCACGCCACTGCTCAACCACCTGCTGCTCGTCGTAGTGGCGGTCGTAATCGGGTTCGTCATCGCCTTCGGGATGGCGTTGATCTCACACGCCCGGGGCTGGCTGATCCCGGCCTTCACCGGCACGACGGGAATCCTCTACACCATCCCTTCTCTGGCCTTCATCTTCCTGCTGCTGCCGATCACCGGCCTCGGCTGGACCACGGCGATCATCGTTCTCAGCGTCTACACGCTGCAGATCATCTACCGCAACACCGTTGCGGGGCTGGCGAACGTCCCACCGGAAAGCAAGGATGCGGGACGCGGGATGGGGATGACCGACCGCCAGCTGCTCTGGCGTGTCGAGTTGCCGCTGGCCCTGCCGGAGATCATCGCGGGGCTCCGCATCGCGACGGTTTCCACGGTGGCGATCGCAAGCCTGATGGTGTTCGCCAACGTGGACACTCTCGGCTCCCCCCTCTACCAGCAGCTCACCTTCAAGACGAACATCCTGATCGCCGGGGGCTTGATGATCGTCATGGCGCTCGTCTTCGACTCGCTGCTGCTCCTCGCACAGCGGCTGCTGGCACCGTGGCGCCGCGCTTCTCGGAAGGTCGCGGCGTGAGCCTGACTTTCCTCCACCTCGGCGTCCTCAGCGCCTTCGGCGATGCCGTCAACTTCATCTTCCACCAGCAGGAGGCGCGCACCGGCGGCGTGCTGGTCGGCGGTCCCGACCAATCCCTTCACCTGATCGGCCAGCACATGAAGGTGACATTCCTCGCCCTGGGCGCGGCGCTCATCGTGGCCCTGCCGGCCGGAGTCCTCTTAGGGCATCTCCGCAAGGGCGAGACCTTCGCGATCGCTCTGGGCAACGCCGGGCGGGCGGTCCCCGAGCTGGCGCTGATCGCCTTCGTCGCGGCTTTCATCGGGGTGGGTCTGATCAACGTCACCTTCGCCTTCGCGGTCTTGGGCATCCCACCGATCCTCACCAACACGTATGTGGGGATCAGCCAAGTGGACCGGGACGCCGTCGAGGCCGCGCGCGGCATGGGGATGAACGCCCTCCAGGTCATCCTGAGGGTCGAGCTGCCGCTCGCGGTGCCGACGATCATGGCTGGAGTTCGTACCGCTGCCGTCAACATCATTGCCACGGTCGCGTTGGCCTCACTCGCGGGCGTGAGCACGCTCGGCGACTACATCCTGGGCCGGAACGTGTACGGCGATGCGGGTGTGATCGCTGGAGCCATCCTGATCGCGCTGCTCACCGTCTCGCTCGAGCTGGTCCTCGCCGGCATCCAGTGGGCTCTGACGCCGCGGGGCCTGAAGGTCGCGCGCGCGGGCGCAGCCGCATAGGATCATCGCGTCCATTCCAGGGGGTGATGGTTCCCCCAGACGAGAGGAGGGTCACGTGGTGACCGGCCATTCGCGAATGAGGGCGGCCTACGCGCTGATTGCGGCGCTGGTGCTCGCGCTCGGAGTTGCCGCTTGTGGGGGCGGCAGCAACAACAACGACACGGGGACCAGCGGGGGCAACTCCGCCAACCTGATCAAGTCGAACCCCGCGAACAAGGGGATACAGCTCACGGTGGGTTCGAAGAACTTCACCGAGGAGTACATCCTCGGGAACATCTACGCCCAGGCCCTCCAGGCTGCGGGTTACGACGTGAAGACCAACCTCAACCTGGGCTCCGAGACGATCGCCTACAAGGCGCTCCAGGACGGGGAGATCAGCGGCTACCCCGAGTACACGTCGACGCTGCTCGAGTCAATCTTCGGGAAGACGTCGGTTCCCGCCGATGCTCAGGCCGCGTACACGCAGGCGAAGCAGGAACTCGAGGCCAAGGGTGAGACCGCGTTCCCACCGACTCCCTTCGCGGACTCGAACGCGCTCGGCATGCTGAAGAGCAAGGCCGACCAGCTCGGGGTCACGAAGATCTCGGAGCTACAGGGCAAGTCGCAGGACCTGACCCTGTACGGCTCACCGGAGTGCCGCGAGCGGCAGGACTGTCTGGTCGGCCTGCAGAACACCTACGGCCTGCAGTTCAAGTCGTTCAACCCCGTCGACATCGGGCTCCGCTACACGGTGCTCGACAAGGGCCAGGCGGACGCGTCGATCGTCTTCACCTCGGACGCGCAGCTGTCAGCCAACCCGGACAAGTACGTCCTGCTCCAGGACGACAAGGGCATCTTCCCCTCGGGGAACGTCATCTGGGTGACCGACCAGTCCACGGTCCAGAAGGCCGGGCCGGACTACGCGGCGACGATCGAGAAGGTCCAGAAGGGCCTGACGCTCCCGGTGATGCAGGAGCTGAACGCCCGCGTGGACATCGACAAGCAGGAACCGGCCGCCGTGGCCACGGAGTATCTGAAGGAGGACGGCTACATCCAATAGACGCGAGGGTGCTGCGTAAGCGGCAACCCGTTTTGTGCCTGGACCAGAGGCCTGGGGGGTGACCCCCGGGCCTCTGGTTATACTGCCGCGCCAGCAAGGCCAAGTTCCACCGGATCGATCCGGTGGGAACGGAGGACCCAAAGGGGTTCACACCCCAGGGGCGAATCGCAACCCAACTGGTTCGTAGCGCCGCTCTCGGCGCGAGCCCGCCAGCTAACTCCGTAGGCCGCAGAGAGAGTGCCAAGCGTGTCGAACGACAAGCCGGTTGGACGCAAGCCCCACAGGGTGGTGGCGCTGCTCGCCGCTGCCACGACGACGGCGATGATCGTGCTCGGCGCCCAGCTCGCCTTTGCGCAGAGCGGCGGCGTCGGCGCCCCTGGCACGACTACGACCGACCCGACGACGACGACCCCCGCCCCCGCCGGCTCGATGATCTTCCCCGTCGCCGGGCCGCACACCTTCGGCGACGGATACGGAGCGGCCCGGAAGGGCCACACCCATCAGGGCCAGGACATCATGGCCGCCTGCGGCACCCCGGAAGTGGCTGTGAGCCGGGCGAAGGTCAAGTTCGTGAGCTTCCAGAGCCTCGCCGGCAACTACGTGGTGATCCGCAACAAGAAGCTCCATCAGGACTACATGTACGCGCACCTCGCGGCCCCCGCCCCCGTCGCCAAGGGCCAGATCGTGCAGCCCGGCCAGCAGATCGGCATCGTCGGGCAGACCGGTGACGCCACCGCCTGCCACCTCCACTTCGAGCTGTGGCTCGGCAAGTGGTATCGAGGCGGCCACCCGGTCGACCCGATGCCCTACCTCCAGACCTACCAGGGCTTCGCCTCCAAGTAAGCCCGGCGGGGTCAGGTGCTACAACCGCGGTCTCGGTGTGTTCTGAGACACGCATGCCCATTCGCCGAGTCGCCCTCGCGATCCTCGCAATAGCCCTCGCCGGCGCGGTGGTGGCGTCCTCCGCGTGGGCCACGCAGCGCTACCGCTATCCCCTACGCGGCCCGCACAACTACGGCAACCTCGACGTCACCGGGTTCGGCGTGAAGCGAGCCGATGGCTCGGTCCACACCGGCCAG
Source organism: uncultured Solirubrobacterales bacterium (assembly GCA_963724665.1). GTDB lineage: Bacteria > Actinomycetota > Thermoleophilia > Solirubrobacterales > 70-9 > DASUPK01. The sequence goes on from CAVRVH010000007.1 coordinate 975,037, forward strand.
GACATCATCGCGAGCTGCGGCACCCCGATCGTCGCCGCACACGACGGTGTCATCAAGTCCGCGGGCTACTCGACCGGCTACGGCAACTACGTCGTCCTCGGAGGAACAGGAACGCGCTTCGACTTCGTCTATGGGCACATGAAGGGCCGCTCGCGAGTGGGCACAGACAAGCTGGTGCACGTGGGCCAGCGCCTCGGCTCAGTCGGCATGACCGGGACGGACAGCGGCGTCTGCCACCTGCACTTCGAGATGTGGAAGGGCCGCTGGTTCGCCGGCGGCAGCCGCACCGACCCCCTCCCCCACCTGCGGGCCTGGGACAAGTTCTCGGGCGGCAAGCTCCAGACCGAGCCGGCGCCCCCGCCGGGCCAGTACTCGGCGAGCAACCGGCTCTTCTTCGACGCGGCTGAGTAGGCTGATCCCGCACTGGCGATCGACCTCGACATCGACATCGAGAACACTCCCGGCGCGCTTGCCGACGTGGCGGCGGCGATCAGCGACGCGGGCGTGAACATCGCGGCGGTCACGTGCGTGGGGCCCGGCGAGCGGGCCGAGCTGCACATCCTGGTTCCGCATGCAGAGGCCGCGAGGCACGCGCTGGCGATCTCCCACCTCGCCGTCACGCGGGAGCGTGAGGTGGTCGTGGTGGAGGCGCAGGACCGCCCCGGCGTCCTGGCGGACCTCGCCCGCAAGATCGCGAAGGCGGGAATCAACCTCGACCTCGTCTACGTCGCCACTCAGAATCGAATCGTCTTCGGCTCGGACGACCTGGAGGGACTCAAGGGCGTGCTCGAAGAGCACACCTGACATGGAAAGCTGTGGGCGATGCCAGAAGAGAACGCCGCCGTGCTCAGGAAGGGCTACGCGGCGGTCAATCGCGGTGACCTCGAGGAACTCCTCCTGAGCGTCCACCCCGAGGTGGAGTTCACATCCCTGATCGCGGAAGCCGAGGGCGAGACGTTCCGCGGGCACGACGGCGTCCGGCGCTGGTGGGAGCAGGTCGTGATTCCGCTCGGAGGCCTGCACGGCGAGCTCGAGGACGTTCGCGACCTCGGCGTTGACACGCTGCTCGCCAGGGTCGCCGGGACCTATCGGCCCAGTGGTGTCGTGGTGCACCAGACGGTCTGGAACATCGTCCGCTTTCGGGACGGAAAGGCGACCGGCTGGGAGTTCTTCCGCACGGAGGAGGAGGCGCTGGAAGCGGTGGGTCCCTCCTCCGCCTGACTCGGTGCTCCCCACCGATCCGGATCACGCTGTTAGCGCTGATCTCGGAGCGCGCTTCCCGGCCTAGATTCGGGTTAGTTCAGTAGGGGACGCCATATGAGATCTGCCAAGAAACGGAATGGTCTGCTCGCGGGTTGCCTGCTCGCCGTCGTCCTGGCGGCCATGGCCTCGACGGCATCGGCCAAGACCTACCATCCGACTCGCACGGACGACCCGCCCCCCGGTGCGTGCACGAAGAGGGACTGTTCGCTGCGCGAGGCCGTGATCGCCGCCAACGCGAACGGCGGCGGCAAGATCGTGCTCCGCCCCGGCAAGCGGTACGAGCTCACTCGCCAGGGTGCAGGCGAGGACGCCGCCCTCACCGGCGACCTGGACATGCAGGCGCCGACCGCGATCACGACCAAGGGGAAGAAGGGCGATCCGGCCACGATCGACGCCAACGGCATCGACCGGATCTTCCAGGGCGCCCCGGTTATCAATCGGGTGATCCTGCGGAACGGCCACGCCCCCGTTACGCCGGGCGACAACGGCAACGGGGGCGCGGTTCTCGGCAGAGCCCATGTCACCGACAGCCGCTTCATCGGCAACTCCGCCGACGGTCGCGGCGGCGCTATCTACTTCAGCTCCGGTCCGGGCGAAATCAGGAAGAGCCGGTTCAAGGGCAACAGCGCGGCGAGCGACGGCGGCGCCGTGTACTCCGCCCAGCAGTGTCCGGCCACTCCGGGGGGACTGACCTTCTGGGGCAGCCGCGCGACGCACAACAGCTCCGGCGGGGACGGCGGCGCGATCTTCAGCTACTGCCTCGCTTGGCTCAGCAACTCCTATGTCGCCGACAACTCCGCCCGGCGCGGCGGCGGAGGGATCTTCAGCCCGGGATCGACGGTCCCACCGGAGGCGACTACGCAGGACCCGAAGGCGTGGTCATCGCGCGTGGTGATCTTCGGCACAATCATCATGGGCAACAGCTCCCGCTCGTTTGGCGGCGGCGTCGCGCTCGACGCCGGGTCGCAGCAGTCAGAGATCAGCAGCTCCACAATCTCCGGCAACTTCAGCGGCGCCAGTGGAGGCGGAATCGGCATCAACGCCCCGACCGCGAAGCCGGCGGTGACCCTGGCAATGGAGAACACGACGCTCGCGAACAACAGGGCGGGCCGGGACGCCGGCGGCATCGGAACCGCCGATGCCTCGGTGGGCTTCGGCAGCCATGCGACGATTGGGCTGAACCACGACACGATCGCCCGCAACCAGGCGAACACCGCGCTCGAGGCCGGCGCCCAGCGCTACGGGCTCGGCGGCGGGATGTACGAGGAGGACCAGGACGTCTTCAACGTGAGCAACAGCCTCGTTGCCCTCAACACGGTCGCGATGCCGGGAGGCCCCCAGCCGTCGGACTGCGCGACCGGATTCGGAAATCCGTTTCACTCGCTCGGGTTCAACCTGATCGGCAACCCCACCGGGTGCGAGGGCTTCGGCGCCCGCGGCGATCTCTTCGGCGGGAAGCTCAAGCTCGGCAAGCTCGCCAAGAACGGCGGCCCAACCAAGACCATCGCTCTCCAGAAGGGCTCCAGGGCGATCAACCACGCCGACGTGCCCGGCACGGTGTCGGACACCTACGACCAGCGCAACTACGGGCGGTACAAGAAGCCAGACATCGGGGCCTTCGAATGGCGCGGGAGGCCGCGGAGCGCGAAGAAGAAGTGAGCTGCGGCGGCTCTCCGCCGCAGAGCGGCTATTCCCACTCGATCGTGCCGGGCGGCTTCGAGGTCAGGTCCAGCGTTACGCGATTCACGCCGCGGACCTCGTTGATGATCCGGTTCGACACCCGCTCCAGCAGGTCGTACGGCAGGCGGGCCCAGTCCGCGGTCATCGCGTCGTCGGAGGTGACCGCGCGGATCACGATCGGGTGCGCGTAGGAGCGCTCGTCGCCCTGGACGCCCACGGAGCGGACGACGGGCAGGACGCAGAAGGACTGCCAGAGCTCGCGGTAGAGACCGGCCGCGCGGATCTCCTCCTGGAGGATCGCGTCGGCCTCGCGGACGATCTCGAGGCGCTCGCGGGTGACCTCGCCGCCGACGACGCGGATCGCGAGGCCCGGGCCCGGGAAGGGCTGGCGCCAGACGAAGCGCTCGGGCAGGCCGAGCTCGGCGGCGACTGCGCGGACCTCGTCCTTGAAGAGCATCCGCAGCGGCTCGACCAGCTCCATCTCCATCTCCTCGGGCAGGCCGCCGACGTTGTGGTGGGACTTGATGGTCGCTGCCGCGCGGCCGTCGCCGCCCGACTCGATCACGTCGGAGTAGAGGGTCCCCTGGACGAGGAAGCGTGCGTCCTCGACCTTCCCGGCCTCCTCCTCGAAGACCCGGATGAACTCCTCGCCGATGATCTTCCGCTTCGTCTCGGGGTCGTCGACCCCGGCGAGGCGGTCGAGGAAGCGGTCGGCGGCGTCCACGTGCACGAGCTGGATGCCGTGCTCCTCGCGAAAAGCCGAGACGACCTGCTCAGCCTCGTCCTTCCGCATCATCCCGTGGTCGACGAAGACGCAGGTGAGGCGGTCGCCGATCGCGCTGTGGACGAGCAGGGCGGCAGTGGCCGAGTCGACCCCGCCGGAGAGGCCGCAGATCGCCCGCGCCTCGCCGACCTGCGCCCGGATGGAGCTCACCTGCTCCTCGATCACGGAGGCGGGTGACCACCTCTCCCTGGCACCCACGATGTCGCGCAGGAAGCGGGTGAGGATCTCAGTCCCGTACGGCGTGTGGACGACCTCAGGGTGGAACTGAATGCCGTAGAGGCCGCGATCGGTGCTCTCGAAGGCGGCGACCGGCGACTCGGTGCTCGAGGCCAGCGCAGCGAAGCCCGGAGGCGGCTCGAAGACGGTGTCGCGGTGGCTCATCCAGCACTGCTGCTCGGCGGGCAGGCCCTCGAGCAACTTGCCGCCACCGTCGCGGAGGGTGAGCTGACTGCGGCCGAACTCGCCCGCCGGAGCCTGCTCAACGCGGCCGCCCAGCTCATGGACCATCAGCTGCATCCCGTAACAGATGCCCAGCACAGGGATCCCGAGGTCGAGCAGCTCCTTGCGAAGCGCCGGGGCACCCTCGGCGTAGACGGAGGCGGGGCCCCCGGAGAGCACCAGGCCCTTCGGACCGCGTTCCTTGATCCGCTCGAGCGGGATGTCGTGAGGGAGCAGCTCGCTGAAGACCCCGCACTCGCGGATGCGGCGGGCGATCAGCTGCGAGTACTGGCCACCGAAGTCGAGGACCAGGACCTCCTCGGTGGCCTGGGCGGGTGCCGTCTTGTCGACCTCGCGGAGCTCCGGCTCGGCGCCGGGAACGGATCGCTCGGGGACGTGGACCCGAGCCTGGGTGTCATCCGAAGCGGCGCTCGCCGCTTCAGTCATCCGAGACGGCGACCGCCGCGGCGACCGTGGCGCGCCCGTTGGAGCCCATGCCGACCGACTGCTCGCGCTGGAGCTGCTTGCCCTCGGACATCAGGGCCGGCGCGACCATCACCTCGGCGCGGTGGAACTCGGGGATGTCGGCGTAGCCGGTGGTCGCCATCGAGGTCCGCAGCGCGCCCATCAGGTTGAAGGTGCCGTCGTTCTCCTGGGCGGGGCCGAGCAGGATCTCCTCGAGGGTGCCGTCCTGGTGGGTGGACACCCGGGCGCCGCGGGGCAGGGACGGATGGAAGGTCGCCATGCCCCAGTGGAAGCCACGGCCGGGAGCCTCCTTGGCGCGCGCCAGAGGCGAGCCGACCATCACCGCGTCCGCTCCCATGGCGATCGCCTTGGAGACGTCGCCGCCGGTCCGCATGCCGCCGTCGGCGATCACGTTGCAGTAGTTGCCCGTCTCCATCATGTGCTGCCCGCGGGCGGCGGCCACGTCGGCGATCGCGGTCGCCTGCGGCACGCCGATCCCGAGCACGCCGCGGGTGGTGCAGGCGGCGCCGGGCCCGACGCCGACCAGGACACCGACGGCGCCGGTCCGCATCAGGTGGAGTCCGGTGTTGTAGGAGGCGCAACCGCCGACGACACATGGGACGTCGAGCGCGGCGATGAACTCCTTCAGGTTGAGCGGCTCGGTCTGGGTCGAGACGTGCTCCGCTGAGATCACGGTTCCCTGAATGACGAGGATGTCGAGGCCGGCCTCGAGCGCGACCTCGTGATACGCCCCGACCTTCTGTGGGGTGAGCGAACCGCAGGCCACCGCGCCTCCGGCCTTGATTTCCTCGATCCGCTTCGCCATCAACTCAGGCTTGACCGGCTCCGCGTAGATCTCCTGCATGATCTTCGTGGCGATGTGCTTCGGCGCCGCGGCGATCTCGTCGAGCTTCTCGTCCGCGTCTTCGTAGCGGGACCAGATGCCCTCGAGGTTGAGGACACCGAGGCCACCGAGCTGGCCGATCATGCCGGCGGTCTTCGGGCTGACGACGCCATCCATCGCGGACGCGAGCAGCGGCAGCTCGAAGCGATACGGACCCAGGGTCCAGGTGATGTCGATGTCGTCGGGGTCGCGCGTCCTCCGTGAGGGGACGATCGCGATGTCATCGAAGCCGTATGCCCTGCGGCCCTTCTTGCCGCGGCCGATCTCTACTTCCATTGGGTCACCCTACGTTCGTTCGCGGACGAAAAAACCCCGCGTCGCGGGGCCGGAAATGCGGTGATAGCGGCGTTTCGGAGGTCCTTCACCAACGCGGCACTGAGGATAACAGCGGTAAACCGGCGCCCTTCTGTGCGACCCCGCTGAGCGCGGGGAAAAGCTAGACCTTCGCGGGCGCTTCGAGCTCTCGCGCCTCGACACCCGGCAGCAGGCGCTCGACCTCGGCCGGGTCGATGCTGCCGGCGCCGAAGTGCTGGGTCGACTCGGCACCGCAGGCGACCGCAAAGCGCAGGCACTCCTCAGGCGGGCGGCCGTCGTAGCGGGCCGCGACGAAGCCGGCGAGGAAGGCGTCGCCGGAGCCGACCGTGGCGACCGGCTCGACCGTGGGGGCGGTCACCTCGTAGGCATGGCGCTGGTCGTCGCCGTCGAGCAGCGACGCGACGCAGCCCTCGGGGCGGGTGATCACGGCGTCGCCGGCGCCAAGCTCGACAAGACTCCGCAGACCGAGCAGCGCGTCCTCGCGATCGTTGAACTCGTGTCCGACCGCTCCCTCGGCCTCCCGCACGTTCGGGGTGACGGCCGCGGGGCCGGCGCGGAGGGAGGCGAGCAGCGGCTCGCCCTCGGTGTCGACCATCGTCTCGACGCCGATCGCCTTCAGTTCCTCGACGATCCTGGCCGAGAACGCGGGCGGCACGGACGGCGGCAGGCTGCCGGCGATCGCGCAGATGCGGGCGCCGCGGGCAAGGTAGAGCAGCTTCTCGAGGAAGCGCTCCAGCTCCTCGGCGGTCACGTCAGGGCCACGCTCGTTGATCTCGGTCTGCTCGCCGGTGGTGGGGTCGACGACGGCGAGGTTGGTCCTCGACTCGCCGCCGATCCAGGTGAAGTCCGTGAGGATCGACTCCTCGGCAAGCCGCTCCATCAGCCGGGCACCGGTGGGCCCGCCGGCCAGTCCGGTGGCAATCACCGGCCGGTCCAGGAGCTTCAGCGCGCGGGCGACGTTGACACCCTTGCCGCCGGCGACGGTGCTCGCCTCGACGGCGCGGTGGCGATGGCCCTGACGGAAGCTGGGGACCGCGACGGTGCGATCGATCGCGGCGTTGAGGGTGACGGTCAGGATCATCCCGTTCCCTCCTCCCTCTCTGCCCTCTCACGCCTCCTGCGCATTCTCTCCTCGTGCATCCTGCGCCTCTCTTCCGGAGTCCTCTGTCTCGGGGCCTGCCGCCCGCTTCCGTTGTTACGAGCTAGCGGGGTGGCCGGCTTGGGCTCTCTGGAGCCGCGCCCTCGTCTCGTCAGCAGCAGCCCTACAAGTATCACGATCCCGCCGATCACAATGAGAAAGATCGGGTTCTTGACGAATGAGACCACCTTGTCGAAGGTCGACGCCGCGCCCACCGCATGGGCCGCCACGAGCGGGCTTCCGGCTGCGACCCGGCCGTCGACGCTGACCGTGACGTGACCGAGGACCTGGCCCTCCTTCACCGCGCCGCTGATCTGGTCCGGAGCACTCACGTGCGTGGCGACGCTCTGTCCCTGTCGGACGTTGATCGGGAGGGCCCGCTGCGCAACCAGCGAGAGGTGGTCGCTGCGGTAGTCGAGCTTCGGATCGGCCAGCTGCTCGCCCTGGTGGACCGGCTGCACCGGGTGGTAGAGAGAGAAGCCGTACTGGAGGAGCTTGAGCGTGTCAGCGTCGCGGGTAGGCTCGTTCGGCGTGCCGAGCACGGCTGAGATCAGGGTGGTCGAGTCCTGGGTCCCGGATCCGACCAGGACGTAGCCGGCCCCGAGTGTGTGGCCGGTCTTCACGCCGTTGATCCATGGGACCGAGTTGAGCAGCGTGTCGCGGGTGGTGACCGTCCGCGGATGGTCGCCGCTATGAAGCGTGGCGACGGGCGTGTTGACGATCCGGGCGAACAACCGGTTCTTGAGCAGGATCGACGTCAGTGTGACCAGGTCGTGCGCGCTCGAGTAGTTGTCGGGGTCATCCAGGCCGATCGGGTTCGCGTAGCTCGTGTCGGTCAGCCCGAGCTGCTGTGCCGCCTGATTCATCCGCTGGACGAAGGCGGGCACCGACCCGGCGACGCCGACCGCCAGTGTCTCGGCGGCGTCGGAGGCGCTCGGCAGGAGCAGGCCATAGAGCAGGTCGCGGACCCTCAACCGCTCTCCGGCACGGAGTCCCAGCGTGATCTCGGCGGAGTTGCTCGGGTGGTACGCCGGCGCCGTGATCATCTGGTTCGGCTTCAGGTTCTTCAGCGCCAGATAGGCGGTCATCAGCTTGGTGGTGCTCGCGATCGGCAGCCTCTTGTTCGGCGACTTGCTCGCCAGCACAGAGTCGTCGCGCGGGTCGATCAGGATCCACGCCCTGGCGTCGAGCTTTGGCCCGTTCGAGGCAGTCGCGGAGGCGACCGGCCCAATGAGCAGGATCGCGAGAAGCAGCGCCACGCCCACGCGTACGCCACCCCTGCCCTGCCTGCGTTCCAGTCCCAGCACCGTCAGCGCAACGCTATTCGCTGGCCCTCGAGCAGGGTCTGCGGATCGAGGTTCGGGTTGAGCGTCTCGAGCGTGGCCTGGTCGATGCCGGTCTTCAAGGAGATCGCGCCAAGCGTGTCGCCGGGATGAACGATCCAGACACCTTTGTGAAGAGCCCTCCGGCCCGCCTTGGTGACATGGGTCTTGTGCGAGCTACCGTTGCCGCCGTTTCCACCACTGCCTCCACCCGAAGTCGCCACGACGACGCCGATTAGGACGAGGGCCGCGATCAGGGCCAGCACGGCGAACGCGCGGACGAATTGATTCGGCTTGTAGTCCGGCATTCGAGGGATCGACAGGGTACTGCCGACTAGTTCTGGAGGCTCCAAACCGCCTCGCGCAGCTCCTCCGCTGCGGCCGCCGGATCGTCCGCCCCGGCGATGCTCCTCGACGCGGCGACGAGTACGGATGCCGGTCTCCCCGCTGCGAGGGCCGGGCCGAGATCCTCCGGCTTACCGCCCTGCGCGCCGATCCCCGGGATCAGGAAGACGGAGTCGGGCATCAGCTCGCGCAGGCGGCCGAGGTGCTGGGGCGCGGTCGCGCCGACCACCGCTCCGAGGCCCGACAGCCCCGAGTCCCCCGCGAGGTCCCCGGCACTCTCCGCCACCAGGGCGGCGAGCTCCTCGTGGAGCGGCCGGTCGCCGAGCTTTGCGTCCTGCAGGCGAGCCGCCCCGGGGTTCGAGGTCCGCACCAGCAGGAAGATCCCCGCTCCAGCGCCCTTGGCGGCCTGCACAAGCACCTCGATCTCATCCTCCCCGAGCAACGGGTTGGCGGTGAAGGCGTCCGCACCGAGGCCGGGGACCGTGCCCCAGGGCGTCTCCGTCTCGCCCACCAGGGCCTGTCCGTAGGCCTTCGCGGTGACCGGGACATCGCCCCGTTTGCCATCCGCGACCACCAGCAGCCCGGCCCGCTGAGCGTCGACACAGACCTGCTCGAGCGCTCGCCAGCCGGGGGCCCCCAGGCGCTCGAAGCAGGCGAGCTGAGGCTTCACCGCGACGCAGGCCGGGCCCGCCTGCTCGATCAGCCGGCGGCAGTGCTCGAAGACCGCCGAGGCGGCGCGGTCCGCAACGTCGGTGAGATCGGCGCCCGGAGCAGCGTCGGGCGAAAGATCGGCGGGATCAGGGTCGAGCCCCAGGCACACCTGACTCCGGCGCTCGTCGACGAGCGCCGCGAGCCTGTCTGCGAAGGGCTTGGTCGCTATCCGCCCTTGACCTTCTTCTTCAGTCCGGAGCCGGCGGAGAACCGCGGCACCTTGCCGCCCGGGATGAAGATTCGCTCTCCGGTGCGCGGGTTCACGCCCTGCCGCGGGCCGCGCTCGGCCACGGCGAACTTGCCGAAGCCGGTGAAGTTCACCTCGCCCCCGCCCTGGAGGACGCTGGTGATGGCGTCCAGGACCGCATCGACGGCCTGACCAGCCTCCTTCTTGTTGCCGATTCTGCTGTCGCCTGCAAGCACGTCGAGGAACTCAGCCTTGGTCACGTCATCGCCTCCTGGTCATTGGAGTTCGCGGCGAGCCTAACACCGGCTGCTGAAGCCAAAAAGCTAGGACCCCCCGATGGCCATTTCGCCGACCAGCATCGGCGCCGTCTTCACTGAGCCGCCGAACGGCACCCATCGGGTCTCCGAGCCGATCGCCTGGACGCCCGCCAGCGTGCCGAGCAGGTCGCCGGCGATCGTGAACTCGCGGAGCGGCTCGGCGAGCTCGCCGCCGCTGATGGTTCGCCCGGAGGCCCCGACCGAGTAGCGGCCGGTGACCGGGTTGACGCCCGAATGAAGGCCCGCGACGTCGGTGATGTAGACGCCGTCGCCGGCCCGCTCCAGCAGCTGCTCCAGCGTGAGCTCGCCCGGGTCGAGAACGAGGTTCGATGGGCTGACCGACGGTGGTGACCGGTAGGAGGAGCGGGAAGCGTTGCCGGTCGACCGCGCGCCGCCACGGCGGGCCGTGTAGGAGTCGTGGAGATAGGCGAGCAGCTTGCCGTCTGCGATCAGGGGCGTCCGCTCCCTCGGGGTGCCCTCGCCATCGAAGGGGGCGCTGGCGAGGCCGCCGGGATCGATCCCGTCGTCCGCCAGCACGTAGGCAGCCGATGCGAGCTCGTCACCGAGGCGGTCGGCGAAGGGAGAGCGGCCGCGCTGGACCTCGTCCGCGCTCACGGCACCACCGATGAACCCCGCGAAGCTGGCGGTGACCCGCTCCGAGAGCACCACCGGGCAGGTGCGCGACTTCGGCTTTGACGCTCCGAGCATCGAGGCGGCCTCGTCTCCAGCCTCGGCGCCGATCTCCTCGGCATCCAGCGACTTCGGTGAGCGGCCGACGCCGAACCCGAGCCCGGTCTGCACCTCCGAATCCTCCGTCGCCATCGCCTGCAGGAAGGAGTAGGCGACCGACGAGCCGAAGGTGCCCGACACGCCGCGCGACGTGGCGATCGCGGCGTCGCCGTCCTCGTCCACATAGACGACCTCCTCGACCCCGGTGACTCGCTTGTCGCGATCGAGCGCGACGCGCTCGATCCGCTTCGCCAGGTCGATCACCTCGGCCGTTTCGGTGCCCGCCACGGCCGGGTCCCGTAATCCCTCGATCTCGGCGGGCTCGCCGGACGGGTCCGGCGCGACCGAGTTCTCGTCCTCGTCGGCGACGCGCGCCGCGCCCACTGCGGCCTCCGCGAGCTCGACGAGACCGGACTCGGACAGGTCGGTGCCGTAGGCGTAGCCCGTCCGCGTCCCGATCCAGGCTCGGATGCCGACGCCGCGGCCACTCGCCTCGGTGAGGCTCTCGACCTCGCCTGCGTGGACCCGGACCTCGCGGCTCCGGGAACCTTCGCTCCAGACCTCGGCGTCGCTCGCTCCGGCGGAGGTGGCCGCCTCGACCGCGCGGCGCGCGACGTCCTCGAGGTCCGCCTCGCTCATACCGCCGTTCCCCCGACGGTCATCCCCTTGATTCGGACGTGGCCCTGGCCGGTGCCTACCGGCGCCGTCTGCCCTGCCTTGCCGCAGAAGCCGGTCTTCATCTCGAAGTCATTGCCAACCGCGTCGATTCGCTCCAGCGCCTGGAGGCAGTTGCCGATCAGCGTCGCACCCCGGCAGGGCTTGGTCACCTTGCCGCCCTCGATCAGATAGCCCTCCGACACGCCGAAGACGAAGTCGCCGGTGGCGGGCTCGACCTGGCCGCCGCCGAAGGAGACCGCGTAGAAGCCCTTGTCGACCTCGGAGATCAGCTGCTGCGGGTCCGCATCGCCCGGCTCGATGTAGGTGTTGGTCATGCGGGGGATGGGCAGGTCGCGGAAGCTCGCCCGCCGCCCGTTGCCGGTCGACTCCACCCCGTCGCGTCGAGCGCGCAGGCGGTCATAGAGGTACGAGGTGAGCTTTCCCTCCTGGATCACCGCGGTCTTGTGGCATTGCGTTCCCTCGTCGTCGATCGCCCCGGTGCCCCACTCGTGCGGCATGACACCGTCGTCATAGGCGTTCAGCAGCGGCTGAGCGACGCTCTCGCCCATCTTCCCTGCGTACACGCTGGCGCCCTTCTGCACGGCGTCGGCCTCGAGCCCGTGGCCGGTCATCTCGTGGAAGAGGACGCCCCCGAAGCCGCCGCCGACGACCACGGTCATCTCCCCGGCGGGCGCCGGGTCAGCCCCGAGCAGCGTGATCGCCTTGCGCGCCGCCTGATCGGCGATCCGGGCGGGATCGCCGTCGAGCAGCTCGAAGCCGCGGTGCTCGCCCAGCGTCTCGAAGCCGGTCTCCACCGTCCCGTTCTTGCGCGCCACCACCTGAACGCCGAGCCGGACGCGCGTCCGGTCGTCGGTCGCCTCGAGTCCCTCCGAGTTGAAGACGGCGACACGGCGGCGACCCTCGCTGTAGCTCGCCGATGCCTGCGCGACCTCGTCGCCGGCGGACCGCGCCCGCTCGTCGAGCTCTCGCAGGACCTCGGCCTTGCGCTCGGCCGGAACGCTCGCGGGATCGACCTCGATCTCCTGAAGGTCGGGGGGCGCCGCAGCCTTCAGGGCCAACGGCTCGGTCGCTTCGCCGCCGAGAGCCGAGGCGAGTCCGTCGGCGGCGCGCATCAGGTCCTCCTCGGCCAGGCCGTCGACGTGAGCGAAGCGAGTCACCTCGCCGTCGATGACGCGAACGCCCGCCCCGCGCTCGCGGCCAGACTGTGGCCGTTCCACCCGGGCCTCGTCGATGGACAGGGTGAAGCCCTGCCGGTCTTCACAGAAGAGCTCGGCGAAGTCTCCGCCGCGTGAGAGCGCGCGGTCCAGGACTCTCGCCGCGAGCGCTTCGTCGACCAGCGTCATTTGGCGCCGCTGCTCTTTGCCCGGCGGGGTGGGCCCGCAACGTCGATCAGGCGAGAGGCTGCCAGGAAGAGCGCCCGCCCCTCCTCGGAGTCCGCCGGGAACGCGGCGCTCCTGCCACCGGCGTAGTAGGTCCTCGCAAACGGCTTGCGCAGGTGCCGGCGCCGGCGCAGGTAGGCGGCCGCCTCATCCGCATAACCGGAGACTCGGTCGAGCAGGAGACGGTGGGGCTTGGTGGTCATGCGCCGCCGCCCGCGGCGGCCAGCTGGCGGAGCGCGTTTCGCATGTCGAAGATCATCAGGGACGACAGGATGAAGCGCTCGGCCACCGCGACGGCGGTCAGCCCGCTCTCCCGGACACAGAACGTCTCGCCGTCCCCTGTGGCGATGTGCGCGTAAGCGACGGGCTCGCCACCCGCGGCGTCAGCGGCGGCGATCAGGTCGCGGGCCGCCTCGCCCCATCCCTCGACGTTCCCGCTCGCCGCGAGCACCTCGCCGTCGGCGGACATGATCGCGCAGCCCCGCATCTCCGGTGAGATCTCCTGCAGGTATTCGACCGTCCCACCGGCATCGGTGAGGGTCGGGGCGTCGACGGAGGCCACTACGCCAAAATAGCGAGCGTGACTCTGCAGCAGGGCTCCTGGCTCACCGTCGTCGTCATCTGCGGGATCTCAGTGATCCTCCTGGCGATCGGCGGCTACACCGGCTACAGCATCGTGGTCGGCGCGGTGGGCCTCGCGGCAGCGGTGAATCTGCTGCCTAGCCGGCCCTGAAGGCGCTCGGCGACTCCGCCGGGTCTCGCATGGAGCTCTCCGGCTCCACGTGGATCAGCACCTCCGCGTCACCGAGGTCCGACTCGATCGCGTCGCGCAGCTCGTGGGCGAGTTCGTGGGCCCGCTCCAGGGTCGTGCCCCTGCGGAACTGCACATGCAGGTCGATGTAGCTTCGCCGGCCCGTAGTCCGGGCGCGCAGCTTGTGGTACCCGACGATCTCCGGTGTTCCGGACCGGGCCCTGGCGATTGCCTGCTCGACCCGATCCATCTCCTCCGGCGGCGGAGCCTCATCGACCAGTGCGGAGGCCGACTGGCGCAGGATCCGGACTCCGGCGAGGACGATCACCATCGCGACGGCGATCGCCACGATCGAGTCGATTGCGTTGATTCCAGTGATCTGAACCAGCACCAGCCCGATCAGGACGCCGACCGAGGTGAGGGCGTCGGTCCCGAGGTGCGCAGCGTCACCGGCGAGCGCCGGCGAGCGGTGCCGCCGGGCCTGCCGCCGCAGGAAGATCGAGACCGCGCCGTTCGCGAGCGCCGAGAAACCGATCACGGCGATGCCGATGCCGAGCTTCTCGACACTCGCCCCGGTGGCGAGCCGGTGCACCGACTCGTAGACGATCAGCGCGGCGCCAGCCAGGATCAGCATCCCCTCGATCGAGGCCGCCAGGCTCTCGAGCTTCTCGTGGCCGTAGGGGTGGTCGACGTCCGCCGGCTCGTCGGCGCGCCGGACCGAGACGAAGGCGATCACCGAGGCGATCAGGTCGATCATCGAGTGGAGCGCCTCGCTCAGGATCGCGACCGATCCGGTGATCGCGGCTGCGGCGAGCTTGAGGGCGATCAGCGCGGAGTTCGACGCGATCGAGACGGCCGCGGCGCGGGGCTTGGTGATCCGGCTGCCGCCCACGGGCCCGACGGCGTTCATCCCGTCACCTCGACCCCGAGGTGGGAGGCCAGCTTCCGCGCGGCCCTGCCCCGGTGGCTGATCGCATGCTTCTCGGCCGGCGACAGCTCGGCCATCGTGCGCTCGTCATCCGGGCCAGTGTCGTCCGGGACGAAGGCCGGGTCGTAGCCGAAGCCGCCCGTGCCGCGCGGCTCGGTTGCGAGGATCCCCTCGCAGCGGCCCTCGAACAGGGTCTCCGAGCCGTCCTCGCCGACCAGGGCGATTGCGCAGACGTACGCAACCCGCCGGTCGGCATGCGCCCCGACCTCGTCGAGGAGCTTCACGAGATTTTCTTCGTCGGTCGCGTCCTCACCCGCGTAGCGCGCAGAGCGCACCCCGGGACGACCACCCAGCGCATACGCCTCGATCCCCGAGTCGTCGGCGATCGCAGCGCGACCGGTCGCGGCCTGCGCGGCGCGGGCCTTGCCGAGCGCGTTCTCCGCGAACGTCTCTCCGGTCTCCGGCGGCAGCACGACCTCGGGCGGCAGCGGTTCGATCTCGATGCCGGGCAGCGCCTCGCGAAGCTCGCGGAGCTTGTGGTCGTTCCCGGTGGCTAGGACGAGCGCCGGCATCGCCCCAACAGGGTCTCAGGCGGGGAGAGATCCGAGTGCGGATTCCTGTGCTTCGCGAAGCTTGTTGATCCCGGCCTCGGCGAGTGCGAGCAGCTCGTCGAGGGAGGCCCGCGAGAGCGGGGTGCGCTCAGCGGTCGCCTGAACCTCAACCAGGCCGCCGTCTCCCGTCATCACGACGTTCGCATCGACCTCCGCAGTGGAGTCCTCGCTGTAGTCGAGATCGCAGAGCGCGCGGCCCTCGACCATCCCGACGCTGACCGCTGCCACCGACTGGTTGAGCGGCAGGGTCTCGATCGTCCCGGCCTCGACCAGCTTCGCCAATGCGTCCTGAAGGGCGACGTAGCCGCCGGTGATCGCGGCGCAGCGCGTGCCGCCGTCGGCCTGGAGCACGTCGCAGTCCACATAGACGGAGCGCTCCCCGAG
This sequence comes from uncultured Solirubrobacterales bacterium, assembly GCA_963724665.1. GTDB lineage: Bacteria > Actinomycetota > Thermoleophilia > Solirubrobacterales > 70-9 > DASUPK01. Next base: position 990,366 of record CAVRVH010000007.1, read on the forward strand.
CGCCATGAAGTCCACCACCCCCCGCAGCGAGCGGCCGATCAGCCGCTGGATCTCGACGCCGCGCCCGTCCTGCTTGCCGCGGCTGATGTCGCGGGCCTTGCGGTCTCCGGTCGACGCGGGGAGCATCGCGTACTCGCCGGTGACCCAGCCGCGGCCCTTGCCCTCCATCCAGCGAGGGACGCTGTCGCTCACCGACGCGGTGCAGATCACCCGCGTTTCGCCCTCCGAGATCAGCGCCGAGCCATCGGCGGTCCGGACGAACCCGGGCTCGATCGTCACGGGCCGAAGGTCGGCGGGAGCGCGGTCGTAGCTGCGGCTGGCCGGCATGCGGGCCAGTCTGCCATCAAACGACCGCGCCCCGCTTCCTATTTGAAGGAGACCTGGCCGACCGCCTCGCGAATCTTGTCCACGATCGTCTGGGCCAGCTCCAACCCCTGTTTGCCCTGAAAGCCCTTCATCGCGGCCACCATCCCGACCATCAGCAACGCGACCAGCAGGATCAGGCCGACGTACTCGACCGTTCCCTGACCGCTCCGGGCGGACAGACCCACCAGCCGCCGGGTAACCAGTTCTCGCATCGACAACCTCCTCGAGCTCGTTTCCGGGAGGCTCGCCCGAAGCGGCGAACGGAACCAGACCGGGGTGTCGCCGAAGGCGAACGCCTTCGCGCCGAGCATTGCTGCAGCGGGCACGTCGCGTAAAGTCTCCGCCCGATGACCGAGCGCCAAAACGAAGGCGCCGGCCGCGGTGCGGAAGACGACAGCGGGGCGATGAAGTGGCGCCTCGAAACACTTCACCGGCACACCGAGGACGGCGTGCGAGAGCTCGGGGCCCGGGTCCTCGAGATGTACCACCAGGGAAACGTGGATCCCGAGGCCGTCCGCGAGGGGGCCGCGAAGCTCGACGAGCTCGAGAGGAACGCGGCCGAGCTCGAGACCGCGATGCGCGGCGAGACCGGACCGCAACCAGATCCGCCCGAACAGCCCCGCCCGAGGCGCGGACCCGCCCCTAAGCGGCAGCCGGTCATCCGGCCGGTGATGGGGGCCGAGGACCGGCCCGCCGCCCCGCAGGCACCGGGCGCCTCCGAGGAGCCGCCGGCCAACGGCGAACGCGATGACCGCATGAAGCAGGCCGTCGAGGCCGCCCGCCGCCAGGCCGAGGAGCGGGCCACCGGGGAGATCCTGGCCCTGGAGGAGGACCTGGAGACGGAGCGGGAGCGCGCGGCCAGGTCGCTCGAGGAGGTCCAGCGACGACTCGAGGAGGCAGAGGCCCGCGCCGCCAGCGAGGTCACGGTCACCGACGCCCGCGCCCGCGAGGACGCCGCCGACTGGCTTCGGGAGCAACGCGGCGATGTCCGCCGCGAGCTCGAGGCAGAGCTCGAGCGACGCGTGCTGGCGCGCGAGAAAGAGCTCGTCGCCGAGCGCGACGAGGCGTCAGCGGCCCTGAAGGACGCGCTCGAGCGGCTCGAGCGGGCTGAGAGCGCCGGCGGCGAAGACGAGCAGGCGCGCGCCGAGGCGGAGCGCAAGGTCCGCGAGGAGGCCGACCGCCGCCAGCGCGAGCACACCGAACAGCTGAAGGCCCAGATCGAGGCGATGGAGGGCGAGACCGAGGCGCGCATCGAGAGGGCCGTCGAGGAGGCCCGCCGGGAGGCCGAGGAGGATGTTCGCGCGCAGCTCTCTACGGAGGCGACCGGGAGCGCCGCCGAGGCCGAGGAGCTCCTCTCCGCCCGGGAGCGCGAGCGCCTCGAAGCGAGCCGCGCCGACACCGAGCGCCGCATCCGGCGCGAGCTCGAGCAGGAGCTCGTCAAGCGGATCGCCGACATCAAGTCCGACGCCGATGACAGGGCGCGCGTGGAGATCGACGCGGCCCGCCGCGCAGCCGAGTTGCGCTTCGAGTCCGAGCTCAAGATCCGCGAGCAGTCCCTGCGGCGTGAGCGGGAGGCCGCGACGCAGGCCGCCGAGGCGGCCCGGAGCCGGCTGGACGAGATCGCCGCGCAGATCGAGGCCGCCGGCGAGCGGGTGGAGGGCGCGGAGGCGAGGCTCGTCGAGGAGCAGTCGCGGCTGCAGAAGGACGCGGCGGAGCAGCTCGACGCCGAGCTGCGCCGCCTGCAGGCCGAGTCGGACGCGAAGATCGAGGATGCACTCTCCAAGGTGGAGGCCGACTCCCAGGCCCGCATGGAGAAGGAGGCCCAGCGCCGGCTCGCCGAGCAGGAGGAAACGCTCCGCGCGGAGGCCGAGGAGCGGGTTCGCGTCACCAGCGCGACCGCCCGCGAGGAGACCGAGCGCCGGCTGACTGAGGAGACAAACACACTCCGGGCCCAGCTCGACGAGGAGCGCTCCTCACGGGACGAGGTCATCAAGAAGGCCGAGAACCGCGCCAAGCGTGCCGAGGCGAAGGTCGAGGCGACCGAGACCGCCCGCCAGGACGCCGAGGCCGAAACCCGCACCGCCGCCGCAGAATGGGTTCGCGGCCAGACCCGAGCCCTGCAGCGCGATGCGGAGAAGGGCGGCAAGGAGCAGGTCACCGCCGCCCGCCGCGAGACGACCGAGACGGTCACCGCAGAGGTCGAGGAGCGGATGCGGAGGGAGTTCGAGAAGACCGAGCGCCAGACCGACGAGCGGATCAAGCACGAGGTCACGAAGGCTCGCCGGGAAGCCGAGGACGAGGCCGAGCGCTCATTCGCCGAGCGCGAGCAGGGGCTGGCGATGGAGCTGGAGGAGGCAGGCCGTGCCCTGAAGTCCGCCGAGCACCAGCTCCGTGAGGCTGAGGCCCGAGCCGAGTCCGCGGAGAGCAAGCTCGGCGAGGTCTCCGATGAGGAACTGAAGAAGGCAAACGAGGAGCGCGAAGGCCGCTTCCGGGCGCTCGAGGCGCGCGTCAAGTCCGTGACGGACCGTGCCAGTGGCGCCCAGGCGCACGCAGCCTCGGTCGGCATCGAGCTGCCTGAGCGAGCGGAGGCCGAGGTTGCCGAGCCGGCTGAGCCGAAGCCGGAGCCTGATGAGGCCGAGCCCGACGAACAGGCTGAGCAGGAGACCGACGAGCAGGACGCGGTGGAGCCCGCCGAGGCCAAGCGGGGCTTCTTCCAGAGGCGCCGGGAGAGGCGAGCCGAGAAGACGGCGGCTCGCGAGGAGGCCGAAGCGAAGAAGGACGCCCGCGCCAAGGCCGCCCAGGAACGCAAGAAGAAGGCTACGGCGGCGAAGAAACAGGCACAGGCCAAGCGCGCCTCGAAGTCATCGGCCACCAAGACCACCAGCCGCCCCAAGAGCGGCGCGGGGACCAGGGCGATGGCAAAGGACGCCAAGGCCGCTACGAAGGCGAGGGCCGCCAAGTCGCGCCGGCGCGGCGGCCTGCTCGACGTCAACAAGGCGAGCTTCGAGCAGTGGCGCGAACTCGGCATGTCGGTGACCCAGGCAACCCGCTTGATCGCCTATCGCGAGCGACAGGACGGCTTCAAGTCCGTCGACGATCTCGACACCGTCCCGGGCATCCCGAAGAAGCTGCTCAGCGAGATCAAGGATCAGCTCACTGCATGACCGACCAAGGGGGAACGGTGGTGCAGGACCTAGAGCTCCGCGAACTACCCGGTCGCCAGACCGGTCCAGAAGCGGGCTAGCCGCTCCCGGTAGGGCGCAGCGGGCTCGATTGGGGCTTCGCGCGGATCGCCTTCCCCCGAGACCGCCTCGAGCGTCACCACCACTGAACGCGCCAGCGCCGCGAGCGAGTAGCCACCCTCGAGGCAGATCAGCAGCGGCACTCCGAGCTCGCCCGCCAGCTCGCGCATCGTCGCCGCCATGTCCCAGTACCCGGCGTCGTCCACTTCGCAGTTCGCGAGCGGATCGTCGCGATGGGCGTCGTAGCCGGCCGAGATGCAGAGCAGCCCTGGCCTCCACTCCCGGGCGATCGGCGCCACCACGTGCTGGACCAGCGCCAGGAACTCATCGGGGCCGCTGCCGGGCGGCACCGGAAGGTTGACGGTGTAGCCCTCCCCGGCCCCGCTGCCCAAGTCGGTCGCCGCACCGGTCCCGGGGTACAGCGGGCTCTGGTGGATGCTCGAATAGAGCACCTCCGATGAGTCGTAGAAGATGGCCTCGGTGCCGTTGCCATGGTGGACGTCCCAGTCGAGGATCAGGACCCGCTCGGCGCCGCACTCGGCGACCGCGTGGGCCGCCGCGACGGCGACGTTGTTGAACAGGCAGAAGCCCATCGCCCGGTCGCGCTCGGCGTGATGGCCCGGCGGCCTCATGCCGCAGAACGCGAAGCCGCCCTCCTCCATCAGGCGCTCGGTCGCGTGCACCGCTCCTCCGGCGGCATGCAGGGCCGCCTCCCAGGAACCCTCGCTGGCGACGGTGTCGACGTCGATCATGCCGCCGCCCTTCGCCGAGAAAGCCTCGATCGCGTCGACATGAGCGGCGCTGTGGACCCGCTCGAGCTGCCCGCGGGTCGCGGCGGGCGCCTCGACCAGCTCCAGCCCGAGCCATTCACGCTCGGACATCGCTTCCTCGATGGCAGTAAGACGCCTGGCGTTCTCGGGGTGGCCACCCGTGTCGTGCCGGAAGGAGCTCGGATGTCGGAGATAGATGCCCGAGATGAGGTCTCGCATTCTGCCCGTATAGCGTTGCCTCGATGACGCCGGACGACCGATTCGACGTCGTGGTGGTCGGTGGTGGAGCCGCCGGCCTCTACTCGGCGCTCACCGCCGCCGACGCGGGCTCACGCGTCGCGATGGTGTCCAGAAAGCCGCTCAGCGAGAGCTCAAGCTTCTGGGCACAGGGAGGACTCGCGGCGGCAATCGGCCCGGATGACTCGCCCGAACAGCACGTCGAGGACACGCTCGTGGCCGGCCGGGGAGCCTGCCGCCGTTCCGCGGCGGAGCTCCTGGCCGCCGAAGCCCCGGGTGTGGTCTGGGAGCTCGAGCGGCGCGGCGTCAAGTTCGACCGGGATCCCGATGAGGCTCTATCCCTCGCTCTCGAGGGCGGGCATTCGCGCCGCCGGATCGTCCACGCCGGGGGTGCGGCGACCGGCCGCCGGATCACCGAGCGGCTCACCGAGCTGGCGGCGGAGCACGAGCGGATCGAGGTGATCGAGAAGACTTCGGCTGTCGCCCTGTGGAGCGGCGGCGACCACTGCCACGGAGTGATCACGGACCAAGGCGAGATCCAAGCCCGCGCGACGATCTTCGCCACGGGCGGCGCCGCCGCGCTCTGGTCCCGCACCACCAACCCATGGGGTGCGATCGGCGCCGGGCCCGTCATGGCGCACACCGCCGGCGCCGCAATCGCCGACCTCGAGCTCTGCCAGTTTCACCCGACGGCCCTCTCAGCACCCGGGACAGGGCACGACGGCCTCCTCGTCACCGAGGCCGTGCGCGGCGAGGGCGCGACCCTGCTTGACGCGAACGGCGAGCGCTTCACCGACGAGCTTGCCCCTCGCGACGAGGTCACGCTCGCGGTGCTCGATCGGATGAAGCGCGACGGGACCGACCATGTCCTGCTCGACATGCGATCGCTGAGCGAGGCCCGATTCCCGAGCGTGTTCGAGGCGCTGAGGGGGGCCGGCCACGATCCTGCCACCGAGCCCATCCCGGTGGCGCCCGCGTCGCATTACGTCATGGGCGGCATCGCGACGGATCTGGAGGGGCGCTCCTCGCTCCCGGGACTGTTTGCGGTGGGCGAGTGCGCCTGCACAGGCCTGCATGGAGCGAACCGGCTCGCCTCCAACTCCCTCACGGAGTGCTTCGTCCTCGGAGGCCGAGCGGCGCTGGCCGCATCAACGGAGCCGGGCGCCGGACCGCCACCGGATCCGCCCTCGTGGCGCTTCGACCCGCCTCCAGCCGAGACCCGCGGGGCCGTTTGGGAGCTGGCGGGCCCCCTGCGGAGCGCCGGCGGCCTCGAGCGGCTCCTCTCGAACCCGTATCCGCTCGCACGCCTGATCGCGCGCTTCGCGCTCGAGCGAGAGGAGTCGCGCGGCTCCCATCGCCGGCTGGAGTTTCCCGAGACGAATCCTGAGCTCGACGGCCGTCACATCGTCTGCAACGGCGACGAGCTCGCCTGGCAGGCGTGGGCGTAGCCAGGCGACTACTCAAAAGCACTGGTTCGAGCCTACTTAAAAGTGCTTAATCAGTACTTAACCCAAATATTGGGTAAGGATGGTTCAATCCCCAGCGCCTGAAGGAATCCAACGGCGGGATTGGCCCGCGGACAGGCTTTCGGGGGGTAAGGAGAGATCACGGATGTATCAATTCAGTCGTTCCATCTACAGGGACCTCGCTCCTCGAATCGACACCTCCGGGGGCGTCGAGAGGACGTTCACCGCCCGGCAAACCCTGCTGGAAGCGTGTGAGTCCACCATTCAGCGGCTCGTTTCGGATCGCCGCTACTTCGCCCGACCGGCGAAGACGCTGTTCACGGAGGTTCGCGAGTACTTCGCTCTTGCGGAGCAGGTGCGCGTCTACATGGTCATCGAGCGGCACATCGGGCTGATCGAGGAGTTCCTCGACTCACTGCCCGCGGACGTGACGCTCGACGGCCAGGAGAGAAACTGCCTGGCCAGCACCCGCAAGGGCACCCCCTGTCAGCGCGAGCCGCTGCCGGGGAGGGATTACTGCCCCTCGCACAAGCATCTCGAGGAGACTTTTGAGGTGCGCGAGGTCGAAGTAGCTGCTGCATAGCTTTCAAGGGGTATGGACGGCGAAGGCCCCCAACTCGGGGGCCTTCTTCGTGCCCGGACTTATGTAGTTTCGCCCGATGCTCCTGGGCGTTGACGTCGGCGGAACCTTCACCGATGCCGCCCTGCTCGACGGCGAGCGCCTGCACACGGCCAAGGTCCCGAGCACGCCTGGGGATCAGTCTCGCGGTGTGATCGCCGCGGTCGAGGAGGTGCTCGGCCGCGCTGGCGCGAAGGCCCCCGACGTCGACGGCTTCACGCACGGAATGACCGTCGGGACCAACGCCCTGCTCGAGGAGCGCGGTGCCCGCACCGCATTGGTTGCGACCCGGGGCTTTGCCGATCTGCTTGACATCGGCCGACAGGCCAGGCCGAGCCTCTACCACCCCTGCCGGGGCAGGCCGCGGCCGCTGGTCGAGGTCGGGGACCGCTACGAGGCGGCGGAGCGGGTCGGCGCCTCCGGAGTGCTCGAGGAGCTCGCCGACGACGAGATCGAGCGGCTGATCGGGGAGCTCCGCGGCAGCGAGGCCGAGTCGATCGCGGTCTGCCTGCTCTTCGCGTTCCGGGACCCGAGCCACGAGCAGCGCATCGCCACTCGGCTGCGCGAGGCGCTGCCGGACGTGCACGTCTCGGCCTCCCACGAAGTGCTGCCCGCCTTCCGCGAGTACGAGCGGTTCTCCACCACCGTGATCGACGCCTACCTCTCCCCCCTCCTCGGCCGCTACCTCACCAGCCTGTCGGGCGCCTGCCGCGCACGGGGCCTCCCCGAGCCTGTGGTGATGCGCTCATCGGGCGGCACGGCGGAGGCTGCGGAGGCGGCTCGGGCGGGCGCCTGGAGCGTGCTCTCGGGTCCCGCCGGAGGCGCCGTCGGCGCCGCGCTGCTCGGCAGGGCGGCGGGCAGCCCCGACGCGATCGGAATCGACATGGGCGGAACGTCCTGCGACGTCTGCGTGGTCGACCACGGCGAGGTCCGCCGAACCGACTCTCGCGAGATCGAGGGCCGCCCGGTGCAGCTGCCGATGGTTGACGTGCACACGGTCGGGGCCGGCGGGGGCTCAATCGGGTGGCGGGACACGGGCGGCGCCCTCCGCGTCGGTCCACATTCGGCCGGTGCGGAGCCAGGACCCGCGTGCTACGGCCGCGGAGGCACCGAGCCGGCGGTCACCGACGCCAATCTGCTGCTCGGCTATCTCTCGCCCGAGTCGGAGCTCGCCGGGGGAGTGACGCTCGACGCCGGAGCAGCGCGCAGCGCGATCGCCGCACTGGGCGAAAAGCTCGCGCTCGACGTGATCGAGACGGCCGAGGGCATCGTTCGCGTGGCCAATCAGGAGATGATCCGCGCGCTGCGCGTGGTCACCGTCGAGCGAGGAGTGGATCCGCGCGACTACGCGCTGCTGCCCTTCGGAGGGGCAGGCCCCATGCACGCCGCGGCTCTTGCCGGGGAGCTCGAGATCTCCAGGATCGTCTGCCCCCGTGCCAGCGGCGTGCTCTCGGCTCTGGGGCTGATCGCGGCCGGACGACGGCGGGACACGGCCAGGACCGTGCTGCTTGCGGGGGAGGAGATCACTGGCGAGCGCGTCGCCTCCGAGGTGGATGCCCTCAGCAAGCCCCTCCTGGCGGGAATGGAGGGCGCCGAGCTCGAGGTGGTCTACGAGCTGCGATACCGGGGTCAGGCATTCGAGCTGCCGATCCCGGGCTCGCCGCGTCCGGACCCGGCCCAACTCGCCGAGGACTTCGCCCGCGAGCACGAGGCCCGCTACGGCTATCGCGATCCCGAGGGCAGGCTGGAGCTGGTCACGATCCGGGTCGCGGCCGCCGAGCCGGGTCCCGAGCCGCGGCCCCGAGCCGCCGCCGGCGGGGAGCTGACCGAGGGAGAGCGCGAGGCCCGCTTCGACGGCGAGTGGGTGACGACGCGCGTGCTCCAGGGCGAGCCCGAGGCCGGCTTCGAGGCCGCGGGCCCGTGCGTCTTCGAGCTGCCGGAGGCGACGCTGGTCCTCCCTCCCGGCTGGAGCGCCACGGTCGACGAATCGGGCACCGTCACGGCGGTGAGGTCATGACCGGACTCGACCCCGTCGCCCTCCAGGTGATGACCGGCGCGCTCCGGGCCGCCTGCGACGAAATGGGCGCCGTGCTGATCCGCTCCGCCCACTCGCCGAACATCACCGAGCGCCACGACTGCTCGACGGCCCTCTTCGATCCCGCGGGGGAACTGGTGATGCAGGCGGAGCACATCCCCGTCCACCTGGGCTCGATGCCCGACGCGGTCGCAGTGATCGTCGATGAGGAGCACCGCGACGGCGACCTCTGGATCCTCAACGATCCGTATCGCGGCGGCACCCACCTGCCGGACATCACGCTGATCAGCCCGGTGATGGATGGCGGTGAGCTGCTCGGCTTTGCCGCCAGTCGCGCGCACCACGCCGACATCGGCGGCCCCACCCCGGGCGGGATGCCGGCGCTCTCGGTGACGCTCGACGAGGAGGGCGTGGTGATCCCGCCGACGCGAGCCGACGATGATGTCCTGCGCGGACTTGCGAAACAGATGCGGAACCCGGATCAGCGTCTGGCCGACCTGCGAGCACAACGCGCCGCCAACCTGACCGGGATCCGACGGCTGCGGCAGCTCGCCGAGCGACACGGCCGCAAGCTGCTGGCGACCGCCACGGGCGAGATCCTCGACTACGCCGAGCGCCGAACCCGTGCCGCGCTCACCGAGATGGCCGACGGCGAGAGCACCGCCGAGGACGTTCTGGAGGGACGGGACGGCGACATCCGGCTGCGGGTAAAGGCAACCGTCCGCGGGGATTCCCTGGAGCTCGACTTCGCCGGCAGCGCCGAGCAGGTCGCGGGCAATCTCAACTGCCCGCTGTCGGTGACCAAGGCGGCCTGCATCTACTCGGTGCGCGTGGTCTGCGACCCGGACGCCCCACCCTCGGCCGGAGCGTGGCGGCCTGTGATGGTCAGCGCCCCGGAGGGATCGCTGCTCAACGCCCGCCCTCCGGCCGCGGTGGTCGGGGGCAACGTCGAGACCTCCAGCCGGGTCGCGGATCTGGTCTTCGCTGCGCTCGCGCACTTCGCTCCGGTCGGCGCCGAGGGCCAGGGCACGATGAACAACCTGACCCTCTCCGGAGAGGACTGGACCTACTACGAGACGATCGGGGGCGGCCAGGGCGGCTGCGCCGACGGTGATGGGCCGAGCGCCGAGCACGTGGCGATGTCGAACACCCTCAACACGCCGATCGAGTCGCTGGAGACGGACTATCCGGTTCTGGTCAGGGAGCTCTCGGTGCGGCGAGGCAGTGGCGGCGCGGGTACTCACCACGGCGGCGACGGGATCGTGCGGGAGCTGGAGGCGACCAAGCCGATGCGCTTCACCCTGATCGGCGAGCGCCGCCGGCATTCGCCGCACGGCAGGGATGGCGGTGATCCGGGCACCCGCGGGCGGGATCTGCTCAACGGCGAACCGGTCCCCGCGAAGACGGAGGGCGAGCTCACAGCTGGCGACCGGCTGCGAATCGAGACGCCTGGGGGCGGTGGGTACGGCCCCGAACGAAATTCTTAGTGTTCCTTCGCATAATGCGAGGGGGCGCCGACAGGCGCCACCCGTTTGACGGAGTTTGCGTCGATTGGCCGGTCAACCAGGGTCCAGACCGCATGGGAATGGGCTATCCGGTACTTACAACTAAGCCTCTGAGTTTGTGACAAAGCAGCACAAGGGTTGTCAAAGCCGAATTCGTCCTCTAGACTGCGCGGCCCCGAGGGGGCTCCGGCACGAGTTCTGCCCAGCCCCCGCATCCGAATCCAGATTGACTACCCCCTAATTTCCTTATGCCGATTGCATTGAAAGAATGGGCCGTGACCGTGCGAGCGCTGGCCGAGGGCGAGCAGCTCGTCGCTCTCCGCAAGGGCGGAATCCGCGAGGACGACAAGCACTTCGAGCTCGAGCACGACCAGTTCTTCCTCTATCCGACCTTCGACCACCAGCGGAACGACCTTGTTCGCGAGTCCCATCATCCTGAGCTTCGCCGTGCCCTCGAGGAGGGCGTCTGGCCCGACGAGGAGCCGCCGCCGCGGGCGCTGCTCCAAGACGGAGGCATCCCCCAGCCCGACCGGGTGAGGATCCGCAGCTGGGCCGAGATCACGGATCACTTCACGACCGACGATCACCGCGTAGTCGAGGCGCTGACGCCCTTCCACATCTGGACCTCCGACTACGCCCAGAAGCGGCTCGCGTGGAAGCGGACCCATCCGCTTCACGTGCTGCTCCTCCGGGTCCATCGGATCCCGCGGCCCGTCACGGTGCGCGTCAAGGACGAGCACCATGGCTGCCGCTCCTGGGTCGAGATCGACCGCGACCTTCCCTTCGAGGGAACGCCGGTGATGGCCGACGAGGAGTTCGATCGGGCGGCCGCCTCGATCCGCGAGATCTGCCAGGGCGACCTGGTTCCCGCGTAGCTGCCTCTCCAGGCACTAAGAGACTCGAAGCGCGCCCTGCTGATCGGCATGGGCGGCGGCGGCGATGTGGTCGGGACCCTCGGTATCACCGACCTGCTGGAGGGGTTGAACACGGAATGGATCCTCGGCGGTGTCGCCTGGGAGCGCTCCCCCATCGATCCGCGACCCGGACCCCGCTCGCTCGATGAAATCCGCGGTGGGCGGCCGTGTGGCTCGGCCGCTGTCCTGACCGAGGGCGCGACCACGACGTTGGACGGCGTCGAGTTCTCCGAGTCGAAGATGGCCACGCACCTCAACAAGCCCGTTCTGCTGCTCGACATCACCCGTGGCCCGCAGGCGCTGGCCACCGGCCTGGCCGAGGCCGCGGCGGAGCTCGAATGCGACGCCGTGGTGCTGCTCGACGTCGGTGGCGACGTGCTCGCCCACGGCAACGAGGCGGGCCTCGCCAGTCCGCTCTGCGATGCGATCGTCCTCGCGGCTGGCCTGTTCCTCGCGCGCTCGACAGAGGTGATCGGGGCCGTCTACGGGCCGGGCTGCGACGGCGAGCTGACCCCGGACGAGGTGCTCGAGCGGATCACTGCGCTCCAAACGGCCGACGCGCTGCTCGGCGCCTGGGGCCTGACGCCGAAGGCGTGCGACCTGGTCGAATCCGCCGCCAAGGTCGTGCCGACCGAGGCGAGCCTGATGGCCGTCCGCTGCGCTCGTGGCGAACGCGGCAAGGTCCCGATCCGCGGCGGCAGGCGGAGCGTGGAGCTCACGCCGCTCGGCGCCCTCACCTTCTTCTTCGACCCGACCGCCGCGGCCACCTCGGCCGTTCCGCTCGCCACCGCGGTCTCCCCCGCCGGCAGCCTCGAGCAGGCGCACGAGGCCCTGGAGGGAATGGGTGTCCGCACGGAGCTCAGCCTGGAGCGCGAGCGCGCCCGAGTCCGCGAGTAGCCTCCGAAGGCGGGCTTCGTCCGCCATATGACCTGGATCGAGACCGACTCGCTGAGCTTCACGGCGCGCCACGACGACGCCGACCTCGCCTGTGCGCACCGCGTGCTCGACGCGTTGGAGGACCTGCGACTACGGCTCGAGGACCGCTTCGACTACGTCCCGGGGGACGTGACGATCATCCTCCACGACAACCCGGCCTGGCTCTCCTTGGCCCACCCGCTGCTGCCCGCCGTGCGCTGGTCGGCGGCACCGGCCGCGAGGCGTTACCTCGCCGGCTGGCCGATGGCCGGCGAGATCCACACCCTCAACGACTCGTGGATGGAGAGGCGCTCCGCCGGCGAGGACTCGCTCCGCGCCTTACGCGGGACCGCCGAGCGGATGTACTGCCAGATCGTGCTGGCGGCCAACAACACCGCCCTTCCCCCGATGTGGACGCCACGTCACTTCATCACCTACCTGCGCTGGGCCTGGCTGATCGAAGGGGCGGCCCAGTACTTCGCCGGGCAGACCTCGCTCTACCGAGCCGCGGTCATCACCAGGCTGCGCGAGGGCGAGCGCCCGGCCTTCCCGCCGAGCCGGCGCGACGCGCTGATCCTGGGTGGCACCGTCTTCGACCTGCTGGACCGGCATGCGGGGCCCGACGCCTGCGTGCGGATGGCCTCTCGCCTGCACCGGCAGGGACCGCAGGGGAACCTGGAGCTCGCCTTCGAGGCGCGCATGCGGGAGATCGAGCGCGCCTGGCGCATGCACCTGGACGAGATCCTCTATCCGCAGTCCGATTCTCCGGATGCCTCCTCCCTGACCGACGCGCTGCAGCGACGCGACGTGGATTTCGAGCTCGGGACGCCGCCCGAGTTCAGCTTCGACCCCACCACGACGCGGCGGCCACAAGCTTCGCCGCCGGATCATCGCTCAGCCGAACGCGAGATAGAAGAGGTAGATGATCAGGGCGCCAACTCCAACGGCCGCCAGCAGTCCAAGCGCGAGTCGCGCTGGCGACCCGATCCCGGGCATTGAGTCAGGCGAGGCCTCGGCGGTGAGCATGTCGCTCCCCGCGAGCACCTCGCGGGCCGTCTCGTAACCCGACTCGGGGACCAGCACATCGCGCGGCCCACCCGCCAGGAAGTCGGGAACGTCGAATCCACGGGCCCGGCGAAGCATGGAGGGAACTCCATGGTCGAGCAGGATCGCCTGGATCATCTCGCCGTCTGCCATGTTCCGGGCGCCGGTGACGCGAACCAGATCACCATGCGCGTACTGGGGTCGAACCTTGCGCGCCCGCTCATGCGCGTCGGTGGCCGGCTCTTCCTCCCTGGCGCCGGCATAGACCAGCGGCATCCCGCAGTTGCGGCAAAACCGCTCGCTGCTCGGATGGGCGAGCGCGCAGCGCGGGCAGACGAGTGAATCGGTCACTCCACCTGGAGCTCGACCTCGTCGACCTTGCCATCCTCGATGCGATAGCCGCGCAGGTCCTTCTCCCCCTCGGCCAGCGAGACGATCAGATAGAGCGCGTCGGGATAGGCGGCCAGGTTGATGTCGGTCTGTGAGGGGTAGGCCGGGCTCGCCGTGTGGGAGTGGTAGATCGCGGAGAGCTCCTCCCCCTTCTCGTCCATCTGGGTCATGATCCGAAATTGGTCCTGGGGATCGAGGTTGTAACGGAGAGGGCTGGCCTCAGCGTTGCGCGCGCGATAGACGGTCCTCGCCACGCCATCCGAACCGCCGATCAGCCCGCAGCACTCATTCGGCGCGTCCTCGCGGGCGTGCGCCAGCAGCTCGTCATAGATCTCCTTCGGAATCCGCATGGCGAGGCAGGCTAGCGTCAAATAAGTTCAGGCAATGAGGCCAATACTCCCGCCCGGCGGCCGCGGCCGGAAGCTGCTCGGCCGAATCGCCCGCCCCCTGCCCACTGCGGTGCGAGAAAGCCTCTCCCATGCCGTGTCGCGCCGGGACTACAGGCGGGAGGAGCGCCTGACGGCGCGTGAAGTCGCGGCCGGCGAAACGGAGTCGGGACCGGTTGATGGCATCCCGGTTCCGCCACCGCTGTTGCGCGTCAGGGTTACGGGGGCTCTCGCCGAGCGTGAGGCATGGCTTGCCACAAGCGCAACGGATGCCGAGCTGATCCGTACGATGCTGCGCCGGAATGGCTCCCCGCTCGAGGGGATGGAGGCTGTGCTGGATTTCGGCTGCGGCTGCGGGCGTGTCGCACGACACTGGGCGGGACTGAAGGGGCCCGCCATACATGGCGCCGACGTGTCGCGACCCGCCGTCCGCTGGTGTCGACGGAACCTACGCTTCATGCGAACCCTGCGCTGCCGGCCAGAACCACCACTTCGATATGGCGACCGCACCTTTGACTTTGTCTACGCGCTCTCGGTGTTCACCCATCTGACGGAAGATTCGGCTCGGCGGTGGCTTGCCGAGCTGGTGCGAATCCTCAAGCCTCGGGGAATGCTGCTGTTCACCGTGCACGGAGAACGTTTCGCACATGAGCTGGACGAGGGAGGCTCCAAGCGATTCCACCGCGGCGAGTTCGTAGTCGCACAGCGGCCAGCTGCGATCGTTGGCACCAACTACTTCGCCAGCTTTCACCCCCCGGAGTACGTCAGGAGCCAGTTGCTGCCCACGGTGGATGTCGAGCTCCTTGAGGCCGTCTATGAGGATCCGGTGGGCGGCGGCATCACACCGATGCCTGTTCAGGACAACTACCTGGTTCCAGCGTTCGGGCTAGTAGAAGACGACGCCCTCGCGGCGAGGCGGCTCGGTCAGATCGCCCGGCCTCGTCGCCGATCAGGTCGGGATCCTCGCGGCCCTTCTGCCAGAGCAGGTCGTCGAGCACGGTCGGCGGAGATCTTCGCCTGCTCCGCCACCTGCTTGAACGCGTCCCGGGTCGCCTCGCGGACCTCGTCGACGTCGCCCTCGGGGACCAGGCCGGAGCGGAGCGCGAGCCGCATCAGGACGTTGTCGGCGGAGACCTCCCAGCTCTCCGGGTCGGAGACCTCGAGCCAGCCGCGGCGCTCCCAGATCTTGCAGACGAGGAAGGCCTTCTTCCGGAGGGGGTCGGCGAAGGCGTCGAACTCGCTGAGGCGGACCAGGCGCCGCCCTGCCCCGCCAGCTTGCCGCCGGAGGCCTCGATCAGAGCTTCGGAACTGCCGCCATACCCCTTGAGAAGCCCCTTGGAGAGGTCGTCCCAGAGCTTGGCCCGCCGCTCGGGGTCGTGCAGGTTGTCCTGGCCGGCGCGGAAGACAGCCGCGATCGCCTCCGCCGGCACGCCGATCAGCGAGCGGGCGGTGAGGGCGCCGGGGGCGCGGCGCTCGGCGCGCAGTCCGAGGGCCCAGAGCAGGTCGCTGCCCTCGTAGGGGCCCTCCCCATCGACGGTGTGGGGCTCGGTGTAGCCGGTCTGGTGGTCGATCGCGGACAGGAAGAGCGCCGCGTCGGGATGGGGAACGTGGTCGAAGGTGGGCGGCTCGTAGTCCTTCGCGAGCTTCTTCACGCGCGTCACAACGCGCTTCAGTGCGTCCGGATCAGCTGCCACGACGGGAAGGCTACGAGAGCCGGCCTACCACCAGACCGTGGAGTCGATGTTCTCCAGCTCCTCGAGCGGCTTGGTGTAGACGCCGCTCGAGAGGTACTTCCAGCCGTCGTCCGGGACCAGGAAGACGACGTTGCCCTCGTCGAGCTCGTTGGCGATCCGGTTGGCGACGTAGGCGATGGCGCCCGAGGAGATGCCGGCGAACATGCCCTCCTCGTGCAGCAGCTTGCGGGTCCAGATGATCGAGTCCATGTTCGAGACCATGATCTTCCGGTCCAGCAGGCTCAGGTCGATGATCGGCGGGATGAAGCCGTCGTCGAGCGAACGGAGCCCCTGAACCAGCTCGCCCTGCATCGGCTCGGCGGCGACGATCTTGGTCTCTGGGTCGTGCTCCTTGAGGCGGCGGCCATTGCCCATCAGGGTGCCGCCGGTCCCGAGCCCGCCGACGAAGGCGGTGACCTCGTCTAGCTCGTCGAGGATCTCCTTCGCGGTGCCCTCGTAGTGGGCGCGCGGGTTGGCCTCGTTGCCGTACTGGTACGGCATGTAATACGAGGGGTCGGCCTCGGCCATCTCCAGCGCCAGCTCGACTGCTCCGTTCGATCCCTTGGCGCCCTCCGAGTAGACGATCTCGGCGCCGTACATGTGCAGCAGCTGGGTGCGCTCCTCGGTGACGTTGTCGGGCATGACGACCTTGAGCGGATAGCCCTTGCGACGGCAGATCATCGCCAGCGAGATGCCCGTGTTGCCGGAGGTCGGCTCGAGCAGCGTGTGGCCCGGCTCGATCGCCCCCTGCTCCTCGGCGTCCTCGATCATGTACTTCGCGACCCGGTCCTTGACGGACCCGGTCGGGTTGCGGCCCTCGAGCTTCGCCCAGAGGCGGACGCCCGGCTTGGGCGTCAGGCGCGGCAGCTCGACCAGCGGCGTGTTGCCGATCGCCTCGAGAACGTTCTCGAAGTGGCCGCCGCACGGACGATTGAGGAGCGGCTCGGTGCTCATCCAGGCAAGCATACTTCAGAAAGTGAAGTAGTTAGGCACAGTCTCTGGTTAACGACGCTCGGATAGGGTGGGCGATGTACCCGATGCCCCCTGGGGGAGGAGAAGACATGAAATCCCGACTTACCGCGCTGGTCGCAGTGATCGCTTTCGCCGCCGTCACGGTGGCAGCGGGCTGCGGCAGCAACAACAACGACAACAGCAGCTCCAGCGGCGGGACGCTGACCGCGGCTTCGTTCACTGTCCAGCAGGACCCGTCCATCGCGGCCCAGGTGCCGGCCGACATCAAGTCGAGCGGCCAGCTGAGCGTGGCCGCCGACGCGACCTACGCGCCCGGATGAGTACATCGGCTCCGACGGCAAGACCGTGATCGGCATGGACGCGGACCTCGCGAAGGCGATCGCGCAGCTGATGGGCTTGAAGGCGACGGTGACGAACCAGCCGTTCGACAGCATCATCCCGGGACTGGACGCCGGAAAGTACGACCTCGGCATGTCCTCGTTCACGGACACGAAGGACCGTGAGAAGACCGTCGACTTCGTCACCTACGCGACCGCGGGCGAGTCGTTCTTCGTCAACGCCGACGGCGGTCCCACCATCAACTCGATCGACGACATCTGCGGCCTCAAAATCGGCGCCGAGAAGGGCACCACCGAAGCCGATGACGCGACGGCGCAGAGCAAGAAGTGCACGGACGCCGGCAAGCCGGCGGTCTCGGTCAGCACCTTCCCCGACGAGAACGGCGTCAACCTGGCGCTCTCGAGCGGCCGGGTCGACGCGGGATTCGCCGACACCCCGGTGGCTGACTACGCGGTCAAGCAGTCGGACGGCAAGTTCAAGCTCAGCCCGGCGCCCTCGATCGCGAATGCGCCATATGGAATCGCGATGGCCAAGGACAGCGGTCTTCAGCAGCCCGTCCTCGCCGCCGTCAAGAAGCTGATGGCCGACGGGACCTACAAGCAGATCCTGGACTACTGGGGACTCCAGAGCATCGCGATCAGCAACCCGACCATCAACGGAGCGACCAGCTAGCCGAAAGGGAAGCCGGTGGCAGCTACCCCCGGCCTAGAGACAAAGGCAACAGGACCGGAACCGCCCGACGAGATCGAGGCGGTTCCGGTCCGCCATCTCGGCCGCTGGATCGCGGCGGGGATCGTCCTGCTCATCGTCGCGTCGGTGATCCGGTCCGCCGTCACCAACGATCGCATCGAATGGGGGGTCGTCGGCAGCTACGTGTTCGACAGCCGAGTCCTCGACGGCCTGCGCCTGACCATCGAGCTGACGGTGCTCGGCATGGCGATTGGGATCGTTCTCGGGGTGATCCTCGCGTTGATGCGCCTCTCCAGGAACCCGGTCCTGAGCACGGTGAGCTGGGTCTACATCTGGTTCTTCCGCGGTACGCCGCTGCTGGTGCAGATCCTGATCTTCTTCAACATCGCCGCGCTCTACCCGACGATCGGCCTTGGGATCCCCCTCGGGCCCTCGTTCATCCACATCAACGGCAACAGCCTCGTCACGCCGTTCTTCGCGGGGATGCTCGCGCTCGGGCTGAACGAGGGCGCCTATATGTCGGAGATCGTCCGGGCCGGGATCATCTCGGTCGACGAGGGGCAGTTCGATGCGGCCAAGGCGGTCGGGATGACCCAGGGTCAGACCATGCGCCGGGTCGTCCTCCCCCAGGCGATGCGCGTGATCATCCCGCCGACCGGCAACGAGACGATCTCGATGTTGAAGAACAGCTCGCTGGTCTACGTGATCGCGGTGAAGGAGCTTCTCTACACGGTGACGCTGATCTACTCGGTGAACTACAAGGTGATCCCGCTGCTGATCGTCGCCTCCATCTGGTACCTCGCCGCGACCACGGTCATGTCGATCGGCCAGTACTACCTGGAGCGGCACTACGGGCGTGGCGGGCCCGGAGCGCAGTCTGCGACGCTGATCGAGCGGGTGTTCCGCGGCATCGCCGGCCGGCACGACGACGTCGCGACCCAGGATCAGGGACCACCTGTGATCCCGGAGCACAAGGCATGAGCGCGCCGATGGTGAAAGCCGAGAGCGTGCACAAGCGCTTTGGCCGGCTCGAGGTGCTCAAGGGCCTGTGGCTCGAGGTTGCCCCGAAGGAGGTCGTCTGCATGATCGGGCCGTCGGGCTCCGGCAAGTCCACCTTCCTGCGCTGCGTCAATCACCTCGAGAGCATCGACGGCGGGCGCCTCTCGGTAGACGGCGAGCTCGTCGGCTATCGCCAGAAGAAGGGAAAGCTCTACGAGCTGCGGGAGTCGGAGGTCGCCCGCAAGCGGGCCGAGATCGGCATGGTCTTCCAGAGCTTCAATCTCTTCCCGCACATGACCGCGCTCGGGAACGTGATCGAGGGGCCCATCCGGGTCCAGGGCCGCCACAAGCGGGAGGTCATCAACGAGGGCCGCGAGCTCCTCGGCCAGGTCGGTCTCGAGGACAAGATCGACGAGTACCCCTCCCGCCTCTCGGGCGGCCAGCAGCAGCGAGTGGCGATCGCGCGCGCGCTGGCGATGAAGCCGAAGCTGATGCTCTTCGACGAGGTGACGAGCGCGCTCGACCCGGAGCTGGTCAAGGACGTCCTCGACGTGATGCGCGAGCTCGCGAAGGAGGGAATGACGATGCTCGTCGTCACCCATGAGATCGGGCTTCGCCCGAGAGGTCGCCGATCGAGGTGATCTTCATGGACGAGGGAGTGATCGTCGAGCAGGGGCCCGCCAAGCAGGTCATCGACAACCCGCAGCACGAGCGCACGAAGCGGTTTCTCGGTCAGGTCCTCGAGCATTGAGACTCGCTTAAATCCCGCCGCTCCGTGAAATCGGTCGTCACCATCATCGCCGCCGTCCTCCCGGTTGCTCTCGTCGCCTGCGGGGGCTCGAGCAAGCCGCCGCCTGGCCAGCTCCAGCATCTCGGGGCCGGAGAGGGTGCGGTGCGGCTCGTCGCGCTGCCGGGATACGTCGAGGATGGATCGAAGGACCCGTCGCTCGACTGGGTGACGCCTTTCCAGCGTCAAACCGGATGTGCGGTGTCCAGCACCGTCGCGTTGGCGCCCGACGATGTGGCTCGCCTCATGCGGACCGGCAGGTACGACGGGGTCTCCGCCCGCGGAGACGTCTCCGGCCGGCTGGTCGCCGAGGGGCTCGTATCCCCGATCAACACCGGCCTGATCTCGAGCTACTCGCAGCTGTTCCCGGCGATCAAGCACCTGCCGGACAACACGGTCGATGGGATCACCTATGGGGTACCGATCGGCCGCTTCGCCAACCTCTTCGTCTGGAAGCGGAGTCAGGTGTCGATTCCCAAGGACGAGCCGGTCTCCACGGACATCATCTTCGATCCATCGGTGGCCTCGAGATACCGCGGCGGCGTGACCGCCTACGACAACCCCATGTACATCGCCGACGCCGCCCTCTACCTGCGCCATCATCAGCCGGATCTGGGCATCCACGACGTCTACGAGCTCGATCGGGAACAGCTCGACGCCGCGGTCGAGGTCCTCCGCGAACAGAGGCCGAACGTCAGTCTCTACTGGAGGAACTCGGCCGAGAATGCCGGCGGGTTCGAGAGCGGCCGGAGCCTCGTAGGCCCGGCCTGGCAGGTTACGGTCAACACACTGCTCAAGGACCGGGTCAAGGTCCGCGCCGGCGTCCCCGAGGAGGGGGTCACCGGAATATCTGACAGCTGGATGATCAGCTCGCACGCGCGCCATCCAAACTGCATGTACATGTGGATCAGCTACATCACGGGAGCACCGGCCAACGCGGCGATTGCCGAGCACACCGCACAGGCTCCCGCGAACGAACATGCCTGCGATCTCACCCGAGACCCGGCCTGGTGCGACACCTACCGGGCCGCTGACGAGGAGCTGTTCGGTCGGGTGGCGTACTGGGCCACCCCGTTGGGGGATTGCGGCGACGCGCGCGGCGCGACGTGCACGACCTACGCCGACTGGGCGCGGGCCTTTGGCGAGGTGACGTCCGGAAAATGATCGCCTTCGGCTGTCCGATCACGGATTCGGACACCTACACCCGCTACGCCGAGCCTGGGATTCGGCGCGCGGCTGAGCGCGACTCCGAGACTTTCACGTATCTGAGCCCAGACTCGATCTTCCGCGCGTACAACCTCTTCTGCGACCAGGCCGCCGAGGTCGGTGACCTCGAAGGGCTGGTGCTGCTTCATCAGGACGCCGAGATCGCCGACCCGGACTTCTGCGAGATGGTTCGCGCCACGCTGGCCGATCCCGAAGTGGCGATCGTGGGATGCACCGGCGCGGTCGGCGTTCGCAGCATCGCCTACTGGGAGGGCGCTGTCACCTGGGCCAGTCACACCCACCGCTTCGAGGAGCTTGGCGGCGGGGAACTGCCCGGGATCTCGTGGCCTGAGGAGGTCCCCTCATACACCCAGGCCGGAGAGGTCGACTCGATCGACGGGGTGCTGATCGTGATGTCGCCCTGGGCGATCCGGAACCTGCGCTTCGACGAGTCGCTCGGGAACCTGCATGGATACGACCTGGACATCTGCCTGCAAGCACGGGCCGCGGGCAGGAAGGTCGTCACCGCCGACCTTCGGGTGATCCACCATCACCCGCTCGAGCTGCTCGGCGATTCGGATGGATGGATCGCAGCCCATATGAAGGTCGCCGAGAAATGGGGCGATCTCCTCGACCGAGATGCTCCCGATGACTGGCACCAGCGCGCCCGACGGGCCGAGGCCGAGCTGGCGGCGGCACGGGTCCGCTTCCGCATGTCCCAGACACACATCAGCCGGCTCGCCGCCGACTTCGAGGCCCTTCAGGCCAGCAAGAGCTGGCAGATCACGGCTCCTCTGCGCGCGCTCGGGCGCCTGCTACGCAGAATTCGCGGTAAGCCGCCGGGCCGCGAGCTCGGTGAGGGCCTGGTCCGCTCGAAGCCCTAGTCGCCCAGCACCCGCCTCACCTTTTCGCGCGAGAAGACGGGGTCGCCTCTCTGCCGGATGCGGGAGAGCTGCTCCGCGACTGTGAATGCTCCCGAGTTCAGGAACGAGCGCAACAGTGCCTCCTGATGGGCGAGGCGAATCCGGTCCATGATGCCGGCGAGCCTGAGCCCTTCCATCCGCTCGATCATGGGGTTCCGATCGAGCGGTGCCACAATCGCGGCGACCTGATCGGCCCACGGAGCGTCCGAGGGCCAGAGCACCCCGAGCCCGAAGAAGGCCGGGATCACCGCCAGGCGCAGGCCCTTGCTCTCTCGCAGGAAGTCCTCGACCGCCGTCAGTACTCCATTGCCGTCTCCACCCTCGCGCGCGGCGGCCCATGGAAAGAGGAGGCCGAGCTCGGCCATGCCCGCCACACCTGGAGCCAGCACCGCGTCCCGCGCGAGTGGCCGGCGGTGCTCCTCCGGGATCCGCTCCGGCTCGTAATAGGTATCCCGGCGCGCGTGCGGCCACGCGACGTCGTGTAGGAGGATGAGCGGCATCCCCCGGTCACCTGCACTCCCGGCGATCAGGCGGAGCTCTCTCAGGACCGTGTAGTGGTTGTGATCTCCATCGATGATCACCGCCTCGGCCCGGGGCAGCTCCCCGAGCACTTCGAGGCTCGGCTTCTCGATGAGCTCGAGCTCGGGGTGGCGCTTCGCGAGTGCGACCAACTCGGGCTGAGGGACGGGCTCGATAGCGGTAACCCGGGCGTCCGCGCCGGCGCCCCAGGCGAGCAGCTCGCGGGTGAAGTCGCCCTGGAACGCTCCAACCTCGACCACGCTCGAGGGAGCGACCGCCTCCAGGCAATCGAAGACGATCTCGGAGAACCCCGCGAGCAGGGACTCCGATTCCTCGCCGCCGATCGTCTCGAGCTCGTCCACCCGCGTAGTGTCCCCTACCTCCTACCGTTGCGGCCTTGACCGGACCCGAGACAGCGCGCCAGGACGAAGACGGCAGTAGCGCGCAACAGGGAGTTCTTCGCCGGGGAGCGCTGGGCTGCAGCAGATCTCGGAGATCGACACCTACCGGCTGATCCGCGCCGCGATCGAGGCTGAGGTGGCCGGCACGGGCAGGCTCCTCGACGTCGGCAATGGCGGCGTCTTCGAGTACTCACCTGAGCTCGTCGATTCGATCGTTGCCGTTGACCTCTTCCTGTCCAAGATCCCCGAGGAGCAGTTCCCGGCGAACGTCGAGGCGCGGGACGGCGACGCCCTCAACTGAGCGATCCCGATGACAGCTACGACGCGGTCATGCACTCCTTCCTCTACCACCACCTGGTCGGCGAAACGCCGCGCGCGCTGCTTGGGCAACGTCCGGCGTGCCGTGGCGGAGGCCGAACGCGTCCTGAAGCCCGGAGGCCGGCTGATCGTGCCGGAGGGTTGCGTGCCGCGCTGGTTCTACGCCTTCGAGAAGGTGGCCTTTCGGCCCCTGGTCGGCCTCTCCAGGACGAGGGCTGCTCGGCGGCCATCCCGGCAACCCTGCTGCTGCCCTTCGATGACGTGGTCGCGCTGGTCGGCGAGAGGCTGGACGTGCAGCGCGCCGAACGTGATCCCGGTCGGCCGCTGGGTCAGCCACTTCGGGCGACGCTGGCCGGCGGCGCTCACCCCGGCCCGTCCCTACCTGATCGTCGCCACCAAGCGCTAGCTTGGGCGGGGAGGACCTGCATATACTCCGGCGACAAGGCGGGAAGGATTCCGCGGGTTGCTGCCGAATCGGGGAGCCGTGAATACCCCTCCTCGCGCCTGGGCAGGCTCGAGACGACCACCAGTACCGAGAGCAAAGTGGGCGAGAAGAACACCGCCACGATCGAAGGACAGGCGTCCGCAGCACCTTCCGTGCTGGACAAACCCTTCGACTACACCACGATTCCGGCCGGTCACTACAACCGGGCCTACAGCCGTGGGCGGGGTGTCCAGAGCAAGTGGCACCACCTGAAGTTCCAGCGTGTCGCCGACCGGGTCACCGGTTACAGCGGGTACTCGACGTTGGCTGTGGCCCCGGCACCTTTCTCGGTGTGCTGGGGGACCAGCACGATTCCGTCGGCGTCGACATCACCGCCCCGCAGATCGAGTACGCGAAGGACGTCTACGCGAGCGCCAGCCGGTCGTTCTACGCATGTGCGCTGGAGGAGCTGCCCGAGCTGCCGCTCTTCGACGCGGTTACGGCGATAGAGCTGATCGAGCACCTTCCTGACGAGCTGGCCCGGGTGACTCTCGGCGACGCCGTTCGCCGGTTGCGTCCTGGCGGCAGGCTCGTCCTGACCACACCCGACTACGGCAGCGCCTGGCCCCTGGTGGAGCGGGTCGTCGACCGGCTCGGTGACGTCGAGTACTACGTCCAGCACATCAACAAGTTCAGGCCAGACAGCCTGAGAGCCCTGCTCGGTGATCTCGGCTTGGCGGACGTTCAGGTGAGCAAGTACCTGTTCGCATCGCCCTTCGCCGCTGCAATCGGCTGGCGATTTGCCGATTTCGTCGCCCCGTGGAGGCCGGTCGCCTTGAGAACCGCCTCGGCCTGATCATGCTGGGGACGGCCACGAAACCCGACTAGCGATGGTCGAGGCGGTGGTACGCAGAGCCTCGGACCGGTCGGCGACCTCCGCACGGCGGCGATCGCCGCAATCAGGGCGGCCCACCAACGGTCCTTCCAGTCGCGGTAGCCGCGCTGGTGTTCGCTACAGGGGCCTCGGTGCTGATTCTCAGCGTAGTGCCGGCCTCCGGCCCACAGCCGGCTCTGAACGAATGGGTTCGCGGCGTCGCCGCAGCGCTCTGTGCGCTCTGCGGCGTCGGCTTCCTGACGTACAGGCTGCGCTCGGCAGCGCCGCCGGGCGCGAACCGGCAGCCCGCGAGAGTCGGACCCGCGGCTGTCACGGGGCTGCTCTCGCTCGCGGTTGTCCTCCTCCTGATGCTCGTCCCCGTGTACCTGCTCGCCGCTCGCACTCACGCGCCGAGCGAGCAGTGGATCGGCTACGGATTCTTCGACAAGCGCTGGGTCGTCGCCCTGTTCACTCTTGGCACGCTCGGGGTCCTCCTCGTAGTGACTGTGGTGTCGCAGCTCGTGCGCGCGGCCGATGCTTCCCCGGAGAGCTGGCGCGGCTGGATGAGGATCGCCTTTGGCTCAGCGCTTGGCGACGCTCCGATCCCCGGCCCGGGATCGATCGCCTCGCGCGCCGGCTGTGGCATAGGCGCCGGAGTGCTATGGCGGCCTACTTCTTCGCCCCGCCCTGGCACGTGGCGCTGAGCGAGGTGAACCTTCACGAGTCGCCGATGATGGCCGGCGTTCAGGCGATCTCCAAGGGGGCGACGCCCTACATCGGCTCCTCCGCTGTCCAGTACGGGCCGGGCTCCGAAGTTCTGCACTACCTGTACCTCCACATCTTCGGGTTCGACGTCGTCAACTTCCGTCAGTCGACGGTCCTGCTCTACTGGCTCGCGGCGACGATCTTCTGTGTGGTCCTCTTCATCCGGCTGCCTTTCAAGCTGGCGCTGATCACCTGCCTGGTCGCTCTGCTGATCTTCCCGACGCTTCAGATGATCTCCTTCCAGCCGGGCGGAGCGGTCGACGGCGCGGTGGATCGGCTTCCCAACTCGCAGGGCGGCGTCTGGGGCTGGCCCAATGCGATGCGCTACATCGGCGTGTTCGCTTGCGATGCTCTTCCCCGCGGTCGGGGCGATGTCCCGCCGCGGGCGAGCCGTGGCTGCCGGCGTTGGGCTCGGCGCCCTGTGGGGATTCACCTGTTACGTCTCTCAGGAGAACCTTGTCGGCGGGGTGCTTGCGCTGGGAACCCTGGCGCTGCTGCTGGCTGCGAGCACGACGGTGCCAGTGTCCCGGGTGCTACGGAGCCTGGGCCACGTCGCCCTCGGCTTCGCCGCGGTGGCTGTCGCGGTGTTCGCCTTCTACGCGGCCACGGCGATCTGGATCGCTTCCTCCAGCTCTACTACCTGATCCCCCCCGCGGTGGCGGCCGGCTACAGCGACACCGTCTATTACCGCGGATTCGCCGGCCAATGGGGGCACATCTACTACCTGCTCCCCTTCTTCTTCGGAGCCCTCTGCCTGCTGTCGCTCGTCCGCCTGCATCCCCTGCGGATCGCCAGGCAGTGGTCGCAGGAGCGAGTGCTCCTTGTATCCGCGCTAGTGGCAGCGTGCGTCATCCACGGTGGAGCGCTCCTGCGGTCGGACTCGGCCCACCTGGTCAACACGATGCTCGCCGCACCCGTCGCGCTCGTTCTGGCCGTCGCCTACCTTCCGAGGCTGCTCGGGGTCACGTCAGGCCGGCGGCGGGCGCTGGCGCGCTCTGGCGCTCGTCGCGATCCCCTGGCGATGCTCCCGCTCACCCAGATCGAGAACATCGGCAACCGGGCGCGCTGGCCGCTGGGGCGGTTCTCGTACCAGAGCCCCGCCACCTCCTGGGAGCGCGCCGATCCCAAGTCGGTCGCCGCGACCCGGTTGGGCCCCGTGCTGCAGGGACGGGCAGTGGTGCTGCACCAACTACCACTTCCCGGTCTCGATGCGGGAGTTCGCGTCGATCCTCAACGACCTCCACGGGTGGTCGGCGATCGGCGCGTCTACGTGGCCAATTTCATCGACCCCATGATGCCCGGGGCGGCCTATTTCCTGGCCGACCTCAACCCGGCCCCGATCTATTTCGAGCCGCAGACGATGGCCATGAACGAACGGCTGCTCGGCGACTTCCTCGACTACTACAGGCAGCACATCTCCGAGGTCCAGGCCGTGGTCGCCGTGTACCCCAACCTGCCGGAGGTGAGGATGTTCGAGTCCGCCTACCCGAACTACCGGCGCACGGCGATTCCGTACTCGTGGGGCTCCATCACGGTGCTCACCCGTAGTCGGCGCGCCGAGCGATCATCGGGCAGACGATCGAGCCGAGGACCTCCAGCACGAGCTGGACGATCCGCGCGAGCACCGCAATCGCGATCGCTGGGGCCGCGGGCATGACCGGGGAGAGGGCGAGGGCGATCCCGGCCTCCCGCGCCAACAGGCCTCCGGGCAGTGCGAGGCCGATCAGCGAGAGCGCCGTGCCGACGGAGAAGGCGCCGACGACCACAGCGAGATCGCCGATGCCCACCGGATAGATTGACTGGGCGAGCGCGTAAAGGCTGAGTCCGGCGAGCAGATAGGTCAGGCCGAACAGGGCGCCGAGTGAGAGGACCCGGCGGAGGACAGCGATGCCGGTAGGGGATCCCGCCCGAGACGGACCAGCACCCTGTCGGCGACGGAGTGGAAGTAGCGGGGCTGCAGGACGACAAGCCCGATGATCGGCAGGGCGACGACTAGGAAGCGCCGGGCGACCCGCTCAGGCTCGGCAGGTCGACGACGAAGTAGGCGGCGATGGCGAGCGCCGCGGTCGAGGAAGGCCGATCTCGTAGACCATGCTCGCGAGGGTGATCCGGCCGGAGACTCCCTCCCGCTCCGCCATAGCTGTGCGCAGGACAGGCAACAGCAGGCTGGTCGGGACGTAGCGTCCCAGGCCGGAGACGAACCAGATGGCCATGCTGCGGCGAGCGTCGAGGCGGGGGCCGAGCGCGGCGAGGATGCGGCGCCAGATCTCCGCGGCCGAGAGAAGGCTGACTCCGAAGCCCACCACCGACAGGGCGAGAGCCGCGGGACGAAAGCGCCAGGAGACGCTCGGAAAATCGCCCAGCGCGGCGATGACTGCGAGGGCGGCGCCAGCCGCCACCGCGGTCGCGACCGCGGCATGCAGGCCTCGGCGGACCCTCGGGTCAGCCGGCCGCATCGTGCTGGCGCGCGCGGCGAGATCGCCAAAGCGCTGGAGCCGCGTCGGCGACGTGGGCGACTGGACGGTAGGCGTCATGGTCGCGAGACTAACCGCCGGACCCCTGAATCAGGCGGCTGGGCGTCTTCGTCGTACGCAATTCTTGGGGATTTCCAGCGGATCGGCCGCTGCCATACTGCGGCGCCGTGAGGGTCACCAGCAAGGCGTGGTCGCCGGACTTGACATTCATCCGCCCAGGCAGATCGCGGTCGGCCGCGGCAACGCCTTCGTGATCGCCGGCTACTGCTACCACCCCTCTCGCCGCACTCGCCACCTTCATGTCGAGATCGGGAACGACGCCAGCGGGTTGACCGCCTCCGCCTGCCTCGTCAGGACGTCTTCGCGCCGAGGCGAACGGCGACGGGCAGGATGGAGCGTTCCGAAGCGGTTTCGTCGCCATGCCGTCGATCGCGCCGTTCGACCGCAAGGAGGATGCGGAGGTGAGGCTCGTTCTGACTCGAGGATGGAAGGAGGCGCGGCCCGCGGTCGGCTCGGTGCAGCTGCGGCCCGACCCGACCGCCCGGCTCAGCACTCCCGCGTTTCCCGGACGCGGCCCCCGGGTCGCGATCTGCATGGCGACCTACAATCCTCCGGCCGAGCTGCTCCGCCGCCAGCTCGACTCGATCCGCGAGCAGACCCACGGAAACTGGGTTTGCGTGATCAGCGACGATGCCTCCGACGCGGCGCTCGCGAACCTCGAGGGGAGATCGAGGGCGATTCGCGGTTCGTTCTTTCGCCCAGCGAGGCGCGACTCGGCTTCTACGGGAACTTCGAGCGGGCCCTCTCGATGGCGCCACCCTCGGCCGAGTTCGTGACGCTCTGCGACCAGGACGACTACTGGCATCCGAACAAGCTGGATGGCCTGCTCAGGGATCGGGCGACGCTCAGCTCGTCTACAGCGACGCTCGCGTCGTCGACCCGGCGGCAAGGTGATCCACTCCTCCTACTGGACCGCCCGGCGCAACAACCACACGAACTTCGGGTCGCTGCTGCTCGCCAACTCGATCACCGGGGCGGCGTCGCTCTTCCGCCGGGACCTGCTGGACGACGTGCTCCCCTTCCCACCCAGGCTGGCCGACCCCTTCCACGACCACTGGCTGGCGGTGGTCGCGCTCGCCCGCGGGCGGATCGAATACGTCGAATGAGCCCCTATACGACTATGTCCAGCACGGCGGCGCCGTCATCGGCCACTCCACCGCGAACCGCCGGCCCCGGCCGATCCGGCAGCACCTGATGGAGCGCCTGCGCAGGCCCAGCGGTGGCTCGCGCGTCGTCTACTACTACAAGTGGTACCAGGAGCTGCTCTTCGCCGAGGTGCTCCGGCTGCGCTGCTGGGAGCGGATGGAGCCGGCCAAGCGCCGGGTGCGTCCGGCGCATCCTGAACGCCGACAACGGCGTAGCCGGCCTGTCGTGGCTGCTCGGCCGGCGGGTGCGCCGCCTCTGGGGACACAACGAGACGCTCGACCGGGAGCTCTTCTACGCCCACGCCCTGGTCCGGCGGCGGGCTGTCTCGCTCTGGACTCTCGGCAGGAGCCGGCCCGGGCGCGTGCTCCCCCGCGACGAGAGCGTCCCGCCCGCGTACGCGAACCTATCCGCGGGGGAGGATCCGCGGTGAACCTGCGCAGCGCGGCCCGGCCGGCACGGTGGACGCGCCGGCCATCGAGGTGCGGGACGTCAAGAAGACGTTCGCCATCCCCCGGGAGCGTCAGACGACCTTCAAGGAGCGCGCCCTCCACCCCCGGACCTGGCTGCGGGGGGAGGACCGGCGGCTCGAGGCACTGCGCGGCGTCTCCTTCGACGTGGCCGGGGCGAGTTCTTCGGGGTGATCGGCCGGAACGGCGGAGGCAAGAGCACACTGCTGAAGCTGCTCGCCTCGATCTACGAGCCCGACGCGGGGACATCCTCGTCGCGGGCCGGCTGGCGCCGTTCATCGAGCTCGGCGTCGGCTTCAACCTGGAGCTGAACGCCCGCGACAACGTCCTGCTGAACGGCGTGATGATGGGACTGAGCCGTCCGAGGCCCGCTCGCGATACGAGCGCGTGATCGACTACGCCGAGCTCTGGGACTACACGGACCTGAAGCTCAAGAACTACTCGTTCGGGATGCAGGTCCGTCTGGGCTTCTCGATGATGCTCCAGGTTGACGCCGACGTGCTGCTGGTCGACGAGGTCCTGGCCGTCGGCGACCTCGCCTTCCAGGAGAAGTGCATCGCCTCGCTGAAGGAGATGAAGCGCCGGGCACCACGATCGTCCTGGTCACCCACAAGATGGACGACGTCGAGAGCACTGCGACCGCGCCATGCTGATCGAGGAGGGCGTCGTCGACGTCATCGGCGACCCGCAGGAGGTCGCCGAGCGATTCGTGGAGGTCATCCTCCCGAGCCAAGCACGCCGGAATGAGCGGCGAAGGGCCCGGCGGGCGTCTCGGCCGCGTGGATCGCAGACTCGGGTGGCCGCCCGATCCAGGCAGTGCCCCAGGACGAGGGATTCGCGTTCTGCGCGACGTCTCTACGCGAGGGAGCCGGTCGAACCTGGAGCTCGAGCACGACCTGCTCACGGAGCTCGCCGAGCGCGCTATCTCGAGCCTTCGACGGTCGGGCCCGGCGAGATTCCCACCCTCGCGCGGGCGAGCAGGCGAAGGTCCGGGTCGCCTTCGCCGCCGGCTCGCTCGAGCCCGCGCGAGTACCGGCTCGCGATACCAGCTCAGACAGGGCGGGCGGCGAGCATGACGCTCGAGCGCAGCGCCGGAGCCGGTCCGCCTAGCGGATCACGGGCGAGGACCGCGGCGCCGGGGTCGTCACCCTCGCGCACGAGGTGCGGGTCGAGCGCAACGGAGAGGGGCCGGGTTGAGCGCGCGAGCCGAGAGCCTCGAGCCGGCGACGCCGAGGCCCCCGAGCTCGCCCGGTGCCCGGGCCCGTCGCCGGTCGGCGGCGGCTCGCGCCGCTTTCTGACCCTGCTCTGGGTGATGGCGGTGACGGACTTCAAGCTCACCTTCCACGGGACCGCCTCGGCTACGCCTGGTCCCTGGTGCGGCCGCTGCTCATGTTCGGGGTCCTGCTGGCGGTCTTCACCCAGGTCTTCCGCTTCGGCGACTCGGTCAAGGACTATCCGGCGCTGCTGCTCCTCAACGTCATGCTCTTCACGCTCTTCGCGGAGGCGACCCAGCGCTCCGTGACCTCGGTGGTCGCGCGCGAGCAGATCGTGCGGAAGGCCCAGTTCCCGCGCCTGGTCATCCCGCTCTCGATCGTGCTCACGGAGATGTTCGACCTGGGCCTCAACCTGATCGCCGTGCTTCATCTTCATCCTCGCCTACGGCGTGGACCCGACCTGGACCTGGCTGCTGCTTCCGGTGATCGTGCTGGCGCTGCTGGTCGTCACCGTCGCGGTCTCGATGATCGTCTCGGCGCTCTATCCCCGCTTCCGGGACATGCTGCTGATCTGGACGGTGCTCTCGACCGTCCTCTTCTACGCGACGCCGGTCCTCTACCCGATCGGGGTCGCACCCGAGCGATTCCGCCACATCGTCCAGCTCAACCCGCTGACGCCCATCTTCGAGCAGGCGCAGAAGTGGATCATCGACCCGAACGCCCCCGGCGCGATCGGCGCGACGAAGGGCGTCCGAGTGGATGCTGGTCGTCTCCTTCGCCGTCCTGGTCGCGCTCTGCGCGGCGGCGTTCTGGATCTTCAAGCGCGAGGCGCCGAGGATCGCCGAGGAGCTCTGAGTCGAACCGCGGAGGCCGAGGCGCCCTCCGCTCGACGTGGTGATCGTCTCCTATCGCTGCAGGGAGCTGCTGCGGGCCTGTCTGGATTCGCTGCGCGCCAACCCGCCTGCATGTCCCGATGAACGTCGTGGTGGTGGACAACGACTCCGGGGACGGGACAGCGGAGATGGTGGCGTCCGACCTACCCGCGAGGTCGAGCTGATCGCCTCCCCGACGAACCTGGGCTTCGCTGCGGCGACCAATCTCGGCGCCGAGGCGCGGGCACGGCCCGTACCTGCTGGCCCTCAACCCCGACACGGCAGTCACCGCGGGCGCGCTCGACACGGTGATCGCGGCGCTCGAGTCCGATCAAGGCGCGGCCGTGGTGGGACCGCGGCTGATCCCGAGGACGGAACGCTCGACCACGCGGCGAAGCGGTCCTTCCCGACTCCGCTCAGCGCGCTGGGCCACTTCACCGGCGTCGGCCGCCGCCCGGGGGCACGCGGCAAGCTCGCCGCGTACCGCGCCCCGGAGGTGGAATCCGGGCGCGGTCGACGCCGTCAACGGGGCATTCATGCTGATGCGGCGCTCGAGCCTTCGATGGGCTGGGCGGCTTCGACGAGGGCTACTGGATGTACATGGAGGACCTCGACCTCTCCTACCGGCTCGCCCGGCGGGCTGGATCAGCCTGGTACGAGCCGGCACCGCGACGGTCCGTCCACGTCAAGGGGGGCAGCGACCGGCGGGCGAACGGTCGGTGCGGCTCAACTGGGCCTTCCACCGGGGAATGTACCGCTTCTATCGAAGCACTACGCCGCCGAGCGCTCCCGGGCCCTGAACGCGCTCGTCTACGTCGGGATCGCGCGCCAGGTTCGCCGCGACGGTGGCTCAGTCGCCTCTGCGCCGGATCCTCGACCGGCGGCGCCACCGCCGCCTCAGCGTCGCCGGCAGCGACGGCGGGTCCGGAAGCGTCCCGTCCGGCGGGTAGGGCTCGCGCGCGCTCGATCCGCCCGGAGCCCGCGGACCCTCCCCCTGACCCCGCCGAGGTTCCGGTCGACCACGTGCCTGGCCGGCGCGCTCACCAGGACCTCCCTCGCGACGACGCCGGCAGACGCCGGGAGTCATCACCCTCCATTTGCGCAGCAGATAGCCGCGCCCGTAGCCCATCAGGTAGTCCTTTCGCTCCGACCCGGCACCGAGGGTGGCCGAGTGCTCGTGCAGCCCGCGAGCCTCCTCGCCAGCCGGCAGGACTCCGCCTCGCGCAGCGCGGAGACGAGGTCGACGTCCTCCAGGTAGGCGAAGAGCGCCTCGTCGAAGCCGCCCACCTCCAGAAAGGCGTCCCGTAGATCGCCGCGGCCGCGCCGGACGGGCCGACCGGATCGGCCACGGGCCGTCCAGCACGGCACGGGCTCGCCATTCAGGTAGTCGAAGGCGAGCAGGGTCCGGTCGATCTCGATCCCGGCGGTCTCGATCAGGCCGGCGTCGGCGGCGTCTCGCATCACGCCGGCCGCCATCACCACCCCGGCCCCGGGGTCGAGGGCCTCGCGTGATCCGATCGACGTAGTCCGCGGTCGACGATGGAGTCGTCGTTGAGCAGGACGAGCGCGCTCCCCTTTGCCTCGCGCGCCGCGCGGTTGATCGCCCGCGAATAGCCGAGTTTCGCATCCAGTCGGAGGACCCGCGCGCCGTCGAGGCCGCCGCGGCCCGTTCCAGCTCCGGCGCTCCGGTGCCGTTGTCGACCACGATCAGCTCGAACGTCCCGTGTCGCCGACAGCGAATCGAGCAGCCGGGGCAGACGAGGTCGGGCGAGACGGTGGGAACGATGACCGTCGCGGAGTGCTCACCGACTAGGGCTCCTAGGCGGCTATCCGGCTCAGCTCGGGATCCGGCCGGCTGAACGGGCACCGGTGCCGGCCCGGCCGCGCATACTTCAGTCGCAGGAACGGGCGCTCCACCACGTAATAGCTGAAGGCCGCGGCCGCGAGCGGCATGAGAAGGCGGCCAGCGAGCGAGGGCGAGGAACCCCAACGAAGAATCCCCGTGGGAGGTAAAGGTCACCGTGATGGGATCGGCCCACAGATAGATGCCGTAGGAGATCAGACCGATCCAGGCAATCGCCGGGAGCGCGAGGAACTGGCCGGGCAGCACCCTTTCCCTCGGGATGCGGGAATGCGGCCGGGAAGACGATCGCCGCCGCGATCAGGCCCGTCATCGAGGTGGTGCACGGCGTCTCTCCGCCGAGGGAAGGGACCGGACGACACGGCGGCGATCAGCCCGTAGCAGGAGAGGGCAAAGAGCCAGACCAGTCCCCGGCTGGCTGGCGAGGCGCAGACCGACCTCCGGCGTCTCGCCGGTCTGCGCGCTCCAGGAGCTGATCGAGGCGAACGCCATTCCGACGGCGAACCAGGTCAGGAACAGCGGCAGGGTGAGGGTCAAGGTCCAGGTCCACGAGCTAACCAGGCCATCATTGGCGAATTGATCTCCGGAGACAAGTCAAGGCGCGAACGAGCGCGGCGATACGGCGACATGGTGAAGCACGCATCAGGTCTCCCAACAGGCGCCAGCTCGGGTCGCTTCCCGCCGCCTGCGCATCACCCAGCGCAAGAACGGAAGCATCGAGGTAGAACGCCATCTCCACCGAGAGGCTCCAGGCCGGGCCGATCCCGGCCTGGAAGACGAAGTGTGGATCCGAGTAGTTCTGAATCAGAAGGTAGTAGCGCCACCACTGGTCGCTGGTGAAGACGCTGATCACCCCGGGCAGGAGGGCCACCACGTGAGCGCGAACCAGTACGCAGGGAAGATGCGGAGGGCCCGGCGCCGGTAGAAGGCTAGTGTCCGCGGTCCTGCCTCTTCCCGCCATGTCCGCCGCGACGAAGGGCCGGTAGAGCAGGAACCCCGAGATCACGAAGAAAACGGTCACCCCCATCTGCAGGTCCCCGATCAGGTGGCCGGCGACGGAGCTACCTGCCCATCGTGCTGCCGCGCAGTGCGCCAAGCAGGACCCCAGCGCGCCGACGGCACGGAGGCCGTCGAAGAGGGGAAACGCGGGTTCCCCGGCGGCGGCGCGACGGCCTCAGGGACTTGGTGCTCCCGCCTCCGAAGCTGTGGATCACCCAGGGCGCTCGAACGCCCCGGTGCCCGGATCACGCTCACCGGGGTGAGGGCGAGGATTCGCAGGTCGCGGCCGATCGAGAGGTTCTCGACGTAGTCGAGCTCGACCGCGAGGCGCTCCTCGAAGGTGAGCTCGCCGCGGCCGTGCACCTGCATCGGCCCGGTCAGGCCGGGCTTCACCTCGAGCCGGAAGCGGTGCTCGGGGCCGTAGCGCTCGACCAGCTCGAGCTGCTCGGGGCGCGGCCCGACCAGGCTCATGTCGCCGCGGAGCAGGTTCCAGAGCTGCGGGAGCTCGTCGAGGCTGAGCCTGCGCAGGAACCTGCCGACCCGGGTCACCCGCGGGTCGCGGCGGAGCTTGAACATCGGCTCGGGCAGCTCGTCGAGCAGGTCCTCGAGCGAGCGGTCGGCGCCGACGTGCATGGTCCGGAACTTGAGCAGCCGGAAGGGCACGCCGTGGAGGCCGGCGCGGTGCTGCGCGAACAGCACCGGCCCGCGGTCCTCGAGCCAGATCGCGAGCGCGATCAGCGGCACAGCGGCGCGGCCAGCAGCGCCAGCGGCACGCCGACGATCAGGTCGAGCGAGCGCTTCAGCATCATCGTCGAGCGCGAGACGTCGGCGGTCACGTACTCGAACACCGGCAGCTCGGCGAGCCGCGAGATCTGGTGCGGCGTGGCCTGCCCGCGCAGCGGCGAGACCAGGCTGAGCTTCGCCTCGTGGCGGCGGCAGAGGTCCGGGATCGCCGCGATCTCGCCGGCGTCGATCCGCTCGTGGGCCAGGACGACGCGGTCGATGCCTGCGCTCGTAGTCCCCGGCTCGACCGCCTCCATGTGCAGGTCGCCGAACAGCGCCAGCTTGCGCCTCATCGCATGCGCGAGGCCGCCCTCGCCGACGATCAGGACCCGCTCGCGCGGCGTGGTCGCCCGCCAGACGGCCCGCGCGGCGACCCGCAGCGCGAAGTCGGCGACGATCGCGATCCCGCCACCACCGCGAGCTCGCCGGTGTCGAGCGTTCCGGCCGGCGTGAGCCCGCCCAGCAGGCCGACGGCGACGGTGCCGAACACTCCCCAGGCGATGATCGCCGGCGCCTCGTCCACGGTCAGATGGCGCATCGCGCGGTGGTCGGCGTCATAGAGGCCGGCCAGCTTCGCGAGCAGGATCCAGACGGGCAGGAACGCCAGCATCCAGATCGCCCGCTCCGGCGGCAGCACGATGGCAGCGCGAGCGCGACGGCGCAGCAGTCGGCCAGAGCGAGCAGGCGCCTGCGCCGCGCGTCCCGCCACCAGCTGGGCTCGGCCGGCGAGTGCGCGGCCGCGGCGACCAGCGCGTCGGCCGACCGACGCGGCGTCGAGGCTCCCGCGCACCGGACGGGCCTGCGGCCGGCCTGGACTCGAGCTCGCTTCTGATCTTCTCGTCGGCTCATCCCTGATTCGGCTCGGTCGTGTTGAAGATCGGCGACAAGCGGGCTCAAGGCTGCGGGCCCTCTCGATGGCCGCCCGGCCGCGTGCCCATCTCCTCTCTCTCGCTGGAGCCTAGCCTCAATCAGGGGCAGTCGCCAATCCTCGGAGTCCCGTGCCTCGGCGCTGCCGCAGATGGGCGAGCGCTGCGTCGAAGTCGCCGCGCTGCCTCCTCGAGCAGCGCGAGCTGGGTGTAGGGCTCGGCCGACCAGGGCTGCACCGTCTTGCGCCTGCGTGCGCGCGCTCGATCCCGTCGTCGATCCTGCTCGTGCGGCGGCGGCGTCCCGGCTCTGCTCGAGCTCCAGCTCGCGTGAGCACGACCAGGCCCGCCGGCGACCATCGCAAGCCAGGCGACCGCGACCGTGCCCGGCCCAGCCAGTAGGCATCGCGAGCCGAGCCTCCGACGGGCGCCGAGGCGTCAGCAGGCCGGCGGCAGATCACCGCGGGCCCGAAGGCCGCCGGGATCTCCCAGGTCCAGTCGATCGCCGCGCCGACGGCGCCGCGCCACCAGGACGGCGGTCAGGAGCCCGCGTCGCCCCGAGGCCCGCGCGCGAGGCGCCTGACGCACGGCGAGCGCCGACAGCGGCGACAGAACCCGAGAAACAGGAGGATGCCGCCGACCCCCAGCTCGGCGGCCTGCTGCAGCGGCAGCGAGTGCGGGTTGCGGACGAACAGCGGAACGGTCGCATGCTGCGCCCACCAGTCCTCGTAGCCCCCAGCCCCGATCCCCGCCACGGGGGCGCTCTCGAAGGCGTCGACCGCCTCGGTCCAGAACTGCCAGCGCCCGTTCGAGCTCAGGCCGGCCGCGCCGACCGGCCCGCCCGCGTCGCCGGCGGCTGCTTGAACTCGCGGAAGCGCTCGGCGGGATTCGCGGCCACGACCGCCGCCGACGACGGCGAGCGACAGCCACGACGCCGACGGCGATCCCCACCCGCCGCGAGATCCGAACGCCGGAGGCGAGCGCCGTCGAGCGCCCAGGCCGGCGCCGCCGGTCGACCAGGCGACCACGAGGACGAGCGCGGACATCCGGTCGCCATCGGCTCGCAGCGCGCGAGTCCGCCAACCCGCTGGTCAGGGCGTGCATCTGGTCGGCGACGCAGGATCAGGACACCGGCGCCCGCGGCGCCGATCGCGATCCGGACCAGCAGCGCGAGCGATCGCGGCGACGCGGCCGACCAGGACGACCAGCGCCGATCACCGCCGCAGCCGCCCCACCCCTGGAGCTCGCCAGCCAGATGCCGAGGCCGCGCGACCGGGATCGCCGCCGTCGCGAGCGACCGCAGCCGCGCGTCGGGGCGCGCGCCGCTGCGTAGGCGAGCAGCATGGCGGCGACCGCCATCAGGGCGGCGGCGCCGTTCCAGTATCCGATCGGATAGGAGAGCCGTCCCGCGGCGTTCGGGATCTCGCTGCTGCCGCTGTCCAGCAGGCCGGGCTGCAGGTAGGCGAGCACGGCGAGACCGAGACGACGCCGAGCCCGACCGTCAGGCCGGCGATCCACTGCCGCCGGCCGGCCGGCTCGCCGTGCAGGCGGCCAGGGTGAACAGCCCGAGGTAGAAGGAGACGCGCACGGCCTCCTCGAAGGCTCGGCCCTGGTCGCTCGCCCAGCCGACGGATGCGGCGGCGAGGAGCGCGGTGCCGGCGAGGCAGAGGCCGGCCACCGCCGCCGCCGTCCCGACCGGCGCACGGCAGGGCTCGGCTGGCCAGCCCCGCGATCACCGCGGCCCAGATCACGACCGAGGCGGCGGCGTAGCCCGTGGGCTCGAAGAGGCCCTGCGCGACGCGGCGCTGCGATGATCGCCGCCGCAACGAGCCCGGCGCCCGCGTGTTCTTTGATCTTTGAGGCCATGGCGATCCCAGCCAGTCCCCCTATGACGCAGTATCTTCGCCCCATCACCGACTGTGATGACCATCCGCAGAACAGTCGCTTGGACTGCTCGCGGCGGCGACGCGTCTCGCTCGCGCTGGCCGCGCCGGCCCTGGCCGCGCCCGCCGGCGGACGAGTACCTGCCGAAGGTGCCGAAGGCGGCCGGGCAAGGCAGTCGTCGGCGACCCGGCCGAGCGGCGCGGCGACCACGACTCTCGCCGGCGAGTCGCGGCGCGACGCGTGCCGAACGGCGACCAGGCAGGACGGGCAAGAAGCCCAAGACGCAGGCCAAGATCAGCGCAAGGCCAACTCGGCCGCCGCGACCGGCGGCTCCGACTCCGGCGGCGGCGGAGCATCCTCCTCGACCCGATCGTGCTCCTGATGGTCGCCGGCGTGATCGCTGCGCGACGGCCGGGATGATGCTGCGTCGCAGGCGGCCGGCGACGGACACCGGCCGGACCAGGCGACGACCCCGGAGCCGCCAGCGCGCGGCCGACGCCCGAGGGCGAGATCGTCGCCGAGCCGCGGACGAAGCCGCCTAACGACCAGGACGGAAGACGATGCGGCGCCTCGTCATCGCGGCGACCCTACTGGTCTGCCTGGGGCTGGCCCCGCTGCGCAGGCCGCCGCGCCCCGCGCGCGTTCTACGGCGTGATCCCCGCCAACGACCCGGACTCCACCGAGATCGCCCGGATGGGCGCCGGCAAGGTCGGAACGCTGCGAATCAATTTCGTCTGGGGAGCCGTGCAGCCAGGCCACGGCGCGCCGTCGACTGGGCCACTACGACGCGATCATCGGTGCCGCGGCCCAGCAGGGGATCCGGGTCCTGCCGACCGTCTACAGCTCGCCCTCCTGGGCGGCCACGAAGACGAACTACCCGCCCTCCACGGAGCCGCACTGGGCGACTTCCGGGCGTTCGTCCAGCGCCGCGGCCGAGCGCTACGGCGCCAACGGCACCTTCTGGACTCAGCACCCGGATATCCCGAAGCTGCCGGTGACCGACTGGCAGCTCTGGAACGAGGTCAACTCGCCGAGCTTCTGGTACCCGAAGCCGAACGCGAAGCAGTACGTGGGCCTGCTCAGGGTCTTCCACGACGGGATCAAGAGCGGGGACCCAGCGGCGAAGATCGTCCTCGCCGGGCTCTTCCGGACGCCGAACATCAAGAACGGCATCCCCCTCGATCGATACCTGCCCGCGATCTACCGGCGCAAGGCGAAGACGCTCTTCGACGCCGTCGGCCGTCCACCCCTACGCAACCACGCCGCGGCGACGCCCTGAACGCCGTCAAGGAAACTCGCAAGATCATGGCCCGGTTCAAGGACAAGGAGCACGCCGATCTGGATCACCGAGATCGGCTGGGCCACCGGCGGCAACCCGCCGACGGCGCTCACCGTCTCGCCCCAGCGCCAGGCGGCATACCTGCGGAAGACCTACGGGCTGATGGCCGCAACCGGGGGCGCTTCAAGATCGCCGGGGTCATCTGGTACTCGTGGCGGGACGTCCCCGGGGGCGATCTGGTTCGACCACACCGGGCTGTTCACCCAGGACTTCAACCCGAAGCCGTCCTGGAACGCGTTCGTCGGCCTGACCGGCGGAACTGCCGGCTAGAGCGGGGACGGCTCAGCCGCCCGCCATGGCGGGCAGGATCACCACGGTGTCCGAGTCCGAGGCGCCCGTGTCGAGGCCGTCGAGCACCCGGACGTCCTCGTCATTGAGGTAGACGTTGACGTAGCGGTTGAGGTCGCCCTCCTCTGAGAAGAGCTGATCCTTGGTCTCCGGATAGCGCTCGGCGAGGGCCCGCAGAGCGTCGCCAACGGTCGCTCCGTCGACGCTCACCTCCGCTTCCCCGTCGGTGTTCTGGCGCAGCACTGGCGGGACCTTGATCGTCGGCATGGGCGGGAAACCTAGCGGCTGGGCTCTAGCCCGCGCAGAAGAGCTCGTAATCGGGGAACTTGCCCATCTCGGACTCGGGGATCTCCGGGGCGTTCGGCCCGCAGATCGGGCACTCGGGGTCGCGGCGGACCTTGAGCTCGGTGAAGTGGGTGCCGAGCGAGTCGTAGAGCAGCAGGCGGCCGATCAGCGGCTCGCCGATGCCGACCACGAGCTTGATGACCTCGTTGGCCTGCAGCAGGCCCATGACCCCGGCCATCACGCCGAGCACGCCGGCGGCGCCGCAGCTCGGGGCGAGCTCGGCCGGAGGCGGTGTCGGATAGAGGCAGCGGTAGCAGGGCCCCTCGTAGGGCATGAAGGTCGAGATCTGCCCGTCGAAGGCCAGGATCGACGCCGAGACGACCGGCTTGCGCAGCCGGACCGACGCGTCGTTCAGCAGGTACCGGGTCGGGAAGTTGTCCGCCCCGTCGACGATCACGTCGTAGTCCTTGATGATGTCGATGATGTTGGAGGCGTCGAGCCGGATCCGGTGCTCGATGACGTCGACGTCGGGGTTGAGCGCCTCGATCGTCTTCCGAGCCGACTCGGTCTTGGGCTGGCCGATCCGCTCGGTGTTGTGGATCACCTGGCGCTGCAGGTTCGACTCGTCGACCTCGTCGTCGTCGACCAGGCCGAGCGTGCCGATGCCGGCCGCGGCCAGATAGAGGGCCGAGGGAGCGCCAAGACCACCGGCGCCGACCAGCAGGACCTTGGCGTTCAGCATCTTGAGCTGGCCCTCGACGCCGACCTCGGGAAGCAGGGTGTGACGCGAGTAGCGGTTGCGCTGCTCGGGGGTCATGCCCTCCGCCATCACGACGGGAAGGCCCTCGGCCTCCCAGGCCTTGATGCCGCCGCGAACGGACGCGGCGTTGTCGTAGCCGAGCTCGCGGAGCTCATCGGCGGCACGCGCGGAGCGGTTGCCGGAGGCGCAGTAGAGGAGCACGCGCTGGGAGTGGTCGGGGACGACCTCCTCGATGCGATCGATGACGTCGGCGGGCCGGATCAGCTCGGCGCCGTCGATGTGCGCCTCGAAGTTCTCGTAGGGCTCGCGGGTGTCGATCAGGGCGACATCGCCCGCCTTCAGCTCCTCCTGGGCCTCAGCGGGATCGACCTCCTCGATCCGCTCCTTGACCTGCTCGATCGTCTCGGTGCTGGCCATCAGGTTGTGTCCTCCTCGCCTTCCAAGTGTGTCTCGGCCTCTTCGTCGCCGATCGCGATCTCTCCTTCGACGGGATAGCCGAGCTCGTTCCAGAGCTTCGATCCGCCGATGATCGAGGCCACGTGCTTGAAGTTGTGCTCGTTCTGAAGCGCGTCCGCGGCGCGCGCCGAGCGGTTGCCCTCGCCGCAGACCAGGATCACCCGGTCCTCGGGGCTCGCGCCGACCTCCTCGATCGCCTCCACGTAGGAGGCGTCGTGGGCGTCGCGGGCACTCGTCGCCGGCGGGGACGTTGATCGCGCCCTCCAGGTGTCCGGCCTCGTAGCGCTCGGGATCGCGAACGTCGATCAGGATCGCGCCTCCGTCGATCTCCTCCTTGGCGGCGGGAGGCAGCAGCTCCTCGATCCGGCTCTTGACCAGCTCGAGGGGCGGTGGCACGTACTTGCGGGGCATCTCCACGGAACTCATGGTCTCAAATATCCCAAATCCTGATCGGGTTTAATGGCTTCAAAAAGTATAGCCGGTCAGCCTCGCCCGGCGGGCCATCACCACCACCTGGGAGACCTGCCTGAACCCGCGGGTCCCCAGGTCGAAGGCGGTCGCCGATGGCCGCCAGCGGAGCGAACAGGCGGTAGCGCACGAGCGGCTTCGGCATGGGTGCCCACCTCGGCATTCGCTTGCGCGGGTCCGGAGGGACGCCGCGGCTCATCATGCGGTCGCGTCGCAGGCCGAGCAGGCTCTGTGCCCAGAAGCCGCCACCCTGGGTCCGCTTGAAGCTGACCGGCTCGAGGCCGGCGCGCGAGAGAGGCAGCCCGCAGGCCGGCTTCCCCGAAGATCGCCCAGTGGCGCGGGCAGTGATACCCGGCCCAGTTGCGGTGCCTGAAGAGGCGCCCGTCGAGGGCCCGGAAGTTCGGCGTCTGCAGCCAGACCAATCCGCCATCGTTCAGAAGCTCCGCGGCGCGGGCCATCACCGCGACGGGGTCGGCGACGTGCTCGATCAGGTTGAGCATCAGGACCAGGTCGAAGCGCTCGTCGGTATCGAACTCCTCGATCGTCCCGGCGAAGCCATCGAGGCCGCGCGAGCGCGCGACCTCGATGCTCTTCTCGTTGGGATCGACGACCAGGCCGGTGGCCCCGCCGCCCTGGCGGACGAACAACGAGGAGACCTCGCCCACGCCGCCCCCGACGTCGAGGATGCGCGGGCTCTCCGTGCCGAGCATGCCGACCACAGCCGCTGTAGCTGCGAACGTCGAGCCACTCCTTGACTCTGAAGAACGAAACCCGGGCTCCTCCCGCTCCGCCCGAAGCGAAGGAGTAGTAGGTCGGCGGATAGATCTGGCTGAGCCGGTCGGCGGGCAGCGGATCGATCGAGAGGCAGTCGCAGTCCGCGGCAGAGGTAGTAGGAGAAGCGCTCCGCTGTCGTCCCATACTCGGTGTCGGTCGCGGTCGCCCAGAGCTCGTCCAGTGACGAGCCGCAGACGCGGCATACGGGAGAGGACGAGTCCGGGGTCAGAGCTCGAGGAGGCGCAGGAAGGTCTGCGCGTAGCTGGTCTGCCGCTCCCGAACGAGGGGAGCCACGTCGGTGCGGAGCAGGTAAGCCTCGACGTCCGCCAGCCGCGTGTATGAAAGCTGAGGCTCCCAGTGATGGATCGCGTGCCGGTTGAACCCGGCACTGCCGAGAGTGTTGGCGATCGGACCAGTGCCGAAGAGCCGGTTGACCGGGCCGTGATCGACCAGGTGGTAGTCGACCGTCGCTTCGGCCTCCTCGGAGCGGTGCTCGAGCACGGTCCGCAGGCTTGCCAGGAAGGGGAAGACGACGAGCAGCCCGCCGGCCCAGGCGAGCGCCGCAACAGGCGAGCTGAGGATCCAAAGCAGCGCGACGATGCCCGAGGTTGACCACGGCAGCGATGGCCAGCCAGGCGAGC
The DNA here is from genome assembly GCA_963724665.1 of uncultured Solirubrobacterales bacterium. GTDB lineage: Bacteria > Actinomycetota > Thermoleophilia > Solirubrobacterales > 70-9 > DASUPK01. The sequence continues at coordinate 1,032,839 of CAVRVH010000007.1, forward strand.
CTGCCGCGCGCCTCGCAATGGCCGCCCCTTCTCGGTCGTTTCTGCCTCGGTGATCTGGTGCTGGCGCAGCGTGCGCAGGAGCTTCAGACCCGTGAGTCCCTCGACCAGATAGCGCGACGCCCAGGGCGTCGAAGTAGGAGTTCTCGGAATCCATCGTCGTCCCGAGCGCTCGGTGGTGCTGCCAGTGAATCTGGCGGTACAGCGCGATGCTCGAGCCGAACAGCCAGCCCATCAGCACGTTCGCCACGGCGTCGTTGCGCCGCCGCCCCGGCACGATGTTGTAGTGGGTGGCCTCGTGGAAGAAGAGGTTGAGGAACTGCAGCGTGTACCCGATCACGAGCCCGCCGGCGAGCACGGCGACCACCGCCAGCGGCCAGCCCGGATCCCACGCGATCAGGCCGGCCAGCAGCGAGGGCAAGGACCGCGTAGGCGGCGCCGATCTCCAGCCAGACCCGCCACCAGCGCGGTTCGAGCGTGCTGCGGAACTCGCGGTAAGGGACGCCCCGATCGTCGACCAGCGTGGCCTTCAAAGACAGCGGGATGTCGTTGTTCGGCGCCTTCTCGTCCGCGGATTCCGGCGGCCGAGCGTCCGTGCCGGGCTCTCTGACGGCGGGCGTGCTCACTCGGGTTGCGATGATACGCGCCGCCCGCTCACCCTTCGAATTGACCGCCGCCGAGCTCGGGCGGCAGCGCCTTCGGGCCGTCGGGATACATCGCCGCGAGCTGCTCCTCGCTCATCTCCAGCGTGCTGCTCACGCCCTCCCGCGGAGCCCCGACGACCAGCCAGAGGGCATCGGCGTCGGTGTCGTTGAAGAGCTGCCGGGTGTGCTCAGGCTCGACCAGAAGCGCGGACAACGGCGTCAGCGTCAGCACCTCGTCGTCCACACGCACCCTGCCCTCTCCCTCGAGCAGGACGTAGAGCTCGTGCATCTCGAAGTGGCGGTGCCAGGTGCTCGCCTGACCCGGATGCAAGCCGCCAGAGGCGGGCGCCCAGCGTCTCGGCCTCCAGCTGCTTGGCGAGGTCGGTGTTCTCGACCTTCATCTGGTTCGAGGGACGCCAGAAGGCGTCCCCCGAACTCAGCACTCGATATGCCAATTCGATACCTAGCCGATCGTCGGCCGCATCTGGCGCAGCCGGCGGACCCGCTCCTCGATCGGCGGATGCGTCGAGAAGAGCGACGCCAGGCCCTTTCCGCTGAACGGCTTGACGATGTACAGCGGCTCGCTGGCCTGGTTGACCTGCATCGGGATCGCCTGGGCGCCGGACTCGAGGCGCAGCAGCGCGGAGGCAAGCGACTCCGGGTTCCCGCAGATCTCGGCGCCTGTGGCGTCGGCCGAGTACTCGCGCTGGCGGGAGATCGCCATCTGGATGATCGCCGCGGAGATCGGGGCGAGTATCCAGAGCAGCAGCGGGCCGATGATCCCCAGCGGCCCGTTGTCATCACCGCCGATCCAGAGCACCATGTAGCCGATCCAGGTGATGGCGGACGCGATCGTTGCGACCACGGAAGTCAGGAGGATGTCGTGGTTACGGACGTGTCCGAGCTCGTGCGCGAGCACTCCCCGCAGCTCATCCTCCGTGAGAAGCTTGCGAATCCCGGCGGTCACCGCGACGGCGGAATGCTTCGGATTGCGGCCCGTCGCAAAGGCGTTCGGCTGCTCCTGCGGGATCACGTAGAGCCTCGGCATTGGGAGACCGGCACGCGTGGTCAGGTCCCGGACCATCTGGTAGAGCCGCGGGTCCTCCTCCTCGGACACCGGCTGAGCCCTGGCAGCGGCGAGGGCGATCTTGTCGCTGAAGAACCAGCTGCCCATATTGATGAGAACGGCGATGAACAGAAAGACGAGGGCGGTCGAAGGCCCGCCGATGATGTACCCAGCGCCGACCAAGATGCCGCCGAGGACTGAGAGCAGGAGCACCGTCTTGAAGGCCGCCTGCCAGTTGGAACGTCCGGTGGTTGTCATCTCCGAAAGATCTCCTTCTCGGGGGTGAAAGTTGACTGGAGCCGAGTATAGAGAGCAGTCTGAACGGGCGATAAGCCTTGATCACACTGTGTACTCATCACATTCTGCTACTTTCTCGTTTTGTGACTACCACCAAGCGGCGCAGGGAGCGCCAGGAGTGGAACCCCGATCTGGGCGTTCTCGCGAGCCAGCTGACAATGTCCCTCCAGGAGGAGCTCTTCGACCGCCTCGCGGCCGAGGGATACGACGACCTGCATCCGCGGCACTGGGCGGTGCTGGCCTATCTCGACGAAGACGGCGTCCGGGCCACTGACCTCGCCCACCTCTCCGGCCGGCACAAGCAGATCGTGGGAAGGCTGATCGACGAGCTCGAGGGACTCGGCTACGTGGAGCGGCGCCCCGACCCGCAGGACCGGCGGGCCAAGCTCATCGTTCCGACCCAGCGTGGGCTCGGACAGCTGCAGCGGGGAGATGAGATCGTTGCCGAAATCGAGGCCCGCCATGCAGCGGCAATCGGGGGGCGCGACTACGCGGCGTTCAGAGACACCCTGCGAGGCGTGGTGGCGCGGTCGCGCGAATCGCTGCCGACCTGAGCGAATCGGTTCGAGCCATAACCGACCTCTCCGCTAGGATTTACGGGCGATGCTGTTTTCCACCCGAGCTGAATACGGCGTTCGACTGATGGTCGAGCTGGGCCGCCAGGAGGACGGCGCCCCCGTCGCGCTCAGTGCGGTCGCCGAGTCCGAACGCCTCCCCCTCTCCTACCTCGAGCACCTGGTCGCCAAGCTGCGCAAAGCTGGGCTGGTTGAGAGTCAGCGCGGAGCGCATGGCGGTTACCGCCTCGGGCGGCCCGCCGACGAGATCGAGATGCTCGAGGTGGTTCAGGCGCTGGAGGGCGCGATCGCCCCGATGGAGTGCTTCGAGCTCGACGCCGAGGGCAAGGTCTCGTGTTCGCATGAGTCAGACGGCGATCGGGCATGTTCCACCAAGCTTCTCTGGACGCGGGTGCAGGGCGGCGTCAACAAGGCGCTCTCCGGCACGACCCTCGCCGAGCTGGTCGAGTTCTCCGATCAGCACGCAACGACCCGCGCCCCCAAGGCCGCCGCGGTCAGCGCCGCCTAGACAACTTCAATCGAACCAGGAGTACGAATGGCAGAGCTCGAGATCCGCAACCTGCACGTGACCGCCGAGGGCAAGGAGATCCTCAAGGGGGTCAGCCTCGACGTCGACAGCGGCAGCATCCATGCGCTGATGGGCCCCAACGGATCCGGCAAGTCCACGCTGGCCAACGCCATCATGGGTCACCCGGGCCTCGAGGTCACCGAGGGGACGATCACGTTCAAGGGCGAGGACATCACCGAGGCCGCTCCGGACGAGCGCTCCCGGATGGGCCTCTTCATGGCGTTCCAGTACCCGGTCGCGATCCCGGGCGTGACGGTTGCAAAGTACCTGCGGATGATCGTCAACTCCCACCGCGAGGCCGAGGGCGAGGAGCCGGTGAAGCTCAAGGACTTCCGCGTGCAGACCGAGGAGGCGATGGCCCTCACCAACATCCCCAAGGATTTCTCCTCGCGCTACCTCAACGAGGGATTCTCCGGAGGCGAGAAGAAGCGGATGGAGATCCTCCAGCTGGCGATGCTGCAACCCGCCATGGCGGTGCTCGACGAGACCGATTCCGGCCTTGACATCGACGCCCTGCAGGTCGTGGCCGAGGGCGTCAACAAGTTCGCCGGCCCGGGGATGGGCGTCCTGATCATCACCCATTACCAGCGCATCCTCCACCTGATCAAGCCCGACGCCGTGCACGTCCTCTACGACGGCCGCATCGTCAAGGAGGGCGGCCCCGAGCTGGTCGAGCAGCTCGAGAAGAAGGGCTATGGCTGGATCAAGGACGAGGTGGAGGCCGGCGCGGCCGCCTAGGTACACGACGATGGAGCCGACGGCGACAACCGCCCCCGCCCTGCCTCGGTCCATCGAAGAGATCCGGGCGGAGTTCCCGATCCTCGCTCGCCAGATCCACGGAGAGCCGCTCGCCTATCTCGACAACGGCGCTACCGCCCAGAAGCCGCTCGCCGTGATCGAGGCGCTCGACGCCTATTGGCGCGAGCACAACGCCAACGTCCACCGCGGCGTACACACCCTCTCCGAGGAGGCGACCGCGCTCTATGAGGGAGCCCGGGCGACGGTGGCATCCCACCTCGGTGCCGGCCGCCGTGAGGTCGTCTTCGTCCGCAATGCGACCGAGGCGCTCAATCTCGTCGCGTACTCATGGGGCCGCACCAATCTCCAGGCCGGCGACCGGATCGTGGTCACCGAGATGGAGCACCACTCGAACGTCGTGCCCTGGTACCAGGTGGCCCAGGAGAAGGACGCCCACCTCGATTGGGCGCCGATCGACGGCGACGGCCGGCTCGACATGGACGCCTTCGCGGCGCTCCTCGAGAAGGGCCCGAAGCTCGTCGCCGTCGCGCATGTCTCGAACGTGCTGGGCACGATCAACCCGATCGAGGAGATCGCCCGGCTCGCGCACGACGCCGGGGCTCTCCTGGTCGTGGACGGTGCCCAGGCCGGGCCGAAGCTGGAGCTGGACATGGCCGGGCTCGGAGCCGACTTCTACGCCGTGACCGGCCACAAGATGTACGGACCCACCGGTATCGGCGCCCTCTTCGGCCGCCGCGAGCTGCTCGACGAGATGCCCCCCTTCATCGGCGGAGGCTCGATGATCCGCAAGGTCACCAAGGAGCTGATCACCTGGGCCGATCTGCCCGCGAAGTTCGAGGGCGGCACCCCCCCGATCGGCGAGGCGGTCGGATTCGGTGCGGCAGTCCGGTGGATCGACGAGCTCGGGCTGCCCGCGATCCATGCCGCCGAGGCTGAGCTCACCTCGTACGCGCTGGAGCGGATCGCCGAGGTTCCCGGGCTGACGATCTTCGGCCCGCCCGCCGGAAACGAGCGTGGCGGGATCGTCTCCTTCGACATGGAGGGCGTCCACGCGCACGACATCTCCGAGATCCTCGACCGGCATGGCGTCGCGGTCAGGGCCGGACACCACTGCGCCCAGGTCCTCATGCGGCGCCTGGGCGTCCCCGCTACGACCCGTGCCAGCCTTGCCGTCTACAACACGCACGCCGAGGTCGACCGCCTCGTCGACGGGCTGCTCGACGCCCGGCGCGTGTTCGAGCTCTAGCTACGGTTGAAGCCATGGACGAGCTCTACCGAGACCAGATCCTCGAGCACTACAAGCGGCCGCACCACTTCGGCCGCCTCGAGGACTTCGACCTCGAGTTCGAGGACAACAACCCGTTCTGCGGCGACGAGCAGCACGTCTTCCTGAAGCTGGACGGGAACGGCAAGGTCTCGGAGGTCGCCTTCGAGGGTCAGGGCTGCGCGATCTCGACCGCCGCCACCTCTCTCTTGACCGACGAGCTCGAGGGGATGAGCCGCGAGGAGATCCTCAAGCTCCCCAAGGACTTCGTCCTCGACCTGCTCGGCATCGACATCTCCGCGACCCGGATGAAGTGCGCGATGCTCGGCCTCAAGGTCGTCAAGGGCGCCAGCCTCGGCGAGCCCGCCGACTGGGAGGACGAGGGCGAGCAGGGCGACCCCGCTGAAGCGACGTCCGTCTAGTTGAAACCGGTTACCTGAAAAGTACGCTTGCGCACAACCCGGTGGGTTTCCATCCTTTCTGCGGATGGAACCAATGCCCGCCGAACCGGGCGAGCGGGAGGTCATGGCTCGCATAGCGGCGCTTCTCCTGCTTGCCGGAGGGGTCCTCGGCGTGGTCACAGTGCTCGTTCCGCACCCGTCCGAGATCGACAGGGCCATCTACCTGGTGCTTGCGGGGCTCAGCTTCGCCGGCGCCGGCTCGGTCTGGGCGGTGCGCCGGCGGCTCCCGGCATGGGGATACCAGTGGGTCAGCGCGTTCGGCGTCGTGCTGGTGGGACTGACCGTCTACTTCTCCGGCGACCACACGGGCGGCGCGGTCGAGAACGAGCTTCTCTTTCTGTGGCCGATCCTCTACGCCGGCTACTTCTTCTCGAGGCGAGGGATGGCCATCCAGCTCGGGCTCGTTGGGCTCGTGTACGGAGCCGCGCTGGCGGCGCTCGACGTCGGCGACCAAGGAATCGCACGCTGGATCGGCGCGATGGGAACGCTGGTCGCGGCGGCGGTCTTCGTCAAGTACCTGAGAGAGCGGAACGACAGGAACCGCTCCCTGCAGGAGGCGACAATCGAGTCGACCACCGACGGGATCCTCGTCGTGGACGGCGATGGAGTCTGGGAGGTCTTCAACCGGAAGTTCATCGAGATGTGGCGGATTCCCGACGAAATCGTCCGCGCACGGGATGACGACGCCGCGATCGAATTCGTGTTGGACCAACTCGAGGATCCCCCCGCGTTCGTATCGGGGATCCGTGACCTCTACGGGACACCCGACTCGGAGAGCTTCGACGAGCTCTACTTCAAGGATGGCCGCGTCTTCGAACGGTACTCACAGCCGCAGCGAGTCAACGGGCGCAGCGTTGGCCGCGTCTGGAGTTTTCGCGATGTCACCCAGCGGAAGCTGGCGGAGGCCCGTCTACAGCATCTTGCCGATCACGATGCCCTCACGGATCTCCTCAACCGAAGGCGGTTCGAGCAGGAGCTCCATCGGGAGATCGCACAGTCAGGCCGCTACGGACGCGGTGGAGCACTGCTGCTGCTCGACCTCGACAACCTCAAGCAGGTGAATGACACCCACGGCCACCACTGGGGAGACGAGTTGATTCGCAGCGCGGCCAGACTGCTGGGCTCGCGCATTCGCTCCAGCGACACCCTTGCCCGCCTCGGCGGCGACGAGTTCGCGGTGCTGCTGCCCGAAGCCGACGAGCTGCGGGCGCGGAAGCTCGCCGAGGAAGTGCTCGAGATCTTTCGCCGCCATTCGATCCAGGCAGACGAAGGTGTGCTCGAGATCAGCACCAGTATCGGAGTGGTCGAGCTCGACGCGCTGGGCGCATCTGGACAGGAGACGCCGTTGGTGGCCGCGGATTGCGCGCTGTATCGGGCAAAGCATGAGGGTCGCAACCGGCTGGCCGTCTATGACTCCGCGATGGACGGCATCAAGCCGAACGGCGGAGCAGCCGGGAACCGCTAGAGGGCCTTTGCCGGCGACAACGCTGACCGACAGGTCACGCCGCTCGCCTTCGACTCCCCGACCTTTGCCTGCACCACGGTCGCGCCCTGCAGCTGTGAGCTGAAGACCCACTTGCCCTTGCCGTTGGTGCGGTTGTCCGCGTAGTCGATCGGCCCCCGCTCGGGCGCGACCTCGATCAGCAGCACTTTCCGGTTCGGGACGCAGGCCGGCTGCTTGCTGATCACCCGGCCGTGGAACGGCGGCCCGCCCGCGACCTTTAGCGCCACCCGGCTGGCGGCCGACTGCCCGGCGCCCGCGGGGACGGCCAGCGCGGCGGCGCATACGACCCCCAATGGCACCATCGCGAATCTCCGTATCGACCTCATGCGAGTCCCCTTTCAGATCCGGTCCCGGCAAGCCTAATGGCGCCTGGGCTGGGATACTCATTTCCAAGGAGGAGGGGTGATGTCGGAGGAGCTCGTAAAGCTGGTGGAGAAGGGCTACGAGGCCTGGAACGAGGGCGACCGGAGCTGGGTGCTCGACCACATGTCACCGGAGGTTGAGTGGATCACCCCCGAGGACGATCCGGACCCCGGCACCTACCACGGCTACAAGGGCGTCGAGCACTACTGGTCGCAGTGGCGGGCCGCGGTCGGACAGCTGAATTTCAAGATCGAGGAGCTGATCGACGCCGGCCAGTCCGTCGTGGTCGTCGCCCGCCGCCAGGGCAAGGGGGAGCACAGCGGCCTCGAGATCTCGGACCGGGTGATCCAGGTCTACGACTTCGAGGACGGGAGTTGTGTTCGCGTGCGCGAGTACTACGACCGGAGCGCGGCGCTCGGCGCCGTCCGCGGCGACCGCACCAGTGCAGGCTCCTGAGCTGACAGCTCCAGAGCGCCGACTGGAGCTGGCGCTCGGCTTCTTCACCGTCTTCTTCCTCGCCCAGGCCCTTCTCTATCCCGTCCTCGGTCTCTTCGCTTCCGCGGAGTTTCCGTTCGTCGCCAACTCCTTTGCCAAGGACGGCCTCTTCTGCGTCCTCTGCTTCATCGCCGCGGGCAACGTGCGCCAGAACGGCTGGGCGACCCAGCTGGTCGTCCTCGGTCACGTCCTGATCGTGGCCGCGCTCCTGCTGATGCTGGCGTTCGGCAACCACGACAGCGTCGACCACACCTTCGGCTCTCCTCTCGGCACCAGTCTGAGCCCCACGCTGCAGCTGCTGATCTGGGCCGTGGCGGCGACATTCGTGGCCGTGGTGCTCGCCGTCCTCCAGCACTCCGCCGTCAAGGGCCGCTACGGGCTCAAGTATCTGTGGCCGCATCAGTTCACGACCGCGACCGCCCTGGCCGAGGTCCTGGTGATGGGGCCGGACGAGGTGCTTACTCCAGAACAGATCGCATCCGGGGTCGATGACTTCCTCGACTCGATCACTGCCCGGAACAAGAAACTGGCGGCGCTCGCCTTCACCGCGCTCACGGTCTATCCCCTGCTCCGCCTGCGTCCCCCGTTTGCACTGATGCCGGCCGATCGCAGACTGGCGTTCATCGAGCGCTGCTTCTTCACCGATGTGATCGAGCGCCGGCTCCCAAGCCCGCTGCGCAAGCTCAGTCAGGGGATCCTCGCCGGCGCGCAGCAGATGGTGATCATCGGCTACTACGGCGATCCACGCACGGCCGCCTCGACCGGCTACGTCCCGTTCTCGAAGCGCAAGCGCTACGAGAAGGTCATCAAGAGGGTCGGCAAGCTCGCCACCCTCGAGGTGAGCGAGCCGAACGAGGTCGACGCCGAACGAATCACTGCCGACGTCGCGATCGTCGGCAGCGGCGCGGCCGGGTCGGTCCTCGCCTACCGGCTCGCTGAGGCCGGCCGGGAGGTCGTCCTGCTGGAGGGCGGCAAGTACGTCAACCCGCGGGACTTCAGCGAGGACGAGCGCGTGCAGTTCGCCAACCTCTTGAACGACGGCGGCCTGCAGATGTCGACGGACACTCGCTTCCAGGTACTGCAGGGCAAGTGCGTCGGCGGCAGCACCGTGGTCAACAACGCGGTCTGTTACGACATCCCAGCTCACACCCTGCAGCGCTGGAACGACACGGATGGCCTAGACGCCGGCATCGACGAGGACCGTTTTCTGAAGTCGTTCGATCAGCTGCGCGAGTGGCTCCCCGTCTACAGCCAGGAGGACAACAAGTACCTCGAGAAGGGCGGCGACAAGATGGCCGAGGGGATCAAGGAGCTCGGCCTCGACGGTGAGGGCGGCGTGGTCGACGCCAACATCAAGGACTGCCTCGGCTCCGGCTACTGCAACATCGGCTGTGCCTACGGCAAGAAGCTGTCGGCGCTCGACAACATCCTGCCCCGCGCCCAACGGGACTTCCCGGGAGCCGTCCGGATCTTCAGCGAGTGCCTGGCCGAGTCGATCCGCACGCGCGGCAAGCGAGCGACCGAGGTTCGCTGCACGCTCTCGGATGGACGCACCGTCCGAGTCGCGGCCAAGACGGTGATCGTCTCCGGCGGCGCCCTGGCGTCGAGCCTGCTCCTCCAGCGCAGCAATCTCGGTGGAAAGCTCGCCGGCACAGGCCTCTCGTTCAACGTCGGCGCGCCACTGACGGCCGAATTCGAGAAGAAGCTCAACTCGTTCGACGGCCTTCAGATCAGCCACGGCTACCGCCCCACGGGCGAGGACCAGCTCATCCTCGAGTCCTGGTTCAACCCGGTCGGGACCCAGGCGCTGCTGATGCCGGGCTGGTTCTCCGATCACTTTCACAATATGCGCCGCTACGCCTACCTGAGCTGCATCGGCGTGGTGGTCGGATCGCAATCGAATGCCACCATCAAGCCCGGCTTCCGCGGCAAGGGCATGAAGCTCGACTACGAGCCCGCGGACTCGGACCTGAAGCGGCTGCTCAAGGGGACGAAGCTCGCGGCCCGGATTCACTTCGCGAGCGACGCGCTGCGGGTGATGCCGATGACCTTCCGCTCGATCTCCTTCACCTCCCTCGAGCAGGTCGACGAGCTCGACGACATCGTCCGAGACAACACCGACATCGGGCTTCACACCTCACACCCGCAGGGCGGCAACGCGGTCAGTCGCGATCCCGCGAAGGGGGTCGTCGACGAGCGCTTCCGCGTCCACGGGATGGAGAACCTCTACGTCTGCGACGCCAGCGTCTTCCCCTCGTCGGTAACCGTCAACCCGCAGCTCACCGTCATGGCCGTCGCCGACTACGCGGCGGCCGGCATCGAATAGGTTCGTTCCGTCGAGATGGCAGTCGACCGCGTCAATCTGGTCAGGGAAGGGTTCGAGGCATGGAACTCCGAGGACCCCAATTGGGTGCTCAACCACATGAGCCCGGACGTCGAGTGGGTCGCGCCTGAGCGCGACCCGTTCCCCGGCACCTACAAGGGCTTCGAGGGCGTGCAGGTGTTCTGGAACCGCTGGCGCAATGCCGTCGGACAGCTCAAGTTCGCCCCCGAGGAGATGATCGACGGCGGCGACCACGTCGTCGTCATCGCCTTTCGCTGGGCCCGCAACGACATCACCGGCCTGCAGATCTCGGACAAGATCGCCCAGGTCTTCAGCTTCGACGAGAACGACAAGTGCATCCGCGTCCAGGAGTTCTACGACCGCGGCGCCGCGCTCAGAGCTGCCGGACTCGAATGACGGCTACCAGCCGCCTCCACCGCCGCCGCCGAAGCCGCCGCCTCCGCCGCCACTGAAGCCCCCACCCCCGCCGCCGCTCGACGACTCCGGAGCGACCTGCGAGGAGAACCCGGAGCCAAACGCGCCGCCGTCGAAGGTGGAGCCGATATAGGCGCCAGACAGATAGCCACCGGCCCAGGAGCCATCGGCGCTCTGGAGGACCGGCTCCGGGATGCGACCCGACTTGATCATTCGATCGGCCGTCCCGAAGGCGACACCGTAGATCAGGATCCGCTTCCAGAGCTTGAGCGTTGCGGGCGGGTCGTCATCGAGGCGCGGGAAGTCGCCCGTCCAGCGCTGGAACGCCTCCCACTTCGCGGCGCGCTCCCGGTACTCGGGGGTGAGCCGCTTCAGGCGGCGCGCCGGGAAGAAGGCGACGATCGCGACGCCGGCCGCCCCGATCGCCGCAGTGACGAACCAGTGGTGCTCGACGTTGTTCTGAATCAGGCAGATCCCGCCAACCAGGACGCCACCGATCACAGCGATGAGCAGGCTGAGCGGATTCAAGTTCCGGTCCCAGACGAGCTGCCCCCAGTCGGCCTTATTCAGGGAGTTGGTCATGTTCTCCCAGCGAGACCGCCAGGTGGCGCTGTGCTCCGGGATACGGTCCTTCATCTCGCTGATCGGAACCGACTCGTCACCGATGAGCTCGTCGAAGAAGGTCAGGGTGTCCTGCTCGTACGTCTCGATCTTGGCGGCCGGCCGCTTCTTCGACTTTGCGATCGCCAAATCCAGCTTCTCGTCGCCGGTCGTCGCGTTCTTGGTGTCGTAATAGCCGCGCTCGACCAGGTCGAGCAAAGTCGCCAGCACGGTGTTGTTCGAGTCCTCGCCCTCGTGCGCCAGTCCGTAGGCGAGTGCCGGACCTGCGTCATCCGGTGGCTCGGGCACGTACTTCCCGGTCGACGTCGGGTGCTCCCGCGTCAGCCAGAGCATCAACGCCAGGATCAGCAGCAGGACCGCGGTGATCAGAGCCGCAAGCAGCTCGGCGTGATGAGCGATGAAGCGCTTGGCCTTGTTCCACGGCTTGTTGAAGTCGTCCGTCGCCTTCTGCTCCGCCGCCGAGATGCCCAGGAAGCCCGGTCCTGAATGGGTCTTGGCCCCGTCCACGTTCTGGCCGGGCTGCCGCGGAACAGTCACCCGCAGTTCGACGTACTGATGCGCGGGGATGCCCGAGGCTGCCAACCCAGCGACGCCCGCAGCGCGCACGGTCTTCGCCTCGACGGACCGCGGCGACGCCCACACCGCATAGGTCCGATCGCTGGGATCGAGCAAAGGGCTCTTGAGGCGCGCGGTGAGGTGGTCGAGGCTGAAGTCCCACTGATCTCCCCAGACCCGAGCATTGACGTCGAGCACGTCGTCGTAAGCGTCGACCGCCTTGTCGACCCGGTAGGAGACGACGAACGTGCGCTGCTCGTCGCTGGCAACCGGATGCCACACGATTCGGATGCCGTTTTGGCCGGGAATGTCGGTGACTCCGAACGTACCCCTGACGTCGATGCAGCCATAGGTGGTGCAGCCGCCGGGGCGGTAGACCTGGTTCCCCTCGCGGACGCTGACGCTGTTCGGATCGATCGTCGCGCCGCCACTGAGCGGGATGTCGCGGTAGGTCGCGTTGTAGCTGCCGCTGTAATCGACGGTGAGCCGCTCGCTCTCGACCACGCTGGCGTCCCTGGCGAGGCGAAGGGTGACGTCGGCATCGGTGACCGTGAGGCTCCGCGCCTGCGCCGCCGCCGGCAGCGCCAGGGCGGCAGCCAGCACCGCGAGCACGATGAACAGCCGTCGGTGCATCGCCCGGCTCAGGACTTGGGCTTCTCCGCCGCAGCCCCCGTCGCGCCGTCCTGCGAGAAGCTGACCTCGGGCGTCGCCTCGGCCTCCTTCGGCGCATCGAAGAACTGGCGTGGCTCGAAGTGGAACGCGTTCGCCACCAGGACCGCGGGGAATTGCTGGATCCCCGTGTTGTAGGTCTGGACCGTGTCGTTGTAGACGCGCCGAGTGACTTGGATCTGGTCCTCGGTGTCGGAGAGCTGCTGCTGAAGCTGCTGGAAGTTCTCGGTCGCGCGCAGCTGCGGGTACTGCTCGGCAACGACGATCAGCTTGCCGATGGCCGCGGTCAGCGCATCCTCGGCGACGGCCTGCGTGCCCGGCGCCTTTGCTGACACCGCACCGCTGCGGGCCTTGGTGACCTCCTCGAAGGTCGATTGCTCGTGCTTGGCGTAGCCCTTGACCGACTCGACCAGGTTCGGGATCAGGTCGTGGCGACGCTGGAGCGCCGTCTCGATCTGGGCCCAGCTGTTGTCGACCGCGTTGCGGCGGCCGATCGTCCGGTTGTAGACGAACCAGACGACCACCAGCACCAGAACGAGGATCCCAACGATGATCAGGACGAGAGTCAAGGCAGCGAAACCGTATCGCTTGGAACGGCCACGAAGGTCAGGGCGTCAACACCAGCTTGCCGGTCACCCGGCCGGATTCCTGGCGGCGGTGAGCGTCAGGCGCTCGGTCGAGAGGGAACGCAGCGTCGATGTGGACGTTGAGCCGACCCGCGTTCGCCAATGACGCGAGAGACTCGAGCGCCCCGCGGTCGGGTGCAACCAGCATTTCCGTCGCGAGCTTTCCCTGCTCCTCGGCGACGGCGCGCAGGCTCTCGGTGAGGTCGCCGGCGATCACCACAAGGCGGCCGCCGCGGCGCAGGATCCCAAGCGATGCCGTCAGGCCTTCGTCGTCCTCGCTGACCAGCTCGATCACCACGTCCACCGCCGAAATGGCCTGATCGAGAGGGCCGGCGGTGTAGTCGACCGGCTCCTCCACGCCGAGCTCACGGAGAAAGTCGTGCTTCTCAGGGCGCGCCGTCCCGATCACGTACGCGCCGCGAGCCTTCGCGATCTGTACGGCGAGGTGCCCCACCCCGCCGGCGGCCGCCTGCACCAAGACGCGATCTCCCTCCTCGACGCCGGCCTGGTCGAGCGCCTGCCAGGCGGTGAGCCCCGCGAGAGGCAGCGCACCTGCCTGTCCGTCGCCCAGCGAGTCCGGTGTCCGCGCAATGTGCTCCGTGGGAGCGATGACGTACTCGGCGTCGCAACGGGCCAATTCCGGGAACGAGGGCAACCCGAAGACACGGTCTCCCGGCTTCAACGACGTGACGGCATCCCCCACCTCCGCGATGGTCCCGGCTACGTCCCATCCGAGAATCATTGGCGGCCGGCCCATCGCATCGGGGACCCAGGACCCCGCACGAACCTGCGTGTCGACCGGGTTGAGTCCGGCGGCCGCCATCTCGATCAGGACCTCTCCGGGGGCCGGCGCCGGCCGTTCCACCTGCTCGGACACAAGCACTTCGGGGCCTCCATGATGCGGCATCACGATCGCCTTCATCGGGCCCGAAGCATGACGAAGCCGCCCAGGCAACCCCTCGCGACGGCGCGCCTTCGCGATCGCTAAAATCCGACCACCACGGTAGGAATAAAGTGACTGAAAGCACGAAACAACAGATCGACGTCTGCGCCGCGAGCGAGTTGCCGAGCGGAGAGATGAAGCTGGTCGACGCCCCCGAGGGCGTCAAGATCGGCGTCTTCAACTGCGACGGCGACCTCTACGCAATCGAGGATCGCTGCTCGCACGACGACGGCCCTCTCGCCGAGGGCCCGTTCGACGCCGACGCCTGTACCGTGGAGTGCCCACGCCACGGGTCATTGTTCGACCTCACGTCCGGTCGTCCCAAGACCCTCCCCGCCTACCAACCGGTCACCACCTACCCGGTCACGATCCTGGACGACACCGTCAAGCTGGAGGTTTCCTAATGGCCACCCCCGAGACCGCTGTAGAGCGCCCCGCCGAGGAGCGCGAGCTCGCCGGCATCAATGCCGACTACAAGGAGAAGTTCGGCTTCCACGACCCTGAGTCGGGGTACGCCTACAAGTCGCCGAAGGGCCTCTCGCGCGAGGTCGTCGAGTCGATCTCCGAGTACAAGGACGAGCCGCAGTGGATGCGCGACTTCCGGATCAAGGCGTACGAGCACTTCGAGTCGCGCCCCACCCCGCAGTGGGGCGGCAACCTGAACCAGATCGATTTCAACGACATCCACTACTTCGTCCGCGCATCCGAGAAGAACAGCCGCGACTGGTCAGAGGTGCCGGAGGACATCAAGAACACCTTCGACCGCCTGGGCATTCCCGAGGCGGAGCGCAAGTTCCTCTCCGGCGTCGGCGCCCAGTACGAATCCGAGGTCGTCTACCACCAGGTGAACGAGAAGCTCGAGGAGCAGGGCGTGATCTTCACGGACATGGACACGGCCCTCCGCGAGCACGAGGACCTGGTCCGCGAGTA
Source organism: uncultured Solirubrobacterales bacterium (assembly GCA_963724665.1). Taxonomy (GTDB): domain Bacteria; phylum Actinomycetota; class Thermoleophilia; order Solirubrobacterales; family 70-9; genus DASUPK01. The sequence continues at coordinate 1,047,934 of CAVRVH010000007.1, forward strand.
CTGGGCGACGATCATCCCGCCCAACGACAACAAGCTCGCGGCGCTCAACTCGGCCGTCTGGTCGGGAGGCTCGTTCGTCTACGTCCCCGCCGGCGTCTCGGTCGCGATGCCGCTGCAGGCCTATTTCCGGATCAACACCGAGAACATGGGCCAGTTCGAACGCACGTTGATCATCGCCGAGGAGGGCTCCGACGTCCACTACATCGAGGGCTGCACAGCACCGACCTACTCGACGGACTCGCTCCACTCCGCAGTGGTCGAGATCGTGGCGAAGAAGAGCGCCCGGGTTCGCTACACGACGGTCCAGAACTGGTCGCAGAACGTCTTCAACCTCGTCACCAAGCGGGCGGTCGCCCACGAGGACGCGACGATGGAGTGGGTCGACTGCAACCTCGGGTCGAAGCTGACCATGAAGTACCCGTCGATCTACCTGCTCGGCGAGCGGGCCCACGGCGAGATCCTCTCGATCGCCTTCGCGGGCGAGGGCCAGCACCAGGACGCCGGCGGCAAGATCATCCACGCGGCGCCGAAGACGACCAGTCTCGATCTTCTCCAAGTCGATCTCCAAGGACAAGGGCCGCACCAGCTACCGCGGCCTGCTCGAGATCGCCAAGGGCGCCAGCGAGTCGAAGTCGAAGGTCGTTTGCGATGCGCTCCTGCTTGACGAGGAGTCGCGCTCCGACACCTATCCGACCATCCGCATCGGCGAGGACGACGTGGACGTCGGCCATGAGGCGACCGTCTCGAAGGTCGGCGAGGAGCAGATCTTCTACCTCCAGTCCCGCGGGATGAGCGAGGAGGAGGCCTCCAAGATGATCGTCAACGGCTTCATCGAGCCGATCACCAAGGAGCTCCCCATGGAGTACGCAGTCGAGCTGAACCGCCTGATCGAGCTGCAGATGGAGGGTTCGATTGGCTGACGCCGGCGCGGCACCGCCGCTGCCGACGCAGAAGACGCGCGGCTGGGAGTTCACGGACCTCTCCGGGCTCGACCTCGACGCCTACGCGCCTGCCACCGGCGGCGACCCCGAGGCCCGGTCCCGTGCGGACGGGGTCCTCAACCCGCCAGAGGGAGCCGATCACCTGGTCGTCCAGGTGGATGGCGCAACTGTCGAAGGTGCGTCGGTCGAGGTCGAGGGCGATGGGCGCCCGCACGAACCGCTGGTCGCCTCCTTGGAGAGCTCGCTCGAGGGCTTCCCCCACCTCCGCGAGATGCTCGGCGCGCTGGCGCCCAGCGACGATCCGTTCGTCGCGCGCAACGACGCAGCCTGGCGCGGTGGGGCGCTGGTCTACGTGCCCCGGGGCAAGCGCCTCGAGGCGCCGGCGCTGATCGCCGCGGTCCAGGATGCCGAGGCGACGGCCGTCTCCTTCCGGACGCTGATCGTCATCGAGGAGGGCGCCGAGGCGGAGGTCTGGGAGCAGTGGCTCACCACGGATTCCAACCCGGACGCCCTCTTCAACACGGTCACCGAGATCTGGGTCGGCCCCGGCGCCAACCTGCGCTACGTCACCGCCCAGGGTTTGAGCGAGCGCGCGTGGGTCTTCGGCACGCAGCGTGCGGAGGTGGAGCGAGACGCGAACTTCGACTGGGTGGCGCTGGGCTTCGGCTCGGCGCGCGGCAAGGTCCGGATGGAGACGAGGCTGGCCGGCCAGGGCTCGAGCGCCCGTGTCACCGGCGCCTACGCCGGCAACGGCACCCAGCACCTCGACTTCGACACGACGCAGGAGCACGCCGCCGAGAACACCACCTCCGACCTCGCCTTCCGCGGGGTCCTGGAGGAGTCGGCGACCGCGGTGTGGCGAGGCATGATCCGCGTCGACCCCGGCGCCCAGCAGACCGACGCCTTCCAGGAGAGCCGCAACCTCTTGCTCTCGAAGTCGGCTCACGCCGACGCGATCCCCGGCCTCGAGATCGAAGCCAACGACGTGCGATGCACCCACGCCGCGGCGGTCGCACAGATCGACGCTGAGCAGCTCCACTACCTGCGCTCCCATGGCCTCGCGGACGAACAGGCGAAGCGTCTGATCATCGAGGGTTTTCTGGAGGCGCTGGTCGAGCGCCTCGATGAGGGCCCCGTCAGGGCCGCCGTCTCCGTCGCCCTGGAGCGCCGCCTCGGCGAGATCCTCGGTGAGCGTCAGGTCCCGCCCGCCTAGGCGAACCTAAAGCGCATTAAGCAGGCACGTCCGACGGGGCGGCCATGCTTTCCCTCGCCTGTGGCTGCAAACAAGACCGAATCTCATTATCATTACGATCCGTGCCGAGTGCACGGTGCAAGGAGAGGAATCCCAAATGGCAATCGAGTTCTACGACGTCAAGCTCAGAGAAAAGGTCCAGATCCCGGAGTCCGAGGTCAAGAAGACGACCTATGAGCGTGCGGGCAAGGACGGCAAGACCAACGTGCGCTACGCGTTCCGGGCCGTGAACCAGGGGACCAAGCTGACGAAGTTCGCCAGCAAGGAGGACTGGGACGCTCTGGACGCTCCCATCGAGTAGCCCACGGGAACGGCTCGAGGTTCATAGCGAGGTGCTCGAGCCGTTCCAGTTGCCCTTCGTCCAGAGGGGCCTGATCGAAGTCCTCGCACTCAGCGTCGGAGCCGGTGTCCTGGGCACCTGGGTTGTGCTGCGCGGCCTCGCCTTCTTCTCGCACGCGGTGGGAACGGCGACCTTTCCAGGCCTGGTCCTGGCCGATGGGATCGGGTTCTCCGCGTCGCTTGGGGCGTTCGGCGTGGCGGTCGCCTTCACCGCCTCGGTGTGGGGGCTGGCGCGCCGGCGCAGGCGCGGCATACGACAGCCTCACCGCGCTGGTTCTCGTCGGCTGCCTCGCGGCCGGCGTGATCCTGGCGAGCGACGTCTACCACTCGGGGTCGAACGTGGAGCAGCTCCTCTTCGGCAGCCTGCTGCTGGTCGACGGCGCAGACATCCGGCTCGCAATCGTGTCGACGGCGGCAATTCTGCGCCGGGAACCTGCTGTTCGGCCGCCGCTGGCTGGCAAGCGGGTTCGACGAGGTCGGCGGGCCCACCTCCGGGGACAGCTGGCTGGACGTCGTCCTGCTGGGCCTGATCGCGCTTGCGACAACCGCGGCGCTCGGCGTGATTGGCGCGCTGCTGGTGGCCGCGCTCTTCGTGGCGCCGGCAGCGACCGTCCGGCTGTTCGCGAACCGCATGGCCACATGGCAGCTCGCGTCGGTGCTGCTCGCCGCCGCCGAGGGAACCGCCGGGCTCTGGCTGTCGGTCAAGACCAACGCCCCCCCAGGGGCGACGATCGCAACGCTCAGCGGGGCGGTGTTCGGAGTCGCAGCCGTCGATCCGCGCCGTCGGCCCCCGCCGGCTGGGGGTGGTCGCGGCGACCGGGCTTGCTGTTGCCCTGTTCGGCGTTGGGTGCGGGAGCTCGGGATCCGACTCGGGCAAGGTCTCGGTGGTCGCCACGACAACGCAGATCGGCGACTTCGCCCGCCAGGTCGGCGGCGACGCGATCAACGTCCATCAGATCCTCGCCCCGAACACCGATCCCCACGACTACGAGCCGCGCCCCGATGACGTCACCACGACAGCCGACGCGAAGATCGTCTTCACCAATGGGGACAACCTCGACGCGTGGATGGGCAAGGTCGTCGACGACAGCGGCAGCGACGCCAAGGTGGTGGACCTCGGCGCCGCCGTCCCGGTGAAGCTGCCGGGAGAGTCGAGCGGTCCGGAGGCCTCGCCGTACGACCCGCACTGGTGGCACGATCCGAGGAACGCGGAGTCTGCCGTCCGCCAAATCGCGGCGCAGCTTTCGGCTGTCGATCCGGCCGACAGGGCGAAGTTCGAAGCGAACGCCGCCGCCTACGAGACGAAGCTGAAGCGCCTGGACTCCGGCCATCGCGAACTGCTTCGACGGCGTACCTGCCGCCAACCGCAAGCTGGTCACCGACCACGACGCGTTCAACTACTTCGCCAACCGCTACGGGATCCAGGTTGTTGGGGCGGTGATCCCGTCCCAGACCACTCAGGCGCAGCCGAACGCACAGGACCTCAGCAACCTGGTTGACCTGATCAAGAAGGAGGGCGTGAAGGCGATCTTCCCTGAGAGCTCGCTGAGCCCGAAGCTGGCGCAGACGATCGCCTCACAGACCGGAGCCCAGGTGGGTCAGACCCTTTACGGCGACACGCTGGGACCGCAGGGATCGAATGGCGATACGTATCTGAGCATGGAAGCTGCGAACGCAGAAGCGATGTTCCAGGCGTTCAGCCATGTGAACACCGGAGACATCGCCTCGTCCAGCAACTGCGGCATCCCGAACTGACGATGGTGCTGGCGGCCACACGCGACCTTGCCGCCGGGTACGGACGGACAGCCGGCGATCGAGGGAATCACGTTCGGCATCGACGCCGGCCAGCGCGTCGCGCTCCTCGGCCCGAACGGGGGCGGCAAGACCACCCTGCTTCGCGTCCTGCTCGGCGAGCTCCGGCCGATGCGCGGGACGGTCGAGGTTCGCGGGCGAGCCGCCACGGTGCCCCAGACCGAGCGCTCCCGGCTCGACTTCCCAGTGTCTGCCCTCGAGGTCGCCCTGATGGGCGCCCTCCCCCGCCTGCCCTGGTGGCGGCGTCCTGGGCATTCGGACCGTGAGGTGGCGCGAGGCCGCCCTGGCGCGGGTCGGCGTCGCCGATCGCGCCAACGAGACCTTTGGCGACCTCTCAGGCGGCCAGCGTCAGCGGGTGTTGATCGCGCGCGGCCTGGTGCAGGACGCCCAGCTGCTCCTGCTCGACGAGCCGTTCTCGGGTCTGGACGTCCCTGCGGCGAGGGGCCTGGAGTCGCTGATCGCAGAACTCGCCGCAGGAGGGACGCGGGATCGTCATCGCCACCCACGACCTGGCCCAGGCCAGGCGCTGGGACGCGGTGCTCTGCCTCAACAAGCGGCAGATCGCCTTCGGCCCCCCCGACGAGGTTCTCGACCGACGCGGTCCTCGAGGAGACCTATGCCGGAGCGATCGTCGAGATCCCCGGCAGCGACCACGTCGGGATCCTGCCCGCCCACCACCACTGATGATCCACTTCGTGACAGATCCGCTGGGCCAGGAGTTCATCCGCAGGGCGCTGCTCGAAGTCGGGCTGATCTCGCTGGCCGGCGGGGCGCTGGGCTGCTGGGTGATCTTCTACGGCGTCTCCTACGCAGCCGAGTCGCTCTCCCATGCCCTCTTCCCCGGCCTGGTCGTCGCCGCCCTCGCCGGGGTCCCGATCCTGGTCGGCGGAATCCCGGGCATCGCGGTCGCGGCCATTGCGATCGCGCTCGTAGGCCGGGTCCAGGGCATCGGTCGCGACACGGCGGTCGCCGTGGTGGTCACGGGCTTCTTCGGCCTCGGCGCGCTGTTGGCGCTCTCCCCCGACTCGCCCCCGGTATCCAGAGCCTGCTGTTCGGAGACATCCTGGCGCCCTCCGACTCCGACCTGAGGATCGCCGCGATCCTCGCGGTCGGCATCGCCGATCAGCCTGCTCGCCCTTCACTGGCGGCTGCTCGCGGTGGCGTTCGACCGGACCACGGCGGGATCGCTGGGCGCCTCGCCGACGGTCGCCGACCTCGCGGTGCTGGTCCTGCTTGCGGCGGCGGTCCTCGTCGCGGCGCAAGGTCTGGGCACGCTGCTCGCCGTGGCGGCGCTGGTCGGGCCCGCGGCCACCGCACGCGTCCTCACCCACCGCATCGGCTCAATGATGATTCTCGCTTCGGCGATCGGCGTCGGCGCGGGGGTCGTCGGCCTCTATCTCTCCTACTACGTCGGGGTCGCGGCGGGCGCCGCGATCGCTGGGACGATCGTCGCCGCCTACCTGATCGCGATCGCCGGCGCGAGCCTTCGATCCGCGACCCAGCGGGCGGTACCGGCGGGGGCGGCCTGATGCAGGCGTCCGAAAGGTCCTGGAGCGAGCGCGCGGCCACTGCTCTCTCGGAGGCCGGCTTCCGGAGCGGCGGCGGCCGCCGGCAGGTGGTCGACCTGCTCGGGACGGAGGGCTGCGCCATGACGGCGCTGGAGATCGACCGAACGACTGCCCGAAGTCGGCAGGGCGACCGTGTACCGGGCGCTCGAGCAGCTCGAGGGGCTCGGCCTGATTCAGAGGGTCGACCTCGGCGGCGACGCGGCCGGCTACGAGCGAGTCGAACCGAGCGGGCACCATCACCATCACATCGTCTGCGAGCACTGTGGCCGGGTCGTCCCCTTCGAGGACGAGGGACTCGAGCGGGCGATCGTCACCCTCGCGGAGCGCCCGGACTTCAAGGTGTCGAGCCACGACGTGACCCTCCGCGGAGAGTGCGCGGACTGCGCGAGCGAATCCGCTTAAGGAACGGCGGTATCTTCAGGGCCATGTGTGCTGCGTGTGCAATGGCAGCGATGGCAGGCGCCAGCGGAGCGCGGTCATGGCTGCAGGCCCAGCATCAGACCTGGCTGACCGAGCGGCGGATGAAGGCGGCAACGGCGGGGATCTTCGTCGCAGCGACCCTCGGGTCGACGGTCGCGCTCAAGGGCTCGACTCCGCCGGCGCACCACCCTTCCCCATCGCCAGCGGCCGAGCACGTCCAGGACCGCTAGGGACTCGACTCCTAAGCCTGTCGCTCTCCCGATCCTCGCGGCGCTGCGCCCGGAAGGCGTGGAGCGAGGCGGCCAGCACGACGAGCACCGGGATCACGTAGGGGATCCAGAGGTACCAGTGGCCGAGGTGGGCGAGCGGAGCGACGACGCTCACGGGATCAAGGGCGTAGTCCCGTGGCCGGCCGGGTGGCGGGCGTGGGCCGGCGCCGCCACGGCGCCGGCCGGGGCGGAGTCCTCGCGATCAACCAGGAGCGGAGCCCGCCGGCTGCGCCGATCGAGGTCTTCACGTAGTTGACGGACTCCATGCACATGGCCGGTCGAGTATGCCAGCCTCCTGGCGGTACTCAGATGTTCACTGCGTCAGAGCTCGCCGACCGGATCAAACGCCAGTCAGGCATTCGCCTGCGACAGAAGGAACAACCCGAAGCACGTGAAGCCCACCATCACCGCGAGCATGAAGTACTGCGAGCGGGAGGCGTGGCGGACGTTGTCGTAGACGGCCAGCGCGCGATCGTGCGCCAGCGTCAGGGCAACGACATGCCCGACGACAAGCGCGGCCACCTGCACGTACCAGACTGTGTTGGAGCTCACGATCCCGTAGTTGATCCCGCCGCCGGCCGTCCCGAACAGGTCGGAGCCGTGGCCCAACGGGTCGGAGAGGATGTAGGTGAACTGGGCCTGCTCCTGGTAGAGGAAGGCGCTGAAGTAGTGCGCCACCAGGTAGGCCAGCGCGATCGGGATCATGGAGTGGGCGAACGAGCGGCCCAGCTCTTTGACGGGTGGTGAGCTCCGCACCGTGTGCATACCCGTGACACCGAGCCAATAGAGGCCGGAGATGACGGCCAGCGTGATCAGCAACCAGATGCTGTTCGCGATCCGGAAGGAGTTCGGCAGGCTGAAGCCGATGTCACTGCAGCGCTCGAACGTCCATTGGATCGCGCCCGAGAGGACGCCCTCCTGGGCGCCGTCGAAGCTCGTCACCGCGATCGAGGTGAGGACCAGAGCGGCCGCTCCGGGGATCGCGGCCCACTGCGGAGCTCCGGTCAGGAACCTGCGGCGTCCCACCTCACCGTCGCGGGTCTCGAACGGCCCGAGCCGGGCGAACATCCCGAAGTAGGCGTTGAACGTCTCGCCCTTCTCGATCCACTCCTCCACCCCGAACAGCGCCATGCAGACGAAGGTGATGGCCGTGTAGATCGCGGTGGCGATCGCCACGTCATGCGGACTCGGTGAGGCTCCCCCGCCTGCGATCAGCTCCAGCCAGACGAACAGGATGACGCCGACCACGGCCGGCCAGCGGCCGAGCCGCTCCGGATATTTGAGTGGCGCGGGCGCAGACTGGCCCGCGACCAGGCGGAAGCCGCCCGAGATCGTCCGGCCGATGGCCCTCCATGGGTTGAACGCCCGAAACACATCCCCGAACAGCACGCTCAACAGGACCAGCCCCAGCCAGAACGTGTAGAAGACGAAGATGATCGAGAAGTTCTGAGTCGGGTCCTCGATGCCCCGGTACCCGGCGTAGAGCACCAGCACGAAGAGCGCCACCCCGATCAGCCCGCAGACCACCTGGGTCCCCGCGTTCAGAACCGCGCGGGAGAACCAGCGCGGCATCGCCCGCCAGTCTTCGTCCTGCAGGCGCGCCGTCGTCCACGCGACCGAGAGCAGCGCGAACGAGATGATCAGGACCAGCGACGCCCCCCAGGCGAAGAGCCAGGCGGGAACCGGCAGGTCCTTGCGGCCGACCAGCGCGTGGGCCGAGGCGACGTCAGGAAAGAGAAGCGCAGCCACCGGGCTCGCACCCACACACGCGGCGGCGACAAACACCGCCGCCGGATAATCGGCCAGCTTCAGTCTTGAGCCCCTCATCAGGGATTCACATGGAGCGTTGCGATTGGCCCCTCGGTCTTGTCGGACCGATGGACCTCGACCTCGAACACGCCATCGAGGCTTGCCGGGAACGAGAACGTCACCGGGCTGTGCTCGGCCGGCTTCTCGATCTCGTAGCCGTGGACGTGGACCTCGGCCTCAGGAACGGCCAGGTTCACGCGGAGCTCGATCTGCTCGCCCTTGTTGTAGGTGAGCGTCTTCACGCCGCCGACCGGATTCCCGCTGGCGTCGACGTTGAGCACCTGGACGCCCTTGGCGGTGTTCTTGCTCGTGTCGCTGTTGTTGTTCCTCAGCACGACGAAGACGACCACCGCCGCGACGACGACCGCCGCTATCAGGCCGAGCCGCGCAGCTCGCGATTGCATTCGGAAATACCTCCTTGGATGTGCGCACGGTGCCCTCGCTGCCTAAACGAGCGCAAAACGCACGCGGATTGGCACCTGTCTAGGCAGGTGCCGGCGGAGGCGGCCGTCGTGCCAGGCCGAATGCCAGAGGCGCAGAAGTGAGGCGCGGTCCACGGGCCGGAAGGGCGCGGCCGCGAACGGCGGGTGGGCGTGAGCGCCGCGGCCGCTCGGCGTGGATCACCGCGATCGCGCGCTCGACTCCCTCGAGCGCGCGAACCAGCAGAGCGGCCAGGGTGCCGATCGCAAGGGCCAGTGGCACGGCAATCCAGCCGCCGCCGGCGAACAGCGCCGCCAGCCCGGCGGGGTGCCCCGTGGCCATCAGTCCCTCGAGCAGCTCCTGTCCAACGAAGATGGCCAGCAGCGCGCCGGCGAAGACCCCGATACGGCGGGAGAGCGGCGTCCGATCAGGGGTCGCTCCCTCGGTTCCACGAATCAGGGTCGCCAGGAGGGCCGCGAGGACCAGTACCGCGATCGGCGGAAGAAGGTCCGACATGTAGCGGTGACCCTCCGACGCGGAAGCGCCACCGACGGCGATCAGGTAGCGGAGCTGATGAAGAGCGAAGGCGCCGACGGTCAGGATGCTCGCCAGCCGGACCCCATGGGCCGTGCGCATTGCCGATCTCACTGGTCGAGAATGCTACTTGGGCTTCGGTTTCGAAACCTTCGCCGGCGGGGGGGCAGGCTGCGTCTGTGTCTGGGTGGTCGCGCCTCCCGACAGCGAGGGCTCATCGATCGTGTTCCGAGAACCCAGGAACAGGAAGAGCACGATCACCGCGAAGCCGAGCACGATCCCGAGCACGATCCCGATCACACGGTCGCTGATCCTGCTGCGGCCGCGCATCGGAGCCTGGTTCAGCTGACGCCGTCGAGCAGGCGCCAGTTGCCCTTGAAGGCGGCTTCGGCCGCCGCGACGAGCGCGTCCTCGTCGTCGGGCGTCATCGCCTCCTCGATCAGCCGGCGGGACTCCTCAGCGTGAGCGTGATCCGCTTCCTCGTGGACCCGGAAGTACTCGCCACCCGAGCCGCCGTTGATCCCGTAGAAGCGCTCGAGGCCCTCCCGCTTGATTCGGGCGATCTCGGGCTGGCCGCTCTCGATCGCGTACATCCGCGCGAGCTGCTCGAGGTATCCCTCCGGGGCGGTCCAGGCCGTCACGCACTCGGCCGTCTCGGGAGTGGGCTCGGCGCCGATCTCGCCGCCGGCAGCCTCGACGAAGTCATCCCAAAGCCCCACGTGCGCCTCTTCCTCGACGGCGTGGGTCTCGATCTCCGCGCGATGCTCGTCGGGCGCGGCCTCAGCGGTCTGGCTGCAGAGCCGGGCGAGGGCCTCCGTGGCGTGGCGGTACTGGCCGGCGTACCGAGCGAGCTCCTCGCGACTCAGCTCTCCGGCCGACCAGCGCACGTAGAACGGGTGCTCGAGAACGTTGTGCCGGGCCCGACTCTCCTCAATCCTCTGCCAGACAGCTCCACTCACTCAAAACCACTCCTTTGACTACCTCGGGGACGCGCGGAGCATACCCTCCGGCGCCTGCGTCCCCCGCGTCCCGATATCGCCATTCCCCCGATCCCACCCGGCCTCGAGTGGGTCGGCGACCGCGTGGAGTCGATCGACCGCCTCGCGGCGGCGCATCCCGTGCTCGTCCACTTCTTCGACTTCGCGCAGCTCAACTCGGTCCGGACGCTGCCCTATCTGCGCGCCTGGCACGAGCGCTACGAGGGCGATGGCCTCGCCATGATCGGCGTTCACTCTCCTCGTTTCCCGTTCACCCAGGATCAGGACTCGGTTGCCGCCGCGGTCGATCGTCTCGGAATCGAGTGGCCCGTCGCGGTGGACCCGGAGTTCTCGCTCTGGCGCCTCTACGAGCCGCACGGCTGGCCCGCGCTGTTCCTTTGGAAGCAGGGCGGCGCGCTGCGCTGGTACCACCTCGGCGAGGGCGACTACGCGGGCACCGAGGAGGCGATCCGCGAGGTGCTCCCCGAGAGGAATGGCGGGGGCGCATGGCCCCCGCTGCTCGATCCCATCCGGCCGTCCGACGTGCCCGACGTGAAGGTGATCGCTCCCACACCGGAGGTGTTCCCGGGCGGCTCGACCGAAGAGCCCTGGTCGGCCAACGACGGGGACCCCTCGATCGCGCTCGACTACGAGGCCGGCGGCGCTTATGCCGCGACCGACGGTGATGGCCGGATCGACGTGCGGATCGACGGTGAGGAGCGGGATCCGGTCGAGGTCACATATCCTGGCCTGCAGGAGCTGACGTTCCACGAGCGCACGGAGCGCCACTCCCTCGAGTTGCGGCCAACCCCGGGACTACTCGTCTATTCGCTTCAGTTCGCGGCGGGGGTGCCCTGAGAGGCGAGGAGCTCCTTGCGGATCTCGCCGGGGAGCATGAAGCGGACGTCCTCGTCGACGGTCTTGAGCTCAGAGACGTCGTCGGCTCCGCGCTCGCGGAAGAACGTGACCAGCCCCTCGACCAGTTCCTCGGGAGCACTGGCCCCGGAGGTGATGCCGACGGTGTCGACGCCCTCGAGCCACGCCTCGTCCACCTGCTCCTGGTTGTCGATCAGATACGAGTCGGCGCCGTGCTCGCGCGCGACCTCGACCAGCCGGTTCGAGTTCGAGGAGTTGGTCGATCCGATCACGAGCACCAGGTCGCACTCCTTCGCGAGGGCCTTCACCGCCATCTGGCGGTTCGTGGTCGCGTAACAGATGTCGTCGGTCTTCGGCCCGACCGCGTTCGGAAACTTCGCCTTCAGCGCGGCGATGATCGAGCTGGTCTCGTCGACCGAGAGCGTGGTCTGTGTGATGTAGGCGATCCGGTCGGGGTCGTCCACCTCGAGGGTGTCCACATCTGACTCGGTCTGGACCAGGACGGTCTGCTCCGGGGCCTCGCCGGTCGTCCCCTCGACCTCCTCGTGACCCTCGTGGCCGATCAGGACGATCGTGTAGCCCTCGGCGGCGAACTTGCGGGCCTCAACGTGAACCTTGGTGACCAGCGGACAGGTCGCGTCGATCGTCCGAAGCCGGCGCTGCTTCGCGTTCGAGTGGACGCTGGGAGCGACGCCGTGGGCGGAGAAGACGACCATCTCCCCCTCCGGGACCTCGGTCTCCTCCTCCACGAAGATCGCACCGCGCTTTTCGAGCTCGCGCACGACGTGCTTGTTGTGGACGATCTCCTTGCGCACGTAGACCGGCTCGCCGTAGAGCTCGAGCGCGTGCTCGACCGCCTGGACGGCGCGATCGACGCCCGCGCAATAGCCGCGCGGCGCCGCAAGCAGGACCTTGGAGGGCTTGGACATGAGGCCCGGCGAAGGGTAGCGGCAGCGCCTCTGCACCAAGAAGCTAGGCTTGCCGCGAATGGCACAGGGCCACATGGACAGGCTGAGCTCGATCGACGCTTCGTTCCTGACGAACGAGACCTCGAGCGCGCACATGCACGTGGGGGCGATCCTGATCTTCGAGGGGCCGCCACCCGCGTACGAGGACCTCCTGGACCACGTCCGCAGCCGCCTCCACCTGGTGCCGCGGTTCCGCCAGAAGCTCGCGTTCCCGCCGATCGAGACCGGCAGGCCGTTCTGGGTCGACGACCCTCACTTCCACCTCGCGTACCACGTGCGGCATTCCGCCCTCCCGGCGCCGGGATCCGAGGAGCAGCTGCGCAACATCGCGGGCCGGCTCTTCTCCCAGGGCCTTGATCGCTCCAAGCCGCTTTGGGAGCTGTGGCTCATCCAGGGGCTCGACAAGAACCGGTTCGCGCTGGTGACCAAGACCCACCATGCGCTGGTCGACGGCGTCTCCGGCGTCGACATCGCCACCGTCCTCTTCGACCTCAAGCCGGTGCCAGAGCCGATCGAGCCGGACAGGGACTGGGTGCCGCAGCCCTCCCCGTCCTCCGCCGAGCTGGCCGCCCGCGGCGTCGCCGAGCTCAGCGAGACCCCGTTCAAGCTGGCCCGCCGCGCGGTCCGCGCCGCGAGCCATCCGATGCGAACGACCCGCAAGGTCGTCGAGGCGGGCGAGGCGCTCGGCGAGGTGGCCTGGAACTTCACCAACCCGGCGCCCGACGTCCCACTCAACACCGAGATCGGATCGCATCGGCGATTCGCCTGGACCCGTGCGGAGCTCGGAGACTTCAAGCGGATCAAGGACGCGCTCGGTGGCACCGTCAACGACGTCGTCCTGACGGTGGTCAGCGGCGCATTGCGCAGCTGGGTGCGCAGCCGCGGGCTGAAGACCGAGGGACTCGAGCTGCGAGCGCTCGTCCCGGTCTCGATCCGCGCGGAGGACGAGCATGGCCAGCTCGGCAACCGGATCGCCGCGATGCGCGCTCCGCTTCCGGTCTACATCGAGGACCCGGTGAAGAGGCTCGACGCGGTCAAGAGCGCAATGGGGAGCCTGAAGGAGTCCAAGCAGGCACTCGGGGCGGAGGTGATCTCGCGCTTCAACGACTTCGCTCCGCCGACTCTTCTGGCCCAGGCCTCGCGGATCAACTTCTCCACCCGTCTCTTCAACCTGATCGTCACCAACGTGCCTGGGCCGCAGATCCCCCTCTACGTGCTCGGGCGAGAGCTCCAGGACGTCTTCCCCGTCGCCTTCCTGCCCGAGAACCACGCCCTCGCCATCGCGATCATGTCCTACAACGGCGGCATCGACTTCGGCCTGCTCGGCGACTACGACACGATGGAGGACATCGAGATGCTCGCCACCGGCATGAACGAGTCGCTCGGTGATCTGCTCGCCGCCGCGGAGGCGGTCGAGGCCCGCTCCCAGGCGGACCTGGCCGCCGGGGCGGATCTCCCCGGCTAGTTACTTCAGCTTCGCGTCCGGCCGAGCCGGGGGCGCCTCGCGGTTTCCGGCGTTGTCGACCGCGATCGAGAAGAAGCGGTAGCCCCGGCCAGGCTTGCCATTGAAGTGCAGCTTTCCGGTTCTCGTCTTGCCGATTCGGTGGTACCGACGCCCGTTCACCGATGCGAAGACGAGGACCTTCTTGACGCCCGCGGTGGGCAGCTTTACGCAGCTCGTGCTGCCGGAGGTGTCATGGCGCTTGATCCTAGGTTCACCACGCCATGGGCTCGCCGGGCCCTCTTGACGTTCGAGCTCGGGGGATCGACGTCCCGGTCGAGCGCCGCCGCGACGGCCTGGTCTGCTCGGATCACGCCCCAGCCGATCCCGTCGCCGTAGGAGCCGCAATGGCTGGCGGTCACCTTGATCAGGTGCACGACCCTGGTGTTGGCGATGTTGGGCTTCACCGCGCGGATCAGCGCGGCCACGCCGGCCACCTGCGGGGTCGCCATGCTGGTGCCCACCAGGTAGGAGAAGCGATTGTCCCCGTTCACGGTGGTCCGGCCGCCCTGGTCGTCGTCGTCGACGCTGTTGGCGGGCCAGCTCGAGAGGATGCCCTGCTGTCCCCCGACCGAATCCGAGGCCGATCCGAAGGCGGCGACCGAGACGCGGGTCGTCATCTCGGCACCACCGCCATTGAACAGCGAGCGCGTCCCGTCGTACTTGGCTGAGGTGACCACCAGGCCACGATCGAAGCCGGCGTCGGGCCCGGTGCCGAGCGGCTGCAGCCACTCCTCGGGATAGATGCAGTCGTTCGGCTGCAGGGGGCCGCAGGATCCGGACGGGTTCGGGGAGTTGTCCACCGCGGCAATCAGGATCGACCCGCGTGACTGGGCGTAGCTCAGCGCGGAGACCAGGCCGCTGTCGCAGCCGCCGAGGCTCATGCTGATCACGTCGCTGTTTCGATTCGCCGCCGCCGTGATCGCGTTTCGCGACGCTCGAGCACGGCCCCGGAATCGCGATCTTGGCGATGAAGAGAGAGCAGTCGAATCCCATGGAGGCGATCCCGAAGCCGTGGCGCCCGCGATCTGCCTCGGGTGGAGTCCGTGCGCCCGGACCGCCCGGTTCAGCTTCGCTACTCGCCGAACGACTTTGCCTTCACCCACGCCGACCCGCACGCTCCGAGCGGCGATCTCACCCAACGGAACCTGATCCGCGAGGGAGGCCCGCGCGCCTGGGATCTGTCACGTGGCACCGGCGCCGAGGTGGCGATGGTGGACTCCGGGGTGGACGGGAGCCATCCGGACCTCTCGAGCCTCATGCCACCCATGGGAACAACTCTAGGTACCGATCGGCGCGCCGTATGCCAGTCGACGATCGGCGACCCTCCGGCATGCTCTGTGTCGCCTCGGATACTCGGAACCGTTCCCGGACCAGGCCAGGGTGCTCGCCGAGAGCGCTAGTCTTGCCGGTGTGGCCAACGTAGGGCCCATGGAAGTGGTGGTGGTCCTGATCATCGCGCTGATGATTTTCGGGCCGAAGCGCCTACCGGAGATGGGTAAATCGCTCGGCAAGGGGATGCGTGACTTCAGATCGGCGCTCGCCGGCGAGCATGACGCCGAAGAGAAGCAGGCGCCCGAGGAGAAGCCGCACCTGCCAGTCGCCGACGAGCGGGCAACGGGGATCGCCGACCCGGGCGCCGGCGACGCGTCGACCGAGAACCGGCACCAGGTGTCCTGAGTCGGCTTCGGCGATCAGGCCCACGATCACCCCCCTTCATCCGAGAGCAGCCGTTGTGGGATCAGGCCAAGCTCGGGTCGCATCGACCGAGACCGGTTGCGGTCCAGGCAATCGGTGCTCCCTCTTGGTGCACAGCCCGGGCCGGGCGGCCGCCGGCTTCGCTATACCTCAGACGTGCCATCCCCCGGCCCATCATCGGCCAAGCAGCGGCCCGGCGACGAGGAGCGCTTCGGACCGCTCTACGTGCGGCGCATGCGCAAGGAGGACGGGCGGGCCCTGATCCTCTACGAGGTGCGGGGCGAGGATCGCGATCAGGGTGAGCGAGCGCCGCTTCAACGAGCTCCGCGGTGAGCAGGTCGTCTACGCGATTCACCGGCAGGAGCGCACGTTCCTGCCGGCGGCCGACCACTGCCCACTGTGCCCAGCACGGCCGGGCCGCCCGCCCACCGAGATCCCTGTCGAGAGCTTCGAGATAGCGGTCTTCGACAATCGGTTCCCGGCTTTCTCGGGCGGCGACGGTGCTGCGGAGGTCGTCGTCTACACGGATCAGCACCACGGCTCGTTCGGCGCCCTGCCGCCGGATCGCGCCGAGGCGCTGATGTGGGTCTGGCGCCATCGGTACGAGGAGCTTGGGGCGCGCCCCGAGGTCGACTACGTGATGCCATTCGAGAACCGTGGCGTCGAGGTCGGCACCACGCTTCATCATCCCCACGGCCAGATCTACGCTTTCCCATTCCTGCCTCCGGTCCCAGCGCTCGAGCTGAAGGCCGACCGGCGCCTCGGCGGCTGCGCGTCATGCGCCCTGCTAGGGCGCGAGCTCGACGGAGGCGAGCGGGTCGTGCACGCGAGCGACGGCGTCGTCTCCTACGTGCCTTACGCGGCGCGGTGGCCGTATGAGGTCCACGTGGTGCTGCGCGAGCACCGGCCGAGCCTGACGCACTGCACGCCGGGTGAGCTCAACGAGCTGGCCGGTGTCCTGCAGGCCGTGACGCGCGGCTACGATCGGCTGTTCGCGCGGCCCTTCCCCTACGTGATGGTCGTCCACCAGGCGCCCACCGACGGCCTCCACGACGGCCATTTGCACGTCGAGTTCTACCCACCGCTGCGCACGGCCGACAAGCTCAAGTACGCCGCCGGGTGCGAGCAGGGGGCGGGCACGTTCCTGGTCGACGTGATGCCTGAGGACGCGGCGCAGGCGCTGCGCGGCGCGATCAGCACCGCCGCCGAGCATGGCCCGTGAGGCGGTTGCGGCCTTCGCCCCCGGTCGCATCAACCTGATCGGCGAGCACACTGACTACAACGGCGGCCTGGCGCTGCCATTCGCGATCGCCGAGGGCGTCACCGTGCGCGCCACGGCTACCGGCGGGCCGCGGATCGAGGCACGGGCCCTCGACCTGGGCGAAGAGGACTCGTTTGAGCTGGCCTCGCCGCCGCGCGATGCCTCGGGCTGGCGCGCCTTCGTGCGCGGCGTCGCCGCCGAGCTCGCAGCCGCCGGGCTGTCGCTGGCCGGTGCCCGCCTGGAGATCAGCGGCACGGTGCCGCAGGGCGCCGGGCTGTCGTCGTCGGCGGCGCTCGAGGTGGCGCTGGCGCTGGCGCTGCTCGAGCTTGCGGGGGACGCGCCGCCCGACGGGCGCGCGCTGGCGCGACTCTGCTCGCGGGCCGAGAACCAGTGGGTCGGCGCGCACACCGGCCTGCTCGATCAGCTCGCAAGCATCTTCGGCCGTCCCGACGCGGCGCTGCGGATCGACTTTCACTCGCTGGAGATCGAGCCGGTGGCGCTCGACCTCGACGGGTGGCGGTGGGTGACGCTCGACTCCGGCGAGCGTCACGCCCTTGCCGGCTCAGGCTACAACCGGCGTCGCGCCGAGTGCGCCCGCGCCTGCGAGGCGCTGGGGATCGCGAGCTTGCGCGATGCCGAGCCAGGGCGGGTGGCGGCCCTGCCTTCGCCGCTCGCCGAGCGGGTCGAGCACGTGATCGCTGAGAACGAGCGAGTCGAGCGGATGGTGACGGCGCTTCGGACCCGCGACCTGGCGGAGGCCGGCCGGCTGCTGGACGCCTCGCACGCCAGCCTGCGCGACCTCTACGAGGTCTCGACGCCGGCGGTTGAGGCGGCCGTGGACAGGCTGCGACGCGCGGGGGCGGCTGGCGCGCGCGTGGTCGGTGGTGGCTTCGGCGGCTCCGTCCTCGGCCTGCTGGCACCCGGCATCCGAGCGCCCGCCGGCGCCCGGATGCTCAGCCCCGGCCCCGGGGCCCGACTGCTGGCCCAGCGCTGACGCATATCGGCACGCCGATGAAATCGCACCCCACGGCCCACAACGAAAGGGATAGGATCGCCCTGCAGAGCACGGAGTGGCTCTGATACCGCAGCAACGCGATAGGAGGAGATATGCCTGATCTCGATTCTGTCCACGACGCGGTCGAGCGGCTCGAGTGGGCCGACTCCAAGCAGGAGGAGACCTCGGAATCCCGGAGGTGGGCGCTCACCCGCCGCACGGCGCTGACCGGCGGCGCCGCCGGAATCGCAGCCTTCATGATCGAGGCGTGCGGTGGAGGGTCGAGTTCGTCCTCCGCGGCCTCGACCGACGTCTTCGGCTCGCATCCTTCGTACAAGTTCACGTTCGTCAACCACGTCACCACGAACCCGTTCTTCGTGCCGACCAAGTACGGGGCCGACGACGCCTGCAAGCTGCTCGGCTGCTCGTATCAGTGGACCGGCTCGGCGTCGAGCAACATCAGCGAGATGGTGAACGCCGTAAACAGCGCGATCACCGCTGACGTCGATGGGATCGCAGTGTCGCTCATCGACCCGACCGCGTTCAACGCTCCGGTCCAGAACGCGCTGAGCAAGGACATCCCGGTAGTCGCCTACAACGCGGACGCCACCGGCAACGCGCGCCTGGCCTACATCGGGCAGGACCTGTTCCTGTCCGGGCAGGAACTGGGAAAGCGCATTCTCGACCTCGTTCCGTCCGGCAGCGACATCGCGCTCTTCATCGCGACGCCGGGCTCGCTCAACATCCAGCCGCGGATCGACGGCGCCAAGGACTCGATCGGGACGCAGCTCAACGTCGACACCGTGGCGACAGGCGCAGCCACCGCGCACGAATTGTCGGTGGTCCAGTCCTACGCCCAGGGGCACCCGAACGTCAAGGGGATGTTCGCGGTCGACTCGGGGAGCACGATCGCCGTCGGCCAGACGATCCAGAAGCAGAATCTCAAGGGCAAGGTCAAGGGCGGTGGCTATGACCTGACTGAGCCGACGCCAACGCTCGTCTCGGGCGGCTTCCTGGACGTCACGATCGACCAGCAGGCTTACCTGCAGGGCTTCCTGCCGGTCCTGGAGTTGTTCTTCTACAAGGTGTCACAGACGCTGACTGGCCCCGCCGACGTCAACACCGGGCTGAAGTTCGTCGACCAGAGCACAATCGGGCCGTACGTCAGCACGAAGACCCGGTTCGAGGGCTCGTCGTCGGCGGCCGGCGTCACCAAGGTCTAGACCAAACCCATGGCGGCGACGGACGAGAGGACCGTACCCGCCGGAGCCGAGGGCCGGGGACCAGATTCCCCGGCCCTCGACGCCCGGGCGGGATTCGGCCGGCGGGCGCTCAGGAGCCTGCTGACCCTTCGCGAGGGCAGCGTGATCCTCGTGACGCTCGTCACGATCATCTACTTCGCCGCGACGACGGACCACTTCACCACCACCGACAACTTCAAGAACCTGCTCCCGTACTTCGCTCCGTTCGCGATCCTCGGCGCGGGCGAGGTCTTCGTGATGATCAACGGCGAGATCGACCTCTCGATCGGCGCCGTCTACCTGTTCGCGCCGTTCGTCTTCGAGAAACTCGCCACCGACGTGGGCCTCGCACTTGTGCCGGCGCTGATCCTCACCCTTGTCGTTTGCATGATGATCGGCGCGATCAACGGCTTCTTCGTCGCCGTGGTGGGCATCACGTCGTTCGTGGTGACGCTCGGGATGCTGTTCAGCATTTCGGGCCTGACGCTCGTGATCTCACACGCTCAGCAGGTCGCGATGCCCGGTACGTCCGTCACGCACGTCAGCACCTTCGCCCAAATCTTCGGCGCCGGCACCTACTCCGAGCTGATCTGGGCGCTCGCGATCGTCGCCATCCTCCAGGTGGTCCTGACGTTCACGCGGTGGGGGATCTATACGGTGTCGGTGGGCAGCAACCGGCTCGGGGCGGCCGAAGCCGGGATCAACGTTCCCTGGAACCTGATTCGCAACTTCGTGCTCTGCGCGACCCTCGCCGGCCTGGTGGGGATCTTCGAGGCCGTGCGGACGACCACGGCCACTCCCGATCCGTCGGGCGCCAACGAGGTCCTGTTCGAGGGCATCTCGGCGGCGGTGATCGGCGGCACGCTGCTCAAGGGCGGGTCGGGAACCGTCGTCGGCGCGCTGATTGGGGCGGTGTTCCTCGGCGTCCTCAACGACGGCCTCATCATCAAGGGCGTGAACGCCAACTACCTCTTCCTCTACACGGGGATCGCGATCCTCATCGCCATGACCCTGAACGTGTTCGTCCAGCGGGCTCGAAGGGGTGCGATACGTGTCTGAGTCTCCGACGGGCGCCGGAACGAAGGGCGCCACGAGCACGGCGCCGGAGGAGGTCCTGCGCGTCGAGCACATCGCGAAGAGCTTCGGCCCGATCACCGCGCTGCGGGACATCGACCTCCGCCTGAACAAGGGGGAGGTCTTGGGGCTGCTCGGCGACAACGGCTCTGGGAAATCGACGCTGCTCAAGATCCTCTGCGGCTTCCACAAGCAGGACCGCGGGAGGATGCTCCTGCGCGGCGAGCCCTACGAGCCGAAGAGCGTCGACGACGCGCGCACGCAGGGGATCGACACCGTCTACCAGGACCTGGCGCTGGTCGACGAGCTGACGGCCTACCAGAACATGTTCCTGAAGCGCGAGCGGCTGCGGCTGCCGCTGCCCTTCGTCGACAACGGCAAGATGAAGAGAGAGGCACGCCGGGCCTTCGACGACATCGGGATCAACATCCCGTCGCTCAACTCCCCCGTGGCCCGCATGTCCGGCGGACAGCGGCAGGCGGTTGCGGTCGCGCGAACGATCTACGGCGGCGAGGCCGACATCCTCCTGCTCGACGAGCCGCTGGCGGCGATGGGGGCGAAGGAGGGCGGGCTGATCCTCGAGCTGATCGACCGGCTCAAGGAGAAGGGGGACGTCTCGATCATCATGATTCTCCACAACTACGTCCACGTGCTGGCCACCTGCGACCGGGTCAACCTGCTCCAGGAAGGCGCCATCGCCCTGGACAAGCCGACCTCGGAGACCTCGGTGGAGGAGCTCACCCAGATCGTCGTCGAGCAGTACCGCCGCGCCCGGCAGGAAGCGAGACAGGCGGAGGCCGCGGGGCCGGTCCCGCGCGGCGCCGAGGCCGGTCGATGAGGTTCACGCTTGAGCCGTAGCCGTTGCCGGAGGCGTTGACGGGGTCCGGCTACGCGATCGGGCTCGATTTTGGGACCGAGTCCGGGCGTGCGCTCCTGCTCGACCTCGCGACCGGTCGGGAGGCGGCGGTGAGCGAGGTCCGCTATCCCAGCGGAGTCATCGACCGGGCGCTAGTTGCCACGGGCCAGGAGCTGCCGCCCGACTGGGCGCTCCAGGATCCCGACGACTGGGTATCGGTGCTCGAGACGGCGATTCCGGCCGTCCTCGCCGACGCCGGAGTCGCGGGCGCCGACGTCGTCGGGCTCGGCGTGGACTTCACGTCCTGCACCGTCCTGCCGGTCACCGCGGAGGGCGTGCCCCTGTGCAACTTGCCGGATTGGCGCTCGCACCCGCACGCCTGGCCGAAGCTCTGGAAGCACCACGCCGCCCAACCGGTGGCCGACCGACTCAACATGGTCGCCGACGAGCGCGGCGAGGCCTTCCTGGCCCGCTACGGCGGCAAGCTCTCCTCCGAGTGGTACTTCCCGAAGCTGATCGAGCTCTGGCTGGAGGACCGCGGGGTCTACGACGAGGCCTACGGCTTCATCGAGGCGACCGACTGGATCGTGTGGTGGCTGACCGGCAACGAGCGCCGAGCGACGTGCACTGCCGGCTACAAGGCGTGCTGGTCGGAGCGCGAGGGGCTGCCCGACGCGGCCTTCTTCGAGGCCGCCTACCCGGGCTTCTCAGAGCCCGCCGAGAAGCTCGGAACCGAGTTTCATCAGCTCGGCAGCCCCGCCGGCACGTTGCGCGCCGAGGTCGCGGCGCGCACCGGGCTGGCCGAGTCCACCGCGATCGCAGTCGGCAACGTCGACTCGTTCGTCTCGGTGCCGGGGGCCGGCGTCGATCGGCCCGGGACGTTCGTGATGGTGGTGGGGACATCGATCTGCGACCTGGTGATCGACCGCGAGGAGATTCTCATGGGCGGGATCACCGGCGTCGTCAAGGACGGGATCCTGCCCGGCCTCTACGGCTACGAGGCTGGGCAGGCGGCGGTCGGCGACATGCTCGCCTGGTTCGTCGAAGCGATCGGGGGCGGCGAGGGCGCCTACGAGGGGCTGGAGCGCGAGGCGGCGCTGCTGGGCCCGGGCCAGACCGGGCTGGTGGCGCTCGACTGGTGGAACGGCAACCGCACGATTCTCGCCGACGCCGATCTGAGCGGGGTCATCGCCGGCCTCACGCTGCACACCGGCCAGGCCGAGATCTACCGGGCGCTGCTGGAGGCGATCGCCTTCGGCAACCGGCGGATCATGGACAACTTCGAGGAGTATGGGATGAAGCTCGATGAGATCGTCGCCTGCGGCGGGATCGCCGAGAAGAGCCCACTGACCATGCAGCTGCTGGCCGACACCAGCGGCCGCCCGGTGCGCGTGCCCGCCTCGACGCAGATCCCCGCCCGGGGCGCGGCGCTGTTCGGCGCGGTGGCGGGCGGCGCGTTCGACGACATCGAGGCGGCGATCGCCGCCACCCGGCCCCCGATCGCCCGCAGCTACGCGCCCGACGCCGAGGCGGGCGCCGTCTATGAGCGCGTCTACGCGATCTTCCGCGAGCTCCATGACATGCTCGGGCAAAGCCATGCCAACATGCTGCACGACCTGAAGCGCGTGCGGATCGAGAGGAGGTCCCGATGAGCACTGACGCCAAACCCCGGATCGGACTGCTCGGGATCATGCAGGAGCTCTACGACGACATGGTCCCCGGGATCACCGAACGCCAGGCTGGCTTCGCGCGGGAGGTGGGCGAGCGGCTCGCCGAGGTCGCGGAGGTCGAGTTCTCCCGCCCGGCCCGCAACCGCGAGGACGTCGAGGCGCTGCTCGCCGAGCTGCGCGCCAGCGAGGTCGATGGTGTGGCGATCGTGATGCTCACCTACGGCCCGGCGATGCGAACCGTGCGCGCCCTGCTCGACACCCGGCTGCCGATCCTGCTCGCCAACGTCCAGCCCGAGCGCTCGGTGACCGCGGCCTGGGACATGGCGGATCTCACCTACAACCAGGGCATCCACGGCGCCCAGGACCAGGCCAACGCCCTGGTGCGCACCGGCGTGCCCTTCTCGGTCCTGACCGGGGACTGGCAGTCGCCGGAGTTCGCGAGCGGCTTCGAGGACTGGGCGCGGGCGGCGCAGGCAGTGACCGCGCTGCGCGCCACCCAGATCGCTCTGCTGGGCTACCCGATGAACGGCATGGGCGACATCCTCTACGACCCGCCGGCGCTGCTGCGCGTGCTCGGACCGGTGGTCGTCAACGAGAGCCTCGGGGACCTCTACGCGCGCATGCAGGACGTCTCCGAGGCCCAGATCGAGGAGGTCATCGGCCGCCACGCGGAGCTGTTCGAGGTCGATCCGAAGCTGCCGCGCGAGGCGCATGCCTATGCGGTGCGAATGGAAGTTGCGCTGCGGGGGCTGCTCGATGAGCACGCCTATCGGGGCTTCTCGTTCCACTTCGAGTCGGTGGGGCGCGACGGACGCTTCGAGCAGCTGCCGCTGCTCGCGGCCTCGGACCTGATGGCGGACGGCTATGCCTTCGCCGCCGAGGGCGACATGGCGACCGCGTCGCTGATGTGCGCCGCCCAGACTCTGATCGGGGACGCCAACTTCAGCGAGATGTACGCCATGGACTATGAGCTCGACTCGGTGCTGGTCAGCCACATGGGCGAGGGCAACTGGAAGGTGGCGCGCCGCGACCGGCCGGTGCGACTAATCGACCGCGAGCTCGGCATCGGCGGCCTCGGCAATCCGCCGACCACCGTCTTCTCGGCCCAGCCGGGCCCGGCGACGACGGCCAACCTGATCCCGCTCGAGGGCGAGGCCTTCCGGCTGGTGGTGGGCAGGGGCGAGGTGCTCGATACGCCCGAGCTGCCGAACGTCGAGATGCCCTACTTCCACTTCCGGCCCACGAGCGGCATGCGGTCCTTTCTCGACGACTGGCTGGGGCTCGGCGGCACGCACCACTTCGTGGTCAACCTCGGCGACCAGACCGAGCGCTGGCGGCGCTTCGCCGAGCTCCTCGACCTCGACTACCACGAGATCTAGTTCTCGTGCTGGAGGCGCTGCGAGAGCAAGTCCTGGCTGCGAACCTCGCGCTGCCGGCGCATGGCCTCGTGACCCTGACCTGGGGAAACGTGAGCGGGATCGACCGCGAGCGCGGGCTGGTGGCGATCAAGCCGAGCGGGATCGACTACGAGGAGATGAGCGCCGCCGACATCGTGCTCGTCGATCTGGACGGCAATCGGGTCGAGGGCGAGCGGCGCCCGTCCACCGACACACCGAGCCACCTCGCCCTCTACCGGGCCTTCGAGTCGATCGGCGGCATCGTTCACACCCACTCGACCTGGGCGACCGCGTGGGCGCAAGCCGAGCGCGAGATCCCGATCCTCGGCACCACTCACGCCGACCTCTGCCCGGGGCCGGTGCCGGTCACGCGCCCGCTCTCGGCCGATGAGGTCGAGCGCGACTACGAGGGCGCCACTGGGATCGCGCTCGTCGACGCGGTCGGCGAGCGTGGGATAGACGAGGTTCCGGCCGCACTCGCGCGCGGACACGGCCCGTTCTGCTGGGCCGGTGATCCGGCGGCGGCGGTCGAGGTCGCGGTCACGCTCGAGGAGGTGGCGCGCCTGGCGGCGCTGACGGTCGCGCTCGATCCGGCCGTCGGACCGCTGGCAGCGGCGGTGCGCGAGAAGCACTTCACCCGCAAGCACGGGCCGCGCGCCTACTACGGACAGGCGTAGTGAGTGGGAGCGCCGCCCCGGGCGCACCCGAGCTAGAGCTCCCGGGCGGCGCCGAGCGCTGCTCCTGCGGGATGACCCACCGCGTCCGCACGGAGACCATCGTGGTCGCTGAGCACGCCAACGCAGCGCTGGCCGAGTTCGCCGGCGCGCGCGGGTGGCGCGAGGCGGTCGCGGTGATGGACGCGAACACCGAGGAGGCCGCCGGTGAGGCCGTCGCTCGCGAGCTGGAGACGGCGGGGATCCCGGTCGCGCGGATGCGCTACGCCCATCGCAGCGGCCTGCGCGCCGATCACGAGGCGCTCGCCGCCGCCCGTGAGGCGCTCGGGGCCCGGCCCGAGGCGGGCGTGGTCGCGGTCGGCTCGGGGGTGATCACCGACCTCACGCGCTACGCCGCCGAGCTCGCCGACCGCGACTTCGTCAGCGTCCCAACCGCGGCCTCGATGGACGGCTACGCCTCGAGCGTCGCGGCGCTGGAGCTCGAGGGGCTCAAGGTGACGCTACCCGCGCGCGCGCCGGAGGCGATCTTCGCCGACCCGGCGACGATCGCCGCCGCGCCGGCCGAGCTGACCCGAGCCGGGCTCGGCGATCTGCTCGGAAAGGCGAGCGCGCGAACCGATTGGCTCGCCGCGCACCTGCTCTACGGAGAACGCTACTGCGAGGCGGTGGACGCGCGGGTGCTGCGCCCGCTGCGCGAGGCGGCGCGGCATGCCGGCGCCGTGTTGGCCGGCGAGCGGGAGGCCGTGGAGGGACTGCTGGAGGGACTGCTGCAGTCCGGAATCGCGATGGCTATGGCCGGCAGCTCGCGCCCCGCCAGCGGCTGCGAGCATCATGCCTCGCACTTCTGGGATCTGCTCGCGGGCCGCGGGCTCCGCCCCCACTTCCCGCACGGGCTCCAGGTCGGCTTCGCCACCCGGTTTGCGATCCGCCTGCAGCGCCACGCCTTCGGCGGCGGGGTCGGCGCGCTCGGTCCCCCACGCGCCTACGAGCCGCTCGACCGCGCCGCGCGCGAGTGGCTCGGAGAGCCCTCGCCGTCGCTCCGCGAGGCGATCGATGGGAAGCGCCAATTCCTGGAGGCCGGCGCGGCAACGTGGCCTGCCCCCGAGCGCTGGGACGACCTGCGTGCGGCACTTGCCCCGGCGCTGGAGGTGTCCCGCTCGGTCGAGGCGGCGCTGGAGACCGCAGCCATCCCCGCAGAGCCGGGCTTCCTCGGCCTCGACGAGGCGATGCTGCGGGCGGGCTTTCGCTACTCGAACCGCCTGCGCGCGCGCTACACGACGGTTGACTTCCTCGAGGGCCAGGGAGCGCTGGAGGCGGCGCTCGACGTCATCACCAGCGAGAGTGGACGTGCGGGCTGATCAGGCGCCCGTAGACCTCGGCGACGCCGGCGAGCTGCTCGGCGCTGAGTGGCTCGAGCGCCGCGCTGGCGGCATTCTGGCGCGCCTGCTCGGGATTGCGCGCACCGGGGATTACGACGCTCACCCCCGCCTGATCGATCACCCAGCGCAGCGCGAATTGCGACATCGCGACGCCGGGCGGCACCAGGCCGGCGAGCTCGCGCACCGCATCGAGACCGACCTCGAACGGGACACCGGAGAACGTCTCGCCGACGTCGAAAGCCTCGCCGTGGCGGTTGTAGGCGCGGTGATCGTCGGCGGCGAAGGTGGTGTGCTCGTCGTAGCGCCCTGAGAGCAGCCCCGACGCGAGCGGCACGCGGGCGATGATCCCCACCCCGGCCTCGCTGGCGGCCGGCAGCACTTGCTCGAGCGGCTTGAGCCGAAGGCAGTTGAGGATGATCTGCACGGTCGCCACCCCGGGTCTCGCGATCGCCGCCAGCGCTTGGTCGCACGTCTCCACCGAGACGCCGTAGGCTCCCATCCGCCCATCCGCGACCATCTCGTCGAGTGCCTCGAAGACCGCGTCGTTCGCGTAGACCTCGCTCGGCGGGCAGTGGAGCTGGACGAGATCGATCGTCTCGACTCCGAGGTTGCGGCGCGAGCGATCGTTCCAGTCCAGGAAGGCCTCCCGGTTGTAGTTGGAGGGCACCTGCTCGACGCGCCGTCCCATCTTGGTGGCCACGGTCAGTCCCGCGCCGGGGTGGCGCGTGAGCAGCTCCCCGCAGAATTGCTCGCTGCGCCCGTCGCCGTAGGCATCCGCGGTGTCGAAGAAGGTGACGCCCGCCTCGACGGCGGCGTCGAGGGTCGCCCGCGCATGGTCGGCGTCGACCTCGCCCCAGTCGGCGCCCAGCTGCCACGTCCCGAGCCCAACCACGCCGGCCGAGCGGCCGAGGCGCCTCATCTCTCGCTGTTCCACGGCCGAATCCTCTCAGATGAGAGAATTCCCCACGATGGGCGAAGGTTCCGAGCCGGCGGGAATCGTGTTCGACAACGACGGCCTGCTGCTTGACACCGAGCCCTGCTGGACGCGCGCGCAGCGGGCAGTCTTCGAGCGCCGCGGGCAGGTCTTCGACCTGGCGGCAAAGCAGGCGCTGGTCGGCACCGCGCCGGTCACCGCAGCCGCGGTGCTCGAACGCCTCCTCGATCCGCCCGGCCAGGGCGCCGAGGCGAGCGCCGAGATGTACGAGCTGGCGGTGGACGAGATCGCGGCGGGCGCCGTGCCGCGGGCCGGCGCGCTGGAGCTGCTCAACGCGCTGCGCGGGCGCTGGCCGGTCGCCGTGGCCTCCAACGCGCCGCGCCGCCACCTGCTCACCGGCCTGCGGCGAGTTGGCGTCGAGCAGGGGTTCGACGTCACGCTCGGGGTCGAGGACGTGGCCGCCGCCAAGCCGGCGCCCGACCTTTACCTGCGCGCCTGCGAGCTGCTCGGCGTCGATCCAGCGCGCTCGGTGGCGATCGAGGACTCGCCACCCGGCGTGGCGGCGGCGCGGTCGGCGGGAATGTTCGTGATCGGCGTGCCCTCGGTTCCCGAGACCGTCCTCGAGGCCGACCGGAGCTTCGAGTCGCTGGCCGATCCGGAGGTGCCGGCGGCGATCGAGGCCGCGCTTGACGGAACGGGAAGACGAACTCAAAGAGAGAAAGGCGTGGAGCGATGAAGACGAGCCTTGGAATCTGGGCCTTCGGGCCGATGGTCACCCGCTTCGTGCCGGGCGGCTACCAGCCCGAGCACGCGGCCGACAGCACCGCAGAGAAGGTGCATCGCGCCGTCACGGGACTCGGGGAGCTGATCGACGATTACGAGTTTCACTACCCGCAGGAGCTCTCGCCGGACAACCTCGACGAGGTGCGCGAAGCGCTCGACGGCCACGGCGTCTACTGCGTCGCCACCGGCCTGCACCTCGACCCCCGATTCGGCAAGGGCGGGCTCTCCTCGCCTGACGATGCGGTACGCGCCGAGGCGCAGCGACTCACCCTCGAGGCGGCGGACTTCGCCGGGCAGCTCGGCGCCAACTTCCTGCTCTGGCCCGGTATCGAGGGCTACAACTACCCGTTCCAGACGCCCTACGGAGAGAGCTGGGCACGGCTGATCGACGGCATCGGCGAGGCTGCGCAGCGCTGCAAGGAGCACGGCGTGCAGCTCTTCCTCGAGCACAAGAACTCCGAGCCGGCGATGAAGATCTTCATGCGCAACGTCGGCATGGCGCTGCACATCGTTCACACCCTGCGCGCCCGAGGGATCGACAACGTCAAGTTCAACATGGACTGGCAGCACCTGCTTATGAACGACGAGAACCTCGCCGAGTACGCGGCGTTGCTGGCCGCGGAGGGGCTACTCGGCCATCAGCACGCCAACTCCGGCTGGGGCACCTTCGACGACGACAACATGGTCGGGACCACTGCCTTCATGGAGACGCTCGAGCTGGCTCTCGAACTGCGCCGGGCCGGCTACGGCGAGAACGGCGAGCACCTCGGCTTCGACCTCTACCCGTACACCGAAGACCAGGTGGAGGCGGTGCGCCGCAGCGTCATGCAATGGCGGTTCATCGACTCCGTCGCGGCGCGAATCGACGAGCCGGCGCTGCGCGAGGCGCAGCAGCGGAAGGACGCGGTCGCGGCCTACGAGCTGGTCTACGCGGCGCTCGGCGCCTGAGCGGCGGCGGCCGTCGCCGATGCGACCCCTAGTCGGACTCGACGTCGGCACGACCGGCGTCAAGGCGATCGCGATCTCTCGCCGCGGCGACGTCGTAGCCAGCGCCGAGCGCGGTTATCCGCTGTCCACGCCACGCCCGGGGTGGGCTGAGCAGGACCCCGAGGACTGGTGGCAGGCAAGCCAGGCGGCGCTTGCTGAGCTGGGCGTCGAGCCGGCGGCGATCGGCCTCTCCGGCCAGATGCACGGCCTGGTCGTGCTCGACGAGCACGACCGCGTCCTGCGCCCGGCGATCCTGTGGAACGACCAGCGCACCGGCAGGGAGTGCGCCGAGATCGAGGAGCGCCTCGGGTTCGAGCGCCTGATCAAGCTGACGGGCAACCGGGCGCTGGCCGGGTTCACGGCCCCGAAGCTGCTCTGGCTGCGCCGCCACGAGCCGGAGACATTCGCGGGCGTGCACCGCGTGCTGCTGCCCAAGGACTACGTCCGGCTGCGGCTCACCGGCGAGCACGCGACCGACGCCGCCGACGCTTCGGGGACGCTGCTGTTCGACGTCGGCGAGCGGCGCTGGAGCACCGAGGTGCTTGAAGCGCTCGAGCTCCCCGCGAACTGGCTTCCTCCCGTCTTCGAGTCGACCGAGATCGCCGGCGCCGGCGATCAGGCGGCGGGGGCGCTCGGGGTCGGCGTCGACCGGCCGGGCCCGCTTTCCATTGTGCTCGGCACCTCCGGTGTGGTGTTCGGCGCCCTGCCCGCCTACCGGCCCGAGCCCGAGGCTCGGCTGCACGTCTTCTGCCACGCCGTGCCCGGCACCTGGCACGCGATGGGCGTGATGCTCTCGGCGGCCGGGTCACTGCGCTGGCTCTCAAACGCGCTCGGCAGGGCGAGCTACGAGGAGCTGACCGCGGCGGCGGCAGGGTGGCCGCCCGCCGTGGAGGGGCTGCTCTTCGCCCCCTACCTGGCCGGCGAGCGAACGCCTCACGCCGACCCGAACGCGCGCGGCGCCTTCGCGGGCCTGTCGCTTCGCCACGACCGTGGGGCGCTGGTGCGCGCGGTGCTCGAGGGCGTCGCTTACGGGCTTCGCGACTCGCTCGAGCTGCTGCGCGCGGTCGGGGCGCCGGCGCAGGTCGGCCGCGTGTCGGGCGGCGGGGCGCGCAGCGAGCTGTGGCGCCAGATCGTCGCCTCGGTGCTCGGGATGCCGCTGGAGCGCACCGCGGCGGCCGAGGAGGGAGCCGCGTTCGGGGCCGCCCTGCTCGGCGGCGTGGCGAGCGGTGCCTTCGCCGACGCGGCCGAGGCGGTCGCCGCCTGCGTCCGCATCGCCGACCGCACCGAGCCCGATCCGGGTTGGGCATCGGTCTACGACGAGGGATACGCTCGCTTCCGTGAGCTCTACCCCGCCCTGACGCCCTTCGAAGCGGAGATGAAGGAGGAACCATGACCGGAGCCGCCGAGCCCGTGCGCTGGGGGATCGTCTCCCTCGCCGGCATCAACGACCGCGTCCTACCGGAGCTGGAGGGTTCGGACGCGATCGAGCTGGTGGCGGTGGCGAGCCGCTCGGAGGAGGCAGCGCAGCGCCACGCGGAGGAGCGGGGATTCGCTCGCGCCCACGGCTCCTACGAGGCGCTGCTCACCAACCCCGACGTGGAGGCCGTCTACGTGCCACTGCCGAACTCAATGCACGTCGAGTGGGCGATCCGAGCGCTCGAGGCCGGCAAGCATGTGCTCTGCGAGAAGCCGCTCGACCGACGCGCAGCTGAGGTCAAGCGGGCCTTCGACGTGGCGGATGGCGCAGGACGGATCCTGATGGAGGCGTTCATGTACCGCCACCACCCGCAGACCCGGCGGGCGGCCGAGTTGGTCGCCGAGGGCGCGATCGGCGAGCTGCGCGTCGTGCGGTCCCATTTTGGATTCACGCTCGGCGAGGGGGAGAACATCCGACTGCGCTCCGAACTCGACGGCGGCGCGCTGATGGACGTCGGCTGCTACTGCGTGAGCGGGGCGCGGCTGCTCGCCGGCGAGCCCGAGACTGTGATCGGCACCCAGGTGCTCGGGCCGAGCGGCGTCGACGTGCGCTTCGCCGCCACGCTGGTCTTCGACGGGGCCGTGCTGGGCCACTTCGACTGCGGCTTCGACGTCCCAGACAACAGCCTCGTTGAGGCCGTCGGCTCGGATGGGACGCTGAGTATCCCCACCCCCTTCTTGGTCGGCGCCCCGGGGATCGAGCTCGTCCGCGGCGGCACGACCGAGCGGGTCGAGGTCCCCGCCGCCCCCGCCTACCGGCTTGAGTTCGAGAACATGAGCGCCGCGATTCGCGGCACCGCCGAGCCGCTGCTGGGGCGGGACGACGCGCTCGGCCAGGCGCGGGCGATCGAGGCCCTCTACCGCTCGGCCGAGCGCGGCGGCGAGGCGGTCGCGGTCGGGGCTCCCTGATCGGCCGTGACCGAGGTCTGGTTCGTCGGCGTCAAGACCGCCGGGTCGCTGATCCATCGCGCGATCCCGCTGTGGCGGGAGCTGCTGCCGGCGCCGTGCGAGGTGCGCGGCGTCGACGTCGAGCCCGGCTCGCCCGGCGCTCGCTACGTCGAGCTGCTCGAGGAGCTGCGCACCGCCCCGGGGCGCGTCGCGGGGGCGGTGGTCAGCGTGCACAAGGTCGCGCTGTTCGAAGCTGGCCACCGGCTGTTCGCCGAGCTCGACCCGATCGCTCGCGCTTGCGAGGAGATGAACGCGGTGCGCCGGGCCGGCCGTGAGCTGCACGGATACGCGCGCGACTCCATCTCGGTCGGCCGCGTCGTCGATCGCGTCTGGCCGCAGCGCGAGGGTGAGGTGGTCTGCATCGGCGCCGGTGGTACGGCCAGGGCGCTGATCTACCACCTGTTCGCGAGCCGCGCGGAACCGGTACGAGTCGTGTGCGCCGACTGCAGCGAGGCGGCACTGGGCGAGGCGGCCCGGCTCGCGCCGCGGCCGATCGTCGCCCGGGCGGGCGACGGCCCCTGGGACGATCTGATCGCCGCTGCGCCGCCTGGCTCGCTGATCGTCAATGCGACCGGCCTCGGCAAGGACCGCCCCGGCTCACCGATCACCGATCGGGCTAGGTTCCCGGAGGGGGCCGTTGTCTGGGAACTCAACTACCGCGGCGAACTGCATTTCCTGGACCGCGCCCGCGCCCAGGCAGCGGAGGCCGGGCTCGAAGTCCACGACGGCTGGCGTCTCTTCTGCCACGGCTGGGCGGCGGCGCTGGGCGCGGTGCTCGAGCTCGACGACGACCCCGAGCTCGGCGAGCGCTTCGCCGCGGCGGCGGCCGCGATCCGGCCGGGCTAGGAGTGCATCGGCCTGTTCCGCCCGGATGTCATGCGGCCACCTGCGCCGGCGGGCCCGCACCGACCACACCGTCGGTCGCGTGCAGGACGAGGGCGAGGGCGCCGAGCAGCTCTGCGCGCTCTCCCAGGACGCCGGCGACCACGTTGACCTGCTCCGCCGCACTGGTGATTGCGTAGCGGCGAATCGACTCCAACACGGGCTCAGTGATCAGCTCTCCGGCGGCGCTCAGGTCGCCGCCTATGATCACGCAGCTGGGATTGATGAGATTGCAGAGGCTCGCCAGCGCCACGCCGATCTCGCGTCCGGCCTCGCCGATCAGCCGGCTCACCGCGGGGTCGCCGTCAGCGATCAGCTCCAGCAGATCCTTCGGGGACACCTGCTCGCCCCGGCTGACGCCGAGCTGCTCGGCGATCGCCCGGGCTGATGCAACGGTTTCGAGGCAGCCCCGGCTGCCGCAGCGGCAGATCGCCGTCCCGTTCTGCGCCGGGATGTGGCCGATCTCCCCCGCGGTCCCGCCGGCCCCCTCATGAAGGCGCCCGGCGAAGAGCAGGCCCGCCCCGACCCCCGACGAGAGCTTGATGTAGACGACATCCGAATGGCCCCGGCCCGATCCCCAGACGAACTCCGCCAGAGCCCCGAGGTTCGCGTCGTTCTCCACGCTCACCGGGAGCCCAAGCCGGCGCTCCATCTCCATCGCGGCGTTCACGCCGACCCAGCCGGGCAGGATCGATGAGGAGCCGACCGCCCCGGTCGCTCTGTTGATCGGCCCGGGCAGGCCCATTCCGACCCCGATCACGCCCTTGCGATCGACCCTCGCTTCCTTGAGAACCTTGTCGACCAGTTGCGCCGCAGCATCCAATCCCTCCTCGGCCGAATGGTCGACGTCGAGCTCGCGCCAGGACTCCGCGAGCACCTCGTGGGAAAGATCTGACACCGCCACCCGAAGGTGGCTGTGGCCGAAGTCGACGCCCAGGGCGAGGCCGGCGGAGGGATTGAGGGAGAGCAGCACCGGCGGCCTGCCGCCGCTCTCTCCATGCGCGACCCCGGTGGCCTCGGGCTGCTCGGTGAGGAGCCCGGACTCGATCAGGTCGGAGACGATGCTCGAAACCGTCGAGCGGGAAAGGCCAGTCGCCCTGGCGAGCTCGGCCCTGCTGGCGGTGCCTCGGCCGCGGAGCGCGTCGATGACGCGGCCGCGATTGAGCTCACGCAGTGATCGGAGCGATCCGGAGTCGGCCGATTCCACGGGCGCGAACCCTTACCCACTTCGTGGGATTTGTCAAGTGTTCGGAGGAACTAGTGGAAAAATAGCGAGGGAATGGCTGAAGTCAGGACAAAGCCCGCGTGAACTCAGTACCCGAGCGCGAACTTCGCGTCCTCGGACATCATCTTCGACCGCCGCCGTGATGGCCCAGGTTGTCCAAGGCTGCGGAATCCCAGATTTGCAGGGGATCCGCTGGGCCTCGTGTTGGCCAGCTACGAGGAGTCCTATCCCTACTTGCACTTCCCCTTCGCGCATGGTGGTGGCCCGGCCCTCCACAGCTCCCTGTTGTGCCTGCCGTCCTTGGCGGTGAAGAAAAGGGTGCCACCGACCGCGGTGAGATTCGTGGGCTCGCTGCTGCTGCTGCCACGGCGGATGTCCCTGACGATGGTCGTCCCGGCGCGGGTGCCGTCGCTTCGCCAGAGCTCCTGGCCGTGCCTCTTGTCGCTGCCGACGAGGTAGAGCATTCCTTTGGCGGTAGCCAGCAATTCGGGGCCGAAGCCGACACCGGGGCGGTTTCCCTTGACCAGGGTGGTTCCCTGCGGTGTGCCGTCGCTTCGCCACAGCCCTCCCCCGCCGGTGAAGTAGAGGATCCGCTTGATGACGACGAGGCCAAGAATGGGGAAGCCCTGGATCTGCTTGACAAGGGTCGTGCCGGCCTCGGTGCCGTCGCTTCGCCACAGCTCATTCGGGATGGGACCGGGTCCGAGGGACGCTGTGAAGTAGAGGGTGCCCGCTGACGTTGGCTGGAGGTAGAGGGAGCTCCCGATGTTGAAGTCTTTGACGATCGTCGTACCGGCCTCCGTGCCGTCGGTTCGCCACAGCGCGGGGCCCTGGAAGCTAGAGCCGCCAGTGCTGAAGTAGAGGGTTCCGTTGAGGTCGGTGAAGCCCGAGAAATCAATCAAGTGGGACTTGACCAAGGTAGTCCCCGCCGCGGTGCCATCGCTTCGCCACAGATCTGAATAGAAGCCGCCGGAGCTGCCGAAGTAGAGGGTGCCGTTGACGTCGATGAGGGGGGCAGCGCCCACCCCCTCCTTGACCAAAGTCGTCCCCGCCCCGGTGCCGTCACTTCGCCACAGCCCGGCATCGGTGCCGTCGAAGGCGGAGAAGTAGAGAACGCCGTTGGCGTCGGTGAAAAATGAGGGGTGACCGCTCCGGCTGCCGGGGTTGATGTCCTTGACCATCCTCGTCCCCCGCGCCGTGCCGTCGCTTCGCCAGAGCTCGTCCCCGTGGACGCCGTCGTCGGCCGTGAAGTAGATGATGCGGTTGACGGCCGTGATCCTGGAGAGGTCGCTCCCGTCCCGACCAGGGTTGATGTCCTTGACCATCCTCGTCCCTCGCCCCGTGCCGTCGCTTCGCCACAGCTCGAAGCCGTGCTTGCCGTCGTTGGCGCTGAAGTAGAGGGTCCCGCGGACGTTGGTGAGGTCGCCCCCGTTGTAGATGCAGCCGCAATTACCGCCGCCGTTGGTGGTGATGCTGGGGGAGCGACCCGGATTGATGTCCTTGACCAGCACGGCCCCGCGGTGCTCGGCCGCCTGGGCGCCCGCAGTCGATACGAGCGTCCCACCCGCGGCGAGCAGCAGCGCGAGCATGCACGTGAGGGTTGCTGGACGATGAATGGAGAGCTTCTCCATGGGCCTCTATCAACGCTAACCCCGCGAATCCCCATCCGGATCGGTGTTGCCAACCCATCCCGCATCGTGGGGGACCACAGAACAACAATCGCCTTGGCGCCGAAACCGCTGCTTTCCGCGCAAAGTGGCACTCTCCGAAATCGCTTCTCTGAGTACTGCATGGAGCCACTTCTACGGGGGTCCCCCGCAGGCGAAAACCGCGTATTTGCAGCGATTAGTACCCGAGCGCGAACTTCGCGTCCTCGGACATCATCTCCGGCGACCACGGCGGGTCGAAGACCATCTTCGGGTGGACCTTCTCGACGCCCTTCAGCTGGCCGACGAACTCGCGCATCTGCTCCGAGACCTGCGGCCCGATCGGGCACGCGGGAGTGGTCAGCGTGAAGGTGATGAAGGCCTCGGGGCCCTCGATCTCGACGTCGTAGACGAGCCCGAGGGAGACG
This sequence comes from uncultured Solirubrobacterales bacterium, assembly GCA_963724665.1. GTDB lineage: Bacteria > Actinomycetota > Thermoleophilia > Solirubrobacterales > 70-9 > DASUPK01. The sequence goes on from CAVRVH010000007.1 coordinate 1,083,173, forward strand.
AAATCGAGCCCGAGCTCGGGGTCGATGACCTCCTCGAGCGCCTCGTAGACGTCCTCTTCGGTTGTCGCCTCTGCTGCCATCTCAGTACCCCCGCGAATTCAGGTTTTGGGCGGGCTGTGGATCCTCAGCGTAGTCCGGCTTGGGTCGAGCCTCGGTGGAGCTGCCAACTTCGTCGACAGGCGTCAGTCCGACTCTCACGACCGCCCAGTCACCGGGTTCCTGCTCGGCGACGAACCAGGTCGCCTCGGGATGCTCGGCTGCCATCCGGTCGCGCTCACTCTGTGCCTGCTCGCGATTCATCTCGAACAAGGATAGGGGGGTCGCAACGCGTGGTTGCCGATTCGGCTCCACGAGTAGCCTTCCGTGGCCGTGTGGCTCCTCGTCCTGATCTTCATCGTCGTCCCGATCGCGGAGCTCTACGTGATCATCCAGGTCGGTGGGGCGATCGGCGTGATCCCCACCCTGGTGCTGCTGCTTCTCGATGCCCTGCTCGGCGCGATGCTGCTTCGCCACCAGGGACGGGCCGCGTGGATCCGGTTCAATCGCGCGCTCGCCGAGAACAGGCTGCCGCACAAGGAGGTCTTCGACGGCGTCCTGATCATCTTCGGGGGCTGCCTGCTGATCACGCCCGGCTTTCTCACCGACATCCTTGGCTTCTTCCTGCTGATCCCGCCGACTCGGGCGATCGTCCGGGGCATCTCGTCTCGGATCGTCCGCAGGCGCATGGCCCTGGGGACCCTCTGGACCTCGGTCCGGACACCGGGATCCTCCCGGGAGCGGCCTGCTCCCCAAGGACCCGAGCCGACACCGGGAGGCCGGGACGAGTACCCGAGGGGCCCGTCTCCTGACGACCTGTTCAGCTGGGAGGAGCCGGTCGCGCCTCCGCGGAGCGGCCCGCGACCGGACGACATCGAGGGCACGGGGCAGGAGATCCGCGATGAGGACGAGCTGCCACCGGGCCGGGAGCCCTTCGGCGGATGAAGATGCGAGGGTGCTCCGAGGCGCAGACGAGGAGCAACCCGTTTGACTGAGGTAGCGATCCTCTGCGGGTTCGGGGATGTCGCCGCCGGAATCGGGGGACTGGCCTGGGACCTCCCCGAGCCCGGCGCCGTGCTGCTCAGCGAGGGCGAGGCCCGGGCCGCGAGCTTTGCGCTCGAGCAGGGCGGCGACGCCGCGACCCTCGAGATCACGGCCGGGGAGCTGAACCTCGAGGCCACTCTCGCCCCGCACACGGCCGAGGTGCCCCTCGCGGACCGGGACGGCCGCGATCCGCATGGCCTCACCTTCAGCGCCTGCGCCGCGGAGGTGCGCTCCGCCGGCGGGAGCCAGACCCTGCGCTGCTCCGGGTTCATCGCCCGCTGGAAGGCGGACCCTCTCGAGGGCGCCGCCGCCTTCCGTCACCTCGCGATCGAGCGCCCCGGCGAGTCCTTCCTGATCGCGACCGCCATGGGTCGGCCGGGGTCCGAGGGCCACGGCGAGGAGGAGACCACGGGCTGGCTGCTCGAGGGCGAGACCGTCACGGCCTTCGAGGAGACGCTGATTTCAACCCAGTACGACGGGTCCGGGAAGCAGACCCGGCTCGGCCTCGAGCTCTGGCCCGAGGACGCCGACCAGTCGAGCCGGGCCGCCGCGACCCGCGTCTCGGGAAGCTCGCTCGGCGTCGTCGAGTCGGGGAACGCCACCGCCGGCCTGTTCGGGTGTCATGTCGACGGGACAGAGGGTTTCGGCAGCTATCTGCTGTGGCGCGCATGAGCCCGACGGACGGGATCACGACCGTGATCTCGGACTTCGGCGGCGTCCTCACCACTCCCCTCGTCCAGTCCTTCGCCGCGGTTCAGGACCAGACGGGCATCTCGTTCGAGGAGCTCGCGAAGGCGATGGGCCGGATCGAGGAAGCCGACGGAGCGCACCCGCTCTACGAGCTGGAGAAGGGCAAGCTCAGCGAACCCGACTTCCTGCGCAAGCTGGGCGACGAGCTGGAGCCCGCGCTCGGCCACCGGCCCGAGCTACACCGCTTCAGCGAGATCTACTTCGACGCGCTCCATCCAAATGCGCCGATGATCGACCTGATGCGCGAGGCCAAGGACGGCGGATACCGCATGGGCATGCTCACCAACAACGTCCGTGAGTGGGAGCCCCTCTGGCGATCGATGCTGCCCGTAGACGAGATCTTCGAGGTCGTCGTCGACTCGGGCTTCGTCGGCTGCCGCAAGCCTGAGCGGGAGATCTACGACATCACCCTCGATCGGCTAGGCGGCGTTCCGGCCGATCAGTGCCTGTTCGTCGACGACGTCGACGTCAACTGCACAGCGGCCCGGGAACTCGGCATGTCCGCCGTCCACTACCGGCACAACGACCAGGCGATCCCCGAGATCCGCGAGGCGCTGGATCTCTAGGTACGCGCCAGCGACACTAGGCTCAAGGTCTCCAACATTTTGTGGAAGGAAGGGCTATGGACTTCGGCAAGCTGTTCAAGCGAGGTAAGAAGGTTGTCGACGATCGTGGTGGTGTCGAATCTCTGAAGGAAGACGCCAGCGAACTCAAGGACGTTGCGACAAAGAAAGAGGGCCTCGGCGAAAAGGCCAAGGACGCGGCAGCGGCGATCAAGGATCCGGGCGCACCCGGCGGCGCCAAGTAAGCACGGATTGCGGTGGTCGAGCTAGTTGTCGCTGCCGTACCGGTCCCACATGTAGAGCTCGGTCGCCTCTCGGCAGAGCTCCATCACGCGGGGCGGTGAGAGCCACTCGAGCACCAGGTCGAGCGCTCGCTCCTCGGAGATCCCCTCCTCGAAGGCCTCCTCGCCACGGAATCCGGCGGCGAGCTTGAGGGCCTCGCGGCGGTGGTTGCCGAGCGAGTCGAATGCTCCCATCAGGAAGTCCCGGTTCGGCAGCGGCTGGCCGACCTCCATCGAGCCGTGCCAGGCGGCGAGCATCGAGATGTCGTGCTCGTCGAGCTCTGAGATGGCCTTGGCGTAGTGCTCCTGAAGCTCCTCGTCTGGGATCTCATCGACCCAGGCGCGAACCGCCTCGCCGAGGAGTTGGCGGCGGGCCTCTCGGCCGACCGAGTCTGCGATCGCCCTGATCGCGTCAGCTGGGTCTACGAAGCAAAGTGTCATTTCGGTGGGGCCTCCCGTAGTCGGCTCTGGAGGTGTGATCTAGGGCCAAGGTAGAGTCGCCCCCGGCGGAAAAAAGCGGGCTCAGGTTTCCGCGCGTTATGCGGGATTTGAGGCCGTTTCGGGGCCCTCAGACCCCTTGGAGCAGCGCCGCGAGCGCGCCTATGCTGAATCGAATGGCGCTCAAGCTCATCGTCGGGCCCCCGAACTCCGGTCGCACCGGCGCGGTCCTCGACGGATTTCGCGCAATGTCCGGGAACGACCCTGTACTGGTCGTCCCCACCGTCGACGACGTCGAGCGCTTCGAGGAGGAGCTCACCCGCGGCGGGGACGCGGTGATCGGCGCCACGGCCGGGACCTTCGACGAGCTCTTCGCCCTAGTCGCCCGCGCGACCGACGCCAAGGCAGGCCCGGCGATCAGCCGGACGCAGCGGCTTCGGCTGGCCCGGGAAGCCGCCTCGCGGGCGGAGCTGCGGATCCTGTCCGCCTCCTCGCGGCGGCCCGGCTTCCCGGCGGCCCTCGAGGAGCTCGTCTCAGAGCTCCAGGCCGCTCTGGTCGATCCGGTGGCCTTGAAGGAGGAGGCCGGGGCCGCCGGTCCCTACGAGGTGGAGATCGCCTCGCTGTACGAGTCCTACCTGCGGGTTCGGGATGAGCTCGGCCTCCACGACGACCACTCGCGGGCCGCGGCGGCGACCTCCGCGCTGCGGACGAGGCCCGAGTCCTGGGAATCGCCGGTCTTCCTCTACGGCTTCGACGACCTGACGGTCGAGCAGCTGGAGCTGGTGCGAGAGCTCTCCGCCCACACCCAGGTGACGATCGCTCTGCCCTGGGAGGACCGCGAGTCGCTGACCCTGGCGCGCGGGGCCCTCTTCGCCCAGCTCAGGGACATCGAGGGCGTCTCGATCGAGCGGCTGGAGGCCGAGTCCCGGTTCACCAGCAGCGTCACCTTGTTCGAGGTAGAGCGCCGCTTCAGCGAGGCCGGTGATCGAGTGGAGAACGACGGTGGCGTCGCCCTGCTCGCCTCCGCGGGTGAGCTCGCGGAGGTCGAGGCCGTGGGCACCGAGGTCGCGCGGCTCCTGAGCGACGGAACGCCACCGGGCGAGATCGCGATCGTCCTGCGCGACCCGCGCTCGGGCGGTCCCCTCTACCGCCGGGTGCTGGCGCGCTTCCGCATTCCGGTCGCCGTGCAGGCCGACATGTCCGCTGCCCGGACCAATACCGGCGCGGGGCTGATCGCGCTGCTGCAGGCCGCAGTCGGCCGCGGCCGCGCCTCGGACCTGCTCGCCTACCTGCGGACCCCCGGCGTCGCCTCGCCTTCCATGGTCGACTGGTTCGAGCGCCGGCTGCTTCGTGGCCGCCTCCGCACCACGGAACAGGCGCTGGAGGCCTGGTCCACCAACGAGGAGAACGGGAACGACGGCCTGCGGGAGGTCCGGAAGCTGCGTGGGGCGAATCCTGGAGCCGAGCTGTTGCGGGAGGCCGGGAAGCAGGCACGCTGGATCGCCGAGGCGGCGATCCGCCGCCAGGGTGCCGTGGCAGAAGAGGACAGGGCGCTGGAGCTGCGGGCGGGGGCGGAGATCGAAAGAGCGCTGATCGAGCTCGCTGAGCTGGGCCTCCCCCACTCCGCGGCCGACGTGATCGCGGCCGTGTCCGAACTAGACGTGCCGATGTGGCGAGGTCCGACCGAGGGCCGCGTTCGGGTCATCAGCCCGTACAGAGCCCGGGCCCGCCGCGTCGCCCACCTGTTCGTCTGCTCGATGCAGGATGGGGACTTCCCGCGCCGCGACACCGGTGGCCCGCTCCTCTCCGATGAGGCCCGCCGGGCGCTCGCCCTGCCCGAGCGAAAGAAGGCGGAGATTGAGGATCGCTACCTCTTCTCGGTCTGCCTCTCGCGCGCCAAGCAGCGGCTCTGGCTCTCCTGGAGGAGCGCGGATGACGAGGGAGGCGCCACCTCGCGCTCGCCCTTCGTCGACGAGGTGCGAGACTTGCTGGCGCCCGCGCTCCCTGAGGATCTGGAGGAGCGCGACGAGGCGATCGTCGCCGAGGCCGGCGGGCGTGGCCTGGCCGAGTCCGTCTTCGAACCGGAAGCGGCGCCCAGCGAGGTCGAGCTGGCGCGAGCGGAGGCCGCGCTCGGGCCGAGGACCGAGAACGGCCGCCTGCGACCCGGGCCCCTGCAGCTCGATCCCGTCCTGGAGCGGATGCGGGAGATCAAGCTCTTCGGCCCCTCGACGCTCGAGGAATACGCCACCTGCCCCTACCGCTGGTTCATTCAGCATGAGTTGAAGCCACAGCCGATCGGACTCGAGGCCGAGCCGCTCACCAGCGGGTCGATTGCTCACAAGGTCCTGGAGGCGCTCTACGAGAACCCGCCCACGCCCGGCGGGCGCCCCACGCCGGAGACTCTCGGCCAGTGGCGTCAAGCGGCGCGGGAGCTGATCTCGGAGATGGGCGAGAAGCGGCTGCCTCGGGAGCTCGCGGACACCGCCGCTGCCCTCCATCGAGTCGAAGGGCTGGTTCTCGCCTTCCTCGCCGACGAGGCCGCCACGGCGACTGCCTTCACCCCCGCACACACCGAGGCGGCCTTCGGCTTCGACGACACCGAGATGGGGCCGCTTCCTCTGGCCGGCGGCGGCGTCCACGGCCAGATCGACCGCATCGATCTCGGGCCGGGCGGAGAGGCGCTGGTTCAGGACTACAAGTCGGGCGGCAAGGTCGACGGCGGCGCCGGGATGCTGGAGAAGCGCGGCAAGCTCCAGCTGCAGCTCTACATGCTCGCTGCGCGCGAGCTCTGGGGTCACGATCTCGCCGGCGGCCTCTACCGGCCGCTGGGCGGCACCGGTGACCGCACGCCCAAGGGCCTCCTGCGAAAGGAGCTCTCGGATGAGCTGGCGGGACTCGACCCGCGGCCGAGGGACCATCTCGGCGACGAGGACTTCGAGGCGGCGCTCGATGCCGCCAAGGGGAAGGCCGAGGAGATCGTCGCTTCGGTCCAGGGAGGCAGGGTGATTCGCGACCCGATCGGCGGCAGCTGCCCCGACTGGTGCAGCTTCCAGCCGATCTGCCGGCGCGAGCGCGGGCTGCCCGAGGACGAGCCCTGGTCCGAGGAGGGCGAGGAGGAATGAGTACGGAGCGCACCAAACAGCAGAGCGCCGCGGTCGAGAGCCGCGAACAGGATGTCTTCCTCCGCGCCGGAGCCGGAACCGGGAAGACCACGGTCCTGGTCGAGCGCTTCTGCGCCGCTGCGCTCGACCCGGAGGTCGGCGCGAGCCGAATCCTCGCCTTCACCTTCACCGAGCGGGCAGCGGACCAGCTGCGACGGCGAATCCGCGAGGAGCTCTCCGTGCGCGTTCGCGTCGCTGAGGGCGAGCAGCTCGAAGCCTTGGAGGCAGCGCTCGAGGGGATCGAGCGGGCCTGGATCTCGACGATCCACGGCTTCTGCCGGCGGGTCCTCGCCTCCCATCCCGCCGCCGCCGGCATCGATCCTCGCTTCAGGGTGGTCGATGAGGCCGAGGCCGAGCGGCTCGCCGCGCGCGCCTTCGACTCGGCGCTCGAGACCCTGGTCGCCACCGGGGAGCCGGAGGCGCTCGAGCTCGCCGCCGCGAACCGGCGGCGAACGCTCTTGGAGATGACGCGGGGGGCCTACGACGAACTCCGGAGCCACGGGGATCCGCGGCCGGAGCTCCCGGAGCTGGCTCCTCCGGACACCGGAGCCGCGATCGGCAAGCTGATCGAGGCGGCGGCAGAAGCCCACGCCGAGTGCGAGGAGGCAAGCGGTCAGGCGGTGTCGAGCCGCGAGCGCATCGCCGCCGCCATGGCGCTGGACGCGGCGGCGCCACCCGAGGAGGAGCTCCTGGAGCAGCTACGGGCCCTGGAGATCAGGTCGGGTGCGAAGGCCTTCAAGGGCGAGGCCTGCGAGCGTTACACCGCGGCCCTGAAACGCGCTCAGGCCGCCGTGGCGGCCCACGTCCTCGGTCCCGCCTACGAGCAGCTCCGCGACCTGGTTGTGCGCTTCGGCGCGCGCTACGAGGAGCTCAAGGCCGAACGCGCGGCGCTCGACTTCGAGGACCTCCAGCTGAAGACAGTCGAGCTGCTGAGCTCGTCCGAGCCCCTGCGAGATCGCTACCGCGAGCAGTTCGCCCACCTCATGGTCGACGAGTTCCAGGACACGAACGGGCTCCAGTTGCGGCTGATCGAGCAGCTGCGCGGCCCGGATACGCGCCTGTTCCTCGTCGGCGACGAGTTCCAGTCGATCTACGGCTTCCGCCACGCGGACGTCGAGGTCTATCGGGAGCAGCACCGCCGGTTCGCGGAGGGGGATGAGGCCAACGGGGTGGCGCTGCCCCTGACAGGGAACTTCAGGGCGGGGCCCGGGCTGGTCGCCGCGACCAACGCGATCGGGCGTGGCCTGCTGGCCGGCTTCGAGCCGCTCACCGCGTTCGTCGATGAGCCAGACGGAGCCCCTCCGGCCGAGCTTCTGCTGACCGTCGACGACCGAAAGGAATGGGAGGCCGAGGAGACCGAGCTGCCGCGCCTCCCGGACGACCCGAGCTCCGGATCGAAGGTGGCGGAGGCGCGGCGCCTGGCGGGCCGGCTGCGGGAGCTGGTGGACGACGGCGAGGACCCCGCGGGGATCGTCGTCCTGCTGCGCGCGTTCACCCACGTCGCTGCAGTCGAGACAGCTCTCGCGGACGCGGGGCTCGACCCCTACGTTGTCGGCGGCCGTGGCTTCTGGTCCCAGCAGCAGATCGACGACCTGCGTTGTCTGCTGGCCGTGATCGCGAACCCGCTCGATGACGAGGCTCTCTTCGGGGCCCTCGCCTCGCCGGCCTGCGCCGTCCTGCCAGACACGCTCTGGCTGCTTCGGCGCGCCGCCACCGTCCACGGTGACGACGGCCGCGAGCTCTTCAATCACGTCTGGCCGCTGGTCAGGGAGCTTGTCGAGAACGGCGAGGTCGAGCGCGGAGACGCCGAGGCCGCTGCGCTGATCCCGGCGGAGGAACTGGAGCGAATCGAGCGGTTCGCGGGAATCCTCGCTGAGCTGCGGGATCACTCCACCGAGGGAGGGCTGGAGTCGCTGGTCGAGCGAACGGCCACCTCGTTCGGATACGACCTCGCCACGCTCCGTCGCCGGGACGGGACCGCTCGCTGGGCGAACGTCCGCAAGCTGATGCGGCTCGCCCGCGAGTTCGAGGCGAGCGAGGGACCCGACCTCGGCGCCTTTCTCGAGTACCTCGAGACGCGCGCGAACAGCCGCGACCGCGAGGCCGAGGCAGCCACCCGGGCGGAGGGCCACGCCGGGGTCAGGGTGATGACCGTGCACGGCGCGAAGGGGCTTGAGTTCGACGTCGTCGCCGTTGCGGATCTCGGCCGGAACCTGCAGCTGGGCTGGAGCCCCCTTCGTGTGCGCCCGGGCGAGGAGGGTCCGGAGGGCGGGGAGCTGGCGAGGGTCGGTGTCCAGCTCGGGCGCCTCGGCCGCCCGGCCGAGCGCCTCCACGACTATCAGGAGCTCACCGAGCTCGCGGCCGAGCGCGACGCGGAGGAGGAGGCGCGCCTCGCCTACGTCGCGGCGACCCGCGCGAAGCGGCGGCTGCTCCTCAGCGGGACGTTCAATCCCAACGCGCTGAACCAACTTAGAACGGGTTCCTCCTCGCTTCGCTCGGAGGACCCTCGCACCATCGCGCGCAAGCCGATCGCGCTGCAACTGATCCGGTCCCTGCTCGAAGGCGATCCGAGCGAGCGCGAGGTGGAGCTTCCGCCCGCGGGCGACGGCTACCCCGGCGGGAGGCTGCTGGTCAAGGTCACCGAGCCGGGCCCGGGAGCCGGCGCCCGGCTTCTCGCTACCCGGGAGTCCGACGCGTCGCCGGAGCCCTCCAGCACGGCGAAACCACCGTTGTCGCGGCCCGAAGTCCCTCCCGCCCTGATCGGCGGTCTCTCCTATTCGGCGCTCTCGGGCTACGAGAACTGCGGCTACCGCTTCTACGTCGAGCGCGTTCTCGGGATCGCCGAGCCGGAGCTCGCATCGGCCGGAGACGGTGACGAACCGGAAGCCGGCTTGGAGCTCCGACGACGGTTCGGGCCCGGCGTCGCTGTCCACACGCTGCTCGAATGGAGCGCGCGCAATCGCTGGCGCAAGCCGGACGCCGATCGCGTCGCCAAGGCCCTGGCGGAGCAGGGGCTCGAGGCGAGCGACGAGCGGGTCGCGATGGCGCTCGAGCTCACCACCGCATTCCTCGATTCGAGCCTCAGGGAGGAGATCGGCGACGCGCGAGTGGGCGCGGAGGTCCCCTTCGTGCTCTCCGTCGCCGGAACGCTGGTCCGCGGCTCCATCGACCTGCTCGTGGAGCGCTCCGACGGCTCGGTGCTGGTCGTCGACTACAAGACGGATCGCCTGGGCGACCGTGATCCCGAGCAGATCGTCTCGCGCTACTCCGTCCAGCGGGACCTCTACGCGCTGGCGGCGGCGGCTCGGGGAACGCCGGTTGAGACCGCCTACGTCTTCCTCGAGCGTCCGGAGCCGCCGGTCAGGGAGACCTTCGGCGAGCCCGAGCTGGACGCCGCCCGGGGCAGGATCGAGGCGGTGCTGGAGAGGCTGGCGGCCGGCCGCTTCGATGTCACCCTGCACCCCCATCGCGCCCTCTGTCTGGACTGCCCCGCCCGCGAACGGCTCTGCAGCCACCCGCCCGCGGACACGATGCGCGAGTCCCCCGATCCCGCGATCGGCGGTGGCGAACCACAGCTCAACCTGCTGGAGGGCGGATGAGCGAGACCCTCGGCCTGTTCGGCTACGGCTCCCTGGTGCTTGCCGAGAGCGCGTCGATGACCCTCGGCCGCCCCGCCGGCGAGATGCGGCCCGCTCGCCTGCACCGCTGGCGCCGGCGCTTCTCCCAGCGCCGCGACAACCTGACCTGCGAGAAGACCTTCGAGTGCGCGGGCGGGTGGCGGCCCGAGTGGATCCTCGGGCTCAACGTCGAGGACGGCGAGGACGACGCGGGGCCGGTCAACGGCGTCGTCATCGAGCTCACCGAGGCCGAGCTCGACCGCCTCGACATCAGGGAGATCCGCTACGACCGGGTCGACGTGACCGGCTCGGTCGACGGCGAGGGGCTGCCGGGCCGGATCGTCACCTATACGGCGAAGGAATTCCACTTCGCGCCGGCGCCCCCGGAGGACTCCATCATCCTCGCGACCTACGCCGCGGCCGTCGAGCGCGGCTTCGAGTCGCTGGGCCCAGGCGAGCTCGATCACTACCTGGCGACCACCCCGTACACCGTCGACCGCCACGAGGCCACGCTGGTGATCGACAAGATCCCGGACGGAAACCCGCGCGACTGGTGATCAGGCCCGGTGCCAATGGCGGGCCCAATCGCGCAGCTCCGCCATCACGGGCTCCAGCGAATGGCCCTTGTCGGTGAGCTCGTAGCTCACCCGCACCCGGCTCCCGGGTTGCACCTCGCGCTGGACGAGACCGGCCTTCTCGAGCTCCTTGAGGCGGCAGGAGAGCAGACGGTCGGACATGCCGGGAACCGACTCCTTGAGCTCTGCGAAGTGGAGCGGACCGTCGGTCAGCGCGTAGAGGATGGCCCCGGCCCAGCGGCGGCCGATCAGCTCCACCGCGCCGTGGTAGTGCCGACAGACTTGTCTTGGCTTGGCCTCTCCCCTGGACGGGCCAGCGCCGGACTGAGTTCTCACTGCACTTCAAGCTTACCGATCGTAAGGGCTGGCCAAACGACCCCAGCATCAAACGGGTTGCCCTGACGGGCACCCTCGCATCTGGTCTACCCCGTGCAGGCCCCCGTGCTGACCTCGCCGGTCGAGTCGCTCAGGGCCTGGGCGACCACGTCGTTGGGCACCGCATAGCCGCCCGGCTTGCCCTGCGTGGTGGCTGCGAACACGGTGCCCAGCACCCTCCCGGCACTATCGACCAGTGGGCCACCGGAGTTGCCGCTGTGAACCTCCCCGCGGAGCGCGGTGAGCTCGCGGGTGATGGGGCCGCGGCCGTACGAGTCCTGGGTGACGACCGGGCCGGTGGCCCCCACCCGCGCGGGGGTGATCGTGAATGGCCCGTTCTCGGGGTACCCCAGCACCGCACCGGGCGTACCGCTCTGCACGTCCTGCGCGAACGGGAGCGGGCTCCCATCGAGGCCGTTCACTCGGAGCAATGACAGGTCGTTCTCCGGGTCGTAGTGCACCGGAGTCGCATCGAGCGAGGTGGTCGAACCGGAGGGCGTGACGGTGGTGTCGCTCTCGCCCGCGACCACATGGGCATTCGTGACCACGAGGCCGGGTGCGGCGATCCACCCCGAGCCCTCGACCCCAAGCCCGCAGGCGGTTCCGAGCACGCGGACCACGCTGTTCCCCGCCGCCTGCACATCAGGGTCCTGGGCGATCTTCGAGTCGGGCGCGCCGACGTTCGGGCTGGGCCCCTGGACCGCGACCCGCGGATCAATTCGGTGGAGTGCGTTGATCAGCGAGCTCGACGGCGGGAAGGCGTTGTTGAGCGCCTTCAGGATCGCCGAGCGCTGTACGGCGGTGCGCAGGTTCTTCGCCCCCGGCGCGTTCAGGGCCACCGCCCCGAACAGCCATGCCATCGCCAGCGCCAGCGCGACCAGGAGCAGGGCGCCACCCGAGGACTCGGCGATCGCGACTCCACGGTTGCGGCCTCGGGGGCCGAGCAACCGCCGGCGTACGCTCAGCGCGATTCCCTCCAGCGAGACGGCCACGATCCCGCCGATCAACACCGCCCCGGCAAGGGCGGTCGCCGGGGCATATGGGGAATGAGAGCCGTCCGGGAGCAGCGCGATGCCAAGCCTGCTGCCCAGGAAGGCACCGATTGCGAATCCGCCCAGGCTGAGCCCGCCCACGATCAGCCCCTGTTGGTAGCCCCAGAAGCCCATCAGCAGCGCAAAGGCGACGATCAGCCAGTCGAGGCCGGTCACGGTTTCCCGAATACAAGCGCACGAGCGACTAACTTTGCGCACGTGAATCCGCCCGTGACAAGGTCACGGAAGACCCGAGATGGGGAGACGCAGCCGCCGAGGCGACCGATCAGGGCGCCGCGGGCGCAGCGCGGACCCCTCAGTGAGCGCCAGCGGCGCCTGCGCCAGCGCGCGCTCCCGCTCGGCGTCGTGGCGCTGATCGCGTTCATCTTCGGGGCAATCAGCTCGGCGGGCAGCCCCGAGCAGGACATGGCCGAGCGGTTCGTGAACGACTGGGCCCATCAGGACTTCACCGCGATGCACGACGAGCTCTCCGACTCCGCGCAGGCTCAGTACTCGCCGGCGGACCTGCAGAGCGCCTACACCGTCGCCCAGCAGGCGGCCACCGCCACCTCGATCGATCCCGGCGGCGCCGACGGCCCGAAGAACGTCAACGGCACCAGCGTCGTGGATGTGGGTGTCGGAGTCGGGACCAGGCTGTTCGGCAAGGTCGACGGCACGTTGCGACTGCCGCTGGACGGCGGCAAGGTCGCCTGGAATCCGAGCCTGACCTTCCCCGGGCTCGCGACGGGAGAGCGGGTCGGCCGGCGGCTGGAGGTCGGGAGACGCGCCGCGATCATGGCCCGGCACGGGGTACCGCTCGCCACCGGGCCGGTCGATGACCGCAGCTCCCCGCTCGGCACCGACGCGATCGACGTCGCCGGAGATACCGGGGCCCCAGATCCCGAGGAGCAGGCGAAGCTCGAGAAGGCCGGCTATCCCTCCAACCAGGACACGGGCGTGAGCGGCCTGGAGCTCGCCTTCAACGCGAGGCTTTCCGGGCAGCCCAGTGGCGAGCTGCTCGCCGTCAAGGACGGCACCCCGCTCCCCGATGTCCCGGCTGGGACCGACGGCCATGTGCTCGCCACGACGAAGGGCACTCCGGGGCAGCCCGTGAGGACGACGATCGATCCCCGCCTGCAGTCGACCACGGTGAACGCACTGGGCGGTCAGTCGGGCGGCGTCGTTGTGCTCGACGCCCGCAACGGGAACGTCCTGGCGCTCGCCGGCTCCGCCTATTCCTCGCCTCAGCCGCCGGGATCGACGTTCAAGGTCATCACAGCCACATCCGCACTCGAGAACCACGACGTGAAGCTGAGCGACACGTTCCCGGTCGTGACGCAGATCAATCCGGACCCCGTCGCAGGGGCGCGTGTTGTTGCCAACGCCCACAACGAGGCCTGCGGCGGCACCTTCGTCCAGGCCTTCGCCAAGTCCTGCAACAGCGTCTTCGCACCCCTGGCCGTCAAGGTGGGCGCCGACAACCTGGTGAACACAGCCGAGGACTACGGCTACAACCAGCCGGTCACGCTGTACAACGCGCAAGCCACAGCGGCAACGCAGCCCAGCAGGATGAGCATCCCGTCGGCGGACGAGCTCAAGGCGGAGCCGACCAATACGGACCTCTCCGTGACGGGCTTCGGCCAGGGCAAGGTCCTCGCCACCCCCCTGGGCATGGCGTCCGTGGCGCAGACCGTCGCCAACGGCGGCGTGCGCGACCCCACCCCGATCGTCAAGGATCCTGCCCTGAAGAGCTCGGCGAAGCCGGTCGACGTGACATCCAAGGCGAACGCCCGCGTCCTGACCGGCCTGATGCGGGCGGTCGTCACCCAGGGGACGGGCGTGCAGGCAGCGATCCCGGGCGTCCAGGTCGCGGGCAAGACTGGGACCGCCGAACTCGGGCCAAAGCCTGGCGCGCCGCCTGCGCCCCCTGGCGCGCAGACCGACCAGCTGATCGACGGCTGGTTCATCGCCTTCGCTCCGGCCAACAAGCCGAAGCTGGCTATCGCGGTGATGCTGATCGACGCCTCGGGCGACGGGGGCACGACGGCGGCGCCGATCGCAAGAGAGATCCTGGCCTCAGCCCTCTAGGGGTAGCCGAACGCGACGCCCACCATCGCCAGCCCGCCGCCGATGGCGGTGAGCACGCCTCCTGGGCCCTCCAGGGCCAGGCCCAGGGGGACGCCGATCAGGGCCAGCACGGTTCCCCCCGCGATCAGCGCCCACCAGTTGAGGCCGCCGGCGTCCGGTTCGGGGGCAGCCGGGGCGGTGAGGATGGTGCAGAGGATCAGCAGCACGACGCCGACGATCCCGCCCGCGATGCCGAGCAGCTGGATCAGGGCAAGCGCCGCCCCGATGCCGCCGATGACGAGGATTGCCTGGAGCTGGGTCTTCCTCATAGGAGGAGGACTTGCCTCTCGCCGGCCTAGAGGTCGAGCGTGATGTCGCCCGTTACGCCCTGGGAGTTGATCTCGAGCTTCGGCGGCCGGTTCTCGTTGAGGCTGTCATCGACCAGGAAGAGGACGAGGGCTCCCTGCGTCGGCCCGTTCGCAGCGGCGGTTCCCGGTGCGGGGATATCGGCTCCAGCGGCGAGCGCGCTGCCGAGCGGGGCCGCGAAGTCTGTGTGGCTCGGAATCGACTGATACGAGGCCCCGGTGGTGTCGACGACGGTCATCTCGGCGTTCGTCGGCACCCTGACCGGATTGTCGCCCGTGTTGTGGATCGTCAGGAAGACGCCGAGGTAGAACTTTCCGGGTGGCGGGGGCACCTGCTGCCCCTCCAGGTACTGCTTGTCGTCGGGCTGCGACGGATTGAGTGAACGCGTCTCCTGCACGTTGAACTTGAGGTCACCGAGCTGGATCGGGACGCCCTCGTCCGCCTCCTTGCCCAGATCGTTGCCGCAGCCGGCCGCGCCGAGGACGGCGAGGGCGCAGAACAGCACGAGTGCCAGGGCTCCCTTGTGGCCGGGGCGCATGAGGGCGCGCAGTCTATCCAGGCCTCACGCGACGCCGCCTCACGCGACGGGCAGCCGGTCGCCGCCCGCGACGTGCGTGCGCGGAGCCACGGCGCCCGACTCGATCAGCTCCTGCATGCGCCGCAGCGCCTTGCTCAGGCGACGCTTCCACCACCCGGACCGGCCGGTCTCCCTGAATCGGTCGAACGCGCTGGGCGGCGAGGTCCAGAAGGTCAGCCGGACGGTGGTCGTGGGACCCTCCTCGAGCTCCCACACCATGCGGATCGGGATGCGGTCCAGGCGCCCTCCACGCCCGTGCTCAACGATGCGGAAGGGCCGATCCGCCTCGGCGATCACGGTCTCCATATAGCGCACGCCTGCGGGGGCGTCGACGCGGAAGCGGGCGGCGGCGCCCTGCCCCTGCGCCGCTATGCGCTCCAGCCGGAACTCGCTTGCAAAGTGATCGGTCCAGCTCTCCCTGATCCCGAGGTCGCAGATGAAGTCGAAGATCCGCTCGCGCGGAGCGTCGATCGAGATGGTGAGTGAAATCGGCCCCACGGCCGCGCGATTCTAGTCGGGAACCCCGGAGGGCACCCACCTTCCGTCCAAGTGCCCTGGAAAAGGTGGACTTTCCGTACCACGGGGCGAAAAGTGACTAGCCATTACGCAGTACTGGGGGTAGTATCGGCCGCACCCGCGATGTCACCCATTGGACAGAGCCACGACGATGTCCACCACGCAGGCGAGCCTGCCGGTGGAGTCGGTTCCTTCATCTGTCAGGGGTGCTCCTTCCCGGTCTCGTTCGAGCCCGCCGAGTCGATTCCCGAGTGCCCCAACTGCGGCGGCACCGACTTCCGGCGCTCATCGATGTTCGAGCAGCCCACGCTCAGGAACATCGCCATCACCCGCCCGACGAAGAAGCCTCAGGACTGGCTCGACGAGGTGCGTGAGTCGATCTCCGAGCCGGGCAAGTACCTGGCGATGTTCGCCGATGGGCGTACGCGCGTAATCGAGCTCTCGAATGGCTGGTCTCGAATCGGCCGGAGCCGCTCGGCCGACATCCGGCTCGATGACCCCACCGTCTCGCGGCGTCACGCCGTGCTGGTGCGAACCCCCGAGGGGGAGCTCCGCGTGCTCGATGACCGTTCGATGAACGGCATCCGCGTCAACGGGGAGCCGGTCGACTGGAGCCCGCTCGTTGACGGCGACGAGCTGCAGATCGGCCGCTACGCCCTCAGCGTCGTCGAAACCGCTGGCGTCTAGCCCACCGCTCGCAGCGCCTCGGCAACTCCGGCATCGATCGGGACGGAG
The DNA here is from genome assembly GCA_963724665.1 of uncultured Solirubrobacterales bacterium. Lineage (GTDB taxonomy): Bacteria > Actinomycetota > Thermoleophilia > Solirubrobacterales > 70-9 > DASUPK01. The sequence continues at coordinate 1,099,305 of CAVRVH010000007.1, forward strand.
CCCGCCATGGACACCGCCCCCAGCACCTCGCTGACGAAGGACTTCGGCGCGACCACCAGCCGCAGCTCCTGCCGGCGATTCTTCATCCGGGCGGCCGTATTGAAGATCAGGCTGATCCCGGAGCTGTCGATGTAGCTCGTATCAGTCAGATCGATGACGAGCGCCTTGGCCTTGTTCGAGACGGACTCGAGCAGGCGGTTCGTGAGGTCCTCGACGTTCGAGGCATCGACCTCGCCGGCGACGTGGGCGAGCTCGACGTCACCGTCGGTTTCAAAGGAGAGTCTTGCGAGTTCCGGCATCAGGATTCCGACTCGATCCCGCGCCGAAGCACCACCGTGGTTCCGTCGTCCCCCGTCTCGATGGCCACATCATCCATGAACTCCTTCATCACCGGGATCCCGCGACCACGGTTCTCGCCCGTCGGCTCGCGCCAGCCGCCGCGATCACGGACAGTCACGGTCGCTTCACCGCCGGCCAGGCCCGCGCTCAGCTCGATGATCGCGTCGCCCGGCCCGTACGCGTGCTCGACCGCGTTCGCACAGGCTTCCGTCACCGCGATCGCGAAGGCGGCACAGTCGTCGTCGCTGCCGCCCTGGGCAGTCACCCAGCGGCGGATCAGGTGCCGGACGGTCGCCAGCTGCTCGGCCTCGGCCGGAACCTCGACGTCGAGCTCGTCATGGAGGCCGACCGCTCTGACGGCGAGGACGGCGATGTCGTCCGGAACTTTGATGCCCTGCGTGAGCTGCTGGATGACCGAGCGGCAGAGCATCTCCGGTTCGTCCGGCGCCGCTGCGGCGGCCTCGACCAAAGCCGCCTCCCCCTCGGAAAGGGTCTGGCCCCGGCGCTCTATCAGGCCATCGGTGTAGAACAGAAGCGTCTCGGCGGGACCCAGCGTGACCCGCTGCTGGTCGTAGTCCCCCACCGACCCAGTGCCGAGCGGCGGCCCGCCCACATCCGTCAGGAAGATGGCCGGCCCCTCCGCTCGGATCAGCAGCGGATATGGATGGCCGGCCCGCGCGAAGTCAACGACCCAGGTGTCGAGGTTGAGCGTCGCGTAGATGACCGTGGCCATTCTCGAGTGCTCCTGATCGGCAAAGCGCGAGACCTTGCCGAGCAACTCGGCAGGGCTCTCGATCTCGAGTGCGTACGCCCGCACGGCGCTGCGGAGCTGGCCCATGTGGGTGGCGGCGGCCATCCCATGCCCCGCCACGTCCCCGATCGTCAGCCCGAGCCTGCGATGCCCGAGTTCGATCACGTCGAACCAGTCCCCGCCGACCGCCGTCTCTTCGGCAGCCGGCAGGTACCAGGCCGCCATGCTCAGGCCGGGCAGGCGGGGCAGGCTGCGGGGGAGCAGGCTGCGCTGGAGGGTCTCAGCGATCTGGCCCTGGACGGCGAGCCGGGACCGCTCGATCGACAGCGCGACGCGATCCGCCACGAGCTGCAGCAGCTGGACGTCCCCGGCATCGAACTCGCGCAGGGTCAGGCTCCCGGCGTGCAGGACCCCAATCACCTTCCCCTCGACGATCATCGGGACGCCGACAAGAGAGCGGACGTTCTTCTCGCGCATCAGAGGGTTGACCACCGTCACCGGTGAGTTGTCGAGATCCGGAATCACCACCGGTTCGCGCGTCGCCGCAACCCGGCCGGCGAAGCCCCTCCCGACGGGCAGGCGGAATCCCTGCTCCACCTCTTCCTCGAGTCCCTTGGCCGCCCTCGCGGCGAGCGTCCGGCCATCGTCCTCGACCAGCAGCACGGCGGCGGTGTCCGCCTCCAGGATGTCGGTCACGCGCTGAAGCAGCTCCGTGAGCAGATCGTCGAGATCGAGGTAGGCGAGCGCGGCCTCGGTGACCCGCTGGACGTCCTCGAGCCGCGTGAAGGCCTCCTCGGCCGTCGCCGGCTCCACGGTTGCTTCCTCCTGATTGGGGGGCTCTTGCGTCATCCCGCGGGCGACGCCTAGATTCGCAGGTATCGGGTCAGGCAGCGGCGACCGACGCGACGGGAAGGCCGCTTCGCCGGCCCACCAGCTTGGCCGCCCGCGGGCCGGCGATCTCGACCTGACCGTCGTCGTGGACCAGCATCCCGCCGTATTCCGCGAGCAGCTCGCGTCCAACCTCTGGGCCGCTGAGCAGCGCCGCCTTGGAGAGCGTCTCGGCCTCGAGCGCCGTTCTCCCCAGCGCCGTGACGCCGACCAGTCCGGTCCAGGCCGGCTCCCCTGTGCTCGGGTCGAGCAGATGGTGGGCGAAGCGGCCGTCCTCACGCTTCCACAGGCGCATGTCGAGGCCGGAGGTCGCGATCCCACCGGAGGATACGTCGAAGATCGCCGCCGTCTCATCGTCGATCGGATGACGGGCGTGCACCCCGAACGGATCGAGCTGCGCCCCGAACCCGCCCACCCGGACGTCCCCGCCGCAGTCGATCACGAAGCGCGAGTAGCCACGCAAATGCTCGGCGACCAGGTCGGCTGCCAGGCCCTTCCCGCAGCCGCCGGTGTCGAAGATCACTCCCGGCGGGCGGCGGATCGCGCCAGCTTGATCGTCCACCTCGAGGAGGCGCCACTCGGCCTCCGGACGGGATCGAGCTGGCCGGCGCACCGGCGCGCACGCCAGCGCCTCCGCGAGCGGCTCCGGCGCTATCCCGGCGCGGGATTCCCGGTATCCGGCGGACACGATCGCTCCGCCCAGCGTTGGATCGACCAGGCCGCCGCTTCGCTGCGCAGCCCAGAGACCAGCCCGGACCGCCTGGCGGAGGAGAGGCGACGCCGAAACCGTCTCTCGCGGGTCCTCGTTGAAAGCGGTCAGCTCGCTGTCCGGCTTGAAGCGGGAGAGGGCCGCATCGAAAAGCTCGATGAAGAGCTTCGCCCGTCTGGCCGCCTCCCAGGGTGGAGGCGATCCCGGGAGCGGGTCGCCGATCAGCAGGCGGACCTCGCAGCCCATCGAGTCGAACGTGAGGTCGTGATAGCTCATGACGTCGAGCTCACCACCGGGGCGGGAGCGCTGACCGACCCTCCGCTGCTCGATGTGGTCCGGGAGGTGCCACCGGTCGCCGCCGGGATGACGGTGGTGATGATGATCTTTCGCCTGGGCCTCACCTTGGCCGGGACCGGTGCGGTGGCCGTGGCCTTCAGGGCTGGATCGCGGCCGGCCTGCAGCTGCAGGGCGAGGAACTCGAAGGTGACGGCGAAACAGGCGAGGGCCACCAGGACGGTCGGCAGTGCAGCCGGCCGCCTGGTCCGCCCGCCGGTCGTCTCCCGGTTCACGGGTAGACGACCTCGCCCGACTCGGAATCAATGACCTCGATGGCCTGCGCCGGGCAGGCCTTGGCCGCCTTGAGGATCTGCTTGTCCGGGCCGCTGCCGATCACCTCGGCGGTGTCGCCCAGCTCGAATACCTCCGGCGCAATGTCGACGCAATCGCCATGTGCACTGCAGGCGCTGCCGTCGATCTTCGGGATGTAGCTCATCGGTGCTCCTTTCGATTTGTCTCTTGGTCGTAAGTCCGTTCGATCTCCTTGCGTAGACGGGCAAAGGCCCTGGGCCGTCCGACGACGAGAGCCCCGACGGGCCGGCCTTCGCGCGTGTAGACGACCGCGAAGTCACGGTCGCTCGGCTTGCCCTCGACCCTGGCCGCATCGGCTCCCTCCGCGTGGCCGACGTACTGGATTCGCAGCCCGTACTGGTCGCTCCAGAAACTGGGCAGTGGATGCGGTTCGGGCTCTTCGCCCGTGATCGCCCGTGCGACGGACATGCCCTGGCGTGCGGCGGCGTCCCAGTGCTCCGTGCGGCGGTGTTCGCCGTGTCGGTGGTCAAAGCTCCTGGCGACGTCCCCCGCGGCCCACACGTGGGGCATCGAGGTGCGGCCCGCCTGGTCGGTGAGCACACCATCGGTCTCGAGCCCGCTTCCCTTCAGCCAGCCGGCGGCGGGGGCGACCCCGATCCCGACCACGACCGCGTCGCACGCGATCGGCCGGCCGTTGCCGACCATGAGCTCGTCGACCGCGCCGTTGCCGCGGGCGCCCTCGAGCTTCGTGTCCAGGCGGACATCGACGCCCTCCTCGTCGTGCATCTTCATCAGCCAGAGGCCGACCTCCTCGCCGAGGATGCCCGTGAGAGGGGCGGGCATCGCCTCGACGATCGTGACCTCGGCACCGGTGGCGCGCGCGGTGGAGGCGACCTCCTGGCCGATGAAGCCCGCGCCGACGACCGCCAGGCGAGCGCCTTCACGAAGCTCCTTGCGAAGCCGGCGGCCGTCGGCAAGCGTGCGCAGGTAGTGAACGTTCTCGTAGCCCTCCAGGGGCGGCAGGCGCCGAGCAGCCGCGCCGGTGGCGATTACAAGCTCGCCGTAGAAGAGCTCCTCGCCGTCGTCGAGCTCCAGGCAGCGGCGCTTGGCGTCGAGTCGCTTCGCATACCTGCCGACGAGGAGCTCCACCCGGTTGTCGACGTACCAATCCGCCGGCCGGAAGGCGACCTCGTCGTCGGAGAGCTCGCCGGCCAGGTGGTCCTTGGAGAGTGGCGGGCGGTCATAGGGCCGCTCCGGCTCGCCGCAGACCATCCTGATTCGGCCCGCGTAGCCGCGCCGCCGCAGAGTCTCGGCGCAGCGCTGAGAGGCAAGCCCCCCTCCCACGATCACCACTCCTTGGTCCTTCATCTCGATTCCTTTCTTGACCGGTCTCATGCCGATTCCTCAGCCACCGCTCCGGTCAGGACTGGGTGCTGGCGAGGAGCGGGGCGCTCGGGGCGGTCGAGCTGACGCTCTCGGCGCCGCTCGGCCGCTGCCCGCTTGCGCTCACGCCCCTTGCGAATTCCGTGCACCACGCGCGCCGTGAACATCGCGCCGATCGCCGGGGCCGTCAGGGCGATTGGCCAGTAGAGCCACGGGCTGCTCGCGTCGGTCCCCGCGCCCAGCGTGTGGATGACGCCGAGCGCGTAGACGACGATCGTGGCGCGGTGCGCCTTCCGCCAGAAGGCCGGGCCGATCCGGCGGCGGACGTAGAAGCTCAATCCGAGCAGGGCCGCCAGCCAGCCTCCGATGATTCCAAGGCCCGTGAAGAGGCTCTTGTAGGCCATCGTGAAGGGGACGACGATCCCCGAGAGGCCCGGATTGAGCCACGGGTCGCCAAGCAGGGTGAGGCCGTGCACGGCGATCGCGACCAGGCCCGCCAGGGCGGTCTGCTCGTGGATCGCGACAAGTGTGCGGTTGGCCCCCTTTCTCTTCGAGAACCTGCCGGCCATCGCGAGCCCGATGCCCACGGAGATGGTCACCAGGGCCAAGGCGACGACGCCCGAGGCGCGGCTGGCGATCCACCAGCCATGTTGCGCGAGTGTCTGCGAAGCATTCATGAGGTCGAGCTGGTCACGGGGGCGGGGGTCTGCGAATGGGCAGGCGCGGCGGCGACGGACTTCGCCGGCACGGCACCGTCGTCGCCATAGGCGTCATCGCCAGTGACGGAGCTGGTCAATGTGGCCAGCGAGCCGCCGCTTCCGGGCGAGAGCTGGAACAGCATCAGCTGGAAGACGATTCCGAACAGCGCGAAGGCGCCGAGGATCGTCGGCCAGGCGGAGGGCCGGCGCCTAGTCATCGCGCCGGCCTCCGACCGAGGTTGCACCGGGGAACGGCTGGGTGTTGACCGCCGGGGTCGCCACCGCTCCGCTCGTGCCGGTCGTGACCGGGCGAATGGTTGAGCCGGCGTGGGTGGTGGAGACGATCGGGGCGGGCGTCGCATGCTGCGCCGCCGGGTTGTTCGCCCAGGCGACGCCGCCGAGGCCACCGAGGGCCAGGACGACGGCGCCCGCCGCGATTCTCTTTTTGATTGCGCTCATCTGGTGTCTCCTTCGGACTTCTCTGAGTTGCCGATCCAGTGTGCGCTCCGACCGTCAAGGGCCCAGGGAAGCCCAGGCAAAGAGATGGGAAAGGCGTGGACTCAGTCCCCGCCCCCGCCGCCGCCCTCGTGCTCGCCTCCGCCGTCGCTCTCGCCGCCGCCGCCGGAACCGCTGCTGCCGGTGTGGACGGCGCCGCCGCCCCCTCCGGAGCCGCTGCTGCCGGTCGAGACGGGCGGGGCCGAGGACGAAGAACCGCTCGAGCCGCTCGAGACGGGCGCGCTGGTCAGGCTGCGTGCAGCCGTCGCACCGGGGGTGCTGCCGGCCGAGCGCTTGTGCTTCGGCTTCTTGTGCACGGTGCGCCTGATCACCTGGGTGGTGGGCACCGCCGGGGTGTTGACTCGATAGGCCGCTCGGCGGTTCGCGCTCATCGCATAGCCACCGAGGCCTCCAAGTCCGAGGACGACCGCCAGCACGGCGATCTTGGTTCTCCAGTCGTTCATCAGCATCCGCTCCTTGCCTGAGGGTTGAGCGGCGAGTGTCGGGCGCGACGCCTTAGGAATCGGAGAAGCCCGGGTAAAGGGAGGGGAAAGGATTCGCCCGGCCGGGCGGAAAGCGGCGGTTACCGGCGTTACATTGGCCTCGTGGCCGAGCCGTTGCCATCCAGGAAGATCCTCTTCGTCGAGGATGAGGCGGCGATCTTCGAGCCCTTCTCCAAAGCGCTGCGCCGGAACGGCTTCGAGCCGGTCGTGGCCCAGACCGCGTCCGAGGCGCTGGAATTGGCCGGGCGGTTCGAACCGGACCTGGTCCTCCTCGACCTGAACCTCCCCGACGGAGACGGCTCTGACGTATGCCGGACGCTCCGCAAGAGCTCGGATGTCCCGATCGTGATGCTGACCGCGCGCGGAACCGAGATGGATCGCGTGCTCGGGCTGGAGCTGGGGGCCGACGACTACGTGGTCAAGCCCTTCAGCTCGCGCGAGCTGATCTCACGGATTCGAGCCGTGCTGCGGCGGGCTCGCGGAACCTCCACGGCGCAGGAGGGTCCCACCGAGGTCGGGGAGCTCCGGCTCGATCCCGGGCCGAGGTCGGTGGAGCTCGCCGGGAAGCGTGTGAAGGTGACCCGGAAGGAGTTCGACCTGCTCGCCGAGCTCATGGCGCACCCGGGACAGGTCATCACCCGGGAGGACCTGATGTCCCGCGTCTGGGACGTGAACTGGTTCGGATCCACGAAGACCCTCGACGTCCACGTCCGGACACTTCGCCAGAAGCTCGAGGACGACAGCGCCAACCCTCGCTTCATCGAGACGGTGCGGGGAGTGGGCTTTCGACTGATCGAACCGGAGTCCGATTCATAAGCCTTCGCACCCGACTCACGCTCGCTGTCGCCTATCTGCTGTTCTTGGCGCTGATCGCGTTCGGCGTTCCCCTGGCCGTCAGCCTGGGAAACCGGGTTGACTCCGAGGTCAAGGCGCAGGCGAAGAATCAGGCCAACCTGGTTGCCGCGACAACTCCGGAGCTGCTGGAGCGCCGCCAGCTGCGCACTCTCCAACGCCTCGTCGCCAGCTCCGCGGAGAGCCAGCGAGGCAGGGTCCTTGTCGTTGATGCGACCGGGCGCGTGGTGGCCGACAGCGCCGGCCGGGGCGAGCTCGGCGCCAACTACTCGTCCCGCCCGGAGATCGCAGCAGCGCTTCGCGGTCGGACCGTCCAGGTGACGCGCCACAGCCAGACGCTCAACGAGCAGATCCTGGCCACCGCGGTGCCGACCAGACGTGGAACGCGGATCGACGGCGCGGTCCGGGTCACCCAGAGCGTGGCCGCGGTCGATCGGGCGACCCGCAAGGCGATCGTCAGCCTGACCCTGCTCGGCGGAGTGGTTCTGGCGCTCGGCGTGATCGCCGGCGCCCTGATCGCACGAGAGACCTCACGGCCCATTCGTAGGCTCGAGGAGACCGCGCGTCGGGTCGAGGAGGGTGATTTGGGCACGGAGGCGCTGGTCGAGGGAAGCAGCGAGCAGCGATCGCTCGCGCGCTCGTTCAACCGGATGACGGCGCGGATCTCACGCATGCTTCGCGGCCAGCAGGAGTTCGTCGCCGACGCGTCCCACCAGCTGCGCACGCCTTTGACGGGCATCCGGCTCGAGCTCGAGGAGCTTCGGGAGAGCCTGCCCGAGGGCGATGAGCGCATCGGCGGAGTGGACACCGGGATCCGGGAGGTTGACCGCCTGTCCAGGATCGTGGATGAACTTCTGATCCTGAGCCGGGCCGGCGAACGTGACAGCCCGGCCGAGGAGTTCGACGTCGGAGGGGCCACCGAGCGGATCGTGGACCGCTGGCGTAAGACCGCGGCCGATGCCGGGATCGAGCTCGCCTTGGCCGGACCTGACAGCATCGGCAGCTGTACCTGCCCGCGGGCAGACTTCGAGCGCGCGCTCGACGTCCTGATCGAGAACGCGATCCAGTACTCGCCCAGTGGCTCGGGGGTCCAGGTTGCCGTCGGCCCCGGCCAGATTGAGGTGATGGACCGTGGCCCCGGCCTGGAACCGGGCGAAGAGGAGGCGGTCTTCGAGCGCTTCCACCGTGGAAGCGCGGGCTCCGGGACGAAGGGAACCGGGCTCGGCCTTTCCATCGCCCGCGAGCTTGCCGCCGAGTGGGGTGGATCGGTCAGGGTCGAGAACCGCGACGGTGGCGGTGTGCGCGCAGTGCTGGAGCTACCTGGGTCGCGAGCGGTCACCGAGAAGCCGGGAGCCGCCGCATGAGTGTCTCCTCGCTGCGCTGGCCGCTCCTCGCTCTTCTGGGTCTGTTGGTCGCCGCCGCGATCGCGTTTCTCGCGACGCGGGCGGTCAGCACCGACATCGGGATCTCATCGGAACCCCCCACGGCGGGGCAGGCGCTCTCCCCCGCCATCCGGAAGCCCGCGCACCACCGGCCGCGCCCCACCACGACCACCACGCCGACGGCGACGGTCACGGTGCCTGTGCCTGCTCCTGCGCCAGCCCCCGCCCCATCCGGCGGGGGCGGCGGTGAGTCCGACGACTAGCTACTCCGTCGAAATGCTCGGATCCGCCTGGACCTTCTCAGGGATGATCATCAGGAAGTTCTGCTTGGCGTCCTGGGCAAGGCCGAGGACCCGACCGGCCTCGTCGTCCTGATCGGTCGCCCGCAGCTCGTTCGCGTAGTGCCCGAGCAGGTCCTCGATGTCGAGCTGGCCCTCGGCGTCGAGGTCCTCGAGCATCACCTTGGCGCCCTCGCCGAGACGGCCCTGGATCTTCTCGCGGTCGAGGTTGAGATCGTCATCGATGCGCACGTAGACCCGGCCGCCGGTCATGCCGGCGCAGGCCCAGGGACCGATGTCCCCGAGCACGACGGCGCGTCCCGAGGTCATGTACTCGAACGCGAAGCCCTTGGCGTTGGCTCGGTCGACGACGCAGCCCGCAGAGTCGTCGACCGGCTCCTCGGGCTCCCCGGCGAGGACCACGTCCGCGCCGGAGAGGCGAATGCAGAAGCGGGAGTCGGCCGAGCCCTGGACGAAGAGGCGGCCGCGCTGGGCGCCGTAGGCGAATGACTTGCCGACAGAGCCGTTCACGCGCTTGCCGTCGGCGTTCTTGCCCTTCAGGATCGAGACGGTGCCGCCGAGCATCGTCTTGCCGACGCCGTCCTGGGCGCCGCCCTCGACCCGGCAGGTGACTCCCCACTCGTTGAAAGCGCCGAAGCCCTGCCCGGCGACGCTGCCTCCGTTGAAGACCAGCTCCGCGAGCTCATCGTTCTCGGTGCCCTCGGGCGCGCCGTCGTAGATCCGCGCTCGGGCGATCGCGCCGGAGAGCTCAGCTCCGAGCACGCGGTCATTGGAGTCGGTACGGCGCGGGAACTCGACCGTTACGCAGGAGCCGTCGAACACCCTGTCGGCCACCTGGGCGATCTCATGGGAGGCCTGCTTGGGCTCCATCCGGATCGGCTTTGCGCGGACCAGGCCGGCCTCGGCGCGAGCCTCGACGAGCGCCTCCTCCTCAACGGGGAGGTCGATGGGCTCGAGGTCGAGGAACTCCTCGAGCGGCGTGATCAGCGGCGCCAGGTCGATCTTGTCGTGGTGGGAGATCTGCTCGAGCAGGTCGTAGCGCCCGACCAGGTCCTGGGCGCGATCGTAGCCGAGCGAGCCGACGACGGCCTTGACCTCCTCGCCCATCGCCTGGAAGAAGCGGGCGGAGCTCTCCGCGGCCGAGCCGACCGCCTGGGGCGTGAACTTCTTCAGGCCGTGCTCCTGTGCCTGCTCTGTGGTCTCGATCTGGGTCGCGATGCCGACGTGGCACGTGTCGAGCTGGCAGCCGCGGCAGATGGTGCAGCCGAGCGAGACCATCGCCAGCGTTCCGAAGGCGACCCGGTTCGCCCCCATGCAGTGAAGCTTCACGACGTCGGTGGCGTGGCGGTAGCCGCCGTCCGCCCAGATCTCGACGCGGTTGCGGATGCCTGCCTCCATCAGCGCGCGATGGACGGCGCGGGTGCCGATGTCCGAGGGCAGGCCGACGTGTCGCAGCGCGTGCTGGCGCGCCGCGCCCGTGCCGCCCTCGAAGCCGGAGAGAGTGATGATGTCGGCACCGGCCTTGGCGATACCGAGGCCGATCGTCCCGATGTTGGGGACGACGGGCACCTTCACCGAGACCCGCAGGTCGGGGTTGACGGTCTTGAGCTCGTCGATCAGCTCGGCGAGGTCCTCGATCGAGTAGAGGTCGTGGTTGTTGGACGGCGAGATCAGGTCGGTGCCGGGGGTTGCGTTGCGCGCAGCGGCGACCTTCTCCGAGACCTTCTTGCCGGGCAGGTGCCCACCCTCTCCGGGCTTCGCGCCCTGGCCGATCTTGATCTCGGCGACATACGAGCTGTTGAGCATCTCGGCCGAGACACCGAAGCGGCCCGAGGCGACCTGCTGCCCGCGCCACTTGCGGTACTTGCCGTACATGTCCTGGATCTCCCCACCCTCCCCGTTGATGCAGAGGATGTTGATCGCCTTGGCCGCCTCGGCGTAGGCACGGAACGCCGGCTCTGACTGGGAGCCGAAGCTCATCGAGCTGATCACCACCGGGTAGTCGTGGTGGCCGATGGACGCATCGACCTGGGAGGGATCGACAGGCTCGCGGTCGGGCTCCTTCTTGAGGCCCATGATGTGGCGCATCGAGATCGGGCTCTGGGCCTCGAGCTCCCGGACCTTCTGCGAGTACTCCTCGAAGCTCGCGGTGCCGTTGGCCGCAGCGATCGCCGCCTTGTAGACCTTCGGGTAGAAGCGGAAGGTCTTCGCCGGCTTCGACTCCTCGTCGCCGGTGAGGATGTGGTGGCGGGCGTCGGTGTCGGCGTCGAGCTGAGCGAATCCGGCGCCGCCCTTCTCCGACGCCGCGAAGGCCTCGGTGTGGAAGATCTCGGCCAGCTCCGGCTTGATCCCGATCGAGGAGAACTGACGGGCGTAGCCGCGGACCTCGTGGATCCCGATCGTCGAGATCACCTTCTCGATGCCCTTGCGAAGCGCGGCGCAGAGGTTGTTGACGTCGTTCTCGTAGTCGTCGACGCAGATCACCTCGACCATCACGTACGGGCAGACGCCGTTGGCGCCCAGGCCGAGGGCGATCATCACGTCGTGGACGTTGCGGATCGCAGCGGATCGCAGCACGATCGAGCAGCGCCGGCGCAGGTTCACCTCGCCATCGGCGACATCGAACTGCTTCAGGGCCTGGTCGATCGCCGAGGTCGCCAGGTGCGGATCGATGTAGCGCCGCTCGCCGTCGTAGACCGTGCGGTCGGTGAGCACCAGCAGCTCGGCGCCCTCGTGGACCGCGCGCACGGCGTCCTGGCGCAGCCGCTCGATCGCGCCCTGGGTCGTCTCCGACTCGAGCAGCGCGATGTCGATCGCCTTGGCGCGGTTGCCAAACGTGGCCCAGAGGTCCTCGAGGACGAAGGTGCCCTGTTCGTTGGCGATTCGGCGGTACGAACTGTGCGGCAGCGGCGCCAGGTCGTGGTGCCCGCCCAGGATCACCGGAAAGTCCGTCTCGACCGTCTGAGTGTCCTCGGCGGGATCGGCGAGCACCGGCCGGCGGCCGAAGACGGCGCGGGTCGAGAAGTGCTCGATCTCGCGCTCGCGGTCGATCGCCGGGTTGGTGACGACTGCGACCGTCTCCTTGAAGTAGTCGGCGAGGTTCTGCCGCTCGGGTGAGAGCGCCGCGAGCGGGCCGTCGTAGCCCAGCGAGCCGATCGGCTCGGCGCCGTTGTCGGCCATCTGCTGAACCAGCTTCACGTCATCGCGCTGCCAGCCGAAGCCGGCGAGCACTCGGTCCTCGACCTGGACCGGGTCCTCGGGTCCGGCGTCCGTGTAGCCCGGGATCTCAGGACCCTCGAGAGGCCCGCCGGTCTCGAGAGCGCGGTCATACGGCGCTACCTCGCCGGTCCCGGTCCGCTCGAGCCAGCTCTTGCGGACGCGTTGGAGCATCTCGGCGTGCGGGTGGATCGTCGAGTGCTTGCGCTCCCGGTCGATGAGCACCAGGAACTTCTCGCCCGGCGCCATCGGCTTCGGCTCGGAGACCATCTCGGCCACCGAGACCACGCCGGGCTCCGAGCTGAAGATGAAGTCGTGGTTCGTCTCGATCTGCCAGAGCGGGCGGAGCCCCATCGCGTCCGCCGAGAAGACGCATTCGTCCATGTGGCGTGCGATGAGGGCGACCGGGCCCTGCGCGAAGGGTCCCATCGTCTGGCGCAGGTACATGTAGAAGGAATGGAGCTCGGAGGGCAGGCCGGCGATCTCGTTCACGATCGGCGGGACCACCATCTCCATCGCCTCCGCCAGGGAGAGGCCGTGTCGGCGGACCAGGGTCTCGATCGTGCGGTTCAGGTCCTGTGAGTCCGAGTTCCCCTCGCCGATCGGCACGTCCAGCATCCGCGCCTCCTGGCGCAGCTGCTCGATCGTGTTGATCTCACCGTTGTGGCCGAGGACGCCGAAGGGCTGGACCCGGGTGAAGGACGGCCAGGTGTTGGTCGAGTAGCGGTTGTGGCCGAACGCGCCGATCGTCTCGAAGCGCTCGTCCGAGAGGTCGGGGTAGTAGCCACCGAGCACCTTCGGGTTGCCCATGACCTTGTAGACGGCCGTGCGCCCGGAGAAGGAGGCGACGTGCACCCCGAGCTTCTCCTCGAGGACGACCTTCAGGTTGAAGCAGGAACGGTCCGCGTCGGCGGCCTCGGGGACGAGCCCCGCGAACTGCCAGAACTGCGGCTCCTCCTCGCGCGCGGTCGGTCCGAGCGCGGCTGAGTCGACGGCGCCCACCCGCTCGGCGAGGATGCGGAAGCCGGCCTTGCCGAGAAGCTCGCGGGCGCCGCGCCGGACCTTCTCAAGGTCCTGGGAGCGCTCGACGAAGACGTGTGCGACCGCGAAGGCGTCATCCAGCGCCAGCGACGGGTTGTGGCCGCCCTGCCGCACCTCCTCCGCCCAGATCTTGGTCGGGATGTCGACGAGCAGGCCGCAGCCGTCACCCTCGCCGTCGACGTTGCCGGCACGATGGAGCATCTTCTGAAGAGATTCGAGCGCGAGGGTTACGGGCTCGTGGCTCGGCGTCGCGTCGCGGCGGACCGAGGCGTAGATCGCGCAGGCGTCCTTGTCCTCCACGCTCGGGGGAGAGACGAGGGGGCGATAGGCGCGCTCGGGCGAGAAGCGCTCCCGCTGGGGGGACGAGTTCTTCAATTTGACTCCGGTTCCGCGCCTTCTTCGAGTGGGCGCGCGACGGGGTTGGACCGACGGGAGCGGGAATTATAGGCGGGCCGCTACCCGGCACCGCGCCGGTCGTGACGTGCATCCCGCCGGCTTTCCCCGCAAATAGCGCGGGCGACTGACCGGCTCTTCCGGCCTGGTGCAGCGCTACTTTCAGGTTGGTGAACAGTTCTACATAGTGTTTAGCGAACGCTCACAAACGTGGTACAACATGAGTCATTGGGGAATAAGCGGTTCAGCAATGCGGAGAAGCATGACGAAGCAGAACAAACCAGATCGGGGAGAGCAGGCAGTCGGGGAACCGTCAAGCCCAGGCTCGGAGACAGAGCGTTTCCGGGCCATCGTCGACGTCACGCACAACGAGGCAGTGACCGGCGAATCGGGTGTTCCAGCGAAGCAGCGGGACCACGAGCTGCGGCGCCAGATGCGCTCGCTCGAAGAGTTCTCCTGAGCCTCTAGCTCGAACCGAATCCAGATCGCATCGACGCGCCGTCGCCGCTGAATTAGTTCCGGCGGGACCAAGAGATACGTTCCCCCGCTATGCCTCTCGCGGTAGTCGGCAGCGACGCCTACAAGTGGCTCCTGGCCTTCCACATCCTGGTGGCGGTGATCTGGATCGGGAGCAACACGGCAATCCAGATCTTTGTGAAGCGCGCCCGGCGGGCGGGCGCCGACCGGCTGGCCTACTTCGCGAGCGAGATCGAGTGGTACGGGACTCGCGTCCTCGTTCCATCCTCGCTCACCCTGGTGATCCTCGGCTTCATCCTGCTGCACGAGTCGAGTGGCGCCTACGACCTCGGTCAAGGCTGGGTGACCTTCGGATTCGTCGTCTGGCTCCTGTCGTTCATCGCCGGAGCCGGCTATCTCGGCCCGGAATCGGGGCGGCTGGGCAAGCTTGTGGACGAGCGTGGCCCCGACGACCCCGAATATCAGCGCAGGATCTCGACGATCTTTCTCGTCTCGCGGATCGAGCTGCTCCTCCTGATCCTGGTGGTGCTCGACATGACGGTCAAGCCAGGGCTCTGACCGCCGTCTAGCCCCAGCCCATCCCCTGGTAGCCGCTGTCGACCGGGACTCCGATCAGCAGCGCGCGCACGTTCGCATCTGACGCATTCTTGATCGTCCGGTTCACCTCGGGCGCGAAGCGGCAGAAGGTGCCCGCCGGCGCGTCGTGCTCCTCGCCGTCGGTGACGATCGTGCCCTGGCCGTCGAGGATGATGAAGACCTCCTCCTGGTTGTCGCCCGTGTGGTCGTGCGCGGGGATCTCGCCGCCCGCCTCGATATCGACGACGTTGAAGCCGAATGCCTCGGCACCGAGCGTCTTGCGGGCGAGGCGCCAGGTCGCTCCCCCACTCCCCTCCATCTCCTCGAACTCGTCGATGTTCTTGATCGTGTAGCCCTCGGCCATTGCTCCTCCTCGTTCCGGTTTCCCCTTGTCTCTCCCGGCAAGCGAACATATCCTCTTCGCGTGGGAGACGACTCGGCCCAGAGTCTCGAGGAGGCCATCGGGCGTTACAACGACGCCTGGAACGACCACGACCTCGACGCGATCATGTCCATGCACGCCTCGGACATGGTCTTCGAGAACCACACGGCGGGCGAGTCGGCGCAGGGTCCGGATGAGGTGCGCGAGCACATCGGCTCGATCTTCGAGAGCTGGCCTGACCTGCACTTCGAGACCCGGAGGCTCTACGTCCGGGACGGCGTGGTCACCCAGGAGTGGACCGCGAGCGCGACGCACTCCAACACGATGCGCCGCGGCGACCTGGTCGCCGAGCCCACCGGCGAGAAGATCGAGTGGCGCGGGGTGGACGTGATCCCCTACGAGGACGGCCTGATCAAGCGCAAGGACGTCTACTCGGACTCCGTTTCGATCCTCCGCCAGGTCGGCCTGCTCGACTGACGCAAAACAGGGCGTAACCCTCCGGCGCTCCCCGGCGCTTAGGCATGTGGGGAGTCAAACAGCCATGGAGGTGAACACGACGTGAAGGTTAGAACGCGAAAGCTGGCGGTCTTCGTGACCTGCCTCGGCCTTGCGGCGGCGTTTCCGGTTCTGAGCTCCGCCGACAAGGGCGGCGTTCCGCATAACCAGAAGCCGTGTCCCGCGAAGGGCAAGCGTCATCACAAGAAGCCGAAGCCCAACAACAAGGGCAAGAAGTGCGGCTTCGCCCCGGGCAGTACTGCACCGACCACTCCGTCGACGACCAGCACCACCGGTACCGAGACGGAGACGACTACGACCACCAGCACTCCATAGACAAATCGGGTTGCTCCTGCGGAGCACCCTCGCCTTAACCGGAAGGGCGGCCCCACGGCCTACCGGACGCCGCGGGGTCGTCCCTTCCGGTTTTTGCAGATAGCCCAGCCGGCGATCGCCGCGCCGCAGGCGATCAGGATCCCGGCCGAGAGCAGTCCCGCTTCGCTCCGTTCCGGGTCGCCGAGGATCGAGTCGCGAGCCTGGGCCGAGAGCACCGATCCAGCCGATGCCCACGACATCGCGGAGCCGGCGGACGCCGCCGAAGCGACCGAGAACGCCGAACCGGCTGATCCGATCGACCCGATCGAGGCAAACGACCCGACCGAGCCGATCGACAGCACCGAGCCCTTGGAGGCGATCGAGAGGAACGAGTCCTCAGACCACAGGGATAGATGCGAGGGTGCTCCGAGCACAGCGAGGAGCAACCCGTTTGATGAAGAGCTCACAGCTCCGGCACGTCCGCGCCCAGGGGCGAGAAGGGAACCCGCCGGACCTCCGCCCAGCCCCCCACCCGCTTGTTCAGCGCCTTCATGACCTCACCGGTGCTCTGCCAGAAGGTCCAGACGAGCACCGTGGGGCCGGCGCCCGAGATCGTCGCCCCGATCGCGCCCATCCGGGGAGCCTCCTGCACGATCTCCATCGAGCGTGGGTAGAGGTGGGCACGAGCAGGCTGATGGATCCGATCGGCGAGGCCGCGGCCGATCAGGGTCAGGTCGGAGCGCTGAATGCCAAGAACGAGCTCCGAGACGGCGGAGATGTTGGCGACAGCGTCAGCGAGCGGTATCTCGTCGGGAATCGCCTTCCGCGCCTCCTCGGTCGGCACCTGCTCACTCGGAACGACCACCACCGCCTCGACGCCCTGTGGGGGATCCAGGCGGGTCGAAGTGAGCGTGCCCTGGTCGGTTGCGCAGACGACGAAGCCTCCATACAGCGCCGCGGCCACGTTGTCCGGATGACCCTCGATCTCGGCGGCCCTGGCGAGCACGTCCTCGGGCTCCTGGGCCAGCTCGTAGAGATGGTCGGCGGCGAGTAGGCCGGCGACGATCGCTGCCGCGCTCGAGCCAAGTCCGGCGGCGAGCGGGATCTCGCTCTTGATGCGGAACGCGATCCCATCCGCCGAGCGCAGCGTCTCGAACGCGCGCACACAGAGGTTGGATCGGTCGAGTGGCACGTCAAGCCCATCGGCCTCGACCGAAAAGGTCCCCGCCTCCTCCACCTCCAGCTCGAGGAGCATGGCGAGCGCGGCGGCCAGCACGTCAAAGCCCGGGCCGAGGTTGGCCGATGAGGCCGGCACCTTGACCAGCCGTCGCCGCGCGGTCATGGAGGGCAGGCTATCCGCCCCGGCGGAGCGCTACGAACCGAGGATCTTCGCCTTCTGCTGCTCGAACTCGGCGTCGGTGAGGGCGCCTGAGTCGCGGAGCTTGGCGAGCCGCTCGAGGTCGGCGAGGTGATCGCCTCCAGCCGATGGTGCCGTTGCGGGAGCGGGCACGAAGCCTGACCCGCCGACCGGGCGTACCTCACCACGGGCGGGCGCGCTCTGTGCGCTGTCCCAGTCGATCGCGATCTTTGCCGGGTCGTTCGGGTCGACCTTGATCGGGAGGCTGACGCCCTGGCCGAGTGTGGCGCCCGCCGGGACCATGTACTGGTTGTTCACGCGGTATGGCTGGCGGCCCGAGACATGGACCTCCATGTCGATGTCCAGGTTGAACCACTGGGCGCCGCGCTCCGGGGTGCCGTGAGCGACGATCACGCCCTGGCCGGCGATCCCGTTCGCCAGGATCCCCGCGCGCTCGCCGGAGGAGTCCGTGATGTCCGCGAGCTGGTCCTTCGCCTGGGAGAGCATGTCCCCCATCTGATTCATCTGCCCTCCGAAGCCGGGCTTGTAGCCCGCTTCCTGCTGCTGCTGGCGCTGGAGCTGCTTCGCCTCCTTCGTCAGGCTGGACAGATCCTTCATCGACTTGAACAGTCCCATTCTCCCCTCGCTTCCCTTGGACGGACGCGGCAAGGGTACTGGGCCAGCTAGTCGAAGACCGCCTTTTCGACCGCCGCCAGCTCCGCCTTGCAGCCGGTGACGGCCGGCGCCTTGCCGAGCGCGGTGTCCGGATCCTTGAGGCCGTGGCCGGTGAGGACGCAGACAACCGTCTCCGGCTTCTCCATGCCGTCGGCGACCGGCAGGCCGTGCGCGAGCAGGCCGGCGACCGAGGCGGCCGACGCCGGCTCGCAGAAGACGCCTTCGCTCGAGGCGACCCAGTGGTACGCGTCGAGGATCTGATGGTCGGAGACCGCCGCGACTCGGCCGCGTGACGCCGTGAAGGCGTTCATCGCCTCCTCCCAGCGCGCGGGGTTGCCGATCCGGATCGCCGACGCCACGGTCTCGGGATTCTCGATCGCGTGTCCCTCGACCAGCGGCGCCGCGCCCTCGGCCTGGAAGCCGTAGAGGATCGGCGATTCCCCGTACTCCTGGAAGCCCGCCCACCAGGAAGTGACGTTGCCCGCATTGCCCACCGGAATGGCGAGGGCCGCGGGGGCGTAGCCCAGCTCGTCGCAGGTCTCGAAGGCAGCGGTCTTCTGTCCCTCGATCCGGTAGGGGTTGACCGAGTTGACGAGCTCGACCGGGTGCTTCTTGGCGATCTCGCGGACGATCTCCAGGGCCTGGTCGAAGTTGCCTTCCAGCGCGATCACGCGGGCGCCGTGCATCAGCGCCTGAGCGAGCTTGCCGATCGCGATCTTCCCCTCCGGGACGATCACCGCGCCACGCATGCCGGCCCGCGCTGCGTAGGCGGCACAGCTCGCCGCGGTGTTGCCGGTCGAGGCGCAGATGATCGCCTCGGCCCCGGCGCCCTTCGCGCGCGAGACGGCAACGGTCATGCCGCGATCCTTGAAGCTGCCCGTCGGGTTCGCGCCCTCGAACTTCAGGTAGACCTCGGCCTCCACCCGTTCGGTGAGGCGTGGGGAGTGGATCAGCGGCGTCGAGCCCTCGTTCAGGGTGACCACGGGATCCCCGTCCTCGAGAGACAGGTGGTCCCGGTAGCGCTCGATCAGCGGGGTGGGCATCGGCCTTGGCCTAGCCGAACTCTTCCTCGATCACCCGGATCGAGCGAGGGGGCGAGCGCAGGAACTTGAGCTTGGCGATTCGCTTCAGGGCCGCGGCGAACCTCTTCTCACTGACCGGGTGCATGACCATGATCAGCTGCGCCTCTCCCCCCAGTCCGCGCTGGACCACGCTCCGCACCGAGACCCCGTTGTCGCCGAGCACCTCGGCGACCTGGGCAAGCACCCCGGGCTCGTCATCGACCTCGAGGTGGAGATAGAACGCCATCTCGACGTCCCTGGCGATCTTCAGCCGAGCGTTCTCCTCGAACAACGGCGAGCCTCCCCCGATCACGGAGACCACGTCGCCGAGCACCGCGGCAGCCGTCTCGGGGCCGCCGGCGCCGGGCCCGGACATGGTGATCTCAGTGATCGCCGGGGACTCGACCATGACCGCGTTGAAGGGGCCGGAGATCGGCGAGAGCGGATGCCCGGGATAGAGAAAGCAGGGAAAGACGCGCACGCTGATCTCGCCGTCGCTGACTCTCTCGGCCACCCCGAGCAGCTTCAGCGAGAGGCCGAGCTCCTTCGCGTAGGCGATGTCGTCCGGCTTCACGCGTTCGATCCCCTCGTATGGCACGTCCTTCAGCTCCACCGGAGCGCCGAAGGCGAGCCTCGCGAGGATTGCCATCTTGGCCGCTGCGTCCGCGCCGCCGACGTCGTCGGTCGGATCCGCCTCCGCATAGCCGAGGTCCTGGGCCTGCTTCAGCGCCTCCTCGTAGGAGAGGCCGCTCCGGGTCATCTCCGTGAGGATGTAGTTGGTCGTCCCGTTCACGATCCCGAATACCTTCTCGATCGGAATCGCGCCGAGGCTCTCCTGGACCACCCGGATCACCGGGATCGCACCGGCCACCGCGGCCTCGAAGCGGAGCTGTGCCCCTCCCTCCCGCGCTGCCGCAACGAGCTCCTCCCCGTGCTGGGCGAGCAGCTGCTTGTTGGCGGTCACCACGTGCTTGCCTTCGCGCAGGGCGCGAGTGACGTAGCCGAGGGCAGGGTCGATCCCACCGATCAGCTCGACGACGATCTCGCTGCGCGCCAGGATCCGGTCGAAGTCCCCTGACTTGCTGCTGAGCACGCCGCTGACACGTGGCCGGCGGCCCGAGACTTCCTCGACCATGTCCGCGCGATCGTTGAGCAGCTTGCGAAACGCGCCCCCGACCGTCCCCTTCCCGAGGATTCCGACGTTGACCGTTTCCGCCATCACTCGTCCCTGCTGAGCAGGTCGTCCCAGGTCTCGCGGCGGACCACGACCCTCGCCTCGCCCTCGCGGCAGAAGATCACCGGCGGCCTCGGCACGCCGTTGTAGTTGTTGGCCATCGCGTGGCCGTACGCGCCCGTGGCCGGAGTGACGAGAACGTCCCCCACATGGGGGGCGGCCAGCTCCGTGTCGCGGACGAGCACATCGCCGGACTCGCAGTGCATCCCGGCGATCGTCGCCAGCGTCTCCGGCGTCTCGGCTGCCCGATCGGCGATCACCGCCTCGTATCTGGCCCCGTACAGCATCGGGCGAAGGTTGTCGGACATGCCTCCGTCGACCGCGACGTAGGTGCGCACGCCCGGAATCTCCTTCACCGTCCCGACTCGGTACGCGGTCACCCCGGCGTTGCCGACCAGCGAGCGTCCCGGCTCGACCAGGATCCTCGGCGCCGGGTCGAAGACGCGCTGAACGCCGCTGACCTTGACCTCGACGTAGTCCTCGATCGAAGGCGGCTCATCCGCGTCCAGGTAGGCGATCCCGAGGCCTCCGCCGACGTTGAGCAGCTCGGGGGCCAGATCGACCGTCTCGCAGAAGTCCGCGATCACCTCGATCGCCTTCACGTACGGCTCGAGCTCGAAGATCTGCGAGCCGATGTGGGCGTGCAGCCCGACCAGGTCGAGGTTCGCCGATTGCCTCACCTGCTCAACCGCCCGCTGCGCGAGCTGGTCGGCGAGGCCGAACCCGAACTTCGAGTCGAGCTGCCCGGTCTGGACGTAGTCATGGGTCGAGGGCTTGATGCCGGGCGTCACCCTGATCAGGACCCTCTGGGGCCGGTCGAGCAGCCGGTCCGCGAGCTCGATCTCGTCGAAGGAGTCGAGGATCAGGTGCCCGACGCCGGAGTCAAAGGCGTAGCGGAGCTCGCGCTCGGTCTTGTTGTTGCCGTGCATGTGTATGCGATCGGGATCGAAGCCAGCCGCCAGCGCCATGTGGAGCTCTCCGCCGGAGGCGACGTCGACCGAGAGTCCGGCCTCGCGAATGAGCCGGTACGCGGCGCTGCAGGGGAGCGCCTTGCTGGCGTAGATCACCTCGAAGGCATCCGTCCGTTCCTCGAACGCGCGCACGTACTCCTCCGCCCGCCGGCGGATGTCGTCCTCGGCGTAGATGTAGGCGGGCGTGCCGAAGCGGTCGGCCAGCTCGACCACATCGCAACCCGCGATCTCGAGATGTCCGCGCTCGTTCACGCGCGAACCGACCGGGTAGACCGGCGAGGCGGCGATTGGGTCAGCGGCAACGTTCATGGGAGAGGCAATTCTGACGGGAACGAGCAGAATGACCGCAATGGAGCGCTCGATGCCTCGCGGGGGCCATCACAACGGGCTCGCGTACGCGCTCTGGCTTCCGGACGATCCTGCGCCATGGCCGGGTGTCGTGGTGGTCCACGGCGCCGGCTCCCGCAAGGAGAACCACGCTGACTTCGCGCGTCTCGCCACCGCGAGCGGCTGGGCCGCGCTCACCTTCGACCTGCCCGGGCACGGCGACTCCGAGCCGGAGATGACCGGGGCGGCGATCGACGCTGTGATCTCGATGGTCCACCTGCTTGAGGTGCAGGACGGCGTTGACGAGCA
This sequence comes from uncultured Solirubrobacterales bacterium, assembly GCA_963724665.1. GTDB lineage: Bacteria > Actinomycetota > Thermoleophilia > Solirubrobacterales > 70-9 > DASUPK01. The sequence goes on from CAVRVH010000007.1 coordinate 1,121,021, forward strand.
CCGGGTCGCCCTCCGCGGGTCAAGCCTCGGCGGCTTCCTGGCGCTCTGCGCCGCCGCGGCCGCCCCTGAGATCGCCGGCGTGATCGCGATCTGCCCTGCGAGCGAGGATCATCTTGCTCGCGGAGTGCGAAGCGGGCGCTTCGACATGAGGGCCGGGGACCCGATCGACCTCGAGGCCTGGCTGGTGGCCCAGGACGTCGGCGAGGCGGTCGAGCGGATCGCCGGACGGCCGCTGATCCTGATGCACGCCGAGGGCGACACCCAGATCCCCAGCGACCACTCGGAGGAGCTCTACGAGCGGGCCGGCGACCCGTGCAAGCTCGTCATCGCCCCCGGCGGAGCCCACACGACGGTTCAGCACGACCCCGAGCTGCAGGGTGCTGCGCTGCGCTGGCTCGAGCGAGAGTTGCGAGCGGCCGGCCGCCGCTAGTGGCTGCCGGCCAGAGACTGGAGGTCGGTGTTGAGCGTGCGGCCCAGCCCGCCGATCACGCCACCGAGGCCGTACTGCTGCGTGCTGGGATCAGTGCCTGGACTTGGGGTGCCGTGCCCCCTGCCGGATTCGGACGTGTTGCTGCTGACGCTGGAGCCGCTGTGGCCGCTTGAGTTGGTGGGCGGGACGGGCCTTCCCAACGGGCCCTTGCCGTGAACGACGTCGTCGGAGCCATTCCCTGGGTTGGGATCCCCCTTGCCGTTCGTACCGTCAGAGATGTTCTGATGCGGTGTGTCGGGATGCGCCGGATCAACGGGGTTCACCGGGTCCTTGTTCGCCGTCCCCGGCGTGCTACCCGATCCGACGTCGCCGGATCCGATCGTCGATGGCGGGGTCGTCGTGGTCGGCGGAATCGTTGCGCCGGCCTTCGGCTGACCACCCTTGGCGCCGCCCCCCTGGCCGGAATTGCCGCCGGAATTGCCGCCGGCGTTGCCGCCGCTGCCCGCCGTGCCGACCGGCACCGACGTGGATGCGACCTGCCCGGCGGCGGCGCTCACCGGCGCGGGCGCTGCCGATGCCGAGTTGCCTGGAGTCGCGCTGCTGAGCTCCACGTTGTGGTTGACGGTGCCCTCGCTCCCCTTGGGCCAAACATTGAACGAAACGAGCCCGACCAGGGTCACGAAGACGATGGCGGCACTCGCCAGCAGAGCTCCGGAGGCACCTACGCCGACGATGAAGCTCTCTGGGGTGTTGCTCGTTGATGTCTTGGACGCCGCGTGAGTCTCCCCCTCTCGCACGGCGCGCCATTTGCGCGCACTCACAGTGAAAAGCATCGTCCCTGATTCGGACGGCTTAAGTAACCTCAAAAGCAGGGTAGACATTTGTCCTATTCAGGTCGCCCGCGACCTACCGAAAAGAAAGTGGGAAAGGGGAGTTGCGCGGGAGCTAGAGGTAGCCGAGCGGGTCCGTGGTCTGCCCGTTGATCCGCACCTCGAAATGCACGTGGGGACCGAAGCAGTAGCCGGTGCAGTCGCTCAACCCGATGATCTGGCCCTGGGCGACCTGCTGGCCGACGGACACGAGGAACCGCTCCTGGTGGCCGTAGCAGGTGGATAGACCGCCGCCGTGATCGATGCAGGTGTAGTTGCCATAGCCGCCGGTCGGCGCCGCGATCGTTACGGTGCCGGCCGCGGCGGCGCGAATCGGCGTCCCGGTGGGCACTCCGATGTCGACGCCGGGGTGGAACTCGTAGCCGTTGCCGATGTTGCGGGGACCGTAGCCCGAGGTGATCGGCCCGCTCACCGGCCAGATCAGGCCATGCGCCCCCGGCTGGATCGGGCCCGCCGGCAACGCCCCGGTTCCCGCGCCGAGCTCCTCGGCGATCTTCTGGGAGATGTCACTGAGATTGCCCTCGAGGTCGTCCTGCTGGTTGCGCACTTTCTCGAGGGTGGCGTGCTGCTTGCGCCGTGCGGTGGCGAGTTCCGTGGTCCGCTGCTTCAGCATCGCTGCCGTCACGTCCAGCTCGTGCTTGCGGGCCGCGATCTCGTTGCGCGCCGCCCTGACGGTGTTGACGGTCACCTGCATCTGGTTGCGCAGTTCCCGGACGCGGGAGACGATGTCGTTGTCCTGGTGCTGGAGTGTCTCGAGGTACTGAGTGCGCGCCAGCAGGTCGTCGAAGCCGTGGGCCTGCAACAGCACGGTGATCAGGTCCGGCTCGTTGGACTCGTAGATGGCGACGAGCCGCTGCTCGAGGATCTGGATCGCGTCGCGGAGTCGCAGCTTCAGCGCATGGAGTCGCGCCTTGGCGGCGTCGAACTCGGCCTGCTTCTGTTGCAGCTCGGCGGCGACGGCGGCCTCGCGATTCCGCAGCGTGGCCACCTGGGAGGTGAGCGTCTGCAGCTGCGCTGACTCATGGCTGATCCGGCCGGTGAGAACACCGGCGTGAGCCTGAGCGTGCGAAAGCTTGTTCTGCGTTGAGTTGAGCTTCTGCTGGAGGCTCTGGCCCGAGGCGCTGCCGCCCGAGGTCGCGCAGGCGCAGACAACCGCGGCACCCGCCAGCGACAGCATCAGCCGCTTGGATCCCGTCATCTGAGCGCCAAAGGTTGAACACCCGCGGGCGGGGTGCTGAAAAGCCGGTTGCAGCCGAGCCGTCTAGGCAGTGCTGGCGGCGGGCTCGCGCTCCGCCGACGCCCCGTTGCTCGACGCGCCGTTGGCAGAGGTCCCGTTGATCGCCTGCCCGGCGGCCTCGGCGGCCTGGGCGAAGCTCTCCTGGTAGGCGCGGGCCTGCATCCGCGAGATCACCAGTCGCTGCACCTGGGCCGTGCCCTCGAACAGCTGGTAGATCTTCGCGTCGCGGAACCACTTCTCCAGCGGGCAGTCCGTCGTCTGCGCGTAGGGGCCGACCAGATCCATCAGGGTCGTGGTCGCCCACATCGTGACGTCACCGGCCTTGAGCTTCGACATCGAGCCCTGGCCGCCGGTCATCGGGATTCCGTTGCGCCCCATCCAGGACGCGCGCTGGACGAGCAGTCGGGCCGAGTCGATCTCGGTCGCCACATCCGCCAGGACCTGCTGGATGCGCTGCTCCTCGAGGGCGGGCTTGCCGCCGTCGACAGTCTGCTCCCCCAGGTACTCGAGGGTCCACTCGTAGGCGGCCTGCGCAATGCCGAGCGCCGAGGCGCCGACGATCGGGCGGGTCATCTCGAAGGTGGCCAGCGCATTGGAAGGGCCGCCCTTCTGGCCCGAGCGGGCGCGCTCGAGCTTCTTGTTGAGCTTGTCAATTCCGCCGAGCAGGTTCTCGACGGGGATTCGGCAGTCCTCGAGAACGACCTCCGCGGTGTGGGACGCCCGGATGCCGATCTTCGACTCCTTCTTGCCCTGGCGCAGGCCGGGTGTCCCCGGGCCGATCACGAAGGAAGCCTGGCCGCGGTGTCCGAGCTCCGGGTCGACGGTCGCCACGACGACATGGACGTCGGCGATGCCGCCGTTGGTGATGAAGACCTTGGTCCCGTTGAGGACCCACTCGTCGCCGTCGAGCTTCGCAGTGCTCTTCAGGCTCTTCACGTCGGAGCCGGCCTGCGGCTCGGTAACGGCGTAGGCGCCCAGAGCGATCTCGTCATCGGTGCCGAAGCACTGCGGGACCCACTCGGCGATCTGCTCGGGAGTGCCCGAGGCGGCGATGCCGGCGGCCGCGAGGCCCGAGCCCTGAACGGCGAGGGCGATCCCGGCGCAGCCCCAATGCATCTCCTCCGCGGTGATCACGCCGAGCTGTCCCCCCGGATCGGTGCCCAATTTCTGCATGTGCTCGAGCCCCTGCAGGCCCCACTTGCGGGCCTCCTTGATCACTTCCCAGGGAGTGCTCTCCTCCTCGTCGTGCTTGCGGGCGACGGGACGGATCACCTCTCGAGAGAACCTGCGGACGTAATCGCGGTGCTCTCTCTGCTCCTCAGTGACGGCGAAGTCCATTTCCAGCGGCCTCCTATGGCGACGTACGGCGACGGATTCCAGACTGATTGACTGGTCAGTCAGCCAGTTTACCCGAACCGGAAGTGGAACTTTCCACTTACCACGGGCCCGCCGAGCCGAGGCGCGCGGCGGGGTTCTGGGTACCGTTCGCCGCCGTGCGCGTCCCCCGCAGGATTCAGAACGTTCTCGACTGGCTGCGATTCGATCTGCCCGCCCGGGTCGACCGGAGATTCCTGCTGGCGGGTGGCGGCATTCTCCTCGTCGGGCTGATCGCGCTGCTCGCGGCGATCAACCCCTTCGGGGGAGGGGGCGGCACGCAGACGCGCGAGGTGACGATCGCGGTCGCCACCGACAACGCCCAGCAGGCCCCGGTCGGGGTCCTCGGCTTCCCTCTGGTCGCGACGCGCAACACGACCAGGATCAGCGGCCCGGATCCAACGGACGACGCCGCCGCGGCGGCACTGGCCACCCATCCGCCGGCGCCCGAAGCGCCCAAGCTCGAAGCAGTCACCCTCGTGCCCGACGATGGCTGGCAGGCCGGGATCGCCGCCTCGGTTCTCGCCGGGCCGCCCATGCGGTTTCCCGTCCTGGTCAGTCAGCATGGCGCCGTCCCGGACGCGACGACCCAGGCGCTCGCGCAGCTCAACCCGCAGGGTGGCGGCGCCTCCGGAGAGGTGCAGGTCTACTCCGCCGGTGGCGCGTCCGTGCCATCCGGGCTGAAGCCGCAGGACATTCCCGGCGACTCGCCCGCCGAGATCGCCAACTCGATCGATCAGCTCCGGCAGCGGCTGACAAAGCAGGAGCCGCAACACATCCTGCTGGTGAGCTCCGATGCGGCCGGATACGCCATGCCGGCGGCGGCCTGGGCAGCCCGCTCCGGCGACCCGGTTCTGTTCACCGGCCGCAACCAGGTTCCCTCTGCCACGCTTGCCGCGCTGCGCCGCCATGCCGCGGCGACCGTCTACGTCCTGGGGCCGGAATCCGTGATCTCGAAGGACGTCATCCAGCAGGTCGGCCGGGTCTCGGCGACCGTGCAGCGGGTCGGGGCAACCGGGGCGGTCCAGAATGCGCTGCTCTTCGCCCGCTACTCGGATGGCTCCTTCGGCTGGAACATCAACGACCCCGGGCACGGCATGGAGCTGGCCAACGCCGACCGACCGCTGGACGCCGCAGCCGCTGCCTCACTCGCCTCGAGTGGCAAGTGGGGCCCGCTCCTGATCACCGACACCACGGACGCCCTGCCACCGGAGTTGAGAAGCTTCCTGCTCGACATCAAGCCCGGCTACGAGACGGATCCGACCCGGGCCGTGTACAACCACATCTGGCTGATGGGAGACGCGACGGCAATCGGCGGACAGGTTCAGGCGGAGATCGACGAGCTGGCCGAGCTCGCGCCGATCGGCGCCGGAGCGGGAACACAGGGATCCGCCGGCGGCGGCAGCGCCCAGCCAGGCGGGGCCGAGAGCGAGACGACGCCGACCACGCCCCAGGGCGGGAAGAAGAAATGAGCGAGGCGGAGCGACCCGACAGGCTGACCAGGCGAGTAACCGTCGAGGACATTCGCGCTCTGGCGGGCCCATCCACCCCCCACTTCGCCCTGCAGGTGCGGAACCGGATACAGAAGCTGATCGCGGATCTGCCGGAGGATGACCCGGTGCGCCGCGAGGGAGAGACGCAGATCGCCCGGCTCGACGAGCTCGCGCAGCACAGCGGCGACCCGCGCGGCGGCACGGGGGTGGCGTTCTGATGAAGGAGCTTGCCGACGGCGTCTGGCACATCAAGTGCCTGCCGGGCCTTCCATGGGCGGTCAACGCCTATCTGGCGGGGGACGTCCTGATCGACGCCGGATGCAGACAGTCCACCGGCCGGATCCTGAAGCAGCTCGACGGGCACGAGGTGACAGCACACGCCCTCACCCATGCACATCCGGATCACCAGGGCGCGAGCCACGACGTCTGCGAAAAGCTCAGCGTCCCCTTCTCGTGCCACGAACTCGATGTGCCCGCCGCCGAGGACCCGAAGGTGATCGATGAGCGCCAGCCCGACAAGTTCATGGCCCACTTCTTCTGGCGGATCTTCCACGGTCCGGGCCACAGGGTCGACAAGATGTTCAAGGAGGGAGACGAAGTGGCCGGCTTCCAGGTCCTGGAGGTGCCCGGCCATTCTGCCGGCCACGTCGCCTTCTGGCGCGAGTCCGACAAGACGCTGATCCTCGGCGACGTGCTGGCCAACATGGACCAGTACACGGGGATCCCAGGCCTCAACGAGCCGAAGCCGGCGCTCACGCCGGACCCGGCGCGGAATCGCGAGTCCGCCCGCAGGCTGGCGGCACTCGAGCCGGAGCTGGTCTGCTTCGGCCACGGGGCGCCGCTGCGAGACCCGCAGAAGCTCAAGGCGTTCGTCGCGGGCCTCTCCGACTAAGGCAAAATAGCTCCCCGTCTGACCGCTTACGCCGGGCCGAAGGCCTCGATGATCTTCTGCTGGTACTCGCCGATCTGTTCCGGCGGGATGAAGTAGGTCGCGGGCGTCAGGAAGACCCCGTCGCCGCGCTCGGCCACCTCGGCCACGCGCTCGCGGACCTTGTCGAGTGGGCCCGCCGCGGTGAAGGCCTCGACCATCTCGTCCGGGATCTGCTCCGGGACGGCGGCGAGGTCGCCCTTGCGGAACGCATCGCCAGCTGCCTCGGCGGCGTCGGCGAAGCCGTGCATCTCCCAGAGCGGCTTATAGGTGCGGACGGTCGAATAGAAGGCGATCGTGCGCCGGCCGGCGTCGAGGGCGCGGGCCTCGTCGTCGTCGATGATCGTGGTGATGGTGGGAATGAAGTCGAGGTCCGAGCCCTGCCGGCCGGAGCGCTGCAGGCCGGTCTCGAAGCTCGGGATCACAACCTCGTCGAGCCAGCGCACCGGGCACATCGGATGGCCGATCAGCCCGTCGGCCACGTCGCCGGCCATCCGGCACATCCCCTCCCTCATCGCCGCGGCGTAGATCGGGACGCGGTCTCGGACCGGCTTATGGGGCCTGACCCACCCCTTGATGTCGATGTCCATGTAGTCGCCCTCGTAGCGAATCGGCTCGCCGCTCGATGCCTTCTCCATGATCAGGCGGGTGGCCTCGATCGTCTCGCGCAGATGGGGAGCGGGCTTGCCGTAATCCACGGAGTGCCAGGTGTCGTTGAGGCGCTTCACGCCGGCGCCCAGGCCGAGCCTGAACCGGCCGCCGGCCATCTCGTCGATGTCGAGCGCGCTCACGGCCAGGATGAATGCGCTGCGGGTGAAGGCCCAGGCGATGCCGGTGCCGATGTTGACGTTCTCGGTCTTCGCCGCGAGCCAGGTGGCCTGAGTGACGGAGCTGCGGAAGAGCTCCGGAGTCCAGACGCAGTCGATGCCGGCAGCCTCGGCGGAGCTCGCCTGGTCGGCGAGCTCCGCCGGGGTGTCCCCGATTGCTGCGATCGAGATGCGGTCGAGCCCGGCCATGGCGGACCGCAGCCTACTCGCGAGTCAGCCGTTCCCTCCGGCGCACTCGGTCAGTCCGACCGCCTTGGCCTTCTGGTTGGCGTCGTTGAACAGGCTGTTGTCCTTGATCTTCGTCGGATCCGCCTTGAGCTTGTCGAGGTCGGCCTGCGCGCTCGTGATGACCGCGTTCACCTGAGCCTCCTCGCCGGCAGGAGCGCCGAGCGCCTTGACGCCATCTATCTGCTTCTGGATGTTCGGGATGATTGTGTTGGTGGCGAAAGCCTCGAGCTGTTGCTCGTTGACGCTGTTGCCCAGCTGCTTCCCCGCCTGGTTGATCGCATCGTTGCCCTGCTTGCAGATCTGATTGCCCTTCGTGACGAACTCGGCTTTCAAGATCGCCGCGGTCGTGGTCGTGCTGTTGTCGCTACTGCTGCTGCCACGCCCGGCGGCGACTCCCGCCAGGGCGAGCACCGCAAGGAAGACGGACGCGTAGAGCTTCATCTCTCCCACTTTCTGTTTGGATTCCGCGACCACTCCCCGGGGCCGCGGCTTTCGAGCCGAACTATCCGCTAGGTCGGTGTGTTGTCCAGGGATCGCCACAGATAGAGGCAGGCGAGTGTGCGGCGTGGCCGCCATTCGTCGGCGATCCGCTCGAGCTCCTCCGGGCCCGGCAGGTCGTCCATCCCGTAGGCGATCTGAACCGCCCGCCGGATGCCGAGGTCGCCGACCGACACGACGTCCCCTCGTGCCAGGTGGAACATCAGGAACATCTCCGCGGTCCACTGGCCGACCCCCTTCACCTCGATCAGGTCCGCGACCACGTCCTCATCGGGCAGGTCCTTGATCCGGTCGAAGTCGAGCCGGCCGTCCTTGATGCGCTCCGCGAGGTCTCGAAGAAATTCGACCTTCGCGTTGGAGAGGCCCGCCCTGCGCAGGGTCGGCTTTCGCTTCCGGAGCAGCGCTTCCGGCGTTGGCATCTGACCGTCGAATTGGCCAAGCAACTTCTCCCAGATCGAGCGCGCCGCCTTGGTGGAGAGCTGCTGCCCGACGATCGCTCTGGCGACCGCCTCGAACGGATCCGGCCGGCTGCCGCGGCGATCGATCTCGGGATCCAGCGGACCCCGCTCCTCCATCACGCGCTTCAGCACCTTGTCGGCGCGCATCAGGGCTCGGTCGTCCGCGCTCCACTTGAGCGCCTGCTTTCGGGCATGCGCACCTGCGGGCCTCGGGGCCATCAGAGCCTCAACGCCTGAGGGCGCTCAACTGTGAGGCCCGGACTAGACCCGCTGGATGAGCGTGCCGGTGCCGAGCCCGCCGCCACAACACATGGTCACCAGACCGGTCTCCTTGTCGGAGCGCTCCAGCTCGTGGAGCAGCGTGGTGATCAGGCGCGCGCCGGTCGAGCCGAGCGGATGGCCGATGGCGATCGCGCCGCCGTTGACGTTGACGCGGTCCATGTCGGGCTCGAGCTCACGGCGCCAGGCGGCGACCACGGAGGCGAAGGCCTCGTTGATCTCGATCAGATCGATGTCGTCCATCTTCATCCCGTTGCGCTCGAGGATCTTCCTCGTCGCCGGGATGGGGCCGGTGAGCATGATCACCGGGTCGACGCCGACCGTAGTCTGGTCGACGATCCTGGCGCGCGGCTTCACGCCGAGCTGGTCCGCCTTCTCGCGGGTCATGAGCAGGACCGCGGCTGCGCCGTCGGAGACCTGGGAGGAGTTGCCGGCGGTGATCTTGCCGTCCTCCTTGAAGGCCGGCTTCAGCGACGCCAGCTTCTCGGCACTGTCGGGGCCGGGGGGCCGGATGCCCTGGTCCGTGACGTAGGTATCGCCGTTGTTCTTCCAAGGGATGATCTCGCGCTCGAAGCGGCCCTCCTCGGTCGCCTGGTGGGCGAGCTGGTGGGAGCGGAGGCCGATCTCATCCATCTCGGAGCGGGGAATCTCCCACTTGTCCGCGATCATCTCGGCGGAGATGCCCTGCGGGACGAGGTTGTAGCGCTCCATCAGCGCCGGGGAGAAGGCGAAGCCGTGCTCCTTCATCACCTCGGCGGAGTCGGCGAAGGAGATGTGGCCCATGTGCTCCACGCCGCCGCCGATGACGACGTCATGGACGCCGGAGGCGACCAGCGCGGCGCCGAAGTTGACGGCCTGCTGTGCCGAGCCGCACTGGCGGTCGACGGTGGTGGCGGGCGTCTCGATCGGGAGCCCGGCCTCGAGCCAGGCGTTGCGGGCGATGTTGATGCCCTGCTCACCGAACTGCTGCACACAGCCGGCGACGACGTCCTCGACCTCGGAGCCGTCGACACCGGCCCGCTCGAGGACCTCGTCGTAAGTCTTCGCGAGCAGGCTCGAGGCGTGGACGTCCTTGTAATAGCCCTTCTCCTCATGCCCGCGTCCGACCGGCAGCCGGGCGGCCTCCACGATCACTACCTCGCGTCCACTGAACTTTCCGTTCTCAGCCACCTCGGGCCTCCTAAGTCGGTTTCTTCAAGCAACCAAGTCGTGCCTCAAAAAGCATACACCGATTGACTGGCGAGTCAGCCAGTGCGGGGCGTGATAGACACCACCGCCCGTGGCGGCCTTTGAGACATATGAGCGACCGGGTATCGCCGGCAGCGGGACCATCGCCTGCGGACTGGCGGCCTGTGCCAGCTCGGCGTCCCAGGTCCTCCTGCTGGCCCGCTCCGACGCATCCGCCTGGAAGGCGGAGGAGCAGGCGCATTCGCTGAGCGCGAAGGTCGATGGGGCCGATGCCAAGCGGATCAGGGTGACCACGCAGGTCGGCGACCTCGCCTCGTGCGACGTCGTCGTCGAGGCGATCGTCGAGGAGTTCGAGGCCAAGGTCGAGCTCCTGAAGTCCGTCGCCGATACGGCAGGCGGCGCCGACCTGGCAACCACGACCTCCTCCCTCTCGCTCGACGCGATCGCATCGAGCAGCGGGCACCCCGAGCGGGTCTTCGGCCTCCACCCCTTCAACCCGGTCGTGCGGATGGACCTGGTCGAGCTCTGCCTTCCCGAGGCCGCCGACGTCGCAATCGGCCCTCGCGCCCGCAACTGGTGCGAGTCGATCGGCAAGACGGTGGTCGAGGTCCCGGACGAGGCCGGGTTCGTCGTCAACCGTCTGCTCTTTCCCTACCTCTTCGACGCCGTGCGACTGATGGAACAGACAGGGATGAAGGCGGATGACGTCGACAGGTGCATGACACTTGGGGCCAACTACCCGATGGGGCCGCTGGCCCTGCTCGACCTGATCGGCATCGACGTCGCGGTCGCGATCGGCGAGGCGCTCTACGCCGACAGCGGCGAGGAGCACCACCGCCCGCCCGGGCGGCTGATGTCCCTGGTCGACCAGGGAAAGCTGGGCCGTAAGTCGGGCGCCGGCTTCTACGACTACGACTGACCCGAAAGGTTGATCACCAGCTGGGAGACGGTCTCACCGACCCCGTCGAGTACCGCAGGGTCGAGCTTGTCGAGCGTGTCCTGAACCCCGTTCTTGTACGGGTAGGACCAGTCGATCAGGTCGATCGAGGGAACAGCCTGCTCGAGGAATGGGATGTGGTCGTCGATGATCGGAATCTGCGTTCCATCCGGGAACAAGTCCTGGTTTCCGGTCTCGGCGGCGGCCTGCCGAAGGCTGTCCCACAGCGCCGGGGTTGAGTTCGTCTCACGCGGGAAATGCGCGCCCCTGTTGGCGATGTAGTCGAGCAGGATCATGTCGCCGATCTGGCCGGGATGGGCCGCCGCGTATGCCCTCGACCCGCGCAGGGCGCAGTACTGGAAGTCGCGGTCGTGGCAGCCGGGCGGAGCCTCCTCGCCGTCGAACAGGACGAATCGGATCTCTGGATGGTTCTTGGGAAGCTCGGAGGCGAGGCGCCGCGCGAGCTCGATCAGCGCGGCGGTCCCGGCCGCGCTGTCGTTGGCGCCGACGAACCCCTTCGGCCGGTACTGCGTGTCGTAGTGGGCCCCGATCAGGATCGCCGGCAGCCGTCCCGGCAGGTCACCGACGACGTTCCGGAGGCCCTGTTGCGAACCCTTGCTCGGAAACGGCTCGAAGCTGCCGTTGGGGAGCATTGCCCGCAGCTCGTTCGCGAGCCGGCGCAGCTGCGGCGACCCCGCCGGTCTCGGCCCCAGGTCGACCTGCTCGCGGACCAGCGCCATCGCCCGAGCGGAGTCGAAGCGATCCGGGTGATCCGAGGAGCCGCTCGAGCCACATCCGGCGACGGCGAGAGCCGCCAGCAGAGCAAGTGAGGCGCTAAGCCGCCTGCTTGCCCTTGCGCTTGACGCGCGACTTCGTTCCGATCGGAGGCACCGCGGGCTCGTCATGGCGGCCGGAACGATCCCAGATCACGTCGGCTTCCGAGACGCCCTGCTTGCTCGCTTCTGCCTCCACCTCGCCCCAGGGGAGCTGAGCCTCGGGAAGGTCATCCCATCGAGCCAGGTCAAGAGCCTCGAGTGCGCCCTCCAATGCCGGCCCCCGGTGCTCTTCGGAGCGGAGCACCGCCCTGACCACCTCAAGCTGCTTATCGCTGAACCGGACGACCCACATACGGCCTCCTAGTGACCGTCGGATTGCGGTGAAGCTAGAGCCGTAAACGGACGGAAGGGGAAAACTCCTGCAACCTCCACTAAACGCCTCGCGCCTTTCGGCGCGGGCTCGCATCACGCAGATGCTGGGTGGATCCGAACCGCTTCGATCCGGTTCTCACGGACCGATTCGACGCGGATCTCGAAGCCGTCCGCGGCGATCACGTCGCCGCGCTTCGGCAGCCGCCCGAGCTCTCCGAAGACGTAGCCGCCGATCGAGTTGTAGGCATCGGTGTCCACCGGCAGCTCGATGCCACGGTCCGCCAGGTCACCGAGAGAGACGTGCCCGCGGACGTACCAGTCGCCGTTCGCGAGCTGTCGCAGCGACCCTGCGAGAGGGTCGGTCTCGTCCTCGATCTCCCCGACGACTTCCTCGAGGATGTCCTCGACGGTGACGATCCCCTCCGTCCTGCCGTACTCGTCGACGACGACCCCCATCGACGTGCGCTGCCGTTGGAGCTCGGTGAGCAGGTCGTCGAGCGGCTTGGTCTCGGGGACGATCAGGGCGTCCCTGACGGCCGATTCGATCTTCGCTTCGGGGCCCTCGTTCATCATCAGCCGGGCCAGCCTCAGCGCATGGACTATGCCGCGAACCCGGTCCGCATTGCCGTCGTCGACCACCACCAGCCGGTTGTGTCCCGACGAGATGCAGAGGTTGAGGGCGTCGGAGACGTTTGAGGAGTAGTCGACGGTGACGACGGCCGGGATCGGGGTCATGACCTCCCGTGCCTCCTGCTCGTGGAGGTGGAATACGCCGCCCAGCATCACCGCCTCCCCGGGGTCGAGCTTGCCTCGGACCGCGGACTGAGAGATCAGCATCTGGAGGTCCTCGGAGGTCGGCTGCTGCTCGTCGAGCTGCCCGGGCCTCACTCCGAAGAGGCGCGCGACGCCGTTCGACATCCAGGTCAGCGCGACCGTGAACGGCGCGCTCGCTCGCCGGAACCAGCGCAGCGGAGCCGCGAGCCTCCGGGCGGTGTCCTCCGGTCTGGAGATCGCGAAGAGCTTGGGCGACTGCTCGCCGACAGTGACATGGAGCGCGGTGACGAGCGTGTACGCGATCGCAACCGAGATGGCCACGGCGACGCCGTGCGAGAGCCCTCCGAAGATCGGCTCGATCAGCTTCGCGACCGCCGGCTCGCCAAGGAACCCGATTCCGATCGAGGCCATCGTGATGCCGAGCTGGCAGGCGGACAGGTACTCGTCGATCCGATCAAGCTGCCCCAGGACGGCGGTCGCGCCCTTCGACCCCTCCGAAGCGAGCTGCTCGACCTTCGACCGCCGCGACCGGACGAGCGCGAACTCCGCGGCCACGAAGACGCCGTTGACGGCGATCAACAGGAACAGCAGGACGAGTAGGACGGCGCTCATCGTCGCTGCCGGGGATCAGGCTGCCGACACCCGGCCGGCCCGGTCGCGCCCCGATGGGCGCACGTACTTCGAGGGAGGTCGTCGTCGTTCACAGGCGACGAGCCAAGGCTACCGGACGATATGACGGTGTTTTCGGCGGCGCTTGTGGCGACGCTTGCGGTGCTTCCGCGCCACCGGCGCTGCCACAAAAAGCGCTGACTACGCCAGGGCTTCGACCTTCTTCGCCAGCTCGAAGTCGTTCTTGGTGATGCCGCCCTCGGAGTGGGTTGAGATCGCCACCTCGACCTGGCTCCAGGAGATCGCGATGTCCGGATGGTGGCCCATCTCCTCGGCCGGCCCGACGATCGAGTCGAGGAATTTGACCGAGCCGACGAAGTCCTCGCGATCGAAGCTCTTGACGATGTACTCGCCCCGCTGTCGCCAACCATCGAGGCCCTTGAGCCCCTCCTTGATCTCCTCGTCGCTCAGAAGTGCCATATTCGTTGGGTGGGAATCGCGAGCCTTGTCCCGTCCGCGACCGAGATGCTATTCGCCTTGGGCCTGGGCGATCAAGTCGTCGCTGTCACACACGAATGCGACTACCCGCCGGAGGCCGAGGGCAAGCGTCATCTGACCCGCAGCCTCGTCCCCGAGGGGCTGTCAGCGGGCGAGATCGACGCGGAGGTGCGGCGGCTGACCGGGGAGGCACGGCATCTCTACGAGCTCGACGAGCGGACCCTCGCCGAGCTCGAGGTCGATCTGATCGTCACGCAGGCCGTCTGCGAGGTCTGCGCCGTCTCGTACGACGACGTCATCGCGGTCGCCGGCCGGCTGCCAAGCCGCCCGCAGGTGATCTCCCTCGATCCCTCTAACCTCGCCGAGGTGCTCGCCGACGTACCGCGGCTGGGCGAAGCCGCCGGAGTCGCGGACCGGGCCGCCGCCCTGCACGAGGATCTCGCTCGGCGCCTGGAGGCAGTTCGCCAAGCCGTCGCCGAAGTCAGCCGGCCCGCGGTGCTGGCGCTCGAATGGCTCGATCCCCCCTTCATCGGGGGTCACTGGGTGCCCGAGATGATCGAGATCGCCGGAGGACGGGACGTCCTCGGCGTCGCCGGCGAGAAGTCCCACACCGCCGAATGGGATGAGCTCGCCGCGTCGAGCCCCGACGTCGTCGTGGCGATGCCCTGCGGCTGGGACGCGAGGCGAGCGCGGTCGGAGGTCGACGCCCACGCGGCCGAGGTGGCCGCCATCGGCGCGGAACGAATCTGGACCGTCGATGCGGCGGCCTCGTTCTCACGACCTGGACCAAGGCTTGTCGAGGGCACCGAGCTGCTCGCCCACCTGCTCCACCCGGATAGGGTTGCTGCCCCGTTGGGCGTTCCGTTCGAGAGGATCGAGGAGAAGACATGGGCCTGAACTGGGCTGAGCACACCGTCGAGATCGACGCTCCAATCGAGACCTGCTTCGGGGCGATCATCGACTACGAGACGTTCCCCAAGTGGCAGGGCGCCGTCGTCGACACTGAGGTGCTCGACTGGGATTCCAAGGGCCGCGGCAAGCGTGTCCGCCTCTTCATCGACGCCAAGGTGCGCAAGGTCGACTACACGCTCGACTACAGCTACGACGAGCCCGAGCGAATCGAGTGGGACTTCGTCGAAGGGAACGGCATCAACGGCGCCGACGGCCATTACCTGTTCGAAGACCTCGGTGGCGATCGGACCCGCGCGACCTACAAGCTCGGGCTCGAGGTCGGCATCCCGCTGCCCGGCCCGGTCGCCCGGCGGGCGCACAAGACGACCCTGAAGGGCTCTGTCGACGATCTGAAGAAGGAGGCGGAACGACGCGCCGCCTCCTCGCGCCGCGCCGAGGCAGCCAACGGCAGCGCCGCGGAGAACCGCGAGGCGAAGCTGGCGGAGAAAGCCGGCATCAAGTCCACCGCCCCCCGCGCCGCGCCCCCGCCCCCGGCCGAACCGGAGGACTGGGCAACGAACGACGGCTCGACCTCCCTGGTCGAGCTGCCGGTCAAGGTCGCGGGCCGCGCGGCGGGCGTCGGGTTCGGGGTGGCGCGCAGGGCTGTCGGCGCCGGCCTCGGAGTCGCCGGCGCTGTGACGGACAGGCTGCGCCGTCTAGCCGGCGACCGCTAACGCCCCGGCGAAGGTCGCCACGATCAAGAACAGGATCCCGGCGATCTCCAGCGTGTAGCCGGGCCGGCCGCTCATCCGCCGCTCGACGAAGATCACTAGAAGCGCGGCGACTCCTCCGCCGATGAGGCCGCCGATGTGACCGCCGATGGAGATCCCGGGGATCGAGAAGGTGAGCACCAGGTTGAGCACGACGAAGAGCCCGAACTGCTGGGCGAGCTGCTCGACACCGCGGCCTCGCGCGACGACGATCACACCGGCCATCAGGCCGAAGATCGCGCCGGAGGCCCCGACCGTGACCGTGTTCGGATCGAGGATCAGGGCGCCGAGCGAGCCGGCGATCAGGGAGACGAAGTAGATGCCGAGGAACCGCGGCGTCCCGATGCCCGGTTCGAGGATGCTGCCCGCGATGTAGAGGACGTACATGTTGAGCGCCAAGTGGAGGAACCCGGCGTGCAGGAAGCCGCCTGTGATCACCCGCCACCAGTCCCCGTTCGCGATGCCGGGGCCGTACAGGCCCGCGTCGTGGATCACCGACCCCCCGCCGCTGAACTGCCCCGCCCCGCCGCCGACCAACTCGATCAGGAAGACGATCACGTTGATCGCGATCAGGGCGATCGTCGCCGGCATCTTCCCGGCGGTGGGGCTGAACGCCCCCTGGCCGACCCGGACCTTGGTCGTCTGCCGCGCGCACTCCGGGCAGCGCATGCCGACCGAAGTCGAGGTCATGCACTCCGGGCAGATCGGCCGCCCGCAGTTCGAGCAGGAGACGCCGGTCTCCCGGTTCGGATGCCGGTAGCAGGTCTGCCGTTGCGTCTGGGTGGCCTCCATGGCCAGCCAGCGTAGATCAGTGGATTACTCGACAGTCGCGCTGAGCAGCACCGGACTCGTCGGCGAAGTCTCTCCCGGATGCGGCTCGAGGGTGACCATCACCTTCGTGCCCTTGCCGAGGTGACCGTCGACCGCCGTCATCGCGCGGCCGGAGCTATCCGGGATGAAGTTCGAGGACGGCTGCAGATTCGAGCCTTGGGCGACCCACACCTGGTAGACCTCTCGCCCGGTCAGCTGGTGCTTCAGTCCGTGGAGGTCGAGCATCGATGACGTGTCGCCGATCGCGAGGGTGCCGCCGATCCCCTTCTGCGCCACCACCGGAACGGTCGATTCCCCTCCCCCGTTACCGCTCTCGTCGGCGACCAGGTAGCCGCCGACTCCGGCGCCGACGATCGCCAGCCCCGCCAGTCCCACCGCGGGTCGCATCAGCAGCCCGCGAAGACCTCGGCGCTCGCGCCGTGCCGTCGCTTCCTGGCCGGCCCGAGCCCCGGTCAGCTCGCCCTGCTTCGCCTCGGCCTCCTTGCGGACGACCGCCAGCACGCGCTCGCGCAGCTCCGGCGGCGACTCGAGCTGCTGGACGGACTCGCCGAGCACCGCGACCGCGGGGGCGAGCGCCTCGAGCTCTCTCGTGCAGCGCGCGCAACTCGGGGCGTGAGCCTCTACGGCGGCGGCGTCACGGGGGTCGAGGGCGCCCAGCGAGTAGGCGACCAGGTCGTCTCTATCGGGGTGTTCGCCGATCACCAGGCCTCCGCGAGGTTCGCCCTGATCTTGTCCATGCCGAGCCGCATCCGGCCCTTCACGGTGCCGAGCGGCTCATTCAGCATCTCCGCGATCTCCGAGTGGCTGAAGCCGCCGAAGTAGGCGAGCTGGATCACCCGAGACTGATCCTCGGGAAGGTCCTTGATCGCACCGCGAACCTCTCTGGCCGTTTCGCGGCGAAGGGCCTCGGTGTCGGTGAGCTCCTCGGAGGGACTGCGCTCGAGCAGCTCCTGGCCGCCCGCCGCCAGCTTGGGCGAGCGGCCGGACTCCTTGCGGAGCAGGTCGATCGCGCGGTTGCGGACGATGCCGAGGGTCCACGCCCTGACGCTGCCGCGGGCGCGGTCGTAGCGCGCGCCGCTGCGCCAGATCGAGAGGAGCGCCTCCTGGGTGACGTCCTCAGCGGCCGTCCGGCTACCGACGATCCGGTAGGCGAGCGAGTAGGCGGCTCCCGAGTGCCGGTCGTAGAAGATCTCGAAGGCGAGCGGGTCCTCGCGCGCGACCAGAGGCATCAGGTCCTCGTCCGCGAGGCGCTGGATCTCCGCCCGGGTCATCTCGTCGGCTCCCGGTGATCTACTTGATGACCTCCCACGAACATGGCTACGAGCGGTTCACGCAAACGGATCAGGCTGCAAGGAGGTAGCGATGGATGAAGCAAGTCCCGCCAGGCTGTACTGCCTGCTGGTTGGTGGAGTGCTGGTCATCGCCGGGATCATCGGCTTCTTCTACGAGGCGAGCTTCGCCACCGGGGATTCGATCAGAACTCAAGACGTCTTCGGGGTCCTGTCGGTCAACGGCTGGCACAACGTCGTGCACATCGCGATCGGGGCGCTGTTGCTCGTCTGCGCCGGATCGGCGGCCCGGCCTGCCGCGCTCTTCGTCGGGGTCCTCTACATCGTCCTCTGCGCTATGGGGTTCATCGCGACCAGCCATGGCGGCATCGACTTCGTGGCCAAGGACGACGTGCTGATCAAGCTCGTCCCGGTCAACAACGAGGACAACGTGCTGCACCTGATCCTGGGGATCACGGGCGTGATCGCGTACTTCGCGTCTCGCGCACCCACAAGGA
Organism: uncultured Solirubrobacterales bacterium; assembly: GCA_963724665.1. GTDB lineage: Bacteria > Actinomycetota > Thermoleophilia > Solirubrobacterales > 70-9 > DASUPK01. The sequence continues at coordinate 1,139,095 of CAVRVH010000007.1, forward strand.
CGGCCGCGGCTACCTAGCTGGTCAATCGATGCGGTTGCGGACCTGGTCTCGGACCTGATCGGCGATATCCGTGACCTGGTCCGCCAGCTCCGAGAGGCGGGAGGGCTTCTTGCCGCCTCGGCGGCGAAGCTCTACAAGAACCAACCCGCCGGCAGCCACCCCGCCGGCGGCGATCGCGGCGGCGGGGCGAACCCAGTTACGAGGATCGCGCAGAGAGCGGAGCTCGGACTCGGAGAGCTCCTCCGCCCAGGCGGAAAGCTCTTCGGCTGCCGCTTCGGTGACCGCGCTCAGGGTCTCCTCGAGCCGGCCGGAGAGATTCTCCGGAGGCTCGATAGGCCGCAGCGCCGAGCGCAGCAGTGTCTCGACGTCGCCGGGAGTCTCAGCCGCCATTGACGCTCATCTCCTCCTCGAGTTGCTTGATCGCCCGGTGAATCAGCACCTTGGTCGCGCCGTCCGAGCGGCCGAGTGAGCGGGCGATCTCCCGGTTGTCCATGCCGAGGGCAAACCGCATGATCAGGGCGTCTCGGCGGTCGTCCGGAAGGTGCTGGAGGTGCTCCATCACGCTCTTCAGCTCCTCTCGCCCCTCGACGATCCGCTCAGTGCCGTGCGGCGCTGCGATCGGCTCGGACTCGTCGAGAACCCGCTGCGGGCGGCGGGCCCGGTCTCGGTGGTAGTTGGAGGCGAGGTTGTGCGCGATGCGGATGAGCCAGGGACGCAGCGGGCGCCCGTTCGACTCCCGGCGGGCGCGCTCGAAGTGCCGGTACGCCTGGAGGAAGGCCTGCTCGGTGACGTCCTCGGCGTCGTGGTGGTTGCCGACGCGGTAGTAGGAGTACGAATAGACGTCGCGCAGGTGGTCGCGATAGAGCTGCTCGAAGGCGCGATCCAGCTCTGCTTTCGACTCCCTGGGCTCGCCGTTGTTAGCGGCGACCTTCTCCTCATCGGACACAGATCAAGCGTACTCGCGATCATGCGGCCCTCCCTCCAACCGCCGGTTCGCGCCTTGCACGCTCGGCCTGCCTGACGCGAGCCATCCATTCCGCGGGAGAGATCTCACCCGCGATCAGCTCCGACAGGCCGTCCAGTGACGAGGACTCCATGCCGGCCTTGCGCACGGCTGCCGCGATCAGCGGCACCGAATCCAGCGCTTCCGACGCCTGCCCGATGATCTCCGGGATCTGCTCAGCCGGGGTGCCGTCTCCCAGCAGCTCGCCCGCGCGACGGTTGCGGCTGCCCTCGGCGAGGATGGTCGCCGTCAGGTCGCCCACCCCCGCGATCCCGGCGAAGGTCTCGTGCTCGGCTCCGAGGGCGCGGGCATAGGCGACGCACTCGCGCCAGACCTGCGCGGTTGCGATCCCGGCGGCATTCATACCCTGGGCCCGGGCTGCGGCGCCGGCCAGAGCCGCGGCGTTCTTCGCCGCGCCCGCGACCTCCACGCCGACCATGTCCTCAGAGCGCTCGCAGACGAGGCCGGCCTCGTCGAAGACGCTGCCGAGCTGGTCGCGGAGGTCTGCATCGCGGCTGCCGAGCACCAGCGCCGCCGTGCCCGAGACCGCCTCCTTCGCGTGGGCGGGGCCGCCGAGCGAGGCGATCGCGCGGGCGCGGATGCGTTCCGAGACGTACTCCGATGGCAATGCCGCCATCGGCGCAACCATCCCCTTGCTGAGCAGGAGCACCGATGCGCGCTGCCCCACCCGGTCTCCGATCGCGCCGACGGCCTGCGGGAGGGCTGCCGAAGGGACCGCGAGACAGACCAGGTCGATGCCCGCCAGCTCGATGTCCGACGCCCGCTTGACGGTCAGGGATTCGGGGAGCTGGACGCCGGGGAGGTACTGCTCGTTGGTCCGGGTCTCGCTCATCTCCTCAGCGCGTTCCGGGGTGCGGGTGCCGAGTTGAACCTCGAGCCCCCCGCGCGCGAGCAGCACCGCGACGGCGGTCCCCCAGCTGCCCGCCCCGATCACGGCGGCCTTGCGCAGGGGCGGCAGCCCGCCCAGCCATTCCCACTGCAGCTCGATCACGGGCCAGATCCGCGCGCCGACGGAGTTCGCGAGAGCCGGCGACGGATCCTCGGTGCGCGGGAAGGTGAGCGCGCGTCCCAGCCGGACCTTCACCTTCCTCGGCCGGATCTTCCAGCCGCGACGGACCTGCTCGGTGCCGTGCACCGCGACTGGGAGAACCGCCGCTCCGGTCTCGAGCGCCAGGCGGCCGAAGCCGCGCTTCGGCCGGGCGAGGGATCCTGTTCGATGGCGGGTGCCCTCGGGGAAGATGCAGATTGCGCCGCTCCGCTCCAGCACCTCGCGCGAGGTGATCAGTGTCTGCTCGTCGGATTGCCCCCGGCGCACGGGGTAGGCACCGAGGCGGTTCAGGATCCAGCCCTGCCAGTGCTTCTCGAAGAGCTCGACCTTGGCGACGTAATGCAACGGGCGCCCCCACGGGAGCGAGGCGCCGATCACGAACGGGTCGAGGAAGCTGCGGTGGTTCGCCGCGACGATCAGCGGGCCCTTGACCTTGCCGTGCTCGCGCCCGATCCGCGAGAGCCGGAAGTAGAGGAGAAAGAAGGGGACGAGGATCAGGCGCGCGAGGAAGAAGAGCGGGCGGTTGACGCCGTGCTCACGCGTGAAGCGGTGGTAGCCGAGCAGCCTCTCCTCATCCATGCCCAGATCGAAACCCCGTCGTTGGGGGCAGTTACAGGTGGATCGCGCCTGCCCAATGCCTACCAGGCGGCTTCGAGGATCGCGGTGAGGTCCTCGCGCGTGACCTCGCTGGGAGTCATGTGCTCGAGCTCGGGCCGCGCCATCGCCACGTCGAGCACCTCGTCGATCCGCCCTCGGTCCGCTCCCAGCTCACTCAAACGCCGATGCCCAGCGAGATCGGCGATGCGCAGCTGCAGGCCGGGGGCGTCGGTGCCCAGGGCAGCGGCGAGCGCCTCGCCCTGTTCCGTCACCCGCTCGCGCATCGCCTCCATCGTGTGCGGCAGGAGCGCGGCGTAGGTCTCGGCGTGCGGAATCCCTAGCACCCTGACGGCCGTCTGACCGAGCACGTGGTGAAGGGCGATTCCGGCGCGGTCGACGGCGATACCGCAGAGCAGCGCGCCGAGGGCCAGCGCCGAGCGATCTCGCCTACCGGGCGATTGGTCGAGCGCTCGCGCGATCAACTCGGCCCCGCGCAGCCCCGCAGCCCGGGAGTCCTCGTCGGCGAGCGGCGTGAAGAGGGAATCGGAGCCGTGGGCCAGGGCGTTCATCGCAGTCGCGCGCAATTGCGGCTCCGGCGCGCTGGTCATCGCGTCGCTGTACGCGATCACCAGGTTGGGCCTCACGCCCGCAGAGGCGTCACGGCCCGCCGGCAACCGGTGGATCGCGGTCATCGGGGCGCCCGAGAGAGTCGTCGGGATCGCCGCGACCTCTGCGCCCAGGACCGCCGCGACGCCCTTTGCCGAATCGATCACCCGCCCACCGCCGAATGCGACCAGGCGCTCGCTCCCTATTTCGTCGACGATCGCCGCGGAGACCTCGGGGACCCCTCCCGAGGCGACCAGGTGAGTACGGGCGGCGGCGTCCCCGAGACCGGGGGCATCCGCGAGCGCGCGGGGAGTCGAGAGGAGCTCGAATGGGTCCCAGCCTTGCTCGGCGAGCGTGCCGAGCGGATCGGTGACCGGGCCTCCGTAGAGGAGCAGCTTCCGTCGGTCGTCGGCGAAGTCGACCCACGCCCCTTGCCCGGGCGGCTTCAGATCGTTGAGAGACAAGAGCCCGGAGTGGGACTCGAACCCACAGCCTCCTGATTACAAATCAGGTGCTCCACCAGTTGAGCTATCCGGGCGACCGGGACAGGGTAAGCCGGGCCCGCCGTGGAGGTGGGAAGGGCCGCCTAGCCGTCCGAGCCGTCGTTGGAGCCGTCGTCGACGTAGTCGTCGGGGCTGAGGATCTGGTCGGCGTCCTCGGCGACGCACTCGCCCATCGCGTCGTCGACGGTGTCCGTGGTGTCCTCGCCGTAGTCGTCGATGAACTGGGCGACGCCGTTCTGGGCCAGCTCGTCCTGGCAGTCCGAGTTGGCGGTGTTGAGAGCGGTCGCGACCTGCGACTTGGTCCGCCGGGCGCAGGAGCGCATCGTGCGCTTGGCGCCGTAGCGCTTGCGGAACGCCTTCTTGCCGATGGCCGCCCGCTCCTGGGAGCACTGCTGGGCGGTCAGGCTCGAGACCTGACCGCCCAGCGAGGCCGCGGAGCCGGCTGGGAGTGCGAGCAGCGCGGCCGCGGCGATCCCTCCGATGGCGTACCTGAACTTCACCTGCGCCGTATCGACCTCCGGCGTGCTCCTCGCGATCCCGAATTTCCGGGTTCGTGGACGGACGGTGGGGCATACTCCTGGCGTGGCCAAGCTCCGCGAATCCCTCGACGCCCCCCGCGCTACGGCGGACCGCGGCCGATGGCTCGCGCGAGGCGCGTGGCTACTGGCGGCAGCCGAGATCGTCCTCGCGGTTCGCAATCACGTCACGACCCGCCTGAGCGAGAAGGATCGCCAGCGGATGGTCGAGATCGTCAAGGCGTCGAAGGGGCGCCCGTCCAACCTCTCAGACCGGCAGCGCAAGGAGCTCAAATCGCTCCTGAATCAGGTCGAGCCCCGGGAGCTGGCGAAGACCGTTGCCACCAGTGGCTTCGCCAGCAAGTTCTCCAAGGGACTGCGCCGCAAATAGAAAGCGACCGCCCCTTGCGGGACGGCCGCTTGGCTGCCGTGCCGTTCTCATGCGAGGGTGCTCCGCAGGAGCAACCCGTTAGATGCCGGAAGGCGATTTCAGATCTTCACCATGCGCGAGTCGAGGTGGATGCCCACCTTGCGCTTGACGCGCTGCAGGGCGTTGTCGACCGTCTTGGTGTCGCAGTCGAGCTTCTCCCCGATCACCTCGTAGGAGTGACCGTCGAGGTAGAGAGCCAGGACGCGGCTCTCGAGCTCGGAGAGGACGCTGGTCAGGCAGGCGACCAGGCTCTCCAGCTCCTCGCCCGCGATCACCTGGTTGGCGGGGTCGCGGACGGACGGGCCGGGCAGGACCTCCTCCAGGGTCGTCTCGGAGTCGGGGCCCGCCGCCGCGGGCGTCTGGCTGAACGAGACGTACTGATTGAGCGGGGTGTGCTTGTTGCGGGTCGCGGTCTTGACCGCGGTGATGATCTGCCGGGTGATGCAGAGCTCGGCGAACCCGCGGAAGCTCGCCTCGCGCTCGGGCCGGTAATCGCGAATGGCCTTGAACAGGCCCAGCATCCCTTCCTGCATCAGGTCGTCGGCATCGCCGCCGAGCAGGAAGTAGGACGAGGACTTGACCCGCACGAAGCGCCGGTAGCGGCGCACGAGCTGGTCGTAGGCATCGGTCCGGCCATGCTTGGCCAGCGAGACGAGGAACTCATCGTCCGGGCCGGGCCCGGTGGTGGTGCGAGCGCCCTCGGGAATGGCTCTGGCGGGGACGACCGCGTGCTCTTCAGTGCTTGGGGTAGGTACAGCCACAGCAACCTCCTAGGTGGGGGTGGTCTGTGGCGCTCCGTACCTCCCCTGGAGGCGCCTTCGGTCCGGGTGCTGTCCATCAGGCTCGACCTGAGGTTCACCCTTTCGTCGCGGAGCAGCCTACTCGCGGACCGCGGAATGTCAACCACAGTTCGGAGCCGATGCAATTCGGCTTGCAGGATCCGTGCCTGGGAGGCCCGAAAAGATGCCCTCCGTCCGCGACCACTGGTAATCCGTGTCGCGCTCGGCGCGCGGCCCACGGCGGTGGAGCCGGCGCCTCAGCTCAGCGGCTCAGTCGGGGGTGCACTGACCGTCGGGGTTCCCCAGGCGGCCGAGCAGCTCGGTCAGGGTCTTGATCTCCTCGTCACTGAGGACGGCGCCGAGCCTGCGTTCGATGTCGTCGACGTGACCCGGAGCCGCCTCCCTGAGCTTGTCGAGCCCGGCATCGGTGAGGATCGCGTAGCTCACCCGCGCATCCGACTTGCACTCGCCCTTTCCGACCAGCCCCTGATCCTCGAGGCGGTCGAGGAGGCGGGTGATTCCGGACGGGGAGAGGTTCAGCTCGTTTGCCAGGTCGATCCGGCGCATGCCATCGTCGCCCACCCGGGATAGGAGGAGCAGGCAGCCGTAGTCGTTGATCGTGAGCCCGTGGCTGGCCACCAGCGCTGCGCTCAGCTCGCGGACGAGGACCGCATGGGCGCTGAGCAACGTGCCGAAGGCGTCGGTCGACGGAAGTACTTGAGTTTTCAACTGTTGTGTAGTCAAGTTTCTCTGCTAAACTGTTTGACAGGTCAAATAAGTGTAGCTCTCGACAAGGAGACAATCAAATGACCACAGCACAAGCAGAGTCAACCATTCCGACCGGCACATGGCAATCCGATCCCGTTCATTCGCACGCCGGGTTCTCGGTGAAGCACATGGTCGGAACGTTTCGCGGCAGCTTCGGCGAGTTCGAGGCAAGCGTCAGTGACGCCTCGGGCCAGCCGCAGCTCACGGGCCACGTCCCCGTGGAGAGCGTCCAGGTCAAGGAGGAGAACCTCCAGGGCCACCTGCTCTCCCCCGAGTTCTTCGACATCGAGAAGACGCCGGAGATCTCATTCCAGTCCAGCGCCATCAAGGTCGAGGACGGCCAGGTCGTCGTCGACGGCGAGCTGACCGTCAAGGGCATAACCAAGGCAGTCGTCGCCCGCGGCGAGATCAACGGCCCGATAGACGGCCCCGATGGCAATCCGAGGCTCGGGATTGACCTCGAAAGCAAGGTCGATCGTCACGACTACGGCCTCGACTGGAACATGGACCTCCCCGGTGGGGGCAAGGTCCTCGGCGACGAGGTCACCCTGTCCGTCCACCTCGAGCTGGTCAAGGAAGAGGCGTAGCCATGAAGGTGCTCGCGATCTCAGGAAGCCTGCGTCGCGACTCCCACAACACCGCGCTCCTGCGGGCGGCGGCGGAGCTCGTGCCGCCGCCCGTGGAGCTCGAGATCTTCGAGGGGCTCAAGGCCGTTGAGCCTTACGACGAAGACGACGATCATGGCGCCGGTCCCGCCGGCGCCCGCCGCCTGCGCGAGGCGATCGAGTCGGCCGACGCCGTCCTGATTGCCACCCCCGAATACAACAGCTCGATTCCCGGCCAGCTCAAGAACGCCATCGACTGGGCTTCGCGGCCGCTCCGTGACAACGCCCTCTGGGGCAAGCCGGTCGCCGTAGTCGGCGCCAGCACCGGGATGTTCGGCGCCGTCTGGGCGCAGGCCGAGGTCCGGAAGACCGCCGCCGCCAGCGGAGCTCGGATAGTCGACAAGGACCTCCCCGTCGGGCATGCGGACCAGGCGATTACGGACGATGGTCGCCTCAACGACTCCGAGCTGCGCGAGCGTTACGTCGAGATCATCGACGAACTGATTGCGCTTGCGGAGCAGGTCGAGCAGCCCTCGGAGCAGCTGGCTGCCTGATCCCCTAGGTAGGGTTGCGCGTCGATGGAACGACGCGAGGGCATCGACGCGCCCAACGAGGAGGCCATGGCTGCCTTCGCCGGGCGCGCCTCCGAGGGCCCCGTCTACATGCTCAACCTGCTCCAGTTCCTTCCAGACGGCGGGGCGGAGCGCTACGCGGAGTACGGAACGGTCGTGACACCCCTGTTCGAGCGCGCCGGCGGCCAGGCGATCTTCGCTGGGCGCCCCGCGGAGTCCCTGATCGGCGAGGGATCCTGGGACATGGTGCTCGTCGTCTCCTACCCGACCCGGCAGGCATTCCTCGACATGGTCTCGTCGCCCGAGTACCAGGAGATCGAGCATCTCCGCAGCGATGCTCTGGTCCGCTCCGAGCTGCGGGCGATGGACGCCGTCGACGCTGCCGAGCTGCCGGGCGGCTAGCCGGCCCGCTGCCGGCGGGCCTCGAAGAGGATCACCGCGGCGGCCACCGATGCATTGAGCGATCCGACCCTGCCGGTTATGGGGATCGACACGAGCTCATCGCAGGTCTTGGCCACCCGCTGCCTGAGGCCCTTGCCCTCGGAGCCGAGGACGAGAACGGCACGCCCCGTCCACTCGACGTCGGTGTAGGCGCGCTCCGACTCGGCGTCGGCACCGTAAATCCAGGCCTCCGCCCGTTTGGCCTCGGCCAGCCAGTCGGCCAGATTCCTGACCCTTGCCACCGGCAGGTGCTCCACGGCTCCCGCGGAGGCCTTGCACGCCGCGGCGGTGACCGACGCCGCACGGCGATCCGGGATCACCACGCCGGCCGCCCCAGCCACCTCGGCCGCGCGGCAGACGGCGCCGAGATTGTGAGGGTCCTGGATTTGATCCAGCGCGACGATCAGCCCCTGGCCGTCGTCACCGTCGAACAGGCTGTCCGGGTCGGCGTAGGGATACGGATCGACCTCCGCAACCACGCCCTGGTGGTCCGGAGATCCACAGAGACGCTCGAGCTCATCGGCCGGGGTGTCCGGCGCTCGCCAGACCTTCTGGACGCGTCGTCGCCCTCGCTCAGCCTCCGCCACCGGCCGGCGCCCATAGATCAGCTCGCGCTCGGCCACGGCTAGCTACGCCGGACGAGCCTGGCGCCGCCGGCCTCGTCTCGGACTTCCCAGCCCATCTCGGCGAGCTGGTTGCGGATGGAGTCGGCGCGATCGAAGTCCTTGGCCGCCCTGGCCTCCTGGCGCTGGGCGAGAAGCTCCTCCGCCTCGGCCGGAGCGCCTTCCTCCGCGGTCAGCAACCCGTCGAGGCCGAGGAGCGGAAGCAGCTCCTCCAGGACTCCGCGCGCACCGGGCAGCTCCCGCTTGTTGCCCTCGGCCACGATCTCGAAGAGGACCGCGTATGCCTGTGGCGTCTTGAAGTCGTCGGCCAACGCGTCGAGGAAGGCCTGGCGGCGGTCGGCAAGAAACCCGTCCGGCTCGCCGCCGGGCGCATCGCGGAGGTAGTTCCGGATCCGGTCGACCCGGGCCGCGGCCTCGGTGAGCTGCTCGTCGGAGAACGCAAGTGGCTGCCGATAGTGCCCGGAGCCCAGGTACGCCACCACCGTCTGGCCGCCGTAGCGGTCGATCGCCTCGGAGAGCTGGAAGATGTTGCCCACCGACTTCGACATCTTCTCCTCGTCGATCTGGACCATCCCGTTGTGCATCCAGATCTCGGCGAGGGGAACGCCGCGGGCCGCCTCGGTCTGCGCGATCTCGTTTTCGTGGTGGGGGAAGACCAGGTCGATGCCGCCACCGTGGACGGCGAAGTCCGGGCCGAGCTCCTTCTCCGACATCGCCGAGCACTCGATGTGCCAGCCGGGGCGCCCCTTGCCCCAGGGCGAGTCCCACGAGGTGTCCTCGCCCTCCTTGTGGCCCTTCCAGAGGGCGAAGTCGAGGTGGTCCTCCTTGAGCGACTCGGTACCCGCCTCCTCCCCCTGATCCATCTCGTCGGTGTCCCGGTTGGAGAGCTTGCCGTAGCCATCGAAGCTCCGGACTCGGAAGTAGACGTCGCCATTCGCCTGGTAGGCATGGCCGCTCGCGATCAGCGCCTCGATCAGGGAGACGATCTCGGGGATCGTCTCGGTGGCCAGCGGCTCGGCGTCCGGCCGGCCCAGCCCGAGGGCGTCCGTGTCGGCGATGTAGGCCGCGGTCATCTCCTCGGCGTACTCGGCCGATGGCCTGCCGGCCTCTCGGGCGGCGTCGTAGATCTTGTCGTTGATGTCGGTGACGTTGATGACGAGCTTGGCGTCGAGGCCCTGGTGCTCGAGGAAGCGACTCAGCAGCGTGAAGACCACGAAGGGCCGGGCGTTGCCGATGTGAATCCGCCCGTACACGGTCGGCCCGCAGGCGTAGATGCCAACCTCGCGGCCATCTCGCGGTTCGAGCTCGCGGATCTCGCCGCTGAGCGTGTCCTGGATGCGAATGCCCGCCACGACGCGGATGCTATTCGCGCACCGAAGTACGCATATTCCGCGCTGATTCCGGAAAAGAGCACAAAACTGATGAGCGGGAACAACCGTTCGGGGAAGTACGCTGCACCGGCCGTGAGTCAGTCGCCGCTCGAGACTCAGCGAATCCGCTCTGTGGAGGACGCGTTTGCCTCGCTCCCCGAGCGCTACCTCGGAGCCGATCCGGGCTTCAGTGCGAGCTACCGCATCGAGCTCGACGACCTCGGGCTGAGCTGGGCGGTCGAGATGAACGAGCTGGCCTGCGAGGTCAGCGCGTCACCGAAGAGCGACCCGGACGTGGTCATCGGCACCGATGCGGCGACCTGGCTCGAGCTCCGCGAAGGCCGTCTTTCGGGTTTGGACGCCTTCCGCTCCAGGCGACTCTGGGCGCGCGGGAACCTCGACCTCGCCGTCGCCTTCGAGGGCTTCTTCAGGCTCCCCAACGGCAGGCCGCCGCTCCTCCGCATCCACAAGGTGCAGGCCGGCAAGGCCCGGATCTCCACGCTCACCGCCGGTGATGGCATCGAGACGGTGATCCTGATTCACGGCCTCGGCAGCAACAAGACGAGCTTCTTCGAGACCATCTCCGCCCTCACCCCGCAGTACACCGTGCACGCCATCGACCTGCCGGGATTCGGATCCTCCTCGAAGCCGCTGCGAGCCCCCTACGACGCCGCCTGGTTCTCCCGGGCGGTGATCCGGTTCATGGACGCGCAGGGAATCGACCGCGCGCACATCGTCGGCAACTCGCTCGGCGGCAGGGTGGCGATCGAGGTCGGCCTTCGCGAGCCGGAGCGCGTTCGCAGCCTCAGCCTGCTCTGCCCGTCGATGGCCTGGCGCAGGCGCCGCCACTTCGTGCCCGTGGTGAAGCTGCTGCGGCCCGAGCTCGCCGCCATCCCCCACACCTTCGGTAACGCCATCGTCCGCCAGCAGTTCTGGAGCATGTTCTCCCGACCCGAGCGCATCCACCCCTCTGCCGCCGACGTCGCCGTGGAGGAGTTCCTTCGCACCTACCGCTCGGTGAACGCCCGCGTCGCCTTCCACGCCTCGGCGCGCCACATCTACCTGGAGGAGCCCAAGGGCCCGAAGGGCTTCTACACCCGCCTGCGCGAGCTCGAGCCGCCCGCCCTCTTCCTCTGGGGAGACGAGGATCCACTGGTGCCCCTGGCCTTCTCACGCTACGTCCGCGACGCGGTCCCGAGCGCGAAGCAGGTCGTGCTCGAGCAGTGCGGACACGTTCCGCAGGTGGAGCACCCGGTCGATGCCAACGCTCTCGTCCATGACTTCATCGGGCGCGCCCAGGCGTCCGCTGCCGAGCGCGCGGCGAAGCGCCTCGGCAGGGCCGCCCGGCGGCTGCAGGTTCGGATCAACACCGGCAATGGGAACGGCAACGGCAAGAACCCGGAGCTGAGCGCCGACGCCGCCTAGAATCCGGGGGCCATGGCAGAGAGCGGTGCAGGCACCGCCTCCCAGGCCGAGGAGAGGCGAAGCCAGAACGGATCGGATCCGCGCGATTCCCGTGCGGGCGGTTTCGGACGTCCATCGCTGCTGCGCCGCTTCTTTGAGGAGGTACAGAGCCGGCTGACCGCGGATCTCGACGACCGCGACCCCGATTTCATCCGGGAGAACCTCTCGCTTTCATGGCTGATCGCGAGCATCTGGTTCCGAGGTGAGGTTCGTGACATGGAGAGGGTCCCCGAGACCGGGCCGGTGCTCCTCGTCGGGAACCATTCCGGCGGGACGATCACCCCCGACACGATCGTCTTCACCCTCGCCTTCAACACCTACTTCGGCGTCGAGCGGCCCTTCTACCAGCTCGCGCATAACCTGGTGCTGACCTCGCCGGTTGGGCCGTATCTCCGGCGCTTCGGCACCGTCGCGGCCTCTCATGAGAACGCCCGCAAGGCCCTCGACGCGGGAGCGGCCGTCCTGGTCTACCCGGGCGGCGACTGGGAGGTGAACCGTCCGACCTGGGAATCCAACCGGGTCGACTTCGCCGGCCGTCGCGGCTTCGTCAAGCTGGCACTCGATGCCGGCGTCCCGATCGTTCCGGTGGTCTCGGTGGGCGGGCAGGAGACGGCGATCTTCCTCACCCACGGCGAGCGGCTCGCCAAGCTCCTGCGCCTCGACAAGCTGCTGCGGCTGAAGACGCTGCCGGTCAACCTCTCGCTTCCCTGGATCGTCAACGTGGGCGACTTCCTGGGGCACCTGCCGCTGCCGGCCAAGATCACCGTGCAGGTGATGGACCCGATCGACCTGCGCGAGCGCTACGGCCCCGAGCCTGACCAGGATGAGATCTACGAGGACATCATTTCGCTCATGCAGGACCAGCTCACCGAGCTGGCCGCCGAACGCAAGCTGCCGGTCGTCGGGTGAGCGGCCTGTGAGGATCGAGCAGAAGGTCACCGTGGATGCGCCGCGCAGTCTCGTCTGGGACTACGTCACGGAGCCGGCGAACTACCCCGTCTTCATCGAGGGCCTGACCCGCTGGGAGATCGCCGGGGAGCTCCACAAGGGACTCGGCGCCCGCTACCGCATGCTGCTCCGCGTCGGCGCCGCGGACGTGGGCGGCCTGATCGAGATCGTCGAGTGGCAGCCCGAGAGCGACATGGCCTGGAGCTCGGTCACGGGGGTCGACCAGCGGGGACGGTGGCGGCTTCGGGAGCTCGCCGACGGCCGCACGCGGGTGATCTTTCGCTTCGCCTACGGGGTCGCCGGCGGAGGCCTGACGGGGTTGATCGCCGAGCGGGTGGCGGCGCCGGCATTGAGCAGGCGCTTCCGCCAGTCGCTGCTCAACCTGAAAGGGGCCGTCGAGGCCCTGCGGGACCCGGCTGGAATCGCCTAGTAGGTGCGGAGCCGGCGGCCGCCGACGTAGCGGGTGCCGGCGGGCTCGCCTGCGGGCGCTCCGTCAGGGATGGGCTGCGCCGCGGCCTCGCCCGGCTCGCCGTCGGATTCGCGCGACTCGTCCGGAACCTCTCCCGTGAGCGCCTCGGTCCGAGCGCGCTCGACCTTCTCCTGCACCTCCAGCTCGGCGCGGCGCCGGGCGGCCTCGACCCGCTCGTCGGCCTCACGCTGAAGCTTCACGGCCTCCTGACTCAGGGTCGCCTCCGCCTCCGCGCGGGCTCGCGCCTCCGCCTCCTTCGCCACGCGGTCGGCAAGCCTGCGGACCCTGTCCTCGGATTCACGCCGGGCCTCATCGCCAGCCTCGCGGACCCGTCGGTCCATCTCGCGCTTGAGGCGGTCTGCCTCGGACTTCTCGCCCTCGGCCGCCGCCTCGGCGCGCTCCTCAGCGGCCATCGCCCTCTGTTCGGCCTCGTTCAGGCGGCGGCGTAGGTCGCTGAGGCGTCCCTCGGCCTCCTGTGCTTGATCGAGCGCCTCCTTGGCGCCATTCTCCGCTCGCTCGCGGGCTTGATCGATCGCCTCCTCGGCGCGTTCGCGAGCCTCCTCCTTGAGGCGCGCGATCGCCTCCTCGGCGCGCTTGCGCGTCTCCTCTCGCTCCCTCTCCGCCTGCAGGGCGCGAGCCTCGGCCTGCTTTGTGGTCTCCGCGAGCTTGGAGAGCTGGTCCTTCGCCCGCTGCTGAGCGGTGGTCGCATGCGCCTGCAGCTCGGCGGCGCGCTGCTCTGCCAGTTGGACCCGCTCGGCTGCATCGGCCAGGGAGCTCTCCAGCGCCGTCGAGCGACGCTCGGCCTCGCCCGCCACCTGTCCCGCCTTCTTGATGGCCTCCCGCGCCTTCGCGGTGGCGCGCGCCTCGATCCGCTTCGCATGCTCGATCGCCTCCTGGGCGCTCGCGCGTGCCTCCTCAGCCGCGGCCTCGGCCACGATGGCGTCGTTACGGGCCTGCATCTCCCGGTCCCGGAGCTCCGAGATCAGCTCAGTCGCCTTGGAGCGGAACCGGTCAGTGGCCTCGCGGGCCTGCTCGATCTCGGCGCGGATCTCGCCGGCGGCGACGGGAATGGCGGCGTCCTCCTCATCGGCCTCACCGATCGGCTCCAGGCTCTCAGTGTCGGACAAGCTGCACGTCCTCCAGTCGACTCAGTCAGCGGGCTGGTATTCGGCCAGCTCGCGCTTCAGGACCTTACCCGTCGCATTGCGCGGAAGTTCGTCGACGAACACGATCTCCCGGGGCACCTTGTAGCGCGCCAGGTTCGCCTTGACGTAGTCCTTCAGCTCGTCCTCGCTGATGTCGACTCCGTCCCCCTTGACGACGAAGGCACGCAGCCGCTGGCCGAACTGCTCGTCGTCAACGCCGATCGCAGCCGCCTCGGATATCCCATCGTGGTCGGAGAGCAGGTCCTCGACCTCGCGGGGGAAGACGTTCTCGCCGCCGGAGACGATCATCTCGTCGTCCCGGCCGTCGATGAAGAGCCTGCCGTCCTCGTCGAAGTGCCCGACGTCGCCCGAGGAGAGCAGGTCGTCGAGGTGCTCCTTGTCGCCGCCGCCGGTGTAGCCCTCGAAGGCCATCTGGTTGCCGATGAAGATTCGGCCGGTCTCGCCCTCTGGGACGTCGTTGCCGTTCTCGTCGACGATTCGGATCACGGTGCCGCGCGGAGGCCTGCCGGCGGTGCCCGGCGCCGCCCGCATGTCCTCCGGCGTCGCCACGGTCGCCCAGGCGACCTCGGTCGAGCCGTAGAGGTTGTAGAGGTTGTCTCCGAACTCGTTCATCCAGTTGGTCGCGAGATCGCCCGGAAGCGCCGAGCCGCTCGCCGCGGTCACCTCCAGCGCGGAGAGGTCATAGCGGCGCTTGACCTCATCGGGGAGGGCGAGGATGCGCTGCATCATCACCGGGACCACCGCGAGGACCCGGGCGCGGTGCTCGGCCGTCGCCTGCAGTGTGTCCTCCGGGTCGAACTTCGGCCGCAGGACCATCGTCGCCTGCGTGGGGAGGCTCAGCATGAAGTGGAGGAAACCCCACGAGTGGAACAGGGGCGCGGCGATCATCGCGGTCTCGCCGTGACGCCTCGGGATCTTCGAGAAGAGGGCAGCCAGGGCGCCCAGGCCCTCCGGCTCGCCGCGCTGTGCGCCCTTTGGCGTGCCGGTGGTCCCCGACGTGAGGATGATGTACCGGCCGTGCTCCGACGGGGGCTCGAGGTCCTCGCCGTGGGAGCCGGAGATCAGCTGCTCGACGGTGGTCTCATCGGTTCCCTCCTTCTCCTCCCAGGCGACGAAGCGCCGGATCCCCCTGGTGACGCCGGAGAGGAGGTCCGTGAACTCCTGGTCGTAGACCAGGGCCGAGGGCCGCTCTCGCTCCATGACATCGGACAGCTGCGGGCCGGCGAAAGCGGTGTTGAGATAGAGCGCGACCGCGCCGAGCTTCGCGCACGCCATCGTCGCTTCGATGAAATAGCGGTGGTTGCGGCACATGATCGCGACGCCGTCGCCCTCCTCCACGCCCTCGTCCCGGAGCGCGCGCGCCAGCGCGTTCGAGCGCCGGTGGGTGCGCTCCCACGTCAGGCTCCCCGCCTCATCGATGATGGCGACGCCGTCCGGTGCCGTGATCGCGTTGGCCGCGGAGCCGAGAGCCGGCGAGGCGCCGAGGCGCAGGTAGCGCTCGACCACCCTGGCCAGCCTGTCCGGGCGCATCGGGCGAATCAGGCCGACCTCGTTGAAGGTCTTGGCCTCGAAGGCGGCGTCGCCCAGTGCCGCCGGCAGCCGTGAGGCGATGCCAGAGAGCCCCTCTCTGAGCCGGTCCTGCGCCATCCCGGAAGAGCTTATGCCCTCTGGATCTCGTCGCCCGTATCGACCAAAGCGACCGCCATGCAGGCGATTCCCTCACCCCGGCCGATCGCGCCCATGCCCTCATTGGTCGACGCCTTGATGCTCACCGGCGCTGACAGCACCTCGGTCAACACTGAGGAGATCTCGGCCTTGTAGGCAGCGAGCTTCGGCTCCTCGCAGATCACTGTCGCGTCGACGTTCGCGACTGCGCCCGACATTCGCCCGATCACGATCCGCAGCAGATCGATCGAGTCCGCGTCGCGCCACTGCTCCTCGGTGTCGGGAAAGAGCTCGCCAAGATCGCCGAGCCCGCAGGCTCCGAGCAGCGCGTCGATGACCGCATGCGTGAGGACGTCGGCATCGGAGTGCCCCGCGAGCCCGCGGTCATGTTCGATCTCGACACCGCCGATCACCAGCCTCTCGCCGTCGGCGAACCGGTGGCTGTCGTATCCGATGCCGACGCGGAGCGGCATCAGCCCGCCTCCTTCCGGTCGGCGATCTCCTCCGCATCGATACCGGTTCGCCCGATCGGCTCGGTCCTCCGCCTGCGGCCCTCGAACACGCAGATTCGTTCGACTCCGAGCTCGTCCAGGAAGTCAATCGCCCGGTCGTACCCGAACCCCACCTGGTCCGGGGCATGCGCATCCGAGGAGAGCGCGAACTCCACGCCCGCCTCGAGGCACATCTCGGCGAGCGCTCGATCCGGGTAGATCTCGCCGACCGGCTTGCGGAGGCCGGCGGTCGAGATCTCGACCGCGATGTCGTACTCGGCCAGCGCCTCGACGAACGGCTCGTAGTGGAAACGCGGATCCCGCTCCGGAGCGGGACGATCGTCGCCCCAGATCTTCACCAGATCCGGGTGGGAGACGATGTCGAAGAGGCCAGACCGGACCAGCTCGGCCTGCCACTCGAAGTAGGTGTGCCAGAGCGAGTCGGCGTCCCGGATCGAATCCCAGATGTCGTAGCGGCGATCGTCGACCGCGCCCGCCTCGCCCAGGTAGTGGACGGAGCCGACCACGAAGTCGAAGTCCTGCGTATCGAGCAGGGCGGCAATTCGGTCCTCGGCTCCGCGGATGTAGTCGGCCTCTACTCCAAGCCGTAACGGCGTCGTCCGAACAAACTCGCAATAGGCAGCGAGCTCATCCCGCGCCTGGTCCTGCCAATAGGAGTGACCCCAGAGCTCGAGTGCCTCCTTGAAGCGGTAGATGTGCTCGGACACGCCGAGCTCCTCGATCCCCTGCTCCTCGGCCGCGGCGAGGTAGCGCTCGACGTTCTGCTGGGTGAAGTACTCCTCGGCGGAGCCGACCTCGTCGGGCCGGAGATGCAGGTGGTAGTCCGTGAGCACGCGCCAAAGGTACCCACCTCTAGAGTCCCGCTCCGTGCTCGCCAAGCTGGTCATCGTGCTCGCGGCCTTCGGCGTCGGCGTCGGGCTGGCGGAGCTATTCGGGGCAAAGAACCTGGGCACTGCCCTCGGCGTGGGCCAGCTCACGTTCGTCATCGGGCTCGTCTACGTGCTCATCGTCCGGCGCTAGGCCGCTGGCTCAGAAATCGATCTCCGAGCCGAGGGTGACCGTCCGCTTTTGCGGTAGCCGGAAGTAGTCCGCTGGCTCTGCGCTGATCGCCGCAGTGATCAGAAAGAGGCGCTTGCGCCAGCGGCTCATTCCGGGCCGATCAGTTGCCTTGAGTTCAACCCGGGAGAGGAAGAAGGAGGCATGACGCGCGTCGACCGGGCATTCGACCCCCATCTTGGCGATCTGGCTGATCAGCCTGGGGACGTGGTACTCGTCTGCGTAGCCGTGCTTGGCGCGGACGAAGGTCAGGCGGTCGTCCTGGTAGCCGAGATCATCGACCTCAAGGCGGTCCCGCGGCCTGACCCTGGGAACCGGCAGCGTCTCCAGCGAGAGGATGATTGCGTTCTCGGGGAGCGAATGGAGGTGGTCGACGCACGCGCGCATCGATAGCGGGGCGGACTCCTTGCCGCGGCTCAGGAAGACTCCTGTACCGGGAACGCGTGCCACGGGCGGATCCCTTCGGCGCAGCTCCTTGACGAAATCTCGCAGCGGCCCCTCGACTCGGAAGCGCTCGGCCGTGACCAGCTCGCGGCCTCGGAACCAGGTCGCCATCACGACGAAGAGGAGAACGCCGATCAGGAGCGGCACCCAGGCGCCGTGGAAGAATTTGGTCAGGTTCGCCGCGAGGATGGGAATCTCGATGGCCAGGAAGAACGCGGCTCCCCCGAGGGCGAGCAGCAGAGGCCTGTGCCACCGGTGGCGGACAATCACGAAGAAGAGGATCGTGGTGATCGTGATCGTGCCGGTGACCGCCATCCCGTAAGCGAAGCCGAGCTTGCCCGATGTCTGGAAGATCAGGACGAGCGAAAGCACGGCGACCATCAGGATCCAGTTGATGATGGGGACGTAGACTTGGCCGTAGGTCCTCTGGGAAGTGTGGATCACGTGCAGGCGCGGCAGGTAGCCGAGCTGCGCCGCCTGATGGGCGAGCGAGAAGGCACCCGAGATCACGGCCTGAGAGGCGATGACCGTCGCCATCGTCGCCAGGATCACCAGCGGGACCAGGCCGGCGTGGGGCATCAGCAGGAAGAATGGTGCTGAGATCGCGCTCGGGTCGTCCAGGATGAGCGCCCCCTCCCCGAGGTAGCAGAGGATGCACGCGGGGAAGACGAGCAGGAGCCAGGCCCGAGTGATCGCGGGGCGCCCGAAGTGACCCATATCCGCGTACAGCGCCTCGCAACCGGTGATCGCGAGAACCACGGAGGCGAGGGAGAAGAAGCCGGTGCTACCGCTGTGAAAGAGGAAGTCGACGCCGTACGTGGGAGAAAGCGCCTTCAGGACCTCGGGGTGCATCGAGATCCCGTGAATCCCAAGCACGGCGATCGTCCCGAACCAGATGAGCATCACCGGGCCGAACATCCGGCCGACCACGCCCGTGCCTCGGCGCTGGATCGCAAAGAGAGCCACGATGATCACGAGCGTGAGCGGGATGACCCAGTCGCTCATCGACGCCGAGATCGTCTGCGTTCCCTCGACCGCCGAGAGCACCGAGATGGCGGGCGTGATCATGCTGTCGCCGAAGAAGAGCGCCGCCCCGAAGACGCCGAGACCGGCGAGCAAGAACTTGATGCGCCCCTGCACCCCGGCTGAGATCTGGCGGATCAGGGAGATCAGCGCCATGATCCCGCCCTCCCCGTCGTTGTCGGCGCCCATCACCAGCCCGACGTACTTGAAGGTGACCTCGATCAACACTGCCCAGAAGACGAGCGAAACGAAGCCGTAAACGCTGGTCAGCGAGGTGTGGATCGGGTGGGGATCGCTTGGGTTGAAGGCGGTCTGGACCGTGTAGAGCGGACTGGTGCCGATGTCCCCGAAGACGACCCCGAGAGCCGCGACCGTCAGGGCCGTCCGGCCGAGCGTGCGCTTTGGCTCGGCCCCGGCGCTCATGCGGGAAGCCTACGCGCGCTCGCGCATCAGCAGCTCGGCGACGCGTCGGTCGAAGGGCGTCGTCACCTTGATGTTGTCGGGGGACGTCGAGTGGATGACCACGCGACCGCCGGCCCGCTCGACCAGCATCGCGTCGTCGCTGGCCGCCGGCAGGTCATCAGGATCGCCGAGCGCCCGACGCAGGGCATCGGCCCGGAACACCTGTGGCGTCTGAACGGCCCAGAGGCCGGAGCGATCGAGGGTTCGCTCCACCTTGCCCTCGCCGCCGACCTGTTTGATGGTGTCGGTGACAGGAGTGGCGGCGATCACGCCCGCTGCGTCCTCTTCTGCCGCGAGCTCCTCGACCATGGCATCGATCAGACCGGGCGTGACGAGCGGCCGCGCCGCGTCATGGACGACGACGAACTCCTTCGTGCAGAGCGCAAGCGCGTTCGCGACCGACTCCGAGCGATGCTCGCCGCCAGCCACGGCG
The DNA here is from genome assembly GCA_963724665.1 of uncultured Solirubrobacterales bacterium. GTDB lineage: Bacteria > Actinomycetota > Thermoleophilia > Solirubrobacterales > 70-9 > DASUPK01. The sequence goes on from CAVRVH010000007.1 coordinate 1,158,618, forward strand.
ACGACATCCTGCTCTCTCACACGGTCGTCCTCGCCGGGCGGTGCGGCGACGACGATCTCCGCAATCGTGCTGGCGGCGCGGAACGCATCGAGCGACCACTCGAGCATCGGCCGCCCCGCGAGCTCCACGAAAGCCTTCGGGCCACCGGCTCCGAGTCTCTGCCCGGAGCCGGCGGCCGCGATCACGGCCGATGCGGAGGGACGCGCCTGGCTAGGCGGTCGCCTTTGCGGCGCCGAAGCGCTCCTCCAGCAGCTCGTCCAAGTAGGCCTCGGCGCCGTCCTCGTCCTTTTCGAGGACGTACATGAACTCCGACGCGAGGATCTTCTTGGCACGCGTGTACATCTGCTTCTCGCCTGTGGAAAGGCCCTTCTCCCACTCCCGAATGGCGAGGTTGCGAACCACCTCAGCGAGCTCATAGACGTCGCCCGTCTTGATCTTCTCGCGGTTGTGCTTGAACCGGCGGTTCCAATTCTTCGGCATCTCGGAGACGTCGTCTGTCAGGACTCCGATCACCTTCTTGACCTGCTCCTCGTCGATCACGCGCCTCAGTCCGGCGCGTCCGGCGTTCTCGCAGGGGACCATCACCGTCATGTTGTTGTGGATGATGTTGATGGTCAGGTAGTCCCGCTTCTCGCCCATCATGTCCTTCGATTCCTTCTTCAGGACAACTCCTGCCCCGTGGTGCGGGTACACGACGTTGTCGCCGACCTCAAAGTGAATATTCACTGGTGCTTCGAGTTCGAGGTGGGCAACCGACGCCTCGTCTACTACCTCCTCTGTTAGCTCTGGAATTGGTCTCTCCTTTCGTCGAGACGGCCTGACGGGGCCGTCAACTCTGTAAGTACCGGTCGACCGGGTCGACCTCTTGAAGCCTGCGCAGGCCCTCGCGGATGTCCTTCGCTCGCCCGACACCGACACCCTCGACCGCCTCGAGGTCGTCGTCGCTCGCGGCGAGCACCTCCTCAAGGCCTCCGAACTCCTGGATGATCCGCTGCACCACCAGCTTCGGCAGGCGCGGGATCCGGCCCAGGACGCGATAGCCGCGGGGCGACACGGGGAAGTCGAGAGTGGAGACCTTGCGGTCGTAGCCGAGGAGTTCGGCGAGCCGGCCGAAGTCGAGAAGGTCCTGATGAGGCATCCGAGCGATGGATGCCGTCGTGGTCGCGAGGTTCTCCTCTGTGTCCTCGACCGAGTAGTCGCGGATCAGCGCGGCCTTGTCGGCGGCGACCCCGACCATCGTCTCCTCGAGCTGCATCTCGATCAGGCGGCCCTCGGTGCCGAGCTCGACGATGTAGCGCTCGACCTCGACCGCCATCCGGGTCACCAGCTCTGCGCGCTGCAGGACGGAGAGGACGTCATACAGGACGGAGCCGCCCTCGAACTCAAGCCAGGTCAGTCGGGTGGAGACGGAGTCGAGCCGCGCGCGGTACTTGTCGAGGGTGGCGAGGCCCTGGTTGGCCTTCGCCAGCACGGCCGGGATGTCCTGGAGGATGTACTTCATCCCACCCAGGTAGAGCGAGACGACGTCGCGGCGCTCGGAGATCGCCACGACCAGCGCATCGGTCTGCTTGGAGACGCGTTCGGCGGTGCGATGTCGGGTGCCGGTCTCGGCGGAGAGGATCGTCGGGTCGGGCATCAGCTGCACATTGGCGCCGACGATCTTGGTCGCCTGCTCGTTGAGGATGATCGCCCCGTCCATCTTTGCCACCTGGTAGAGCAGCGCCGGGGTGTAGTCGATGTCGAGGCTGATGCCCCCTGAAAAAAGAAAAGAGACCTCCTCTGGGTCTCCGATGACGATCAACCCGCCCGTGCGCGAGTGGACGATGTTGTCGATGCCCTCCCTCAGGGCGGTACCGGGGGCAACGATGTCCAGAGCTCGGAGAAGTCGCGGATCCTGTCGCGCCTCCAACTCCTGTAGATCGTCGCCGGGAAGCGAAGACGCCATCGCGTCTGATGGAAGCAGAAAGCAAAGAACCTTGCTTTGCGGGGAAATCCGTGTGGACAGGTCGGGTTAGGGAATGTCAAGTGCGAAAGACAGACGGATCGGCGGGCGGGTCCTGTCCCGGAGTTTGACCGCGGATCGAGGCATCTCACCGCGGATCAAATTCCGGGCCACCCGCCCGAGAATCCCTTACGCGGCTCGCTTGAGATCCGGCCGCTTGCTGCCGGATAGCGCCGCTTTCAGTGAGCTGATGGCGGAAAGTCCCGGAATCGGTTCGTCGGCTGCTGCGGGGCCGAGCACCTTCGCCAGCCCGAATTTCTGGGCCTCGGCTACTCGGCGGTCCGCGTGGGCTACGTACCGGATTTCTCCCGTCAGGCCGATTTCTCCGAAGCAGGCCAGTGGCCTGCCGTCGGTTTCCAGGGCTTGGCCGGAGTGGGCTGAGGCGACGGCCATTGCGATCGCCAGGTCAGCTCCCGGCTCGTCGATGCGGACTCCCCCCGCGACGTTGACGAAGACGTCAGCGGCGCCGAGGGAGAGGCCCGCGTGGCGGGTGAGGACGGCCAGGACGAGGGCCAGGCGGTTGCGATCAACGCCCGTCGCGGTGCGGCGGGGCGGGACGATCTCGGTCGGGGCTACCAGCGCCTGCACCTCCACGAGCAGGGGGCGCGTCCCCTCCATCGAGCAGAGGACGACCGAACCCGGAGCGGGGCGAGCCTCTCCCACGAAACGCGCGGACGGGTCGACCACCTCGACGAGACCCCCCTGCTTCATCTCGAAGACGCCGACCTCGCTGGTCGCTCCGAATCTGTTCTTCAGAGCCCGCAGGGTCCGGAAGGTCCGTTCGCGCTCGCCCTCGAAATGAAGCACGCAGTCCACCAGGTGCTCCAGAGCCCGGGGGCCCGCCAGCGAGCCCTCCTTGGTGACGTGACCGATCAGGATCAGGGTGACCTCGAGGCGCTTCGCCGTCTCCAGCAGGGCTGACGTCGCCTCCCGGATCGCACCGACGCTGCCGGGCGTGGCATCAGGAACCGCGAGGGTCTGCACGGAGTCGATGACGCAGGCAGCAGGCCTCTCGTCCTCCAGCGCCGCCAGGACCGACTCGAGCGAAGGCTCCGCAAGCATCGGCACGGACAGAGCGGCCTCGCCCAGTCGCTCGGCGCGCCGCCGGACCTGGGCCGCTGACTCCTCGCCCGAGACGTAGAGGGTCTCGTTCCCGGCTCCCGCGATGTTGGCGAGCGCCATCCCCGCCAGTGTGCTCTTCCCGATTCCGGGGGCGCCCCCCAGCAGAACGAGCGACCCGGGGACGAGCCCGCCTCCCAGGACACGGTCGAGCTCTGCGATCCCAGTGGCGAGCCGAGCGGAGCGCTCAGCCTTCACATCACGGAGGGGGACGGACTTGGGCGCGCTGCCCCGCCTCGCCCCGCCGCCGCGGCCGGCTCGCGCAGCCGGGGCGCCCACCTGCTCGAGGGTGTTCCAGGCCCCGCAGCCGGAGCACTGCCCGGTCCAGGTGAGAGCGGCATGCCCGCACTCCGAACAGCGGTATTGGGAACCCTTCCCGGCCACATCCCCAGGCTAGGGATGGGTGATGACGACTCGCACGTCATTTGGCACGGAAGCCGCGTCTCCAAATGACGGTCAAGAACGCGGATCTAGCGGCCGATGGACATATATGCCCTCACGGGAATGGCTGGCTGGCGCATGGAAGCGCGACGGGCTCCCGCCCGCGGTGCGTGCGCTGGCACTGATCACGCTCGCTGGAGGTGTCAGCGCGCTGTTCGCCTCGGTGTTCCGGGCCAGCCCCAATGCGCCCATCATGCTGCTCCGCCTAGTCGGCGTGGTGGCCACCGGCGTCTCGGTGCTGCTCTGGTGGCAGGGAAGCAAGCTCCCGCACTGGTTTCTCCATGTGGCGGTGGCCGGCGGAACCGCGCTGATCTCCGTGCTGATCGCCAGGTCGGCGACCGGGGTTGGAATGATCGTCGTCGCGTGCGACTACATGTGGATGGGCGTCTATGCGGCCTTCTTCTTCTCACGCCCGGCGGCCCGCGCGCACACCGCCCTGATCGCCGTCGCGTTCGGGGTGGCCCTGCTGGCCAGCGCACACCACGTACCCGTCGACGCCTGGATCTTCATGACCGCCTCGCTGGTCGTCGCCACCGAGACCATCGGCCGCCAGAGCTCTCGCCTTCGCCACGAGGCACACACGGACTCGCTGACCGGGCTTCTCAACCGCAAGGGCCTGGCGCCCGCCGCGGAACGGGCCTTCGCCCTCGCCGATCGGACCGGCCTCCCACTCACGCTCGCGCTCATCGACCTCGACAACTTCAAGCAGGTGAATGACCGCCACGGGCATAGCGAGGGTGACCGGCTGCTCGTGCAGATGACGCGGACCTGGAGCGAGGAGCTCCAGTCCGGAGACATCTTCGCGCGCCTCGGCGGCGATGAGTTCCTCGTTGTTCTGGTCGGCTCCAGCGACGACGAGGCGACGCGCTTCTTCGAGCGCCTCCTCTTCGTCTCGCCGGCACAGTGGAGCGCCGGGGTCATCAAGCGGACGGCCGGCGAGGACCTGAGCGCCTGCCTCGCCCGAGCGGACCACACGCTGTATGAGCAGAAACGCTCGCGCATCAGACCGCGAGAGTCGCTCGTCCCCCTGCCCAGCCCGAAGCACGAGCCTCAGCTCGAGCCGACGTGCTGAGCGCCCTTCCCTGGCGAGCCGATCGCTGCTAGCCCGGGCTGTTCGGGAACGGCGCGCCGGCGAAGAAGGCGAACCAGACCAGGAAGGCGATCATCGAGACGATCGCCGTGGCGACGAAGAGTCGCTCGACCGGATCGCTCTGATGCTCTCCCGGCTTGTAGGGCGTGTCGCGCATGCTGCGGTTCCAGGGGTCCTGCCGCCCCCTGCCCGGGTGTCCCATCTGGCGCCGCAGCAGCCGAGCGCGGACATACGAGGCGATCAGCAGTAGGCCGTAGTAGGAGACGAGGATGCCCGTCCCGATGAAGGCGGCGACCGGCCCATTCACCGCTCCGGTCTTGCCGTAGAACTGCGAGGCGACGAAGATCCAGAAAAGCGGCACACCGAAACCGATCAGCAGGGCGCCGACGAGCGTGAACGCTGTGGAGCCCGTGCCGACGAGAACTCTCCTGATCGCTGTCAAGCACAGCAGTCAAATGCGATCCATCCCTTTGGCGCTTGAGCGCCTCGAGTGAGGTTAGCGGGCCGGTTCGGCGGCCAGGAATCGCAAATCTCGCTCGGGGTCGATCTCCCACTCGCGGGCGACCTCGGCCAGCTCGGGGCTCACCGCCCAGCGGTCGGGCCGCTCCTCACCGGTGTGGTCAGGAGTGGCGCCCTTGAGCGTCATACACCCGGAATTGTCGCCGATCTTCCTGACCTTGACGACCTCTCCCTTGGGTAGGTCCTTATCCGCGGGGAGGGCCGCCAGCTCCGCCCGCTTCTCCTCGATCGGCCGCGCGTCCGGACCGATCTCCTGGATCAGCGTCGGGACCACGCACTCGACGGCGTCGTGCGCGAGGTTCCACTTGCAAGCCAGCTGCATTGGGGTGAATCCCGACCATTCCGCGATCGGCCGCATCCGGTCAAGCTTCGCGCGGCCCTCAGCGATCCACCCCTCCGGGCGGAAGGAGCGATGGTCGCCCTGCGGCAGCTCCGTCTCCGGCGTGACGTCGTCCCAGAAGATGCCGCCGTAGTCGACCACGCGGGTGATCACCCGGACGTTGTGGCGCGCGGCCGCCTCGAGGCACAGCTCCCCCGGCCACGGTTCGAGCGGGTTGAGGATGATCATCGCCCAGTCGATCGCGTCGCCGAAGCGTTCGAAGCAGCGGACGAGGTCGAGCGTGAAGCCGTTGGCCGGCCCGGGTGCTACGCCGATCGCGCCGGCGAGCCCGGCGTCGCGGAGCGCCGCCATGCCCTCCCAGACCTCCTCGCTCTCGTAGCCGGTGCGGTCCGGGTTGTGCAGGAGCAGCAGGTCGAAGCGGTTCTGCCCGAGCCGCTCGAGGCTGCGCTCGGCGGCCATCCGCAGGTAGCCGGCGTACTCGCCCGGGGCGCGCAGAGACGGGTCCGTGAAACGCGGGAAGCCCTTGGGCCCCTGGCGCTCCCCCCCATAGAAGTCGTGGCCAACGGCGCCGACCAAGCTGTACTCGTCTCGCGCGACACCCTGCAGTGCGCGCCCAAGCAGCGAGTCGGCCTCCCCCTGCCCGTAGGTGTCCGCGGTGAGCATCGTGTCGATGCCGTCGCCGGGCCGCACCAAGGCCTCGAGCCGGTCTGGCTCGATCGCCTCGCCGAAGTGGAGGTAACGCCCCCCGCTCCAGGTGCCGATGGCCTTGTTACTTGGAGGCTTCGTCGCCTGAGGATTCGGGATCGCCGCCGTCGCCCGCGTCGTCGTCGCCGTCGCTCTTTTTGGAGGGGGCGCCAACGCCGACCTTCTCGGGCTCGGCCTTCTTAGCCGGCTTCTTGCGCGGCTTGACGATCTTCAGCTTCAGCGGGTGGTCCTGCTCGTCGCCCTTGGCGTCGCGCTCGACCTGGACCGTGGAGCCGGGGGTCATCTGGCCCGCCTTCAGCACCTCGTCGGCGAGCGGGTCCTCGATGTAGCGCTGGATGGCCCGGCGCAGCGGGCGTGCGCCCATCGCCGGATCCCAGCCCTTGTCGACCAGCAGCTCCTTGGCGTCCTTGCTCAGGTCGAGCTGAAGCTCGTGCTCCGCGACCTGCGTCCGGACCCGGTCGATCATCAGGTCGACGATCTCCAGGATCTCGTCCTTGGCGAGCTTGTGGAAGACGATCACCTCGTCGATCCGGTTCAGGAACTCGGGCCGGAAGACCTTCTTCAGGTCGCCCATGATCCGCGACTTCATGTCCTCGTAGGTGACGCCGGTCTCGTCGGAGATGGCGAAGCCGAGCGGGGTGTTGCGGGCGATGTCCTGCGCCCCGATGTTCGAGGTCATGATCACGATCGCGTTGCGGAAGTCCACCGTCCGCCCCTGGGCGTCGGTGAGCCTGCCGTCCTCGAGGATCTGCAGCAGGATGTTGAAGACGTCGGGGTGGGCCTTCTCGATCTCGTCGAGCAGCAGCACCGAGTAGGGCTTGCGCCGCACGGCCTCGGTGAGCTGGCCGCCCTCGTCGTAGCCGATGTAGCCCGGGGGCGAGCCGACCAGGCGCGAGACGGCGTGCTTCTCCATGTACTCGGACATGTCGATCCGGACCATCGCCTCCTCGTCGCCGAAGAGGAACTCGGCGAGCGTGCGGGCGAGCTCCGTCTTGCCGACGCCCGAGGGGCCGAGGAAGATGAACGAGCCGGCCGGGCGCTTCGGGTCCTTGATACCGGCGCGCGAGCGGCGGATCGCCTTGGAGACGGCGGTGATCGCCGGCTCCTGGCCGATGACGCGCTTGTGCAGCTCGTCCTCCATGCGGACGAGCTTCTTGGACTCGGCCTCGGTGAGCTTGAAGACGGGGATGCCGGTCCACATCGCGACGATGTCGGCGATCTCCTCTTCGCCTACCTCCGGGCGCTCGCCACCCTCGCCCGAGGTCCACTCGTGCTCAAGCTCCTTCTTCTTGTTGGTGAGGCGGCGCTCCTGGTCGCGCAGGTTGGCGGCCTTCTCGAACTCCTGGGCGTCGATCGAGGCCTCCTTCTCGCGCCGCGTCGTTTCGATCTCCTCCTCGAGATCGCGGTACACGGGCGGCTGCGTCATCGACTTGATGCGCATGCGTGAGGCGGCCTCGTCGACCAGGTCGATGGCCTTGTCCGGCAGGAAGCGGTCTGAGATGTAGCGGTCGGCGAGCTCGGCTGCGGCCTCCAGGGCCTCGTCCGTGATCTTCACCCGGTGGTGCTGCTCGTAGCGCTCCCGCAGGCCCTCGAGGATCTTCACGGTCTCCTCGGTGGAGGGCTGCTCGACCTTGATCTGCTGGAAGCGGCGCTCGAGAGCCGAGTCGCGCTCGAGGTACTTGCGGTACTCGTCGAGGGTGGTGGCGCCGATGGTCTGCAGCTCGCCGCGGGCGAGGGCCGGCTTCAGGATGGAGGCGGCGTCGATCGCGCCCTCGGCGGCGCCTGCGCCGACGAGGTTGTGCAGCTCGTCGATGAAGAGAATGATGTCGCCGCGCTGGGTGATCTCCTTCATCACCTTCTTGAGGCGCTCCTCGAACTCGCCGCGGTACTTGGAGCCGGCGACCAGGGCGGCCAGGTCGAGCGTGTAGATCTGCTTGTTCTTGAGCAGCTCGGGGACCTCGCCGTTCGTGATCCGGGCCGCCAGGCCCTCCACGACGGCGGTCTTGCCCACGCCCGGCTCGCCCAGCAGCACCGGGTTGTTCTTGGTGCGGCGCGAGAGGATCTGCATGATCCGCTCGATCTCGATCTCGCGGCCGATGACCGGGTCGAGCTTGCCCTCGGCGGCGAGCTTGGTCAGGTTGCGGCCGAACTGGTCGAGCAGCTTCGAGGACTTCTTGCCCTCGCCGGCGCCGGCGCCGGCGCCCTGGCGGCGACCGCCGGGGCCCGAGAGCATCCGGATGACCTCGTTGCGGATCTTCTCGGAGTCGGCGTCGAAGTCGAGCAGGATGCGCGCGGCCACGCCCTCGTTCTCGCGGACCAGGCCGAGCAGGATGTGCTCAGTGCCGATGTAGTTGTGGCCCAGGCTCAGCGCCTCGCGGAGGGCGAGCTCGAGGACCTTCTTGGCGCGCGGCGTGAAGGGGATCTGGCCGGCGGTGACCTCCTCGCCGGAGCCGACGATGCGGACGACCTGCGAGCGGACCCGCTCGACCGTGATGTCGAGTGACTCGAGCACGCGGGCGGCCAGACCTTCCTCCTCGCGGAGCAGGCCGAGCAGGATGTGCTCAGTGCCGATGTAGTTGTGCTTGAGAGTCCGCGCCTCCTCCTGGGCGAGGACGACTACCTGGCGGGCTCTCTCTGTGAATCGCTCGAACATTCAGTCAGTCTCTCTCTGGTCTATCAATCGCTTCGGTTGTCTCTAGTTGCGGTCTCTGGGTTGACTGTCCGTTAAGTACTACGAAGGTTCAGGGAACGCGGACTCACCGGGGGCCCAATCCGCATCGGCTCCTGGCTGCCGATTCCTTGATCTGACCTCCGGTTCTGTCGGGGACGGCGAAGCCAAAGTATAGCCAGGGGGTGTGCCCGGCCAGGCAGTACCCAGGCACCGCTGCGGAACTCCCTGCAAGGTGCGGAAACCTCATCAGCCGGCGCCACGGCCTTCCTGGCCATGGGTCAATATCTGTGGCAGGCGTGCCGGCGCCTTCCGCCCAAGCCCGCAGACCGGGACCGTAGTGCTCCACATTCCTCACGTCGATCACGCTCCGCGCGGCCCGATCCGGATCGGTACCTTGCCGCCCGTGGGAGCACTCGACCAGCTGCGAGGCGCGAACGGTGACGGGATCATGGAGCGCGCGCGCTCCAACCCCGGGATCGTGATCGCCATTGCGGCCGGTGCAGTGCTGCTGGTCGCGTGGATCGCCTGGGCGATCTACGTGACGAGCTCGGACGGCGCCACCGCCGGCCTCGGCGTGGTGATCGCCTGGCCGGCAATGCTCGCTGCACTGGCACTGATCTCCCTGCCCTTCATCGGCGGATATCTCCTGATCAGGCGGCTCTCGGACGACAGTGGATCAACCGCCGCTGCCGAGGCGGAGACCTCTGAGGGCGAAGAGGACGACGATTCCGATGAGGACGAGGAGGAGTCCGAAGACGAGGACGACTCTGAGTCCGAGGCCAAGGCGGCGAAGAGCTAGAGAAATCGCTGCTTGGTGAGTTTCCGACCCCCGTGGGTCGGCAAGTCACCAACTCCTCGGATCGCGCTCCTTCATCGCCGGTTTTCGGTCCTGGTCCCGGCGCTAGTCCCGCATCGCCGGGAAGAGCACCACCTCTCGCAGGCTCTGCGCGCCCGTCAGGATCATCACGAGCCGGTCGATGCCGAGGCCGGCGCCGCCCGTCGGGGGCATCCCCTGCTCGAGCGACTCGACGAAGGTCTCGTCGTAGGGCTGGGTCTCCTCGTCGCCGCGGGCGGTCTCCTCGGCCTGCGCCTCGAAGCGGCGCCGCTGCTCATCCGGGTCGTTGAGCTCGGTGAAGGAGTTGGAGATCTCTATGCCCCCGACGAAGGCCTCCCAGCGTTCGACCAATCCCTCCTCCGAGCGGTGGCGCTTGGCGAACGGGGACAGCTCGACCGGGTAGTCGACGATGAAGGTGGGCTGAATCAGATTCGGCTCGACCTGCTTTGAGAGCAGGCCATCGACAAGCTTCCCCCACCCCTCTTCGGGGTCGGGCTTGCTCCCCATCGCCTTGGCCAGCTCCTCGCGCGAGGGGTGCTCCATCACGTCGATCCCGGTCTCCTCCTTGATCGCGTCGCGGAGCGTTATACGTCGCCAGGGCGGCGAGAGGTCGATGGTCTCCCCTTCCCGCTCGATCTTGGTCGTCCCGAGGACCGCCTGGGCGACAGCCGAGACCAGCCCCTCGAGCTCGGTGGCGGTGTCGTTGTAGTCCGCGTAGGCCTCGTACCACTCGAGCATCGTGAACTCGGGGTTGTGCTTGTGCGAGATGCCCTCGTTGCGGAAGTCCTTGCCGAGCTCGTAGACCTTCTCGATTCCGCCGACCACCAGGCGCTTCAGGTAGAGCTCGGTGGCGATCCGCAGATAGAGGTCGCGGTCGAGCGCGTTGTGGTGCGTCGTGAAGGGACGAGCGAGCGCCCCGCCGTACAGGGGCTGAAGCACCGGCGTTTCGACCTCGACGAAATCCCTCTCGTCGAACCAGCGCCTGACCTCGGCGATCGTGCGGGCTCGCTTCAGGAAGAGCTGGCGCGTCTCCTCGTTCGCCATCAGGTCCAGCTCGCGCCGGCGGTAGCGGGTCTCGACGTCCTCGAGGCCGTGGAACTTCTCCGGCGGCGGCCGCAGGCTCTTCGAGAGCAGCTCCCAGGCCTCGGCCCGGATCGAGAGCTCCCCGCGCTTGGAAGCGAAGACCGTCCCCTCGATGCCGACGATGTCCCCGATGTCGAGGGAAAGCAAGCCCTCGTAAGCCTCGTCCAGCTCGTCGACCCTCGCCTGCACCTGGATCTCGCCGGTGCCGTCCTTCAGGTCGAGGAAGGCAGCCTTGCCGTGCCCGCGGCGCGCCGTGATGCGGCCGGCGATCCGATAGCGGTCGCTGGTCTCCTCTCCTGGCTCGAGGTTCTGGTGCGACTCGCGCACCGCGGCAATCTCGGTCCGATCGGGGAACCCGTGCGGAAACGGCTCGATGCCCTCCTTGCGGAGACGCTCGAGCTTCGCCCGCCGATCGGCGAGCAGCTCGGACTGCGGGCGCTCTGACTCCTCGTTCACGACGCGGAGCCTAGTCGCGAGGCGGCCTGGCAGCCCCTAAGCGGCTTCGATCTTCGTGACCTTGAGCTTCTTCTTCGGGCCGCGGGGCGTCTCCACTGTCACGACCTCGTTCTTCTTCGAGCCGACGAGGGCCTTGCCGATCGGAGACTCGTTCGAAAGCTTCTGCTCGATCGGGTTGGCCTCGGCGGACCCGACGATCTGGAACTTCTGCGACTTGCCGGACTTCTGGTCCTTGACATGGACGATCGCACCGACTCCGACGGTCTCGGTGTCGATGTGCTTCTTGTCGATCACCGCAGCCCGGCGGAGCCTGTCCTGGAGCGAGGCGATTCGCTGCTCGAGCATCGCCTGCTCGTTCTTGGCGTCGTCGTACTCGGAGTTTTCAGCGATGTCCCCGAACTCCCGCGCCTGCTTGATGCGGTCCGCAACCTCGCGGCGCTTGTCGTTCTCCAGGTACTCGAGCTCGTCCTTGAGCTTTTCGAGCCCCTCTGGGGTGATCAATGTCTCGCGCGCCAACTCTCCTCGATTCTCAGCTCTTAGTGGGTTTAAGCCGCCGCATGAAACCCCTGCTACACGGCGAAAAATGAGCCCGCACCGCCGTGATTGAGATCACGAGGGTCCGGGCGAAGCGCGACAGTATAGCGCCGGTGTTTCGGCTGGTCGAGGGCTCGCTCAGGCGTCCAGAGCAGCTTGCACGACGTCCGCCACGCGCTCGGGATCCTCGATCTGTGGGTAGTGCCCGAGGTCGTCGAACCGAGTGAGCGGCGCCGACGGGCGCAGCGCCACGACGGCGTCCAATACCTGCTCGGTGGCGACCGGATCCAGCATCCCCCAGCCGAGCGACAGCGGCTTCTGCCAATCGCGAATCGCCCCATGCCAGCGATCCGCGTGCTTGAAGCGCTCCTCCATGTAGGCGATCGTCTTGTGGTTGATAGTCCGCCCCCCGTCGGCGCAGATCAACTCCCACTGGTCCTCCGCCTCCTCCTTCGTGAGCGGATGATCGGGCGAGAAGATCGAGCCGAACTGCTGGCGAAAGAACCGCTCGCTGGAGAGGCGCGAGAAGAGGCCGCCCACCGAGCTCCGCAGGATCCGCTGCCCCAAGGTCGGACTCGCCGCATCCTGCACCATCGACCCGTTCAGCAGCAGACCTCCGGCCAGGACCATCTCAAGAGAGCCATCCAGGTCGCGCGCCATCAGCTCGTTCGCAACCGATGTCCCCATGTCGTGGGCGACGAAGAAAACCTCCCTCTCGGCGCCTTGACGGCGGACCAGCTCCTCGACCATGTCCGCCTGCCAGTGCAGCGTGTAGTCGTGATCCCTCGGCTTCTCGGAGAGACCGAACCCGAGAAAGTCCGGGGCCAGGACCGCGTGGTCCGTCTCGCGCTCGAGCAACAGCCTCCAGTCGTATGAACTGGAGGGAAAGCCATGGAGAAACAGCAGGAGCGGGCCGCTTCCGTCCCGATCGAAGACGTGAACTCGGCGGCCGCGGAACTCCTCGTCCCTGCCGCGATCCCGCCAGGCCCCGACGCGAGTGTTCAAGGCCTCGTCAGGCAAGGGCCGCAGCCGGCGCGAGGAGGTCTTGGGCCAGAGCACGAGCGCGATCGAGGTCATCGCTGCCCTGGAAGGCGGCGGTGGTCTCTTTATCCGCCCCGAGCCGCTCCAGGTACCAGGGATAGAACTTGCGCAGGTACCTCGCCGCGCGCTCGGAGCCGAGGTGCTCCTCGGCGCGGTCCATCACCCAGAGCATCTCGGCGACGACCTCTTCACGCTCCGGTGGCGCCGCCCGGACCCCGGCGAGCTCCTCAAAGATCCACGGGTTGCCCATCGATCCGCGGGCGATCATCACGGCATCCGCCCCTGACTCCTCGTATGCGTTCCTGGCCGCCTCGGCGCTGTCGAGGCCGCCGGAGATAATCATCGGGATCTCGATTCGGCCGGCGAGCTCCCGTGCAAGTGCGTAATCCGGCTGTCCCTTGTGCTGGGTCGCAGCCGAGCGCGGATGGAAGCCGACCGCGGCGACCCCCGCCTCCGCGGCGAGGCGAAGGGCGAGGTCGAAGCCCTCGCGGCCACCGCGAGTGAGCCCGGACCGCAACTTCACCGTCACCGGGATGCCGCCGCCCTCGCGGGCCGCGTTGGCTATGCGGACAGCGAGATCCGGGTCGCCGAGGAGCGCGGCGCCCGACCCCGTCTTGCAGACCTTCTTGACGGGGCAGCCCATGTTGATGTCGATCAGGTCTGCGCCCGCCTCGGCGACGATCCCGGCCGCCGAGCGCATCACCCCGGGGTCCTGGCCAAAGAGCTGGACGGAGACGGGATGCTCGTCCGGGTGCAGGCGAAGGAGCTCCCGTAGCGTGCGCTCGTTCCGGTAGTGGAGGCCGAAGCTCGAGACCATCTCGGAGACCGCCAGGCCGGCGCCGTGGCGGCGTGCCTGGAGCCGGACGAACCAGTTGCCGATCCCCGCCAGCGGCGCGAGCAGCACGCGGTTGGCGATCTCGACGTCGCCGATGCGAAATGGGGATGTGAGCGGCGGCTGCATCTCGTAAAGGGTATGCCGACCGGCTTCGCCATCAGATCGCGGCCACGAGCGGCCGCCCCACACAAGTCGCTACGGGCTTCGCCCTCCGCTCCAAGGTGGAGCAGCCTGGTGGCCGCTAAGTGTTGCGCTCGTAGATGAGGCGAAGGCCTCGCAGGGTGAGGAGAGGGTCGACCTCGTCGATCGTCTCGCAATGAGGCGCGATCGTCGGCGCGAGGCCGCCCGTGGCGATGAACGTGGCGTCTTCGCCCAACTCATTCGCGAGGCGCCGGTTGATGCCGTCCACGAGGCCGGCGAACCCGTAGGCGAAGCCGGACTGGATCGCAGCCTGCGTGTGCTTGCCGATCGCGCCCTCGGGGGCCGACAGGTCTATCCGAGGAAGCTTCGCGGCGCGCGCCGCCAGCGCCTGCATCGAGATCTCAACGCCCGGCCCGATCACCCCTCCCAGGTACTCGCCTGAGCCCGAGACAATGTCGAAGTTCGTGGAGGTGCCGAAGTCGACGGCCACGCATGCTCCATCCACCTTGGCGTGTGCGGCGACCGCGTTGACCAGGCGGTCTGCTCCGAGCTCGTGCGGGTTGTCGACCAGGATCGGCATGCCCGTCTTCACAGAGGGGCCGACGATCAGGCACGGGCCGTCGATGTGGCGCTCGCAGAGCGCCTCCCACTCGGGGCCGAGTTGCGGCACGACGGTCGAGATGATCGCTCCGTCGATCCCCTCGAAGCCGAGTCCCTCCAATTGGAGGAGATCCGAGACGGTGGCGGCGAGCTCGTCCGCCGTGGCGCTCGGTTGGGTCGTCAGGCGCCAGTCGTGCCCGAGCTCGTTCCCCTGGAACGCACCCAGGTGCGTCTGCGTGTTGCCGACGTCGATCGCGAGCAGCATGCGCGGATTATCACGGCCCCAATAGGATGGGCCGCAATGGGGGAGGCAAAGATCTATGTGATCCCCGGCTGGCACCCTTCATGGAGCGCGATGCTGATGCTCGATCGCAAGGGGATTCCCTTCAAGCGAGTCGACCTGATGCCCGTGATCTCGAAGGGCGTGCTGAAGGCGCAGCGGTTCCCTGGCGTCACGGTCCCGGCTTTGAAGATCGACGGGCGGCGGGTGCAGGGATCGAGGGAGATCGCCCGCGAGCTGGACCATCTCCAGCCCGATCCTCCCCTCCTCCCGTCCGACCCGGAGAAGCGGATCAAGGTCGAGGAGGCTGAGGCGTGGGGCGATGAGTTCCAGCAGAAGCCGCGCCGGTTCAGCTGGTGGGCGTTCAAGCGTGACCGCGCGCCGATGGCGAGCTACTCGGAGGGTGCGCGGCTGGGCATCCCTGTGGGGCTGGCGGTGAAGACCGGTGGTCCGATTGTCTCCCTGTCGGCGCGCTTCAATGAGGCCACCGACCAGAATGTGCGCGCCAACCTCGCCTCGCTGCCGGAGGACCTAGACCGGATCGACGGCTGGATCAAGGAGGGCATCATGGGAGGCGGCGAACCGAACGCCGCCGACTTCCAGATCGCTCCCAGCGTCAGGCTGGCGATGAGCTTCGACGACCTGCGGCCCTACATCGAGCAGCGCCCCGCCGGGCGGCTTGCGACGCAGGTCCTCCCCGACTTCCCCGGGCGCACACCGCCGGTCTTTCCGCCGGAGTGGCTCGAGGGCCTGAAGGCCTGATCAGGCGGGAGGCGGCGCAGCGAGCTTGACCCGCTGATCGGAGCCGAGCGCTTCGAGGGCGCTCCGCAGCTCGGTGCCGTCCGGGAGCCGCAGATCGGGGTCGAGCTCCAGGAGGGGCTCGAGCACGAACCGCCTCGAGGTGACCTCTCGGTGAGGCAGGGTCAGCCGATCGGTGGCCAGCTCGATTTCGCCGAGCAGGAGCAGGTCGACGTCGATCGGACGCGGGCCATGACGCGGCCCGCCGAAGTCACGCCCGGCCTCGGCCTCGATCTCCTTGCAGAGATCGAGGAGCTTCTCGGGCTCGAGCTCGGTCCGGATCCGCACGGCCCCGTTGAGAAAGTCCGGCTGGTCGAGGATCTCCCCCACCGGCTCCGTCTCATAGAGAGAGGATGCGGCCTCGACCGTCACGCCGTGTGCGCGCAGGCTCTCGATCGCCGTGCGGAGCTGCGCCTCGCGATCGCCGACGTTGGAGCCAAGGCCGAGGTACCCGACGCGCACCATCCCGCCAGCGTCGGTCAGACGCCATCCTCGTCGTCCGACTCGCGATCGAGCGATCGCTCCAGGGTCACCTCGACACCCGCCTCCTGGACGACGTAGGGCAACGGCGGCTCCGGCTTGGCAGCGCGCACACGGACGGACTCACAATCGAAGCGCTCCATCAGGCGTCCCGCGACCACCTGGCAGAGTCGCTCGAGCGTGCGATAGCTCTTCTCGGTCGCGGCGAGGGCGACGATGTCGCAGACCTCGGAGTAGTCGACCGTGTCATCGATCCGGTCGGTGAGCACGGCGTCGCAGTCGGGCACGTCAAAGGTGAGATCGAAGTCGAGGCGCTGCCCGACCTCCTGCTCTGCGTCCGTGACGCCGTGGTGCGTATATATGGAGAGGCCGCGGATCTCGACCTCGACGGAGGGATGCGCGGCGTCGTCGTGCTCGTCCACGCTCGCCAAAGTAGCGGGTCATGAAAGGCTTCCGCCGTGATCACCTCGGGGAAGCTCCAACATCACTTCGCGGATCTGGCCGAGTGCCGGATGCACTACGTCACCCGCGGCGAGGGGAAGCCGATCCTCTTTTTGCACGGCTTCCCGCAGTTCTGGTTCCTCTGGCGCCGCCAGCTCGCCGACCTGGGGGAAGACCACGCCGTCTACGCGCCCGACATGCGCGGATACAACCTCTCCTGCAGGCCCGAAGACGTCGAGGCCTACCGGATGCGCCACCTGCTCGCCGATGTCCGCGAGCTGATCGACCAGCTCGGCCTCGCCCCGCTGACGCTCGTGGGCCACGACTGGGGCGGCATCGTGTCATGGGCCTTTGCACTCAAGTACCCGGAGATGCTGGAGCGGCTGGTGGTCATCGATGGCCCCCCGCCGTTCACCTGGAACCGCGACCTTCGCGAGAGCCCCAAGCAGCGGGACGCCGTCAACTACATGCTCGAGTTCTCAAAGCCCTCGCCCGGGCCCGAGGACATGCTCTCGGCCAATGGCTTCTCCCTGATGGACGATCTGCTGCTCCGGATCGGAGGCGCCGGAGCGCAGCTCTCGGACGAGGACCGCGCCGCCTACCACGAGGCCTGGGCGCAGCCCGGCGCGCTGCGCGGCGGGCTCAACTACTACCGCGCCGCCCGCATGGGCGAGCAGGTCGCCGCCGGCGGGGTGCCGGAGGAGTACGCGAGCAGGATCACCTCGCAGACGGTGGACGTCCCGACTCTCGTCATCTGGGGCGAGAACGACGCCGCGCTGCTTCCCTCGTTGACCCGAGGCCTGAGTGAGTGGGTACCCGATGTGCGCGTGGAAATCGTCTCCGGCGCCGGCCACTGGGTGCCCTACGAGCGCCCGGACGAGGTCAACCGCCTCATCCGCGAGTTCGTCGGCTAGCGAAAGGTTTCGGCGACGGCCGGGTCCAGGATCGCCTCGGCGATCGTGAGCGCCTGCCGCGTCGGAGCGACGTCGTGGACCCGGAGCATGCGAGCGCCGTTGGCGTAGGCGATCACGTTCGAGGCGATCGTTCCTCCGATCCGGTCATCGACCTCCGCCCCGGTGAGCTTGCCGATGAAGCTCTTGCGCGATGAGCCGAATGCGATCGGACGGCCCAGCTCGGCTAGCTCACCGAGCCGGCGGTGCAGCTCGAGGTTGTGCTCGATGGTCTTGCCGAAGCCGATTCCCGGATCGACCCAGATCCTCCCCTCCTCGATTCCCTGAGAGACCGCGAACTCGATCCGCTCGGCGAGAAAGGCCTTGACGTCGTCGACCACGTCGTCGTAGAGAGGGTTCTCCTGCATCGTGCGCGGGTCACCAAGCATGTGCATGAGCACGACCTCGCAGCCGGTCTCCGCGCAGACAGCCGCCAACTCCGGATCGGAACGGAGCGCCGTGACGTCGTTGACCATCGCCGCGCCGGCGTCCAGGGCAGCCGCGGCCACAACCGCCTTGGAGGTATCGATCGAGACCGCGGAGCCATCGTGCGCCAGCGCCTCCACGACGGGGGCAACCCGCCGCAGCTCCTCCTCGGCTCCGACCGCCGCCGCGCCGGGGCGTGTCGACTCGCCCCCAACGTCGAGGAGATCGGCTCCCTCGCCGACGAGTTCGCGGCCGTGCGCAATCGCGCGGTCGGGATCGAGGAACTCCCCGCCGTCCGAGAACGAGTCGGGAGTCACGTTGACGATCCCCATGACCTTCGCCTGCTCCAAGTCGCTCTCCCTACTGCGCCCGGATCAGCTGCCCGCCGGGGGTCAGCTCGACGAAGTGATGTGTCTCGCCATCCCGGAAGCTCACGCACTGATTGGCGGGCTGATCGTCAACAGTCTGCCGGGGATCATGCGCAATATCGACAGCCCAGTCCGACAACCCGGGCAGGCTCTCGGAAAGACAGGGCCCACTGCTGAGATCGCGCTTGCCCTGCCCGGCATAGAGGAACTTGGCGGCAGCAATGGCCTTGGCCTTGTCCCCCTGGCCGGCACCCGACGAGCCGCCACATCCGGCAATGAAGGCGAGCACCACAGCAATCGCGACGAATCTCATAGCCGAAGTATCTCCAGCGCTGCGCGCGCGGGTGGCGCGGAATTTGAGCCGCGGTGAGATGCCTCGATCCGCGGTCAGATTCCGCGACGGGACCCGCGCGCCTCAGCGTTGGTGAATACCGGGTCTACGAGTCGTTGGCGCGCATCTCGGCGCCGCCCCCGGCCAAACCGGGGCGCGGCCGCGGACGCGGCTTGGGACCCTCGCGAGCGGTCCCCTTCTCCTCGACGGCAGGGGCCTCGGGCGGCTTGGCCTCTTCCTCATCGTCGGCGAAGATCTCGTCCTCGGGCTTGCCCTCGAGCAGGGCGATGAACTCGTCGGCCTCGATCGTCTCGCGCTCGAGCAGGATGCGCGAGATCGTGTCGAGCTGCTCGCGGTGCTCGGAGAGGATGTCCTTCGAAGTCTGGTGCGCGTCCTCAACCATCCGGCGGACCTCGTCGTCGATCTCACGGGCCACCTCGTCGGAGTAGTCGGGCTCCGCAGAGAACTCGCGGCCGAGGAACGGCAGCGAGCGATCGTGGCCGAACACGCGCGGACCGAGTCGCTCGGACATGCCGAAGCGCATGACCATCTGCTTGGCGGTCTCCGTCACCTTCTCGAGATCGTTCGAGGCGCCGGTGGTGATCTCGCCAAAGACGATCTCCTCCGCGGCGCGGCCGCCGAGGGTCATCGCCATCGTGTCGTTGAGTTCCGCGCGTGTGGTCAGGAACTTGTCCTCGGTAGGCAGGGAGATCGTGTAGCCGAGGGCCTGGCCGCGGCTGATGATCGAGACCTTGTGGACCGGGTCGGAGTTGGGCAGCAGGTGCCCGACGATTGCGTGGCCGAGCTCGTGGTAGGCGGTGATGAGCCGCTCCTTCTCGGACATGACCCGGCTCTTCTTCTCCGGCCCGGCGATCACGCGCATGATCCCCTCCTCGAGCTCGAGCATCGTGATCTCGCGCTTGCTCGATCGCGCGGTGAGCAGAGCCGCCTCGTTGATCAGGTTGGCGAGGTCGGCGCCGGTGAACCCCGGCGTCTGCCCGGCCAGCGTGTCGAGGTCGATGTTCTGAGCGAGTGGCTTGCCCCGCGTGTGGACCTCGAGAATGTGCTTGCGGCCCTTGCGGTCGGGACGGTCGACGACGACCTGGCGGTCGAAGCGGCCGGGCCGCAGCAGGGCGGGATCGAGGATGTCAGGCCGGTTTGTGGCGGCGATCAGGATGATGTTGTCCTTCATCTCGAAGCCGTCCATCTCGACGAGCAGCTGGTTGAGTGTCTGCTCGCGCTCGTCGTGACCGCCGCCCATACCGGCGCCGCGGTGGCGGCCGACGGCGTCGATCTCGTCCATGAAGATGATGCAGGGGGAGTTCTGCTTTGCCTGCTCGAAGAGGTCGCGGACGCGGGAGGCGCCGACGCCGACGAACATCTCGACGAAGTCGGAACCGGAGATCGAGAAGAAGGGAACGCCGGCCTCACCCGCGACGGCGCGAGCGAGCAGCGTCTTGCCGGTGCCGGGCGGGCCATAGAGCAGGACGCCCTTCGGAATGCGGGCCCCCAGCGCCTGGAACTTCTTGGGGTTCTCGAGGAACTCCTTGATCTCATGGAGCTCCTGTACGGCCTCGTCGGCTCCAGCGACATCGCGGAAGGTGATCTTGGGCGCATCGACCGACATCCGCTTTGCCCGGGATTTCCCGAAGCTCATCACCCGCGAGCCGCCGCCCTGCATCTGGTTCATCAGGAAGATCCAGAAGGCGAAGAACAGCAGGAAGGGCAGGATGTAGGTGAGCAGCGAGAGCAGGCTCGAACCGCCCTTGCCCTTGATCTCCGTTTTGACCTTGTACTGCTGCAGCGTGTTCAGCAGCTGGGCCTGGGAAGCGTCCGAGTCCGGATAGGCCTCGTCGTAGCTGGTCCCGTCCGTCTGCTTGACGTTGAGGGTGTTGTCCTTCGTGTTCCAGGTGACCTGCTCGATCTGACCCTGGCTGATCAGCGAAACGAACTGGTTGTAGTCGGGGGTCTGGTGACTGGACCCCGGGCTGATCAGGCGCTGGGCGAAAAACGCCAGCACGACGACAATCAGAATCGGAAAGGCAGCGCTGCGAAAAAAACGTCTCAAGTTGGTAGTTCCTCTGCCCGGGGTTTACGCCCAATATGCGGACCCGGATCTATCGCGAGAGTACCAGCGTAGCTTCAGCTGTCCTGAGGGTTTTCCCGCAGTGCGGCCACATAGGAGAGGTTTCGGTAGCGCTCGCCGTGGTCGAGGCCGTAGCCGATTGCGAACTGGTTCGGGATCTCGAAGCCCACGTAGCGAACAGGCAGATCCACCCGCCGGCGCTCCGGTTTGGTGAGCAGGGCGCAGACCTCGATCGATCTCGGTCCTCTCGCCTGCAGGTTGCGCAGCAGGTAGTGGAGGGTCAGCCCGGAGTCGATGATGTCCTCGACGATCAGCACGTCGCGATCTGCGATCGGCGCGTCCAGATCCTTGAGGATCCGCACCACGCCCGAAGAGTCGGTCGATGAGCCGTAGCTCGAGACCGCCATGAAGTCGAGCTCGCAGTCGATCTCCAGGTTGCGCATCAGATCGGCGAGGAACGGGACCGCCCCCTTCAGGATGGCGACGAGCAGCGGCGGGCGTCCCGCGTAGTCCCGGCTGACCTCGGCGCCGAGCTCGGCGACCCGGCGCTGCAGGTCCTCTTCGGAGACGAGCACCTCCCCGATTTCGTCGTCGGTTGCCACGGGGCGGAGTCTATGGACCGGCCTGGGATGCCCTGAGGACCGCGGACTCCGCCGCGCCGGGCTTGGCCGCGAACTCCTCGGAGACAGCCACGCCTGCGATCCAGGCGATCCGCTCGCCCGCCTCGACGACTGGAAGTGCATGACGCAGCGATCTCGGCACCTTCCGGTCCGTGAACAGGTCCTGAAGCGACTTGGTCCCGTCGAGGCCCAGAGGCCGCATCCGGTCGCCGTCCCTCCAGCCCCTCACCGTGACCGAGCGTCCGAGCGTTGCCGGGTCGAGGACAGCCAGCTCCGGGCCGTCGGCCGGCGGCACGCCGCTCTCGATCTCGGCCCGAACCTCCCAGGATCCGAAGCGGCAGATCCCGGGCACCGCCAGGCGCCCCTCTGCCGGTTCGGCCCGGGGTCCGGCGATGAACCGGACGTGCCCGTGCTCGGCGTGCGCCTCGAGGCCGCCGCCCAGCTCGATCACCCCGCCCTCGGGCTCGTTCGCCAGCCGGTAGATCTCAGCCGCCCGCGCCCGCCCGAGGGGGACCTGCCCGCCGAACGCCCGCTCCGCAAGCAGCCGGAGCACGAGGCGGCGGATTGCCGGATCTAGCTCCGCCAACGTGTCACGCCCGATCGCTCCCGCTGCCTCGGCTCCGGAGGCCGACAGCGCTTCAGCCGCCAGCCGGTCGAGCGTCTCGCCCTCCTCGGCGAGCTCCGCCTGGGTCTCCGCGATCGTGGCGTCGGCCTCCGAGCCGATCTCGCGCAGGACGGGGAGCACCTCGTTGCGAACCCGGTTACGAGCGAAGACGGGCTCGGCGTTGGTGGGATCGTCGGCGAACGGCAGCCCGGCCTCCGCGACGAGCCGGCGCGCCTGGTCTCGCTCGAGCGAGAGGATCGGCCGGATGACGTGACCTTGCCGCGCTCTGAGACCCAAGAGCGCGCGACGCCCGGGCGAGGTGGCGAGCCTGTAGAGGACGGTCTCGGCGAGGTCGGTCCTGGTGTGCCCGGTGGCGATCCAGTCGAGCCCGTGCGACAGTCGCACCCGGTCCGCGGCGGTGTACCTGGCTCGTCTCGCCTCGGCCTGGACGTTGCCCTCACCGAGCTGGGGGCGCTCCACCTCCAACTCGATGCCCAGCTGAGCGCAGAGCTCCTCGCAGGTCCGCTGGTCGCCGTCCGAACCCGGGCGCAGGCCGTAGTTGAGATGGAGGCCGATGAGGGTGCCCGCCCCGAGCAACCCAACGAGTCCCGCGGCGGTGGCCGCCGAGTCCGCGCCACCCGAGACGAGGACCAGGCCGCGGGAGCCCTCGGCCACCAGGCCGCTCTCCCGTACGACTCGGGTCAGCACGGATTTGGCGCTGACGTCCGCCACACCCGGGATTCTAGGAACCCGTATACGGCCGCCCTCGTGTTGCGAAGAGGACTACCCATATTCATTGCCCTGGTGGCGCTCGCGGCGATCGGCCCAGCCGCGGCGGGCGCCTGCGTGGGCGAGGCGAAGGGCCCCCGTAGGCTCACCCAGGGGATGGCGAGGCAGGCCGTTCTGTGCCTCGTCAACCAGCGCCGCGCCCATGCCGGCCTGGGGGCCCTGGAGGAGAACGCGAGCCTCGACCGCTCGGCGCAGGGCCACGCGATCGCGATGGTCAAGCACAATTCCTATTCCCACGGGAACCCCCTTCGCCGGATTCGCCACACCGGCTACCTCGCGGGGGCATCCGCATGGAGGGTCGGCGAGAACATCGGCTGGGGTCCCAAGCGACTCGGCAGCCCGAAGCGGACGGTCGCCTCCTGGATGCACAGCCCTGAGCACCGCAGGGTGCTGCTCGGCGGCTTCCGCGACATCGGGGTGGGCATGACCAAGGGGGCCCCGTTCTCCCACTTCGGGCACAACACCGCGACCTACACGGTCGATCTCGGCACGCGCAAGTAGGTTCTTACTAACTTTTCCCAACGGTGAAAGGTCCAGGCGGACTGGAGCCGCTTAAAGGACGCGCGGCTGAAAATCTGAGCGTCACGTCCAGTCAGGCGTTGAGCACTCGATGCAAAGGGTGTGTCGAGGTCAGGCAAGATCCTCAGCCTCATCGCCGTGACGGCGACCTGGGCGCTCGCCTCCAGCGCCACGGCATCGGCTGCCGACTGCGGCCCCGTCGATACTCAGGTCTCGGGCCTCAGCGAGGCCCAGATGGAGAGCTCAATCAGCTGCCTGATCAATGACGAGCGCACCTCCTACGGACTCCAGCCGGTCACACCGAACAGCGATCTTCGCCAGGCGGCGCTGAGCCATTCCAACGAGATGGTCGACCAGAGCTACTTCGAGCACACCTCCCCGGCCGGCCTCACCTTCATGGACCGCATCGAGGGGACGGGCTACATGAACGGCGCCCGTACCTGGACCGTCGGCGAGAACCTCGTCTGGGGCACCGGGCCGCTGAGCACACCGCAGGCGCTGGTGACGGCCTGGATGAACAGCCCGCCTCACCGAGAGAACCTGCTGCGCCCGACCTTTCGCGAGATCGGGTTGGCAGCGGTGGACGGCACGCCGGTGAGCAGCTCCGACTTGACCGGAGTGACCGTCTCGAGCGAGTACGGCTATCGCACCTTCGGGTCGAAGAAGGCGAAGCACAAGGGCAAGGCTCGAA
This sequence comes from uncultured Solirubrobacterales bacterium, assembly GCA_963724665.1. Lineage (GTDB taxonomy): Bacteria > Actinomycetota > Thermoleophilia > Solirubrobacterales > 70-9 > DASUPK01. The sequence continues at coordinate 1,182,413 of CAVRVH010000007.1, forward strand.
AGGCACGCAAGGCTCGCAAGGCTCGCAAGGCTCAAAAGCTGCACCGCAGCTGAGCCCGCTCTTTTATTCCTCGATCGCCGGGCGAGCTATATAGAGAGAGATCGCCTCGGGGAACCCCTTCAGGACGACCTCCCCGATCGGGTCGAAGCGGAGGAAGTCCGACTCCTTGATCGCCTCCACAAGCGCCTGTGTGACGAGGACCTCGCCCCCCAGGGCCCGGGTCACCACCCGGTGAGCGAGATTGACGTCGCCGCCGAAGTAGTCCCCGTCCCTGAAGACGGCGGCCCCGTAGTGGATGCCGACCCGCGGCTGGGGTCGCTCCTGGAAGAGCGCCAGGAAGCCGACGGCCCACTCGGTCAGCGTCGAGGGCTCGGGAGAGACCACCATCACCTCATCCCCGATCGTCTTCACCATCGTTGCCTCATTCGGAAGCGTCGCCTCGACCGTGTCGACGAAGCGCTCGATCATGTCAAGGGCCTCCTCGTCCCCCTCCTCCTCCGTGTAGCGAGTGAAGCCCGTGAGGTCGACGAAACAGAAGGTCATGGAGACCCGCGCGAGGCCGCGGCCCTCCCCGCCGATGTCCGCCTCCATGTGTCCCACAACGTCCTGCTCGATGTAGAAGCGCAGGTAGCGGTTGTGCATGTACTCCATGAGAGGTCCGGTCACCGGGATCAGGTCGGCGGCGAGCTCACCCATCTCCTCCGCGATCTCGAGCGGCGGCAGCTCCTCCTGCATGAGCGGCTCGTGGATGTAGATGTGGAACAGCCGGACCTCCGCGTCGGCGACCCTGCGGATCGACTGCGCGTAGACCCGGACGAGCTGAAGGAACGCCACCAGGGGGAAGCCTGAAGAAAGGACGTTGGCGCAGTGGCGCATGGCCCCGAGGTCCTGTTCGTTGAGCATCCCCTCCGCCCCCGTCGGGGTCCCGAGGAGTGTCATCAGCCGGTCGATCAGCTCCGGCTCCAGGCCCGTGAGCTCCGCGGCCTGCTCCTGGGTGTAGTGGCCCTCCGGGACCTGAAAGATGTCCTCGGCATATCCGAAGGCCAGCCGCCCGCCGCGAACAGCGTCCCGGATCGCCTCGATGGAGTAGCCCCTCTCCCTCATCCGGGCGATGACCCGGGCTTGCGCAGCGGATGCCGGCGTCCAGCGGCCGTCCTCGATCGGGACCAGGCCCTCTTCGGCCCATCGCTTCAGGGTCGACGTCGAGACGCCGGCGATTCGGCCGGCCTCTGCAAGGGAGATCGTGTCGCTCACAATGTCCCCGAACGTAGCGACGGGGCCCCAGGACCCCGTCGCCTGCGGGCTTTGGGCCCGCTTCGTCGGCCAGCGGCGCCTGAACGCCTCGCGGTGTCCTGTCGCTGATCCCAGTCGCCGGGGGACCTGCGGACTGCGAACCCGCTTCCGGCCCGAGCTTTTTCGATCGAGTCGAGCTTACGCTCATGCCGAGCCAAGTCAATGGCGTTGGACAGAGACACTGGTCGAGATACCGGGCTAGTCAACGGTGAGGTGTGGGTACTTCTCCGAGACGAGCTCGCGATAGCGGGAGAAGAGCGGCTTGGCGGCGGGAAAGAAGCGGAGAGCTGCGCCGGCGTCCTCGATGTTCGTCCGCAGACGTCCCCGGGCGATCGCGATCGCAGGGTTCTCGCGCCCCTGGAATACGCGGTTGGCGACCGTGGACTCCATGCTGAGCCGCAGCTTGGGGTGGACGCGGCTGCGCTGCGAGAAGTTCCAGCTCAGGCAGTGACGGCCGCCCTCGTCCCTCGACACGTTCACGACCAGCTTCAGGTCCGGAAACTCGATGCGAAGTGGCGCCGCGGCCGCCCGCAGGCGAGGGCCATCATCGGGATCCCGGTCGATCTCGCCGAGCACGGTGTCGAGGATGTCCTTGAGCTCCTTCTTCGTCAGGGCGTCCGCGCTCATCTGACCCTCAACCTGAGGTCAACCCTTTCGCCTGCCGCGGACAGTTGACTCGATCCTGCCGATCTGGTTCCGGACCTCCCGGCCGCGCTTCGCGACCTCATCGAGGAGCTCGCCGGCACGATCCCGCGTGCTCGCAGCGGGGCCGGCTGTGGCCTCGAAGGTCCGCTCGATCGCCGAGCGCAACGCCTCGGAGGGCTTCTCGGGCACGGGCAACTTCATGAGTCCACCCTACCCCCGCATCGCGCCCATATGCTCGCGCGATGCCCCTCCATCTACGGCCGAGCGCTCCCTACGCAACGGATGTGCTCCTCCCCGGCGACCCGGGCCGGGCGCTCGCGCTCGCCCAGCTGCTGCTCACCGAGCCGAAGATGAGCAACCACGCCCGCGGTCTCTGGGGCTATTCCGGCGAGACGCCGGAGGGTCGCCCGCTCAGCATCCAGTCGACGGGCATGGGTGGCCCGAGCGCTGCGATCGTCCTTCATGAGCTCGCCGAGCTTGGCGTGCAGCGGGCCGTCCGGGTCGGCACCTGCGGTGCGCTCGACCCTGAGCTCGAGCACGGCCGGCTCGTCGTCGCGAGCGACGCGCTCGCCGAGGATGGGGCAAGCCAGGCCCTCGGCGCCGGGGAGAGTGCGGAGCCCGACCCGGATCTCACGGCCAGGCTGGCGGCGGGGTTACCGCCTGCGGCCGCGCCCTCACGGATCGTGAGCACTGATCTCTTCTATGACGGGGACCCGGACCTGGGTGGGCCGCCCAGGGCTCGGGCCGATGCCTGGCGACGACGCGGTGCCGTTGCCGTCGAGATGGAGGCCGCCACGATCTTCACCCTGGGTCGCCGGCTCGGGGTCGCGACGGCATGCGTGCTGGCGGTCTCGGACACCTTCCCCGCCGGGAACCGTCGCCGGATCGAGGATGAGGACCTGGCGGAGGCAGCGAAGCGCATGGGCGCCCTCGCCGCCGGCGCCCTCAACCCTGACTAGAGGCTCTTGACTGGGTGGAGGCGCGCTCGCGGCGAAGCTCTGCGAGCTCGTCGGTGATCTGATCCAGGGCGTCCTCGACGGCCTCGAGGCGCTCCGAGACCGCTCGCAGCCGCCGGGCAAGACGGTCGACGTCGTTGCCGGTCGGCAGGTTCAGGTTCCGGATCGCGCTCGCCCCCGCCTGCGAGGCGCGCTCCCGCGCCCCGAAAGCCACCTGCAGGGCCTGCTTCATCCACGGGTTGTCGACCAGCAGCTGGGCGAGGTCGCCCAAAAGCGCGCTCTCGCCCCGCGGGTAGGTGCGATCCCGTGTGTCTTCGCCGCCGCTCTCGTCCATATCGTTCACGCACGGTACCGCGACGGATGAGCTCCAGCCGGGTTCTTGCCTACGCATGGAACGCCCTCATTGTTTACCGTTTCAGTCAACTATGGTTCTCAGGCATGTTTTTGGCGTTAGGGAGGACGGTTCCCCGTTGCAAAGAAATGGGGGAGTCAGTAGCGTCCGCCGTGCCTGCGGGTGCGGGGAGGTCGCGACCGGCAGACCCACAGGTCGCGGGCAGAATCGGCTAGCTATATGACCAGAAAGCTTCTCCTAATCATCGCCCTCGGCGTGACCTTGGCGATTATCGCCGCAGGAACGGCCACCTCCATCACCCTTGGCGGGGCAACGGTGCCCACAACCTGCCAGGACCTGATCAACCAGATCGGCCTCGCCCAGGCGCAGCTCGACCCGCTCTGCCAGAACGTGGGCGGCACCGGGACCGGTGGCACCGGCGGGACCGGTGGCACCAGCACCACCGGCGGTGGCGGCGGCATTGCCGGCATCGGCGGGTCCGGCGGCTCGGGGTCAACCGGCTCGACGGGAAGCACCACGACGACCGGCTCGGGCCCAAGCGCCACCGGCGGCGGAACCAACAACGGTGGTGGCGGCAAGGCCGGCAACAAGACCGCCGGCGGCAAGACCCCGGGGCTGTTCGGCAAGCAGAACAAGAAGGGCAAGGGCGCAAAGCAGATCGCCAAGGGCGAGAAGCAGAAGATCGAGCAGCCCACCCTCCGCAACCCGGACGGCTCCCCGGCCCCCACCAACCCGGGCCTGACGGTCGCGCAGTTCGGACCGGCGCCGATCGGCGTTCCCAACTTCGTCATCGACTCCTTCGAGATCCCGCCGTTCCTCCTCCCCATCTACCAGTCCTGCGGAACCGAGTACGGGATCCCCTGGCAGGTGCTGGCCTCGATCAACAAGATCGAGACCGCGTTCGGGACCAACCTGAACGTCTCCTCGGCCGGCGCCGAGGGATGGATGCAGTTCATCCCCTCGACCTGGGCGGTCTACGGGGTCGACGCCAACGGCGACGGCCGCAAGGACCCGTACAACCCGGTTGATGCGATCTGCGCCGCAGCTCGGTACCTGAGAGCAGCGGGCGGCGACAAGAACATCCGCCAGTCGATCTTCGCCTACAACCACGCCGACTGGTACGTCGACGAGGTCCTGCTCGGCGCGAACCAGTACGGCAAGCTGCCCGACGCGCTGGTCGGCTCCCTCACCGGTCTGACCGAGGGCGCACACTTCCCGGTCGCCGCCGACGCCCGCTACGCCGACGACATCAACGACGCGGCCGCACTGGCCCGCTCCACCACCGCGCGCAAGGGCGGCGGCAATGCCGCCGACGTGGTCAGCTCGAACGCCAGCCGCCGAAGCATCAACATCTACTCGAGCCTTAACGCTCCGGTCGTAGCGGTGAATGACGGTGTCATCAAGAAGATGGGGGACAACGCCACGCTCGGCAAGTACATCGTCCTCCAGGACGCATACGGCAACCAGTACACCTACGCGCACATGGGCTCGATCGAGGCGACGCACCCGGTCCCGCGCCAGCAGGGCCTCTCCGCCAAGGACTTCAAGCTCCAGACGCCCAACGATTCGGCTCCGACGAGCCCGGCGACCGCGGGTGACAACTCCGGCCAGGGATCCGCGAAGACCGCCAAGTCCGCGTCCGCCAAGGCCGCTCCCGCCGACTCCGAGAACAGCCGCCAGCGCCTCTTCGCCCTCCCGCATCGCTCGGGCAACGCCGGCCAGTCGAGCGTCAGCGGGCAGCTCGACCAGCTGCTCGGCCGCAGCGTTCCGGGCTACGAGACCTTCAAGTCCGCACTCTCCTCGAGCGTGCAGTTCGACTCCAACACCATGCAGCTGAAGCCGCTCAAGAAGGGCTCCAAGGTGACCGGCGGGACCGTCATCGGGCGCGTCGGCCAGTCCGACGCTCAGCCGCCGCACCTCAACTTCGCGATCCGGCCAGCCGGCCGCGGCGCACCCACCATCGACCCGAAGCCGATCCTCGACGGCTGGAAGCTGCTGGAGACGACCGCGATCTACCGGGCGGCGGACAAGAACCCCTTCACGGACAACCCGACCGTCGGCCAGGTCCTGCTCATGTCGAAGGCGGCTCTCGAGCAGCGGGTTCTGAACGACCCGGCTCTCTCGATCTACTCCTGCGGCCGCAATGACATCGCCACCGGGCAGATCGATCGCCGCGTGCTGGCGGTCATGGAGTACCTGGTCGCCAAGGGCTACCGCCTCACGATCACCTCGCTGAAGTGCGGCCACTCCTACCTGACGTCGTCGGGGAACGTCTCGGCCCACTCCTACGGCTCGGCGGTGGACATCGCCGCAGTCAACGGGATCCCGATCACAGGCCACCAGGGGCCGGGCACGATCACCGAGGCGGTGATCAAGGACCTCCTGCTCCTGCAGGGCGCGATGCGACCCGCGCAGATCATCTCCCTGATGGATCTCGGCCCGCCGACCTTCATCCTCCCGGACCACTACAACCACATCCACGTGGGCTACACGTTCACGACGGGCGGCAGCTCGATCAAGCAGCTCGGCCAGATCCTGAAGCCCGACCAGTGGCAGCGGCTGATCCAGCGCCTCGGCCAGATCCAGAACCCCAAGGTGCCGTCCAAGCCCTCCGCCGCCGCGTTGCCCGCCAAGGGCCCCAACAACGGCGACTAGCGCCACCCACGCCACTTTCGTTCAGCTCGAGCTGGCGGGCAAGATCGGCCTGCCGGAGGGCAGGTATCTGGTCCGGGAGGGTGACTCCGAGCGCGTGTCTGATCGTGCGAGGAGCTCGGAGCGCCGCGACCGAAACGGCGAGCCGGGAGGAGATCCAAGCCCATCGAATCCGGGGATCCCGAGGAGACCCCGGTGACGCGGGTGACGGTCACTGGGGACCGCCTCGATGATCCGGGCGCGGGATCGGCCTGGCTCAAGGAGATGATGGGGAGCGGCGGTGGGGGTGCAGACGAGGTCCGGGCGGCGACCCGGATCGTGAACCGGGCGCTGAGCGCGTTGAGGGCAGCGGCCCGCGATCCTCTCGTACAGGACATCGGGGCAACCCGGGCGCTCGCCGTACGGCTGGGGCACGGAACCGGTGATGAGCTGGCCGATGGCCGCTGGACCGAGGCCCGGGAGCTGGCCCGCCCGCGCCGCGGCCGGCTCGACGACGTCGACCCGCAGTCCCGCGTCGCCGCGGTTCTCGCCGGCCGTGATGAGGTCCATCCCGCCGAGACGCTCATGCTGCGCGCCCGGCTCGACGTCCAGCAGGGCAGGCTCGCAGAGGCCCGCTACGAACTGCGTGCCGCGCGAGCCGCTCTTCAGGAACAGCCCAGCTCCCGCCAGAAGGAGCTGATGAAGGAGCTTGCCGGGATCGAGGAGAAGCTGGCCGATACCCCGCAGTAACTACTCCGGGTCCGGCGCGAACCCGTGGTAGAGGCCCTCCCCGACGAGCGCATTGCGGATCCTGGCAATCGCGTCGCCCGGACCGCGGGCGTGCACCGCCACCACGTACTCGACGGCCGGCTGTCCACCGACCTGGGTAGGACGACGCTCGAGCAGGGAAATGCCGGCAATCGAGAAGGCATCCATCGCCTTGCCCGTCAGTGCGGGGCCGCAGAAACGGACGCCGTGGGGCGTGAGCATTCCGAGATTCATCTCCGCCTGAACGTGACACGCCGGGCTGAAGAGCGGGACGCTCCGTTAAGGCTTGGTTGTCCCCTTCGCGGCAGCCTCTAGGAGAGAGCGGCAAGAACCGCCTGCAGGTCCGCGACCACGTCGCCGTCCATGCGCACTCTGGCGTTCGTGTCGAATGGGGTCGGACCCCTGGTGATGATCGCCAGGCCACCGCCCGACCCGATCGTGATCGAGGGCAGGCCCGCCACCGGAAATACCTCGAGCGACGTGCCGATGCAGAGCATGAGCTCGGCGCGCGCCGCGAGCTCCTCGGCTTCCGCGATCGCGGCGGACGGAAGCATCTCGCCGAAGAGGACGACATCCGGCTTCACATGGCCCTCGCACTGATCGCAGATCGCCACCCCGTCGTCGTTGAACAAGCTCCTTGATCTGCTCGAGGCTGAACGTGGCACCACACGTCTGGCAGGTGCCGGACTTGATCGAGCCGTGTACCTCGATCACCCGCTCGGATCCGGCCTTGTGGTGCAGCATGTCGATGTTCTGCGTGACCACCGCCTCGAGCTGGTTGCGCCGCTCGAGCTCGGCCAGGGCCCGGTGGGCGTCGTTCGGCTCGACGGCGCTCAGGCTGTCGAGACGAGGGCGGTAGAAGCTCCAGAACTTGGCCGGATCGCGCTTGAACGCGTCGATGTGCGCGACCTCCATGGGATCGACGTTCTCCCAGAGGCCCTCGCCGGGCGTTCGGAAGTCGGGGATCCCGCTCGGGACGGAGATCCCTGCTCCGGTGAGGGCGACGGTGCAGCGCGACTCGCGGATCAGCTCCGCGAGGCGAACCGCCTGGTCCGTTGCTACTTGCCCTGCCACTTCGGACTGCGCTTCTGCAGGAAGGCGGAGATGCCCTCCTTGCCGTCCTCGGAGAGGAACGCGGTCGCGAAGCCCTGCTTCTCGGCCTCGATCCCATCGTCCAGGTCGGCCTTGTTGGAGACCTGCTTGATCTGCTCAACGGCCAGAGGCGCCTGACCGGCAAGCTTCTTCGCCCAGGCGACCGCGGTGTCGAACAGCTCCTCGTCGGGCACGATCGCGTCGGCGAGGCCCCAGTGGGATGCCTCCGGCGCCAGCACGGCATCGCCGGTCAGGTTCATCTCCAGCGCCTTCGAGGGGCCGACCAGGCGCGGCAGCCGTTGCGTCCCGCCGAAGCCGGGGATGATCCCCAGGTTGATCTCCGGCTGGCCGAAGACGGCCGACTGGGCGGCGATCCGGAAGTCGCACGCCATCGACAGCTCGCAGCCGCCGCCGTAAGCGATCGCGTTGATGGCTGCGACGGTGGAGACGCGCCTCTGTCCCAGGTCGCGCAGCAGGGCATGGCCCGTGTTGATGAGCTCGGCGCCGCCTGCCTCGTCCATGCTCGTGAACGCCTTGATGTCGGCGCCCGCGGAGAAGACGACGGGCAGGGAGCTGTAGACGACCATCGCCTTCAGCTCGTCGTCGGCGTTGACCTCCTCCCAGACCTTTCCGAGGTCCTGGATTACCTGGGGCGAGATCGCGTTCATCGGCGGGTTGGCGAGCCAGGCGATCGCCACATCCCCGCGCTTCTCGAGCTTGACCGTGCCCTCCGCGTCGGTCTGCGGGTAGGAGTAGAAGCCCTGGCCGGTCTTCAGGCCGTGCCGGCCCTGAGCTACCAGTCGCTTCAGAGTCCGCGGCGGCGCGAAGCGCTCGCCGTGGCTCTCCTCATACTTCTCGAGCTTCTCGAGGATCGTGTCGAGTCCCTCGAGATCGGCCTTCCAGAAGGGCGGGAACAGCCCGCGGCGCGGGTCGAGACCGGCGCCGGCCATCATCCCGAGGTCGATCTCACGAACCGTGCAGATCCCCTCCTCGAGAACCTTGCAGGCCTCCACGAACGACTTGAGCATGAGCAGGTCGGCGAGCTCCTGGATGTCCGGGTCAGCGTCGCCGGGGATGTTCGGCTCACCGTCCTTGTAGAAGCCCTCGCCGCCGGACTTGGCGCCGAACTTGCCGTCCCCGACGAGCTTCTGCATCCCCTTGTGGACGTAGAAGGAGTCGCCGTAGGACTCGTTCAGGTACTCGGCGACGTGCAGGACCGTGTCGAGCCCGAGCATGTCGATCAGGAAGAACGGGCCCATCGGCGTGACGTTCGCCGCCGCGATCCCGTCGTCGATCTTCTTGATCGAGAGGCCCTTCTCCTCCTGCTCGCGCCACACCTCTCCGGCGCCAGAGTTGAGGATGCGGTTGACGACGAACCCGGGGACCTCCTTGCAGGTGATCGGCTGCTTGCGGATCGCCTGGGCGAAGTTGAAGGCCGTGGTCAGCGTGTCCCGCGAGGTGTCCTCGCCGGAGATGATCTCGACCAGCGGCATCACGGAGGCCGGGAAGAAGAAGTGGAAGCCGACCACCTTGCCGGGACGCAGGGTTTCGCGGCCCATCTCGGTGATCGAGAGTGAGGAGGTGTTGGAGGCGAGGATCGCGTGGCCCGGCGTGGCTTCGTCGAGCTCGCGGTAGACCGACTTCTTGATCTCCATCCGCTCCGGGACGGCCTCGATCACGAAGTCGACGTCGCCGAACTCTTCATAGGTGGTGGTCCCGGTGATCAGGCCCATCACCTCGTCGAGGCGCGCGTCGGCCTGGTCCTGCGTGAGCTTCTCCTTGGAGACGAGCTTGTCGAGCTGCGACTTGGTGACCTCGCGCGACTTCTCCAGCGCGGCGTCGACGAACTTCTGCTCGACGTCCTTGACGACCACGGGAATGTCGGCGTTGGCGATTACCTGGGCGATCTCGCCGCCCATCGTGCCGCCGCCCAGCACGGCGGCCTTGAAGACGAACATGTGAGAGGAGTCCTCCTGGTTGATTGGCCAGTCAGCGAAAGGCTATTAGTCTCGATGCGATGCCGCCGCGCCAACCGGCCTCCTCCGATACAACCGTCCGCTGGGCGACGCCCGGCGATGCCGAGGCCGTGGCACGGCTGCTCCACGACTTCCAGGTGGAATTCGACGAGCCATCCCCCGGAGCCGAGGCTCTCGCCCGGCGCTATGCGGAGCTGATCCGGAACCGCGACATGACCGTCCTCCTCGCGGGCGACGGGCCCGACGGCTTCGCGCAGCTTCGCTACCGGCCCTGGGTCTACTCCGCGGGCCCGAACGCGCATTCATATCTGGAGGAGCTGTACGTGGTTCCCTCGCTTCGAGGGCAGGGGATCGGGCGCGCGCTGCTGGAGGCCGCACTGGAAGCCGCCCGCGGCGAGGGCGCCACCCACATGGAGCTTGGGACGAGCGAAGACGACACCGCCGCCCGGGCGCTGTACGAGAGCCTCGGCTTCACGAACCGCGAGGGCCGGCCCGAGGGGCCCGTGATGCTCTTCTACGAGCGCGAGCTCTGAACCTCAGTCGCCGTAGATCTCGTCCTTGATCAGCGAGACGGACTGGATCACCGACTCGAGGAAAGGCTCAACCTCAGCCTTAAGTCTCTTGTACTCGCGCCTGCCGGCGGAGGTGATCGAGTAGTAGCGGCGCGTGCGACGGTCGGGCAGCTCCCAGCGCCCCTCGACCAGACCTTGACCCTCCATCTCCCTCAACAGGGGGTACATGGTGTTCGGGTTGACTGAGATCGCTCCCTCAGTGATCCCCTCGATGGACTCGATCAGTCGGTTGCCGTAGGTCGGCTCCCGGGTCACGAGATGGAGAACGAGCAGCGGAAAGACGTCGCGGCGCCGGATGTCCCCGCCGAAGGCGTCGGACGGACGGCCGCGCCCGCTGCGCTCTCGCTCCTCGACGCCATCGGCGCCGGCCCTGGCGGCCTGAGCCACCGCCTCCGAGATCGGTTTCCCTCCCTCCACTGACCGGCGAGTCTACGGATCTACTTACTCGTAACCAAGTTGGCTCGATTTTCGCTCTGACGACGACGCTTAGAAGAGCCTGCCGATCAGGTCAACCACCTCGCGGCCGAGGAACAAGACGATCAGCACCCCGGCGGCTCCCACGACGAAGCCGATCCCCCCGAGGATGGGGTCTTCGAGTAGGACACCGAGGCTGATCAGCACGACCCCGATCGACGGGATCGTGTCGAGGCCGGTGAAGGGCGGGGCGACGAACGCTGTGACGACGAGCACCAGGGTCACCGCCCCGTAGACGATGCCGGCGAGGCGATGGTCGAGCAGGAACCCCAGATGCGCATGGGAGTGGCGCTCGATCCAGCGGATGCGCGGCAGCAGGGTGTTGGCGAAGCGCTCCCGCGTCGGCATCCCGATCTCTTTCCCCCTCCACCGCTCGGGCAGCCACACCCGCCGCCTTCCCGCGATCAGCTCCAGGGCGAGGAGCATGGCGATCACCTCGAAGACGTGGGTGACGCCACCCGTGGGGAGCGGTAGCGCCGGCACCGCGAGCAACAGGACGAATAGGACCGCGAAGCTCTTCTCCTCGAAGACGTCGATCAGGCTGCCGATCGTCTTCGGGTCCTCGCTACGGAGCCAGCCCTCCAGCTGGTCGCTGAGCCTCTCCCCTTCTGGCATCCGCTGATTCTCCCCTGAACGACGAACGCCCCGGTTTCCCGGGGCGTTCGTGAGGAGGTGGTGCTGCGTGAAGCGCTAGACCGTTGCTGGCGCCTGTTCCTGCTGGCTCTCCGAGGACGCACGCTCGGCCTTCTCCCTGAGCGTCTTCGCCTCGGGCGTCTCCTCGTCGGCCTGGCGGCCCATGAGGAGCTCCTTGGCGATCACCAGGCGCTGGATCTGCGAGGTGCCCTCGTACAGCTGCATGATCTTGGCGTCGCGCATCAGCTTCTCGACCGGGTACTCCTTGATGAAGCCGTACCCGCCGTAGACCTGCACGGCGTCGGTGGTGACTTCCATTGCGGAGTCCGCGGAGAACCGCTTCGCGTGCGAGGCGGCGAGGGTGTTGCGCTTGCCCTGGTCGAGCAGCACGCCGGACTGCCAGGTGAGCAGCCGGCCGGCCTCGACCTTGGTCGCCATGTCGGCGATCATGAAGGCGACCGCCTGGTGCATGGCGATCGGGACGCCGAACTGGACACGCTCCTTCGAGTAGTCAGCGGCGAACTCGAGGGCCGCGCGGGCGATGCCGACGGCCATCGCGGCGACGCCCGGACGGGTGCGGTCCAGGGTCATCATCGCCAGCTTGAACCCGTGGTTCTCCTCGCCGAGCAGGTTGCCCTCGGGGACCTCGGTGTCGCTGAACGAGATGGTCGCGGTGTTGGAGGCGCGCTGACCGAGCTTGTCCTCCTTCTTGTCGACGGTGACCGTGTCGTCCTTGGGGACGACGAATGCCGAGATGCCGCGATGGCCGGCGTCCTTGTCGGTCTTGGCGTAGACGGTGAACCAGTCGGCGTAGCCGCCGTTGGTGATGAAGCACTTGGAGCCGTTGAGGACCCACTTGTCGCCCTTCTTGACGGCCGTCGTCTTCATTCCCGAGACGTCGGAGCCGGCGTCAGGCTCGGTCAGGCAGAAGGAGGCGAGCTTGGGGGCCTCGGTGAGCATCCCGAGGTACTCCTTCTTGACCTCGTCGGAGCCGCCGAGGGCGACCGGGGTCGCGGCGAGGCCGTTGGCCATCAGCGAGGTGCCGATGCCGGAGCAGCCCCAGCCCATCTCCTCCTCGATCAGGCAGCCTGAGAGGAAGTCGAGGCCCGGACCGCCGTACTCCTCGGCGATATGGGTGTTCATCAGCCCGATCTCCCAGGCCTTGTCGATGATGTCCTGGGGCCAGGTCCCGTCCTTGTCGTAGTCCCACGCGACCTTGCGGATGTCCTTCTCGGCGAAGCTGTGCGCGAGCTCGCGCAGATCCTGCTGCTCGTCGGTGAGGGTGAGGTCAACCACGGATGAGCGCTCCTTCGATGGATTGAAGTCTTGGTTACAGCGACTGATTGACTGGTCAGTCAGCCAGTCCTCAAAGAGTAGCCGATGGACCGATGGGTGTGCGCGGGTACGCACGGAATCGATCCCCGTACCCAGCACGGACGCCTGGGCTCGATCGCGCCGGTATTCCTATCCATCGAGATGACGCAGACCTTGGCCGGCCCCGCACAGCCACAGAGCGAGCCGACGCCCGCACCGGTCGTGTCCGGGCACGAAATCGTGCGCCGCTTCGGCGAGGGCCCGACGGCGGTGGAGGCGCTTCGGGGCGTGAGCGTCGACTTCGTGCGCGGGAGCTTCACGGCGATCATGGGTCCCTCCGGCTCCGGCAAGTCGACCCTGATGCACATACTCGCGGGACTCGACCGCCCCACGAGCGGCTGGGTTGAGATCGCCGGGACCCGTCTGGACGAGCTCTCGGACCACGACCTCACGCTGCTCCGACGCGAGGCGATCGGATTCGTCTTCCAGACCTACAACCTGCTGCCGGTTCTGACCGCCGAGGAGAACATCACGCTGCCGGTGCGCATCGGCGGACACAAGCCCGACCGCGCCTGGCTCGACGAGCTCATGAAAGCGACGCGAATGGAGGACCGCCGGTCGCACCGCCCGTCTGAGCTCTCCGGCGGTGAGCAGCAGCGGGTCGCCGTCGCGCGGGCCCTGCTGAGCCGCCCCGAGGTCGTCTTCGCTGATGAGCCGACCGGCAACCTCGACACGAAGGCCGGCCGCGGCGTCCTCGATCTGCTCCGGAAGGCGGTGGACGACTACGGGCAGACGACCGTCATGGTCACTCACGACGCATCGGCCGCCGCGAACGCGGATGAGGTGCTGTTCCTCGCCGACGGCGAGATCGTCGACCGCCACCGCAAGCCGAGCATCGACGACATCCTCGATCACCTCCGGAAGCTGGCTTGACTAAGCTGGCGCTCAGGGGAATGACCGAGCGCAAGCTGCGCTCGGCTCTGACCGCAATCGCCGTGCTGCTCGGCGTGGCGATGATCTCCGGCACCTACGTGCTCACCGACGGCATCCGCGGCGCGTTCGCGAAGATCAACGAGACCGCCAACGAGGGCACGGACGCGGTCCTCTCCCCCAAGACGGAGTTCAACAGCAGCTTCACCCAGTCGGAGAGGCTGCCCGCCTCGCTCCTGCGCCGGGTGCGGGCGTTGCCTCAGGTGGAGAAGGCCGCGGGCGCCATGCAGGCTCTCGGCGCGCTCGTCGTGGACGGCGAGCCGATCACGCAGTTCGGAGGTCCCAACCTCGTCTTCGGCACGACGCCGGAGCCGTTCGACCCCACGTCCCCCGCTGAGGGCCGTGACCCCTCCGCGCCCGGCGAGATCGCGGTCAGCCGCGACCTCGCCCATCAGCATGGGATCGAGGTCGGCGATCGGGTCGGCCTCGAGACCTCGCACGGGGAGGCGCGGGTCACCGTGGTGGGCCTCGTGGATTTCGGCGGCTCGGGCTCCGCCGCCGGCTACGGCTTCACCATGGCGACGCCGGGCGACATCAGGCGCTGGTACGACCAGGAGGGGGAGGTCGGCCAGATCCTCGTCGCGGCCAAGCCCGGGGTCACGCCGGACCAGCTGGTCCGGGTGATCCAGGCGGTCGTGCCCCCGGGGGTGAAGGTGCAAACCGGGAAGCAGCAGGCCGACGAGCAGGCCAAGGACATCTCCAGCTCGATCAACTCGTTCCTCGGCCCGGCCCTGCTGGCATTCGCGGGCGCCGCGCTGCTCGTGGGCGCGTTCATCATCTTCAACACGTTCTCGATATCGGTGGCCGAGAGGACGCGGGAGTTCGCCTCGCTGCGGACCCTCGGGGCGACACGGGGACAGGTGCTTCGCTCGGTGACCACGGAGGCGCTCGTGATCGGCGTGATCGCCTCCGTGGCCGGGCTCTTCGGGGGACTGCTGTTCGCCAGAGCGATCGGCGCGCTGTTCAAGGCGGCCGGCGCCGGGATACCAACCTCGAACCTGGTGCTGGAGACGCGCACGATCATCGTGGCGCTCGCGATCGGGATCGGGATCACGCTGCTGGCTGCGGTCGGCCCGGCTGTCCGGGCGACCAGGATCCAGCCGGCGCTGGCCCTCCAGGAAGGCGCACGTGCGGCACCGTCCCGCCTATCAAGGTTCGCCCCCTTCCTGGCGGCGGTGGTGACCCTCGGAGGACTCGCGCTGCTCGTCTACGGGCTGTTCGGCTCAGGCCCGGCCACCGAGAAGCTGCTGGGCATGGCCGGCGGGGCTGTCCTCCTTTTCATCGGCCTTGCGCTCATCGCCAAGTACATCGTCCGCCCAATAGCAGCCGCCCTCGGGCTTCCCCTGGAACGGCTCTCCTCCGTCGTAGGCCAGCTCGCGCGGGAGAACGCGCAGCGAAACCCCGGCCGCACCGCGCTGACCGCCGCCGCCCTGATGGTGGGCCTCGGCCTCGTCGTGTTCGTCGCCGTCTTCACGGCCGGGCTCAAGGCCTCGATCGATGGCGCGATCAGGCAGCGAATCACCGCCGAACTCGTCGTCCGGGCCGACAGCGGTGGCCTCCAGCCGATTCCCCGGCGAACCCAGCAGATCGCCGCGCGAATCCCGGGCGTGGCGAGCACGAACGCCGTCTCCTACGACCAGATCGAGGTCAACGGAAAGAAGTCGAACATCCTCTACGACGACCTCGCCGGTGTGGAACCCGACAGGATCGGGTCGGGCTACAGCTTCGACTGGATTCACGGTTCCGACGCGACGCTCTCGAGCCTGCGCGGTAACAACGCCGTGATCGAGGAGCAGTTCGCGAAAGCACACCACGTCGGGATCGGCGACAGCTTCAACGTGGTGACGCCGTCCGGCGGCAGGGCGACGCTCACCGCGATCGGCGAATACCGGGACCCGACCATTCTCCAGGGGTTGATGGTGAACCGCCGGACCCTCGAATCGATCTCCGAAGCCCGCGACCCGTTCATGGTGCTCGTCTCCACCAAGCCGGGGGTCAATGCCTCGGTCGTACAGCGAAACATGGATGCCGCCCTCGCCAGGTTCCCGGTCGCGAAGGTGGAATCGGAGGAGGCGTTCAGGGATTCGTTCAGCAAGCAGACCGACCAGATCGTCTACCTGCTCTATGCGCTGCTCGCGATGAGCCTGGTGATCTCCCTGTTCGGCATCGCCAACAGCCTCTTCCTCTCGATCCACGAGCGCACCCGCGAGTTCGGCCTGCTGCGCGCGATCGGAGCGACTCGGCGGCAGGTCCGGCGCATGGTCCGCTACGAAAGCGCGATCACGGCAGCCATCGGCGGGGTCCTTGGGATAGTCGTTGGAGTGCTGTTCGGAGCCCTGCTGACCGCATCGCTCAGTGAGCTCGGGCTGGTATTCAGGCTCCCGGCCGGGCAGCTGGTGGTGTTCTTCGTCCTCGCCGTGATCGTGGGGATCATCGGCGCGGTGATCCCCGCCCGACGCGGCTCGCGCATCGACGTCATGCAGGCCGTCCATTACGAGTAGATCCCACCTAGTCTCTGGACATGCTCCTGGCCACGTTCCAGGTCGGCATCGTCCTGATCGTCGTCGTGCTGGTCGCGCTGCCCGTCGGGGCGATCGTCTTCGCACGTGGCGCGGGTAGGTCGCTGGACCAGGTCGGCAAGGGACAGTTCGCCCTCGAGCAGGACTTCCCGCAGAGCTCCGGCTCCCCGGTGAGCGCGGTCTCGGCCGAGGTGCGCGAGGAGGAGATCCGCCAGATGATCCAGGCCCGCTCGGACCGCGGCGTCGCCAAGGGGCGGAAGGCACTCGATGTGGACGCCGAGGTCGAGAAGCTGCTGGCCTCCGACACAGCGAGACCAGGGCTTTCCGCTGACAGAGGTCTCCGGGAGGAGGTCCGCCAGCTCGTGGTGGCTCGGAACGAGCGGCGCCAGCGGCAGGGGAAGAAGCCCCTCGACGTTGAGAAAGAGATTGATCGCCAGCTCAGTGAGCTGGAGAACCTCGGTCAATAGGATCCCGCCCGATGGAAGCAAGCGACGCAGAGAAGCGGGTCATGGAGCTGGAGGAGATCACCGACGTCCCCGGCACCTACTTCAACCCACAGACCGAGGTGGTGGTCGTGGTCGACGACTCGGCCTCGATCGACCAGGAGGTCTTCAACATGGAGCCCTTTGAGGGGGCCAACTGGGTGCGGATCTCCGACGAGGTCCCGATCGACGAGGAACAGCGCGACAGGGTGCTCGAGGCCTTCCAGACGAGCTATCACCCGGGGTCGGCCGGATCGGTCTCCGAGACAGCCCTGGAACAGGGGGACGAGGAGCTCGACGCCGACGAGGACGGTCAGGACCCGGGCCGAGAGGACCAGGACACGGGCGGCGAGGAGTAGTGGTCGCCGAGGGGGATACGGCTCCGGACTTCACGCTCCCGGATCAGGACGGCAACGAGGTCACCCTGAGCGACCTGCGCGGTCAGCCGGTCGTCCTCTACTTCTACCCAAAGGCCGATACGCCGGGCTGCACGACGCAGGCGTGCGGGATCCGCGACCACCGCGCCGACTACGAGCGTTCTGGGGCGAAGGTGGTCGGCGTGTCGCCCGACACCGTCACCGCCCAGAGCAAGTTCGCCCACAAATACAACCTCGACTTCACCCTGCTGGCGGACGAGCACCACCAGGTCGCCGAGCTCTACGGCACCTGGGGCGAGAAGAAGATGTACGGCAAGACCTACATGGGCGTGCAGCGCGCCACCTTCATCATCGACCAGGAGGGCAAGATCGCCCACGTGATCCCCAAGGCGTCGCCGAAGACCCACGACGACGTCGTGCTCGAGGCGCTCGGGCAGCTCGTGTGAACGCCTCAGCCCCGTTCACCAACGACCGCTACGACGAGGAGTCCTACGCGGAGGCCGAGGGCGTCGAGCTGAGCCGCGTCCACATCACGCGAACATTCACCGGCGATCTGGAGGGCGAGAGCACGGCAGAGCTGATGATCGCCAAGTCCGAGGGCGGGGGCGGCTATCTCGGCCACGACCGGATCACCGGCACGCTCGCCGGCAAGACCGGAACCTTCGTCTTCCAGCACACCGGCCTGATGGGACCGGACGGCGTCACCAACACAGGCACCATCGTTCCGGGAACGGGCACGGGCGAGCTGGAGGGCATCTCGGGCGAGGGCACGATGCTCGCCGACGACGAGGGCAACCACACCCTCACGCTCACCTACGAGCTGCCGTAGCTACGCGAAGCCGAAGGTCAACGCCAGCACGAGGTAGACGGCGAGCAGCTGGAGGCCCTCGTACCAGGTGGACTCGCCCTCCTGAGTGACCTGGTTGGCGATGATCGCCGCGATCGCCAGGGCGGCGAGCTCGAAGCCGTTGAAGACCAGCGCCATCGGATGCGGTCCGATGAAGAACGAGCAGAGGACCAGCACCGGGGTGACGAACAGGGCCACCTGGGCGCTCGAGCCGATTGCGATATTGACCGCCAGGCTCATCTTGTTCTTGTAGGCGACGAGTACCGCCACCCAGTGCTCGGCGGCGTTGCCGACGATCGCAACGACGATGGCTCCGATGAAGAACTCGGACAGCCCGAGGGCGTGCGAAGCCTCCTCGATCGATCCGACCAGGATCTCCGACATGAGGCCGACAAGCGCGCCCGAGATGGCGAGCGCGAGCACCGAGCGGCGCGTGCTCCAATCGCCACGGCCCTCGGTGTGGGACTCGTCCTCGTGCGGGTTGAAGAGCGCGGCGTGAGTCCGGAGCGAGAAGAGGAGGCCGGCGGCGTAGGTGATGATCAGGACCACCGCGACGGCGAGGGAGAGATGCTCGAGGTCGCCGCCGTAGTTGACGAGCGCGTCGCCCGCATGGGGGAGGCCGCCTCCCTGCACCAGCGCGAAGACGCCGGGCATGATCATCGCGGCGACCGCCAGCAGGAGCATCGTGGACTGCACGCTGGCGGCGGTGCGACCGAACTTCTGAACTCCGCGGGTGCGCCCGCCGCTCAGCCCGCCGACGAGCATTGCGGCGCCCATCACCAGCAGGATGTTCCCGAGAATCGAGCCGACGAGGGAAGCCTTGACCACCTCGTGCAGGCCCTTGCCGAGGGCGAACAGCGCGATGATCAACTCGGGCGCATTGCCGAAGGTGACGTTGAGCAGCCCGCCGACCACGTTGCCCGACCGCTCCGCGAGCTCCTCGGTCGCCCGCCCCATCATCGCCGCGGGCGGGATGAGAGCGAGCGCGGAGAGAACGAAGACCACCGTTCCCGAGGCTCCCGCCAGGTCCGCGATGATCGCCGCCAGGATCAGCGGGGAGAGCAGGTAGGGCCAGCTGTCGGCCCCGAACAGGCGACGCCTGCCTGGCGAAGGGGAGGTTTCCTCCGGCATTGGGGCAGCTAATCAGCTACTGAGTGAGCAGGTCGGCGCATTTCTGCAAGTCCGCCGTCCCTGATGCCTGCGAGAGACACTGCTCGTACGCCTGGACCCCGGAGGTACTTGGGGCGGTGGTCGACCCTCCCGACTCGGGCAGTGCGCCACCGGTTCCGAGGCCGCCCCGGAGCGCGTTGCCGAGCTGGCCGGGGTTGACCCCGAGCGACTGGAAGAGGTTGTTGAGCGGCTCCGCATTGGCCGGGGCCGTGAAGGTCTCCGGCTTGTTGACGTCGGCGAAGTTGAGCTGGATGTCGATGGTGAGCGAGTCAGGAGCCCCGGGAGTCCCGGGCGGCGGCTTCAGGTCGGCGTGGATCTGGAACCTGCGCAGCAGCTTGTCGTTCTCGCCCGAATACACGTCGATGTCGCCCGATTGGACGACGTCGTTGAGCTGGTTGAGCTGCTGGGTGTTGACGTTTCCGACCGCGCTCCCCGCCCTCTGGGCGATCGCCTTCAGGTCCTCGACCAGCTTGGAGACGTTCGCCGATCCGGAGATGTGGATCGTCTGTGTCCCTTCCACGTCGGCCGTGCCCTCGTTCTTCAGGTCCGTCAGCCAATTCGCCGGGCTGATGTTCAGCGCCTTCAGGAGGTTGGCCGACTTGCTGGAGCTGCTCTGACCCTGCAGCTGGGCATAGGTCGTCGTGAACTCGTCATAGAGCTGCTGCGGCACGGCGTAGTTGGTGCCCTGGAAGTTGACGAACGCCTGATTGCCCGTCGAGATCAGCCCGCCGGTTCCGGAGATGTCCTGTGAGCCGCTCTCGGCCTTCACCGAGGCGTCGATGTCGAACTTCGGGAACTGGTTCGGCCCCTGGCTGGCGAACTTCCCGCCCAGCTTGGCCTCGAAGCTGCCCGGGTTCTCGCCACCCGAGGTCTCGACGCGGAAGTCGAGGTCGAAGGTCCCACTCCGGATGCTGGTCGGATTGTTGAACGTCTGCTGGAGGACCTGTTGGGGGTCCTCGCTGTTGCCGCCCCCGCCGCAGGCGGCGAGCAGCAGTGCGCTGGTGAGCGCGAGTGCAGCTGCGATCAGGGCGCGAATCCGGGTCACGGGGTTCCTCTCAGGCGGCGCAGCAGGGTACCGCAAGGCCTTTAGCGCCAGGTTGAGAACGGTCGTCCTATCCTGGGTTCGATGGAGGGGAGGAGAGCATGTCCAGAGTGCGCCGCCGACAACCCCGAGCGAGCGCGGTTCTGCATGTCCTGCGGGGCCGAGCTCTCGCTGCACTGCCCTGAGTGCGGCGCGGAGAACCCGCCCGGGGCGAAGTTCTGCATGGAGTGCGGCGCCGGTCTCTCCCCCAGCGCTTCCGCCGAACCAACGGCAGGTGCGCCTGCTGCGACCGACGCGCCGCCCGAGGAGCGTCGGCAGGCAACGGTCCTGTTCGCCGACCTCTCCGGATACACGGCGGCGGCCGAGCGAATGGACCCGGAGGCCGTCAAGGCGCTGGTCGATCGCACCCTTCGCCTCCTCGGTGAGCAGATCGAACGCTTCGGCGGCTCCATCGACAAGTTCATCGGCGACAACGTCATGGGGGTCTTCGGGGCGCCGGTCGCGCACGAGGACGACCCCGAGAGGGCGGTCCGCGCCGGACTCGCCATGCAGGAGGCCATGGGGGATGCGAACCGTCAGAGCCGCGAGAAGTACGACGTCGGCTTCTCACTCCGGGTCGGCATCAACTCGGGCGAGGTGATGGCGGGAGCCGTGGGCGATCGCTACACCGTGATGGGCGACGCGGTCAACGTCGCGGCGCGGCTGCAGGCCGCCGGCCGCTCGGACAGCGTGACCGTCGGCGAGTCGACCTACCGCGCCAGCCGCGAGGCGATCTCCTACGAGCGGCTCGAGCCCCTGACCCTGAAGGGCAAGGAGGAGCCGGTGCCGGCCTGGGAGGCGACCGGCGTGCTCGCCGAGCCGCGCCGGCGCCCCGGCCGCGCGCGCACCCCTCTGATCGGCCGCGAGGAGGAGGCCTCCCTGCTCTCCTCACTCGTCGAGCGAGTCGAACAGGAGGGCCGCCCTCATCTCGTCACGGTGATCGGCCAGGCCGGCGTCGGCAAGTCAAGGCTTCTCCGCGAGCTGATGACCAGCCTCTCCGAGTCCGACGATCCCCCGACGATCAGGCGCGGACAGTGCCCCCCGTACGGGGCCGGAATCGCTTACTGGGCCCTTGCCGAGGTGCTCAACGACGAGTTCGAGATCCGCGACACCGACGCTCCCGACACCGCCTGGGAGAAGCTCCGCTTCGGTGTGACCGAGCTGATGAACGAGCTCGAGGATGAGGCGTCCGGCGAGAGAAATGCCGCCCTGCTCGCGATCCCACTTGGCCTCGAGCCGCCGGACGAGCTCCAGCAATCCGAGCCCGATCCGCAGCGGATGCGAGAGGCGCTTTTCTCCGCTGCCCGCGCCGTCGTCGAGGCAATCGCGAGACGTCGTCCCCTCGTCCTCGCGATCGATGACATCCACTGGGCCGACGAGGGAATGCTCGACCTCATCGACCATCTGACCCGCTGGGTCCGGGCACCCCTGCTGCTCGTCTGCCTGACCCGCGACGAGCTGCTCGAGCGACGCCCGGGCTGGGGAGGCGGCCGCCGCAACGCCACCACCATCGCCCTCGAGCCGCTGACCGAGACCGAGACGCGCGAGTTGGTCGCCGCCCTGATGCCGAGCTCCGAGAACGGAGCGGCGGGCGTCGTGCCGCAGGTTGCCGAGCGCTCCGGCGGCAACCCGCTGTTCGCCGAGGAGATGGTCAACCGGCTGCTCGAGGAGGACACCGTCGAGGCGGCCGCACTGCCGAGCACGGTGCAGTCGCTGCTCGCCGCCCGGCTCGACTCGCTGGACCGCCTGGAGCGCCGCCTGCTCCAATCAGCCTCGGTGGTGGGACAGACCTTCTGGGAGGGAGCGCTCGCCGCGACGGCGGCCGAGGAGGGTCTCGACCTCGGCCAAACGCTCGCCAACCTCGAGGAGAAGGACCTGCTCGCCCCGAGCCCCGGCAGCCGGCTCGCCGGCGAGCGGGAGTACGCGTTCAAACACGTGCTGATCCGCGACGTGGCCTATTCGATGCTGCCGAAGTCGGTCCGCTGCCGGAAGCATGTCGAGGTCGCAGAGTTCATCCGCGAGCGTGCGGGAGAGCGAAGCGACGGAGTCATCGGCCTGATCGCCGAGCACTTCGCCAGGGCCGCGGCACTCGGGTCCGAGACGGGGCTCGACCGCGATGCGCTCGTCGACCTGCAGGCCCACGCGCTCGATTCCCTGGAGGCAGCGGGCGACGCGGCGGCTGCCCTCTACTCGAACGCCGAGGCATTCGACCGCTACACCTCGGCCCTGGAGATCTCTGACTCCCTGGAGCCCGGGATCATCGCCCGGATCGGCGAGAAGCAGGGGGACGTCGCACTCCGCATGGGACGCGTCGACGCGGCGGTCGGGGTATGGGAACGCAGCCTGGACTATCACCGCGCCCAGGAGGACCTCGCACGCGTCGCCGACCTGCACCGCAAGATCGGCGCCGCCCTCTGGCACAAGGGGGAGCGGCGGGCCTCGATCGACAACTACCAGCGCGGGATCGACCTGCTCAAGGACGGCCCGCCGTGCATCGAGCTCGTGCGCCTCTACGAGGAGGCCGCCTCGCTCTACATGCACACCGGCGACAACATGCTGGCGATCTACGCCTCGGAGAAGGCGCTTCGCCTCGCGGAGCGGCTGGGCGAGGCACGGGCCGCCAGCCGGGCCCACGGAATCTTCGGACGGGTCTTCGGGCGCATCGGCGACTCCGAGAAGGCGCGCGAGAACCTGGAGCGCTCTGTCGCCCTGGCGCGCGAATCGGACCGCTCCGAGGCGGTGCGGGCCCTGCTGACGCTGGGCTACCACCTGGAGGTCTCGGAGGCCGACTACGACGGGGCGGCGGCCGCCTATCGCGAGGCGCTCGAGATCGCCCAGGAGGTCGGGGACCTCCCGTCCCAGGTCGAGCTCCACGCCTCGCTCGGGGACCTCGCCGTCGACAAGGCCGACTGGGAGGCGGTCGAGGAGGCCGCGGAGGCCAGCGCAAGCCTGGCCGAGCGCGAGGGCCTCCGTGGCAAGCTCTGCTTCCCGGACCTGATGCGCGGCGTGCTCAGCTGGCGGGCTGGAAACTGGGACGAGGCTGCGAAGTCGTTCCGCCGAGCCCATGAGCTGGGCGAGCAGGTCGGGCGGTCGGAGGTCGCCTACAACGCGCTCTACTGGCTCGCCAGCACCCTGCGCGACAGCGGGGAACTCGCGCCGGCGGAGACGGAGTTGACTCGGGCGCTCGACATCTGCGAGCGCGCCGGCCTGATCGCCCAGTCGGTCGAGGCGATCTCCGCCCGCGCCGTGGTTCTCGCCCTGGCCGGCCGCACCGATCAGGCGCGAGCCGCGGCAGAGGAGGCCGAGCGGCTCGCCGGAAGGCTGCACTATCCGGTCGGCGAGGCGGCCACCGCGGAGGCCGCCGGCGCCTGCGCCGAGAATGCCGAGACGGCCGCCGAGAGGATCGACGACGCCCGCCGCCGCTGGCTCGACCTGGGCCGCCCACTCGACGCGACGCGCTGCCTGGTCGTGCGGGGCCGCCTGCTGCTAGAGGAGGATCCAGACGGCGCCGCTCAGCTGCTGGACCAGGCGGCCTCGGAGTACGAGGAGCTGGGCGCCCCGGCGCTGGCGGCGCGCGCTCGCGAGCCGGTCAAGGCCTAGCTCCATACAATCGCGCCATGTCCCCTGGCGTCCCGAAGACCTGGATCCTCACCGGCTCGCTCGAGAACTTTCGCATCAACGTTGAGCGCGGCTTCGACGTGATCGGCTTCAAGGAGCGCCGTCGCCGGCAGGCGGAGGAGTTCGAGCCCGGGGATGAGGTCGTCTTCTACGTCACCGGCGTCCAGGCGTTCGGCGGAATCGCCAGGGTTAAGTCGGAGATGTTCGAAGACCGGGAACGAATCTGGCCAGACCGGAACAAACGGCGGCCACAAAAAACGCCGCCGCATCGACCGGAGATCTACCCCTGGCGCGTCGAGGCCGAGCCGGTTCTGATCCTCACCGAGGAGGAGTTCGTCTCCGCCGAGGAGCTCTCCACCGAGCTCGAGCACGTCCGGAAGTGGCCGCCCGACCACTGGCACCTCGCCTTCCAGGGCCAGCTCCGAACGATCGGCGAGGCCGATGCAGCCCTTCTCCGCAGACGCCTCTCGTCCAAGACCGCGGTCGGCGCGTGAGCGAAGAGGAAACCGGGCTCGTCCACGAACGCCACTTCACGCGGGAGGAGGCGAACGCGCTCCTTCCACAGCTGACCGCCATGCTCGACCGGCTGCGCGAGGCGAAGGACGACCTCACCGACACCGAGGCCCACGAGGCTCTCTCGGAGTCCGCTCCCGGTAACGGCGGCGGCGAGGAGGGAAAGCAGGTCGGGGTCGCCTTCCTGGAGGTCAGGCGATTGCTCGAGACGATCGAGCAGTCGGGGATCGTGCTTCGGGACATCGACCGCGGCCTGGTGGACTTCCCGGCGGTCCTGGACGGCCTCGAGGTCTACCTCTGCTGGGAGCTCGGCGAGGACGAAGTCGGCTACTGGCACGACCTGGAAACAGGCTACGGTGGCCGCGAGCCGCTCGACTGAGGGTCTGAGCTCGCTGCCGCGCAAGCTGCTCCGCGACCTTCGCGGCCTGGGCGGGAATGAGCGAATCGCGGTAGTCGGCTGCGGCGTGATGGTCGCCAGCCTGTTGCTTCCCTGGTACCAGTCGCCGATCTCGAACGACCTCGTGCTCACCGGCATCGGCGGGTTCAGCTGGGCCGAGGGCGCGTTGCTGCTGATCGCCGCGGCGACCACCTATCTGGCGCTGCAGGGCGGCGGCGGCTCCGTCCCGCCGCGGCCACTCCGCGAGTGGGGGCTGTTCGTGGCGGCGGGCTGCTGGTCGGCCGCCATCGTCGTCTACCGGATGCTCGACCGCCCGCCGTTCACGCTCGGCGGCCGGGATGAGCCCTACGACCTCCACTACGCGATCTTCGTCGCCCTGGCCGGCGCCCTGCTGATCATCGCCGCCGGGCTGAGGATGCGACCGAGGGAGCGCGCAAAGCGTCCACGCGCTCCGGACTGATCGCCGTCAGTCTTCAATCGGTGCCGGCGGCTCCATCCCGTGGCGGCGCATCCCCGCCTCGATCTCGGCGATCACCGTCTCGATCACCGCGACCCGGGCGTACCGCTTCGAGTCGCCCGGGATCAGGTGCCAGGTCGCATGGGGCTCCACGCTGGTGCGCGCGACCATGTCCTCGACCGCCTCCCGGTATCCGTCAGCCTTCTCGCGATTGCGCCAGTCGTCGTCGGTCAGCTTCCAGCTCTTCAGCGGGTCCTTTTCACGCTTCTTGAATCGCTTCAGCTGCTCGTCGCTCGAGATCTGCATCCAGAACTTGATCAGGGTCGTTCCCTCGTCCGCGAGGGTCCGCTCGAAGCCGTTGATCTCGTCGTAGGCGCGCAGCCATTGCTCCCTGGTTGCGAAGCCCTCGACTCGCTCGACCAGCACCCGGCCGTACCAGGAGCGGTCGAATACGGCCATCCCTCCCCAGCCGGGCAGGGACGGCCAGAACCGCCGGAGGAAGTGGTGGCGCTTCTCGTCGTGGGTCGGCGCCGCGAACTGGACGACGCGAACGTGCCGCGGATCGAGCTGGGCGACAAGGCGCTTGATCGCGCCGCCCTTGCCCGATGCGTCGGCACCTTCGAACAGCACGCAGACGGGCGGACCGAGCTCCCCGCTCCCGATCAGCCCGCCGAGGGTGAGCCGCAACTGCGTCAGCCGGGTCCACGCCGCTTTGAGACGCTCGGCTTCGTCCTCTTTGGAGAGGCTCAGCGAGAGGTCGAGGTCGTCGAGAGATCCCACGGCCCTAGAAACCGGTCGGCGCCCTGCCGTTGTGCGTGGCGATCGCGAGCTGGAGCAGCCCGATCGCGGCCAGGATCACCACGATGCCGAAGGCGATGATCCAGTTGCTCCTCGCTCCGTGGCCGTACCAGCCCACCAGGAATCCCACCGCCAGTAAGACCGCGTAGGGACCAAGGGAGTCGGGCAGGGCGATGGCGAGCATGAGGCGGTATCTATCATCCCCCAGATGCCGGACTCCGAGCCCCAATCAGTCGCCCAGGTTCGCGAGGGACTTGGCCAGGTCGGATACCTGGCCGACGAGGCGGCCGCGCTCGTCTCGTTCCTCGCGCAGCGACTCGGCAAGCCGGTGCTGGTCGAGGGCCCCGCAGGCGTCGGCAAGACTGAGCTCGCCAAAGCGCTTTCCCGTTCGACCGACCGCCGGCTGATTCGCCTTCAGTGCTACGAGGGGCTCGATGAGGCAAAGGCGCTGTACGAGTGGAACTACCGCAAGCAGCTGCTGCGGATCCAGGCTGAGGCCTCCGGCGAGGCCGAGTCGGCATCCGAAGGCTCGTGGGCTCGGACCCGCGGCGACATCTTCAGCGAAGACTTCCTCTTCACCCGGCCGCTTCTGGAGGCGATCAGCGCCGAGGACCCGGTCGTCCTGTTGATCGACGAGATCGACAAGACGGACCAGGAGTTCGAGGCGATGCTGCTCGAGGTCCTCTCCGACTTCCAGATCTCGATCCCGGAGCTCGGCGTGATCGAGGCGCGCACCCAGCCGATCGTGGTCCTCACCTCCAACAACTCCCGCGAGCTCACCGAGGCGCTGAAGCGCCGCTGCCTCTATCTCTGGCTCGACTATCCGTCGGTGGACCGGGAGCTCGAGATCGTGCGCCTGCACGCGCCGGATCTCGACGAGGGGCTGGCGCGGCGGCTGGTCGAGATCGTCCACATGATCCGCGCTCTGGACCTGAAGAAGCCGCCCTCGATCGCGGAGTCGATCGACTGGGCGCGGACGCTGCTGCTGATCGGCGCCGACGACATCGACCGGGAGACCTTCGAGCAGTCCATGAGCATCCTGGTCAAGCACCGCTCGGACATCGACCTGGTCGCGGAGCGTGTCTCGGTGAAGCTCGAGGGCAACGGCGTGACCGGCGGCCTCACCCCGCCCGGCTCAGCAGGGAGCTAGGCCGTGAGCACCACCGCGGGCAGCCTGCTCGCCTTCTTCGAGGACCTCCGCTCGGAGGGCGTCGCCGTCGGCACCTCCGAGATCCTCGACGCCTTCGCGGCGCTCGACGAGGTGAGCTGGACCGACCAGCGCGACTTCCGTGAGTCCCTGGCGGCGACGATCGCGAAGTCGCAGGAGGACCGCCGCATCTTCGAGCTGCTCTTCGACCGCCACTTCTTCCGCGCCGCCGAGACCGAGGCACTCGAGCGCGGAATCGAGGACGAGCGCTTCGAAGGATCGGGAGACCGGATCGACCTCGACGAGCTTCGCGAGGCGATCCGCCGCGCGATCTTCGAGGGCAACGACGGCGAGATGCGCGACCTCGCCCGCCTGGCGATGACGGCGTTCGGGCGGCAGGGCGAGCGCTCCGGGGTGATCGGCGTGGACGTACAGCGGATCCGCAGAGCACTCGACCTGCAGGCGGGCGGGCGACGGAACGATGACGACGCGCCGGCCCTCGACCCGGACACCATCCGCCAGTTCGAGCGCTACCTGCGCCGCGAGCTCGAGCGGGCAACGATCGAGCGCACCGGCAAGCTTCCCCCCTCCCGGCCACTCGCCGAGCTCGACCGGACCCTGCCGAGCAGCCCGGCCCAGGACCTGACCGCAGTCCACCGCGCGGTCGCGCAGCTGAAGAAGCGGATCGCGACTCTGGGGCATGAGCAGCGCGGGCGGACCCGCGGCCGCCACGTCGACGTCCGCCGCACGATGAGGGCCTCGCTCGAGACTGGCGGGGTCCCGCTGAATCTCCGCTACCGGCCGAAGCGGCCGCGGCGCCCCGAGATCTACGTGCTCTGCGACGTCTCGACCTCGGTGTCGAGCGCGAGCGTCTTCTTCCTCTCGGTGCTGCACGCGCTGCACGACTCGTTCCGCAAGCTGCGCAGCTTCGTCTTCATCGAGCGGATCAGCGAGGTGACCGACATCTTCGAGCACGAGCGCGACTTCCGGAAGATCTCCGAGCGCGTCTCATCCGAAGGCGGCGTCGCGGACGTCTCGGGCTACACCGACTACGGCCGCGTCTGGCTCGAGTTCGGTGAGGAGATCGCCGAGGACCTCGGGCCACGCTCGACCGTGATCGTCCTGGGCGATGCGCGTACCAACGGCCGCGAGCCGCACGCCGCCACCTTCGGCGCGATCGCCGAGCACGCCGGGCGCACCTTCTGGCTCAATCCTGAGCCCAAGCTCTACTGGAACTACGGTGACTCGGTGATGGCCGCGTACGAGCCCTACTGCGATGGCGCCTTCGAGTGCTGGACCACCAAGCACCTCGAGAACTTCGTCAACGTGATCGCCGGTAGCGCTTCGCGAGTCGAGCCGTGAACTTCTTCGGCTTCTCGGCGTAGATCCGCTCGCCCAGCGAGATTGCGGCGAACTGCAGCTCGCCGCGGCGCTGGTCGATCTCCTGGAGCAGGTGGCGCTGGTCGGCTGGGCTGGCGAACGCGTCCCGGCGGCGCTTGACCTCCTCCCGCAGCAGCGCCAGATCGTGGTCGTCGCCCAGATGATCGGACAGGTCATGCGCGTGATCGGCGAGTTTCCCGATCATGTGGCGGTCGGCCTCCCGGATCAGACGCAGCTGGTACCAGAGGTCCTTGACCCTCTTGCGCAGCTCGTGGAGGTTGGTGACGCTCGCATCCTCCTCCACCGAGCGCAGGCGCTTGCGCCCGCGCCGGTAGCTTCGATGGAGCCCAGGTGCGATCAGGCCCCAGCCGTCTCCGTCCAGCGCGAGGTCGTCGAGGCTCAACCGGCAGGCGACCAGCTCAGCGGCCGCGCCGGCCATCGTGCGCTCGATCGTGCCGTCGCCGTGAGCCGACCTGTTCTCTTCGTCGAGCTGCTTCCGCAGAGTCTCGGTGCGCTCGCGCGCCGCCGGACCGAATCGCTCGCGCAGCCCGTCGAGCGCCTCCACCAGGATCTCGGCGTCGCGGTGGCTGCTCAGCTTCCTGGCGACGTCGCGATAGTGGTCGTTCTCGCGACGCCACGCGTCGTCGCCGATCGCGTCCCGGACCAGCCGCAGGGCCGAGCGGATCTTCTTCAGGTCCTTGCGCGCCTCGTGGATCGCCTCCGCAGGTTCGTTGCCCGCCTCGCCGCGAAGCTGCGCGACGGCGTCGTCGACCTGCGCCTCGAGCACCCGCCGGATCCCCGGGCCGACCGGCTCACCCTCGAGGAGGCGGTAGGCGGTCGAGTCGGATGCCTCGCCGTCGGAGTCGCGGAGCTTCTTGATCCCGATCCCGGCCGCGGCCGCGGTCGCAGCTCCGGCGGCGGCCAGAGCCGCAGTCTTGTCGCGCGTGGAGGCCATACGTAGTTCCTGCCACATATGGGTGCGGAATTAACGCCCCGCGATGTAAAAACGGCGATAACGGTCAGTGGGAGTGGAATCGAGCCGACGGAAGTCCCGCGGTAGCCAGGGTCTCATTCAGGTAACGATGATCGCCCGTGACCTCCTCGGCGAGCCAGCCGGGCGGCTCGAACGCGTTCGCCTCCTCCTCGGAGGGAAATTCGATCTCGGCGACCATCAGGCCCTCGAGATCGCCGCCGTAGACGTCGACCTCGATCTTCAGGTCGCCGTGCGGGATGACGTGGCGGCGCTTCTGGAGCCGACGCCCCTCGGTCAGCGGCCAGAGCTCCTCGAAGCTCGAGCGGTCCAGCTCAATCTCGGCCTCCTGCCGCGATAGCCCCGAGCCGCGCTTCGCGGTGAGCAGCAGCCGATCGCCCTTGCGGCGGACCCGCACCTCGCCGTCGGAGCCGATCGCCAGGTAACCCTGTTCGATCTCATCGGCCTCCACCCCACCAAGATCCGGCGGCACGTTCACCAGGAACTTGCGCTCGACCTCCATGCCGACACCGTAGACTCCCGCCTGGACCCAACAGGGGGGCTCGCAGGATGTGCGGGCTGAGATAGCGGAAACGATCCCTCCGCTGACCCTTTGAACCTGTGCGGTAATGCGCGCGGAGGGAGCATGCTGACGAGACTTCGCGAAGGCACTCCGGACGCGGCCCGATCAGGCCGTCATGTTCGCGTGAGCGGGCTCGCACACTCCTTCGGCGAGCTCCAGGCGATCGCGCAAATCGACTTCGAGGTCGAGCCCGGAGAGGTTGTCGGGATCGTCGGCCCCTCCGGCTGCGGCAAGACGACGCTGCTCGAGCTGCTCGCCGGGCTCCGGCCGCCGGACGCCGGCTCGATCTCGGTGGGCGGGCGCTCTGAGCCCGCGGAGCGCCTCAAGGGCTGCGCCTACATGCCCCAGCGAGACCTGCTCCTCCCCTGGCTCTCCGCCGTCGACAACGCGGCCCTCGCCCTGCGGATCGCCGGCGCCTCCAGGCCAGAGGCGAGGGCGGAGGCGGGACGCCACTTCGGCCGGCTGGGGCTGTCCGGTTTCGAGGGGACGCGGCCCGGCGAGCTCTCCGGCGGCATGCGCCAGCGGGTCGCCTTCCTTCGGACCCTGATGGCGGGACGCCCGGTCCTGCTGCTCGACGAGCCCTTCGCATCGCTGGACGCGATCACCCGTGCCGAGATGCAGAATTGGCTGGCGGGCGTCCTGGGGCCGGACCTCCATACCGTCGTGCTCGTCACTCACGACGTCGAGGAGGCGCTCTATCTCTCCGACCGGGTCCTCGTCCTCACCGCTCGGCCGGCCCGGGTCGCCGATCGGATCGAGGTCGAGGCGCCGCGCGCCGCCGACCGGGCTGCAGCCGTCACGTCGCCGGAGTTCGCCGAGCTCAAGCAGCGCGCGCTCCGCAGCCTCATGGAGGGGGCGCGATGAGCCGGGCTCGCATCTATCTCGCCCCGGCGGCGGTGATCCTGATCCTGTTGGGCACCTGGGAGCTGGCGGCGCGCTGGGACTGGATCTCGAATGCGCTCAACATCGAGGACTTCCTCGTCCCGGCGCCGAGCGACATCGCCACATCGCTCTGGCGCGATCGCTCGCTCCTAGCCGATGACTCCTGGGTCACGCTCCGCGAGGTCCTGCTGGGCTTCCTCTGCGCCCTCGCGGCCGGGCTCGTCTTCGCCGTGGTCCTCCACGTCTCCGACACCCTGCGCCGCGCCTTCTACCCGCTGCTGGTCGCTTCGCAGACCATCCCGCCGGTCGCCATCGCCCCGATCCTGATCGTCTGGTTCGGCTTCGGGCTCGGGCCGAAGGTGCTGCTGATCGCGCTGGTCTGCTTCTTCCCGGTCACGGTCAACACCCTCGACGGGCTCCGCTCGGTCGACCCACAGCTGACCACGATGATGCGGACGCTCGGCGCGAGCCGGAGGCAGATCCTCACCCGGGTTGAGCTTCCCTGCGCTCTGCCGTTCTTCTTCAGCGGGACCAAGATCGCGATCGCCGTAGCGGTGATCGGGGCGGTGTTCGCCGAATGGGCCGGCTCCGGCTCGGGCCTCGGGCACCAGATCCTGATCGCGTCCAGCAACCTGCTGACCGCCCGCATGTTCGCCGCGATCACGCTGCTGTCGGTGATGGCGATCGTCCTCTTCGCGCTCGTCGCGCTGATCGAGCGAAGGGTCGTCACCTGGGACAACCGCGAAGTGACGCGCACGTGAGCCGGAGGATTCGGTTCGCGGTGCTCCTCGCCCTGGGCTCGCTGGCGCTGAGCCTGTCCGCGTGCGGCGGTGGAGGTGAGCCCTCGACCGGCTCCCCGTCGAATCCCCAGCCATTCACACTCGATCTCGACTGGTACGTCAACCCCGACCACGCGGGCATCTACAGCGCGCTCGACCGCGGCTTCTTCAAGCAGGAAGGTCTTGATGTCCAGCCGCAGGTTCCGTCGGATCCGTCCGCCCCGATCAAGGAGGTCGCCTCAGGGCGAGCCGACCTGGCCGTCTCCTATGAGCCCGAGGTCCTCCTCGCCCAGGACAAGGGGCTCGACGTGCAGGCGGTGGGCGCGATCGTCGACCAGCCTCTCACCTCACTGATCTCCCTGCCCAAGGCGGGCATCGCCGGCGCAGCCGACCTGCAGGGCAAGACGGTCGGGACGGCTGGAATCCCGTACCAGACCGACTATCTGGAGACCATCCTCCAGACCGCCGGCCTCTCGCCGTCCGCAACCAAGGAGGTGAACGTCGGCCTCAACCTGCTCCCCACGCTGATTGCCGGCAGGGTCGACGCAATCCTGGGCGGCTTCCGGAACATCGAGGGCGTCGACCTCCAGCAGCGCGGACTCGACCCCCGCATCGTCCCCGTGGACCAGCTCGGCGTGCCGACCTATGACGAGCTCGTCCTGGTGGCCCGACGGTCCACGGTCGAGGATCACCCCGAGGCGATCCGCAGCTTCATCTCCGCTCTCGCGATGGGCACCTCCTACGCGATCAAGCACCCGCAGGAGGCGGCGAATGCGGTCCTCGCCGCGGGCAAGGGCCTCGATCCCATGCAGACGCGGGCGGAGGTGGACGCCACCCTGCCTCTGCTGGCGGGAACGCCCGGCCACCCATACGGCTTCATGGACCCCGCTCAGTGGCGCGCATACGCGGGCTGGATGGCCGAGCACGACCTGATCTCGTCCGCCCCGAAGACGAGCGACGTGCTCACCAACGAACTGCTGCCCTAGGCGGCCATCCGGGCCGGAGGCCCGGCGCCCATCGCCTTGTGCCAGCCCGCCAGGGCGAAGCTTCCGGCGAGGCCCCGGAAGGGGGCGTATGGGGCGAAGTACTCCTCGACCTCCTCGACCGTTGCGCGGCGGCCGAGGCCCTCGAGGTGCCCGACCAGCTTGACGTAGGCCAGGTCGCCGGCCGGCAGCGAGTCCGGCTCGCCACGGCCGTGCAGCCCGAGGCACTGCATCGTCCACGGACCGATCTCCGGGATCGCCAGCAGCCGCCGGTCGGTCGCGGGGTCCGAGAGGTCGGCCCGTCCCCGAGCCACCTCCCGCGCGCAGTGGACCATCGCAATCGAGCGCCCCTGGCTCAGGTCCATCGATGCGAGCTCCGCCGGGGCCCGGCCCGCGATCACCTCGGCCGACGGCACGTCGCGCAGCGGCCACAGGCCGCGACGCCGCTTCGGCGGTGGGTGGTCCGCCGGGAGGTGGGTCGACCCCCACCTTCTGACGATCCGCCGCTGGATCTCGGCCGCCCGGGAGGCCTGGATGAGCTGCGAGGTGATCGCCCAGCAGAGCGCCTCCCACGGCCAGGGCCTGCGCCTGGGCCGCACCCAGGGCTTGTGGTGAATGGCCGGGCCAAGCAGGGGGTCGCGCTTGAAGGTCTGGAAGAACTCCTCCATGTCGTCCTCGATGGCGAGCGCGAAGCGCATCCGCTCGACGGCGATCCCGAGCTCGTCCTCGCCCGCTGCCGGGATCTCCTCCGGGACCGCGGCGCCAGCGACCGAGACCGGGTGATCAACCGAGACGGGCTCGACAGACTCGGCCCGCACGTGGACGTAGCCGTCGCGGGTGCGCCACCAGCGCGCCCTGACCGGGCGGTGGCCGACGTGGAGCAGCCGTTCCGCGACCCGCTGCCGGGAGCGCACGACGCCGTCCCCACCGCTGCCGCGCGGCAGCCGGTAGGGCCACCTCGGCAGGACGCGCTCCTCGAGGACCACTAGCGGCCGAGGACGTGTACGTCGACCAGGAAGCTGCGGCTGGCGACGACCTTCTCGCGGCGGCGGAACAGTCCTCGCCGAGGGGGCCGCCTGGGAGAACGCGCGGCTCGCGCCACCGCGACGACCGCGACGCCGGCGGCAGCGCCTCCGGCGGCGGCAACTGCCAGCGGGCCGACTTCCCGGCCCCAGATCTCGATCGTCCGGCCCTCCGACCGGACCGGCAGCGGCCGGACCGGCTCAGCCTCGATCACTTCCTCGGTGGCAAGGGGCTGTTCACTCATTGCGCTCATCCTAAAGGCGGGTCAAGACCCTCGAATTTGGTTTTCCCCGAACTAGCGGGGGGAAGGCCATTCGTGAATGCCGGATCCGGAGCTGACCAGCACCGCCTTCGCTGAAGGAGCCGTGATCCCCGTCAAGTACACGTGTGACGGGAGCAACGTCTCGCCGCCCCTGGCGTGGAGCTTCCTCCCCGAGGGCACTCGGTCCCTCGCGCTGATCGTCCACGATCCGGACGCGCCCTCGGGCGACTTCACCCACTGGGTTGGCTGGAACCTCGATCCGGAGCCGGGCGGACTCGACGAGGGAGCGCCGGCGCCCGCCGAGGGCGCCGGCGGACGGGGAGTGCCGGGATACATGGGGCCGTGTCCACCGCCCGGTCATGGTCCGCATCGCTACTTCCACGTTCTGTATGCACTCGACTCGGAGCTCGACGTCGAGCCCGGCGCCTCGCGGGATCAGGTGGAAAGCGCCATGGATGGGCACGTGCTCGGCCAAGCCCGGCTGGTCGGGACCTTCGAACGCGCATAAGGTCGCGGCCACGAGCAGCCGCCCCGCGTAAGTCGCTTCGGGCTTCGCCCTCCGCTCCGTGATGGAGCGGCCTGGTGGCCGCTAAAGACTCTTCTCGTACAGCCGGTAGCGCTTGACGATCGTGCCGCCCATGCCCTCCATGGCGCGGTTCATCGGCTCGTTGACCTCGAGGATCCAGCCCTCCTCGCCCCCCGTGACCCCCACCTCGGCAGCGGTCTCGATGTGGCGGACATAGAAGCGCGCCGCAATCCCGGTGTGCTGGTACTCCGGCTTGACGCCGAGGGCGAAGACGCGAACGCGGTCGATGTTCCGCTTGCCGAGCAGGAAGCGCAGCCAGCCGAACGGGAGCAGGCGCCCGTTCATCTTCTTCGTCACCTGGTTGATGTCGGGGAGGCTGAGGGCAGCGCCGAGGATCTCGCCATCGCGCTCGGCCATGAACGCCCAGCGGGGATCGAGGATCTGCTTCAGGTTCTTCGCCTGGAACGCGACCTCCTCGTCGGTGATCGGCACGAAGCCCCAGTTCTTCTCCCAGGCCGAGTTGTAGACCTCCATGAAGCGGCCGATCTCGGCCTCGAGGTCCCGCTTGTTCATGTTGCGGACCGTGATGCCGTGCTCCGACTCGACCTTGTCGGCGACTGCGTGGATCGCGTCGGCGAATGCATCCCCCTCCTTCAGCCCGCCCATCTCCAGGTTCCACATCAGCAGGTCCATCGTCTTGCCGTACCCGAGCGCCTCGATCCGCTCCTTGTAGAAGGGCGGATGCCAGGGCTCGAGGATGTAGGGATGGCGGTCGTAGCCCTCGATCAGCAGGCCGCACTCGTCATTGGTGGTGAAGTCCATGGGGCCGACCAGCCGGTCCCGCCCGCGCTCGCGGACCCAGCCCTCAGCAGTCTCGAGCAGCGCCTCGAAGATCGCCGGGTCGTCCTCGGCGTCGATGAAGCCGAACTGCCCGTCGCTCCCGCCCTGGAACTGGTCCCAGCGGCGATCCACCTGCGCCGTGATCCGCCCGACCGGCTCGCCGTCCCGCCAGGCCAGGAAGTACTCGGCCTCCGCGTGCTCGAAGTAGGGGTTCTTCTCCTTGTTCAGGAACTCCTTCCGCTCATAGAGCAGCGGCGGGACCCAGGGAGTGCCCTGATGGAGCCGAAACGGCAGCTTGATGAACTTCTTCAGCTCACTCCCGTCCTGCACTGGTCGAACCTGAATCGGGCCTGGCATGGCCGCGCAAGCTACACCTGCCAGACTTCCGGGGCATGTCTGACTCCACCAAGACGCCGGTGGACGTCTTCGAGAAAGCCCGGACCCACGACCGGGTGGAGCAGCTCGAAGCCGCCAAGGAGGGCGACCTCCTCCCCTATTTCCGCATCCTCGAGTCCCAGGCCGGGCCCGTGGTGGAGATGGAGGGGCGCGAGACGATCATGCTCGGCTCCAACAACTACCTCGGGCTGACCACGGACGAGCGCGTCAAGCAGGCCGCGCGCGACGCCCTCGAGAAGTACGGGACCGGCGTCACCGGCTCACGCCTGCTGAACGGCACGACTCCCATGCATATCGAGCTGGAGCGCGAGCTCGCCGAGTGGATGGGCACCGAAGACGCGATCGTGTTCACGACCGGCTACCAGTCCAACCTCGGCGCGATCAGCGCGATCCTGGAGCCCGGCGACACCGTCATCTGCGATTCGGGCGACCACGCCTCCATCCTCGACGGATGCAAGCTCTCCGGCGCCCGCCTGCGCCCCTTCCGCCACAACCGGATGGACAAGCTGGAGACGATGCTGGAGCGGGCCGTCGCCGATGGCAGCGGGACCCTGGTGGTGGTCGACGGCGTCTTCTCCATGGAGGGCGACGTCTGCGACCTGCCGCCAATCGTCGAGCTCTGCCGCCGTTTCGGGGCAAGGTTGATGGTCGACGAGGCCCACGGCGTCGGGGTCCTGGGCAAGCGCGGTGCCGGCGCCTGCGAGCTGTTCGGCCTCGAGGACGAAGTTGACCTGCGTATGGGCACCTTTTCGAAGAGCCTCGCCTCCTGCGGAGGCTTCATCGCCGGCTCTGAGGAGGTCATCGAGTACCTCCGAATCTCCTCGCGCTCGTTCATTTTCAGTGCATCAGCCGTCCCGGCCGCCGTCGGCGCCGCCCTCGGCGCCCTGCGGATCATCCGATCCGAGGGAGCAGAGCTGATGGCGCGCCTCCTGGACAACGCCGCCTATCTGCGTCAGGGCTTCCGGGACATGGGGCTCAAGGTCGTCGAGCCGGGCACGCTCCCGGACGGCAGCGAAGCCATGACCCCGGTGGTGCCGGTCATCGTCGGCGAGGACTGGCAGGCGGTTCTGCTCTGGAAGGCGCTCTTCGACGCCGGCGTCTACACGAACGTCGCACTCCACCCCGCCGTCCCTCCGGGTGGCGCTCTCCTGCGGACCAGTCTGATGGCGACCCATGAACGCGATCACCTCGATCGAGCGCTGGAGATCATCGCCGACGTCAAGGGCCGCTTCCCCGATCTGCCCTCAGGCTGACCCACGTTTCGACCTCCGGCACCTTGGGTAGGCGGCCTTGTTTCGTCTCGTTTCTGGACAGGCGAACATCTCCCGTACAAAACATCTGCTCTTAGCGAACGGGATGATTTTTCGGGTGTTGACCGTCGGCGCCACAGGTGTGTAGGTTTCGCCTCGCCGAGCGCTTCCGGGGCAGGGAGTGGGACGGGAACAGATTGAGGAGAGGACCGTCCACTTCCCCCGGCTCGTAAAGAGCGACTGGGGCCGCCGGCCGCAACCAAAGCCCGCCAAACAATTCCTGATCTAGCAGGAGGGAGAAACGATGTCTGCTGCCTCGACGATTGCCCCTGCCAGCCCACTTACCCCACTCGCCCCTCGGCGGCGTCTTGAGCCGACGGTCGTCGAGCCTCAGACTGAGTCAGAACCCAGACAGCGAGGAACCGCCCAGTGCATGGAGGCCCTCGCGCGCGCCAATCAGGTCCGCCTCGCCCGCGCGGCGCTGAAGAGGGACATCGGCGCCGGCCGCCGCTCCGTCACCGAAGTGGTCAGCGACTCCCCTTGGGAGGCCGAGAGCATGAGCCTCAGCGAGCTCCTCTGCAGCCAGCGCCGCTGGGGCCGAGCCCGCTCACGAAAGCTGCTTTCGGCGGCCGCCCTCGGAGAGGCCAAGAAAGTCGGAAGCCTGACCGAGCGCCAGCGACGGATCCTGGTCGGAGCGCTCGAGGCGAAGCTGGGGGGCGGCTGAACTAGCCGCCCTGCGGCGGGCGGTTCATCCCTTGAGGCGGTAGAGGGCGCCGCCTGAGCGCCGGCGAAAGGCCGACGTGAAGAGCCATGCGGCGCCCCCGAACGCCACCAGCCCGGCGGCGACGCAGATCGCCGGGCTCACCTTGGTCGCCAGGAACAGGCCACCGAACACCGGCACCCCGATCGCGGCGGAAAGCACCAGCGTGTGGGAGCGATACGCCGCGAAGTGCTCGCGGATCGAGAGCTCCAATCCCGCCAGCGAGCCAAGTCCGAGCCCGACCCCGATCATCACCAGCCCCTGCGGAGGCGGGAAGAAGAAGCCGACGATCAGCAGGACGAGGCCGATGAAGATGACGATCTCGGTCAGTGGGAACGAGCCCCACAGCGGCGGCGGCCGATCGATGTTGCCCGCCCTGCGCCTTGACACGCGGGCGCTCTGCTGGTCGTCGAGGGCGACCGCAGAAGGCCGGGCCTCGGCGGGAGGCGTTCCGGCAGTCTGGCGTCGGCGCCGCTTGCGCCGCTGTCGCTTCGTCGGCATCGGGGTTCAGGGGGCCGAAGCCCCTCGGCTAATGGGCAACCGGAGGAGATCTTGACCCGCCACCAGCCCAGGAGCATGCCGAGCAGACCCCACTTCGGCTTGGCGTGCCAGTGCTTGCAGCCGGGCTCGCCGATGTCCGCGTTGTAGACGCGAACCCACTTGTAGGAGGCGGGATCGGCGGTCATCTCCTCGATCACCTCGCGGTTCGCCTCCTCGACCACGGCGTGGTCGTGGAGGTCCGCCTTGACCTCCTGGATGCGGGCGGCCAGGCCGTCACGCACCTTCTCCAGCTCGTCGACAGAGAGCATCCGGGGCCCGCCCATACCCGGAACGGAGAAGTCGATGCCCTGGCGGGGAAAGGCCGAGCCGAAAAGCCGGGCGAGCGCGAGCTCCATCGCGGCGATCTGGCGGCGCAGGTCGGCGCGAGCTCCGCGCTCATCGTGCTCATAGAGGACGGTGTCGAGGCCCTCTGGCGGCGCCGGAGGCACCAGGGACTCGTCCACCTCCGGTGCGGTCTGCACCTCGAGAACGTCAGTCCGTTCGAGCGGCTCCTCCATCAGTCCTCCTCTGTCGGCAGTCTACGCCCGCAACGCGCTGCCCGCCACCCACAGGGCCTCCTCGAGCGCGATGTCGGGCACGCCGCGCACGCCTATCGCGGCCATCAGGACCCGGCCGGTGCCCCGCTTCACGCCTCGTCCCTCGGCCGTCCTGTCGAAGAGGATCCCGAGCGGGCGCTTCTCGTCCGCCACGACGATCGTGCCCTCCGGGAGCGGTGAGACCCGCCCCTCGAAGCCCTCGCGCTCGGCCGAGAGGCGCAGCCCGACGCGTCCCTCGACCCGATCGGCGTCGAAGGCTCGCAGCGCAACGCCCACCTCCACCATGGCGATAGTCAGCGCGTCATCGACCCGGTTGCGGCTCTTGAAACGGCCGTCGTGCATCCGCTCGAAGATCAATTGCTCGATCGGGGTGCGAGTGGTGTCGGGGTCGAGCCCGATGTGGCGGAAGAAGACGCGGTACGCCCAGGGAATCGGCTTCTGGCGGAGCTGGATCGCCTGCGCGCCGCCGATTCGGTCGCTCAGCGTCCGCAGGAGGTCTTTCAGGGCCTCGGGGCTGCGGCCGGTCGTCGTCTCGAGGGCCGTCGAGACGATCGAGAGGCCGGGAAACTCCTCGGCCAGCGCCGGCTCGATCCAGCCCGGCTCCGGGGCCACCTCCCAGTCCTGCGGCAGCTCGACCATCAGCGGACCGTGGCCGCCCGCTGCTTCGATGCAGCGATCAGCGTGTCCACCTTGGCGAAGAACTGCTGGTCGTCCAGCTTCCCGATCGAGGTCGCCTGGAAGATGCCACCGGGATAGGCATATACGAAGGTGGGGCAACCCCCCACGCGATAGAGGTTGGAGAGAGCACCGTCGCGGTCCAGACCGACGGGGTGAGTCCAGTGGTGCTCCCTGATCAGCTTCTGGACCTCGGAGGTGCTGTCCCGCACATCGACGGACAGGAAGTTGACCCGGTTCTTGTACCTGCGGTAGGCCCGCTCGAAGACGTCCTCCTGGTTCTCGCAGTCGCCGCCGCGCGTGAACCAGAACGACAGCACCAGGGGCTTGTCGAAGTAGTCGCAGACGCGGAGCGCTCCGGGCACGTCGACCTGACATGCGGGCGTTCGCCGGCTGCCCGAGGGGCAGGGGATCCGGGCCGAGTCGCAGTTGTCCTGGGCGATGTTGGCGTCCCCGCTCGCCCCGGTTCGCGCATTGGGCACAGCGAACTGCGCCAGGGGCATGTCCCCCTCGTTGGTCGCCCCCAGGACCCCCTTGTTCTTGGTCGCGATGGTGTTGATCCCCGCGACGGCGATCAGCGCGATGAAGGCCATGCCGACGATCAGCGAGTAGACGGTGGTGCGGTGCGGGCGCTCGCCGGGCTGCTTTCCGGGGCCATCGTCTCGTCCTGCGCCGTTCTCCACGCCCCCAATCGTCCCCTATGGGACGGATTGGCTGGGCGCGACCTCGGGTGGCCGTGAGCGTGAGGGCAGCGGGAATCCTTCCTCGGCCCAGACCACCGCAGCGGGAAGGACGAGCATCACACCGGCGAGCGCGACCAACAGGTCAGCCACCGTCACGAGCCCGAAGTCCCGGAGCACGGGGGCCACAGAGATCAGGCCGATGTCGTCGAGTAGCGGCAGGCCGGCGATCGCCAGGATCGCGAAGCCCGCGATGGCCGTGATGCCGGAGGCGAGCACAGCCGCCCCCGTCCGCAGGTAGGTGCGCCGCAGCGCTTCGCCCACCGACTGGCCGGAGCGACGCTCGGTCACGAAGCGCGCGGAGAGGATCACGCTGAACTCGGTCGAGATTGCGATCACGAGCGCTCCCAGCGTCGCGGACATCGGATTGAGCGAGATACCCAGCGCGGCGACCACCAGACCCGACCAGCCGGTCGCCATCAGGACCGGGATCAGGGGGACCACAGCGCGGCGCACCGAGCGGTAGATCAGGGCCAGGACGATCCCGACGGCCAGCAGCCCCACCAGGGGCAGCCACCAGCGGCTGTTGGAGAGATCGGTGTTGGCCTCGGCCGCCAACACCGGAAGCCCAGCCAGCTCAACCGTCGTGCCGGCCGGGGGCGAGGGCCCACCTGGCGGGTTGATCTGGGCTCGGATGTCGTCGATCAGCTTCTGCTGGTCGGACAGCGGCTGCACCCTGATGCCGAAGGCGATGTCCGCGGTATCGCCGATCGGGGTCGTGCCGGCCTGCGGATTGCACTCGCCACGATGGCTGATCACGATCTGCGAGATGAAGCAGGGCAGCGCCTGGACCAGGGCGTGCACGTCTCCGGCGCTCTGAGTGCTCGTAGCGCCTCCGGATGAGGACGCGTTCGCCCCGCCGAAGAAATCAGTCAGCGACAGGGCTGGGCAGATCTGCGCGTCGGCGCAACTCGGGTTCGCTCCGGAGAAGCCGTGACGGGCGAGCACACGCTGCTGGAACCCCTCGGCCCACGAGATCACCTCGGGGCTGGTGGGATCCTGCGCCCTGACGGTCACGTTGACATCGCCGGAGATGCCGGTTTCCTTCTCGAGCTCGTTCAGGTCCTTGAGCGCGCTGAGGTTAGGGGGCGCAAGATCGCGGATGTCGGTCTCCACGCCGGTCCCGGCGCTCGCAACCCATCCGCAGGCCGCAAGCAGCAGGCCAGCCGCGAGCACCCTTCTGGGCCTCGCGAGCGCCATCGCGATCGCCGCCACCCCGATCGCGTTGAGGCGGGCTGCCGCTCCGCTGAAGCGCTCGGGTCCGGCTGGTTGAGCCGCCGGCGCCTCCGTCGGTCCGCGCCGCGCCGAGAGGCCGAGCGCAGCAAGGCCGCCGGTGAGCGCGACGACGAACGCCAGGGCGACTCCCACCACCAGCAGCAGGCCGAAGGAGCGGACGAGCGGGCTCGGGGACAGTGCGAACGCCGCGAAGCCCGCGATCGTCGCCACGCAGGCCGCGCCGATCACGGGTCCCCCTCCCCCCGCCGCAATCGCGACTGCGCGCCCCGGTGGGGCTCCCTCGGCCCTGGCTTCGTTGAAGCGAGCCTGGAACTGGATCGCGTAGTCCACGGCCAGCCCAACCAGCACCGGCAGCATCGCGATCGCCCCGACGGTCAGGGAACCGCCGAAGACGGACACCAGGCCCATCGTCATGGCACCCGCCGCCACGGCGACCCCGAGAGGAAGCAGACGTAGCGGCCGCGGCAGAATCAGGAGCAGCGTCAGAGCCATCACCAGGCCCGCTACGCCCAGCAGCAGCAGCGTCTGGCTGCGCAGCTCCCGGGCGCCGGCATCGACGACGACAGGGGCGCCGGTGACGATGTAGCTGCCGTCGGTGAGCTTGAAGCGTGGGTTCGAGACGGCCTGGCGGAAGAGGCCGATCGCCTCGTGTCGCTCCGCGTCGGTCATGTCGGGACGCAGGCGGACGATGATCTGCGCCGCGTTCCGGTTTGGGAACAGGTAGCCGAAGCGCTCCTTGGGGGTGCCGGCGGGCTTCGACTGGTCGAAGACGACTCGGCTGACGAAGTTGGGGTCGTCCAGCCGCGGGATCGAGGTGATGCCATAGCGGAGCGCCACCTGGACGAGCTGGCTCTGGAACTGGCTGAGCACCTGCTGCGCCGCCGCGTTGGCGGCCTGCTGCTGCTGGGCCGTGGAGGCGCCCTTCTTCGCGGCAGCCTGCGCCGCCTGCTGCCCCGCCGCTCGTGCCGCCTGGCTGGCGCCGCCGATCTGCCCCTGCAGCGCCTCCTGGATCCCGG
Organism: uncultured Solirubrobacterales bacterium; assembly: GCA_963724665.1. GTDB lineage: Bacteria > Actinomycetota > Thermoleophilia > Solirubrobacterales > 70-9 > DASUPK01. The sequence continues at coordinate 1,224,913 of CAVRVH010000007.1, forward strand.
CGACGCTCAAATACAGGAACGTTCCGGGGCCGAACACGGACTGACTCGGATGAAGCTTTGCGATCTGGTCGCAGACCGGTGGGAGCGGTTCCTTCTTGCGATGCGGCAGTGACGCCGCCAGCTGGGTCCCGCCCGCGAAGCACTCCTCGAGCTCGAAGAGGGGCTCAAGGTCCTTGGTGAGCACAAGCCTTCGCAGATCCTCCTTCGCCAGCACGATCACGGGCTCGTCGCCGAACTTCTGATGGAAGTCCTGAGTCGCCTTGTACTCCGAGGACCCCTTGCTCACCAGCGTGTCCGTCCCCGCGTTCGTGTCGAGCTGCGTGGCGGCGAAGATGCCGCCGCCGGTGAGCGCCACGATCGGCGCGATCAGCAGCAACGGCCAGCGCACGGCGATGGCGGCGACCCGCTCAAAGAATCCACTCCCCGCGTTCACGAGCCGGAGGTTACGGAGCGAGTATTAGAGCCGCGCTAATACCACTGCCGCCGGCAACGCCGGCGCTAATCCATCGCGAGAGGTCCCTTTACGTCTGCGTTGAGGAACTGGTTGACGAACTCGTTGCGCGAGTTGAAGAGCTCATCCGAGGGGCCCGACTCGACGATCCGGCCCTTCCAGAGGACCGCGATGAAGTCGGCGATCCGGCGGGCCGTGCCGAGGTCGTGGCTGATCACCAGGTAGCAGCCGCCGTTCTCCTCGTGGACCTCGCGGATCAGCTCGCAGAGCAGCGCCGTGCGGACGGGGTCGAGACCCGAGTCGGGCTCGTCGAACATGACGATGGCCGGATCGAGCACGAGCGCGCGGGCGAAGCCGGCACGCTTGCGCATGCCGCCCGAGAGCTCGTTCGGCATCTTGAACATCGCCTCGGCGAGGCCGACCTCGCGGAGCCGCCGGTTGACGATGTCCTCGATCTCGTCCTCACCCTTGTCCGTGTGCTGGCGGAGCGGGAAGGCGGTGTTGTCGAAGACGTTCATCGAGCCGAAGAGGGCGCCGTCCTGGAAGAGCAGGCCGAACTTCTTGCGGACCTCGAAGAGCTCGTCATCGGTCATGTTCGGAATCGACTCGCCGTGGACGAGCACGTCACCCGCATCGGGGTAGAGCAGGCCGACGATGTGCTTGATCAGCACCGACTTCCCGGTACCTGACGGCCCGAGGACCATCGAGATCATGTTGTCCGGGAGGCCGAGGTTGCAGCCGTTCAGGATGCGCGTGCGGCCGAACTGCTTGACGAGGTCGATGATCTCGATCGCGTCCTCACCGCCGTGGTCCCGCTTCCTGCCGGTGTGCCACTTGTACGGCTCGGGATCGTCGGCGTCGACGCCGGGAATGATGTAGTCGCGGCGGGAGAAGTCCTCTTGGCCGTAACCCTGCGCCTCGAGCGGGTCGCCCTCGATGTCCGCCTCGGCCTCCGAGGCGGCCTGGGTCTCATCGGCGGCCGTGCTCTCGGGGTCCTTGGCCCGGCGGCGGGTGGTGGTGGTGCGCTTCGTGGTCGAGCGGCTCGAGCTCGAGCGGCTGCTCGTGCTCTTGGCTCGCGTAGTGCTCTTCTTCTTCTCAGCCACCTGTCACGCCTCCTTGAAAGTTCACCAGAAGTGTAGGCAACAGCCTCGGCTCAGCCGCCGATTGGAGCCCTCGGGTTCGCGCCCCAGAAGACCAGGGTTCCCATCATCCCGATGAGATGCACGAGCACGATGTTGAGCACCATCGACTTCGCGGTCGCGGTGCCGACCCCCACCGGTCCTCCGGACGCCGTGTAGCCGTAGTAGCAGCCGACGAGAACGATGGCGGTCGCCATCACCATGCCCTTGATGAGGCTGAATAAGAGGTCGGGCGGGTTCTGGAACATCCAGAAGATCAGGAAGTACCCGCCGGATGAGACGTCCCCGATCTGCTCGACGACCGCCAGCCAGCTCGCGAAGTAGCCGATCCCGACGGCGGCCAGGTACATGAAGGGGAAGGCGATCCAGGCGGCGAGCAGGCGGGTCGCCGCAAGGAAGGTCACCGGCGGCACGCCCATCACCTCGAGGGCGTCGATCTCGTCGGAGATCCGCATCGCGCCGAGCTCGGCGACGATTCCCGTGCCCACCTTGGCGGCCAGCATGTAGCCGAAGCCATAGGGAATCACCTCGCGCAGGTCGCACCAGGCCGCGAACACGCCTGCGTAAGCCGGCGCGCCGACCGAGCGGTTGAAGTAGGCGCCCTCGATTCCGCACTGCAGACCGAGGATGAACACGAGGCCCCAGATGACGAGCGTGGAGCCGAGGATCAGGATGCCGGTCTGGCGCAGGGCCTCGCCGAAGAATTCGAAGACCCGGCCCCGGTAGACGAGGCCGGCCACTCGAGTCCCGAAGCCGAAGATCTCGCCGATCGAGTTGAGCCAGCCCCGCGGGACCGCCAGCCAGCCGGCGTTCACTTGATCACCTGGAGCTCGGGATGGGTCGCGAGCAGCGTCTGGGTGAAGACGTAGTTGAACGCGAAGACGCCCATGAAGGCGACCACCACCCCCTCGTTGACGGCGCGGCCCACTCCCTCGGCGCCTCCGGACGCAGTCATCCCCTTGTAGGAGCAGACGATCGCGATGATCGCTCCGAACATCGTGCACTTCAGAACCGAGCCCCAGAGGTCGGTGACCGAGGCGTTGTTGAAGAGCGTCGCAAAGAACCCGCCGAGCGGCTCGTTGTAGAGCACCTCCGCGCCGAGACCGCCGACGATGCCGAAGATCAGCGCATAGATGTCCAGCAGGCCGGTGATCAACATCAGGGCGAGGAAGCGGGGCACGACCAGGTTCTTGATCGGATCGACGCCGAGCACCTGCAGCGCGTCGAGCTCCTCGCGGATCTTCCGGGCCCCGAGGTCCGCGGTGATCGCCGTGCCCGCCACACCGGCGACGACTACCGCCGTCACCGTGGGCGCGAACTCGCGGATCGAGGCGAGGACGAAGAACCCGCCGAGGCGGTCGAGGGCGCCGAAGAGGGAGAGGAAGTTGGCGGCCTGCAGACCGGGCGCCCCGAAACCGAAGGCAAGCGTCGAGATCATCATCGGGAACCAGCAGAGCTGGAGTGCGAAGAGGAACTGCCCGATGAACTCGCCGCCGTACGGGTACGGAGGCCTGATCGCCGAGACGATCGTCTTGGCGGTCAGGATCATCATGTCTCCGACCTGCTCGAATAGAGACTTGGCCGGAAGGAATGCCCTGTCGGCTACGGATCTGACCATTTGCTCTCCTCCGGAGCCGATCCCCCCTATTGGGGCGCGGCCCCGCACGTCGCAAGCGACGCAAACGGAAGATTATGTGATGGGGCCGCCGTTCGCCACCCACAACCGGCGGGCGTAACTTCCGCCCAAGAAATCCCCGCAACTGGTGATACGGAGCCGGATTGGCGAGTGTACGGTGCGTGGTATGTTGCCCGCGCCTTTGGAGGAGAGCGCCTCGACAGCCCGTTCCCTCAAGGCCCGCAGGCGAATCGGGATCGGTGTTATCGGAGTGCTCCTGGCAGCGGGTGTCGCCTCTTGCGGTGGTACCCGTCAGGACGCGAACGAGCCGGAGGGCAACTTCCCGGTCTCGATCATCAGTGCAGACTTCCCCAGCAAGCAGAAGCTCGCCCAGACCACGAATCTGACGCTCGCGGTCGAAAACTCGGGCGACCAGACGATCCCGAATCTGGCGATCACGATCTTCACGAGCTCGAACGCCACCACGAGCGAGTCCACCACCACGACCGGCACTACGAGCACCGGCACCACTGCCAGCTCGCAGGAGCTGCCAACCGTCGAGGGCTCGTTCTCGGTGCGCTCGGAGCAGGAGGGCCTCGCGATTCCGTTCCGGCCCGTCTGGATCCTGAATGAGGGCTTCCCGAAGTACGTGGGCGAGACCGCCTCGGCGGGGGCGGAAGCCGCTCAGACCGACACCTATGCCTTCGGTGAGCTCCCGCCGAACCAAACCAAGCGGATCGTCTGGAATGTGACCCCCGTGCAGGCCGGGACCTACACGGTTCAGTACCGCGTCGCCGCGGGTCTGGAGGGCAAGGCGAAGGCGGTCACGGCCGACGGCTCCGTCCCGGAAGGTGAGTTCGTCGTGCGGATCTCGAGCGCCCCTCCCCAGACGCGGGTGAACGACGCTGGCCAGGTCGTGCCGATCAAGCCGGGCGACATCATCGGCCAGGCCGGGAACGCCGAGCAGAAGGCGGAGCTGAACGGCTCCGGCCAGACGTCGACCAGCCCCTAGCGGGCCCTACCCTTCGGGAGATGCCCGGCAGGGTTTCAGCTCTGGCCCTTACGGCTGTTCTCGCGGCCCTCGCGGCCGGCTGTGGCGGGGGCGGCAATTCGTCGGCCACCAGCGCCGTGGTGGGGACGCAGACGGGGGGATCTGGCGAGCGAGTGACGCTGCAGAAGGTCGGCGATTTCGACCAGCCGGACTACGTCACTCAGCCGCCGGGAGGGCAGGACCTGTACGTCGTGGAGCAGGGCGGAACCGTCCGCATCGTCCGCGGAGGCGAGGTCCTCGCGAAGCCGGCCATCGACATCTCCGGCGAGGTCACCGCCTCCGGTGAGCAGGGACTGCTGTCGATCGCCTTCCCGCCCGATTTCCAGCGCTCCCGGGTCGTCTATGCGTACTTCACGGGCACGGATCAGGACCAGCACGTCGTCCGCTACTCGGTCCGCCCAGACGGGACCTTCGACGAGGCGAGCGCCCGCGAGATCTTGCACATGGCCGACTTCGCGTCCAACCACAATGGCGGCTCCCTGGTCTTCGGCCCCGACGGTGACCTGTACATCGGAACAGGTGACGGGGGCTTGGAGGGTGATCCACACCGAAACGGGCAGAACCTGGGCTCGCTCCTCGGCAAACTGCTCCGCATCAAGCCGAGCACCGCAGGAGGTCCCCCCTACGCGATTCCGGCCGACAACCCCTTCCGAAATCGCCCGGGTGCCCGGCCCGCGATCTACTCATACGGGCTGCGCAATCCCTGGCGCTTCAGCTTCGACGCCAAGACCGGGGCTCTGATCATCGGAGACGTCGGCCAGGACACCCTCGAAGAGGTCGACTACGTGCCGCAGGGAGGGGGTCGCGGGGTGAACTTCGGATGGTCGGCCTTCGAGGGCACCGACCGGTTCAACACAGATCAGACCGCACCGAACGCGGTGCCGCCGATCTTCGAATACAGCCACGACCACGGCTGCTCGATCACGGGTGGCTACATCGTCCGTGATCGGACCCTGAGCGCCCTATATGGGCGCTACATCTACGCGGATTTCTGCGCGGGCGATCTCCGCAGCCTGGTGCCGTCGATCCCTCACGCCCGCGATGATCTGTCTCTCGGGCTGCACGTTTCCTCGCCGTCCTCCTTCGGAGAGGACGAGGAGGGGCACATCTACGTGGCCTCACTCGACGGACCCGTTTACCGGCTGGTGGCGGGCGGGTAGGGAGGTCGAGCGCATCGATAGCCAGGACTCGTTGTTCGAGTCAATGATGAAGAGCGCTTCCTCCGTTCTACCCCGGCTGCCTCGCGCGACGCTGGGCGTGCTCTCCGCCGCGACGGTGCTCGCGTTGTTGCTGCTCGGGCTCGTCGCCGGCCGCGCGAGCGCCGTCACGCTGACCCAGATCGGGAACTTCAACGAGCCGACCTACGTCAGCGGCGCCCCCGGCAAGAAGAACGCGAACCTCCTGTTCGTCGTCCAGAAGAGTGGCCAGGTGATCGTGCTGCGCAACGGCGTTCCCCAGGCCACACCGTTCCTCGACATAAGCGGCATGGTGAAGGACAACGGCGAGGAGGGCCTGCTCTCGATCGCGTTCCACCCCGACTACCAGCGCAACCGTCTCTTCTACGTCTACTTCACCGACCAGGCGGGCGACAACGAGGTCTGGGAGTTCAAGCGCAAGAAGAAATCCCGGCTGCGCGCCCTTGGCTCCTCGGCCCGGCTGGTGCTGCTCATCCCTCATCCGGACAACGCCACCAACCACAACGGCGGCCAGCTGCAGTTCGGCTCCCAGAAGCTTCTCTTCATCGCTCCCGGCGACGGCGGCTCGACGCCCGAGTCCGCCCAGGACCCGAATCAGCTCACCGGAAAGATCCTGCGAATCGACCCGACCGTGCAGCGCGGCAAGCGGAAGGGCCACGGGAGGAAGCGCGGACGGAAGCGCCCCGTCCGTCCCTACGGGATCCCGCACGGAAACCCGTTCGTCGGGAAGCCGGGCCTCGATGAGGTCTACGCGCTGGGCCTTCGGAACCCGTTCAGATTCTCGTTCGATTCGGCCACCGGAGCGCTCCTGATCGGGGACGTCGGCGAATCCTCCGTGGAGGAGATCGACTACCGGAGCGCCGGTTCCATCGCGGGCACCAACTTCGGCTGGCCCCGCTTCGAGGGGACGACGCTCCACAGCGCGGTCTACTCGGCTCCGGGCGCCGTGCCTCCGATCTTCGAGTACACCCACACGGAGGGCCGCTGCGGGATCATCGGCGGCTACGTCGTCCACGATCCGCGGCTGCCCGGGCTCGCAGGCCGCTACCTCTACGGCGATCTCTGCACCGGCGAGGTGCGCAGCCTCGTTCCATCCCCGACGGGTGCCTCCGGCGACGCTCCGCTCGGTGTGCCCGACATCAATGGCCTCGACTCCTTCGGCCAGCTGCGAGGCGGGACGACGTTCGCGGTCTCGCTCGACGGCCCCGTCTATCGAATCGACCCTTGAGGTCCTTCGCGCGAGCCTGGGGAATCGTCGCGGTATGCGTGCTTGCGGCGACCGCGGTCGCCGCGGCCCCAGCGGCCGAGGGCAAGGCGCGGGTCAAGCTGAAGCGGATCGGCCGCTTCAACAGCCCGACCTACGTCGCCTCCGCGCCCGGCGTGGGCGGGGTGTTCGTGGTTCAGCAGGGTGGCCGAATCCGGCTGGTGCAGGGCAGGCATCGGAGGACCTTCCTCAACATCTCTTCGCTCGTCACCTCGGGCGGCGAGCGCGGGCTCCTTTCCGTGGCCTTCAGCCCGGACTACGCTTCGTCGCGGCTGCTGTACGTCTACTTCACGAATGGCTCGGGCGACATCGAGATTGCAGAGCTCCGCGCGGACCCCGACGGCCTGCACGCGACTGCGAGCACGCTTCGCCCGGTGCTGGTCGTCCCCCACCCCAATCATTCGAACCACAACGGCGGACAGCTGCAGTTCGGCCCGGATGGCTTCCTCTACGCGGGCACCGGTGACGGCGGCGGAGAGGGAGACCAGCCCGACAATGCCCAGGACCCCAACTCGCGGCTGGGGAAGCTGCTCCGCATCAACCCGTCGTCCGGCGCGGTCACAACCTACTCGAGCGGACTGCGCAATCCCTACCGCTTCAGCTTCGACCTGACCACCGACCCGGCACACCCCCGGATCGCGATCGGAGACGTCGGACAGGACCGCTTCGAGGAGATCGACTATCTGACGCTCGCGGCGGCCAGCGGCGCCAACTTCGGCTGGAACGATTTCGAGGGGTTCGCCCCCTTCGCCGGCGCGCATCCGCCCACCGCCAACCCCACCGTGAAGCCGATCAAGGTCTACAGCAGCTCCGGGAACGCCTGCGCGATCGTCGGCGGATACGTCGTCCGCGACCAGCGGCTGCCGTCGCTGCTCCACCGCTACGTCTACGGGGACTTCTGCACCGGAAAGATCCGCTCCCTGATTCCGGATCCGGCGGGGGCTCGCCGCGACAAGGCGACCGGACTCCGGGTACGCGACCTGAGCTCCTTCGGCGAGGGTGCGGATGGCGCCCTATACGCCACCTCGCTCGACGGGCCGGTCTACCGGTTCGTCCGCAGGCGCTGAGAATAACCTGCGGCTCGCCCCGCAGAGCCCATGCCGCAACTCAACCGCCGCCGGATCGAAACCGTCATCGCTGCACTCGTCGCCGTCGGCGCCGGCATCGTCGGGATCGCCAATCGCGAGGCAGCCCGGTCGCTGGGCCCGAAGTTCGTCACCGTCGAGCGGCTCGCCAGGATGAAGAACCCGGTCTTCCTGACCCAGCCGTCCAGCGCCGGCGCGCCGCTCTTCGTCGTGCAGGCGGGCGGCGCCGTCAGGGTGATCTCGGACGACCGCCTGCTGCGGCGGCCCTTCCTGAACCTCGGGAATCGCGTGGATTCGAATGGCGTCCGCGGCGAACCGGGAATGGCTTCGATCGCATTCCCACCCGACTACCAGCGAACCGGCCTCTTCTACGTCGCCTACAGCCGCCGTGACGCCCTGATCGTCGCCCAGTACCGGCGAAGCGCGGCCGACCCCCTGATTGCGGATTCCGACTCTGGGCGGACGATTCTTCAGATCCGCGAGCCGACGCCGGCTCACCACGGGGGCCTGCTCGCCTTCGGGCCGGACGGGCACCTCTACGTCGCCACTGGAGATGGCGGCCCGGCCCGTGACCCACGGGGCGCGGCACAGAATGTCGATCTGCTCCGCGGGAAGATCCTGCGCATCGACCCCATCCCTTCTGGATACGGGATCCCGGCGGGCAACCCGTTCGTGGGCCGGCCCGGCCGCGACGAGATCTGGTCCTATGGCCTGCGCAACCCAAGGGGGCTCTCCTTCGATCGCACGACTCACAACATCGCGATCGCGGACACCGGGGAGGACCGCTACGAGGAGATCAACTATCTGCCGATCGCCCGGTCCCGCGGAGCCAACTTCGGCTGGTCGGCATTCGAGGCATTCGCACCGTTTGCCGGCGGCGTTCCTCGCCGTGACACCGTGCTTCCCGCGATCGCCTACCGCCATCGGCCCGGATGCCTGGTCGCCGGCGGCTATCTGGTCCGCGATCCCCACCTGGCGCGGATCCGCGGCCGCGAGATCTTCGGGGACTATGTCTTCGGCGACTACTGCACCGGGAAGCTCTACGGGTTCCGGCCCAGGGCCGGCCGCCGCGCCGGAAAGCAGCGCAGCTTCCGCCTCGGCACGCGCTTTCTGACCTCGATCGGGCAGGACAACTCGAGGCGCATCTACCTACTCACCATGCGGGGCCCCACACGGAAGGGCAAGGCAACCCTCGGCTCCGTCTACCGGCTCGTCCCGGACCGCGAGCCGGTGGCGGGCTAGGGCTATCGAGGCAGCGCCGGCGCCAGGATCCGATACGCCTTGATGCCGAGGCCGAGGCGCTCCCGGTCCTCTGAGATCTGCGGGTCGAGGCCGGTCAGCTCCTTCACCCGGTCGAGCCGGTAGGCGACCGTGTGGCGGTGGGCGAAGATCGCCCGGGCGGTCGCGTTCATGTTGCAGTCGCTCGCCAGGTACTCCTCGAGCGTGCCGAGGAGGTCCGAGCGGTACTGGTCGTCGTATCGGACCAGGGGCTCGACCGTGTCCCGGTAGAAGCTCCTCACCTCGTCCGGATCGGAGATCAGCGCCCTGAACAGCAGCCTGTAGACCCCGCTCGCCGCGATTCCCTCCTCGAGCGCCTCGGCGATCTCCGGCTCGCGCGTGATCACGTCCAGGACCAGCTCCGCCTCCTTGATCGCCCGGTGGAGCTCGCCGGGGTCGGGATAGAACGAGGACACGGCAGCCATTCCGTGTTTGCGCAGGCGGTTGGCGATGCGGCCGGCGCCCTGAAGGGTCTTTTCGGGCGCGTCGTCGCCGCCTCGCGCGGGGAGGATCGCGTAGAGGCGGCCGCCCGCCAGCTCGGCGAGAGACCCCTCGTACTCCGCCGCGACCAGGGCAGTTGCGTGGCTCGGGCTGGCTGATTCGATCTCCGCCACCAGCGCGATCGCGCCGCGGGCCAGGTCGCAGCCGAGCCGCGCGGCCTTGCTCGTCGTCTCCGCCGTATCGATATCGCGAGAGCGCAGCTCCTCGATCAGCCCGCCCCGCATCTTCCGCTCAGCCTCGTCGCGCGCATCGGCCACAGCGACCTCAGCCAGCGCCGCCAGTGCGGCAGCTCTGAGCACCTCGTCGCGATCGACCAGCACCGGCGGCCCGCCGTCGGTTGATTCCGACGCAAGCAGCAGGACGACGCCGACCGTACGCCCACCCGCCTCGATGGAACGCTCGAGCTCGATCAGGTCGGGCGTCGCCGCCTGGGTCTCCGCGACCCGGGCCTTTGCGTACTCGGCCAGCCCGTTCAGCTCGCCGCCGCCCGGTGCCCTCGCGGCGAGCCCCCGCGGCGGCAACACGATCGCCACCGGACTCCCCGCTTCGGCCGCGGCGAGCTCGGCGACTCCCTGCAGCCCCTCGCCGTCGAGGACGGCCTCGATCATCCGCGTGCTGAGCTCCCGCATCGTCATTCGTCCTGCGCCGCTCCGGCGGCGATCTCCTCCTCGCTGTGCGCCTGGAGCACCACCTCGCCCTCCTCGCCCGTACGAATGCGGATCGCCTCCTCCACCGGCAGGACGAAGATCTTGCCGTCGCCGATCTCGCCCGAGCGCGCATGCCTGATGATGGTCTCGACCACGGGCCCCGTGTCACCGTCGTCGACCACGACCTCGAGCTTCAGCTTGGGCCGCACCGAGACCGTCATGGAGGAGCCCCGATAGGCCTCGACAAGCCCTTTCTGGCGGCCCGAGCCCTTCACCTCGGAGATCGAGAGAGACGGAAACCCCTTGTCGAGCAGCTCGGAGCGGATCGGCTCGAACGCCTCATGGCGGATGAACGCTTCGATTTTCTTCACGGGTGACTCCCCCCGGAGGACGCCGACAGCTGTCGAGGCTCACCGTAGGCGTGCCCAGGCGCGCGGTCTTTGGCCCGCTGTCGAAAATCGGGCTTGGGGGTTGCTCCAAGCGGTCGAGGGTGCAGATCTGCACAAGAACCGCGGATTCCTGGCTGCCCAGCCAGTCCGCGCTAGAGTCCGCTCCGACCGCCGCTCTAGCGAGGAGAGACGAATGGCCATCGACACCGTCAACGGAAAGACACAAAAGGCGGCCACAAACACCGCCGCCGGATCAACGAACGAGACCTTCGAGGTCGTCAACCCCGCCGACGGATCGGTGATCGCAAATGTCCCGCTGGACGGGCCGGCCGACGTGGCCGAGACCGTGGCGCGAGTCCGCGCGAACCAGCCCGCCTGGGAGGAGCTCGGGATCAAGGGTCGCGCGCAATGGCTCTACAAGCTGCGCGACTGGATCCTCGACCACCAGGACGAGATCGCCGACACCATGCAGCGGGAGACCGGCAAGGTCCGCGGGGAGGCCGCCGGCGAGTCCGTCTACCTGACGGACCTCATCAACTTCTACGGGAAGAAGGGCCACAAGTTCATCGGCGACGAGAAGGTCCCCGCGCACTCGCCGCTGATGAAGGTCAAGAAGCTCAAGGTGCAGTACCGGCCCTATCCCGTCGTCGGCGTGATCAGCCCCTGGAACTTCCCGCTGATCCTGTCGCTGGGCGACGCGATTCCCGCCCTGATGGCGGGGGCTGCGGTGGTCATCAAGCCCTCCGAGATCACACCGCTCGGCCTCAGCGAGATCGTCGAGGCCTGGAAGACCGAGATCGGCGGCCCCGACGTCTTCGACGTCGTCAACGGCATGGGCGAGACCGGCTCCGCCCTCGTCGACGAGGTGGACTACGTCCAGTTCACCGGATCGGACAGGACCGCCAGGAAGGTGCTGGCGCAGGCGGCTCAGACCCTCACGCCGGTGAGCGCCGAGCTCGGCGGCAAGGATCCGATGATCGTCTTGAAGAGCGCCAATGTGGAGCGGGCGGCCAACGCCGCCACCTGGGGCGCCTTCGCCAACGTCGGCCAGGTCTGCATCTCGGTCGAGCGCCTATACGTCGAGGAGCCCGTCTATGACGAGTTCGTACAGCGCTTCACCGAAGAGGTCAACAGCCTGAATCAGGGCATGGACGGCCGCGAGCACGGCAAGGACATCGGAGCGATGACCTTCCCGCCACAGACCCAGATCGTGGAGGACCACGTCGAGGACGCCCGGGGTGCAGGCGCGACCGTCGTCACCGGCGGCCAGCGCGGCGAGGGGCCCGGCGACTGGTATCCGCCTACGGTGCTCACCGAGGTCGACCACTCGATGAAGGTGATGCGCGACGAGACCTTCGGACCGGTCGTCGGGATCATGAAGGTCCGCGACGCCGACGAGGCGGTTCGCCTCGCAAACGACACGCGCTACGGGCTCGCCGCCTCGGTCTTCGGCTCGAAGCGCGAGGCCGAGGCGGTGGCAAGGCGGCTCGAGGTCGGGACCGCGAACGTGAACGACGTGCTGGTGGGTTTCCTGGCCTCTGACGTCCCAATGGGCGGTTGGAAGGACTCGGGGATCGGCTTCCGCCACGGCGAGTACGGGATCAAGAAGTTCGTCCGTCCCGAGTCGATCGTGATCAGCCGGTTCGGGCAGAAGCGCGAGCCGCTCTATTTCCCGTACACCGAGAAGCGCCGCGCACAGCTGCGCAAGATCACCGACTTCTTCGCGGCGCGCGACTGGAAGCGGCGCCTCGGCCGCAACCGCTAGCTCGCCGCGGTCAACTCGCCGTCGAGGCGGCGGGCCTCCTGCTCGAACCACTCCGAGACCAGGCGCAGCCAGGCGACCTCGGATCGGGTCCTGATCCGGACGTAGTCGGCGTGCTGGTCGCCCGCGACTCGAATCGCATCGGCGACGCTGAGCTCGCGGTCCTCGGAGCCGTCGCCGAGCAGCATCCAGTCGGCGCGCCCGCCGGGGCCCTCGTCCTCGAGGGCCAGCCGGCTCCCGTCGGACATCAGCAGCGCCTTCGGCTCGCGGCCGCCGACCTGTAGTCCCTGCACTCCGTTCGCTTCCATGTCTTCCCCTTTTCGTTGTTCTCTAGGAGAGACCAGTATGCGAGCAACCGCTAACACGGCGCTAAAGGATCGTTAACAGGTTGCGAAAGCCCCGCTGGTTGCGGCTACGACGCGGGGACGAGCTGCTCGCGCAACTGCTTCGCCGCCTGGACCATGTTGCGGAGACTCGGCTCGACCTCCTGCCAGGTGCGCGTCTTCAGCCCACAGTCCGGGGTGACCCAGAGCTGGTCCGGCCTCAGCACCCGAGCGGCCTCACCGAGGAGCTCCGCCATCTCCTCAACGCTCGGCACCCGCGGCGAGTGGATGTCGTAGACGCCCGGGCCGATGTCGTGAGTGAAGCCGGTCCGCTCCCAGTGATGGAGCAGCTCCATCCGTGAGCGGGCCGCCTCGATCAGGGTGACGTCCGCATCCATCGCCTGGATGTGCTCCAGGATGTCGCCGAAGTCCGAGTAACACATGTGGGTGTGGACCTGGGTCTCGTCGGCGACGCCAGCCGTCGCGATCCGGAAGGAGTAGACCGCCCACTCCAGGTACTCGTTCCAGCGATCGTGGCGCAGCGGCAGGCCCTCGCGGATCGCCGGCTCGTCGACATGGATGATCGGGATCCCGGCCTCCTCGAGATCGGCTACCTCGTCCCGAATTGTCAGGGCCAGCTGCTCGCAGGTCTCCCGCCTGGGCTGGTCGTCGCGGACGAAGGACCACTCGAGCATCGTGACCGGGCCGGTGAGCATTCCCTTCACCGGCTTCTCGGTCTTCGACTGCGCATAGGTGATCCATTCGACCGTCATGGGCCCGGCCCGGCTGATGTCGCCGAAGATGATCGGCGGGCGCACACAACGCGAGCCATACGACTGCACCCAGGCGTTCTCGGTGAAGGCGTAGCCGAGCATCTGCTCGGCGAAGTACTGGACCATGTCGTTGCGCTCGGGCTCGCCGTGGACCAGCACGTCGATGCCGATCTCCTCCTGGAAGTCGATCACCCGGTCGACCTCCGCCCGCATCCGCTCCTCATAGGTGGCCAGCTGGATCTCGCCCTCCCCCAGCTGGCGGCGGGCGGTGCGGATTTCGTCGGTCTGGGGGAAAGAGCCGATCGTGGTTGCCGGGAAGGTCGGCAGGCCGAGCTTCTCCAGCTGGAGCTGCTTGCGGTCCGCGAAGGACATCGCGCGGCGCGCGTCCGCCTCGGTCAGGGCCTCGACCCGTGCGCGGACCTCGGGGTTCCGGGTGCGATGAGAGTCGCGGCGGGAGTCGCGCGCGCGATCGTTGGCATCGAGCTCAGCGGCGATCGCCTCGCGCCCATCGGCCACGCCGCGGGCGAGGGTCGCCACCTCGCCGACCTTCTGCACGGCGAAGGCCATCCAGGAGCGCATTTCGGCATCGAGGTCGGCGTCGCCGTCGTCGGGCTCGGCTTCAAGGTCGATCGGGACGTGGAGCAGTGAGCAGCTGGTCGAGACGACGAGCTGCCGGCTGCGGTCACCCAACCCCTCCAGGGCGTCGAGCGAATGCTCGAGGTGATTGCCCCAGACGTTGCGCCCGTCGACGATCCCGGCGAACAGCCATTGATCGTCGAGCCCGCCCAGCTCGGCGACGAACTCGGCGTTGTGGCGGCCGCCGTGCTCATGCACGTCCGGCCCGAGCTCGCTCCCGTGGACGCGGCCCGTGAAATCCAGGCCAACCCCCTCGATCGGCAGGTCACGAAGGACGCCGTAGGCGTCGCCGACGTGATCGAAGTAGGTCTTCACCACGATCCGCGGGCGCTCGTGGACCTTGCAGAGCTCCTCGTAGGCGAGGCGAAGGGCGTCGAGCTCCCGCTCTTCGCGATCCTCGACGAAACACGGTTCGTCGAATTGGACCCAGGTGGCGCCCTGCTCGGCGAGCCTCTCAATCACCTCGCCGTAGACCTCGACCAGCGGCTCGATCAAGGTGAGCGCGTCGAAGCCCTCGTCGACACCGTCGGCCGGCTTGGAGAGCAGCAGGAAGCTGACCGGGCCGATCAGCACCGGGACGGTGTCGATTCCGACCTCCTCCATGGCCTCGGCGTGCTCGTCGAACGGCTTGGAGCTCGCCAGCGAGAACCTCGTGTCGGGCCCGAGCTCGGGAACGATGTAGTGGTAGTTGGTGTTGAACCACTTCGTCATCTCCATCGCGGTGACGTCGACGTCATCGGTCTGGCGGCCGCGGGCCATCGCGAAGTAGGTGTCCAGGTCGACCTGGCCTCCACCCCATCCGTAGCGCTCGGGCACTGCGCCGACCAGGGCGATCGTGTCGAGCACCTGGTCGTAGTAGGAGAAGTCGTTGGACGGAATCAGGTCGATCCCCGCCTTCTGCATCAGCTTCCAGTTCTCCACCCTGATCGCCTTCGCGGTGGCCGCAAGCTCATCCGCGGAGCGCTCGCCCTGCCAGTGGCCCTCCGTCGCGAACTTGAGCTCGCGGTTTCGCCCGATTCGAGGGAAACCCGAGACGTTTGAAAGCGCCATTACCCAACCCTACCGAGGGCGGCAATCCACGAAACGGGACCTCGAGGAGAATTGGCGGGCCAACTCCGGCAGCCCTCTACCCTTCTCCGCTATGCCTGAGCGCGACTACCTGGGGGCGGTCCGCGAGCGTGTCGTCGTCTTCGACGGCGGCATGGGCGCGACCCTCGAGCAATTCGACCTCACCTCGGAGGATTACGGGGGCCTGGAGGGCAAGTGCCACGAGGCGCTGGTCCTGAACCGGCCCGACGTGATCGAGGGGGTCCACGCATCCATGCTCGAAGCGGGGGCGGAGGTGGTCGAGACCGACACCTTCCAGGGGAGCCGTCTGAAGCTGGACGAGTGGGGGCTCGGTGAGCATGTATCTGAAATCAACACAGTGGCCGCGGAGATCGCGCGTAAGGCCGCCGGCCCGGATCGCTTCGTCGCAGGCTCCATCGGCCCAACGGGCTTCCTGCCGGCGAGCGACGACCCCACCCTCGGAGACATCTCGTTCGCAAAGCTGGTCGAGATCTTCACCGAGCAGGCTCGGGGCCTGGTCGATGGCGGCGCCGATCTGATCATCATCGAGACGGCGCAGGACATCCTGGAGGTGAAGGCCGCGATCTTCGGCGCCCGCGAGGCGTTCAAGCAGGCCGGGCGCACCCTGCCGATCCAGACGTCGGTCTCCCTCTTGCCTCAGGGAGGGAAAATGCTCCTCGGGACGGACATCCAGGCAGTCCTGACGACGCTGGCCGCTCTCGATGTCCAGGTGATCGGGCTGAACTGCTCGACCGGCCCGGAGGACATGCGGGACGCCATCCGCTATCTGGGCGAGACCTCCCCCCTGCCGGTCCATTGCATCCCCAACGCCGGCCTGCCTCTGCAGGGACCCGATGGCGAAACGATTTTCCCGGAGGAGCCCGAGCCGCTCGCGGCGACCCTCAGCGAATTCGTGGAGCGCTACGGCGTCGCCATCGTCGGTGGCTGCTGCGGCACCACCCCTGACCACATCAGTGCGATCCGCGAGCGGGTCGACGGCAGGGTGCCCGGCGAGCGCCCCGAACGCGGCGCGACCGAGGTCTCGAGCATGATGACCTCGACCCCGCTGGTGCAGGAGCCGCGCCCGACGCTGGTCGGTGAGCGCGTCAACTCACAGGGGTCCCGCGCAGCCAAGGAGCTGCTGCTCGCCGACGACTACGACGGCCTCGTGCAGGTGGCCGAGGACCAGGTGACCGGAGGCGCCCACGTGCTCGACGTCTGCGTGGCCCTCACCGAGCGCCAGGACGAGGACGAACAGATGGGCACCGTCGTGGAGCGCATCTCCCTGACCCAGCCGTCGCCGATTCAGGTCGATTCGACCGAGCCCGAGGTGATCCAGGAGGCACTGGAGAGGATCCCCGGGCGGGCGATCGTGAACTCGGTCAACCTCGAGGCCGGCCGCGACAAGCTCGACAGGGTCGCGCCCCTCGCCAAGGCCCACGGCGCCGCGCTGATCGCGTTGACGATCGACGAGGAGGGGATGGCCAAGACGGCCGAGCGAAAGGTCGAGATCGCCAAGCGGATCCGCGACATGTGCGTGGACGACCACGGCATGGACCCCGAGTCCCTGATCTTCGATGCGCTCACCTTCACGCTCACGACCGGAGATGAGGAGTGGCGCCCCTCCGCGGTCGCGACGATCGAGGGGATCAAGCGCATCAAGGCAGAGATCCCCGGCGTCAAGACCTCCCTCGGCGTCTCCAACGTCAGCTTCGGCGTCTCGCCGAAGGCCCGCGCGGTCCTGAACTCCGTCTTCCTGCACCACTGCGTCGAGGCCGGGCTCGACCTGGCGATGGTCAACCCGAACCACATCACGCCCTACTTCGAGATCGACGAGAGCGAGCGCGAGCTCACCGACGCACTGGTCTTCAATCGCTCCGAGGACGCGCTGGAGAAGTTCATCGCGCACTTCGAGTCGCAAGGCGAGGAGGCGGAGGAGGCGGCGGGCGACCCGACCGAGGGGATGGAGCCCGAGGAGGCCCTTCACTGGATGATCCTCCACCGCAAGAAGGAGGGCGTCGAGGACTGGATCGACCGCTCGGTGGAGAAGATCGGTGCCGTCCCCACCCTGAACACCGTGCTGCTCCCGGCGATGAAGGAGGTCGGCGACAAGTTCGGCGCCGGCGAGCTGATCCTGCCCTTCGTCCTGCAGTCCGCGGAGGTGATGAAGCGCGCCGTCGCGCAGCTGGAGAACTACCTCGAGCGGATCGAGGGCCACAGCAAGGGCAAGGTCGTGATCGCGACGGTCTTCGGCGATGTCCACGACATCGGCAAGTCGCTGGTCAACACGATCCTGACCAACAACGGCTACACCGTCGTGGACCTCGGCAAGCAGGTGCCGGTCGACACCATCATCCACTCGGCGATCGAGGAGAACGCCGACGCGATCGGCCTGTCGGCCCTGCTGGTCTCCACCTCGAAGCAGATGCCGGCGTGCGTGCAGGAGCTGCACTCGAAGAAGCTCGAGTTCCCGGTGCTGATCGGCGGCGCCGCCATCAACCGCGACTTCGGCCGCCGAATTCTCTATCCGGGCGGAAAGGACTCCGAGGAGATCTACGAGCCCGGCGTCTTCTACTGCAAGGACGCCTTCGTCGGCCTGGACACGATGGACGATCTGATCGACGCCGAGAAGCGCGCCGCTCTGATCGACCGAATCCGCGACGAGGCTCGGACGCTTCGCGAACAACCCGTGGTCGCGGATGACGCACCGCCGACCACCGACGACTCGGTTCGCTCCGGAGCCCGCACCGACGTTCCCATCCCCGACCCGCCTTTCTGGGGCGCCCGCGAGGTCGAGGTCGACCTGGACGACGTCTTCCCTTACCTGGACCGCCATGTCCTCTTCAAGCTCCACTGGGGAGGCCGCGGCAAGAAGGGCGAGGAGTGGCGTCAGATCGTGGAGGGCCACGCCGGCGAGGAGGGCTTCGCGCCCAGGCTCGAGCGGATGTGGCGCGAACAGGACTATCTCCATCCCCGCGCGCGGCAGGGCTTCTTCCCGTGCGCCGCCGACGGCAACGAGCTGGTCGTCTTCGATCCGCAGGATCCTGATCGCGAGCTCGAGCGGCTGGCCTTCCCGCGCCAGCCCAAGCACGACCGGATCTGCCTGACCGACTTCTTCCGGCCTCTCGACGAGCTCGGGCCTGGCGAGCGCGACGTGGTCGCCCTGCAGGGAGTCACGGTCGGCCCCGAGGTCACCGACCTGATGGCCAAGCTGGAGGCGGACGGCGAGTTCGCCGAGCAGCTGTATGTCCACGGCCTCGGCGTGCAGGCTGCCGAGGGGCTCGCGGAGTGGCTCCACTCGGAGGCCCGCTCGGGCCTCGGAATCGATCGCGATCAGGGCCGCCGCTATTCCTGGGGCTATCCCGCCTGCCCGGACCAGTCCGAGCACGAGAAGGTCTGGAGGCTGCTGGGTCTGGAGGAGATCGGGATGACGCTTTCCGACGGCTTCGCGGTGATGCCCGAGCAGTCGACGGTGGCCATCATCGCCCACCATCCGCAGGCCGTCTACTTCGGGATGAAGTCGGGCTTCATCCCCGCGGAGAAGGCGCCGGACGATGTGATCGCCGGCACCGAGCGCGGCGGCGAGCTGCCGCCCGAGCGGGAGCCCGGTAACGGGGTGATCGAGGCCGAGGAGACGGATCCCGCCTCCGAGCCGATCAGCGGCTGACGCTTCACGTATGACAATATGACTTTTTGAGCGGCGGCCCGCGGGACGCTCGCCGGAGCTCGACGCCGGACCGATCATCGAACAGGACACGGCGAGGGTCTCTCACCGCGACTCGGTTGCAGAACTGACCCGGCTGGGCGAGGACATCGAGCGCACGGTGCTGGCGCGGGCGGTCGCCCTGCATCTCGCGGACCGCACGCTGGTCCACGCGAACAAGACCGTCGTCTTCTAGGCGGCGACGCGCGTGCCGGCGGCCAGCCGGTAGACGAGCTGTGGGTCGGGAAACCCCTTCAGCTCGAGCCGCTCTTCCGTCGCGGCCAGGTTGCGCTCGGCCAGCCACTGCGCCAGCCTGCGATGCGCCTCCTCGCTCAGCAGGATCTCCCCCGGCCCGGCCGCTGCCTGCAGGCGCGCGGCGAGGTTGGTTGCCTCACCGCTGACGGCGATGTTCTCGTCCGAGGCGCCTCTCCCCAGTATCCCGGGCCCCACGGAGATCCCGACTCCGAGGGGCAGGTCAATCGACTCCGCCCTGTCGCGGAGCGCGATCGCCGCCTCGATGGCATCCGCTGTGTGGTCGACCCGGTTGCCGGAGGCGTTGAACGTCGCCATCACCGCGTCTCCGGCGAACTTGTCGATGATCCCCTGGCGCCGTTCGACCGCGACCCGGGCCAGGCGGTAGAGCATCCGCATCCGCTCACTGACCACATCCGGGGGCAGGCTCGAGCTGAGCTCCGAGGAGCCCCGCACGTCTGCGAACAGCGACGTCACCAGGCGCTCGCCGTGCGGGATGACCGGCTCAGCTGCCGCCTCGCTCTCCGGCTCGGGGGCAGGTGGAAGGTCGACCCCGAGGTCGGCACCTGCCTGGCGAGCCTCGCTCGCGATCAAGCGCGCGCTGATCCGGTCGGCGTGTTCGACCACAGCTCGCAGCTCCGCTGCTGCGTCCTCGGATCTGCCAAGGGCGGAAACCGCCAGAGCAAGCTGGGTCCGCGCGCGCAGCTCCACCAGCGGGTACCCCGCCTCTGCAGCCGCCTCGACCAGGGATTCGAAACTCGCCGCCGCGGCCTCAGCGTTGCCCCGCGCGAGGGCGAGCGCCCCCTCAATCTGGTGCAGATAGGCCGCCCCGGCCTGGGTGGGTCGAGCCCGCGCGATCTCGGCGAGTTCCTCAACCCCGTCGAGCCGGCCGGCGCCGGCGAGCACGTCGGCCGCAAGCGCCAGCGGCTCGCGATAGGTGGCGAGCAGCTCGGCGTTTGCGTGGATCTCCTCGGCGAGCTCGAGGGCCTCATCCGTCCGTCCGAGGCCGATCGCCGTCCTGATCCGGGCGGCGGCGTCATAGACGATGTCCTGCCGCTCGGTCCTCGTCGTCAGCGTCGGAAGGGCTGCGGCAGCGTCCTCGGCCCGCCCCAGCTCGGCCAGGATCTCCGCGGATTGGATTCGGGCCCGCCACTCCATCTTCCCGAAGCCCAGCCGCGCGTGGCGCTCCCGGGCGGCCTCGGCGTCCGCAAGACCAGCCTCGAGGTTGCCCCGAACGGCCGCGATGTAGCTCCGGCTGAGCAGATCCCCGGAGCGGTCACCGAACCTCGAGTAGAACGGGAGCGACTCGAGTCGTTCCAGCCAATCCTCCAGGTCCGACAGCATCATGTGAGTCCGGGTCCAGATGTTGTTCCAGGCGACGTTGCTGGCGATCTGCGAGTAGCCCCTTGCTCGCGCCTCCTCGAAGACCTCGTCCATCAAGGCGAGGCCGCGCTCCTGCTCGGCCCCGTCGATGTATCCAAGCGCCACGAACCCGAGCGCCCAAACGCGTTCCAGGTCGGCACCCACCTGCTCGGCGATGGAGACCGCCCGCTGGGCCGATTCGAGGCAGCCGCGATAGTCGAGCTCGAACGCACTCATCCCGGCCAGCCGCTGATGGGCCATCGACAGATCAGCCGAAGGACCGGCGGGCTCGAGGACCTCAAGCGCGCGCTCGTACTCGGCACGAGCCGCATCCGGCCGCTCCGACTCCCAGTGGCAGCGCCCCAGCACGAGCCGGTTGCGGGCAGCCTCGGCTGACTCCCCCAATCCCTCCAGCGATTCGATCCCGGCGGTCAGGTAGCCGACGCCACTCGCGGGCGCCCCGTTCCGCTGTTGGTCACGTCCGATCCGGCAGAGGACCCGGGCTTTCTCGAGCGGATCGGTGACATAGGGCAAGACGCGATCGAGGATCGAGATCGCCTCTCCGAAGGCGAGGGTGCCCTCGGCCTCGTCCGCGCTCCGCAGGCAGACCGGGACCGCCTCCTCGTAGCGACCGGCGCCGAGCAGGTGGCCCGCGAGATCGACCGGCTGAGTTGACTCGTCCTCGGCCAGAACCTCGGCTACCTGCGAGTGGATCGCCTGCCGCCTTGGGGTCACGATCTCGGCATAGATCGCCTCCTGGGTCAGAGCGTGTCGCCAGCGGTAGCGGCCCGGTCGCCTCGGGTCCTCCTCGATCAATTGCTGGGCCATCGCGGCCTCGATGGCGCCGTGTACGACGGAATCCGGCTCTCCCGAGACCGACAGCAACATCTCCGCGTCGAAGGTCCGACCCAGAATCGCGGCCGTCTCGAGGATCCCGACCTGGGACTCCTCGAGTCGCTGGACCCGAAGCAGGATCGCGTGCCGGACGGTCTCGGGCAGCGGGGATGACGTCAGCCCATGGCCACTCGAGCCGGCCTGCCCGGATCCCTCGACGGCCTCTCGCAGCATTTCCTCCAGGACGAACGGGTTGCCCTCGCTTCGCTCGAGCATCAGTTCGTGCAGCTCAGGGTCGACAGCCTCCGCACCGAGGATCGCCGCCAGCATCTCGCGGATCCCGTTCGAGGACAGCGGTTGGAGCTCGACCACGTCCGCCACGCCGGAACGGCGCCAACCCTGGAGCACGGGGAGCAAGGGATGGCGGCGGTTGATCTCGTCGCTGCGGTAGGTGACCAGGATCAGCGACGGCAGGTCGACCAGCCGGCGCGCGAGGTAGTCGAGCAACTCCCTGGTCGACGCGTCGGCCCAGTGGACATCCTCGACGACGAGGAGCAGCGTGCTCTCGCGGGCGGGGACCGCGAGCAGCGAGACGACCGCCTCGAACAGCCGCAGCTTCGCCTGGCCCGGATCGGCGGCGCCCTCGGGCGTGGCACCGCGGGAAAGCTGCGGGAAGAGCTGGCCGAGCTCCGCGCTGCCCGGACCGATCGTCTCGGCGAGCTGATTCAGGTCGACATCGTCGAGGTAGTTGCCGATCGCCTCGACGAACGGCAGGTACGGAAGCGTGAGCTCAGCGTCGCTGCAGCCTCCCGCCAACACCGTGCAGCCGAGCTCGCGAGCCTCGCGCGCAATCTCCGCCGCGAGCCTGGTCTTCCCTATGCCGGCCTCACCCGCAAGGGCCACGAAGCGGCTCTCGTCCCGTCGCGCCGCGAGCAGGGCGTCCTCGAGCGCGGCGAGCTCGTCGTCGCGGCGAATCAGGACGGGACAGAGGGAGTTCGTCGCCATGGTCGCCCATTCTCGCGCAGCGACCAGCGCAGCCTAAGGAGCCGCGGTGGCTAGGCGGAGATCCGCTCGGCTTCGCGCTCGCGGGCGCGCTGCGGGCGCTCCGAGAGCTGAACCGGGGCGGCGGACATGGCGCGCAAGCGCATGTCCGACCAGGTGACGCCCTCGCGCACCAGGGCGGGAACCCCGAGCGCGACCGCGGTCGCGATCTCGACCGCCTGGAGGATGACGCCGTACGCAAGCGCATCCGCTGCGTTGATCCCGAATCCCTGATGGAGCACGCTGATGATGGCGAGCTGGAAGATCCCGATGTTCGAGGGAGTTGCCGGCACGACGGCCGTGACGTTGACGGCGAAGAGGCAGGCCGCCGCGGCGCCGATCGCGACCTGGTGGTCGAGTCCGAGCGCGGCGAACAGGGCCCAGCAGGAGAGCAGCTGCAGGAACCATGCGAGGAGCTGCGCACCCGCGGCGAAGGAGCCCTTGCGGGGATCGCGGAAGACGGTCAGGCCCTTGCGCGCCTGCTGCAGTGCTCCGCGGACGGCCTTGATGGCGCGGGCGATGCGGCCCTGACCGTTCACCTTGACCACTGAGGGTGCCATCAGCACGGCCAGCAGGACGACCAGAGGAGCCGTCGAGACGAGGAAGAGCTTCTGGGTGCTCGCCTGGAAGAGGTCGGTCGTGGAGACGATGATCCCCCCGAGCAGGGCCAGCGCGAAGATGTTGAGGGCGGTCTGCGAGACGAGTGTGCCGATCAGCACCGGGAAGGTCTCGCGCATCCGGCCGATGTGACGGGAGAGGACCATCGCCCTGGCGGGCTCGCCGAGCCTTGCCGGCAACGTCGCCGACATCAGCACACCGATCATCGTCGCTGAGGTCACGTCCCTGCGGCGCACGTGGTAGCGGGGGAGCGCGGCCCGGACGATCGCCACCCAGGAGGCGGCGCGGGCGAACATCGCGCCGACCATGAGCGCGCATGCGATCAGCACCCACTTCAGATCAGAGTCGATGATGTTGCTCGCCACCTGGTCGACTCCGATGCGGCGCGCCGCCAGTGCCGTCAGACCCAAGCCGAGAATGCTCGCGACGGCGACGCCGGCCTTGCGGGCATAGCGCTTGCTGCGGCTGCGGCCGTCGACGGGAGTCGGCTCCAGTGAGGGAAGGCGCTTGGCGGGCGCCTTCGGGCCACCGTCGATCCGGACGAGGCCCGTGCGGCGGGCGATCTCCTCCGGCGGCCAGATGGGTGCCGGGGCGGGATCCACGGCACGCTCATAGACCTCCGCGACCTCCTCAGCGATCCGCGGCCAGGCATACCGCTCGGCGCTGCGGCGGCCGGCATCGCCCATCGCCTTGATCCGCTCCGGCTCGTGCGCAAGCAGCTGGAGCTCCTCGGCGAGCGCCTGCGGGTCGGCGGGTGGCACCAGGACGCCGTCGACGCCGTTGGTGACGACGTCGCTGTAGCCAGCAATCGCCGAGGCGACCACGCCGGTGCCTGCGGCCATCGCCTCGATCAGGACCATTCCGAAGCTCTCTCCGGCGAGCGACGGCGCGACGAGCAGATCCGCCTCGCCGAGCTGGCGCCAGAGGATCGAGTCGGAGACCTTGCCAAGCACGTCGATGTGCGACATCAGGTCCGGATCGCTGACGCGGCGGGAGATTTCCTCCGGATCCGCACCGACCACCGTCAGCCGCGAGGGCACGTGCTCGACCAGCGCCTGGAATGCGGCGAGCAGAACCGGCAGGCCCTTGCGCTCCTCCGAGCGGCCGACGAAGAGCAGCCGGAGCTCGTCGCTCGGCGGCTTGGGCCCCTGCGGGGCTGCCTCGATGTCGACCCCGTTGGGAACGATCGTGTACTCGCCGCCGAACCAGCGGCGCCCCGTCCAGGCGGCTGCCTCGGAGACCGCAATACGCGCCGAGAGCTGGTTGAAGCGGCGTCGAGCGCCGAGCAGCGTCGCGAGGTGGTTGGGGAAGGCCTTGGTCGAATAGGCGTGGAAGGTGCCGACGACCGGCGCGCCGCGAAACGCCATCGCGTCCCAGCCGACCATTGGAGCCAGCGGCTCGTGGACGTGGACGACGTCGTAGTTACCGGCGCGCAGCTCGCGGCGCAGCGCAAGCGGGCCCTCCGGGAACGCTGAGATATTCGAGACGGCGCCATTCGCCCCGAAGCCAATCGTGCGTCCGAGCGGCACGAGGTAGTCGGGAGCTTCCCGCAGCTCGGGGTGGGAGCGGTGAAGGCGTCTGCTGATGCGATCCGGCGGGTCCCAAGGAGCCAACACTCGAACGTGATCTCCCCGGGCGATGAACTGCTCCGCCAGCGCTTCAACGTGCCTGTTCACGCCTCCCTGATAAGTCCAGGAATACGGCGAGACAAGCGCAATGCGCATTGGCCCAGGGTACCGGTAGTGCTGGTTGTGCTTAGTGGCGGAAGTCACACCTCGTTCACTTACCCGCCTGGGGTTTCCCGATTACGCGGTCTTCTACGGGTTCGTGCCTGCCTGGGCCCACGCGAAGGCCAAGGCGGCGCCCAGGGCGAGGGATCCGAGCACGAGGAAGGTGGCGCCCGAGTCGTTGACCAGCACGCCCATCGCGACCGCCGCGCAGGCGCCGATCACGCCCGCGCGGGCGAGCGGCTCGGGGCGCAGCCAGGCGTCGATCCGGCGCCACCGCCAGATCGAAACGCCGATACCCGCGATCACGACCCAGAACAGCGGATTCCCCGCCGCCTGGGCGAAGTCGTTGGCAGAGAGCTCGAGACGCCGCTGGGCTACGTCGGCGAGGTTGGTGGCCCCGCCGGCATCGAGCACCGAGCGCGTCAGGTGCGAGTTGCCGCCCGAGACCAGGTCGATCAGGGCGAGTGCGCCCAGCGCGACAACGGGGACTGCGATCACTGCGGCGACGATCCGCCAGCGTGAGGCGCCAGGCCCCCACGTCAGGGTGATCGCAGCGACCGCCGCTCCGAGCGAGAGGACAACCGCCGCACCGACGTCGGCGCCGAACTGTCCCACGGCGAAGACCAACCCTGCCAGGACGCCGACAGCCAGGAACGCCACGACCGCCGGGCGCCGGCCGGCACCGCGTGCAGTGAGTGCCGCCCCGACCGCCACGGGCACCATCACCGCGATCAGCGCCTCGAGCTCGTTGCCGATCCCGTAGAAACGCGCTCCGAAGATGGGGTTCGGCCCGAGCAGGGAGACCTGCGTCAACCCGGAGCCCGCGATGACGTCGATCGCGTACGCGACCACCGTGATCGCACAGGCGACGGTCAAAGCCCACCAGCCTCGAACCAATGCGAGAGTTACCGCGGCGAGTACGGTCGCGCCGACGCCGACGAGCAGGCCCTCGACCACCGCCCCCGGCTCGGTCGCCGCCCCGGCCAGAAGCATCAGCGGCATGTAGGCAAAGGCCAGCGCGAGCCAGGCGAACGCGGGCCGGCGAGCGGCGGGCCTGAGCAGCGCCACCGCGACCGCGATCAGGATCCAAGCGGCGAGGGAACCGATCACGACCGGGGCTCGGCGGGCCGGGATCGCAGCCATGCGGTCCCCGAGCCCCTCGATCGACCCCGCATCGACGGTGCCCTCGGCTCGGATCGGCTCGCCGTCCATCCCGCTCGGGATCGGCATGCCGAAGCGCCGCAGGATCGTCGGCGCGATGTCTGTCGAGATGACGTATCCGTCTGTGCGGGTCGAGTCCGAAGTGAGGTTTCCTTCGAACCCTCCTCCGGCGATCCCGATCGGCACGATCTTGCGGCCGCGGGATGGCTCCACGAACGCGATCAAAAGCTCGTCAGCCGGCATACCGGTCAGCTCTTTGCGGACCCCGCCTATCCCCGAGGCGAACACGGTGAGGCTGCCGAAGTTGGCCACCCCCACGCCGCCGTCGCGGCGCACGGCTATCAGCTCGGCGGACTCCGCCGCGGGCGCCGCCTCCGAGCGGATCCCGCCGGACAGCAGACTCGAGGCCAGCAGCCCGGGAACGATCTCGGCGGGGGCGCTGTCAGCTCGTTGGACGATGTGCGGCCAGTGCGGCACTCGGAAGAGGAAGCTGCGGAGCGGCGGCAACGGCCGGTCATAGAGGGTGTCGTCGACCCGGTTGCCCTGGGAGATGTCCAGATAGGTCTGCTCGGGCGGGACCTCGCCGATTCCAGTGCTCATCAGGCCCGGAGAGAGACCCGCCGCGGCAAGTTGCCCGACCGTGGTGTCCGACGGCAGCACCATCACGAGCGCGTTGGGCGGGAGGCGGGTGATCGTTGGCTTCTCCACTCCCATGCCCGCCGCGGGCGCCGCCCGCCCGCACGCGAGCACCCCGGCCGCGAGCGCGGCCACCACTAACCTTTTGATCGTGGCCGACCGCACGTTCGTCAAGTTCACGTTCTTCAAGCTCGACCCCGCCTGGCGCAGGCGGTCCGCCTCGGAGCGGGCGACCGACAAGGCCGAGTTCCTGGCGGCCTGCGAGGACTTCGCCGAGGACCGCTCCTTGCGAGCGTATTCGACAGTCGGCACCCGCGGCGACGTCGACCTGATGCTGCTCAGCCAGAGCCCGATCCTCGACGACCTGCACACGTTCCACGTCGTCCTCGCCCAGAGCGGCCTCGCCCGCTGGGCCGAGACGCCGTACTCCTATCTCGCGATGACCAAGCCCTCGCCGTACTCGGACTCCGAGTCCCGCCCGGAGATCTGCACCTCGGAGCGGAAGTACCTCTTCGTCTACCCGCTCGACAAGAAGCGCGAGTGGTACGGGCTGCCGCTGGAGGAGCGCCGGCGGATCATGGCCAACCACATCGAGGTCGGCCGCCGTCACCCGGAGATCTCGATCAACACCGCCTACTCCTTCGGCATCGACGACCAGGAGTTCGTCGTCTCGTTCGAGGGCGACGAGCCCGGGGAGTTCCTCGACCTCGTCCAGGAGCTCCGCGGCACGGAGTCGAGTGCCTACACCTTGCGCGACACGCCGATCTTCACCTGCGTATCGATGTCGCT
This sequence comes from uncultured Solirubrobacterales bacterium, assembly GCA_963724665.1. Classification (GTDB taxonomy): domain Bacteria; phylum Actinomycetota; class Thermoleophilia; order Solirubrobacterales; family 70-9; genus DASUPK01. The sequence continues at coordinate 1,252,217 of CAVRVH010000007.1, forward strand.
CGGGCGGGCGCTCGACGCGCTGGATGGGACTGCCGCAACGGCGGTCACGCCGGCCTGAGTCACTACCCTTTCCCGCTCGCTGTGATCGGTACAGAGGACAAGCCGCTGCGCGTCGCCATCGTCGGGTCGGGCCCGGCCGGCTTCTACACGGCCGAGCACGTGCTCAAGCACGAGGGCACTCACGCCGAGGTCGACATGTTCGACCGGCTGCCCACCCCCTACGGCCTGGTGCGGTTCGGCGTCGCGCCCGACCATCCGAAGATCAAGTCGGTGATCCGCGTCTACGAGAAGACTGCCGCCCGGCCCGAGTTCCGCTTCTTTGGAAACGTCGAGGTCGGCAAGGACATCACCGCAGACGAGCTGCGCGAGCGCTACCACGCCGTCGTCTTCGCCTACGGGACAGCGACCGACCGCCAGCTCGGCATCCCGGGCGAGGAGCTGCCCGGCTCGCATCCCGCCACGCAGTTCGTCAACTGGTACAACGCCCATCCCGACTTCGCCGACTACGAGTTCGACCTGAGCTGCGAGCGGGTGGTCGTGATCGGCAACGGAAACGTCGCTGCCGACGTAGCCCGGATGCTCGCGCTGACCGAGGACGAGTTGCGCGAGACCGACACCGCCGACCACGCGATCGAGGCCTTCTGTGGCAGCGGCGTCAAGGAGATCCTGGTGCTGGGACGGCGTGGTCCCGCGCAGGCCGCCTTCACCAATCCCGAGGTCCGCGAGCTGGGCGAGATGGTGAACGCCGACATCGACATCGACGCCGGGGAGATGGAGCTGGACGAGATCAGCCGCGAGTGGCTCGAGTCCGACGACGCGGACCCCACCAACCGGCGCAACGTCGACATCTTCACGGACTTCTCGGGACGCGACCCCGAGGGCAAGCTCCAGAAGATCGTGATGCGCTTTCTCCGCTCCCCGATCGAGATCCAGGGCGACGGCAAGGTCGAGCGGATCGTGATCGGCAAGAACGAGCTTCAGCGAGACGAGAGCGGCCGAATCAAGGCGGTCGACACCGGCGAGCGCGAGACGATCGAGTGCGGCCTGGTCCTGCGCTCGATCGGCTACAAGGGCATTCCGATCGAGGGCATCCCCTTCGATGACGGCCGCGGCCTGATCCACAACGAGGCAGGGCGGGTCCACGACGGGGAGGGCAATCAGGTCCCCGGGCTATACGCGGTGGGCTGGATCAAGCGCGGCCCCTCCGGCGTGATCGGCACGAACAAGAAGGACGCCCAGGAGACCGTCGACGAGCTGTTCGCCGATCTCGAGGCCGGCAGGGTGCCCGAGGCCGTGCTCGCCTCCGATCGCGGCTCGATCGAGGCCCTGCTCGACGAGCGCAAGCCCGACCACGTCACCTTCGAGCGCTGGCAGGCCATTGACGCCGCCGAAACCGCCGCGGGTGAGCCTCAGGGGCGCCCGCGCGTGAAGTTCGTGCGCGTCGAGGAGATGCTCGAGCACGCCAAGACGGCGGCCGGCGCCAAGTAAGTGCTCGTCGACGACGTCAAGGAGCTGATCGAGCAGGCCCTGCCGGGGGCGACGGTCGAGGTGATCGACGAGGGCGGCGGCGACCACCTGCGGGTCAACGTCACCGCCTCGCAGTTCGAGGGCCTGAGTCGCATCGAGCAGCACCGGCTCGTCAAGAGCGCGGTTCGCGAGCGCTCCGACACCGGCGAGCTGCACTCGCTGTCGATCAAGACCTCCGTGCCCGGCTGAGCCGGTCCGTATGATCCGACGAGTGACTGAACCCACTCTCAAAGAGAAGCTCGAGCAGCTGATCGCCGAGAACCAGGTTCTGCTGCTGATGAAGGGCACGCCCGAGGCGCCGGCTTGCGGCAACTCGATGCGCGCCCTCGCGGCCATCGAGCCCTACGGAGTCGAGTACGCCGCGCTGGACGTGCTCCCAGCCCTCGAGCCGCTGCGCGAGGCCACCGGCGAGATCGCCGACTGGCGCACCTTCCCGCAGCTATACGTCAAGGGCGAGCTGGTGGGCGGCGCCGACATCGTCGAGGAGATGAACGAGTCCGGCGAGCTGGCTGAGCTGCTCGGCGTCGAGCAGCCGGAGCGCTCGCAGATGTCTGCCAAGGAAGAGCTCCTGGCGGACAACCCGCAGCAGAGCCCGCCGATCCAGATCGAGCGCTAGGGCAAGCGATTCCGGCTAGACCGCGGCGGCCTTTTCGGCCGTGTCTTCCTTGACCTGGAAGGAGGAGCCGCAGCCGCAGGCAGCTTCTACGTTCGGGTTGTTGACCGCGAAGCCCGCGCCCTGGAGTCCGTCGACCCAGTCGACCTCGGAGCCGAAGACGAACTGCATGCTGGTCTTGTCGACGACGACAGCGACGCCCTGATTCTCGAAGCGGTGGTCGTCCTCCTTGGGCGCGTCGAAGGCGAGGGCGTACTGGAAGCCGGAGCAACCGCCGCCGCGGACGGCGACGCGCAGGGCCTGCTCGGTTCCGCTCTCCTGCTCGCCGAGCAGCTCCTTGATCTTGCCCGCCGCCTTGTCGGTCAGCGTGATGGGCTGCAGTGCCTCACTCATCGATCTGAATTGTAGACGTCCTTCCCCCCGGCTCATCAGGGTTTTGCCCGGATTCCTCTCCGTAGCGCCAATCGAGGTACTGCAGGATTCGGCGCGAGTCGCTCACGACCTCCTCGCCGTCGACGAGCACCGGGACGTACGGAAACTTGGTGAGCTCGACGATCTCGGGGCGGTTCGAGCGCCGGCGCCTGACCCTCTCCGTGCGGTACTCGAGTTCGCGCTTCTTCAACCGGCGGGCAACGGCACCGCACGGGCAGAGGAAGTTCGTGGGGGTGCCGCAGCGGTAGAGAACGCGGCGAGGCTCGCTCATCAGGAGAAGGGAAGCAGGCTCACGGCACGGCCGGTGCCGCGCAGCGCCAGGTCGGTCAGCCGATGGCCCTCGGCTCTCTTGCCGAGCTCGTCTAGCTGCCAGCGAACGGTGTCCTCCAGCGTCTCCTCGTGGGGGCGCGGCTCCCAGCCGAGCTGCTCGCGAGCCTTGTCGTTGCGGTAGGTGAACCACTGCGTGCCGGAGCGGACCTCGTCGGCGGAGGTGGGCAGGCGCAGGCCTGCGAGCTCCATCACCTCCACCCCGGCCAGCACCATCCGGCCCTGCATCCGAACCGGGGGCGGCGGTACCCCCGCGATCCGGCTGAGATCGGCGAAGAGCCGCTGCTGCGTGAAGTTCCGGCCCGTCAGGAGATAGCGCTCGCCCTCCCCACCTCGCTCGTCGGCGAGAACGTGACCCTTCGCAACGTCGCGAACGTCGACGATGTTGATCGCCCCGTCGAGATACCCGGGGATGCGACGCAGCAGGAGGCGGCGGACCAGGGCATTGGAGGTCCCGCTCGGGTTGGGGTCGTCGGGCCCGAGCACGAACGACGGATTGACGATCGTGACCGGCAACCCCTTCGCGGCCGACCGCATCGAGACCAGCTCCGCCTCGTGCTTCGAGTTGATGTACGCGATGCCGAGACGGCCGACGGTGAAGGGCTGGTCCTCGTCGATGGTCTCGCCCTTCCTGGCGGCTCCGACGGCACTCGAGCTCGAGGTGAGCACCGCCTTGACGACGCCGGCGCTCAGCGCCTCCTCCATCACGTTCCGGGTTCCCTCAACGTTCACCTCGAAGACCCGATCGCGGGCTCGGGTCCTCATGGAGGTGGTGCCAGCGACGTGGAAGACGCGCTCGACGCCTTTCATCGCGTTCCGCACCGCCTTCCGGTCGGTGACGTCTCCCACGGCGGGTTCGAACTCGATGCCCTCGAGGGGCTTCGTGTTGCTCTCCTTGCGGACCAGCAGCCTCAGATCGTCGCCGCGGCGAGCGAGTTCACGAGCAACGTGGAGGCCGACAAAGCCCGTCGCACCGGTGACGAGCGTCTTCGTCATGAGGCGGGCATGGTAGAACGCTCGAATGCCCGCGACCGCGGTGGTAGCCGATACGACCTCATACCTGCCGCGCGAACTGCTCGACGCGCACGACATCAAGGAGGTCAGCCTGTACGTCGGGCTCGAGGGGGATCAGGAGCGCGAGGCGGACATCACCGACCTGCACGCCTTCTATGAGCGGTTGCGGGTCTCCGACCAGACGGTGACGACGTCCCAGCCCTCGGTCGGCGATTTCATCTCGGTCTACGAGCCATTGTTGGCCGACGGGAGGGAGATCATCTCGATCCATCTCTCCGCCGGGATCTCGGGCACGTGCGAATCAGCGATGCAGGCGCGGGAGCGGCTCACCGCCGACGGCAAGGGCGGAGAGCGGATCGCGGTCTGCGACTCGAAGACCGGCGCCGGCGGGATGGGGCTGATGATCCTGGCGGCCGCCAACGCCGCCGAGAACGGCGCCGGCTCGGCAGAGGCCCTGGAGCGCGCCAACGAGGCCCGCGCGAAGCTCAAGATCTGGTTCGCGGTCGACACGCTCGACTACCTGCGGCGAGGAGGCAGGATCGGCGCGGCGCGCGCCTGGATCGGCACCACCCTGAAGATCAAGCCCATCCTGACTCTGGAGGAGGAGATCACGCCGATCGAGCGGGTCCGCACCCGCAGCCGGGCGTTCGAGCGGATGGTCGACTACGGACGCCAGCGCCACGAGGCGGGCGCCGATGCATGGGTGGTCCAGCACGTCCAGGACCTGGAGGCCGCCGAGCGGCTGGTGGAGGCCTGTCGGCCGATCTTCGGGTCGGACCCCGTCTTCACCTCAGAGGTCGGTCCGGTGATCGGGGCCCACGTCGGTCCGGGCCTGCTCGGAATCGGCGGCGTTCCGAAGTCTCTTCTCGAGTCATAAAGCGGGTCGCGCTGACGCGCGCCCTCGCACTAACGGCGGCGGCCGAGAGCGATCGCGCCACCGATCAGGAAGCCGACCACGGCGGCGCCGACGGCGAGCTCCTTGCGGTGCTCGCTGATCTGACGGCGAACGTCGGTGACCTGCACCCAGCGGTTCCGCAGGGCCTCGACCGAGCGGCCGAAATCCTGGCGCTGCTGGACGATGTCGCGCCGGATCTGGTCAGCTGAGCGCGTGCCGGGCGCGGGCATGGCTCTGCGCCCATTGCCTCGAATTCCAAGGGTCTGGTCCGTGGTTGATCCGAGGGTGCGCGACTGCGCAACCCGATTAGTCATGTGCGTCCTCCTGTCCGTTCTGCCCCTCGAAAGCGGCCTTGATCTCCTTGGCCTCCTCGATCGCCATGTCCGGCGTCGGGGGCGCGGCGCGCTTGAAGGAGCGATACGCGAAGAGGCCCCCGGCGATTCCAATCAGCAGGAAGATCCCGGCCTCGACGAAGAAGCCGCCCCAAGGGTTGTTGAACACGAGATCGTTGAGCAGCCAGGCGAAGCCGTTCATCGCGAGCGCCAGGGCGAGGAGGGCGAAGATCCCGGCGACCAGCCCGGCGACCGAGCCGCGCAGCAGGCTGTTGAACTTCTCGGTGACCTCGGTCTTGGCAAGCTCGATCTCCTCGCGGATCAGGACCGAGGCCTGATCGGAGACCTCGAAAACGAGCTCCCCCACCGTCATGTCCTCGGGTCGCCTATCGCCGTTGGCCGCGGTATCAGTCGCGGGCGGCGTCCCCGTGGACGGCGTCTGCTGAGGCTGGCTGCCCTCGCCGTCGGTCACTCGGGCGGCTCCTCATTGAAGACGCGGCGCCAGATGACCTCGGAGAGCCGGTGCGCGGCGACGGTCGCCAGCGCTCCGGTGGCCGCGAGCAGGCCCCCCCAAATCAATCGCCTCAAGATGTCACTGTCCATTTCTTTGCCTCCTCTACCGGGACTCGAAGCTACCCGGGCTCTTGCGAGGAGTAAACCAACTCAGGGCTTCGGCCGTTGGCCTGCCCGGCGGTGCGTTCGGCGTAGGTCCCCCAGCGCTCGAAGAAGGTCCGATAGACGGCATGGGTCCAGCGCGGATCGGCGGCCTCGAGCAGTCCGTGCGAGCCGGCGGGAAGGATCCAGACGCGGACCAGGTCGTTGCCGTTGGCCGCCTGCTGCAGCATCCTCGCGTGCTCGACCTTGACTATCGGATCGTTCTCGGGGTGGAGGACGAGCAGCGGCACCTTGGAGCCCGGGACGTGGTCGACGCCCCTGGCGCGGGTCCAGATCTCCTCGGCGTCGACCTTGTAGTACGGCGCCGTGACGTGCTCCAACACGTGCAGCATGTCCTCGGCCTCGGGGGGCCAGCGGCCGGAGCGCACCCGGGAGATCAGGGCAGCCTCGAAGGCGCGGTGGATCGGATAGAGCGGATGGCTCCTGGGCACCGGCTCGGAGAGCCGCTCCCAGGCCAGCTTCGGCACCGCCGGGGGCGAGACTGCCAGGATGCCACCGTCGAGGACGGTGGCGCTGTCCTCCTCATCGCAGGCGTTCAACACGGAGCTCCCACCCAGCGAGATCCCGAGCGCGCCGACGCTCGTCCCGCCGAGCTCCTTCATGTAGCGGGCCAGAGCAAGGATGTCCAGGCCCTCCTTCCAGCCGGCGGTCGAGGGCGCCGGGCTGGTCAGCTCGGTCATGCCGAAGCTGCGCAGGTCGAGGGCGGCGACGTTGAAACCCCACTCGTAGAAGGCACGGACCGCGATCTGGCGGACGTAGTCGAAGCGGCTGTTGGTGAACAGACCGTGGACGACGATCAGCGAGGGCCGTGCGGCCTCCTGCAGGGCGATCGACGCGGCGATCCGCTCGCCGTCCGCGCCCTCGACGATGTGGTCCTTGAACTGGGCGGGGTAGCGGTAGCCGATTACCGCGCCCTCGCGGTTCTGGGCGACCACGAAGTTGGAGATGTCTGCGAGTCCCTTCCGCAGCTCCGCGAAATCGGAGTGACGCAGGTGCTCGGGGATCGCTTGCAGGTCTCTCATCAGCGCGTCCATCGAGCGCTCACGCTCGGGAGGCACCGGGAGCGGCCGCTTGCCGCGCCGCTCGAGGCCCATCAGGAAGTCACGCACCCTGCCGCCGATCAGCTGGCCGAAGAGCCAGAGCGGCAGCAGCACGATGCCGAGCAGGACGTTGGCGAACTTGGCGGTTCCGTGCAGGACCCGGTCCTGGCGCTCGGTCCTTGCCAGTCCTTCCCACATACGGAGCCTCAGCCCGCCACGGCGTCGACGGGCCTGGGCTCCAGGCCGTCGCAGATGGTCTCGACGACGAGCCGCTTGGCGCGCTCGTAGTCCTCGTCCGCAGATGGGATCGAGTCGAAGATCCAGCCGGTGAGCAACTGCTCGATCGCGCCGTAGAACACCATCGCTGCGAAGTTCGGGTCCACGTCGTCACGGAACTCGCCGGCCTCCTGGGCGTCCGAGACGATCTCCGCGACGAGGTCGTACGCCTGGCGGATCTCGGGCAGGTGCGTGCGGCCGAACGAGTTCGCCGCCCGCGTTACCTCGACGATGATGACCTTCATGAGCTCCGGCTCGTGCCGGTAGGACTCGATGATGAAGTTGGCGACCCCGGCGAGCTTGTCCCGCGGCGGCGCATCGCTGCTCCGGACCTCCTTGCTCGCCTCCACCAGCAGCGCCCAGCGCTCGGAGAAGAGCTCGTTCAGCATCTGGTCCTTCGAGTCGAAGTAGTGGTAGACGAGGCCGTAGGCGACGCCGGCCTCGGCCGCCACGTCCGAGACGCGGGCGCTGTGGAACCCCTGGCGGGCGAAGACGGTGATCGCGGCGTCGAGGATGGCGCGGCGCTTGTCAGGTGCCGGGGACTGGGCCATCATGGCGCTCCTGCGGGGGTGGCGGGCTCGGCAGCCGAGGTCTGGACGTCGTCGTCGGCGTCCTCCTCGGGCCAGCGGTAGGCGTCAGGACGGCGGTGGCGCAGGCTGGGGAGACTGTTACGCATCTCGTTCTGGATGGTGAAGTCGAGATCGGCGGAGACGAAGCACTCGGTGTCCGTGGCCTGGGCGGTGACCACGCCCCAGGGGTCGACGATCATCGAGCGGCCGTAGCTGCGGTAGTGCGGCGGGGCGAAGCCGATCTGGCCGGCGGCGATGACGAAGATCTGGTCCTCGATCGCCCTGGCCCGGATCAGGACCTCCCAGTGATCGCGGCCGGTGCGCTCGGTGAAGGCGGAGGGGACGGTGATCACCCTCGCACCTCGCAGCGCCAGGATCCGGTAGAGCTCGGGGAAGCGAAGGTCGTAACAGATGGTCAGCCCGACCATCGCGCCGCCGGCCTCGCCGAGGGCGATCTGATCCCCGGCCTGCTCGATCGCCGACTCCCGGTACTCGACGTCACCGACCTCGACATCGAACATGTGGAGCTTGCGGTAGACGGCGCGCTGCTCCCCGTCCGGGCCGAACATCACCGATGTGTTGGCGAGCTTCTCCTGCTCCGGGACGACCTCCGGAACGCTGCCGGCGACCAGATTGATCTCAAGCTCTCGCGCCCATCCGGCTGCCGCGGTCAACGCTGGGCCGTCGAGCGGCTCCGCGGACGAGCGAATCGCCTCGGGCGAGCCCAGCACCGTCCACTTCTCGGGCAGGACGACCAGCTCCGCCCCCTCGGCCGCGGCCCCTCGAACGAGGCGCTCGGCAACCTCGAGGTTGCGGTCGTATTCGTCAGTGGAGTTGAGCTGTATGGCGGCTGCGCGCATTTTTCTCCCCCAACGCAAGCCCGATTTCGTGCGTTTTCGGGTTCGTTGACTGACTAGTCAATCTAGCGGGTAAGCGGCGCAGAGATGCTCAGACGATTGCTGCCACGCACTACGGCCTCGAAGTGCGGGTCGCAACCGTGTTCCTGCTGGTGATCCTCGGCTGGGGTCTCGCGCGGATGCTTGCCCGAGGCTTCGCGCCGGCGCTCTACCGACGGCTCGAGCCCGGAACGGCCGGGACGATCGGCTTCCTGGTCCGGCTGCTGACCATCTTGCTGATGACCGTCGTCGCCCTGTGGATCGCCGGGTTGCAGGCCGGCACCCTCGCAGTAGGCGGCGGCTTCACGGCGGTCGTCGTCGGACTCTCCGCCCAGCAGGTGCTCGGGAACCTGCTCGCCGGCCTGGTGCTGATCACCAACCGGCCCTTCCGAGTCGGTGAGCGGGTTCGCCTGCACGCCCACGGGAACGGAGGGGCCGAGCCCACATAGGATGGACCGATGCGGGTTCTCGTCACCGGGGCGACCGGCAAGGTGGGACATGCGATCGCCTCGGCCCTCCTCGACAAGGGCGATCAGGTCAAGGCGCTGGTCCGCGATCCAAAGCGGGCGGCAAGCGTGCTCCCGGCCGGGATCGAGCCGGTGAAGGGGGACGCAACCGACGCGGAAAGCCTGGCCGCAGCCGTCGAGGGCTGCGAGCTGGTCTTCAACTCGATGGGCATGCCCGAGCAGTGGGTCATGGACGAAGCGATCTTCGACCAGGTCAACGCGATCGGCAGCGGAGAGCTGGCGGCGGCGGCGAAGCGGGGCGGGATCCGTCGCTTCGTCCACACCTCGACACACGACGTCTTCCACGCCGACACGGGCGAGCGCTTCGACGAGACGATGCTGGCCGACTATCCGAAGGGGACGGCCTACGAGCGTTCGAAGCAGCACGCCGAGGAGCTCGTGCTGGCCGAGCGCGACGGCATGGAGGTGGTGATCCTCAACCCCTCGGGTGTCTACGGCCCGACGCCCTCGCCGACGCCATCGTTCGAGAACGAGGTCTTCGAGCCCGTCGTCCGAAAGCGCCTGCCCGCCGTTCCGCCGGGCGGCACCGGCTACGCGTTCGTCGAGGGGGTCGCCGCGGGTCACCTGCTTGCCGCGGAGAAGGGAAAGGACGGCGAGCGCTACATCCTGGCCGACGGCTACGCGGACTTCCGAGAGCTGGCCGAGACGGCGAAGCGGATCGCGGGTCGGGGACGGGTTCCGCCGAGGATGCCGGTGCCCGTCGCGAAGGCGGTCGCCAATCTGGGGGCGGGTCTCTCACGCTTGACCCGCCGGCCACCGCTGCTGCCCAAGGGGCAGCTCGAATACATCCTCTGGCAGGCCCGGCCGGATTCGTCGAAGGCGCAGCGGGAGCTCGGCTGGAAGACCACACCCCTCGATGAAGGTATCCGGCGGACCCTGCACTCCATGGGGCTGCTCGAGACACGAGTTGGCGAGTTTCCGACCCCCGTGGGTCGGTAACTCACCAACCACCCGATTAACGGAGGCGGCCGACCCCCGGCACGAAGCGCCCCACCCGCGACGCGTAGCGCCCGTATTCATCGCCATGTGTTCGCTCGAGGTACGGCTCCTCCACGACGCGGACCTGCAGCTCGAGCCCGAGCGCGATCACCACGACCGCGCCAAAGGCGAGCCAGGTCGGGACCATCAGAGCGAAGCCGGTCCATCCCACGATCATCGCCGTGTAGATCGGGTTGCGGCAGAGCCTGAACCAGCCACCGGTGATCAGGTCCGTTCCCTGGTCCTCGCTGACGCCGATCCGCCAGGACGCACCCATCCCGAGCTGGGCGCCGAACACGGCCAGGCCCCCGGCCGCCGCCAGGGTGATGCCGATCACGTGCAGGCCGTCGACGTCGACGGCCTCGATCGGGTCGAGGTTGTCCTGAAGAACAAGCTGAAGAGAGACGATTGCCATCGCCATTCCACCGATGAAGAGGAGCCCGCTGAGCCACTCGAGCGGCCCCGAACCCTTCCGCAGCCCGATCAGGCCGGTGCTGCCGGTGCGCCGCAGCTGGATCGCCACCCGCACGAACAGGGTGAGCACCAGGAACACGACCAGCATCGCGGCGGCGAGCTTCGCCATCGCGGGCTATTTCTTGTCGCCGTCGCTGCCGTTCGAGTCGGGCTCGGCGCCGCGCCGCGCCTCCAGCTCGGCGACCAGCGCCTTCGTGTGCATCGCGGCCAGCAGGTCGTTGAGCGGCTGGTTGCCGGCCTCGATGAGCGCCATGGCCTCGTCGGGGTCCATCTCGCCGGCAAGGCGCTCCATCAGGACGTCGACCTCCTGCTTGACGAGGTCGCCCATCGCCTCCTTGTACCGCAGGGTGTCGTAGACGGTGAAGCCGATCCTCTCCTCGTAGCCGCCCGCGCGGAAGCGGCTGATCGCCTCGATGATGCGAAGGTCACTGGGCGAGTAGCCCTTCTTGTCCGGGGTCAGCACCTCGAGCCCTGCGAGCCGGTCGAGCACGTCCTGCGGGACGTCGTAGCGGTGGCGCACCTCCGCTGCGCTGACCCGCTCGCTCTCGCCGGCCAGCGCATGCTCGAGGAGCTTGTCCCCCAGCTCGATCAGAGCCTTGGCGCGATCCGGGTCCTCCTCGAGCAGGTCCTTGATCACCCGGAGCGGCATATATCGCTCCTCCTGCAGCTGCTTGATCATCTTGATCCGGTCGACGAACTCGGCCGGGTAGTAGGCCATGTTCCGGGAGGTCTTGACCGGTTCTGGGAGGAGCCCCTCGCGCAGGTAGTGCTTGATCGTCGCGGCCGAGACGCCCGAAGCGCGCGCCAGCTCGCCCATGCGGAGCATCTCCTCGCCCTGGGTCTGTGCCTTCGCGGCGCTCATGCCAGGAACTGCTCCTGCTTCGCGGTTGCATCGGGCCCCTTGGCGGCCCCGGACTCCTCGAGTGCCTGGATCTCCTCCTTGGAGTACCCAGCCTCGGCGAGAAGCTCTTCCGTGTGCTCGCCGAGGGCGGGCGCCGGCAGCTCGATGCTCGCTGGGGTCCGCGAGAGCTTGATCGGGAAGCCGAGCTGCTTGACCTCGCCCATCTCGGGCTGCTCGTAGCTGACCACCATCTCGCGCTCGCGCACCAGCTCCGACTCGAGCGCCTCGTCGAGGTCGAGGACCGGCTCGATCATCGCGTCATGCTCGTCGTTGAAGGCCTTCCACTCGGCGCGGCTCTTCGTCTTGAAGATCTCCGCCACCTCGCCGTGTGCGTCCGAGCCGGGCTTCTCGAATTGCTTCTCGATCAGGTCATCGCGGCCGACTGCCTGGCAGAAGCGCACCCAGAACTTCGGCTCGAGCGCGCCGCAGGTGACCCAGCCGTCCGAGGCCTCGTACGGCCGGTAACAGATGATTCCTCCCGAAAGCATGATGTTGCCGCGCTCCGGCACCTCGCCCGAACCGAAGTAGCGGCCGGCCTCCATCGCCAGCCAGGCCAGCGAGCCGTCGGTCATCGAGATGTCGACCATCTGGCCCGTGCCGCTCCGTCGCGCCTCCTGCAGCGCAGCGAGGATCCCGACCGCCGCCATCAGCCCGCCGCCGCCCAGGTCGGCGATCTGAGCGCCGGACTGGATCGGCGGGCCGCCGGCCTCGCCGGTCAGGCCGAGGATCCCATTCAGGCCCAGGTAGTTCATGTCGTGGCCGGCGCGGTCGCGGTTGGGGCCGTCCTGGCCGTAGCCGGTGATCGGGCAGTAGACGAGGGCGGGGTTCGCCTCGCTCAGCACGTCGAAGCCGACGCCCAGCTTGTCGAGCACGCCGGGCCGAAAGCTCTCCACCAGCACGTCGGCCGACTCGGCCAGCTTGATCAAAGCCTGGCGACCCCCCTCCTGCTTCAGGTCGAGACGGACCGAGCGCTTGTTGCGGTTCAGCGAGAGGTAGATCGCCGAGCGGGTGCCGAGGGGTGTGTGCTCCTCTGAGCCGTAGTAGGGCGGCGCCCAGCGCACGTAGTCGCCCTGGCCGGTGTCCTCGACCTTGATCACCTCAGCACCGAGGTCGGCGAGCAGCAACGTGCAGAAGCCGCCGGGGAGCAGGCGGGTCAGGTCGAGGATCTTGACGTCCTCCAGTGGGCGGCTCATGCCTTCGCCTCCGCCTTCTTCGGGATTCTGAGCAGCTCGCGGGCCTCTGCGACGGTTGCGGCGCGGCGCCCGACGTCCTCGGCCATCTGGCGCGCCTTGGCGATCAGCTCGCCGTTCGACTTCGCCATCTCGCCGTTCGGCAGATAGAGGTTGTCCTCGAGGCCCGCGCGGACGTTGCCGCCGAGGTTCAGGGAGGCGGCGAGCAGCTTCCACTGATCGCGCGAGACGCCGATCACCTGCCAGTTGTTCGGGCCCTCCGGGCCGCCGGGGATCTGCTCCGACATGAAGGCGACGTTTCGCGCGTTCGGCCGGATCCCGCCGTTCACGCCCATCACCAGGGAGATCTGCAGCGGCGGCTCCAGCAGGCCCATGTCGATGAACGGATCGAGGTTGGCGACGTGGCCGGCGTCGAAACACTCGTGCTCGGGCTGGATCCCGAGCTCGTTCATCTCGGTCAGGAACTGCGTGATCGTGTCGAAGCTGTTCTCGAAGACGGCCTTGAAGACGAAGTCCTTGCGCCGCCGCGAGTACTTGGCGTAATTCATCGAGCTCATGTTCAGAGCCGCGACGTCCGGGCGGAGCGCGCGGAGGTACTCGAGCCGCTTCTCGATCGGCACGCCGATCGCGCCGGTCGAGTAGTTGATGATCACGTCGTCGACCTCGGCCCTGATCGCCTCGGTGATCGCCTGGAAGTCCTCGATCTCGTACGACGGAGTGCCGTCGGGGGTGCGGGCGTGGATGTGGATCTGCGAAGCGCCCTCGTCGACCGCGCGCCGCGCCTCGGCCGCGTACTCCTCGGGGGTGTACGGGATCGACGGACACTGGTCGCGGTTGGCGATCGCGCCCGAGATCGAGTTGCTGATGATCACCGGGTCCTCGAAGCGGCTCATCCGCCTCCCCTTTCGTCGATGGCTGATTGGACCGCGGCAACTAGATCCTGCAGCGCGATCGTCTCGTCGTCGCTCGGCTTGATCGGGAGCTGAATGCCATACGAGTCGCCCTTGGCGGGGTTGCTCAACACGTTCAGAAAGTTGCCATCCAGCTCCACCTCGTCGATCAGTTCGATCGGCATGCGGTATGCGGTGGTGTCGGCGAAGCCAAGCGCCTCGAACACCTGGCCGTCGAAACTGACCACACCCGCATAGGCCACGTTCTCGTTGGCGAGGCTGACCCGCACCGCGCTCACGATGCCTCCAGGTTGGGAGCGGCCGCGCGGATGGCATCGAGCAGCTCAGCCAGCTCCGGGCTCTTGAACTCCTCCTCGGTGAAGATGCCCGAGGCCAATGTCACCTGCTTCGTTGAGTGAAAGCTGACCGACGCGTCGCTGAAGCGGCCTCCCTGGTCGAGCTTGATCTCGTCCAAAAACGCGACGTGCACTCGCTGCGATGGATCCATCCCGAAGCCGAAGCTCTCGATCACCTGCCCGTCAAACGTGATCACCCCGCGCTCGACGACGATCTGCTTCGCCTCGCTCACGCCGCCTCGCTCTCCTCGAACGCCGCCCGAGCCCTTGACTCCTCCAGGAAGCTCTGCATGCGCGCGATCCGATCGCCCTGGAACCACAGGACCGTGTAGATCGGTTGGTCGAGCTCGAGCTCGCTGCTTCTGCCCTTGGCGGTGAGCCGTCCAATCCCCATCACCCGTCCGCCGGCTTCGCGTAAATCATCGGCACTGATCCGGAAGGTCTCCCATGTCTCGTCCAGGTCGGCGAAGAAACGGCGGACCGCGTCGCGGCCCTTGATCGAACCGCCCTCGACGGCGGCGGCGATGGCCGGGACGAACTCGAAGTCGGGTGTCGTCAGCTCGAGCATCCCGTCGATGTCGCCCGCCTCCCAGCACGCATAGCCCCGGTGGGCGACGTCCAATGGTGCGTCGTTCATACCGGCATCACCCCGTGCTTCTTCCACGGCCGTTGCACCCGCTTGCCCGCGGCCATCCGTAGCCCGCGGACGATCGTCGGTCGCGTCTCGCGCGGGTCGATGATGTCGTCGATCATCGCGTTGCCGGCCGCGATATAGGGGTCGATCTGCTTGCGGACGGCCTCGAGCATCTTCTCCCGCGTCTCCTCCGGGTTGTCCGACGCCTCGATCGCCGAGCGGCCGATGATGTTGACCGCGCCCTCGGCGCCCATCACGGAGATCTCGGCGGATGGCCAGGCGACGATCAGGTCGGGCTCGTAGGCCTTGCCGTTCATCACGTAGTAGCCGGCGCCGTAGGCCTTGCGGACCACGACGGTGACCTTCGGCACCGTCGCGCGCGAGACGGCGTAGAGCATCTTGGCGCCGTGCCGGATGATCCCGGCGTGCTCGACCTTGGCGCCGACCATGAAGCCGGGCACGTCCTGGAGGAAGACGAGCGGGATGTTGAAGGCGTCGCAGAGGTTGATGAAGCGGGCGGCCTTGTCGGCTGAGTCGTTCTCGAGGATGCCACCGAGCTGCTTCGGCTGGCTGGCGACGATTCCGGCGGGCTGGCCGCCGAAGCGGGCGAGGCAGGTGATGATCGTCTTCGCGAACTTCGGCTTGATGTCGAAGAACTCGCCGTCGTCCGTGATCTCGCGGATCACGTCGTACATGTCGTACGGGTGCCGCGGTGACTCGGGGACGATGTCGAGCAGCTTCTCGGACATCCGATCCTCGGGATCCTTCGCTTCGCGGACGGGTGGCTGCTCCTCGCAGTTCGTCGGGAAGTAGGAGAGGTAGTCCTTGACGACCTGGATGCACTCAGCGTCGTCCTTCACCTCCAGGTCGCCGACACCGGACTTCCGGCAATGGACCTTGGCGCCGCCGAGCTCCTCCATGGAGATGTCCTCGCCGGTAACGGCCTTGGTCAGGTGCGGGCCGGCCAAAGCCATCGCCCCCTGTCCGACGACCATCGGCACGAAGTCCGAGAGCGCCGGGATGTATGCGGTGCCGGCCGCACAGGGGCCGAGCATGGCCGCGACCATCGGGATCACGCCCGACATCACGACCTCCTCCTGGAAGAGGTGACCGGAGCCGGCGAACAGCGAGCCGGCCGCCTCCTGGATGCGCGCGCCTGCGGAATCGAGCAGCCAGATGAACGGCATGCGCTTGGAGAGCGCCATTTCGCGCAGTCGGCTCACCTTCAGCTCGCCTGTGGCGCCCATCGAGCCGGCCATCACCGTGAAGTCGTAGGCGGCGATGCAGCAGCGGCGCCCGTCGACGTCACCCCAGCCGGTGATCACACCGTCGGCAGGAGCGTCCTTCCCCTCCATTTGCCGCTGTGAGAAGTGGGGCCGCCCGTGGATGCCGATCTCGACGAAGGTGCCCGGGTCGCAGAGCAGGTCGATCCGCTCCCGGGCCGTGAGCTTGCCGCGCTCGTGCTGGAGCGCGATCTTTTCCTCGCCCCCGCCTAGCTTCGCCTGATCGCGGCGGGCGTGGACGTCCTCGGTGAGCCCCTTCATGCCTGTGTCCTCGCCGCCCTCGACGGTGCCAGGCGCCTCCGGCGCCTCGCCCTGGTGTTCTTGAGAAGCCTTGGTCTCGTCGGTGGCTGCCAATTCAGCGCCCCTTCCATTCGGGCTCGCGCTTCTCGAAGAACGCCTTGACGCCCTCCTGGATGTCCTCCGTCGTGAAGGTGAGCGAGAGCTGTGAGCGCAGGAACTCAAGCGCGTCGTCGAGCGCCATGTCCTGCTGTCGGTACATCGCGTCGTGGCCGAGCCGCATGAGCACCGGGCTCTTGGAGGCGAGCTTGGTAGCCCACTCGTCGACCGCGGCCTGGAATTCGCCCTCCGGGACGACCTTGTTGGCGAGCCCGTAGGTCACCGCCTGCTCCGCGGAGATCTGCTCGCCGAGGAGCATCATCTCGTTGACCTTCTTCCGCGGAACGTTGCGGTAGATGATCGACATGATCATGTAGGGGAAGGCGCCGACGTTGATCTCGGGAGTGCCGAAGCGCGCCCCCTCCTTCGCGATCAGCAGGTCGCAGGAGAGCGCCAGGCCCATGCCGCCGGCCAGCACATGGCCGTTGGCGGCGCAGAGCGAGGGCTTGCCGAGCCGCGGCATCAACCGGAAGAACTCGAGGAAGAGGTCCGAGGCGAAGTGCTTGTCGACGAGCGGCACGTCGGCTGCGAACCCGCCCAGGTCGGCGCCCGCGCAGAAGACCTTGTCGCCGGCCCCGGTCAGGACCACCGCTCGCACCGCCTCGTCGTCGCGAGCGCTCTTGATCGCGTCGACCAGAGCAGCGAGCAGCTCGCCGTTCAGCGCGTTGCGTTGGTCGGGACGGTTGAGCGTCACCGTGGCGACCCCGTCGGCGACCTCATAGAGGAGCTCCTCGGCCATCGGCCAGCCACCCTAGTGGAAAGTGGCGAAAATGGGAAGTGCTACGTCTTACTGCTTACTGTCGTGCAGGGGTTTACCACGCCCAGGTACGGAAAATCCCCATAGGCAATTACCCGGTACCGCGCATAGGATCGACGCAGTGCGGAAGTTGGGGCAGTTCGCTTATCGCAGGAGGAGAGCGCTGACGCTCGTTGCCGGGCTCGTCGCCGTCGTCAGCGTGCTCGGAGGCCGGACGGTCTTCGACAACGTCAAGCCGTTCGGCTTCCAGGACCCGGCGTCGCCGAGCTCGCGCGCGTACACGGAGCTTCGGGATGCCACCGGCCAGCGGCCGATTCCCGAGGTGGAGATTCTGGTCAAGCCGCGCTCAGGCGATCTCAACGCAGAAACGCGCCGGGCGATGGCCAGGCTGCGAACGGTCCCGGGAATCCGCCGGATTGTCACCCCCCTCTCGGATCCACGGCTCGTCTCGACGGACGGCCGCGAGGCCCTGCTGCTCGCCTACATCTCCGCCGACGTCGACAACATCTCCGACGTCGGGGCGACTGTTCGAGACCGCTTCGCGGGGGATTCCGCGGCCAAGGTGGGGGGCGCTGCGGCCACGGTCGACGAGCTGACCAAGACCACGCAGGACGACTTGCAGCGGATCGAGCTGTTCGCGCTGCCCTTGCTTCTCCTGCTCTCCCTGCTCGTATTCCGAGGACTTGTGGCAGCTCTCCTGCCGGTGGCCGTCGGAGCGCTCTCGATCCTGACCAGCCTCCTCCTGCTGAACGCGCTCACGCCGCTGGTCGACATCGACACCTTCGCCATCAACATCGTCACCGGACTCGGTCTGGGGCTTGCGATCGACTACAGCCTGTTCCTCGTCACCCGCTTCAGAGAAGAGCTCAAGACCAAGAAGACGATCGAGGCGACGCTCGTGGCGACCACCGCCGCGATCGGGCGGATGATCCTCTTCAGCGGGCTGACGGTCGCGGTCTCGCTGGTCTCGCTGTGCATCTTTCCGCAGCGATTCCTCTACTCGATCGGGATCGGCGGGGCCCTTGTCGCGCTGATGTCCGCGGCGGTATGCCTGCTTTTCCTGCCCGCCCTCCTGGCGCTGCTCGGGACGAAGGTGAACGCCCTGGCGCCGCCGGCGCTGCAGGGAACCCCCAGTCGCCGGCGATGGTTCGCACTCGCCCGGTTCGTGCTCGGCCATCCGGTCAGCGTCGCCCTCGTCGCGATCGCCGTCATGGTGATCGCCGGCTTGCCGATCCTGCGGGTCGAGCTGACCCAGGCGAACGCGCGGATCCTGCCCCGGACCGCGAGTGCCCGGCAGGTCGACGATGCCGTCGCGAAGGACTTTGCGTCAAACCCTGCCGATCGCATCGTCGCCGTCACGCCCAACGGGCCGACCGCCCGGGCGGCTGTACGCCAATTCAAGGGAGATCGAGCGATCGCGACGGTCGAGCAGCCGGTTCGGGTCGCTCACGGAGTGTTTCGAGTCGACGCGCTGCTGGCCGTCGATCCATATTCGAACGCGGCCCTCGACGCGGTCCGGAATGCTCGGGACGAGCCCTGGGCAAAGAGGGCGCTCATTGCGGGAGCGCCGGCTGAGCTGGTCGATCAGAGGCATAGCCTGGCTACCCATCTGCCGCTGGCCCTGGGGTTCATCGTCCTCTCCACGGTGTTGATCCTTTTCCTGATGACCGGATCCGTGGTGCTGCCACTGATCGCCCTGGTGATGAACACCCTCACCGTGAGTGTCGCGTTCGGAGTGCTGGTGTTCGTCTTCCAGGACGGGCGTTTCGAGAGCACGCTCGACTACACGAGCCAGTCCGCACTGGACACATCGATGCCGATCCTGCTCTTCGCTGTTGTCTTTGGCCTCTCCACCGACTACGGCGTGTTCCTGCTCCAGCGGATCGGGGAGGCAAGGGGGCGCACCGAGACCGAAGATGCGGCGATCGCCGACGGATTGGTCTCGAGCGGCCGAGTGATCACCGCCGCGGCCCTGCTGTTCGCCGTGGCGATGGGAGCATTCGTCTTCTCAGACCTGATCTACGTGAAGGAGGTCGCCGTCGGGGCGGCGGTCGCCGTGCTCGTCGACGCGACGATCGTCAGAGCTTTCCTCCTGCCGGCAATACTCGGGTTGCTCGGCGGGGCGGCCTGGTGGTCGCCGAGATGGCTTGGCCGCAGGCAGCAGGCCGAGCTCAGCTGACCGGAATATCGACTCGGTCGATGGCGTGGAGGAATGCCTCAACGACGGCGGGCGAGAACTGCGTGCCGGCTCCGTCCAGGAGCTCCTCGCGCGCGCGATCCGGGCCAATCGCCGGGCGGTACACGCGGTCGCTGATCATCGCCTCGTAGGCGTCCCCAATGGACAGGATGGAGGCCTCAACCGGAATCTCCTCCTTGGTCAGGCCCAGCGGGTAACCGGTGCCGTCGGGTCGCTCGTGGTGAGCGAGTATCCACTCGCGCACGTCATCCAGCTCACTGCTCGAGAGCATCCGGGCGCCGAGCTCCGGGTGGCGCCTCATCTGTTGCATCTCTTCGGTCGTCAATGGGCCTGGTTTGCAGAGGATTGAGTCGGGCACGCCGATCTTGCCGATGTCGTGGAGGATCCCCGCGAGCCGGAGGCGCTCGATGCGATCGTCCTCGAATCCGAGCTCCTGGGCCATCATCTCGCACAGGCGGCCGACGGTCTGGCTGTGCTTTGCGGTCCCGGAGTCGCGCTGGTCGAGCGCCTCGGCAAGGCTCAGCACAGTCGCGAGATGTGCCTGGGTCTCGACGTTCCGGCGTCCGCTGACCGCGCCCAGGACAGTTGTGACCTCGGGGCTGTAGATCACCGCTCGGTCGCGTCCGAGGGCCTTGGCTGCGTGCAGCGCACGGTCTGCCGCGGCTGTGAATGTCTCGAGATCGCCGCCGTGATCCGGGAACACCGCCACTCCAGCCGAGGCGCTCAGGTTCATACCGGCCGCAACGGAGGTGTCACGGATCTTGTCGAGGAGCTCCTCAGCGAACAGGAAGGCCTGGTGCTGGTTCGTCTCCGGCAGGACGACCGCGAACTCCTCGCCGCCCGACCTCGAGACGAAGTCCATTCGGCGTACGGCCTCGTCGAGCAGGCGCGAAACCTGGCGAAGGGCTCTGTCCCCGCCGGGGAGTCCGAGGCTCTCGTTGATGCGCTTGAAACGGTCCAGGTCGAGGACGATGAGGCTCACCGGGCGCCCGTGGGGCTGGGCGCGATCGATCTCGCTCTCCAGCACCTCGTGCAGGGCGACGCGGTTCGGCATCCCGGTCAGCGGATCGGTGCGGGCGGCATCCGTGAGCCGCCCGAGGAGCTTCTCCACCCTGCCTCGCAGGTAGGTCAGCAGCGTCGCGGCCGTGACCAGTGTTCCCACCGTGATCACGATGTGATGGATCACGACATTCGAGCCACCCGGGGGGTCGATCGGGGTGATGGCGATGACCACCCCGTAGTTCAGGAGGGCCCAGAGCACGTTGAGGGCCGCATCCTTGTTTGTGATTGGGAAGTAGAAGACGTACAGCCCGACCCACACGTAGAAGAGGGCGTAGCCGCTGGTCGCGTCGCCGCTGAAATGAACCGCGGCGGACGTCATCAGCGTCGCCAGCGCCGGCCCGAGCCGCAGCAGCCAGAACGGAATGCGACCTGCCGTTCTGAACATCCAGGCGGCCCAGATCAATGCGGTGGCGTCGACCGCCAGGATGGCGGGCACGTTGAAATACGCGGGGTGCGGCAAGAGCACGCCGAGAGCCCCGATGACAGCTGCTCCCGCGCCCAGGTATGCCTGCGCCAACGCGATCGGACGCGCCGCGGCCGGGCCCGCGAGCAACTCCTGCGGCTTGTGCGACCGCAGGCGTCGGTCGTTCAGCCGATCCGAAGCCTTACCGGCCTCGGGATCCGGCGGTACACCTCCCACTGCTGCTACTAGCCCCATGGATTACTGAAGAGTTTCGGCGCACATTGGACATTTTTCGAGAGCAGAATTCGGTATCGAACCATTTTGCCCCATTTTCACGGACCCCGAGCCCCGTTTAACCAGGATGGGGAGCGCGGTTTCAGCCCCCGGTTTCAGCCCCCTGGTGGGTTACTTCCACGGCCCGGGCACGGAAACCTGCGGTGCGCGCCTAACGAAACGTCTCGTGCCCAGCGAGCTCTGCGGCGACACGAGCGCCTCGACCTCGGCAGCCGCGCCACCCTCAGGCGCGAAAGTGAACCGCTTGCGCTTGAAACCCTCAGGCTTCCGCCCGACCGCGCGAAGCCGCGCGGTGGTCAAAACCTGCGTGAGGATGACCTTCATCTCGAGCTCGGCGAAGCGGGCGCCGAGGCAGCGACGCACGCCACCTCCGAAGGGAATCCAGGCGGCATCTTCCGGGGTGCCGTTGAGGAACCGTTCGGGTCGGAATTCGTCCGGCTCCGGATAGGTGTCCGGATCACTGTGCACGAGGTAGATGGAGACCATCAGGATCGAGCCGGAAGGAATCGTGTAGCCGCCCAGCTCCACCGGCTGCCTGACGTGTCGTGCAACCACCGGCACGACCGGTCGGGACCGGAGTGTTTCCTTGACGACCGCTTCCAGATAAGTGTCCTTGCCACCCGCTTCGATCTCGTCGGTGAGTCGCTGGAGCTTTTCAGGCGATCGAAGAAGCCTTTCGAGGGCCCAAGCCGATCCACTGGTGGTCGTCTCGTAGCCGGCCATGATCATGGTCAGGATCTCGTCCCGCACCTCTTGGTCGCTCAGCGGCGACCCGTCCTCGTGCTCGGCCCGAATCAGCAGGGAAACCGTGTCGTCGCGGAACTGGGTCATCGGATCGGCGCGCCGCTCGGTGATCACCTCGAAGAGGATCTCGTCGATCTTGTCGAGCACTCGCATCAGCCGTGCGTACGGTGAACTTCCGGCGAGCTCGCGGCGGAACCAGGGCATCAGCGTGAAGGGCGAGTCACAGCGATCCATCATTTCCGGGATCAGCCGGCGGAGCTCGCTGTGCGAGTCGTCCGAGTGCTCCCCGAAGACGACTCTCATGATGGATGAGAACGAGATCGCCTCCATCTCCTCGTGGAGCTTCAGCCGTTGTCCTGTCTCCCAGCCCTCGATCCGCTTGGCGGCGATCTCCCGGACCTGATCAACGAACTGGGCTGCGTGTGACGCTCCGAGGCCGCGCAGCAGGATCCGCCGCTGCTGCATGTGCGCATCCCCGTCCAGCAACAGGATGGAGTTGGACCCGACCACCGGCCGGAAGATGCCATTCGTCTCCCCGGCCCTGAGGATGTCCGGGTCCCGCGAGAGAGCCTGCTTGGCCAGCTCGGGGGTGCCGACCATCACCACGTTCTGTGCGGGCCCGAGTCGAATCGTGAAGATCCGGCCGTACCGCTCCCGGCAGCGGTCCATGAATTCGATCGGCCGGAACATCCACTCCGACGTCTGCAACCACCCCGGCGCACGTGGGCCGGGTGGCAGACCGCTGGATGGGGTCGCCGCGGTCAAATTCATCTCCCCATGGGGTACGGCTACGGGTGGAAATTCCAAGTGCCTACTGCCTTCTTAGTACTTTCGTCCATATGACTTTATGGAGGATCGGGTATCGATACATCCGCATTAACCCGATACTTCACTCCTGGGAAATTCCCTTCATGGTGCGGCTTGCAGTAGGAAGTAGGAAGTCCTACTATTCACTTTGCGGACGCGCCGAATGCGCCCCGCTCCACCCTGAGGACAAGGAGAACGAGCAGTGGCCACCGCGACTTCCAGCGTCATCAAGCCCGATCACGGCGCCAGCCGCAAGCACTTCATCTTCACGGACGAGCACGAGGAGCTGCGCGAGTCGATGAAGTCGTGGGTGCTGAAGGAGTGCACCCCGCACCGCTTCGAATGGGAGGAGAACCTCTGGCCCGACTCGATCCTGAAGCGGGCGGCCGACCTCGGTTACGTCGGCCTCTGCTACCCGGAGGAGTACGGCGGCCAGGGCGGCGACTACTTCTACTCGCTTGTCCGGGCCGACGCGATGAGCTACTCGGGCTGCGGCGGCCTCAACATGGGCTTTGCGGTCCACACCGACATGGCAACGCCGCCGATCCACCTGCTCGGGACCGAGGATCAGAAGCAGCGCTACCTGGTCCCCTCCATCAAGGGCGAGCTGATCAGCTCGCTCGGGATCACCGAGCCGGGTGCCGGCTCCGACGTCGCCGGTATCCGCACCACCGCCAAGCGCGACGGCGACGAGTACGTGATCAACGGCTCCAAGACCTTCATCACCAACGGCCTGCGCGCCAACTACATCGTCCTGGTTACGAAGACCGACCCCAACGCCGGACACGACGGGATCACCCTCTTCATCGTCGACATCCGCGACACCGACGGCAAGGAGGTCGAGGGCTTCAGCGTCTCCCGCAAGCTCGAGAAGATGGGGATGCACGCCTCGGACACCGGAGAGCTCTCATTCCAGGATGTCCGCGTTCCGGCGGAGAACATGCTCGGCCAGGAGGGCAAGGGCTTCTACCACATCAGCTGGGAGCTCCAGGGAGAGCGCCTGGTTGCCGCAATCGGCTGCGTTTCCGGCGCCGAGCGGGTCTTCGATCGCACCCTGGAGTACGCCAAGGAGCGCGAGGCCTTCGGCCGCCCGATCGGCCGCTTTCAGGCGATCCGCCACAAGTTCGCCGAGATGTCGGTGAAGATCGAGGCCGCCAAGCAGATGGTCTACGCGACAGCCTGGCGCTTTTCCAACGGCGAGTACCCCGTCCGCGAGATCACCCAGGCGAAGCTCTACGCCTCACGGATCATCGAGGAGGTCGCCGACGACTGCATCCAGATCCACGGCGGCTACGGCTACATGAAGGAGTACGAGGTCGAGCGCGCCTACCGCGACTCCCGCCTCAACCGCATCGGCGCCGGCACCGACGAGGTCATGCTCGAGGTGATCGGCCGCAGCTACGGGCTCTAGGCCTGGATCAGCCCCGGGCTCCCGCTGTCATAGCCGTATTCAGAGAGGTCCTTCACCTGCCGGACCTCGACCCCGTCGCCTATCGGCACCTTCTTCGCCCAGCCAATCGCCTCTTCGAGGCTGGCGCAATCGATCAGGCAGAAGCCGCCGAGCTGCTCCTTGGTCTCGGTGAACGGACCGTCGATGACGGCTTGGTCGGCCCGCGGAGACCCGTACGGTCTTTGCCTCTTCCGGGAGCTCGAGCGCCTCGTTGGCGATCAGCACGCCGGCGTCGATCGCCTCCTTGTTGAAGGCGTTCCAGGCCTCCATCGCCTGCTTCATCTCCTCCTCGGAGGCGTCGTACATCTTCTCCCGGTCCCGCGCGAACGCCAGCAGAAACTTCATGCATTCCTCCTCGATCTCAAGCGGCGCCTGTCGCCGCGTTCACCCTAACGACGAACCATCTCCGGCCAGATCGACAAACCCCGTATAACGACTGCCGCGTGAGCAACCTCGACCACATCCGCTCCTACTACGAAGCCCTCAACACGGGAGACGCCGACCTGGTCGCCTCTCACTTCACCGACGACGCGGTCCACTACTACACGCGGCTCGGGCCGCACGAGGGCGCCGAGCGGATCGGCCAGAACTCCAAGATGGGCGTCGAGATGATCGACGGCCAGTGGTACCTCGAGCACGGCATCGAGCAGGGCGACGAGGCCGTGATCGAGTGGACGATGACCTGGCGCGACCCGAAATCGGGCGAGAAGCGCCTCGACCGCGGCACGGAGTGGTTCCTGATGCGGGACGGCAAGATCGCCGAGGTCCGCGCCTACCACCACGGCGGCA
Organism: uncultured Solirubrobacterales bacterium; assembly: GCA_963724665.1. Taxonomy (GTDB): domain Bacteria; phylum Actinomycetota; class Thermoleophilia; order Solirubrobacterales; family 70-9; genus DASUPK01. The sequence goes on from CAVRVH010000007.1 coordinate 1,276,945, forward strand.
AGAAGAACCCGCAGGGCGATCTGCTCGGCTTCGACCACGCCGGGCGCGGCTACACGATGATGGAGGACTGGAGGCCACCGTCGCCGTCATAAAGGACACCGGCAAGCGCGCCCCCCTCCCGCCATTCACCGAGGAGCACGAGGAGCTGCGCGAGTCGGTGCGGCGCTTCGTCACCAAGGAGATCGCGCCCCACATCGAGGAGTGGGAGGACGCGCGCGAGTTCCCGCGCGAGCTGTACAACCGCTGCGGCGAGCTCGGCTTCCTCGGCCTCAAGTTCGAGACCGAGTACGGCGGCCAGGGCGGCGACTACGTCCATGACGCGGTCTGGGTCGAGGAGCTCTCTCGCTCGGGCGGCAGCGGCGGGGTCGCGGCAGGACTGGGGGCCCACGCCGAGATCGCAATGCCGCCGATCTGGAAGTTCGGCACGGAGGAGCAGAAGCAGCGCTGGCTCGTCCCGGGCATCAAGGGCGAGTTGGTCGGCGCGCTCGGGATCACCGAGCCCGGCGCCGGGTCCGACGTCGCCTCGCTGCGGACCATCGCCCGAAAGGTGGACGGCGGCTACGTCGTCAACGGCGCCAAGACCTTCATCACCAACGGCGTGCGCGCGGACTTCCTGGTCTGCGCGGTCAAGACAACCCAGGAGGGCGGCCACCACGGCATCTCGTTCCTGGTCCTCGAGCGGGACATGCCCGGCTACGAGGTCGTCTCGAAGCTCGAGAAGATGGGCTGGCACGCATCCGACACCGGCGAGCTCTCGTTCACCGACGTCGAGGTCCCGGACGAGAACCTCCTCGGCGAGCAAAACGAGGGCTTCAGGCTGATCATGGCCAACTTCCAATGGGAGCGGCTGACCATGGCACTCGGCGCCGTGGGCGGGATGCAGAAGGTCTTCGAGATGACCCTCAAATACGCCAAGGAGCGCGAGGCATTCGGCCGGCCGATCGGCCGCTTCCAGGCGATCCGCCACAAGTTCGCCGAGATGTCGGTGAAGATCGAGGTCTCGCGAGCACTCACGTACGCCTGCCTCCGGAAGTTCGCGGCCGGCGGAGACGCGACCCGCGAGGTCACCCAGGCCAAGCTCTACACGCAGCGCGCGATCTGCGACGTCGCCGACGAGGCGATCCAGATCCACGGCGGCTACGGCTACATGCGCGAGTACGGCGTCGAGCGGGCCTACCGCGACGCCCGACTCGGCCCGATCGGTGGCGGCACCGACGAGGTGATGAAGGAGATCCTGGGGAAGCAGCTGGGGCTGTAGCGGATCGAGCTCGTCGAAGACGTGCTGCGAGTGGCTATTGCCTCTGCCTATCCCTGCCGGGACCGCCAACCAGCTGGTCGTTGCCCAGCCCCCCGATCAGGAAGTCCTCGCCCGCTTCGCCCCAAAGCTTGTCGTTGCCGGGCCCGCCGTTCAGGCCGTTGGTATCGCGCGTCCCGGCGGCTCGCCCGCTCGTCGAGCCCAGTGGCGCGCTGTCGGGGTTCAGGATGTCGTTGCCGCCGGGGGTTCAGGATGTCGTTGCCGCCGCCCCCGGTCAGGGTGTTACGTAGTCACACAAGCGCGCCTAGCCGCGCCTGACCCTGACGCCTAAGGGTCAACTGCAGCCCGAGGGTCCTCGCGCTGATGGCACGCTGGATCTCGGGGGCGCCGCCGTCGGCAAGCAGCTCGGCTTTAGAGATAACGACCGATCGTGCTAAGTTGGGTAGATGGCAAGTAGAGCGTCCAAATCGAAACCGCATCCCTCCCGCAGGCAGCGCATCGACGGCGAGCGCAGCCGGAACGCCATCCTGAACGAGGCCGCGCGGCTCGCAACCGTGGAGGGGATCAGCGGGCTCTCCTTGAGCCGTCTGGCGGACGCCGTCGGGATGAGCAAGAGCGGCCTCTTCGCCCACTTCGGCTCCAAGGAGGAGCTCCAGCTGGCCACGATCGAAACCGCCGACGAGATCTTCGACGAGCAGGTGCGCGAGGCTGCCTCGCCAGATGCGGGCGGCCTCGAGCGGCTACGGGCGCTGCTCGACGCCTACCTCCGCTACGTCGAGTCGGGGACCTTCCCAGGCGGCTGCTTCTTCGCCGCCGTGATGGTCGAGGTGAGCCAGCAGCCGGGCGCCGTTCGCGACCGGATGGTCGCCTTCATGGGCGACTGGCTCGGCGGCCTCCAGGCGGCCATCAGGGACGCCCAGAAGGAGGGGACGATCTCCAAGTCCGAGGATGGAGAGCAGCTGGCCTTCGAGCTCGAGGCCTTCCTGCTGCTGGCGAACACCCAGTTCGCGGTGGCCCAGGACCGCGAGCCGGTCAAGCGGGGGCGGCGGGCGATCGAGCGCCGGCTGGAGGCGGCGACGACCTGAGAACCTCCGGGCGGCGGGCGGATTTCTGACCGCCCGCCGCCCATCGGCTCACGATGCGACCGGCTCCCGATCCGGATCGGGCCGGATCACGACGGTGTCGGCCACGGCCCAGATCTCGTCCGCGGGCATTCCGACGCGATGCGCGTGCTTGCGGATCGCCTCGGGGCTGGCGGCCTGGTAGATGCAGACGCTTCCCAGCGTGCCGTCCTCCTCCGCGATCACGTAGCTGCGGATCCAGCGAATGTCCGTAGGGAACTCATCGTCCGCGACCTGCTTCGAGCGCGCCGCGGCCTGCTCCAGCTCCGCGGGCGATGCCCAGGCGTTCTTGCGGCGAATGGAATACATCTGCAACTCGCCATTGCTTCCGTTCGACATGATCGATCCTTTCATAGTTAGCACGATCGGTCGTGCTGACTATACAGAAGAGCGACCGATCGTGCTGTCACGGAGCGGAGCGCCGGTTCGTCACACAAGTGCGATGAGTTGAGGGCTATCTAGGGGTCATCCCCAATTGAAGGTGGGGCGCGCGATGTCCATGCTGCGCCATCTCAACCGTCTTGGAAGTACTGACCAGATCAATCACAGGAGGGAACCTCGTGGCATCACTCACCCGTTGGGTCCTGGCCCACAAGAAAACAGTCGTCATCTCGTGGGTCCTGCTGACCATCGCCGGCATCATGGCCGCCGGCCCCGCGAGCAAGGCGCTCAACCAGAAGTTCTCCGTGCCCAATAAGGAAGGGTGGCAGACGAATCAGGCGATCGCCGCGAAGTACAACGGCACCGGCGGGGACACCTCTCCCCTGCTGCCGGTGGTCACATTGCCCGCCGGGCAGTCCGTCGACTCCCCGCAGGTGAAGCGCGGACCTGACGAAACTCGACGACACACTGGCCAAGGCGCTGCCGGGTTCGCGGGTCGCGTCCTACGCCTCGACCGGAAACAAGACCTTCGTCTCTGACGACGGCCATACGACCTTCGCGATCGTCTACCCGAAGCCCGACCCCAACTCGAGCTTCGGCGACAACCCGCACGCGGCCACGGATGTGAAGAACGCCGTCGCCGGGATGACGGTGGCAGGGGCGCCAGTCCACGTCACCGGGTTCGACGCGCTTCAGCAGTCAACCGGCGGCGGCGACGGGCCCGGGGTCCTCCTGGAGGCGGTGATCGGCGGCTTCGGCGCGCTGATCGTGCTCGCCTTCGTCTTCGCCTCCTTCCTGGCGATCGTGCCGATCGGGATGGCGATCTGCTCGATCATGACCACGTTCCTGCTGCTGCTCGGCCTGACGACGTTCACCGACGTCTCGCCGATCGTGCAGTTCCTGGTCGCGCTTGTCGGGTCTGGGTGTGGCGATCGACTACTCGCTGCTGGTGGTCTCGCGCTGGCGCGAGGAGCGCACGTCACGGCCATAGCGGTGACGAGGCGGTGCAGAGAGCGATGGAGACGGCGGGCCGCGCCGTGGTCTTCAGCGGCATCACGGTCGCGATCGGCCTGCTGGCGCTGATCGCGCTGCCCCTGCCGTTCCTGCGCTCAATGGGCTACGGCGGCATGCTGATCCCGCTGGTCTCGACGCTGGTGGCGATCACGCTGCTACCGGTGATCCTCGCGAAGGCCGGCCCGAAGCTCGACTGGCCGCACCGGCGCACCGACGACAAGGCGAGCCGCGCCTGGACCCGCTGGGCTCAGCTGGTTTCGCGCCGGCGCTGGGTCGCAGCGGGCGCAGGCCTGGCGGTGATCCTGGCTCTGGCGCTGGCGGCGACCAACCTGCAGCTGGGCGCCTCCGATGCGAACACGATCGCCAAGGGTGGCCCCGCCGAGCAGGGCCTGAAGCAGCTCGAGCACGCCGGCATCGGCGAGGGCTCGATCCTGCCCCACGAGATTCTCGTCGCGGGCAAGACCAATCCGCAGACCGTCGCATCCGATCTCAACAAGGTCGACGGCATACATGGCGCGGTCGCGCCGAGCGGACCGGAGTGGAACCGGGACGGGACGCACATCGTCGAGGCCATCCCGATCCCTGACAGCGGGACCAGCGAGGGTCACGACACGCTGAACGGCGTCCGGGATACGGCTCACGCGGCCGGCCCGACGGTCCGGGTGGGCGGCGGTCCAGCCGCGAACCAGGACTTCATCGACGCCGTCTACGGAGCGTTCCCGTTGATGATCGCCCTGATCGCGATCACCACGTTCATCCTGCTGGCGCGGGCGTTCCGCTCGCTGCTGCTGCCGCTGAAGGCGATCATCCTGAACATCCTCAGCGTGGCGGCGGCCTGGGGCGTGCTCGTCCTCGTCTGGCAGGACGGGCATGGCTCGGAGGCGATCTGGGGCATCCAGGCGACCGGCTCGATCCAGTCGTGGATGCCGCTGATCATCTTCGCCTTCCTGTTCGGCCTCTCCATGGACTACGAGGTGTTCATCCTCTCCCGGATGCGGGAGGAGTACGACCGCACCGGGTCCACGGACAACGCGGTCGTCCAGGGAATCGGGCGAACCGGCAGGCTCGTGACCAGCGCCGCGCTGATCCTGTTCCTGGCGTTCACCTCGATGGCGTCGGGGCCGGACACCAGCGTGAAGATGTTCGCGACCGGACTGGCGGCCGGGATCCTGATCGACGCGACGATCATCAGGGCGCTGATCGTGCCCGCGGTGATCTCGCTGATGGGCCGCTGGAACTGGTGGCTCCCCTCTTGGCCCGCCCGGCTCCTCCGCGTGGAGCCCTCCCTGCCCCGGAGGGTCGCCACCGGGGAGGCCGAGGGCTGAGCTCGGCGGAACCTTCTCCCTCCGCCGATCCCCGAACACGCGCGGGCCCTGCCGGTCGAACCGGCTGGGCCCGCGCGCTAGCTTTGCGCCGTGAGGCGCGTCTTCATAGCGCTCGCCGCGGGCGTCGCCCTGGCGGACGCATCGATCGTCACGCTGGGCCTGCCCTCGATCCTGGTCGAGCTGAAGGCGACCGTGGAGGGGGTCGCGCTGGTCCTGGGCGTCTACACGGCCGTGCTGGCCCTGGCACTGCTTCCGGCCGCCTGGCTCTGCCGCCGATTTGGAGACGCGCACATCGGCACCGCCGGTCTGGCCCTCTTCTTCGCGGCCTCCCTCGGCTGCGGTGCCTCCGACTCGCTTGGACTCCTCCTGGCGCTGCGCGGCATACAGGCCCTCGGCGGAGCCGCCCTGCTGGTCGCTTCCTTCGAGCTCCTCGACGCCGGCAGGCCCGGAACCGGGCGGAGGATGTGGGTCGCCGCGTCGGTCTTCGGGATCGCCGTCGGCCCGGCGCTCGGCGGCGCGCTCACCCAGCTCTTCGACTGGCGGGCGATCTTCCTCGCCCAGGCGCCGCTCGTACTGCCGGGAATGGTGGTCGCTCTGCTGGCCGCGCGCAGCGAGCGCGCGGTGCCCGACGATGGCCGCGATCCCGATCGCCCGACCGGGCCGTTCAAGCTCAGGGAGTCGCTCGCACTGGGATTGCTCTCCGCATCGCTCACGGCGGTGATCTTCCTGGTCGTCCTGCTGCTGGTCTCGGGCTGGAGCATCGAGCCGCTCGCCGCCGCGCTCGCCGTGAGCGTCCTGCCGGTCGCGGCAATCCTCTCCTCGCGGATGCGGGGGAGCCCGCAGACCCGGGCGATCGCCGGATGTCTGCTGGTCGGAGGCGGCGTGGGCTGCCTGGCGCTGCTTCCGGCGGCCTCCGCCTGGTGGACGGTGGTGCCGCAGGTGCTTGCAGGCGCCGGGATGGGCATGGCGCTGCCGGCCCTCTCCGGCGAGCTGATGCCGGAGCGCACCCGCCACGACGTCGCCCGGTTGCTGTCGATCCGTTCCGCCGGCATCGCCCTCGCACTGGCCGCGCTGGCTCCCCTGATTTCATCGAACCTCACCTCGACAATCGACTCGGCGCGGGAGCAGGGCACCGCGGCGGTGCTCGACGCCCGGCTGCCACCCCAGGACAAGATCGCGATCGCCCCCGATCTCTTCGGCAGTCTCAATACGGACGATCCCCGTGGCCAACTCCAGGAATCGGTCAAGAGTGCCCGCTCCGACGTCGACTCCCAGGATGTGCCTGAGCTCGACCGCCTCGGCGCCAAGCTCGACGACGTGGTCACAGGGGCCGTCCGGGAAGCCTTCCGCCCCACATTCATCGTCACGGCCGTGATGGCTCTGCTCGCCGCGCTGATCCTGCTCTCGGGCGGGCTCGGCGCGGCGCTCCGGCGCCCGGTGCTGGCGACCGCGGCCGTTGCCTCGATCGCGGCGCTTGCCGGCTACGGCATCGTCTTCGCGGACAAGGGCCAGGAGACCGTGCCAATCCGCGATCCATGCAAGGACCGCAACCTGCCCGACACCGGCGGCATCACGGGCTTCCTTCAGGACCAATCCCTGGCGGCGCTCGACCGCGCGGCGTGCAGCTTCGGCTCGAGCCGCGAGGAGCTGCTGCTCGCTCTCTTCGACGACCGCCTGCAGCACAAGTTCGAGCAGGAGCACGGCGTCAATCCCCGCTCGGCCTTCTCGCTGGGCCCGGCCCTGCTCGGGTTCTGATTCAGTCCCCCACGTGAACCAGAACCCGACCCGCCGGGAGACCATCGAGGCGTTCATCCCCAACTCGCCTCACGCGAAGCAGCTCGGCATCCGGGTGGCGTCGCTGGGCACCGACGAGGCTGTGCTCGAGCTTCCATTCAAGCCGGAGCTGGCGACGATCGGCGAGGTGGTGCACGGCGGTGCGATCGGCGCTCTGATCGACACCGCAGCGATGGCGGCCGCCTGGGCGACCGACGAGGTCCCCGAGAGCGTGGCCGGCTCCACCGTCTCCCTCTCGGTCAACTTCGCCTCTGCGGCGAGCGGCGTCGATCTGCGCGCCCAGGCTCGAGTCGCCAAGCGCGGGGGCCGACTCAGCTTCTGCGAGGTGAGCGTCACCGATCCGGAGGGCACGGTGGTCGCCCATGGGATCGCCACATACCGGTTTGGGTAAGAATCCCGCGTCCACAGACCACGAGGAGGCGAAGAAGTTGGGAATCCTTGACGGAAAGAGCGCGATCATCACCGGCTCCGCGCGCGGCATCGGCAGAGCGACGGCCGAGCTGTTCGTGCGCGAGGGCGCCAAGGTGCTGATCAACGACCTCGACGGCGACGTCGCCGAGGAGGCGGCCAAGGAGATCGACGGCGAGACCGCTGTCTTCGCCGGCGACCTCACCAAGCCGGACGTCCCGGATCAGCTGGTCCAGGCGGCGATCGACGCCTTCGGCCACGTGGACGCCGTGGTCAACAACGCCGGTTACACATGGGACGGCGTCGTCCACAAGATGTCCGACGAGCAGTTCCAGGCGATGCTCGACATCCACACGATCGTCCCCTTCCGCATGATCCGCGCCATCGCTCCGACCTGGCGCGAGGCCGCCAAGAAGGAGGCCGAGGCCGGCGAGGAGGTCTTCCGCAAGATCGTCAACGTCACGTCGATCTCGGGCACGATGGGGAACGCGGGACAGGCGAACTACTCGTCCGCAAAAGCCGGCGTCACGGGCCTGACCAAGACCATCGCCAAGGAGTGGGGTCAGTTCAAGATCAACTCGAACGCCGTCGCCTTCGGCTTCGTCGAGACACGGCTTACCCAGGCGAAGGAGAAGGGCGAGACGATGCAGGCCGCCGGAGAGAGCGAAGAGGAGGTCTCGCTGGGGATCCCGGAGCAGCTTCGCCAGATGGCGCGGATGACGATCCCCCTCGGGCGCCCGGCAGAGCCATCGGATGCGGCCGGCCCGATTGCGTTCCTCTGCTCGGAGTACGCCAACTTCATCCACGGCCAGGTGATCAACGTCACCGGCGGGCAGTTCACAGGGATGTATTCCTGAGCGAACCCGAAGCGACACACCGGGCGACCACCAGGCGTGAGTTCGCCAAGCAGGCGGCCTCATTCGAGGCCGCTGGATCCATCTTCCGAGATCGCGATCTCCTGGACTGGATCGGCGCGCACGTCCCGGTGACCGAGGCTGACGTCGTGCTCGATGTCGCCGGTGGCAGTGGGCGGCTCGGCCGCTATCTGGCCGAGCGCGCCTCGTTCGCGGTGATCGCCGACCTGACGCCGGAGATGCTCGCCACCGGCGTGGCGTCGGCAGCAGAGGACGGAGCGCGCAACCTCCTCTTCACCGAGGGGGACGCCACCCGGCTGCCATTCCCCGACGCGCAGTTCGACGTCGTGGTCAGCCGCTTCGCGTTCCACCATCTCGACGACCCTGGGCTCGCCGCCCGGGAGATGGCGCGGGTCTGCAGGCCCGGCGGCCTTGTCGCTGTGATCGACATGGTGGCGGAGGACGGCGGCGTCGCGGCCCGTCGCGACGAGCTCGAGCGGCTGCGCGATCCGAGCCATACCCGAGCGCTCGCAGCCGATGAGCTGATCGGCCTGTTGGGTGAGGCGGGCATCGCGGCCGAGCTCGCCTCGGAGCGGCACCGGACGCTCGACGCAGTGCGCTGGATCGAGCAGGGACAACCGGCCGAGGCCGCGGCCGGAGAGGTCCTCGGTGCCCTCGAGGCCGAGGCAGACGGTGGCCCCGCGACGGGCCTCGCGGCCGCCCGAGCCGAGGAGGGCCTCGTGATCCGGCACCTCTACGTCATCGCAGCCGGCAGACGCGGCTAGTCCTTGCGCCGCTCCTCGGCGAGCGGCTCCCCGCCCTCGCCCGCCGCCCCGCCCGGCGGCCACGTTCCGAACCAGTTGTCGCGCGCTCCGTCGATGGTGAGCACGCACCCCGAGAAGAAGTCCCCCGCCGGAGACGCCAGGTAGGCCATCAGCCACGCCATCTCGTCCTCGGTCCCGAGCCGGCCGAGCGGCACGGTGGCCGCGACGTTGTCCACGATCGCCTTCGGGTACTTGGTGCGGAGGGTCTCCGTGTCGAACTGCCCGATGGCGACGGCGACCAGGCGAATCCCGAACCGGGCCCACTCGACGGAGAGCGTCCGCATCATGTTCTCGACCGCCGCGCGCGCTGCCCCCGTGTGAACCATCCCGGGAAAACCCATGTGCGGGGAGACGGTGATGCTGATCACCTTGCCGCTCTCCTGCGGGATGAAGGCCTTGGTCGCGGCGGCGTGCGTCATCTGCCAGGTCCCCTGGACGTTCAGGTCGATCACGGTGCGGAAGCCCTTGGGGGTGATCGCCTCCGCCGGGCTCAGGAACTGGCCTCCGGCGTTGTTCACGAGCAGGTCGATGCGGCCGTGCCGCTCCACAACGCCGTCCATGAACCGATCGACGGCCTCATCGTCACGGATGTCGAGAGCCTCGAACTCGGCCTTGCCGCCCCTGGCCCCAACCTCGTCGGCCATGCCCTGGAGCGGCTCGTCGCGTCGCCCGCAGCCGATCACGGTCGCCCCAAGGCCGGTCAGCTCGAGCGCGGTCGCCTTGCCGAGCCCGGTCCCGGCACCCGAGACGACGCAGACCTTCCCGTCCAGCAATCCGGGCGCGAAGATTCGTGAACTCACGGGCGTGAGCATAAGCTGGCTCGCGTGAGCGTGAATGCCGAGCCGATTCTTCTGGAGGAGCCCCTGCCCGGAGGATCGGAGGGTGCCGCGCTGATCGTGGAGCCTCTGCACACCGGCGAAGCGCTCTGGCCCGCCACCTTCTTCAATCGCAGGGGCAGTGGGCCCATCGCGCGACTGCGCGCCATCGGGATCGGCTCGAAGCCTGAGGACTGGGAGTCGCGTCCGGTCCCCGCCTACCTGGCCCGCCACCCGAGCGCCGGGAACATCCTCGTCGACACCGGGCTCCACCCGTCCGTCGTGAGGGATCCGCGGGACAACCTCGGTCGCTTCTCGGGCCGGCATTACAAGGTCGAGGAGGGTGAGGACGTCGCCTCCCAGCTCCGCAAGCGCGGGCTCGAGGCGTCCGACATCGACGTCGTGATCCTCACCCACCTGCACGAGGATCACGCGTCCGCGATCGAGATCTTCCCCGAGGCCCAGTTCGTGCTCAGCTCCACCGAATGGGAGGCGGCCACGAGCGGACGCCTGCCACTCCTGCGCGGCTACCACCCCTCTCACTACGACTTCGCCTTCGAATACGCGACCGTCGACTTCGATGGTGAGTCCGTCGAGTCATACGGCCCGTTCGGGCGAACGTTCGACCTCTTCGGGGACGGCTCGGTCCGACTCACCTATACGCCGGGACACAGCGCCGGCCATACCTCGGTGATCCTGAAGCTGCCGCGGAGGGACTTCGTAATCGTGGGCGACGCCGCCTACGACTGGAAGCAGTTCCAGGGCGAGACCGAGCCGTTCATGATGGCCGACGAGCACAACTGGAAGCGCTCCCTGCGTGAGCTGCAGGCATACCGCCGGACCTATCCGTACGCGCTCATCGTCCCCGGCCACGACCCGGAGTTCTGGGAGAAGCTCGAGTCTCGTTACGAGGAGTAGCGGCGGGCCGTCTTCGGCCCCCGCGTCGCGGCCGGCAGGCCCTCGCGCAGCCGCTTGAGCACGTCGCGCCGTCCGTTCTCCTCGAGGTCGACGTACATCGCGCGGACGCGGTCGAAGACCTGGTTGGCGGCCTGCTGCTGCTCGTCGCGATCGGGATCGGCTTTGACCGGGAAGGTGACCGGCTCGCCGTACTGGATCGTGACCTTCGGGAAGCGGAAACGCTTCCAGCCGCGGACGTGGGCCGATCCGTGGATGGCGACCGGCACGACCGGCACCCCGGACTCCAGAGCGATCTTGCCAATGCCCCGCTTGGGCTCGCCCAGGTCGCCGCTCCGCGAGCGGCCGCCCTCCGCGTACATCAGCATCGTGCCGCCGCGGTCGAGGACGGTGTTCGCGGTGATGAACGCCTCCTCGTCGTGATGCCCGCGCCGAACTGGGAAGACGCCTCCGTGCTTGAAGATGTACTTGATGGCCGGGTTCTTGAAAAGCTGCGATTTGGCCATGAACTGGGCCTTTCGCGGCAGGTAGACGGCGGCGAAGAAATGGTCCATCTGGCTGAAGTGGTTAGGCGCCAGGATGGCCGGGCCGGTGGCGGGGACGTTCTCCACTCCGATCGCGCGGGTCCGGTAGAGGAGGATGGTCGGGATGGTGAGGATCACGCGCACGAAGTCATAGATCCAGCCAACACCTTTCCGCGCGCTCCGGTGGTACTGCGTGAAGATCTCCGCGGGCCTCGGGTCCTTGTAGACCTGCGGCTTCATGTCCTTGGGATTCACCTTCGGCATCTCTTCCACCCTGTGCTCGCAAAAAACGCCGTCGAAGACGGCGCACCTGTTGATTCCTACCCGCTGATTACGCGTGGGTTACGCGCTCCGATCAACCCTACTCAGCCTTGCGACCAGCCGCGGGACCGGGCCACCGCCTCCCGCCAGCGGCCGACCAGCTCGTCGCGCTCGGACTCGGGCATCGCGGGCTCGTAGGTCGCGGCCTCCCGCCACATCTCGCGCACCTGTTCGGCGGTCCACTGGCCGGTGGCGATCCCGGCCAGATAGGCGGCGCCGAGTGCCGTCGTCTCGGCCACCTCCGGCACGATCACGGGGACCCCGAGCACGTCGGCCTGGAACTGCATCAGCCACCTGTTCTCGACTGCCCCGCCGTCGGCCTTCAGGGAGGGGATCCGCTCGCCGGCCGCGGCCTCCTGCGCCCTGACCGCGTCGACCGTCTGGTAGGCGATCGCTTCCAGCGCCGCCCGCGCGAGGTGGGCGCGCGTCGCGCCTCGAGTCAGGCCGACGATCGTCCCCCTCGCGTAGGGATCCCAGTGCGGCGAGCCGAGCCCGGTCAGGGCGGGGACGAAGTAGATGTCGTCGTTCGACTCGAGCGACGCGGCAAGCGCCTCGGTCTCGGCCGCACGGGTGATGATCCTGAGCCCATCCCGCAGCCATTGCACCGCGGCTCCTGTCACGAAGACAGCTGCCTCGAGCGCATAGGCGACGTCGCCACCGAGTCCCCAGGCGACCGTCGTGAGCAGCCCCTCTCCCGGCTCGGGCGCGTCCGTCCCCGTGTTGAGCAGGACGAAGCTTCCGGTGCCGTAGGTGTTCTTTGTCTCGCCGGGTTGCTGGCAGGCCTGACCGAACAGAGCCGCCTGCTGGTCGCCCGCGATGCCCGCCACCGGCACCTCGCCGCCGAACTCGGAGGTCGTGCCATAGACCTCCGAGGAGGGCACCGGCTCAGGCAGCGAGCCCGGATCGACTCCGAGCAGCCCGCAGATCTCCTGATCCCAGGCGAGCTTGCGGATGTCGAACAGCAGCGTCCGCGATGCGTTCGAATAGTCGGTCAGGTGACGGCCGGTCAGCTTGAAGACGAGCCAGGAGTCGATCGTCCCGAAGGCGACTCCAGCCGGCAGATCGGCGTTCTTGATCAGCCACTCGATCTTGGTCCCGGAGAAGTAGGGATCGATGACGAGACCGGTGCGCTCTCGGATCAGCGCCTCCCGGCCCTGCTCGCGGAGTTCGTCGCAGCGCGCTGCCGTCCGGCGGTCCTGCCAGACCAGCGCCCGGTGCACCGGCTCTCCGGTGCTCGGATCCCAGGCGACGACGGTCTCGCGCTGGTTGGTGATCCCGATTCCCTTCAGGTCTGAGCCCTGCACCTCGGCGTCGGCCAGTGCGCCCACGGCGACCTTTCGGGTGACGTCCCAGATCTCGGCGGCGTCGTGCTCGACCCAGCCCGGCTTCGGGAAGTACTGCTCGAACTCGCTGTAGGCGCGGCCGCGCGGCCGGCCCTGCTCGTCGAAGACGATGCAGGTGGTCCCCGTGGTCCCCTGGTCGATGGCCAGGATCATCGGGCGAGACGCTATCCGGCTCGGGTTCGCACTGCCCGGCGGATGTCACGGAGCTGCCCCGCGCGGTGGAGGAATCCGGCGGGGGTCCTGCCGGTCACTCGGTGCTCGAGCGGCAGCTCGATCTCCTCGACTCGCCGTCCGGCCCGGATCGCGTCGATCGTCATGCCCGTCTCCAGCCCCCAACCGTCCGCGAAGGGCAGCAGCTCGCGCAGGGTCGAGACGCGCATCGCCCGCTGGCCGGATAACGGTGCCTCCAGCCGCACCCCGCAGATCCGCTCGACCGCGCTCCGGGCGTAGCCCAGGGTGAATCCGAAGCCGCCCCCGTCGCGGTTGGCGAAGCTGCCGATGGCAAGGTCGCATCGCCCGGCCTCGACCGCCTCCACGAGGGGGGTCAGCTCATGGGCGCTGGCCCCGAGGTCGGCGTCGCAGAGCAGTGCGGTGGCATCATCTGGGAACTCGCCGATTGCCGCCTCCGCGGCGGCGGAGACGTTGCCCCCCTTGCCGTGGGGGCGCCGTCTGCTGATCAGCCAGGCGCCGTGGCGCATGGCCTCCTGCTGGGTGCCGTCGGTCGAGGCGTCGTCCGCCACCATCAACCGGGCGCCGGGAAGCGCCTCAGCCAGCGCGTCAATGGCCGCGCCGATCCGCTCCGTTTCGTTCTGCGCCGCCACGATCACGACGCAGGGGAATTCCGGCGTCACCGCCGACTATTGTCCCGGCGCGTGGCTGACGTAGAGGCGCACATCACCGGCACAGTCTGGAAGATCGAGGTCAAGGTCGGCGACCAGGTCGACGAGGGCGACACCGTCGTCATCCTCGAATCGATGAAGATGGAGATGCCGGTCGAGGCCGAGGATCCCGGCAAGGTCGCCGAGATCCGCTGCGAGGAGGGTCAGTCGGTATCCGAGGGCGACGTCCTCGTCGTCCTCGAATAGCCTCAGCCCATGACCGAGGAGCTGGCGGGCGGGAAGCTGTTGCTGGACGAGCCCGCCGAGGCCGTCGCGCGACTCACGCTCAACCGGCCTGATTCGCGCAACGCGCTCGACCACGAGCTGCTCGACGGGCTCGCCGCGGCCATGCCCTCGCTCGATCGCGGCATCGAGGTGCGGTGCGTGCTGATCACCGGCGCGGGCAAGGCGTTCTCGGGCGGATATGACATCGCCGCGATCCCCTCGGAGAGCTTCGAGCGGGACGCGGAGGCGCTCGTCGCCCATCCGTTCCATGCGGCGCTGGAGGCGATCGCTGCCCACCCGTGGCCGGCGATAGCCGCCATCAACGGCCACGCGCTCGGCGGCGGCCTCGAGCTGACGCTGACCTGCGACCTGCGGATCTGCGCGCGCGGCGCGAAGCTCGGCATGCCGCCGGCCAAGCTTGGGCTCATCTACGGCCATACCGGGCTCCAGCGCTTCATCGACGCGGTCGGCGTACCCCGCACCAAGGAGCTGTTCCTGACCGGCCGCAACCTGGACGCAGACCGGGCCGAGCACATCGGGCTGGTTCACGATGTGGTCGACGACGCCGAGCTGGAGAGCGCGGGCGTCGAGCTGGCCGCCGAGGTTGCGGCCAACGCCCCTCTCTCGATGCGGGGAAACAAGCATGCGATCGACACCCTCAACTCGTTCTCCCGCCTCACCCCCGAGCAGGAGCGCGAGCTGATCGAGCTGCGGGAGTCATGCTTCTCATCAGACGACTTCCGGGAGGGGATCGCGGCCTTCGCCGAGAAGCGCAAGCCGGTCTGGAAGGGCCGCTAGCCGGCTTCGGAGGGTTCCGGCAGAGCCTGCTCGCCGGTGTCCTCGTGCAGCACCCTGCCGCCGCCCGCGGCGGTCGACGGCCACCAGATCTTGTCGCCGATCAGCTCGACGGCGGCCGGGACCATGATCGTCCGGACGATGAACGTGTCCAGCAGGATGCCCAGCGCGACCATGAAGCCCAGGTCAAAGGTGAACGTCACCGGCAGCGTCATCAGCACCGAGAATGTGCCGGCCAGGATGACCCCGGCGCTTGTGATCACCGGGCCGGTCGCCGCGATCGCTCGCAGCATGCCCTCGCGGGTCCCGTACTTGCGCGCCTCCTCGCGCACCCGGGCCATCAGGAAGATCGTGTAGTCGATTCCAAGCGCCACCAGGAATATGAACGCGAAGGTCGGAATCGATGCATCAAAGCCCGCGTCGCCCACCACGAAGCGGATAAAGAGAATCGAGATGCCCAGGGTGCAGGCGAAGGAGAGGACCACGCTGGCGAGGAGGACAAGCGGTGCGACGATCGCCTGCAGCAGGATTCCGAGGATGATCGCCATCACCAGCAGCGCCAGGGGGACGATCAGCTTCAGGTCGCGCTCGGTCGCCTTGTTGTAGTCGTAGTTGATCGCGGTGCCGCCGCCCACCAGGGCGGTAACGCCGGGTTTCAGGTTCGCCACCGAGTCACGCATCTTGGGGACGAGGTCCAGGGCGGAGACGTCATTCGGGTCGCCCTTGAGGATCACGTCCACCACGGCGATCCGGCCATCCGTCGATCTCTGGTCAGTCGGCAGGACTCCCGCGACTCCCTTGACGGTCTTGAGTTTGGCCGCCGCCAAGGCGATGTCCTGGTCGGTCACCAAACCTCCCTGTTGCTCGACCAGAACGGTCGTCGGCGAGAGTGTCCCCGCCGGGAAGTCCTCGCTCAGCACCTTGAAGCCATTCACGCTCTCCACCGACTTCTTGAAGAAGGTGGTGCTCGAGTAGTCCACCTTGTACGCGATCAGGCCCAGCGAGCCGAGGAGGAACACACCTGCGGTGACAGCCACGGCCGGACCGGGCCGGTGCAGGACCTTGTCGCCGAATCGCCGCCAGAGCCCCGTGTGGATGACCTCCGCGTGTTCGGGGTCGTAGTCGACGATGTGCTTCCTGGGCCAGAAACCCCTGCGGCCGAAGATCGTCAGCAGCGCCGGGAGTACCGTGAGGCCCGCGAGCATCGCGCAGAAGACCGAGATCGCCGCCACCGGGCCGAGCGATTTGGTGTTGCCCGATTCGGCGAATGCGAGGACGAGCATCGCCAGGGTCACCGTGAGGCCGCTGGCGAGGATGGCTGGGCCCGCCCTCCGGACGGCGCGTTGCATCGCGTCGTGCTTGTCCTCGAGCCGGCGAAGCTCCTCTCTGTATCGGGACACCAATAAGAGGCAGTAGTCGGTCCCGACGCCGAACATCAGGACAACGAGGATCCCTGTGCTGTTCGAGGAAACCGTGGCCCCTGACTTTGCGTAGAGGTAGATCAGGCCCGTCGCGAACTGGTAGGCCAGGAAAACGACGATCAGGGGGGAGATCGCCACAAGCACCGAGCGGTAGATGGCGCCGAGCAGAACGAGGACGAGGATCGTCGTCGCGAGCAGGAGCTTCGTGTCGATATTGCTGAACACCTCGTCGGCGTCGGTGTTGAACCCGACGTCGCCGGTGACGTAGACGTTCAGGTCGCCGGTGTTCGAGTCGGTGATGTCGCGGATCGCCTTGCCCCAGTCCGACTCGTGGTCGAAGTCGGTCGGCAGCGTGTAGACGGCGTACGCCACCTGGTGGTTCGGGGAGACGAGCCTCGAGGTGGGGCCGACGGGGGCCGGGAGCACGGGCGGCTGGCTCTGGATGAGCGGGATCTTGGCCGGCTCGGCCTTGATCTTCTCGGCGTCGGAGCGGATCCTGGCGAAGTCGGCTGGGGTCAGGCCGTTCTTATTTTGGTAGACGACCAGCGCGAGGGCGGTCTCCTTCGCGGGGAACTGGTGGTCGAGCGTCCGGACGACCTCGGTCGATTCGGCGTTCGACGGGAGGAACGACTCGGTGTCGTCGGTGGTGACGTCAGAGAGCTTCGATCCCAGCGGCGACATTGCGACCGCCGCGACGATCCAGACGACGAGGATCAACCACTTCGTGCGTCGACCCGCGACTATCGATGCCAGACCTCTCAACGGACCTCCATGCCGGTGACCAGTTTCTCGGTCCGCGTCCCCCCTCGACCGGACGGCCGCCACATTATCGAAGGGGCACTGTCGCCCTCGGCGCGGCCGCGGTCGCAGTTTGGGACCCTGTATAGAGGGCAACCATGGCTGAGGAAATGAACGCAACCGCAGTGGAGCTCGACCCAGGCGTCGCGGAGCGAGTTACCGGCCTGATCGAGGGCGGCCGCGCGGCGGAATGCGTCGACCTATCGGAGGTTGATTCGTTGGTCCAGGAGGCGAACCTCACCGACGACGAGGAACACGCCGTGCACGAGCGGATCGAGGCCGCGGGGCTCTCGATCGAGGATGACTGCGGCAAGCAGGCCGAGGAGCCCGCCGGGTACCGCAATGGCGAGCTCGCCGAGCAGACGACCGACGCCCTCCAGCTCTTCTTCAACGAGATGCGCAAGTACCCGCTGCTGAGCAAGGAGGAGGAGATCGAGCTGGCGCAGGCGATTGAGCGCGGCGACCTGAAGGCCAAGGAGCGCCTGATCAACTCGAACCTGCGGCTGGTCGTCTCGAACGCGCGCCGCTACATGCGCCAGGACCTGAACCTGCTCGATCTGATCCAGGAGGGGATCCTCGGCCTGATCCGCGCCTCGGAGAAGTTCGATTGGCGCAAGGGCTACAAGTTCTCCACCTACGCGACCTTCTGGATCAGGCAGGCGATCCAGCGGGCCCTGGAATCGAAGGAGCGGACCATCCGCGTCCCGAACCAGGTCGCGCAGCGCGAGCGCAAGGTGACGCGGATCGAGCGTGAGCTGGCGACCAAGCTCGGCCGGGATCCCACGACCGAGGAGATCGCCAAGGAGGCAGAGATCGAGCCCGCCCAGGTCGAGGAGATTCGCGACCTGACCCGTGTGGTGACCAGCCTCGACCGCCCGGTCGGCGACGAGGACGCCTCCTCGCTCGGCGAGTTCATCGAGGACGAGCGCACCGGCCCGGCGGAGGAAGTCCAGCTGAGCCTGGCGGACGCCACCCTGAGGAGCGCGGTCGATGAGCTCCCCGAGGACGAGCGCAAGGTGATCCAGCTGCGCTACGGCATCAACGGGGACGAGCCGACACCCCTGCGGGAGGCCTCGCGGCGACTCGAGCTGAAGCCGAGCGAGGTCAAGCAGCTCGAGGAGCGCGGCCTCAATCGACTCGCGCAGGCGCGCGAGGTCGAGGCGTTGCGCGACGCGGCCTAGGGGCTGAAGGTGCCCGACTACACGATCAAGAACCTGCGCGAGGTGAAGGACGTCGCCCCCGACGGCGGCGTCTCCGACTACATCGAGGCCCGCTTCGCCCACGAGGATCTGGACTCTGAGCGCAGCGGCATCTCCTACCAGGTGATGAAGGCCGGCCAGCGCCAGCCGTTCGCTCACAGGCATGGAGAGATGGAGGAGATCTACGTCGTGATCTCTGGGACCGGCCGCGTGAAGCTCGACGACCAGGTCGAAGACGTCGGCCCCTTTGACGCGATCCGGATCGCCCCCTCCGTCGTTCGCGCCTTCGAGGCCGGGGACGACGATCTCGTCTTGCTCGTCTTCAGCCCCCGCGCCAAGGGCGACTCGGAGATCGTCAAGGACTTTTCCTGGGACTAGGCGTCCGGAGCCGTTCATAAGTTTTCGGGTGGATGCCGCCCCTGATCAGCTTCGAAGAGGCGCTCGAGCTCGGCGCTCTCACGGACCACGAGGAGATCGGCGCTCTCGTCGAGCGCGCCTGGGAAGTGCGCCAGGACCGCTTTGGCGACTCGACCGACATGTGCTCGCTCGTCAACGCCAAGTCGGGAGGCTGCGCCGAGGACTGCGGGTTCTGCGCCCAGTCCCGCTACGCCGAGGCCGACACGCCGATGCACGCGATGATGGAGCCCGAGCAGATCCTTGAGCACGCCAAGGCGGCCGAGGCGGCCGGCGCTCACCGCTTCTGCATGGTCACCCAGGGCCAGGGCCTCTCCAAGCGCGACTTCGCGAAGATCGTCGAGGGCGCCAAGCTGGTCTCCGAGCACACGAACCTGAAGCGCTGCGCCTCGATCGGGCACATGTCGGTCGACCGGGCGAAGCAGCTGAAGGAGGCGGGCATCCAGCGCGTTCACCACAACGTCGAGACCTCGCGCTCCTACTACCCGGAGGTCTCGACCACGGTTCGCTACGAGGGTCGGATCCGGACGATCGATGCGGTCAACGAGGCGGGGCTGGAGAGCTGCGTCGGCGGCATCCTCAACCTCGGCGAGACCCCCCGTCAGCGGGTCGAGATGGCCTTCGAGCTCGCCGAGATCAACCCGGACTCCGTGCCGATCAACCTGCTCAACCCGCGAGTCGGGACGAAGTTCGGCGACCGCGAGCTGATGGACCCGTGGGACGTCGTCAAGTGGGTCGCGATCTTCCGACTGATCCTGCCCGAAGCCCTCTTCCGCCTCTGCGGCGGCCGTGTCGAGAACCTCCAGGATCTGGCGCCGCTCGCGGTCAAGGCCGGGCTGAACGGCGTGATGATGGGCAACTTCCTCACCACCCTCGGGGTTGAACCGGCGGAGGACAGGGAGATGTTCGAGGAGCTCGGCCTGAATGTGGCGAGGCAGCCCGACAACGGCGCCAACCCGAGACCGGACAACCGTGCCGGCTGGCTGGAGGGCGAGACGCCCGAGACGCCGATCGACGAGCTGATCGATCGCCAGGCCGACGCCAACTTCTGGGACCCCTCGACCCAGCTCCGAGTGGTGAAGAAGAAGGGGAAGGTCCCGGCGTACCCCGAGCCGGCCGGCTGGGGAGATTGATCGATCTAGCTCAGCGCCTGGAGGAGCTGGAGTCCGAGGGGCTGCGCAGACGGCTTCGCGTCGTGGACGGGCCGCAGGGCCCGGAGGTGATGCTCGACGGCCGGCCCGTGCTGCTGCTCTGCTCGAACAACTACCTCGGGCTGGCCGACCACCCGCGCCTGCGCAGAGCCGCGGCGGACGCTGCCCTCGCCCTGGGGACGAGCTCCGGCGCCTCTCGTCTGATCTCCGGGTCCATGTCGATTCACGCCGACCTCGAGGCAACGCTGGCGGAGTTCGAGGGCACCGAGGCCGCATTGCTGTTCGGCTCGGGATACCTGGCCAACACCGGCGCGATTGCCGCACTGGCGGGCCGTGGCGAGGTGGTCTTCTCCGACGAGCTCAACCACGCCAGCCTGATCGACGGCTGCCGGCTGGCCCGCGCCGAGACCTTCGTCTACCGGCACCGCGACACCGAGCACCTCGAATGGGGCTTGCGCCGGGCAGCGGGCCGGGGAGCGCTGATCGCCACCGACGGCGTCTTCTCGATGGATGGAGACATCGCCCCGCTCGAGGAACTCGCGAACCTGGCGCGGCGCCACGACTGCCGCCTGATGGTGGACGAGGCCCATGCGACAGGCTGCCTCGGCCCCGGCGGCCGTGGCTCGGTGGTGGCGGCGGGACTGATCGGAGAGGTCGACCTGATCGTCGGGACGCTCGGCAAGGCGCTCGGCGGGTACGGCGCCTACGTCTGCGGCTCGCGCGAACTGACGGACTTCCTCGTCAACACGGCACGGCCGTTCATCTTCTCGACGGCCCCGCCTCCGCCCGCGGTCGCGGCGGCTGCCGCTGCCCTTGAGCTGCTGGCCGAAAGCCCAAAGCGAGTGGAGCGGCTGGGCGCCAACGCGGCGGCGCTGCGCGAGGGACTGCGCTCCGAGGGCCTCGAGCCGATCGGGTCGGACACCCAGATCGTTCCGCTGGTGGTCGGAGAGGCCGACGACGCGATGGCCCTCTGCGAGCGGCTTCTCGAGGAGGGGATCTTCGCGCAGGCGATTCGGCCCCCGACCGTCCCGCCCGGGACGTGCCGGCTGCGGCTGACCGTCATGGCGACCCATCGGGTCGCGGACCTCCGGCACGCCGCACGGCGAATCGGGGCGGCGGCACGCCAGCTCGGGCTCACCGTCGGCGAAAGCTCGCCTGCCATGGCCCCGGAGCTTCGAGAGGCTGCCTGACCGTGCGAGGCCTCTTCGTCACCGGCACTGGCACTGAGGTCGGCAAGACCGTCGTTTCGTCCGTGATCGCATATTCCGCGCGCGCAGCGGGTGACCGAGTCGCCGTTTTCAAGCCGGCGGTCAGCGGTCTCGACGACCACCCGCTCAGCCCGGAGATGTGGGAGAGCGCCGCGGGGCTCCCTGACCATGCCCTGCTCCGGCTCGCGGCCGAATCGAACCAAGGCGACGAGCAGATCGCTCCCTACCGCTATGGCCCGGCCGTCTCCCCTCACCTCGCGGCCGAGATGGCCGGCGAGCGAATCGACCCCGACCAGCTGCGCGGCTCCGCGCTTGCAGCTACCGAGGACGCCGACCTGCTGGTCTGCGAGGGCGTCGGCGGGTTCCTGGTGCCTCTGACGCCCGAATACCTGGTCCGGGACCTCGCGCGGGACCTGGCCCTGCCGGTGGTGGTCGTCGCCTCACCCGGATTGGGGACGATCAATCACACCCTGCTCACGATCCAGGCGGTTCGCGCCGCCGGCCTGGATCTGGCGGCCGTCGTGATCACGCCCTGGCCGTCTGCACCATCGGCGATGGAGCAGTCGAACCTGGACACGATCGCGGGTCTGGGAGCAGTCGAGGTCGAGACGCTTCAACGCCTCGACCTAACGGATCCACATTCCTGGCCCACCCTTGAGATCGGGCTGGGCTCGCCGCGAGCCGCCAGCAGCCTGCGCGCCGCCTAGCGCGCGCCGGCCGGAACGATGTCCTCGGCGATGTCCTCGGCGACCGTCGCCACGGGTACGGCAGCCACGCTCTCCTCGGCCGCTTGGTGGCTGTCGGCGCGCTTGGCGCGAGCGCCGCGGACCAGGGTCAGTGCCACGACCAGCCCCGCGACCACTACGAAGGCCGCCAGCAGCATCGCACTGCTGAGCGCGTCGACGAAGGTGGCCCGCGCCTGCTCAGGGGCGGTAGCCAGCGATGCCGGATCGAATCCCGAACCGAGCTGGGCCTGGAAGATCGCGCCGGTCGCCGCGATGCCCACCGATGCGCCGATCATGCGCGACATCTGCAGGACGCCGGAGGCGACGCCGGACTTCTGAACGCTGACGGCGTTCATCGCGGCGGTCGACATCGGCGACATCACCAGGGCGATCCCGATTCCCATCAGGACGAACGGGAGGACGAGCCCGGCGTAGGTCGTGCCGGTGTTGATACCGGCGAACATGAACATCGAGACGGCGAGCACCGCAAGTCCAGCGCTCATCGGCGTCGCGGGCCCGAGCCTGTCGGCAAGCCGTCCGGAGATCGGCGCGATGACCGCGATGACGATCGTGGTCGGCAGGAACCGCACCCCGGCCTCGAGAGCGCTGTAGCCCAGGATGTCCTGCATGTAGAGCGCCATGAAGAAGAAGGTGCCCATCATGGCGAAGGTGATGATGAAGGCGACCAGGTTCGAGCCGATGAACTGGCGGGTCTTGAAGAGTGCGAACTCCACCATCGGCGCCGAGACACGGAGCTCGATCGCGACGAATATCGCCAGACCGATCACGCCTCCGGCCAGCAGACCGACGATCGGGGCTGAGGTCCAGCCCCAGCTGTTGCCCTCGATCAGGGCCAGCACGATTGCCGTGAGGCTCACAGTCAGGGCGAACACGCCCGGGTAGTCCACCCGCCGGTCGATCGTCTCGTCGCGGGACTCGCGCACCGCGAAGATCGTGGCGACGATGGCACCGGCCGCGACCGGGAGGTTGATGAAGAAGATCGCGCGCCAGCTGACGTATTCCGTCAGGGCGCCGCCGACCACCGGACCGATCGAGAGCGCCAGCGCGGAGACGCCGGCCCAGATGCCGATCGCCCTGCCGCGCTCGGCGGCCGGGAAAGTGTTGGTGATGATCGAGAGCGTCGCCGGCATCATCAGCGCGGCGCCGATGCCCTGGATCGCTCGGCTGCCGATCAGCATCGCCGGGTCCTGGGCGATCCCCGCGGTGGCGGACGTGATCGCGAAGATGATCACGCCGGACATGAACATCAGCCTGCGGCCGAAGATGTCTCCGAGTCGCCCACCGGTCGCGATCAGGACGGCGAAGGTCAGCGTGTAGCCGTTGATGACCCACTCGAGCGCCGAGATCTGTGCGTGCAGGTCGCGTTGGATGGAGGGGAGGGCGACGTTCACGACGGTGTTGTCGAGCATCACCATGAAGAGCGCGAAGCACATCGCGCCGAGCGTCCACCACTTGCGGTTGTGGTCAGTGATCAGGTGCCTGTATCGGGTCATCGACTGCTGACCCTCCTCTCGTAGGTCGTGTAGATCTCGGCGATCTCGGGGCGCTCCAGGAGCGCGTCGAGAGCCGCCTCAAGCTTTTTCCGTTCGTCGGACTCGAGCGAGTCCGTGAAGTCAGCGAGACCTGCGAGTCGCGCGGAGATGATCCGGTCGGCGAGCTCGCGGCCCTTGGCGGTCAGCGCCAAGCGACGGACCCGACGGTCATCGGAATCCTCGACCCGGGTGGCGAGCTTCTTCCGCACCAATCCATCGGCAGCGCGGCTGGCGGACGCGGCCGAGATCCCGAGCTCCTCGGAGAGGGCAGTCACCGTTCGTGCGTCCTCGTCCGCGGCCTCGAGCTCCACCAACACCTTCATCTGGCTGAAGGTGATGCCGCTCTCGTCGATCACCCGGAACACCTCGCTGCTCCCGCCGCCCATGCAACGGAGCAGGAAGGCGCCGAGCTTGATCGGCAGATCGCCGGTCACCTTGGTCTTGGTTCGGTCTTTCGTCGCTGCTTCCATTACAGCAAAGGTTACACGCTTGCAACCTTTTCTAAACCGCAACGATCTGTGACAAGAGTCACAGTTGCGCTTCTCGACCCGCCCAAGTCCATCCGGTCTCGCGCATATGTTGGCCTGGCGAATGCAGAAAACTGCCCGGCTCGATCACGATCACCTCTGGCATCCGTTCACTCAGCAGCGTGACTGGGTGACCGAGGAGCCGCTGACGATCGAGTCAGCGGAGGGGACCGAGCTGATCGACACCCAGGGGCGCCGCTATCTGGACGGCGTCTCCTCGCTCTGGTGCAACGTCCACGGCCATCGCCACCCGGCGATCGACGAGGCGGTGCGCGGGCAGCTCGATCGCGTAGCGCACTCGACGATGCTCGGCCTCTCGCACCCGGGCGCAGCGGAGCTGGCCGGGCGGCTGGTCGACATCGCTCCGCCCGGGCTGAACCGGGTCTTCTACTCCGACTCCGGGTCGACCGCCGTCGAGGTCGCGCTCAAGATGGCGTTCCAGTATTGGCAGCACCGTGGCGGCCAGCACGTTCGGAAGACCTCGTTCATCTGCCTCGAGGACGCCTACCACGGGGACACGATCGGATCGGTCTCCGTTGGCGGCATGCCTCTCTTCCACTCGACCTTCGGCCCCCTCCTCTTCGAATCCCACCGGGCGGAGCCGGGCAACATCGACGACATGGCTCGCCTCCTCGCGACGCGCGAGGAGGAGGTCGCCGCGGTGGTGATGGAGCCGCTCGTACAGGGTGCCGCCGGAATGATCACTCACCCGCCGGGCTACCTGCAGGCCGTGCGGCGGCTCTGCGACCGGCACGGCGTCCTGCTGATCTGCGACGAGGTCGCGACCGGCTTCGGCCGCACCGGGACGATGTTCGCCTGCGAGCAGGAGGGCGTCTCCCCCGACCTGCTCTGCGTGGCGAAGGGCCTGACCGGCGGGTACATGCCGCTCGCCGCGACCCTGGCCACTGAGCGGATCTACGAGGCCTTCCTCGGCGCCCACTCCGATTACAAGACCTTCTTCCATGGCCACACCTACACGGGCAACCCACTGGCCTGCGCGGCGGCGATTGCCTCGCTCCAGATCTTCGAGCGCGAGCGCACACTGGTGCGGCTCCAGCCCAAGATCCGTCTCCTCTCCGAGTGGCTCCACCAGGTCAATGGCATGCGCGAGGTCGAGGAGGTCCGCCAGTGCGGCCTGATGGTCGGCATCGATCTGGGCGAGCACGACCCGGAGCTGCGGCTCGGGCACCGTGTGGTCCTGGAGGCTCGCCGCCGCGGTGTCATCGTCCGCCCACTCGGTGACGTCATCGTGCTGATGCCGCCGCTCGCCATCTCGAAGCAGGACCTGCGCCGCCTCGTCCAGGTCGTCGCGGAGTCGATCCGAGCCGCGTACCCTGTCGCCGAGCTCGACTCCGGCGCGAAGGGCCGCCTGGACGCGGCGCTGCTCGAAGCGGCCTGACTACTCCTCGTACGGCTCGAAGTCCGCCTTCCGCGCCCCGCAGACCGGGCAGAACCAGTCGTCGGGGATGTCGTCGAACGACGTTCCCGGCGGCACTCCGCCGTCCGGATCGCCCTCGTCGGGGTCGTAGATGAACCCGCACGAGGTGCAGATGTAGAGCTGCTTGATGGTGGTCTCCGTGGTCATGGGGGTCGCCAATCTAGCGAGTACGCTGGCCGCCCGTGGAACCCGCACTCCCCCGTCCGGCGGCGACCGTCATCCTGCTGCGCCGCGGAAGCAAGCACGCCGAACGGGGACTCGAGATCCTGCTCGTCCAGCGAAATCCCGAGGCTCGCTTCATGCCCGGTGTCTGGGTGTTCCCTGGTGGCGCGGTCGATGCGGACGACGGCGACGGTGAGGAGGCCCATCGAGCTGCGGCGGTCAGGGAGCTCGCCGAAGAGGCCGGCATCGAGGTCCCGGCGGAGGAGCTGGTCGCGTACTCGCGGTGGATCACACCGAAGGTCGTGCCGATTCGCTTCGACACGCGCTTCTACCTGGCCCTGGCCCCCGCCCATTCTCCGCCAGAGCCCGACGGCTCAGAGACCGTCGACGCCGGCTGGTTCGGGCCGCAGGACGCGCTCGAGATGCATCACGCCGGGGAACTCCCGCTGGTCTTCCCGACCATCAAACACCTGGAGTCGCTGGCCGGATTCGCCAATGCCGAGGAGGCGCTGGAGGCTGCGAGGCGCCGTGAGGTGAAGGCCGTCGAGCCCGAGGTCGTCGGTGAGGGCGACGATCGGCGGATAATCCTGCCGGATGAACTTCCCTAGGCGGGCTTTCTGCGAGTCGGGGGTGCCGACAGGCCTCGGCGCTCCATTGCGCTCCCCCGGATCTTGCCCCCGAGCGCGCCCAGGAGCACGCCGATGATCGCGGTGAAGACGACCAGGATCGGCTCAAAGCTCGGCAGCGAGACCTTTGCGTCGGTGCCGGCGATCGCGTGTGCGATCAGCAGCCCCGTTCCGTAAAGCGTGCCGCCGACCAGGCCGCGGGCCGCCCCGTCCCAGCCGTCCGCGTGCTCGAAACCGGCGTGGATTCCACCGATGAAAGCGATCACGCCGATCACCCAGTAGACCGTCGCCGAGATGCCGAGAAAGACCCCCGCCAGCGCTCCGAACGCGGTCGGGACCACCAGACCTAGGACCACCTGAACCGATCGCGGACGTTCGCGAAATAGTGGAGAAGCCTGCATCCATCTATCCATCGGTGCCACCTTACGTGAGAATCTGAGGCCATGACCAACACACTTCCGCCAGACGTGCGAGACGCGTTCGAGAGCTTCATCACCTGCGAGCTCACGACAGTCGACGCCGCCAAGCAGCCGATCACCTGGCCCGTCACCCCGTACTACGACCAGGGGGGGCCGACGATCGACGTGACCACGGGGCTCGGCTATCCGAAGAAGGCCGACGACGCCGAGGCGCACCCGAGCGTCTCCCTGCTCTTCTCCGACCCGACGGGCTCGGGGATCGACAGCGGCCTGCGGGTGCTCGTCCAGGGCACCGCCACCGTCGACGACACGGACCTGAAGGCGAACGCCGAGCGCTATGTGCGTGAGTCCGGGGTGAAGCTCCCGGCGACGAAGAAGATGAATCCGCCGAAGCCGCTGCGCCCGATGTTCAACTGGTACTACGCCCGCCTCTACATCAAGGTGCGGCCCGAGCGAGTCTTCGTCTGGCCGGCGGGAAGCCTCGCCGAGGAGCCGCACGTCCACGATGCCCACCTGGAGGAGGTCCGCTCGGGGCACGTGGAGGAGCCTCCGGAGGACCACGGCGCGGCGCCGCAGGGTGCTCCCGCCTGGGATGGGCGGATGGACTTCCTGGCGGAGCACGACACCGGCGTGCTGAGCTGGATGGCCCCGGACGGCTTCCCGATCGCCGTCCGCGTTCCCTTCACGGCCGATGCCTCCAGCAGGGAGATCTCAATCGATGCCGAGCCGAGCGGATTGCCGCTGCTCGAGGGGCGCGCCTGTCTCGCCGTCCACCGTCACGCGCCCGACTTCACCTGGCAGCGCAACATGCAGGTGCGCGGCAACCTCACCCGCTCCGGCGACGGATGGAAGTTGGTGCCGCGCCGGATCGTCGGCGGCTTCGAGCTTCCCGAGGGCCGCCTCATCCGGTTCCGGGACTTCGTCAGGAAGGGCCCGGGCTTCTACCGGACCTATCGCCGCCGAATGCGCGAGCGAACGTAAAACGGGTTGCGCCTCGCGGCGCACCCTCGCATTACCCGATCTTCGGCGGGAAGGGCTCGAGGCCCGCATTCCAGGGCCCGGCCTTGTAGATGTCGAGGTTGTTCTCCTCCATCTCGCGATGGAGGCGGTCGAAGATGCCGCCGGCCGAGCCCAGCGTCTCCTTGAGTTCCTCCCTGGTGCGCTCCCGCAGGTGCCAGTGGAAGAAGAGCTGCTGCTCGGTGATGCCGAAGTCGACCTCGGCCGGGATCTGGGTGATCCAGTCGATGAACCCAGGGCTGAACAGCTCCCGCAGGGCGACGGGATCGTGGTCGTTCGGGACGGTTGCGATGAACCGCTTGTTGAAGTCGATGCTCTCGAACTCGACCCGGCGACGGGAGTGCTTGTCGACCATGTCCCCGGCTGTCCGCTCCACTGACTCGACGTCGAACACGGGAACGACGCTGGCGAGGTCGGGCATGTGCGACTTCACCAGCAGCGACCCGGGCAGAATCGCCTTCCGCCCGAAGCCGCCCTCCTCGTGCTCATCGGCATCGCACGATGAGCCGAAGAAACCATCGCTGAGCTCCCCGGTGAGCCGATTGGTCCCCCCGGGACATAGGGCCACCGGCCCCTCCTTGGGATTGATCCCGCCGATCGGCTCGTAGCGGAGGTTCCGCTCCGAGGCCAGGCCCGAGACGATCCCTGCCCACTCCTCCGCGTCGGCCTTCGAGCTCAATCGACGCTGACCAGGTCCTCGCGGCCCTCGGCCTCGAGCTGGGCCTTGTAGCGCGGGTACACCGGCTTCGTGAGGGGCACGAGCTTGAGGATCTTGGCGACGGGGCCGCTCGCCTTGATCTGGCCGCGAGCGAGTGCGGTCGTGACGTTCACCTTGCCGAGCCAGAACCGGTGGGCCGTGTCGGCGTCCATGCTCATCACGACCTCGGGCTCCATGTCGGTCTCGCCGAAGTCGACCTCGGCCGGGCCGTCCTCCTGGAGGCGCAGGGTGATCGTCGAGTCGGGCTCGCGGTATTCGTACTGAAGGATCGTGTTCGCCTTCCGGAACCTGGGGCCGAGCTCGGGGTCCTCGGCGAGGTCGGCGAAGAGCTTGCCGATCGTGTCGTAGACCTCCTGGGCGTCCTTGAAGTACGCCATCCCGGAGATCCTATTCCGGCTCAGTTGTCCGGCAGGATCTCGGGAATCTTCCCTCCGCCGAACAGCGAGGGGAAGTTCGGCGCGATGGTGCATGCCGCGTAGGCCGATGGGCCGCCAGGAGGCGCCGTAGTGGCGTCGACCTCGGAGTTCGGGGCGACGAAGCTCGGGTCTTGCGGGCCCACAAGCGAAGAGACCGGGAACTGACCGCTCTCGGACTGTGGCGCGCCGCCCGCAGGCGCCGAGCCGCCGCTCGGGACGCGCAGAACCTGTTGGCCCCCGAGGGTGTTGTTGCAGTCATGGTTCGGGAAGATCTCGGCCTGTGAGCTGGAGTACGGATTGCCGATCGCGAACGGCTGCAGGTATCCATTGCCACGGTTGGTCTTGATGCGCGACTGGTAGACCGACAGGGTCTCCGGCGTGAAGATCGTCATCTGCCGCGAGAGGTGGAGCGGAGCGTTCTGACCCGACTGGAACGGCAGGAAGTCGGATACCGACGATGCTGGGTTGGAGAGGAAGTCGGTGACGACAGGCGCCTGGTAGTCCAGCCAGCGCACCAGGGGGTTGAAGTTAGCCAGGAACGGGTCGAGGCCGTCCATCACCGGGCGCAGCTCGCGCACGAAGCTGCTCAGAGAGGGCAGACCGGTCGCCGACGCCTTGATCAGCGGATCGAGGTTTTGGAAGAGCTTGTGAGCCTTCGGAGTGAGCTTGCGGACGTCGCGGAGCGTTGGGCTGAGGTCGCGTGCAACCGGCCTCAGGTCGTGGAAGACGGGTCGGGCGTCTTCCGCAAAGCCCTTCAGGCGGTTCAGCGTCAGGCGGCCCTCGTTCTCGAAGGTGGGGAAGATCTTGAAGGTGTCGGAGAGCGCCTGGCTCTGCGACGCGAGGGCGCCGAAGGTCCGGTTGGCCCCGACGATCGCGCCGGCCAGAGCCTGGTCGTGGGCGGTGAGCGCCCCAAAGACGTCGCCGGTGTCGTGGACGAGGGTCCGGAGCGACTGCTCCTGGCTTCGGAGGGTGCCGAGGACGTCGCTCGCGTCGGAGGCGAATGGGCCCAGGTTGCCGAAGGCGTCATTCAGGTCGAGGCCTCGGCCGTTGATCGCCAGGGCGCCGTTCTGCATCCAGGACTGGAACGCCTGGCGGGTGGGCCTGTCGAAGCCCTGGAAGATCTCGTCGATCTGGGTCTGATTCTGGACCTGCGTCTGGGCCAGGTGACCGCCCTCCGGGATCGGACGCGGCGCGTCGCTACCCGAGACCTGACCGGCGTCGATGGAGCTCGACTGGGCGGTCGCCTGCGGGGAGTTCTGGACCGAGGTGACGTCGGACTGCCCCGGCTGGACCTGGCTACCGGGGGTGAGCTCGATGTAGGTCTCGCCGAGCAGTGTCTTCGAGCGCAGGATCGCCTCGGCGTCAGAGGAGATCGGCGCGTATTGCGGCTCGATCTCGATGGTCGCCCGGGTGGCGTTGCAGACGGTCGGGTTGGAGTGGCACTCACTCTCGGGCGCCAGGCCCAGGCTCTTCACCTTGCCGACGGAGACCCCGCCTATCCGGACGTCGGCCTCCTTCGCCAGCGTGATCGCCTCGGGGAAGTCGGCCGTGATCCGGTAGCTCTCAGGCTTGAACGGGATCGGGCCACCGAAGGTCACCCAGAGAAAGAGCAGCAGGCCGAAGCAGGACAGCGTGAAACCGACCGCCACGAGGATGCGCCCTATGGAGGGAGCCTGTTTCTGCATTACGCGCTCTCTCCGCTCATCCGGGTCATGGTGGGCACACCGTCCCGGTCAGTTGCCCGAGCCCCGTGACCGCTGGGGCGAGTGGGCTCGTCGCGAGGATGGACTTGATCGTGTTGCAGGTGGCGACGACGTAGACGTGCCGGTAGACGCCGTGTGCGTCCTGCGAGCTGAACGTGCTGTTGCCGACATGTCCCAGCCAGCCCAGCCAGTAGAGGTAGCCCTCATCGCGGCCCGGGGTGCCGGGGGATTCGGCACCGTTGGGGTTGTAGGCCGCCATGTTGAAGAGCTCGTTGAGCTTCGAGCCGACGGTGGTCAGGCGTGGGGTCGCTTGGACCAGGTTCTCCGCCGCCGGCCGGAGGTCGCGGACGGGCTGGCGGGCGTTGATCACGAACGGGCGGATGTCCTGCTTGACGGGGTCGAAGGTGTTCTTGGCCAAGCTGCCCAGCGAGTCGTTGACCGGCTTCAGCTTCCGGGCAAAGGGCCGCAGGCTGTTGACCGCCGGCCCGAGCACCGTGGCGAGCTGGTCGGTCTTGGCAAGCGCGATCCGAGTGGTCCTCAGGGTCGGACCGAGCAACCCGACCGAGCGCTCGACGTCTGGTGACTGGCTGGCGATCGCGCCGAGAGCCTGGTTGGACGCCGTGACGAGCTGCTCGATGCCCTGGCCGTCCTGGCCCACGCGGCCCCAGAGGATGTTCATGTTGTGGATCAGGTTGGCGAGGTTCTCCTTGCGCTTCGCGACCTCCGTGTTGACGCGAGCGAGGCCTCGGTTGATCGGGCCGAGACTGCCGAGGAGCTTGCCGAGGTCCTTGCCACGGCCGTTCAGGCCCTGGCCGCCCTGGGTCAGCAGCAGGCGCAGATACGCCCTGGTATCGCCGTCGAGCGCGGAGAGGATCTGATCCACGTTCGTGTCCGGCGCGGTGTTGGCGACCGGAATCGAGTCGCCGTTCTGGAACTCGTCGTCGTTCGAGTTAGGGGCGTAGTTGGTGCCCGGATCGAGCTCCAGGAACATGTCCTTCAGACCGGTCTTCGGCCGGAGCAGGATCGTCGCGTTGCGGTAGATCGGGAGGAACTTGCGGTCGATGGCCATGGTCACGACCGCATGACCGTTCTCGTAGTCGACCGCGTCGATGTCGCCGACGCGAACGCCCGCCACCCGGACGGTCTGCCCCTGCCCAGGGGTGACAGCTTGGGCGGTGGACATTTCGGCCTTCAGCTCGAAGGGCTTCGCCTCGAGCAGAGGGATCCGCAGTCGCTGGTTCTGGACGATGATGTAGGTCGCGAGCAGGCCGACGGTCAGGAGGCCGAGAATCGCCAGGAAGTCGCGCAGGTGGGCTCGGATCGCCTTGCGCATCAGGGCTTCGCCCCATTCGGCGTTGCAGGCAATGAAGGCTTGATGCCGTTTGCACGTTGGAACGCGGTCCAGTCCTTGAGCCAGCCGCTGAACTGCTTCTGCGCGGTGTCGAGCAGCTGCTGCGCGGCGTTCGTCTTGCCCGCAGCCTTGAGCTGCTTGACATCCGTGAGCTGGGAGAGGATGTCCGCGTAGCGTCGGGTGAGCGCATTCTCCCGCGGGCTCGCGGCGGTGACGCTCTTGCCGCTCGCCTTCGACGCGGGTGCCGAGCCGATCTCGCTGTGCAGGTCGGGCGGATCCTGGGTCTCGCAGGGGACGTCGGGGCGGAACGGGGTCTTGGCCGATGACTCCTTCGCCGGCTGCGAACCGAGGAAGCTGAACGGCGCGACGCCGGTCAGCGGCGCGGCCAGGTCGGGGGTGTTGAAGGGAGCGATCGTGTTGGGCCCGCCACCACCGAGCACGCGGAACTCCTGCCCGTTTGCATCGCCCGAGCGGCTCTCCCCCGCCACGCCCGCGAAGCCGTAAGCGGTCTCCTGATAGACCTTCCCCGCCGCCGGGTCGCTGTCGTTATTGGGGATGTCGGTGTTGCTCCAGGGAATGATCACGTTGTTGAAGCAGGAGGACAGGGCCCGCGCCTGCTCGAGGAACGGCAACGAGTCGTTGCTGAGGGCCGCCAGATCCGGAACGGTGGGCCGCAGGTCCTCGACCAGCCCGCGGAGCTCGTTCTGAGAGATCAGCTGGCGGAGCTGGCCGATCCATGGGTTCGCATAGTCGAGGGCTTGGTTGGCGGACCTCACCCCCGGCAGGGCCTCGCGCGCGAAGGCGCGAAGCGCGGGGAAGTCCTGATTGAGATGGAAGAGGGCCGGGCGGCCGACGGCAAGCGCCTTCGGCAGCTCCACGATCGCGTCGCGGAGGGACGCCTGGTGCGCAGCGAAGTCTCCACTGACCGTGTTGAAGTTCGTGATCAGACCCTGAAGATCGGAGCTGTTGGCGTTCAGCTCTCCGGCGACAACGTCGAGGTTCGAGGTGAATCCGGCCAGGTCCCCGGGCTGCCTGCCGAGCAGCGCCTGGTTCACCTGAGAGGTGTACTCGTATGCCGCCGGCGAGGTCCGGAACGACTCCTGGAAGCCCTTGGCGCCCCCGTACTTGTCGAGGGCGCCGCCGAACTCCTTGAGGAAGATCTGGAGGTCCTGCCGGACCGGCGCCTGCAGCGAGGTGAGCACCTGGTCGAACTGCACGGAGCTCGAGGTCTGGGTCTCGGGGATGACGGAGCCGCTGTGCAGCTCGGGAGCGCTCGGGCTGCCGGGATGAAGGTCGACGAACAGGTTCCCCTCGAGGAACAGCCGCGGACGGATCTGGAGGGTCGCGTCCTGGCGGACCGGCAGGGCCGTGTCCTTCAGGTCCATCGTGACGACAGCCGCGTCCTCGCCCTTCCCATTTGCATCGGTCAGGTGCTGGACGTCGCTGACCTCGCCGACGTCCACGCCGGAGATCCGAACCGGGCTCTTGGCGCGGATGTTCTGCGCATCCCCAACAACGGCCTTGAGCTGGTAGCCGTGGCCGGCGAACGGGATCGTCTTCGTGAACGCCAGGTAGAAGCCGACAAAGGTGAGCACGATCGCGATCAGGCCGATCTGGACGTTGGAGAGTCGCTTCTTCTCGTTGCGCCTCATGTCAGTCGCCCGCCCAGAAGTCGCGCTTGCCGTTCTGCTCGAGGAAGAGGTCCGTCTTGCCCAGCGGCGGGACGCCGGCAGCCTTGGTGACGTTCTGAACCCCGAAGGTGGGGTTGTCCTTGCTCTGGCCCGGGATCAGAGCCTCCCCGAGCGCGTAGCCCGTCTGCCCGGCCTGGCAGTTCGGCTGGTCGTTCGTGACGGCCGGGCCGTATGGGTTGCCGTGGAGGATCGGGATGCCGTTGCTCTCGCCGGGAGTGTTCAGGGGGCTGAACAGGCCCGCGTTGGACCCGGCCAGAGCGTTGCTCGAGAAGCGGCCGTCTCCCTGGCCGCCGGAGTAGTTGTCCATCGGGTTTCGTGGCAGCGTGCTCGGCGACGTCGAGCCGGCGATCGACGGGGGGATCACCCGCTCCGCGTAGCCGAACGGGGTCGGCAGCTCGAAGTGGCTGGTGAGGTAGGTCACCCAGTAGTTCCAGTAGTTGCAGACGGTCTGGGCGGGAACGATCTTCTGGCCGGCGTCCTGGACCGTGTTGAAGGCGTCACCGAGGCGGTTGAAGCTGGTGAGCGTCGACGGGTCGGCGACCAGGTCGTTCAGGTTGGACATCACGTCCTTGAGGTCCGTGTTCATCTGGACTGTCCGAGGCAGGACCTTCGATCCGAGGAGAACCGTCTGGTTGAGCTCCGGGAGCGCGGCGCGCAGGTCGCGGACGCCCGGGCGCAGCAACCTCGAGAATTCGGCGAAGTCCGCCAGGAACGGCCGCTGGACGGGCAGCGAGCGGATGCCTGCCTCGAGTGTGGGCGGCCCACCGGAGATCGTGTCCCGCAGCGCCTGCGGGTCGGAGGAGATGGCACCGAAGGCGATGGCTCCGTTCGTGAACTGCTCGGCGTTGTCGACCGCGACCGGAGCGACGATCCGTGCCGCGTCCGCGAGTTCAGGGAAGAAGCGGACGAGCTGGGTGGTCGGGTCCGCCAGAGCCGTGGAGACGGGCTTCAGGTTCGCGAACAGGGGGTTGAGCGCGCCGATCGCCTCGTTGAGCGAGGCGCCGCGGGCGGCGAACGCGTCGCCGAAGCCCTGCAACACGCGCTGGCTGTTCGCGCGCGTCGCGGTGTCGAAGGTGTTGTACACGTCGTCGAACTCGACCTGCGGGCTCGACTGCGCCAATGGCAGGGTCGCGCCCGTCGGCAGGCCCGTCTGGCTGGTGCCGCGATCGATCTCGAGGTACTTGAGCCCGAACGACGAGCGGTAGCGGACCCGGATCGTGGAGTCGGCGGGCAGCGGGTCGGCGCTCTTGTCCAGCTTCAGGTTGAGCTTGGCGACTGTGGAGGCGCTGGAACCGTCGGCACTTTGGCACCCGCTGTTGGGCGGGGCTTGGACCGTGTCGACCGACTCGACCACGCCGACCCGGTTTCCGCCGATCCGGACCTCGTTGTTGGGTGCGAGCCTGGCGGCGTCACAGATCTCCGCCGAAACCTTGTAGGTGGGCACGAACGGCAGACCGTTGTTGGCGTTGTACGCGAGGAAGACGGCGACGATCACGATCAGGGTCGTGATCGCTCCGACCATCGTCGGCGATGCGGCCAGCGAGCCGACCCGTGCGCGGCCGTTCACCGGA
This sequence comes from uncultured Solirubrobacterales bacterium, assembly GCA_963724665.1. GTDB lineage: Bacteria > Actinomycetota > Thermoleophilia > Solirubrobacterales > 70-9 > DASUPK01. Next base: position 1,311,845 of record CAVRVH010000007.1, read on the forward strand.
GCACCTCCGTATATGTATATGTAGGGGCGTGAGAGGTCATTGGCCGAGAAGGAAGTTGAGGAGGTCTTGGGAGGCGCCGGGGGAGGTGCTGGCGTTCAGGCCCACTCCCTGCGGTAGCTGCGGCAGCTGCGGCAACTGCGGCAACTGGGGCGCCTGGGGCAGCTGGGGCAACGTGACTCCCGGCGGAAGAAGCTTCTGGAGCTTCTTCTTGACCTTGTCCGGGATGTTGTTCGGGTCGACCCCCTTGAGGATCTTGTCGATCTGCTTCTGCAAGTCGGGGGTCGGCAACGCCTGCGGCGCCTGCGGCGCCTGCTGTGGCTGGGCAGGGGCCGCGGTCGCGGAACGGAGGCCGGAGGCCGAGTGCGGCGGGTCTGCGGGGTTGCAGATGGAGAGCTGGTCGCTCCCGTCAGGGCAGACGCTCGGGTCGTAGCGGCCGAGGTTGCCAAAAAGGCCCGAGGGGTTGGTGCCGTAATTGACGCCGGGTTGCTTGTCGCCGAGGATCCCGGCGCACTCGGCGAACTGCCTCGGGTCGGTCGTCTGACCCCCACCTTCCGCCGGCACTGTTGGGCCGGTCTGGTAGCCACAGGGCGCGTTGGTACCCGGGGCGCTCACCAGGGTGATGCCGAGCGCGTGGCCGAGCTGGTCGAACAGGTTCAGGGAGTTCGTCTGGACGTAGGCGTAGTTGAGTAGGCCCTCCATTCCGGTGTAGCCCGGGTCGCCTCCGCTCGGATTCGAGCCGGGGGGTGCGCCGTTGGCCCACTTGCAAGCGGCAGTCTGGTCGCCGTGGAGCGTCGTGCCCAACTTCTGGTCGAGCTGCTGAACGCGCTGGTCCGCCTGCCCTGGCTGCTGACGGAGGTCGTAGCGGGCGCAGGAGTCCTCCTCGACGGCGTTCTTGGGGTCGGAGATGCTCTCGAGGAACTGCGCGACCTGGTCGGCGGCGGGGTAAGCCTTGGTGCTCGCCTGATCGAGCGCCGCGATCTCATCTTGGCTATTGCCGAGAGCCGTCTTGCCGACCTGGGCGGCGCCGCCGAGCGAAGTCAGTGACTGCTCGGTGCCATTGTTGAATGCGGGAAGGTTGCTCGCCAGCTTGTTGAGACCGGGCGCGGCGGCGTGCAGGTCGGTGAGCAGCGGGGTCTGCTGTTCCGCCAGGTTGCCGAGCTGGAACATCGTCGGCTTCAACTGAGCAAGGAAGTCGTCGAGCAGGTGGAAGTTCTGGGCGAGATCATCGGAGCGCTCCGCCGAGATCGCCGCGGTGCGCCCCGCGTTGTCGATGAAGTGGACGACGTCTTCCTTGCGGTTGGCGAGCTGCTGGAAGATCGCGTCCGCGTTGGTGTTGAGCTCTGCGATCGTCGAGTTCTGCTTGCCCAGGATGTTCAACACCTGCTTCAGCTGTTGGAGGGCGGGGGCGCCGGCACGGATGGCCGCGTTCAGGTTCTCCGCGTTGCCGTCGAGCGCCGTCCCGAACTCGTTGATCAGGAGGGTGAGCCGGTCCTTGAACGGTTCCCGCAGGGTGTTCTGGGCCAGGTCGGGCTGGACGGTGGTCTTGTTCCGGGCCGCCGGGATCGGCCCGGTGAGGGGCTGGCTGGACGTTCCCGGCTGGCAGTCGAGGAAGTACTCGGCGATCAGGGACTGCGGCTCCGAGGAGCAGCTGGCGTCGGCCTTGAACTCCGGGAATCCGGAATCGACCTCGAAGGTCACGAGCGCCGTCTTCTGGGGAGTTACGTCGAGGTTGGTGATGGTGCCGGCCTTGGCGCCGGCCACCCGGAGCTCGGAGCCGTTGACCAGGCCGAAGGCGTTGAAGAGCTCCGCCTGGTAGGTGTGGCTCCCGGACGCGCCGGCGCCGGCGACAAGGTAGGCCGGGACGACCGCGAGCAGCCCGACTATCAAGATGAGCCTCTTCATGGTCCGAGTGGGGTCTCGGTCGGGTTGCAGTCGACCGTCCCGCCCTGGGTGAGCTGGTCAGAGGTCAGGCCCCGCTCGTTGGAACCGGGGCAGCGCTGAAGGTCTTTGATGCCGAGCGCGCCGGTGAGTTCGGACGGGTTGAGGGCCTGGCAGACGCTGGGTAGGCCGCCGGCGAGCTTGAGGATCTCGACGACGTCGTTGCAGGGAACGCCGGCAGAGGGTGCCCCGACACTGAACGTGTTGGCGGTGGTCGAGATCCGGCCGATGCCGCCGAACGCATCCGGGAACCCAGAGTGCCCGAAGTCATCGAACCACCCCGTCAGCTCCGGGCTGTAGGCCCTGAGCGTGGAGATCTGGGGGAGCGAGTTCTTGAGCGAGTCCGCCGAGGCCGGCAGCGCCCCAGGCCGGGAGGCGCCGTTTCGGTCGACCGGCCCGACCCCGATCTGGGCCAGGGGGTCCTGGAGACGGGTGAGCTCGATCAGGTCGTTGTTCTGTCCCGGCGAGTTGATGACCTGGTTGAGGCCCTTGACGGTGGGAACGGCGTCGTGGGCGAAGCCGCGCAGGCGCTTGGCGAAGGGGTGGAGCTTTCGGGCCACCGGGCGGGTGGCGTCGACCAGCGGCTGGACGTCATCGAGGGCGGCGCGCAGGTTGACCGCGGTGGTGTTGAACTGCCGCATGAAGTCCGGCAGCTGGCCGACCGCTGAGGCGAGCGAGGCCTGCTGGGAGCCAATCGTCCCCAGCATCCCGTTCAGGTTCGCCACCAAAGAGGAGATCTCCGGCGACTTGGCGTCCAGGGTCGAGGTGAGGCCGGCGGCGTCCACCACCAGGCCCTCGAGGTTGGCCTGTTGGGAGTTGAGCTCGCCGAAGACTCGCCGGGAGGTGGAGAGGAAGGGGTTCAGGTAGTAGAAGCCGCGGTTTGCCTTGGCGCCAACTCCGTCGTAGGCGCGGGCGAAGCCCTTGATCACCTCCTGAAGGTGGGTGACGGTGGGCTTATCGAGGGTGTTGAAGAGCTGGTCGAGGTCGACCTCGGAGGTGGTGTCGACCTGGGTGATCTGGCCGCCCGAGGAGAGTGTCTGCCCTGTCGGGTGGGTGGGCAGGGCGAGGTCGACGTAGCGGTTTGCGATCCCCGAGAGCGACTGCGAGCGGATCGTGGCATGGGTGCCCTGCGGCAGCGGGGTGTAGGCGGAGTCGGAGATTTCCATCTTGACCAGGGCCTGGCCGTCGTTGGAGAGGGAGATCTCCTGCACCGAACCGACGGGGACGCCAGCGACGTTGACGTTGTTGCCGGTGACCAGCTGGGAGGCGTTCTCGAACTCGGCGGTGACCGTGTAGCTGGAGCCGCCACCGAGGACGACGAGCAGGACGACGATCACGGCGCCGACCAGCGCGGCAATCGCAGCGATCCGTCCTACAGCACTCGTTGTCGGCACTGGATCCTCTACCTACCCGTCGCTCTACCCCCGTGCCCGAGGCACCCCGTCCCAGGCACGGCCGTCTACCTAATACTTTCAGGGGGGTTCACCAGGTGTCAAAGGGGAACCGTCGTCTGAGGCCCGAATTCCGCATTCCCAAGCCGTTTTTGCGCCCCCGCGCTCGTTGAGTTGACGTTAAGGGAGCCGGGGTGAGAGCTGGCCCGCGGGGATCACGCCCGGATAGAGCGCTGCGACCCAGACCGGGACCAATCCGTCGACCACCTGCTTGGGCGTCCTCTGGCCGAGACCGAGGTACATGTAGCAGCAGCGCTCGGCCATCCAGAAGAGGACTTCCCCGGTCGCTCGTGGGTCGAGCGTCCGCGGAATCAGTCCGACGTCCTGCTCCGACCGGACGTGGTCGGCGGTGGCGTCGATGAAGCGCTCGGCGATGTCGAGCCAGAGGGCCCGGACCTCGTCGTCGTAGGTCGCGACCTCGGCCGCGATCCGGAGCAGACGCGCCTCCCCGGCGTACACCGAAACCACTCCATCGATGGCACGGCGGACGCGTTCGGCCGGCGGACCGACCCCGTGCCACCACCGATCGGCCATCTCGTAGAGCTGCTCTGAGACCTCTCCGACGGCGGCCAGCAGGAGCTCCTCCTTGTCCGCGAAGTGGGTGTAGAAGGCGGGTCGCGAGACGCCGGCGGAGCGGGAGATCTCGTCCACGGTGACATCCCTGAACGACCCCTTCTCCGCGAGTTTCAGGCCGCTCGCAATGACCCTCTGACGGGCCCTCTGCCGACGCTCTCGAGGAGTGCCACCGGTAGTCTTTTTTCGCGTGGATTTCGAGCGAGTCCTGGCAGGCATCCCGGCGATTCTACTGTTTCTGACATAGTGTCCGACGGCATGTCTGACATTGCGTCAGAAAACTACGACTTCGATTGGATCGTCATCGGGTCCGGCTTCGGCGGATCGGTCTCCGCCCTCCGGCTGGCGGAGAAGGGCTTCCGGGTCGCCATCCTCGAATGCGGCCGGCGCTACCTGGACGAGGACTTCGCGGAATCGACCTGGAACCTCCGCCGCTACTACTGGATGCCGAAGCTGGGCCTCCGCGGCATCTTCCGGATGACCGCCTTCAAGGACGTCTTCATCGTCTCGGGCTCCGGCGTCGGGGGTGGGAGCCTCGGATACGCCAACACCCTCTACCGGGCCCGGCCCGCCTTCTTCCGGGACGCGCAATGGGGCGCACTCGGGGATTGGGAGAGCTCCCTCGCACCCCACTACGAGACCGCCGAGCGGATGCTCGGCGTCGCCGACTACCCGCTCGAGGGGCCGGCCGACCTCCTGCTGAAGGAGTACGGCGAGGAGATCGGCGTCGGCGACACCTACAAGCACACGCGGGTCGGCGCGTTCTTCGGCGAGCCCGGCAAGGAGGTCTCGGACCCGTTCTTCGGCGGCGAGGGCCCTCCCCGCTCCGGCTGCGTCGGCTGCGGGAGTTGCATGGTCGGCTGCCGGCACAACGCGAAGAACACCCTGCCCAAGAACTACCTCTGGTTTGCGGAGAAGCTCGGGGTCGAGATCCTTCCGGAGCGTCAGGTGACCGACGTCCAGCCGCTTGGCGCGGCCGACGGCTCCGAGGGCTACACCGTGACCAGCGAGCGATCCGGCTCCTGGGTCCGCAAGCGCCGCTCGACCCTGACCGCCCGCGGCGTGATCGTGGCGGCCGGCGCCCTGGGCACGAATCAGCTCCTCCAGACCTGCCGCGAGCGGGGCTCGCTGCCGAAGATCTCCCCCCGGCTCGGTGAGCTGGTTCGGACCAACAGCGAGTCGATCAACGCCGTCACGGCGCCGAGCGACGAGCGCGACTTCGCCAAGTCCGTCGCGATCAGCTCGAGCATCTACCCCGATCCGGACACTCACATCGAGGTGGTCACCTACGGGACGGGCGCCGACTCGATGAGCTACCTCTTCACACTGCTCACCGGGAAGGGCTCCAAGCTCACCCGCCCCTTCCTCTGGCTCGGCCAGGTGATCCGCCACCCGATCCGGTCGGCGCGTCTCCTCTGGCCGTTCAAATGGTCCCGGCGCACGGTGATCCTGCTGGTGATGCAGACGCTCGACAACGCGATCCGCCTCAGGCCCAAGCGCCGGCTGCTCGGCCGCGGCGTCAAGTTGCAGACCGAGCAGGACCCCGAGAAGCCGAACCCCACGTTCATCCCGGCCGCCGACGCGGTCACCCGCTGGATGGCCGACCGCACCGGCGGCATCCCCCAGAGCGGCCTCACCGAGGCGATCTTCAACATCCCGACCACAGCTCACATCCTGGGCGGGGCGGTGATCGGCGACGGCCCCGAGCGGGGCGTCGTGGACTCGGGCAACCGCGTCTACGGCTACGAGAACCTGATGGTGTGCGACGGCGCGGCGATCCCGGCCAACCCTGGTGTCAACCCGAGCCTGACCATCACCGCGCTCGCGGAGCACGCAATGGCACAGGTGCCGCCGAAGGTTGACCCCTCGTCGAACGGGCGACCCAGGCTTCCCGAGGCCGCCCGCCCGGCTGAGGTCTCAGTCGGTTCCTAGCCGGCCGAGGAGAAGTGCTCGGCTGCCTTGGCCCAGTTGACGACGTTCCACCAGGCGTCGAGATAGTCGGGCCGCTTGTTCTGGTACTTCAGGTAGTAGGCGTGCTCCCAGACGTCGCAGCCGATGATCGGCGTCTGATCGGCTGAGATCGGGGAGTCCTGGTTCGCCGTCGAGATGACCGCGAGCCCGGAGCCGTCATGCACCAGCCAGGCCCAGCCTGAGCCGAACTGGCCGATGCCCGCGTTCTTGAAGTCCTCCTTGAAGGAGTCAAGGTCCCCGAACTTGTCGTTGATCGCGGAGGCGAGGTCACCATCCGGATCGCCGCCTCCGTCGGGGCTCATGATCTCCCAGAAGAACGAGTGGTTGGAGTGCCCGCCCGCGTTGTTGCGAACGGCCGTCTCCTTGTCGCCCAGGCTGGAGAGGTTCTTCAGGACCTCGTTGACGTCCTTGTCCGCCCACTCGGTGCCCTCGAGGGCGGCGTTGGCCTTGTCCACGTATGCCTGGTGATGCTTGTCGTGGTGCACGCGCATCGTCTGCTCGTCGATGTGAGGCTCGAGCGCGTTGTAGTCGTACGGAAGATCTGGAACCTCGAACGCCATCTGCCCTCCTTAGGGGTCGGTGGCCTGCTCCTTCTAATCTAACGATCGTGCACCGCGGGCCGCCCGGCGGAGGAACCTGGACCGGAGTCGCCGTGACCGTGGCGGGGATCCTTGTCGGCGTCGGCGTGGCGTTCGCGATCCCTTCCCTGCGCGGCGCCATGAGCGACGCGTTCCATGGGGACACCGCCGCCCTGCGCGACGACCTCAACGGGAATGCGGCCGGGGCGTTCCTCGTGCTCTGGCTCGCCCTGGTGCACGTGATCGTCTGGTACCCGGCGGAGATCCTGGACGCGGCCGCCGGATACGTGTTCGGATTCGGTGTCGGGTTTCCCCTCGTCCTCGCGTGCTGGGTCATCTCCGGGCTCGCCTCCTACGCGGTCGGAAGGCACTTCGCCCGCCCTCTCCTCTACCGCGTCGCAGGAGAGGAGCGGTTCCTGCGCATCGAGCGGGTCATCCACAGAGGTGGAGCGCTCGCCCTGCTCGCGGTGCGGTTGATCCCCATCATGCCCTTCAGCCTGATGGGCTACGTCTCCGGGGCGGCGCGGGTCCCCCTGTGGCGCTTCACCTGGACGACCGCCGTCGGCTATGCGCCGATCACGGCCTACTTCACCTATGTCGGCAGCAGGCTCGAGGGCTTCTCCGCCGAGGACCCGGTCCTGTGGATCGGCGGCGGCGCGCTGCTGCTGGCCATCGCGGGCGCGCGCTTTCTCCTCCCGCGCCTCGGCGCGGACTGATCAGCTCTGCTCGCCGAACTCGGCGAGGTCCCCGCGGGCCTTGCGGCGGATCAGCAGGTTCATGGGTGGCAATCCGAGGATCAGCCCGGTGGGGCCGAGCGCCTGGCGCGCCCACCGGGAGAACGAGAACGAATCGTCATGCTCGACGATCTTCCCGTCCCGGAATCGGAATCTGGCGTGGATGTCGTTGACGACGTGGCGGCCGGTGGAGAAGGTGTAGGTCGCGATCCAGTGGGCGGTTCCCTCGTCGCCGTTGGCCTCATGCTCGCGCCAGCTCCACCTTCAGGTCCTTCGAGCGGCCGGTGAGCATCCGCCACATGTCCCCCGCCTCGGCCCCCGTCAGCTCCCCGAATGCGGGATCGTGGAAGCGGCCGTCAGGCGCGTAGAGCTTCGCCATCGCCTCGCCGTCATGGCGATCAAGCGCGTCGTAGAGCTGCTCGATCAGCTTGGCGTTGTCGGCCACACGGCAACGCTATCCGCTGGCGCGCCTCGTGGTGTGCCCCTCTCTATCCTTCTGCCCCTCGGGGCGTGGCGCAGCCTGGTAGCGCGCACCGTTCGGGTCGGTGAGGTCCCCGGTTCAAATCCGGGCGCCCCGATTACTTCTTCTTCATCTTCTTCTTCAGCTGGACCGGCGACCGATCTGGGTGCCGGGGGCGCCGTTGGTCGGCGTGTAGGTGATCGCGACGGTGAGCGTCACCTTGCCCTTCTTGTTGAGCGTCTTCCGCTTCTTGCCGGTCGCCTTGATCAGCAACTGGGTCGGCGCCGGCGAGTGACGGCCTTGCTGATCTAGCATGGCCGGCGGAGGCGGCGCTGACGCCGCTGCCCGAAGCGGTCAGGTCGCCCGGGTTCGGCAGGGTGAGGTTGAGGGTCGCCGTTCCCTTCTTCTTGTTGAGCGCGGTCGTGCCACGCGTGACCTTGTTGCTTGGCTGGAAGATCGCCGAGACGTCCAGGCGACCGCGTGTCGCGGGATTGAGCTGAAACCGGCCTGGCCGTCGCCCAGGTGCGGTCGGCGCGTTGTTGACCACGAAGGTATCTGCCGGAACGTGAGGACCAAGTTGATCGTGCACCGGCGGCCCCGTCGCGGTATCAAACCGAGAAGTCGCCCGCCTGCACCGGGATGCTCGTCTGGGAAGGTGTTGAGCAGGTTTGCGTTGATCGGACGCGGGCCGTCGTGACCGACGGCCGTGAAGAACTCGGGCTGGTCCGGGACGGCTTCCGGTAGACCTTCATCGATGAACATCTGCGTGGCCCCCGGCGCGTGCGTTGTGGCTCCATGAGGTGATCGTGCCGTCCGCGGGCACCTGTGTAGGAGGGCACCGACGGTCACGCTCGTCTGAGCCAAGTCGAGATTCGTTGTTCGAACACCGTCGGCGAGGTGCGACCGACTGTCCGAGAGTCACCGACGCGCCGGCCGGCGCGCGTCAGATCGCCAAGCCAGTACAGCCAGAATGCCGGTTCTTGCGAGCCGAGGAATGACGCGAGCCTAACCCCTCCGCGCGGGACCCGATGTACCCAAATTCCGGCTAGGTGACGACCTTGAACTTCTTCACCGCCGGGGCGGGATCGGCCACACCGGTCGGCCCGATCGCCCTCACCTTCAGGACGTGCTTGCCGAGGCTGAGCTTGGGCGGTTTGAAGGGCGAGGTACAGGGCGCGAACTGCCCCTTGTCCACCTTGCACTGGAAGGTCGATCCCGCCTGGCTGGAGGTGAACTTGAACTTGGGCCGCCGCTTGGTCGTCTTCTTCTTCGGGCCCTTGGTGATGCTCGTGTCCGGGGACACTGGAGGCTGCGGCACAAGGACCGTGAAGGCGCGCGTCGCGACCGCGGAGTTGCCCGCTGCGTCGGTGCCCTGGGCCCTGAAGATGTGTGCGCCGCCCGCGAGCGGGCTCGAGGGTGTGTCGCTGTCGCCCGGGCCGGAGCATCCGCCGAAGCTCGCCGTCCCTGTGTCGATCGAGCACAGGAACGTGACAGGCCCGTGTGCGTCGGTGCCGCTGAAGGTGAAGGTCGGCGTGGTGTCGCTGATCGTCCCGGTGGGACCGGAATCGATGGCGACCGAGGGAGGCGTCCCGTCCACCTGGAACGATTGCGTCGCGATGTCCGAGTTGGAGGCGGCGTCGGTGGCCTTCACCCGGAAGATGTAGGGACCATCGGTCAGAGCCGTGCCGGGCGTATCGCTGTTGCCGGGACCCGAGCAGGCGCCGAAGCTCGGGGTGCCCGTGTCGATCGAGCACTCGAAGGTCACGGGACCAACCCCATCGGTGGCGCTGAAGGTGAAGGTCGGCGTCGTCTCGTTGGTGAGCCCGGTGGGCCCGCCGTCGACCGTCACGTCAGGCACGGTGGAATCCTCGACGTAGGTGACCGAGCCGGACGGCGTGGACAGCGTCGAGGAACAGGCCGAGACATTGCTCCCCGAATCGGTGGCCCTCGCGTAGAACACGGTGGTCGTGTTGGCCTGCACCGGCGGGCTCACCGTGATGCCCGGGAAGGCGAACTCGCTGGCGGTCCCGGTCCCGACCTCCTGGCCGCAGCGTACAGCTGGAATCCGTGTAGAGCTTCACGGTGGATCCCGCATTCCGCGGCCGCCCCGAGAGACCTTCGGCGCGGTGTCGTTGGCTGGGCGAATCCGGGTCCGTGCCGGTCATGCAGGGGGTCGTTGGGCCGGTCCCCGCCGGATCGACGGTGAGCAGGCCGGTCGTCGTCGCGTCCTGGCCGTCCGGATTGGTGATGGTGACGTCCTGCGCCCCGGTGCTCGCCGAGCGGGTGTCGAGTCGAGCGACGACGTGGGTCGGGTCCACGTAGGTGACGTGGTTCACGCTGTACTCCACCGCGTGACGGAGGCGGTGATGTGGTTGTCGGTATCCAGGGCCACCCGGGTCGGAACCCGGGTCGAAGAACCCTGACCCATCCGTCGACGTACCTGCGATGTCCACACCCACCGAGCAGTTCCCCGTGCGCGACCGTGGTAGCCGGAGCGACCGGCGTGGCGGTCGATGGCCGTGGCGGCGGGGCCTGCAGCTGGATCACTTGGACACCCCACGAGTTGGGCGCGTTGGCGTACTCCTGGAACGTCCAGAAGGTCATGTTGTCGGTCGGGTCGACCACCGTCTGGGAGTAGTCACCCCAGCGTCGTGGCGAACCGGAGCCGAGGTTGTAGGGCTCGTCGCTCGATCTGGGTGAGGTGGAGGCCTCCGTCGTGCCCGGCGTATCGCCGCACAGCCGGCCCGAGGACGCGACCTGCGCGAACTGCCCCGAGCCCGCCGTGCTCATGTTGAGCGACGCATGCCCCTGGCCGTTCATCGCGATCGACGGCATCCAGTAGAACGCCGGGTGCTGGTTGGGCGCTGCGGGGTCGAACGACCTGCCCGGACTGGGTCAGGCTCGGGGGACGTAGTCCAGGTTGCCGATCTGGTACCAGCGGGCCCCATCCCGGTTGCCGCTCGCAGGAGCCCGTTGCCCGCCGCGTTCATCCGGATGTTGTGCGCGGTCCACAGGGAGACCGTGCCGTCGGGAGTGCGTGCCGATCATCGCCTCGAAGAGGCGGTCATCGAGGGCATCGATGCCCCCGGTCGTTCCCTGAGCGGGAACGGGGAGCGGATTCGCGGTGGAGGGGACCGTGACGCCAGGTTCCCGGAGATCGATGGCGTTCCGCCTGGATCGGTGATCCGCCGGACGTCGATCTTGCTGAACACCTGGTTGTCGGGGCCGACGATGTAGCCGTCCCCGACGCTCGGATCCATATCCGTAGCGGGCTGTGGCAGCTCGGGCCAGCGCCGGCGGCGCCGGAGACGAGATTGCGGAAGGCGGTGACCACCATGGGCCCGCCGTTCAGGACGCTCGACTTGCGGATTACGAAGGCGCTCGTCCCGGCGAAGCTGCCGCTGCTCGAGGTGAACTCGTTGACGCCGATGTAGATCGCGTTCGCGTCGACCCCCAGCTGCGGATAGTCGGCGAACCGCGAGGACCGGCGGGCGGCGGACTTGCCTCGTTGAAGGAGAAGAACGTGAAGCTGGTCGCGTTCGCTGATCGTCGGCCCGTTGCTGACCGCGAGCATGACGCGGTTGTTCGTGTGCCTCGATGTTGACGGCTGAGACGATCCAGCGCTGCGAGATGCGGTCGTACTCGACGCCCGGGTCGGTCGGCTCGGCGTCCGTTGGACGCACGGGGGCCCAGAAGGCCGAATCCGTGAGATGCAGGCCACCGAGGTTGCCCTGCTTGTCGTAGACCCTGATCGTGCCGTTGACCGACACCAGGACCTGCTGGGCCCGACGGCGCCCATGGAGTCCGGTGGGACGAAGCTCGGAGTCTGGCCGAGATCCGCACCAAGGAAGTTCGTGCCCGGCGTGAGCGCCTGGCTCGGCGTGATCGCCGCCTTCCCGGTTCGCTGCGGCGCGATGGCCGGCGCCCGCACGTTTCGGTGGACCACTCTCCTCGCCGGGCTCGGGCTTCTCGCGGAACGTTCGGGCCGATCGCCTCCGCCTGGGCTTCGGACGGGGCGCCCGCCTCCCCCTCCGGCTCGGTCGCCTTCCCGATTGGCCTCTTCGCTTCTGGCGCCTCGAGATTTCCCTCCGGGATGCGGGGCGCCGCGTGCTCTCGCTCAAAGCGGCCGTTCGCCAGCTTGGCGACGCTCAGCGTCCTGCCCTTGGATCCCGTCCAGGGCTTCCCCTTGATGGCCTCGGCGTCCTGCCGATTGGTGCCTCCGGATGCCACCACCACGAGAGCCACCAGCGCAAGCACGAAGAGCACCGCAGCGATTAGGCGACGCTTCATCGGCAGCCGAGTGTAGAGGGGCACATGGCGATCAAATGGGAGCCGGCGGCCGCGTCCGCTTCAGCCTCAGATTGATGGATTGGGTCGCCGGATCGCCTCCGGTCGGGAAGAAGGTGATGTGAACGGGCACGACGATCTTGCCCTTGCGCGCGAGCCTGTGCCTCGTCTTGCCGACCGCGGCGACAGAGAAGGTGACCGGACCCGCTACGGCGACGGTCTTCGACGGCCGCTTCTTGATCCCCTTCCCGGCCATGGTGACGAGGCCCGGATTGGAGGTCGTGGCGGTGATCGTTGCGGTGCCGTTCTTGCGGTCCCTGGTCAAGCCGTCCAGGGTGAAGCTGTTGTCAGGAGCGAGGACGGCCGAGAGATTCAGCCGGACGTCGTTCTGTGGCGCGAAGATCCCGGCGGCTCCGTCGGCGAGATTGCCGGCTCGGTTGAGGACGTTGTCACCCGGCTGGCTGAAGACGCACGAGTTGGCCGGGCCGCTCTCGTGGTAGCCGATCATGTCTCCGGACTTGACCGGCAGGCCGACCGAGACGGTGTTGAGTCCGCTGGTCAGGATGTGCGGCGGCGAATGGGCGATGACCTGGAACGAGTCCGGGTCTGACGTCCGGCGAAAGATCTTGACGACGTAGGTGGCTCCAGCGCCTGACGAGTTCGTCGTCCACGAGGTGATCGTTCCGGCCGCCCTCGCCACGTACAGGTTCCCCCCGGTGACGCTCGGCTGCAGGTAGTCCAGGCCGGACACATTGCAGCCGGGCGTGGGCGGCCCAGGGGCAAGCTGGCCGATCGTCACGGACGCGCCGGCGGCCGGTACGAAGGTCAGCACGCTCAGGCAGAGCGTCGCGGCACACCACCAGGCGTGCTTTCGGTTGCGGGACACACCCTTGAAACAACCCAAAGGCGTCATTGGACCTGTGCGATCGCCGCCTGGACATCGGCAAGCGAGGGTGACTCGGTCAGCTGGCGCGTGCCGTTGGGACCTCCGACGACGACCGCGGGGCCGACGGGGAGCTTGCGGTCGGCGGTGATCTTCTCGTCGTCCTCAAGGGTCGATGTGATGTCGTCCCCGTTCATGTCGCGCTGCCATTGCTCGACATTGAAGTTGGTGATTCCCACCCCTCGCGCGATGTTGTTGAGGAACTCCTGATCGGCGCCGTGCTTCTTGGCCTCGTCCGTGTTCGCGAAGAAGAGCTCCACGAACTGCCACTCATAGTCCTGCTTGGCGGCGGCGGCTGCGGCGTAAGCGCCCAGGAAGAAGCCGGACTCGGTCATCGGGAAGTTGTGGTAGATCATCTGAATCTGGCCACCGCGGACCGGACCGCCGATCAGGGGAACGATCACCTCGCGGTTCCAGTCCGAGCACGGACCGCACTGCAGGTCGTTGAACACCTGAATCGTCACCGGGGCGTCCGGCGAGCCGAGTCGCGGCCCGTCCTGCTCGATCCCGCCGACCAGGCTCTGAACCTCGGCAGCGCCGGTGATCTGGATATCGCCGCCGTTCTCGGTTCCCGGTGCCGATCGAGAGGCTGACGATCGCGAAGCCGAGCACCACGACGATCAGCCCCAGCACGATCAGCCCGACCAGTCGCGGGCGCCTGCGTGGAGCCTCCTCGCTCACCCGGCGACAGCCTTGTAGTACCGGACCGCGAGACCGGTGAGGAGCGTGCGGAAGCACTCCTCGATCGGAGTCTCGGTCTCCGCGGCCCAGCTCTCGAGCCCACGGCTCTCTATCGCCTCGCTGCGCTCGACCACCTCCTCGACCAGCTCCGAATGCTGGTCGCAGAAGTAGGCCCCGATCGAATAGAGATCGGTCTCCATCAGCGACTGGATGAAGGGGTCCGTCCCCGGCTTGACCGACTGCCCGCCCGGATTCATGGGCGGCATGGTAGTTACGCTGCGATCGGTGGCAGCCCGTGACGAAATCCTCGGCTTCTGCGACGACCTCCTGGATGTCGGCTCGTTCGAGGATTACGGGCCGAACGGGCTGCAGGTCCCAGGCGCCTCTGAGGTCACCAAGGTCGCCACGGGGGTCTCGGCGAACCTCGAGCTCCTCGAGGCCGCGGTCAAGTCAGGCGCGCAGCTGGTCCTCACCCACCACGGCCTCCTCTGGGGCTCGGAGCTCTCGCCTCTGTCGGTCCCGATGGCAGCGCGCCTGCGGGCGCTGCTCTGCGCCGATGTCTCGCTCGCCGCCTACCACCTCCCCCTCGACGCCCACTCCGAGATCGGCAACAACGCGCTGCTCCGCGATGCACTCGGCCTGGAGCCTGACGAGCGCCCGTTCGGCGAGGCCAAGGGCTCAGCCGTCGGGGTGGTCGGCCGCGCCAGGGATCCGATCGACTTCGGCGAGCTACGCCGGCGGCTGGCCGAGGCCGTCGGCCAGGAGCCTCTCGCCTTCGACGCGGGGCCCGAGCGGATCTCAACCGTCGGGATCGTCACGGGCGGCGGATCGTTCGCGATCCACGAGGCGGGGGCGCTCGGCATCGATGCCCTGGTGACCGGTGAGCCCAACGAGCCGGTGATGGGCGAGGCGCGCGAGTACGGCGTCCACTTCCTCGCCGGAGGCCATTACGCGACCGAGACCTTCGGGATCCGGCGGCTCGGCGAGCTGATCGCCGAGCGCTTCTCGGTCGAGCACGAATTCATCGATGTGCCCAACCCAATCTAGTGTCCATCGGGGGCCAATCCCCCCGCTAATTGCGGGAAAATGATTGACACGTCGCCCTGAAGCGATATACATCTGGTCCGGCTTAGTCCGGTGTCAACCAGGAGAGGAGTGGCCTATATGTCCGTTCACCTGACGCCCACGGAGCTTGCCGACGAGATGCACATGAAGCGTCGCGATGTGCTGTCTGCGTGCATCCAGATGAATGTCCCGATCCTCAAGGGTCGGATCGACAAGACTCTGTTCGAATCCTCGCTGCGGGCGTTCCAGACGCAGAACAAGCAGGCCACCGCTTAGCTCTGGCTCGCTGCCTCTGGCACTGGCTGACCAGCCAGGCCTAATAGACTCTCCCGCATGGAGAGCGCAACGATCACGCCGACTGGCTCGGCCGCGGAATCGAGCACCAACAGCAAGACCTGTGCCGACCTGATGCCCCTCGCCGCCGAGCGGCATGGGGACCTGGCCGCGGTCACCTACAAGGACGACTCGGGCAAGTGGGTCTCCAAGACCTATCGCGAGGTGGGCGAGATCGTCCGGCAGCTCGCCCTCGGCCTGATCGAGCTCGGCATCGAGAAGGGCGACAAGGTCTCGATCCTCGCCAACACCCGTCCCGAGTGGACCTACTTCGACTTCGCCACTCTCAGCGTCGGCGCCACGGTCGTCCCGATCTACCAGACCAACTCCCCCGAGGAGTGCCAGTACGTGATCGAGAACTCCGACGCCAAGGCGGTGATCGTCGAGGACGACGAGCAGCTCGCCAAGATCGACGAGATCCGCGACCGAGTGCCGAAGCTCGAACAGGTGATCCGCATGGAGGGCTCGGGGGGCAACGCGATCTCGATGGACGAGCTGATCGAGGCCGGCTCTGGCCGCTCGGACTCCGAGTGGGAGCAGCGCTGGCAGTCGGTCACCCCGGACGACATCTGCACCTTCATCTACACGTCGGGCACGACCGGGCCGCCCAAGGGCTGCGTGATCTCGCACGGCAACTATCGTTCGATGGTCACCATGGCGCTCGATGAGAGCGTCCTGGACAGCGAGACGACCACCTACCTCTTCCTGCCGCTCGCGCACTCCTTCGCCCTGCTGATCCAGCTCCTGAGCTTCGACCTGGGCGGCAACATCGCCTACTGGGAGCGCGATCCGCTGAAGATCATTCCGAACCTCGTCGAGGTGAAGCCCGAGTACTTCCCGTCGGTGCCGCGGATCTTCGAGAAGATCTACACGGCCGCGACCAGTGAGGTGGAGAAGTCAGGCGGCCTCAAGAAGCGGGTCTTCAACTGGGCCATCGGCGTCGGCAAGAAGGTTCGCCAAAAGGAACGCGCCGGGGAGCCGATCAGCTGGCTGCTGCGCAAGCAATACGAGATCGCGGACAAGCAGGTCCTCTCCAAGATCCGTGCCCTCTTCGGCGGCAAAATCAAGAACTGCGTCACGGGCGCCGCTCCGATCAACCCCGAGATCCTGCGCTTCTTCGACGCTGCCGGGGTCCTCATCCTCGAGGGCTGGGGCATGACCGAGACCTCGACCGCGGCGACTGTCGCCAGGCCCGACGCCTTCAAGTTCGGCAAGGTGGGGCGCGCCTTCAAGGGCGACGAGATCAGGATCGCCGACGACGGCGAGATCCTGGTCAGGGGACCGAACATCTTCCAGGGGTATTACAAGAACGAGGAGGCGACGAAGGAGACGCTCGAGGACGGCTGGCTGCACACCGGAGACATCGGCGAACTCGACGAGGACGGCTACCTCTCCATCACCGGCCGCAAGAAGGACATCATCATCACCGCGGGCGGCAAGAACATCACTCCCGCCAACCTCGAGGCCGAGATCAAACAGAGCCCCTACGTCTCTCAGTGCGTGGTGATCGGCGACCGGCGGCCCTACCTGGTCGCGCTGATCACGCTCGACATGGAGGAGTGCGCCAAGCTCTGCGAGGAGAAGGGCTGGCCCGCCGATCCCGCCGAGCTCCGGCGTAACGAGGGCATGCGCGCGATCATCCAGGAGCACCTGGACAAGATCAATGAGAAGTTCGCTCGCGTGGAGCAGGTCAAGAAGTTCGAGATCCTCCCCCACGACCTCTCCCAGGAGACCGGCGAGATGACGCCGACGATGAAGGTGAAGCGAAACGTCGTCGCCGAGAAGTTCGAGAAGGACGTCGACCAGCTCTACGCCTAGCTTGACGTCCTTCCTGGTCGCTCCGGATTCGTTCAAGGGGACGCTGAGCGCGCAGCAGGTCGCGGAGGCGATCGGCCGCGGCGTCGAACGCGCCGACAGCCTGGCGGATCTCTGCCCTGCCGCCGACGGCGGTGAGGGCACGGCCGAGGTGTTGCTTGGCGCGATGGGCGGTGAGTGGCGGACCGCTCCCGCCCACGATCCGCTCGGGCGCCCGATCGAGGCCAGGTTCGCGCTGGTCCGAGACGGCTCCACGGCGGTGGTCGAGGCGGCGGCCGCCTCGGGACTCGCCCTGGTCGCCGAGGACGAGCGCGATCCCGAGAGGGCGAGCAGCGCCGGGACGGGCGAGCTGATCGCCGCCGCAGTCGAAGCGGGCGCTCGGCGGGTCCTGGTCGCAGCCGGAGGCACCGCGACGATGGACGGGGGCCGCGGGGCTATCGAGGCGCTCCAGGAGGCCGGCGGCATCCCGGATGCGACGCTCGAGCTGCTCTGCGATACCTCGGTGCCGTTCGAGCGAGCTGCTGATGTTTTCGCGGCCCAGAAGGGCGCCTCCCCCGAGCAGGTCAAACAGATCAGCTCGCGTCTCGTCGCACTTGCGGGAACCCTGCCGCGCGACCCACGCGGCAAGGCGATGACCGGCGCGGCGGGTGGCCTCTCCGGGGGGCTCTGGGCCGTCTTCGGAGCCCACCTGACACCCGGCGCCACCTTCGTGCTCGGCGTGATCGGCTTCGACTCTCGCCTGGAGAACGCTGATGCCGTGATCACCGGCGAGGGTCGCCTCGACGAGCAGAGCTTCGAGGGCAAGCTCGTGGGTCAGATCGCCCGCCGATGCAGGGAGACGCGGCGGCCTCTCCATGTGATCGCCGGCTCGAGCATGCTGGACCCGGCGACCGCGGATCGTCGAGGCATCGCGTCGGTGAGCGAGGCCGGTACGCCTGAGACGATCAGCGAAGCGGCTGCGCTGGTTGCCGATCCCGCCGGGTGAGGGGTCGGTCTAGGGCGGGCCGGTCAGCTGGCGGCCTGGTCGCTCTGCGATTAGCGTGGACCCGGTCGCGGGGCCGCGATAGCGTCCCGTCGATGAGCGAGACGAGCAGGGTCGCGCTTGTAACCGGCGCCAGCAGCGGGATCGGGGAGGCGACGGTGCGCTTGCTCGCCGCCGCGGGATTCGAAGTCGTCGCGGCCGCCAGGCGCGTCGAGCGCTGCGAGGAGGTCGCCCGTGAGGTCGGTGGTCGGGCGATCAGGCTCGACGTCGCCGACCCGGACTCGGTGGCGAAGCTCGCGGAGGACTTGCCGGAGGTGTCGGTGGTCGTCAACAACGCCGGCGGGGCACTCGGCCTGGAGCCGGTCGCCGAGGCCGACGAGGAGAACTGGCGCCAGATGTACGAGACGAACGTGATGGGCGTGATGCGGGTGACCAAGGCCCTGCTCCCCGCTCTGGAACGCAGCGACGACGGGCACGTGGTCGTGGTCGGCTCGGTGGCGGGCGTCGAGGTCTATCCCGGCGGAGCCGGATACACCGCCGCAAAGCATGCGGCCAACGCGGTCACCCGCACCCTTCGCCTCGAGCTGCTCGGGAAGGCAATCCGCGTCAGCGAGGTGGCTCCAGGAATGGTCGAGACGGAATTCTCACTGACCCGCTTCGGTGGCGACGAGGGCAAAGCAGCCAAGGTCTACGAGGGCACAACGCCGCTGACCGCCGAGGACGTCGCGGACGCGATCGCCTACGTCGTCACCCGCCCGCGGCATGTCGACGTCGACTATCTATCGATCAAGCCCACACAACAGGCCACCGCGCGCGACGTGCACCGCCGTTAGCGCTCTTCTACGGCCTCCGCCTCGCCGGACTGGCGCAGCAGCGCGCCGGTGGTCTGCTCGAGCACACGCCGCCAGGCGGAGATCCCCTTCTCCTCCTCCACCACCGTGTCGAGGACGCGCTGCACGCGGCGCGCCGAGATCTCGATGCCGTGGCGGGCTGCGACCTCCTTGTAGCGCTGGTAGTCGCGGGCCAGCTTGACGGTGACGGACTCGAAGCCGTGCTTTGCGATCTGCAGCCGGGCGGAGTAGTCGAGGATCGAGGTCCCGAACATCAGCTCGTCGTCGAACTCGGGCTCGATCAGGATGATGTCGACGTCCGGGAAGCGCTCCTTCCAGGACTGGACGGCGAGGTGCAGCCGGGCGTGGGCCATCAGACGGAACGCCTGGTTTCCGATCGCCGGCATTCCCATGTCCGAGACACGGCGGACCCGCGAGCCGAAGACGGTCGGGATCCGCGACTCGAAGTCGTTCACATACGGGACGAGCGGGTTGACCACCACGATGAACTTGGCGCCCGCCTCGACGGCGACGTCGACGTTGGTGGTGGAGACGATGCCGCCATCGACCAGCTGCCTGCCCCGGAGCTCATAGGGCTCGTAGACGATCGGCAGCGCCCCGGAGGCGGCGACGGCTCGGGAGATCGGGACGTCGTTCCACTCGCCCTCGCCGAACACGATCCGCTCGCACGTGTCCAGGTCGGTGGCCGTGATGCGGAGATCGGCGCCAAGCTCGCGAAAGTCGTTGGTGCGGTCGGGGTCGGAGAGCACGGTGCGGATGTACTGCTCGATCCCGCGGTTGTGGTAGATCCCGGTCGGCAGGCCCTCGGCGAGGCCCATGACGACGTCGACCATCGAGATCTCGCCGATGTTCCCGGCCAGCCTGCGCACCGTGGCTGCGGCCCGCAGCGGCAGCAGCGCGAGGCGGTTGGCGAAGCCCTTGTAGTTGGGACGCAACAGGGTGCGCAGCGACGCGTTCTCGATCGGCGACGGCAGAGCCTTGTCGAGAACCCGGAACATCTCCTCGGGGGTGACGCCGTTGGCCACCATGCTCGCCACGAATGCACCGGCGCTGGTGCCCACGTAGATGTCGAAGTCGTTGACCGTGCGATTGACGGCCAGCAGGTCGAAGGCCCGCAGCGCGCCCATCTCGTAGACGCCGCCGGTGAACCCACCGCCGCCGAGAACCAAGGCAGTCTTGTCGCCCCGACCGCGGCGTCGCCTCCCTCTGGAGCTGCTGTTGCCCTTGCCGTCGGGGCCGTCGAACTGGACGACTTTCCCCATGGGAAAGGGGAGTATGGCAGCGGCGTGGGCTGGTCAGCCAACTAGGCAGCGCTACCTTGTCCCACCTGGGCTGTTTCATGATGTTCATGCTCAGGCACAGAGGGGTGATCGCGGTTGCGCTGGCCGCAGCGATGCTGGCCGTCGCTGCCTCGGCGCAGGCGCGCCCGCAGGGCCCGGACAGGGCATTCCGCACGCCGATCGCCCATGGAGCAGCAGCCGCGCACACGTCCGTCTCGCGGGGAAAGCTCGCCACCGGGCTCGGCAAGCTCTTCCGCAGGGTCGGCAAGAGCAGCGCCTTCGTCTTCGATCCGAGCAGCCACCAGGTCCTCTTCTCGCGGAAGGGCGCCCGCATGCGGATCCTGGCCTCGAACTCGAAGCTCTTCACGGCCTCGACGGCGCTCTCCAGCTTCGGGCCGGACGGCCGGTTGCAGACCACGGCGTGGTCCAGCGACCCGATCAGCGACGGGATCAGTCAGGGTCTCTATCTGCGCGGGGGCGGGGACCCGACCCTGAGCACGGCCGGCCTCACGAAGCTCGCCGACCGCGTCCTCGCGGCCGGAGTGACCACGGTGCAGGGGCCACTCCGCTACGACGCCTCCTACCTTGACAGCCAGACCGGGATCCCAGAGCACGGAATCACCTTCGAGAGCGTCGGCCACCTTTCCGGCCTGCAGATCGACAACGGCTCACCCAGCGACCCCGCGAAGACCGCCGCCCAGCGCTTTGAGGACGCGCTTCGCAAGGACGGAGTCTCGATCGGAAACAGCGTCGCCCCCGGCACCGTCTCCCCTGGGGCGCTGCAGGTCGCCAGCTTCGCGTCTCCGACCCTGGCCGAAATCGTCCAGGACACCCTCGTCCCCTCCAACAACTACCTCGCCGAGATGCTGCTCAAGGACGTCGGCTCCCAGTTCGGCGTGAGCGGGTCCACTGCCGGCGGCATCGCGGTCGTCAAGCAGTTCGCCGCCAACCAGGGAGCGAAGTTCACGGGCGAGAACGGCTCGGGGCTGACGAGGCGCAACAAGGCCTCGCCCGCTTCGGTCGTGAAGCTGCTCGACGCGATGATCGAGGTAAACCAGAAGAAGTCACCCGACGAGCAGCTCGCCCAGGAACGTCTCCGCGACTCCTGGATCGACTCCCTGGCGGTGGCCGGCCGCACCGGCACGGTCGCCAACCGGATGAGGGGGACGGCCGCCGCCGGCGACTGCCACCTGAAGACAGGAACACTCACCCGCGTCAGCGCCCTCTCGGGCTACTGCTTCAGGGGCGGCGATGATGCCGACCACGCGGTGATCTTCTCGCTGCTGATGAACAACGTGGACGTGAACCGCGCCCACGTCATCCAAGACCGCATGGCGGCCCTGATCGCGCGCTTCTCCCGCTAGAGCACGAACGGGATGATCGCGTGAACGCGCGACTTGTACTGAGCGTAGGCATCGGGAAAGTGGCTGCTCATGACACCCTCCTCTTGCCGTGCCTTCCACCAGAGGCCGGCGCAGAGCGCGGCCAAGATGACGAAGCCAAAGGCCCGCCCGTAGTTCAACGCCGTGCCGAAAGCCATGACGATCAAGCCGGTGTAGATCGGATGGCGCGCCAGCGCGTAAGGCCCGGACTGAATCAGCTCATGGTCCTGCTTGAAGGTGACTTCCGCGCTCCAGTTGCGACCGAGCACGATCCGAGCCCACACACAGAAAGCGAATCCCGCGACGACGATGCAGTCGGAAACGATCCCGAGAACGAGGGTCGTATGCCAGAGCTGTTCATGCGACGAGACGTGCAACAGCCGCCCGGCAGCAACCACCCCGACGACGAGGAAGCCGGCCACAAGGCGATATCCGAATACTCCCCCTCGCTCAACTGTTCGCTTCGTCCCAAAGGACAGGGCCACCCAAACGACCACCCAGACAATCCAGCAGCCCTGAATGAACAGCCAGGTCGCGTCGGTCATCTCTCGCCAGGATGACGCTAAACGCGGCCGCGGGGAGGGGAGCTGCGCTTCTTGGGAGCCCCATCCTCTCCCACGAGCTTCTGCAGGCCCTTCTCGTCGATCACGGCGGTGCCGATCTCCTCAGCCTTCGCGAGCTTCGAGCCAGGGCTGTCGCCGGCGATCACGTAGTCGGTCTTCTTCGAGACCGAGTTGACCACCTTGCCGCCGGCCAGGCGGATCAGGCGGGTGGCCTGCTCGCGGCTCAAGTTCCGCAGCGTGCCGGTCAGCACGAACGTCTTGCCGTCGAGCGGACCGCCCTGCTTGCGGCGCTCCGATGGATCCAGCTCCATCCGCAGGCCTGCTTTGCGTAGGCGCTCGATCAACTTCCTCGTGCGCTCCTCGGAGAGCTCCTCGTAGATCTGCTGGGCCAGTACCGGGCCGATCCCCTCCGCCTCCACGATCTTCTCCGGATCGGCCTCCAGCAGCGCCTCCATCGTCCCGAAATGCTCCGCCAGCGACTCGGCATTGACGAACCCGATCCCGGGGATGCCGAGCGCATAGAGAACGCGGGAGAACGGCATCTTCTTCGCGTTTTCGATCTCCTCGATCAGGTTCTCGGCCGAGATCTGGCCGAAGCCCTCAAGCTCGGCGATCCGCTCCGCCGTCAGGTCGAAGATGTCGGCCGCATCTGAGATCACTCCCTCCTGCAGGAAGCGGTAGGCGTTCTTCTCGCCCAGCCCCTCGATCTCGAGAGCGCCGCGGAAGTGCTTGACGTGCTGGAACTGCTGGCCGGGGCAGCCGGTGCGGTTCGGGCAGATGGTGAAGACGCTGTCCGCGGGCTTCACGGTGGGCGTCCCGCAGAGCGGGCACTTCTTCGGCGGCCTCGGCTTCCGCGTCCCCTTCTTGCGGCGCTGGATGATCGGCGAGACGACCTGCGGGATCACGTCGCCGGCGCGCATCACGACGACCTCGTCGCCTTCGCGGACGTCCTTGCGCTCTAGATCCTCCTCGTTGTGCAGTGTCGCCGTGCTCACGGTGACGCCGCTGACGTGAACCGGCTCCAGCATCGCGAAGGGCAGCAGGTGCCCGGTGCGCCCGACGTTCCAGACGATCTTGTTGAGCTTGGTGGTGGCCGTCGTGGGCGGGAACTTCCAGGCGACGGCCCAGCGCGGTTCCCGGCCGGCGACGCCGAGCTCGCGCTGCAGGCCACGGTCGTCGACCTTGACGACTACACCGTCGATCTCGAAGTCCAGCGCGTCGCGACGCCCCTCCCACCAGCGGCAGCGCTCGGCGACCTCGTCGACGCCGTGCAGGATCGAGATGTCGTCGTTCACCTTGAAGCCGCGCTCCCGCAGCCACTCGAGCGACTCGCTGTGGCTGTCGGGCTCCCAGCCCCTCAGAGCCGCGACCCCGTAGCACCAGATCGACAGCGGCCGGGTGGCGGTGATCGAGGAGTCCAGCTGACGCAGCGACCCGGCGGCGGCGTTGCGGGGGTTGGCGAAGGTCGCCTCCCCGTCCTGCGCGCGCTGCTCGTTCACCTTGGCGAAGCCGGCGATCGGCAGGTAGACCTCACCCCGCACCTCGACCAGCTCGGGCGCGTCATCGATCTTCAGCGGGATCGCCTTGATCGTGCGCAGGTTCTGGGTGACGTCCTCCCCGGCGCGGCCGTCGCCGCGAGTCGCCCCTCGCGTGAACACGCCGTTCTCGTAGGTCAGGGAGATCGCCAGGCCGTCGACCTTCGGCTCGGTGACGTAGCGAATCTCACGACCCGAGATGTCGAGCCGCTCGAGCTGCCGCTCGACCCGCTTCGCCCAAGCGCGCAACTCGTCCTCGTTGCGGGCGTTCGCGAGCGAGAGCATCGGCTCGTGGTGGGTGATCTGCTTGAACTTGTCCAGTGGCTTCCCGCCGACCCGCTGCGTCGGCGAGTCCGGGGTGAGGAGCTCGGGATTGGCCTCCTCGATCTCCCGCAGCTCGCGGAGCAGGTCGTCGTAGTCGGTGTCCGAGATGGTGGGGTCGTCGAGCACGTAGTAGCGGTGATCGTGCTTCGCGATCTCGCGCCGCAGTTCCTCGGCCCGCTTCTCTGCCCCCTTGGCTGGACTCACCGCTGGGAAGGGGCCTCGGTGTCTTCGACGGCCGTTTGGGCCTTGGACAGCATCCCCGGGAAATCCCACTCCTTGAGCCGGTCCAGGCTGGGGCGGTCGGTGAGGTCGAAATGCACCGGCGTCACCGAGATGCGGTCCCGGGCGATCGCGGAGAGATCGGACCCCTTCTCGTCCTCGAAGGATGGCTCGAAGCCGTAGATCCGGTACCTGAGGCGGCCACTCTCCGGATCCTCGTCGACGAGCTGCATCTCGTCGTTGTAGAGCCGCTTGCCCAGGTGGGTGACCTCGACGCCGCTGGGCTCCCCCGGAGGGAAGTTGACGTTGATCAGGGTGTCGGCCGGCAGAGGGTCCTCGGCCACGCGGCGCACGAGCTCGGCGGAGAACGCGGCCGATGCCGAGAAGTCGTAGTCACGCCTCGCGTAGTAGTCCAGTCCGCCTGGGGCCGACTGCTGTGAGAGCGCAATCGCGGGAATGCCCAGCACGATCCCCTCCAGAGCAGCCGCCACGGTCCCCGAGTAGGTGATGTCGTCGCCCAGATTGGAGCCGTGGTTGATCCCGGAGACGATCAGCTCAGGACGTTCGCCGACCAGGCCGAGCTCCGCGAAGCGCACGCAGTCGACCGGCGTGCCATCCGTTGCGTAGCCGCTCGAGCCGTCGTCGAAGGGGATCTCCTCGACCCAGAGAGGAGAGCGGGTGGTGATGCTGCGCGCGGTAGCGCTTCGGTTCGAGTCCGGGGCGATCACGTGAACCTCGAGCTCGGGGATCTTGCGCAGCTCGGTACGCAGAGCGTTCAGCCCTGTCGCCTGGATCCCGTCGTCGTTGGTGATCAGGACGCGCACGACTTCGATTCTAAGGAGGGGAGGCCGCAATCCATGCGGCCCGCCTGGCCTGGGCTAGGCCTCTGCCGTAGCGGGCTCGGCTGCCTCGGGGGCGGCCTCACCCTCGGGCTCGCTGGAGCGCCAGGCGCGCAGTGACTCACGCAGGTAGATCCAGGCGAGGCTGCAGCCGTAGAGAACGGCCCCGATAGGCGCCGCGACCTCCAGTAGCTCGCTGCCCGACGCCTGGCCGAGCTCGTGAAGGCCTCCGTAGATCAGGTATGCGGCGAAGGCGATCACCAGCACGCTGGTGGCGGTGAAGAACTTGCTCAGATCGAGCTTCAGGGCACCGCGATAGAACGCGACGCCTAGGCCGACCGCCGCGACAAGCCCGAGCGCGCCGCCGGCGACGGCAACTACGGGGCCGGAGTTCTCGGTTGAGGCGAACAGGAACAGCGCGGTTTCGAGTCCTTCCCGGGCCACCGCGATGAAGGCCACGGTCGCCAGCCCGACCCCGCCGCCAGTCCGAAGCGACTCGCTGACCTGTTCGCGCAGATGCGTGCCGATGGTGGCTGCCTGCTTTCGCATCCAGAAGGCCATCCAGGTGACCAGAGCGGCGGCGAAGATCATGGTCGCCCCCTCGTAGACCTGCTCACTGGCCCCGTCGAGCTCTCCCGCCGAGAGGTAGAGCGTCCCGCCGATCGCAATGCTGATGATGACGGCTGCGCCCACGCCCCACCAGACTGCCGTCGCCTGCTGGCGCTGGCCGGTCTTGGCGAGATAAGCGAAGATCAACCCTACGATCAGCGCCGCCTCGAAGCCCTCTCTCAATGTGATTACGAATGTGCCCATGAATTCCGACCGATTTGGTCAGGCAACTTAGGGGACCCTAACAGAGTCCTCCCTCTGATGTTCGTACGCGAACGGATCGGATGCGGATCAGTAGGAGACGGATGCCAGATGCAGGCCGTGGGCCCGAGCTGTGTCACCGGCACGCTCGCGCGGGGCCCCATCCAGGAGCGTGACGAAGTCCTCATACGAGCGTCTCCCTCCGGCCACCTCGAGCATCGTGCCCACCAGCACGCGGACCATGTTCCGCATGAACGCGTCGGCCTCGATCCAGAGCTCGAGCACCGTGCCCTCACCCAGGACTGCGGGCTTCTCGTGCCAGTCCGCGCGCAGGATGTCCCTCTCGAAGCGGACGTGCTCGGTCTGCGTGGGCGTGAAGGCGGTGAAGTCATGCGTGCCCCGAAGCGCCTCGGCACAACCGGCAAGGGCACCGCGATCGACACGGTGCGGCCAGAAGAGCGAGACGGCCGCCTCGAACGGGCTTGAAGTCCGGTTGGAGAACACGCGGTAGCAGTAGGTGCGCGACCGGGCGTCTCGGCGGGCATCGAACCCATCGGGGGCCGATTCCGCAGCCAGCACGGCAAGGTCGGGACCTGTGAGCGAATTGAGCGCCCGGCCGAGCTCCTCAGGGGGGTCGCCTTCGACGTTGAAGCTCGCCACCTGGCCCCAGGCGTGCACTCCGGCGTCGGTTCGGCCCGCCACCGTGAGGGGGGTCGCCGCGCTCAGGATCTTCTCCAGGGCGGCCTCCAGGTCTCCCTGGACCGTCCTCATGCCCGGCTGCACTGCCCATCCCGCGAAGCCGGCGCCGTGGTAGGCGAGATTCATTCGCACGGTGGTCATCAGTGCGCGACACTACCCAGCGATGGCTCTGCCCGGCTCGGACGAACCAGCCTCAATCTCGAAGGACGAGGGCCGCCAGGAGCTCTTCGGGCACGGCCCGAGCAAGGTGGGCATGGAGGTCTACGAGGTGATCGCAATCGTGCTCGGCATCATCGGCGCCGCGATTGCCGTTGACTCGATCGACAACTGGTCGCAGTGGGTGGTGCTCGCGGCGATCATCGTGACGGTGATCGGATTCATGATCGCCGTCAACCCGCACCGGCGGGACGGATGATGGCTGTGACCACGTTCACTGTGCAGGTCTGGCCGGGAGCGTAGGCTAGGTCGAACAGCGGAGGAGGAGAGAATGGCGAATACGGACATCACGCAGCGCTCCCAGTACGAGCGGAGCGACCTGCTCGCCGGTGGAGAGGGGATCCGCCGAGGCTCGGAGAAGGGCTCCGCGATCTACAGCGTGATTGCGCTGATCGTCGGAATCGCCCTCTGCGTCGTTGCGCTCTCGACCATCGAGAATTGGGCGCAGTGGGTCGTGCTCGGCGTGATCGTGATCTTCACGTTCGCGCTGATGTTCGCGCTCGGACCGAACCGGCGAGGCTCGGGCTCCAGCTTCAAGACCGGGCGCTAGCGGCCGCTTGTGGCCGCGATCTGATGGCGAAGCCGACCCTAGACGAGCTCTAGGAAAACCATCTCGGCCGAGTCCGACCGGCGCGGGCCGAGCTTGACGATGCGCGTGTACCCACCGGGGCGCTGCGCGTAGCGTGGCGCGATCTCCTCGAAGAGCTTGTGCACGGCGAACTTGTCGTTGTGCAGCTCCGAGAGCGCCTGCCGGCGCGCGTGCAGGTCGCCCCGCTTGGCGAGCGTGATCAGCTTCTCGAACTCGGGCCGCAGCGCCTTCGCCTTCGGCTGGGTGGTCCGGATGCGCTCATGCTCGATCAGCTGCTTCGACATCGTGCGAAGCATCGAATTGCGGTGAGCCGTATCCCGGCTCAGCTTTGCCCTTTTGCGCTTGTGCCTCATCGCCGTCGCTCCGGCCGGAACTCTAGGGGACCTAGTCCGCCCGCAGCGAGAGGCCGCGCGCGCGCAAGGTCTCCTGGACCTCTTCGATCGACTTGCGACCGAAGTTCGGGATCGCGTTGAGCTCCGACTCCGACTTCCGCACGAGCTCGCCGACGGTCTGGATGCCGGCGCGCTTCAGGCAGTTGTAGGAGCGGACGCCCAGCTCGAGCTCCTCGATCAGGATCTCGTCGAGCCCGTCCGCGCCGGGGACTGCCGCGGCCTCGCCGCCGCCTCCCCCGTCGGTCGCGGCGATCGCTCCCTCGCCCCGCAGCTCATCCACGCGGTCGGCGGTGGTGAAGATCGCCAGGCTCTTGATCAGGATCTCGGCGGCCTCGCGGAGGGCTGCGCCCGGCTCGATGGAGCCGTCGGTCTCGACCTCGAGCGTGAGCTTGTCGAAGTCGGTCCGCTGCCCGACTCGGGCGGCGTCGACCGAGTAGGCGGCGCGGCGGATCGGCGAGAAGATCGCGTCGATCGGGACCACACCGATTGGCTTGTCGTCCGACTTGTTCTCGTCGGCCGGGGAGTACCCGCGGCCACGTCCGATCGTCAGGTACATCTCGAGCTTGGTCTTCTTCTCGAGCGTGGCGATCGGTGCCTCGGGATTGAGGATCTCGACGCCCGCGGGCAGGTCGATGTCCTTGGCCTTGACCTCTCCGGGGCCGGTGGCGACCAGCGGCGTCTCGACCTCATCCGCGTCGGTGTGCATCCGCACGACGACGTCCTTGAGGTTGAGGACCAGGTCGGTGACGTCCTCCTTCAGGCCCGGGATCGTCGAGAACTCGTGAGCCACGCCCTCGATGCGAACGCTGGTGATCGCAGCGCCGCCGAGGGACGAGAGCAGCACGCGGCGGAGGCTGTTGCCGAACGTGTAGCCGAAGCCCTTGTCGAGCGGCTCGATGGTGAAGGTGCCCTGGTTCTCCTCGGCATCCTCGCCCGCGATCTTCGGGACTTGGAAATCTGGCAGGGTGGTCATGGCTTCCATCAGTTATCTACTTCCTTCTCTGTGGGGTTACTTCGAGTACAGCTCGACGATGAGCTGTTCCTCGACCGGCGCGGAGATCTCGCTCCTCTCAGGGAGCCTCAGCACCTTGGCGTTAAGTGAGTCGTGGTCGGCCTGCAGCCAGGCAGGCACTCCCGACGTGAGCTCGGTCGCGTCGCGGACGACGTCCGTCGCGGCGCTGGTCGACTTGATGGTGATCACGTCGTCGGGCTTCACCTGGTAGCTGGGAATGTCGACACGGCGGCCGTTCACCGTCCAGTGCCCATGGCTGACCAGCTGCCGCGCCTGACGGCGGGAGGCGGCGAAGCCGAGGCGCACCAGGACGTTGTCCAGGCGGCACTCGAGCAGGCGCAACAGGTTCTCGCCCGTGACACCCTCCTGGCGGCTGGCCTTGTCGTAATAGCTTGCGAACTGCTTCTCGAGCACCTGGTAGTAGCGCTTCGCCTTCTGCTTCTCACGCAGCTGGTTGCGGTACTCGGACTGGCGCATGCGGCCGCGGCCGTGCTCACCCGGCGGGTAGGAGCGGCGCTCGACGCCGCACTTGTCGGTGAAGCAGCGGGAGCCCTTGAGGAACAGCTTCTGTCCCTCGCGGCGGCACTGCTTGCACTGTGCTCCGGTATCGCGGGCCATCAGACGCGCCTCCGCTTGCGTGGGCGGCACCCGTTGTGGGCCTGCGGCGTCACGTCCTTCACCGTCGTCACGTCGAGGCCGGCGGCCTGCAGCGACCTGATCGCGGTCTCGCGGCCGGAGCCTGCGCCCTTCGCGAAGACCTCGACCTTCTCGAGGCCGTGCTCCATGCCCTTCTTGGCGGCCGCGTCGGCGGTCACCTGGGCGGCGAATGGAGTCGACTTGCGGGAGCCCTTGAAGCCGGCAGACCCGGCGGACTCCCAGGCGATCACGTTGCCCTCGGGGTCGGTGAGGGTGACGATGGTGTTGTTGAACGAAGTCTTGATGTGGGCCTGGCCGTAGGTGACCTTCTTGCGGACCTTGCGGCGGGAGCGACCCTTCTTCGGAGCAGGTGGCATCTAGCGAATTCCTCCGTCGCTCACTTGGGCTGCGGGGCCTTCTTGCGACCCGCAACGCTCATTCGGCGCGGGCCCTTGCGGCCGCGCGCGTTGGTCTTGGTGCGCTGGCCGCGCACGGGAAGCCCGCGACGGTGGCGCAGGCCCCGGTAGGAGCCGATCTCCTGCAGGCGCTTGACGTTCTGGGAGCGCTCCCTGCGCAGATCGCCCTCGACCTCGTGGTTCTCGACCGCGTCGCGAAGCTTGATGATCTCGTCCTCGGTCAGGTCCTTGACCGCGGTGTTCGGGTCGACGCCGGTCTCCTTGAGGATCTCGTTGGCCGTGGAGCGACCGATCCCGAAGACGTAGGTGAGGCCGATCTCGGCACGCTTGTTGAGTGGGAGGTTCACTCCCGCGATCCGCGCCATCTAGCCCTGCCTCTGCTTGTGGCGGGGGTTGGGACAGATCACCAAAACGGCTCCGCCACGGCGGATCACCTTGCACTTCTCACACATCGGCTTTACAGACGCTCGGACCTTCATTCCCCTTCTTTCAATGGGGTCGTATCGGACTGGGAGTAAGCCCGCGGGCCCCAGGAGTCGGGCCTGCAGGCGTGAAAAACGCCGGCCACGCCAAGCGTGAACCGACTCGGGAAAGGATAGCAGCGTGCCTGCCTGAGCCGTGCCTGAGGAGTTCGCGGCCCAGAAGGCCAAGATCATCGGTACCTGAACCAGGTCAATCCAGGTGCCACGGTGTGAGGACGCGGGGGCCATCCTCTGTGATGGCCACCGTGAACTCGAAGTGCGCCGCCAGCGAGTCATCGGCTGAGTAGACGGCCCAGCCGTCTGAGCCCATCCGCACGTCGGCAACGCCGGCGTTCACCATGGGCTCGATCGCGAGCACCATGCCGATCTCGAGCTCCGGACCCTTGCCCGGGTCGCCGAAGTTCGGTATCTGCGGATCCTCATGCATGTCACGTCCGATCCCGTGGCCCACGAGCGAGCGGATGATCGAGAGGTTGTCTCGCTCGACCCGCTGCTGGACGGCGTGCGAGATGTCGCTGAGGTGGTTGCCCTTGACGGCCTGCGCGATGCCCTCGAAGAGCGCGTCCTTGGTCGTCGTCAACAGGGGCTCAGCGCCCTCGGGCGGCTCGCCGACCGAGACCGTGATCGCCGCGTCGGCGACCCAGCCCTCGTAGGTGACACCTACGTCGATCGAGAGAATGTCGCCGCGACGCAGCTCGTAGGCGCCGGGGATGCCGTGAACGACCATCGAGTTCGGGGAGGTGCAGATCGAGCCGGGGAACCCGCGGTAGCCCTTGAATGAGGGCACGGCGCCCTGCGAGACGATGAACTTCTCGGCTGCCTCGTCGAGGTCCTTGGTGGTCACGCCGGGTCGAGCCTTCGAGCGAAGCATCCGCAGGCAGCGGGCCTGGATCTTCCCGGCCTCCGCCATCGCGTCGATCTGCTCTGAGGTCTTCCTGATGATCATGCCGCGATACATATCGGTCTCACATCCCCTCCTCTTCCTCGCGACGAAGTGTGGCGAGGATCCCATGGATGCTCTCCTCCACTTCGTCGGGGGTCTGCGCTCCGTCGACCCTGTTGAGGATGCCACGCTCCTCGTAGTACTCGATCAGCGGCTCCGTCTTCTCCCTGTAGTGCTTGAGGCGGTTCTTGATCACGTCCGGCTTGTCGTCATCGCGGACCATCAGCTTGGCCCCGTCGATGTCGCAGACACCCTCCTCCTTCGGAGGATCGAACTCGACGTGGTAGATGTGGCTCGGGTTCTCCTCGCAGGTGCGCCGCCCGCCCAGCCGGCGTACGACCTCCTCCTCCGTGACGTCGATCAGAACCGTCGCGGTGATCTCCCGCTTCAGCTCCTGCATCTTCTGGTCGAGCGCCTCGGCCTGGGGCACGGTGCGCGGGAAGCCGTCGAGGATGAAGCCGTCCGCGGCTTCCTCCTGCTGCAGCCGCTCGGCGATCACGCCGATGATCACCTCGTCCGGGACCAGGTCGCCACGCTCCATGAACTCCTTGGCCTGCTTGCCGATCTCGGTCCCCTCCTTGACCGCGGCACGCAGGATGTCGCCCGTCGCGTAGTACGGGAGCCGGAAATCCTCCTGGAGGCGCTCCCCCTGGGTTCCCTTCCCACTGCCGGGCGGGCCGAGAAGGATGAGGTTCAGCTCGGGCAAGCCCGGCACCCGGTCGCGCGCGTCACTTCAGGAAACCCTCGTAGTTCCGCATCATCAGCTGGGCCTCGAGCTGCTTCACGGTGTCGAGGGCCACGCCGACGACGATCAGGATCGAGGTCCCGCCGAAGAAGAAGTTGGCCGACGTCTGGCTGATCAGAATCGTCGGCAACGCCGCGACTGCGCCCAGGTACAGGGCGCCGGGGAAGGTGAGCCTGGACAGGATCCGGTCCAGGTATTCGGCGGTAGGTCGCCCGGGTCGCACGCCGGGGATGAACCCGCCGTACTTCTTCAGGTTGTCGGCCTGATCCACCGGGTTGAAGGTGACCGCCGTATAGAAGTAGGTGAAGATGATGATGAAGAAGACCTCTCCGACCACGTAGTGCCAGCTGCTCGGGCTGAAGAACGCGGCAAAGTCCAGCGCCGCAGGCGTGTTGATGAGCTGGCCGATGGTCGGTGGGAAGGCCATGATCGAGGCCGCAAAGATCACCGGGATCACACCGGCCATGTTTACGCGCAGCGGTAAGTAGGTCGATCCGCCGGCGGTCATCCGGCGGCCCACCACGCGTTTGGCGTATTGCACCGGGATCCGGCGCTGGCCCTCCTGGACGTAGACGATCGCCACGACCACGGCCAGCGCGATGAACGGCATCATCACGACGAAGACCTGGTCGGGGTTGTTCCACCACTTCGAGATGCCCTCCGGGATCCGCGAGACGATCGAGGCGAAGATGAGCAGGGAGATCCCGTTGCCGATGCCGCGCTGGGTGATCAATTCGCCCATCCACATCAGGATCGTGCACCCCGCCGTCAGCGTGACGACGATCAGGAACACCTTCGGGAATGTCCGTTCCCCGATCACGTTCTGGCTTTGCGAGCTGAAGAGGAAGACGAAGCCCGTTGACTGGGCGAAGGCCAGAACGACCGTCAGGTAGCGGGTGTACTGCGTGATCTTCTGCTGCCCCACCTCGCCCTCCTTCTGGAGGCGCTCCAGTGAGGGCACGACCACGGTCAGGAGCTGCAGGATGATCGAGGCCGTGATGTAGGGCATGATCCCCAGCGCGAACAGCGAGAGTCGCGAGAGGCTTCCACCCGAGAAGAGGTTGAGGAAGCCGAGGATGTTCGAGCCCCCCACGTTGTTGATGCCGTCCTTGATCGCCTGGGCATCGACTCCGGGCGACGGGATGTATGCGCCCAGCCGGTAGAGGGCGAGGATGCCCGCCGTGAAGATGAGCTTCTTGCGGATCTCCGCGACGGTGAAGGAGTTGAGGATGGTCTGAAGCATCAGATGATCTCTGTGGAGCCTCCCGCCGCCTCGATCTTCTCCTTGGCCTGTGCGCTGAACGCGTGGGCCTTCACGGTCAGCTTCTTCGAGATCTCACCACGGGCGAGGATCTTCACCGGGTCACGGCGCTTCGCCAGGCCGGCCGTGCGCAGCGACTCGGGCGTCACCTCGTCGTTCGCCTTGAAGCGGGCGTCGAGGTCGGAGAGGTTCACGGGCTGGGTCCGCGTCCGGAACTTCTCGAACGGCATCGACATCTTCTTGTTCGGGCCGCGCAGCTTGCGCATCCGCATGTGGATCGGGTTCTGACCGCCCTCGTAGGCCGTCTTGCGCTTGCTGCCCGAGCGGGCGCCCGCGCCCTTGTGGCCGCGGCCGGAGGTCTTGCCGTGGCCCGTGCCGGGACCGCGTCCGAGCCGCTTGCGCGGGCGGCGCGAGCCCGGAGCGGGCTTCAGCGAGTGCAGGCCGACCTGATCCTTGCGCTCTTCAGCCACCGTCGACCTCCACCAGGTGGCTGACGGTGCGGATCATCCCGCGGAGCTGCGGGGTGTCGGCGTGCTTCGCCTCCCTGCCGATCTTGCCGAGCTTGAGCGAGCGCAGCGTGCTGCGCTGGGTGCCGGAAGCGCCATTGGACGAGCGGACCTGCTTGAGGGCGACGTCGGCCATCTATGAAGTCTCCTCGGAGGAGGTGTTGACGGCTTCGCCATCAGAAGAACCGTCCTCGGCGGCGGCGACCGCATCTTCAACAGCCTCGGTCTCGCCGCCGCCTGCGGGCGGTTCAACCTCCTTGGGCGTCCCCTCCTTCGGCGCTTCCTCCTTGGGCGCCTCCTCCTTGGGCGCCTCCTCCTTGGCCGCGCCGTTGCCGTTGCCCACGCCGAGCACCTCGCGCACGGAGATGCCTCGGAGCTTCGCGACGTCCTCCGGCCTGCGCAGGCTCTCGAGGCCCGACATCGTCGCCTTGACCAGGTTGATCGGGTTCTGGGTGCCGATGCTCTTGGTGAGCACGTCGCGGATCCCGCCGAGCTCGAGCACGGCGCGGACGCCGCCTCCGGCGATCACGCCGGTACCGGGACTCGCTGGGCGCAGGACGACGTGTCCGGCGCCGAAGCGGCCGATCACGCGATGGGTGAGGGTCTGCCCGTACTTGGGGATCCGGATCAGGTTCTTGCGGGCGTCCTCGACGGCCTTCTGGATCGCCAGCGGGACCTCGCGGGCCTTGCCGTAGCCGATTCCGACCACGGAGTCCTCGTCGCCCACCGCGACCAGGGCGGTGAACGAGAAGCGCCGGCCGCCCTTGACGACCTTGGCGACGCGGTTGATCTCGATCACCCGCTCCTGCAGGTCGAGACCCTTTGGACTGACGCTCTCTACAGCCATCGGACCGACGAAGGTAGCGGGTTTGTCTCGGCGGCCATCAGAACTTCAGGCCTCCCTCTCGGGCGCCCTCGGCGACCTGGGCGACGCGTCCGTGGAAGCGGTATCCGCCTCGATCGAAGACACAGGTCTCGACGCCTGCGGCCTTGCCGCGCTCGGCCAGCAGCTGGCCGACGCGCTTGGCCTGCTCCATCGAGGCGAGCTTGCGCAGCTCGTCCTCGGTCCACGACACCGAGGCGACGGTGCGGCCGGCATCGTCGTCGATCAGCTGGGCGAAGACGCCGCGGTTGGAGCGATAAACGGAGAGGCGCGGCCGCTCCGCGTTGCCGCGGATCCTGGCGCGCACGCGACGGCGCCGGCGAAGCCTTCTCTGCGGCTTGGTGAGGACGGTCATCAGGCCCTCTTCCCGACCTTGCGTGCGACATGCTCGCCGGCGTAGCGCACGCCCTTGCCCTTGTAGGGCTCGGGCGGCCGCGTCTTGCGGATACGCGCGGCGGTCTCGCCGACCAGCTGCTTGTCGATTCCGCGGACGACGACCTCGGTCGGCTGCGGAACCTCGAACTCGATCCCCTCCGGCGCCTCGATCGAGACGGGGTGGGAGTAGCCGAGCGCCATCTCCAGGTTCTTGCCCTTCAGATTTGCGCGGTAGCCGACCCCCTGGATCTCGAGGCGGCGCTCGAAGCCGTCGGTGACGCCCTCCACCATGTTCGCGATCAGGCTTCGGGTCAGCCCGTGCAGGGCACGGTGCTCCCCGCGGTCCGTGGGCCGCTCGACGGTCAGGGTGCCGTCGTCGATCGCCACCTTCATGTCGGTGTCGACGTGCTGGTTGAGCTCGCCCTTCGGGCCCTTGACGGCGACAGCGCCGGGCTTGACGTCGATCTCGACGCCCTCGGGGATCTCTATTGGCTTTCTTCCGATTCGGCTCATCAGTTGGTCACCAGACGTGCGCGACGACCTCTCCGCCGACGCCCCTCTGACGGGCCTCGTGGCCGGTCATGACGCCGCGCGAGGTCGACATGATGGTCGTGCCCATGCCTCCGAAGACGCGCGGGACCTCGTCCTTGGGTACGTAGCGGCGCCGGCCCGGGCGTGAGACCCGGTCCATGCCGCTGATCACCGGATCGCGATTCTCGGTGTAGCGGAGGCGGACCTTGATCACCTCTCCGACCCGGCCGGGCTCGACGTTGAAGTCGGTGATGTAGCCCTGCTCCTTGAGGATGCGGCTCATCTCGCGCTTCAGCCGCGAGGCGGGGATCTCCACCTCCTCGTGATCTGCGAGCAGCGCGTTGCGGATTCGGTTCAGGTAATCGCTGATCGGGTCGGTCAGCATCTCGTCACCAACTGGACTTGGTCATTCCGGGCACGTAGCCGTTGTGCGCGGCGTTCCGCAGGCAGATCCGGCAGAGGCCGAACTTGCGGAAGTACGCGCGCGGCCGGCCGCAGCGGCGGCATCGGTTGTACCCGCGGGTCTTGAACTTGGGGTCGCGGCGCTGCCGGACCCTCTGTGAGGTCTTCGCCATCTACTCCTCTTCCTTGTCGCTCGAAGTCTTCTTTTCCTCGCCGCCGTCGCCCTCGGACTTGGGCTTGGCCTCCCCGCCTTCGCCCTCCTCGCCCTCCTCGCCTTCCTCGCCCTCCTCGGGCTTCTCGGGCTTGGCGTAGGCCTCCGGGTTCTCCTCCTTGAGCTGCTCGAGCGCCGCGGCCTCGGCTTCGGCCCGCTCGCGGGCCTCCTCCTTGCGGCGCTCCTCCTCTTCCTCCGCCTCGACATCCTCCTGGCCGGGGCGGCCCTCCTGGGAGAACGGCATCCCCAGGCCGTCGAGCAGCGCGAACGCCTCCTCGTCGGTCTTGGCGGTGGTGGTGATCGTCACGTCGAGGCCGCGGACCTCGTCGATCGAGTCGTAGTCGATCTCGGGAAAGATGATCTGCTCGCGGATCCCCATCGAGTAGTTGCCGCGGCCGTCGAAGGAGCGGGGGTTGAGGCCACGGAAGTCGCGGATCCGGGGAACGGCGATCGAGGTGAGGCGGTCGAGGAACTCCCACATACGCGCGCGCCGCAGCGTCACGGCCACGCCCACGGGCATGCCCTCGCGGACCTTGAAGTTGGCGACCGACTTCTTCGCCTTGCGCACACTCGGCGCCTGTCCCGCGATGGTCGCGAGCTGCTCGGTGGCGGCCTCGAGCATCTGGGTGTTCTGCTTCGCCTCGCCCAGGCCCATGTTCAGGGTGATCTTCTCCAGCGTCGGGACGGCCATCGGGCTCGAGTAGCCGAAGCGCTTGGTGAGCCCTGGCTTCACCTCCTGCTCGTAGGTCTCGCGCAGCCGCGGCGGCGGCGCGGCTTGCTTTGCCTGTTCGGTGGCGGCTTCCACTAGTCCAGGTCCCTTCCGGTCCTCGCGGCGACTCGCTTGCGCTTGCCGTCGGCACGCTCGACCCTCACCCGTGTGGGCTTGTTGTCCTCCTTGTCGAGCAGCATCACGTTGGAGACGTGGATCGGCCCCTCCCGTTCGATGATCCCGCCGACCTCGCCGCCCTTCTGCGCGTCCTTGACGGAGCGCGGGCGCTGGTGGCGCTTGATCATGTTGAGGCCTTCGATGAAGACATAGCCCTTCTTCGGGTCCGTCCGGATCACCTTGCCCCGCTTGCCGCGGTCCTTGCCGCCGATCACGATCACGTCGTCGTCGGTGCGAACCTTCATCGCCTTGCCCATCAGAGAACCTCCGGGGCGAGGGAGACGATTCGCATGAAGTTCCTGTCGCGCAGCTCACGAGCCACCGGGCCGAAGATGCGAGTGCCACGGGGCGCGCCGTTGTCGTCGATCAGCACGGCCGCGTTCTCATCGAACGAGATGTAGGTGCCGTCGCCACGCCCGAGCTGCTTGCGGGTGCGGACGACGACCGCCTGGACGACCTCACCCTTGCGCACCCCGCCGCGCGGAGTGGCCTGCTTGACCGTCGCGGTGATCGTGTCGCCGATCCGCGCGTAGCGGCGATCCGATCCGCCCTTGACGCGGATGCAGAGGATCTCGCGTGCGCCGGAGTTGTCGGCGACCCTGAGCCTGGATTCCTGCTGGATCACTTGGCCTTCTCCAGGATCTCGACCAGGCGCCAGCGCTTGGTGCGCGACATCGGCCGGGTCTCGATGATCCGGACCAGGTCGCCCTCGCCCGCCTCGTTCTGAGCATCGTGGGCGTGCAGGGTGCGGGAGCGGCGCACGATCTTCTCGTACTGCGGATGGCGCCTTGCGACCTCGATCGCGACGGTGATCGTCTTGTCGGGCTTGCTGGAGACCACGCGGCCCTGGCGCGTCTTGCGACCCGCGGACTCGCGCTCGGCGGGCGGCGTGCCGGTTCGCTTCTCGGACTTGGTGCGGGCCTTGGTCCGGTAGGAGGAACGTCGGCCCGCCGCCTGCTTGCGTGACTCGGCACGCGCGGCGGCCCGCTCCTCGGGACTCTGCTGGGGACGCGCCTCGGCAGGCTGACGCGATCGCTCCAGGCGGCGACGGGTCTTCCAGTCGAGGCCTTCGTCATCGGCGGGACCGGCATCCTCAGTGGCGGGTGCCTCCCCGTCGTCCTCGGCTGCCGGCTCCTCATCAGCAGGGGTCTCTTCAGCGGCCGGCTCTTGCGCCGCTTCCTCGGCCTCGGCAGGGGCCTCCTCAGCGGGAGCCTCCTCGGCAGGGGCCTCCTCGGCCGGAGTCTCCTCGGGAGTCTCTTCCGGCGCCTGTTCTTCGGTCTGCTCGTTCTTCTCTTCGTCTGCCATCAAACCCTCAGCTCTTGCTCTAGATCGATTCCCCGCTCCTTCGCGACCGTCAGCAGCCGGGCGACGTCCTTGCGGACGGCCGTCATGCGCGACGTGTTCTCCAGCTCGCCGGTCGCGTGCTGGAGGCGCAGCGCGAACTGCTCATCACGCGTCTGCTTGATGCGCTCCACCAGCTCGTCGTCCTTGAGGTTGTGTGCCTCGGAGGCCTTCATGACTGCTGCTCGGTGCCCTCGCGGCGGACGAACTTGGTCTTGATCGGAAGCTTGTGCCCGGCGAGCCGCATCGCGTCCTTCGCCAGGTCCTCGGGGACGCCGGCAAGCTCGAACATGACCTTGCCCGGCTTGACCACCGCGACCCAGCCTTCCGGGTTGCCCTTGCCCGAGCCCATGCGGGTCTCGAGAGGCTTCTTGGTGATCGGCTTGTCGGGGAAGACGTTGATCCAGACCTTCCCGCCACGCTTGATCTTGCGCGTCATCGCGACTCGTGCGGCCTCGATCTGGCGGTTGGTGATCCAGCCGCGATCGAGGGCCTTGAGCCCGTACTCGCCGAAGGCCACCGTGGTCCCTCCCTTGGAGTAGCCGCGGCGCCTTCCACGCATCTGCTTGCGGTAGCGAACCCGCTTCGGCATCAACATGGCTAACGCCCGCCTCCATCCTCGTCGGACTTGTCCGAGCGGAAGCCCTCGGGCATGACCTCGCCCTTGTTGATCCAGCACTTGACGCCGATGCGGCCGGTGGTCGTCTTGGCCTCGATGAAGCCGTAGTCGATGTCGGCGCGAAGGGTGTGCAGTGGCACGCGGCCGTCGGAGTAGCCCTCGGTGCGCGCCATCTCGGCGCCGCCCAGCCGGCCGGAGACCTGGACCTTCACGCCCTTGGCGCCTGAGCGCATGGCGGAGGTCAGCGCGCGCTTCATCGCGCGGCGGAAGGCGACGCGGTTCTGCAGCTGCTCCGCGATCGACTGCGCGACCAGCTTCGCGTCGAGCTCGGGCCGCTTGATCTCCTTGATGTTGACCTTGACGGGCTTGCCGGTGAGCTTGTGGAGCTCCCGCCGCAGCGCGTCGACCTCCGTGCCGGACTTGCCGATCACGATGCCGGGGCGCGCGGTCGAGATGTCGACCTCGACCTCGCCGGATCCCTTCTTGATCGTGATCTTCGACAGACCCGCATGCGAGAGCTTGTTCTCGATGTGCGAGCGGATCTGGAGGTCCTCGTTCAGATAGTCCGCGAACTCTTTTTCGTTGTACCAATTCGACTTCCAGTCGTGGATGTAGCCGACCCGGAAACCCTCTGGATGGATCTTTTGTCCCATCTGCTCCTCTAGTCCTCCGGCGTCAGCGCCACGGCGATGTGGCTGGTTCGCTTGTTGATCCGCGTCGCTCGTCCCAGCGCCCGTGGCCGGTAGCGGCGCAGCGTGGGTCCCTCGTCGACGTGAATGTCCTTGATCAGCAGGTCGTCGGCGACCAGGTCGTGGTTCGTCTCCGCGTTGGCTGCGGCCGACTCGAGCAGCTTGCGGATGTCCTGGGCAGCGCTTCGCGTCGAGAAGCGGAGCAGGGGCAACGCGTCCTCGAGCGGCAGGCCGCGGACCTGGTCGGCGACCAGGCGTGCCTTGCGCGGGGCGACGCGCACGAAGCGGGCGCGGGCGTTGACGACAGGGCGCTCCACCGGCTCCTTCGGCTTCGGCTTGGCCTTCGGCTTCGGCTTGGCCTTCGTCTCAGCCTTGGCCTCGGTCTTGGGCTTTGCGGGAGCCTTCTTCGGCGGCGGGCTTCTTCGGGGCGGGCTTCTTGGCGGCGGGCTTCTTGGCGGCGGGCTTCTTCGCCGCCGGCTTCTTGGCAGCGGGCTTTGCGGCGGGCTTCTTTGCGGCCGGCTTCTTCGCCTGGTCCTTCTCGGTGTTCTTGTCGTCAGCCACCGGCTATTCCCTCTCGCTCGCCGAGCCGGCGCCCGAGTGGGCGCGGAAGGTACGGGTCGGGGCGAACTCGCCCAGCTTGTGGCCCACCATCGACTCCGAGATGTAGACGGGCACGTGCTTGCGGCCGTCGTGGACGGCGATGGTGTGCCCCACCATCTCGGGGAAGATCGTCGAGTGGCGTGACCAGGTCTTCAGCATCTGCTTCTGGCCCGACTCATTCATCGCGTTGACGCGCTTCATCAGGCGCTCCTCCGCCCACGGGCCCTTCTTGGTCGAGCGTCCCATCTACTTCCTCTTTCCTCGGCGGCGGCCGCGCACGATCAGTGCGTCCGAGCGCTTGCCCTTCTTACGAGTCCTGTAGCCCAGCGTCGGCTTGCCCCAGGGGGTGACGGGGTGCCCGCCCGGCGTGTGATGCGCCTCGCCGCCGCCGTGCGGGTGGTCGACCGGGTTCATGGCGACCCCTCGGCTCTGCGGGCGCTTGCCCTTGTGGCGGTTGCGGCCGGCCTTGCCGATCTTGACGTTCTGATGCTCCGCGTTCGAGATCGTGCCGACGGTCGCGCGGCACTCGCCGCGAACCATCCGGACCTCGGACGAGGGCAGGCGCAGGCTGACCATCGGGCCCTCCTTCGCGACCACCTGGATTGCGGTGCCCGCGGAGCGACCGAGCTTGCCTCCCTGGCCAGGGGTCAGCTCGACGCTGTGCACGACCGTTCCGGTCGGGATCCGGGCCAACGGCAGCGAGTTGCCGGGGGCGATGTCGGCGCCCTCTCCGGAGACGACCTCGGCGCCGACCCGGAGGCCCTGTGGGGCCAGGATGTAGCGCTTCTCGCCGTCGGCGTAGTTGAGCAGCGCGATGCTCGCCGACCGATTCGGGTCGTACTCGATGGAAGCCACCTTGGCGGGGATCCCGTCCTTGGTGCGCTTGAAGTCGATCCGCCGGTAGCGGCGCTTGGCGCCTCCACCGCGGTGCCGCGCGGTGACGCGGCCCTTGGAGTTGCGGCCGCCGGATGACGTCTTGCCCTTGGTGAGGCTCTTCGTCGGCTCCGTGCCGGTGAGCTCCTCGCGCATCGGGTAGGTGCCGAAGCGGCGCCCGGGACTCGTCGGTCGTGTCTTGCGGTTGGCCATCAGCCCTCCACCGCCGCGCCCTCGAACAACTCGATCCGCTCGCCCGGCGAGAGCTGGACGACGGCCTTCTTCCAGGAGCGGGAGCGTCCCGAGTGCAGCCCGCGCCGCTTGGGCTTGGACTTCACCTTGGAGGTGCGCACGGCCTTGACGTGGACTCCGAAGATCTCCTCGACCGCGTGGGCGATCTGCAGCTTGTGCGACCGCTCGTGGACGCGGAAGGTGTACTTGCCCTCGGCCATCAGGGCATAGCTCTTCTCGGAGACGACGGGGCGGATGATCACCTGGCGGGGATCCACTATGCCGCCCTCCCCTTCAGCTCCTCGAGGGCGGCCTCCGTGAGCACCATCGACGAGGCGCCGACCACGTCGGCGACTCCCGCGGCGCTCGCCAGCGCGACCGTGACGCCCGGGATGTTGCGGAAGCTCTTGGCCACGGCGTCCTCCTCGGAGCCGACCACGATCAGCGTCGGTGAGTCGGCGCCCCACTTCTTCAAGGCGTCGGCGGCCTGCTTGGTGGCGGGCTCGCTGAAGGTGGAGCCGTCGAGGACGGCGACGGAGCCGCGCTCGGCGTGGACGGTGAGGGCGGCGCGCAGCGCCTTGCGCCGCGCCTTGCGATTGACCTTGACGGTGTAGTGGCGAGGCTTCGGGCCGAAGGCGGCGCCACCGCCGTAGCGGTGCGGCACGCTGAGGGCGCCGGCGCGAGCACGCCCGGTCCCCTTCTGCCGCCAGGCCTTGGCGGTGGTCATAGCCACCTCGCCGCGGGTCAGGCTGGAGTGAGTGCCCCGCCGCCGCGAGTTCAGGTCCGCGCGGGCGGCCTCGTGGACGAGCGCCTCGTGGAAGGGCTCGCTGAAGATCTCCTTGGGCAGGTCGGCCTTGGCCTGCTTGCCCAGCTGGGTGGCCTTAGGTCCGGCGGCGGTTTTTGTGGCCGCCGTTTTTGTGGACTTTGCCGGGGCCTTCTCAGTGGCCTTTTCGGTGGCCTCAGCCATCGCTCCGCACCTCCACCGTGGCGTTCTTGCCGCCGGGGACGGAGCCCCGGATCAGGAGCAGGTTGCGCTCTGTGTCCACCTCGACCACGCTGGCGCCGCGCTGCGTCACCCGGCGGGAGCCCATCTGGCCCGGCATCCGCATGCCCTTGAAGACGCGGGCGGGATCGGCGCTGGCTCCCACCGATCCCGGGGCGCGAACGTTGTGGGAGCCGTGGGTCTCGGGCCCGCGGCTGAAGTTATGGCGCTTGATGGTGCCCTGGAAGCCCTTGCCGACCGAGACCGCGGAGACCTTCACCTGCTGGCCCGGCTCGAAGCTCGAGACGGTGACGTCGTCCCCAATCTTCGTCTCGGAGGAGCCCTCGGCGGCCTCCTCCTCGCCCTTCTCGCCCTCGCCGCTTCCGGAGCCGGCGGAGACGTCGGCGTCGCGGAACTCCACAAGCGTCTTCAGCCCTGCGGCGCCCGCCTTCTTCAGATGGCCGGCCTCGGGCTTGCGGATCCTGTCTTCGGCGACCGGGATGGCGGCGAGCTGGACGGCGTCGTAGCCGTCGCGGTCGGCCTTGCGAATCGCGGTGACCTTGTTGGGCGCGGCCTCGATCACCGTCACGGGCACGGCGGAGCCGTCGTCCAGGAAGACGCGCGTCATGCCCAGCTTCTTGCCGACGATGGCGGCCATCAGAGGCGGATCTCCACGTCCACGCCCGCGGGGAGGGTCTCCATCCGCTGCAGCTCGTCGACGGTCTTCGGGGTGGGCTGGTGGATGTCGATCAGCCGCTTGTGGGTGCGGATCTCGAAGTGCTCGCGCGAGTCCTTGTCCTTGAAGGGGGAGCGGATCACGCAGTAGACGTGCTTGTCGGTCGGCAGCGGGATCGGCCCGGCGACGGTCGCGCCGGTCCGCTCGGCGGTCCCGACGATCTCCTGGGCAGCCCGGTCTATGGCGTCGTGGTCGTACGCCTTGAGCCGGATCCTGATCTTTCCTGATGTCAATGAAGCCATTTCTTTTCTGCTCTCTTCGCGCAGCTAGGGCGCCG
Source organism: uncultured Solirubrobacterales bacterium (assembly GCA_963724665.1). Lineage (GTDB taxonomy): Bacteria > Actinomycetota > Thermoleophilia > Solirubrobacterales > 70-9 > DASUPK01. The sequence goes on from CAVRVH010000007.1 coordinate 1,354,992, forward strand.
CCCCGGTGAATAAGGGCCGCGCCCTGGTCGTATGTCTTGCAGTTGTCCGGGCCCTTTGCCCTGGTGGGAGGGCCGTACTAACAACGGGCCCCCGAGGGGGCCCGTCTTGGAGCTATTCGACTACCTCGGTAACGACACCCGAGCCGACGGTTCGCCCGCCCTCTCGAATGGCGAAGCGGAGGCCCTGGTCCATGGCGATCGGCTGAATCAACTCGACCTCCATCTCGGCGTTCTCACCCGGCGCCACGAACTCGCGTCCGTCGGGGAGCTGGACGACGCCGGTGACGTCCGTCGTGCGGAAGTAGAACTGCGGCCGATAGCCGGAGACGAACGGCGTGTGACGGCCACCCTCCTCCTTCTTCAGGCAGTAGACCTCCGCCTTGTACTTCGTATGAGGCGTGATCGAGCCGGGCTTGCAGAGCACCTGCCCACGCTGGATCTCCTCACGCTTGGTGCCTCGCAGCAGCGCGCCGATGTTGTCGCCGGCGCGGCCCTCATCGAGGATCTTGCGGAACATCTCGACGCCGGTGACGACCGTCTTGGTCGTGTCGGTGATGCCGACGATCTCGACCTCGTCGCCGGTGTTGACGACGCCCTGCTCGACGCGGCCGGTCGCGACGGTGCCGCGGCCGGTGATCGAGAAGACGTCCTCGACCGGCATCAGGAACGGCTTGTCGAGGTCGCGCTCCGGCTCCGGGATGTACTCGTCGAGCGCGGCGGCCAGGTCGATGATCGACTGCTTGGCCTCCTCGTCGCCCTCGAGCGCCTTCAGCGCCGAGCCCTTGATGATCGGCACGTCGGCTCCGGGGAACTCGTACTCGGTGAGCAGGTCACGGACCTCTTCCTCGACCAGCTCGAGGAGCTCCTCGTCGTCGACCATGTCGACCTTGTTCAGGTAGACGACCACGTAAGGGACGTTCACCTGGCGCGCGAGCAGGATGTGCTCACGGGTCTGGGGCATCGGGCCGTCCGGCGCCGAGACCACCAGGATCGCGCCATCCATCTGGGCGGCGCCCGTGATCATGTTCTTGACGTAGTCGGCGTGGCCCGGACAGTCGACGTGGGCGTAGTGCCGGTTGTCGGTCTCGTACTCGACGTGCGAGGTGGCGATGGTGATCCCGCGCTCCTTCTCCTCGGGCGCGTTGTCGATCTCCTCGAACGACTTCACCTCGGTACCGCCCTTGTCGGCGAGTGTCTTGGTGATCGCGGCTGTCAGCGTGGTCTTGCCGTGATCGACATGGCCGATGGTGCCGACGTTCACGTGCGGCTTATCGCGATCGAACTTCTCCTTGGACATCTCGCTCCTTTGGGGGTCTAGTTGGTGTCTTTAAGTGTGTTTTGCGCGAATTGGTTCGCTTGTTGACCAACCTGGGGAATATAGCCAGACCGGGGCTTACGCACCGGCTCCCACAGGCTCGCCAGAGCGGTGCTCGACGATCTCTTCCTCGATGCTCTTCGGAACTTCCTCGTATCGCTCGAACTGCATCGTGTAGCTCGCCCGGCCCTGAGTCGATGACCGCACGTCGGTGGCGTACCCGAACATCTCGCCGAGGGGCACGAAGGCATGCACGGCGAGGGCGTTTCCGCGCGGCTCCTGGCCCTGGACCTTGCCGCGACGGCGGGAGAGGTCGCCGATCACGTCGCCGAGGAACTCCTCGGGCGTGACCACCTCAACCGACATCACGGGCTCGAGCAGGACGGGCTTGGCCTTGCGGGCCGCCTCCTGAACCGCCATGGATCCGGCGATCTTGAAGGCCATCTCCGAGGAGTCCACGTCGTGGTAGGAGCCGTCGATCAGCTCGACCCTGACGTCGACCATCGGATAGCCGGCCTTGACGCCGGACTGCAGCGCCTCCTCGATCCCCGCCTCGACGGAGGGGATGAACTCTGACGGGATGGTGCCGCCCTTGATCTTGTTGATGAAGTCGAATCCCTCGCCCGGCGCCGGCTCGACATTGATCACGGCGTGGCCGTACTGGCCGCGGCCACCGGTCTGGCGCACGAAGCGGCCCGAGACCTTCTGGACGGGCTCCCGGATCGTCTCGCGGTAGGCGACCTGCGGCTTGCCGACGTTCGCGTCGACCGAGAACTCGCGCAGGAGGCGGTCGACGATCACCTCGAGGTGGAGCTCGCCCATGCCGTGGATCAGGGTCTGGCCGGTCTCCTCGTCGGACTCGACCTGGAAGGTCGGGTCCTCCTCGGCGAGCTTTCCGAGGCTCTCGGAGAGCTTCTCCTGGTCGGCCTTCGTCTTCGGCTCGATCGCGACCGCGATCACGGGCTCCGGGAACTCGATCTGCTCGAGCACGACCGGGGCGTCCGGGGCGCAGAGGGTGTCGCCGGTGGAGGTCTGCTTGAGGCCGACCCCGGCGAGGATGTCCCCCGCGAAGCACTCCTCGATCTCCTCCCGGTGGTTGGCGTGCATCATCAGCAACCGCCCGATGCGCTCGGTCCGGCCCGACGCGGCGTTGAGAACGCGGCTGCCGGCGCTGAGCTTGCCGGAGTAGACCCGGAAGTAGGTCAGCTTCCCGACGAAGGGATCGGTCATCACCTTGAAGGCCAGAGCGGCGAAGGGGGCGTTGTCGTCGGCCGGGCGCTCGACCTCGGCCTGGTCGCCGTTGTCGCCCTTCTTGGCGGGCTCCACGCCCTTGACGGCCGGGACCTCGAGAGGCGAGGGCAGCAGCTCGACGATGGCGTCGAGGAGGGGCTGGACGCCCTTGTTCTTGAAGGAGGAGCCGCAGAGGACGGGCGTGACCTTGATGTCGAGGGTGGCCCGGTGGAGGGACTTCGCGATCCGCTCGTGCGGAATCTCCTCCTCGTTCAGGTAGGCCTCCATGAGCTCGTCGTCATAGTCGGCGCAGGCCTCGATCAGGTGCGTGCGGTGCTCGTGGGCCGCGTCGACGAGGTCCTCCGGGATGTCGACGTACTCGAACTCGGTGCCGAGCTCGTCCTTCCAGATGAGCGCCTTGTTCTCGATCAGGTCGACGACGCCGGTGAAGTCGGCCTCCAGCCCGATCGGGATCTGGATCGGAAGTGGGTTGGCGCCGAGACGGTCGCGCATGGTCTCGACCGCCTTGAAGAAGTCCGCCCCGGTCCGGTCCATCTTGTTGACGTAGGCGATCCTCGGGACCGAGTACTTGTCGGCCTGGCGCCAGACGGTCTCGGACTGCGGCTCGACGCCTGCTACGGAGTCGAACAGCGCGATCGCGCCGTCCAGGACGCGGAGGCTGCGCTCAACCTCGACCGTGAAGTCGACGTGGCCGGGCGTGTCGAGGATGTTGATGCGGTGCTCGTTCCACTCGCACGCGGTCGCAGCCGAGGTGATCGTGATGCCGCGCTCCTGCTCCTGCTCCATCCAGTCCATGACGGCAGCGCCCTCGTGGACCTCGCCCATCTTGTGGGTGCGGCCGGTGTAGTAGAGGATGCGCTCGGTCGTCGTCGTCTTGCCCGCATCGATGTGGGCCATGATTCCGATGTTCCGAGTCTTTTCGAGGGGAAAGCTGCGGGGCATGATCCTGTCCTGTCGTACTGGCGTGAGGGAGATGCGGAACGGCTAGTCTCAGTTCGGTATTCGCGCAGAAAAAAAGGCCCTTACGGGCCCGAGCGCACAGCGTCTCTTCGACCCGAACTTCTCCTATGTCGCGCCGTTCTCCATCGAAACGGTTAACGCTCACGAGAGCCTCTGGGGGCTCCCCCGAACGACGGCCGATGATAGCAGCGGTCAAATGGCTTTCAGGCAGGGATTACGCATGAGCCCGGTACGTCGCAAGCCCGCTTCCAGCCGCGTCAAGGAGCTCACCGAGCGCACTCGGCGAGAGGGCCGCGAGCTCTCCCGCAGGCGCCGCGGCGAGACCCGCAAGCTCCGGCCGGTGTTCGCGCCAGTCGGCCGTTTCGCCTCCTGGATCGCCCCCCACATAACCGGGGCGCTGATGTTCCTGCTCAAGCTCTTCGCCGCGCTGATCGCCCTGCTCGCCGAGCTGGGCACGGTCGCGGCCAGATGGCTCGCCGGCCACGCGAGAGCGCTCGCGGGCGCGACGGCACGTGGCCTGCAGCGGCATGTGACCCCGCTCTCGACGGTCGCCTTCGTAGGCGTCGCCGCGGCGGTCGGGCTCGGGATCTCGCAGTTCTTCGACTACCACGGCGTCGCCGTGGACGCCCCGAACTACGCCGGCGAGGTCGGCGCGACAGCCCCCGCGCCAATCGTCGGAAGGGAGATCACGGGCAGCGCGCACCTCTGGGTGCTCATCCCTGTGGCGGTCGCCGCCGTAGTACTGATCATCGGCGCATACCGCGGAGAGAGGCGACTGGCTGGAGCCGTGACCATCTGCGGCCTGCTCGGTCTCGCGGTGGCGGTCGCGATCGACCTGCCGCAGGGCCTCGACGCCGGCCGGCCGGGCCTGGCGTTCAGCGGCCCTCAGGCGGTGCTCCTCCAGGGATTCTGGGCCGAGGTGGCGTGCTCAGCGGTGTTGATTCTTTGCGGTGGCCTGCTCCCCCTCTACTCTCGCGGAGTGACCGCGGAGAGGAGAGGCGGCCGGACGCGAGCCGGCGCCCGTAGGCGAGTGAGGCGGAACGACGACGAAATCTCACCCGGCCTGCAGACCGAGTCATGAGGAACCTCCCCCGCACGGAGACCCTCCTCGTCCTGGCCTGCGCGGCCGCGGCGGCGATGCTCGGCGTCTCCCAGTTCACCGACATCTTCCACCTGACTCCGCCCGGGGGTGAGGCCCTGAAGGCCATCAAGGCCTCCGACCAGCACGGCTACGCGACCCTGGTGCTCGCGGTATTCGCCCTGATCTTGCTGGTCGTCGCGATCGCCGCACGCGGCGAGCAGCTCGGGCAGGTCGCCGCCGTCGCGATCGCAGTCTGCGGTGTGGTCGCGTTGCTCATCTTCCTGATCGGCGACCTGCCGAAGGTGAACAACATCGGCACGCTCGACGACCCGCGCCAGTCCTTCATCGACGCCGAGGCAAAGCCCGTCGCGGGCTTCTGGCTCGAGCTGGTAGGCGCGCTCGTGTTGACCGTCTGTGGGGCGGCGCTCGCCACCATGCGCCCGGACCGCACCGGGAAGATCGAGCCGCACGGCGGACGCTCGCACGACAGCGCCATCGCCGAGACCACGTCGACGCACCTGGAACGCACGCGCGGCAACTAGCCGGGCAGCGCGCGATGTCAGAGGAGAACGTCGAGCTGGTCCGCAGGATCTACGAGGCGTGGGAACAGGAGGAATCCGCCCGGGACTTCATCGCCGAGGACATCGAGTACGTCAATCCGAGCTATGCGGTCGAACCGGGGACGCGACGAGGGCGAAAGAGCTTCAGAGTCATCCGCGATACGTACGAGGATTTCCAGATCCGGGTGGAGCGCTATGTCGATGCGGGCGAAGAAGTCGTGGTGCTCGCCCAGTACAAGGCGTCCGGACCGGGCAGCGGGGTCCCGGTCTCAGGCGAGCATGGATACGTCTGGACCGTCAGGGACGGGCAGGCGGTGCGCTTCCAATGGTTCCAGTCGCACCGCGAGGCTCTCGAAGCCGCGGGGATCGATTGACGGCTTCGCCATCAAGACGCGGCCACAAGCGGCCGCCCGTCACAAGTCGCTTCGGGCTTCGCCCTTCGCTCCTATGGAGAGCGGCCTGGTGGCCGCTTACCAGCGGTAGTGGGCAAAGGCCTTGTTGGCCTGAGCCATGCGGTAGATGTCGTCCTTGCGCTTCCAGGCGTTGCCCTGCTGCTTGGACGCATCCTGAATCTCGTTCGCCAGGCGCTCGGCCATCGACTTCTCTCCCCTGGCCCGCGCGAACTCGACGAGCCAGCGGACCGCGAGGGTGCGAGCCCGCCGGGCTGGCACCTCGACCGGCACCTGATAGGTCGCACCGCCGACACGGCGGGAGCGAACCTCGAGCACGGGCGTGAGCTGCTTGATCGCGTTCTCCAGCTCCTCGACCGGGTTGTTGCCGCTGCGTTCGCCGACCAGGGCGAGGGCGTCGTACGTGATCTGCTCAGCGACGGACTTCTTGCCGTCGGTCATCACCTTGTTGATCACCTGCTGGACGATGCGGCTGCGGTAGATCGAGTCGGGCTCGAGCAGCCGGATGGTGGCCTGGTTACGTCGCGGCATCTATGAAGCCTTGACGCCGTACAGCGAACGGCCCTGCTTGCGGTCGGAGACGCCGGCAGCGTCGAGAGCGCCGCGGACGACCTTGTAGCGCACACCCGGCAGGTCCTTGACGCGGCCGCCTCGGACGAGGACGACGGAGTGCTCCTGGAGGTTGTGGCCCTCGCCCGGGATGTAGCTCGTCACCTCGAGCCCGTTGGTGAGTCGAACCCTGGCGATCTTCCGAAGGGCCGAGTTCGGCTTCTTCGGGGTGACCGTGGCGACGCGGGTGCAGACGCCCCGCCGCTGAGGAGCGGCGACGCGCTTCTTGCGACCCTGGCCCGACTTCAGACCCGGCGTCGACATCTTCTTCTTCTTGTGGGTTCGTCCCTTGCGGACGAGCTGGTTGGTGTTCGGCATCGGCGCGTGATGGTAGCTGAGATGTCTCACTACGCTTTCCGCCGATGCCCATCTTCCAGCGACAGGCAAAGAGCGATGCGCCGATCCTCGCGGTGGACATCGATGGCGTGATCAGTCTGTTCGGCTTCGACCAGCCGGAACCGGGAAAGGGCGGCCCCAACGACGCTCCCGGCGAGTACCACCTGATCGACGGATTGCTCCACTGCATCGCGCTCGACACGGGCCCGCGGCTCGAGCGCCTGTCGAAGACCTACGAGCTGGTCTGGGCGAGCGGCTGGGAGGATCGCGCCAACGACCACATGCCGGGAATCCTCGGTCTGCCCCCGTTTCCGTATCTGACCTTCGACGGCCGCGCCCGGTTCGGCACGGCCCACTGGAAGCTGGAGGCACTCGAGGAGTACGCGGGCTCGCGCCCGCTCGCCTGGATCGACGACAACCTCGATGACAGCTGCCAGGCATGGGCGGAAAAGCGCACCGCCCCCACCCTGCTCGTCCCCACCGAATCCGACGTCGGCCTGCTCGACGTCCATGTCGAGACCATCGAGCGCTGGGCCAAGGACGGCTTTCAGCCGGTCTGATCGGGGGTAGACTCGCCGGGATGGGAGAGGTTGTGCCGATCATCTTCTTGGCCGTGATCCTGAAGATCCCGGTCCTCTACGGCATGTGGCTGATCTATTGGGCCGTCAAGGCCGAGCCCGAGCTGGAGGACCTGCCCGGCGAAGCCGACGATCACAGCTTCCGCCGATTCCGGCGCAGCCCGACGAAGCCGAAGGGCCCACGCCGCGGACCGCACGGCGGAGCCGCCGAAGCGCAGCCCGACTGCCCGCCGGGCGGCCGCAAGAGGACGCCGGTGATCGAACCAAGGCTCGCCCCCGGCACGGCCGCGCACGAGCGGCGCGAGCACACGCCTGCCGGCGCATGAAGCTCTACATCTGCTGGACGACCATTCAGACCCTCCGCCCGCCACACGGGCACCCCTGCCACAACGCCCACAAGGCCCTCCGCGACGCCGGCTATGACCCAGAGGTGATCAAAGTCCGAGGGCTGGGTATCGGCCCGCTCAAGCTGATGACGGACGGCCGCAGGGAGGTCGAAAAACTGACCGGCAGCCCGGTCGTCCCCGTGCTCGTCACCGACAACGGCGAGACGATCAACGAATCACAGCGAATCGTCGAATGGGCAAAAAGCCATCCAGCCACGACCGCCGGCGCTGACGCCTGAGTCGTTAGCTACACGCGGTAGCTCGGGCGGGTGGCGCCGCGAGAAATCCGCATCCGAGGACACGCCCGTACCACAGGATGTGGATTTCTCGCGGTGACAGGACCCGCCCGCCTGACGCTTAGTCCCTAAGAGGATTCAGGCGACTCGGACTTCTCAGCCTCGGCCGGAGCCTCAGGCGTCTCGATCTCGGAGGCGAGCTCCTCGAGCTCCTCCGCGAACGAGGGCCCGAACCCCTCGAGCGAGCTGCCAGTGCCCTCGCCGTCCCCGGCGAGGTCGAGCTCCTTGGCGAGCTCCTCCTCCGAGAACTCCTCGACGGGAGGCTGGGCAGGCTCCACCGGCTCGATCTGCAGCGAGCGGTAGTGCTTCAGCCCAGTGGCCGCCGGGATCAGCTTCCCGATGATCACGTTCTCCTTCAGGCCCATGAGGCGATCCCGCTTGCCCTCGAGGGCAGCGTCGGTGAGCACCTTCGTGGTCTCCTGGAAGGAGGCCGCCGAGAGGAAGGACTCAGTGGCGAGCGACGCCTTGGTGATCCCGAGGATGACCTCCTCGGCACGCGCCGGCGTCTTCGTCTTCTTGCCCTTGAACTTCTCGTTGATCGCATCGAAGACCAGGCGGTCCTCGAGCTGACCGGGCAGCAGCTCGGTCGAGCCCTTGGACTCCACCCGCACCTTCTTCAGCATCTGGCGAACGATCAGCTCGATGTGCTTGTCATTGATGTCGACGCCCTGGGTCCGGTAGACGCGCTGCACCTCGGCCACGATGTAGACCTCGGTGTTGGTGCGGCCCTGGATCGCAAGGATCTCGGCCGGATAGAGCGAGCCCTCGTTGAGCTGGTCCCCCCTCTCGACGCGCTTGCCGGGCTCGACCAGCACGTTGGTCCGCGGCGGGAAGGAGTAAGCGTGCTCCTCGCCCTTGTCGTCGGTGATCGTCAGCTTGACGGCCTTGTCGGTCTCCTCGACCGCGACCTTGCCGTCGACCTCGGCGATCTTGGCGAGCCCCTTCGGCTTACGCGCCTCGAAGAGCTCGACGACACGCGGCAAACCCTGCGTGATGTCGAGGCCGGCGACGCCTCCGGTGTGGAACGTACGCATCGTCAGCTGGGTGCCAGGCTCGCCGATCGACTGCGCGGCGATGATGCCGACCGCGTCACCGATCTCGACCAGGAAGCCGGTCGCCGGCATGACGCCGTAGCACTGACGGCATACCCCGGACTCGGCCTCGCACTTGAGGACGGAGCGAACCGGGACGGTGACGTCGTCGTCGTCCTTGAAGCCCTCGGCGATGTCGTGTACCTCCGGCCAGTCGATCTCCTGGTTCCGCTTGAGCAGGTCGCGACCGCGCTTGGTCGTGAACTTCTTTGCCGACACGCGCCCGACCAGGTTCGGGTTGAGCTCGCCGGCGTCACGGTAGAGCGGCATCTCGATGTGATCCTTGGTCTTGCAGTCCTCCTGGCGCACGATCACGTCCTGGGAGACGTCGACCAGGCGCCGGGTCAGATAGCCCGAGTCCGCGGTGCGGAGCGCCGTGTCGGCGAGTCCCTTCCGGGCGCCGTGGGTCGAGATGAAGTACTCGAGGACGGAGAGGCCCTCCATGAAGTTGGCCTTGATGGGCCGCTCGATGATCTCGCCCTTCGGATTGGCCATCAGGCCTCGCATGCCGGCCAGCTGGCGAATCTGCTTGAACGAGCCGCGGGCTCCCGAGTTGGCCATCATGAAGATGGGGTTGAGCTCGTCGAGGTTCCGCTCCATCGCCTGCCCGACCTCCTCGGTCGCGCTGTCCCACCGTGAGGTGACCGCCTCCTTGCGCTCCTCGGCGGTGATGTAGCCGTCGTCGTACTGGCTCATGATCTCCTCGGTCTCCGACTCGTAGCGCTCGAGGATCTCCTCCTTGTCCGGAGGAGCGACCACGTCGTTCTTGGAGATGGTGATCCCCGCCTCACTGGCGAAGTGGAAGCCGAGCTCCTTGAAGGAGTCGAGGACGAGCGAGACGGCCGGAGCCCCGTAGTGCTCGACCAGGTCGCTGACGATCTCGTTCACGTCGCGCTTCTTCAGCGAGCGGTTGACGTACTGGTACTTCTCGGGGTCGTACTCGTCCCCGAGCGCCTCCGCGACCGCCCGCTCGACGCGGTCGTTGTAGATGATCCGGCCGACGGTGGTCAGGAAGTGCTCGTGACCGGGCCTCCGGTACTCCGCCCAATCGTGCAGCTGGACGATGCCGTTCTCGTAGGCGAGCTCGGCCTCCTGGGCGGTCCTGAACGGATGCGGCTTCT
>CAVRVH010000008.1:0-251132 GCA_963724665.1 uncultured Solirubrobacterales bacterium
CGTTCTTGAAGTTGTCGTAGTCGATCTGGCGCGAAGTTGGCACGCCGTGCGCGCGTCTGGGCAAGTCGATTCCGCCATTCATGTCGGTGCGCGGAGGGTGAGATGCCAAGGCGGCATGCACGGTTGAGGGTCGTTGCGACCGGCCCGAAGGGGTCGGTTCCGGTTCGAGTCCGGCGCCCTCCGCGCCTAGACTTGATGACCTCAACCGTGCGCCGGGGCTTCGGTCCCGGCTTCACCCCGAACGGCCCGCTTCGGCGGGTCGTTCGCTGCCTGGAGGATCAGATCACCGCATGAAGCCGGTGCCCCATCGCCGCTCCTGACGAGTTGAAGAGCTTGCAGAGGCGGGCGTGGCAGTCGGGCTCGTGGCGCAGGCGCTCGTAGTGCTTGCGGATCAGGTGGGCCGGCATGGTGAACGCGGCGGCGAAGGCGTTGGCCTCGCGCTCGATCTCGGAGGCGCGGTCGTGCTCGGCGTCGCCTTCCTCCTCGTCGACCTCGGCGTGGCGGCAGAACAGCGATTGCTGGCCGGGCGCGCGGTGCATGACCCAGTGGCCGAGCTCGTGGCCGATCGTGAAGCGGCGGCGGCCGGGCCACTGCCGCGCCTCCTCGGCGTTCACCCAGATCTCGCCTGGGCCGGCGAGGAGAAGCCCGGAGAGCGACTGTCCCTCGCGGAGCTCCGGTGCTCCAGGAGCCGAACTCATGTCCTCGACCTCGCGGATCAGCAGGCCGAAGCACGAGTCGGCGATCGTGTCCACCGGGACCGGGAGCCGCTCGCCGTTCCAGATCCACTCCGGAACTTCGGCCAGCACGGACTCGGCTCGCTGCTCGATCTCCTCCAACTCGGCGCGAGCTTAACCGCCGGTGAACAGCCGGTCCACCTCGTCTGGTTCCTCTGTGTGTTCGGTGTCTGAGACTGTTGGCTCCTCGGAAGATTGGGCGGTCGCGTATTCGGGCGGTGGGGGGGCCGCGGTCCGCGCATAGGCGGACGCGGCTCCGGGGGTCGGTGGTGGCCTCATCGTGGCCCCGGCTCTTCGCAGCGCGTCCGCGCTTGTGTCGAGCAGCTGGGCGAGGGCCTCCCAGACCGTGCGGAGACGCCTTCCGCCGGCAGCATGCCCCGCTCCAGCCGGTGGTAGTAGGAGGCGACCTTCTCGCGGGCCCCTGATACGCCGAGGGAGTCGGCGAGGCGAGTGACGAGGTCGGCCCGTGTGATCTGCCGCTCGTTCCTGAGCTTGACGAGCTCGATCGGCAGCTCTCCCTCGGCCGCCTGCCATTCGGCCCTCACTTGTTCGACCGCCGCTTGCGAAAGCGATCCCTCGAACGCCTGCGCGTCCCAATCCTGCCCCGGGGCGGCGTGCTCGAGGTAGCCGGCGATGAGCTCGCGAAGCTCTTCCCGCTCACCCGCCTTCGCCTGGGACAGCAAGTCATTCGGGTCGACGTCACCGCCGGCCTCGAACCGCTCGATGTACTGGCGCAGGAGCTTGTCTAGGTCAGTCATCGCGCTGATCCGGAGAGGGTGGATCCTCAGCCTCACGCACGAAGCTCCTTCAGCCTCTTGCCGAAGCGGCTGTTGATCTGGTTGACATTCTGCTCTGTCATCGGGTCGTCAGTTTCGTCCCCAAAGTGACGGTTGACGTATTCGGCGGCTTCCTTGTGCGAAGTCACTATGAAATCGGACCCGGATCACCACCTGGCGGTGCCGCTCGCTCAGCTCGTCGAGAGCCTGGTTGATGACGTCGGCGCGGTCCACGACCTCCGTGGGGTCGCCCGTCTCGATGTCCCGCTCCCGCCACTCGCCGTCCTCGGTTCGGATGTCCAGCGGGGTCTGGTCCACTCGGCCCTTTCGGTGGTAGTCGACGATCCGGTTCTTCGCGATGCGGAAGATCCAGCCGCCGAACTCGGGCACGGACTCGCCTTCGAAGTTCGCGATCGACGCGATCGCATCGCTGAAGGTGCGCCCGGCGACCTCATCGGTGACGATCTCTCCCTTGCTTCCCAGGCGAGTCCTGACGAAGGCACGGATCCTCGGCTCGTATCTGAAGGCGAGCATCTTGGCGGCGAGGAGCGCAGCCTCGCTTCGGCCCGACCGGCGGGCCTCCAGCATGTAGGCGACGAGCTCTCGCGTCGTCGAGCTCGGGCGAGCTCGGCATCGTTCCGCTCGCGGAAGTTCAACTGTCCACTCCTCCTAAGTCGAGGCCGGCACCGTCGGGGCACGGACGCCGAGCCGAAGAAATCTACCGACCGTGTCAGACGGAACGTTCGGACCCGACCCAATCCCTGCATGGGAGCTCCGAACGGAAACGGCAACGCCACCATCGACGCCTGGCTCAGCCGCTACGCCGAGACCAAGGCCGGGCACGCCGCTGCGGGCTGGGGAGCGCTGCTCGGCGCCTGGCGCTGCGAGGCCCAGGGAGAGGACGAGGACGCTTCCCGCTGCCGGGAGCGCGCGGTCGAGTTCTGGGAGAAGGCGCTCGCCGACGGGGACCAGATCACCCGCATCGGCGGGGCGGCCGACCAGCTGATCCTGGCCGAGACCCTGCGGCGCCTCGGGCGCTTCCAGGAGGCGCGCGACTGCTGTCACCGCGGCCTCTCCGGCCGCCCGGCGGATCCGATCCGGTCCGTGCTCGAGTTCGAGATCGAGTTGCTGAGCGCGGAGGACACCGAGCCGCACGCGGTAGCCGAGGTGCTCAACCGGGGGCTCTGAGTGCCGGGCCGCCGCTATTCGCCGGCAGCATCCTCGGCCTGCGCAGCTGGAGCGTCCGGATCGCCGGCGACGGCGAGCTTCGACTCTGCGCCTCCTACGGCGACTCCCCCTGGGAATCGGGGGGCAGATGGACGGAGGCGAGGTGTCTTTCCGGCACCCACCACCGAGGCGACCCGGTCCCGGGCCAGACCTGTTCCTGCGGGCTCTACGCCCTGCATCCCCATCTCGAACAGGCCCGGGAGCACGAGAACTCCTACTGGGGAGAGATGGATGGGTGGAGCCCGGAGTCGGAGGAGCTGCTCGAGCTCGGTGAGATCAGCGGTCTGGTGGAGGCGTGCGGACGGATCGAGGTGCACGAGTCGGGGTTCCGCGCGGAGCGTGCGCGGCCCGCCGTCCTGCTCGTGGGCAGGACCTGGTCGGAGTTCCGCCGTCGAGGTGTCGAGCAGGTCGCCCGCCGGCACGGCGCGGAGGTGCTCGAGGTCGGGGACGCGGAGGAGCTGGTCGACTATTGCGAGAGACGTGGCGGGGTGCTCGATCCGGGATCGGTGGCCGAGCTGCTCGAGCCCGTCGGCGGGCTCGCCGGCTCTGATGAGGAGAGCCCACCCGGCTGGACGCCGCCGGCTCCGGCTCCGCTTCCCACTCCCGCAGAGCCCAAGGGTCGCGTGGTGTCGACCCTTCACACGCTGGGCAATGGCCTCCTCTACGGCTTCGTCGGCCTGTGCGCGTTGCTCTGGTACGGGTTCTGGGCGGCGGCGGTGGTCGGGGTGGTCGGGGCGATCCTCTTCGGCTGGTGGGATGAGAAGCCGTGGAAGGCGCCGGCGAGGGTGGAGCGTGTGCGGGCCGACCGGGCGAAATGCCGGGTCGACGCGGTGGTTCGGGCGAGGCGATCGATCAACCAGCTCCACCTGCGGGCCGTGGCCATCAGCCACTCCGGCAAGGAACTCGCTCATGGCGACGCGAGCGTACGGCGCGGTTCCCAAGGGCCGATCGACTGTTCCCGTCGCCGGTATGAAGCGGCGGCTGTGCGACTGGCCGGGGCCGCTGACGATCCGCGTGCGCGCCGTGTACGGGCGCTGGGGGCGGGGCACGTCGCCCAGACCATCTCCAAGCCGATCAGCGGCGTCAGGAAGCCGGGCGTGCCGACGACTAAATCAAGGTCATGACCCTTCCCGGCCCATCCCGAACGATCATCGTCGAGCCGATCGAGCAACCCGAGACCGCACCGGCGCAGCCGGAGCGGGAGCCTGACCCGGCGCCCTCGGAGCCGGTCCCCGAGCCGGCCGAGGATCCGACGCCGGAGCGCGAACCGGAGAAGGAGCCGGCCAGGAGCGGGTCTTGAGGGACGCGCCGTTCTTCGCCGGGACGATCGAGGGGGTCAGGGCGTGGAGCCTCTCCGACGATCTCGAGCTTCGTGGGCGCGGCATCGGCTCATCCGAGGCCTGGGCCGCCGACGGCGCGCCGACACAGGCGGTCTGTCTCGACAGCAACCATCGGGCGCCGCGATCGGGCTGCGAGTGCGGGCTCTATGCGCTTCACCCGCAGGCGCGGATCTCGGAATGGGTCGAGTCGTTCATGACCGAGGGCGTCGCAGGCGTGGTCGAGGCCTGGGGGCGCATCGAGCTGCACGAGGTCGGTTTCCGGGCCGAGTTCGCTCGGCCGAAGCTCCTCTTCGAGCCGGCCGGGCACCTGATCAGCACGGAGGCGCTCACCGACATCCATGCCGTCGCTCACCGCTACGGGGTGCCGGTGGTCCCGCTGCCGCGCCCGAAGCATGCAGGCGAGTGGTGTCGGACCAGGGAGATCGGCCTTGCCTCGGAGGTCGTCGAGCAGAGCCTGCTTCGGGACGTCCGCCTTGTGCTTCGACGGACCTCCCGCGTCAGCCTCGACCGCAGGTGGTTGAGGGTGGGAGTGTGGCCGGAGGTCGTCAGATCGCCCTCGGGCTCGCCCGAAGAGGCGTACACGCGCGTGCACGACCTGCCCGGGGTCCGGATCTGCACGGTGCGCGTCCGCGGACCGGAGGCGATCGCCGCGTTCGAGAGCGAGGAGTTCGATCCCGGCAGGCGACTGCAACTGGTGCGCAAGGCCACCTGGGACTACGAGGAGGTGGAGGTGCGCTCGGAATCCGGTCGGATCCGCCTCGGCTCCCTGGCGTGGTCCGTCGCGCGCCGAGATCGGCCCGCGTCTCGAGGCGGGCCGGATCGCAGAGGTCAGGTCGTTGACCCGAAGCATCGGGCTTCGTGACCGCGCGAAGCGCACCGGGTTCCTGACGCTCCTGATCGCTCCCGATCTCCCGATCGAGGTGGAACCCGAGTCGGAGCAGACGTTGAGGCTGGATGGCTGCGACTGGACCGAGTGCGAGCCGAGGGTCGAGCCGTGACCGACCGCCCGAGGCGGCCGCTCTACCTGAGCCACGATGTGCACTACGACTTTCTGAGCGCGCTCGAAGCGGGCCGGGTGGACGACGGACAGGCGCCCGACCAGTGGCGGGAGGTGGGCGAGAGCTTCCACTTTCTCCTGGACCGGCCGGGTGGGCGGGTGGTCGGCTTTCGCATCGACGACTTCTGCGAGTGGCTGCCCTCGGACGAGGAGGAGCGCGCGATCCTCGAGACGGGCCGCTTCGACGCTCCGTTGCTCGCGCTGCGGGGTGCCGGCGCTCTTCGCATCGCACGCGAGGCGGCGAAGTTCTTCGAAGACGAGAACTCGATCAACCGCGACTTCTTCGACGCGCGCGACCGAGTGCGGGGCGAACGACGAATACGAGCAGGAGCTCTTCTGGTGGCGCTGCTGCCTTCAGTCCGGGGATGCGATGGCGCACTTCGGGCTCGGCTACACGCTCAGCGACCTCGGCCGCTTCAGCGAAGCCCTGCCCCACCTGCGCCACTACACGCGCATCGCGGCGCACGGTCCGTGGAGCTGGGTCTGGCTCGGCAGGTGCCAGTCGGGTCTCGGGCGCTTCGAGCGAGGCACGGGCCTCGTACCGGAAGGCGATCGCGCTGAGCGAAGCCGGCGCCGACGAGACGGAGGCTCCGACGTTGCTCGCCGAGCTCGACGACTTCTGAGCGCGGCGCGTCAGGAATCGGCGCTCCGACGCGACTGACGTCACCATGAACAGGAACAGCCGCGGGGTGACGCTCTCATCCCACTGCGTCGAGAGGTTCCACGAGCGCTTCCGCCCGGCGCTCGACCAGATCAGGGCGCGGCGCGAGCTCGAGATGCTCCTCGCGCTCGGCGAGATCAACGACGAGCCGCCGGAGTGGCTCGCGCAGAAGATGCTCCAGGAGGCCGACGCCTATCTCATCGTCGGCAACGACCTGGTGCTGCCGCTGGCCGAGCATCGGCCAGCGGTTCGTGGCGAAGACGTGCCTCCCCCGCGGCGGGATCTCGGAGCCCGCGCGCAAGCGCCGGAACGAGCGCGGCCGCCGCCGGCGCGCGGCGCGTCATGCCCGCCGAGGCAGATGAACGGCCGAGCATGGCATCTGCTCGAAGATGTTCGGATGATCGCGTTCCTCTTCGTCTTGTTCGTTCTCTTCTGCCTCGCCGTGGCGCGGCGCTCGTCGCCGTCTGGGCGGATGGTTCGCCATCGTCGCGATCCGGCTGCTGCGTCGCGATCATCAGATCGATCTTCTGGGTGTTCGCGGGGGCAGGCGATGACCCCGCGGAGCACGAGCTCCGGGTCTGGCTGACGACGACGGTACGCTGGGAAGGCGGCCGCGAGCATCACGAGTCCCGTAGCGGAGGCCAGCCGAAGTCACGTTCGACCGCTGACGTCTTGACAACGCCGCGCGACCCCGTAGGGTCGGCGCGTCCATCAAGAGCGGCTGAGGGAACCGGCCCTGTGAAGCCGCAGCAACCGACCAAGACCTCCGGGTCGAGGCACGGTGCTACCGCCGGGATCGATGGAGGTGAAGCAGTGACTTTCTCTGATCCGTACCGGACGATCATCGTCGAGCCCGTGGTGGAGCCGGTCAAGTCTCCGCGACGGAAGAAGGTGACTCCCCAGCGGCCACCGGTGAAGCGCCCCGCGAAGGTGCCGGCCCCCACCAAGACGGCAGGGGCGAGCCGATGAAGGCGCCGCGCCGGTCGCGCACGAAGCAGGACCCGGTCGGTCCGACGGTGCTGGTGAGCGAGCGCCTCTTCGGTGTTCGAAGCTGGCAGCTCGCAGTGGACGACGATGGCGCATTCCGTCTTCATGGGTTCTATGAGTCCGCTCGCTGGAAGAAGGACGGCAAGACGAGCTGGGCACGGTGCCAATTAGGCATCCAGAAGAAGAGACACAAGGCGCCCGACGGACGATGCTCGTGTGGCCTCTACGCGCTCCACCCGTGGAATGCGGATCACTGCGATTACATTCAGCGACCGGCATCAACCGGGCCACTCACGGTCGTCGGACTGGTCGAGGCTTGGGGCCAGGTGCAGCTCCACATGGAGGGGTTTCGAGCCCAGTACGCGCGACCGAACGCGATCGCCCTGATCGATATGGATCCGACCTCGCCCTACGGCCGGATCGTCCAGGAGCTTGCGAGGGACCATCGAGCGCAAGTTCTCACCGTGGCGGACGTGGCTGAGCTGAAACGGGTCTGCGGGCGGCGTGGTCTCGGGCTGACGAGGGCGACCGTCGCCTCGCTGTTGAAGGCTGAAGCTGTCTGAGCGGCTCACCCTACGCGCCGGCTGCCGAGGCAGTTCAGTCCGTAGAAACCCCTCATCACGGTCAGGGAATGGACCGATGTGGAGCGCGCTGCGAGCTGGGAGTCTCACTCTCGTGCGCATTTCGCGACTACTGATCGCCGCCGGACTCCTGGCGGCCGGCGCGGCGTCGTTCGCCTCGGCCGCTGACCATCAGGCCTCCACGGCCGCGATGCACTTCAAGGTCAGTAACTGCGATTACCACAACGATCAGAACTGCCCGGCCGCGCCCGCCACCAACAGCTGCCATTTCAGGGGGAGGCTCAGGATCGTGGCTGCACTCCCGGCGTCCTCAACCCCGCCGTGACGCAGTCGACCATCAAGCGGACGGTCTGCCGAACCGGTTGGACCTCAACGATCCGCCCGCCGACCAGCTACACGGACCCGCTGAAGCTGCAGGAGCTCCGGGCCTACGGCGACGGTGGGAGATCTCCCTCCGGGTTCGAGCTGGATCATCTGATCTCGCTCGAGCTCGGCGGTGCCCCGTCCGATCCGCGCAACCTCTGGCCCGAGTCGCACAAGAACTCCTTCAACAAGGACGGACTCGAGAACTCACTCAGAGCGAAGGTCTGCGCCGGATCGATCAGCCTGGCCAAGGCCCAGCGGCGAATCGTCAACTGGCCGAAGTTCGCGAGTCACGGCGGCCATGGGGGCGGCGGTGGCGGGACCGGGGGCGGCGGCGGAGGCGGCACGCTGGACAAGAACTGTTCCGACTTCAGCACCCAGGCCGAGGCCCAGTCGTGGTTCGTCAGCCATGGCGGGAGCGCTTCGAACGATGTCGCCGGCCTCGACGCCGATCACGACGGCGTCGCCTGCGAATCACTCCCCTAGCGAGGCGGCTTACTTCGGCTGCTTCACAACCCGCATATAGGGCAGCGGCGTCTCCCAGCCGTCCGGGAAGAGCTCCTTCGCGTCGTCGTCCGAGACCGAGCCGGCGATGATCACGTCGTCGCCCTGCTGCCACTGGGCCGGGGTCGCGACCTTCTTGTTCGCCGTCAGCTGGAGCGAGTCGATCACTCGCAGCACCTCGTCGAAGTTGCGGCCGGTGGTCATCGGGTAGACCAGGATCAGCTTGATCTTCTTGTCCGGGCCGATCACGAAGACGTTGCGGAGCGTCTGGTTGTCCATCGGGGTGCGCTCGGTCGGGTCGCCCTCGACGTCGTCGGCGAGCATCCCGTAGGCCTTGGCGATCTGGTGGTCCGAGTCGGAGATGATCGGGTAGTTGGGCGCGGTGCCCTGCGTCTCCTCGATCTCCTTCGCCCACTTCTCGTGGTTCTCCATGGGGTCGGTCGAGAGGCCGGCGATCTTGACGCCGCGCTTGTCGAACTCCGGCTTGATGCGTGGCCATGTAGCCGAGCTCGGTGGTGCAGACCGGGGTGAAGTCGCGGGGGTGGGAGAACAGGACGGCCCAGCTGTCGCCGATCCAGTCGTGGAAGTCGATCGGGCCCTCGGTGGTGTCCGCGTGGAAGTCGGGGGCGGTGTCGTTGATGGTGAGAAGAGCCATTTCTATTCCTCTCCAAAGCTTTGGCTTTCGGTGCGGGACCCGGAAACACCCGAATCCCGATAGGGATCTACTAGCTTAGCCGGTCGCGCCGGGAGTGCTTTCTACCCGTGGTAGCAAAATGCTACTCTTGGTAGGAATGGCGACCAGGGCTCAGGAGAAACCGACACCGCGCAAGCGGGCGGCTCATCTCGGGCCCGAGCGGCGGCGCCCTGAGGTCCTCGACGCCGCCCTCAAGCTCTTCCTGGAGGGCGGCTACGACGGCACCTCCATGCAGGCCGTCGCCAACGAGGCCGGGGTCACCAAGCCCGTCGTTTACGCCTGTTTCGACAGCAAGGACGAACTCTTTCGCGCGTTGCTCAGCCGCGAGGAGGAGCGGATCCTGGCCGAGATCCAGGGGGCGTTCAGGAACGCCGATCTCTCCGATCCCGAGACGACCCTGACCGAGGGCTTCACCGGCTTCCTGCGGGCGGTCGGCGAGTCGCCCGACGTCTACCGGCTCGTCTTCATGGGGGAGGGCGGAGGCAACGCCGCCGTCGCCGACCGGATCCAGCGCGGGCGCCAGGCGCAGGTCGACTCGCTCAGCGGGCTGGCGCGGACCTGGCTCGAGAACCGGAACGGAGGGGCCTCCAAGGCCCAAATCGACAAGACGGCCCGGCTGCTCGGCAACTCGATCGCCGGCCTGGCGGAGGCCGGCGCGCGCCTCTTGCTCTCCGGCGAGGACGACTGGACGCCGCAGACGCTCGGGCGCGAGCTCGGCCGGCTTGCCGCGGCGGCCCAATCGGCCGTCTGAGGGTTCGAGGCCAGTGGCACTGCAGGGAGCACTCGAGCGCATCGCCGATGCCGGCTCGCCCATCGCGAGCATGGTCGACAACGTCCGCAGCATGTCCCGCGACACGCGCCGGATCGAGGAGCACGCCAGGCACCTCGACACGATCGATCAGCGCCTCGACCGGATCGTCGAGCTGATGGAGCGAATGGTCGTCTCCGTCGAGGAGCTAACCGGAAAGGTCGACGAGCTCGAGGAGCACATCGCGCCGGTCGGCCGGCTCGCGGGACGATTCCCAGGTCGCGCGAAGCGCTAGCTCTACCCGATCTGGCCCTCCACCACGACCTCACCCTTGTCGACCGAGGCGCGGGTGCCCGGGGTCTCGGAGCTGTCCATTGCGTTCATGACCTCGTCGGCCTTCTGCATGTCCGCCTCGCTGTCGTAGAACTGCATCACGGCCGCCGTGCCCTGCGACTCGTCGACGACGATGCGCATCGTGGTGGGCGGCATCCCCTCGGGCGGCTCGTTGTTGGCGACGTCGGACTTGATTCGATCGATCTGCGACGTGTCGACGTCGGTGAACCTGACCACTCGTGCGTACATCGTTTCCTCCTCCGTAGTTGAGGCCAACCTACTAGCCCTTCGCGTTCCTCTCGGCGGCGGCGTCCAGGGCGGCCTGCTTCGAGTCCAGCCCGAGGACGGCGTAGATCCATCTCCCGTCCCGGAACTCGAAGAGATCGAACTGCCGCAGGTCGATCGAGATGCCGCTGCCCTTGCCCTGGCCGATCCAGTGGGTAGCGCAGATCACGCAGTCGCCGACCACCGTGTACTCCTCGATCTCGGCGCGAAACTCGTCGAAGGCATCGACCCACAGCTGCCAGGCCTCGCGGACCGCCTCCTTTCCCTTCAGCGTCTGGTTCTGGTCCGGGGCATTTGCCAGATCGAGCATCTCGGCGTCAGGGGCAACCAGTGCCATGAACGCGTCGGGGTCGCCGGCGTTGAAGGCCGCGTTCGCCTGCTTGGTCAGCTCGACGTTGTCAGGCACGGAGCGAAGTATCGACGACTCCCACCGGGGACAGTCCGAAGTGATTCGATTCGTACCATCGCTGCCAGCCCCATGAAACGGATTGCGCCTGGCGGCGCACCCTCGCATCTGGAACGGGAGCCCATCCTGCCGCCGCGCGAGCGGGCGGCCGAGCTGATCCCGCCGCGGGGCGGGGTCACCTGGCGGATCTCGGGGGACGCCCGCATCTTCGGCGCCTCCGGCTACGCGCTGCTCCTCCAGGTCACCCACCCTTCGGTCGGCGCGGGGGTGACCCAGTTCTCCAACTTCAAGGAGGACCCATGGGGCCGGCTGCTGCGGACGCTCGACTACACGAGCTCGGTCGTCTACGGCGGTCCCGATCTCGCGTGGGAGATGGGTCGCAGGGTTCGGGAGATGCACAAGCGGATCAAGGGGGTGCGGCCCGACGGCGAGCGCTACCACGCACTCGAGCCGCGGCCCTACGCCTGGGTCCACGCCACCCTCGCCGAGGCGATCGTCCGCGCGCACAACCTCTTCTGCCGCCCGGCGCTCAGGCCCGACGAGACCGCCCGCTTCTGGGAGGAGTGGCGCCGGATGGGGCGGCTGATCGGCGTCCGCTACGAGGACCTGCCCGCCACCTGGCCCGAGCTGCTCGTCTACTTCGACGAGATGGTCGAGACGGAGCTCGGGGATACCGAGGCTGCCCAGGACGTGCTCGTCTCGCTGCTGCGGCCGACCGCGCCGCCGCTGCCGGCGCTGCACCGGGACTGGGTCTGGCGGGTGGTGAGCTGGCCGTCGACCAGGGCCGGCTCGCTGGCGACCCTGGGAATGCTGCCTCCGACCCTGCGGGACCGGCTCGGCGTGGAGTGGGGGCCGGAGAGGGAGCGCCGCTTCCGGCGGCTCTGCGCCGTCACCCGCCGGGCGCGGCCGCTGATGCCGCCGCAGGCCCGGAACTTCGGGCCGCACTACCTGCGCTGGCGCAAGGAGGCGATCGCGCGGGGCTGGGATGGCGCCAGGTCATGGTCGTGACACCAACGAGTCGGCCAGCGAGCGTGCGGCTGTCGGCCGTCGTTAGTCTGCCCCGTCCATTCCCGAAGGCTTGACGACAGGAGGTCGACATGGCGGTTGAGGCGGCGCTGAAGGAGTTCAAGGAGACGGCAAGCAGTGAGTCGTTCCAGATGCAGGGCTCGAAGATGGTCAAGGTCCAGCTCTCGGACGAGACCATCCAGGCGAAGCTCGGCTCGATGGTCGCCTACCAGGGCGACGTGAAGTTCGAGCACGCCGGCTCCGGCGGCCTCAAGCGGATGGCGAAGAAGGCGATGACCGGCGAGGGTGCCGAGCTGATGAAGATCTCCGGCACCGGTGAGGTCTTTCTCGCCGACCTGGCGCAGGAGATCCAGCTGCTGCAGCTCTCCGGCGAGGCGATCACCGTGAACGGCGCCAACCTGCTCGCCTTCGACGCCGACATCGACTGGGACATCAAGAAGGTCGACGGCGTCTCGGGCTTCATGGGAGGCGGCATGTACAACACCCATCTCTCGGGATCGGGCTACGTCGCGATCCTCTCCGACGGCCCGCCCGTCCTGCTCGAGCTCGACGGCACGGACACCTTCGCCGACCCGCAGGCGGCGATCACCTGGTCCGACGGGGTCAAGACCTCGGTGAAGACCGACGTCAACCTGAAGACCTTCATCGGCCGCGGCTCGGGCGAGACGGTCCAGATGGCGTTCTCGGGAAACGGCTGGCTGCTGATCCAGCCGTCGGAGGGCCGGGTGACCAGCGCCGCCGCCGGCGGCGCGAGCAGCAGCGCCTCGAGCGCGAGCGGCGCCATCGGGAAGCTGCTGAGCGGCTAGCTAAACGGGCTTCGTCGTCATCGCCCAGACGGCGACGAGGCAGGCGAGCAGGAAGAGTGAGACCAAGCCGGTCGCGATGCGGGCCGAGACGCGCGGCGAGCCGCCCTCGCCGCGGTTGATCCTGCGGACGGCGATCCCACCGATCACCAGGGAGATCAGCAGCAGCAGAAATCCCGTGTCCGAGACGCCGAAGCCGATGCCGATCCAGCTCACGTTGGAGTTCTCCAGGTGCTCCTTGTGAGCGATCCATTGCGCTCCGCCGCGCATCACGATGTATCCCGGAAGCGCTCCGTAGAACAGGCTCATGAAGCCGAGCTTCGTCAGCGCGGCCGAGCCGCTGCGCCAGGCCGCGATCAGTGAGACCGCCGACAAGGTCAGCCCGCCGACCAGGAGCATCGCCCCGAGGATGTGTACGAACAGCGGCAGGTCCCAACTATCCGGGCGCGTAATCGAGGCGATCGTGGTCATCGCACTCATGCCCCGGGCTTCCAGACCATGTCGATCAGCAGCAGGACGACCAAGAGGACCCGCATCCAGTGGGCGAATTTCGCGCGACGGTCGAGCGCCGCCCGGGACTCGCCGTCGCCTGGCTGTACTGCCTGGCTGACCTGCGAACCCGCGCCGGTCGCGAGAACCCAGAGGACGACGGCGGCGATGATCCAGCCGTCCCAGATCTCGTACTGGGGCCGGTTGAGGGCGAGCCAGATCCCGAAGACGATGGTGCCGACGCCGCCGACGCCCCAGAGAATCTCCGCCGCCAGCTTGAGTAGCCGCGTGACGGGGCTGCCGAGCACGAACGCGGAGAAGATCACGACCCCGCTGACCATCAGGAAGGCCGACAGCACGTGTAGGAAGAGCAGCGCGTGGTACATCGGCCGGCGACTCTATAGATAGGCCTGGATGCGCTCGGTCCACTCGTCGAGCTTGCGCTCGGCGCTGGCGGCGTCGGCAGCGTCGCCGGGTCGCAGCATGTGGACCGCCCGCGTCACTCCGGCCTCCTCGTAGCGGCGAAGGACCTCAGGATCCCTCGGCGGGATCTGCAGCGTCACCGGGATGCAGCCGCGGCCGGCCTCCTCGCCGAGCCGCTGTAGCTCCTCGACGCGAGGGATCATCTGATCGTCGGGCGGGAGCCTGTTCGGGAACCAGCCGTCGCCGAAGGCGACCACGCGCTTCAGCACGTTCGGGCCGTTCCCACCCACCAGGACCGGTGGGTGCGGCTCCTGAAGCGGAGCGGGGCGGGAGACGATTCGATCGAAGCTGACGAACTCTCCGTGATAGGTCGCCTCCTCCTTGCTCCACATCTCCTTGCACGCTTCGACCCGCTCGCGCAGGATCTTGAACCTCTGCTTCGGGTCGGTGCCATGGTTTCGCATCTCCTCGAGGTTCCAGCCGGCGCCGACGCCGAAGATCATTCGGCCGCCGGAGAGGCGGTCCACGGAGGCGACCTCCTTGGCGGTCACGATCGGGTCGCGCTCCATCAGGAGGCAGATCGCTGTGCCGACCCTGATCCGCTCGGTCGCGGAGGCCATGGTCGCCAGCGAGACGAACGGGTCGTAGATCCGGAAGTACTCGCGCGGCAGCTCGCCGCCGGCCGGATATGGGGTTTCCCGACTCGCCGGGATGTGGGTGTGGTCGGTGACGAAGACCGATTCGAAGCCACGCTCCTCAGCCATCCGCGCGAGAAGCGCGGGCTCGATCGCATCGTCGGTCGGGAAGTAGGAGACGCCGAAGTCCACGCGGCGTGGAATCTACTGCTGCGATGCCAGCTCAGCCGACCTTCCGGCCGGCGGGCTCTCGGGCCTGATCCGCCCCTGCGCCCGGTCGCTGGCCAGGTAGAGGATCGCCAGGGGCAGGAGCACGTCGAGGGCGAGGCCGAAGAGGCTCGCAATGTTGTCGCCCGTCGAGTAGTGGGACGTGGTGGTCAGGTGATAGATCAGGTGGGGAAGGCCGGCGACGAAGAGAGAGATCGCCGCCGCCTGGACCAGGCGCTTCTCCATCCAGTAGGCCGAGAGCGCGGCAAGCACGGTGAAGCCGAGCTCGGCTGCGCCGAAGTCGCGTTCGAGGTGCTCGTTGTACGGCGGCAGCGCGGAGACCCAGTGCGTGCCGCCGCCGGGGAAGGTGTCGTAGAAGCCCTTGGGGGCCGCCAGGATCCAGACCGCGAGCCAGCCGGTTGCCACCACGAGGAAGATCAGCGCGATGCGAATCAGGCCGCGGTGCTGCTCGAGCTCCATGGCGCTCTAGCTTGACGCAGCTTCCTCGACGGCGTCGTCCGAGTCCGCCAGGAAGGGAACGAGCAGGGCGGTGAGCCGGGCGGCGGCCCTGGGGCCGATGGTGTGAGCGGCCTTAGGCAGCGTGACCAGCTCCGAGTCCGGGATCAGCTCGGCGACGCGCTCGGTCCAAGCCTCGGGCACCAGGTGATCGCGCTGGGGCCGAACCACCAGTGTGGGCGCCTCGATCTCCACGAGCTTCTCCTCGATCGGATCGTCCAGCGCGTTGCGCAGGGTGCGGCCTGTGCGCCAGAGGCCGGCGTCGATGATGTCGTGGACGATCGTGGGGGCGAGCCGCGGCGAGGAGCGTGGCGCGTTCCGCGCCCAGCGCAGCGCCAGGCGGCCACGCGTCCGGGCCTTCGGATCGAACATCGGACCGACCAGCACAAGCCGGTCGACGGCGCCCGGGTAGGCGGCGGCCAGATCAACCGCGACCTGGCAGCCGAAGGCGACCCCGACGACGATCGCGGGGGACAGCTGGTTGTCGAGCTGCCAGCGCCGCAGGGCGTCGGCCAGCTCCCAGATGTCGAGCGGATGGATCGGCTGGTCGCTCATCCCGAACCCGGGCAGGTCAGGAGCGAAGACGGGGCGGCGAGTGCCCAGCGCACGAATCAGCGGCTTCAGCGTGCGGCCCGAGGAGAGGCCGTGGACGAGCACGATCGGCGTCGCCTCGAGCTCGGGACGGGAGCCGTTCCCGTTGGAGCCGTTCGAATGCAGCACCCGCCTGCCGCTTGAGCTGGGTAGGCACGCGGACGAAGACGCGGTTGTTACCCGCGTGCGTCCAGCCCCCGTATATGCCGTTTCGACGCCCTACCGCGGCCATCGCTCGGTCAACATAGCCGCAAATTGCGGATTCGTGTCGCTCATTCGTTGCCTATGCCTGAACGGCCAATTCGACCCGATCGCGCAGGTGCGCGAGCAGGGGCTCCACGGAGAGCTCGCCGCATCCGGCGCGCTCGAGGATCTCGGCGGGGGAGAGGCGGCGGCCGTGACGGTGCACCCGATCGCGCAGCCACTCGCCGATCGAAGCCAGATCGCCCTCCTCGATCCGTGAGTCGAGATCGCCGAGGTCGCGGCCGGCGGCCTCCCAGAGCTGCCCCGCGATGATGTTGCCGAGGCTGTAGGTGGGGAAGTAGCCGAAGGCCCCGCTCGGCCAGTGCACGTCCTGCAGGACGCCGTGGGCATCGTCGGGGACCTCGAGGCCGAGGTAGTCCCGATAGCGGGCGTTCCAGGCCTCGGGGAGCTCATCGAGCTCGAGCCCGCCCTCGAAGATCTCCAGCTCCAGCTCGAACCGGATCAGGATGTGGAGGTTGTAGGTCACCTCGTCCGCCTCGATCCGGATCAGCGACCGCTCGACTCGATTCGCGCCGCGGTAGAGCTGTTCTCCCTCGACCTCGTCGAAGGTGTCCGGGAAGCGCTCTCGCAGCCGCGGCAGCAGCCGCTCCAGGTAGGGCCGGCTGCGGGCCACCCAGTTCTCCCAGAACCTACTCTGGGATTCGTGCAGGCCGAGGGAGCGCGGCTTGGCAAGCGGCGTCCGCCGGAGCTCAGCGTCGACGCCCGACTCGTACAGCCCGTGCCCCGCCTCGTGCATTGCGCTGAACAGGGCCATCGCCAGGTTGGACTCGTCGTAGCGGGTGGTGAGCCGAACGTCGCCGCGCCCGATCGAGATCGCGAAGGGATGCTCGGTCGGGTCTATCCGCCACGAGCCCTCGGGGAAGTGGAGCTCCGAGATCATCCCCGCGACCAGCTCGCGCTGCTCGTCCGCGGGGAATTCGCCGGCGAACGGGTCCTCGGCCTGCCCTGCGCCGTTGTCCGTCGCCTCCCGAACGAGCGGCACCAGCCCCTCGCGCAGTCCGGTCAGCACCTCTCGCATCTGATCGGTGGTCATCTCCGGCTCGTACTCGTCGAGCAGGGGGTCGTACGCGTGGGTGAATCCGGGGAAGCCCTCGAAGCACTCGGCGTAGCGCTTGGTGAGGTCGACGTTCTTCCGCAGGTGAGGGAGCAGCATCGCGAAGTCCGAGCGCTGCTTGGCCTCGACCCAGGCCGTCTCGGCGACCGAGCTCGCGTGCGCCATCTCGGCCTGGAGCTCCGAGGGAACTCGGGTCGCCTTCTCCCAGTCCCGGGCGACAACGCGGGCGAGGTCGGCGTCGATCGACTCACCGGGCGCAACCTCGCCCTGCTCGGATCGGACCTGGTCGATCAGCCTGCCGATCTCATCGTCGATGAACATCTCGTGCCGCACGCGCGCGAGCGTCGCCAGGGTCTGCGCCCGCGCCTCGGCGCCGGCCGCGGGCATCATGGTGCGCTCGTCCCAGGCCAGTAGGGAGGCGGCCCGGCTCAGGTCATGGATGGCGCCGAGCCGTTCGCGAAGTTCATCGATGGCGGCCATCCCCCTGAATGTAATGGTCGGCTCGCGCCGGCTATGGCGCGGGCGGCGCGCCCTCGGCCGCCACCTTCGCGAGGCCCTCGAGCCAGCGCTGGTGGAAGCGAACCATCATCGGTCGCAGGACCGGCTTGGCGAGCGTGATCCCCCAGCCCTTCTGTGTCTCCTCCGTCCGGACGTAGGTCCCGCTTGCCTGCCGCTTCAGCACCCAGCCGTGGTGCCCGCGGCCGCCCAGCACCTTGGCGTCCCAGGCGATCCGCTGGCCTGGCTCGTACTCGATGACCTCGGAGGTGACGAAGGCCCCGAAGCTCCACCAGCGGAACCGGCTGCCCAGCTCGAGCTTCGGCCACGGGCCCCCGAGGTGCTTGATGAACTTGGCGTTGGAGTAGTAGCTGGGCCAGAGATCGGGGCGGCAGATCCAGGCCCAGACGACCTCGGGCTCCGCGGGGATCTGCAGCTCGTTGACGGCGTGGAAGACGGATTCGTCCGGGCGGTGCCCGTCGGGCCAGTTGATCTGGGTCTCGCGCGTCTCGCCGTCAGCCACCGGCGGAACCTACCCCACCGTCAGTGGATGTGCAGATTGACGTCGAAGAGCAGGATCAGCGGCCAGAGCAGGATCGCCAACAGGGTCGAAACGATCTGACCGATCGAGTGGTGATGGATGTAGTTGTGGTCTCCGGCGACGAAGACGCCAACGACGAGATAGATGATGGTGAGCAGGCCAGGCCCGCCGCGTCTGTACACGGCCGGCTAGCGCCTGTCGCCTGGCTGGACCTCTTCGGCGCGGTCCTCGTGACGGCCGGCTCGCTCCTCCTCGGCCTGCGCGGCCGCGCTCAGCTCCTCAGCCTTCTCACGATGTCCCGCTGCCATCGAGCGGTGGCCTTCTGCCTCCGCCTCCAGCCTGCGTCTCTCCCGTTCCTGGGCGATCCGTCGCCTCTGTGTGATCTGCCGGGCGGCGAACAGCAGGACTGCCACCACCACGACTGCGATCACGATGATCACGATTGTTGACATGGCCCATGGTTACCCGGCCCACGGGGCCGGAAACAAAACAGCGTTAGGGGCCGGTTAACGGCCCTAGGTAATCTGCGCGGCATGGCCGAGGTCGTCTACCACGAGCCCGACTGGTTCACGCGGAACATCTTCAACCCGCTGGTCGCCGGCCTGCACAAGCTGGGAATCAGCGTGCAGGGCTCACAAACCTTGGCGGTGCGCGGCCGTAAGAGCGGTGAGATGCGGACCAACCCGGTCAACCCGTTCGAGCTCGACGGCAAGACCTACCTGCTCGCGCCGCGCGGCACGACCCAGTGGGTGCGGAACATGCGGGTCGCGGGGGAGGGCGAGCTCCGCAGCGGGCGCAAGGTGCGCCACTTCCATGCGACAGAGGTCCCCGACTCCGAGAAGCTCCCGCTCATGCGCCTCTACATGGACAAGTGGTCCTGGGAGGTGAAGGGCTTCCTCGGCATCGACGCGAAGGCGTCCGACGAGGAGATCGAGCGGATCCTGCCGGACCACCCGGCCTTCGCTCTGACCTTCGACCAGGACTAAGCGGTCCGGCGGTCGATCGAGACGTTGTAGGCCTTCGGGCGCGCGGCGAGGATCTTGTCGTCCGAGGGCTCGATGCCGTCGGTGAGGCGCATCGGGTCGAAGACCAGCGGGTTGTCGGGCGTCTCTGCGTCCTCCACGACCTCGATCACCTCGAGCTCGCCGAGCTCCACAGCCTCCCGCTCGCCCTCCCATTCCTGGGTCGGATCGTCGAGTGGATCGTCCTCGTTCGCCAGGGTGAACTCGAGGGTGAAGCGGGCGACGCCGGAGTCGAGCCGCTCGCGAATCTCCTCCTGGAGGTAGTCGCGGTCGGCCGATGTCTCGCTGCTCGTCGGTCAGGTACTCGGTGCCGGCCTCGGGCTCCCAGGTGTACCGGCCCCAGTGCCTGCCGCCGTCGGAGTCGACGAGGCAGAAGGCATGCAGGCCGCGGTAGTCGGAGGTCGCGAAGCTCGTCGTGGGAGCGAGCTTCGGGATGCCCTTCTGGAGTGCGATGCCGGCCTCCGGGTGGGCGCCGAGGTAGGCGCCGAGCTTCTCGGGATCCGGCTGGCCGGTCTCGGGGTCCGGGATCCGGGCGCGGGTCATCTCGAGGAAGTCCTCGGGGTTACGGGCGAAGAAGACGACGAGTGGCACGGAGACGATGTCGGTCGACTCCCCGTCGGGCAGATGGAACTTGACCGCCATTCCGCGCCCGGCGAGCGGATCCGAATCCGGCGCCCTCGGGTGCCCGCTCGCGTTCGAGAAACGGATCGTCGCCTCTACCGGGTCGCCCTGCAGGTGCGCGGCGCGCGAGAGCTTCGACGCCTCAGGGGTGGGGGTGAAGGTGCCCTTGCAGACGGTCCCCTTGGCGTGGACTGCGCGATGGCCGGGATGCGGGCCGCCATTGACGGCGTTGAGCGCATCCACGATCTCTTCCCACATCGTTGTGGTCGCCACGATGACGGAGACTAATTGACCCGCATGGTCTTGATCTACGACTCCGATTGCGGCTTCTGCCGCTGGTGCCTGGGCAAGGTCCTCGCCTGGGACCGCCGTCGCACCGTGCGGCCCGTCGCCCTTGGCACCGACGAGGCGAACCGCCTGCTCGGCGACATGCCGGCCGCCGAGCGATTCTCTTCGTGGCACCTGGCCGAGGAGGGCGGCGCGGTTCACTCAGCCGGCGCAGGATTCCCGCCCTTGCTGCGGCGGCTGCCGGGCGGAGCGCCGCTGGCCGCCCTCGCCGCCAGGTTCCCAAACGGCACCGAGCGCGGCTATCGCGCGGTCTCCGGCAACCGCGGCCTCTTCGGCAAGCTCGTCACCGACGGCGCCAAGCGCCGGGCGGACCGCCGGATCTCGGAACGAAGCTAACCCGCGGTTTCGGCCTGGCGCAGGCCGCGGAACATGAAGAGGGTGACCAAGGTGAGCAGCGCGACGACGATGCCGAGGGTCGCCAGGTAGTTGGCGCCCTGGCCGGCGATCAGGTCGCGCGCCGTCTCCATCACGTGCGTCGCCGGGTTGAACGGGGCGACCGCGTGGACCCAGCCTCCGAGCAGCTGCCGCGGCACGTAGACCGGTGCGAGGAAGAGGAAGAGGAAGACCGGCACCTGCATCAGCGGCGTCGCCTGCAGGCTGCGGAATCGGAGCGCCACGCCGGCGGCGAAGAGCAGGCCGGTGATGTTGATGATCGCGGCCAGCCCGTACATCCCGAACAGATCGAGCCCGTTCCCGCCGATGTTCATCCCCACGAGGAGCCCGACGAGCGTCACGACGGTGATCGTCACCGCCGCGCGGATCAGAGCGACCACGCCGTAGCCGAGGACGAGCGCGCTGCGGTGCGGCGTGGCCAGCATCAGCCGCCGGCCGAAGCCGAACTGGAAGTCGGCGGCGATGGAGAAGCCGCTGAAGACACCGCCGAACGCGGCGCTCTGGCAGAGGACGAAGGCGAAGATGAAGGACGTGTAACCCGGCCCGTAGTTGAAGCCGGGAACCTGGCTCACCGCCGAGAGACCGCCGGCGAACGCCGTGAAGAAGAAGAGCGGCATCAGCATGGGGGGCAGGAAGAGCAACGGGTTCGTCGCCAGGCTGTGCAGCAGCCGCCAGGCGAGCCCACGGGCAACCGAGAAGTAGCGCCTCATGTGCGGGCCATCCTTTCCTTCAGGCCCGTCGAAGCGAAGAACAGGCCGATGGCGAGGATGCCGAGGGCGCAGCCGAAGCCGAGCGCAAGCGCCTCGCCGTCCCAGCCGGTGATCAACAGGCTGCGGAGCCCCTCGATCATGTAGCTGACCGGGTTGTAGGTGGCGACCTCGCGGAACCAGTCGGTCTGGATCAGGTTGCGCGGGAGGCTCATCGAGCTCATGAAGAGGAAGACGAAGATCAGGGGGAAGAGGCTCTGGACTTTCTCCGGAGCGTCGACGCGCATCCCGATCGCGAGGCCGATGGAGCCGAAGGCCAGGCAGATGCAGATCGCGAGGGCGATCAGCACCAGGGCGCCGGCGAAGCCGGCCTCGATGTGGGCGCCCGCGAGCAGCCCGACCGAGATGTAGGTGGCGGCCTGGAGGAGGCCGAGGGCGAGGGTCCCGGCGAGCTGTCCGGTGACCAGCGCGGCGGGGTGGATGGGCGTCAGCTGAAGACGGTTGAAGAACCCGCCCTGGTTGTCCTCCGCCAGGTTCTGGCCGGTGCCGATGACGGCGAAGACGCCCGCCTGGATGAAGGCGAAGGAGAGGGCGAAGGTGACGTAGGAGTCGGTGGGGAAGCCGGGGAGGCTCGTCGCGGACTTCAGGCCGACGGAGTTGATCGCCAGCAGGATCAGGGGGAAGACGGTGGCCGGGATCACCGCCGCTGGCTGGCGGATCGTCCGCATGATCGAGCGGCGGGCGAGCTCGGGCGCCTGCGTCCAGATCGACGGGTGCTCCCGAACCGGTGCCGCGCCTATGGGTACTGCTGCGGCCTCCATCAGGCGGGTGACCCCTCGAGAGCGGGCTGCTCGCCGGTCTCTCCGTCCTCGGCCTCGCGCTGCGCGCTCCCTCGAGCGAGCGGCCGGTCTTGGTGAGGAAGACGTCGTTGAGGCTCGCCTCGTGGAGCTCGAGGTTCGCGACCTTGACGCCTGCATGGTCGAAGGCGCGGATGATGTTGGCGAGCTCCTCGCCACCGTCCGCTTCGAGCCTGACGGCGGCGCCCTGGGGGGTCCCCGGCACCAGCTCGCCGAAGGGGCGGAGCAGCTCAACCGCGCGGTCGCGCTCGGCGTGATCGGTCGGGACAACCTCGACCGTCGGGCGACCGACCTCGGCCTTGAGCTTCTCGGGGGTGCCCGCGGCCACGATCTTGCCGTGGTCGATGATCCCGAGGTGGTCGGCGAGCTGGTCGGCCTCTTCGAGGTACTGGGTGGTGAGGAAGACGGTCATGCCCTCGTCGCGTGAGAGGTGGGCGACCTCGTCCCAGAGTGCGCTGCGGCTCTGGATGTCGAGACCGGTGGTCGGCTCATCGAGGAAGAGGACGCGGGGGCCGTGCAGCAGGGCGAGAGCGAGGTCGAGGCGGCGCTTCATCCCGCCCGAGTAGCCGCCGACCTTGCGGTCCGCCGCGTCCGCGAGTCCGACGCGCTCGATCAGCTCGTCGCCGCGCCTGGTGCGGTCGGCCTTCGACATGCCGTGGAGAGCGCCCTGCAGGCGCATGTGGTCGCGGGCGGTCAGGTTCGGGTCGAGCGCGGCATCCTGCAACGCGGCGCCGATGGAGTCGCGGACGTTCGCTCCATCCTTGACGACGTCGAAGCCGGCCACCCGCGCGCTGCCCGCGGTGGGCGGGAGGAGGGTGGTGAGCATGTGGACCGTCGTCGACTTGCCTGCGCCGTTCGGGCCGAGGAAGCCGTAGATCTCGCCGGGGCGCACCTCGAGGTCGATCCCGTCAACCGCGCGCACGCTGCCCTTGAACTCGCGGACGAGGCCCTCGACCTCGATCCCGTTGGCGCTCGACTGGATTCCGTTGCTGCTCGACATCCGGATTCCCCCTCCGGGTTGAATGGCTTGCGGAAGAAGGACGGCAGTATACATAGATAGTTGAACCTTGCAACTTGTGAGGCTAGAGAAGTTTCCGGTAATATGAGCAGCAAGATGGCCAAGGCGAAGGAATTCCGAAGCGGGGTTTCCGGGGCCGGGCCAGGTCATGGCTCGCCGGAGAGCTGGGTCGCACCGATCCGGGCAGCGAGGCGTGGAGCCTGATGCACTGGATGATGGTCGAGCAACAAGCATCGCTTCTTCGCGATGGCGCAGGAGTTCGAGCTCGCTCCGCAGCAGATGATCGCCATCCGGATGCTTGGGTCGGGTCCTCGCAAGATGAGCGAGCTGGCCCAGGCTCTCTTCTGCGACAACTCGAACGTCACCGGCATCGTCGATCGCCTCGAGGAGCGCAGCCTGGTTCGCCGGGAGGCGGCGGAGGGAGACCGCCGTGTGAAGCTCCTCGTCCTCACCAAGGAGGGCGAGCGGATGCGGGTCGAGATCACGAAGCGAATGGCCGAGCCGCCCCCGCCGATCGCCTCCCTCTCGGAGAAGGATCAGCGCCAGCTTCGGGACATCCTGAAGCGCGCCGTCGAGGGCATCTCGGACGCCGACGCCGCGAGCAGCGCTGGCCGGCAAGGCCCCCGTCCGAGCGCTGGAGTCGGGCGTCGGTGACCTCGGCGCCGGAGTGGGCCCGCCGGCCTCCTGCTCGGCGGCCGTGACCTCACGGCGGTACTCGCGGTACTCGTGGAGCGAGATCTGGATCGACGCGGCCGCCGGGATGGCGAGGATCGCGCCGAGGATGCCGAAGAGCGTGCTCCCGAAGAGCACCGCGACCAGCACCACGAACGCTTCGATCTTGGTCGCCCGCTTCTGGATCTGCGGCTGGATCAGGTAGTTCTCGACCTGCTGGTAGACGATCGCGAAGATCACCCAGATGATCAACGCGACCGGGAAGTTGACGAATGCGGTGACGATCGCGACGAATATGGCGCCGATGGTGGCGCCGACAACGGGGATCAAATCGGCGACGAAGATGACGACCGCCAGCGGACCCGCGAACGGCACGCCGAGGATCGTCAGCATGATGAACGCCGCGAGCCCCGCGATCGTCGCCTGCAACAGCGCGCCACCGACGTAATTGCCGACCGCATTTGCGATTCGGCGCAAGGTTCGCTCGATGCGCTCGGAGTGCTCCGGTCTCTGCATGCGTATGAATTCCTCGATCCATCTCGGCCCGGCGGCGACCATGAAGATGCTCAGAACCAGGATCGTCACGCCGGCGAAGACCGAGCTGACCAGTCCGAAGCCGATGTCACGCAGCACGCCGGCCGCGTCACCGGCCTTGCTCGGCAGCTTGTTGGCCTCGTCCGAGAGCTTCTGGGTGATGTCGTACTTGTTGTTGAGGTCGTTGAGCGTCTTGTTCTTGTGGACGTAGTCCTCGATGTCGTGCACGTAATGGGGCGCGTTGGTCGCGACGTCTGAGACCTGGGTGACGATCGGCGGGATCAGCACCGCCCCCAGCCCGATCGGGATCAAGAGCAGGCCGAAGTAGACGAGCGCGATCGCCAGGCCCCGCTTCATGTAGCGCTGGAAGAAGTTGACCGGCCCTGCCACCGCCACCGCCACGAAGGCGGCGATGATCAGCCAGCTGATCGGCGTGCGCAGCAGGTAGATCACGTAGAGGACGAGGAAGACCCCTACGACGACGAGTACGTTGCGCGCGATCGCGCGCGCCGGTGAGTCGATTTTGGGCATGCCGACCCTTTCTATTCGGTGCCGGCGGCCCCCTTCCTACGCACGAAATGAGCTCAATCAGGGAAGCCCGATGCCTGCCTGATCGAAGATGGCCGTCAACGTGTGGGCGCCGGCGGGGACCAGGGAGCCCGTGCTGGTCACTCCCCCTCCCTCGAAGCGGTACTGGAGCGTGCCCGAGGGCGTGTGAACGAGATGGACCGTCCCGCTCCCCTTGCACTTGCCGCCGGCTCCAGCGTCGATCGACTCGGTGAAGACGTACTGAGGAGGGGCCGAACTGTCGAGCTTCCAGTGTCCGCCGCATTCGATGCCGGTGTAGGCGACCAGTCCGGTCCCGTCCGCGCTGATCACGACGGCAATCCGAAACGGAGAAATCCCCGCCTGGGTCAGCTGTCCGGTCCACGGACCCTGTATCTGCGCCGCCGGACCGCTCGTGGCCGCAGCGGTTGATCCGGTGCTGTCGCCACCGCTCGATCCTCCGCACCCGGCGAGCACCATCACGAGCACTGAGAGCGGGGCGATCAGCCTCCGGACGAGCACACCCAAACCCTAGTATCGGCCCGGATGGCAAACGAACCAGTCGCCGAAGGTCCGCGCAAGCTCGCCGAGGGGATCGAGGTTCGTCCAGCGCGCGAGGACGAGATCGATGACCTCATGCCGCTGATGCGGGCGTACTGCGAGTTCTACGAGTTCTCGCCGCCCGACTCCGGGGTCATCGAGATGCTCCGAACGCTGATCACCGATCCCTCCCAGGGCGCGGTCTTCATCGCACGAGATGGCGAGCGGGCGGTCGGCGTCGCAACGCTCGACTGGAAGTGGTCGAGCCTGAAGGGAGCGCGGATCGGGTATCTCGAGGATCTCTTCGTGGACCCGGACGCGCGGGGCGGCGGGATCGCCGATGCGCTGATCCAGATCTGCGCCGATCGCTGCCGCGAGCTCGGCATGCCTGCGCTGGAGTGGCTCACGGCCCCGGACAACCACCGCGCGCAGAAGGTCTACAACCGGACCGGAGCCGAGGCGGGGACCTACGTCGAGTACGACCTCGAGCTGTGAGCTCAGGCCGCGACGGGCGCACGGGCTGGTTGAACCACGTGCGCCAAGGGGAGGGTGAGCCCCTGCTGTTGCTCCATTCGCTGGGCGGCTCGCTGATCCAGTGGTCGCCGGTGATGGACCGGCTCGCGGCCGAGCGCGAGGTGGTCGCGGTCGACATGCCCGGGTTCGGGAACTCGCCGGAGCTGCCGGAGGGCGTCCAGCCTCGCGCGGCCAACCTCGCGACCGCAGTGCTGGACTTCTACGACTCGCTCGGAATCGATGGCAAGCCGGCGGTCGCCGGCATCTCGCTGGGCGGCTGGACGGCGATCGAGTGCGCGCGCCAGGGCGGGGCGAAGGCCGTCGTCGCCCTCTGTCCCGCGGGCTTCTGGAAGCGTTCGCCCGAGGCCTCGAATCAGTCCGTCGCCCGGGCCAGGCGCAGCGGCCGGGCCGCGAGCGCCCTGCTGCGCCCGATCATGTCGACGGCACGGGGCCGCCGCCGCGCGCTCGGCCGGTTCATCTACAGACCCGAACGCCTCAGTCCCGGAGAGGCCGAGGCGATCGCCAAGGCCTACGTGACGGCTCCGGCCTACGACGAGGCGAGCGCCCTGATGCGCGCGGGCCGGGTGGAGGACCTGAAGGGAATCAAGACTCCGATCACGCTCGCCTGGGCGGAGCACGACACGCTGGTTCGGACCAAGCCCCTGCGCGACGGCATCCTGCCCAAGCGGGTTCAGCAGGTCGAGCTCCCCGGATGCGGCCACGTCCCGACCTGGGACGATCCGGACCTGGTGGCACGCGTCGTCCTGGCCGGCGCGCGCCGGAAGCGATAGAAAGGCGACGAGATGAGCGAGCGGACCGAATACGCACCCGGGGAGTTCTGCTGGGTCGACCTTTCCACCACCGACGTGGATGCGGCGAAGGCCTTCTACGGGGACCTGCTCGGAATCGAGGCCGAGGCGGCGCCTGGGGATCCCGAGGAGACCGGGGGCTACGGGTTCTTCATGAAGGACGGCAAGATGCTGGCCGGCATCGGCCCGGTCCAGTCGGGCGAGGGGCACTCGGCCTGGTCCAGCTACATCAAGGTCGAGGACGCCGACGCCACCGCGGCCAAGGTGAAGGAGGCCGGCGGCAGCGTCTTCTTCGGTCCCGCTGACCTGCCGAACGAGGCCGGACGCGTCGCGATGCTGCGCGACCCGACCGGGGCGTTCTTCGGCATCGTCGAGCAGAACCGTAACCCTGGCGCCCAGCTCGTCAACGAGCCCGGCACCTGGACCTGGAACAACCTGATGACCCGTGACGTGGGTGGGGCGAAGGATTTCTACGGCAAGGTCTTCGGCTGGACAGCGATCAACCACGAAGAGGCGCCGCCTGACGTCCTGATGTGGCAGGTCGAGGGTCAGCGTTGGCCGGAGGGGATGGGCGGCCTGATGGAGATCGGAGCTGATCTGCCGGCCGAGATGCCGGCGCACTGGCAGGTCTATTTCATCGTCGAGAACGCCGATCAGGCGATCGAGACAGCCACCTCGAATGGCGCGCAGGTCGGCTTCGGCCCGATCGACATCCCGGTGGGGCGGGTGGCGACGCTGGTGGATCCGCAGGGCGCCGTCGTCTCGATCCTCGAGTCGCACTACCCCGAGCCGCGCTAGTTACTTCGCGGCGCAGCTTGCACAAAGCCCGCTGACCACGACCTCCGCTCGGTCGGGCTGGAAGCCCGAGCGCGCGGCGCTGCGGCGTGCCCGCTCGAGATCGAGCGGGGTCTCCAGGTCCTCGATCCGGCCGCAGGTCCGGCAGATCATGTGGTGGTGAGCATCGGCACGGGTGTCCCAGAGGAGGGTGCCGCCCCCGCCGTTCACCCGTCGGACGATGCCGAGCTGCTCGAACAGCTCGAGTGTCGCGTAGACGGTGGGGAGGGAGACTCCGGGCAGTCGTTCGCTCGCCTCATCCAGCAGCTGCTCGGCGCTGAGGTGCCGGTTGCTCTGCCGAAGCAGCCGGTTCATCACGAGTCGCTGCGACGTGGCGCGCAACCCTCGCTCTCGAAGGCGCTCGCTGAGCTCCTCGTCGGCCTCGGTTTGGGGCATGTGAAGGGTGTCTGTCATCTCGATCAGTCAGGGAAGCCTAATGACATCGTACATCTTAGGGAGACCTTATCTTAAGTACCTTGTATTATGGTGGCATGAGTGAACTGGTCGCCAGATTGGCGGGGAGGATGGGGCCCGCGGACGAGGAGCGCTTCATGCTCCAGCGCGTCCAGCCGGCACTGATCGGGTTGATCGACGGAACTGTCTCGACTCTCGCGCCGATCTTCGCCACCGCCTTCCTCGCGGGTTCGCACGCCGCGCTCTTCGTCGGGCTCGCGGCGGCGCTCGGCGCCGGGATCAGCATGGGCCTCTCGGAGGCGCTCTCTGACGACGGCACGATCACCGGCCGGGGCAGCTCGATGTCGCGCGGCCTGATCACCGGCAGCGCGACCTTCTTCGGCGGCGCCTTCCACGCACTGCCCTTCCTGATCAGCGACCTGCATACCGCGCTGCTGGTCGCCTCCTTTACGGTGGGCTGCGAGCTGATCGGAATCGCCTGGATCCGCAAGCGGTTTCTCGATGTCTCACTGAAGAGCTCGCTGATCCAGGTGACACTCGGTGGCGTGATCGTGGCGATCACCGGCGTGCTGATCGGCCAGGCCTAGCGGCCACCCCCTTCCACGCTCGGACGGCTATCACTCCTCGCGATGAGCCAGGACGCCGGCGCGCTCGGTCAGGCTGAGACGCAGGTCGCGGCCGTGCGCGACGATCCTGCGGCGCGGCTCGCCTTGATGGCGTGGGTGTTCCACGGGCCGACGGGCCACGCGCCGCGACACCTGCCGTTCCGACGGGCTGCGTTGTCGTTCATGCGCTGGCAGGCGCACCGCGGTGTGCTCGATCCGCTCGACGCGTCGCCGCCCGGTAGCGAATGGTGGCGGGCGGTCAACGAGGGACTGCTGCGTGATGGCTGCGAAACGATCGCGCTCCTCAGTGGCCGGGCGGGGCAGCCGTCCTCGCAAGCCGTGCGCCTCTGGCTCGAGTTCAGCGCGACACCGACAGGGCACTGTTGGTACCGAGCACACAACGCGAGCATCGTGGCCGGCTATCTGGATCATTGGGGACTCGCCGACGCGGAGAGCGCACCGGAGCGCTTCTTCATGAACGTCGCGCTGGTGCGCGTGCTGTACGCGCACGCACTGGTTGCGGCGCCGCGCTTCGCGCTGGGGCGGCTGGCTCCGCTCGGTCGCCTGTTGGGCGATCCGCGGGTCGGGATGACAGGAGTGTTCCTCTCACTCCGACGTGTGCTCCCGAACCGCTATCCGCTCGATGGTGACGTCGACCGCTATGTCGCCGACGAGCAGCGGCTAGGCCGGATCCTCGACTACGCGGTGATCGTCCCTCGGCTGCAACGCCTGTACGAGTGGTCCGCCCAGGAGCTCGCCGAACCGCGCCTACTCGAGCTGATTCGCGACGGCAACCCGATCTACGCCTGGCCCTACCAGGAGCGACACGTATGGCGCACTGGGAACACGCCGTTCGCAGCCCGCGTGCTTGCACGCGTCACACGCCCAGGAGTGATGATGATCCAGCCCAAATGAGCTCATTCGGCCAGCCGTGCGTCTTGATCACGATTCCGATCAGCCACTACTGCGAAAAGGCTCGCTGGGCGCTCGATCGCGCGGGCATCAGGTATCGAGAGCAGGCGCACCTGCAGCTCATCCACTGGCTTGCTGTGCGCCGAGCGGGGGGTGGCAGGACCGCCCCGGTGCTCGTCTGCGGGGATCGGGTACTGGCCGACTCGGCCGACATCGTTGACGAGGCCGACGCCAAGGCGCCGCCGGGTCAGCGGCTGTACCCGGAAGATCCGGGCGCCGCCTCGGAGGTTCGTGCGCTCGAGCGCGACTTCGACACCAACCTGGGACCACATGGACGAAGGTGGATGTACAACGAGATGCGCGGACGTCGCGATCTCGCGGTTGCCTACGCGTGTGCCGGCGTCCCCACCTGGGAACGCCGGGCGCTACCGCTGGCCTATCCGGTGGTCACACGGGTGATCGATCGCTACCTCGACATCACGACGGATACGGCGGCGCAATCCGAGGCCCAGGTCCGGATGACATTCGACGCCGTTGCAAAGCGACTCAGCGACAACCGGCCATATCTCTGCGGGGATCGGTTCACCGCCGCCGACCTGACCTTCGCCGCGCTGGCGGCGTCTGTCCTGATGCCGCCCGAGTACGGCGTGCCCCTGCCGCAACCCGAGGAGCTGCCGGTGGCAATGGCTGCGGTCGTGCGGGAGTTTCGCGCGCACCCGGCGGGCGTGCACGCGCTCGCAATGTTCCGAGACGAACGGCGCTGAAGAGCGGCTCAGCCGTGGATTCGGGGACCGGATTCAGCTGTTCATGTGCCGCCGCTGGATGGTCCGCTGGAGGCGCGAGCCCATGGCCAGCGACCGTCAAGCTCGACTTCCAGCGAGAAGCTCAAGAAAGTTCTGATCAGGATGATCAGCCCAAGGACAGCGACGTTCTCGAGCGAGGGCTGGACGGCGACTGTCCGGATGATGTCCGCGGCCACCAGGAACTCCAACCCGAGCAGGATGCTGCGTGCGAAGACGGCTCGGATG
Organism: uncultured Solirubrobacterales bacterium; assembly: GCA_963724665.1. Taxonomy (GTDB): domain Bacteria; phylum Actinomycetota; class Thermoleophilia; order Solirubrobacterales; family 70-9; genus DASUPK01. The sequence goes on from CAVRVH010000008.1 coordinate 30,114, forward strand.
GCCCGGTAGGCGCTCCCCGCACCCTCGCCTCCGAGCATGCTCCGTGCGCCGCTCACCAGGGACGCCGCCAGGCCCACCACAACAGTCGCGACGCCGAGGATCTCCACGCCCCTGGCGATGTCGTCCATGGTCTGCTCGAAGCTCATCTCCGTCTCCAGTCTCGTCGCCTCGACATGCTTTCCGCGTGACCTGGAGCAGCTAACCGGATACGCGCTTTCCATGCAAAGCAGTGCCTCTGGTCGCCAACTACGGCTCAGAAGTCCCGAGGCAGTCCTCCGCGGCCTACCCACCGGTGCCAACGCAGCTAGAGCTTCTTCTTCAGCTTTACCTTCATCGACTGGGTGCTGGGGTCGCCGCCGGCGGGGGTGTAGGTGATCGCCAGGTTGAGCTTCACCTTGCCGGTCTCGTTCAGCGTCTTCTTCTTCTTGCCCTTCCCCTTCACCACGAGCTTCACGGTGCTGGCACTGGACACCGCTCTGCCTCCCGCGCTTGCCGCGCGCGAGGTGCTCGCCTGCTGGCTCGCCACTCCCCTGCCGCTGAGGGAGAGAGTCCCGGCGCCCGGGACCGTGACCGGGAGGACCGCCGTGCCACGCTTCGTGTTCCTCTTCAGGCTGCCGAAGCTGAACTGACACAGGGCCTGGGTCGTCCGGTCGACCGGGCACTTGTCCTGGGTGTCGTCGCCGAAGCCGTCGCCGTCGGCGTCGGATTCGACCGTCGCGGCGACCGACGGGCGAAGGTTGGGCCAGGCGATGGTCGCCGTCCCCGTCTGGCCGGGAGGGATGTCGCCCCCTCCGAACTGCGCCAGTTGGTTCTGGGGAGTACCGGGCACAGTGATGCCGACCTCCGCATCGCCCACGGCGGTCAGACCAAGCAGGTCGCCCTGGTCCACCGGGATTCGTTCCTTGAAGTCGTAGGAGGTGTCAGGAGCGAGCGTCTTGAGCGAGCTTTCCGACAGCACCTTGAAGACCAGGCCGGTCCCGGTGTAGCGGAAGATCTTCAGCCTCACCGCTCCGGCGGCTGCGTCCCCGCTGCTGTGAAATCTCCAGCTTGTGAGTACGCCGTGCGGCGTCGCGTAGGACGGTGTGCCGGGGACCGTCGAGAAGGGAGCGACCGGAGTGTTGACTCCGAAAGTCGGCGCATTCGTCGTCTCGCCCACCCCGGTCGAGCCGCCCAGGGCGACCGTCAGGCCCGCGCCGAAGCTGACCGCAAGCACAACGGAGCCGGCGAGTAGCGCGATCACCAAATCGCTGTGCCTGCGCCAAACCCTGGACACCGGTCGATCTTACTGTCGAACGCGGCCTGGCTGATTCCTCCGGGGTCCGCTACGGCTTTGTGGGCACACCCCTATGCCCGTGCAGTGAATACTCCAGCGGCGATGCCGCGGGAGAACGACATGGATCCCGGTCCGGACCGGGACGACCTGGCCGAGCTTCAGCGAAGGCGTGGCCTGACGGAGGACGCTGCCCGACCCGACGCCGTCACCAAGCGCCACGACCGCGGGGGCCGGACAGCCCGCGAGAACGTCGCCGACCTGATCGACGAGGGATCGTGGGTCGAGTACGGGCGCTACGCCATCGCGCAGCAGAGGACGCGCCGCAGCCGGGACGACCTGATCGTCAACACGCCCGCCGACGGGCTCGTTGCGGGGACCGCCGCCATCGACGGGAGCCCCATCGCGGTGCTCGCCTACGACTACACGGTCCTCGCCGGCACCCAGGGCACGGCCGGGCACTTCAAGAAGGACCGGATGTTCGAGCTGATCGAGCGGATGCGCCTGCCCGTGGTCTTCTTCGCGGAGGGTGGTGGGGGTCGGCCCGGCGACACGGACCACCCCGTCGTCAGCGCGCTGCAGGTCAGGGCATTCGCGCTCTGGGCCAAGCTCTCCGGTCAGGTCCCCAGGATCTCCATCGTCGCCGGCAACTGCTTCGCCGGCAACGCGGTGATCGCAGGGTGCTCGGACCTGATCGTCGCCACGAAGAACTCCTCGCTCGGGATGGCGGGCCCGGCGATGATCGCGGGCGGCGGCCTCGGCGACGTCCGCGCTGAGGACGTCGGCCCGGTCGAGATGCAGGCGCCGAACGGCGTGCTGGACGTCGTCGTCGAGGACGAGGAGGAGGCCGTCGCGACGACCAAGCGGCTGCTCGGCTACTTCCGCGGCGCCACGGAAGAGTGGTCGGCGTCCGATCAGGCAGCGCTCCGCGACGCTGTGCCCGAGAGCTCCCGACGCGCCTATGACGTCATGCCGATCGTGCGCGCGATCGCCGACGAGGAGTCGGTCACGGCGCTGCGCGAGGCCTTCGCGCCGGAGCTGGTCACGGCGCTCATCCGCATCGAAGGGCGCCCCGCAGGCGTCATTGCGAACAACTGCAAGCACCAGGCCGGCGTGGTCACCGGCGAGGCCGCGGACAAGGCCACGCGCTTCATGCAGCTCTGCGACGCGTTCGGGCTCCCGGTCATCTCACTGATCGACACTCCCGGCTACATGGTCGGGCCCGAGGCCGAGCGGGACGCCCTCGTCCGGCATTGCTGCCGGATGCTGATCGCGGGCGCCGCCCTGACCGTCCCCACCATCGCCATCCTCCTGCGCCGCGGATACGGCCTGGGCGCTCAGGCGATGGCGTTCGGCAGCCTGCACGAGCCGCTGTTGACGGCGGCCTGGCCGGACGCGACGCTCGGTCCCATGGGGCTCGAGGGCGCGGTGCGCCTCGCCATGCGAAAAGACCTCGAGGCGATCGAGGACGAGGACGAACGCGAGCAGCGCGTCCGCGAGCTGACGTCGCAGATGTACGAGAACGCCGCGGCGCTCAACGCCGCGCAGATCTTCGAGATCGACGACGTCATCGATCCGGCCGACACCCGGGCGACGATCGCCCGCACTCTCGCGGCGGCCGGAACTCCGACGCCGAGCGGCCGTACCGTCGACTCCTGGTGAGCCGATCTACCAGCGGCTGGTGACGACCTTCTTCCGCGTATAGAAGTCGACCGCGTCCGAGCCGTTGGCGTGCAGGTCGCCGTCGATCGAATCCTTCCAACCGGAGAAGGGGAACCACGCGACCGGGGCGGGGACGCCGATGTTGACCCCGAGCATTCCCGCCTCGATGCCCCAGCGGTAAGCGCGGGCCGCCGCGCCCGAGGTGGTGAAGATCGAGCCGGCGTTGCCGTAGCGCGAGCCGTTGGCGAAGTCGATCGCGGCATCCAGGTCGGGGACGCCGACGAGGGCCAGGACCGGCCCGAAGATCTCCTCGCGGGCCAGCTCCGATTCGTGGTCGCTGACCTCGACCAGGGTCGGACCGAGCATCGCCCCGGCGTCGCCGCCTCCGACACGGCCGTCGAGCAGGACCTCGGAGCCGCCCGACTCCGCGGCGGCCACCGCCTTCTCGGCCCGCTCACGAGCCTCCGGCGTGACCATCGGGCAGACGTCTGTGTCCGGATCGGCTCCGGCGCCCGTGATCAGCTCCTCGGCGGCGTTCTTCAGGTGGGCGCGGACCTCAGCCTGTCGGCTCTGATCGCCGACGACCACGCAAACCGATCCGGCGAGGCAGCGCTGCCCGGCCGCTCCGAAAGCGGAGGCCATGATCGCCGGGACGGAGCTGGAGAGGTCGGCATCGTCCGCGACGATCATCGAGTTCTTGGCGCCGCCGAGGGCCTGGACGCGCTTGCCGGTCTCGGCCGAGCGGGTCGCGATCAGCCGCGCAGTGCTGGCCTGGCCGACGAAGGACACCGCGTCGACGTCCTCGTGGGCGAGGATCGACTCGACCGCCTCGCGGCCGCCGTGCACGAGATTGACGACGCCGGGCGGGAAGATCTCTTCCTCGGCGATCAGCTCACAGATCCGCTGAGAGGGCCGCGGGTCGCGCTCCGACGGCTTGAGGATGAAGGCGTTGCCGCAGGCGACCGCGTACGGCAGGAACCAGAGCGGGATCATCGCCGGGAAGTTGAAGGGTGTGATCGCAGCGACGACGCCGACGGGCTGGCGCACCAGCTCGACGTCGATCCCCGACGCAACGCCCTCCAGCGTCTCGCCCTTGAGCAGATGGGGGATCGCGGCCGCCGATTCGACCGACTCGATTCCACGGCCGACCTCGCCGTTCGCGTCAGCCAGGGTCTTGCCCATGTCGGCGGTGACGAGCGCTGTGAGCTCGTCGCGATGCCGGCCGAGGGCGTCGCGGAGAGCCAGCACGTGGCGGGCCCTCTCCTGTGGCGGCACCTCGCGCCAGGCCGGCTGGGCCTGCCGGGCGGCGCGCACGGCAGCGTCGACGTCCGCGGCGCCGGAAAGCGGAACCCGCGCCGCCAGCTCGCCGGTCGCCGGATCGCGATCTTCGAGGGTCGAGTCGGCCGCGGCGTCCACGAAGGAGCCGCCGACGAAGTTCTGAAGCGTCCGTGCCTCGGCCGCGGTGGCCATGGGAGCAGCCTAGCGCCGCCTGGAGCGCCGACGGGCCCGGTGCTTGAGGAACTGGCCGGGCTCGGCCTCCTCCTCGAGCACCTGCTCGATCGTCCGGCCGCTCAGCACCGACTCCGGCTGCGAGGACGTCGGCCTGCGTCGAGCATCGGCCCCCTCATCTCGCTTCTTGATCAGCAGCCACTGCTCGCGGTCGCCGGGCTTGCTCGTGCGGACGAGCGCGTACGCCCCCTTGATCTTCTCGCCGAGCATGAAGATCTTGACGTCGCCCTTCTCGATCGCCTCGTCGAGCTCCATCGGCTCGCCCTTCCGGGTCTCGGAGATGTTCTGGAAGACGCCGCGGTCCCAGACGATCATCGGGCCTGCGCCGTAGGAGCCCTCCTCGATCACGCCCTCCCACTCGAGGTACTGCATCGGGTGGTCCTCGGTCCGCATCGCGAGCCGCTTGTCCCGGGGATCGAGCGAGGGCCCCTTGGGAACGGCCCAGGAGGCCAGTACGCCGTCGACCTCGAGCCGCAGGTCGTAGTGCTCCGAGGTGGCGGAGTGCTTCTGGAACGAAAAGCGCGGGTGCTTGCGGCGCGCCTTGCCCTTTCGCTTCGCCTTGCCCTTGCCGCTCGGCTCCTTGGTCTTGGAGAAGTCGCGCTTGCGCTCGTATTCCTTCAGTGATCGGGGCATCAGACCGCACCCTCCAGCTCGGCGATCGAGTCGCCGAGCGCGCCGCGCAGGCCGTCGAGCTTCGAGATCGCCTCGGGGTCGGAGCAGAGTCCGAAGGCGAGCTCTCCCTCGAGGGAGACGACGGAGATCCGCAGGGCGTGCCGGTCGGCGGGCTCGGCGAAGGAGCAGAACTGCTCGACGGCGTGACCCTGGATGACGGCACGCTCCTTGGGTCCGGGCACGTTCGAGATCGAGAGGGCGAACTCGCGCGGTCCGGCGGTCAGCCGTGTGACCCCCTTGTATAGGGGCCGGAACTGGCTGAGGGCGTGGAAGAAGGCGTAGAGCGCGTCCGCGTCATGGTCGAGCTTTCTCTCACTCGTCTCCGTGTTGATCAAACGCAAGCGCTCCTGCGGATCCGGCTCCGCGATCGGCAGGTCCACGTTCATGAACGAGTCCCGGTTGCCGAGCTCTCCCTTTTCCTCCGCCTGCGCGTGCAGGCAAACCGGGCACTGGACCCGGAGATCCTGGGCGATCCCGCCTGCCTCCGGCAGCCAGCGGCGAAGCGCTCCGGCCACGACGGCGAGAATGACGTCATTCACGGTGGCGCCCTCGGGGGCGTTGTGACCGATCCGCTTCAGGCGTTCGAGAGGAAAGCTGCTCCAGGCGACCTCGCGAGCCGGGCCGATGTGCTGGTCGAGCGTGGTGTCCCGGCCGGGCCGAAGCTCGCGCCAGAGCGCGGACGGGAGCCGGACGAGGATCCGCTCCTCTGCGGCCCCGGCGGCGGGCGTGGGCTTGGCGGGCGTCTCCTTTGCGGAGTTGGCCGCCGGCGCGGCGGCGTGGGGGTTGGGGGTTTCGACGTGGGAGTCCCAGAGCAGCCCGGCGGTGAGCTTGATCGCGCTGACGCCGTCGGCCATCGCGTGGTGGATGCGTCCCACGATCGCCGCGCGCCCCCCGGTGAGCGGCAGGATGTCGAGCCGCCACAGGGGTCGGGTGTGATCCAGTCGCTCGGAGAGCAATTCGCCGATCGCTGCCCGGAGCTCCTCGTCTGAGAGCGGGTCGGCGTGCCCGGGTTCGGCGACGTGCCAGGTGAGGTCAACATCGTCTGCCTCGACCCAGGCCGGGCGCCCGAGCCTGAGACGGGGCTCCGCGACTTTCTGGCTGAGCCGGGGAAAGCCGTCCATGCGCTCCGAGACGCGCTCGCGGAGCCGTCGGACCGAAAGAGGCTCACCCGCCGAGTCGGGGGCGAGGATCAGGACCTTGCCCGTATGGCCCTTGATCACGGGGGACTCCAGGCGCAGGATCTGGGCGTCGTCGAGACTCAGCCGCTCTCTCGTCGCCGGGCTCACAGGCATGATCTTCCCGCCTCAGGCGACTTCTGTCATTCCTCCGTTTTTCACGCTGCTGGCCGGGTACTCATTGGGGGACCAACAAAGGAGAAATAGCCAATGGGTGAGCACATCGATGAGGCGAAGGGCCGCACGAAGGAAGCGGCTGGGGACCTCACTGACGACGACAAGCTCAAGCGCGAGGGCAAGATCGACCGCGCCGTCTCGAGCGTCAAGGACAAGGTCGACGACGCCGCCGACAAGGTGAAGGACAAGATCGGGCACGATCGCGACTCTGACGACTGACCGCCCGCTGAACAGCTGAAGCAGGGATTTCCGGAGGCCGGAGCAAATGCTCCGGCCTCTCTGTTTCTGAGGACTGAGGAGAACTACGGACCCAAACCCGGAGTTCCTCCCGATGACGGCTGCCGGTGCCGGGGGCAGACTGCAACTCGCCAAGGGGAGCAGGAAACCGCACCACCCGCCCGCCGCCGTTTCGACTCTCGGGCCGCCCTAGGGGGGCGGCCCGTTTGTTTTCTCAGGACCCACAGTCAGTCGTGGATGTCCCCGACCGCGCGCGCCAGCTCGGCCTGCTCAGGCAGCTCGCCTCGCAGCTCGAGCAGCTTCAGTGTCACTACAACGATGACCAGTCCTTCGATCGGCTGCAGGAGCCCGTCGGCGATCAGGTCGACCCCCGAGATGAGCGCGTCGCTGTGGAGTGGCGTGCTGACCGCTCCGACAGCGAGCTCGGTGACGACGATGGTCCCGACCACGATCAACATCACGCGCCAGAAGTTGCCGCGGACCAGCTCACGGCTGCGGCGAATGGATTCCCAGACGCCGCGGTGCTCGAACTTGACGAGCGCGGGGGCGAGGCTGACGTAGGCAAGCCAAACAAGGCCCGGGATGACGAGGAGGAGGAGCCCAAGCGCGGCGCCGAAGGAGATGACGAGGTCCACCAGGATCAGCCGCTTGATCGGCAAGGCCCGCACGAGCGCCCGGATGTCGGGCAGGGGATGGTGCTCGCGCCACTCGATCACCGCGGCCGCGGTCAGCCCGGCGTAGAAGGCCTGGCCGCCGAGGTTGACCACGGCCGTGAATGGGACTGCGGCCAGGATCGCCACGTCGCTGGCGCTGCGGACGCCCTGGACCTGCAGGTGGTCGAGGAAGCCGTCGGCCAGAGCCTGTGGCAGGAGGACCACCATGGCCGCGAGGATCAGGAAGAGCCAGTGCGCCCGGTAGGCGTCCACGACCTCGCGTGCGACCTCCCCGGCCGGGAGCTTCTTCTGGTCGGGGGCGGTCATGACAGCAAGTGAGACAGGGGGTTGGTCGGCATGTGGATCCAACCTTCGCGGACGGCCCGGTCGGCGTCCTCCTCGGATTCCGGCGCCCGGGTGAGGCCGAGGGCCGCGGCGCGGGTGCCGAGCGTCCGCACCCCGCGATGGTATGGGGACCACGGATAGAGTCGCCCGCGTGCCGCTGACCTCGGTGACCGACTTCACGGTGCAGGCCCAGCACCTGCTGCGCGACGAGCATCAGTTCAAGTGGTACGTCGTCACCCTGCTGACGCTGGTGATCTACGTCTACGCCGTGGAGGTCGAGCGCCGGCGGTGGGACGTGATTCTCGCGGGCGTGACGTTCTGGCTGGCGGATTGGATCAACGAGATAGCCAACTCCCTTGTCCTCCACTTCTCCCATCGCTCCGCCCTGTGGACGGTCACCGGAGATACCGCCTACCTGATCCTGATCGGCCTGACGATCGAGATCTCGCTGATGTTCGCGATCTCGGGGGTGATCTACGCGAAGTCGCTGCCTCCGGATCCCAGAACGAAATTGCTCGGGATGCCAAATCGCCTCACCATCGGGCTCGGGTTCTCGCTGTTCGCCACCTTCGTTGAGGTCCTCCTGCACGCCACGGGTTACTTCCACTGGGACTACTGGTGGTGGAACTTCCCATGCGTCCCGCTGATCGTCGTGTTCGGCTACCTGTGGTTCTTCCTGATCACGGGGTACGTCTACGACCGGCCCGACAACCGCACCCGCCTGCGGATCGTGGGGGCCATGGCGACGATCGTGATCCTCTCGGTTCTGATCTTCGGCGTCGTCCTGGAGTGGATCTAGATCGCCTGGCGCGATCCGTAATCTGCCAGCCGTGGCTCGAGGCGAATTCCACTTGGGGGAGGGCAAGCCCGACATCAGCGCGGCCGGTGGTGTGGTGGTCCACCGCGACGGGGAGGGCGAAGCCCGCGTGGCGGTGATTCACCGTCCGAAATACGGGGACTGGTCGCTGCCGAAGGGCAAGCTGGAGAAGGGGGAGGGGTGGCAGGAGGCAGCGCTTCGCGAGGTTCACGAGGAGATCGGCTACGAGTGCCGGCTGGGGCCGGAGCTCCCGCACGTCTCGTACCTGGACCGGAAGTCCCGGCGCAAGCTCGTCCGCTACTGGCTGATGGAGCCCCTCAAGGGCGAGTTCAAGCCGCATGACGAGGTCGACGAGCTGCGCTGGCTGACGCCCGAGGAGGCCGACGGCCTGCTCACCTACCCGCACGACAAGGAGCTGGTCCACAAGGCCATGCGGCGGTATCGCTGGCGGCGGCTTGTCGGCGCATTGACACCCTGGTCGCGGCAGAAGCTGCCTGGCTGGTGAACGCGCCGGTCGAGTAACGCACGGGGCCTAGGATGGACTGTGGAGCACGAACCAATCTCCAACGGAAGGAGCAGCGCCGTGACGAATAACACCGAGACCGCGATCCTCGCGGGAGGCTGTTTCTGGGGCGCGCAGGAGCTGCTTCGCAAGCGCGACGGCGTCATCTCGACGCGCGTCGGATACACCGGCGGCGAGAACGCGAACGCGACCTACAGGAACCACCCCGGCCACGCCGAGGCCGTTGAGGTCATCTTCGACCCCGACCGGATCTCCTACCGGGACATCCTCGAGTTCTTCTTCCAGATCCACGACCCGACGACCAAGGACCGTCAGGGCAACGACATCGGCTCCAGCTACCGGTCCGAGATCTTCTACACGACCGATGAGCAGCGCCAGGTCGCCGAGGACACGATCGCCGACGTCGACGCATCGGGCATCTGGCCCGGCAAGGTCGTCACCGAGATCAGCGAGGCCGGTCCCTTCTGGGAGGCCGAGCCGGAGCACCAGGACTACCTGCAGCACTACCCGGACGGCTACACATGCCACTTCGTGCGGCCGGACTGGAAGCTGCCGCACCGCGAGACGGCTCAAAGCTCCTAGGGATCAAGCGCTCGGCGCGCTGGCGCCGCTTCTCGTCCGAAGCGGCGCCAGGAGATCCCGGCCGGTCGCGCTGGCTACTCGGGGAGCGACTCACCCGAGCCGCCCAGCTCTTCGGGGAAGTCCTTGAGCTTGGGGAGGCCATCCTTCATGGGCAGCACCGTCGACTCGTAGTTGACGTGCACCCCGGGTTCAAACGGAAATTCAGGGATCGTCGCCGCGTACACGTCGACCAGGCCCCACTGCGGGTGCCGGGTCAGCAGATGGCCGCCACAGGACGTGCACCACTGCCGGTAGCTCTGCTCATTCGCGTTGTACTCGCCGATCTGGTCTTCTCCCTTGGTCACCTTGACGGCGTCGGTGTTCCAGAGCGTGAACGCGTTGACCGGGCCGGCGGACCAGCTCCTACAGCTTAGCGCAATGGCAGTAGCCAGCGCCCTCCGGACTGCCCGTGACTTCGATCGTGACCGCGCCGCAGTAGCACTGCCCTTTGAAGGTCTTGTCATCCTGACTCATGAATTCTCCGTCCGCTCGGGTTTCGTCGTGACATAGCCCAGGCAGTATCCCGCTCAAGGCGCCGCCTTCCATGCGAAGCAGGCCTGCTGCCTCTCGTACCGCGGGCTCCAGCGGCCGGCTAGCCCTTCTTCTTCACCAGCTTCAGCGTCTCCGACTTCGTGACGCCACTGCCGCCCGTGGGGGTGAACGTGACGTCCACGGTCACGCCCGCCTTGCCGCCACCCTTGAGCTTCTTGGCGAGCTTCCCCTTCGGAACCACCTTGAGGGCGAGCGTCCCGCCGGCGGCGGTCCCGAACGACGCTGATTGGCCCTTCACGCCGTTGCCGGTGAGCGTCGCCGAGCCAGGCCCCGGCAGGTTGACCGTGACCGTCGCCTGACCCTTCTTCTTGTTCTTGGTCAGTCCCGCGAAGCCGAAGTCGTTGGACGGGTCGAACTCGGCCGAGGTGTTCAGCCGGTTCCCTGGATTTGGGCCGACGGTTCCCGACTGGCCGTCGGCTGGCGGCGGGTTCGGGAAGGTCATGAATTCCCCTGACTCCCCCGGCACCGCGAATCCGCACGCGGTCGGGAAGGACGTGCCGAGGCCGGGATTGAGGCCGAGGACGTCCCCGAACCCTGCGCAAAGGCCAGCGGCCGGTTTCCATGTACCGCTGCTTTTCGTCCAAAGCGATACCTCTGCGGGCTGACTGCCTTCTCGCCCGTGGTGAGGTCAGCGTGGCGATATAGGGTGGCGCCGATGAGCGACTCCGTAGGGGGACTGAGAGCTATGAGGAGCGATCGCTCCCATGCGCTCGACCACGTCGTGCTTGTGCTGTTCGAGAACCGGTCGTTCGACAACCTGCTGGGCCAGCTCTATGGCCCTGAGGACGGCAAGACCTTCGAGGGCGTGATCGGCAAGAACCTCAGCAACCCGATCCCCGAGTGGGCCGAGCACGGCGCTGAGCGCAAGACGGTCCCCTACACGGTGGCGACCGACATGGATGCCCCGAACCCGGACTCCGGCGAGGAGTACTACCACACCAACACCCAGCTCTTTAACACCCTCGACGAGCACAACCGCTTCAAAATCGGCGAAGCGGTGACCGCCCCGTGGAACGTGCCGCCGCCCGGGAGCGAGCCGACGATGGACGGGTTCGTCACCGACTACATCAGCACCTTCACCGGTGAGGTGGGACGCCAGCCCACCTACGACGAGTATGCGGAGATCATGACCGGCTACACGCCCGAGCAGGTTCCGGTGCTGACCGGGATCGCCAGGGCCTTCGGCGTGTTCGACCACTGGTTCAGCGAGGTTCCCTCGCAGACGTTCATGAACCGCTCGTTCTGGACCGCCGGGACCTCATCTGGGTTCGTGACGAACTCGCCTGCGAAGAAGTGGACGACGGAGAACACCGCCGAGACGCTCTTCAACCGCTTGGAGGCGCACGGGCGCTCTTGGAAGGTGTACGTGGCCGAGCCGATGCAGATCTCGTTCACGGGCTGGATTCACATGCCGCAGCTCAAGGACCGGCTGGCTACCCACTTCGTACCCTTCTCGGAGTTCGAGCGCGACGCGGCCAGCGGCACGCTGCCGGACTTCAGCCTGATCGAGCCCAACCTGATCGCCGGACACGGGGACTACCACCCGGCATGCGGGCGCTCTTTCATCGGGGGCGACGTGGACGTGGCGGTCGATCCGCCGTCGTCGATCGTGGCCGGGGAGAACTTCCTGGCGCGCATCTACAGGGTGATCAAGGCAGCCGATAGCGCCGAGGGCTCCAACGCCTACAACACGACGTTCTTCATCGGCTGGGACGAGCCCGGTGGCACGTACGACCACGTGCCGCCCGGGCCGGCTGAGCCGCCGGACTCAGGCGCTCCCAAGGGGCAGTGCGACTTCAGCTTCGACCGCTCGGGCTATCGCGTGCCGGGGGTCATCGTCTCTCCGTGGGTCGACGAGGGCATCGTGATCAACGAGGAGTACCGACACACCTCGCTACTCGCCACGCTTCGCAAGGTCTGGGACCTCGGCGATCCCTTCACCGACCGTGAGGCAGCCGCCCGCTCCTTTGAGCATCTGCTCTCCCGGGAGACCCCGAGAGACCCGGCCACCTGGCCGGAGACGCATCCAAAGCCCCTGCCGGACTGGCAGCTGACCAAGGTCGCGTACGGCGAGGCGATCAGCACCCTGGGCAAGGCCATCGGGCCCGGCTTGATTGAGCACGCACGGCAGTCCGGGCGTCCAATACCCGCCGAGCTGACCGATCCCGATCACCCGCCCACCCCGGAGCAGCTCGTCGACTTCGTCAGGAGCATCGCCGCGACCTACTTCCCCGGCCTCGTCCCTTCCGAGGCACAGGGTTCCTAGAACGGCCTTTTCGCCGCGCCACGGCTTGGGCGTGACGTGCGGGGAACCGGGCTTTCGATTCGAGCTGAGCTAACCGCTCGGCGAAAGTGCTGCTTTCCATGCAAAGCGGATAGGTGCTTCTCGTCCAAGGCGGTAGCTCGGCGATGGGGCAGAGTCGGAGCCCCTCGGGCGTCATCTTTCACCATCTCTTGATCAATCGAGCCTAGGCTTTCTCAAGTGGGTGATCTGCGGCAGTCTGGTGCCGGTCCTGCCGTGAATGATCCGCCGGATGCGGCTGACTTGCCTTCCGGCGCGGAGACGCTCGCCCGCACTGCGGCGCACAGAGAGGAGCGGCGGCGCAAGGCTGCGGCCCGGCGCAAGCGACGCCGGGGACTCCTGGTCTTGGGTGTCCTCCTCGTCCTGCTCTCGCCGGCGATCTACTCCTACGCGCACTGGATGCTGCGGCCATCGAGCACGCCCTTCTTCGCGAACAGCGTCGAGTGGGTGAGGGCCGATGTCCCCTTCGGCAACCAGGTGGTCGATGAGATCGAGCACATCTACTACACCTGGAACGCGCCCTCGAAGGGCGGTCCGCAACTGACGAGCCTGCCGCAGACCGGTGAAGTCCCTGGGCCGCATGCGAGAAAGCGTGCCTGGCCGCCGCGGATCAAGCCGGTCTTCCGGCACCGGCTTCGCGGCGAGGGTGTCTGGAAGCCGACCGGGCCGCCCGTCCGGGGTGGTCCGCCGGTGCTGGTGACGACCTTCCGCCCCGAGACCGACTATCCGCGGAACGTCGCCTATCTCGCCTGGTTCGACCACACCCGCACCGATCTCGCCTACTACCCGGGGCGCTACGAGCCGCCGAGCGCCGCGGTTCGCGGACCGGCGATGGTCCCGGAGAGCCAGCGCAGGCGGCTGCTGGCGACCTTCAACGCCGGCTTCATCTACCGAGACGTGAACAACGGCTCGACCGACAACGGCCGCGTCAACGAACCGCTCGCACAGGGCAACGCCACGCTGATCGGCTACCGCGACGGCAGGGTCGCAATCAAGATCTGGCATGGCGGCCCGAACGCCGGGCCTGACGTCGCCTGGTCCCGCCAGAGCCTGCCGCCGATCATCTGGCACCGGCGCCTCAACCCCAACTTGAACGACAGCTCGCAGTGGGGCTTCACGGTCGGCAACGCCGTCCGCGTCTGGCGCACGGGCGTTGGCATCGACCAGCCGCGGCAACCTGATCTTCGCTGCCGCGGACGACCAGACCGTGATCACCTTGGCGCGAATCCTGCAGCGTGCGGGGGCGGTTCGCGCGATGCAGTTCGACATCAACGCCGACTGGCACACCCTGATCACCTACACCCACCTCCACGGCCTCCGCCCGACCCAGATCGGGCCGTCGAACAGACCCGACGGCCGCTACCTGACTCCCGACGACCGCGACTTCTTCGCGGTTTATCGCCGCCAGCCCGGTGCGGTCATGGTCCCCTTTAACTAGCGCCCTAGTCGCTCCGTCAGTCCGAAACGAAGTAGGAGACCCGCCGTCAGGGCTGCGCCGCGAGCGAGGCGATCCCGCGAACCGTTCCCAGACGGACCAGGCGGCTCACGGGTTCGGCCTCCTGCGTCAGATAGCGGTCGAAGAATGCGATCGTCACGCGCTCGACGATGTGAAGCTGAGGCCGCTCGTTGGTGTAGGGCGGCAAGTGCGCGGCGCCGAAGAGGGTGAGCAGGAACTTGGGCGGCGAAGCCGCGTCGTAGAAGCTCAGCGTGAATCTCGGGAGGTTAATCGTGTCCGCGGTGCCCTGTGTGGCGAGGAGCGGTGGGGTGCCCGGAGGAAAGCTGAACCCGGCGACCCCCGGGATCCTTGCCCCCGACAGGATCGCGGCGGCACCTACCCGCGGATCGCTAAACCTGCGGTAGTAGGCGACGGCGAGCGCCGTCTCGCCGCCGTCGGAGTGGCCGGATACCGCGATCCTCTGCGGATCGATCAGGTCTTGGAGCTGGCCGCCCGGCCTGCTGCTCACGGAGAGCAGCTTCGAGATCACGAAGCTCATGTCGGCAGGCTGGTTTATGAGGTCGGACTCGTCCGGCCCTCCTGGCGCGTGGGCGTTCTCGAGAGGGAATCGCGGGGCGGCCACGACGAAGCCCGCGCGCGCCCAGGCCTCCAGCAGCCTGGAGTAGGGCGCCGGCGTCAGCTCGAAGCCGTGGCCGAAGACCACGAGGGGAAACGGCTCGGCGCCGCGTTGGGGAGGCGCATTACGCCGCTCCTTCGCCGACGGAGGACCGAGCGCCGGATACCGGACGTAGGTGACGAGTCCCCGCGGGACGCTGGCGCCGCCCGGCAGCCTGATGTGGCGCGAGTGGTCAACGAGGCGAAGGATGCGCAGGCCAACCGCGAACGGGGGGCGCGGGGGCCCTGCAGGGGCGGCTGCAACCCCGGCCTGCGAAAGAGCGCCATCCTGAGCCCGCGCCGGATGGCGCCCCGCGCTCCCCGTGCCGAGCGTCGCGATCGCGAAGGCGCCGACGGCCAGCGCGAGAACCACGGCTGTCGCCACCACCCTCCACTTCAGATAAGGAGCCCTCCCGGTCTGGATGCATTCACCTCCTCTTCCTCCTGCTCTTGACGATGCAAAGCGACAACTTGTGGCGGCCGAGGGAGAACCGCGGTCCGCCGAGATCGGGTCGGGATTCGCTGGGCCGGTCGGTGAGTTTGGAGGTACCAGCCGTGGTACCGAACCGAGCGAATCTCAGCGAACGATAGGTGACCCCAGATCGACTGTTAGGAGGCTAAATGCCCCCAGCGAACGCCCCCAAGGCTTCTCATAACCCGAAGGTCGCGGGTTCGAATCCCGCCCCCGCTACTCCAGGGAAGCCCCGCAGATTGCGGGGTTTCTCTTTTGGCCCCTCCCGCTGCCTTCGGGCCGTTCAGCTGAGCGCTCGCGCCGGACTCTCCCGGCCTTGCGGACACGTAGCGTGGGGCCGCTCCCGCCGGGGTCAGAGCGGTGACCGGGGGCGAAGCAGGCAAGCGTAAGCTGTTTGGTTGCAGTCTGGACGTTCGAAATTGCGCCGAGCGGCTACCCCCAACGCGACTTCATTCGGTCCGCGCGGGTGCGCGGTCGCAACAGCGGTGCTCTGCGCGACCTTGGGCTTGCTGGCCGTTGGCTGCTTTGGTGGTTCGACGCGGGGCGTGGCGGCACACGGCGTGCGGTTATCGATCACGCCAGCCGGCGGCGGCGTCGATAACGCGCCGAACCGAGGGATCACGGTGAGGGTGGCGGGAGGCGGGATCAGCAAGGTGATCGTGCGTACCGGCGGCGACCCGGTTGTCGGGAGGCTCAACGCAGCCCGGACGGTTTGGCGCAGCACCTGGGCGCTGAACGTCTCGCAGCGCTACACCGTCACCGCAACCGCCACGGGAACCTCGGGGAACCCGGTGACGCGGACCAGCTCGTTTCGCACGTTCACGCCAAGAAATACGTTCTCGACGAGGGTCGTTGAGGGATACCGCCAGACCTACGGCGTGGGGATGCCGATCATCCTGTACTTCAGCCGACCGATCAAGAACAAGCCCGCGGTTGAGCGGGCGCTTCAGATCAGCACTTCCAAGCCTGTCGTAGGCGCCTGGCGCTGGGACAGCCAGTGCGGAACTGCGCCGGAATGCCTGTACTTCCGCCCGCGCCACTACTGGCGTCCGCACACGCGAGTGAGCTTCACCGCTCACCTGAACGGACTCGAGGTCGCACCCGGGGTCTACGGACACCACACCCTGACCCAGACGTTCACAATCGGCACCTCGCTCATCGCGGTTGTGAGCACCGCACACCACTACCTGAACGTCTTCCGCGACGGGAAGAAGTTCGCGCACTGGCCGATCAGTACCGGACGGCCCGGTGACGACACCCCGGATGGCACCTATCTGACAATCGAGAAGGCGAACCCAGTCGACATGGTTGGCCCCGGCTACAACATCGAGGTGCCCCTGTCGGTCCGGATCACCTGGAGCGGCGACTACCTGCACGACGCCTTCTGGTCGGTGGGCGAGCAGGGATCCACAAACGTCAGCCACGGCTGCGTCAACATGTCGCCGGCTGACGCCGCGATCTACTACAGGATGGCGGTTCCGGGCGACCCGGTGAGGATCACCGGCAGCCCACGCGCAGGGACCTGGGACAACGGCTGGACCATGTGGTTCCTGCCCTGGAATCGGTGGGTGCGCGGCAGCGCGCTGCACCAAGCGGTCCGGGCCGGCCCGAATGGCAGCACGTTCGTCAGCCCTCACCTTCCCCGCAACCACCGGCACACCACCACTCGGAAGGCCCACAACCGGGCGCTCTCCTGAGCCGGACATTGCCGGCGATCTGATCGCAGTCTCGCCGATCCAACCCGCGTCCGATGAGCCATGACGCCCGTCGAACCCGCGTAGGCACGTGGGGGTCGCCGAGCTCGGCCGCCAAGTCGAGCTGTTGGCAAATGTCTTTCGGCCGGTTGCCGTTCCCTTGAGCTTCTTAGTACGCACTCCCAGGGGTTCTTGGCTCCTGCTTTTCGTCCAAGCAGCTACTCCGACAGCCCGGCGGCTTCGAGGGCTTCAGCCCACTCGCCGTAGTCCTTGAGATGAGTGCACAGCCCGTCCCGGTAGGTCACCAGGAACGCCACGGAAATCTCCTGCTCGATCCCGCTCCCTCTTCCGATCATGCGGAGCGTCCCCAACCCCAACACTCGGTCTCCGAGATCCCGTACATCGGAGAAGTGAAACTTGAACACCTCCCAGGAGCCCGCGATGTCAGCGAACAACCGCCTCAGGTCATCGAGCCCTGAGTAGTCGCCCTCCAGCGCAGCGATCTGAGGCTCGACGACCGCATCCGGGTGATAGTCCTTCAGCCAGCGCTCGATGTCGCCGCGGTTGTAGGCCTCAACGCCCTCCAAAAACCGATCGACGTTCTCCTGCGACATCGCCCACGCAGTATCTCTCGCGACTGACCGAAAGTGCTGCTTTCCATGCAAAGCGGATAGCCGCTTCTTGTCCAAAGCAGCTATCTCACGGAAGGCTCAGACGGGCAGCAGGTTCGCCTTCCTACGACACTTCCTCCGCGCCTTCTTTGAGTGCTTCTTCTTGCACTTCTTGAGCGCAGCTGCGCGTTGGCCGGTCGCGGGTGTGTTGGACGGGGTCGCTTCGAACACTGCAGTCACGTTGCCTCGAACGTTGTTGGCGTCGAAGCTGAACGTTCCCGTCTGGTTGTCAGCAAGGTCCCCGACGAGAGCGAAGCGAGTGGCGGGACTTGCATCGAAATCGCAGGCGTTGCTGACCATGTTGGCATTCGCATCGTTGAGCCCGAGCACATCCCCTGCCTGGACAGGGATGCTGACGGGGAAAGTGTTGATGGTGCCTGCAGTCAGAGCGCGGAGATCGTGGCCTACGACCCTGTAGTCCATCGGGTCGGCGACCTTGCGGAAGATCTTCATCTTCAACATCTGGCCCGCACCAGGGCCGGCGCTGGTGCTCCAAGACGTGATCGTGCCCGCCCCCGGGATGACGTATGAGTTGCCGCCTGTGGTGGGGTTGAAAAGGTCCACCGGTCCTGTGTTGCAGATGCTGGCCGGAGGAGACCCCGGAGCAAGTTGACCGATTGTCACCGACGCCCGCGCGGCGCCCGCCGCAGCGAGCGAGGCGATTGCCACGGCGGCGAGCGTCACGCACTTCCGACTGAACAACGAACGGAGCATCTTGACCTCCGAGGTCGAGCCTTCTAGGACTTTGGAGCGGTGGCTAACCGCCGCCGCTCCGTTACTCCGCTTGTACGGCGATGGCCGACCGCGGGATTGCCCGGGGAGATGGGGAGGAGGTGCCGCTTTCCATGCAAGAGCGGCTACGTGGTCAGCACGGGTCCGCTACAGGTCGTTGGGTGGAATCATCTCGGCACGGAAATGGAATTCCGGGTCGAGAGGGAGATGGATCAGCACTGGTACCGCGTTGAGGACGCGGTCGAGGCGACCTCTGCCGCTAAGGCGGTTGAGTCCTGCGCCAACACCGAGGGGACATATAGCGCCCGACCGGCTGCGACCCCCAACGTTTCACCCGAGCTTTTTGCGGTGCCTTCCTCCGGGCATCCCGTCCGTTTGTCCCGTCGCTAGCTGTGTCCCGTCACGCGTCGAGCAAGCCCGCTGACGAATCTGCCCACGGCGCGAAACGGCGCTGACAAGGCGCGAGTGATCTGCATGACGCGAGGCTAGTGCCGCCACTTCAAGCGATTCGTAAGGAACCGCCGCTTCTCGTCCAAAGCGGCTACTCGGACAGCCCGGCGGCGGCGAGACCATCGGCCCGCTCCTGATACTCCTCGATGCGGCGGAGCTTGCCGCCTTCGACCATGTTGATGTGAGCCAACTCCATGTCGATTGGAACCCCGCTTTCTGCTCCGTGACCTGAGAAGCGGACCCAGACGAACGCCCGATCGCCGTTGGTCCGGATCTCAAGCGGCTCCACCTGCAGGTCGGGATAGGCCTCGACCCATCGCCCTATCTGCCTCCTCACCGCCTCGATGCCCCGGTGAATCGCGGGGTCAGGGTCGCTGGCGGAGTTCACGTACACGCCGTCGGGATGCCAGATATCCAGCGAGGCAAGCTCTTGCTCGTCAACGGGGTCTCGGTCGGCTTGGTTGAACCTGGCGTATCCCCGACGGATGAAATCTTCGACACTCTCCTGAGACATCGCCCACGCAGTATCCCGCCAGAGGCGCTGCTTTCCATGCAAAGCAGCGTTTCTGCCTCATGCTCGGCGCCTGGCGGCTGGGTAGTCTCCGGGCGGGAGAAGGAATGGGTTACCTGATCAAAGCGCCGCTGGGCCTCGGCATGTTCATCGGCGGGATCGTGCTCTTCAACGTCAAGCTCGTCTCGTTGCTCCAGACAGGCACCTGCGCGTCTGGGAACGTCAACTATCAGATCGCTCCCGGTCATCAGTGCCCAAGCGGAACCGGGACCGACATCCTTCTCCTCATGGCCGGGATCTTCGGGGGGTTGATCGGGGCGGGGATCTTCGCTTCTCGCGGCGATCCGCCGTGGAACAAGGACCGACCGATCAACAGCGCGAGCAGCTTCAGCTTCGGGGTTTTCGCCTGGGGACTCTTCTTCACGGCGACGGGCGCGACCTCACTGATTGCGTCCCTCAGCGACCAGCAGATCCAGGGCTCAAACGGCGGGCAGCTCGGCGGCCTGATTGTGGGCGGGGTGTTCCTGGCCATGGGAGTGCCGGCACTTGCGACATCCCTGTGGGGATTGGTCAGCGGGATCGGCAAACGCGACGAGCGCCCCGCCACGGCCACCGCAGGGATGGGCGGGATGACCAGCGGTCCCATGGCGCCGATGAGCGCCGGGTTGAATCAGGCCCGCTCGATGCAGCAGTTCAGCAGCCGGCTTCCATGGGGCACCACCGGACCCGCGACGACCGGCGGAGGCGGTGGGACCGGCGGCCAGATCGCCAAGCTTGAGCGGCTCCAGAAGCTGCGCGAGTCGGGCGCGCTCACCGATTCGGAGTTCGAGCGCGAGAAGGCCAAGATTCTGTCCGAGAACTAGCGCCTACCTGACCACGACGGAGATCAGCGACCAGCCGGCCGCGGGGGGCGTGCTCGGCAGCTCAGCGACGGCGGCGAAGCGGCGGAAGTGCAAGCGCCCGAAGCATCACGCTCGCAGCTCCCGCCGCTGTCACCGCAAGCACCGCTGACTAACCTGTCTCCTGCTGATTGTCCTGCGGGTTCGGGGCTCGCTGGATGACCACCTCGCAATTGCGCACGTGGTCCAGGTCGCCGAGATCCACGATCGCGATGTCGCGGTCGCGGCCGCAATCGACCGTGTCGGACTCGCCGTCATTGACGTGGATCACGTCATGACCTCGGCCGCCGAACACCGTGTCTCCACCGGGTAGGGCAGCGTCCGCCTGTGCGAGGGCATAGATGACGTCGTCATCCGGCCCTCCGAACACGGTGTCGACGCCGACCCCGGCGAAGAGGAGGTCATTCCCCCGCCCGCCGCGGACGATGTCGTCGCCGTTGCGCCCCCGGAGCTGGTCCGGGCCCTGGCGGCCGAGCAGGACGTCGTTGCCGTCCTGGCCGAACACGGTGTCCGCACCGCGTCCGCCGTCCACCATGTCGTTCCCGGGCCCGGCATCGACGCCGTCGTTGCCCGGGCCGCTGAAGACGGTGTCATTGCCGTCTCCCGCGTTGACCAGATCGTTGCCTGAGAGGGCGAACACCGAATCGTCCCCGCCCAAGGCCTCGATCTGATCTGCTCGATGCGTCCCGAACAACTGGTTCGGGTTGTCATCACCAACGATCGTCGCCGCCAGCGCGACGGTGGCCCCCGCTGCAGCCATCGCCATCACGGCGACGACGATCAGTCCCATCGTCTTCTGTCGCATCCGAATCCCTCCCTGGGATCGTTGTGGTCCCTAAAACATCTTTGGGTTGCCCCAGTTGCGGTTTCGCGAGACAGATAGCGTGCGGGCCATGAGCGACGACGTTGCCTTTGCCGGTGCCGCCCGAATCGCGGAGATGGTCCGCGCCAAGGAGATCTCTCCGACCGAGCTCGTCGAGCTCTACCTCGAGCGGATCGCGAGACTCGATCCCGAGCTGAACGCCTACCGCGTCGTGCTTGCGGAGGGAGCGAAGGCGGACGCAAAGCGCGCCGAGGAGCGGCTCGCCAAGGGAGACGATGCCCCGCTGCTCGGGGTGCCCGTCGCGATCAAGGACAACGTCGACTACGCGGGCGAGGTGACCACCCACGGCACCGCCGCCTACGGGGAACCGGCCACCGAGGACGGCTACGTGGTCCGCCGCCTGCGCGAGGCGGGCGCGACGATCCTGGGCAAGACGAACCTCCCCGAGCTCGCCATCTACGGCTTCACCGAGAGCCCGACCTGGGGCGCCACCCGGAACCCGTGGGACACCTCACGGACCACGGGGGGCTCGAGCGGAGGTAGCGGCGCCGCGGTCGCCGCCGGCCTGTCGGCGATTGCCCACGCCACCGACGGGGCGGGCTCGATCCGCTACCCAGCTGCCTTCTGCGGGCTGTTCGGGCTGAAGCCACAGCGGAACCGCATCTCGCTCTCGCCTGACCGCGAACACTGGCACGGCCTCTCGGTCTCAGGATGCGTGAGCCGGACCGTGGCGGACACGGCGCTCTACCTCGATGCGATGAGCGGGCAGGAGAAGGGGGACTTCGATTCGCCTCCGCCATTCGAGCGACCCTTGGTCGAGGCGGCGCGGACGCCCCCCGGCAAGTTGAGGATCGCCTGCTCGACCAAGACGGCAACGCCCGTGAAGAAGGCGCCTGAGGTGCTGGCGGCCTACAACGAGACGATCGAGTTGCTCCGGTCCCTGGGGCACGAGGTGACGGAGGCGGCGCCGCCCTACAGCAGCGCGCGAACCGACTTCTTCCCGATGTATTTCCGGGGGATCCGCGACGAGGCGCTCATGCTGCCGCACCCGGAGCGGCTTTCGGATCAGACCAAGGGCTTCGTCCGCATGGGGCGTCTGTTCAGCGATCGCAAGATGCACAAGGTGAAAGACCGGATGCCCGCCGCCACGGCGAAGATCCAAGGGTTCTTCCGTGACTTCGACCTGCTGCTCACCCCCGCTACCGCACAGCCGCCGTTCGAGGTCGGGAAGCTGCTCGGGAAGGGCGCACTGAGCACCATGAACGCGATGGCCAACGTCTATCCGTACGGGTTCAGGTGGAACTACACCGGCCAGCCGGCGGCGACGATCCCGGCGGGCTTCACCGACTCGGGCATGCCCCGCTCGGTGATGCTGGTCGCCCGCCCGAATGACGAGCCGACGCTCGTCTCGGTGGCGGCCCAGCTCGAAGCCGAGCGCCCCTGGGCGGACCGGCGCCCGTCTATCTAGGTAGCGGCCGCGACCTTGGCGGGGGCGATCTCGAGCTCCTGAGCCTCGGCCGCCATGTCCACCGCGCCGTCGTCGCCTCCGAGCTCCTGCCAGCGCTCCCGCGCGGTCTCCTGGAACCGGTCGAGGAAGTCGTCGGAGTGCAGCGGATCGTGATGGAACATCAACAGCCGCTGGGCCTCGACGCGACGAGCGAAGGTGAGTGTGTCGGTGAGCCGGGAATGCCCCCAGCCGACGTGGTCCGGGTACTCCTCGTCGGTGTACTGGCAGTCGTGGATCAGCAGGTCGGAGTCCTTGGCGAGGTCGTATCCGGAGATCCACTCCGGCTCGAGCGACTCGAGCGGGGAACCGAGCCCGGGCTCGTGGTCGGAGATGTAGGTGAGGGTGGTCGGGCCGTCGGTGATCCGGTATCCGAGTGTCGGGCCTCGGTGGGTGACGGCCTCAGCGCGGATACGAGCGGGGCCCAGATCCCACTCGCTGGCGGGTGTGTCGAGGAAGTTGACCTCGCAGGGCAGCTCACGGACCTCGACGGGGGAGAGCGGGGCCGAGATGTAGCGCGAAATGCGCTCCTCGAGGGAGGCCTCCGGCGACGAGGGCCCCCAGATGGTGATCTCGGACTCCGATCGGAAGCAGGGTGCGAAGAACATCAGGCCCTGGATGTGGTCCAGGTGCAGGTGGGTGAGGAGGATGTTGATCTTGGGCAGCCGCTTGGCGATGCCGACGCCGAGGCTGCGGATGCCGGTGCCTGCGTCGATGATCAGGGTCGAGCCGTCCGACAGCTCGAGCTCGACACAGGAGGTATTGCCGCCGTAGCGGTTCATCTCGGGTCCCGGCGCGGGGACTGAACCGCGCGCTCCCCATACCTTCAGCTTCATCGGTACCTCACCGTCTCCTCATTCCTCACTCTTGCCCAGCCTATAGCGGTCTAACCCTTACCGCGTGTGCTGTTGGTCCGCGTCCAGAAGAAGATCATCGCGCCCTCCTGGCCGCCCTCGGCGACGATCGGGAGCGCTGTCGATTCGATCTCGTACTCGTCGCCTCTCATCGAGTGCACCTTGAAGTTGCCATGCGCCGGACGACCGTGCCGCAGGGCCTGGGTGGTTGGGATCTCCTCGATCGGGATCGGCTTCCCGTCCTCGCCGAACGGCCCCATCGCGTGACTCCACTCCTCAGCGGGCATGCGCGCGGACTCCTCGAATGAGATGCCCAGCAGGGCACCTGCCGCCTCGTTGTAGAAGATCAGCGCGCCGCCCTCATCCACAAGGAAGGCCGGGGTGGTCAGGCTCGTCAGGAAGTTGCGGGCCAGGATGAGCTCGAGCGGCTTCTGATCCATTCATCACGAAGTCTCGCGTATGCTCGGCCGAGGATGCGCCACAGGGCTTGCGGGGCATGGGGTTCGATCATGGCGGCGTTGGCCGTTCCATTGGCGTGCGCCGCGGCGGCGTCTGCGCAGACGCCCGGCCTTCCGGTCGCCCCGATCCTCGGCGACCCAAACGGCTCGGCGGCCTCGCCGTTCGAGGGTTCGGCCGCCTCAGCGAATCCGGTCGCCGGCGGGCCGGTACCTCCGCGGAACCCGTTCATGGCGCCGAATCCGCGCAACAACATCCACGACGACCCGTACATGAGCGACACCTACCGCCAGTCGGGGCCGCTGGGGGACGGGCCGGCGATCTCGACGCTGTTCACGCGGGAATGCGGGTCGGTCACCTTTGACTCGGCGGGCCGCATCGTGACGGTCTGCGTCGGCCTCGATCGGCCGGTCCTCGCCCTGCTTGACCCCCACACACTCGCGACGCTCGCGGCCCTGCCTCTGCCGCTTCGGAACCCGGCGTCCGCGGGCGGCGCCTTCACTGACTTCTCGGGCGGCGGCTACTTCTACCTGGATCAGCACGACCGGGCAGTCGTATCGACCAACGACCACCACATCCTCGTCGTCTCGATCACGGCCGGTCCCGGCTTCCAGGTCGACGCCGACTATGACCTCAGCAAGGTGGTGCGCCCGGATGAGGGGATCGTCTCGGTGCTGCCGGATTGGCGGGGACGGCTCTGGTTCGTCACCCGGCAGGGCGAGGTGGGAACGATCGATCGCTCGGACGGCTCGGTGCGCACGCTGAGGCTCGGCGGGGAGGGGATATCGAACTCCTTCGCCGTCGATGAGACGGGAGGCGTGTTCGTCGTCTCCGACAAGGCCCTTTACCGCTTCGACGCCGATTCCAAGGGCGCACCGCAGGTCAGCTGGCGCGTCGTCTATCCCAACTCGGGAATCCACAAGCCCGGCCAGAGCGACGCAGGCTCGGGGACCACTCCGACGCTGATGGGGAGCGGCTGGGTGGCGATCACCGACAACGCGGACCCGATGAACGTCGACGTCTACCGTCGCGCGCTGAGGTTGCGCGGCAAGAAGCGCCACGGGCGGCGAGCCAAGGCGAAGGCGCGGCTCGTCTGCTCCGCGCCGGTCTTCGCCAAGGGCGCCAGCGCGACCGATAACTCCCTGATCGGCACGAACCGCTCGCTGGTCGCCGAGAACAACTACGGCTACACGGTCGGCGCGACCAATCTCGGCGGCACGGCCAGCTCGCCCGGACTCACAAGGATCGACGTCGTCAAGAAGAAGCCAAAGAAGAAGGGCAGCCGCCGGCGGAAGGCTCGGTTCCGCTGTCGCACGGTCTGGACCAGCAGTGCGGTGGCGCCCTCGGTGGTTCCGAAGCTCTCACTGGCGAACGGACTCGTCTACACGTACACGAAGCCGCCACGCTCGGACGGCCTCGACGCCTGGTACCTGACCGCCCTCGATTTCCGCACCGGCCGCACGGTCTACCGGCGCCTGGCGGGCACCGGGTTCGGCTTCAACAACAACTACGCGCCGGTCACGCTCGGCCCCGACGGCACCGCCTACGTGGGCGTGCTGGGCGGACTGGTCGAGCTGCCTTAAGAAAAGGGCCCGGCGACTCATCCCTAGCCGCCGGGCCCGGATTTCCGGATCTCAGAGGTGGGATCCGGAAGTCTCTGGATCGCGGTCAATTGACCGTGATCTCGCCCTCCATGCCCATCTGCCTGTGGTTGGCGATCGGGCAATAGAACTCGTACTTCCCGGGCTTCAGGTCCACCGTGAGCTTGCCGCTGCTGCCCGGTGAGACGTTGCCCTCGAGCTCCTTGTCCTGGCCTGGAGTCACGTCCTCGATCTCCAGCGAGTGGGTCACCTGGCCGTCGTTCTTCATGTTGAAGGTGACGTTGCCCGACTTCACGGTCGAATCGGAGGGATCGAACTTGAAATCGGTGGCGGTCAGGTCAACCGAGCCGCCGGCGCCCGTCGCGCCGCCGCCGCTTGTTGACGCCTGAGTCGCCGCGTTGCTGGTGCTGTTGTCATTGCTGCTGCCGCCGCAGCCAACGATCGGCACCGCAACCGCGGCCCCGATCGCAAACAGCGCCGCGAGTCGTCTCGTCGAGAGCATCCGCACCTCCACTGTGTTCGTAGGGATCGACAGGAGGCGCCTCCGCCTGCCTAAAGCTCCTACGCGCCGGTGCCCGGGCGGGATTGCCCGGATCGGCGCTCTACGACCTGAGAGAAAGGCGACTCTCGGCCGGACGACACGCCGGCCGAGGTCGCGACACGCCTGCTTGCTGAGATCAGGGCACGCGTCCCGTCAACCCCGGCGGGTCGCCGAGCACGCGTGGGCGGTCCCCACGCGTACGGAGAGCCAGAGCTAGGAGAGCTTCCCGATCTTGAAGATCT
Organism: uncultured Solirubrobacterales bacterium; assembly: GCA_963724665.1. Taxonomy (GTDB): domain Bacteria; phylum Actinomycetota; class Thermoleophilia; order Solirubrobacterales; family 70-9; genus DASUPK01. Next base: position 56,189 of record CAVRVH010000008.1, read on the forward strand.
TCGTCCCGCAGTCTGGGCACGTGCCCTGAATCGCGGGGCGACCGTTCTTCATGGTCACCTGCTGCGGGTCCTTGATCTCGACCTTCTTGCGTTCCTTGACGCAGTAGCCCTCAGGCATCGAGGACCTCCTTTCGAGCCGATTCCGCAAATCACGCTAGAGCACGCAGCGGACGTGCGTGGCCAAGCGGTTGCAACTTAGTGCGGAAAGTAACTAACTACTTGCCCTTGGGCGTGGTGGTTGTGGTGGTCGTCGTTCCAGGCGTGAGCGTGGCGCCCGCGCCGGCAGCGGCGCCCTTGCCGAACGCGCCTGACGACGCCTGGCTCTGCAGCGTCGCGATGCTGGCGGCGTTCTGCGCCCCTTGCTTCTGCAGGGAGGCGAGCGTCTGCTGAAGCTGGCTGACCGAGGAGTTGATCGCGGTCTGGGCATCCTTGGAGCTCTTCGCGGTCGCCGCCTCGAGGGAATCGATTCGCTTGGAGAGTGCGTCGAAGTCGCCCTTGGTGGCGCTGTCGGACTTGACCGTGAGGCCGAAATAGAGCGCTGCGCCCGCGGCGAGGATCGCGATCACGATGCCCGCGAGGCCGAAGTAGGTCATCCGCCCCTGCTTGCGCTCGATCTCGGCCATCCAGCCCTGCAGGCCCTCCATGCGCTCCTGCAGGTTGGGCTCTGGGGATGATCCGGTGGCGGTCTTTGCAGCCTCGGATTTTGTGGGCGCGGCGGCCTCTGTCTCGGCAGGCTTGGCCGCCTCCTTGGTGGCCGTCTCCTTCGTGGCCGTGTCCTTCGCGGTCGCGGCGGCCGGCTTCGCGCCGTTCCCGTCCTTGGGCTGCTCCTTGGTCTTGGCCTTGGAGGCCGTGGCCTTCTTCGTGCTGCCTCCGGCTCTGCCGGGCCGTGAGACCTTGGGCATGCGTACGCGCGGGGCACGGAAATCGGGCATCGGGGGCATCCTAGTGGCCAGCCCTGAGCGCTACGCCGGTCACGCACGGTCCGTACCATCCCGCGTCCCGTCCATCGCTGGAACTCACTTAGGAGACCTCAGATGCCCGAAGCAGTGATCGTCGACACCATCCGCACGCCCATCGGCAGAGCCTTCAAGGGGTCCCTGGCCCAGCTCCGCCCCGACGAGATGGGCGCCTTCGTTATCGATCAGCTGCTCGAGCGGAACCCGGATGTGGACCCTGCATCCGTGGAAGATGTGTTTTGCGGCTGCGGCATGCCGCAGGGGCTGCAGGCCTTCAACATCGGCCGGATCATGGTCCTGCTCTCGGAGAAGCTGCCCGAGACGGTCAACGGCGTGACGATGTCGCGCTACTGCGCTTCCAGCCTCGACTCGATCAGGCACGCGGCAAATGCCGTCCGGGCCGGACAGGGCGACACCTACATCGCCGCCGGCGTCGAGTGGGTCAGCCGCTACAACGAGCGCACCGAGCCGGCCGGCGCCGCCGACCAGAACGAGAAGCTCCAGGGCAAGGACGGGACGCCGAATGCCTACATCGATATGGGCATCACGGCCGTCAACGTGGCCAAGAAATACGAGGTGAGCCGCGCGGACATGGACAAGTACGCGCAGCGCTCGCAGGAGCTGGCGGTCAAGTCCCAGGAGGACGGCTTCTTCGACCGCGAGATCGTCCCGGTAAAGGACCAGGACGGCAACGAGGTTGCCAAGGACGATGGGCCCCGCGCCAGCTCGACCCTCGAGAAGCTCTCCGAGCTGCCCGAGGCGTTCGACGGTGGGGGAGGAGTCACCGCCGGCAACTCATGCCCGCTCAACGACGGTGCCGCGGCCGTGCTGGTGATGTCCGAGGACCGCGCCAAGGAGCTCGGCCTGAAGCCGCGCGCCAAGCTGCTGACGGCCGCCACCCACGGCAACGAGCCCGAATACATGGGCGTGGCGCCGATCGGCGCGATCAAGAAGGTCCTCGACCGGCAGGGGATGAAGATCGACGACGTCGACGTGGTCGAGCTCAACGAGGCCTTCGCCGCCCAGGTGATCCCGATCATGGCCGAGTGCGGCATCCCGCTGGAGAAGATGAACACGCACGGCGGGGCGATCGCCCTTGGTCACCCGTTCGGCATGACCGGCGCCCGGATCATGGGCACCCTGCTCAACGTCATGGAGACCGACGACCACGCGGTCGGGCTCGAGACGATGTGCGTCGCGGGCGGGCAGGGCGAGGCTCAGCTGGTCGAGCGGCTCAACTAGCTGCGGCCGGCGAGGTGGCCACAAGCATCTCGTGGAGTTGCTCCTCCGGCAGGCCGAGGGGCAGCACGAGGTCAATCGCGTCCGCTCCCGCATCGAGCCAGGCCCGAACGGCGCCCGGCGCCTCGTCATAGGTACTCATCACCGTTACCTCTCGCGCAAGTTCCTCCGCCGCGGCCGGCAGCCGCGGCGTCCCGCCGCCATCGTTGGCGGCGAGCAGCGCATCGGCCTGGTCCGCGAATTCGAAGCGTTCGCGAAGCATGCGCGGATACAGAGGTCCCATGCGTGTCAGATAGGCGAGCAGCCAGCCGGCGGCGATCTGCCGGGCCGCCTCCTCATCCTCGCCGATCGCGAGCGGGACGCTGGCGGTGATTCCGGTCGCGGACTGAGCTCCGGCACGCGCCTCGCCTTCGGCAAGCAGAGCCCGGCCGTCGGGGAGTCGTGAGCGTGCCCAGAGGAAGGGCAGCCAGTGGTCTGCCAGCTCTCCCGCCAGACGCACCGACGCCGGGGCGAGCGCCGCAAGCAAGATCGGGACGGGCCGATCGGGCGTTGACCCCAGCCGCAGCGGCCTGACGCCCTCCCGCTCGAGCGGCAGGCGATCTCCGTCGAGCAGCGACCGGATCGAGATCAGCGTGCTGCGCATGCGGTCAATTGGTCGCTCCCAGGTGAGTCCGTGCAACCCCTCGACGAGCGGAGGGCTGCTCGCGCCGAGCCCGAGGGCAAAGCGGCCGCCGGAAACCCGCTGCAGGCCCGCCGCAGCCATCGCGATCGCCGCCGGCGAACGGCTCCAGATCGGGAGCACGCCCGAGGCGATGCCGATTCGCGAGGTTGCTCCGGCGATCTGCGTGAGCACCACGACCGCGTCGTGGGTCCAGCCCTCCGCTGCGCCGAAGCGGGCGAAGCCGAGCTTCTCGGCTGCAACCGCAAGCCGGATCGTCGCCTCGGCATCGGTCTGGAATGGCGTCACCCCAGCGCCGACCTTCGAGCCACCATCCAGTTCGCGGCCGGTCGTCTCAGTCGTGTTCGTGGAGGTCATTGTCAGGCACTACGCGGCCGCATGAGCAAGGAGATTGGTTTTCCGCCTCGCAGCACCCTCAAATAGGGTGCCGCTCCGATGGAGCTGGTGCCGACGACGATCAGCGCCGGGTACGCAGCCGGGCTGAATGCCTACGGAACCGTGTTCCTGCTCGGTCTGTTGGGACGGGCGGGTTTCGGGGAGGTCCCGCACGATCTGACCACGACGCCGATCCTGATCGCGGCCGGGGTGATGTTCGCGATCGAGTTCATCACCGACAAGGTGCCGTTCCTGGACAGCACCTGGGACCTGCTGCACACGGCGATCCGACCGGCGATCGGCAGCCTGATTGGGGTCTCATTCGCCGATCTGGACAAGGTGACCGGGCCCGAGACGATCGCGATCGGGGGTGCCAGCGGCACGACGGCCCTGGTCGCTCACAGCCTGAAGGCCGGGATCAGGCTGGGGATCAACACCTCACCGGAGCCGGTCTCCAACATCGTCATGAGCCTGCTCGAGGACGGGGTGATGGCGGTCGTCGTGGCCCTGGCGCTCAAGGAGCCCTTCATCGCGCTTGCCGTGGTGGTCGTGCTGCTCGCGATCGGGATCGCGCTGGTCATCTACCTGCGCAAGTGGATCAAGCTGGCGCTCGAAAGACGTCGGGCGCGGCGGTCGACGGCTTCGCCATAAAGTCGCGACCGCAAGCGGCCGCCCCGCATAAGTCGCTACGGGCTTCGCCCTCCGCTCCGAAGTAGGGCGGCCTGGCGGTCGCTACGCCCGGAGTCCCTCGACCAGCTGAAGCAGCGCCTCTTCGACCTCCGCGCGGGCCTTGCGCGGCTTCTCGGCGTGGGCGATCACGAAGGCGGCCTCGGAGAGTGCTGCGACGAAGAGGTGCGCCATCGGCTCGGTGGCGATCGGCCGGATGGCACCGGCCTCAACGGCCGCGTCAAGTGCCGCCCGGGTCAGACCGAGGCCATGGCGGTTGTCGATCTCCCGCCACTCCTGCCAGCCGAGCACAGCCGGGGCGTCGGTGAGGCTGATCTGCTTGACGGCCGGTTCCTCGCACGCGTCCAGGAAGGCACGCATTCCGCTGAACATCAGGTCCCACGGGTCGCTCGCGCTCTTCATCGTCGCCCCGATCTGCTCCATCAGATCGCTCTCGACGCGCTCGAAGACGGCGCGGAACAGGTCGCGCTTGTCGGTGAAGTGGTGGTAGAGCGCGCCCCGGGTCACCTTGGCGCGGGCGACGATCTCCTCAGTGCCGACGCCGGAGTAGCCGCGTTCGGTGAACAGCTCCAGCGCGGCCTCGATCAGCGCATCACGTGTGGCCCTCGCCTCAGCCTCGCGGCGGCCCGGGGCCTTGGTCGTCTCGGCGGCACTTGACATACAGCCTGTAGGTTAAAGGTAGATCCGGCCAGGTCATGTACCGTCGCCACGCGATGTCCCCAGAGCGCTTCACCTCGCTCCTGGAGGCGGCCAGGGAGGGGAGCGAGGCCGCCTGGCAGGAACTCTACGAAGGCCTCGCGCCGGTGGTCCTCGGCTACCTGCGTGCCAACAATGCCCCGGATCCCGAGGACGTCCTCAGCGAGGTGTTTCTCCAGGCGGCGCGCGACATCGCCCGGTTCGAAGGCGAGGAGTCCGGGTTTCGCTCCTGGGTCTTCACGATCGCCCACCATCGGCTGATCGACGCCCGGCGCAACTCCGCCCGGCGGCCGGTCGAGCTCTCGGCGGAGCCGCCCGAGCCACGCGAGCGGGCCGACGACGCGGCGGAGGAGGCGCTTAGGAAGATCGGCTCCGAGGAGGTGCAGAGGGTGCTCGCGGCTCTCTCCGATGACCAGCGGGCGGTGCTGCTGCTGCGCGTGATCGGCGATCTCAGCGTCGAAGACGTGGCGAAAGCGGTCGGGAAGCGACCCGGCGCGGTAAAGGCCCTCCAGCGACGGGGTCTCGCCGCGGTGAAGCGGGAGCTCACCCGCAAGGGGGTAACCCTGTGAGCCGCAACGGCGCTTATGAAGGTGAGATGAACGAAGTCGTCCTATTCGAGAATGCGCTGCGCGCGGCTGTGCCGACACGGCCCGATCCGAGGCTGGGGACCGAACTCGTGCCGCGACTCGCCGAGATCGCTCGCGCGGCCACGATCGAGGCGGAGACGCGCGCCCCGAGCCGCAGGACGGCGCCTCGTTCGAGATTTGCGCTGGTAGCCAGGGTCGGGATCGCCGTCGCGCTGATCCCACTCGTGCTCGCCGGGCTCGCCTTTGCAGGCGTGACTGTTCCGGGGGCGGCCCGGTCCGCCTTCGAGTCGGTCGGCATCACCCTTCCGAACCAGCCGGCCAAGCATGCGGCGGCCACCCATGGCACGACCCACAGGGAGGGCCGCGCTTCCGGCTCGGCGTCGACCACCACCGAGACACCGACCAAGGGCAACTCGGCGGCCGCCCATCAGCACGCTCGCGAGCAGCACGCCAAGGCTCACGGCAAGGCCCTGGGCCACGAGAAGGGCAAGGCGATCGGGCTCAACGGCTCGACCCCTCCAGGGCAGGCCAAGGCGAAGGAGACAGGCCCCCCTTCTCACTCCAACGCCGGGGGCAACTCGGCGACGCACACCACCACTCATACGACGCCCCAGCAAACGAGTCGCCCATCGCCACGGCAACGCCAACGCCAACGGGCACTCGAAGTAGCCGTTAACCAGCGCGGCCTGCTGGCCGCTAGTCCTCGAACAGCGCGTAGCCGTAGGACTGCCGCGCTTGTAGGCGAGCTTCGCGATCGCGGTCATGCGCTCGTCGTCGTTCGACTCGATCTGGTCGAAGCGTGAGCTGACGCGCGCTGCCGCCCGCGAGCAGAAGGTGTCGGCGATGAATCGCTCCTGCCCGGAGGGCTCGACGCCCTGGTCCTCGAAGATGTGGCTGACGCGGGAGAGCAGCGCGACCTGGGCGTAGATGTCGGCGATGTTGTCGGCGAGCCGCTTCTGCTGGAACTGGCGCTCGATGATCCCCTTCTTGTTGTCGCGCAGGAGCTTTTCCGTGAGGGAGGCGAGCCGCTTGACCTGGTCGGAGACCGCGTCGGCATGCCCGGAGAGCTCCTCGTGCGCCATGGTGACCTTGTCCGGGCGAACCTCGCGCTGGATCCGGTCGCTGGCGAAGTCGACCAGGACTCCGATCGAGCGGATGGGGTCCGACAGCTCGATCTCCGAAAGACCCTCCAGCTTCTCCCCGACCGGCTTGAAGCCACCGAGCGCGATGAAGGCCCGCAGCACGTCGTTGGCGCCCTCGAAGATCGGATAGATCCGCGTGTCGCGGAGGACCTTCTCGTAGGGGCGGTCGCGCATGTAGCCCTCGCCGCCGGCGAGCTGCAGGGCGCGATTGGCGGCATACCAGAGGAACTCGGTCCCCGAGACCTTGCAGACCGCCGATTCCAGGGAGTAGTCGGGGACCCCGGAGTCGACCAGGCCGCAGGTCAGGTAGCACATGGACTCCAGGCCGAAGAGGTGGGTGACCATCCAGCCGATCTTGTCCTGGACCAGCTCGAAATCGGCCAGCGGACGGCCGAACTGGCGGCGCTCCTTGACGTGGTCGATCGCCAGGTCGAGCAGCTTCTTGGCGCCTCCGACCGAGCCGGTGCCGAGGCCGATGCGCCCGTTGTTGAGGATCTGCATCGCCACCCGGAAGCCCTGGCCGGGGTCGCCGAGCACGTTCTCGGCCGGCACCTTCACGTCGTTGAAGCGGAGCCGGCGGAGGTCGTTTGCCTGCAGGCCCATCGTGTCGTAGCGCTCGCCGACCTCGAGGCCCTTCATCCCCTTCTCGAGAATGAGCGCGATGTGGCGGTCCTCGCCGTCGATCTCGGCGCGGGCGAAGGTCGTGATCACGTCCGCCCGCGAGCCGTTGCCGATGTAGCGCTTCTCCCCGTTCAGGACCCAGGAGCCGTCGGGCTGCTGAACCGCGCGCGACTGCACGTTGTAGGCGTCGGAGCCCGCCTCGGGCTCTGTCAGGGCGAAGGCGGCGAGCTTCCGGCCGGTGGCGAGGTCGGGGAGCCAGCGCTCCTTCTGCTCGTCCGTCCCGAACAGCGAGATGCCCTTGAAGCCGATCGACTGGTGGACGCCGAGGACGATCGCCAGCGTCGCGTCGATCTGGCCGACGGTCTCGAAGACGCGCGCGTAGCCGGTCTGCGAGAGGCCCTGGCCGCCGTATTGCTCGTCGACGTAGAGGCCGAGCGCGCCGATCTCGCCGAGGTCGTGAAGGACCTCGTCCGGGATCCAGCGGTCCTCCTCCGCCTTCCTGGCGTCGTAATGCTCGGCGCAGTACTCCCGGATCTGGGTGTTGAGGGCCCGGATCTTGTCCTGCTCGGCGGCGTCCGTGGCCGGCCAGGGGAAGACGAGCTCCTCATGGATCTCGCCTAGGAACAGCGACTTCGCGAACGACGAGACGCCCTCCTGCGCCTCCTCCTTCCGCGGAATCGCCTCGCGGACACCCATTGAGACTGAGACTACCTACGGGGCCAAAGCCCAAGCCGCGAATGGCGGGGATTTCGCCGGCGCCACTACGCTGCGCCCGCATGCGCAGCCGGATGATCCTGGCAATTCTGCTCGTCGCAGTTACTAACGCGGCGGGGTGCGGTGGCTCCGACCACAAGACGGTCAACCCGGAGGCCATGCTCAATGCCGCTGCGGCCCACCCGATCACGAGCGCGCAGACCGACATCGACCTCCGCCTGCAGCCACGGGGCGTCAGCCAGCTCCCCGGACCGCTGGGAGTGCGCCTATCCGGCCCATACGTCAGTGGTGGTGGCCGGCAGATCCCGAAGTTCGACTGGAGGCTGAACGCGAGCGCCGTCGGCTTCCCAGTAGGGGGTCATGTGGTCTCCTCCGGCACCAACGTCTATCTGACTCTCTACGGCGACAAGTACGAGGTGGGCAGCGAGGCCGTCGCCGCCGCCAACGAGCGGATTGCCGCGTCACCCACTGTGCATCCCCGTTCCTGGTTCGGCCGGGCCCGGGTGGTTGGCCAAGGGCACGAGGGTGGCACCGACTGCGAACAGATCTCCGCTCCGCTGCGAGGCGATGCCGTGGGGCGCGACCTCGCGCCATTCGCCGCCAGCCTCGGGTTGTCCGAGACCCCTTCGGTGTCGGGAACGGCAAGGGCGTGCGTCGGTTTTGACGATCGCGTCCTGCACGAGCTCCAGGTCCGTGCCGAGTTGAGCGGACCGACGTCCGTTGCCCTCGATCTCGACGTCGTGTTCAGCGACGTCGGAGAGCCCCAGGACATCTCGATTCCGGCCGGTGGAGGATTTCGCCCGATTCGCGATCTGGCGCTCCAATTGAACGATCTTGGGCTATCAATCCCCTTAGGCTGAGCGCATGGAGTCGAGCGGAAGAAGTCCAGAGGAGAGGCGGGCGGCTGCCGAGGCGCGGTCCCGCGCGCGCTCGGGTGAGCCGCCAGCCACCGGCGACGAGGAGCTGCTGGGAGGAGAAGGCCCCCGCGGAGCCGACGGCCCCTTTTCCCGTCACTACGGGGGCCCCGACGTCTACATGCGCCGCAGGCTGATCGCCGGCGCCGCGGTGATCGTCGTGATCGTCTTGATCTTCCTGCTGGTCGGCGGCTGTTAGCTGTTCAGCCTCGTCCACGATCAAACGGGCGAGCGCCAGGGAGGAGGTGGCGGCCGGCGAGGGAGCGTTGCGGACGTGCAGGGCGCGCTCGGTTCGGTGCACCACGAAGTCGTCGACGAGCTTGCCGTCGCGGTCGAGCGCCTGGGCGCGGATTCCGGATGGGCCGGGCAGCACGTCCCCGACGCTGAGCTCCGGGACGAACCGGCGCAGCTCTGACACGAAGGAGCGCTTGCTGGCGGCGTGGCGGATCTCGGTCAGGCCGGTGCGCCAGAAGCGCCCCATCAGCCTCCAGGTCCCGGGCCAGGAGAGGTTGGAGCTCAGATCCTCGCCGCGCAGGCGGGCGATCCGGTACGCGTCGCGGGCGCCCACCATCAGCGCCGAGGGCCCGAGCAGGACCTCGCCATCGATGGTCCTGGTCAGGTGGCCGCCCAGGAACGGCAGGTCGGGATCCGGCACCGGGTAGATGCTGGCGCGCACCAGCTCGCGCCGCTCCGGCCGAAGTCGCAGGTAGCCGCCGCGGAAGGGCACGATTCGCGGCTCCTCGGGGGCACCTGCGGCGACCGCCAGCCGATCGGACCAGGCGCCGGCGCAGCTGACGACGAAGCCCGCCTCGGTCGTGCCTCTCTCGTGGAAGACGGTGATGCTCTCGCCATGCGGGGTGAGCGAATGGACTCCGGCTCCCATGCTGACGGTTGCCCCGGCTCTCTCGACGTCCGCTGCGTAGGCGGCCGCGACCTGCGCGAAGTCGACGATCCCGGTCTCGGGCGAGTGGAGCGCCGCCATGCCGCGGGCGTGTGGCTCGATCTCGGCGATCTCGCCGCCGTCAATCCGGCGCAGGCCGGGAACCTGGTTCTCGCGACCCCGACGCTCCAGCTCGTCGAGTCGCGGCAGCTCGGCCTCGTCTGCGGCGACGATCAGCTTGCCGTCGCGCCGCGCCTCGATCCCGTGCTCCTCGCAGTAGGCGTAGAGCAGCCGTGCACCTTCAACGCAGAGCCGCGCCTTGAGCGAGCCTGGGGCGTAGTAGATGCCGGCGTGGATCACCCCGCTCGAATGGGAGGTCTGGTGGGCGGCGATCCGGTCCTCGCGCTCGAGCACGCAGAGTGTGGAATCCGGGTGACGGGTCAGCAGCTCGCGGGCGACCGCGAGCCCGAGGATGCCGCCGCCGATCACCACGACGTCGCATCTGGCAGGTGGTTCAGCCATGGTCGGCCAGACTAAGCCGTCATTAGGATCGCGATATGGCGCTTCCACTCAAGCCCCCGATCCAGCCGCAGCTGGCGCTCTCGCGCAAGGTCTTGCCGGAGGGCGATGACTGGGTGTACGAGCCCAAGTACGACGGCTTCCGGGCGCTGGCGTTCGTGGACGGCGAGGACGTCTATCTCCAGTCCCGGGGCGGCAAGCCTCTACGACGCTACTTCCCCGAGGTCGAGTTCCCGAAGGGTCGCTACGTCCTCGACGGGGAGCTGGTGATCCTCGGCGAGGACGGCCGCGAGGAGTTCGACCAGCTGCAGAATCGCCTCCACCCGGCGGAGTCGCGGGTGAAGATGCTCGCGGAGAAGACGCCGGCTCTCTTCAGGGCCTTCGACGTGCTCGCGGTGGACCGCCGCAAGCTGACCGGCAAGCCGTTCGCGGAGCGCCGCGCTGCGCTCGAGAAGCTGATCGCCGCGGCCCCCGGCCGCAAGAAGAGCGCCTCGGGCTCCGTCGAGCTGACCCCTCTCTACAAGACCGCGAAGAGCGCCGAGCCACTGCTGCTGAGCGGCGAGGGGGTGATCGCAAAGGAGAGGGACGCGATCTACAAGCCCGGCCAGCGCAAGGGCATGGTGAAGATCAAGCGGGTGCGGACGATCGACTGCGTCGTGATGGGCTGGCGACCCGGCAAGGAGGAGGGCACCGTCGGCTCGCTCATCCTCGGTCTCTACGAGAAGGGAAAGCTGCGTCCGATCGGGCACACCTCCGGTCTGAAGGCAAAAGAGAAGAAGGAGCTGGTCAAGACCCTCAAGCCGTACGAGACCGGAGACAAGGGGTCGGGTGATCCGAGCCGCTGGGACGCCAATCGCGACCTCGAGTGGTACTCGCTGCGCCCCGAGCTCGTCGTGGAGATCACCTACGACCACACCTCGGGCGGCCGCATCCGGCACGGCTCGAAGATCATCCGCTGGCGCGAGGACAAGGCGCCGAAGGACTGCAAGATCGACCAGCTGGTCTAGGGCCGGCTCAGCCGGATGGGCCCCAGTGGATCACCTGGGTGGGAGCCACGGAATGGAGGATGTGCGGCCAGACGTAGACCTCCCAGGTGGCGGCGACGATCAGCATCGGGATCGCGAGTGTGACGGTGACGAAGGTCGCGGCGAGGAGCTGATCCCACTCGTCCTTTCGGCTGGCGATCGTCCAGGCCGCCAGCGGCAGGAAGATCGGCGGTCAGCTCGAGCAGGGCGTGGGGGAGGGCGGTGAGGACGAGCAGCGGGACCGAGATGGCGAGGTCCCAGGAGATCGTTGAGCCGACGAGGCCGAGGGCGATCGTCTGGGTGAAGAGCGAGAAGCAGGTCACTCCGATCACCCAGGCGAAGGCGATCGGCCGCGCCTTCTCGTGGATCATGCGCTTAAAGCCCGTGTGGCGCTCGGCGGTCAGGGGCAGGGTGGCCCCGGCGATGAATCCCGCGACGCAGGCGAAGGCATGCAGCGCCAGCACGAGCGAATTACGGCCCAGGACTCCGAGGACGCGGTCGGGGCTGGCGCCGCCGTGAGCGGTCGGCCCGTAATGGAAGCCATAGTCGGGCTGCAACAGCGACGCGGCCACTGTCACGGCGCAGAGCAATCCAAGCGCGATCAGCACGGCTCCGACGAACCACGTGCGAAGAACCGGCCACGGATTCTCTCCCCAGCCCTCGAGGATGGACCGCGTCCGGCGCATGCCGTGCGCGAGCACGTACTGATTCGCATCCATGCGGCAACCCATCGGCCCGCCCACCCGCGGGCATTAGACCTACTTCTTGGCCCGGCTCGGCTGCACTCGCTTGGGCTCGCCGCGCTGCTTCGCGAAGTGAGGTGGCCACGGGGCGTCGCCCAGGCCGCCCTCCTCGTCGCGGCGGGCCAGGTCGAGGAGCTGGTCGAGCGAGCCCGCGTTCTTGTCGATGTCCGCGGCGGGGTCTCCCTTCTTGGCGACGCGCTTAGGCACGGTGTCGAGCCGCAGCTCGGCCGGCTCCACGTCCGGGACCTCGCTCCAGTCGAGTGGGCAGCAGACCCTCGCATCAGGCACGGGCCGCACCGAGTAGCCCGAGGCGATCGTGCGGTCGCGCGCGTTCTGGTTGTAGTCGACGAAGACGCCGTGGCGCTCCTCCTTCCACCACTTGCTGGTGGCGTTCTTCGGGACGCGTCGCTCCACCTCGCGCGCGAGCGCCAGCGCCGCCCTGCGGACCTCGACGTAGTCCCAGCGCGGCTCGATCCGGACGTTGACGTGGATCCCACGGGATCCGGAGGTCTTCGGATAGCCGACCAGCCCGTGCTCCTCCAGCACCTCCTTGACGCACATCGCCACCTTGCGCACCGTGTTCCAGCGGACGCCCGGCTGCGGGTCGAGGTCGACTCGCAGCTCGTCGGGGTTGTCCAGGTCGCTGCGACGAACCGGGTGCGGGTTGAAGTCGACGACTCCCAGGTTGACCGCCCAGGCGAGGTGGGCCGCGTCGTTCGCCACGAGCTCGGTGGCGGTCCGGCCGCTCGGGAAGGTGAAGGTCGCCGTCTGCAGCCAGTCCGGGGCGCCCTTGGGGACGCGCTTCTGGAAGAAGAACTCGCCGCTCACCCCGTCGACGAAGCGCTTCATCGTCCCCGGCCGCTCACGCAGCTGGTTGACGGCCGCCTCCTCGACGGCGATGTAGTACTCGACCAGGTCGAGCTTCGTGAACTTCGGCTTGGGGAAGAAGATCTTGTCCGGGTTGGACAGCCGGACCTCGCGCCCCGCCACCTCGATCGTCGTGTAGTTCGACTTCGCCACGGTGGACATCTTCTCCATTTCGACCGGGAATCCGGGCCCGATTCATCGGCGCTGATTGAATCCACGGATCGAAACGCTCGAGACGCTCACCTACGACGTGACTGGGCGCATCGCCCGGATCACCCTGAACCGGCCCGAGCGCGGCAACGGGATCACGCTCGAGATGCCGCGCGAGCTGGCCGCCTGCGTGGAGCGGGCGAACCTCGACCCGGAGGTCCACGTGATCGCGCTGGCCGGCAACGGCTCCGGGTTCTGCGGTGGATACGACCTGGTGGCGAGCGCCGAGGGGGACATGCAGGGAGTCGCGCAGCGCCGAGGCGCCCCCCGGATCCCCAATCGACCCGATGGTCCAGGCGCGGAACCACGACCCGTCGGGCACCTGGGACCCGGTCACGGACTACCAGATGATGAGCCGCAACCTCCGCGGCTTCATGAGCCTCTTCCATTCCGAGAAGCCGACGATCTGCAAGATCCACGGCTACTGCGTCGCGGGCGGCACCGACATGGCGCTCTGCTCGGACCTGATCGTGGCCGAGGACAAGGCGAAGATCGGCTATCCGCCGGCGCGCGTCTGGGGAGTCCCGACGAGCGCCCTCTGGGCCTATCGGGTCGGCCCGGCCCGCGCCAAGCGCCTGCTGCTCACCGGCGACTCGATCGACGGCACGACCGCGGCGGAGTGGGGACTGGCGTCAGAGGTGGCTCCGGCGGCGGAGCTCGACGATCGCTTCGAGGCGCTGCTGGAGCGGGTCGCGCGGGTTCCGATCAACCAGCTGGTCATGCACAAGCTGCTTGTCAACCAGGCGCTCTATGCGCAGGGCCTGCAGGCGACCCAGGCGCTGGGCGTCTTCTTCGACGGAATCGCGCGGCACACGCCCGAGGGCTTCGACTGGCAGCGCCTCGCGGCCGAGAAGGGGTTCAAGGAGGCCGTCCGCGAGCGGGACGAGCCGTTCGGCGACTTCGGCCTCCAATAAGGTGCCGCGCCCGTGAATCCCGAGATCACCGCCGAGAACATCAAGACATGGCTGCCCGGCACCTTCCCGGGGGACATGGCGATCGAGCCGGTCGAGATCACCGACGAGCTCTCAACCGGCCGGATGGTCGTCGACAAGCGCCACCTCCATCCAGGCGGCTTCGTCCACGGGGGAGTCTGGACCGCTTTTGGGGATTCGGTCGCAGCCTGGGCGACCTTCCGCGCGCTGCCGCCCAACCACGACTTCACGACGATCGAGCTGAAGCTGAACGTCTTCTCCGCCGGCGTGCTCGGCGACGAGCTGATCTGCGAGGCGCGCCCACTGCATGTCGGCCGCAGCACCGCCGTGATCGAGGCGAAGATCCGCAAGGGTGAGAAACCCGTCGCCAACCTGATCGTCACCCAGTTCGTGCTGCCCGGCCGCGATCCGCGGGCGGAGCGGCCGGCACCGGGCGATTACCCGCCCGGGGATTGACGTCTTCGCCATCAGGACGCGGCCACAAGCGGCCGCCCCACATAAGTCGCTACGGGCTTCGCCCTCCGCTCCAAGGTGGAGCGGCCTGGTGGCCGCTTAGCCCAGGATGTTGACCGCCCGGGCCACGACGAGGCCGACGGTGACGATCGCCGCGGTCCCCTGTACGCCCATGAGCACCTTGGCCGTTTCGGTGATCGGCATCGTGTCGGTCGGGCTGAACGCCGTTGCGTTGGTCAGGGACGTGTAGAGGTAGTCGAGGAAGCTCGGCTGCCATTTGTCGCCCATAGGGGTGAACTTGGAGTCGTCCATCTGGGGGAACAGGAAGTCCGGCCACGGCCGGTCCTTCGCAAAGCGATCCAACGGGCCGCCGCGGTCGAGATCCCAGTACACGACGGAGAACAGCAGCACGTTGGTGACCCAGAGCACCACGCCCGAGCCGATCAGCGCATGTCCGCCGACGCTCCCACCAGTGACCAGGTAGTGCACGAGAAGGCCGAGGGAGACCAGGTAGGTCAGGGTCACGAGGCCCAGGATCGTCCACAGCAGGCCGCGCTGATGACGCCACCGCGAGTGTGAGATCCGCTTGGGCGCGACCACGATCAAGGTGAGGAGCAGAAGTCCCTCAACCACCGGGATCAGCCACTTCGGACCGATGACGAGCTTGTCGGAGAGCGTCAGATGAAGGGCGATCGCAATGGCCACGGCGAGCTGTGCCGGCCAGAGCGGATCTCCCTCTTTCACCCGCCTGTTCAGGCGGTGGAGCTCTCGCCGCAAATGACCGGGGAGATGCTCTGGATCAACCGGCGCGCTATGTGCGGTCGGATCGCCCATCCGCCCGGAGTTCGCCCCTTTAGGCGCTCCTCCTGCCCTTGCGCGCTCCACCGTGCGGGCATAGGGTCGGTTTACAAGACACAGCAGCAGAGGAGGAGATTGAGATGGGTGAGAACGCAGACGCCGTCAAGGAGCGTTGGGATGATTTCGCCAAAGGCGACTTGGACGGGGCTGTCTCGACGACCGACGAGAACGCCGAGATCAAGCTTCCCGAGACCCTGCCCTGGGGCGGTACCTACAAGGGCCCCGAGGGGTTCAAGGAGATGATCCAGAAGTTCCTGTCGAACTTCGAGTCCGTCGACCCGAATCCCACTGCCTTCCTCGATGCCGACGACGGCGAAACCGTCGTGGTGGTCGTCGATGGCACTGGGAAGACGAAGTCCGGCAACGAGCTCGGTGGCCGCTCGGTCTGGCTCTACAAAGTCAGCGACGGCAAGCTCATGGGCGCGGAGTTCTTCGGTGACACCGCGGAGGCGCGTGATGCCGTGGGCTGACGTGCCCTAAGGAACTCGGTGAATTTCAAAGAGGTTGGTGCCGACGCCCTGCGCCGGTAGCCCGGCGGTGATCGCAACCAGGTCGCCGGGCTCGGCGATCCCCTGATCGCGGGCGAGCGTCGCGCAGTCGTCGAGCAGCTTGCGGATCGAGGTCCAGTCCTCGGCCTGCACAGAGCTGATCCCGAAGAGGAGGTTCATCCGGCGGACGGTCTCCAGCCGCTGGGAGATGGCGAGCACCGGGACGCGGGGACGGTGGGCGCTGATCAGGCGCGCGGTGCGGCCGGAGGAGGTCGGGCAGACGATCGCCTTCAGGCCGAGTCGGTAGCAGGCGGCCACCGCGACCTGCGCGACGGTCTCCGCGATGTCGTGCTCGTGCTCCTCGACCCTCGTGAAGACCAACTCCCCGTATTTCAAATGCGGCTCGGTGACCCGCGCGATCCGGTCCATGACCCGGACCGCCTCAACCGGATAGTCCCCGATCGCGGTTTCCTCGGAGAGCATGACCGCGTCGGTGCCGTCGTAGATCGCGTTGGCCACGTCGGTGACCTCGGCCCTGGTTGGCCGCGAAGCCCGCACCATCGTCGCGAGCATCTGGGTTGCCGTGATCACCGGCTTGGAGGCCCGCCCGGCGAGTGTGATCAGGCGCTTCTGCGCCCCCGGGACCTCTTCGATCGGCAGCTCCACGCCGAGGTCGCCACGCGCGACCATGATCCCGCTGCCGGCAGCCTCGATGATCTCCTCGGCGCGTTCGGCGGCCTGCGGCTTCTCGATCTTGGCGATCAGCGGGATGTCGGCCTCGCGTTCACGCAGACGGGCCTCGACCTTCTCGAGGTCGGAGGGCCGGCGGACGAAGGAGACGGCCAGCAGGTCGATCCCGTTTTCGCAGGCGAAGTCGATCCAGGGCTGGTCGGAGGCCCCGGTCTCGGGCAGGTCGGCATCGGCGCCCGGAAGGTTCACGCCCTGGTGGGAGCTGACGGCGCCGCCGGCCTCGATCTCGCAGGTCACCTGCCCACCCTTGATCGAGATCACCTTCAGCCGGACGCGGCCGTCGGCGAGGAAGACAGGGTCACCCTCGTGAACCGCCTTGGCGAAGCCGTCCCACTGGACGGTGAGGAGATCGGCGTTTCCCGGCGTGCCGTTGATCTCCCCTCGCAGGACCACGTTCGAGCCCGAGTGGAGGACGGCCACGTCGTCCTCCAGGTCGCCGAGCCGCAGCTTGGGTCCGGGAAGGTCCCCGAGGATCCCGACCTCGCGGCCGACCTCCTCGCTGATCGCGCGGATCCGGCGCACGTTCTCGGCCTGCTCCTCAGGGGTCCCGTGCGCGAAGTTGAGCCGGAAGACGTCGACGCCGGCATCGAACAGCTCGCGAAGCACCTCGGGGGAGCTGCTCGCCGGCCCGACGGTGGCGACGATCTTGGTGCGGCGGGCCGTGCCCTGTCCGGAGGAGGGCATTACGACTGCCCCGAGGTGCGCGTGCGGGGGACAGGTGTCGGTGCGGGCAGCGTCAAAGGCTCGGTGACGGGCCCGGTCGGCGCCTCATCGGGTGGCGGCGGTCTGTCCTCCAGGTTCTCGATCATCGGGATGCGCCAGACGACGCTCGCCAGCACCAACCCCGCCGCCGCCGAGAGCAGGGCGATGAAGAGCTGGCCACCGCCCATGCGGGTGAGGTCGAAGAAGTCACGAACGGGCTGGACCGCGAGGATCAGCGCGTAGAGCGCGCCGAGCGCCGCGACCAGCGCGAGCATGTAGCTCTGGATCGCAATGTGCTCGCGGCCGGGGCCGCGCTCGAGCAGCAGGATGAAGCAGAGTCCGAGTACCACCAGCGTCGTCGTCGCCGCAGTGCGCCCGGCTTCGAGCGAGCCCCCGAAAACGGTGTCGACCAGGAAGAAGCTCGCGAGCGACGCGGCGGCGATCGCCAGGCCGGCCGGCACCGCGAAGGCGGCGAGCGCTCGCAGCAGGCGCCCCCTATATAGGGGCCCGTCGCTCGGCGCCAGTGCGAGCACGAAGGAGGGGATCCCGATCGTCAGGAAGGCGGCGACCGTGAGCTGCCTCGGTAGGAAGGGGAAGGCCCAGCCCGGGATGGCCACCAGCACGATCAGGGCCGCGGCGTAGATCGTCTTCGTCACGTAGAGCCGGCCGAGGCGGTGGATGTTCCGCGCGATCCGTCGCCCCTCGGTGATCGCCCGCGGCAGCCGCGAGAACTGATCCTTGAGCAGCACGATGTCCGCGATCCCCTTGGTGATCTGGCTTCCGGATCCCATCGCTACCGCCATCCTCGCGCGCTTAAGAGCAGGGACGTCGTTGACCCCGTCGCCGATCATCGCGACGAAGCGCCCGCGCTCGGCCAGCGCGGAGACCAGGGCCTTCTTCTGCTCGGGTCGGATCCGGCAGAAGATCGTGTTCTCCTCCGCGATCCGCGCGAGGGATGCGTGGTCCTCGGGCAGGTCGTCACCGGTGACGACGCCCGCCCCCGCCGGGATGCCGACAGCGGAGGCGACTGCGGTGACCGTCTGGGGCGCGTCGCCGGAGATCAGCTTCAGGTCCATCTCCCGCTCGCGCATGTACTTGATCGTCTCGCGGGCGTCGGGCCGCAGCGTCTCCTCCAGCACGACCAGAGCGAGGGGGCTGACGGCGGGCGGCGGGTCCGAATACGGGTTGTCGGGCAGCCCGCCAGACGCCCGGCCGAAGGCGACAACGCGGCGCCCGGCCCGAGTGTTCTGCTCGAGGCTGCGCTGGAGCGGCACGGGCAGCGCGAGCGAGCCACGGGACATCAGGACGTCTGGCGCCCCGAGCACGTAGGTCTCGCCACGCCCGAAGCTGAGCCCGCTCCATTTCCACTCCGACGAGAAGGGCACCTCGGCCCGGACCCGCTCTCCCGATGCCGGGTAGTTCTCGGCGACCGCCTCGAGGGTCCGGTTGCGCTCGCCGGAGCTGGCGGCGAACCGGGCCAGCGCCTGCTGGGCCCTACTGGCCTCGGATGGGTCGGCGACGTCGACCGAGACCAGCTCGAGCTCCCCGCTGGTCAGCGTCCCGGTCTTGTCGACGCAGATCGTGTCCACGGCCGCCAGGGCCTCGGTGGCGCTCATCTGCTGGACCAGCGTGTCGAGCTTTGCGAGCCGGATTGCCGCGACCGCGAGGGTGACGCTCATCAGCAGCACGAGTCCCTCGGGGATCAGCGTGATGAGCCCGGCCGTGGCAGTCTGGGCGGCGTCGTGAAGCGGGGTGCTCCGGGCCTGCAGGGCGAAGATCAGGACGACGGCCAGCGGGATCATCAGCCAGGTGCTCGCCTTCAGCACGAGGTTCACCTCGTCCTGGAGTGGGGAGGGGGGATGGCGGAAGGTGCGGGCCTCGCCCGCGACCTTCTCGGCGTAGCTGTCCTCCCGCACCGCGTCGACCTCGTAGTAGCCCGACCCGTTGATGCAGAAAGCGCCCGAGAGCGCGCGCTGCCCGACCCGCTTGCGAACGCCGTCGGCCTCGCCTGTGAGCACCGACTCGTCGACGGTGAGGCCTCGGCTCTCCGTGACCTCGCCGTCGGCAACGAGCTGGTCACCCGGCTCCACCCGGATCCAGTCTCCGGGGACGATCTCCTCGGCTCGCAGCTCGTCCAGCTCGCCATCGCGGACGACCTTCGCGTGCGGCGCCACCAGCAGCGCCAGGCTTTCGAGCGTCTCCTTCGCCTTCAGCTCCTGGCGGATCCCGATGTAGCTGTTGATCACGGCGATGAAGCCAAAGAGCGCGTCGGCGAACAGCCCGAGCGCGAGCATGACCACGAAGAACACCCCGATGATCAGGTTGAAGAGGGTGAAGACGTTCCCGGCGACGATGCTCGCCACCGAGCGGCTCGTCCGATCCTCGATCGGCCCGAGCTTGCGCAACCGCTTGGCGGCCTCCTGGCTGGACAGCCCCCCGGGATGACGCTGGTCGCTCACTGCCGCATTGTTAGCGAAGCGGCGCTTCCCAGAACCAGTCCTCAAATGAGCGAACGGTCCCGCGGCGCAGCCGGCGCCTCCCGAAGTACGCCAGCTCCTCGCCATCGCCGACCGCGCTGCGCGCCGCCACGCCCGGCAATCCCGCCTCCTTAGCGCGCAATCCGATCGGCTGGCAGCGGCTGTGGGGGACGATCCGGCGGCGCCCGTCCCGCGGGTAAGTGGTTGGCAGGCCCGCGTCCCGACATCCGGCGTCGGTGACGACGTTCAGATAGCGATCTTCGGGGACCGTCGCCCTGGCGAGCACGGGGCCCGCTTCGGGTCGCAGATCTTCGGGCCCGTAGGGCTGCCGCTCCAGTCGCCGGTAGACATTGGCACGGGCCACCGAGACGCTTTGGCAGAGGTAGACGACCGGAAACGACTCGGGTGGGTTCCAGCGGCCGCCACGCTCCGCGGCGTAGCGCCCGTCGAGGGGATCGTCCCAATCCGGGTCAGCTACCCGCAGGTACGGCCCGCCCCTGCGGATGGTGGTCTCCGACCGACGCCGCCCAGTCGAACGACCGGCGAACCTCGGCCTGCAGCTCGTCCTGGCGGTCGCGCTCGATCATCTCGAGCATCGAAAGCCCGCCGTACGCCTTGGCGGGCCGGCGTGCGATACCCGGGATCCGCTCCGGCTTGAGCTGGTGATGCAGCAGGTCGCAGATCGCCGCAACGGTCGCCAGCTTCGCCATCCGGTTCGACGGGACCCCGCGCTCGCGCCACTGACCCACCGCCTGGCGGCTGACGCCGAAGAGGCGCCCCAGCTCCGTCTCCGAGAGCTCGAAGGTCTCGGAGACCGGATCGAGGAGAGTGGGGGTGAGAACTGGGCTCATCGCCAGTTCATCCTAGCGCAAGCATTTCGCAAGCTACGCCCCGAATCTCATCAATAGTGAGGAACAGGACTTCTGTCCAGGGCGCCCGTTTGGGGTTGATTGGCGCTCGCGTGAGCCGAGTCAACCTACGTGTCGGTGCTGATCAGGAAGATCACGCTGGCCGCCTTGATGGCGGCGATCGTCGGAGGGACGCTTGCCCTGCCGGCAGGTTCGGCTGCGAGCCCGGTGGCGCACGCAAGCAAGTGCAAGAAGAAGCACAAGCGCTCGGCCCAGTCGGCCAAGAAGAAGAAGAAGAAGTGCGGGGGCGGCGCCGGCCAAAGCGGCAGCGCGCTCCCCGGCCAGGCAACGCACCCGAGCACTTCACCGGGCGCCGGGGTCAGCGGCGTCAGTCTCGCCGTCAGTCCGGTCCTGGCCGGGACCGGCACCACGGGCCTGGTCACGATCAGCGACGCCGCGCCGAGCGCGGGCCAAGCCGTCACCCTGCAGAGCAGCGATCCGAGTCGCGTGACGGTCCCTGGGAGTGTCGTCGTCGCAGGCGGACAGACCACCGCGAACTTCTCCGTTGGCACCACGGCGGGATCCAACGTCAACGTCACCATCACGGCCGCGATCGGCACCAGCACCGCCAACACGCAGCTCAATGTGGTTTCCACCCCCAGCGTCCAGTCCCTCTCACTGGCGAGACAGTGCTTCACGCCCGGGAGCTTCTCGGGCAGCCGAGTCACCCTCGATGTCACCGTGCCCGTTGACACCGTCGTCGGGCTCTCGAGCGATGATCCCGGCGCCCTGGACGTCTCGCCCGGATCCGCCACCGTCCCGGCCGGATCGAGGACCGGCTACTTCGGGGTGACCGCCGGCAGCGCGAATCCGCTCGTGACGGTGACCGCGACCCTCGGTTCGTCCTCCGCGGGGGATACCGCCTCGGTCAACGGGTCGAGCACGGTGCCCACGCTCACGGGCGTCACGGTGCAGCCCAGCACTATCCCCGTCGGTACCCAATCGACCGGCACAGTGACGCTCGACTGCGAACCTGGGCCGGGCGGGGCGCTGGTCGACCTCTCGTCCGACCAGGCCGGCGTGGCCGCGCCCAGTCAGTCAACCGTGCTCGTGCCGGCGGGCCAACTGAGCGCCCCCTTCACCGTCAACACCTCATCGATCGGCGATGCCAACATCATTGCCACCTTCGGCGCGACCACCCTGCAGGCGCCGGTCACCGTCATCCCTATCGACACCTAAGACGGCGGCTAGGCCGCGTCGGTGAGCCGCTCGCGCCAGTAGTCGACCGACGCCTCCTGCTCGAGGCGCAGCCGCCGCGCTTCCAGGGCCTCCTCATACAGGCCCGCCTTCTCGCGCTCATGCTCGATCTCGCGGTAGCGCTCCAGCAGATGCTGTGCCTGCTGCGCGCGGTATTCGATCTGCTCGGGCGTCATGCCCCTCTATTCGGCTTCCCGCCCCCTGCACTTCACCCCAGAAAACACGATGAATCACTAGGGTTGCGATCCACATGGGTTTGAAGCTTGGACTCAACCTCGGCTACTGGGGCATCGGTCCCCAGGGAGACGAGGCGACCGACATCGTGCTGGCCGCGGAGCGTGCGGGCTTCGATTCGGTCTGGGCTGCGGAGTCCTACGGCTCCGACGCGGTCAGCGTGCTCGCCTATCTGGCCGCGAAGACCGAGACCATCCAGCTTGGCGCGGCGATCCTCCAGGTCCCCGCTCGTCAGCCCGCGGCCGCCGCGATGGCCGGGATCACGATCGACGCCCTCTCCGGCGGGCGCTTCATCTTCGGCTTCGGGCCATCGGGCCCGCAGGTCTCCGAGGGCTGGTACGGCGTGCCCTACGAGAAGCCCTGGGGCCGCACCCGCGAGTACGTCGAGATCGTCAAGCAGGTCGTCGCCCGCGATGGCCGCCTCGAGTACGAGGGCAAGCACTTCAAGCTGCCGCTCGCCGAGGGCGAGGGAGTCACCGGCCAGGGCAAGGCGCTCAAGCTCAACGTCCACCCGATCCGCAACGAGATCCCCATCTACCTCGGCGCGATCGGCCGCAAGTCCGTCGAGCTGGCCGCGGAGGTCGCCGACGGGTGGATACCGATCTTCTTCTCCGTCGACAAGTGGGAGGACGCCTGGGGCGAGCACATCGAGGCCGGCCTGAGCAAGAGCGGGCGTAGCCGGGAGGACTTCGCGGTCTCGCCATCCGTGCAGGTGGCGATCGATGGCGACCTCGACGCCGCCCGTGGCCTGGTCAAGGCCGGGCTGCTCCTCTACCTCGGCGGCATGGGCTCCAAGAAGACCAACTTCTACGCCGACCTGACCCGGCGCTTCGGCTTCGCCGAGGTGGCTGATGAGGTCCAGTCCCTCTACCTGGAGGGCAAGCGCGAGGAGGCCTACGCCGCGATCCCGGACGAGCTGGTGGACGCCACGGCCATGATCGGCACGGAGGACGAGGTGGCCGAGCGCGTGAAGCGCTTCGCGGACGCCGGCGTCGACCGCATGATCGTTTCGCCGATGCATGGCAACCCCGACGAGAACGTGCGCTGCCTCGAGAAGCTCGCCGGCATGGTGGGCGCCGGCGCCCCGGCTTAGCGGCCACCAGGCCGCTGTACTTTGGAGCGTAGGGCGAAGCCCGTAGCGACTTACGATGGGCGGCCGCTCGTGGCCGCGATCTGATGGCGAAGCCGGAAATAGATCCCATCGACGTCATTCGGGACCAGTACGCCGCGACGAACGAGCGCGACTTCGAGCGGGCGATGTCGTATTACGACGATGACGTCGTGCTCGTGATCGAGGAGGGGTTCCTCAATACCGGCACGTTCGAGGGCAAGGAGGCGGTCGGCGAGTGGTTCGGGGACTGGTTTCGCGCGTTCGGGAGCGACTACAGCTTCCAGATCCTCGACCTGCGTGACCTGGGCGGGGGTCTGGTCTTCCTAAGCGCCAACTACGGCGGCAGCGGCCGCGCCAGCGGCGCCGTGGTTCGTGACGAGCGCGCTTACCTGTACCGGGTCCGGGACGGCCTGATCACGCGTGTCCAGCTCTTCCTGACGCGCGAAGCGGCCATGAAGGCGGCGTCGCTACCGGAGTGGTCGGAAGGGGAAACCGACTAGATTGCCCGCCTCGTCCGCATGAAGATCGGAGTCCCAAAGGAAACCGCAGAGGGAGAGCGCCGCGTGGCGCTTGTGCCCGACGTGGTCAAGGCGCTCACCGCCAAGGAGATCGAGGTGGCGGTCGAGGCCGGCGCGGGGGACGGCGCTTCCCACCCCGACTCCGAGTACACGGACGCCGGCGCGAAGGTCGGCGAGGACCCCTGGGACGCCGACGTCGTGGTCAAGGTCACACCGCCCACCGCTGACGAGGTCGGGCGCCTGAAGCAGGGCCAGATCCTGATCGGCTTCCTCGAGCCGCTCACCAACCCCGAGCTCGCCAAGTCCCTGGCCGGCGCAGGGGTGACCAGCTTCGCGGTCGAGGCGATCCCGCGGATTACGCGCGCCCAGTCGATGGATGCCCTCTCCTCCCAGGCCAACCTCGGCGGCTACATGTCGGTGCTGATCGCGGCGCGCGAGTCGGGCAAGCTCTTTCCGATGATGACCACGGCCGCGGGAACGGTCCCCCCGGCCAAGGTCCTCGTCCTCGGCGCGGGCGTCGCGGGCCTGCAGGCGATCGCGACCGCCAAGCGGCTCGGCGGCATCGTCACCGGCTTCGATGTCCGCTCGGTCGTCAAGGAGCAGGTCCAGTCGCTCGGCGGCCGTTTCCTCGAGGTCGAGGCCGTCAAGGATGCCGAGGGAGAGGGCGGCTACGCGCGCCCCCTCACCGACGAGGAGAACGAGAAGCTTCGGCAGGAGCTCGGCGAGGCCGCCAAGCGCCAGGACGTGATCATCACCACGGCCCAGATCCCGGGCCGGCCCGCACCACGGCTGATCACCGCGGACGCCGTCAAGAGCATGGCGCCGGGGTCGGTGCTGATCGACCTCGCGGCCGAGACCGGCGGCAATGTCGAGGGCTCCAAGCCGGGCGAGACCGTCGAGGTCGACGGGGTCAAGATCATCGGCCCGGCCAACCTGCCGAGCCAGATGGCCGGCAACGCCTCGGCGCTCTACGCGAAGAACCTGCAGAACCTGGTCGAGCTCCTCATCGACGACGAGGGCAAGCTCAAGGTCGACACCGAGGATGAGGTCATCGCCGGATCCCTGCTGACCAAGGACGGCGAGATCGTCAACGAGAGAGCCAAGGAGGCCGCGTCATGAGCTTGATGACCGAGATCACGATCTTCGTCCTGGCCGCGTTCGTCGGCTTCGAGGTCATCTCGAAGGTGCCGACGACGCTGCACACGCCGCTGATGTCCCAGACCAACGCGATCCACGGCATCGTCATGCTCGGCGGGCTGATCGTGATCGGCTCGGCCGACGACTCGCTGGAGAAGATCATCGGCGTGATCGCCATCGCCTTCGGCACGATCAACATCGTCGGCGGGTTCATGGTCACCGACCGGATGCTCGGCATGTTCCGCGGCCAGAACCGCAAGCCGAAGAAGGAGCCGGAGGCCGAGACCGTCAAGCCGACGGAGGCCGGTCAGTGATCCCAGCCCCGCCTCTCGCGCTGACGGAGAACAGCGATTTCGTCACCGCCTGCTACATCGTCGCCTTCTCCCTGTTCATCTTCGGGATCAGGCAGGGCACGCACCCCAGGACCGCGCGCCGCGGCAACCTGATCGCCGCTGCCGGGATGCTGGTGGCGATCGCGATCACGCTCTCGCTGGACGTGATCGGCAACGGCGTGCTGATCCTGGTTGGCATCCTGCTCGGGACCGCTGTCGGCGTCATCGCCTCCCTCCGGGTGAAGATGACCGACATGCCGCAGATGGTCGCCCTCTACAACGGGGTAGGCGGCGGCGCGGCGGCGCTGATCTCCTGGTCGGAGTTCCGGCACGTCACCTCGGTCTCCACGAGCATCCCCCTCGACACCTTCGTCCCGATCCTCTTCTCAACGGTGATCGGGTCCGTCTCGTTCTTCGGTTCGAACATCGCCTTCGGCAAGCTCCAGGCGATCATCCCCAGCCGGCCGGTCCAGTTCCCCGGCCAGCACATCTTCAACGGCCTCCTCCTGGCCGCGATCCTCGCCGGCTGCATCGTCCTCGGCATCGACCACGATTCGCCGTCGCAGGGCCTCTACATCGGTGTTCTGATCGGGGCGGCGATCCTCGGCAACCTCTTCGTCCTGCCGATCGGCGGCGCCGACATGCCGGTGGTGATCTCGCTGCTCAACGCATTCACCGGTCTCGCGGCGGCGGCGGCGGGATTCGCCCTGGACAACGTGGTCCTGATCGTGGCCGGCACCCTGGTCGGGTCTTCGGGAACGATCCTGACGCTCGAGATGAGCCAGGCGATGAACCGCTCGATCGGAAACCTCCTCTTCTCCGGCTTCGGCGCGGTCAGCACCGCGGGAGGGGAGAGGGAGGAGCGCCCGGTCCACTCGATCGGCGCCGAGGACGCCGCGATCAAGCTCGGTTACGCCGACTCGGTGGTCTTCGTCCCCGGCTACGGCATGGCCGTCGCCCAGGCTCAGCACGCGGTCAAGGAGCTCGCCAACGAGTTGGAGAAGCGCGGGGTCCGCGTGAGCTATGCGATCCACCCGGTCGCTGGGCGGATGCCCGGGCACATGAACGTGCTGCTCGCGGAGGCGGACGTTCCCTACGAGCAGCTCGAGGAGATGGACGAGGCCAACGCCGAGATGCCTCAGACCGACGTGGCGGTCGTGATCGGCGCCAACGACGTCACCAACCCGGCCGCCAAGGACGATCCGAACTCCCCGATCGCCGGGATGCCGATCATCGAGGTCGACCAGGCCCGCGAGGTGATCATCATCAAGCGGTCCCTGAGCCCGGGCTTCGCCGGCATCGACAACGACCTCTTCTACAAGGACAACACCTCGATGCTGTTCAGCGACGCGAAGGGCGCGGCGTCGGACATCGCGGCACAGGTCGAGGAGCTCTAGCTCAGTCCTTCGGGCGGCGGAAGCGCGGCAGCGCCAGGCCGATGATGAAGCCGAGGACCGCCGCGAGCAGGAGCGCGAAAATCAGCGGGATGTTGGTGGTCGAGAAGAAGAACTTCACCTCGACCTTTTGGGTGTTCTGGAGGACGAAGATCGCGGCGAGCACCAGCGCGACGATCGTGATGTAGAACGTCGCGCCCCTCTCCTTCTTGCGTGGGGCCGTGGGAACTTCGGTGTTCACGACGCGACCGTACCACGGGCCTCGGCCCTGATCGGTGAGGCGCTCGGCACTTCTGTGCGAGTTCGGGCATGGCTCTCGGCCTAGCTTGATTCGCGTGTGGCCGAACCAGATCGGGGCAGGGGACGGTCGAGTGGATTGCGCTGATCGCCCTCGTGTCGATGGCGCTGGTGGCGCTCGCCTGGCTGGTCGGGCTGCGGCTGCCCGGGATGGCGCTCGCCTATGAGATCGGCGAGCGGATCGTCTGCGCGGTCAAGCTGAGCTACGGCTGCCGTAGCGATCCCATGCTTGCCGCCGCCTATGGCGAGCTCGGAGATGAGGTCCGCGACAACGCCCCGCGCATTGTCTACGAACGCGGCACGAGCGCCCTCCCGGTCGACTTCCGGGAATGCCGGGCCCCGGCCTGCTCTGACGGACCGCAGACCGGCCGCGTCGCGCGGTCGCTTGCCGGACGCCCGGTGACCGTCTTCACCCACGTGATCGACTGCCGGGATCCCGCGGAGGGCGAGGCCCACGGCTACGACTGCTCCAGCGACCGCGCCGGCCGCACCTACATCCAGTACTGGACTTACTACAGCGATTCAGCGACCTCACGCACAACGCCGATCCTCGGAGCCGCCGGGTATCACCGCGATGACTGGGAGGGCTACCAGGTCCGCATCAACCAGGACGGCAGCGTCGACGCCCGGGCCAGTTCCCACAACGGCTACAACGGCGCCGACGCGCCGGCGGTGGATTGGGCATCGGACGCGTCCGGGAAGGTGCCGGGCGCCGCCGTGGTCCGGGACGGGACGGAGTCGCTCGGCCTGCGCGACGAAGGCGGCTGGACCTCAGCTCAGGGGACGCTCTATGTCTCCGGGGGAAGCCACGCCGGCCACGCCACCGAGGGATCTCTGAGCCGTGAGCTCAGCGGCCTGCTCGCCACCGAGCGGCTTGCGCTCAGGCGCGGGAGCCTGCCCGGCCCCCTCGGCCCGACGGAGGAGCGTCACCGCCAGGAACTGCTGGCCAATCGCTTGAGGACCTCGCTCTTCGGCCCGGGCGCGCGCACCACGCCGCGCGGCAGCATCAGGCTGGTCCCGATGGAGAAGCTCGCCGATCGAGATTCGTACTCGTTCGCGATCACCCCACCCTGGCGAAAGCGCGTCTTCACCGACCCGGAGTACGGCGGGACCGACTGAGCTGGACGGTCGACCGACAATTCAGTGATCTTCCCCCTGTACATCCGGCCAAATCCAGGGACAATGGCGCCGTGTTCTCGACTCGCCGCTCAAGGGGAAGCGGTCGCCAGGCGCTCGCGCACCTGGCGTTGCTGCTCGCTGCCTGCACAGCTGTGGCTCTGTTGTCCCTTTCGATCTTGGGCGGCGACCGGGTTCAAGCGAACCCGCCCAACCCGCCGCACGGCGACGGCGTCCACCCTGGCGGCGGTAACGGTGGCCTCGACAACAGCGGACACGGCCTCCATCAAGAGCCGCCGCCACCGCCACCACCTCCGCCTGACCCGCCGCCCGACAAGCCGCCACCCGACAAGCCGCCCCCCGACAAGCCGCCGCCGGAGACACCCCCACCGGACACCGGAGGGAGCGACACGCCATCTGGCGGCGACACGTCGACCGGCTTGAGCGGAGTCGCCGGCGCCTCGACCGCTGGGCATTCGGGCGGGCACTCCGATGTCGGCCCCTCGGCAGACAGCGTGATCGTGAAGCCCCATGTGAATCCGGCCGGCCACGTTTCCCATCACAAGGCAGCCAAGAGCACCAAGCCGAGGGCTGTAGCGACCGCCACCCCGGCACCCGTCGCCGAGCCCGCCGGTAACCCCAACCGCTCCACCTTCGCTGATCACCTGCTCTCGCCAACACAGCTCAAGCTGTCGGCCAGGAACCTCGGTGAGGGTGGCCTGCTGGCCCTGCTGCTCGCGGCCATGCTCTACCTGCCGGTGACGATCTTCAACAAGGCGACCGAGAAGAACCACGAGACGATCAAGGGCTGGTTCGAGCGCCCGCGCGCCTGGCTTCTGTTCCTCTTCGGCTGGATCCCGTTCCGGAGGCACCCGGCGATCACCCTGACGATCGGAGTGATCGCTAGCGCTGTGCTCTTCTCCTTCATCGAGCCGGGCTTTCCCACGGAGGAGGGCGCCCTCCAGTATCTGATCGGGATGGTGATCGGCTTCGCGGTGGTGTCGTTCGTCTTCTTCTCCACCTGGCGACTGGTGCTCTGGCGGCTTGAGCCAGAGGGCAAGGGCGAGTGGAAGCTCTATCCGCCGTTCATCCTCCTGGCGGCCTTCCTGGTCGTGATGGCGCGCCTCGCCCACTTCCTGCCCGGCGTGGTGCTGGGGACGGTGGCCGAGTACGAGCCCGCCAAGAAGCTCAGCGTCAGGACCGCGGGGATCCGGGTCGCCACCACCTATGGCGTCCTCATGGTCCTCGGGCTGGCCGCCTGGTTCGCCTGGATCCCGGTCGAGCACGCCGCCGCGAAGGAAGGAGCGAGCTCTCTCACCCTGATCCTCGACTCTGCCCTCGCGATCACCTTCGTATCCGCACTCGAATCGGTGGCGTTCGGTCTGATCCCGATGACGTTCCTTGACGGAAACGACCTGTTCACATGGCGCAAGGGCGTCTGGGCCGCGATGTGGGGAGCTGCCCTGGTCTGGTTCTCCGTCGTCATCATCCATCCCGCCCTGAGCACGTACGGAGAGCTCTCCGGTACCGGAGCGATCTGGTTCGTCCTTCTCTTCTCGACCCTGATGGTGCTCGCGCTCACCACCTGGGCGTTCTTCCGCATCCGGGACGCGCGTCTGGCGCGAACCGCGCAGGGCAGTCTTCACTAATCGGGTTGCGCCTGGCGGCGCACCCTCGCATTCAGCGCGGCGGCATGCGGAGGGCGCCGTCCAGCCGAATCGCCTCTCCGTTCAACATCGTGTTCGTGACGATCTCGCAGGCGAGGAGCCCGTACTCCTCCGGACGTCCGAGCCGCGAGGGGAAGGGGATCCCGGCGCCGAGCGCCTGACGCTGTTCCTCGGGAAGAGCGGCCAGGAGGGGTGTGTCGAAGAGGCCCGGCGCGATCGTGTTGACGCGGATTCCGCGGCCGGCCATGTCACGCGCCGCGGGCAGGGTCAGCCCGACGACGCCGCCCTTGGAGGCGGCGTAGGCGACCTGGCCGATCTGGCCGTCCCACGCGGCGATGCTCGCCGTGTTGATGCAGACGCCGCGCTCGCCCTCCTCGTCGGGCTCGTTGTCTGACATCGCGGCACAGGCGAGTCGCAGGATGTTGAAGGTCCCGATCAGGTTGACCTTGATGACGTTGTGGAAGATCTCGAGGTCGTGCGGACCCTGCTTCGACGCGGTGCGCTGGGCCCAGCCGATCCCGGCGCAGCAGACCGAGATCCGCAGCCCGCCCGGCACCTCGGCTGCCGCGTCGACCGCAGCCTGGACCGGCTCGGGCTCCATCACGTTCACCTCCATGAAGGCCGCGTTCTCGCCGAGCTCGGAAGCCAGCGCCTCGCCCTTCTCGGCATTCAGATCGGCGATCACCACGGAGGCACCGCGCTCGTGCAGAGCGCGTGCCGTGGCGGCGCCGAGGCCCGATGCCCCGCCGGCGACCAGTGCGCTTGCCCCGTCGATCTTCATCGCGGGCGGCAGCTTATTGACTGGATCTGGGTGGGGGTTGTTGCCTCAGGCCTCGATGTCGGCCGTCACCGGTGCGGAAACCAGCCCCCCGGGGATTGCGCTCACGGTCAGGAGTGCCGACACGTGGCCCGCGCCGGTGGTGCCGACGTGGACGACGATCGAGCAGCTCGCGGCCGCGGACAGCGGGGCCATGCAGTCGTTGGCGGCGATGGAGAAGTCAGTGCCGGGCGGGGTGAGGGCGGGAATCGGGACGCCGCTCGGGGACCCACCGCCGTTGGTGACCGTGAAGGTTCGATCCTCTCCGCCGATCTGTGGGACTCCGAAGTCTTGACTCATCGGTGAGATCGCGATCGCCGCGGGGGCAGGAGCGCGCCGCTTGCACCGATGCTTCTTCCCGTGGTGCTTCCTCTTGCACTTCTTGGCCGTACCTGCCGGCGGATGGCCGGGGGCAGCCTCCGCGGAGAGCGTGGACGCGCCGACGGCCAGGCACGCCACCAGGGCGGCCATGCCAATCCGGCTGATGAGTCTCCCCCTGGCATCCATGCGGTTGCCCCTGATACGAGGGCGGGCCTAGAAGAGATTCACGACCAGCGGCACGGAAGCTGTGCCGCCGGGAGCAGCGCTGACGTCGAGCTGAGCCAGTCCTGTGGCACCGTCGTTGTGGACGGACTGGAGGGTCAGCGTGCAGCTTGCTCCGGGTGTCAACCGCGATGAGCAGGTCGTCGCGTTGATCTGGAAGTAGCGCGCGCCCGAGCCACTGATCGAAGCCGCGGGAATCCCGCTCGTGCGGCGACCGGCGTTGCTGATCACGAGGTCGGTGGGAGCGCTGTCGATTTGTCCGATGGTCCCGAAGTCATGGCCGGGGGGAGTGATCGCGATCCGCGCCCGGCAGCTCCGCTTGCCGCGCGCGACGTGGTTCCTCTTGCACTTCCGCCCATGACTCGCCGCCGGGACCGCCGGCGTCGCCATCGACGGGGCGACGATCGCTCCCGCGAGCAGCGCGACGATCATCGTCAGCCCGATTCGCCCACTCCCACCCACGGCGGCGAGAGTAAACGTCCTCAGCGGAAGTGGTTGCCTCGGTAGTCTTGACCGATCGCGGAGGTCGCTGCACCCAGTACGGAGGGTGATCCTCGTCCCGCTTCCGATCGCAAGGCCGAGCTGGCCAAGCGTTTGGAAGAGGCGCGCCGTCACACCCTCAAGCTGATCGAGCCGCTCACGGACGAGCAGCTCAATCGGGTCTACGACCCGATCCTGAGCCCCCTGATCTGGGACCTCGGGCACATCGGCAACTTCGAGGAACTCTGGCTCGTCCAGCGCATCGGCGGTCGCGAGCCGATGCGCGGGGACCTCGGTGAGCTGTACGACGCGATCGAGCAGCCGCGCAAGATCCGCGGTGAGCTGCCGATCCTGCGAGCAGACGAGGTGCGGCCGTATATGGAAGGAGTCCGCGAGCGCACCCTGGAGGTCCTCGGGGAGATCGAGCTGGACCCCGACGACGGGTTGCTCGCCGACGGCTTCGTCTACGAGATGCTGCTCGCGCACGAGTACCAGCACAACGAGACGATGCTGCAGCTCCTGCAGATGATCGAGTCCTATGACCCGGTCGAGGTGGACCGCTCGCCCGCGGCCGAGAAGGTCGCGGACGGGCCGGAGATGGTCCGCGTCGAGAACGGCGCCCGTGAGATCGGGGCCGGCGCGGCCGGCTTCGCATACGACAACGAGCGTCCCCGTCACCGCGTCGAGGTCGAGCCGTTCCTGATCGACCGGACCCCGGTGACAAACGCCGACTACATCGCCTTCATGGACGAGACCGGCGCCGAGCCGCCGATGTACTGGGAGCGGGACGGGGAGGGAGGCTGGGTCCGCAACGCCATGGGAAGGACCGAGGAGGTCGATCCCAGCCTGCCGGTGATCCACGTCTCCTGGAATGAGGCCGATGACTTCGCCCGCTGGTCGGGCAAGCGACTCCCGACCGAGCCGGAGTGGGAGGTGGCGGCTGCCGGCGCGAGCCGCGACCGCGCCAATCTCGACGAGCTCAGCTTCGGCTGCGCGCCCGCCGGGGCGTACGCCGATTCCGGCGCCGAGTGCGGGGCGGTGCAGATGCTCGGCGACGTCTGGGAATGGACGAGCTCGGACTTCACCGCCTATCCCGGCTTCTCGGCCTTCCCCTACCCCGAGTACTCCGAGGTCTTCTTCGGCGACACCTACAAGGTCCTCCGCGGTGGGGCATGGGCGACTCGCCGCGACGTGATCCGCACGAGCTTTCGCAACTGGGATCTGCCGGAGCGCCGCCAGATCTTCGCGGGCATCCGTTGCGCCAAGGACGACGTATGAACAGCATCAAGGCCGCTGCGACCGACCGCATCACCGTTGAGGTCAACCTGCCTCCAGGCGGGCCGCTGTCCGGCATGGCGGCCGACGTCCGCGCCGGGCTGACCAGCCCGTTCAAGGAGCTCTCGCCGCGCTACTTCTATGACGAGCTCGGATCCGAGCTCTTCGAACAGATCACCGAACTCGAGGAGTACTACCCGACCCGCTGCGAGCGGGAGATCCTTCAGACCCGCTCCGCCGACATCTGCCAGGCCGCCAACCGCCCGGCCAGCCTGATCGAGCTCGGCTCCGGCTCGGCCCGGAAGACCCGCGTGTTGCTCGATGCGATGAGAAGCGTCGGCTGCCTGCAGACCTATTGCCCGGTCGACATCTCCGAGGAGATAACCCGCGACACCGCGGAGCGGATCGCCGGCGAATACGAGAACATCACCGTCCGCGGGCTGGTCTGCGATTTCGAGTTCGACCTCGAGCGCGTCCCGGTGGGAGGACCGCGCGTGATCGCCCTGCTCGGCGGCACCATCGGCAACTTCGCCCCCCACCAGCGCGCGGGCTTCCTGCGCCGGATCGCCAATCTGCTCGATTCTGATGATCGCTTCCTGCTCGGCACGGACCTGGTCAAGGACCCCGCAATCCTCGAGGCCGCGTACAACGACTCCGCGGGGGTCACCGCCAAGTTCAACAAGAACGTCCTCTCGGTCCTCAACCGGGAGCTGGACGCGGACTTCGACATCGATTCCTTCGAGCACGTCGCCAGGTGGGATCCGGAGAACCTGTGGGTCGACATTCGTCTGCGCTCGCTGGCGAACCAGGTCGTCAACGTGCCGGCGCTCGACATGCTGGTGCCGTTCGGCGCCGGCGAGGAGATGCGCACCGAGATCTCGACCAAGTTCCTCCGCCCGGGACTTGAGGGCATCTACGCCGAGGCCGGCCTCGAGCTGACCGACTGGTGGACGGACTCCGAGGGCCTCTACGCCCTCTCGCTCGCGAGAGCCGTTTAACGCACGAACTGACCGTGGAACCCGTACGGGATGTGGTGCGGCGCCTCGGCGCGCGCCAGCTCCGTCAGGTCAGTGGCGTCGAGAACGAGCATGAACGAGTTGCCCGAGCGCGCGTCGAAGACGACCGAGAGAAGCACGCCGGCGTCCTCCTCGCTTGAGCCCGCGGCCGCCACGAAGACGGGCTCACCCGGGCTGCAGCCGTCCTCGGTCCATTCGATCGCGTCGCGTTCTTGCGTGTCGACCTTGACGATCCGGTCGAGCCACCCAGACTTCGCGTCGATTCCCCAGGCATAGCGGTAGGGACGCTCGTTGTTGCGGCCGTAGTTGATCCGCGGCAGCTCGAGCCCTTCGGCGAGTTGCTCGCTCGTCACCTCCTGCGTGCCGAGATCGATCCGGAACCGGCGCATCTCGGCGCGGTCTGCCGGCTTGCCCTCACGCAGGCGATCCAGATAGAGGTCTTCGATGATCTGCGCGTTCGCGTAGGTGCATGCGTCGACCACCACCTCGCCGTTCTCCTCGTACGCGTTCACGTGGTGGAAGCAGAAGAAGGGGTCTGTCTCGAAGGGGCCCGTCGCCTTCCCCGTGTTGCGGTCGATCAGCGTGAAGCGGGTGCCGAGCTCCGGCTTCCATCGGTAGTTCTCGATGTAGGGGCGCCCCGACAGCGGGATGCTGATCGGGTTCACGACCAGAGGGAACTCGGCGAGCACCAGCCATCGCTCGGTCAGTCCGAACGAGTGCATGTACGCCGGCTCCTTGACGGGCAGTTCGCCGATCACTCGAGGCTCGGCCTCGCCCGGCGGAACGTGGAAGAACCGGTAGCGATTTCGCGGCCCTACCTTGGCTGCGTAGTTGAGCATCCCGCGGCTCGCGCGATCCAGGTGCGGGTGGGCGGTTGTCAGCATCCCTGGCGTCTCGTAGGCGACGCCCACCGTCTCCAGGGTCTCGCCATCGAACTCGACCGGGATCGGCGTCTCGGTCATCGAGATGTATCGCTCACCGAGCTTCACCAGATTGACGTTGGCGTTGTCGGTGATCTTCGGGGAGAACATCGAGAAGACCCGGGCGAAGAGGGAACGGCACGGATCGGTGGCGAACTCGGAGTAGACGATCTCGCCCTTCTCCTCGGCGGCGCGGTAGGCCTTCGTCTGGAGGAAGCGGTTGGCGTAGGAGACCTCGCCATCCGAGATGCCGAAGCGATGGAGCATCGCGTAGCCGTCGAACCAGTGGTTCATCGTCCGGCTGCCGACCTCCCACTTCGCCGGCCCGGTTCGGACCAGCGACCCCTGGAGCCAATCGGGCAGCCGTCCATCGATTGGCAGGCGATCGACCCGGGTTTCCCGGTCGAGCGACTCGAAGCCGGCGGTGAGGTCCTGTGTGAGGGCGGCGGAATCGGCGAGCTGCGGCATGGTTCCTCCTGAATAGTGCAATCCGTACGATGCGCACTGTATCGTATTCTGCTCCGGATGACAGAGACCCGCCTCACCCCAACCTCCTACGTCGTGCTCGGCTTGATCGAGCAGATGGAGCCCGCCTCTCCCTACGACCTCAAGCGCGCGGTCGCGATGGGGGTGGGCCAGTTCTGGTCCTTGCCGCACACCCAGCTCTATGCCGAATGCGGGCGCCTTGCCGAGGCCGGGTTGCTCTCGGAGAAGCGCGAGGAATCCGGCAGGCGCCGCCGGATCTACCGGCTGACGAAGGCGGGCAGGGGGGCACTCGAGCGCTGGCGCACCGAGCCTACGAGCGAGCTCTACGAGCTTCGCGACGCCGGATTGCTCAAGCTCTTCTTCGGGGCGGATCCGTCGACCCTGGCGGCCGACCAGCTCGAGGCGCATGAGGGGCGCCTGCGCGAGTACGAGTCCCAGCTCGAGGAATGCCGCCGGATGAAGGCCCCAGCGGGCATCACCCACGCGATCGAGGCCGGTATCGGCCACGAGCGTGAGTACGTCCGCTTCTGGTCGAAGCTACGGCGCTAGCCCGTCGATCAGCTCGCCGAGCTTGTCGGGCGTGGTGATCGGGGTGATCACGGGCAGGGTGATGCCGCCCTCGACGAAGGCTCCGAGCCGCTCCTTCATCTCCGCGGGAGAGCCGAAGATGAACATCTCCTCGATCAGGTCCCAGGGGGCCTCCTCGGCCGCCTTCTGGCGGTCCTTCGCCTTCCAGGCCTCGACCATCGCATCGATCTTGTCGCCGTAGCCGAGCCACCGGTAGAAGTTCTCGTAGACCGGGACCGTGATGTAGGAGGAGAACATGAAGCGGGCGAGCGGCTCGACCTGCTCGCGCTCGCCCGGAATGCAGAAGAAGCGGCAGAGCAGCTCGAAGCCCTCCGGCGCATCCTTGAGCGGCTCGGCGACCGTCGGCAGCCCCTCCAGCGGGAGGAAGTTGGTGAACGCCCCGTCGGCCTTCTCGACCGCGAGCCGAAGCATCTTGCCGCGCAGCGCCGCGAGGATGATGGGGATCTTCTCCGCCGGGGCGCGCTCGAGCTTGAAGCCGCCGTCCGCTCGCTCGCCGGCGAGGGCGGTCCTCAGGAAGTCGAGGGTCTCCGACATCTTGGTGAGCGGCTTCTCGAAGGGCATCCCGTTCCACCCTTCGATGATCCGGTCCGAGGAGGCACCGATGCCGAGGGCGAAGCGGCCCCCCGACGCATCGGCCGCGGCTGCGGCCTCCTGCGCGAGCAGCGCGCGGCCCCGCTGCATCACGCCGACCACGCCGGTGCCCAGGCGGACCTTCTCCGTCCACGCGGCGCCCAGGACGAGTGGCGAGAACCCGTCGGGCCCGTTCGTCTCGCCCGACCAGAGGTCGGTGTAGCCGGCCGCCTCGGCGCGCTTGTAGTGCTCCTCGTTGTCCGGCAGGCCGATGCCTGTGAGCGGAACAGTCAGTCCCCATCGCTGAGCCACAACCGCGACCCTATATGCGGGAAACCGGATAGGGTCGCGCCATGGACACCTCCAAGCTCGACCGCTCAGAGATCTTCGGGATGGGTGCCGCAGTCGTCCTGGTGATCAGCCTGTTCCTCGAGTGGTATTCGCTTTCCACGGATCCGAGCGTCGTCCAGCGCGGCAGCGATCCCGCCAACTGGGCCTGCGGGGTGGGCAACTCGAGCTGCAGCGGCTGGGACACCTTCCCGATCGTCAGCATCCTGCTGCTCCTCGCCGCGTCGGCGCCCTTCATCCTCGCGTGGATCGTGATGAGGGGCCATGCGCTGTCATGGCCCCGCGGCGAGCTGACCGCGATCGTCGGTCTCACCGCCTTCGTCCTGATCGCCTACAACGGGCTGGTCGACAAGCCCCAGGAGGGGCTCGAGATGAGCCTCGCGTTCGGGTACTGGCTCGCCCTACTGGCCTCGATCGGCATCTTCATCTCCGGCGGCTTCAGAGCCGTGGAGAGCGGTGGCGGCGCCAGGCGCAAGCCTCCTGCCACGTTCTAGCGGACACCAGGCCACTCCACTCAGGAGCGGAGGCCGAAGGCCGTAGCGACTTGTGATGGGTGGCCGCTTGTGGCCGCGACCTGATGGCGAAGCCGAATAACCTGGCCGTATGAGTGAAGCGAACGAACACGTGATCTCGCAGGACGTCCGGGACCCATCGCACCCGGACCGCAACCTGGCGCTCGAGTTGGTCCGAGTCACCGAGGCGGGCGCTCTCGCCTCCGGCCGCTGGGTCGGCCGAGGGGAGAAGGAGAGCGCAGACGGAGCGGCGGTCGACGCCATGCGCCTGATGCTGGACACGGTCCCCATGGACGGCGTCGTCGTGATCGGCGAGGGCGAGAAGGACGAGGCCCCAATGCTCTACAACGGCGAGGAGATCGGCGACGGCAGCCCGCCGGTTGTCGACATCGCCGTCGACCCCCTGGAGGGGACGACGCTGACCGCGCGAGGCATGCCCTCGGCGCTCTCGGTGATCGCCCTATCTGAGCGCGGCACGATGTTCGACCCGGGTCCCTGCGTCTACATGGAGAAGATCGCCGCGGGCCCGCGATCGGCCGATCTGATCAGCCTCGACGAGCCGCTCGAGGACGTGATCCGCAAGATCGCCGAGCGCAAGGGCGGCGCGACCAGCGACGTCACGGTGATCATGCTCGATCGCCCGCGTCACGAGAAGGCGATCGAGACACTGCGCGAGGTCGGCGCCAGCATTCGCTTCATCTCCGACGGCGACGTCGCGGCCTCGCTGTTCGCGGCGATGCCGAACACCGGCATCGACCTGCTCTGGGGCGTCGGCGGGACCCCGGAGGGCGTGCTCTCGGCCTCGGCCATCAAGTGCATGGGCGGCCGCATCCTGGGCCGGCTCTGGCCTCGGGACGACGACGAGCGCAAGGCCGCGGAGGACGCCGGCTACGACCTCAGCCGGGTGTTAGACACCGACGATCTCGTCTCCGGCGAGGATGTCTTCTTTGCAGCCACCGGCGTCACGGATGGCGATCTGCTCGACGGGGTTCGCTACCTCGATGACGGGCACGCGACCACGGAGTCACTGGTGATGCGATCGCGCTCGGGCACCATTCGCCGGGTGCAGGCGACGCACAACCGCCCGAAGCTCCGCGAGGTCGTCGGCGAACGGTACGGGTAGTCAGCCCTCCAGAGGGAGGGCTCCCGTGTCGTCCGACTCGTGCCGGAGCGAGTTGATCACCGCGCCCGCCATCAACGCCAGGCTGATCGCGTAGAACCAGACCAGCGCGATCAGGATGAACCCGATCGTCCCGCCGATCCGGTGGAGGTCCGAGACGCTCGTGAGGTAGAGGGGGAAGATGTAGTTGCCCGCCGAGGTGACCAGCGCGAAAAAGAGCGCCCCCGGCCACACCGATCGCCACGGCATGTGGCCCTTGGGGACGGCCCAGTAGATCGCCGAAATGATCAGGAAGGTGACCATCAGGCCGCCGATCACGACGATCGCCGTCCGGACCGCACCCCACTTGTCGAGGCCGAACGGCAGCCTGTTGGCACTCGTGAGCACGGCGCTCTCGACTGTCGGCACGGTCACGCTGGCCGCAAGCAGGAGGAGGAGCGCCAGCAACATGACCAACGACCAACGCTTCTGCTGCACCCACCCGCGGCACTCGACGTGGTAGATCCGGCAGAAGGCCGTGTCCATCGCCCCCCAGAACGAGGCGCCGATCCAGATCCCGCCGACGATCGCGGCGATCCCGATGGTGGTCGAGCTGGAGCGAACGCGGTCGATCGCATCCTGGAGCGTGCCCTGCTCGGTGTTCGGGAAGAGCCGCTGGATGTCGAGGATCACGCTGTGCTCAACGTCCGCGCTGTTGACGACCTTGCCGAAGATGAAGAGGACGAGCAGGGCGAACGGGAAGACCGCCAGCATCAGGTTGTAGGCAACCATGCCGGAGAGGCCGGTGATGTTCTCCTTGTAGGCGCGATTCCAGAAGGCCTGCAGCCAGCGATGCCTCCAGAAGTGCCAGCTCGGGTACGTGGGCTCCTCGCTCCGGAGTGGCCAGACGCTCATGCGTAACGAACGTCCAGGCAGGGGTAAGTCGAAGGGCGTCCGGAACTTTCCCGGGAGTTGGTTGTTCTTTGCATGGCAGATCGGTTGCCACGCCTGCGTTGTGCGTTGACTTCAAAAAGTGAAGTGGCTACCATGGTCATGAACGTTTGAGGAATCGCGAAAACTAGGCGTGATGAAGTATCGGAAACGCGGAGGCGGCCGGCTCGCTCCGCGTTTTTGTGGCCTTTGAGGGGGATTGGAGTAAAGGTTTGACGTCAGCGGCCGACACTGAGTAGGCCAGCCAGAATTGGGTAACAGGCCCGGCCGCCAGGAAATTGAAAGACAGCCAGGAAGGAAGAGCGTAGGCGAATGCTCGTAGCTGAGATCCAAGAACTTGAAGAAGTGAAGACGCTGGTCACCAGGGGCCAGCAGCTGGGCGTCCTGACGTTCGGTGACGTGGCCACCGCTGTGTCCGAGGTCGAGCTCGACGAGTCAGACGTCGAGGACCTCTACGGGCACCTCGAGAAGGCCGGCATCGAGCTGGTCGAGGACCTCGATCCGGCCCAGAAGGCCGCAGCCGAGAACGAGCGGTCCGACGGCAAGCGGGGCGGGCGGAAGAAGAAGGCGCTCGACCTGAAGCCGGACATGACCACCGATTCCCTGCAGCTGTTCCTCAAGGACATCGGCAAGGTCCGCCTGCTCACCGCCGCCGAAGAGGTCGAGCTCGCCAAGCGCATCGAGCGCGGCGACCTCGACGCCAAGCAGAAGATGGTCGAGTCGAACCTCCGACTGGTCGTCTCGATCGCGAAGAACTACCGCAACCAGGGCCTGCCCTTCCTCGACCTGATCCAGGAGGGCACGCTCGGGCTGGTCCGCGCGGCGGAGAAGTTCGACTACCGCAAGGGCTTCAAATTCTCGACCTATGCGACCTGGTGGATCCGCCAGGCGATCGCTCGCGCGCTCGCCGACAAGGCGCGGACCATCCGCATCCCGGTCCACGTCGTCGAGAAGCTCAACAAGATCGGCCGCGCGGAGCGCAAGCTCGTCACCGAGCTGGGCCGCGAGCCCACCCCGGAGGAGATCGCCGAGGTCACCGGCATCGAGCCCGAGGAGGTCGACTCGATCAAGCGCTCGGCGCAGGCGCCGGTCTCGCTCGAGAAGCCGGTCGGCGACGAGGAGGAGTCGGAGTTCGGCCAGTTCATCGCCGATGAACGAGCCGAGTCCCCCTTCGAGCGCGCCGCTGAGCTGCTCACCAAGGAGGCGCTGAAGGAGGCCCTCGAGAACCTCTCCTACCGCGAGCGCCGCGTGCTCGAGCTCCGTTACGGGCTCGGCGGCGAGCACCCGCGGACCCTGGACGAGGTCGGCCGCACCTTCAACGTCACCCGGGAGCGGATCCGCCAGATCGAGAACCAGTCGCTGAAGAAGCTGCAGTCCCTCGCGGAGGCCCAGAAGCTCCGCGAGGTCGCCTAGCTCCTCCGCCTCTCGGCGCCACTGACATAGGCTCCTCGCGACGGTCAGCGAGGAGAGGAGACACCATGCTCGTGTTCTTCAGCGGTCGGCGCCTGAAGGGCGGCCACTGGGACGACTTTCGCCAGGCCTGGGGAGGCGATGGTGAACAGGCGCTTGCGGAAATGCCCGAGGGCGCGGTCATCTATCACGCGCGCAACATCAAGGACGAGGACGAGGTGATCTCGTTCGGCATCTTCCCGATCGACCGCGACTCGCTCGATATCGTTCGCGGCACCGAGGCGGAGGAGCTCAAGCGCCAGGAGGAAATCGACGAGCACGTCCACGACACCCCGCTCGAGGGGATCTACGAAGTGGTCGAGAAGATCCAGCCCTAGGCGCTAGACCCCAGTTTTGCTGATGTAGCTACGCACGCCCACGCCCGATAGGGCGAGGGATGGGTTTTGACATCGACCAAGCGCTGACCTACATGGTCGAGCGAGAGGGATCCGACCTCCACGTGAAGGTGGACTCGCCGCCTGTCGTGCGTGTGCACGGCGATCTCTGGGCGCTCAAGGATGCAGGCAACCTCACTTCGAGCGACACCGAGGGAGCATTGCGGGCGATCGCCGACGAGAACCACCTCACCGAGTTCGAGGAGAACGGCGAGGTCGACTTCTCCTACGAGCTTCAGGGCGTCTCTCGTTTCCGTGTGAACGCTTTCCGCCAGCGAGGCTCCATCTCGATCGCGCTGCGGGCGATCCCCTTCCAGGTGCGCACGATCGACGACCTCGGGCTTCCCGAGGTTGTCCGCCGGCTTGCCGAGGAACCGCGCGGGATCATCCTGCTGACCGGAACCACGGGCTCTGGCAAGTCGACGACGCTCGCGGCGATGATCGACCACATCAACTCGACCCGGGCGCGCCACGTCGTGACGATGGAGGACCCGATCGAGTACCTCCACCGCGACAAGCTCTCGATCATCAACCAGCGCGAGGTCGGGTCGGACACCTCGGGATTCGCGCAGGCGATGCGCCGCGTCCTCCGTCAGGACCCCGACGTGATCCTGATCGGGGAAATGCGAGACGAGGAGACCGTCCGCACCGCGCTGTCCGCTGCCGAGACGGGCCACCTCGTCCTGTCGACCATCCACACCCTCGACGCGTCGGAGACGATCAACCGGATCATCGACTTCTTCCCGCCGCACCTGCAGCAGCAGGCGCGCGTGATGCTCGCCTCGACGTTGAAGGGAGCGATCTCTCAGCGGCTCGTCCCGCGAATCGACCGTGAGGGGCGCGTCGCGGTCTCCGAGGTGATGGTCGTCACCGGCCGGGTCCAGGACCTGATCCTGAATCCAGAGGAGACCGGCGGGATCACCGAGGTGATCTCCGAGGGCGATTTCTACGGCATGCAGACCTTCGATCAGGCGCTGCTCGGCTACGTCACCCAGGGAATCGTCTCCGAGGAGGTCGCGATGGAGACGGCCTCGAGCCCGCACGACTTCAAGCTGATGCTCGCCGCCAAGGGACAGCGCGCGAGCGGGATCGAGCAGGTGGTCGGATGAGGAATGCGATCAACAACAACCCGAAGGTGCAGCTCGGAGTCCTCGCTGCGCTGGTCCTCGTTGCGGCGCTTGTGCTTCTGCCGTCCATGATGGGAGGCGGGAGCAGCGGGACGACGACCAACACGGTCAGCGCGCAGGCGACCGGTCCCACTGGATCGGTTGGCGCGACGGTGGAGTCGACCCAGCCGCCGGCAGGCACTGGATCGGCCGCCAGCGGCGTCGCCGGGGTTGCTGCGCCGGCGACCACTGTCGACCCGCAGGCCCTCGTCCCGGGGCCGGGGCTGCCCCGCCCGCTCATCGACGCCTGGCGGGAGGGCAAAGCGGTGGTCCTGCTCGTGGTACGCAGTCACGGCATCGACGACCGCCTCGTCAGCAGGTCCGTCCGAGGCCTGTCCGGGGACTCGAACCTCTCAGTCTTCGTCGTTCACGCCAACAAGATCGCTCGCTACTCCCGAATCACCCAGGGAGTCGGAGTAAGCCAGGTGCCCGCGCTTCTCGTCATCCGCCCAAAGCGGGTGACCGGCTCCGTCCCGGAGGCGCAGGTCACCTACGGATTCCGCGACTCGCAGACCGTCGTGCAGTACGTCCACGACGCGCTCTACTCCGGCAAGGACGACCTGCCGTACAGCCCGAGGTAGGCGCCTCCCATGCGGGAGCTGCCCGACTACCTGCGCCCGCTGCCAGGGCCGAATGACCCTGCCGGCGCGGCCGCGGCAGCTTCCGACCAGCCGGTCGAGGAGACGGGTACCCCCGGACTGATTCCGCCGATCAACCGTGGTCACACTGGCGGCTTCATCACCGACGCGATCGTCCAGCTCGGCCACGCCACCCAGGAGCAGGTGGACCAGGCCTTGATGCAGTCGCGGACGGCGGGCAAGCGGCCCGAGGAGGTGCTGCTCGAGCAAGGGACGATCGACTCCGAGCAGCTCTCCCGCGCAACCGCGGAGCGGTATGGACTCGATTTCGTGGACCTCTCGCTCTTCACGGTCGATATGGGGGCGGCGAACCTGATCTCGGTCAAGTCCGCGCGCCGCCACGGGGCGCTCCCAATCGCCTACGTGGACGAGAGCACGCTGCTCCTGGCCATGGCGGACCCGACCAATGTGCTCGCTCTCGACGACGTCCAGATGGCGACCGGCCTCAGTTGCGCAGTGGCGGTGGCGCCCTACAACGACATCGAGGGGCTTGTCACGAAGCTGGGGACGATGCAGAACACCGTCGCCGACGCGATCGCGGATGACGACGGGGAGGAGGACGCCGAGCAGGGGCCGGCCGAGATCACCGACATCCGCGCCTCGGCGCAGGACGGGCCGGTGATCAAGCTGGTGAACAGCATCCTCGGCCAGGCCGTGGCGGAGGGCGCCTCCGATATCCACTTCGAGCCCGGGGAGGGCGAGATGCGCATCCGGTTCCGGGTGGATGGCGTGCTCCAGGAGACCGCCCGGGTCCCGAAGCGAATGGTGGCGGGGGTGATTTCTCGAATCAAGATCATGAGCGAGCTCGACATCGCCGAGAAGCGAGTCCCGCAGGACGGTCGCGTCACGGTCCGGGTCGACGATCGCCGGATCGACCTGCGCGTCACCACATTGCCGACACAGGGCGGGGAGGGGGCGTCGGTTCGAATTCTCGACGAGGCGGGTGCTCTGAGGACCCTGGACGACCTC
This sequence comes from uncultured Solirubrobacterales bacterium, assembly GCA_963724665.1. GTDB lineage: Bacteria > Actinomycetota > Thermoleophilia > Solirubrobacterales > 70-9 > DASUPK01. The sequence goes on from CAVRVH010000008.1 coordinate 99,836, forward strand.
GGCATGGAGGGTGAGGCGAGACTTCGCTTCGAGGAGTCTTTCCGCAAGCCGTATGGCGCCGTGCTGGTCACCGGTCCAACCGGCGCGGGTAAGTCGAGCACCCTTTATGCGGCGCTCCAGGACATCAACGACGTCGACAGGCACATCGTCACGATCGAGGATCCGGTCGAATTCCGGCTCAGCGGCGTCAACCAGATCGGCGTCAATCGCAAGGCCGGCCTCACGTTCGCCACCGGGCTGCGATCGGTCCTCCGCGCCGACCCCGACGTGATCATGGTCGGCGAGGTCCGGGACGCCGAGACCGCCCGAATCGGGATCGAGGCCGCGCTGACGGGGCACATGGTGCTCACCACTCTGCACACGAACGATGCCCCGGGTGCCATCACCCGTCTGCAGGAGATGGGCATCGAGTCATTCCTCACCTCCTCCGCAGTCGAGTGTGTGGTCGCCCAGCGCTTGGCCCGGTTGCTCTGCCCGCAGTGCAAGCGGCGCACCGTCGTCGGCCGCGCGGCGCTCGAGGAGGCCGGCTTCAGGGTCGCCACCGACATCGAGGCGTATGAGCCGGTCGGCTGTCAGCGCTGCCACGGCAGCGGCTATCGCGGCCGGATGGGGATCTATTCGGTGATGGTGCTGAGTGAGCGGATCAAGGAGATGGTCGTGAACCTCACATCGGAGGCTGAGATCGCCAGCGCGGCGATCGAGGAGGGGATGCTCACGCTCCGCCAGGCGGGGATGGAAAAGGTGCGATCGGGGCTGACGAGCGTGCAGGAAGTCTCCCGGGTGGCCTCCTAGGCGGAGATCGACCCACTTTTTGGTGTCAAGGGCGACGAGGCAACGGACGATTGGAACCAGGTATGGAAGCGGCTGCTGCCAAGAAGAACTTCGACTTCGCTGAGATCCTCACCCGGATGTCCGAGGAGCGAGCCTCGGACGTCCATCTCACTTCCGGATATCCGCCGGCGATGCGCCTGCGCGGCAAGATCGTGCCCCTGGAGGAGTACGGGCGCCTCCTGCCTCAGCAGACCCGCGACACGGTCTACAGCCTTCTCAACGACGACCAGCGCAAGCGCTTCGAGTCCAACAAGCAGCTCGACCTCGCCTACGCCGTGCCCGGCGTCGCCCGCTTCAGGGTCAACTGCTTCTTCCAGCGCGGATCGATCAGCGCCGCGTTCCGGCGCATCCCGCATCAGGTCCCGGCCCTCGAAGAGCTCGGCCTGCCGAAGGTGCTCGAGGAGATGACGCGCAAGCCGAGGGGCCTCGTCCTGGTCACCGGGCCCACAGGCTCAGGTAAGTCGACGACCCTCGCGGCGATGCTCGACATCATCAACGCGGAGCGCGAGGAGCACATCCTCACCATCGAGGACCCGATCGAGTTCCTCCACCCCCACAAGAAGTGCATCGTCAACCAGCGCGAGATCGGCGCCGACGCGGAGGACTTCGCCAGCGCCCTGAAGGCCGCGCTGCGTGAGGACCCCGACGTGATCCTCGTCGGCGAGATGCGCGACCTCGAGACGATGTCCACCGCGCTGACCGCCGCCGAGACCGGGCACCTCGTGTTCGCGACGCTGCACACGCAGTCCACCGCGCAGACGGTCGACCGGATCATCGACATCTTCCCGGCCCAGCAGCAGGCTCAGGTCAGAATGCAGCTCTCGATCGGCCTCCAGGGGATCATCACGCAGCAGCTTCTGCCCACCGTGGATGGCGCCGGCCGCGTGGTTGCCACCGAGGTCCTGGTGCCGACGCCGGCGGTGCGCAACCTGATCCGCGAGGGCAAGACGCACCAGATCTACTCCGCGATCCAGACCTCCGGCTCCCTCGGAATGCAGACCATGGACGCCCACCTGGCTTCGCTGGTCCGCATGGGACGCATCTCGAGGAAGCTCGCAGAGCAGCGTGCCTCGGTGCCCGAGGAGCTCAAGCGGCTGCTCGGGACGGCCGGCGGCAACGGCGCCGTCGCGCCTGCCGTGACCGGCGGAGGATGAGATGAGCACGTACGCATTCCGCGCCGTCGACATCGCCGGCGTTCCCTCGCGCGGAGAGGTCGACGCCGAGACCAAGGGCCAGGTGACTGAGCAGCTCCGCGAGCGCGGCCTGATCGTGCTCGACGTCTCGGAGAAGAACGAGGCGATGAAGCTGGAGAAGGTCTTCGATCGCTTCCGCAGCGTCCCGATGCGGGAGCTGGCCGTCTTCTCGCGCCAGTTCGCCACCCTGGTCGCATCCGGGATGCCGATGCTGCGCTCCCTCTACACCCTCGAGGATCAGACCGAGGACGAGAGGCTGAGTGAGGCTATCGGGGGGGTTCGCCAGGACGTGGAGGCCGGCAGCTCGCTGGCCGACGCCATGGGAAGACGGCCGCAGATCTTCGACAAGCTCTTCCGGGCGATGGTGCAATCGGGCGAGAGCTCGGGGCGGCTCGACGAGTCGCTGGACCGGATCGCGTATCAGCTCGAGAAGCTCGACGCGCTGAAGCGGGAGATTCGCTCCGCCATTCTCTACCCGGCCTTCGTCTTCGCCGCCGCCGTCGCGGTGATGCTCGCGGTCGTCATCTTCATCGTCCCGATCTTCGCGGATGCCTTCAAGCAGGCGGTCCAAGACCAGCCTGGCGAGTCCTCTGCCCTACCCACACTGACCCAGTTGATGGTCGACATCTCGGCCTTCCTGAAGGGTTACTGGTTCATCTGGGTGCCCGCAACTATCGGGGCCATCATCGCCTTCTTCCAATGGAAGAAGACCGACAAGGGGCGATCTCAGTGGGACCACGTGAAGCTCCGCCTGCCGATGCACATCGGCGACATCGTCCAGAAGGCGGCGGTGGCCCGCTGGTCGCGCACCTTCTCCGGCGCGGTCGCCTCCGGCGTGCCGTTGCTCGAGGCGATCACGCTGACTGGCCAGACTTCCGGCAGCGCGCCGGTCGAGCAGGCGATGGACCAGGTCTACGCCTCTGTCAAGAGCGGAGGGACGCTCGCCCACCCGATCGAGGAGGCCGCCGTGTTCCCGCCGATGGTCGGCCACATGGTCTCCGTGGGCGAGGAGAGCGGCCAGTTGGAGGCGATGCTGACGAAGGTCGCCGACTTCTACGAGGCCGAGGTCGACACCAAGGTGAAGGCGCTCACCTCGCTGATCGAGCCGGCGATGATCGTGATCGTCGGCGGCATGGTCGGCTTCATCGTGATCGCGATGTACCTGCCGCTCTTCAGCCTGTACGACAAGATCCGGTAAATCGCGATCCGGGGGGGGGTCGAGGTCCGGCTTCGCCATCAAGTCGCGGCTGCAGCGGCTGCCCATCGCAAGTCGCTTCGGGCTTCGCCCTTCGCTCCTGAATGCAGCAGCCTGGCAGCCGCTGGACGCAAGTACGAGCCCATTTCCCTAAGCACTATTGAGGGACTTGCTAAAGGCGTTCGGTGGGGCGTCGATGAAGGCCGCGTAAAGGAAACGCCAGGGCCTTCGGTGAGAAAGGCAAACCCATCGCGAGGTGGGGACGCAAAGCCATCGGGGCTCCGAGAGAAATCTCTCGAGAGCGAGCCGGGCTGCCACCGGGGTCACCTGACTTCGACGGCCACGGGGCTCTGGCACGGAGATATCAACAAGGAGAATCAAATGATTCTGAAGCTCCGTGAGCGGATGGCCAATCGGGAAGAGGGTTTCACTCTTATCGAGCTCCTGGTCGTCATGCTCATCATCGGGATCCTCGCGGCTATCGCGATTCCCACGTTTTTCAACCAGCGCAACAAGGCAAGTGACTCGAGCGCCAAGGAAATGGCGCACACGAGCCAGGTGGCGGCAGAGACGATCGCCACTGACAACAACGGTTCGTACCTCACGGTGAGCCCGACCACGCTGAACGCGATCGATTCGTCGATCCTGACGGCGGCCGGTTCACCGCCGCATCCGTTTGCAAGCGCCGCGAGCGGCACCGCGAACAGCTGGACTGTGACGATGACGTCGCCGACCGGCAACACGTTCTCGATCGCCAAGAGCTCCACCGGCGTGCTGAGCTACACCTGCACCGTCCCCGCCGGTAACGACCGGGGTGGTTGTCCGACCGGCGGAAACTGGGGCTAATCCCAGCTAGCCGATCTGCGTGACGCTCGAGAGGGCCTCACGTGAATCAGAGGGCGGGCCTTCGGGCCCGCCCTTTTTTTGCGCGGCGCCATCCGCACTTTTCGGTCACTTGCTAAAGGCCTGCGGTTGTTGACCGATGCATAACTCGTCCAAGAAAGCCAGCGGATCACCCGACATCCGGCAACGGGGCCCTGGCGTCAACGTCCCTGGGAGGAAGAGATGTCTGGAAAGCTCCGTGAGCGGATGGCCAATCGCGAAGAGGGTTTCACCCTCATCGAGCTCCTGGTCGTCATGCTCATCATCGGGATCCTCGCGGCTATCGCGATTCCCACGTTTTTCAACCAGCGGAACAAGGCCAGTGACTCGAGCGCCAAGGAGATGGCGCACACCGGCCAGGTGGCGGCGGAGACGATCGCCACTGACAACAACGGTTCCTACACCACGGTCAGTCCGACCACGCTCAACGGGATCGACAAGTCGATCCTGACGGCGGCCGGTTCACCACCGCATCCGTATTCGAGCGCGGCGAGCGGAACCGCGAACAGCTGGACGGAGACGATCACGTCGCCGACCGGCAACACGTTCACGATCGCCAAGAGCTCCACTGGCGTTCTGAGCTACACCTGCACCGTCCCTGCCGGTAACGACCGGGGCGGCTGCCCGACCGGCAACAACTGGGGCTAATCCCAGCTAGCCGATCTGCGTGACGCTCGAGAGGGCCTCACGCGAAGCAGAGGGCGGGCCTTTGGGCCCGCCCTCTCTTTTTGCCCGGAGCCGGCGGCAAACTGGGGCTAGCGCCGCCCGGCAAGCCGCCACGCTCTTTCGTACGAACGGCCAGCGAGATCAAATCTGGGTATGGGCAGCCGGGCAGGCGTGCCGATGCATGGACGGAGCGTGCATCGATGCACTTGCGCATCCTGAAAAGAATCCGGAGTGAGCAGACCGGGATAACGCTGATCGAGGTGTTGATCAGCTCGGTGGTCCTCGTGATCATCTCCACCGGCCTGTTCATGTCGCTGACCGCGGGGAACCGCGCCACGGCCACGGAGCGCCACCGCGCCAAGGCCAACGACCTGGCCGAGCAGGAGCTCGAGCGGGTGCGCTCGCTGCGGATCGGCGACCTCTCGTCCTGGAACTCGACGCGGCGTGTGCTCGAGGACGGCACCGAGCTCGCCTCCAACGCGAGCTGTCCCGCCGGCGGGACGACGTGTTACACGATCACGTCGAGCACCCAGTTCAGCACCGAGCCCGCGTCGACGAGCACCTGCGCCTCCGGTACCGGATCCCGCGACTACCTCCAGCTCCAGGTCTCGGTGAGCTGGACCGGGATGAGCGCCACTGCGAAGCCCGTCACCGCCGGGACGGTGATCTCTCCGCCGAACGGCTCGCTCATCCCCAACAGCGGATCGCTGCTGGTTCAGATAGACGACGCCAACAGCACTGGCATCCCAGGGGTCACCCTGACCGGAAGCGGAGCGGGCTCGTTCAGCGGGACCACGGGGGCCACCGGGTGCGTCCTCTGGCGCAACCTCCCCGCGGGCAACTACTCGATGACCGCGGCTGGGGCTGCCACCGGCATGGTCGATCCGGATGGCAACGCCCCGGCGGCACAAACCGTCAGCGTCGTCGACCAGGCCACCAACACGGTCAACCTTCAGTACGACCAGCCCGGGTCGATCCCGGTCACGTTCACTACCCGCCGCCAGAGCGACAACGCCTTGGTCAGCGTGCTGCCGAACGGGCAGCCCGTGAAGGCGGATTCGCTGATCGCCTTCAACACCGGGATGACGACGGGCCCGAAGCGATTCGGAACGCCGGGAACGTTCGCGAGCACGATCACGGCGAGCGGCTTGTTCCCGTTCAGCTCACCTGACTCGGTCTACGCCGGTCTGTGTCAGAGCTCGACGGTCGGGGGAGCGGCGGTGGCGAGCATCAACGTTCCCGCGGGCGGCAGCCAGTCCGCGACCGCGCAGCTGCCGGCTCTGCATCTCAACGTGTACCAGGGGTCGACCACCACCAGCGCGAAGGCGGTCGGAGCGACCGTGACGGTCGAGGACCTGCTCTGCCCCAACAACCCGACGTCCGGCTTCAAGCGAACCTTTACCACCAACAGCTCGGGCCAGCTCGACAACCCGGGTTTGCCGATGAGCGACTATCGGATCTGCGCGACCGCGAACGTCTCAGGGATCGGCAACAGGAAGATCCGCACGGGCGACACGCTGGCACCCGCGAACGTGAGCCTCGACGACCCCGCCGACCTCAACAACCCCAGCACGGCCCTCGACCTCTTCCTGCAGGGGACGGGTTCGACCTCCGGGAGCACCTGTCCATGAGGGCCATCAGAGAGGACAGCGGCTTCACCCTGGTCGAGCTGCTGATGACCATGCTGACCTCGCTGGTCGTGATGAGCGCGATCGTGATGATGCTGACGACATCGCTGCGGAACCAGGACCGCATCAACCAGCGGGTTGACGCAAACCAGCGGGTGCGGCCGGTGATGACGCACATCATTCAGGAGCTCCACTCGGCCTGTATCGCGCCGCGGATGACGCCGATCATCGGGGACGGCACCACCAACGGAAGCACCGGCACGCGGATCTCGTTCCTCTCCAAGAGCGGCGCCACGGTCACGCCGACGCCGGACCTGCACGTGATCATCCTCAGCGGTGGGACCCTGTCCGAGTCCGTGTTCCCGGCGACCGGCGGCGCGCAGCCCGGGCCTTGGACCTTCTCGTCCACCGCCTCCTCGAGCACCCAGCTGCTCACTCAGGTCTCGGCGCCGGCGTCCGGGATGTTCCAGTACTACGACTTCGTTAACGGGCAGGTCGACACGGCGCCGACCGCCGTGCCGCTGAGCGCGACCGATGCCGCCAAGGCCGCGATCGTGAAGATCACCATGTCGAGCTCACCCACCAGGGGCGTCTCGACATTCGATCCCGGCTCCCCGCTGGTCGTCTCCAACTCGGCCGATCTGAGGCTGGAGAACGCTGGGCAGTTCCCGAACCAGGACAACCTGCCATGCGTCTGATCCGAGCCCGCATCCGAGCGCTCGCCGCGGGAGAGGCCGGCTACACGCTGATCGCCGTGCTCGGCGCGACCTTCCTGGTCTCCCTGTTGGTCACGGCCGCCCTCGCCGCGACCAACGACGACCAGCGGCTGATCTCCCTCGACCTGGAGCAGAAGCAGGCCTACGCGGCGGCGCAGGCCGGCATCGCCGACTACACGTACCACCTCAACAACGACAGCGGCTATTGGACCCGCTGCACCAACGTCCCGACGCCGAACGCCGTCAACCAGCAGACTTCGACGGCGAATCGCAGGCCGGTTCCGGGCTCCACCGACGGCTCGACTTACGCGATCCAGCTTCTGCCGGCGACGGGCCAGTTGGTCTGCGATCCCAACAACCCGACCCAGTCGATGCTCGAGTCGAGCGGCTCGAACATCGGCACGTTTCGGATCCGCTCCATCGGCTACAGCGGCACCGAGAAGCAGTCGATCGTCGCCACCTTCAAGCAGGCGACCTTCCTCGACTACGTCTACTTCACCCAGCTCGAGACGTCGGATCCGGTGACCTACGGCTTCGCCAATCCGTCGGCGGCGCTGACCGGCGCCTACAGCCAGTGCACCAAGTTCCGGCGCGACGGCCGCGAGAGCTCACCGATCCCGGGCACCAACAACCAGTTCTGCGACCAGATCGTCTTCGTGGGCGGTGACCAGATCGACGGCCCGGTGCACACCAACGACGACCTCGCCGTTTGCGGCAGCCCCAGCTTTGGGCGTAACTCGGCAGACGTCACGGAGGTCAGCGCGCCGCCGAGAGGCTGGAATCCCGGCAGGAACTGCTCCGGCAACCCGAACTTCGTCGGCCCCTTCGCGACGAATGCACCCGTACTGACCCCGCCGGTCACCAACGGATCGCTGAAGACCTTCGCCGGTCCCAGCTACACGTACACGGGCCAGACGTCGATCACGCTGAGCGGAAACACCATGTCGATCAACGGAGGCGCGTTCGTAGCCGTGCCCAGCAGCGGGGTCGTCTATGTGCAGAACGGTGCCTGCACCTCCTCGTACTCGCCGTTCACCGTCACCTATCCGGCCAGCTCGGGCTGCGGCAACGCGATCGTGCACAGCAGCGGCACCTACTCCGGGCAGCTCACGATCGCAGCCGAGAACGACATCATCATCGACGACGACATCAAGCGCTCGAGCAGCTCCGCCGACCTGCTCGGCCTGGTGGCCAACAACTTCATCCGCATCAAGCATCCGGTCTGTCCCTCCAGCAACCTCGGGTGCTCGAGCGGCACGACGACCTCGGAGACCGCCAAGGGCTCGTGCAACAGCGGCGTCAACGGCACCGGATCGAACCCGAACATCCAGATCGATGCAGCGCTGCTCGCCATCGACCACTCCTTCATCGTCGATCACTACGACTGCGGCTCGAGCCTGGGCACTCTGACCGTCAACGGCGCGATCGCTCAGAAGTTCCGCGGAGCAGTCGGGACCACCGGCGGCACGGGATACATCAAGGACTACAACTACGACGACCGCCTCCGCTACCAGGAGCCGCCGCACTTCTTCGATCCGGTGCAGTCCGCCTGGCACGTGCAGCGGGAGACCCTCGGGTAGGCCCTAAAGGCCGCGGTCGCAGGAGCCGAGAGAAGCACCATGTTCCCCATCGCCTCCCTGGCCTTCGTCGGCGGAATCATGACCGGCAGCTTTGTCGGGCTTGTGGCTCACCGGGTTCCGCGGGGATCGTCGGTCGTCGGCGGACGCTCTGTCTGCGACTCGTGCGGAGTGCAGATCGCCGCGTACGACAACGTTCCGGTGCTCTCCTGGCTCTTCCTTCGCGGCCACTGTCGCTCCTGCGGGGCGACGATTCCGCTGCGCTACCTGCTGGTCGAGCTGGCGCTCGGCGCCGCCTTCGCGGCGACTGCCGTCGTCTTCCACGACGATCCGGGCCAGCTGGCGCTGGGACTGGTCTTCGTGGCGATGCTGGCCGCGATCACGCTCACTGACCTCGAGCGCCACATCATCCCGAACAAGATCCTGATCGCCGGCGCCGTGGCGGGCCTTGCCATCGCCGCCGCGACGGATCCTTCGAGCCTGCCCGAGCGCGGCATCGCCGCCCTGGCAGCGGGAGGGCTCCTGCTCCTCATCGCGCTCGCCTATCCCCGTGGGATGGGCATGGGTGACGTCAAGCTCGCCGCTGTGATGGGGCTCTACCTGGGCAGCTCAGTTGCGGTGGCGCTCGCCGTCGGGATCGTCAGCGGCGCCCTGGTCGGGATGGGAGTGATGCTCCACCGGGGCTCCGGAGCCCGGAAGCTGGCTGTGCCATTCGGGCCCTTCCTGGCGCTGGGGGGCGTCGTGGCCCTGCTGGCGGGCGATCAGCTCGTCAATGCCTACCTGAACGCATTCGTTCGCTAGTCCACTCTCATCAGTCTTGGGTATGGCGCAACTGACCGTAACGGCCGATGGGGGGGATGAGGCAAACAGCCTCCAACGATGGCCTCAGTAATGAAGAACAACTCCATCATCGGGCTCGACATCGAATCGGGCAGCGTCGCCGCGACCGAGGTGCCGTCGCGGGGCGATCGTTCCGTGGGGCGCACGGCGATCGCGCCGCTCGAGCCGGGGGTCGTGCGCGAGGGTGAGGTTCATGACCCGGCCGCACTGAGCCAGGCGCTCGCCGATCTTTTCTCCGAGCACAAGCTCGCGAAGACGGTCCGCCTGGGGATCGCCAACCAGCGCGTCGTCGTTCGCACACTGCGCCTGCCGAGGATCGAGGATCCGGATGAGCTCGATGCCGCGGTCCGCTTTCGCGCACAGGACGAGATCCCCATGCCTCTCGACCAGGCCGTCCTCGACCACCGCGTGATCGGCCGGAGCGAGGGTGCGGACGGAAATGCGCAGATCGACGTCCTCGCTGTGGCGGCGCGCCGCGACATGATCCATCCGCTGGTCCAGGTGCTCAGGGACGCCGGCCTCACTCCCGCCGGCATCGATCTCTCGGCCTTCGGCATGATCCGGGCCCTCGGCGGCGGAAACGGCGTGCCCGTCGACCAGTCCGGCGAGCTGCCCGTTCCGACGACGCTCTACTGCCACCTCGGCGACCTCACCAACATCGCGGTCGCTCGCGGCGATGGCTGCCTCTTCACCCGCGTCAGCCCTTTTGGCGTCGAGACGATCGCCGACCGGCTCGCCAGCCGGGAGGGCGTCTCACTGGACGAGGCCCGCGAGCTGCTGATGGAGGTGGGCCTTGAGGAGGATCTGGAGCTTTTCAACCGCGAAGACGGCAGCGCGGCGGCCCGCGAGGAGCTCGAGCGCGGGGCCAGCAAGCTCAGCGACGAGCTGCGCATGTCGATGGACTACTACGGCGCCCAGGAGGGGGTCACGCCGATCGAGCGGGTCATCGTCTGCGGCGCCGGCAGCTCAATCCCCGGGCTCCCCGAGCGGATCCGGCCGGACCTCGGCCTGGAGGTTTCCCGGGAAGCGCCACGCGAGCTCTTCCACCTCGATTCCGAAGACGCCGCCCGTCTCACCGTCTCCTACGGCCTGGCCCTCGGGGAGTGAGCTGAATGCGTCCCGTCAACCTGATCCCCCCCGACGAGCGAGGCAGCGATCGCGGCACGATGCGCACCGGGGCGTTTTCCTACGTCGTGATCGGTGCCCTCGCCCTCGCCCTGCTCGGCATGATCGCGCTCGCGTTCACCAGCAAGCAGGTCTCCGATCGCAAGTCCGAGGTGGCCAAGCTGACGGCGCAGGAGCAGCAGGCCGAGGCGAAGGCGCAGAGCCTGCAGGCATTCGCAAACTTCCGGGCGGTCCAGCAGCAGCGCTCAACCACGATCACCAGCCTCGCGCAGAGCCGCTTCGACTGGCAGCGGGTGATCGATGAGCTCGCGCGCGTGATTCCGTCCAACGTCTGGCTCGTCCAGCTCGCCGGAACGGTCAATCCGCAGGTCAGCCTCACCGACGCTCCTGAGATCCAGATCCGCGACGACGTCGCGGGCCCGGCGCTGGAGCTCGTGGGCTGTGCGCCCAACCAGGACGCCGTTGCGGGCTTCGTCTCGGCTCTCGAGGAGATCGATGGCGTCACCCGGGTGGGTCTCCAGCAGTCATCGAAGGTGGACGACAGTGGCTCCATTGGAGGCGCCGCGGTCACGTCCGCGTCGGGCCAGGAGACCAACTCCGAGTGCCGGACCAATGCGAAGATCCCGAAGTTCGAAATCGTCGTCGCCTTCGATTCGGTCCCGACCCCGAGCGGAGCGGTCACCGACCCCTCCGTACCGCCTTCACTGGCGACCACGGCCACCTCCCAGGCCACCTCCCAGCCAACCTCGAGCCCCTCGACGGGAGGCTGATCGTGAAGGTGAGCGACAAGGCAATCGTCTTCGGGGTGCTGGTGGGCGTGCTGGCGATCGGCTTCTACCTGATGCTGCTCGCGCCCAAGCGCCAGAAGGCGAGCGAGCTGAACGACCAGATCGACCAGCTGCATGCATCGATCTCGCAGCAGGAGCAGGTGGCGAGCTTCGCCGAGGACGCGCGAAAGGAGTTTCCGCGCTACTACGGCCGCCTGGTCGTGCTCGGCAAGGCCGTCCCCCAGCAGGCCGACACCGGGTCGATGCTCGTGCAGCTGAACACGATCGCCGGCGACTCCCATGTCGACTTCCGCTCGATCGAGCTCGGTGGGGATGCAGGTTCCGCCGGCAGCGGCACCTCCGCGGCCAGCACTCCGACAGCGTCGGCGGCCTCCAATTCGACTGCGGCCCCTGCCGGCACCTCGACGACGCCTTCGACGGGGACCACCGCATCCACGACCCCCTCGACGGGTGGCACCACCCCGGCGACCTCGAGCACGACCTCCACGGCCTCCGCCACCCCTGTGCCCGCGACCGAGTCCTCGGCGGCCTCGCTGCCGATCGGCGCCGTGGTCGGGCCCGCCGGGCTCGCCACGCTCCCTTACACCCTCACGTTCAAGGGCGGGTACTTCGACATCGCGAACTTCATCGGAGGCGTTGACAACCTCGTTGAGCCGACCGCCAGCGGCGTTCGAGTCACCCCGGACGGGCGTCTGTTCACCGTTGACGGCTTCGACATCAGCGGAGGCCTGCCCGGGTCCTCACCGAGGCTCAAGGCCAACTTCGCGGTGACGACCTACGCGACGCCCGCCACCCAGGGTCTGACGCTCGGCGCCAGCCCCAGCGGTCCGGCGCCGGCAGTCCCAGGCGCGGTCCCAGCTCAGCCCGCGAGTGCGGTGGTGGCCAAGTGAAGGGCTGGAAGGTGCAGAAGTTCTTCGGCGACCTGGTCTATGACCTGCGCAGCCGCAACCTGCTGCCGGTCGTGATCATGCTGGCCGTGGGGATCGTCGCTGTCCCATTCCTGATCTCTCGGGGATCAAACAGCGACTCCCCGGTCAGCCTCGGCCCGACGGCTTCGGCGGCGGTTACCTCACCGCTGGCCGAGAACGCGGTCGTCGCCTATCACCCCCCAGGGCTGCGGAATGCGAAGAAGCGCCTCAACGACCTCGGTTCCAAGAACCCGTTCATCCAGCAGTTCACGGGCAGCACTTCCAAGGCCGGTGGAAGCTCTACGACGCTCGATGGAGTTCTCCCGGTGCAGGGGTCCATCCCCGGCATAAACGATGGAAGCGGTGGAACCGGTGGGAGTACTGGGAGCGGCGGAGGAAAGGGCGGCAACGGCTCCTCTGGCGGCAAGACCCAGACCGTCTACACCTATTACGTCACCAACGTGACCGTGAACGAGGGGGGCGGGACGCCCGCCCCGGTCAACAACGTCAGGCAGTTCCAGTTCCTGCCGAATGACGCCACGCCGGTGCTGGTCTACCTCGGCACCGCCTCGGCCGGCAAGCAGGCGCTCTTCCTGGTCTCGAAGGACGTGACGAGCGTGGGCGGCAACGGCACCTGCTTCCCGTCCGCCGACGCGTGCCAGCTCCTCGGCCTGAACGTCGGGGCGGGCGCCGACGTGCTCTACGGCCCGGACGGCAAGACCTACCACCTGCAGGTCACGAAGATCAAGCGCGTGAACAGCTCGCAGCCTCCCGGCTGAGCCCCGCGAAGCGCTTCACAAAGTAAAGCTTTGGCGCTATCCTGGGCCGCGTGTTCGACCGCGAATGTCCCGTCTGCCGGACGGCTGAGGTCATCTCCGGCAAGTGGACCCTCCTCATCATCCGCGACCTGGCGGACTCCTCGCTTCGCTTCTGTGAGCTGGAGCGCTCCCTGGAGGGAATCAGCCCCAGGACCCTCTCCCTGCGCCTGAGGGCGCTGGAGGAGCAGGGAATCGTCGATCGCCGCACCTTCCCCGAGGTTCCGCCGCGCGTGACCTACCAGCTCACCGACAAGGGCACCGCCCTCGTCCCGCTGATCGAGGACATGCGCCGCTACGGCCGCCAGTGGCTGCCGGTCGACGAGCGCGAGCCCGTCGGCGCTGCCGTTTAGCTGCAACTCCGCTGTCACACGCAGGAAGCCCGGTAAGACCGGGCGAATCCGACTTGCATGACAACGCTTGAGAGCACCACCGAGAGACTCGAGGAGGCGCTGAGGCGCCTCGCCGTCGAGGCGGCCGACCTGTTCGAGGAGCTGCTGGCGAGCGGGGCAGAAATGCCCTTCGACCTAGAGCCCACCGACGACGGGCCGCTGCCGATGTACTCCTACGCCCCTCTGACGGGGCAGTTCATCGAGCGGCACCTGGCCGAGCTGCGGCGCCTCGAGGCCTTCGTCGAGGTGCGCGAGATCGCCCGTGAGGAGGCCGCGATCGGGTTCCTGGTCGGCCTCTGGGAGGGGAAGACCGAGTTCTATATCGCCGGCGACCATCTGCAGGGCGCCGTCAACGCTGTGCTGGCGACGATCAGCTCCGACTCCGACGAGTCGACGCCCGCAGGCGAGGTGATCGTTCCCCTGGTCGGCTTCCACATGCCGAAGGACCAAATGGAGCTTGATGGCGTACGCATCGTGCGCGCCGACCTGGTCGAGGATGCGCCGCTCGATGCGGTGGACGCGACCCGCTCGGGGGGACGCGGAAAGCCTGGCTTTCTCGCCTGCCTGAGCTGCGGTCTTGCCGCGGTTGCACCGGCCGCTGTGGTCGCGGACGACCTGCGTCGCGCGCTGCGCACGATGAGGCTGTTCAGGCCCGGCGCCGTCGGGCTGTCATCCCACGGCTGGGCCAAGCGGTCCGGCGGCTGGGAGCGGTTCGGGACGGGTGCGAGCCGCCCGCGCCAGGGCGGCTACCGGCTGACCGGCAACGAGGTCCCCGACCTGGAGAACTTCGGGCGCAAGCTCAACGTGCGGGGCGCTCGCATGCCCTCGCTCGACTGGGCGGCCTCGCGCTTCGAGCTGGGCGCCGAGCGTGGTTCGCTGATCGAGGGGCTGAGCGACTATCTCCTCGCCCTCCGCGGACTGCTGGAGGGTGGGGGAGCGGCCCGGACGACCATGTCCGCCCGCGTCGCCGCGCTCGCCTGCCAGCCGCACGAGCGGGAGCAGGGTCGCGTCACGGTGGAGCGGGCGCTGGCCATCGAGCGAAAGCTGATGAGTGGAGGGCGCTACCGGCCGGTGGCCGGCGCCTCGCCGCTGGACGTGATCGCGGAGCTCGAGGAGCTCCTGCGGCGCCTCCTCAAGGGACTTGCCACCGGAGAGCTGGGAGGAGACCTGCGCTCCGCCGCCGATGAGGTGCTGCTCTCCGAGGGTCTTTCGGCCACGCACGTCGAGACGCCGGGCACGGGGGAGACCGCCGAGTGGCGTCTCCCCGATCCGACGCCTGACGAGGCCCTCGATCTGTCGGCGATCTCAGACGGCAACCTGGGCGAGGAGGAGATCTCCATTCACAGAGCCAAGAACGAAGATGAGTCGGAGACGAACCAAATGGACGATTTGTCCGTCCGCGGGGCCGAGGAGGATCGGCAACCGACGACGAGGATCGTCGTCGATGACGTCGAACTTCCAGAGATCATGAGCGCCGACGGCGACCATCGCGCTCCGACCCGGCCCGACGACAACGGGGGTCGAGCGGATTGGTTCAGCGCCGGCGACGGCGAGCCGGAGTGGCCCGCATTCGCCAAGCCCAGGCGCAAGGATCACGAGAACCGGGAGCCTTCGAAGGACAGGGTCCGCTACCTCTTCCCGGTCCCGGACGCCACAGACTGGTCGGTCGGCGAGCTTCGTTACGACCGCAAGCGTTCCGGCTAGCTAGGCAGCGCCGCTCGCCGCCAGCTCCTCGCGCTGCTCCTCGGTCGCGAACAGATAGCGATCGATCTTCAGCAGCGCCACGAGGTCGTGGACGTCCTCGTCCAGGTAGGGGACACGGATCACCGCCTTCGGGTTGAGCTCCCGGCCAAGGTGCTCGACATTTCGCGCGTCCCGCTGGGCGAGCGCCTGGTAGTCGGCGAAGTTCTGGGCGACACGCTCGGCGAGGTCGTCGTCGAGCAGGCCGTGGAGGTCTGCCTCAGCCTCGCCCTCAGCCGCCTCGTCGGCCTCGTAATGAACCTTGTTGACGATCACCCCGCCGACAGGCAGCTTGGCCTCGACCAGCTTGCGGTGGAAGTAGACGGCCTCATCGATCGGCTCCCCCTGGGGGCCGCAGACGACGACGAACGTGGTGGCCGGGTCGGCGAGCAGTTCGGAGACCCGCTTGGCGCGCTCCCGGAAGCCGTCGACCATGCCGCTGAACGCCTGGAAGAACTCGCTCAGGTCAGTGAGCAGGTCGAGGCCGGTGACCCGCTTCAGCACGCTCATCGCCATAGAGCTCCCCCGCCCGACGACCCTGGTCGCGATGCCCGTCGGCTTCATGAACATCTGCATCCCGCGTCCCTCGATGAACTGTGTGAGCCGCTTGGGGGCGTCGAGGAAGTCGAGTGCATTGCGTGAGGGCGGCGTGTCCAGGACGAGGAAGTCGTAGCGGCCTTCCTCATGGATCTCGAAGAGCTTCTCCATCGCCATGTACTCCTGGGAGCCGGCCAGCGCGTTGGAGAGCTGGCGGTAGATCCGGTTCTCGAGGATGCGGTCGCGTGTCTCGGCGTCCGGGGCGTGCTTTCGCACGAGCTCGTCGAAGGTGGCCTTCGCGTCGAGCATCATCGCCCAGAGCTCGCCCTTCATCTCGACGCCCGCCTGTTCGAAGAGCTTCGGATCGACCTGCCTGGGCGTGTTCCCGAGCTCCTCGAGGCCAAGAGAGTCAGCCAGGCGCTTGGCCGGGTCGATCGTGAGTACGGCCACCTTCTGGCCACGCGACGCCAGGCCCGCAGCCAGCGCAGCCGAGGTGGTCGTCTTGCCGACGCCGCCCGACCCGGCGCAGATGCAGATCCCATGCCCTTCGACGATCTCGTCGATCGACGGCATCAGACGAGAGCTCCGGAAAGCCGCTCGAGCGAGGGGACGTCGAGCGAGGGCTTGAAGATGAAGGGCAGCGTCTTGACCGGCGATGAGACGGACTTCTTCAGGCGCTGGAGCTGATCGCGTTGGGAGCGCGAGCGCCGGAATTCCGAGAGGGCGGCGCGTACGGCAGCCTTGGCCGGCCCGTCGGCATCGTCCAGAGCCCGCTCGAGCTCCGAGGCGTCGCTCTTCGAGAAGCGCTCGGGGTAGAGGGCGTTCATGTAGATGCGGTCGACGGACATCCCGATGTCGTCGGTAAGCGATTCCTCGAGCGAGGCCGACTCGTTGACCGGCATCTCCTCCGGAAGCGAGACGATCGCCACACCGGTCGAGTCGTGGTCGGTGATGAACCGGTCCAGCTCCTGGGCCTGGTTGTGGATCGGGCCCACCCGGGCGATGCCGGCGAACGTGCGTGGCGTCTGCAGGAAGCCGATTCCGTGCCCCGTGGCCGGCGCGTCGACGATCACCAGGTCGTAGTCGCGGGCCTTCTTCACCCGGCGGTTCGGCTGGGCGAGCTCCCAGATCTTCCCGATCGTGACCAGTTCCTTGAGCCCTGGGGTCGCGGCCGCCAGGTAATTGAAGATTCGGGAGCGAACCAGCATGTCGCGCATGGCGCGCACCTTGAGCTGAAGGAGCAGGTACTCGCGCAGGGAGTGGTCAGGGTCGATCGAGATCGCCCACAGGTTGTCGGACACCTCGACCTCGTTGAAGCCGATCTCGGCGCGCCTGAACGCGCGTGAGGCGGTCTCCTGGCCGCCGATCTCGCAGACGATCGTCCGCTTGCCCCGATTCGCCGCCGCGAGGCCGAGCGCGATGGAGATCGTCGACTTGCCGACGCCTCCCTTGCCGGTCACGAACACCAGTCGTTTGTCAAGCAATTCAGGCATGCGGGCGGATTCTCCCAATCAGGTGCAGGAAAGCGGGCCTGACCTGCGAATTAGGCCGCCTAGATGGCTAGTTTCCGCAGAAAGCAGAGTTCTCAAACCGTGGATGAGGCTGGGCGCATGGCGCCCGAGGACCTCGTCATGCCCAAGCCCGAGAAGAAGGATGCGGGCAAGGCCGGCGAAGGCTCCAAGAAGGACACCTCGAAGTCCCCGACCAAGAAGGCCAAGCAGCCGGACAAGCCCAAGAACAAGGGCCCGGCCAAGGTGATCGCGTTCGCCAATCAGAAGGGCGGCGTCGCGAAGACCACCACCGCACTCAACCTGGCCGTCGCCTTCAAGGAGTCGGGCCACCGCGTCCTCTGCGTCGACATGGACCCGCAGGGCAATCTGACCATGAGCCAGGGCGTCGACCCGGACAAGGTCGAGAAGAGCATGTTCGACGTGCTCGTCCACCACATCCCGATCAGCGAGATCATCGTCCATCGCGAGATCGACGTGGCGGTCGCCTCGATCGACCTGGCCGGCGCCGAGATCGCGATGAGCACCCAGATCGGCCGCGAGCGGTCGCTGCAGAAGGCGCTCGACGCGGTCAAGGAGGACTACGACTTCGTCTGCATCGACACCCCACCGAGCCTCGGGCTGCTGACCGTGAACGCGCTCACCGCCGCCAACAAGGTGATCGTCCCGGTCCAGTGCGAGTACCTCTCGATGCGCGGGCTCGTCCAGCTTCAGAACACGCTGACGATGATCCGGGAGAACCTCAATCCCGGCGTCGAGATCGAGGGAATCCTGCCGACGATGCTCGACTCGCGGACCGTCCACGCCAAGGAGGCGGTGGAGATCCTCGAGGAGAACTTCGGCGAGCTCGTGTTCAAGTCGCGGATCCGCAAGGCGATCAAGTTCGCCGAGGCGCCGGTCCGCGGCGCCTCGGTCCTCAAGTACGACCCAGACTCAAAGGCCGCGAGCGCTTACCGCGATCTCGCGAAGGAGGTTCTCACCCATGGCTCGTAAGAAGCGCGCCAGCATGCGCGAGGGCCCCCTCGCCGATCTGTTCCGCTCGACCGAGGAGTCGGTCGCGCCCGAGGAGGTCAAGGTGACCTCCAACGGTGGCGGCGCCCCGGTCAAGGTGGCCGTGGAAGAGCCCGTCCAGGAGACGCCGGCCCCCGAGCCCCTTCCTGAGCCCGTACCCGAGCCGACCCCGGACCCCGTTCCTGACCCGCTTCCCGGCCCCGAGCCGGTCCCAGAGCCGACCCCGCCCGAGCCCGTCGCGGATGCAAAGGCGGACGAGCCCGAGATCACGATCGAGCAGGTGGAGGTGCACCACGAGGGCCTCGAGCGCCTCATGGGCGGCCCCGGCATCGACATTCGCCCGGCCTTCGGCCGCGACGAACCGGACACCTCTGCTCCGACCCGTCAGCCCGTCGTCCCGCGCACCCATCAGGCCGTCCTGCGCGTGGTGGGCGTGGGTGGCGCAGGAGTCAACGCCGTCAACCGGATGGTCGAGGCGGAGCTCCCGGGAGTGGAGTTTCTCGCGATCAACACCGATCTTCAGTCCCTGCAGACCTCGAACGCCGACGTGACGCTTCACATCGGCTCCGAGCTGACCCGCGGGCTCGGGTCGGGCTCCGACCCCAGGGTCGGATACCGCGCCGCGTACGAGGAGCAGGACAAGATCAAGGAGCTGCTCAAGGGGTCCGACATGGTCTTCCTGGCCTCGGGCTCCGGCGGAGGCACCGGCACCGGCGCCGCCCCGGTGGTCGCCAAGCTCGCCCGCGACATCGGCGCGCTCACGGTCGCCGCGGTCACCAAGCCTTTCGCCTTCGAGGGTGCGCGCCGCGCAGCCCAGGCCGAGGAGGGCATCGCCGCCCTCGGCAAGGAGGTCGACACGATGATCGTCGTGCCGAACGAGCGCCTGCTGACGATCCTCGAGCGGCGCACCTCGATCGTCGACGCCTTCAAGGTCGCCGACGACGTCCTGCGCCAGGCCGTCCAGGGCATCTCCGACCTGGTGATGCTCCCCGGCCTGATCAACCTCGACTTCGCAGACGTCCGCACGACCATGATCGAGGCCGGCGACGCGATCCTCGGCATCGGCATGGGCTACGGCGAGCACCGCGCGACGATCGCCGCCGAGAAGGCGGTCTCTTCGCCGCTGCTCGAGACCTCGGTCGAGGGCGCGCACTCGATGCTGCTCTCGATCACCGGCGGGCCGGACCTGTCCCTGGTCGAGGCGAGCGAGGCCGCCGAGGTGGTCAGGGCGGCTGCCCATCCGGAGGCCGAGATCATCTTCGGCGCCAGTGTCGACGAGGACATGAGCGAGGAGGTCTGGATCACCGTGATCGCCACTCGCTTCGACACCGCCTTCTCCAACCGCTTCCATCGTGAACGGCGCAACGAGCCGCGCGAGCCGCGCACCCCGGACCGGGACGCGGCGCTGCGGCCGGAGCGCTACTCCGACCCGGTCGGCGACTACCGTGAGCCCTCCTCAAGGCGGACGGGCACGGCCGACGAGCTCTATGGCGACGGCGTCTGGGGTCGGAACCCGAGCCGGCCGCCCACTGAGCCGCGGCCGCTCGACGGGCGGGTGCTGGACGTCCCTGAGTTCAATCCCGAGCAGTAGCCCCCGCCGTTCCAGCCGCATACGGGGGATAGACTTCTCGCGTTCGCGGGAGGCCCTAGGGGAACCTCCCGGCAAATGCTGAGGAGGAGGAACGAATGACTTCAGGGAGATCCGCAGGCGGACGCTGGCTCGCGATCGGGCTGGTCGCTGCGCTCGGCTTGACGTTGTCGCTGTCCGTGGGCGGCGCTGGTGCCGCGGGACCGGGGCATGCGGTCGCGGCCAAGAAGTGCAAGAAGCACAAGCGCTCGGCCGCGGCAGCGAAGAAGAAGAAGTGCAAGAAGGTGCACCGGATCGTCCTTCCGGCTCCCGGCCCGCTCGTTCGCGCCACCCTGTCGTGGAGCGCCAACGACGAGGTCGATCTGCACGCCTATGACGCGAGCGGTAGCCACGCGGGGTGGAATCCGAGCCTGAACTCAGGGAACGGTGGCGTCGAGAACCTCATCCCGAGCGCCCACCACAACGGGGATATCGGGCCCGGTGGTCCTTCGGAGTCCTTCGTGGACGACATCTTCCAGGCCGGTGGACCCGCGAACCGCGAGTTCAGCTACATCGCCTGCCTCTACAACTTCCCGAGCTCATCGCCTTACGCGGCGACGTTCACGGGTGTGACGAAGACGGGCGCCTCGACACTCGGTAAACCTGAACGGGCCGGGCATCTACACGTTGACGGTCGCCAGGTGGACCGCGATCCCGAATCCGAGCAGCGTCTGCTAGCGCTTCTCACGAGACCGAGGAGTAGGAGAGGTGAGGACCGGCCGGCGCAAGCCGGCCGGTCTCGTTCTGGGGGCACTCCCGCCTACGCTCCCTGGATGAGCGAGAGGAGGGGAGTCGTCGCCGCGGGGCATCCGCTGACGGCGGAGGCCGGTGCGCAGGTGCTGCGCGAGGGTGGCAACGCCGTCGACGCGGCGGTCTGCGGCATCCTCACGTCCTTCGTCTGCGAGAGCCAGCTGACCGGGTTCGGCGCGGGCGGCTTCATGATGGTTCACGAAGGCGGCGAGAGCACGCTGATCGACTTCTTCGTGGCCGCCGGTGGCGTGGACGGCGTCGAGCGGACGGCCGAGCTCATCCCGATTCCCGTCTACTTCGACGAGACGCCACAGATCTTCAACTGTGGGGCCGCCTCCTGCGGGGTACCGGGCAACCCGGCCGGGATCGAGTACGTCTGGAAGCGCTGGGGCTCGCAGCCCATGGATCGACTCGCGCAACCGGGCATCGAGCTCGGGCGCGAAGGGGTTCGGTTGACGGCTGGTGCCGAGTACTTCCACGAGATCCTCCACCCGATCCTGGTCTCCACTCCCGAGTCCGCGGCTCTCTACACGCCGGATGGGAAGCAGCTGGTCGAGGGAGATGTCTTCCACTACCCCGAGATGTCCGACGCGCTGGAGCGATTCGCCGCTGAGGGCGCCGAGCCCTTCTACCGAGGCGAGACTGCCCGGGCGGTCTGCGACTGGGTCCGAGAACGCGGTGGGACGCTTGGCATGGACGACATGGCGACCTACGAGCCGATCGAGCGGCGCCCGGTCAGCGCGAGCTTCCGAGGGAACGAGGTGCTCACCAATCCGCCGCCGTCTTCTGGAGGGATCCTGATCGGCTACTCGCTCGGCCTGCTGGAGCGCCTAGGTCCGCGCAGCGGGGTGGAGCAGATCGTTGCCGCGAGCGAGGCCGCAAACGCGCAGCGCTCGGATGACTTTCATGTGGGCCTGCATGACCCGGAGTACGTAGGGCGGTTCCTCCGTGCCGACCTCGATGAGGTCGCCGCGCGGATCAAGGACGGTGAGTGGGTTGGCGGTCACGGCGGCGCGGGAGGGCCGGAAGAGCCGGAGGACCGACTCGGCTCCACGACGCACCTGGCCGTCATCGATGCCGACGGCAACTGCGCCTCGGTCACCTGCTCGAATGGGACGGGCTCGGGAGTCGTGGTGCCCGGGACGGGCGTGCACGTCAACAACATGCTGGGAGAGGAGGACCTGAACCCTCAGGGCTTTCACCGGATCCCTCCGGGCCGCCGCGTCAGCTCGATGATGTCCCCGACCCTGGCGCTTCGCGACGGCCAGGTCGTGCTCGGGCTGGGAAGTGCGGGGTCGAATCGGATCCGCTCCGCGATCCTGCAGACGAGCGTGAGGGTCCTGGAGCAGGAGATGGACGCCGAGGAGGCGGTGGTCGCCGGACGCCTCCACTTCGAGGCCGGGACCGTGCAGGCGGAGCCGGGCGTGGACGAGGGGGGCCTTGACGACCTCGAGCGCCGCGGTGTCCCGGTGGTGCGCTGGAAGCGGAAGAACCTCTACTTCGGCGGGGCGCAGGCCGTCCGGCTGGATCCCGAAAGCGGCGAGCTCAGCGGTGGCGGAGATCCACGCCGCGGCGGCGCTGTCGCCTTTGCCTGATGATCCGGCCGCGGTGTTTGTGGCGGCCGTTTATTCGGGAAGCCCCGGCAGGTGGACCTTGCCGTTGCCGCTGGCGCGCTCAGCGGCCTCCTCGGCGCGCTCCAGGGCCTTTCCGACCGCACCCAGAGCATTGGCCAGCAGGGCCATTCTCTCGTCCTCGTCGCGCATCTCGAGCAGCTGCTGCTTGGTCTCGGGCGGGAGCTCGATGCGCGCCGCGATCGCGTAGGCGCTGGCGCCGTCGAGCTCCTCGGGCTCCGGCCGCTGCCCCGTGGCCCGTTCGGCCAGCTCCGCGAAGGACTCACGAGCCGCGGTCGCGGCGTCCTCGTCGATCGCCGGGATGTCCTCGTCCGGGATCAGCTCGACCTCGCCGGTCGGGTACTCGGGCGACTCGAAGCGGTCCAGAACCTTGAACGGCGCCTCGCCGCGGACGAGGATGTTCATGCGCCCGTCGTCGAAGCGCTCCGTCACGTCGTCGATCCGGGCGGTGCACCCGACGGAGCGGGCGCCCTCGTCGTCGCGCAGGACGATGCCGAACGGCTCGCCCTCCTCCAGCGAGGTCCCGATCATCCGCTTGTACCGGTCCTCGAAGATGTGCAGCGGGACCTGCTCGCCCGGGAGCAGTACCAGGGGCAGCTCGAAGATCGGAAGCTCGAGACCCGCCATCCCGACCCATCTTAGGATCCAGCGATGGCTGGCATCGACTTCGAGGCGGAGGGGCTGCTCGGCGGCCTCACCGGCAAGGCGCGCGAGGCACGGTTGGCGCTGCTCGAGGAGCTGTCGGAGTCCGGCTTCCCGCTCGAGGAGCTGAAGCGGGCGGTCGAGGAGAACCGGCTTGTGCTCCTACCGGTCGAGCGCGTCTTCGGCGGCGGCGAGGAGCGCTATACGGCGGCTGAGATCGCCGAGGGCGCGGGGATAGGGCAGGATTTCCTGGTGCGCCTGCTGCAGGCGCTGGGGGCACCGATCCCCGCCGATGAGGAGCCCGCATATACGGAGCAAGACCTCGAGGCGGCCAAGCGCGCGAAGCTCTTCATGGACGCGGGACTCCCCGAGGAGGGGGTGCTGGAGACCTCTCGCATCATCGGCATCTCGATGGCCAGCCTGGCGGACGCGAACAGGGACATGGTCGGCGAGGTCTTCACGGAACCTGGAATCGATGAGCGGGAGCTCGCCATGCGCTACGCGGCGGCTGCGGAGACGATGCCGCCGCTACTCGGGGAGACGCTCCTGCACGCCTACCGGATCCACCTCAGAGAGGCGATTCGCCAGGCGGTGATCACAGAGGCGGAACTGGCAGAGGGGCGCCTGGCCGGCTCCGACGACGTCACCATCGCCTTCGCGGACCTGGTCGGCTTCACCAGCCTCGGCGAGTCCCTCGAGATCGAGCAGATCGGTCAGCTCACAGGCCGGCTGTTCGAGCTCGCCTCCGAGGCCGCCCGTCCGCCCGTTCGGCTCGTGAAGATGATCGGGGACGCCGCGATGTTCGCTTCGCGAGAGCCGGTGCCGCTGATGGACGCCGTGGTGGGACTTGTAGATGCCGCGGGCACCGAGGAGATGCCCTCGCTGAAGGCGGGTGTCGCGACCGGGCCGGCGCTGGGGCGTGGGGGAGACTGGTACGGGCGGCCCGTCAACCTCGCGGCCCGGATTACCAGCGTTGCCCGCCCCGACAGCGTCCTGGCCGACCAGTCCGTAAAGGACTCGCTCGAGTCCGCGAACGGAGACCGGTTCAGGTTTTCATTCGCCGGCCGCCGCCGTTTCAAAGGGATCAGCGAGGAGACGGCCGTGCACCGGGTGCGGGCCGCGGAGTCGAACGGCGCGCCGCGTTAATCCGCGCGTAACGACGCGACGTAACGCTTTCGAGATCTCCGAGTCTGGATTCCGATGGCACTGCTGATGCTGTTTGCGCTCGTGGCCGGGGCGGGCACCGCCCTGTCCCCGTGCGTGCTGCCGATCCTGCCCGCGATCCTGGCCGCCGGGGTCACCGGCGACCGGCGACGTCCACTGGGCGTGGTCACCGGCCTGGCGCTCTCGTTCACCTTCGCCACGGTCGCGCTGGTCTATGTGATCAACGCTCTCGGGCTGCCGAACGGCTTCGCCCGCGACCTGGCGATCGTCGTCCTCTTCGCATTCGGGATCTCTCTGTTGATCCCGCCGATCGGCGACCGCGTGGAGGCCTTTGCGAGCCGCCTCGCGCCCGGGCCCGCTCGCTTCCGAGGGGACGGTTTCGGCTCCGGGATGATCGTTGGCGCCAGCCTCGGGCTGGTCTATGCGCCCTGCGCCGGGCCGATCCTCGCCGGTGTGATCGTCGTCTCGGCCGCCCAGGACTTCACCGCCGGGCGGCTCGCGGTCGCGCTCTCCTACGCGATCGGCTCGGCGATCGTGCTTTACCTGCTGCTGCTCGGCGGCAGGCGGCTGACGCAGCGGCTCAAGCCAATTCAGGGGCGCGTGCAGATGGCGATGGGCGCGGTGATGGTCCTGGTCGCGATCGCGATGACCGCCAACTGGGACGTCCGCTTCCAGACGGAGATCGCCAGCGCCCTGCCGAGGTTCTTGGTCAATCCGACGGAGAGCATCGAGAAGAGCAAGGCGATCTCGACCGATCTCGCCAAGGTGAGCCAGCACGGGACGCCGGTCGTCCCCGCGGACGAGCTCAACCAGCCGGTCAGCCTGCGGACCTACGGCCCGGCCCCCGATTTCACCGGAACGCAGGACTGGTTCAACACCCCAGGCGGCGAGTCGCTCTCGATGAGCGACCTGCGCGGCAAGGTCGTCCTGGTCGACTTCTGGACCTACACCTGCATCAACTGCATCCGGACGCTGCCGTACCTGGAGGCCTGGCAGCAGCGCTACGGGCGGGACGGCTTCACCGTGGTCGGGGTTCACTCGCCGGAGTTCCCCTTCGAGAAGGACGCGTCGAACGTCCAGGATGCGATCCGGCAGAACCACCTGACCTACCCGGTCGTTCAGGACAACAACCTGGCGACCTGGGACGCGTGGGGCAACCAGTACTGGCCCGCCGACTACCTGGTGGACGCCCAGGGCAACGTCCGCAACGCCCATTTCGGCGAGGGGGATTACGCCGAAACCGAGCGAGCGATCAGGACGTTGCTCGGAGAGGCCGGCCACGCCAACCTCGGCTCGGGGTCGCGGGCGAGTGCTCAAGCGCCGTCGGCGGGCACGACCACTCCTGAGACCTACCTGGGCGCGGCACGCGCTCAGGGATGGGTAACCCCCGTCCACCCAGGCGACCAGGACTTCGGTGCGGCCGCCGGTCCGCTCTCCGTCAACCAGTTCGCCTACGCGGGCCACTGGGGCATCACCGACGAGGACGCCACCGCCGGCCCCGGCGCCGAGATCGACCTGGAGTTCAACGCCCGCCGCGTCTACCTCGTCCTGGGCTCGCCGGACCAGGCCCGCCACGTCCAGGTCCTCCTCGACGGCAAGCCGATCCCGGCGAAGCTGGCCGGCGCCGACGTGCGGGGCGGCCGAGCGACGATCCGCGCCCAGCGCCTCTACCGGCTGGTCGACCTCCCGACCGTCTCACAGCACCGGCTCTCGCTGATCTTCGACCCCGGCGTTACGGGGTACGCGTTCACGTTTGGGTAGGAGGCGGGACTCACACCGGCGATGAAAGGGCGGGGGTCAGGCGTCTGGGCGGGACGAAAACCGGCCATGAAGGGGCGAGATTTGGGCGGTTGGTGACTTACCGACCCCCATGGGTCGGAAACTCGCCAAGGGCGCCCCGGACGCGCTCATTGCCCGAATTGCGGCCAACCAGCACGGGGTCGTCTCGCTCACGCAGCTCGAACGTGCCGGCATCCACGAATGTGGGCGTCTGCGACGTGTGCGCGCCCAGCGCCTGCACCGCATTCACCGCGGTGTTTACGCCGTCGGGCACCATGGTCTCAGCGAGAAAGGCAGATGGATGGCGGCGGTTCTCGCCTGCGGCCCCGACGCGGTCCTGAGCCACATCAGCGCCGCCGCCCTGTGGCAACTCCTTCCTCAGAGGGGTTTCGTCCACGTCACCGTCCCGGGCAACGGAAGACCTCGCGCGGGAATCAGAGTCCATCGGTCCATCACCCTCTTCCCCAGCGCAGTAACCCGGAGGGAAGGCATCCCGGTGACGACTCCCTCGCGCACGCTGGCGGACCTCCACCGCCTCCTTCCCCAGCAGCAGTTCGCTGCGACGCTTCGGCGGGCGGAGTACCTCGGCCTGCCGCTCGACGAGCGCCTCGAACCCGATGGCACCCGTAGCGAGCTCGAGGCCCGCTTCCTCACCCTCTGCCGCCGCCACCGCCTTCCCCAGCCGGATGTGAACGAACGCGTCGGGACCTACGTCGTGGACTTCCTCTGGTCGGAGAACCGCCTGATCGTGGAGCTCGACGGATACCGGGCGCACGCCGGCCGTGCCGCATTCGAAGCGGACCGAGCCCGCGACGTCGAGCTCAAAGCGCTCGGCTACGACGTCCTGCGCTTCACGTCGCAGCAGGTCACCGTGCGGTCCGCAGACGTTGCCCGCACCGTCCGCCGGCTACTTCGGGCCCGCGGCCAATAGGATCAACCTATGAACCCCGAGCACGCACGCCAGCGCCTAGCCGAGGAACGGGCTCGCATCGAGCAGGAGCTCGCCGGGCATGGGCAGGAGGAGACCTCCGACGAGCCCAAGGACTCCGGCGATCAGGCGAACGAGCTGGAGCAGACCGACACCGATAACGCTCTCCGCGCGGAATCGCGGCAGACACTCGAGGCCATCGAGAAGGCTGAGGCCCGGTTGGAGGACGGGACCTACGGCAAATCAGTCGTCAGCGGCGATCCGATCCCGGACGAGCGGCTCGAGGCGATCCCCTGGGCCGACCGCAACGTCGGCGAAGAGCCCGGCGGCCGCGGCTAGGGCCGGCGCGCCGAGACCAGCAGGTTGTAGAAGAGCTGAGGCGGAAGCCGCGGCTCCAGGACCTGGTTGTCCACCCTCTGCAGCGCCATGTAGCTCCGGAACGCGAACCGCCTCCATGCCCACGGCACCTCGTCGGGCTCGGCGCTCGCCTCGAGCGTCCTCACGGTCCAGCCGTGGATCGAGGCGAGCAGCTCCTCGCCCTTAACCCGCACTTCCCCGAGGCCCGCAGCGTCGCAGAAGCGGCGCAGGTCGCCGGGCGAGAAGGCGTGCACATCGACCTCCGGCTCGAGGTCATGCCCGTTCTGATGGCCCTCGGCTTCGTAATCGCGTGGGGAGGCGCCCATCAGCCGCCGCCAGAGCGGTGCGGTGAGCAGCGCTGTCCGCTTCGGAATGGCGGCAAGAAGGTCGCCGTAGCGCGACGGCTCCCCGCAGAAAGCCACGGTCCCGCCCGGCCGCAGCACCCGCGCGAACTCCGAGAACGCCTGACCGAGATCGGGAATGTGGTGCAGCACGGCGTGCCCGAAGACGAGGTCGAAGCTCTCGTCCGGGAACGGCAATGTCTCGGCGTCAGTCGCCATCGTCTTCACACTGAGGCCGAGCCGCTCGGCGTTCGCCTCCAGCGTCGCCAGCATCCCGGGGGAGATATCTGTCGCCGTCGCGCGCGCTATCGCGCCGGCCTGCATCAGGTTGAGCGAGAAGTAACCGGTGCCCGCACCGATCTCGAGCGCATCGCCGTACGGCCTTTCGGGCCAGCGCCCGAGCGCCTTGCGCAGCTTGCCCGTGACCTGCTCCTGGCCGATCTCCCCGAAGTCGATCCCCCACTTGGAGTCGTACGAGGCCGCCGCCACGTCGTGGTAGCGCTCGTTGACGTCCTTGATCCGCTCTGGGGTCCCCGGGTCAGCCACGACGGGAGATCGTAGCTACGGCTTCGCCATCAGAACGCGGCCACGAGCGGCCGCCCCACATAAGTCGCTACGGGCTTCGCCCTCCGCTCCAAAGTGGAGCGCCCTGGTGGCCGCTACCTGTCGTAGGTAGCGATCGCCCTGAGCGAGAGCCCGATCAGCACCACACCCATGACGAGGATCACCCCGAGGCAGACGAGGATCTTGTCCACCACCCAGCCGTCGATGATCAGGGAGCGAATCCCGACGATCACGTAGCTCACCGGGTTGATCCGCGCCAGCGTCTCCATCACCGGCGAGAGCCGGTCGAACGGGACGAAGTTCGGCGTCAGGAAGAGCAGTGGGAAGAAGAGCAGGAAGCTGGTATTGGTCGCCTGAACGTTCCGAGTGGTGAGCGCGATCAGGATCCCAAAGCCGGCGTAGGCGACTCCGAAGAGCGCGGCGAGTAGGACCACCAGCACGGCGCCCGCGGGCCCCGACTGCACGTGAGCGCCGAAGATGACTATCCCGACCAACAGCACGATGGCGGAGCCGGCGATCCCGCGCACGAGGTCGGCGGTGAGGCGGCCGAGGATCAGTGAGGTGCGGCGGATCGGCGCCACAAGCAGCTTGTCGAAGTAGCCGCTGTCGATCTCCGTCACCAGCGCCAGGCCTGTCGTAGCGGTGGCAACGGCGAACATCAGCGAGACGGGAAGCTGGAACGCCACGTATCCCTGGCCCTTGAGGAAGGGCGTGGTGTCGGGGAAGGTCGGCGAGACCTGGCCGATGTTGACCGCGAGGAAGAAGAGCGGGATGAAGAGGACCGGAATGGTGGCCTCCGGGTAGCGGAGGATCTCGCGGATCGACCGCCGCCCGAGCAACAGGACCTCGGTCATGACGCCACCGCCTTCGCAGCCGCCTCATCGAGCTCGGCGCCCTCGTCCGCCTGTTCCGTCTCGGCGCCCTCGAGCCGCCGGCCCGTGGCCTCCAGGAACACGTCGTCCAGCGACGGCCGCGACACCGAGATCGCCCCGACCTCGACGTCGGCCGTATCCAGCCGCCGGACGATCTCGGCGATCGAGGCGGCACCGTTCTCGACGAAGAGCGCGAGCGCATCCTGCTCGGCGATCACCCGGTCGAGTCCGGGCAGTTCGCCGATCACCTGCTGGGTGCGCTCGGCGTCGGCACCGTGGAGCTCGACCGAGACCACGTCCTTGCCGATCTCCGCCTTCAGGCTCTCCGGCGTCCCCTGGGCTACGAGCTCGCCGTGATCGATGATCGCCAGCCGTTCGCAGAGCTCGTCGGCCTCCTCCAGGTACTGGGTGGTGAGGAAGATCGTCGTGCCGGTCGCGTTGATGCTCCGCACCTCGTCCCAGACGGTGAGTCTGGACGTGGGATCCAGGCCAGTCGTCGGCTCGTCGAGGAAGAGCACCTTCGGCTGGTGGACGAGCGCGCTGGCCAGATCGAGGCGCCGTTTCATCCCGCCGGAATAGGTCTTGGTCCGCCTCTCTGCGGCGTCCGTCAGCCCGACCAGCTCGAGCAGCTCCTGCGCGCGCCGACGCCCGGCGGAGCCGGTGATCCCATACAGGCCGCACTGGAGCTCCAGCAGCTCCCGGCCCGTCTGCACCGGATCCAGCCCGATCTCCTGCAGCGCTACGCCGATGTTCCGCCGCACCTCGTCCCCGTCGGCGACCACGTCGTGGCCGGCGACCGAGGCGCTGCCCTCGGTGGGGGGCAGCAGGGTGCACAGCATCCGGATCATGGTCGACTTGCCGGCGCCGTTCGGCCCGAGAAAGCCGAAGATCTCGCCCTTCGAGACCGCGAGATCGACGCCGCGCACCGCCTCGATATCGCCCTTGAAGGTGCGGGTCAGGCCTCGGGCCTCGATGGCAGGGGTTTTCGAGTTGTTCTCCATCAACCGGTGATTCCGTCCTTGGGGTTCCCGTCTATGACCGGACCGCCGGCCGAAAGTCATCGTTCGCGGCCGTTCCCGCACTCTACGAAAACCGACTAGTCCCTAACTTCCCCCGCGGTGGCCGAAGCGGATCAGACCTATCTCCAGGACGATCAGCCCGAGGGAGTCCCGCCCCTCGAGCTGACCGGCGAGCGCACGCTCCCCGACGTCCCCGAGGAGAACTACTGGTACCGCCGCCACGCGGCCGTCTACGAATGGATCGCCGAGCGCTGCGCGGGCCTGCGCGTCGTCGACCTTGCCTGCGGCGAGGGCTACGGCTCGGACCTGCTCGCCCGCCGCGCCGCCGAGGTGGTGGGCGTCGACGCGAACCCCGAAGCGTTCGACCACGCCCGCGCCCGCTACCGCCGCCCCAACCTGGACTTTCAGCGAGGTCTCGTGGAGGACTTCGATCAGGAGGTCGACGCCGTCGTCTTCCTGCAGACGATCGAGCACATCCACGAGCCCGACAAGCTCGTCGACGGGATCGCCCGGATCGCTCCGGTCGCGTACATCTCGACGCCCAACCGCCTCACCCTCGCGCCACCGGGCGCCGAGAAGTCTGACAACCCCTGGCACCTGCGCGAGTACGACGCCGGCCAGTACCGCGAGCTGCTCGAGCCCCATTTCGGGAGCGTCGAGCTGCTCGGCCTCTTCCACGCCCGCAAGCTCCGGGCCCACGAGCTCGCTATCCGGGCCGGCTGGGACCGGATCCATCCCGCCCTCCACATCACCAAGCCCTTCTACGACCGCTTCATCCCGGCGATCAGCGCCAGTGACTTCCGCCTGCGGGAGGGCCCGCTCGATCGGGCGCTGGACTTCCTCGCCGTGTGTCGCGCCTGACAGATGGCCGACCGCACCGCCGGCGACCTGGCGATCGTCCTCCACTCCCACATGCCCTACGTCGAGGGCTTCGGGACCTACCCGTTCGGCGAGGAGTGGCTCTTCGACGCGTTCGCGCGCTCCCACCTGCCCGTGCTCGACGTCGCCGAGCGCCTCACCATGACGATCACGCCGGTCCTCGCCGATCAGCTCGAGGCCGAGGGCGTGGGGGAGAGAATGCTCCGGTTCCTGCGCCGCCACCGCATCGATGCAGCCGACCGCGACGTCGCGGATGCCGGCGCTGCGCTCCGCGCGGCCGCCAAGGCCGAGGCCGACCACTACACGCAGGCGATGAAGCGGCTGCGGAAGCTCGGAGGCAACCCTCTGCGCGCCTTCCAGGAAGCACACGCCCAGGGCCGGGTAGCACTGATGGCCTCTGCCGCGACCCACGCGGTGCTGCCGAAGCTCGCCACGCTGGCGGGCCGCCGCCTGCAGGTCGACGCCGGCCTCCGCTCGCACGAGCGCCGCTTCGGCGAGTCCCTCGGATTCTGGCTCCCGGAGTGCGCCTACGCGCCCGGGCTCGAGGACGTGCTCGCCGAGCGCGGCATCGCGTACACCTGTCTCGATCAGAGCTCTCGCGAGCGGGGCACGACCGCCCTGGCTCCGATCCGGCTCCCAGGGGGGCCGGTCGGCTTCACGATCGACTGGCCGACGGTGCGGCTGGCCTGGTCCGATCAGGGCTATCCCTCCGACCCCGCCTACCTGGAGTACCACCGCCAGTCACAGAATGGGATGCGCCTCTGGTCCATCTCCGGCAGGCCGTACGAGCCCGCGGTCGCCGCCAAGCGAGCCGCGGAGCACGCCGCCTCGTTCCTGGCGGCCGTTCGCGACCGCCTCGAGCGCCACCGCGCCGATCAGGGCCACCGCGGCCTCTGCGTTTTCGCAATCGACACCGAGCTGCTCGGCCACTGGTGGGCCGAGGGGCCGATCTGGCTGGAACAGGTGTTGAAGGGTGCGGAGCTCGACGGCGTCCGCCTGCTCACCCTGCCGCAGGCCCTCCGCGAGCATGAGGGCGGGCGGCGCGCTGCGTTCCAGAGCAGCTGGGGTGAGGGCAAGAGCCTCGAGACCTGGGATTCGCCGTCGGTGTCGGATCTGGTCTGGGCCACCCGGCGCTCCGAGCTCCGCCTGCTGCGTGCGCTCGGCATGCGCGTCCTCGAGCGCGACGCCGCCCTGAGAGCGGCCCGGGAGCTGCTCGCGCTGCAGTCGAGCGACTGGGCGTTCATGGACCATCGCGGCCAGGCCGGGGACTATCCCTACACGCGCGCGACGGCCCACGCTCAGGCCCTTCTGGAGGCCATAGACTCCTCCGACGGAGTCGAAGCACGCGTGCGCAACCTCGCACCTGATCTGAGCCTGGCGCCACTGCTCGAGGCCTAAAACGATGAATCGCGTCCTGATCCTCTCCTGGGAGTACCCGCCGCTGATCGAGGGGGGCCTGGCCCGCCACGTCCGCAAGCTGTCCGAGGCGCTCGTGGAGCGCGACACCGAGGTCCATGTCCTTACGCGCGGTGGGGAGGAGTCCCCGTCCGAGGAGGTGATGGCGGGCGTCCACGTCCATCGCGTCATGGAGCCGACCCGTCCCGCCGAGCTCAACGAGTTCGTCGCCTGGGTGGAGCGGATGAACTCCGACATGCTCGCCGCAGGCGTCGAGCTGGGCGACGGCTTCGACTTCGATCTCGTGCACGGCCACGACTGGCTGGTCGCCAACGCCTGCGACCACCTCGCCCGCCGCTTCGATGCGCCTCTGATCACCACTATCCACGCGACCGAACACGGCCGCCACCAGGGCTGGGTCGAGAAGCATCCCCAGGCCTACATCCACGGCGTCGAGCGCTGGATCACGAATCGCTCGGATCGCGTGATCGCCTGCTCCACCTTCATGCGCGAGCAGATCGTCGACGTCTTCGGCGTGCCGGAGGGCTCGATCGAGGTGATCCCCAACGGGATCGACCCTGAGGACCTCCAACCTCAGAACGGTGACGAGCTGCGCCGCCTGCGCGCCGAGTTCGCGGAGCCGGACGAGTCATTGGTGCTGCTCGTCGGGCGCCTGGTCTACGAAAAGGGATTCCAGGTCGCCCTGGAGGCGCTCCCCCAGGTCATCGAGCGCCTGCCCAAGACCCGCTTCGTGGTGGCCGGCTCGGGGACGCATGAGGAGGAGCTCCGCCGCCAGGCCGAAGAGCTCGGGCTGATGTCCCACGGCACATTCGTCGGCTGGATCGGCGACGACGTCCTGCACTCGCTCTATGCGATCGCCGACGTCTGCGTCGTCCCGTCGATCTACGAGCCGTTCGGCCTGGTCGCCCTGGAGGCGATGGCCTCCAGCTGCCCATGCATCGTCGCCGACACCGGCGGGCTGCGAGAGGTCGTCCCGCACGACGAGGTGGGGCTGCGCTTCCGCGCGCGCGATCCGGAATCGCTCGCAGCGATGACGATCCGCGTGCTGGACGACGCCAAGCTCTGCCGCCGCCTGACCGCCGAGGCCTTCGAGCATCTGAGCCGTTTCGACTGGGGTGACGTCGCCGAGCGGACGGAGAGCATCTATGCGGAGCTGGCCGCGAGCCGTGACCCGGCTACCTGACGGCCGCCGGGAGGTTTATCCCTCGCGAGACCGCGCGCCCAAGCGTCGCGCACCCGACTTCGGTCCCGGTCTGAACGTAAGCGTGCCGATCTCATTCGGCCTGCCACTGGTGGTGGTCGGCATCGCCCTGATCGCCGCCGCGGTCACCTCCGGTGCCATCGTCTTCTGGATCACGGGAGTGATCGCCGGGGTTGCCGGCATCCTGCTGTTTGCGACGGGGAAGCGGCTCTAGCGCGAACTACTTGCGGTGCTTCTTGTGCTTCCTCTTCTTGCAGGAGCGCTTCTTGTGCTTCTTCTTCGACTCGGCGGCGCGGTGATGGCGATGCTTCTTCTTCTTGGCCTTCTTGCACTTGGCGCCGACCCCGCCGTTCCTGCCGCCGCCGCAACCGACCACGGTGGCCGGTGAGTCGACCGAGCTGGTGGCGCCGTTGTAGCCGGTGAAGTCCGCGTGGAAGAGCGGCGCGGGCGGCACGCACAGATCCCGGTTAGCCGTCAGCAACCCGGGGGGTGCGGAGAAGGTGAGGCGGAAGTCGGAGATCGGGATGTCGGGCAGCCCATCGAAGGTCACGACCTCGCTCAGCGTCAGGCTCCCCGTGAGCAGCAGGTGGAGCTGGCCGCTCAGGTCCAGGCCGATGTCCGGAATCGGGCTCCCATTGGAGACCAGCGCCACGCTTCCTGACAACGGCAGACTGAGCAGGGGTGAGGCGGCGATCGCCGATCCGACCACCGAGTTCGCCGGGCAGGTGCCGGCCTGGAAGTTGGCAGGCGGACAGGTGCCGCCGAGCAGGTTCGCGTCGGCGACGAGATCGTTGGCGGGGACCGCGACCATCGCCTTCACCAAACCGGCCTCGTCGATGTCCTGCTGGATCGAGGTGATCACCGTCGTCGGCACACGGGTCGCCCCGCCGCCGGTCTGGCCCGGTCCGCCCACCTGCGCGCTGAACGAGGGCGAAAAGTCCTCGTTCTCGCAGCCGGTTGTCGTGTAGCTCGCCGTTCCTGTGGCGGTAGCGCCCGTGTACGGGACAGCCGAGAAGCTCGTCGTGTTGGTGCCGCACGAGGTTGGGTTTCGGCTGAACGCCCTCCCGGTTCCCGGGGCGATCCCGAAGAGGGTGATGTCCTGCGAGTTGATTGTGGTCGGCAGCCCCGAGGTCGAGTTGGGGATGTTGTTGATGATCGTGTTCAGGCCGAAATCGGGCCTGAGCTGGACGGCCGACTGCAGGATGACCGGTGGCAGGATGTTCGGGATCAGATCGCAGACCGCCTGCGGGACCAGGGCGCACAGATCGCCCTTGAGAGGTCGGAGGACGATTCCGAAACGGGCGGGCTCCCCGGGCTGCGGCGTGAGGTTGTAGAGGTCGCCGCTCACATTGATTGTGATCGGGACGGCGACCACGGTCACGGTCGCGTTTGCGACCACGCTGCCGACCTTGGTCATGGGGTCACAGGCGTCGGCGTTGAGCTGGCTGACCGTACAGAGGGGGGTCGCGTTCGGATTGCCGATCTGTCCCGGCGGCAGCCCAACGGTCAGGTCCTTCACCTGGCCCCCGCTGAAGTCCATGTGGATGTGGAAATTGCTGTGCGCGCCCGCCTGCGTGCTGGTGGGTGCAGCGGCAAGGCCGCTGAGCGTCAACGCCTCCGCCGATGCCGGCAGCGCAACGAGCAATGCCGCGGCAGCGATCAAGGTCCCAATCAGACGCCTTGGAGTCCGCTTCATGCCTCTCCGTTTCCTTTCCCCTGTGGCTTCTTGCCGACAAACTCTGCCCGGCCCCGGTGCCCAATAGTGAGTATAGGCAGATCGTCGTTATTCGGGCGGCGGTTCAACCGGGTCCGGCCACTTCAACAAATTTGGAGCCTCTCTGTAGCGGATCACCTTCGCCGGGACGCCGCCCACGACCGCGTTGGCCGGCACATCCCGGGTGACCACCGAGCTCGTGCCGACGATCGCGTTGTCGCCGACCCGGACGCCGCGCAGGAAGCACGCCCCGTACCCGACCCAGACGTTCGAGCCGATCACGCACTCGCGCATGTAGATGCCCTGCTGGCGGATCGGCCGTTCGACCTCGACGACACCGTGATCGAAGTCGATGAACATCGCCCGGTCGGCGATCACGCACTGCTCCCCGATACGCACGTGCTTGTACGAGGAGATCGTGCATTCCTGGCCGAAGACGGTCTTCGCACCGATCTCGACCACGCCCTCGTGGCTGCGGATCTTCGTCCCGTCGCCGATCCACGTAAAGCGCCCAAAGCGGATCTCCGCTCCCTTGGCGATCTGGAGCTGCAGGTCCTTGCCGAAGAAGACAGGACCATCCGTCTTCCATCGCCACCCGGCCTGGGTCAGGAACCTGCGCCACAGGTATCGCCAGAGCAGGCGGCCGTAGCGCAGGTTGAACATGCCGTTGCTGCGGTAAAAGCGGAGCGCGCGGAACACGGCGGCGATTCTAGGTTCCGCCCCCGTACCTAGACTGCGACGGCATGGCTCAGAAGACCGAAGAGAGCTTGGCGGAGCGCCTCGTCGCGGGGGACAAGCGCGCCCTGGCGCGGGCGATCACCCTGATCGAGAACGACGACCCCGCCGGCTGGGAGTTGGTTCGCGAGGTCTTTCCACGCACCGGAAAGGCTCGGATCGTCGGGTTGACCGGACCGCCCGGGGTGGGGAAGAGCACCCTGATCGGCGCGCTGACCGCCGAGATGCGGAAGGCCGACCGCCAGGTCGCCGTGCTCTCGATCGACCCGTCGAGCCCATTCACTCGCGGCGCGCTGCTCGGCGACCGCATCCGCCTCTCGGATCACTTCCTGGATTCCGGCGTCTTCATCCGCTCGATGGCGAGTCGCGGTGCGCTCGGCGGGCTTTCCGAGGCCACCCTGCAGGCCGCTCTGCTGATGGACGCCTCCGGCAAGGACGACGTCTTCATCGAGACCGTCGGCGTCGGTCAGGCCGAGATCGACATCGTCGACCACGGCGACACGATCGTCCTGGTCCTGATGCCGGGCTCCGGAGACTCGATCCAGGCACTGAAGGCCGGGGTCATGGAGATCCCCGACGTGATCGTGGTCAACAAGGCCGACCACCCGATGACCGACACCATGATCCGGGAGATCCGCGGTGTGCTCTCTCTCGGGCCGGCGACCTCGT
The DNA here is from genome assembly GCA_963724665.1 of uncultured Solirubrobacterales bacterium. GTDB lineage: Bacteria > Actinomycetota > Thermoleophilia > Solirubrobacterales > 70-9 > DASUPK01. Next base: position 136,476 of record CAVRVH010000008.1, read on the forward strand.
GGAGGGTCCCGATCATCAAGACCGAGGCCGCGAAGGGGGAGGGCGTCGCCGAGCTGGCCGAGAAGATCACCGAGCATCGCGAGCACATCGAGGCCGAGGGCACGCTGGAGGAGCGGAGGGCCCGCAATCTCCGCAACGAGGTCCTGGAGCTGGCAGCCTCCAGGATGCGGCGACGGCTGGAGGCGACCGTCGCGGACGATTCGTCGGTCCGCGAGCTCCTCGACCGCGTCGTCAAACGGGAGATCGACCCCGCCAGCGCGGCCAAGGACCTGCTGGAGCGTGAGGATGACTGAGGCAGCCAAATCCCAGACCACCAAGGGCAAGGACCGGAGCAGCGCATCGCTGCCCAGCCTGGAGGACGCAACCGGCTGGGAGGGCATGCAGATCGACGGCCTCGGCAACAAGACCCTCGGCCGGATCGCCGGGATCCACGTGGACGCCAACGATGGAGAGCCCCGTTGGGCGCTGATCCGGCTCGGGCCGCTCGCCGGCTGCACGGCGATCCCCTTTGAGCACGTCGCCCAGGGCGCCGGCCGGCTGTGGGCCGCCTACGAGCGGGACTGGATCCGCGAGGCGCCGCGCTTCCGCCCGAACGAGTCGCTGACCGCACTGCAGGAGCTCGAGCTATGCGCACACTGGGGCATCCGCGAGGGCCAGGGCCGGGCCGCCGAGGTCGCTGAGCAGGACGCGGACGAGATCACCGCGGTCCCCGCCGAGGACTGAATCTCAGATTCCGAGTTGCCTCGCGATCACCATCTGCTGCACCTCGTCGGTGCCCTCGCCGATGGTGAGGATCTTCGCGTCGCGGTAGAAGCGGCAGACCGGGTACTCCTCGATGTAGCCATAGCCGCCGTGAATCTGCACGGCCTCCTCGGTAGCTCGGACCGCGAGCCGCCCGGTGATCAGCTTGGCCTGGGCCGCCGTCAGCGTGAAGGGCTCGCCCCGGTCCTTGAGGATCGCGGCACGGTAGACCAGCAGCCGGGCCGCCTCGATCTGGGCTGAAAGGTCGGCGATCTTCGCCTGGATCGCCTGGAACTTGCCGATCGGCTGCCCAAACGCCTGACGCTCCTTCGAGTATGAGATCGCCTCGTCGAGCGCGCCCTGGGCCAGCCCGACGCCCATCGCGGCGACGCCGATCCGGCCGCCATCGAGGATCGCAAGGAACTGCTTGAAGCCCTGCCCGCGCGGCCCCAGCAGATTGTCCTCCGGGACCCGGCACTCGTCGAAGCTCAGGGGGCGGGTGTCCGAGGCGTTCCAGCCCATCTTTCGGTAGGGCTCGCCCGTCTCGTACCCCGGGGTCCCGTTCGGGACGATGATGTTGGAGATCTCCTTGTTGCCGTTCTCCTGGCCGGTGACCGCGGTGATCGTCACGCAGCCCGAGATGTCGGTTCCGGAGTTGGTGATGAACTGCTTGGCGCCGTTCACCACCCACTGGCCGTCATCGAGCTTCGCCGTGGTGTGGGTGTTGCCGGCGTCGGAGCCGGCCTCGGGCTCGGTCAGCCCGAACGCCGCGAGCTTCTCGCCGCTGCAGAGCTGCGGCATCCAGTCGTTCTTCTGCTCGTCTGTCCCCCACATGTGGATGGGCATCGTCCCCAGTGAGGTGTGCGCCGCCATCGTGATCGCGACCGACGAGTCGATCCGGGTCAGCTCCTCGACCGCGAGCGAGTAGGCCAGGGTGCCGGCGTCCCCGCCGCCGTACTCCTCCGGGAACGGAATCCCCATCAGGCCGAGCTCGCCCATCTTCTTGACAAGCTCGTAAGGGAAGGCCTTTGTCCGGTCGAGCTCTTCGGCCACCGGGGCCACCTCCTGACGGGCGAAGTCTCGAACGGTGTCGCGCAGCAGTCGCTGCTCGTCGGTCAGGTCGAAGTCCATTTGGGCGCGGGGAGTGTACGGACGTCGCTCAGGCGGCGGCGGTGACCTTGGCCGCCGCTCCAGGCCCCTCGACGGCGCGGGTCTCGCGGACCGTCAGCGGCTTGCCGCACTTGGTGCAGATCCGGCGCTCGTCGATCTCGCCACCGCACTCCTTGTGGACGACGAGAACCGGGGGGCCGTCCGGCAGCGGCTCGTACTTGTCACCCCAGAACATCAGGGCGGTCATCACCGGCCACAGGTCGAGCCCCTTCTCGGTCAGGAAGTACTCGTAGCGCTCGGGCCGCTCGCTGTAGGGACGCCGCTCGATGATGTCCTCGTCGACCATGCGCTGGAGGCGGGAGGTGAGGACGTTCCGCGCGACGCCGAGGGATTTCTGCATCTCGGAGAACTTGCGCCGGCCGTGGAAGATCTCCCGCACGACCAGCAGGGTCCAGCGCTCACCGACCAGCTCGAGGCTGCGGGCGATGGAGCAGGTCTGTCCCTCGTAGTCGTTGCCAAGCACGACTGTGATCTTCGCACACTCGGTTGCGTCATGCAACTCACGCTGGTAGTGTCCGGCTCGTTGGAGTTGCGTGAAGCAACCAACGACACGGAAAGAGGCGCGGTCATGAGAGCACTGCGATTCGAGTTCCATCCAGAGCAGGTCAAGATCAGCTCCGAGGAGATCCTCGCTGACCTTCGCTATCCGGTCCGCCGGGACCGCGACAACGGCGGGCGCAAGCGCGCCCGTCGCCGCCCGGGGCGCGCGTGAGCATCTCGCCGCCCCCTGACGGGCGGGTGGAAAAGGCAACCGACGCGGCCGAGGCATTCGCCCAGAGCGCGCCGGAGATCACCCGCACCAGGACGCTCACCTGGCAGGACCCGGTGCCATCGGCCGCCGCCGGTGCGCAGATGGCCGGCCTCGACTACGTCCGCGCCATCCAGTCGGGCGAGATCCCACCGCCCCCGATCGCTGTCGTCATGAACTTCTCGATCGAGCAGCTGGAGGAGGGGAGGGCGGTCTTCGTCGGCGAGCCCGGCGAGGAGCACTACAACCCGATCGGGGTGGTGCACGGCGGCTACGCCTCGACGATCCTCGACTCCGCTCTCGGCTGCTCGGTGCACACCACCTGTCCGGCCGGCGTCGGCTACACGAGCCAGACGCTCGAGGTGAAGTACCTGCGCCCGATCACCCGGGACACCGGCGCGGTACGAGCCGAATCGGTCGTGATCCACAGGGGCCGCAAGACCGCGACGGCCGAGGCGAAGCTGACCTCGGTCGAGACGGGCAAGCTGCTCGCCACCGGCACCAGCACCTGCCTGTTGTTCGAGCTGTAGCTCTCCCTACGATCGAGGGGTGAGCTCGAATGGCAGGGCCCCGACGATCCGCCTCGGCCGTATGGTCGAGGACGGAGTCGCGCCGAGCATCTTCGGCCTGATCGAGCGCGGCATCGCGCGCGAGCCCGAGCTGGCTGCGCAGATGCGAGGCCGCGTCGTCTTCCGCTTCGCCGAGGATTTCGCGCCGCTGCGCATCCACTTCAAGCCGCGCAGCGTCGTCGTCGAGGACGGCGACTCGCGCAAGCCGGACCTCGTCATCTCCGGCCGCCTCCCCGACATCGTCCACTTCGCGACGGTGCCGACCCTTCAGGGCCGGCTGCACGGCGTACCGGACCCGCGCCGCCCGCGGGGCAGGAAAGCGCTGGGCAGGCTCGCCAGCGGCAGGGTCAGGATCGAGGGCGACCGAGTGCTCGGCCGTCGCCTGCTGCGTCTGCTCGCCGTCTAGCTCAGCGCTTCTTGTGCTTCTTGCACTTCTTCTTGGCCGACTCCGCCGAGCGGTGCTTCTTCTTGTGCTTCTTGCACTTCTTCTTTGCCGGCGGAGGCGCCGGTGCCTGGCACGTGGGGCTGGATCCGATCGCAGCAACTTCGGCATCGGTCAGGACACCCGTGAAGACGCGGATGCAGGACACTGCGCCAGCTGAGTTTTCGCTGCCATTGTCGAGGAAGAAGCGGAGGTTGTCGGCGACGACCGGGAACGTCTCGTTCAGCTCTACGGGCGGCGCCGCCCCATTGACGTAGAACCTGCTCCCTGCGGACGGCAAGCTCGTCAATGCCACGGTCGCGTACGTGTTCGGCGTGAAGGCGGTGGGTCCCATTGCCTCGCCGACCCCGAAGATGTCCGCCGCACCGTTGAACTCGTAGAAGCCACTATCCGAACCACCCTGGAGTGGGTCGAGGATTCGCCGGTAGAGATCGAGGGTCTGGAAGCGGAATGTGGTGACGACTGAGTAGGGGACGTCGCCGGTGCCGACGCTCGGCAGCATCGAGAGTCCGGTGTCTTGCGGGAAGGCCAGGACCTGGCGGTTCGTGCCCATCACGGTCTCGCTCTGGAAGGAGGTCGGGCCTCCGCTGCCGACCTCGGTCAGGACGGGACCCGCGCCGGACGAGGCGAGGTTCCCCTGTAGCTGGTAGTCGCCGACGACCGTCGCCCCGGACGCTCCCGGTGCGAACAACAACATGAATGCAGACGCAGCAATGCCAACGAGCCCGACGAACCCCTTCGTCATGGTGACTTCTCCCCGAATTGTGGACGGACGGGAGGAACCTATCCCGTGGCGAGCGACCGCGCAAGGTCTATGAGCAGCCTCGTCCCGAAACCGCTCGGGCCCTTGCCGGTGTACTCCCGGCCGACGTCCCAGGCGGTGCCGGCGATGTCGAGGTGGACCCAGGGCTTGCCGTCCACGAACTCCTCGAGGAACGAGCCGGCGTAGATCGTCGACGCCTTGCGCTTCGACGAGGCATTGGTGAGGTCGGCGTCTGTGCCCTTGGTGAGTTCCTTGTACTCCGGGTGGAGGGGGAGGCGCCAGGCGAGTTCTCCGGTACGGCCCGCGGCTCCCTCGACCTCCGCCGCGAAGGCGTCGTCGTTGGAGATCAATCCGGCGTAGGTGGAGCCGAGCGCGATGATCACCGCGCCGGTCAGGGTCGCCAGATCTACGATCCGATCGGCGCCGAGCTCCACCGAGTAGGACAGGGCGTCCGCCAGGATCAGCCTGCCCTCGGCGTCGGTGTTGTTCACCTCGACCGTCTTGCCGTTCAGCTGGGTGATGATGTCGCCGGGCTTCACCGCCGTCCCGCTCGGCATGTTCTCGGTGGAGGGGATGACGGCCAGGATGTTGATCGGCAGCTCGAGCTTGGCGATCGCAGACACGGCCTCGAGCACCGCGGCCGCCCCGGACATGTCCATCTTCATCTCCTGCATGCCGGCCGAGGGCTTGATCGAGATGCCGCCCGAATCGAAGGTGACGCCCTTGCCGACCAGGCCGAGGGTCTCACCCTCGCCGCCGCCCTCGTAGCGGAGCACGATCAGCTGGGGCTCCTCGGCGGTTCCCTGCGAGACGGCCACGAGGCCGCCCATCCCCTTCTCGGCGACCTGTTCGCGGCCGAGGACCTCGCAGGTCGCGGAGGCGTGCTCATCGGCGATCGCCTTGGCCCGGCCCGATAGGTAGGAGGGGGTGACGACGTTGGAGGGCAGGTCCTGGAGCTCCCGGGCGAAGTTCTCCGCCTCGGCGCCGATGCGAGCCGCCTCGACCGCCTCCCCGATTTCGCTGTCGCCGATCACCGTCAGCTCCTCGAGGTGCTTGCCCGAATCGTCATCGCCGTCCTTCTTCGACTTGAAGCGGTCGAAGCGATAGGAGGCCAGGATCGCCCCCTCGACGGCCGCCGTCGCCAGTGCCCTGGGGTCGTCGGCATCCGGGCCTGCGAGAGTCATCGAGGTCGCGTCCATCGAGCCGGCGGTACGGGCGGCGATCGCGCCGGCGACGCGAGCGCGCTCCGGCTCAAACTCGTCGCGGTTGCCCAGGCCGACCACGAGCGCGCGCCGGGGCTTCTCCGGGTGAATCAGGCTGGTCTTCTTGTACCCGCCCTTGACGTCCTCAGCGCCGCGGGCATCCGCAAGTGGCTCGGGAAGCTCGTCACCGTCGAACACGAGGACAGCGAGGAGATCGGAGTCGGCCTCGGAGAGCAGCTTGTCGGAGACGGCGACGCGCAAGGAGCGCCAGATTACAGACGGTCACTAACCTTCCCCCACCAACTTGGGAAAGACCCGCGGACAGGCCGCGGGCCAAACGAAAGGCGCAGATGTCGAAGACGGTCATCCTCTCTACCGCCAGAACCCCCTTCGGGAAGATGGGCGGCGGGCTCTCGTCCCTCGATGCCACCGACCTGGGCGGCACCGCGATCTCGGAGGCGCTCGACCGCGCCGACGTGAAGGCCGACGAGGTCCAGGGCGTCGTCTACGGCCAGGTGCTGCAGGCCGGCCAGGGCCAGATCCCCTCCCGCCAGGCCCAGATCAAGGCCGGCATCCCCAAGGAAGTTCCCTCGGAGACCATCAACAAGGTCTGCGCCTCCAGCATGCGGGCGATCGGGCTGGCCGATCAGGCGATCCGCGCCGATGACCTCGAGATCGGAGTGGCCGGAGGGATGGAGTCGATGAGCAAGGCCCCATACCTGCTGCCCGGCGCCCGCTTCGGCTTCCGGATGGGCGACGTCACCGCCATCGACGCGATGACCCACGATGGCCTCACCAACCCCTTCACCGAGAAGCAGATGATCAACGAGGCAAGCGAGGTCTCGAACGAGCTCGAGATCACGCGCGCCGACATGGACCGCTTCGCCGAGCGCTCCCATCAGCTCGCGCACAAGGCGACCGAGGACGGCAAGCTCGCCGAGGAGATCGTCACCGTGACGGTCCACTCGCGGAAGGGCGACACCGAAGTGGCGGCCGACGAGGCGATCCGGCCCGACACCACCCTCGAGGTGCTTTCCAAGCTGAAGGCGGTCGGCGGCGACGACGCCACCCATACCGCCGGCAACGCGCCGGGGGTCAACGACGGCGCCGGCGCCGTCGTGGTCGCGTCTGACGAGTGGGCGAAGCAGAACGGCAAGAGCGCAATCGCCACGGTGCTCGCCTACGGGCAGGTGGCCGACGACTTCCCCTACCTCGCACGGACGCCCGCGAAGGCGGCGATGCAGGCGCTCGAGAAGATCGGCAAGCAGCCCGGCGACGTCGACCTCTGGGAGATCAACGAGGCCTTCGCATCGGTGGCGATCAATTCCATGCGGATGCTCGAGATCGACGAGGACAAGGTGAACGTGAATGGCGGCGCGATCGCCCTCGGCCATCCGATCGGCGCCTCCGGCGCCCGCATCGTCGGTGCGCTGGTGCACGAGCTGAAGCGGCGTGGTGGCGGCCTCGGCTGCGCGGCGATCTGCTCGGGCGGCGGCCAGGGCGATGCGATCCTCGTGGAGGTCAACGGGGGCTAGTCCATGATCGCCGAGGGCTAGGCTCCGGGACCATGCCCGGAGCAGCCTTCTTCGATCTCGACAAGACACTGATGGCCGGTTCGTCCGGCATGGTCTTCGCGCGGGTCGCCAATCAGCGCGGCTTCGTCCCTCGCCGCCAGCTGGCCAAATGGGGATGGGACCACCTCCGCTACCGTCTTCGCGGCTCCTCGGACGAGCAGACCAACGCGGTGCTCGACGTCGCCAAGAAGGTCTTCGCCGAGATGCCCGAGCGCGACGTGGAGCGGATGGCGCCGGCGGTGCTTGCGGGAATCCTGCCTCGCATCTATCCGCAGATGCTCGATGAGGTCCATCAGCACCAGGACGAGGGCCGCGCGACGTTCATCGTCAGCGCCGCGGGCAACGACCTGGTCAAGGCACTCGCCGCCGTGCTCGGGATGGAGGGCGGAATCGGGACCGCGTGGGCGGTGGGTGCCGACGGCAAGTTCACCGGCGAGATGGATGGGCCCTTCGTGTACGGCAAGGGCAAGGTCGAGGCGATGCAGCGCTTCGCCGAGAAGCACGACATCGACATGGACGCCTCCTACGCCTACTCGGACTCGGCCAGCGACCTGCCGATGCTGCGCTCCGTCGGCAATGCGGTGGTGGTGAATCCCGATGCGGAGCTGCTCGAAATCGCGCGCCAGGAGGGGTGGCGGGTGATGCGCTTCGAGAAGCTGGGGCGCAAGCTTGCGATTGCGGGTGCGACGGTCCTAGCGGCGGCCGCCGGCGGGCTCGGCGCCCTCGCTTCCAAGCGACGCCATGGCGGCAGGCTTGGCGGCGTTTCGGGCTCCCTGCGCCGCTAGACAGCACCGCCGGGAAATCTTCACTCCAGACGGGAGTATTGCTCTGGTTGTGTGGCACACTCGTGCTGTTCAAGCGTTCTGCCGGCGGGCGACGCCCGAGGGCAGGCGCGGGATAGGAGCGCTTTGCCAACAGAGGGAACCGGGGAAGAACGGTCCCGCCAGCGGAACGGCGGGGGAGAGAATCCTGATCTGACGCGTCTTTCGCAGGTCGCGGTGGATCAAGCGTTCGCTGCTTCGGATCAGAACGGAGCGGACAGGGACCAGACGGGATCTGACGCCGGCCAGACGCTCTCCGATGCGGAGCTGGCGCTCGCCGATCGCGACCAGCTCGCCTCCGACCGCGACCAGCTCGCCTCCGATCGCGATCAGGAGGCCGGCAAGGCTCGCGCGCAGGCCGCCGAAGAGCTCGCCCGCCTTGCGGCGCGAAGGGACACGACCGCATGGCAGCGCGACGTGACCGCGCAGGCCCGTGACGGCGCTGCCGAGCGACGAGATCGCGACTCGGCCAAGATCGAGCGAAAGATGGCGTCCCGTGGCCTCCCCTTGCGAACGGCGATCACCCACGCCGCCGAGCTGAGGGAGCAGGCTGCGAGGGATCGAGCGAGGGCGGCGGAGGACAGGGCCCAGGCCGCCGCGGACCGCGAGCGCGCTGCCGAGGAGCGCGAGGCGGCACTCGCGGAGCTGCGTCGCGCCCATCTGGATGAGCTCACCGGAGCATTCCGGCGTGGATCAGGGGAGGACGCGCTACAGGCCGAGATCGACCGCGCTCGTCGCGGCGACGGCACCTTGGTGCTCGCATTCATCGATGTGGACAATCTCAGGCGCGTGAACAATCGCGATGGCCACGCGGCCGGGGACGCCCTGTTGCGAGACGTGGTGGCCGCCATCCGGTCTCAGATCCGCTCATACGAGCCGATCGTCCGCTTCGGCGGGGACGAGTTCGTCTGCGCCGTCACCGGGGTCGATCTGGCGCAGGCGGAGGAGCGCTTCGCCGGAATACAGAACTCGCTCGCCGAAGACCGGGCGAGGGCGTCCCTCTCCTTCGGCCTCGCTGAGCTGCGAGACGACGACAGCCTCGGCGAGCTGATCGAGAGAGCTGACCTTGCCCTGCTCGACGCGCGCCGCCGCCGCGAAGCGGACTGACCACGGGGCGCCCTGGGCGCGGCTTAGACTTCCCGCATGGCCGTAGAGCCCGAAGCACAACGGCGCGCCCACGAGTGGCTGTCCGAGGTCTACTCGCAACTCGAGGAGCGCGAGGCGCTCTTCGAGACGATCTCCGGCGAGGAGGTCAAGCCCCTCTACACCGAGGAGGACCGCGGCGGGGCGGACCCCGGGCGCGACCTCGGCTACCCCGGCGAGTACCCCTACACCCGCGGTGTCTACCCCTCGATGTACCGCGGCCGGCTCTGGACGATGCGGCAGTTCGCCGGCTTCGGCACGGCCGAGGAGACGAACGAGCGCTTCCACTACCTGCTCGACCATGGCCAGACCGGGCTCTCGACCGCCTTCGACATGCCGACCCTGATGGGTCTCGATTCCGACGCGGACCGCTCGCTCGGGGAGGTCGGGGTCGAGGGGGTGGCGATCGACACGCTCGACGACATGGAGACGCTGTTCGCGGGGATCGACCTGGGCGAGGTCACCACCTCGATGACCATCAACGCGCCGGCGGCGATCCTCCTCGCCTTCTACGTCGCCACGGCCGAGGAGCAGGGAATCGGCCCGGAGCGGCTCGGCGGCACGATCCAGACGGACATCCTCAAGGAGTACATCGCACAGAAGGAGTGGTGCTTCCCGATCGAGCCCGCCATGCGCCTGGTCGGCGACATGATCGAGTGGGCGACCGAGCACATGCCTCGCTGGCACCCCATCTCGATCTCCGGGTACCACATCCGCGAGGCCGGCTCGACCGCCCAACAGGAGCTGGCCTTCACGCTCAAGGACGGATTCACCTACGTCGAGCAGGCGATCGAGCGCGGCATGGACATCGACGACTTCGCGCCGCGGCTCTCCTTCTTCTTCAACGCCCACATCGACTTCTTCGAGGAGATCGCCAAGTACCGCGCGGCGCGCCGGATCTGGGCCCGCGAGATGCGCGAGACCTACGGGGCCAAACGGGACGAGTCGCTGCGCATGCGCTTCCACACGCAGACCGCAGGCGTCTCGCTCACGGCCCAGCAGCCCCAGGTCAACATCATCCGCACGGCGATCGAGGCGCTCGCCGGAGTGCTGGGCGGCACCCAGTCGCTGCACACGAACTCGTACGACGAGGCCCTCGCCCTGCCGACCGAGGAGGCCGTCCGGATCGCCCTGCGGACGCAACAGGTGATCGCGCACGAGACCGGCGTCACCAACACGATCGACCCGCTCGGAGGCTCCTACTTCGTCGAGACCCTGACCGACGAGATGGAGCGCGCCGCCTATGAGTACTTCGCGCGCATCGACGAGCTCGGCGGCATGGTCGAGGCCATCAAGCAGAACTTCCCGCAGCGCGAGATCGCCGACGCTTCATTCCGTTACCAGCAGGAGGTGGACTCCAAGCAGCGGATCGTGGTCGGCGTCAACGACTACGTACAGGAAGACGATGAGGCGATCCCGATCCTCCGGATCGATCCCGAGCTCGAGCGCAAGCAGAAGGGGAGGGTTGAGGCGACCAAGGCCCGGCGGGACTCGGCCGAGGTCGAGCGAACCCTCGGCGCTCTCGGGGCCGCCGCGGCAACCGATGCCAATCTGATGCCGGCGATCCTGGACTGTGCACGGGCGAGGGTCTCCGAGGGCGAGATGGTGGCGACGCTGCAGCAGGTATTCGGTAACTACACCGAGCTCCCCGTCTTCTAGAGTTGCGCCAGTGAGGAGAGTGCGGGTCGGACCGGTAGGGATTCTGGTCGCCCTGGCGTGTGCCGGAGGCGTTGCGTATGCCGCGGTCCAGGACCCGCTCGGGGTTATCGGCCCCGCGAACGGGATCCAGCCCATCGGGCGCAAGCTCCACCCAGAGGGCCGTCTGACCCAGCTCGGGAACCTTCCGACCGGCGGCGCCATCACCCCAACGGCCGCTTCCTCTGGGCCCTGTCCACTGGACGCGGCCGCAACGACGTCCGCATCGTGCAGGTCGCGAAGACCCCGTGCGGCAAGAAGGGCAATAAGGCGAAGAAGTGCAACGGCTAGCGTGCACGGTCGCGGGGAAGGTCGGCAACGGTCGTGCAGACGATCCCCTTCCCGGGGCTGAGCGGTGGCATCGCCATGGCCCCCGACGGCCGCACCGTCTACGTCTCGGGCGTCAAGGACTCGAGCCACACGGCCGAGAAGGTCGACCCGAGCACCCCCGGCCTGCAGGGTGACGTGGTCCACGTTCTCCGCTACAACCCGAAGACCGGGATCGCGAGCCGGGCCGGGCTGATCTCTGTCCCCCCGCCGAGCGACGCGCCGGCCGCCCAGGACTTCCCGCCGGCATCGGCGAAGATCTCCTGGCCCCGGGACATCGCCGTCAGCCGCAACGGGCGCACCCTCCTGGTCGCTCTCAACCTCGCGGACGCCGCGGCTGTGATCGACACCACCACTGGCAACGTCCGCTACGTCAACGTCGGTCACTACCCCTACGGGGCGGCGATCCGGGCTGACGGCAGGTACGGGATGGTGACCAGCGAGACCGGGGGCACAGTCTCCGTGATCGATCTCGCCACCGTTCAGGTCGTCAAGACTGTCCAGGTGGCGCCGCGCCTCTCGCATCCGGAGGGCATGGCCGTCGATCCCGAAGGCGCCCCTTGCGTTCATCGCGAACGCCAACCAGGACACGATCACGGTGATCAACACCAACACATTCGACGTGGTCAGGACCCTGTCGGTGGAGCGCTCTCAGGGCGTCGGCAGCTCACCCACGAACGTCAGCGTCACGCCCGACGGCTGCGACCTGCTGTCGGCGGACTCGGGAGAGGACGCCGTCGCCGTCTTCGCCCTCTCGCGCGCCAAGGGCTGCGGGCAGGGGGGGAAGAAGGCGGGCAAGAAGAAGAAGAAGAAGAAGCACGGCGGAAACGGGAAGGGCGGCAAGAAGAGCACCCTGGCGGTCGCGCAGCCCGCAGCCAAGCACAAGGGCAAGGGGAAGGGGAAGTCGAATCGCCGGAAGGCCCGGCCGTTCCAGCTGGTGGGCCGCATCCCGACGGGCTCGTATCCGACGGCCGTCGCGGCGACCCCGCACGCGTCGCCAGCTCGTCTGGGTGTCGGCGCGCGGGCTCGGGGTCGGGCCGAACCCCGGAGGTCCCAACCCGGACACCGGCGACGACACCTACCTGAACCAGTACCTGCCCTCCATCGTCACCGGGGCGTCCGGGGTCCTCAACTACCCGAGCGATAAGCAAGATCCGCAAGCTCACCCCGATCGGCGAGCGCCAGGTGATTCCGGCGGACGCCCGGAGCGCGCCGCCCGACACCCCGATCCGAGCCGGCGGGCCGATCAAGCACGTCTTCTACATCGTCCGGGAGAACCGCACCTACGACCAGATGCTCGGCGATGACCCGCGCGGCGATGGCGATCCGTCGCTGGACGCTGTTCAACAACTCGATCACGCCGAACCTGCATGCACTCGCACAGCGCTTCCCATTGCTAGACCACGTCTACGCCAACTCGGAGGCCTCGATCGACGGTCACTACTGGACCGCCGCCGGCGCGGTCTCCGACTACGTGACCAAGAACTGGCACCAGAACTACGCCGGTCGCAATCGGCCGTACGACTTCGGCTCGTACGTGGTCAGCGCGCCGCCCAAGGGCTACATCTTCCAGCGCATGCTGAAGGAGGGGGTCTCCTTCTACAACTACGGGGAGGGGCTGGCCGGCATCTCGCCGTTCGCCGACAAGGACCGGACGCCTGCGGAGACCGCAGGAAAACGGCCAGGTGCTCAACACCAGCCACAGCGACGTTCAGCTCAACGATCCAAGCGCGTGCTACGACAGCGACATCTCGATATTCGATACCCCGGCCATCGGCCCGAAGACCGGGGACGTCTACGACTCGACGCCTGCCGCCGGGGGCGAACCCCGGCGACACATCGAGATTCACTGCTTCAAGACGCGGTTCGAAAACCAGGTCGCCTCGAATTCGGTGCCGACCTTCAACTACATCTCTCTGCCCGCTCGACCACACGCAGGGTCTCGAGCCCGGCAAGCGCACGCCGAACGCGGACATCGCCAACAACGACTGGGGCCTCGGGCAGATGGTCGACGAGATCTCCCACTCCCCGATCTGGAACAGCTCGCTGATCCTCGTCGTCGAAGACGATTCGCAGAACGGCGCCGACCACGTCGACGCGCACCGCATCCCGGCGCTGGCGATCAGCCCCTACACCGAGCAGGGCGCGGTGGTCCACAACCGGTACGACCAGCTCTCATTCCTGCGCACCCTGGAGATCATCTCCGGCATGCAGTCCACGAACCTCGCCGAGGCGCTGGCTGTCCCGCTCTATGACGCCTTCGCCCCAACGCGGGCAACTCGGCGCCGTACAACGCGATCATGCCGAGCGTGAACATGACCGCGACGAATCCCAACACGCGCAGAGAACGCGCCGCGTCCGAAGGGCCTCGATCTGGAGGGCACCGACCAGGTCCCGCAGGACGTCGCTCGACGCGATGCTCTGGCACTACCGCCACGGCTTCAAGTCGGCGCCTCCGCCGGCGGGCCCGAATGCCTCGAGTCGAGGACAGCACCGCGCGCGACGCCGGAACTCGGTCGACTTCAAGGGGATCGCGCGTCAGATCGGAGCAGATGCCAGGCAGAGGTCGCCCGCCGGGGCAACCTACGACGGCTGGCTAAGCGGCCCGCGCGGCCGACTCGACGATCAGAGCACCACGCCGCGGCGGTCGAGCTCGGAGCCCGCCAGGAACATCCTGCCAACTCCGCGTCTCTCGGACTCGGTCCTGGCGACGTGACAGGCATCGTCACGGTCGAGCCCGCTGGCAAGCAACTTCTGCCCGTGGCTGTGATCCAGAAAGAGAACGTCGTACACCGCTGTGCCTCCTGTTGAACCGATTCCCCTACGCACTACTCATTCTCGTATCGGGATAACGCGCTTGAAACCGTAGAAACCTGCGGTTGAACTACGGTTAACTCGCCATTGAACGAACGCATGACTGAATAGTGCCTACCGAAGCAGCCAGAAAAATCAGGATCGTGGTCGCCAAGCCCGGACTCGACGGTCACGACCGCGGAGCGAAGATCATCGCCCGCGCTCTGCGCGATGCCGGTATGGAGGTGATCTACACGGGCCTGCACCAGACGCCCGAGCAGATCGCTGAGACCGCCATCCAGGAGGACGCCGATGCGGTCGGCCTCTCGATCCTCTCGGGCGCGCATATGACGCTCGTTCCCCGCGTCGTCGAGCTGCTCTCGGAACAGGGCGCCGAGGACGTCGTGGTGACGGTGGGAGGGACGATCCCGGCCGACGACATCCCGGAGCTCAAGAAGCTCGGGGTCGCCGAGGTCTTCACTCCGGGTGCGCCGACCGACGAGATCGTCGAGTTCGTGCGGCGCGCGGTCGCAGCGCGCGAACCGGCCTAGATGCGGGGGCGCGCGTCAGCGCGACCCGTTTGATCAGTATGCGTACCCGCCGCTGCTGCCGCCGCTCGAGCTGGTGTTGCCCGCCGCAGTCCCGCCGGTGGTGGCGGTCGAGCCGCCGCTGCTAGCCGAGCTGCCGGTCGCTGCCGGGGTGGCCGAATTGGTCGAGCTGTCGTTGCTGCTGCCGCCACACGCAGCCAGGCCGATGCCGAGGGCGAGGCTGCACGCGCCGGCAAGAATCAAACGATGTATGCGCTTCACGGGCGCTCCTTTACCTTGGTGAGGTGGTGTTTCTTGATCCCCCCTCGCCCCTACTACGCTCGCCGGGGCAGCCGGGATTGGGGCGGCGCAATCAATCCCAAATCGCATGCCGAACGTAGGAAATGACGTGGACCCCTCCGACGAGGCACTGCTCGCAGGTTTCGCGACCGGCGACCCGCGCACCGCGGCAGCCTTCGTGCGCCGCTTCCAGGGGCGCGTCTTCGGCCTTGCGCTGACCATCGTCCGCCAGCCCGCGCTCGCGGAGGAGGTGTCCCAGGAGACCTTTGCCCGGGTCTACCGGCACGCCGGCAATTACGACGCCCGCAAGGGCCGGGTTTCCACCTGGCTGCTCTCGATCGCTCGCAACCTGGCGATCGACATCACCCGGATGAAGCGCCTCGATCCGGTCGATCCGGAGGTGATCGCCGCGGAGATCTCGATCGACAATCAGGTTCCCGGCGCGGACGAGGCGGGTCTGCAGCCGGATGAGCGCGAACAGCTCCGCTCGGCGATCACGGACCTGCCTGATGACCAGCGACGCGCGCTGGTGCTCTCGGCCTACATGGGGCGGACTGCCCGCGAGATCAGCGATCTCGACGACGTCCCGCTCGGCACCGTCAAGACCCGAATCCGCACGGCGATGATCAAGTTGCGCTCGGAGATGGAGGTGTTCGAGTAGTGGACGCCCACTGCCAGGAGACCCGGGAGATGGCGGCCGAGCTGGCGCTCGGCATCGTCGAGGGTGAGGAGCGCGGACGCGCCCTTCAGCACCTCGCCGAGTGCCCGGACTGCCGTGCCGAGGTGGAGAAGTTCTCGGAAGTCGCCGACGATCTGCTGCTGCTTGCCCCGCACCGAGAGGCCCCGGTGGGCTTCGAGTCGCGGGTTTTGAACGAGCTGCTCCCGGCGCCACAGCCCAGGCGCCGGCGCCGGCTGCGGCTCGTCCTCGCTCCCGCCGCCGCGGCGCTCGCGGCCGTGGGGATCACGCTCGCCGTCGTCGCTCCCGACCTGCGGCTTGCGTCCAACTATCGGCACACCCTGCAGCAGGCCAACGGCAAGGAGTTCGAGTCCTACCTTCTCCAGACCGAGGGTGGGGTGGACGCCGGCACGGTGTTCAGCTACTCGGGATCGCCGTCGTGGGTGCACATCGACGTGGATCCGGGACATCGCTTGGGGCTGACCAGCGCTGAGCTGGTCACAGACAACGGGAACCAGGTGCCGCTGCACTGGTTCAGCCTCGACCCGGCCGGTGGCTCGGGCGGCTCGATCCCGCTCGATCCCAAACACGTCTCGGTGCTCCGCCTCTCCGGTGCGCCGGGCAGCCAGCCGCTGGTCGCCAAGTTCAACTAGCGCCATCGCGAGCCTGAGGCTCTAGCATCGGTCTCGACCGATTGACTGGTCAGTCAACCAGTCGGGGCAGTCGCTAATATCCCGCGCCGCCCTTTGAGCGAGGGCTCCGCCGAAGAGCCACCCGATTCAAGAGAGGACCCCAACTTGAAGATTTGCGTGCTCGTCAAAGAGGTCCCGGACGCCGCCGTAGACAAGCGGATCGATCCGGAGACCAAGCGCCTGGACCGCTCGGGCGAGAAGAACCTGAATCCCTTCGACACCCACGCCCTCGAGGCCGCCATGCAGGTCAAGGAGGGCGGCGCCGACGTCGAGGAGATCGTGGCCGTGACGATGGGCCCCGACAGCGCCGTCCGCGCGCTGCACAAGGCCGTCGCGCTCGGCGCGGACCGCTCCGTCCACCTGACCGACGATGCCCTCACCGGCTCCGACGTCTGCGCCACGGGCTACGCCCTGGCGAAGGTCCTGGAGGCCGAGAGCCCCGACCTGGTGCTGCTCGGCCAGCAGTCCGATGACGGCGAGTGCTACACGATCGGCGCCGTGGTGGCCGACCACCTGAAGATGCCGTCACTGACCCAGGTGATCAAGATGGACGTCGCCGACGGCAAGCTCACCTGTGAGCGCCAGGCCGAGTACGGCTACGACACCGTCGAGATCGAGATGCCGGCGGTGATCAGCGTCGGAGACGCGATCAACGAGCCGCGCTATCCGAGCCTGAAGGCGATCATGGGCGCCAAGAAGAAGCCGCTCGACACCAAGGCGATCGGCGACGTCGGCATCGAGGGCGACCGGGTCGGCGAGAGCGGTTCCCGCACCGCCGTGCTCGAGCTCAAGCCCCCTCCAGCCAAGGAGGCCGGCGAGATCATCGAGGACGAGGACACCAACGAGACGGTCGAGAAGATCGTCGCCTGGCTCGAGGAAAGGAAGCTGATCTAAATGGGAGGCATCCTGGTCTACGCCCTGCACGACGACGAGGGCAACTTCAACAAGAACTCCCTTGGCGCCCTCTCCGAGGCGGCGAAGCTCGCCGGCGAGCTGGGCACCGAGGCGGCGGCAGTGGTGGTTGGCGACGTCGCCGATGACGCCGCCGCCGGCCTGGGCGCCTATGGCGTGAAGAACGTCTACCGCTGCAAGGAGGCCCCAGAGGGCCTCGCCCAGCCGATCGTCGACGTCATGGCGAAGGTCATGACCGACAACGACTTCTCCTACGCGCTCTTCGGAGGAGGACTGCTGGGCTTCGAGATCGGCGCCGGCCTTACGGCCCGCCTGAACGGCGGAGTGACCATGGAGGTCACCGCGGTCAATGTGGTCGACGGCAAGCTGGTTGCCGAGCGGCCCATCCTGCAGGACTCGCAGATCGCCGACGTCGGCTATGTCGAGGAGCCCGGAATCATCATCGGGCGCCTCAACGCGTTCGACGAGAACGAGACCGGCGGCACGGCCGAGGTCGAGGACGTCGCTGTCGAGCTCTCGGAGTGGTCGACGAAGGCCAGGATGGTCACTCGCGGCGAGCAGCGCGGCGCCGACGTCGACATCGAGGGCGCCGACATACTGGTCGGCGGCGGTCGCGGGCTCGGCAAGAAGGAGAATTTCGAGCTCGCCGAGCAGCTGTCCGACTCGATGGGCGGCGCCGTGGCGGCGACGCGTGCGGTCGTCGACGCGGGTTGGTACCCGTATGCGGCGCAGATCGGTCAGACCGGTAAGACGGTCGCCCCGAAGCTGTACCTGGCGCTCGGGATCTCCGGCGCGATCCAGCACAAGGTCGGCATGCAGAACTCGGAGAACATCCTTGCCATCAACAAGGACCAGAACGCTCCGATCTTCGAGTTCTCGGACCTCGGCGTGGTGGGCGACCTCCACAAGATCGTCCCCAAGCTCACCGAGGCGATCAAGGCCAAGAAGGGCGGCTGATGCCCGTCGAGCCCGCTGAGTATCCGCCGCCTGTCAAGCCGGCGGAGGAGTTCATCACAGGCATAACCGATCCCGAAGAGGAGCGGATCGAGGTCGGCGTGGCGATCGTCGGGGGAGGCCCCGCCGGACTCGCCTGCGCGAACAAGCTCATGCAGCTGCTGGAGAACGAACCCGAGTTGACCGAGAAGCTGGGTGAGGTCCCGGTCGCCGTCATCGAGAAGGGCAAGACTCCGGGCGCGCACCTGCTCTCGGGGGCGAACATGAAGCCGTCGGCGATGCAGGAGCTCTTCCCCGACCTCGATCCCTCGGACTGGCCCGTCTACCAGGAGGTCACCAAGGACGCGGTCTACCTCCTCACCAAGAAGATGGCGTTGCCTCTGGTGCCCATGCCGCCCAACTTCCGGAACCACGGCAACTACGTGACCTCGGTCGCGAAGCTCGGCCGCTTCCTCGCCGAGAAGGCCGAGGAGGCCGGCGTCTACATCCTCAGCGAGACCTCCGCGGACAAGCTGCTGGTCGAGGACCGCATCGTCCGCGGCGTCCGCTCCGGCGACAAGGGCCGCGGCAAGGACGGCGAGGAGCTCTCCAACTTCGAACCCGGGTCCGACGTGGTCGCCAAGGCCACCCTGCTCGCCGAGGGCACGCTCGGCCATCTGACGGGTGCCGCGCTCGACTACTTCGACCTGCGCGGCCCGAACGCGCAGCGCTGGGAGATCGGCGTCAAGGAGGTCTGGGAGGTCGAGAAGCCCCTGGACCGGGTCATCCACACGATGGGCTGGCCGCTGCGCAAGCGCGCCAAGTGGAACGAGTTCGGCGGCAGCTTCATCTACCCGATGGGCGAGGACAAGGTCGGGCTCGGCCTCGTCGTCGGCCTCGACACCACCGACGCCACCTTCTCCTGTCACGACGCCCTGCAGGAGCTCAAGGAGCATCCGTTCGTCAAGAAGATCCTCGACGGCGGCACACGGGTGGGCTGGGGCGCCAAGACGATCCCGTCGGGCGGCTACTGGTCGATGCCGAAGCGGCTCTCCAGCCCGGGCATGATGATCGCCGGCGACGCCGCCGGGATGGTCAACGTGCCGACGCTGAAGGGCATCCACTATGCGATGCACGCCGGCATGTACGCGGCTGAGGCGATCGTCGAGTCGCTCAAGCAGGACTCGGTCAACTTCGAGAACTACGAGCGCAAGGTGAAGAAGTCGATCATCGAGGATGACCTGTTCGAGTCACGCAACATGCGCCAGGTCTTCTCGAAGGGCTTCTTCATCGGCGGTGCCCTCGCCAGCGCGATGACCATCACCAAGGGCCGTTTCCCCGGAGGTCACTGGAAGGCGGAGTCGGACGCCGAGATTCCCGTTGAGATCGACGGCGCCGCGAAGAGCTACCCGAAGCCGGACAACAAGTACCTCTACGACAAGCTCAACTCGGTCTTCCTCTCGGGCAATGCGACCCGCGACGATGCCCCGAACCACATCCGTATCCAGGAGCGCGTGCCGAAGGAGATCGCGCAGACCTGGGTTTCGATGTGCCCGGCGCAGGTCTACGAGATTCCCGAGGAGCAGCTCGAGAGCGGCGCGGAGACGGTTGACGTGCACGTCACGCCTTCGAACTGCGTGCAGTGCGGTGCGATCACCGCCAAGGGCGGTCGCCTCACCCTGCCCGAGGGCGGGGACGGGCCGCTCTACCAAGAGGTCTGACTACGGGGTAGAGCTGCCGGAGGCGTTCGCCGCGACGAACGCCGTTACGTCCTGCGCGTCCTTCCCGGTCACCAGGTTCCTGGGCATGTTTCCGGTCTTCCCGCCGGCTCCGTGGCTGTGGGGTCCGCCACCCGTTCTGATCGCGTGCAGCACATCCTCCTCGTTGACTGCGATGTCGTTGAGGTCCGGGCCGATCTGCCCGATCGTCCCGGCTGCGTGGAAGGTGTGGCACGAGCCGCAGTTCTGGACGAACAGCTCTTGACCGTGCTGCTCAGCGGGCGATAGCGGCTGCTCGGTGGCACCCCCGAGCGGAGCACCGCTCGAGGAAGTGTGCTGCTGGACGGTCGCGGAGTCGCTTCCCCCACCGCAGCCGAGCACAAGGAGTACGGTGGCCGCAGCGGCCACGCACGCAACTGCCGGGCCATATTGCTCACGCATTGAGTACTCACGGCTACCCGACATCGGCTGATCTATGCTCGCGCCGTGGCGGACGATACGAGCCAGACGCTCGAGCGTGAGTTCCTTGAGTTCGCGCCCGACGCCGTCATCGGCGTCGATGAGACCGGGGAGATCAAGCTCGTCAATTCGCGAACCCGGGCTGTGTTCGGCTATGCGCGGGACGAGCTGATCGGCGAGCGGGTCGAGATGCTTGTGCCCGAGGGTGTCCGCGGAGGTCACGTCTCCCACCGCGACCGGTACTTCGACGCTCCGCGCACCCGCCCGATGGGGGCCGGGCTCGATCTCTATGCCAGGCGCAAGGACGGCAGCGAGTTTCCGTGTGAGATCTCGCTCTCGACGGTCGCGACTGACCAGGGAATGATGGCTCTGGCGGCGATTCGAGACATCACCGACCGCAGACGGGATCGCGACGACCTTCGCCGTGCAGTCCGGCGGCTGCAGGCGGCGACCGACGTCGCCATCGCGGTTGGCGGCGAGACGGACCTCAACCGGGTGCTCGACGCGATAGTCGAGCGGGGACGGGCGCTGGTCGAGGCCAGGGCTCTGATCATCATGCTCCGCGAGGGTGAGGACCTCGTCGTCGCGGCAACGGCCGCGGTCGCCGACGGCCTCGACGCCAACGTCACAGAACACCGGATCTCCGCCCACGAGGCCTCGGAGCAGGTGCTGCTCGGGAGGGTCACCGGGGCGGATCTCGGAGCCGAGGAGAGCGGCCGGACCCTGCTCGCCCCCCTGCTCTTCCGCGGAGACCCGCTCGGCGTGGTTGTCGCGCTTGATCGCATCGGCGACCCCGGCCGCTTCGACGACGAGGATCAGCGAATGCTCGAGGCGTTCGCCGCCAGTGCCGCGACGGGTGTGGCGACGGCTCGGTCGATGGCCGAGGAGCGCCTCCAGAACACGATCGACGCCGCCGAGCAGGAGCGCAGCCGCTGGGCGCGGGAGCTGCACGACGAGACCCTCCAGGCCTTCGCGGTGCTGCGCATGCGCCTCTCGTCGGCGCTGCGGGAGGAGGACACCGAGGCGCTCGAGAAGACCGGCCAGGCCGCTGTCGAGCAGATCGACGACGAGATCGTGAAGCTCCGCCGGCTGATCACGGAGCTGCGACCAGCGTCGCTCGACACGATCGGCCTCGAGGCCGCCCTTCAGGCCCTCGCCGAGCAGCATCAGCAGGCGGCGACCATGGAGGTCAATTGCGACCTCGATCTGCCTCGCGATGGGGACACTCGGCCAACGCCCGTTCTTGAAACGGCCGTCTACCGCCTCGTCCAAGAGGCGCTCAACAATGCCTCCAAGCACTCGATGGCGCGCCACGCGGACATCACCGTGCGCGCCTCGCGAAGCTCGATCGAGATCGAGGTTCGCGACGACGGCGTCGGCTTCGAGACCAATCTGGTCCCGGAGGGCTTCGGCCTGGTCGGCATGCGGGAGCGAGCCGCGCTCCTGGGTGGCACCCTCGACGTCGTCTCTACGCGCGGATCGGGAACCCGGATACGCGCCGAGATCCCGCTGTCCAGCCGGACAGACGAGCGCTAGACGTCAATAAGCCCGCGCTCGATCGCATAGCGGACGAGCTCGGAGCGGGTGGTCATCGACAGCTTCTGTTGGATGTGCGCGCGGTGGGACTCGACGGTGCGCACGCTCAGGTAGAGCTGCTCGGCGATCTCGTTGTTCGTGTGGCCAAGCGCGATCAGCCGGAGAACCTCCAGCTCGCGCTCGGAGAGATCGTCGGGGGTCGCCGCATCGGGCTCGGCTGCGAGGCGGGCGCCGAGCTCCGGCTGCAGGTAGGTGCGTCCCTCGGCGGCCATGCGGACGGCCTTGACCAGCTCCTCGCTGGCGGCCTCCTTGAGGATGTAGCCGAGCACTCCGGCCTGCAGCGCTTCGCGAGCGAAGGCCGTCTCGTCCTGCATCGTCAGCACGACGATCTCCGTGGCCGGCGATTGCTCGCGGATCGAGGGAATCGCCGCGAGACCTGATCCACCCGGCATGTTGATGTCGAGGATCAGGACCTTGGGGCGGTGCCCGCTGACGTAGCGGCCGGCCGAATCCGCGTCCCCGGCCTCGGCGACCACCTCGATGTCGGGCTCGCGCTCGAGCATCAGGCGCAGGGCGCTGCGGACGACGGCGTGGTCATCCGCAAGTACTACGGAGATCGTCTCGGCCGCTTCCTCCCCCGATTCGGGCACGGTCGTACCTTAGCCCGGCCCGCCCGCGCAGGAGGCACGCTTCGACTACCGCAACTCGATGCCCGGGATCTTGTTTTGGTGGGCGTGGGGAAGGGGGCGTTAAACAAGAGGGTTTCGAGGCCGGCGGTCGGCAGGAGGGTCATGCTGGCCTCGCTCGTGGCAGCACTGCTCTGCGCGGCCATCGGCCTCGCTCCCGGCGGCAGCGAAGCGAAGAAGCGCCACGCCGCCAAGCAGAAGCGCCCGAACATCGTCCTGATCATGGACGACGACCAATCGGTCAACCTGCAGCAGTACCTCACCAAGACGAATGCCGACATCGGGGCGAAGGGAGTGACCTTCGACAACTCGTTCGTCAACTACTCGCTCTGCTGCCCGTCACGCTCGACCATGCTCACGGGCCAGTACGCGCACAACCACGGGGTGAGGGGCAACCAGCTTCCCTCGGGCGGGTACAGCAAGCTGGCGCCGACGATCGGCAACACGATGCCGGTCTGGCTGCAGCGAGCCGGCTACTACACGGCCCACATCGGCAAGTTCCTGAACGGCTACGGCGCCACGGTTCCGGACACGACGGTCCCGCCCGGCTGGAACGAGTGGTACGGCTCGATCGACAACCCCGATCAGTTCACGGGAGGCACCTACACCGCGTACGGCTACACGCTCAACGAGAACGGGCAGATCGTCCACTACGGCACGACGCCCGACGTCGTCGATCCCGCCACCTACCAGACCGACGTGTACTCGCAGAAGGCGGCGGACTTCATCCGGCGCCGGGCGCCGAGCAACAAGCCCTTCTATCTCTCCGTCGCGCCGCGTGATCCGCACGCGGAGGCGGCCGCTTGCAATTGCAACGGAGACAACCCGCGCGCGGCGCCGCGCTACGAGGGACATTTCGCCGGCCTCAAGGCGCCTAGGAATCCGGACTTCAATGAGGCCGACGTCTCGGACAAGCCCTCCAACATCAAGGATCTGCCGCTGCTCAGCGCGAGCGCTCAGGACGCCGTGGATGCCCGGTATCGGGCCCGCGCGGAGGCCGTGCTCGGCGTCGACGACCTCGTCCAGAACGTGGTCAGCACGCTCCAGCAGGAGGGCGAGCTCAAGAACACCGTGCTCATGTTCACCTCGGACAACGGCTTCTTCCACGGCGAGCATCGCGTGCCTCAGGGGAAGGTCCGCCTCTATGAGCCCTCGATCCGGGTCCCACTCGAGATCCGCGCTCCGGGGATGCCCAAGGGCGTCCACCGCACCCAGCCGGTTGGCAACGTCGATTTGACCGAGACGATCCTCGATTTCGCCCATGCGAAGGCGGGGCGCAAGGAGGACGGCATGTCCCTCGTCCCGATCATGGAAAAGAAGCGCTATTGGCCGGGCCGCGGAATGGACCTGGAGACCTACTTCACGCCCGACACCCTCGAGGATCCCGAAGACCCGCCGCTCAACTACCAGGGCGTGCGCACGGATCGCTACCTCTACGCCAACTACGGCACAGGCGAGCAGGAGCTGTACGACCTGCGCAACGACCCGTTCGAGCTGCAGAACGCGGCCAGCAACCCGGCGTACGCGGCGGTCAAGGCGTCGCTGCAGCGGTTGCTCGGCGGTTTGGCGAACTGCGCCGGGCGAACCTGCCGGACGAAGCCGGCACTGAAGCTCAAGGCTCGGGACTGCTCGACCGCCCTGGTCGCCGGCAAGGGCGACGCACAGGAGGCGACCTTCTACCTGCGGGGCAAGAAGATCGGAAGCGACGCGAAGCCACCGATCCGCATCGGCCTCCACCATGCCTCATCCGGCGAAAAGCTGGAGGTGGTGGCGAGCTCGCTCGACGGCCGGAAGGTCAGCCTGACGCGGAAGCTGCGCGGCTGCTGAGCCTCAGTCGAGTCCGCGCCAGGCACGCAGCCGCGGTACCCAGCCGGGAACGCCGCGCCTGTAGGCGTCGTACTCGTCGCCGAACCGCGCCCGGAGCGTCGGCTCCTCATAGAGCCGAACGAAACAGAAGACGGTCCCGCCGAATGCTCCCGCCCAGATCAGCAGCGCGGGTTGACCGAGCAGCAGGGCCTGCCCGACGATCGTCGAGGTTACGGCGAGGTACATCGGGTTCCGTACATGGCGATAGACGCCGCCGATGACCAGGTGACGGGGCGGTGCAACCGGGGCGGGGGTTCCGAGGCCCTCCACGACGAAGCGAGTGAAGGCCTGCAGGAGGAAGCCGACCCCCGCCACGATCAGCGCTACGCCGAACGCGCGCAGGAGCGCCGGGCTTGATTGCGTGTCCCAGCTCGTGATGAGCCAGGGGACGAGGCCGGCCGCGACACCCGGGGCGATGACCAGGAAGAGGGCGCTCCCGAGGGCTGCCCGGGTTCTACGCACTGGCCGGGGCGGCCTGGCGCGCAAACTCCTCGATCAGCTGCGCCAGGCGCTCCGGCTGATCCTCCGAGACGAACGTGTAGGAGTCCTCGATTCGTTCCAGGGTCGCACCCTGGATGGCCTCCGCCAGCCGCTCCGCAAAGGAGAGCTTGAAGAAGCGATCCTCGACGGCCCAGGCGAGCATCGCCGGTCGGTCGAAGGTGCGCAGCTTCTCGGCGGCTTCGAACGTGTACTTCGGATCGATGCCCTTCAGGACCTTGATCGTGTCGCGGCGGATCCCCTTGTTCGTCAGGTACGGATCGACCCACTCGCGTGTCGGCGCGCCCGCGAAGTCCCGCTTGATCAGCCAGCCGTAGGCGATCGGCAGCCTGCGAAGGGCCGAGAAGCGCATTCCGGCCATCATCCCCGTCAGGCCGCCGGGCACCTTCGCGGCCCACTGCAGCGGCCGGAACGCCGGTGGCAGGAAGTTCTCGAACGCGTCGCAATTGGTGAGCACCAGCCGGCCGATCCGCTCGGGGTGGTTGGCCGCTGTGATCTGGGAGATGGCCCCGCCGGTGTCGTTGCCGACGAGGGTGACGTCCTGCAGGTCGAGCCCCTCGAGGAAGCCCGCGACGATCCGCGCGAGTCCTGGAGGAGAGAGGTCGGCGTCCGGATTGAGCGGCTCCGGATGAGAGCCGAGCGGCAGCTCGGGGACGATGCAGCGGAAGCGGTCCTCCAGCAACGGAGTGACCTTGCGCCAGAGCCGCCCATCGACGAGCAGACCGTGCACGAAGACAATGGGAGGGCCCTCGCCTGACTCGCGGTAGTGGATGTTCCCCTCTGGGAGCTTGATCATGCGGGCCTCCTCAGGCTTCGGAGCTGTGTCTGCAGGAACTTCGGCCAGGAGCGCGGGCTGAGCGCCACGGTCTTGACCAACGGGGTCGCGTCGAGGTAGGCGAATCGCTCGACGGCTTTGCCGTCTCGGAGCTTGATCCGGTCGCAGCTGTGCATCGTGAATGGGCGCCCACCGATCGTTCCCTCCAGCCGCAGCTCGATGTAGACCACGTCGCCACTGGATGCCCAGTTCTCGACGATCCCATGCAGGTCCGATACGAGGTCGAAGAGCGGCCGGGCGAACTCCTCGCGAAAGGCCTGCTTCCCGACGATCGGTCGGACCGACGGCTGGATCATGCGCACCTCGGGCTGAAACCACGGCTCGAAGTGGTCGCAGAACGTGTCGGCGTCGACCGGGTTGGCCCAGCCCTCGGTGAACATCTCAACCCACGCCTGGGCCTCCGCGTCCGCCGCCGCGTCAGCGGCGGCGGTAGAGCCGGCGGCGGTTTTTGTGGCCGCCGTTGATGGCGAAGCCGTAGCCGAGTTTCCGCTGGTCATCACTCGCCTCCCAGTTGGCGCTGCATGGTGATCGAGTCGAGGTAGGTGTGCTTGCTGGCGATCAGACCGTCGCGGACCTCGATCACGTCGACGCACGGAACCTGCACCCGAGCACCGCGGATGCCGATTTCCTCTCCGTCGACCTCAATCGCCTGCTCAACGGTTCCGCTCATCGTCGACTCGAGCACCCAGTGGTCCTCACCGAGCTGGAGGGACCGCTCGGCGAAGTGGATGTCGGGCATCATCGCGATGTAGCCGGCGAACGCCTCGCGTACCGCCCCCTTGCCCTTGGCCAGGGGGGACCCGGCGGCGAACGCGGTGAAGACGCAATCGTCGGTGTGCAGGTCCATGATCGCGTCGAGGTCCTGGCGGTTCCAGGCCTCGCCGTAGCGCTGGGCGAGCATCTGGATCGCGGTGCTTGTGTCGGTGGCGGTTGTCATCGAGTTGCCTTTCTTCTTGCGGCTGGGATTCGCATACAGACTGTATGTATATCCGACCTACAGGCTGTATGTCAACGTGAGCACGGCCACACAAGCCGGGCCGCTCCTTGCGGCTTGCGGCGGTGTTCTTTGGCCTGGCTAGACTTGAACGAGATGAAGACCGAAATCCATCCCGAATACGTCCTCTCGCACGTCCATTGCTCGTGCGGAAACGACTTCTATACGCGCTCCACGAAGCCCGAGCTGCACGTGGAGATCTGCTCGCAGTGCCACCCTTTCTATACGGGCAAGCAGAAGCTGGTTGACACCGGCGGCAGGGTCGAGCGGTTCCGTCGCCGGGCCGCCAAGCGCGCCCGTTGAGTTCCGAGCCCGCCTCATCGTCCAACGGGGCGCGGCCGCGGGTCGCCCAGTCAGAGCGCATGCCGGACGGGAAGCCCGTCGCGGTGGGCGACGCGCCGATCGGCGGCCAGGCGGTGCTCGAGGGAGTGATGATGCGCGGCGTCTCGACCTGGTCGGTCGCCTGCCGCACGCCGGAAGACGAGATCCAGGTCACCTCCGAGCCGATCGTCTCCTGGGCGAAGCGCAGCCGGCTCCTGCGGTTGCCCGTCATCCGCGGCGTGGTCGCGCTCGCCGAGTCGCTCAAGATCGGCTTCAAGGCGCTGGCGATCTCCGCGAACGCGCAGCTCGCCGACGGGGAGGAGGAAGAGGAGATCGGCGGCTTCACCTGGGGTCTGACGATCTTCTTCTCGCTGCTTCTCGCGGTCGGGCTCTTCTTCGTCATCCCGGTCGGGGCCACCAGCCTGATCAAGGACCAGCTCGGCTCCCCGCTCCTCTTCTGGCTCGTCGAGGGCGTCCTGCGCACCGCGATCTTCATTGGATACCTGGCCCTGATCAGCAAGCTGCCTGACCTGCGCAGGGTCTTTCAGTACCACGGGGCGGAGCACAAGACGATCTCCTGCTTCGAGGCTGGGGATGAGCTCATCCCGACCCGGGCCAAGGAGTACTCGCGGCTGCATCCGCGTTGCGGGACGAGCTTCCTGCTGATCGTGATGGTCCTCGCCATCTTCGTCTTCGCGCCGATCGGGCTGCCGGCCTGGTACTGGCTCGTGCTCTCGCGGATCCTCGGCATCCCACTGATCGCGGGTCTCTCCTACGAGGTGATCAAGTGGGCGGGCAAGCACCGCAACAAGAAGTGGGTCCGCGCCCTGATGTGGCCGGGCCTGATGCTGCAAAACCTCACCACCCGCGAGCCCGACCTCGATCAGCTCGAGGTCTCGATTCGCTCGCTGCAGGCCGTGCTCGCCGTCGAGGATCCCTACGAGGCGAAGCGCGACCAGGCGATCGAGATAGTCGCCTAGATAAGAGACCTCTCACTCCTGCCTTACCGGTGGTTCAGCCCGTGCGGCGACGATCGCCGGGATGAAGATCAAGGTCCATATAGACAAGGGCGAGTGCCTCGCCTACGGCGACTGCGCCGAGCTGGCACCCGAGGCGTTCGAGGTCGACGACGTGGCGAGGCTGGTCGGGCCGGCCCCGCTATCGAAGCTGGTTGATGCTGCACGGGCCTGCCCCTCACAGGCGATCACGCTGACCGACGCCGAGACCGGCGAGCCCATCTACCCCTGACGGGGGCGGAGGCCGGGGATCCGGAAGCGGATCGTCGCGCCCTGACCGGGCGTCGAGCTGGCCGCGATGGTCCCCCCATGCGCCTCGACGATCGCCCGCGCGATGGCGAGGCCGAGGCCACTGCCGCCCTCAGCCCGGCTGCGCCCCTCGTCGGTGCGGTGAAAGCGGTCGAAGATCCTGCCGATCTGATCGGCCTCGATCCCGGTTCCGTCGTCTGAGACGGCGAACACCGCCGAGCCGTTCTCCGAGGCGATCGAAACGTCGATGTGGCCGTCTGCCGCAGTGTGTCGCACGGCGTTGGTGACCAGGTTGCGGAGCACCTGGGCGAGGCGGTCCGGGTCGGCCTCGAGATCGCCATGGATTTCCGACTCCACGCTGTAGTGGCGCGGCCCGAGCAGCGGCAGATCGCGCCGCAGGTCCTCGACGAAGTCGTCGATCGGCACCCGGCGGAACTGCACAAGGCCGCCTCGCTCGGCCTTCGCCAGGGTGAGCATGTCGTCCGTCAGCCGCTCCATGCGCCGGACCTCCTTCATCAGCTCGCCGGCCTCGGCTTCGGTGGCCTTGCGATCGCCGGTGTGGTCCACGAGCTGCTCGATTCGCCCGCGGAGAACGGTCAGGGGGCTGCGCAGCTCGTGTGACGCGTCCGAGACGAAGTCCCGCTGCAGGCGGAAGCCCTCCTCGAGGCGATCCAGCATGTGATTGAAGGCCTCGGCCAGGACACCAACCTCGTCGTTGCCGCCGTAGTCGATTCGATGGGTGAGGTCGCCGGAGTCGACCGCCGACGCGACCGCGGCCATCCGACGCAGGGGCCGCGAGATCAGGTTCGCGAGCCAGATCGCAATCACCACCGAGAGGATCAGCGCGCCGAGTCCCACGGCGATGAAGCGGTTTCGCAGTGACTCCAGGGCCTGGTCCACCGAGGTGAGAGGGTCGGCGACGCGGAACGTGCCGATTCGCTTCCCGTCGACGACGACCGGCTGAGTCAGGACGCGGAGCTTTCCGGTCTCGTCGGTCGAGATCGTCGTGAGCCCATCGCCGGTGGAGACGATGCCGCCCGCATCGGCCTCGCCGCTCTCGCCCCCGGAGCGGTTCTCGGCCAGCTCCTCGTCGACGATCCTCGCCTGGTTCGTGACGGGAGGGAGACCCTGGGGCGCGATCAGGTAGATGCGCGCCTCGGGGTGGTATCGCTGGCCGGCGAGGAAGCGCCCGCTCGCGGTCCGCAGCGCGGCAGGGTCGGTGGCCCGGCCGGTGCTCAGGACGCGCTGCTGGAACTCCGCGTACTGCTCCGTCAGCTCCCGATCGATGCGGCTACGGAGATTTGCTGCGGTCGTCTGGTGCAGGGCGAAGAAGCTGGCCGCCACCGTGGCCACGCTGACGGCGGAGATCGCGAGCACCAGCCGCAGCCGGATCCCGCGTGGCACCCACCTACGCATCGGCGCTCACCAGCCGGTAGCCGGCCGAGCGAACGGTCTGGATCGGTGGGTCCCCATCGCCCTCTGCCAGCTTCCGTCGGAGGTAACCGATGTAGACGTCGAGGACGTTGGTCCCGGGGTCGTAGTCGTAGCCCCAGACAGCGTTCAGGATCTGCGCGCGCGAGAGCACCTGGTCGGGGTGACGCATCAGATAGGCCAGCAGCTCGAACTCGCGTGCCGTCAGCTTCACCGCATGGCCGTCCCGATCGACCGCGCGGGTGCGGAAGTCGAGGCTGATTCCGCCGACCTCGAGCGAGGTCGCGTTGACCTGCCCGGGCTGGCGGAGGTGGGCCCGGATCCGGGCAAGCAGTTCGGCGAACGCGAACGGTTTCGTCAGGTAGTCGCTCGCACCGAGGTTGAGCCCGGCCACGACATCGTCGGTCTCGGCCAGGGCGGTCAGCATGATCACCGGGAGCGCCTCGTCCTGCTCGCGGATCGACTTGATCACCTCCAGGCCGCTCTGCTTGGGGAGGAGGACGTCCAGGATGACGAGGGCGAAGTCGCCCGTGCGCGCCAGCGCCAGCCCCTCCTCGCCGTCGTATGCGCATGCGACCGAGTAGCCCTCGGCCTCGAGCCCGCGCTGGACGAACTCGGCGATTGGGCGCTCGTCCTCGACCACCAGGATGCGCATGCGGCCATGCTAGGCGGGCGCCGCAAGGCGGCCGGATTCCTCTAAGGGGATTCTCATCTGTGGCTTACGGGGGGTTCATGGCCGCGGCCGACTATCACCTGCGTGATCTCGCGCCCGGACCAGCCATACGTGGAGAACGACCGCCGCTTCAAGCTCTTCGGTTCGCACGTGCGTGTCCTGATCGGGGCGCCGGTGCGCCCGGGTCTCCCGTCTCCGGAGGCGATGGGCATTCAGATCGAGTTCTTCCTTCGGCTTCTGCACCGCAAGCTCACCCGCTTCGACCAGGGCAGCGAGCTCTGCGCCCTCAACGCAGAGCCGGGCGAGTCCTGTTCCGTCAGCCCGACCCTGGCTGTCGCCGTCGACGCCGCCCTCTGGGCGGCCCGGCGCTCGGACGGGCTCGTCGACCCGACCCTCGTCGGAGAGCTCGAGGACGCTGGTTACGCGACCACGCGGGCGGACCTTCCGCCGGCCGGCATCACGGAGGCGCTTGCCGTTGCTCCCGATCGGGCGGCCGCGACACCGCGCACCGAAGCGCGCTGGCGAGCGGTGTCGGTGGACGCTGTCGCCGGGATCGTCACCCGCCCCCCAGGCGTCCGGATCGACACGGGCGGCAGCGGCAAGGGCCTTGCCGCCGACCTGGCTGCCGATCGCCTCAGTGGCTACTCGGCGTTCGTCGTCGATGCCGGCGGAGACCTCAGGCTCGGCGGAGAGAGTCCGCTCGAGCGTGTGGTCCGTATTGACCACCCGTTGGCGGACGAGTTCGCTCATGAGTTCATGCTCGACCGGGGCGCCGTGGCCACCAGCGGCATCAAGACCCGCCTCTGGCGGACCGACGCCGGCTTCGCCCACCACCTTCTGAATCCCTCGACCGGGGAGCCCGCCTGGACCGGTGTGATCCAGGCGAGCTCCCTCGGCAACACGGCCCTGGAGGCCGAGACGCTGGCGAAGATGGCGTTCCTGTCGGGGCCTGAGGGTGCGCGGGAGATCCTCGCCACCCATGGCGGGGTGGTCATCCTGGACGACGGCAGCGTCGAGCTCTGCGGAGACCTGGCCGAGCGCTCCGCCGTTCCGACCCAGGCGGTGGCGGTGTGAACTCCTACACCGATCCCGGGCAGCACATCTTCTGGATCGCCAGCCGCGCCTTCGGCGTGACCGCTCTGATCCTGGTCGCCGTCTCGGTCGGCATGGGCCTGGCGATGGCGATGCGGTCTGCCAAGGGGCCCGGCGCGATGGCGAAGCTCAAGCAGGCGCACGAGGCCACCGCGCTGACCGCGCTGATTCTGATCGCCGCGCACGGACTTGCGCTCCTCGGCGACACCTATCTGCGTCCGGGACTCGCGGGCATCGCAATCCCGTTCGTGATGTCCCATCGCCCCCTCTGGACCGGTCTCGGGGTCGTCGGCGGCTGGCTCGCCGCGATCCTCGGCCTCACTTTCTATGCGCGGCGCTGGATCGGCCCCAAGCTCTGGCGCCAGATGCATCGCTGGACGCTCGCTGTCTACGTCCTTGCCGTGATCCACACGCTCGGCGCGGGCACCGATGCGCACTCCTTCTGGCTGATCGTAATCCTGGTCGCCACCGTCGCCCCGCTCGCCGTGATGGCGGCCGTCCGCCTGATTCCCAGCGACGAGCCCGACGAGCCCCGTCGGCGTCGACGCCGGATCCCGCTGCCGTCCGAACAGCTCTCCGGGCGTGCGCCCACAAGCAACTACGACTACGAGGTGGCTCGATGACCCGCGATCCGCGCTATCCCGACCGTGCCTCCCGGCGCTATCAGCAGCGCCCCCGTTCCGCGCGCGAGGTGCGCGCTTCCAAGACCCGGCGCTACTCACGTGGGCCGGTTCAATCCACCAAGGCCGTCACGGTGAAGCTCACCATCCTGGCCGTGGTCGGGACGCTGCTGATCGGCGGGCTGATGGCGGCCCAGATGGCGGCGGGTAACGACCCGGCCCTCGGGCCGAAGGCCGTCGCCCGGGCCAAGAAGGCGTCCAGCCAGCCCTCGAGCAACAGCTCGTCGACCTCGTCGAGCACCGGATCGGGCACGGATCCCTACTCCCAGAGCTCCGGCAGCGATGGCTACTACTACGGTGACTCCAGCGGCTACTCCGGCTCGAGCGGGTACTCCTCGGGCTCCGGCTCCAGCGGCTATTCGTACTCGCCACCGCCTGTGACCAGCAGCACCTCCTAGAGAACGACACTCCCGGTTGGTGCGCGACAATCGGGAGCATGATCGATGAGCTGGTCAACCAGATAGAGGACCGCTTCGCCGAGTTGGAGCGGCAGATGTCCGATCCCGCGCTGCACGCGGACCGCGAGCGTGCGGCTGAGGTTGGGCGGGAGTACCGCGAGATCCAGTCCGCGCACGAGCTGGCGCGGGAATGGCTCACGCTCAAGGACGATCTCGAGGGCGCGCGCGAGCTTCTCGAGGAGGATGGGGATGACCCGGAGCTGAAGAGGGTTCTTGCCGACGCACCTCCCCGGCTCGAGGAGCTGGCAGAGGAGATCCGCCTGGCGATGGTGGAGCGCGATCCGAACGACGACAAGAACGTGATCGTCGAGATCCGGGCGGGGACCGGGGGGGACGAGGCGGCCCTGTTCGCCGGGGATCTCTTCAAGATGCTCACCCGCTACGCCGAGCGCCGCGGCTACACCGTCGAGGTCCTCTCCCAGTCGCCCTCCGAAGTCGGCGGCTTCAAGGAAGTCACCTTCGCGATCAAGGGCGACGCCGCCTATTCCGTCTTCAAGTACGAGGGCGGCACGCACCGGGTCCAGCGCGTTCCCAAGACCGAGTCGCAGGGCCGCATCCACACCTCCACCGCGACCGTCGCGGTGCTGCCCGAGGCCGAGGAGGTCGATGTGCAGGTGGATCCCAACGACCTTCAGATCGACGTCTACCGCTCCTCCGGGCCGGGCGGCCAATCGGTCAACACGACCGATTCCGCCGTGCGGATCACCCACAAGCCGACCGGGCTCGTGGTCGCGATGCAGGACGAGAAGTCGCAGCACCAGAACCGGGAGAAGGCGATGCGGGTGCTCCGGGCGCGGTTGCTCGAGCGCGAGATCGAGGAGCAGCAGAAGGAGATCGCCTCGGAGCGGCGCGCCCAGGTCGGGTCGGGCGAGCGCTCGGAGAAGATCCGGACCTACAACTTCCCGCAGGATCGGATCACCGACCACCGCGTCAAGCTGACCGCGAGCGGGGTGGACCGGGTCCTCGGCGGTGAGCTTGACGAGTTCACGGATGCGCTCGCGTCGGAGGAGAAGCGCCGGCGCCTCGAAGCACAGACAGCGGAGACGGCCTGAGCGCCCAGACCTCGGCAGCCCGGGATGCGCTGGAGGGCGCGGTCGGCGCCCTGACCGCGGCTGGCTGCGAGTCCGCCCGCCTCGACGCCGAGCTGCTTCTCGCCGAGGCAACTGGCTGGGACCGCGCCCAAATCGCTGCGGAGCCCGAGCTGCGGCTGCCGGTTGGGGCATCCAGGGAGTTCGCCGAAATGGTCCGGCGCCGGGTGCGGCGCGAGCCCGTCGCCTACATCCTCGGGCGAAAGGGCTTCCGGCGCATCGAGCTGGTCATCGATCAGCGGGTGCTGATCCCGAGGCCCGAGACCGAGCTGCTGGTCGAGATCGCGCTGGAGGTCGGGGCGAGCTCAGTTATCGACGTCGGAACGGGAAGCGGGGCCATCGCGCTGGCGGTCGCCGACGAGCTGCCCGAGGCCAAGGTGTTCGCAATCGACATTTCGATGGATGCCCTCCGAGTCGCTCAGGTCAACACCGACCGGCTTGGGCTTGGCGACCAGGTGGACGTCGTCAATCGGGGGGTGGCCACGCTCGCCTCAACGGGGCCGTGTGACCTGCTGCTCGCGAATCTTCCCTATGTCTCGAAGGGGGAATGGGAGGGGCTCGCCCCGGAGATCCGCGAGTACGAGCCTCGCGAGGCGCTCGTCGCGGGGGAGACGGGGTTGGAGGCGATCGAGGGACTGCTGGATTCGCTCGCGGGGCTCGAGTGGCGGCCGGCCGCCGTCGCTCTCGAGATCGGCGCCGAGCAGGCCGCGGCGGTCACGGAGCTGGTTCGCGGGGCCGGGCTACACGGAGGTTGAGACGAGACAGGACCTGGCCGGGCTGGACCGGGCGATCGTCGGTAGATGACCGAGGTCGTCTCGATCGAGGGCGACGGGCCCGAGGCCGCTCGCGTGGCGCTCGAGCGCTGCGTGGGGGAGGGAGGGGTCGCGATCTTTCCCGCCGACACTCTCTATGGCCTCGCCTGCGATCCGCTCAACGCAGAGGCGATCGAGCGCATCCACGCCATCAAGGGCCGCGGCGAGGGAAAGCCAGCGGCAGTCATGTACCTGGCGCCGCTTGCGATGCGCGAGCTGGTTTCGGGACTGGGGCCGAGGACCCGCGATGCCCTTGCCGCGCTGCTGCCCGGCCCGGTGACCCTGGTCATCGCCAATCCCGAGCACCGCTATCCGCTCGCCTGCCGGGAGGATTCCGAGCGGCTCGGAGTCCGCCTGATCGAGGGGCCGCTCGCCGGAGCGATGACACCGATCTTCCAGACGAGCGCCAACCGCAGCGGTGAGCCCGCGCCGACGCGCTTCGATCTGATCGGTGAACGGATTTTCAGCGAGGTCGATCTAGCCATCGATGCCGGCGAGCTGATTGGCGAGCCCTCCACGGTCGTCGACGTCACGGCGATCGAGGAGGGCGGGCCCTGGCGGATCCTGCGGGACGGAGCGCTACCGGCCGCCGATGTGGAGCAGCGCCTCGGCTCCATTGCAGCGGGCTAGCGGGCAGCGTCCTCCGCGGCGCGCTGGGCATCTGCGTGGCTGGGGTAGGCCCAGCCACGCTGGAGCGTCTCTCCGCGCGGCTCTACGACCCAGGCGACGTCACTGCTGACGGCCTCGCCGCTGATCCTGTTCTTGGCGGTCATCTCGCCGAGGACGAGGAGACGGTCGCCGATCTCGCGGAAGGTCTCGAGTTCGACGTGCATGTCGGTGAACATCTCGTCGACGTCCTCGAACCAGGCGCGCACGCCGTTGGGGCCGTGGTAGCCCGGGTCGCCCTCCTCCCGGGCGGTCAGGAACGGATGCCATTCGCAGTCGGCGCTCCAAACGGCGACCCAGGCGTCCGGATCCCTGTCGTTGAAGGCGTCGCGCGCCCGCTCCAGCAGCTCCTGATAGACCGAGGCCATTGTCAGCTCGGCGCTTCTTCTGCCGCGGCCAACGCCTCGTCCAGCGTCTCGAAGAGCTCGATGCGAATTCCCTTGCCGTCGCGGAACGACCAGACCATCACGGCCTCCTGGCCGAAATCCAGGCCCGTCGTCTTGCCACGGGCCCGCAGCGTGAACTCGACGACCACACGGTCCCCGACCTGCTGAAAGCTGTGAGCATCCCAGCGGATCTGATCCATCACCTCATAGAAGGAGTCGAACCAGCGGCGGACGCCGTCGTGGCCGCGGTAGGTGTCGGGCTCGGAGGCGAGGTTGGGCGGTGTGGTCGCCTCGAACTCGGGGTGTATGTAGGGAATGATCCCCTCGACCCCCCTGTCGTTGAACGCCTCGATTCCGCGCTCGACGATCTCGAGATTCTCTCGTGACACCGCCTTCAGCCTAGGTCTCGCGGCTCAGCCGCGAGTGTGAGATATGGCCGCCAGGGCGCTCTGGATGAACAGCTCGCGCGCCCTCTTCCATTCGGCGGTCGGGCCTCGCTCGATCCGCTCGAGCACCAGTCCCTGGTTGCAGGCCTTGATCATCAGGGCCAGCGCCCGCACCTGGCTCGGGGGCGGGCCGTCCTCGGCGTTCTTCAGCAGCCGCGTGAGCACCCGCTGCCAACCCTCGTTGACCTCGGTGATCGTCCGGCGCACCTCCGGCTCGACCACGGAGACCGCCGCCAGGTCGAAGTAGAGACGGGCGAGGCGCTCGTCCTGCGCGAGCAGGCGGTCAACGCCGTCCGCCACCCCGCGAACGATCTCCTCGACGGTCCGGGCGCCCTCCACGGCCGTCAGCGCCTCCTCCGTGATCAGCTCGGCGACCGCCCGGCCGCTCGCCTGGACCAGGCCCTGCTTGGACCCGTAGTGGTAGACGACCAGCGGCTTCGACTCGCCGGCCGCCGCCGCCACCTTGGCGATCGTCAGGCCGGCGTATCCGTCGGACTTGAGCACCTCGATCGCCGCGTCGAGGATCCGCTCGCGCGCACCTGTCGAGGGCCGCCCGCGTCGGGGCGGAGCGGTAGATCCGGCGGCGGTGTTCGTGGCCGCCGTTGATGTCGGTTGGGTCATGCCGCGGCGAGCATCGCCGGGTCGAGGCCCATCGCCGCGAGCTTCTTCGAGAGCGACTTCGCCGCGTACTCGAAGATCTCCGACGAGTGGTAGAAGGGCGTCTGGAAGTTGTACGGGTCCTCCACCCACGGCGGGACGAAGACCAGGGTGGCGACGGGCAGACACTCCTTGAGCGTGTCCTCGATGATCTTCGCGTTCGCCTGGTCGTCCTTGATCGCGTCGGCCAGGAACTTGACGCCGAATCCGACATGTCGCGACTCGTCGCGGTTGACAGCGGTGAAGCCGGCCGTGAAGCCCGGGAACCAGCCCCGCTCCCGCATCGACTTGATCATGAAGCGGGCTGCGGAGAGGGCAAGCATCCCCTCGATCACGATCATGTAGACGGTGACGCCGCGAACGAGCTTGGGGAAGTCGCTCGGGTCCTTGCGCAGATCCTCGGCGCACTCGTGGAGGATCCCGTTGAAGAGCGTCTCCCAGTCCTTGTTCACGACGTAACGCTGCTTGTCGATCATCTCGCCGAGGCTGCCGGCCTCGATGCCGAAGACCTCGCGGTAGAAGCCGTTCCAGAAGACGGTGTGCTTGGCCTCGTCGGAGATCTGCGTGGTGAGGAAGACCTTCGCCTCGTGGGTCGGAGCCGCCAGGGCGAAGGGGAGCAGCTCCAGCGTGACGCGCTCCTCGCCGAGGAAGAACTCGGAGAAGCCGAACTCCAGAAACCGCCGCTCGTCGTCGGTGAACATGTCCGGGTCGGCCCACTGCTTCTTGTCCTCCTCGAAGGAGAAGTCCTCGGTCGACCAGTGCTGGCGCTGCCAGCGCATGAAGAGCTTCTCGTAGGAGGGAGCGGCCTCGACGATCTTGTCGAGTCCCGACATCACCTTGTCGATGTCGCCGTCCAGCAGGACGGAAAGGGCCTCGTCCTCGGTGTGCAGTTCTCCGTTGGTCGTGGCGGTGGCGTCGGTCATCTCTCTCCTCCGGGTGGGTTGATGCGGGGCGGCAGCATTATTTACCTGCTGGTCAGTAAATGTCAAGGCCCGATTTGCCCGGCCGTCCCTGGATGTATCGTCACGAGCCTATGAGCGACCTCCCCGACGACTTCCAGACCGCGCACCTCGCCGAGGTGGACCCCGACATCCAGCGGGTCCTCGACCGCGAGCTCGCTCGCCAGCAGGGCACGCTCGAGATGATCGCCTCCGAGAACTTCGTTCCTCAGGCCGTGCTCGACGCAGCCGGCTCCGTGCTCACCAACAAGTACGCCGAGGGCTATCCGGGCAAGCGCTACTACGGCGGCTGCGAGGAGGTCGACGTCGCCGAGCAGCTCGCCATCGACCGCGCCAAGGAGGTGTTCGGCGCCGAGCACGTCAACGCCCAGCCCCATTCCGGCGCCCAGGCCAACAACGCCGCCTACATGGCCATGATCGACCCGGGCGACACGATCATGGGGATGGCGCTCGACCACGGCGGCCACCTCACCCACGGGATGAAGCTGAACGTCTCGGGCAAGCTCTACAAGGTCGTCGCCTACCACGTGCGCCGCGAGGACAAGCTCGTCGACATGGACGAGGTGGCGCAGCTTGCCGAGGAGCACAAGCCCAAGGTGATCGTCGCCGGCTGGTCCGCTTACCCGCGCCAGCTCGACTTCCCCGCCTTCCGCCAGATCGCCGACTCGATCGGAGCGAAGCTGATGGTCGACATGGCGCACTTCGCCGGCCTGGTGGCGGCCGGGGAACACCCGAACCCGGTCGAGCACGCCGACGTCGTCACCACCACGATCCACAAGACCCTCTGCGGTCCCCGCAGCGGGATGATCCTCTGCAAGGAGGAACTCGCGGCCGACATCAACCGCGCGGTTTTCCCGGGCCAGCAGGGCGGCCCGCTCATGCACATCATCGCCGCAAAGGCCGTGGCCCTGAAGATCGCTCAGAGCGACCAGTTCAAGCAGCGCCAGCGCCAGACGATCGCCAACGCCCAGGCCTTCGCCGATGAGCTGTTCACCGGCGGCATCGACGTGCTGACCGGCGGAACCGACGTGCACCTGGTGCTCGTCGACCTCACCAACACCGGCCTCGACGGCAAGACCGCCGAGGACCGCCTCGAGGAGGTCGGCATCACCGTGAACCGCAACGCGATCCCCTTCGACGAGCGCCCGCCGATGAATCCCTCCGGCCTGCGGATCGGGACCCCGGCGCTGACGACACGCGGCCTGGGTGAGGACGACCTGCGCGAGATCGCCAAGGTGATCGTCGCGGCACTCGGTGAGGACTTCGAGTCGCAGAAGGAATCTCTCCTGGAGCGGTCGCGTGCCCTGATGGAGCGCTATCCCCTCTATCCGCAGCTCTCAGCCGCAGCGGTCTAGACAGGCTTGAAGATCTGGGCCGACATGAGCGGGCCGGCGCACGTGCTCGTGCTCCGGCCGATCATCGAGCGACTGCGCGCGCAGGGCCACGAGGTTCTGGTCACGGCGCGCGTCTACACGCAGACCCTCGAGCTCCTCGACCTGCATGGGATGGAGTACACGCTGATCGGCAAGCACGGCGGAGCTTCGCGCGTTCGCAAGCTGATGCGGCTGATCCAGCGAACCAGCGGGATGCGCCGGTTCGGCAAGGGTGCGGGCTTCGACCTCTCGATCGCCCACGGGTCAAACGACATCGCGATCGCGTCGCGAATGCTCGGCATCCCCGAGGCGAACATGCACGACTACGAGTTCGCGGTCGCGCAGCACCAGGTCGGCTGCCGGCTCGCTAAGCGCGTGATCTTCCCCGACTCGGTGCCACCCGAGCGGCTGAAGCGATTCGGCGTCGGGCCCGACAAGCTCTTCCAGTACCCCGGGATCAAGGAGGAGTACTACCTGTCCGACTTCAAGCCCGACCCGGACGCTCTCGAGAAGCTGGGCGTGGACACCGACCGCGTCGTGGTCGTCTTCCGCCCGCCTCCCGATGTCTCGCTGTATCACCGCCGCTCGAATCCGCTGTTCCCGCAGGTGCTGGCGCGAGTAGGCTCTGACCCCGGTGTCCACGCGGTCGTACTGCCGCGTACCCAGGAGCAGCGGACCTACGTGAAGGAGCTCGCCCTGCCCTCCCTGATCGTCCCCGATCACGCCGTGGAGGCTCAGAGCCTCGTTGCGCTGGCGGACCTCGTCATCTCGGCGGGTGGAAGCATGAACAGAGAGGCGGTCGCGCTGGGCACTCCCGTCTACACCACGTATGGCGGCCGGCTCGGAGGAGTGGACGAGGCGCTGATCCGATCGAACAAGCTTCGCCCTCTGACCGACCCGCGTGCCCTGGAGCTGGTCAAGAAGACCGGTCAGGGCGAGCGGACCCGCCGCGATCCTCAGCTGCTCGTCGACCTGATGCTCGGGGCAGCGGAGCCGAATGGCGACTCAGACTGAGCAGCCGAGCACCGTCGCCGAGCAGGTCTCGGTCACGGCGTCCCAGATGTATGCGCCGAGACGCGTCGACGTCGTGTTGCGCGGGCTCGACCTGCTGATCGCCGGCTCGGCCTTGATCGTGCTCTCGCCGCTGCTCGGCCTGCTTGCGCTGGCGACGCTGATCACCTCCGGCACGCCGGTTCTCTACCGGGGCGACCGCGTCGGCCGGGCGGGCCACGTCTTCACGATGTACAAGCTCCGCACGCTGCGGCCGGGGGCGGAGGACCGGCTCGGCAACACCTATGGCGAAGAGCTCACCCGCCGCACGGAGGAGGAGGTGACGCTCGTCGGCAAGGCAGCGCGCCTCACCCACATCGACGAGGTGCCGCAGCTCTTCAACGTGGTCCGCGGCGACATGAGCATGGTGGGCCCGCGCCCGGTTCGGCCGGCCTTCTTCAACCGCCTCTGCGAGGAGATCCCGACCTACTGGCAGCGACTCGTGGTGCGACCTGGAGTTACCGGCTTCGCCCAGACCAGGATCACGCGCGAGGACTCCTGGGAGGACAAGCTGATCCACGACCTCGAGTACATCGCCGACCGCTCGATCCGGCTCTACCTGCGCGTGCTCGGGGCCACGATCGCCCGGATCACGTCGCTTACGGTGCGCGGCCGAGCCCGTTAGGCGGGCAAGCCCCGGCCGGATCCTGGACGCTCTCTAGACTCGCCGCCATGTGCGGGATATGCGGTCTCGTCAGCCTGGACGGGGCCACACCCCCGGATCCCGCGGCCCTCGCCGCGATGAACGAGACGCTGGTCCACCGCGGCCCCGACTCCGACGGGAGCATCATCGTCGGCCCGTGCGGCCTCGCCATGCGCCGCCTCTCGATCATCGACCTTGCCGGTGGCGACCAGCCGATCGCCAACGAGGACGGGCGCATCCAGGTGATCCAGAACGGCGAGATCTACAACTACCGCGAGCTGATGGACGACCTCCGGGGGCGCGGGCACACCTTCTCGAGCCACAGCGACACCGAGGTCCTGGTTCACATGTATGAAGAGCGCGGGCCATCCTTCGTCGAGGCGCTGCGCGGGATGTTCGCGATCGCCATCTGGGACGCTCGCCACGGCCGCCTGGTTCTCGCCCGGGACAGGTTCGGGATCAAGCCGCTCTACTACCGCGTCGCGGCCGGCCAGCTCTCATTCGCCTCGGAGCTCAAGGCCCTGCTCCGCCAGCCCGGGTTCTCGCGCGAGATCGACCCGGAGGCGCTCGAGTCGTTCCTCGCCTTCAACTCGATCCCCTCGCCGCTGACGATCTTCAAGGAGGCCCGCAAGCTGCCACCGGGCCACACCCTCGTGGCGGAAAGGGGGGAGATCACCCTCAAGCGATACGCCCGGCCGACGCCGGTTCCGGCCGGCGAGGTGCGCACGGAGAGCGACGACGTGCTCGCCGAGGAGCTGCGTGAGCGCCTTCGCGACTCGGTTCGCGCCCACCTGGTCTCGGACGTCCCGGTCGGCGTGCTGCTCTCGGGCGGCGTCGACTCCGCCGCCCTGACCGCGATGGCGGCTGGGGAGAGTGGCTACCGGGTGAGCACGTTCTCGATTGGCTTCGAGGAGAGCTCCTTCGACGAGCTGGGCCAAGCGCGCCTGGTGGCGGAGCGCTACGGGACCGACCACCACGAGCTCATCCTGCGCCCGGACGCGGTCGACCTGCTGCCGAAGCTCGTAGAGGCCTTCGACGAGCCCTTCGGGGACTCCTCGGCGCTTCCCACCTATCTGGTCTCGCAGCTGGCGGCCGACACGGTCAAGGTGGTGCTCTCCGGCGAGGGCGGCGACGAGCTCTTCGGCGGCTACTACACCTACGTCGCCGACCGGCTCGCCCCGCGCGTCGGCAGGGCGGCGCCGTTCCTGCGGCCGCTGGTCGAGCTGCTGCCGAGCTCCTCGGGGAAGGCGAGCTTCGACTACAAGGCCAAGCGCTTCATGCGCGGGGCGCACCTGCCGCCGGTCGAGCGCCACCATGCGTGGAAGGAGATCTTCTCGCCCGAGGCCCAGGAGGAGCTGCTCAGCGAGTCGCGCATCTCGGATCCGCTCGATCTCTACCGCGCCCGCTACGCCGAGACCGAGGACGCCCAGGAGCTTGCACGCCTTCAGGACCTCGACCTGGGTATCTACCTGGTCGACGACCTGCTGGTGAAGACCGATCGCGCGAGCATGGCGCATTCGCTGGAGGCCCGGGTCCCATTCCTCGACCCGATTGTCGCCGAGCTCGCGCTGGCGCTCGAGACCCGCCAGAAGGTCCGCGGCTTCTCCAAGAAACGGCTGCTGCGCCAGGCGGTCGAGCCACTGCTGCCGAGGGAGATCATCCGCGGTCGAAAGCAGGGCTTCTCGATCCCGGTGGCGGCCTGGCTCCGCGGCGACCTCGAGCCCTTCGCCCGGGACGTTCTCTCGGCGGAGACGATCGAGCGACAGGGGTACCTGAACCCGGCCGCCGTGACCAGGGTGCTCGAAGATCACACCTCCGGCAAGGAGGACCTCAGCCGCCAGATCTGGGGACTGCTCAATTTCACCCTCTGGTACGACCGTTACGCCCGTGAGCCGGCAGGGGCCGGAGCTGGGATAACTCGCGTAGCCCGCGGAAGCGAAGCTGGGCAGGCGGAGCGTTGATGTAGATGCCGGACACGATCGACGCCCTGTTCGCGTTCATCTTCGCCGGAGCGGCCGTCTGGACCCTGGTGCCGGCGACCGAGTCGCTGGCGCGGCGGATCGGCGATCGCGCAATCGACTTCCCCAACGAGCGCAGCCTGCACGAGTTCCCGACCCCGAAGCTGGGAGGGCTCGCCGTGCTCGTGGCGGTCCTGATCGGGGGCACCATCTTCCTGCCCTGGGATCAGGAGACCCGCTCGATCCTCGCCGGCGCGATCGTGATCACCGCGGTCGGGGTGATCGATGACCTCGTCGACCTGCCGGCCGGAATCAAGCTGCTCGGCCAGACCGGGGCGGCGATCATCCCGGTCGCCTCCGGGGTGACGGTGAACACCTTCACGCTGCCATTCCTCGGCCGGATCGATCCGTCGTCGGTCGAGCTCTTCAATCCGCCGGGCATCGGCGCGATCGATCTCGGCCAGGTGCTGACCGTGGTCGGGATCGTCGCCGTCGCCAACGTCATCAACCTGATCGACGGGGTGGATGGCCTGGCGGCCGGGGTCTGCCTGATCTCGGCCAGCTGCCCTGGCGGTGATCGCGCTCTCGCTGGACCGCAACGCCGCGGGGGTACTGGCCGCCGTGACCGCCGGCGCTTCTCTCGGCTTCCTGCGCCACGGCTTCCCGCCGGCCTCCAGCTTCATGGGGGACACCGGATCGAACCTCCTCGGATACCTGATGGCGGTGATCACCGTCCAGGGCGCGTTGAAAACGAATGCCGTGGTTGCCCTCTTCTTCCCGTTGGCGGTCCTGGCCGTTCCGATCCTGGATACGAGCTTCGTGGTGGCCAAGCGGCTCAAGTACCGCCGGCCGATCTACCGAGCCGACACCGAGCACTTCCATCACCGGATGGCTCGCATCGGGTTCAGCCAGCGGCGCACCATCGCCTACCTCTACGGCTGGACGCTGATCCTCGCCGCCGTCGCGCTTGCGCTGCGCTTCGTCCCCTATAGCGACAACCACGGGCACTTCGACGCTTTCTGGACCACCTTCATGGCGCTCTGCCTGGCGGGTGCGCTCGCGGCGAGCATCTACGTGATCAGCGTCCTCGAGATCCTCAAGCTGCGGCGTGTCCGCTGGCGCCAGCTCGTCGGGCTTCGCGGGCCCGCCGCTGCGCCGGACGAGGCCGAGGTCGATGCCGCGGTCCAACACGAGCTCGACACGGGCACCTTCCAGGCCGTGGACCCGGCGACCGGGGAGATGGCGGCGATCGACCCGGACACCGGCGAGATCGAGGCCGTCGCGCCTCAGCCCGAGGTCACGCCGGGCCCACCGCCTGAGCAACCTGCTCGCGCCCCCGGTAGACGCGACTCATGATCGTCCCCTGGCGGACGCCGAGCGCCCGAGCGGCCTCGGTGTAGCTCAACCCCGCGACGTCCACGGCGGTGACCGCTTCGCGATAGGGCTGAGGCAGGTCGGCCAGGGCATCGAGCACCGCGCCGGCTTCGAGCGAGGACTCAGGGTCGCCGGCGGAGGTTCGGGCCGGCAGATCGTCGGGTGACAGCTCGCCTGAAACGGTGGCCTCACGCCGGGTCCGCTCGCCTCGGAGGTGGCTGTACCAGGTGTTCCGGAGGGCCTTGATCAGGTAGCCGAGGTCATCGTCACGGCGCAGGAACCGGGGACGGGCGAGGACCTTGACGTAAGTCTCCTGCACCAGGTCCTCGG
This sequence comes from uncultured Solirubrobacterales bacterium, assembly GCA_963724665.1. Classification (GTDB taxonomy): domain Bacteria; phylum Actinomycetota; class Thermoleophilia; order Solirubrobacterales; family 70-9; genus DASUPK01. The sequence continues at coordinate 180,758 of CAVRVH010000008.1, forward strand.
CGAGCTGGCGCGACCCGCACAGCGCGCAGGCCGCTCGAAAGAGCGTGTCGATGTGGTCGCCGGCGGTCTCGGGGTCCAGCCGGCGCTGCTCCCCCTGGACGAGCATCGCGTTCAGAACGACACCGCCCCGTCGCCCTTCCAGGTGGCGAGCTTGATCAGCTCGTGGTCCCCGATGTCTGCGCTCGACAGCACGCAGGTGCGGCCATCGCGCCACCAGGTGACCACCCGGCGCCCTCCGTTGGCCAGCGAATGGAGGTGGACGCCGTTTCTCGTGGCCGGGCGGGATCCGTCGGGCGCCGGAATCCCGTGGCCCGAGACGATCGTGTAGGCGACGCGCTTTCCGCCGTGCTCGTAGAAGACTGTCCGGGCGGTTCGGCCGTCGAGCGTGTCCGATCGGTTCCCTGCCTGGCGCCAGCCGAACTGCCCGCTCCAGTTCGGGAACGGCACCCCCTCGACGTCCGCGCTGAGCAGCTTCGGGTGGGAGGAGTCGACTCCGACTGATCCCACGGCCGGGCGTTCCGAGAGCCGGGCAGCTTCCACGACCGTCGGGCTTCCGCCACCAGACGGCACGACCAGCACGGCGGCCAGCGCCGCCGCGGCAACGGCGCCGGCCAGGGCTCCGGCGATCGCGAAGCGGCGCCTTCTGAGGGGCCGTGGCGGTGGGGAGGCGGTCGCGGCGGCGATGCGACCGCGCAGGGCTGGGCTCGCCTGCAGATCCAACCCACGCAGGGCCGTGGCGGCCACCCGCTGGCGAACGAGCGCCTCCTGCAGGATGGGTGAGGAGGCGACCCTCGCCTCCAGCTCCGCGCGGTTCCATCCCTGGAGCGAGCCATCGGCAAGCTGGGCCAGCTGCCGAATCGTTGCCTCGTCGAGCTCTGGATGTCCGTTATCGGGGCTCATGAATTCTCTGTTGAAGACGCGGGAGCCGCCGAAATATTCCGAGCGAGTCCCTGGAATAAATACGTGCGAACCCCGTCCTTGGGCTTGCAATCAACCCAAGGAGTTCGAGATGAAGCAGATCAAGAAGCGTTCTCTGCGCCCCACGCCGGCGCTGGTGGTGGCGTTCGTCGCACTGTTCGCCGCGATGGGCGGCTTCGGCTATGCGGCCGTGAAGTTGCAGCCGGCCAGCGTCAAGACGAAGAACATCAGGACCGGGGCGGTGACCACGGACAAGCTGGCCGATGGCGCCGTCACGACCCCGAAGTTCTCGCCCGATGCAGTGGCGCCCAACGCGATGTACGCGGCGAACGCCGCGAGACTGGGCGGCGCCGCGCCCGGGCAATGCCAGACCGGTTGGCTCAAGGCCTCGGCGGTAATCGATACCTCGACGCTGACGGACGCCCAGCCGGACGCAGTCGTTCCCGGCTTCAACTGCGCCAGCCACACGGCTGACGCGGTGAGCATCCACAGGGATGCCGTCGGGCGATACACGGTCACCCTCACGGGCATCGACTCGGGTACCGCGATCTCGTCGAGCAGCGGCGCGAACCCGGCTAACGCCGTCACCGCCGCCTCCCCGGTCACCGGTGGTCAGGCGATCGTGAAGGTCTGGAACAACAGCGACGCCGCCTTCGTCGACGGCAAGACGTTCTCGCTGCTCGTTTTCTAAGCCCGCCTTCGTCGGTGGCTGGACGCCGCCCGTCGAAGACAATGGCCCGCGTCCCGGATCCTCTCCCGGGGCGCGGGCCCATTTCAGTCGCTAGGATTCGCCGCCCCTCCGGGCCAGTACCGGAGCGGAGGGTTGTTGATGCGGCCGGGGTCTCGTGGCCGCCTTGATGGTGGGGGGCCATAAGTACATGCTCTCGTTCGACTTCAAATCATCAGATGAATCGCCGTGTCCACGCTCGCGCTAGAGGGATCTAGCGCCGCCGGCTCATCCCGCATGGCCAGCGCGCTCCGCTATCTCGACCTGGTCCTGCTCGTGCTGGCCCTGCCGGTGTTCATCGCCGCCGATCTGCCGATGACCGCGTACGTGGTCGTCGCCCTTGTCTGGATCGCGCAGCACGGAGTGGAGCTGCTGACGAATCGTGCCGTGCGCCAGGCGGCAGCCCGGGGTGACCGGCGTGCCGCGATGGGTTGGGTCGGTGCCACCACACTCGGACGCGTCTGGACCGTGACCCTGGCCGTCCTGCTCGTCGGTGTGCTCGACAGCAAGAACGCCGGCCTGGCCGCAGCAGTGCTCGCAGCGGTCCTCTTCACCGTCCACCTCGGCGGTCGCCTGCTGTCCAGGTTCATCGCCCCCCCGGAGGAGCCCGGCCCGGTCTGATGGCCTCCTGGTCCACCAAGCAGAAGGTCCTCTTCGGCCTCGGCGTCTACTTCGCGGTCACGATCGCGCTGCTGCTGATCTTCGGCAACGACGGCAAGAACGACGAGTTCAAGCCCCAGGACGAGTTCAAGCTCCATGCATGGATCCCAATCCATATCGGGGGAATCGACTTCTCGATCAACCGCGCCGTCCTCTACCTGCTGCTCGCCAGCGCCCTGACGATCTTCGTGATGGTCTCCATCGCCCGCCGCATGGAGATGAAGCCGAACCGCGTCCAGACCGCGGTCGAGGTCGCCTACGACATGACCAAGAACAACATCACCGGCGGCAACCTCTCGGGCTCCTACGCGGCCAAGTGGTTCCCCTTCGTCGCGACCCTCTTCTTCTTCATCGCCTTCTCCAACATCCTCGGCTACCTGCCGCTGCCGACGAACAGCGCGGAGACGATCAATATCTTCGGCCTGGCGATCCCGTCGTTCGCGATCTACGCGGCGACGGCGAACATCTCGTTCTCGCTATCCCTAACCCTCGTCGTCTGGATCAGCTACCACGTCGAGGGAATCAGGGCCAAGGGTTCTTCAAGTACCTGGGCAGCTTCCTTCCTGCCGGCCTCGAGGACATGAACCCCATCGCCAAGGCCCTGATCTTCGGGATCGAGCTGCTCTCCCACTTCATGCGGCTCGTCTCGCTCTCAGTGCGACTGTTCGCCAACATCCTCGCCGGGCACCTGCTGCTCCTGTTCATGGGCGGCGGACTGGCCGTGCTGCTCGGCCTGTCCGCCCTCGGGGCGCTGACGTTCCCGCTCGCGTTTGTCTTCTTCATCTTGGAGGTGGGGCTGATCGCAACGCTTCAAGCGTTCATCTTCGCCACCCTCTCTTCCATCTACATCGGCGGCGCAGTCGCCGAATCGCATTAGAAAGGAGCAGTTGTGATTGACCCACTGACCATCGCCGCGACGACTGACGTCGGCACGGGGATCACTGACGCCGGCAAGGCGATCGCGCTCGGTGTCGGCGCCGGGCTCGGCTCGATCGGAGCCGGCATCGGGATCGGCTTCATCTTCGGTAAGGAGATCGAGTCGGTTGCACGCCAGCCCGAGATGAAGGACGACCTCCAGTCGATCCGCTGGCTGGGCTTCGCGCTCACCGAGGCGGTCGCCTTCTACACGTTCATCTTCGGCCTGATCGCCTTCTTCCTCTAGGCCGTTGGAGCCGGCAACTCACATAGTCGCCTCGGGCGGCAGCTTCCTCGTCTCGCCGAACCTCGGCCTGATGATCTGGACGCTGCTCGTCTTCGGGATCACCATGTACGTCCTCAGCAAGCTCGCGTTTCCCCGGATCCAGGAGGCGCTCGACAAGCGCGCCAACGCTGATCCGGGAGTCGATCGATGAGGCCGAGAAGACCCGCGCGGAGGCCAACGAGATCCTGCAGGAGTACCGCGCGCGCCTGCGTGAGGCCCGCGAGCAGTCTGATGAGATCGTCGCCCGCGCCCGCAAGTCCGCCGATGCGGCGAAGGCGCAGGCGGCCGAGGAGGGTCGCGAGAAGCGGGAGGAGCTGCTCGCGGCCGCCCGCCGCGACATCGAGGCGGAGACGCGCCGCTCCCTGGAGCGCATCCGCAAGGAGGTCGCCGACCTCACGGTGCTGACGACCGAGAAGGTGACCCGCAAGACGCTCACCGGAGACGACCAGAAGCGCCTGATCGACGAGGCGCTGGCCGAGGTCGACTTCTCCAGCCTGAGCGGCAACGGCACTGCTACCGAGGGGGCAGCGAGCTAGCGATGGAGGAGATCGCCCGCGTATATGCGGACGCCCTCTTCGGGGTGGCCAAGGAGAAGGGCAAGCTCGACGCGATCCGCGATCAGCTCGGCCAGTTCGCCGATGCACTAAAGGGGTCCCGAGACCTGCAGCTCTTCTTCTTCAGCCCCTACTTCTCGTCAGCCGAGAAGGAGGACGGCCTCGCGAAGGCGGTCTCCGGCACGGATCCGGAGCTGCTCAACTTCCTCAACCTCCTGCTGGAGAAGCACCGCATGCCGGTCCTCTTCCGGATCCGGAGGCAGTTCGACTCGCTCTGGGCCAAGGAGAACAAGCGCCTCGGCGTCACCGTGACCAGCGCCGTCGAGCTCGACCCGGAGATCGCGAAGCGGATCGGCGCGGAGATCGAGGGGCAGACCGGGAACACCGTCGAGCTCGAGAGCAGGGTTGACCCGGACATCCTCGGTGGGCTGGTCGTGCAGGTGGGGAACATGGTCTTGGACACGAGCATCAAGAACAGGCTCGAGAAACTGAGAAAGAGCGTCGCCCGAGCGGCGTAGGAAAGGAACGAAAGCCGCAATGGAGATCAAGCCGGACGAAATCGCAAGCATCCTTCGAGAGCGAATCGAGGGCATGGACACGGGGTCCGCCGACCTGACCGAGGTCGGCACCGTGCTCGAGATCGGTGACGGAATCGCCCGCATCCACGGTGTCGACAACTGCATGTCGCTCGAGATGCTCGACCTGCCCCACGACGTCGTCGGGCTGGCGCTGAACCTCGAGGAGGACAACGTCGGAGCCGTGCTCTTCGGCGAATGGGACAAGGTCTCGGAGGGCGACACCGTGAAGCGCACGGGCAAGTTGCTCGAGATCCCGGTCGGTGAGCAGCTGCTCGGCCGCCTGGTCGATCCTCTTGGGCGCCCACTTGACGACAAGGGCGACATCAACACGACGGAGACCCGCCCCGCCGAGTTCAAGGCACCGGGCGTCGTACACCGCCAGCCGGTCGAGGAGCCGATGCAGACCGGGCTCAAGGCCGTCGACTCGATGATCCCGATCGGGCGCGGCCAGCGCGAGCTGATCATCGGCGACCGCCAGACGGGGAAGACCGCGATCGCCATCGACACGATCATCAACAACAAGGACTCCGACGTGGTCTGTATCTACGTCGCGATCGGCCAGCGGATGGCGACCGTCGTCCAGGTGATGGAGACCCTGGAGGAGAACGGCGCGATGGAGAACACGATCATCGTCGCCGCGCCGGCCGACGAGGCCGCGCCGATCAAGTACATGGCCCCGTACGCGGGGTGCGCGATGGGGGAGCACTTCCTCTACCAAGGGAAGCACGCGCTCTGCATCTACGACGACCTCTCGAAGCACGCCGCCGCCTACCGGCAGATGTCGCTGCTTCTGAGGCGCCCACCCGGCCGCGAGGCCTACCCGGGCGACGTCTTCTACCTCCACTCCAGGCTCCTGGAGCGGGCGGTGAAGCTGTCGGACGCCCAGGGCGCCGGCTCGCTGACCGCGCTGCCGATCATCGAGACGCAGGCCGGCGACATCTCGGCCTACATCCCGACGAACGTCATCTCGATCACCGACGGCCAGATCTTCCTGGAGACGGACCTCTTCTACTCAGGCGTTCGCCCGGCGATCAACGTCGGCACGTCGGTTTCCCGAGTGGGAGGCAACGCGCAGACCAAGGCGATGAAGAAGGTCGCCGGCCAGCTGCGCCTGGATCTCTCCCAGTACCGCGAGCTCGAGGCCTTCGCGCAGTTCGGCTCCGAGCTCGACCCCGAGACCCAGAAGCAGCTCGCCCGAGGCGAGCGGATGGTTGAAGCGCTCAACCAGAAGGAGCGCCAGCCGATGGCCGTCGCCGAGCAGGTCGCCTCGATCTTCTCGGGCACCGAGGGCTACCTCGACCGGATCAAGACCGAGCGGGTCGGCGAGTTCCTGGCGAACCTGATCGACAGGCTCCACGCTGAGAACAAGGACCTGATCGACCGGGTCAACGAGACTGGCCAGCTCTCCGACGAGGACTCGGACGCCCTGGGCAAGTCGATCGCGCAGGCGATCGACGACTTCGGGCCCGACTTCGACCAGGAGGGCAACCCGCTCGAGGAGGGCGAGTCCGACCGGATCAAGACGCGGGAGGGACGCGAGGCCGAGGACCTGGTTGCTCCGGCGGAGCAGCCGTCCGACGAGGAGCGTGAGGAGGCCGGGGCCACCGCGTAACCATGGCGACGCGCAAGGAAGTCAAGAACCGCATCTCCTCCGTCAAGAACGTGCAGAAGATCACGCGCGCGATGGAGATGGTCGCGGCGGCTCGTCTGCGCCGCGCGGAGCAGCGGATCGATGCGCTCCGCCCGTACGCGCGCGAGCTGCGCAAGATGACGCGTCAGGTCGCCGAGGCGGCGGGCGTCGAGGCGCGCAACCTGCCTGTGCTCCAGGAGCACGAAGAGCAGAAGACCGTCGGCATCGTCCTGGTCACCGGCGACCGCGGCCTGGCGGGGTCGTTCAACTCGCAGATCATCCGGGCGGGCGTCCAACTCCAGCGGGGGCTCGCCTCGGAGGGCAAGGAGGTCCGGTTCTCCGTCGTCGGCCGCCGCGGCGTCTCGACGATGCGCTTCCGCGGCGAGGATCTCCACGGCGAGTACGTGGGCTTCACCGACCGTCCAGCGTTCGCCAACGCCAGGGAGATCGCGGACGACCTCGTCGCCTCCTACGTCGACAAGGACCTGAACCGCGTCGATTTGATCTACAACCGGTACGTCTCGCCGCTCACCCAGTACGTGCGACGGCAGACGCTTCTCCCCGTCCAGCAGGCCGACGTGTTCGGCGAAGGGGTGGAGGAGCTGACACCGGATGAGCCGGAGGACCTCGACGAGGAGCTCGCCGAGGCTCATCGCAAGGCCCTCTGGGACTACGAGCCCGAACCGGAGGAGCTGCTGGCGGAGCTGATCCCGGAATACGCACAGCTCAACATCTACCGGGCGCTGCTCGAGTCGACGGCGTCGGAGCACGGCTCGCGCATGACCGCGATGCGAAACGCCGCCGAGAACGCGAAGGACGTGATCTCAGACCTCACCTTGGAGATGAACCGGGTACGGCAGGCGGAGATCACCCAGGAGATCCTCGAAGTAGTCGCTGGCGCGGAAGGCGTCAGCTAGAGACTTGGAATAGAGAAGGAGACGAATGGCTGACAACGGAACAAACGTGGGGACCGTCGAGCAGGTGACGGGCGTCGTCATCGACGTCGTCTTCCCCGACCACATTCCCGAGATCTTCACTGCGCTCAAGATCGAGGTCTCGCCGGAGGAGAGTCGCACCGAGCTCAATCTGATCTGCGAGGTGCAGCAGCACCTCGGCGACGACCGCGTCCGCGCGATCGCCATGGACGCAACGGACGGACTGCGCCGCGGCGACAAGGTGATCGACACCGGTGGCCCGATCACGGTCCCGGTGGGCAAGGAGACCCTCGGCCGCATCTTCAACCTGCTCGGCGAGACGATCGACGAGGGCCCGGAGCTTCCAGACGGGGAGCGCTGGCCGATTCACCGCCGCGCGCCCGAGGTCGAGGATCTGGCTCCATCGCAGGAGATCCTGGAGACGGGGATCAAGGTGGTTGACCTGCTGGCTCCCTACGCCAAGGGCGGCAAGGTCGGCCTGTTCGGCGGCGCCGGCGTTGGCAAGACCGTTCTGATCCAGGAGCTGATCCGCTCGATCGCCGAGGAGCACGAGGGCCTCTCGGCCTTCTGCGGCGTCGGCGAGCGCTCGCGCGAGGGCAACGACCTCTGGCTCGAGATGAAGGAGTCCGGCGTCATCGACAAGACCATGCTGGTCTTCGGCCAGATGAACGAGCCGCCGGGCGCGCGCCTCCGGGTGGCGCTCTCCGGACTGACCATGGCGGAGTACTTCCGCCAGCAGGGCGGCCAGGACGTGCTGCTCTTCATCGACAACATCTTCCGGTTCGTGCAGGCCGGCTCCGAGGTTTCGGCGCTGCTCGGGCGGATGCCCTCCGCGGTCGGCTACCAGCCGACCCTGGAGACGGAGATGGGTGACCTCCAGGAGCGGATCACGTCGACCCGCGAGGGCTCGGTCACCTCGGTCCAGGCCATCTACGTGCCGGCCGACGACCTCACCGACCCGGCTCCGGCGTCGGTGTTCGCGCACCTCAACGCCACGACGGTGTTGACGCGCTCGCTGGTAGAGCAGGGGATCTACCCCGCGGTCGATCCGCTCGACTCGACCTCGACGATCCTCAAGCCCGAGATCCTCGGCGAGGAGCACTACGACACGGCGACCCGCGTCCAGGAGACCCTGCAGCGCTACAAGGAGCTGCAGGACATCATCGCGATCCTCGGGATCGACGAGCTCTCGGACGAGGACAAGCAGACGGTGTCGAGGGCGCGAAAGATCCAGCGCTTCCTCTCCCAGCCGTTCTTCGTCGCCTCCCAGTTCACGGGCCGCGACGGCGAGTACGTCCCGGTCGAGGAGACGGTCCGCAGCTTCAAGGCGATCGTCGACGGCGAGCACGACGACATCCCCGAGCGGGCGTTCTACATGCAGGGGACGATCGACCAGGTGCTCGAGGCGTCGAAGAAGATGAGCGCCGAGGAGCCCGAGGAGTCGGCCGAAGCCGAGGCCTCCGAGCAGGAGGCGAAGGCCGAGGAGCAGCCCGAGGGAGCCGCGGCCTAGCCGATGGCCGAGCACAACGTCAACGTTCGCGTCCTCACCCCGGAGGGGCAGGTCTTCGAGGGCGAGGTCGAGCAGCTCTCCACCCGCACCGCGGTCGGCGAGCTCGGCATCCTGGCCAACCACGTGCCCGTGCTGGCGCGACTGCGCCCAACGGAGCTGCGCCTCCACATGCCCGGGGGCGAGGTCCAGCGCTGGGCACAGGCCGAGGGCTGGCTGCAGGTATTCGCCAACCGCGCCACGGTGCTCGTTGGCGAGGCGGTGCCGCCTGACCAGCTCGATCAGGGCGAGCTCCGCAGCCGGATCGAGGACGCGGACGCCCGGCTGAAGGAGTCCGATGAAGGCTCCGGTGCCCACACACAGGCGCAGAAGGACAAGGAGCGCGCCGAAGCATTTCTCGCCGTAGCCGGCGCGGATTCCTAAGCACCTAGCATCCGTGCATGGACGAGCTTGCGCTCGCGCAACGCCTGATCGCTTTCGACACCTCGAATGCCGAGGGGCTCCGCCGCGCGGCGGAGTTCGTTGGCGGCTGGCTCGAGTCGAACGACATCAAGGCGTCCCAGACCGAGTCGCGCGGGCTGCCGGTCACCACGGCAGAGGTGGGGCCTCCAGACGCACCCACCCTGGTGCTGCACGGTCACCTGGACGTGGTCCCGGGCGGCCGCGATCAGTTCGAGCCTCGCATCGAGGGCGACCAGCTCCTCGGCCGTGGCTCATATGACATGAAGGGCGCGCTGGCGGTGATGCTGGTCGTCCTGCACGATCTCCGCGACCAGGAGGACGTCCGCCTGCGGCTCGGCATCGTCTCGGACGAGGAGTCTGAGGAGGAGGAAAACCGCGGCTCGGATGCGCTCGTGGCCGGTGGCTTCATCGGTGACTTCGCGATCACGGGCGAGCCCACGAACCTCCAGGTCGGCGTGCAGGCGAAGGGCGTTCTCGCGATGCGGCTCGAGGTCCAGGGCCGTTCAGCGCATGGAGCCACGCCATGGCTCGGCGATAATGCTGTCGTTAAGGCGGTTGAGGTATTCAGGGGCATCGAATCGCTACCGTTTGCGCGCCACAGCTCTGCCCTGTTCGACCGCCCCTCCATCAATCTCGGTCGGATCATGGGCGGCGACGCCCTGAACAAAGTGCCCGATACCTGCGTCATAGACGTCGATGTTCGCTTCCTGCCCGACCAGGATCCAGACGAGATCCTCGAGCAGGTGAGAGGCCTGCCTGACACCCGCGTGCTCGCCACCTTCCGTCGCCCGCCGGCGGTCGTCGAGCCCGACTCGCCGTTCGTGCAGGGCCTCTGCGAGGCGGCCTCGCCCCATCATCCCGAGCGGGTGATGAGCGTCGGCCGCGATGGCGCCTCCGACGCGGTCTCCTTCCTGGCGGTGGGCGTGCCCGCCGTCGAGTTCGGGCCCGTCGGTGACGGGCACCACGGCCCCCGCGAGTGGGTCTCGATCAGCTCGCTCCGCAGCTACCGCCAGGCCCTCGAGGGCTTTGTGGAGAGCTTCCCCGGGATGGCCGCCGCATGAGCCCCCGGAAGAAGAAGGACGACGAGGAGCCGCGCGCGGACGATACCCAGGAGTACGAGCTCGGCGACGACTTCCTCGAGGACCGCGACGACGAGGAGGTCGAGGAGGAAGAGGTCGACGACGAGGATGTCGACGACGCGGAGGATCTCGACGAGGAGGAGGACGCGGACGAGGATTACGACGACGAGGGCGACGAGGAGCTCGACGAGGAGGACGAGCTCGAGCACGTCGTCTCCGCCGAGACGCAGGAGTGGGATGGCCTGGAGGCAGCCGAGGCCGAGGCCGACGAGCCGACCCTGGTGGCTTCGGCGGGCGAGCGCGTCAAGCAGGCAGGCTCCGCAATCACCTCCGGCTTCGAGAAGGTCGGGGGAAAGAAGGTCACCTCGGGGTTCAAGGCGGTTCGCAGCCACCTCGGCTTCCCGGTCTGGCTGCGCTTCCTGACTGCCTCATTCGTGATCGTCGCCGCGGTTGCGGGAGCGACCTCGGCGAGCCTGATTCTCTACCTGTCGGATATCGCGAATGCCCTGAAGAACCACAGCGAGATCCAGGGGTTGGACCCGTTCCTCGCCCACACCACGGGCTCGGGGCCACAGACGATCCTGATCATCGGCTCGGACAGGCGCAACCAGTCCATCAGCGGCAAGTTCGGCCTCTCCGACACGACGATGCTGCTTCGGCTCGATCCGAACCGCAACGCGATCGCTCTGCTCTCGATTCCTCGCGACCTGAAGGTCGACATCCCGGGCGTGGGCACCGACAAGATCAACGCCGCGTACTCGATTGGCGGCCCCAAGCTGACACTCCGCGTCGTCAAGAACCTCACGGGCCTGCAGGTCAACCACCTCGTGAACGTCGACTTCACGGGGTTCGCCCGGGCCGTGAACGCGATCGGCTGCGTCTACGTCGACGTCGACCGCCGGTACTACATCGCGCCGAACTCGGGCACCTCGGAGATCAACCTGCAGCCCGGATATCAGGCGCTCTGCGGGTTCGATGCCCTGTCCTACGCCCGCTACCGCCACACGGACAACGACATCGTCCGCGCTGCCCGTCAGCAGACGTTCCTGCGCGAGGCGCGCGCCAAGGTCCCACCATCCAAGCTGATCGAGGACCGCAAGAAGCTGGTCAAGATCTTCACCACCTACACCTCCTCTGACATTGGCTCCGCCGAGGAGATGCTCCAGGTGCTGAGGCTCTTCTTCGACCTCCGCGGCGCTCCGATCAAGGAGATCCACTTCAACGGGACACTCGGTCCGTCCTACGTCACGGCGACGCCGGAGGAGATCCACACGGCGGTGAACCAATTCCTCGGTGTGGAAGGAACTCCCGGGCCCGCCGGCTCGAGCGCGAAGCCCAAGAAGGCCGTGACCCCCCAGCAGCCGCCGGATCACACGAAGTCCAAGCCGGCGACCAAGAAGAAGTCCTCGGGCTCATCGCTCCCGAGCACGCTCACTCGGACCACCTACGGCAAGCAGCTCGCGCGGTCGATCAGGGCCCGCAAGGAGAAGGTTCCGGTCTACTACCCGACCCTGCTCGAATCGGGCAGCGACTACGCGCAGAAGCCACGCGTCTACAAGATCAACGGCAAGGGGGACGGGGCGCCACCGCACGACGAGCGCGCCGCCTACAAGTGGGTCTTCTCCCTACCCACCCTGGGCGACTACTACGGGTTCGAGGGCACCAGGTGGAAGGACCCGCCGATCCTCAGCAATTCGAGCGAGACGAGGACGATCGGGGACCGCGACTACAAGCTCTACTACGACGGCGACAGGCTGCGGATGGTGGCCTGGCAGACCGACCAGGGCTCCTTCTGGGTCTCGAACTCGCTGATAGAGACCGTTCCGAACGAGGACATGCTGAAGATCGCCGTGGGCTTCCGGCAACTTCCGGGGACCTGACCCCGGGCGAGGTGAGCGTGAGCGAGAGGGAGCCGATCGGGGTGGTGGGGGCCGGCTGGGTCGGGCTGGTGACCGCCGCCTGCTTCGCCGAACTCGGACATCGGGTCGTCGTTCGCGAGATCGTCCCGGAGAAGGTCGAATCGCTCCGGCGCGGCGAGGTCCCCATCCACGAGCCGGAGCTGCCCGAGCTGATCGAGCGCAACCGCGAGCGTCTCACCTTCGCGACGGAGATGGCCGAGCTGCTCGACGGGCCGCGGCTGATCTTCGTCTGCGTGCAGACGCCGCCCACCTACTCGGGGGATGCCGATCTCTCGGCGGTGCAGCGAGCGGTCGAGGAGATCGGCGAACCTGACGGCAAGGCACTGGTGATGAAGAGCACCGTCCCCGTCGGGACCGGCCGCACCATCCACCGTGATGCTCCCGACCTGGCCTACGTGTCGTGCCCCGAGTTCCTCAAGGAGGGGACCGCCGTCAAGGACTTCCTACAGCCGGACCGTGTGGTGATCGGGTTCGATGAGGGCGACGAGTGGGCCGCCGACGCGGTGGCCGCCGCATACGAGCCCCTCGGCGCGCCGATCGTCCGCACCGACCTCTCCAGCGCGGAGATGATCAAGCTCGCGTCCAACGCATACCTGGCGACCAAGATCAGCTTCATCAACGAGATCGCCAACGTCTGCGACGAGGTCGGGGCTGACGTCACCGAGGTCGCCCGGGGGATGGGGCTGGATCCGCGGATCGGAGATCGTTTCCTGAACGCGGGCCTCGGCTTCGGCGGTTCCTGCTTCCCCAAGGACACCCAGGCGCTCAAGATCCTCGCCGGGAACAGCGGGTACCACTTCCAGCTCCTCAGCTCGGTGATCGAGGTGAATGAGCTCCAGAAGCGACGGGTGATGTCGAAGCTCTCCAAGCACCTCGATTCGCTGGTCGGCAAGCGGGTCGCGCTCCTCGGCCTGGCGTTCAAGCCGGACACCGACGACATGCGCGAAGCGTCGAGTCTGGTGCTGGCGGCCCGCCTCGAGGGAGAGGGGGCAACGGTGACGGCCTTCGACCCTGTGGCTCAGCGGGCGGCCGGCGAGCTGCTGCCGAGCGTGGAGATGGCCGGATCGGCCATGGAGGCGCTGGAGGGCGCCGACGCAGCGGTTCTGGTCACCGAGTGGCCGGACTTCGCAGGGCTCGACTGGGCCGAGGTCGCCAAACGGATGGCGAACCCGCTGCTGGTGGACGGCCGGAACTTCCTCGAGCCGGACGCAGTTCGGTCGGCCGGGATCGTCTACGAGGCAATCGGGCGCCCGAGCGCCCCTGAGACTCGCGAAGCCAGCGGACGCGAAGCGGAGCAGGCGAAGCGTTGATGGAGCTCGGTTGATGCAGGCACTGGTGCTGGCCGGGGGCGAGGGTACTCGCCTGCGGCCGCTCACCTACACCGTCGCCAAGCCGGTGCTGCCCCTGGTCGGCCGTCCACACATCGCCTACGTGATCGATTGGCTCGCCCGCCACGGCGTCGACGACGTGATCGTCTCCTGCGGGCACCTGGCCGAGGGGATGCGGAGCGTTCTCGGCTCGGTCGAGCTCGGCGTCAAGATCCGGTTCGCCGAGGAGCCCGACCCGCGCGGCACCGCCGGCGCGATTCGATTCGCCGAGGACATGCTCGCCGAGCGGTTCTTCGTCCTCAACGGCGACGTCCTCTGCGATCTCGACCTGACGGCCCAGATCAAGCAGCACGAGAGCACGGGCGCGCGGGCTACGATCGCCCTCTATCCGGTGCAGGACCCCGCGGGCTACGGCCTCGTCCATCGCCATGACAACGGCGAGATCACGGAGTTCCTCGAGAAGCCCGAGCCCGACCAGATCGATACCGACGAGATCAACGCGGGCGCCTACCTGCTGGAGCGCTCGGTCCTCGACGAGATCCCGCCCGACAGGGAGGTCTCGATCGAGCGCGAGGTCTTCCCAAAGCTGATCGGGAGCGGCCTCTACGGGATCCGGCTGGAGGGCTACTGGATCGACATCGGGACACCCGATCGCTTCCTGGAGGCCAACTGGGACATCCTCGAAGGACGGGTCGAAACGGTCCACGGGGAGTTCGATGAGCCGACGATGGTGGGGGAGGGGTGTGAGCTCTCCGAGTCCGCGGAGATTCGCTCGCCCGCTGTGATCGGCAGCGGCTCCCGCATCGGTGACGGCGCCGTGGTCGAGCGGTCCGTTCTGCTCGATCGCTGCGTGGTCGGGGACGGCGCGATGGTCTCGAACAGCATCCTCAGCGCCGGTGTGACGGTGGAGGCCGGGACCGAGCTCGACGGCGCCGTGATCGGGGAGGGCGAGACCGTGGAGGGAGCCCGAGCGTGAACGTGATCGGCGGAGACATGCTGGATGCGGTTCGCGCGATGCCGGATCACCTGCGCGATGCGCTCTGGCGGATCGAGACGGCCCGGGCGGCCACGATGGAGGCTCCGGCGGTCTTCGTCTGCGGCATGGGCGGCTCGGCGATCGGGGGCGATCTCGCGATCGCGGCCCTCGCGGACAGGCTCACCAAGCCGATGCTGGTCTGCCGGGGCTACGAGCTGCCGGTCTGGGCACCGGCCGGCTCCGCCGTTCTGTGCTCCAGCTACTCGGGCAACACCGAGGAGACCCTCGCCTGCTACGCGGCGGCCGAGGCGCTCGGCGCGCAGCGGCTGGTCGCCACGACCGGGGGCGAGCTCGCCGACTCCGCGCGCGCCGACGACGTGCCGGTGATCGGCCTCCCCGCGGGCCTCGAGCCCCGGGCTGCGGTCGGATACATGTTCTGCGTCGCCTCCGAGCTGGCCGCGCTCGCCCTGGCCGGCCCGCGGCTGCACACCGAGATCGACGCGACCGCATCCCGCCTCGGCGAGTCCTTCGAGGCCGCGCAGGCTCGCGCGGCCGAGCTGTCGGCGCAGATCGGAGACGCGATTCCCGTCGTCTACGGGAGCGACCTGACCGCCCCGGTCGCCTACCGGTGGAAGTGCCAGATCAACGAGAATGCCAAGGAGCCTGCCTTCTCCAATGTGCTGCCCGAGGCCGATCACAACGAGCTCGAGGGCTGGGGGGGCGCCGACGGCCGCTGCGCGGCGATCTTCCTCGGCGACCGCGATCAGCACCCGCGGGAGCGCAAGCGCTTCGAGCTGACCGCCAAGGCGATCGAGCCCCACGCGGCGGCTGTGATCGACCTCGAGACGGAGGGCGAGACGCGCACCGACCGCATCCTGCACGCCGTCATGCTCGGCGACCTGCTTGCGATCGAGCGGGCCAACGCGCGAGGCGTCGATGCGATGGCGGTCGACGTGCTCGAGGGATTCAAAAAAGAGATGGGGCGACCTTCAGAGGAGGAGAGCGGATGAACCGCACGTTCGTAGTCGGAGTCGGCATGACCAAGTTCGACAAGCCCGGGACCAAGGAGGGCGACTATCCGGACTGGGCAAGGGAGGCTGGGCGCCTGGCGCTCAATGACGCCGGCGTCGACTACGGCCAGGTCAAGCAGGCGTTCGTCGGCTACTGCTACGGCGATTCCACGGCGGGCCAGCGGGCCGTGTACGGGCTCGGGCTCACTGGGATCCCGGTTGTCAACGTCAACAACAATTGCTCCACCGGCTCCAGCGCTCTCTACATGGCGCGCCAGGCGGTCAAGGGTGGTCTTGCCGATTGCGCCTTCGCACTCGGCTTCGAGAAGATGGAGCTCGGCTCCCTCGGCGTCAAGTTCACGGACCGCGTCAACCCGATCGACAGGCACGTGGCGGCGCTGCTCGAGCTGCGCGAGTGGGAGGACGCCCCGCCCGCGCCCCAGATGTTCGGCGCCGCCGGCCGCGAGCACATGGAGCGCTACGGCTCCGAGCCCGATCACTTCGCCTGGATCGGCTGGAAGAACCACAAGCACTCTGTCAACAACCCGTATGCGCAGTTCCAGGACGAGTACTCCCTGGACGACATCAAGTCCGCCAAGGAGATCTACGCGCCGCTGACCAAGCTGCAGTGCTCACCCACCAGCGACGGGAGCGCGGCCGCGGTCGTGGCCTCGGAGCGCTTCGTGGACGAGCACGATCTCTGGGATCGGGCGATCGAGATCGCCGGCCAGTCGATGGTCACCGACCTGTCGAGCACCTTCGACAGCCAGTCCTCGATCAATGTCGTCGGCGCCGACATGACCCGGACCGCAGGCGAGCAGGCACTCGCCGAAGCCGAGGTCGGCATCGACGAGGTCGACGTGGTCGAGTTGCACGACTGCTTCTCCGCGAACGAGCTGATCACCTACGAGGCGCTTGGGCTCGCCGACGAGGGCGAGGGGCACAAGCTGGTTGATGCCGAGGCGACCACCTATGGCGGAGACGGCCCCGTGGTCAATCCGTCGGGTGGCCTGATCTCCAAGGGCCATCCTCTGGGAGCCACCGGCCTGGCGCAGTGCGCCGAGCTCAACTGGCAGCTGCGAAGTCAGGCGGACCGGCGCCAGGTCGACGCCGCCGACGTTGCGCTGCAGCACAACATCGGGCTCGGCGGCGCCGCTGTGGTGACGGTCTACCGCAAGCCCGCCTGACTCAGCGACTCAGCCGCTCCCGCCGAAAGGTGAGACGATCGACGGGCCGTGGTGACAGCGGATGACATCACGGCGGTCACCGTGTTCTCGACTCTCGGCCCGGAAGCCCGCGAGAGGCTTGCCCGTGTGGCTGCCGACCTCAGCTTCGCGCCCGGCGAGTACGCCGCCAACGCAGGCGACGACCGGGCGCTCTTCGCCGTGCTCGATGGACTGATCGAGCCGGTCAAGTCCGTCGACGGGATCGAGAAGGTCGTCGGAGAGCGCCACCCCGGAGATGTCTTCGGGGAGGTGCCGATCGTGCTCGGGACGGTTTTCCCCGTCGGATTTCGCGCGGCGGAGCAGTCGCGCGTCATGCGAATTGAGCCGCACGACTACCACGCCGTCGCCGCGGTCCATCCCGAGATCGCCGAGGAGCTCGGCACGCTGTCGAGGACCCGGATCGGGGGAACCGGCGGCCTCCAGGCGCTCGCCGCCGAGCGGCATCCGCCTCGCGCGATCGTCGTCGGGCACCGGTGGGAACCCACGTGCACCGAGTTGCGGCACTTCCTCGACCGCAACCAGATCAGCTTCGAGTGGATCGGCGTCGACGCACCGGACGCGGCCGACGCGTGGGGTGGCACGCTGCCGGACGAGGAGGATCTGCCCGTGATTCGCGTGATCAACGGCAAGACGGTGGCGCGGCCTCAGCTCCGCCGGGTCGCCGAGTTGCTGGGTTTGAGCACCGAGCCGGCCGCGGCCGAGTACGACACCGTGATCGTCGGCGCCGGACCCTCGGGGCTCGCCGCGGCCGTCTACGGAGCCTCGGAGGGCCTTCGCACGATCGTCATCGAGCGTGAGGCGCCGGGAGGGCAGGCGGGCACGTCGTCGAGGATCGAGAACTACCTCGGGTTCCCCTCCGGGGTGTCGGGCGACGAGCTGGCGAGCCGCGCGCTCCAGCAGGCGCGGAGGCTCGGCGCGGAGATCCTGGTGACCCGCACGATCACGAAGGTCGACCCCGCGACGAATCAGGTGCACCTCGACGGCGGGGATGTCCTTCAGGCCCGGACGATCATCCTCGCCTGCGGCGTCTCCTGGCGACACCTCGAGATCGAGGGATTCGACCGCCTTGCCGGCAAGGGCATCTTCTACGGAGCGTCGCGAAGCGAGGCGCCGGGCTCCCACGGTCTGGACGTGCAGATCATCGGCGCAGGGAACTCAGCCGGCCAGGCGGCGATGTTCTTCTCCAACCACGCGCGCAGCGTGACCATCCTCGCTCGGGGAGACGGGATCGAGAAGAGCATGTCCAGCTACCTCTCAGACCAGCTCGCCGCCCGGTCGAACATCGAGGTTCTCACCCGGACCGAGGCCACGGCCGCGCACGGCGACGATTCGCTGGAGGCGATCGAGGTTCGCAACAGCGAGACCGGTGAGACGACCCGATTGGAGTCGGGCGGGGTCTTCATCTTCATCGGGGCGGACGCCGAGACGAGCTGGCTGCCTGGGGAGATCGCCCTCGATGACCATCGCTTCGTGCTCACCGGCTCCGGCGTGAGGGCCGCCGGCCACTGGGAGCTCGAGCGTGACCCATACCTCCTGGAGACCAGCGTGCCCGGGATCTTCGCCTGCGGGGACGTCCGGTCCGGCCCGGTCAAGCGCGTCGCCTCGGCAGTCGGGGAGGGGAGCATGGCGATCGCCTTCGTGCACCAGTACCTCAGGGAATCCAACCTCGAGCCCGACGGGGCGAGGCCCTAATCCTCGCTGGGCGGACGGCGCTGCGCCTTCCGCTGGGATTGCCGGCGCTTCCCCTCCAGCCGCCGTTCTCGGGCGGCTCGTGATGGCTTCGTGGCCCGTCGCGGCTTCGGACGACGCAGGCCGGCGGCGATCTTTTCGCGCAGGCGTTCCAGGGCCAGCTCGCGATTGCGGGCCTGGCTACGGGCGTCTTGCGCGACGGCGGTGACGCGATCGCCGAGCTTTCGCCGGAGCAGAGCCCGCTGCTGATCCGTGAGGGCCTTCGAAGACTCGACGTCGAAGACCGCCTCGATCCGCGACGCGGTCACGTTCGCGTGCTGGCCGCCCGGGCCGGAGGAGCGGCTCGCGCGCAACTCAATCTCGTCGAGCGGAATGACCGTGCCGCCTGCGACCTGTATGCCGTCCTCCATGGACCCATAACGTAACCTCGTGCCTCGTCAACACTTCGACTCAGGAGACCAGCCCACCCGTGAGCACCGCCACCAGCGCCCCGACAACGACTCACCTCGATTTCAAGGTCGCCGACCTCTCCCTGGCTGAGTTCGGCCGCAAGGAGATCCGGCTTGCCGAGCATGAGATGCCTGGTCTGATGGCGACGCGCGAGGAGTTCGGGGAGTCCAAGCCCCTCAAGGGCGCGCGGGTCACCGGATCGCTGCACATGACGATCCAGACCGCGGTGCTGATCGAGACGCTGGTCGCGCTGGGCGCGGAGGTCCGCTGGGCAAGCTGCAACATCTTCTCGACCCAGGACCATGCCGCTGCCGCCGTGGCCGTTGGGCCCGACGGCACCCCCGAGGATCCCAAGGGAATTGCCGTGTTCGCCTGGAAGGGCGAGACGCTGGAGGAGTACTGGGACCTCGCCATGCAGGCGCTGCTCTGGCCGGAGCCGGGCCCCAACGGCGAGACCGGCTGCAACATGCTGCTCGACGACGGCGGCGATGCAACCCTCCTGGTCCACAAGGGCGTCGAGTGCGAGGCGGCCAGTGCAGTCCCCGGCGATGAGACCGCCGGCTCCGAGGAGGAGAAGGTGATCCTCCAGCTGCTCCGCAAGAGCCTTGCCGACGATCCGCAGCGCTTCACCAAGATGGCCGAGGGGATCAAGGGCGTCACTGAGGAAACGACCACCGGCGTCGTCCGCCTCTACGAGCGCCAGGCGAACGGCACGCTGCTCTTCCCGGCGATCAACGTCAACGACTCCGTCACCAAGTCCAAGTTCGACAACATCTACGGCTGCCGCCACTCGCTGATCGACGGCATCAATCGGGCCACCGACGTGATGATCGGCGGCAAGACCGCCGTGATCTGCGGCTTCGGCGACGTCGGCAAGGGCTGCGCCGAGTCACTGCGGGGTCAGGGCGCCCGGGTGATCGTCACCGAGATCGACCCGATCTGCGCGCTCCAGGCGGCGATGCAGGGCTACGAGGTCCGCAAGCTGGAGAGCGTGATCGAGGAAGGCGACGTCTTCGTCACCGCCACTGGCAACCGCGACGTGATCACGGTCGACCACATGGCCGCGATGAAGCATCAGGCGATCGTGGGCAACATCGGCCACTTCGACGACGAGATCCAGATGGCCGCTCTCGAGCAGTACGACGGCATCGAGCGGATCAACATCAAGCCGCAGGTCGACGAGTGGCGCTTCCCCGACGGCCACTCGATCATCGTGCTCTCCGAGGGCCGTCTGCTGAACCTCGGCAACGCCACCGGCCACCCGAGCTTCGTGATGTCGAACTCGTTCACCAACCAGGTGATCGCTCAGCTCGAGCTCTTCGGCAAGGCTGAGGCTTACGGCAAGGAGGTCTACGTGCTGCCAAAGCACCTGGACGAGAAGGTGGCCCGCCTTCATCTCGACGCGCTCGGCGTCGAGCTCTCAGAGCTCAAGCCGGAGCAGGCGTCCTACATCGGCGTCCCGGTCGAGGGCCCATACAAGAGCGACCAATACCGCTACTAGCCCCAGGTCTGAGGCGGTGGCTGGGTCTGGCCCTCCCCGTGGCTCTGGCGCTCGCGATCCACGCGAGCCCGGCCAGCGGTAGGGGGATCCACCTCCGGCCCGTCGGGTCGTTCGACGAGCCGATCTACGTGACCTCCCCGCCGCGCGACCGGCGCCTGTTCGTTGTCGAGAGGGCAGGCCGCATTTTCGCGGTGAAGCGCGGAAGGGTGCTCCCGACCCCGTTCCTCGACATCCGCTCCCTTGCGGTGACCGGCGGCGAGCGGGGCCTGATTTCGATGGCATTCGACCCGCACTACGCGTCGAATGGGCTCTTCTACGTGTTCTTCACGGGCAGTGGAAGCGCGGGGTCGGATGTCGGTGACATTCACATGGACGAGTTCCGGGTCAGCGCCAACCCCAACGTCGCGGATCCCAACAGTCGCAGGCGAGTCTTGACCATCCCGCACAGCGCCGATCCGACCCACAATTCAGGGCAGCTGCAATTCGGCGACGATGGCTTTCTGTACGTCTCCGTCGGGGATGGGAACGATGGCGCGAACGCCCAATCGACCGAGAACCTGCTCGGGAAGATCCTGCGGATCGATCCCCACGGGACCACCGATGGCGCGTACAGCTCACCTCCGTCGAATCCATTTGCCGGCACGATCCCGGGGCGGGACGAGATCTGGGCCCTTGGTTTCCGCAATCCGTACCGGTTCTCGTTCGACCATCTGACCGGGGACCTGGCGATCGGTGAGGTTGGCGACAACTCATTCGAGGAGATCGACTTCGCGCGTGCGTCGAAGGGTCTCGCGCGAGGTGCGAACTTCGGCTGGCCGGAATGCGAGGGATTCCAGGGGGTGGGCTGCAGTGGGCCCGTATTCACCCCGCCGGTGTTCGCCTACCCGCACAGGCCGCCATGCGACGCGATCATCGGAGGCTACGTCTACCGAGGGACCGCGATCCCGCAGCTGGAGGGTCGGTACGTCTACAGCGACCTCTGTTACAACGTTCTGCGCTCGATCCGGCTTGGATTTCCCAGCGCCAAGGGTGATCGCTCCGAGAGGGTCGTGGTTCCCGGGAATGTGATCTCGTTCGGAGAGGACGCAAGCTGTGAGCTGTACGTCGTGGGTGCGACTCTCGTCGAGAAGATTGTCGGTTCTCGGAAGAGCAGCGGCTGTATGCGGCCGGGGAGCTGCAGGAAGCACGGGAGGAGAAATTGCAAGAGGAAGCGGCGATGACGAATCCACAGAAGCGACCAGCACCGCTGCCCGAGATCTGTCGAGGGGGGCCGAATCCGCCCTCCCGGCGGGCATGATGTCCGGCGGGATGCGAGTGAGGATGCGGATCGCCCTGATTGCCGGGTGCCTGATCGCCGCCTTGGCGACGGCCGCGCGCGCCGACGCCATCGCCCTGCAACCGGTGGGGAGCTTCAACGAGCCGGTCTTCGTGACCGCCCCGCCGGGCGATCAGCGCCTCTTCGTAGTCGAGCGTCCCGGCTACATCCAGGTGATCCACAACGGCATCACCAGCCAGTTCCTCGACATCCACGATCTCGTGGACACCACTGGCGAACGGGGCTTGCTCTCGATGGCGTTCGATCCCAGCTACGCGAGCAATGGGCTCTTCTACGTCTTCTTCAACGACAACGGGACCGCCGGGGCCGCCCTCGGGGACATACACATCGACGAATTCCACGTCGGCTCCGATCCGAACGTTGCGAACCGGGCGACCCGCCGCCCCGTCATGACGATCAGCCATAGCAGTGCGAGCTACCACAACGGCGGCCAGCTCCAGTTCGGGAAGGACGGGCTGCTCTACATCTCGGTTGGCGAGGCGGGAGACGGGGCGAACGCCCAGACGCTCGCCAACCCGCTCGGCAAGATCCTGCGGATCGATCCGCACGGCGGCGCGCCTGGGGTCCACGAGATCCCGCCGTCGAATCCGTTTGTCGGGAGTCCCACGCCGGAGATCTGGTCTCTCGGACTGCGAAATCCCTTCCGGTTCTCCTTCGATCACCTGACCGGGGACATGATCATCGGCGACGTTGGCGCCGGTGCCCGCGAGGAGGTCGACTTCGCACCGTCCTCGGCAGGCCTCGGCGAAGGCGCGAACTACGGCTGGCCCGACTGCGAGGGCTTCTCGGGATCGTGTGGAGGCTTCACTGCACCGGTCTTCGACTATCCGCACAACGCTCCGTGCAACGCGATCATCGGCGGCTACGTCTACCGGGGTACCCAGATTCCCGAGCTCGCCGGGCGCTATCTGTACACGGACCTCTGCCATCCGGAGCTTCGCTCGATGCAGCTCGGACTCCCGCTGGCGAGCGGTGATCGGTCCGAAGGCATCTCGGGGCCCGACAGCCCGAACTCGTTCGGCGAGGACGCCGCCTGCAACCTCTACGTGATGGGCTCGGGAGAGGTCGACAGGATCGTGAGCTCGAATCCACCGGCCGTCGCCCCCGCCTGCACTGCGCCTGCGGTGACAAAGAAGTGCAAGCGCCACAAGCACAAGAAGCACAAGAAGCACAAGAAGCACGCCGCGAGCGCGAAGAAGAAGCACAAGAAGAAGCAGTGCAAGAAGAAGAGGAAGCACAAGAAGAAGAAGTAGATAGGCAACTCCGGCCGCGGTCTGAGAACCTGTCGCCCTGATGAGGGCGATGATCCTGGCGGCGGGGCTGGGCACGCGGCTGCGGCCGCTCACCTACGTGATGCCGAAGCCGGTGGCGCCGGTGCTGAACCGGCCGATCGTCGCCTGGATCGCCGATCTCCTGCGGCAGCACGGCTTCGATGACGTCGTGACCAACCTCTCCTACCTGCCCGAGCAGATCCGCGCCGTGCTCGGAGACGGGTCGAACTTCGGCCTGCGGATCTCCTACAGCGAGGAGCCCGAACCGCTGGGAACGGCGGGCGGCGTCGGCAAGGTGCGCGACTTCCTGAGCGAGACCGATTCCTTCCTGATCATCTCCGGCGACGCCCTGACCACCATCGACCTGGCCGCGATGCGTGAGGCGCACGAGGCCAACGTCGAGCGCGGCGCGATCCTCACCATCGCCACCAAGCGGGTCGACGACACCAGCCAATTCGGCGTCGCGATCACCGACGACGACGGCCGCGTCCAGGGATTCCAGGAGAAGCCGGAGCCCGCGGAGGCGCTGTCGGACCTCGCCAACTGCGGCATCTACATGTTCCGGCGCGAGATCTTCGACCACTTCCCGCCGCTCGATCAGAAGAGCCCCGCGGGGGATGACGACCAGCCGCCAGGCTTCGTCGACTGGGCGATGGACATCTTTCCGTCCCTCCTCGATGGAGACATTCCGTTCTACTCGCACGAGATCGGCGCTTACTGGAACGACATCGGCTCCGTCAGCGAGTTCGTCCAGGGCAACCTCGACGCGCTCGCGGGATCGGTCGGCGTCGAGCCGCCGGCGCCCGCCGTCAAGGATGGGGTCTACGCCGGCGAGGGATCGGATCTCGACGGCGTCAAGGTGAAGCCGCCCGTGCTGATCGGACCCGGCTGCCAGGTGGGCACCGGGGCGGACCTGCACGGCCCGGTGGTGGTCGGGGACGGCTGCCGCCTGGGAGCGGGGGCGATGCTGCGCGACTGCGTCGTGCTTCCCGGCGCGGAGGTCCCGGCCGGGGGACTGGTCGTCGGCGGCCTCTACGGGGTCCAAGCCGACAGGCCTCTCGGCTGACGCCTGGCGTTTTCGCGAGGTCTTCACAGCGCTGAAGGGAGGCGTCCGATCGGTCGTACTCATTAGATGATGGAGGCGGCGTGGCGGCCGCCGGCGCCGACGGGAGTCAGGCCTGACTGGATGGAACCCTTCGCCCGGACGATCGACGCCGCAAAGAAGTACGTCGTGTCGAGCACCCTGGACCGGGTCGATTGGAACGCGGAGCTCGTGCGCGGGGATGATCTGGGGAAGGCCGTTCAGCAGCTGAAGCGGGAGTCGGGTGAGGGACTGTTCGTGGGAGGCGTGAAGCTCCCGCTGGCGTTGGCGGAGCTGGGATTGATCGATGAGTACGAGTTCGTGGTGCAGCCGAGGCTGGCGGGCCACGGGCCGACGTTGTTCGCGGGGCTATCGAAGCGTGTCGACTTGAAGCTCGTGAGCCGGCTGGAGTTCGGCTCGGGGGCGGTGGCGATGCGGTATGAGCCCCTGTTGCATGGAAAGCGGGCACCGTAGGATTGCGGCCGTGCCGTTCACGCTCAGGAACCTCAAGGAGGACCTGGAGGACGTCGGGTCCAATTTCGACGGCCCGCCGGATCTGGAGTTCCGCATGGCGACCGATGCGCTCGAGCTGGAGCAATCCGGCCTGAGCTACCAGCGCGTCCCGCCCGGCTATCGCTTTCCGTACGGCCACACGCACACGAAGCAGGAGGAGGTGTACGTGGTCGTCCGCGGGAGCGGACGGATGAAGCTCGACTACGAGGTCGTCGAGCTCAAGGAGTGGGACGCGGTGCGCGTCCCGCCCGGTACGTGGCGAGGCTACGAGGCCGGACCGGAGGGCCTCGAGATCCTCGTCATCGGCGCACCCAGTCTCGGCGAAGGTCGGCGGGAAGACGTCGAGGGCCAGCGCGACTGGTGGGCTGACTAGCTCTGTCCGGTCCCTAGGACTGCAGCTCGCGGATCACGTCGTCCGCCCACGGGTTGTCGCCCAGGCCCTCCTGGTCGCAGACGATCTTCTCTCCGTCGGCGAACTCGAGTGTCAACCGGGTCGTGGTCTGTCGGTCGTCGGTGGTCGCCTTGATGCCGGCCCGGTCCCAGGACGCGGACTCTTCCTTGATCTTCACACCGCTGCGGCCAGGCTTGTACTTGAAGGCGTACAGGCGATCGGGCGTGACGGCCAGCATGAACTGACCGGGCAGGCCGCCGGCCTTCGACTTGCCCAGCTTGTGGGCGGCCCCATAGGCCAGCGCGCCGACTTGGAGCTTGCTGATCGCCAACTTGGTTCCGGCGCCGGTCGGGCGAAAGGCGCCGACGGCGAGGACCTCTCCGTCCACGTGGGGCTCCACGGAGGTCCGGTACTTCCCGCGCCACTCCTCGGCCACCTCGGGGCTGATGTCGAAGCGTCCCATCCTTGGGTCCCCTCCTTCTCGTTCCCCTGTGTTGTGAGCTGAATCTACTTCCTTGCCAATGCACGCGCCATCCGTGATTTCCGGAGGCGGACGGTCGTTCGATCGCATCGCTGGTCGAACAGCTCGTTGCGCTCGCCGCCCCGCCACTGTGCGCGGCGTGCGGCGCCGGTTGCCCGTCGGAGGGAGTGCTCTGCGAGCGCTGTTCAGCGGATCTGGCGGCGGCCCCGCGGGTGATGGAGCCCGGCCCTCCCGGGGTCGACCTTGCCGTCGCGGCCTCTCCGTTCGACGGAGTGGCGCGGGAGGTCGTGCACGGGCTCAAGTACTCCCGCAGGCTGTCCCTCGCGGCCGTCGCAGCCGTCGCCATGCTGCGCGCGCTGCCGGCGCATGAGCTCGGCGATGCGCTCGTCCCGGTGCCGGCTGGCCCGCTGCGCTGGCGCTGGCGCGGGTTCGATCCCGCCGAGGAGATCGCCCTTGCGCTCGGCGCCCACGCCGGCCTGCCGGTGGTCGATTGCCTGCGGCGGGCGCGCGGCCGCAGGCAGGTGGGGCGGAGAAGGTCAGATCGGCTCGCCGATCCGCCGCGGGTGTGGCGGACGCAGCATTGTGCGAGACGCATCCTTGTGGTGGATGACGTTTGGACCACCGGCGCCACGCTCTCGGCCTGCGCTCAAGCACTGCGCGAGGGTGGCGCGCGCCGCATCGTCGCGCTGACGCTGGCCCGCACGCTTTAGACACTCGGTCCCTTGCCCGGGGAGGACGTCGGGCGTAGCATCGGGGTCCGCCAACCGACGGAAGGAGACCGCCGTGAGGATCGAGATCCGGGGGAAGAACGTGGAGGTGACCGACGAGCTTCGCGAGGCGGTGATCCAGCGGTTCGCCAGGGTCGGGAAGCAGGTGTCGGAGCTCGCCACGCTCGAAGTGGAGCTCTGCGCGGAGAAGAACCCGCGAATCTCCGACAGTGAGGTGGCAGAGGCAACCCTGCAGCTGAAGGGCGTCACCCTCCGCGCCAAGGAGGCGTCGCCGGACATGCTGCACTCGATCCACGAGATGGCCGAGGACATCCGCCGCCAGGTCAAGAAGCACCGTGAGATGCGCCGCAAGCGCCAGAGGACGCGCAAGATCATGCAGCGGCTGAAGGGTGAGCCAGCCTGACCGGGGCCGCTCACGGGCGCTAGCTAACCTAATCGGCAATGGCCAGAGGAATCATCGACCGCGCCCTACGCATGGGCGAGTCGAAGCAATTCAAGGAGTACGAGGGGCGGGTCGAGTCGATCAACCGGATCGAGCCCGAGATGGAGCTGCTCGACGACGCCGAGTTGAAGGCGGAGGCCGACGAGCTCCGCAAGCGCGCCCGCGAGGGTGCATCGCTCGACGACCTGCTGCCGGAGGCCTTCGCGCTGGTCCGCGAGGCCAGCAGGCGGACCCTGGGACAGCGACACTTCGACGTCCAGCTGATCGGCGGGATGGTCCTGCACTCGGGCGCCATCGCAGAGATGAAGACCGGCGAGGGCAAGACCCTCACGGCGACACTTCCGGTCTTCCTCAACACGCTCGCCGGCGACGCCGTGCACCTGGTGACCGTCAATGACTATCTCGCCCGGCGCGACGCCGAGTGGATGCGCCCGATCTACGACGCGCTCGGCGTGACCGTCTCGGCGATCCAGGAGGGTGACGATCCGCCCGCCCGCCGCGAGAAGTACGCCTGCGACGTCACCTACGGAACCAACTCCGAATTCGGCTTCGACTACCTGCGCGACAACATGGCGGGCTCGCTCGAGGAGTGCGTCCAGCGCGGCTACGACTTCGCGATCGTCGACGAGGTCGACAACATCCTGATCGACGAGGCTCGGACGCCGCTGATCATCTCCGGCCGGCCCGAGCAGGCCGCCGACCTCTATTACACGTTCGCCCGTCTGGCCAAGCAGATGAAGGGCGAGCCTCACAAGGAGAAGCTCAAGTCACTCGGGGAGAACAAGGACACCCGCGAGGCCGACTACGACTACGAGTACGACGAGAAGCACAAGACCGTCGCGCCGACCGAGCGCGGGACCGCCAAGGCCGAGGAGTTCCTCGGCGTCGAGAACCTCTATCTGAGCGAGCACGGCACTCTCGTCAACCACCTGATCCAGTCACTCAAGGCTGAATCGCTCTACAAGCGCGGCGTCGAGTACGAGGTGGTCGAGGGCGAGGTGATGATCATCGACGAGTTCACCGGCCGGATCCTCGAAGGCCGGCGCTGGTCTGAGGGTCTGCACCAGGCGATCGAGGCGAAGGAGGGCGTCTCCATCAAGGAGGAGAACCAGACCCTCGCCACGATCACGCTCCAGAACTACTTCCGCCTCTACGACAAGCTCTCGGGCATGACGGGCACGGCGCTGACCGAAGCCCAGGAGTTCATGAAGATCTACAAGGTCCCGACGGTCGAGATTCCGACCAACGTCGAGATGATCCGCGCCGATCAGAACGACGCGATCTACAAGACCAAGGACGGCAAGTGGAAGGCCGTCGTCGCGGAGATCGAGCGGCGCAACGAGATCGGCCAGCCCATCCTGGTCGGGACGATCTCAGTCGAGACCTCCGAGATGCTCGCCGACCAGCTCAAGCGCCGGGGGATCGACCACGTCGTCCTCAACGCCAAGCCCGAGTACGCCCAGCGGGAGGGTGAGACGATCGCCCAGGCGGGGCGCAAGGGCGCGGTCACCATCGCCACGAACATGGCGGGGCGCGGCGTGGACATCAAGCTCGGCGGCAGTCCCGAGGGCATGGCTCAGGCCGAACTTCGCAAGCTCGGCCTCACGCCTCAGGATGAGAGCTACGAGGAGGAGCTGAAGACCCTGATCGAGCAGTTCGAGTCCCAGATCCAGGCGCAGGCGGATGAGGTGCGCGAGCTCGGTGGGCTCTTCATCATCGGGACCGAGCGCCACGAGTCCCGCCGGATCGACAACCAGCTTCGCGGCCGCTCGGGCCGCCAGGGGGACGCCGGCGAATCCCGCTTCTTCCTCTCCGCGGAGGACGACCTGATCCGCCTCTTCGCCGGAGACCGCATCTACAAGATTCTCGACCGCCTCGGCCCCGTGAACGAGGAGGGCGAGGAGGAGGCGCTCGAGGCGAAGATGCTCACCAAGACCATCGAGAACGCCCAGAAGAAGGTCGAGGAGCAGAACTTCCTGATCCGCAAGCGCGTCCTCGAGTACGACGACGTGATGAACGAGCAGCGCCGCGTCGTCTACAAGTACCGCCGCGAGATCCTCGAGGGCAAGGACATGTCGGACTCGGCGCGCGAGGGCGTGGTCGAGGTCGTCAGCTCCCTGGTCGACGACTACACCCCGGGCGACGTGCTCGAGGACTGGGATCTGGCAGAGCTCCAGACCCAGGTCCAGCAGCTCTGGCCCTCGTCGGTCAACGTCGCCGGGATGGAGATCGAGAACCTTGACCGCGAGGGGCTGCGAGAGAGCCTGCTCGCCGACGCGCTGGCCGCCTACGACCAGCGCGAGAAGGACTTCGGCGACGAGATCATGCGCCAGCTCGAGCGGGCGATCCTCTTGCAGATCATCGACAACCGCTGGCGCGAGCACCTCTACGAGATGGACTACCTGCGCGAGGGCATCCACCTCCGCGGCTTCGCCCAGATCGATCCGCTGGTCGCATACAAGAACGAGGGCTTCACGATGTTCGAGGCGCTCATGCACGCCATCTGGGAGGAGTTCGCGCGGCTGATCTTCCATGTCGAGGTCGAGGTGGCGCCGCAGGCACAGGCACAGTTCGCCCCGACGCAGCAGGCCGGCGGCTTCGACTACTCGGGCGGAACCGCCGAGCAGCCCTCGGCCCTCGGCCAGGCGGCCGTCGCCACTGCGTCCGGCGCCGACGTCGCCGCCGAGCAGGTATTCGAGGGCGACCCTCAGGCCGGCAACGGCGGCGGGATCCCCGAGCAGGAGACGGTCGTCAAGGACGACAAGGACAAGATCGGCCGGAACGACCCGTGCTGGTGCGGCTCGGGCAAGAAGTACAAGAAGTGCCACGGGGCCTAACCCCCGCTCCACTTTGGAGCGGAGGGCTAAGCCCGGAGCGACTTGTGCGGGGCGGGGGTTATGGCCCCGGCCTGATGGCGAAGCCGTCAATCTGATGCCCGAGGCGGGCCAAACGATCGAGGGCTTCGGCGGTCACAGCCTGCTGCTCGTCAAGACGGCCGACGAGACCGGCGGAGAGCTCTTGGAGATGGAGGCGAGCTACAGCGGCGAGGCCGGGATGCCGCCCGAGCACCTTCATCCGAACCAGGCCGAGCGCTTCGAGGTGCTGGAGGGCACGATGCGCGCGATCGTCGGCGGCGAGGAGCGTGTCTACAAGGCAGGGGAGAGCTTCGAGGTCCCGCCCGGCACGCCACACCAGATGGGGGCGGAAGGTCCCGCACGCATGCGCTGGGAGGTCCGCCCGGCGCTTCGCACGGCCGAGTTCTTCGAGCGGCTCTACGGCACCGGTCCGGGGAGCGCGAGGGAGCTCGGGGAGCAGTTCTTCACGGAGTTCTCGGACGAGTTCCGCTCGACTTAGACTGCAGCACGAATCGGCCGCACCGGGGGAGCGGGACAACGCCGCGCGGGGGCGTGGCCTGGGATGAGGAGGATCGACTTGCTTCGTCGACTCGGCGCCGCACTGAGCGTGATCGGCATCGCCGCCGTGCTACCCGGCTCCGCCGTCGCCGCCACGACCTATCCGGCGAGCGACGGCAGCGCGGGCCCGTGCAACCTGAACGGGCCGATCGACACGACGACCGGATCTGGCCTGCCGGTTGCCGGCACGTCGGTGATCCCGCCGAGCGGCGGTTCTCCCGGAATCAGGGTCGTCAACTGCACGACGATCACCGAGACGAGCACGGTCGTCGTCTCAGGCTCGAACGCGCTCGATCTCCGTGCTACCGGCGCCGTATCGATCCAGGGCATCTTGGACGGGTCGGGCCGGGGTGGGTCGTCCGGCGGTCTCGGCGGTCCCGGCGGCGGAGTCGGTCAATCGGGTCCGAGCAGCATGGTGACCGGAGGCCCCGGCGTGGGTGGCCAGGGAGAGGCGGGCGACGGCGTCACGCCCGTCGCGGCGGGTGGCACCGCGGGGATGGCTTACAGCGGCGGCGCCTTAGGGTTGATCGGCCAGAACGCGACCAACTTCAACGACGGGGCGGGCGGCGGCGGCGCGGGCTCCGGTGAGCTCTCCGGCGCCCTGGCGAGTTTCGCCATCGCCCGCGGCAGTGGCGGGGGTGCCGGCGGCACTTCCCAGAACCTCGCGAGCGGAGGAACCGGCGGAGGCGGCGGGGGCGCGATCCGGATCATCTCGACCGATCAGATCCAGGTCGGGGCCGGAAGCGAAATCCGCGCGAAGGGAGGCGACGGTCAGATCGGCGGCGGCAGTTCAGGTCAGCTCGGTGGCAGCGGCGGGGGCGGCTCGGGAGGCGTGATCGTCCTGATCGCTCCGACTGTGAACGTGGACCCGAGCGGCAACCTGAACGCCAATCATGGCTTAGGTGGCAGTGGCAGCGGTACGTCAGGCGGCGGGAACGGCGCGGTCGGATCGGTGCACACCCTGGCCAACGTCTTCTCGCTTCAAAGCACCACAGTCCCAGAAGCGGAGACGCCCTACAGCGACCAGATCGACGCGGCCGTGTTCGGGACCGGCAGCGGTTCGATTGCCAGCAGCCCGGCGGGCATCAACTGTCCGTCGGACTGCAGTGAGCCCTATGACCCGGGGGCGACCGTGACGTTGACGGCGACGCCCGCCGCCGGCTCGGTGCTGAGCGCCTGGACCGGCGCCTGCGCGAGCGCGGGCACTGCGCCGCAGTGCACCCTGGCGCTCAACGGCAACACCGTGATGGGTGCAACCTTCGCTCCGGCGGCCGGCGCGGTGCCCGCTACAGGTGGCCCGGGCAAGACGAAGTGCAAGAAGAAGAAGAAGAAAGCCGCCGCGGCGAAGAAGTGCAAGAAGAAGCGGAAGTAGCGGGTTAGGAGCCCTTCACCACTTCGTCGGCGATCCGCAACGCGGCGGTGGGCAGGCCAGCGACCAGAGCCACGAGGGCTACGGACATTCGAATCACGCCGGATATGTAACAGCAGGACGGGTCGGCGTACCATGGGCGCGTGGAGAAGGCAACCGTGGGGAGCGAACAGAAGATCGCCGCGGGCTCGATCGCGCCCGAGAACGAGGAGGCGACCGAGGCCTGGAGCGGTGTGCTCTTCGACCGCTTCGTCAAGTACCGCGACCTGGTCGTCGCGGGGCTCGCACAGCACGGCGAGGCCGCGATGCGCATGTACCCGCCCGAACCTGGCGACCGCGTCCTCGATATCGGCTGCGGGTTCGGTGACACCACACAGGAGCTCGCCAGGATCGTGGGGGACAGGGGGGAGGCTGTCGGGGTAGACGTCGCGGAGCCCTTCATCCAGGCTTCGATCGAAGAGGCGGCGGCAGTTGGAACGAAGAACGTCGACTTCTTTGCCACCGACGTGCAGATCGGAGACCTGAGGGGACCCTACGACTACGCCTTCTCACGAATGGGGGTGATGTTCTTTGCCAACCCCGTTCAGGCCCTGCGGAACATCCGCGACGCCCTCCATCCGGGCGCCCGGATGGTGGCGACCGTTTGGCGGCGCAAGCTGGACAACGACTGGCTCAACCGGGCCGAGCAGGTGGCCGAGCAGTATCTCGAGAAGCCCGAAGTGCCCGAGGACGTGCGCTGCGGCCCCGGGCCGTTCTCCATGGCCGACGCCGACACCGTCTCAGAGCAACTTCAGATCGCTGGGTTCGAGCGCGCGACGTTCACCCGCTGCGATCTGCCGATCACAATCGGCAACGACCTCGACCACGCGGTCGAGTTCACCACGGCGATAGGCCCAGCCGCCGAGCTGCTCCGAATCTGTCCCCCGGACGAGGTCGAACGGTTGCGCCCGAAGGTCGAGCAGGAGATTCGCGAGGTGCTTGCCGACTACGTGCAGGCCGACGGGGCGATATCGGCGCCGGCCTCCACCTGGATCATCACCGCTACGAGCGCTGCTGAGTAACGTTCTCGAGCGGGTTGCCGAGCGGCAGTCTGGCGAAGACGCGGAAACCGCTGGCGTCCGTCGGGCCGGCTGAGAAGCGCCCTCCGAAGAGCTCAACGCGCTCCCGCATTCCGATCAGGCCGCTGCGAGTGCCGGCGGCGACGCTGCCGACCATACCCGGGCCGTCGTCGATCACCTCGAGCTCGACACTCGTGGGATCGAAGGTCAGCCCCACCGTGGCCGAGGCCCCGGGCCCAGCGTGCTTCAAGACGTTCGTCAGCGCCTCCTGGATGATCCGGTATGCCGTCTGGTCAAGGATCGGCGGCAGCACCTGCGTGTCACCCGACCGCTCAACAGTCACATCGAGCCCCGCCGCACGACACTCCCCGATCATCTCTTCGAGATGAGAGAGACTGACCCTGTCCCGCTCGGGGTCGGCGGGGCCGCTCGGGCGCAGCAGGCCGAGGAGCTTGCGCATGTCCTCCAGGGCGATCCTGGAGGTGCGCTTGATCTCCTCGAGCACCTCGCGCGCCTCCTCGACGTCCGCGCCATCGTCGATCGCGCGCAGGCCGGTGGCGGCCTGCAGCGAGATCGCCGTCACGCCGTGGCCGGCGGCGTCGTGCAGGTCGCGTGCGATCCGCATTCGCTCGGCGACCACAGAAAGGTGCGCGGTCTCGTCACGCTCGCGCTCCAATGTCCGCCGGATCCAGGCCATCAGCAGCCCCGTGACCAACAGCGTCGCGACGAGGACGACCCAGCGGGTGACGGCGTCGGCGAAGGTCGGGTGCTGGTCGATCAACAGGACCGCGTCCGCGACACCGATCAGCCCCAGTTGAAGGAGGGCATGTCGCAGATCGAAGAACCAGAAGGCGAAGAGCGAAACCCAGAGGAAGAGGACCTCGTTGTCCTCGGTGCCCGTCATATGCCCACCCTCCAGCGTGGCGAGCGTGATCACGGCGATTCCCACGGCCGCGGCGAGCCCGAGCACAGACTCGTCGACCCGGCGCCTGCTCAGCAGCAGCGCGCCGCAGACGGCGGCCACCGCCCCGTAGCCGAGGATCAGCAGGTCCGAGCCCTCCGCGCTGGGGGGCAGCGCGACGGTCACCGCAATCAGGGCCGCCCCGCCGACCAGGAGGAGGCCCGCGACGCGGGTAGCGAGGGCCCGGCCGCCGATCGTCGGCAGCGGCGGCAACCCATGCGTGAGCATCCGGAGGAGCCAGCGCATGGGCCTGAATGTGCGCTTGGAGCTTCCCTTCTCCATGGCCCTCTCTTCCGCGGCGAACCGTAGAGGACGGTCCGGAATACCCTGTACGGGGAAACCCGCAGACTTTTCTGAACATCTGATGGCCGAGACAATTCCAAAGGAGGGAATCTCCGCGCGCCTCGCCGAAATCCGAGGGCAGCTGAAGCTGCTCTCGGATTACCTTTGACCCGGACGGGCTGAGCGCGGAGGTAGATCGGCTGGAGCAGGAGATGCAGCGCCCCGGGTTCTGGGACGACCAGGCGAAGGCGGCCGAGATCTCAGCTCAGCATGCGCGCGCGCAGAAGCGGCTCGAGGGCTTTCGATCGCTGACGCGCGACGTCGATGACCTCGGGGAGCTCGCCGAGCTCGCCGCCGAGGACGAGGAGATGGCCAAGGAGCTATCGGGTCAACTCCCCTCGGTGGAGCATCGGCTGGCGGAGCTGGAGGAGGAGCGTCTCTTCTCCGGGCGCTACGACGCGGGGGACGCCGTGGTCACGGTGAATGCGGGCGCGGGCGGGACGGATTCCCAGGACTGGGCCGAGATGCTCGTGCGGATGTACCTGCGCTGGGCAGAGCGGCGCGGCTTCAAGGTGGAGATGAAGGAGGCATCCCCGGGGGAGGAGGCGGGCCTCAAGTCGGCGACCTTCGTGGTCAGGGGTGAGAACGCATACGGGCTCTTCGCCGCCGAGCGTGGCGTCCACCGGCTGATCCGCATCTCGCCCTTCGACTCATCCGCGCGCCGGCACACCAGCTTCGCCCAGGTGGAGGTCGCGCCGCTGGTCGAGGATGACGTCGACGTCGAGATCGACGACGCCGACATCCGGGTCGACACGTATCGCGCCTCCGGGGCGGGTGGGCAGCACGTCAACAAGACTGACTCGGCCGTGCGCATCACCCACGTCCCGACCGGGATCGTCGCCCAGTCCCAGAACGAGCGCTCCCAGATCCAGAACCGCTCGACGGCGATGCAGATCCTGCGATCCCGGTTGCTCGAGCGCAAGGAGCTGGAGCAGGCCGAGGAGCTTGCCAAGGAACGGGGCGAGCAGAAGTCGGCGGAGTGGGGCTCCCAGATCCGCAGCTACTTCCTTCACCCGGACCAGCGCGTCAAGGACCACCGCACCGGCTACGAGGTCGGGGACACCAACCGGGTGCTCGACGGCGACATCGACGCCTTCGTCCGCGAGTACCTCAACTTCGCGGCCTCCACCTCCAACAGCTAGCGCCGGCGTGCCCGCCTCCCGACAAGCGACGGTCCGGGCCACGGTGGGAGCGTCGGAGAGCTTCGACACGGTCGAGGCCGCGGCCGAGGCGGCCGACCGCGCTCGCGCCGGCCTCGACGCACCCTGCGACCTGGCGGTCGTCTTCGCCTCCGGTCAGCACCTCGGCATGGCGAAGTGGCTCCTCTCCGAGGTGCACGACCGGCTCGAGCCGAAGGCGCTGATCGGATGTGGCGCCGGAGGCACGGTCGCCGCCGGCCGCGAGCTCGAGGACACGCCGGGAGTCGTGGTCTGGGGCGCCTCGCTGCCGGGCGCCGTGCTCCAGACGATGCACGTCACCGCCGAGCGCGACGCCGAGGGCTTTCGGCTGCTCGGGCTTCCCGAGTCCCTCACAGAGCCCGCGGACGAGGAGGGCGGAATCGACGAGTCCATCATCGCCCTCTGCGACCCGTTCAGCTTTCCCGCCGAGGAGCTGCTCGCCGCCCTCGAGGGCAGCCGGCCGCACATGCCGGTGCTGGGTGGTCTCGCCAGCGCTTCGTTCGCGGGCGGGGCGATGCTCATGCGGGACGGCGAGGTCCACACCGACGGGGCCGTCGCGGTGCGGCTGCGCGGGGCGGAGGTGCTGCCTTGCGTCTCGCAGGGGGCGAGCCCGGTGGGGCCGGAGATGACGATCACGAACGCTGAGGCAAACGTGATCGGCCAGCTCGCCGGCAAGCCCGCGATGGAGCGGCTCGGCGAGGTGATCGCCTCATTGCAGGAGGACGAGCGCGAGCTCGCCGTCTCGGGAGTGCTGATCGGCCTCGTCATCGACGAGAACCGGCCCGAGTACGAGCGCGGGGACTTTCTCGTGCGGCCGATCATCGGCGCCGACCGTGAGTCCGGTGCGATCGCGATCGGGGAGCCCGTCCGGGTCGGGCAGACGGTTCGGCTGCACGTTCGCGACGCCGCCTCGGCCGACGAGGACCTCCGCGAGGCACTCCATGTCCAGGCTCAGGCTCTTGGAGTGGACGGTGCGGCAGGTGCCCTGCTCTTCACGTGCAACGGCCGCGGCTCCCACATGTTCGAGGTGCCCGACCACGACGCGGCGGCCCTGGAGGACTCGCTGGGGGCCCCGACCGCCGGCTTCTTCTGCGCGGGGGAGATCGGCCCGGTCGGCGGCCGCAACTTCCTGCACGGCTTCACCGCGACCATGGCGGTCTTCCCGGCGTAAGCGCCGAGCGGGGGATAGGGTCGCGCCGTGGCCCGCGGGATCACCAAATGCCCCAATTGCGGATCGAGCGTCAGCCAGTTCGCGGCCGGCTGCGCCATCTGCGGCGAGAACCTGACCGCGGCGCGGCAGCGGCTCGAGCGGCGGCGCGAGGCTCTGCCGTCGCTGGCGGCTCCGGGCTGGCTCCCGGAGATCACCGCAGGCGACGCGGTGCTCGGAGCGATTCTGATCATTGCCGCGTTTGGGTTCCCGATCATCGGAGGTCCGATCGCGGGCCTCTTCGCCTACTTCGGGCACAAGAACGGCGACAAGGTTCAGCGGAATTTCGCGCTGGCGGCGGTTGCCGTTGCCGTGATCGTCCTGCTGGCGGTCAGCTTCATCCCCGAGAGCTCGAATCTGTTCAGCCCCTGGGTCGACCTGAGCAATCCGGTCCCGGCGAACTGAGGGCCTAGAGCGCGCCCTCGAGGTCCAGCAGCGCCCGCTTCATTTCGGGGCCGCCGCCGTAGTTGCCGATGCCGCCGCCGGACTGGACGACCCGGTGGCAGGGGACGATCAGCGGGATCGGGTTGCGCCCGCAGGCCGTGCCGGCGGCGCGGAAGGCACGGTCGTTCCCGGCCGCCTTCGCGATCTCGGCATAGGTCTTGGTCTTTCCGTAGGGAATCCGAGCGACCGCGTGCAGCGCCCGGCTGCGGAACCCAGCCGAGGTCAGGCTCCAGTCGACCGGGACGTCGAAGCGATCGCGCTTGCCCTCGAAGTACTCCTCGAGCTCACGGCGCTCTTCATCGAGGCGGCTCGGCGCCTCGAGCACGCGCGGCGAGACGTAGGTGGCAAGCGCCTTCAGGGTCTCGTCATCGGAGATCTGGCTGTCCCGCCCGCCAGGCAGCTTGAGCCTGACGACGCCGCGATCGGTGCGCGCGACCAGCAGCTTGCCGAACGGAGAGTCGACGGACGCGTAGGCGACGTCGATCAGTCCGTCGCGCTCGGCGCGGGCGAGGACGCCCTCGACGGCGCGATCGAGATCGCCGGCGGGCGGGTCCTTGCGGAGCATCTCTTCGAGTTGCTTGTCGGACAGCGGGTTCATGCGAATTCCCCTCTCAGCTTCTGAAGTCCCTCGTGGACGCTGCGTCGGGCGGCGTCCTGCGAGCAGTCGAGTGCTTTGGCGATGCCGGCGTAGGACATGTCGGTGGCGAAGCGCAGGACGACCGCGCTCCGCTGCTTGGGGGGCAGGCCACTGACGGCCCTCCAGAGCTCGGGATCGCCGCCGCCGACGGTTGTGTCGGGGCGGTTATTGGAGCTCGGTGTATCCCCTGCGACCTCCTCGGGGCTGCCGGCCGGGACGGCGCGGCGTCCGCGAGCACGGTGATGATCGATCGCCTTGCGGTGCGCGATGGTGAGCAGCCAGGAACGCAGGTTGCTCGCGTGCTCCAGCCTCGGGTACGCCCGCAGCGCGGCGATGAAGGTTTCCTGGAAGCAGTCCTCAGCGTCATGTGGACCCACCGAGGCGACCAGAAAGCCGAGCACGTCGGAGCCGTGCTCATCGAGCAGCGCTTGGAAGGGGGGAAGGGATTCATCCGGCATTCGCCCATAAAACGTCGCACACCAGGGTTTCGTGAGACTGTGCGAACGATGGAGATCGACGCCGACACGCGCGAGCTGGTCGCTCGGGCCCTGCTCGAGGACCTAGGGGCCGGTGACGTCACCGCCGAGGCGGTGGTCCCCGAGGACGCCTCCGGGCGCGCGACGATCACCCAGAAGGCGCCCGGGGTGCTGTTCGGACTCGACGTCGCGGCCGAGGTCCTCCGGCAGGCGGGCGCCGGTGAGCTCGAGGCGGTCGCCGCCGAGTCCGCGTGGCGGGACGAGGTTCCCGCGGAGGTCGCGCGAGCCGCCGGCCCGGCGCGAGCGCTGCTCGCCGCGGAGCGGACCGCGCTCAACCTGCTCGGCCACCTCTCCGGGGTCGCGACCCTGACCGCGCGGTTCGTTCGGGCTGTCGAGGGCACGGGGGCCAGGATCCTCGACACGCGGAAGACAACCCCGGGATTGCGGGCGCTGGAGAAGGCCGCGGTGGCGGCGGGCGGCGGGACCAACCACCGGATGGGTCTCTACGACGCGATCCTGATCAAGGAGAACCACGCAGCCGTTGCGGGCGGTGTGGGGGAGGCGGTGCGGCGTGCCCGCGAGGCCCAGCCCGGCCTGCCAGTCGAAGTCGAGTGCCGCAACCTCGACGAGGTTCGGGAGGGCGCAGAGGCCGGGGCTGACCGGCTGCTGCTCGACAACATGAGTTCCACCGAGCTGGGGGAGGCCGTCGCCGCCGCGCGGGGTTCCAGCGGCCCCGAGCTGGAGGCCTCGGGCGGGGTCACGCTCGAGACCGTCGCCGAAATCGCTGCAACCGGTGTGGATTTCGTCTCGGTCGGCGCCCTTACCCACTCCTCGCCGGCCCTCGACCTGAGCATGAACCTGGAGATGTAGAGTCGGCCGATGGCCATTCTCGAGACCTCGGCAACCAGGCGCGAGGAGCTCGTCCGCAAGCACGTCGATGCCGAGAACGCGGCGGACTACGAGACGGCCCTCGCCACCTTCCAGCACCCGCGCTACGAGTACGTCGCGACCGACGAGGTCTACGACGGCGCCGAGGAGGTCGTGGCGCACTGGAAGGAGTTCGACCGCGCCTTCCCGGACCAGCAGATCGAGATCGTCAAGCTGCACACCTCCGACGACGCCGTGTTGATGGAGGCGATCGCGCGCGGCACTCACACCGGTCCTTTCCGCGGCCTGCCGCCCACCGGCCGCAGCTGGGAGCAGCAGTTCCTCGCCATCTTCGTCTTCGAGGGCGACGCCTTGGTCTGCGAGCGGGTCTACTACGACACGGCCACCGTTCTGCAGCAGCTGGGCATCGCTCGCGACGCCACCAGCCTCACCGGCCGCCTCGAGACTGCCGCCAGCCACCCACTGACGATCTCGCGCGGCCTCGTCCGCAGGGTGATCGGCAGATAGCGATGGCGCCGCTCAATCCACTGCAGAGGAAGAAGCGCGAGGAGATCGTCCGCGAGCACATGGACTCGGAGAACCGGCATGAGTTCGACGCCACGCTTGAGACCTTCGACCACCCGCGCTACGAGCTGATCCCCACCGGTGAGGTCCACGATGGGCCCGAGGAGGTGATGGCGTACTTCGAGGAGACGCGTCGAGCCTTCCCCGATCAGCGCAACGAGCTGCTGGCTCTCCACCACGCCGACGACGCGGTGCTGGTTGAGGCGGTGATTCGCGGCACCCACAAGGGCCCGCTCCGCAGCCTGCCGCCAACGGGCCGGGAGTTCGAGCTCCCGATCCTCGCCATCTTCATGTTCGACCGCGACAGGCTGCTCTGCGAGCGCGTCTATTTCGACCAGCTGACGGTGCTTCGCCAGCTTGGCGTCGCCCGCGACCCGCTCAGCCTTACGGGACGGCTCCAGACGCTGGTCACCCACCCGCTGACCATCGGCCGGGGTGTCGTCCGCCAGTTCACCGGCCGCTGATCCTGCACGAGCCGATGGCTCAAGTGCGAGGGGCGGTGATCGGATACGGGCTCTCGGGGGCGGTCTTCCATGCCCCCCTGATCGCCTCCACACCGGGTCTGACGGTGAGCGCCGTGGTGACCGGCAACCCGCAACGGCAGGCCGAGGCGAGGGAGGCGTATCCCGACTCCCGGGTGGTCTCCGATCCGGCCGATGTCTTCGAGAACGCCTCGGAGCACGACTTCGTAGTGGTGGCGGCGCCCAACGACGCCCACGTCGACCTGGCGCGCCGAGCGCTCGACGCCCGCCTGCCGGTGGTGGTCGACAAGCCGCTCGCCCCCACTGCGGCCGAGGCCCGGTCGCTGGTGGAGGAGGCGGAGCGGCTCGGAGTTCTGCTCACGGTTTTCATGAATCGCCGCTGGGAC
The DNA here is from genome assembly GCA_963724665.1 of uncultured Solirubrobacterales bacterium. GTDB lineage: Bacteria > Actinomycetota > Thermoleophilia > Solirubrobacterales > 70-9 > DASUPK01. Next base: position 220,756 of record CAVRVH010000008.1, read on the forward strand.
TCCGATCAGCTCACCCTGCGTCGCCTGCTGGACGAGCGAAAGCTGGGCGAAGTGCTCCGCTACGAGTCGAGATTCGAGCGCTGGCGGCCGGCTCTCTCCGGACGCAAGGCCTGGAGAGAGGTCTCTTCGCCGGAAGCTGGCGGCGGTGTGCTGCTCGACCTTGGCAGCCACCTGGTGGACCAGGCCCTCGTCCTCTTTGGCGCCGTCGCCCAGGTCTATGCGGAGGTGGCAAGCCGCCGAGGCGGCGCAGACGACGACGTCTTCCTGGCCCTGGAGCACCGCTCCGGAGCGCGGAGTCACCTCTGGGCTTCGCTGCTGGCTGCGGCACCGGGACCTCGCCTGCGCGTGCTCGGAGATCGCGCGGCCTACGTCGTCACCGAGGTCGATGGGCAGGAGGATGCGCTCCGCTCGGGCGCCCGGCCGAGCGGCGACGAGGCGTGGGGTGTCGAACCCCCCGACCGGTGGGGCCGTGTGGTCACCGAGGAGCAGAGCGAGGCGATCGCCAGCGAGAGGGGGGACTGGCCGCGCTTCTACATCGAGCTCGAGCGTGCCCTCGGGGAGAGGCTCGCGGGTCCCGGTCGATCCCTGGGATGCGGTGACGGGGCTCGAGGTCCTTGACGCCGCGCGCCGCAGTGCCGCAACGGGCTCCGTGGTCGTTACTTCAATAGCCGAGACAGACGCCGGTCCTTGAGCACACGCCCGCCGGTCTGCTCCTCCGGGCAGTAGTTCATCTGGTGCTCGGCGAAGAAGACCGCTTCGATCGTCGTGCCGCATCGAGGGCACGGCTCTCCTTCGCGGCGGTGGACCTGCAGGGGCATCGGCATCTTGTCCGGGATCTGCTCGCCGATGACCTCCTCGTAGTGGTCGATCGCATCGCCGAGGACGTGGAGAGCTTCGTGGAGCGCCTTCACCTCCTCGCCGCGCAGCTCGGATCCCTTCTTGAAGGGCGACAGCCTCGCCTCCCAGAGGATTTCGTCGACCCAGGAGCGGCCGATCCCGGCGATGTCGCGCTGGTGCCGGAGCAGGGGGTGGAGGTGCCGGGGCTCGTCGATCGCATCCCGAAACTCCTCCAGGGGCGGGGCGGGCCAGGCGTCGGGGCCGAGGGTCGCCACCATCTCGTCGTCGGCGACCTCGTCACGACGCAGCAGCCTCGCCCAGGCCGCCTGCTTGGTGCCGAACTCGCGCAATCTGAGCTCTCGGCCGTCCGTGATCCGGACGAGGAGACGGGAGCGGCGGTCCTTCAGCGAGGCCCGCTTGTCGAAGAGCTGCAGGCGCCCCGCTGACATCAGGTGGATCAGGAGGGTGAGGGGCCCCGCTCCATCCGCCGGGGCGAAATCGACCGCGAGCATCTTGCCGATCCGCCGCACGCCCTCGATCCGTGCGCCGGTGAGGGCATCCAGGCTGGGCTCGAACGTCTTCAGCGTCGCCACGCCGGTGGCGAGCGCGGACTCGACCTCGGCGCCCTCGAGCGCGGTGCTCAGCCGGCGCGCAGTGATCTCCACTTCGGGTAACTCGGGCATGAAGTCAAGGGTAGGGTGGCGCTAACCTTTGGTCAGTTCATTCGCCAACCCCACGGGGCGGCGAACATCCACAGACAAGGAGCGGCTCGCCGTGCTTGAGCTTCCTACCGTCAACGAGCTTCCCGCCAAGCTGAGCGAGGAGGAGATCGCGACTCTGAGCGACGAGGTCCGCACGCTCGCCGCCGAGCGGAACGCCGTGATCCTCGCTCACAACTACCAGCTGCCCGAGCTTCAGGACGTGGCCGACTTCGTCGGCGATTCACTCGGCCTATCCCGCCAGGCGGGGAAGGCGGATGCCGACGTGATCGAGTTCTGCGGCGTCCACTTCATGGCCGAGACCGCATCGGTCCTGTGCCCCGACAAGACCGTCCTGATCGCCGACCTCGGCGCCGGCTGCTCGCTCTCGGAGTCGATCAACGCCGACCAGCTCCGCGCCTGGAAGGCAGAGCATCCGGGCGCCGTCGTGGTCATGTACGTCAACACCTCGGCCGAGGTCAAGGCCGAAACCGACTACTGCTGCACCTCCGGCAACGCGGTTGCAGTCGTCGAGCACATCCTCCGCGAGCACGGCCCCGACACCGAGATCCTCTTCGGCCCGGACATGTGGCTCGGGGCCTTCGTCGAACGCGAGACCGGGATCAAGGAGGACCCCGAGCGGCGCGAGCGGTTCCACGTCTGGGACGGCGAGTGCCATGTCCACGCGGGTATCCGCCCGACGGACATCAAGACCGTCCGCGACGAGCACCCGAACGCCGAGTTCCTGATTCATCCCGAGTGCGGCTGTGCCACCCAGGCCATGGAGTACGTGGCCTCGGGAGACGTCGATCCCGACGGTGTCCAGATGCTCTCCACTGGCGGGATGCTCAACTACATGGAGAAGCATCCCGATGGCGAGTACATCGTCGCCACGGAGAACGGGATGCTCTACCCGCTCCAGCAGGCCGCGCCGAAGGCGAAGCTGATCGAGGCCAACCGGATGGCCTTCTGCAAGTACATGAAGATGATCACCCTGCCGAAGGTCCGCGATTCATTGCGGGACTTCAAGCACGAGGTGAAGGTCCCCCGAGACATCGCCGAGCGCGCCACCCTGCCGATCGAGCGCATGGTCGCGATCGGCTAGCGACTTACGCATTCTTCTGTCCGAGCCGGTGTAATCCCCGAGTATGTGGAGGCCGCTTCGGCTCGTCCCGCTCGGCACCCTTGCGGCGCTCGCGCTGCTCGTGCCCGCGATCGCACTCGCCAAGGGCGATGGGTCCGTTCAGCCACGCGTGGTGGGCGGCAGCACGGCCTCCGTCTCGACGTATCCGTGGCAGGCGGCGGTCGTCTTCAGCACGGCGCAGTTCCCTGGCGAGAACGCCCACCAGCGGCAGTTCTGCGGGGGCTCGCTGCTGACCTCCCGGATCGTCGTCACCGCCGGGCACTGCGTCGCCGACACAGATCCGGACTGCTCGCTCACCTGCGCGATCAGCGATCCGGGCGGCGACGGCACGGCGAAGATCGACCCCAACGACGTCGACGTCGTCCTTGGCCGCAGCACGCTTTCCGATACGAGCCACGGGGCCGAGTACGGGGTCAGCGCCGTCGTGCTGCGGTCGAACTTCGACGGCGACTACCAGGGAGACGGCGTGCCGCGATATGACGTCGCGTACCTCGTGCTCTCCTCGCCCTCCGGGCAGACCCCGATCAAGATCGCCGGCACCGACGAGGGCGCCCTGTGGGATCCCGGCAGCCCCGAGGACGTCAGCGGCTGGGGGAGCACCAGCGAATCCGACCCCACCGTCGACACGCTTCGCGCGGCAACCGTCGACGTGATTCCCGACTCCGCCTGCGGCAGTCCCACGGTCTACGGAAGCGACTTCGACTCGGCGACGATGCTCTGCGCCGGATACCTCAGCGGGGGCGTGGACAGCTGCTTCGGGGACAGCGGAGGGCCACTCCAGGCTGCGCTGCAGGGCGGCGGATACACGCTCGTCGGCATCACGGGCTGGGGTGATGGCTGTGCGCGTGCCAACTCTCCGGGCGTCTACACCCGCGTCGCGGGCCCGACCATGCGCTCGCTGATCGCCTCGGACGTCTCGAGTATCGACTCGGCCTACGGCCTGCCCGTCGAGAGCATCTTCGACAGCGGCGGGCAGCCGCGGAGTGCCGCCGCGTCGCCCGGGGCCGCCAAGGTGGCCAGGGCACTCAAGAAGTGCAAGCGGATCCACAACCGCAAGAAGCGTCGCCGCTGCGTCAAGCGAGTCAAGGCCGGACGAGCGCGCAGGGCCTGATCTGGGCGGCAATCCCCCGGCCTGGTGGTAGGTTTGCGACCGGAGGGATCGTGGAGATCATTTTGCGGGTCGGGCTAGGAGTCGTGCTGGCGGGCGCAGCGCTCGCCAAGCTTGCCTCGCCGCGCGCCAGCATCGCCGGGATGGCCACCTTCGGATTCGAGGGCGGCCCTTTGCGCCCGATCGCCTGGGCTGGGCTGATCGCCATCGAGCTGGGGCTGGGTGTCGCGGTCGCGCTCGGTTCGGACCCCGCCGCCTATCTCGCCTCCGGGCTGATGCTCCTCTTCGCGGCGGTCACCGCCGGCGCGCTCCTGCGCGGTAGGGCAGGCGCGCCCTGCGCGTGCTTCGGTCCCCGCTCGAAGGTGTCGTGGCTGGGGGTTCTTCGCAACCTCGCGCTGGCGGCGGGGTTCGCTCTGATCCCGCTGGTCCATTGGAGTGCGCTCTCCACGGATGCCTGGCTCGGGATCGCCTCCGGCGCTGCGCTGCTCGCCTGTGGCGGGCTGACCATCGCGGTGCTGGCGCTGGCGCGTGAGGTCGGGATGCTGCGCCTGCAGCTCGGCACGCAGGGGGCGCTCGAGATCGCGGGGGAGGGTCCGGACGTGGGGACCCGAGCGGAGGCGCTCGTCAGCCGGCTGGCGGTGCCGGCGGCCAACGGCACCGAGCAGCTCGGCCTCGCCGTCTTCAGCTCCGAGGGCTGCCATCTCTGTCAGACGCTGTCGCCCGCGATCGAGAACGTCGCCAACGATCCCCGCGTCACCGTTGGTGTCTTCGATGAGGTCGCCGACGCGGCGCTCTGGCGCGACCTCGATATCCCCGGCAGCCCGTTCGCGATCGCCACCGACGACGGTGGCACCGTCCTGGCCAAGGGGACCTTCAACAACCTCGCCCAGCTGGAGAGCGTCCTGGCGACGGCGGCGCGGCGCCGTGCCTGAGCATCTGGACAGCATCACGGACGCGATCGCCCGCGACACGTCGCGCCGCGGCTTCCTCGCCCGAGTCGGCGGCGCGCTCGTCGCGCTGACGGCCGCGCGCACCGTGGGGACGCTGATCGAGCCCGGGGACTCCGAGGCGTTCCACTTCTGTGGGCACACGTTCACCACCGGCTCCTGCCCGCACCCGACGGGGCTGCCGCGGATCGACTCTCGCGGCTTCCCCCTCCGCGCCAGCGACGGCCATTCGGTCGACGACATCGGGCGACCCGTCAATGATGCGGGCCAGCCAGTGGACGACGACGGCAACCTGTTGCGCGACGCCGACGGGCGGCCGCTGCCACCCGCCCCACGCACACAGCTATGCGACCGGGCAGGGGACATCTACGGCTTCCGTGCCCACATCGACGGCTCCTGGTACCGCTGCTGCGGGGGCAAGGTGCGCCAGCTGCGCGATTGCTGCGCGAACCGCAACACGCGGATCAACGGCGACGCCGCCCTCACCGGCTACTGCTACGGCGGGCGAAAGGTGTTCTGCGTCCAGTACTACGACACGAAGGTGCCCTGTTGAGCGCTCTCGAACTTGCGCTGGCCGTCGCTGCGCTTCTCGTCGGGGCGACCGGAACGTTCTCGCCGTGCGGGCTCTCGGCGATCGACACGATCGGCCCCACCGGCCACATCGGCGGCCGCCGGATCACGGCCGCGGCCTGCGCGACCTTCCTGCCCGGGGCGGTGGCGGGCGGGCTGATCACCTTCGGTTCGCTGGCCCTGCTCGGTCAGTTGCTCCACGGAGCGGGCGGCCGCGCGGCGTATGTCGCCGCGGCCGGGATCGCGCTGCTCGCCGCAGTACTCGAGGCACGAGGAACACGGATCGTGCCGCAGATCCGCCGCCAGCTCCCGGAACACTGGCGCCGCGTGATGCCGATGCCGCTCGCCGCCGCCCTGTACGGCGTCCTGCTCGGCCTCGGCTTCACGACGTTCGTCCTCTCCTTCGGGGTCTGGGCTCTGGCCGGGGTCAGCCTCGCCGTCGCCGATCCGTCCCTCGGCCTTCTCCTCGGCGCTGCCTTCGGCATCGGCCGGGCGATCCCGATCGTGGTCCTGGCGCCGCTGTCCGGCAGCGATAGGGGCGTCCGGGCGACCGAGCTGATGTGCGAGCGCGACAGCGTCTACATGGGCCTGCGCCGCGGTGACGCCGCCGCGCTGCTGCTCGTCTCGGTCGCCCTGGTGGTCGCGCCGGGAAGCGCCGGAGCCAAGGGAACCCAGATCCAGCACGCCACCGATCCGTCCGCCACGGCAGACGCGCTGCTCTTCCAGCGGCTCGGAGGCCCGGGGGTGATCAGCCGCGGAGGCCCGGAGGTGGCGCTCCCCGGCAAGCACCCCGCTATCGGCGGACGCTTCGTCGCCACGGTGACGGGAAACACGATCCAGCTCCTCGATCGAAACAGCCTCGCCCCGATCGCTCAGATCAATGCCCCGGGCGCCGACGCTGTCGCCGTCTCGGACTCCTGGCTTGCCTACCGCGCCCCTGCCGGGGGAGGGGATGGCGTCTACATCCGCTACATCGCCAACCCGGCGTCGCCTGCGCCGCCGGCGCTCCTCGCGAGCGAGGGGGGTGCCTCGCAGCTCAGCCCTCCGTCGGTCGACGGGAGCATCCTGGTCTACGCGATTGCGACGCCCCGCGGCAGCCGGGTAGTCCAATGGGTGATGGGCACCCACAAGCACCGCGCGCTGGTCCGCTCGCCCCGGCTGCTGCTCTTCGATCCAGCCGTGAACGGTCAGTCGTTCGCCTACGTCCGCTCGGATGCCCGCCGCAGCCGGCTCATGGTCCGAGGCCGGCACCGACATGGGGCGGGCCGGATCCTCTTCACTCTGAAGCGATCGGCCGGGGTTCTCTACTCGGACGCCCTCACCGGCTCCGGTGCCTATGTGACAGTGCTGAAGCCCGACGGCGCCAACGCGGACGCGTCGATCGTCGGCGTCACTCGCAAGCACCCAAAGCCGTTACGAGAGCGCGCGCCGCGCGGCGGCGGCAACCACAGATTCTGATCACCAGTCCGGGGGAGGGGCGAACGCCCGCAGCGGAGGCTGCGCGTAGCCGACCGCTCGGTAGAGGGTGGCGCTGGGCTTGGCGATCAGCCAGCGTCCGCCGATCCGCTCCAGATAGATCACGTCGTCCTCGACGGAGACGTACTTTCGGTCGGAGAAGTGGTGGGTGACGGTGGTGGTGACGCGCGCGCGGTCGTCTCCCAGTGCCTCCGGCTTCATCTCGGCGATCGCGGTGCGCCGCCAGGCCGGGCCGCCGTCGACCGGCCGCAAGCCGATCGAGGCCCGTAGGGAGGAGCGGCAGCCGCCCCTCCGCTTCGGGAGATCGCTCAGCGGGAGCCCTCCTGGTGCGATCAGCGCGCAGACCCTGGCGGCGTCGTGGGCGTCGAGGGCAGCGACGTACTCACTGACCGCGGCGGTGACCGCGGGGCGATCAGCGTCCGGCACCTCCCCGGTCGACTCCGGCCCATTGGCTGGGGACTCCGGGCTGGCCTCCGTGGCGGCTGGCCCCTCGGCAGCCTGCTCAGCGGTGTCGACCGGTCCCACCGCTCCCGGCGGGACCTTGGCCGTCGCCGTGCCGCTGCTCGGGGAGCCGACCGACCGCGTTGCCGTCTTGGCCGCGTGTGTTTCCCCGCCGGATCCACCGCAGCCCGCCAGTGCCAGCACCGCCGCGGCGACCAGGATCGCTCCGAGCTTCATTGGAGAGAGGCTATGGCGGTTCCGTCGGCGGCGAGATTTAGGCTGCCACTGGTGCTGCCCGCTGCTACCCTCGCCGCCCGGTCTTGAGCAAGCCGCAGCCCAAGACCATCCCGTACGACCAGGCTCGAGAGCAGTCGCCGATGGCGCACCTGAAGCCCGTCCCAGATCCCACTCCGGAGCCCTCCAGCAAGGCAGGAGGCAAGCCGTCGATCGCGGAGCTCGAGCGATACGCGACCGTGCTCCGGATCCATTGCGTCCGCATGCTCGCCGTCGCCAAGTCGGGCCACCTCGACAGCTCGCTCTCGGCTGCCGACATCGTCGCCGCCATCTACTACCGAGTGCTCCGCCACGATTCCTCCAATCCGAAGTGGCCCGAGCGCGACCGCTTCGTCCTCTCCAAGGGACACGCCGCGCCGATCCAGTACGCGGCGCTCGCCGAGCACGGCTACTTCCCCGCGGACGATCTGATGGGGCTTCGCCAGATCGGCTCGCACCTCCAAGGACATCCCGACATGACCCGGACTCCGGGCATTGAGGTCTCGACCGGCTCGCTCGGCCAGGGCCTCTCGATGAGCGTCGGCATCTGCCTCGCACTGCGGCTGGACGAGCTTTCGGATACGTCGCAGGTCTTCACGCTGATGTCCGACGGCGACTGCCAGGAAGGCGAGAGCTGGGAGGGGGCAATGTCGGCCGCTCACTTCGGCCTGCCCAACCTGACCGCGATCGTCGACTACAACCACCTTCAGACGGACGGCACGACCGAGGAGGTCATGGACACCGGCGACGTCCGCGCCAAGTTCGAGGCCTTCGGCTGGGACGCCGTCGAGATCGACGGCCATGACATGGGCGCCGTCGTCGAGTCCCTGGAGCGGAGCCGCACGATCGACCGGCCGTCCGCGATCGTCTGCCAGACCAAGAAGGGCCGCGGCGTCTCCTTCATGGAGGACCGCTTCGGCTTCCACGGCAAGCCGCCGAGCCAGGAGCAGGCAGAGCAGGCGATGGAGGAGCTCGAGGCGACCTACCAGCGGCAGACCAAGGCGCTCGAGGGGGCGAGCTGATGGCCAGCGAGCTGATCGAGGCCGCGGAGGCGCAGACCGAATCGATCGCGACCCGCCAGGCCTACGGCGACGCCCTGGTCGCTCTGGGCGAGGCCCACCCCGAGGTCGTCGCCCTCGACGCCGACCTCGCGGTCTCAACCCAGTCGATGAAGTTCGGCAAGCAGTTCCCGGAGCGCTTCTTCAACATCGGCGCCGCGGAGGCGAACATGATGTCGATCTCGACCGGCCTCGCCGCCAGCGGCAAGGTCCCCTACGCCTCGACTTTCGCGATTTTCGCCACCTCGCGCTCCTACGACCAGGTGCGCCTCGGCATCGCCCACAACGGTCTCAAGGTCCGGATCGGCGCCTCGCACGGCGGGGTCTCCCTCGGCGAGGACGGCGCCTCCCACCAGATGATCGAGGACATCGCCCTGATGCGCGCGATGCCGAAGATGCAGGTGGTCGTCCCCGCGGACTACAACCAGGCCTATACGGCCGTGATCGAGTCCTACGAGCGCTTCGACGGCCCCATGTACATGCGCTTCGGCCGGCCGAAGACGCCGGTTGTCTACCAGGAGATCCCCGAGACGCTGGGGGCCGGCGTCGATGTCCTACGGGAGGGCAAGGACATCTCGATCTTCACCTGCGGCCACATGGTCTGGCGCGGGCTCGAGGCCGCGGAGACCCTCGAGCGCGAGGACGGGGTGGAGGCCGAGGTGGTCAACGTCTCGATCATCAAGCCGATCGACTCCCAATCGGTGCTGCGCTCGCTGGCCAAGACGGGTGTCGCGGTGACGGCCGAGGAACACCGCGTCGTTGGAGGCCTCGGCGACGCGATCCGCCAGGTCGCTGCCGAGCAGCATCCGGTCCCGGTCTTCGCGCTCGGCATGCAGGACGAGTTCGGCGTCTCCGGCACCGCCGAGGCCTGCATGGAGCACTTCGGGCTCACGGCCAGCGGCATCGTCGACCTGGCCCGCGAGGCTCTGCTCAAGAAGCCGATCGTCCAGCACCCGCCCATTCAGGGCGGACCCTGGTCCTAGCGGCCACCAGGCCGCTCCACTTCGGAGCGGAGGGCGAAGCCCGTAGCGACTTATGTGGGGCGGCCGCTTGTGGCCGCGATCTGATGGCGAAGCCGCGCCGCCATTGCGCCGGCGCTACTCGAGCCTGAAGACCTCAGCCATGAAGCGCGGCTCCTCGAGGCTCGTCGTGCTCGCGAAGCCGACGACCGTGCGGCCGGTCGCGCGCTCGACGGCGGCGCTGAAGCTCGACCGGATCGCGTGCTGATACTGGGTCCGGACCTGCATGACCGTGTCCTGCCTCCCGCTCTCGACCAGGAACTTCTCGTTGGGAAGGAGGTGGAGACCGTCCAGCACCACGATCACCCAGTTGTCGGCAACAAGGGTCTCGGCGTTGGCCGCACCTGTTCCGTAGGACTCCTCGTAGATGCGGAGGATTTCGCGGGCGATCTCGTCCCGCACTTCATCTCGCGTCGGTGGCTGACGTGCGTCCTCCGGGCGACCGGGGTCCTCGGGACCCGGTCCACCTTCTGACCTATCGGGATCTGGGACCACAACTCCTCCTGACGGTTACCGCAAGGGCTGTGGCGATCCGCCGCCCACCAACCTGATCGAAATCGGCTGGCGGTCGTCCGACCGCTTCTGTGAGCCACACCGCATCGGCACAGAACCGACCGTGCAGCAGACGGCATTCTACCTTCAGAGCATGCAAGCCGTTTTGGGGTCTTAATAGGAGTAGCCTGGAAAGAAGCGGCGTGGCGTCGCTGACACCAGACCCGTAGGATGCCTCGGCTCGTTGGGTCTTCCCGCAACTCTTCCCTTCGCGCTAACTCGCTTATCTAAAGAGGGCGGCAACCGATGTGTTTTGGAGGTTTGCCGTTTCCCCGCATGAAGCACCGCCTGGACCTGCAAGGGGAGAGACCCTTGCGCAGATATCCACAGGCCTCGTCCAGCTGCATTCCCGCTTCTACGGGAAGGGACCGACCAAGGCCAAGACTCACCTGGTCGACGACACCGTCGTGTCGATCCTGCGCGGCGGCTTCACGCGGGTCGAGCGCACCCTACTGGATACCGGCCAGGTCGAGTCCGTCTACCAGATGCGCCGCAGCTTCCAGCAGGCGATGGAGGCTGAGTTCCGCCAAGTCGTCGAGGAGGCGACGGGCCGGAAGGTGATCGCCTACATGAGCTCGATCAACGTCGATCCGGATCTGGCCGTCGAGCTGTTCGTCCTCGAGCCCCTCGAGGGGGCTGATCCGGCCACCGACGGGCTGGGCCATGAGGCCGCAAGCGTCGACGGCGACGAGCCAAGCTAGTCCCTGGCAGCTCCGTTCAATGCATCCATCGCCGGCCCTCGTTCGGTGAAGAGGGGCAGCGCCCGGTCGATCCCGGCCAGCCGGAACACCCGCTCGACCTGAGAGCCCTCGGCGATCACGGTGTTGACGGTCCCGCGATCGTCAGTGGCGCGGAACGCCCGGATCAGCAGGGCGATCCCCGACGAGTCGATGAAGCTGACGTTCGTCAGGTCCAGGACAACTCCCCGGTGTGACCGCACCTGTTCGAGGAGCTGCTTCTCGACTCGCGGAATCGTGCTCAGATCGAGCTCCCCCGCCAAGGACACGACCGATGCCCTCGACCCGGCGGGCTCGATCCGCACTGTGAGGGTCTGGCCGTCTTCCGGCTCGCCGCTCCCCCCGGATGAGAGGGGTGGAGCGGCCCCGCTAGGCCGCTCCACCCGCTCGCCTCAACGCGCCATCCCCTTGTGGTGCGCGGCTCCCATGGGACAGGGAGATCTCAAGTCTCAGATGGTGCCCGCGGGTAGGGAGCCTCACAAAGTCCTCCTCGGTCTTGCTCATCCTGTGCTTTCCGAGGAGACCCGACCCTGCCCCCTTGCAGGGTGTGCCTCCAAGCTTTATGTGGGGAGTCGCTGCCGATGCCGGCGACGTCGATTCGCTCCTCCGACTGCTTGTGTGTAGTCTAGAGGCGGTAGCGTCCAATTAGAAGTATCGGGTAGACGCGAGACCGATCTGAGGGATCGTGTTTTCCCGCACATTACGCACAGGAACAGTCGCCCAGGGGGCGACTTGGGCCGGGCGGAGTAGGAGAACGCGATGCCATCCCCCGAGCCTGAACTTCAGCCCACACCGTTCGCGCTGCACCGAGAGCGCGTGCCGCAGCGAACCTCGGGGGATTCACGGGGCGAAGACGTATCTCCGGTGTCATCGGACGCCACCGGAGTGCGAGAGAACGGCGGTGAGCGGGGCCGAGAGGACGCCACTCGGCCTCGCCGCCGCTACATCACGTACTGATCTCGACCCTCCGCGACTAAGGAAGCGCAGGCGTGTTGAGGGGCGAACGAGAACTTGCGATCCCCTTTAGCCCGTTCCCTACCCTGTGGCTCGGTCAGGGGGCGGTCCGCAGAGCCGCGGCTCCTGGCACCACGCTCGATGGCACGACGACAGACATCCGAACTCCTCCGCGCGCGCCCGACCAAGGCGCAGCGCCGCCCTGAACACCTCACCGAGCAGCGGGCCCGCCCGCCGATCGTCGAGATGCGCAGGGTCACCAAGGTCTATCCGGGTGGCCACGTTGGCCTGGAGCACGTCAGCCTGCGCGTCGACCGTGGCGAGTTCGTCTTCCTGGTCGGGCCGACGGGCTGCGGCAAGACCACGTTGATCAAGACCCTGATCCGTGAGCTCCAGCCCACCGAGGGCGAGGTTCTGATCGCGGGCCGCGACATCTCCTCGCTTGCCGACAAGAAGGTCCCCCAGCTTCGCCGCCGAATCGGCACGGTCTTCCAGGACTACAAGCTTCTCCCGAGCCGCAACGTCTACGACAATGTGGCCTACGCCCTGCAGGTGATCGGCGCGTCGCGCTCGGAGATCCGCAACAAGGTGCCCGATGCGCTCCGCCTCGTCGGCCTTGCCGACAAGGTGAAGAACTTTCCTGACCAGCTCTCGGGCGGGGAGCAGCAGCGGCTCTCGGTCGCTCGCGCGTTCGTCAACCACCCGCCACTGCTGCTGGCGGACGAGCCGACCGGGAACCTGGACCCCAACACCTCCATCGGGATCATGCAGGTGCTCTACCGGATCAACCGAACCGGCACGACCGTCGTCGTCGTCACCCACGACCGCGAGATGGTCGACAAGATGCGCCGCCGCGTGATCGCACTCGATTCCGGGCGAGTCGTGCGCGACCAGGCCGCGGGCACCTACACCTCCGACGACGAGTCGACGCGCGAGTTCGCACTGCGGCTCCGGGAGGAGATGGGCGTCGAGGGCGAGGAGCCCCGCTACTAGGCGACGGCGATGGGGCGACTCTTCTTCTTCATCAGGGAAGGTCTGCGCGCGCTCCGGCGCAGCGCGGCACCCGGCCTTGCTTCGATCGTCACGGTCTGCATCACCGTGCTGCTGGCCGGCGTCCTGATTCCGGTCCTGCAGGCCACGAACGGCAAGAACAACGACGTCCGCGACCAGGTCGGTCTGCGCGTCTTCGTCAGCGATGTCAGCTCGACGGGCGCGCCGCTGCCGAGCGGAAGCATCGGTCAGCAGGCGCCCCCGGACCAGATCAACGCCCTCCGAGCGAAGCTCCAGGCGATCCCCCACGTGAAGTCGGTCGAGTTCGTCTCCAAGGACCAGGCCAAGCAGATCCTCAGCGCTCGCTTCGATCAGCAGGGACGCGAGGACATCACCGCGCAGCTGCCGGGCCACCGAAATCCGCTGCCGGCGTCCTTCAACGTGACCCCGGATGACCTCTCCAACCTGCCCGCCGTCCGGTCTGCCATCACGCCGCCAGGCGCCAACGGCCAGCCCTCGCCGATCAGCCCCCTGATCAGCGACATCGGTGAGTCCCGTGACGATGCGAATACGATCTCGACGGTCAGCTCGGCGATCCAGATCGGACTTCTCGTCGTCTCCATACTGCTTGCCATCACTTCGCTGCTTCTGGTCGCCAACACGATCCGGCTCTCCATCTACGCGCGCCGCCGCGAGGTCGAGGTCATGCGCCTGGTCGGGGCGACGAACTGGTTCATTCGGTGGCCGTTCATGGTCGAGGGTCTGGTCTGCGGCCTGATCGGGGCGGCCGCGGCAATCGGACTGCTGCTGCTGGGCAAGCTTGTCGTTCTTGATCCGCTCAAGCACAGCTTCGCGTGGATCTCCTCGGGGCACACGATTGGCTTCGTTCCGCTCGCGCTCGTCCTGCTGTGCGGAGCAATGGCCATTTCGGCGATGGGCAGTGGCCTGACGCTGCGTCGCTTCCTCCGGATTTGAGCCGCAAACTCCTCGTCGCGGCACTGGTCGCGATCGCATTCGTCGTCGGCATAGTGGCCGGCGGTCAGGTGAACGTGATCCGGGACGCGGTCAATGACGTCTTCGGCGCCAAGGGCCAGGACGCGACGTCCCAGGCGATCGACGTGATCCATGACGACTACTTCCACACGGTCGACAACAACGATCTGGAAAACGCCTCGATCGCCTCGATCATCGCCCACATAAAGCAGCGCTACCACGACCGCTTCTCCCACTACTTCACACCCACCGAATACGACCAGTTCAAGCAGGGAGCGAGTCTCTCGGGCGTTGGCATCGCGGTGAACGAGGTGCCCCGTGGGCTGCGCGTCGCGACTGTGTACAAGAACACGCCCGCCAGGGAGGCCGGCATCCAGCCCGGCGAGATCATCACCGGCGTCAACGGGCACTCGATCGCCGGCAAGAGCGCCGACGCGGTCACCGGCCAGATTCGCGGGCCCGCCGGGACGAAGGTCACCCTGACCATCGCCAGCCCGGACGGCAGCTCGCGGGATGTCACCCTGACCCGGCGCGAGGTGGAGATCCCGCAGGTCGTCGGCCATATCGAGACGATTCATGGGCACAAGGTCGGCTACGTGCGTCTGGCCGGTTTCTTCCCCGGCGCGCACGCGGAGCTCCGCAAGGAGGTCGAGAACCTTTACGCGCAGGGCGCGCAGGGGCTCGTGCTCGACCTGCGCGGCAATGGCGGCGGCCTGCTCACCGAGGCCGTGCTCGTCTCGAGCATCTTCGTCCCGAACGGCACGATCGTCTCCACCCACGGGCGGACGCAGGACACCCGCACCTTTGAGGCGACCGGCGACCCGCTGCCCCGTCACCCGATGGTGGTCCTGATCAATGGCGACACCGCCTCGGCCTCCGAGATCGTCACCGCCGCCCTGGAGCAGTCGGGCGTTGCGAAGGTCGTCGGGACCACCTCGTTCGGCAAGGGAACCTTCCAGGAGGTGATCCCGCTGAACAACGGCGGCGCGCTGGATCTGACGGTCGGGCAGTATCTGACCCGCAATGGGACATCGATCAATGACGTCGGGATCCCGCCCGAGGTGAAGGCGAAGGACAACCCCTCCACGAAGCAGGACGAGGGAATCCAGCGGGCGCTGAACGTCCTGGCACCCCAGCTCTGAAACGTGTAGTCCTCGTCTCGAAGCGCGGCCGGTTCCTCGTCGGCGAGCTTCTCTTCGAGCGCGGCGGCCAGATCGAGCTCGCGGGCGGGCAGCGGGCGGCGACACCCGGCCGGATGGCCCTGGTCGAGCTCGCACAGGGACGGGGCCGGGCCAAGGTCGTGAGTGAGCTCGGTGACCCGGGGCTCGCCACCGATGTGATCGCGGCGATGCTCGAGGACCGGCAGGTCAGGACCGGGTTCTCCCGCCGCATCGAGGAGGAGGCCGGCAAGGCGACCGAGCGCGCCAAGGCTCTCGACCTCGATCGCACGGATCTGCGCGATCTGCCGACCTTCACGGTCGATCCGGCCAGCGCTCACGACTTCGATGACGCGGTCTCGGCGGCGAAGACGGACCGAGGCCTCCGCGTCTGGATCCACATCGCGGACGTGGCCGCTCACGTGCGGCCCGGCGACGTCCTGGAGAAGGAGGCCTACCGGCGGGCGAACTCCACCTACGTCCCGGGGATCGTCGCGCCGATGCTCCCCCATCTGCTCTCGAGCGACGCCTGCAGCCTCGCTCCCGACCGGGACCGCCTGGCCGTCACCTCGGAGATCGAGCTCTCGGAGGCGGGAGAGCCGCTGTCGACCAGCTTCTACCGAAGCCTGATCCGCTCGGACGTCCGCCTTAACTACGACGAGCTGGACGAGATCTTCGCCGGGCGCGCCAGGCCGCCGCAGTCGATCGGGGCGTCGCTCGCACTCGCCAGGGAGGCGGCCGCGACCCTGGCCGGCCGAAGGCCGCGCGGCTCCCTGGAGGTCGAGAGCTTCGAGCCCGAGTTCCGGTTCGAGGACGGCCAGGTCACCGGCGCCCATTCAGTCCCGGAGACTGAGGCGCACCGGCTGATCGAGCACCTGATGATCCTCACCAACGAACGCGTCGCCGAGCTCCTCGAGCGCCGTCACATTTCCACGCTCTACCGGGTCCACGAGCAACCGGATCCGGAGCGGATTCGATGGCTGATTGAGCAGCTCTCGGCCCTCGACGTCCCCACGCCGGCCCTGCCCGAGCAGATCTCGCCGCAGCAGGCGGGCGAGCTGGCGGGCGAGGCGAGCCGTCTCGTTGTTCGCGAGGCAAAGCGCCGCGGCCATGGCCGCGAGGCATATACATCGCTTGTGCTGCGATCGCTGAAGCCCGCCCACTACACCGACCGCAACCTCGGCCACGCCGGCCTGGGCAGCCCGGCGTACGCGCACTTCACCTCGCCGATCCGCCGCTACCCGGACCTGATCGCCCACCGCGCGTTGCTCTCCGCGATCGGGGCGGGTGAGGAGGCGCCGCGGGGTGAGGGACTGGCGGAGGTGGGCGTGCACTGCTCGGAGCGTGAGCGCGACGCGACCCGGATCGAGCGCGATGCGGATTCGGCCTGCGCGTCGTTCCTGCTGCAGCGAGAGCTCTTCGAGCGCGGGCCCGACACCCGCTTCGAGGGGGAGGTCTCCGGCGTCGTGGGGGCCGGCGCCTTCGTTCGCTTCGGCGGGGCCCTCGCGGACGTCTACGAGGGGTTCCTGCCGGCCCGCCGGATCGGCGGGCGGGAGCGATACGAGCTGGATCGGAGCGAGACGATGCTGGTCGGCGCTCGCGGAGGTGATGCGATCAGGATCGGGGACCCCGCGAAGGTCACCGTTGATCGCGTCGATGCTCCACGGGGCCGGGTCGACCTGCTTCCCTCCGAGTAGATGGCGAAGAAGCCCAAAGCCCCAAGGACCCCGGTCAGCGGGGACGTTGCCACCAATCGACGCGCCCGGCACAAGTTCCAGGTGCTGGAGAAGATGGAGGCTGGGATCGAGCTGCGCGGCAGCGAGGTCAAGTCGCTCCGCGACGGCAAGGCCCAGCTCAACGAGGCCTATGCAGTCGTCAACGATGGCGAGGTCTGGCTCCGCGGCGCCCACATTCCGCCGTATCTGCCCGCCTCCGACCAGAACCACGAGCCCGATCGCCCTCGGAAGCTGCTCCTGCATCGCCGTGAGATCGAGCGGCTGATCGGCAAGACCGCCGAGCGGGGGCTCACGCTGGTTCCGACGCGCATCTACTTCAAGGGAGCTAGGGCGAAGGTTGAGCTGGCCCTCGCGAAGGGCAAGGAGGGGCGGGACCGAAGGCGGGAGATTGCCGACCGCGATCTCCGTCGAGAGGTCGAGCGGGACTTCAAGCAGCGCCTGAACTGACAAGCAAGAACGCGCCCGTGGGCAGGGCAAGGGTCAGTGCACGAGAACGAGAGTCCCGTGCAACGATTCGGCACAACGATGCTTGCTGCAATCGATACAGGCACGATTTCGGACTTCGTCAAGGACAACCCCGCCGCGGCGTATGGGATCGCCGGCGCGGTCATCCTGATCCTGGTTCTCCTGCTGATCTCTCGCCGCCGCCGCGGGCGGGAGGAAGAGGGTGGCGACGAAAAGCAATCCGTCAAGGCGGACGCAAAGCCGGCGGAGGAGGCCGAGCCCGAGACGGATGAGCCCGAGGCGGGTGAGCCCGAGACGGATGAGCCCGACAAGGACGAGGCCGAGAAGGACGAGCCCGAGACGCCCGAGGCCGAGAAGGCCGCTCCAGACGCGGAGGCCAAGGCGTCCGACGCCGAGATCGAGACGGAGCCGGACACCGACGCAGATGCCGACTCCGGGAAAAAGCTGAGCCGCAAGGAGAAGCGCGAGGCGCGCAAGGCGAAGCGACAACAGGTGTCCGACGAGAAGCGTAAGGCCGAGGACGACGATCGCCGCGCCTGGGAGGAGGAGAGAAAGCGCCGCCGGGAGGAGCGCCAGAAGCGCAAGGACGAGCGCCAGCGCCGAAAGGCCGAGCGGAAGGGGGAGGCGCCCCCGGAGCCTGAGGCCGACGCCGAGGAGGAAGCCGAGAAGGAGGAGCCCGACAAGGAGGAGGCCACCGACGGCGCCGACGTCAAGACCGGCGCCGCCACCGAGGCCGAGAAGTCGACGATGCTGGCGGCCGCCCTGGGCCTGGGAGCGGGCGAAGCCGAGAAAGCTGAAGGGGAGGACAAGCCGAAGCTCGAGGAGGTGCCGATCGGCGGGGAGGCGGCCAGTGAGGAGCCGGCGACGGGGCCCGAGCCGCCCGCCGAGACTGAGGAGTCACAGTGGGTCCCACCCGGCAGTGGCGCTCCGACGCCGGAGGCTGACGACAAGCCCGCGCTGACCCCGATCGCGCCCGAGCCGGAGTCGGCGCCCGGCGGCTTCGCCTCGACCTCCGAGGAGGAGGAGACCGAGGAGGAGGAGACCGAGGAGGAGACCAAGGTTCCCGAGCCGGATACATCCGGTGTCGAGCTGGCCGCCTCGGCCGGCGCACCGCAGGAGTCCGCGTCCGAGCCAAGTCCACCGGCTCCGAACGAGCCGGTGGAGATCACGCCGCCGCCCACAACCGGTGGATCGCTGCAGGAGGAGATCGACCGTCTGGCCCGCGAGGGCGAGGAGGCGAGCTCCGCTTTGCCGCCGGACGTCTCACCGTCCCGGCCTTACGACGCCGCGCCGGAGTCAGAGGATGCTGCGCCCCCGGCCGAGCCGTCGTCACCGTCCTCACCGGCCCCGTCGAGTCCGGAGATCGAGAAGCTTGCCGCCGAGCACCAGGAGCGCTTCGGCGAGGAGGAGGCTCGGGTCCACCGCGACGCGGAGGAGCGCCTGCGCCGGGCGGAGGAGCTGGAACGCGACGCGGAGGGTCGCCTCAAGCGAGCCGAGCAGGAGACCGAGCAGCTGATCAAGATGGCCGCCGACCAGGCTCGCCGCCAGGCCGAGGAGGGGGCCCGCGTGAGCGCCGAGGAGAAGCTCCGCGAAGAGGCTGAGCGGCTGCGTCTGGAGAGCGAGCAGCGCGCCCGTGAGGAGTCGGAGCGCGTTCGCCGGGAGGTCGAGGAACGGACCAAGAAGGCGATCGAGCAGGCGCGCAAGGACGCCGACTCGCGCGTCGCCGAGGCCGCCGACCAGGCGCGCCGCGAGGCCGAGGAGCGCGCCCGTGCCGAGGCTGAGGAGCGGATCGACGCCGAGGTGCAGCAGAAGATGACGGGGGAGACGCAGAGGCTCTCCAGCGCGATCCAGGAGGCCGAGCAGCGCCTCCAGGCGGAGCGCGAGCAGCGCGAGCGGGCCATGGAGGACGCACAGCAGAAGCTTCAGGAGGTCGAGCAGAGAGCCCAGGCGGCCGAGCAGCGAGCGGCCGATGCCGAACGCCTGGCCCAGCTCAAGCTGGAGGAGGCCGACCGAGAGCGCAGGCTGCGCGAGGTGCTCGAGCGCGTCAGTGCCGCCGAGGCCCGGGCGAAGGAAGCCGAGAGCAAAGCTCAGGCCGCCGAGCAGGCTGCGGCCACCAGCATCCGTACTGCTGGGGACGTGACCGCCTCCCCTGTCGACGAGCCTCCGGCGCCTCCGCCTGCCCCACCGCCCGCCGCAGCGCCGCCGCCCCCGCCTCCAGCGCCCGAGCCGGAGGCAGCGGAGGATGACCGCGACGAGTGGGTCATCTCGACCGGCGGTGAGGAGAGGGATGGCGAGCCGGCCGATGACGAGGGCGACGTGGAGAAGGGCGGCATCCTCGGCCGGACGGTCGGAGCGATCCTGGGCGTCGGCGCAGGGAGCGAGGAGGAGGACGAGGGGGAGACGGACGACGGGGACGAGGCCGAGAAGGCCGCGGATGAACCCGACGAGAAGGAACCCGAGGACCAGGAACCCGAGGAGCAGGAGGAAGTGGAAGACGCTGCCGAGCCGGAGGCCGACTCCGGCGACCGGACCAACGTCAACCGAGCGACCTTCGAGCAGCTCCGCGACGTCGGTTTCTCGGTCACCCAGGCGACGCGCGTACTCACCTACCGCGAGCGCCAGGACGGCTTCTCCTCACTCGACGACCTTGCGAACGTGCCCGGCATGCCTCGCCAGTTCCTGAACGAGGTCAAGCCGAAGCTCACGCTGTAGCTCGCGAGACACTGCTGGGGAGGTGTCTCGTGTCTACCTCCTAGTTGGTAGCCTCGTGTGCGTGAGGAGAGGGGTCCTGGGCAGAGGGCTTATCGGTGCGATCGCGGCTGCGCCGCTGCTTGCGCCTGCCGCCGCCGGAGCGGTTACCTATGCGCCGGTCGACCAGCCGGGGCCCGCGCTCAGCGTGCCGCAGGACAAGCTCGACGCGAGTCTCCAGTGTTCGGGCGATCTGACCGCCGGGCCGGAGCCGGTTCTGCTCGTCCCGGGCACAGGCAGCAACCCACAGCACAACTTCTCCTGGAACTGGGAGCCCGCCCTGACGGATCTGGGGATCTCATGGTGCGCGGTGACGCTTCCGGACAACGCGCTGGGCGACGTCCAGGTCGCCGGTGAATACGTGGTCAACGGGATCCGGACGATGCACGCGCAGGCGGGGAGGAAGATCTCGATCATCGGTCACAGCCAGGGCGGCATGCTGCCGCGCTGGGCGCTTCGCTTCTGGCCGGACACCCGGGCGATGGTCGACGATCAGATCGGATTCGCACCCAGCAATCACGGAACCACCGGCGCCGAGACCCTCTGCTCGGTGTCGTGTGCCGCAGCGGACTGGCAGCAATCCGCCAAATCCCAATTCATTGCGGCGCTCAACTCCTACCAGGAGACCTTCCCGGGAATCTCCTACACCGAGATCTACACCCACAACGACGAGATCGTCACCCCGAACTCCGATGACACTGGCAGCTCCTCCCTGCACGGCGGAGGTGGCCAGATCACCAACGTGGCGATCCAGGACCTCTGTCCCGGCGATGTCTCGGAGCACCTCGCGATCGGAACGCAGGACCTGGTCGCCTACGACCTCGCCGTCGACGCGCTGGAGCATTCCGGCCCGGCCGATCCAACGCGAGCTGCAGCCGCTGACCCCGGCATCTGCACCCCACCGCCCCTGGGACTGATGCCTGGCATCAATCCGGTCACCTACCCGGCGGACCTCGCTGCGGCGGCATTCGACCTGGGGACCAACACCGCCTCAGCGCCCGCGGTCACAGCCGAGCCCCCGCTCGCGTGTTACGTGACGGCGAGCTGCGGCGCCGGCGGGCCCCAGCCGGCGACGACCTCCAAGAAATCGGCCAAGTGCAAGAAGCGCAAGCGCGGCCACCACGCGAAGGCGAGCAAGCGCAAGCGCTGCAAGAAGAAGAGGCACAAGCACCGGTGAGGCGACGGGTTGCGACCGGCGCTCCGGGCTAACATTGCCTTCACATAGCACGGGGCCGAAATTGGAATCGACTTGGGCCTTTGTGCGATCAGGTTGCAGGCCGAGGTTCCAGGAGGCCTCGTTAAACACCTGGACCAACCAATACGTGCGGACCATGAGTTCGCTCTCGCCGCTTAGCTAGAACCTAAGCAGCGTGTGTCGGCCCACCCGCGCCCGAGGGGTGGGGTCACCGGCATCAGAATCGGGCTCACCCGGTCGGCCCGTCCCGACCGTCCGGGGAAATCAAAGGGACTTGGCCCCTCGGCATCTCTCGCCGGCTGCAGAGGTCAAGGGGCGAGAATGAAGCGCCGGCTAAGCCTGTAGAAGCCGATCGCCGAATCCCGAGGACGCCGGTTCGAAACCGGCCGGCTCCACTCTCCAGCGGACAAGTAGGGTCTCCCCAGGCATTGATTGACGAACCAGGGGAGGTCCCGCATGGCGATTTCGGATCGCGAAAGCAAGGAGATCGAGGCGGCGAACGGCTCCGGCACGACGCCCGTCGTCTTCATCCACGGGCTCTGGCTGCTACCGAGCAGCTGGGCCAACTGGGCCGAGTTCTTCAAGAAGGCCGGCTACGCGCCGCTGACGCCCGACTGGCCGGACGATCCTGAGACGGTCGAGCAGGCCAGGGCGAATCCGGACGTCCTCGCGAAGAAGAACGCTGAAGCAGGTCGCCGACCACACGGCGGAGGTGATCGGCGGGCTCAACAAGAAGCCGGCCGTAATGGGCCACTCAACCGGCGGACTGCTCGCGCAGATGATCGCCGACCGGGGCCTCTCCGCTGCGACGGTCGCGATCGATCCCGGCCCATTCCGCGGCGTGCTGCCGCTGCCCGTCTCGGCGTTGCGCTCGGCGGGCCCTGTGCTCAAGAACCCCCTCAACAGGGGCAAGGCGATCACGCTCACCCTGGACCAGTTCAAGTACGGCTGGGCAAACGCGCTCGACGACGACGAGGCGAAGCAGCTCTACGAGACCTACCACGTGGCGGCGCCCGGGGTGGCTCTGATGCAGATGGCGAACGCCAACCTCAATCCGTGGACGGAGGCGAAGGTCGACCCGAAGAATCCGGACCGCGGACCGCTCCTGATCATCGACGGCGAGAAGGACCACACGGTTCCCTGGGCGATTGCGAACGCCGCCTACAAGCGGCAGAAGCAGGAATCCCGAGGTCACGGAGATCAAGCAGATGCCGAACCGCGGCCACTCGCTGACGATCGACCACGGCTGGCAGGAGGTCGCTCAGACCGCGCTCGAGTTCGTCAAGCGATTCACCTAGTCCCGAGCTCCAAGGAGGTCCGCCGTCTCGCAGCCGGCACCGAGTGAGGTTCGCTACAAGAGCAGCGCCGGCCGATGGGTGCTGGCGGTTGCGGTACTCGGCTCGGGGATGGCTTTTCTCGACGGGACGGTTGTCAACGTCGCGCTGCCGACCATCGGCAGGGATCTGAACGCGTCGACGGGGGCGCTCCAGTGGATCCTCAACGGCTACACGCTCGCGCTGGCCTCGCTGATCCTCCTCGGCGGCTCTCTGGGCGACCGTCACGGGCGCCGCCGGATCTTCGTCCTCGGTGTCTGCATCTTCACCGTGGCCTCCCTGCTTTGCGCGGTCTCCCCGACCGTCGAGATCCTCATCGGGGCGCGGGTCGTGCAGGGAATCGGCGGAGCGCTGCTCACCCCGGGCAGCCTGGCGATGATCGAGTCGGCCTTCCGGGCGTCCGACAGGCCGCGTGCGATCGGCGCCTGGTCCGGTCTCACGGGGGTTGCCTCGGCCGTGGGTCCGCTGCTCGGCGGCTATCTGGTCCAGGCGTTCTCGTGGCGCGCTGTCTTTCTGATCAACCTCCCGATCGGGGCGCTTGTCGTCGGGCTCGCGCACCACGTCCCCGAGAGCAGAGACCCGAGCGCGCATGGTCGTCTCGACATCCCGGGCGCCGTCTGCGGCGCGGTGGGGCTCGCGGGGGTCACCTATGCGCTCATCGAGGGTTCAGGACACGGCCTCTCGGCGTCGATCATCGTGACCGGCGCCGTCGGCCTGCTTGGCCTCGCGGCCTTCGTCGTCACTGAGATGCGCAGCTCCAACCCGATGATGCCCCTGGGGATGTTCTCCTCGCGCCAGTTCACGGGCGCCAACATCGTCACCTTCGTCGTCTACGCCGCCATTGGGAGTTTCTTCTTCCTGCTCATCTCCTTTCTGCAGATATCGCTCGGCTATTCGCCGATTGCCGCGGGGGCCGCGACGCTGCCGGTCACGCTCCTGATGCTCGGCCTCTCGGCTCGCTCCGGCGCCCTGGCACAGCGAATCGGGCCGAGGATTCCGCTGACTATCGGCCCGCTCGTCATCGCTCTCGGCCTGCTCCTGATGACCCAGATCAGCTCCGGTGACAGTTACGTGACCGGGATCCTCCCGGGGGTCATCGTCTTCGGGCTGGGGCTGACGCTCGTTGCCACGCCGGTCACGGCGACGGTGCTCGCAGCCGCCGACCAGCGGCGTGCCGGGATCGCGTCGGGGATCAACAACGCGGTGGCGCGGGTCGCGAACCTGCTCGCCGTTGCCGCGCTTCCGCTCGTGGCCAATCTCGGCGGCGAGCGCTTCTACCAGCCGGCGGCGATGACGCACGGCTTCCACATCGCGATGGCGGTCGCCGCAGGCCTCTCGATCGTCGGCGGCGTCATCGCCTGGTTCACGATCAGCGACGACGCGCTGCGTGCGGAGCCGAAGCGCCGAGGGCAACCCCCGGTCCAGATATCGACCGATTACTCCTGCTCACTCGCCGGGCCGCCCGTTCATGCAGGGCGCGGTACCGGCTCCGATTGATCCTCGGCACAAGTTGGTAATCGTGCCTGGCCCGAAGGGCCATGTGCGGGAAGACCCGCAGGCGGCCTGCCTCCCAACACGGATGTACTCATTCGCCCGCTCGTCGACGATGACCGCATGCCGAGCATCTGGATCATCCTGGCGGTGGCAGTGGGCGCGCTCAACTTGCACCTGTTGACCCCGGCCATTGCGGCCTATTTCGGCTACCGCGCCTAGTGCTCGTCGGCCCGCGGGTCGGGCCCCTCGAGATTCCAGTGGCGGGTCACTGAGCAGAACCAGTGGCCCTCCTCATCGTGAGGCCGCAGCCCGAAGCGGCTGATCGTCCGCTGGCCGCCCTCGTGGTCTCCGTAGAGGAGGAAGACGGAGAAGCCCTCCTCCTCGCCGTCGAGGGCCGCCTCTATCGGGGCCCGGTAGTCGTCCTCGGCGCTCCGGATTCCGGCCTGCCAGAAGCCGGTGTCGGACGGCGGAACGTAGAGGTCACGCAGCTGCGGGCGGAAGTCCTCGAGCCGGGGATGGTCTTCCTGGCGCTGCCTGAGCCACCCGCCGACGATGTGCCAGCCGTGCAGGATCGCCATCCCGGCCCCGACGTTGCGCAGCGGGATCGCCATCAGGATGGCGTCTCCGTCGCGCTCGATAGTCGCCAGTCCATTGCCGGGCATCAGCATCTTTCCCGAGCCGAACATCGCGGGTTCGGGCGGGTCCTCAGGGCGAGATTGGACCAGGAGCGGTCGAAGGCCGATCTGAAGTGAGCGCTCCGCAACCCGCGCCGCCCGATTCGCCGAGCGCACGGAGCCGAACGTGGCCACGGCGAGGATGAGCGTGCCTCCGGCGGTCCCGAGCTCGGCGATCGTGGTGATGTCGGCCACTTAACGATCCTTTCACGTGGGATTTATCCGGCCTGTCCAATGTACGGCCGGGATCGTCGACGAAAGGCGGAGAGCGACGATGCGAGGACGTTCGATTTGGAGTGCCGGCGTCTGGGGTGGGTTCGTCTGCGCCCTCTTTGCCCTCAGCTCGGCGATGCACGGCTCGCTCCTGGCGAGCGCGGTGCTCACCGCGGGCGCCCTGTTCCTCTTCGTGTGGGCCCTGTGGCTTGCCGGCGGCGACTAGCCACCCACTGATGGCTACCTGAAGACGCCGGTGTGCCCCAGTGAATAGCGGCCCGGCTGCGGGTAGACGCAGAGGCCATGCGGGCCGCTCCCGACGGGTATCCGCGCGAGCAACCGGCCGGTGACCGTGCTGATCGCGTAGACCTCGGCGTTGTAGCGGCCGCTCAGCCAGAGCACCTTCCCGTCGGCAGAGACGCCGCCCATATCGGGGCTGCCGCCGCCGGGTATCCGCCATTTGTGCACCACCTTGCGGGTGGCGAAGGAGATCACCGAGACCGAGCCCTCCATGCGGTTTGACACATAGAGGTAGCGCGAGTCCCGGCTTACGTAGAGGCCGTGGGCTCCGGCTCCGGTTGGGATGAAGCCGACCCTGCGCATCGATGTGGGGTCGACGATCCAGACGCCGTTCTTCGACATGTCGGCGACATAGAAGAGCTTGCCGTCGGGTGAGAGCTTCACGTCCTGGGGCGCCCCGCCGGGGTCGAGCGGGATCGAGCCAACGACCTTTTCATTGGCGACGTCGACCTTGATCAGCTTGCCGTCGAACTCGCAGCTCAGGAACAGGTAACGGCCATCAGCCGTGAAGTCCATGTGATTCGGGCCCGAGCAGGGAATCGGGAGTGAATGGTGCAGCCGCATCGTGTGGGCGTCGCGAAAGTCGAGGCGCTGCAGCCGCTCCGAGACGACGATGGCGTAGTGGCCGTCCGGTGTGAAGTAGAGGTTGTACGGATCGCTGACCGGCACTGTGCGGCCAGGTCTGCCGGTGCTCGGGTCGATCGCGGTCAGGCTGTTGCCCTGATCGTTGTTCACCCAGAGCGTCTTGAGGTCGTGGGAGGGGACCACGTGCTGAGGATTCGCGCCGACGGGGAAGGTGTCGATCACCCTGTAGGTGCTCGGGTTGATCACGCTGACCGTGTCGCTCTCGCTGTTGGGGACGTAGACGCGGCTCGGGAAGTGCCTGACAGCGGGCGCGAGCATCCCTGGGCGATCGGCGGCGTAGACATCGTGGGGGTCGAGGAGCCGCGGAACCCTGAAAGCGCCGCCTCCCGCCGCGGCTTTGCTCGCCCCGGCTTGCGCGGCTGGCCGCGCCCTGCCCGTCGAGCCCCCCGTGAACTGTGAGATCGCGAAGACGGCGACGCCGGCGGCGACAATGACGAGCGCCAGGCGGGCCAGGCCGCGGCGCCGGGCCCGGCGAACGGCGGCAAGCCGACGCCGCTCGCGCCGGGCGCGCTCTGCCGAATCCGGGGTCCGTTGGGGGTCAGGGGTCAAACTGTCTCGCGATTCGTCCTCCATAACGGTCGCACCGTCAAGATGAACGGAACCTGAACGCTTGCGCGTGCATTCACCTTGCACTGGGATTTTGACGGGATAGTCAACAAGTGGCCGATTCGCTTCCAGACCCCGGACCGCGCCGTCGCACGAGCCCGCCACGGCGGATGAGCCGCGCACGCCGGAACGGCCTCATCCGGCTCGCCCTACTCGTGGGGATCGTCGGGTGGCTCGCCGTGTTGGCGGCGAAGGCCACCGTCTTCAGTGGATCCGCGTCGACGTCGACTTCGGTGGCGAGCGCGGCGAAGCCCACTCCGCCAGCCCGCCTGGTGTCGACGGCCTCCTCGCTGCACCTGCCCCAGCCCCTGCATGGGCTTACGGCAGCTCCGACGAGCGACGGCCTCATGGTGATCGGAGGCGCCGACCGCAACGATGTCTCCACTGACCAAGTCGTGCTCTTGGATTTCCGCACGAGCTCAGCCAGCCCCGCCGGGACGCTCACGGAGCCCCTGCATGACGCAGCGGCCGCCACACTCGGGTCTCGCACTCTCGTCTTCGGCGGCGGAGCGAGTACCACCCTGGACACCGTTCAGGAGCTCGTCCGCGGCGGCAGAGCCAGACCGGTCGGCCGGCTGCCCGCCAGCCTCTCGGATCTCTCGGCCGTAGGCGTTGGTGGCGCTGTCTATCTGCTGGGAGGGTATGACGGCCAGAGTCCCGCCGATTCCGTGCTCCGCACGACGGACGGCCACTCTCTCAAGGCGGTCGCGACGCTGCCGACGGGGGCCCGGTACACCGCGGCCGCCGCGGTGGACGGCCATATCTACGCCTTCGGTGGGGAGCTCGGTACAGGGGCCGACACAAGTGAGATCCAGGAGTACGACCCGGCGTCGGGTCGGACCCGGATCGCCGGCCGATTGCCCGAGCCGGTCTCCCATGCGGCGGCGGTTGTCCTCGACGGCACCATCTACCTGCTCGGCGGTCGGCGGAACGGCTCCGCCAGCGATCAGATCCTTCGGTTCGATCCCGCACGCGGGGCCACCGTGCGGGCGGGTCATCTCGCGTCGCCGGTGTTCGATGCGGCTGCCGGCACGGTCTCCGGCGTGGGCTACCTCGTCGGTGGCATCGGCGCCCAGGGCACGAGCGTGGACTCGATCGTGAAACTGTCAGAAAATCCTTAGGGACGAGGCGTAGCCTTTGTGAGGTGAAGTATCTGCGCCGCATCTCCACGCGCCGCCTGCTCGCGCTCTGCGCCGCGACAGTGGCCGTCGGGGTCGGAGCCACCGCGCTGGCCATGGCCGCAACCGGTGGCGGGCCGAAGCCTCCGGCGGAGCCGCTGCCGGTTGCCGTTCACGACGCGCTGACGGCGCCCACCGTCCAGGGAGTCACCGCGCGCATCCACTTCACCAACGATCTGATCGGCGGCTCCAGCGTGCAGGGGGCGGATCCGCTTCTGACCGGCGCCTCCGGACGGCTGTGGGCCACCTCCGACGGGAAGCTCCGCCTCGAGCTCCAGGCGGACTCGAACGCCGAGGGCGCCACGAGCGACAGCCAGGTGCTCTCGGACGGACACAGCTGGTTCGTCTACGACTCCGGCTCCAACACGGTCTACAAGGGAACCCTCCCCGCCGATCATGGCGGCGCGGATGGGACGAGCTCGGCGAAGGAGCAGCCGCCCACGCTCGACCAGGTCAAGCAGGGAATCGCGAACCTCGCGGAGCACGCAGCGGTGGGCGGAGCCGAGCCGACCGATATCGCAGGCCAGCCTGCCTACACCGTCCGCGTCGAGCCCAACAGCAACGGAGGGCTTCTCGGCGGCGCCGAGCTCGCCTGGGACGCGACCCACGGCACGCCCCTGCGGGTCGCCGTCTACGCGAAGGGCGACAGCTCGCCGGTGCTCGAGCTGAAGGTCACCGACATCTCGTACGGCGATGTTCCATCTTCGGTCTTCGACGTCACTCCGCCGCCCGACGCCCAGGTCACCGACGTCAGCCCGCCGGCCAACCAAGACAACGGCACGGGCGACGCCCAGCCGGTCACCGGCCTGCAGGCAGTTCAGCAGCAGACCTCTTTCCAGGTCGCCGCCCCCGACACCCTTGCGGGCCTTCCGCAGAATGAGGTCCGGCTCATCCAGAGCGGCAAGGACGCCGGAGCCCTGATCACCTATGGGAAGGGCCTTGGCGGGCTCGCCGTGATCGAGCAGCCGGCCGAGGCGTCTCACGGCTCGTCTGCATCAAGCGGCGATCACGGTCAGCTGAGCCTTCCGCAGGTGTCCGTGAACGGAGCCCAGGGCCAGGAGCTCGACACCGCCCTCGGGACCATGGTGACGTTCCAGCGCAACGGCGTGCAGTACACCGTTGTCGCCTCGGCCCCGCCGGCCACGGTGCTGGCCGCCGCGCAAGACCTGTAATCGATGGCGGAGGCTCCGCCGATTGAGGTCCGGGGGCTCGTCAAGCGCTACGGGGAGATCACCGCGGTCGACGACGTCGACCTGACCGTCAACTCCGGGGACGTGTTCGGCTATCTGGGGCCGAACGGAGCCGGCAAGACGACTTCGCTGCGGATGATGCTGGGACTGATCCGCCCAAGCGCGGGATCCGTGCGGCTCTTCGGCCGTGATCCGCAGGTCAGCGTCGCGGCACTGGACGGGGTGGCGGGCTTCGTCGAGGCGCCGATGTTCTACCCATACCTGAGCGGGCTGGACAACCTGAAGCTCTGCGCGGCGCTCGACGGCGGGGAGGGCAGGGCGACGATCGACGAGGTCCTGGAGATCGTGGAGCTCCGAGAACGCGCCAAGGACAAGGTCAAGGGCTATTCGCACGGCATGAGGCAGCGTCTGGGCATCGCATCTGCGCTCCTCCGCAGTCCTCGCCTGCTGCTGCTGGACGAGCCGGCCACCGGCCTCGACCCGGCGGGGATGCGAGACATGCGGACGCTGATCCGCGATCTCGGTGAGCGCGGGATCACCGTCCTGCTCTCGAGCCATCAGATGAACGAGGTGGAGGAGCTCTGCAACCGCGTCGCGATCATCCGCAGCGGGCGGGTGGCCTACGAGGGCTCCCTTGCCGAGCTTCGCAGCAAGGCGGGAGTCAGCTACCGGCTGCGGACCACCGACGATGCGAAGGCCAGGAGCGTCTGCGCGGCCCAGCCGGGCATCGAGGAGCTAGCGACGTCCAACGCAGCCCTGGCTTTCAAGGCCGAAGACGAGGACGCCGTCGCGGCGCTCTCCATCGCGCTGGCGGAGTCGGGCACCCCCGTGGTGGAGTTGAGCCCGCAGCAGGCGACGCTCGAGGACCTCTTCTTCCAGCTCACCGAGGGCGACGCGCGCGAGCGAGCAACTCACACGAAGCAGTTGATCGAGGAGCTGGCATGAGGTCCGGTGTGCTGACCGTCTACCGCTGGGAGCTGCGAAAGCTTCGCGCCCAGAAGCGGACCTACCTTGGCCTTGGGGCCGCGGCCGCGGTCCCGATCATCTTCGTGATCGCCCTCGTGACCGGCGGTGGGCACCCGAACGACGTCGCCTTCGGCAAGTACGTCCACGACACCGGGCTGGCGGTGCCTCTCGTTCTCCTGCTGTTCGGCTCGATCTGGCTCTTCCCGCTGATCACGGCTCTGGTCGCCGGGGACATCGTCGCCTCTGAGGACCGCAACGCCACGCTCAAGATGATCCTGACCCGCTCGGTCGAGCGCCACCAGGTGTTTGCGGGCAAGGCTCTGGCGGCGGTCACCTACGCCATCCTCGCGATCGCGATCGCCGGTGCGGTGGCGCTGGGAGCGGGGATCCTGGCCTCCGGCTTCAACCCGGTGACCACGCTCTCGGGAACGGTCGTCTCTGCGCCGAAGGGCCTCGAGTTGGTGGGCGCCAGCCTGCTCGTCTATCTGCTTCCCATACTCGCCATCGCCTGCATCGGGCTCCTGCTCTCCACGGTCTTCCGAAACAGCGGCGCGGCGATCGTCGGGACGCTGATGTTCTCCCTTCTGATCCAGCTGGTCGGCATCCTGCCCGGGCTGAGCGGTTTGCACCCCTATCTGCTCAGCACCCAATTCAACGCCTGGCAGGGCCTGCTTCGGAC
>CAVRVH010000009.1:0-67786 GCA_963724665.1 uncultured Solirubrobacterales bacterium
ACCTCGCCGCCGCCTGTCCCATCTTCTCGCCGTTGTTGTAGTGCTCGACCCGAACCCGCCCGAACAGCGGATGGAGGTGGTTCGCCACATCGCCGGCCCCGTAGAGATCAGGGGCGCTGGCGCGGCAGCTCTCGTCGACGAGCAGGCCGTTCTCCTGATCAACGGGCGACGTGAAGGTGGGCAGCACCGGCTCGATCCCAACGCCGACGACCGCGAAGTCGCATTCGATGCGATCGCCACTCGCCGTGACGGCCGCCTCGACGTTGCCCTTGAAGGCGGTGATCTTGCACCCGGGCATCAGCTCCACTCCCTGCGCGCGGTGGGAATCCGCCCATCACCCCACCGACCTCCTCACCAGGACCCACTTCAGCCGAGCGCTGTCCGGAAGAGCGCGGTCACCCCACCCCGAGCTGCATCAGGGACGCCACGACCTCGCAGCCGATGAACCCCATCCCGACACCACCGCATGCCGGTCGGCCTCGATCTCGTCCTTGATCGCATCGCACTCGGCAACGGTGCGGAGCTGGTGGACTCCAGCCAGCTCGACCCCGGGTATGTCGAGCCGCCGATTCCGCCCCCCGGTGGCGATCAGGGCCTTCTGATACTCAAGTTCCTGCCCCGACTCCATGACGACCCTGTGTGCGACGGGATCGACGGAAGCGACCGGCTCGGTCAGCCTCTCGACTTCGCTCTCCTGCCACGACTCCGCGGGTCTCACGTACCAGCCCTCGAGATCCTCCTCGGAGGAAGATAGGTCTTGGAGAGCGGAGGCCGGCCGAAGGGCACTCCCGGCTCGGGGCTGATCAGGACGACCTGTCCCTGAAATCCCTCGTCACGAAGCGTCGCCACGGCGTTGCCGCCGGCGAGGCCGCCGCCGATGATCACGGTCGGCCTGGTGTCGTCTGATGCGGACATCGGCTGCATTCTTCTACTGCGTCCGGCCAGGGACAGGTCTTACGCCCTAGCCCGGCAGATCCCCGCGTGCGAGGGTAGGGGCTGAACAGACCGCTACCCGAGGAGAGAAATGGCAGACAGTGTGTATCGCGTCACCGAGGTTGTCGGCGTCAGCGCAGATTCGTGGAGGAGGCGACCAAGAGCGCCGTTGAGAAGGTCAGCGAGACCGTGCGCGATCTGCGGATCGCGGAAGTGATTCGCCAGGATGTGACGATCAGTGACGGCAAGGTCTCCGAGTTTCGAATCCGGCTCGGAGTCTCGTTCCAAGTACGACAAGGAGTAGAGCCGTGGGGACCCGAGGCCGTAGGCCGGCGTCGGGTCCCCCCGCATCACGCAGGCGGGCCGGCCGCCTCTGGACCGTCGAGGCTGCTGTGGGCTGTCACGTCGATGAAGACCTCCCGATCTCGGCAGCGCAGCGCGCAATCGTGAATCGATCTCGTCGATCGCCTCGGCGAGTTCATCTGTGTCCATGCCCGCGACGGGTGCACCTTTGCTGCAAGAAGCACTTCCTGAGCCGGCCTGCCGAAGGCCACGAGGACCCGCGGGGGTGGCTCATAGTCTTTTTGTCCAGATTCGCCAGGAACCTAAAGATCGTGCGGCGGCGCGTTGATCATGCAGGGGCACGGTGCAAGGAGACCTGGACCATCTCATCCATCTAGCGCCGCTCGAATTCGTCGCCGGCGACCACGGCCAGATCGCCAAGAGCAAGCTCGACACCGTCGCGCCGGCTCCAGGCGCGCACCTTGTTCGCTTTGGCGTGCGTTCTCTCCATGGTCGCGGCGCCGGCGCGAGCAAGTGACCCGATCATCGCGCGTTACGCCCCCGGGGATCAGGTCCGCAACGTCTACTTCGATGGGTCGGTGCCGGGCGGCAAGTTCCGTACGCGGATCGCCGCCGCGGCCGCGACCTGGAACGCGCTTCCGGGCGTCGAGCGCTTCGAGGTCCACAAGTCGCAGAGCGTCGCGATCAACTCCGATCCCTGCGCGGATCTGAATGGCGTTCCGATCGGCGGCATCCTCCGCGGCCAGGTGGCGGGCAGCACCACGCTGGCCGAGAACCGCAGCTGCGTCAATACCGACACGGGACAGCTGATCGGTTTCCGGCAGACGTTCAACCAGAAGAAGAAGTTCTACATCGGCTCAGGCGATCCGCCCGCGAAGAAGCTCGACCTTCAGGCCGTCGCGACGCACGAGCTCGGGCACTCGGAGGGCTGGACCGGCGACCACTACCAGAACCGCAACAACTCGAAGATCTCCGCGAACAAGCCGAAGCAGGCAACGATGTGCCCGGCCGCATACGCCGGCACCAACCGGCTGCGGACCCTGACCAAGGACGACAAGAACCCGGTGATCGCTGCCTACTCGCAGCCTCTCGCAGCCGACGCGCTTGCGGCCCTCGGCATGCGAGCGCCTGCCGGCAAGGCTTTCTCATCGGCCGTCGCGCCCGGCGGCGCCGGAGCCCGCGGCTGCCTGGCCGGTCTGATCCGTCGGATTCGCCTGCGCCGCGGCGACGACACGTTCGACGGTGGCGCCGGAAGGGACCGGGTCAATCTGGCCGGCGGCGCCGATATCGGTTTCGGCAAGGGCGGGGACGACTGCATCGTCGGCGGTGTGGGCAATGACGATCTCCGCTCCGACGCCGGCAACGACACAATCATCGCCGGGCCCGGCAATGACGTCATCGACGGTGGCCCCGGCAACGACCTGATCCTCGGGGGCCGCGGCGACGACCAGATCTACGCCGCCGACGGCTTTTCGACCGGATCCGTTGCGGCAAGGGCTTTGATCAGGTGTTCACCGCGGATCCGGGTGACGTGCTGATCGACTGCGAGATGACGCCGTCGGATTCACCGCCATTCCGCTGCTGCCGAGTTACTGAGCGCATGAGGACAACGTGGGCCATGCTCGCGGTCTTGCTCTGCGGCTCGGCTTCCTGGTCGCCTGCGGGAGCTCGACGGACCAATCCGCCGGGCCACGGCGCCCGCCTCCTCCCGGACTCCGCTGCCCGCCCCTGACGTCTCCCTCACCTCAGAGGAGAAGCAGGTCTGGGCAAGGCTCCCACCCGACCGGTCGGCTGTTCCGGTTGTCCTGTTCCACGGGATCGGGTCCGAGAGCGACTTCTCGAATGCCGCGGACGCCACATACGGCGTCGGCACCGATGACTTCGCCAAGCAGCGGAACGAAGGCGACGAAAAACAGCAGGATTTCGTGAACCCCTCCCCCCCCCCCCCCCCCCCCCCCCCCCCCCCCCCCCCCCCCCGACCTTCCAGCACGGGACACATTGGCGCAGCGGTGCCGGCGGCCTCGGGGCCAGGTCAGGCCCTGCGCAACCAGGGAAGAACTGCCCGGTCACCCCCTCTCCTCTTCCCCCCCTCCTCTCCCCCCCCTCCCTCCCCCGGTTGCGCAAGCGCAACCCGCGCCTGCGGCCGATCGCCCTCCAGCGCCCGGGCTCGCCATAGCCGTGATAACGTCAATGCGCCTCGAGGGCGATACGTTCCTCGTTCGCCCCCCCAACCGTGTCGGTCGCCTTCGCCTTCGGGGTATCGTCGGGGTCGCCCTGAGCCCTCCGCAGGCCCTCGAGGCCGCATCGAGAATCGGCTTGATCGCTCCCTCCCCCCCCCCCAGGCGACGCGCAGGCTCACTATGGGGAGCTTCAGACTATTCTCGACGACGGCCATTCGAGGGACGGGACGGTCGCCGCGGCGGAGAACGACCCGCTGGTGCTCAGGGCGACCCCAGGATCGAAGTGATCCGGCCCCGGCAACAAAGGCAAGGCGCACCGACTCAAGATCGGTGGGCGCCGCGGCCGCCAGGAGCTCGGTTACGGGCATCGGGCACCTCTCACCCTAGAGTCCGGGTAGTCCAGGGGCGCAGCCGCCGGTACCGATTACTCCCCTTGTCCGGAGTCGCTCGTCAGTTCTTGGGTCATTCCTGCGTGTAGGCGAGTGCATTCCTCAACTTTCGGCCCCCGTAGGCCGAAGGGATTGAGGTGAGCTCAAAGGCCCTCCAGAGAGGGATCGTGATCGCGATGGTTCTCGCGACGATCGGCGGCGCGCTGGCGGCCTACTTCGTCTCCAGGCACAACCTCGACTCCACCCGGAGCGACCGCGTCGACAGCGCCCAGATGAGGATCTCCGACGCCCTGCGACGCCGGGCCTACTACCTCCAGGACATCGGCGACATGGTCGGCGTCCACGACGACGCGGACGAGGCGGAGTTCTCGCGCTGGGCGCACGTCCGAGGCCGCAACGAGGGCGCGATCGTGAGCGTCGAATGGGTCCGGCACTCGCCGAGCGGCAAGCTGGTGCCGCCGAAAGACATCGGTCCCCATCCGATCCTCGTCGCGCCGGTCGATCAGGGGAACGCGAAGCTCGCCGACGCGGTGACTCGGCCGGCCGCCGCTGACGCACTCAAGCTCTCGGCGCTCCACAAGCAGGTCGCCATCTCCGAGCCCATCAAGCTGGCGAACGGCGACGAGGGCTTCTACATGAGCGTGCCGGTGGTGTCCCACAAGGACAGTGGCGAGATCTCCCACCTTGAATCGCAGAGCGCGATCGTCGGGGTGGTTGATGCCCAGCAGCTGGTCGCCGAGGCGCTGCCGGTGGCATCCAACCCGACCCCGCTTCAGCTCCGCGATCAGGTGACACCCCTCGCCACGATCGGATCCGGCCTCGACAACGCCGTCAACGCGGCCATTGCGACTCCGGGCCGCACCTGGACCGTGAGCGTGGCCGGCGGATCCCTGACCACGAGCGAAATGCTCCTGCCCTGGATGATCCTGCTGGTCGGCGGCGCCCTGACGTTCACCGTCGCATTCATGCTTCGCACCCTGGCCCGCCGGCGAGACGCAGCGTTGGACCTCGCGTCCAAGCGCTCGGAGGAGCTGGCCGCGTCCCTGGAGGTCGTGGAGCAGGCGAACCGCGACCTCGAGCGGGCCCGATCCGAAGCCGAGCGACTCTCGCGTGAGGACCCGGTCACCGGCATCTTCAACCGCCGTCACTTCGGCGAGGTCCTCGCCCGCGAGCTCACCGATCCCGAGAGCGGCGGCATTCCCGCGGTCCTCCTCCTCGACCTCGATCACTTCAAGCGCGTCAACGACGAGTACGGGCACCTGATGGGAGATGCCGTCCTGCAGACCGTGACGGACCGGATTGCCTCCGTGCTTCGCTCCGAGGACTGCCTGGCCCGCTGGGGCGGGGAGGAGTTCGCCGTGCTGGCCCCGGACATCGACAGTGACGGCGTGGCCACTCTTGCCGAGCGTGCCCGAGAGGCGCTGGCCGATGAACCAATCCAGGTGGGCGACGTCTCCATCGAGCTCACCCTCTCGGTCGGAGCCGCGCTCGCCACCGGCGATCGCCGCACCCCCGACGCCCTCGTCCACGCCGCCGATCAGGCGCTCTACGAGGCGAAGGGAGCGGGGCGAAACTGCGTCCGGATTTGGGACGCCGGCGGCCGGCCCAGCGAACTCAGCGCACGGTGATCTTGGCGAGCCCCGTGCCGAGCCGGTCCTGATCGACCTTCCCTGAAATCCCGGCGACGGTCCCCGAGCTCGAGTACTGCCAGACGGAATAGCCATGCCCGGCCCAGTTCGACGCCGGTACCGAGGGCCGGGAGACGCCCCACTCGGCAACCCAGAGCGGGTACTTCGCCTTCGCGAACTCGAGCGTGTTGCCAGTCGCTCCCCAGCTCGCGGCGTTCGTGTAGATCATCGGCTTCCGACCAAGTCGCTTGTTCACCTTCTTGACCCAGACGCGAATCCAGGTCTTAAGCGTCGCGGCGGTCATGCCGCTGAACGGGGTCTCGACGTCCAGGACGGGAACCAGCTCGCCGCTCTGGAGCGAGCCAACCGCACCGAGGAACACGTCGGCCTCCGCGATCGCGTCGGCGCGGGCGTCGGCGGTGGTGCCGCCGGCCGCGAAGGCGCGGTGGTAGGCGCCCACGCGGATACCGTTGGACTCGGCAGCCACGCGGTTCGTGGCGAAGAATGGGTCGGCGCCGCACTGCCCCGGCTTCACGGTGCAGTCCGCACCGCTGCCTCTGCTCGCCTGGACGAAGGCGAACCTGATGCCACCCGTGGTTGCGACCGTGGGCCAGTCAATCGGCCCCTGGAATCGCGAGACGTCGATCCCCATCGCCTTGGTGCCCGCGCTCGCCGGTCCGGGCAGCAGGCCCGCCGCCACCAGGCAGAGCGCCGCCAGTGCGGTCGCGGTCGTCTTCCTTTGGCTTGGCCCCATCTCTGGATTCTGCAACCCACTCCGGCGGCGATCGGAGCGGGCGATCCAGGGGAGTCAAAGCTCAGTCGACCGGGTAGGCAAAGAAGATGCAGCAAGCTGGGGGAGCGTCCGCCCCAGACATGGATCTCGTCCATTCGGCCCTGATCTACGGGTCCGACGACGAGTTCACGGAAATAGCTCTGCCCTTCGTGGAGCAGGGCATCGCGGCCGGCGAGCCCACCCTGGTCGCGGTCCAGGACAGCAGCTTCGAGATCATCCGTGACTCTTTGGGAGGCGAGCCCGAGGGAGTGAATCTCCTGTCGGCTGAGGAGTGCTACGAGAGCTCCGCGCGCACCCGGGAGCAGTTCAGCCGCTGGACCCGCGAGCGGGCCGGCTCGGGAAGGGTCCGCGTGATGTGCGAGCCACCCTGGTCAGTCGGCAACGAGGCCCAGATCCGAGACTGGGCCCGGCACGAGTCCGTCATCAACGTCGCCTTTGCCGGTCTCCCGGTGAGCTTCCTATGCCCGTATGACGCTCGCGTCCTGACGCCAGAGATCCTCGAGCACGCCCACAGCACCCATCGGGACATCATCGGGCCGGACGGCTCCGTCGCGAGCGAAATGTACGAGGACGCGCTCAAGTTCTGCCAGCGGCTCGACTCCCGAATCGAGCGTCCGCCCGGCGAGCCCGTCACCGTGCTCGACTTCAATCTCGCCGACCTGTACGCGCTGCGGCAAGTGGTCACGTCGGTGGCGATCGCCTCTGGGTTGCCGGAATCGCGGGCCGATGAGCTGGCGCTCGCCGTCAACGAGGTCGCCAGCAACGCCCTGGTGCACGGGAGCCCACCGGCCACCCTGCGGATCTGGCAGGAGGACGGCGAGCTGATCTGCGAGGTGAGCGACGCCGGGGAGGGGATCAAAGACGTCCTGGCCGGTCAGCTGACTCCGCCGTCCGACCGAATCGGAGGCCGTGGAATCTGGCTGGCCCGGATGCTCTCCGATGCGGTCGAGATTCGAAACGGCACGGGCTGCACGGTCTCGATCCACGCGACCGCGCCCGAGTTCGCTCTCACCGTCTAGCGCCTAGATCGCCCGCAGCAGCCCGGAGTCGATCTCGGCCAGCCCCACGGCTCCGCTGAGCGCCATCGTCAGGTCGAGCTCGGCGAGTAGGGAGCGCAGCACGATCTCGACGCCCTCCTGGCCGCCGAGGGCGAGACCCCAGAGGTAGGGGCGGCCAACAAGCACGGCGTCTGCTCCGAGGGCGAGCGCCTTGAAGGCGTCGGCGCCGGACCGGATCCCGCTGTCCAGCAGCACCTTCATCCCCTCGCCGACGGCGTCGACGATCGGTGGCAGCGCGTCCAATGAGGCGATCGCGCCGTCGATCTGGCGCCCTCCGTGGTTTGAGACGACGATCCCGTCGATGCCGCGCTCCCGGGCCTCCCGCGCGTCATCGGGGTGGAGGATGCCCTTGAGGACGATCGGAAGAGTCGTCTCCCCCCGGAGCCACTCGAGCCGCTCCCAGGTGAGATTCGGGTTGGCGAAGACGCCGAGGAAGTGGCCCACCGCGGCGCCCATGTCCTCCTCCGGCGGCTTCTCGAGGGCGTCCTGGAACACCGGATCGGAGAGATACTGCGCGATCCCGATCCCCTCGAGGAAGGGCAGATAGGCCTGCTGCAGGTCGCGTGGCTTCCAGCCTGGCACGTAGTTGTCGACGGTCAGGACGAGGGCGGAGTACCCGGCCGCCTCGGCACGGCGAACGAGGCTGGCGGCGATCTCGTCGTCGTTCGGCCAGTAGAGCTGGAACCAGCGCGGCCCGTCCCCGTTCGCCTCGGCGATCTCCTCCATCGCGGTTGCTGATGCCGTGCTGGTGATCAGCGGCAGCCCGAGGGTCGCCGCCGCCCTGGCCGAGGCGAGCTCACCCTCGTCGTGCAGCAGCGTCTGCACCCCGATCGGCGCGAGC
Source organism: uncultured Solirubrobacterales bacterium (assembly GCA_963724665.1). GTDB lineage: Bacteria > Actinomycetota > Thermoleophilia > Solirubrobacterales > 70-9 > DASUPK01. Next base: position 8,126 of record CAVRVH010000009.1, read on the forward strand.
ATCACCGGGGCGGGCATCCGGGTGCCGAGCAGCTCCAGCGAGAGGTCGCGGACCGAGAGGTCCTGGCGCAGCACGCGCGGCACGATCCGCCAGCGCCGGAAGGCCTCGAGGTTGGCTCGCATCGTGTCCTCGGAGCCAGCGCCGCCGAAGATGTAGGCGATCGCGCGGTCGTCGAGCGACTCACGTGCCTTGGTCTCGAGCTCGGCCCAGGCCATCGGCAGAGTCGGGCGCTCGCCGGCGAGCATCCCCTTCGCGTAGATCTCGCGGTAGTAGTCGCCGAAGAGCGGGGGAGGGGTTTCCGGTGCGGCCATTCCCGGACCCTATTGAGCGCAAGCGCCTACTTGCTGGTCTGCTTGCCCTTCTTTGCCTTCGCCAGCGGTTTGGGCGGCTTGCCGATCTCCGCGTCGCACGGCGGCCCGATGCACTTCGTCAGCTTGGCGAGGTGCTTGAGCAGGAACTTCCGGACCGGGGCGTAGAGGGGGCTCTTGTAGATGGAGTTGAGCTCGAGGGGGTCCTTGGAGAGGTCATACATCTCGCGGCTGCCGTCCCCGTACTTGACCAGCAGGTAGCGGCCGGTGCGGATTCCGCGGTACTTCGGTGCGGTGATCACACGCGCGAACTGCGCCGTGTGGTCGAGGTCGAGATTCTTGACGTATTTGCTCACCTTGACGGGGTGGCTCGCCTTGGCCGCCGCCGTGGCCCCCGGCTCGAAGGATGTCCCGGGTGGCCCGGTCTCGAACAGGATCGGCCGGGTCGACTTGAGTGCCGGGTCCTGGGCGAAGCGGAGGAACGACTGCCCGTCCTGGGGGAGGCCGGGGTTGGCCCCCACAAGCTGGAGGATCGTCGAGGTGATGTCCCCGTTCCAGACCAGGGCTCGCGGCTGGGAGCCGGCCGGAATGCCCGGCCCGCGGATCTCCAGCGGGACCTGGGTGGACGGGTCGTAGGCGACGAACTTGCCCTGGTGAAGCCGGTGCTGTCCCTGCATCAGCCCCTGGTCGGAGGTGAAGATCAGATAGGTGTTGTCCAGCGCGCCCCTCGCCTGCAGGTCATTGACGATCTTCTCGATCGCGTCGTCGACCGAGAGCAGCGTCTCGAGCCGGAGCTGGTAGCGGGTCTGGATCTTGGCGATCAGTCCTGGGCCGAAGCGCTTGATCTTCTTGATCCAGCCGGGCTTGTCCGTCACGTTCTTTTCGTTGAAGCTCGGGTCGATCGGCAGCGGCGCGGTGGCGAAGGCGTTCTCGTACTTCGGCTCCGGAGTGGCCGGGTCGTGTGGGGCGAAGAACTGCACCTGCATGTAGAGCGGGCTGTTCGGGAAGTTCGTCAGGTGGTTGTTGATCCTGTCGACCGCGAGGTCTCCGTAGACGGTGGTCGAGTAGTCGTCCGGCGAATACGTCACGTCGGCGCCGTTCTCATCCAGGGTGAAGCCGGTGTATGAGGAGGGCGGCCCGAGGAAGCCGTAGAACTCGCCCTTCGAGTTCGAGCCAGTGCCTCCGTTGAACGGCCCCCAGCCCGGTGGGACGTAGGTCTGGTTGGTGACCTCCCCGAAGCCGTTCGGCATCTTGCCGATGTGAATCGTCCGGTAGCCGTCCGCCTGCAACCAGACCGGCAGGTCGTTCTTGTCGTTGAAGGACTGGTAGCCGCCCGCCGGCGGGGTGTTGCCGAGGACGCCCGTGTTGTGGGCGTATTCGCCGGTCTGCACGCTCACACGCGATGGGCAGCAGAGCGGGTCGGAGGCGTAGGCGTGCAGGAAGCTCGCGCCCTGGTTTCCGATCAGGGCCTGGGTCTTGGTCATGAAGGCCATGTCCCGGAACGTCTGGTCGTCCGTGGTGAACATGATCACGTTCGGCTTGCCGCTCGCCGCGCGCGATGTCTCGCCTTGCACCAGGAGAACGAGCAGGCAGAGGCAGGCGAGTCCCATCGCCGTCAAACCGGCCCTGGCCGCCCGGGTTGGCATCGAACGAACATAACGACGGCTGAGGCTCGAAGTTGCGCCGCAGTCAATAGGGTTTCCGCCAGGAGAGATGGGATTCTTCACGCCCTCACCCCCGCCGTTCGAGCTTGAGGAGTGGAAGGCCAAGCCGCACCTGACGCGGCTCAAGCCGCTGGTGCAGGACTGGGGGGTGAACGGGTTCGGCTCGCCGACCTTCGTCTACTTCATCTACGTCCTCAAGCTGATCGTCTTCAGCGTCGGGGCGCTCTTCGTGATCTCGTTGACGCCGGGGCTCGGCAGCCTCGGGAACCTCAGCGATTGGTGGACGCAGCCGATCGTCTTCCAGAAGCTCGCCGTCTGGCTGCTGCTCTGGGAGATCCTCGGCCTCGGCGCCGGCTCGATGCCGCTCAGCTTCCGCTTCGTGCCGCCGATCGGGGGTGTCCTCTACTGGCTGCGCCCGGGCACCGTCCGGCTACCGCCCTGGCCCGACAGGGTGCCGTTCACCAAGGGGACGACCCGCACGTACCTCGACGTCGCCCTGTACGGCGGCGTGCTCGCCGCCGGGATCTTCCTGCTGGCCGCCACGGGGGTCGACTCGGCCGCGGGCTCCGCGGGCAAGCTGCCGCCGGCCGGCATCGCCGTGCTCCTGGGGCTCCTGGGGTTGCTCGGGCTCCGCGACAAGGTGTCCTTTCTCGGCGCACGGCCGGAGATCTACGCGACCATCCTGGCCATCGGGCTCTTCCCGGTCCAGCACTGGATCGTCGCCTGGCAGTTCTGTTTCCTGTTTATCTGGTGGGGAGCCGCATCGTCGAAGCTCAACCACCACTTCCCGTTCGTCGTCTCGACGATGATGAGCAACGCCCCGCTGATCCAGTCTCGGGCGTTCAAGCGCCGGCTCTGGCGCGACTACCCCGAGGACATGAGGCCGTCGCGAATGGCGTCGTCGATCGCACACTTCGGCACCGTCCAGGAGTTCCTCTGGCCGCTTCTGCTGATCACGGTGGACAACGACACGGTGAGGACCATCGCGATCATCGGGATGATCCTCTTCCACCTGAACATCACCTCGATGTTCCCGCTGGCGGTGCCGCTCGAGTGGAACCTCTTCATGATCTACGGGCTGCTCTTCCTGTTCGGCCACTATGGCGACACCCCGCTTTCGACGATCGGCGATCCGCTGCTGATCGCCTTCCTGGCCGTGGCGCTGATCGGGCTGCCTTTGATCGGAGGCCTGCGTCCGGACAAGATCTCGTTCCTGCCCTCCATGCGCTACTACGCCGGCAACTGGGCGACGACGGCCTGGCTCTTCCGCAGGGGAAGCGGGGCGGAGGAGAAGCTCGACACACAGGTCAAGAAGCCGGCGCAGATCATCGTCAAGCAGGTGGGGGAGATCTACGACCCCGAGACGGCTGAGTTCCTCCTCAACAAGGGGCTGTCCTTTCGCGCGATGCATTCGCACGGCCGAGCGCTCAATGCGCTGCTGCCGCACGCCGTCGACGATGTGGAGGACTACGACGTCCGGGAGGGCGAGCTGATCTCGAACATCGTCAACGGCTGGAACTTCGGCGACGCGCACTTCCACGGCCGCCAGCTGCTGGAGGCGGTCCAGGAGCGCTGCGGCTTCGGGCCCGGCGACGTGCGGGTGATCGCGCTCGAGTCGGAGCCCACGGGCTGGGGCCGCGGCCGCCAGCGATACCAGGTCTGGGATCCGGTGGACGGTCTGATGGAGGAGGGATCGGTGGCCGTCAAGGACATGATCACCCGCCAGCCCTGGCTCGACGAGCGCTACGACCTCCCGGTTGAGGTCGATCGTGGCGCCGTCTCCGGCGAAGAGCCCGTCCCGGTCGCTTGAGCGACGCGATCGTCGTCGGCTCGGGGCCCAACGGGCTGGCCTGTGCCGTGGAGCTGGCCCGGAATGGGGTGGACGTCACCGTCCTCGAGGCCGAGGAGCGAATCGGCGGCGGTACCCGAACCAGCGAGTTGACCGTCCCGGGGCTGCTCCACGACGACTGCTCGGCGACGCACCCGATGGCGGCGGGCTCCCCATTCCTGCGGTCGCTCGATCTCGCCAAGCATGGCCTCGAGTGGCTGTTCCCCGAGGTCGACCTCGCGCACCCGCTCGACGACGGCAGCGCCGGCGTGATGGTGCACTCGATCGATCAGACCGCCCGCGGACTCGGGAATGACGGGCCGGCCTGGCGGCGCCTCTTCGGATCCTCGTCTGCCCACTTCGACGACCTGCTCGAGGACATGCTGGCCCCGATCATCCATCTGCCGAAGCACCCGATCCGGCTCGCACGCTTCGGCATCCCGGCGGCGGCCCCGGCCTCGGTGCTCGCCCGCTCGTTCAAGACGCCGCAGGCCCGGGCGCTCTTCGGCGGCGTCGCCGCCCACGCCTTCGCTCCGCTGACCAGGCCGATGAGCTCGTCGGTCGGCTGCGCTCTGATCGACGCCTGCCACGCGTTCGGCTGGCCAGTCGCCAAGGGCGGCTCGCGCGCAATCACCGACGCGCTCGCATCCATTTTTCGCGAGCACGGCGGGAAGATCGAAACCGGTCGCAGGGTCACCTCATACGACGAGCTCGGTGAGGCGGACGTCGTCGTCTTCGACCTGGCTCCGGGCGCCGTCGCCGAGATCGCGGGCGATCGCCTGCCGGCGAGAGTCGCCCGCTCCTACCGCCGCTTCCGCCACGGCCCGGGGGCGTTCAAGCTCGACCTCGCAGTGGAGGGCGGGGTCCCGTGGACCAACGAGTCCTGCCGGCGCGCGGGGACGGTGCACGTCGCCGGCACCTTCGAGGAGATCACGATCGCGGAGCGGGCCGTCAATCGCGGCTCGATGCCGGAGCGTCCCTACATGCTCGTCGGGCAGCAGTACCTCGCAGACCCGAGTCGCTCGAAGGGCGACCTGCACCCACTCTGGGTCTACGCCCACGTTCCCAGCGGCTACAACGGCGATGCGACGGAGTCCGTCCTCCGGCAGATCGAGCGCTTCGCCCCGGGCTTCCGGGAGCGGATCGTCGAGACGTCGGTTCGCACCCCCGCTGACCTGGAGGCCTACAACGCCAACTACGTCGGGGGTGACATCATCACCGGCGCGAACTCCCCGATCCAGATCCTGATCCGGCCGCGCCTCGCCCTCGATCCGTACAGCGCCGGGATCCACGGGGTCTACATCTGCTCGGCTGCGACCCCTCCAGGTGCCGGAGCGCATGGAATGAATGGCTACAACGCCGCGCGGTCCGCCCTCCGGCATCTCGGCTGATGCGACCTTGCTCAGTAGTTCCCCCCGACGTTCGTCGAGTATTTCCACACGTTGTGCGTGACCCCCGTCTGCGGTGATCCTTTTGCATGGTCTCAGGAGAGGTATCCGGGCCAGAGGGGGTGCTGCACTCGCTCGATTGGTCGCGCAGGATCGAAGAGGCATTGGAGAGGGACCTCTTCGTTCTGCATGGCCAGCGCATCGTCGACGTCATCACCGGCGCGACGGTGCGCCATGAGCTCTTCCTCCGGATGGTCGATCGGACGCGGCTGATCCCAGCAGGCGAGTTCGTGATGGCGGCGGAGGAGTTCGGATCGATCCGGGAGATCGATCGGTGGGTTGTGGCGCGGGCGATCGAGGTCGCGGCGACCGGACAGCCCGTGGACCTGAACCTCAGCGTGAGGTCCACGGATGAGGCCATGATTGCCTTGATTCGCGACTGTCTCGGTGAAACCGAGGCCGATCCGGCCGACGTGGTCCTCGAACTCAGTGAGGCCCAGTTGACCGCGGGGCTGGAGGCCGCCGGCGCATTCGTCAACGCGGTCGCCGAGCTCGGCTGCCAGATCGCCCTGGACGGATTCATCGAGGGCGGTCCCGAGTCGTTCCTCCTTCGGCGTTTCCCGATCCGCTACGTGAAGCTCGGGGCGTCCTTCATCGACGGGCTAGCCGACGACCGGGGCAAGCGCCGTGCGATGAGCAGCGCCGTCCTCAAGGCGCATCGCTCCGGCATGCGGGTGATCGCCCAGGGAGTTGAGAGCGTCGCGGCGCTCGAGCTGCTCGAGGGTCTTGGCATCGACGAGGCCCAGGGAAATGCCCTTGGGCCCCCGGAGTCACTTGAATCCCTGATTGGCGCCAGCGTCTGAGCTCAATCCATCCGGCGGGGCGTGCCGTATCTCTGCTCGCACTCGATCACTCGAAGACAGCGCGTCGGAACGGGGGCTGGATGTCCAAGCACGAGGACAGCATCAAGGATGGAGCCCAGGGTCTGCTGGATCCGGGCGAGGAGATCGCGTCGGCGCTGATCGTCTCACCGCGAGGAAGCGGCACGGCCGTCGCCGGGGGCCTTGCTGCCGGTGAAATCGGGGCGCGGTGGAGCAACAAGAACAGGGGCGCGGCGGAGGACGCCGGCCTAGTCGTCAAGCGCAGCTCGGGTCTGGCCCTGACCAACCGGCGGCTGGCCACTCTGGACCTGGCGATCTCGCTGACCGGCGGGGTCAAGGAGGTCAAGGGACTGCTCAGTGAGGTCCCGGTGGAGACGGTCGATTCGATGAAGAGCAAGTGGAACTTGCTCACGGTCGAGGCCGGCGGGACCCAGTTCAAGCTCGAGTGCAAGCCGCCGGCGGCGAAGGCGATGGTCAAGGCGTTCGAGACCGCGAAGGCCACCGCCTGAGCGGACAGCACTCGATGCGGCTGAGAGGAGTCGAACCTCCACGTCCCGAAGGACACAGGCACCTGAAGCCTGCGCGTCTACCAGTTCCGCCACAGCCGCGGGGCCGTCGAAGCTTAGCCTGAGCCTGGCTACACTCACGGCCGTCACAAAACTCGCCGCTATCGTCTAGGGGACTAGGACGCCGGATTCTCAGTCCGGAAACCCGGGTTCGAATCCCGGTAGCGGTGCCTCAGCAAAGCCCTCGCGTTTGCGGGGCTTTTCTATTTGGGGGTGCAGGCCGGCTCGAAACTTTGTCGCGAATTTGTCGCGAAATCTGCATTTCGGGGCAGCGACTGGGCGCGCCAAGCACAAGCGCTGCTTTGCATGGAAAGCAGCGGTTTGAGTCGTCACGCGTCAACGCCGATACACCCAAGCGATGCGAGGGCCGATTAGCAACCGAAGGGGTGATCCGAATACGAGCATGGTGCAGGTCCTCCGTGTGAGGACCCATCCTGGAAAGCGTCACGAACTGATTGAGCTACTGCCAGGTTCCCACGCGAATCGGGCCATTTGGGGGCGCGATGTCGTGATCTGGTCATCGGATCCAAACGACGAGGACCAGCTCTTTGTGTTCGAGTACTGGAGTCATCTACAGGAATTCGCTGCGGGGTCGCACAGCGAATACGAATCGAAGTTTCACGACGAAGCTGGGCATTTGATCGCTGAAACGTCGGTCATGTTGGAAGCCTCGCCAGCTTGGACGATGGGCGTTCCGGCCCCGGCCAAAGGCCGCGAACCGGGAAGTTGACCGACCAACGGCCTGCCCAAGGTCTCCGTGAGATAGCCGCTTTGGACGAGGAGCGGTGCCTACTCGGCACCAATGAGCTTCCCGGCTGAAGCAACTGCCTCGTCACAACAACCGTCCAGCTGGAGTTGGAACCCCTGGGAAGTCCCGGGTCTGATCGACACAGTCACCGGCTCGCCATGGCTTGGGCACCGAAATCGTTTGACGCTCTGTTCGGCATTCCGGAGGACATCCCGTCGAACCGCCGGATCCTTCAGCAGCTCCTTGCCAATGTCCTTGTTCCATTCGAATTCCATTGCGCTTCGACCGTAGCTCGCAACCCGGATGGCGAAACAGACGCTTTCGTCCAAAGCAGCTATTCGGAGTTCCGCTGCTAGCCGCCGAGATGTCCGCTTTCACGCGTAAGCAGGCGTCTTATTTACCGGGCGTTGGTCAAACAGCGGGCGCTGAGCGAACCCTGATCCCGTCAGGGCTTACGACCAGAACTCGTCCCAAGCGTTGAGGTCAGGTCTTCAGGCGTAACCCGAACGCGGCTACCTTCCGCGGCCAATGGCACCTGCCTTGACCACGGCGCTTGGGGTTGGCCTTCTTGTCCCCGTTGCGCTGCTGATGCCAACTGTCCTCCGGGTCCGTGGATGGCCCGCTTTCGTCGCAGCAGGCCTCACCACCGCATTTAGCGAGATCGTCGTCGCCTCGCTCTTAGTCACGCCCTTCGACGGGCTGACCACCGGCGGCTGGCTACTCGCGCAAGCGCTGATCAGCGCGGGCGTAGTTGCCTTGTGGATCGCGGTCGGCAAGCCCAGGATCCCGCGCCCGACTCTTCCGAATCGGGCAACGGTCATGGCACAGGCCAGGGCCAATCCGGTCCTGGCCGTTCTGGCTGCGATCGTCGTGGGTGCGCTGTCGCTTCAGCTGGTGATGGGATTCGTCGTTCCACCGAACAACTGGGACTCGATGACCTACCACTTGGCCCGAGCGGCGTTCTGGCTCCAGGAAAACAGCCTGGCCCACTTCCACAACGGGACTTCATGGCAGCTCGCCTATCCGCCGAACGGCGAGATTCTCCAAGCGTGGACCTTGTCGGTCTCTGATGGTTGGCACCTTGTAGCCGCCGTCCAGTGGTGCTCCCTAATTGGGCTGATCCCTTGCGTCTATTGCGGCACCCGTCTGCTCGGCTTTGGCTGGGCGCCGGCGCTCTGGGTGGCAGCCGTCTTCGCCCTCCTGCCGCTGCCGGTCCTCGAGGCGACGACAACTCAGAACGACCTGGTCGTGACTTTCTTCTTGGCGGGAGCGACTGTGTTCCTAGTACGCGGCCTTCGCGACCGCCACCGCGGAGAACTCCTGATCGGTGCGGTCGGCTTGGGGCTGGCGATCGGGACCAAGGGCACTGCCCTGTTCATGGCGCCGTCCCTGGCGGTGATCTTGATCGTCGCAACAAAAACCTATCGCCCTCCACCGCAGATCATTCGCCTGTCGGCTCTCCTCATCGCCGGCGGAGCGCTCGTCTTCGGTTCTTTCAGCTACTTCCAGAACATCAGTGGTTACGGCGATCCAGTAGGTCCCGTGCAAAGCGACAACGAGCGCGACAGCCCGATCTATCCGAACTTCGTGCGGTCGACCTGGATGTTCGTCGAGACCCCAGGCGCTCACATCGGTTGGCTTAACGATGGCCTCGATACGGCTCTGACCAAGGTCCTGGGTGATCAGAAGACCTTTGGCTTCTCGGGCTTCGTTGCTGACAGCACAACCAGTGAAGATCGAAGCTCGTTTGGCTACGTCGGCTGGCTGATCTTCCTCCCGGTGCTTGTCTATTTCTTGGTCGCGCCGTCGTCGCCGGGTGGCTACCGAACCGTCGCCGCGGCGGCCTTGCTGTACCTGCTGGTCTTCTGCGTCGCCAAGAGATACGACGAGTTTGTCGCCCGGCTCTTGATTCCGATGGTTGCCCTCGGCATCCCCTTGCTTGGTGCGCTCTATCGCCGCCAGCTGGTCGTTCTCCTCGTCAGTGCATTGGCGATCGCCGGCGTCGTTCCGGCTCTCTTCGACAACCCGAATAAGCGGCTGTTTCCCAACGGCAATGCCAAGGGGATCTTTGAGCTTGATTACGACGCTCAGCAATCTGTGGCTCGACCCGACTTTCGCCATGTGTTGCCCAGGCTTGACCAGCAGATTTCGCCCAACGCCCCGGTTGGCCTCGTGGGCGGAAACAACAGTTGGTTCTATCCCTTCTTCGGGCCGGGTCTTCAGCGCCGAGTTGTGATCCTCAATCCGGACGAAGCCAGTCCAGCCCAGCTGCGTGAGCAGGGCCTGGCCGGCGCTGTCTGGCTGAACAATCCCCAGGCTCCGCCCGACTCGATTGAGCTGTCGCCTAGCTACTGGTTCGTCAGGGCCGCCCGGCCACTCGCGTCCAACTGAGACACGGCTGCCGACCTCAAACGCGCCCAGTGCTGGCCCGAAAGTACCGCTTTCCATGCAAAGCGGCGCTTTTCGGAAGTGTCCGCGAAGTGTCCGGAAGTCCGGACGCAGGTACGGACCCGCCGCCCGCACCCGCGGAAGCTTTCTAGGCACGGACCGGCCCTTCGTACGCCGCCGACTCCCCCTCCCCCACGATGTGGGGTAGCGGGGAGTCGGCGGCTAGCTACGGGCCGGTCGGAAGGGGGGTGAAGCGCGGGTGCGGGCGGCGGGACGTTTGGTGGTGATTTGCGTCATGAGGGGTGATGCCGAGAAAGAAGAGAGTCAAGGGAGAGAGAGAGACGATCAGCTACAGGGATCTGCAGGTGCTGGATTTCATCTGCAGGTTCGGAGTGGTGAACAGGACTGCGGTTCAGTGGTGGGCTGAGCACCGGGAGGTCCGTGACCTTGGATCAGAGAGCGGCGGCTGAGAGAAGCCGGATTGATCTCGGCTCACCCGCCGATCGGACGAAGTGGCCCTCTGCTCGCGGTGACCTCACGCGGCCTGCGGCTCGCCGACCGCACGCGAGCTCGGGCCGTCTCGCGTCTCGGTCTGGGCTGCGAACCACTCGATCGTCTGCGCCCAGGTCGCCGCCTGGCTCGAGGGCGGCGAGTCCGGCGACGACGGTGCTCTCCGAGCGCGAGATGCTCGCCGAGGAGCGCCAGCTCGGCGGAGCGCTTCTATTCGGCGAAGCGCAGCTATCCCGATCCCGGCTGGCATCGCCCGGACCTCTACCGCTTCACCCTCCAAGACGGCAAGCCCAGGAGCACGCGATGAGGTCGAGCTGACCGCGAAGGCGCCGGAGCGACTGGTGAGGATCCTCGAGGCCTGGGAGTCCCACAAGCTCCGCGACCCCGAAGGCCGTGAGCTGATCCAGCCCAGCGAGCAGACGCCGCACGGGATCATCTACCTGTGCTCCGCCCAAGGTCGTTCCCCATGTCGAGCGAGCGGTGGAGAAGTGCGGTGCCGGCTGGTGTGTCTCGGTCCAGAAGCTCTGGTTCGACCACTCCCCCTTCGCCCGACCTGAGAGCGAGCCTAGCGGCGGGCTTAGGCGACGGACCGTCAACCCCCGGAGGGGGTCGGGGCGAAGCCCCTTGACGGCCGCGCCGCCGCCGCTACAGTCGCGGCCAGGTCGGGGCGGCATCCGGGCTCAGAGTGAGAATGGATTTGTGGCGCGAGCCAGCGGACAAGTGAGCCTCCGGAAGGGCAAGCGCGGCTCGGTTTGGTACCTGAAATACCGGCGACCTGACGGAAGTCACGGACAGCAGCGGCTCGGGCCGAACTGGACCGGCCGGGGTCGACCGCTGGCCGGTCACTACACGCGGCGCATGGCCGATGACGCCCTGCAGGAGCTACTGACGGACCTGCGCCGCGGCGAGCTGGACGCGCCCGTCTCGACCGGGGCCACGTTCGCCGACGCGAGCGCCGAGTGGCTGCGTCATGCGGCCCAGGAGCGCGCCTGCAAGGCCTCAACGCTCACCGACTACCGATTGACCGTCCGCAGGCTTGACGAGGTCCTGGGCAGCCTCACGCTGGAGGACATCACCACTGAGACGATCGAGCGCTGGCGGGATCAATGGATCGCGCGGGAGGCTCCGTCGAACCGGACCGTCCAGAAGTACCTCGTCATCCTCGGCTCGATCTTCCGCCATGCGAAGCGGCGGTATGGCCTGCGCACGAATCCGATGGACGAGGTCGAGCGGCCTCGCGTTCGCTCAAAGGTCGAGATCGACGTGCTCTCGCCAGCGGAGGTCTGGGCCTTGTGCGCGCCGCCGGCTCGGAGCAAGACGCGGCGATCTTCCTGACCGCTGCGTTCACCGGACTCCGACAGGGCGAGCTGCTCGCGCTGTGCTGGCGCGACGTCGACTTCGAGCGGCGGATCGTCCGAGTCCACCGGACCTACAAGAGCGGCAACGGTGTGGACACGCCGAAGTCGGGGCGGGGGAGGGCAGTGCCGATGGCGGACGAGGTTGCCCAGGCTTTGGCGCGCCTCGGCGAGCGCGAATACTTCACCGAGGACGATGACCTGGTTTTCCGTGGGCCCCGCGGCCATGTCAACGCCCAGAAACTCGGCTATCGCTACAAGGCGGCGTTGAAGCGCGCTGGCCTCCGCGAGCTGCGCTTCCACGACATGCGCCACACCTTCGGGACGATCGCGATCAACCGCGCCGACATCGTGCAGGTCCAGGCCTGGATGGGCCACGCGGACCTGAAGACGACTCAGCGGTACCTGCACTACAAGGCTCGCGGACAGCGAAGCGGAACTGCTCTCTGGTGCGTTCGCCGCTGGACCCGAACTACGAATCTGATGGTGGAGTTGCAGATCACCGGAACGAATCGCTCACGCGAAGAGATCGGCGAGGGTGGAACTGCGTGCAAGCTGCGACAAGCCTCGAGATCGTCTACGCCGAGCACGACGAGCTTGTCACCGGTCGTCGGGCCGAGGACGGTATACTGTGCCAAAGGTCATTGGCTGCTCTTCGCCGCCGGATAGGCTGAACGTGGAGGCCTCTGGTGGATCGACGGCCTGTTCGGCTTGGCCACCTGGGCTCCTGGTCGGTCTGACGATTCAATGACGACGCCATGATGTTGCCGCTCCAGTAGCTCTGATACCGGCCTTGAAACTTTGTCGCGAATTTGTCGCGAAGTGTGTATTTCTGAGGGCAACTCAAGGCAACTCAAACCACCTGATCTGTGCCTGGCGGGACTCAGCAGATCTGCTTCGGTGTGCTTCTCAGTCCGGAAACCCGGGTTCGAATCCCGGTAGCGGTGCCTCGGAAACCCCCCGCTCAGCCGGGGGTTTCGCCGTTTCAGGGGCGCTCGTACGCCATGCCGTGCGCCAGCGAGGCGGAGAGCGAGCGGGCCGCAGGTCCCCTCGATGCAGGCCGGTGAGGAGGCCGCAAGAGCGGCTGACCCCGAGGCGGTCACCGTCCAGTCAAACCGCCGCATGCAGGGTGCGATGCGGTGCTCCCTGCCCAACCGCTAGCCGGCCGGCCGTCTCAGGCTGTCGCCCTCAGCTGCTCGGCCGCACCCTTGAGCTTCTCTTCGCGAAGTACGCGAAGTGGGACTAGCCCTCCACGAGCGCGGCGGGCAAGGTGCCGTTTTGGACGAAAAGCGGCTGTCCCTATGGCCTGGCGGCTTCAGAACCGCCCGCAAATCAAGGAGGTGAAGAGAGCCGGCTCGGTCAGCCCCCGGGAACCTTCAGTTTTCGGGTCAGCGCTTTCACGTTGCCCTCCCCGTCCTCCACCGTCAGCTTGACTGCGATCCGCTTTCCGGCGAGGCTCTGGCCGATCGGGAAGGCGAGGGTCCGCTTGCCCGGCGCGTAACCCTTGGTGCGGCGCTTGGCTCGGGCCTTCTTGCCGCGCCGCACCACGCCGCTCACTGCGACGTACTCCCGGGCCTTGACCCGCGCCTTCAGGAGAGCCTTGGAGCCGCTGAGGTCGAAATGGGTGGAGGCGAGCGACGCGGCGACGGAGGAGTCGACCTTCTCGTCGGGACGGAGCTCGTAGAACCCCTGAGGCGGATTGGCATTAACGACCCTCCCCGGCTCGCAGGTGGCGCGGAACGGGGCGAAGCGGGTCGACGGATGCTGGGCCGAGAACCGGTAGACCCCCGCGGGCACCACGGGCCAGACGACACCACCGTCGACGGAGGACGCGGTCCGCGAGGCGTCCGGGACAACCGACTCATTGAAGTAGACCGGGTTTGGCAACGCTGGGCTCGCGCTACCCGTCGCGCCTGCCACTCCGTGGGCTCCGTAGGCGACGAAGTCGTTGAAGCTGGCGTCGCGCACGTTCACGGTGCTGAAGGTGGAGACCACCGCGCAGTTGACCAGCTCGTTGTTCGCGTCCCGTGGCGCCGAGAGGACCAGCGCAAGCAGGTTGTAGGCCGTGTCACTCGGCGTCTGAAAGTTGACTCGCTCCAGGTCCTTGCCCTGACTGACAAAGGTCTGCAGGTAGATCCGGTGGTGGCCCGCGGAATCGACGTAGGGCGTGAACTTGGTCCCGTCGGGAACCACGAGGTCGTAGCTGCCATCGGGCCCCGTCTGCGCGCTCACGCCCGGGAGTTCCGCGACCCCTACCGTCGCGCCCGCGATGGGGGTCTGATCGTCGAACGTGTAGACCGTCCCGCGCACGTGGATCGGCGGCAGGCCCGCCTTCTTCTTCGCCTCGGCGCTGCCGGCGGTCAGACCGACCAAAAGGGTGAGCGCGAGAGCCAGGACCTTGAACGGAGCCAGGCCGGATCGCCAGCGGTTGATCGAGCCAGCACCGGTCGTGGGCTGAAGTGCATTCTTGCCATCGCATCTCGCTCCGAGCATCAGGGGGACCGTGACCGATTTGCGGTGCCCTCGCATCCGTGCTTACCACCGGCGATGACGGGTCCAAGTGGAATACGACGCAGCGCGACCGGCCGGGATCTCCTGGCGCCGCTTTGGACGAGAAGCGGCTATCTCGCAAGCGGCGTTGGCCCGCGTGGCGGGTCAGCGCGAATTCGAGGGCGGCCGGGGTTAAGGGCAGATCCCGGAGGAAGCTCAGGCTCGAGTCCGGATCCTCGGGCGCTGGGGGCCGCTCATCCCAAAGCGTCCGGAACTCAGGCCCAGGTGTGCAGCGCGCGCATGCGAGAGGCCTTCTTGAATTGATGCCCCTCCATCCGCGCGAGCAGGTCATCGAGCAGCCTGATCGCATCGCCAGCGAATGGCCCCTTGTTGAGCATCACGCACTCGGCTCGTTCAGCCATCGCGGCGTCAGTCATCTCCCCCCGGTGGCGAACGCCTTTCTTGACGAGGTTGTCGAGGACCTGGGTCGCCCAGATCACGGGCACATGGGCCGCCTCGCACACCCAGAGAAGCTCCTCCTGGATCTCCGCCATCCTGCGGTGTCCCAGCTCGACAGCGAGATCGCCCCTGGCGATCATGATCGCCAGGGGCTGCGCGCCGGCGCCCTGCACGATCAGCTCCGGGAGATTCTTGACGGCGAGCCGAGTCTCGATTTTCACCACCAACCCAACCCGACCTGCGCCCCGATCGGCAAGCTCTGCCTGAAGCCGGACGATCTCCTCGGGGCGCTGGGCGAAGGAATAGCCGACGGCGTCCGCGAGCGGTGCGATCACGTCCAGATCGCTCAGGTCCCTCGGGCTCAGCGGATCGATCCGAAGCTCGGTGTCGGGGAAGTTGATCCCCTTGTCCGCACGCAGATGCTCGCCCTTTTCCCTCGCCTCCGTCACCCGAAGCAGGAGCCCGTCTTCGTGTCGGCGCTCGACCACTGCGCCCAGCCGGCCCTCGTTCACGCAAACTCCCGCCCCCTCGGCGAGCTGATCGAGAACCTCGGGGAGCGAGCACTCGAATTGGTCCCTCCACTGCGAGCGCACCGGGGTGGGCGAGGAAGTCATCAGGATGCGATCGCCACGCTGAACCCTGCGTTCATAGGACAATGTCGTCGACGTCACCCTGGCGCGGGGCCCGACCAGGTCGAAGCAGATCCGGCAGGGCCTACCGATTTCGCGCGAGGCCCGACGAACGTGCTCGGTCATCTGGGCCCAGGCAGCGCTGTCGTCGTGAGCGCAGTTGATCCGGGCGACATCCATGCCGTCCGAGACGAGCTCTCGCACCAGCTCGTAGCCGTGCGCGGCCTGTGGGGGCAGCGTGACCATGATCCGGACCGCCCGATTCGGCGGACTGGCGCCGAGCACCGCCTCGGTGTGGGCGCTAAGCAACTCGTGTCCGCGAAAGAAGGCTTCGGTGTCAGGCTCCACCGCCGTGCCGCCTTCCGACTCGACGGCGGCGAGAGCCGCGGCCACTGCATTCAGGGTGGGAAGGACCCGTGCCTCGCAGCGCCCGAGCGAGGAGAGCCCCCATGGCATCAACCGAACCTGGAGATCCCGAAGATCGTGATGACGCAGCGCCAAGTAGTGAGCGAGGTTCCGCGCGCTCGGGAGAAACTCCTCGCGACGGATTCCCGGCCTCCAGCGGTCGAAGATCTCGCCGCCCTCCAGCAGAACCTCTCCACGCAGTTCGACGATCTCCCGGTGGAGCCGCCGGGCCCGCGATTCCGCCGACATATCGGGGCGGATCGCCTTGCCGCCGCGGTCCGGCGCCGACTCGTGGGTCCTACCCACGGCCATCCCCTCGGCGGCGGGCATCCGGCCCGCTCTGCGTCATTCTTCTCGTTCGCGTCAGGCGAGCATCATCCATCCCCCCAATCTTGACCGAGTAAAAGCTGTGTAACCCTCGTTTCTTCGCGAGATCGGCCCGGCGCCGAAGCTGCGCAGGCCCGCGCCCTCGACAGGCGGGAATATGTAGTTCGTGTGGTTAGCCGCGGTATGCGCGCAGATCGCGTATGCCCGGTCGGACCAGTTGCCAGGACTGCCGATGGCCACCCCGTTCACCCGCCAGCCGGTCGGGACGCCGCTGGTGGGCTGAGTGTCGCCGCCGACGACCGGGCCACTGGTGCGCAGCGCGACGGTGTCGGTGGCTGTGCTGACGAACACCTGCCCGCCGCCGGCGATCGCCACCTCGCCCGAGGGACAGTTCGCCGTCACAGCCTTCGGGTTGGTGGCCATGTCGAATGCGCTGTCGGCCGCCACGAGATGCACTCCCGAGAGGCCGGGAGACCCCTGCAGGCCCTGCGGCAGCTGATTCGCCGCGAAGTCGACCGACTGCAGGCTGTGATCCAGGACCGCCTTCGAGGTGACCGCGCCCGTCTTGAGCTGCTTCTCCCCGACGCTCTTGGCCGGGAGTTGAGCAGCCGCGTAGGCGGTGCCTCCGAGCGCGACGAACAGGGCCAGCAGAGCGACGTGATGGCGCCGTACGTCTCCAGAGTGACGTCTCCATCTTGCATTCTCCTATCGGGTCGAGGCTGCCCTTGCAGGCTGAGCGTGGCACAGGCAAATAAACCGTTCGACTGCTGCTTTGGACGAGAAGCGGTGCGCCTCTCGTGCGCCAGTCGGCTGCTCCCTCGAGCGGTTCTCTGCGGTCGGACCCGACGCCCGCTTCCGTAACCCCGGTGCCTCGAGAGGGGCAGGGATGGCCCGCAATGGGTCGAAATCGAGGCAATTAAGCAGCCGTTAACACCTCGGAAAGTACGGCCAATTACCTATTCGGCGCCTGGGGTCCTAGATAGGATCGCCTGTGGAGCTGCAGGATTGCGGCAGGAGAGAACGCTGCTGGGAAGCAGGTGAGGAGCTGCTGGAGGATGGGACCGTCATAGGGACCCAAACGAGCGCTCATGGCTCGCAACCGGCCTGCCCCTGGGTAGGAAGGCCGTGAGTCCCGGGCAAGGGTCTGCATCACCGCAAAGTGCGCGCGTCCGGGGGGGCGGCGGTTTCGCGCGCCTGGCGGCCATCGGCGCGCTCGTGCTGGTCGCGATCGCGATCCTCGTCCTGCTGCTGTCGGGCGGAGGGAACTCCAACCACTACCGGCTGCTGTTCGAGACCGGCGGCCAGCTGGTCAAGGGCAACCAGGTTCTGATCGGCGGCACCCCGGTCGGCAGCGTCGACGACGTCAAGCTGAACGACAACGGCCAGGCCCAGGTCGACATCTCGGTTGACAGGCCGATGCACGAGGGGACCTCGGCGATCATCCGCGCGACCTCCCTCTCGGGGATCGCTAACCGCTACGTCTCGCTCGAGCCCGGACCGGACAACAACCCCGAGCTCGCCGGCAACGCGGTCATCTCCGAAGTCGATACGACCGCCCCGGTCGACCTCGACCAGCTCTTCAACACCCTCCGGGGCCCGGAGCGGCAGGCGCTGAGGAACGTCATCCAGGGGTCCGCCACGGTCTATGCCGGCAAGGGACCCCAGGCGAACCAGACCTACAAGTACCTGAGCCCCTCCCTGGTCGCCACCGACCGCCTGCTTCAGGAGCTCGACCGGGACGAGGGCACCCTCACCAACTTCATCGTCAACGGCGCCAGCGTCGTCTCATCGGTGGCGGAGCGCCGCACCGACCTCTCCGCCCTGACGCAGAACGCCAACGTGGCGCTCGGAGCGATCGCGAATGAGAACCGCTCCTTCGACCAGGCCCTGGTCGCCCTGCCGGGCACGCTCCGCCAGGCCAACACGACGTTCCACAACCTGCGGCCCGCCCTCGACGACCTGACCCCGCTGATCAACGCGACCAGGACGAGCACCAAGAACCTGGCTCCGTTCCTCCGCCAGCTCAATCCGGTGCTGACCCGCTCGGTCCCCGTCTTCAGGGACCTGAACCGAGCGGTCAATCTGAAGGGCAAGTCGAACGACCTGGCCGATGCGACCGGATACCTCACGGCGCTCCAGAAGCGGGCGGCCGACGCGGTGCCCATCACCGTCAAGGCCATGCAGGACTCCGAGCCGATCCTTGGCTTCCTTCGCCCATACACACCGGACCTGACCTCGGGGATTGCCCACCTCAACCAGACCGCCGGCTACTACGACGCCAACGGCCACTACGTCCGAGTCCAGCCGGCGGGCATTGGCGCCTTCGAGCCGACGACCCCTCTGACCGCTGCGAACTCCGCCACACCTTTCGCCGACTACGGCGCCTTCGGTGGGCCCAACTACAACCTGTTCAAGCGCTGCCCGGGCGGCTCGTCCGCGCCGCTCGCGGGCAGCAACCCCTTCGCCTCGCCGCCCTTCCTTGGCCCGCCGAACGGAACTGTCACGGGCGGAGCCACGCCACCCGCATCCTGTGTCCCGACCGACGTGGTGCCGGGGCCATGAGGCGGATCGTGCTGATAGCCGCCGGCCTGCTGCTCGCCGCGCTGCTGATCGCCCTGCCGGCGATCGGCTCGAACGGCACCAGCGGCACCTATCTCGTCAGGGGCTACTTCGACAACGGCTCGTTCGTGGTTTCGGGCGAGCAGGTCCGGGTCGCCGGGGCGACGGTCGGGACGGTGCAGTCGGTGGACGTCTCGAACGATCACGAGATCGCCAGCCTGCAGAACGGCCCGCACGCCGTCCCGGGCAAGGCCGTGGTCGTGATGGAGATCGACGATTCCGGCTTCAAGGACTTCCGGCAGGACGCGAGCTGCCTGATTCGCCCGCAGTCGCTGATCGGCGAGAGGTTCATCGACTGCACGCCGACGCAGCCTCGTGCGCCGGGTACCCCGCCTCCGCCCCTGCTCCAGAAGATCCCCGACGGCCAGACCGGCGCCGGCCAGTACCTGCTGCCGCTCGAGAACAACGGCACGACCGTTGACCTGGATCTGATCCAGAACATCAATCGTCTGCCCTACGCCGACCGCTTCCGGCTGATCCTCAACGAGCTCGGCGCCGGCCTCGCCGGCCAGGGTCAGAACCTCGGCGAGATTATCGACCGGGCCAACCCGGCGCTGCGGCAGACCGACCGCGTCCTGGCGATCCTCGCCGAGCAGAACCAGCAGCTCGCCAGCCTGGCGAGCAACGGCGACACGGTGCTCGCGCCCCTGGCTCGAGAGCGCACGCACATCACCGGCTTCTTCCACAACGCCGCCATCTCGGGACAGGCGACGGCGGAGCGAAGCGCAGCGCTCGAGGAAGCCCTGCAGAAGTTCCCGGCCACCTTGCACCAGGTCAGGCTGACGATGACCAAGCTCAAGGACTTCGCCGATCAGGGCACGCCGCTCTTCACCGACCTGAACATCGCGGCGCCTGGACTCAGCAAGGCGACCGTGAACCTGCCGAACTTCGCCAAGGAGGGCATCCCCGCCCTGACGAGCCTCGGCAACGCAGCCGAGACCGCCGGGCCGAAGCTCGCGGCGTCCGACGGAATGCTCTCCGACCTGGCGGCGACGGCGAACTCGTCGGTCTCGATCGGCCAGAACTTCTCCTCGTTCCTGAACACGTTCGAGAAGACGCAGGGCTTCCAGTTCCTCATGGACTTCATCTACAACTCCGTCGGCTCGGCCAACGGGTTCGATGCCTACGGCCACTTCCTGCGCTCGAACCTCCAGCTCACCAGCTGCGTGGAGGTGTCCGAAATTCCCCAGGGCGTCTGCAAGGCGACGTTCGAGCAGGCGACGACCACCTCGACCAAGAAGAAGAAGGGCAAGAAGGCCAAGATCTCGAAGGCGGGGATCCACAGCGCCTCGCCGTTGCCGCAGGTCAACGTCCCGAATCTCCAGGACCTGATCCCGCAGATCGCCGCCCCGGAGCAGACCCCGACGACACCGGATGACTCGGGCTCCGGCGCCGAACCCGGCACGACCACCACGACGCCCGACCAGGGCGACAACAGCTCGCCTGACTCCCACGCGGTCTCGATGAACGAGGCCCAGATGTTCCTCCAGTTCCTGCTCGGAGGCGGGGCATGAGGGGCGGGCGCGTCGGAAGCCTGGCCGCCAGCCCGACCCTCGTCGGAGCGGTGACCGTGCTCGTGGTCGTCGTCGCCGTCTTCCTCTCCTACCAGGCAAACCAGGGCCTGCCGTTCGTCCCCACCTACAAGCTCTCCGCCGAGCTGCCGAACGCCGACAGCCTCGTGCCGGGCAACGACGTGCGGATCGGCGGCATCCGGGTCGGTCAGATCAAGTCGGTCGACCCAGAGACGGTGAACAACGCTCCCTGTCCGAACGACCCGACCCGCCAGTGCACCACGCAGGTCGCGAAGGTCGACATGCAGCTCAACCAGTCTCTCGACCCGCTGCCGGACAACTCGACCCTGGTCGTCCGGGCGAAGTCTGCGCTCGGTCTCAAGTACCTCGAGATCGACCGCGGCAACTCCAGCCAGGGATTCAAGCCGGGAGCGACGGTCCCCGTCACCTCCGCGCGGCCGGAGCCGGTCGAGATCGATCAGGTCTTCAACATGTTCGACGCCCCAACCCGGACCGCCATCCAGTCGAACCTGCTGGAGTTCGGAAACGCCCTGGCCGGCCGCGGCGGCGATCTGAACGAGGCGATCGGCCAGCTCAAGCCGCTGGTTCAGGTGCTCACCCCGGTGATGCGGAACCTGGCCGACCCCAACACCGGCCTCGGGAACTTCGTCTCCTCGCTATCGGCCACCGCCGCCGAGGTCGCTCCAGTCGCGGAGATCCAGGGCCAGCTCTTCGTCGACCTCGATACCACCTTCGGCGCCTTCGCCCGCGTCTCGCGCCCATTCATCCAGGAGACGATCGAGAAGTCGCCGTCGACGGAGGACACCACGATCGCGACGCTGCCGACGATCAGGCCGTTGCTGGCCAACACGGCGAAGCTCTTCAGCGAGCTGCGCCCCGGCTTCCACGCCCTCGCACCGAACCAGAAGGCGCTCGGACAGTCCGTCGTCGAAGGGGTCAAGGCATTGGCGCTCGCGCCGGCCTTCAACGCGCAGCTCGATCCGACAGCCCAGGCGGTGCTCAATCTCTCCAACAACGCCGGCGCTCGCCAGGGGATCAACGACCTGACCACGTTCAACAACACCCTGGCGCCGCCGCTCTCCTTCATCACCCCGGCACAGTCGATCTGCAACTACGCGACGCTGCTCTTCCGCAACGTGGCGAGCTTCCTCGGCTCCGCCGACGGGATCGGCACCAGCCAGCGGTTCATCGTCCTGCAGCCGCCGATCGGGCCGAACAGCGAGATCGGCCCTAGCTCCGCGCCGGCCAACGGCGGCGGCCAGGACACCAATTTCCTGCACTACAACCCGTATCCGAACACCGCGGCGCCGGGGCAGACGCATGAGTGTGAGTCGGGGAACGAGGGATACCCGGCCGGTCAGCTGATCGGCAACGTGCCGGGGAACCAGGGCATCCACACCGAGGGGCAGATCCTCCAGCAGGTCTCCAAGAAGAAGAAGTCCAAGAAGAAGGGCAAGAAGTGACCGACGAGCGCGCGAACAAGCCGCGCGTCAAGGTGGAGGGGAAGGACTACGACGAGCGGGTCTACCGCAAGGGCAACCCGCCGCACCGGATCCGAAACGCCCTGATCCTGATCGCTCTGGTGATCGTCGGGACCTACCTCGCCTGGACGAAGTCGATCCCGTTCCAGAGCCACTTCGAGCTCCACGCCGTCTTCAAGAACGCGGCCAACATCCGGAAGGACTCCCCGGTCCGGATCGCCGGCGTCAACGTCGGCAAGGTCGAGAGCGTCAAGAGCGTCTGCGACAACGGTCTGACCGGGAACTGCGCCAGCAACTACGCGGACGTCACCTTCACGGTCAACACCGAGGGCCAGCCGGTTAACAGCGACGCGCAGGTCGAGATCCGGCCGCGCATCTTCCTGGAGGGCAACTTCTTCC
Source organism: uncultured Solirubrobacterales bacterium (assembly GCA_963724665.1). Taxonomy (GTDB): domain Bacteria; phylum Actinomycetota; class Thermoleophilia; order Solirubrobacterales; family 70-9; genus DASUPK01. Next base: position 30,103 of record CAVRVH010000009.1, read on the forward strand.
TCGACGTGCACCCGGGCAGCCCGAGCGCGCACAACCTCTCGAGCGGGGACACCATCCCGCTTACCCAGACCTCGACAGCGGTCCAGCTCGATCAGATCCTGACCTCGCTGCAGGCGCCTGACCGGGCAAACCTCCAGAAGCTGCTCGAGGGCTACGGCACCGCTCTCACCCACAAGCCGACCGCCGCGGACGATGTCACCCAGGACCCCGAGGTCCAGGGCCTGACCGCCGCCCAGGCGATCGCCAAGTCCTTCGACTACGGGCAGACGGCGGCGCGGGACTCGGCCATCGTCAACGAGGCGCTCCAAGGAACCGCCCCGCACGACCTCTCGAACCTGATCGCCGGGGGGGCGAAGGTCTTCGATGCCCTGTCGGGCCATGAGTCTCAGCTGCAGGGCCTGATCTCCAACTTCAACACGGTCACCGGGGCCCTCGCCGACGAGTCCGACAACCTCCAGCGCACCATCAAGCTGCTCGGCCCGACCCTGCAGATCGCCGAGCCCGCCCTGCGTCACACGAACGCGACGCTGCCATTCCTCCGGACCTTCGCGCTCGACCTCACCCCCGGGATCCGGGAGCTGCCGGCCACGATCGCGGCGTCGCAGCCCTGGATCGACCAGACCGCGGCGCTGCTCGGCAAGAACGAGCTCGGCTACATCGCGAGCCAGCTGCGCGCGGCGGGCCCAGGAGCCGGCAAGTCCACCGACGTGGGCAGGCCGCTGTTCTCCCAGCTCGGCCTGCTCAGCGGCTGCGTGGACAACGTCCTGCTCCCGACCGGCAACGTCGTCCTGAACGACAGCGGCACCGGATACAACTTCACGACCGGCGTGCCGAACTACAAGGAGTTCGCCTACACGGCGACCGGGCTCGCCGGGGAGTCGCAGCCATTCGACGGCAACGGGCCCTCCCTCCGCTTCTTCTCGGCGGGCGGCCCGGTCCCACCGGGCGGCCCCGTCCCGAACCTGCGCTTGGCGACCGGCGGTCCTCCGCCTCAGGAGGCGCTCTGGGGCGGTACGGCCACCCCGCCCATCGGCACCCGGCCAGTCGCCAGCTCGGAGCCCCCCTTCAGGACCGACGTCACCTGTCAGAGCAACCCAATCCCCGATCTGAACGGGCCGGCGGCCAACCAGGGCCCGCCTGACCCGGCCCCGTATCCATGAGACGAGCCCTGAGAGCCCACCTGCGCGACGTGCTGGCGATCATCGGACTGATCCTGGCCGGCATCTTCGCCATGACCGTGATCCTGGTCAACCAGCGCGCGGTTCTGCCCAGCTGGGTGCCACTGATCGGGACCGACCGCTTCGCGCTCAAGGCCGACTTCTCGACGGCGCAGGCAGTCACGCCCGGCCAGGGGCAGTCGGTTGACATCTCCGGCATCAAGGTCGGCGAGGTCAGCAACGTGACCCTCCAGGACGGCCACGCCGTGGTGGGGATGGAGATCGACAACAAGTACGCGCCGCTGATCCACACGAACTCGTCGCTCTTGCTGCGCCCGAAGACCGGCCTCAACGACATGGTTGTCGAGGTCGATCCGGGAACCCAGTCAGCCCCGCAGGTGCAGGAGGGTTCGACGATTCCTCTGGCCTCCACGGCGCCGCAGGTGAACCCGGACGAGGTGCTGGCTTCCCTGGACGCCGACACCCAGCAGTTCCTGAAGCTGCTCCTGGCGAATGGGGCGGAGGCGCTCGATCCGGCCACGGGCCGCGACGTGAGGCTCTCCAACGCCCTGCGCCGGCTCGACCCGTTCGCGCGTGACATTGGACGGATCTCCGGCGCCCTGGCCACCAGGCGGCAGAACATCGCCAACTCCATCCACAACTTCCAGCTCCTGTCAACGGAGCTCGGCAACCGCGATCAGGACCTCGTCAACTTCGTGGACTCCTCCGACGCCGTGCTCGCCTCATTCGCCAAGGAGCAGGCCTCGATCCGCAGTGCCGTGCAGGAGCTGCCGGGGACGCTCAAGGAGGCGAAGGGCGCCCTGACCAGCGCCAACGACCTGGCGCTCCAGTCCGGCCCGGCGTTGAAGAAGCTGATCCCGGGCGCGAAGGCCACTGCCCCGGCTCTGCGCGCACTGCGGCCCCTCTTCCAGCAGACCGCCGGACCGATCGAGAACCAGATCCGCCCGTTCACACAGCAGGTCGCGAGCCCGGTCACTCACCTGGCGCAGATCTCGCAGGGTCTCGGAAGGGCCTCGCCGGGCCTGCGCGTCGGGTTCACGGACCTGAACTCGGGGCTCAACGCCCTCGCCTACAACCCGCCCGGGGACCAGGAGGGCTTCCTCTTCTACGTCCCGTGGCTGAACCACGACCTGAACGCGGACTACCTGCTCCAGGACGCGTACGGGCCGATCAGGCGCGGCATCGTCCTGGAGAGCTGTGGCACGGCCCGGACCGCTGACAGCGTCCTCCGGTCGGAGCCCTACCTGCGCATGCTCTATCAGCTCACCGGGCAGCCCAGGGTTCCCAACATCCCGGGGTGTGGCTGATGGGCCAGCGAGCACCGACAGTCGGTCAGATCGCCGTCGCGGTGGCCTTTGCGTTCTCGTGCTTCGGGCTGCTGCTCTTCCTCTGGGCCACCTTCGGCGGTCCGGTGCCGCTGAAGCCGGAGGGCTACCGGATCAAGGTGCCGTTCAGCGAGGCGACCCAGCTCGCACAGGAGTCCGACGTGCGCATCCACAACGTCTCGGTGGGGAAGGTCAAGTCCATCTCGCTGTCCGACTCGGGCCCCAACAAGGACCTGGCCGTGGCCACCCTCGAGATCGACACCCCGTACGCGCCGATCCCCATAGACACCCGGGCGATGCTGCGGCAGAAGACGCTGCTCGGCGAGACCTACGTCGAGCTCACCCAGGGAGACCGAAACGCGCCGAAGCTCCCGGAGGGCGGAACTTTGCCCAAGGCACAGGTACAGCCGTCGGTCCAGCTCGACGAGATCTTCAGGACCTTCGACGCCAACACCCGGGCTGCGTTCCAGACGTGGATGCAGCAGCTTGCGATTGCCAGCTACGGGCGTGGGGCGGACCTGTCGGCCGCGATCGCCAACCTCGCGCCGTTCGCAGAGGACGCGAACAAGCTGCTGCGCGTGCTAGACACGCAGCAGGGAGCGGTCCAGCAGCTGGTGCGCAACACCGGCGAGGTCTTCGGGGCCCTCAGCGAGCGGCAGGGCCAGCTCGCGGGCCTGGTCCGGAACTCCGGCATCGTCTTCCACACGACGGCTGTGCGCAACCAGGACCTCGAGGCCACGTTCCGGGCGCTGCCGACGTTCCTCGACGAGTCGAAGCTGACGCTCAACAAGCTCGCGAGCTTCTCGCGCAACGCGAACCCGGTGGTCACCCAACTCCATCCCTCGGCGAGGGCCCTGAGCGCCGACCTGAAGCCGATCAGCAAGGTCGCGCCCGACTTCAAGGGCTTCTTCGTGGGCCTGCGCAAGACCGAGAAGCGGGGGGTGACCGGGCTGCCGGCCCTTCAGCAGCTGCTCAACACCGACCTGCCGCCTCTGCTCACGGAGCTCCATCCCTTCACCCAGCAGCTCACGCCGATCATCTCGGGCATCGGGCGCTACCAGAAGGACGTCGCCGGGCTGATCGCGAACTTCGCCGTCGCCACCAACGCCGTCGGCACGACCGAGTCCGGTGGGGCCGGGCACTACATCCGCAGCTCGGCGCCCAGCTACCCCGAGTCGTTCGCGAACTTCACGACCCACCGCCTCGCGTACTCGCGGACGAACCCCTACATCGCACCGGACAGCGCGCTCAAGGTCGCCAACGGGCTTGACACATTCGACACGAGGCCGTGCGCGAGCCCGCCCGGCCTGGTAGCCACGCTCGGGCCCGACGCCAGCTATACGGGCAACCCGTTCTTCTCGAACCGGGCGACCTTCGACACTCCGCAGGAGCTGCTCGACACGCTCAAGCAGTTCCCGTTCGGCGGACAGACGACCACCTCGGCGCTGCCGGCGCCCGCCTGCACGAAGCAGGCGCAGCAGCCCTCGATCGGCCAGATCGCCGAGATGAGCGACTACACGCACGTCTACGCGAATCCCTGATCGTCCCAATCGGGCCTCAGACAGGGTTCTACTGAGAATTAGGGCGCGGGATTTCATGCCGGAAAACCCCACAACTACGGCCATTTCTCTGTGTTAGGTTCAGCGAGAGATGGCAAATCCAAGGGCTGGCGGTGCTGCAAATGGAGTGCCGTCAGGGAACTTGCTCAACGGAAAAAGGAGTGGTATGCGTAAGCGCAAGTATCTGATCGGAGCGACGCTCGGCGTGCTCGGGGCGCTTGTCTTCTCGGGGACCGCCTTGGCCGGCGTTCCGAGCAGCCAAACGCTGCAGACGACACTCGCGTCGTCAAAGCAGGACAAGAAGGCGTTTGGCGGTGTGTCGTTGCACAACGTAATCGCCACGACGTATAGCGATTTCAATGGGTCTCCACCAGCCAAGGAGACGCTCTTCTCCTTCGGCAAGGACATCAAGTTCGTCAACGGCAACACGCGCCCGTGCTCGCTGGCGGCGCTGAACGCTGCGACCACCACCGCAGCGGTCAACGTCTCCTGCCCGGGCAGCATCGTGGGCAATGGAACGGACGAGGTCAACAACAAGACGGGGCTGTTCCCCAATCCGAACCCGGTGGTGCTCGTCAGCGGCGGCCCGACGACGCTCTACGTCTGGACCCGCATCAACAATGCGCTGACGCTGGTCCTCACGGGTGCCTACAGCACCAAAGCGCACACGCTGGACGTGACGGGGCTTCCCTTCACGCTGGGCACGGACCTGACGCTGTTCGACACGACAGATGTTCAAGAAGAAGACGGGCAAGAGCTCGTTCTACGCGATGGCTCGCTGTGGCAAGAAGAAGAAGTGGGTGGTCAGCGAGACAACCACGTACTACAACACGTCGGGTGGAAGCGGTAACTCGCTCACCGACACGTCGACCCAGAAGTGCAAGCAGAAGAAGTAGTTACTTCTTCAAGCTGAAGCATTGATCGGGGCGGCCTTCGGGCCGCCCCTTTCTTTAGGATGATCCTGTTCACACGGCCGGTGGCCAAGGGAAGTCCGGTGAGAAGCCGGCGCGGTCCCGCCACTGTGACCGGGTGATGCTGGCGCAATCGACCACTGGGGAGTCCTCGACTCCCTGGGAAGGCGCGCCAGTCGAGCCCGGAAGCCAGGAGACCTGTCCCCGGCCAGCCAACACGACCCTCGAGGAAGGGGTGGCTCACAGATGAGAATCACTGTCTCGATTGCGGCGCTGGCGGCGCTGGCGTCGCTGATCGCGCTTGCCGCGTTCGGCCCTGCGAGCGCCGGTGCGAGCGTGGGCGCGGATCTCCGCGTCGTCAGCCCAAGCGGCCAGCTCGACGATCTCACCCAATACAGCGACACGACCACCATGCCGACCAGCCCCCAGGCCGAGTGCTTCGGCGCCGGCAGTGGCGGCTCCGGCCAGGGCGTCTCGATTCCGGGCGCAAACGCCCTCGGCATCGTCGTCGAGGCTGCCAAGAGCCGGAGCGGGCTCAACCCCCTGCTGCTGACGGACACATTCGTCTCGCAGGGCTTCGGCCTGGGCGTCTGCGGCATCGGCGGGCAGGTGGCCTCCGGTTCCGCCTTCTGGTACACGAAGGTGGATCACACGGGCCTCCAGGTGGGCGGTTCGCAGTTCGCGATCCATGCCGGCCAGCAGGTGCTCTGGTACCTGGCGCCGAACTTCCCGCCTCCCGCTGAGCTGGTGCTGAACGCGCCGTTCCGCGAGCCCGCTGGGACGCCGTTCCCGGTTCAGGTGCTCTCCTACGCGGACGACGGGACCGCCACCCCTGCCGCCGGGGCAGTCATCTCCGGCAGCGGCACGCCGGTGACGACGGACGCCTCCGGCAGCGCGCAGGTCACCGTCAGCGGGACCGGTCCGCGCCAGATCCAGGCCACGCTCGGGGACGACATCCCGAGCGCGGTGACCTCGATCTGCTCGTTCGACACGGTCACGAATTGCGCCGCAGCGCGAGGACGGCTGATCGTCGGCTCGGACGGCGCGGACGACATCACCGGCACGGCCGGGGATGATGTGATGAGGCCGCGGGCGGGTGACGACGGGGTTCGCGCCCTGGCGGGCAACGACATCATCGATGTCCGCGGTGGCGATGTTGACCGTGTCAACTGCGGTGGCGGCGTCGACCTGGTCAAGGGCGACAAGCGCGACAAGTTCGCAAAGAACTGCGAGCGTCGCATCCGCAACGGCAAGAAGGTGAAGCGCGGCAAGCACCACAAAGACGGCAAGGGGAAGCACAAGAAGTGAATCCCGTTCGCATCCTGGCGACCGCCCTGGCGCTTGCCGCCACGGCGGTCGCCGGCTGCGGGCTCGGCCCCGGCAAGTCGACCGGTGACGTCGATCTGACCGTGAGTCGCGACTACGGGACCAGGATCCTGGTGCAGAAGCAGGACCCGATCCACGAGTCCGACACCGTCTTCCGCGTCCTCGACCGCAACGCGGATGTCTCGACCCGCTATGGCGGGGGCTTCGTCCAGTCGATCGACGGCCTCTCCGGGACGACAAGCGGCGGGCGCACGAGCGACTGGTTCTTCTACGTCAACGGCATCGAGTCGCCGATCGGATCCGCTCAGTACGACCTCTCGGGCGGCGACCGGGTCTGGTGGGATTACCGCGACTGGACGGCCGCCATGCGCGTGCCGGCGGTGGTCGGCTCGTGGCCGGAGCCGTTCGTGCACGGGTTTGAGGGGACGCACTGGAATGCCGTCCTCGATTGCCGGGCCACCGCCGCAACCTGCAACGCCGCGAGCCAGCGTTTCTCGCCGCTTGGGGTGAAGACCTCGACCGGGCCTGTCGCAAATCCGCTTCGGGTCGAGGTTGGGACCTGGAACGCCATCCGCCGGGAGCCGGCAGCCGCACTGCTCTCCGGTGGCCCCGACCAGAGCGGCGTCTTCGCGCGCTTCGTCGGCGTGAAGAAGCCCCTGCTGGAACTGCTAAACCAGCAGGGTCAGCCCGCCGGAAGCATCGGCAAGGGCGGCGGGCTGATTGCAGCACTGCGGCCGGGCGACGGCCCTCCGACGTGGGTCGTCACCGGGACCGACGCGAAGGGAGTGATCGCGGCCGCGAATCTCGCTGGACCGGCGTTGCGGAACCACTACGCGGTCGCCACCCAGCCGGGGGCGGGGGCGATCGGAGTGCCCGTACAGTGAGATCCCCACTTGCCTATACACCCGGGCGCAGCCCGCTTCATCGCGGCAATCCCGGGGCGGTGATCTCCTATCTCGGCGCCCTGGCGGTCGTCGGATTCGTGTACTCGAGCCCGCTGGTGCTGATCGCGGCGGCGGCGGCCACCGCTCTCGCGGGCATCGCCGCGGGTGCCGGCCGGGCCGTCAGGGCCTCGCTCCGGCTTGCCGTCTCTCTGCTGATCTTCATGGTCCTGATCAACGTCCTGGTCACTCACCGGGGCGAGACGATCCTGATCCGGGGCTGGGACATGCCCGTGATCGGGAACACCGACGTGACACTGGAGTCGCTCGCTGCCGGAGCGGCGATCGGCCTGCGCGTCGTCGCGGTCGTGCTCGCCTTCGCGGTCTACTCAGCGTGCGTCGACCCCGACCGCGTCCTGCGAGCGCTGCGTCCGCTCGCCCGGCGCTCGGCGATGACCGCAGGGCTGGTCACCCGAATGGTGCCTCTGGCGGCTGCCGACGGCGCCCGCATGCGCGAGGCGATGGCGCTGCGGGGCCCAGGAGCCGAGCCGGTCGGGCGGCCCGCGATGGCCCGCCGGCTCGTGGAGGGGTCGCTCGACCGGGCGGTTGACGTTGCGGCCACGCTCGAGCTTCGCGGGCACTCGCTCGGCATTCGCCCGCAGCGCCGGAGGGAGCGATCCCGTGACGATCTGCCGCTGTATCTGACCGGGGCGGCGATCCTCGGCGCCGGCGTGGCCGCCAGGACCGCCGGGGCCGGCGCCTTCGACACATATCCCCGCATCGCGATGGGCACCGGCGCTTTCACCCTGGCACTCTGCGCCGCGCTGATCGTGCTGGCCTCGGTTCCGTTCGTGGTCCGAAGGTGGCGATCGCGTGCCTGATGCCGTCCTCCGAGCGATCGGGCTCTCCTACCGCTACCCCGAGGCGGGCACGGAGGCGCTGCACGGCATCGACCAGAGCGTCGAGCCGGGGGAGTTCGTCGTGCTCGCCGGGCGCTCCGGCTCGGGGAAATCCACGCTGCTGAACGCCGGCTGCGGCCTGGTTCCGCACTTCCACGGTGGCCGGATCGAGGGCGAGCTCGTGGTCGCCGGGATGGACGTCAGCTCGCACGGGCCGGCCGAGCTGGCGGAGGCTGTGGGCCTGGTCGCGCAGGAGCCGGAGACGCAGGTGGTCAGCACGACCGTTCGCGCCGAGATCGAACTGCCGCTCGAGCTGCGGGGGATGGCGCCGGCCGCGCGCTCGCGGGCGGTGGAGGAGGTGGCGCTCGCGCTCGCTATCGACGGGCTGCTCGAGCGGACCACCGACACGCTCTCCGGAGGCGAGCTGCAGCGCGTCGCGCTCGCGGCGGCACTCGCCACCCGGCCCCGGCTGGTCCTGCTCGACGAGCCGACATCCCAGCTTGATCCGGTCGCCGGTGACGAGTTGATCTCTCTGCTGAGGCGACTGAACGAGGAGTGGGGGGTGGCTGTGCTGCTCGGTGAGCACCGCCTCGAGCGCTGCCTGTCGGCCGCCGACCGCGTGGTCGCCCTCGAGGACGGCGCGATCTCCTTCGACGGCCCTCCGACGAGCTTCCTGAGTTGGGCGCTCGAGCACGATCCGGCATTGGCGACGCCGGGCTCCCGACTGCTCGACGGCGTGGGACTGGCGCCGGAGCCCAGCGTCCGCCGAGCCCGACTGGTGTTGGCCGAGCGCGGCGTCGAGGCATCCGCGCCGGAGCTCCATGTGCCCGAGCCACGACGCCGTGCTCGCGGAACTGCAATCGCACTCGGGTGTCACGACCTCTGGGTCGAGCTGGGGGAGGGTGAGGAGCGCACGGAGGCGCTGCGCGGAGTCGAGATCGAGATCGAGCCGGGGGAGCGGGTCGCGCTGATGGGCAGCAACGGCGCAGGCAAGAGCACGCTTCTGCGCGTTGCCGCAGGGCTGCTCGATCCCCAGCGCGGCCGTGTGGACGCTCCGGGGGACGTGGCGCTGCTGCCGCAGAGGCCCGGCGATCTCTTCGTCCACGAGCAGGTCCGAGATGAGCTTCGAGGGCCCGACGGGATGGAGTCGTTGCGGCGCTTCGGCCTGGAGGGCATGACCGAGGCCGATCCGCGTGATCTCTCCGGTGGCGAGCGTCAGCGCCTCGCACTGGCGATCGTGGTCGCGGGACGTGACACCGGCGACGGCGAGCTGCCCGGCGCCCTGCTGCTCGACGAGCCGACGCGCGGCATGGACCGGGCGCGCAAGGGCGAGCTCGCCGATCTCGGCCGGAACCTGTCGGAGCGAGGGACGGCGCTCGTGATCGCCACGCACGACGTCGAGTTCGCCACGACCTTCGCCGACCGGGTGATCCTGCTTGCGCGGGGCGAGGTGGCCGCGGACGGTTCTGCCGCAGAGCTCCTCTCGGGCGGCTGGTACTTCTCGAGCGAGGTCGCACGAATCCTCGACGGCACCGCGATCACCGTGGAGGAGGGCATCGACGTCCTGCGCGGCGCAAAGGCCCTGACCGGGGGCAGCCAGTGAACTGGCAGGCGGCGGTGTTCGTCGTGTTGGCGCTCACCCTGCTGGGCGGATTCGCCTGGTATGAGCGCTCGCGGCCTCCGTCACAGATCGTCGCCCTGGTGGCCGCGCTGGCCGCGATCTCCGTCGCGGGCCGCGTCGCCTTCTCGCCGATCCCGAACGTCGTCCCCAGCACGGACATCACCCTGCTCGCGGGCTACACGCTGGGTGGGGCGCCGGGCTTCGCCGTCGGGGCGCTCACCGGGCTGGTTTCGAACTTCTGGCTCGGGCAGGGCCCGTGGACGCCGTGGCAGATGGCCGGCTGGGGGCTGACGGGGATCATCGGAGCCGGGCTCGCCGTGGCGACGGGACGGCGCATGGGCCGCCTGAGTCTCGCCGCGGTTTGCGCTCTCGCCGGGTTCGCGTACGGAGCCCTGCTCGATCTCTCGGTGATGGTCGGATTCGGCGGGGAGCAGTCGCTTGACCGGTACCTGGCGATCTCCGCCCGCGGCCTGCCATTCAACATCGCGCATGCGGCGGGCAACGCGGCGCTCGCGCTGGTCGCGGGCCCGGCCATGGTGCGGATGCTCATGCGCTATCGCCGGCGGTTCGAATTTGCCTGGAAGCCCGCACCCGGCCCGCGCCCGAGGGGCGCGACCGCCGCCGCGGCCTGTCTGGTGGTCGCCCTACTGGTCACCGCTCCCGCCGTCGTCGGTGGGCCGCGGGCCAACGCGTCCGGTGGAGGCTCCGGAGCGGCAGTCAGCTGGCTGCGGGGTGCGCAGAATGGCGACGGCGGCTTCGGTTTCGCCCGCGGAGAGGCGTCGAGCCCCGCGATGACGGGCTGGGCGGTTCTCGGGCTGGAGGCGGCCGGTGTGAACCCCCTCGACGTCGATCGCGGCGATGCGACGCCGATCACCTACCTGGCGGCAACGGCCGGGCAGATCAGCACCACCGGGGACATCGAGCGCACGATCCTGCTCCTGCACGGCGCGGGCCTCAACCCCCGCCGCTTCCAGGGCCACGACCTGGTCAGCCGGCTGCTCGCCAGGCGCAGCGGCGACGGCTCCTGGGCCGAGCAGGTGAACCCGACCGCCTTCGGGATCCTGGCGCTCAAGGCGGCAGGGGCGAATGCCGGAAACTCTCGCTCGGCATCCTGGCTGCGCGGCGTCCAGAACGACGACGGGGGCTGGGGATTCGCGGCGAAGTCGGCGAGTGACCCGGACAGCACCGGTGCGGTCCTGCAGGCGCTGGGAGCCGTCGGATCCGGCGCCGGGGTGCGGCGCGGGGTCTCCTATCTGAGGGGCGTACAGCGTTCCGGTGGCGGCTTCGCGATCTCCAGCGGCCCGGTCAATGCCCAGTCGACGGCCTGGGCGGCGCAGGGCCTGCTCGCGGCGGGCGTTTCGCCCGCGTCCGTGCGCAGCGGCGGCACGCCGCTCAGCTATCTGGCCTCGACGCAGGCGGGGGACGGCCACTATCGCTACTCCTCCACCAGCGACCAGACCCCGGTCTGGGTGACCGGCCAGGCCCTGATGGCCGTGGACGGCGCGGCCTTCCCCCTCAACCCTGTGCCAAGGGCCGAACCCAGCCATTCGGCATCCACAAAGGACTCGGTTGCCACCCGGGGAGGGTCCTCCCCGAACGCGGGCGGTGCGGCACCCAAGGGCGACACATCGAAGCCCAGCCGACAGGGCGGTGACGGTTCCAATGACTCTCAAGTTGCGGGCACATCGGTGACGGGGAGCGAGCAGCCGGCGGCCGACCAGACTGACGACTCAGGGATCCCGACTTGGGTGGTGCTCGTCGTGTTCGGCGTGGCATCGGCCGCCGTCTGGGGAGGCTGGCTGCTGTACCGCCGCCGCCTGCCCTCCTAGCTAGGTTTCTCCTATATGGACGTCGAGGAGGCGATTCGCACTCGCCGCACCCACAAGGCCTACCGGCCGGAGCCCGTTGACCGCGAGCTGCTCGAGCAGATCCTCGGTCTGGCTCGCTGGGCTCCGAATCACAACCTGACAAACCCCTGGCGGCTGCGGGTGATCGGGCCCAAGGCGCTGGAGCGACTGAAGGAGGCGGCCGGGCCGGAGTCGGCCAAGAAGCTCGACCGCGCACCGACGCTCGTGGTCGTCTCCTGCGCCCTGACCGGCGATCCGATCCAGGACGAGGAAGACCTCCACGCCTCCGCCTGCGCTGCCTACATCGTTCTGCTCGCCGGCCACAACCGCGGGCTGGCCACCTATTGGAGGACGCCCGACGTGCTCCGCACCCCGGAGGGGCGGGCCGCGGTCGGCCTGCCCGAGAACGAGCGCTTCGTCGGCGTCCTCCATCTCGGCACGCCTGTTCAGGAGCAGAAGGCGCCGGAACGGTTGCCCGCCGACCAGGTGATCGAGTTCCTCGAATGATCTCCCGGGAACAGGCCCTGTCCGCGATGCAGGAGGACCGCTTCGACGTGGTCGTCGTCGGGGGTGGGGTCACCGGCGCGGGCGTGGCCCTCGACGCCGCCTCGCGCGGCTACTCAGTCGCGCTGGTCGAGCGCGGCGACTTCGCCCAGGGCACCTCGAGCCGCTCCTCGAAGATGGTCCACGGCGGCCTCCGCTACCTGCAGAACTTCGACCTCGGCCTTGTCCGCGAGGCCCTGCTGGAACGCCAGCTTCTGGTTCGGCTGGCGCCGCACCTCGTCTACCCGACGCCGTTCCTGGTTCCAGCGCTCGGGGGAGAGCGCAAGAACCGGGCGATCGGGATCGGGCTCAACATGTACGACGTGATGGCGACCTCCCGCATCGGGCGGGGGCGCAGCCAGCGCAACGAGCATCGCGAGGAGGCCGAGTACTGGTCGCCCGACCGGCACCGGACGATCTCCGGCGAGGAGGCCGCCGAGCTGATCCCGGCCCTCGAGCCGATGGATCCGAGCTCCGCCTACCTCTTCTACGACTGCCAGACCGACGACGCGCGCCTCGTGCTCACCGTGCTCGGCGAAGCCGAGCGCTTCGGCGCCGTGATCGTCAACGGGGCGGAGGTGACCGAGGTTCTCGACGATGGTGGGAGTGCCGCGGGCGTCGCCTTCACTGAGGCCGAGTCGGGCGAGCGGTTCGAGGTCCACGCCGACAACGTCGTCAACGCCACCGGCGTCTGGGCCGATCGGATCCGCCCAGATGAGCTGCTCACCGAGGAGGAGATCCCGAGGATCCGGCCGAGCCGTGGGTCCCATGTGACGCTCTCAACCGATGACCTCGACATCGGCACCGCCGCGTGCATCGTCCCCGCCGGCTCCGATCGGACGATCTTCGCGCTGCCCTGGTACGGCCGCGTGCTGGTAGGGACGACCGACAACGACTACGAGGGGGAAATCGACCAGGTGCCGCCCGGTGGGGATGACGTCGAGTACCTCCTGCACGCCCTGAACGGCTACTTCGGGACTAGCGTCGGCCTCGACGACCTGACCGGCGCCTACGCCGGCGTACGGCCCCTGATCTCATCCGGCGACCCGAAGAAGTCGGTCGACATCTCGCGGAAGGCTGAGCTGTACGAGACCTCGTCGGGCATGCTGACGATCACCGGCGGCAAGCTGACCACCTTCCGGCGCATGGCGGCTCAGGTCGTCGATCGCATCGTCCAGCGCGACGGACGCGAGGCTGAATGCAGGACCGACGACATCCCGTTGGGCATGTCGGCGCGCCCGGACGATCTCGAGACCGAAATCGAGCTTCCCGAGGGCACGACCGGCCAGCTCGCCTTCCGCTACGGCCACGCGGCGCGGGCCGTGCTCGATCTGTGCGAGGAGGCCCCGGAGCTGGCCGAGCCGATCGTCCCTGGCCACCCGGATCTGCTGGCGGAGGTGGTGATTGCAGCCAGGCGGGAGCAGGCTCGCACCGTCGCCGACGTGCTGTTGCGGCGGACCCGGCTCGGGCTCGTCGGCGCCCGCGAGTTGCGCGACGGTGCGCGTGTCGAGGCAGTCGCGAAGGTGCTCGGGGAGGAGCTCGGCTGGAATTCTTCGCGCGTGTCCGGGGAAGTCGAGGCCTGGAGCGGTGTGGCCGAGGCTGAGGGGCTCGATCCGAGCAGGGTGCTGGCCTCCTAGTGCGCGGTCGCCCGATCGAGGCGTCTAGCATGCCCGCGTCGATGGCCCTCAAAGACGAACACCTGGCCGAGCTGCACCGGCGGGCGCGCGAGCTCGGTGTGCCCCGCTATCGGATGCTGCCTCGCGACGAGCTTGTCGAGGCCCTCGAGAAATCAGAAGGAACCCCGCCCGACGAGGCAGAGCCCACCAGGGCGGAGCCGAAGCCCGAGCAGGCCGACGCCGCCGAGGCCGAGTCTGAGCGGGAAGAGCCGGAGCAGGAGCCGGAGCCCGAGGTCGAGACCGAGGAGGTAACCGGCGTGCTCGACCGAATGCCGCAGGGATACGGCTTCCTGCGGCTGAGCGGGATGAGCGAGGCCGAGGGCGACGTGTATGTCTCCGCCTCGCAGATCCGCCGTTGCGAGCTGCGTCCGGGTGACCAGGTCACCGGCCCCGCCAGGCAGCCTCGCGGGGGCGAGCGGCACAGGGCACTGGTCCGGGTGGAGAGCGTGAACGGCCAGAGCCCCGAGGGGGACCGAAAGCACTTCGAGGACCTGACCGCGGCGCCGCCCCACCGCCGGCTGCTCCCGCTCGACGCCCCGGGCGACCCACTCGTTCGCGCGGCGGACCTGCTCGGTCCCCTCGCCTTCGGCCAGCGTGTGCTCGTTCTGGCACAGCCGCGCTCGGGCCGGACCACATTGCTCCGTGCGCTCGGCACAGCGATCGCCGAGACCGGCGCGCACGTCTGTGTCCTGCTCGCCGACGAGCGCCCCGAGGAGGTCCCGCTGTGGGAGCGCGCGCTCCCGCAGGCCGAGATCTTCGCTGCGACGGCGGACCAGGAGCCGCGTGATCAGATCCGGGCGGCGGAGCTCGCTATGGGACACGCGAAGCGCCTCGCCGAGGCCGGGGAGGACGTGGTGGTCTTGATCGACTCCCTCAGCCGGCTCGCCCTCGGCTACCGCGACCCCGCCCGCGTCAAGCGAATCTTCGGCGCGGGCCGTGAGCTGGGCGAGGAGGGCAGCGGGTCCCTGACGGTGATCGCCACGGTGCTCGACTCGGACGACAAGGGCGCAGAGGTCCGTGAGGCGCTCGAGACGACCGAGAACCTCCTGCTCCGCCTCGACGCAGGCTTGGCCGCGAAGGGCATCGTGCCCGCGCTGGTGGCGGCCGACACTCGCGCCTCGGGCGAGGACGAGCTGCGCGACGCCGACGAGCTGGAGAAGGTCCGCCGCCTGCGCGAGGAGCTCGCGGAGATGGACCCGGAGCAGGCCGCGCAGGCGCTCTCGGATCAGATCGTCGCCACCGGGAGCAACGCGGAGCTGCTCAGCCGGCTGTAGGCCCATGCCGTGGCGCCTCGCCGCCCACACCTCTCCGACGTTCTCCACCTCCCTCGGCTGCCAGGCGTCCCGGACGTCTTCCGTCGTGTCCGCCTGCCAGACGATCTGGAGGCGGCGACGACGAGGGGGGAGGAGGTCGAGGCGGCCGAGGCCGGGCTCGACCGGAAGACGGTCGAGCACATCTGGGACGGGGCGGTGGACCTCTACAGAAGCGGCGTCCACCCAGGACTGCAGCTCTGCATGCGCCGCGAGCGAAAGGTGGTCCTCAACCGCGCCATCGGGCACACTCGCGGCAACGGGCCGGACGATCCGGAGGACGCGCCGAAGGTCCCGATGACCACGGAGACGCCGGCCTGCATCTTCTCCGCCTCCAAGGCGGTCACCGCGATGGTCGTCCACCTGCTCGACGAGCGCCGGAAGCTCCACATCGGCGACCGCGTCAGCGAGTACATCCCCGAGTATGCGCAGAAGGGCAAGGAGGGGACCACGATCGCGCACGTCCTTGCGCATCGCGCCGGCGTCCCCTCCATGCCCGAGGAGGCACTTGACCTCGATTCAATCGACGACTGGGACCGGATGGTCAGGCTGATCTGCGAGGAGAAGCCGAGCGTCCGGCCCGGCCGGCTGCTTGCCTACCACGCGGTCTCTGGCGGCTACATTCTCGGCGAGATCGTCCGGAGGGTGACCGGCAAGACCGTCCGGGAGGTTCTCGCCGAGGAGATCCTTGACCCGCTGGACTTCAGGTGGGGCAACTACGGCGTCGCGGCCGAGGACGTCGAGCAGGTCGCGCCGTCCTACGTGACCGGGCCGCCCCTGCTCCCGCCGCTCTCCACGCTCGTCAAGCGGGTGCTGGGTTCGCCGCTCGACGAGGTGGTCGAGCTCTCGAACGACCCCCGTTTCCTGACCGCGCTCGTGCCGTCCGCGAACGTGGTCACGACGGCGAACGAGCTCTCGCGCTTCTTCGAGATCTTCAGGGAGGGCGGCGAGCTGGACGGGGTGAGGGTGATGGAGCCGAGGACGATCCGCCGGGCGCTCACCGAGCAGTCGCACCTCGAGATCGACTTCTCATTGGTCTTTCCGACTCGCTTCTCCTACGGCCTGATGCTCGGGGCCGACTACGTGAGCCTCTACGGCCGTGACACCGATCTGGCCTTCGGCCACCTCGGCCTGATCAACATCATGGGCTGGGCCGATCCCGAGCGCGCGATCTCGGTCGGCTTGATCACGACCGGCAAGGCGATCGTCTACCCGGAGTTGCCGCGCTTCTACGGAGTTATGCAACGGATCGCGAGCGAGGTCCCGAAGACAGAGTCGCCCGGCTGGCTAGCGCGGTAGAGAGCTAGGCGCGGTCGCGGCCGCCGTAGGCCACGGTGCCCCAGGAGGGCTCTTCGGAGAGCTCGATCAGCTCCGAGTCGCGGTCCGGCTGGACGTACCCGAAGGTCTGCGTCGACTCGTCGAAGACGATGTCGAGCTCGCCCTCCTTGACGCGCTGGTCGAGCCAGGCGCCGCGGAAGACGAGGCGGCGAAGCCAGTGCACGAGGCTCTTGTTGGACGGGCCGACGAGCTCGTCCCAGTTCTCGTTGACGTGGCCGCCGAGGGGGGAGCAGGGCTCGCGGATCTCACCGTTGACGGCAAGCTCCAGAAGGTCCTCAAGCTCGTGCTCGTCAAGGCCCTGGCGGACGAAGTCGAGCTTGACCGCCGCCTGCTCGACGCGCTGGGCGAAGTCCCGCTCGTTGAAGGAGAAGCGGAGCTCTCCGTACTCGAGCACGTAGTCGGCGCCCGACTCGTAGTTTCCTCTGCGTGCGGTCTCGTCCACGGCGTTGCTGCATCTTTGCGGATGAGGGTGCTCGCCGCCAGCTTTTGAGCCCCCTTGAACGTCCGGTTGCAGCAAAAGGGAACCCAGACCGGACGTCGACGTGTGCTACCGGAAAGCGCACCCCTCGAGGTGGTCGTTGACCAGCCCGGCGGCCTGCATCGTGGCGTACGCGGTCGTCGGCCCGACGAATACGAAGCCCCGGCGCTTGAGCTCCTTGGCGAGTGCGGTCGACTCGTCGGTGATCGCCGGTATGTCAGCGCTGCGCTTCGGGGCCGGCCGGGACTCAGGATCCGGCGCGAAGCTCCAGATGAGCCCGTCGAGGGTTTCGCCGGCTGCGTGGAGCTCGCCTGCGGCGCGGGCATTCGCGATCGCGGCGTCGATCTTCTTGCGGTTGCGGACGATGCCCTCGTCGGACATCAGCCGGGCAACGTCCCGCTTGCCATAGGCCGCGACCTTCTCGATGTCGAAGCCGTCGAACGCCCGGCGGAAGTTCTCGCGCTTGCGCAGGATGGTGAGCCAGGAGAGCCCGGACTGGAAGGCCTCGAGAGTCAGGCGCTCGTAGAGGTGCGCGTCGCCGTGCAGCGGCCGACCCCACTCGGAGTCGTGGTAGTCGACGTAGTCGGGCGTGCCAAGGGACCACCAGCAGCGCGGCTTCCCGTCCGGTCCGTTTTCGACCGCGGAATCAGGGCTCATACGGTGGGGCCTCTCCCCAGCCCCAACGAGGCGTCGGGGCCTCCTGCGGCACATCGTCGGCGCCTGGTTGCGAGTTGTGGAGGGCGAGGCGCGTGCCCCACTCGACGTAGGCCATGAAGGCCGACCGGAATTCCGGGTCGTCGGGCAGGCCGGCGTCGTCGGCGGCCATGCTCATCAAGGTCGCAAAGCGCAGCCGCTGCTCCGGGGTGATCCCGAGATCGTGGTGCCTGCCGACCATCCGGTGGTAGCCGCCGAGCTCCTTCGTGTATGCGGGCGGGCCGCCGAAGACCTCGATCCACCAGAGCGTGACGTTGTGACGGTGCTCCTCGCTGATGCCGCCGGGGAAGAGCGGCGAGATCAGCTCGTCGCCCTCGACCCGGTCATAGAAGGCGCCGATCAGCCGCTCGAACGCCTCGCGTCCGCCGGCCCACTCGTACAGGGTTGGCGTGTCCCCCTGATCGGTCACCCGATCCAAAGTATCGGGTCGGTTACCTCTGCTGGCCGAAGATCCGCAACAGGAATAGGAAGAGGTTGATGAAGTCGAGGTAGAGGGCGAGCGCGCCCATGATCGAGGCGCGTCCCTCAGCGTCGCCGGTCAGCCCCTGCTGATTGATCTGCTTGAGCTTCTGCATGTCGTACGCGGTCAGGGCCGCGAAGATCGCAACCCCGGCGTACGTGGTGACCCAGTAGAGCGTCGAGTTGGCCCAGAAGACGTTGACGATCGTCGCCAGGATCAACCCGATCAGGGCCATGAACGCGATCGAGCCGACCTTGGAGAGGTCGATGTGGGTGACCGCACCCCAGACCGCGAGCGCGCCGAACATCCCGGCGGTGATCAGGAACGCGGTGAAGATCGACTGGGTCGTGTACAGCTCGAACAGGAAGGCGAAGGTGACCCCCACCGTCGCCGCATAGAGCAGGAAGAGGAAGGTCGCCATCCCGACCGACATCCGGGGAAGCAGGAAGACGAGCAGCAGCACGAGGGCCAGCTGCGCGATCACGACCCCGATGACGATTCCCGGGCTCTCGGTGATGTCGGTGAGCAGCTTGTCCGATGAGCCGATCGCCGCCGCGACTCCGCCCGTGATCGTGAGTCCGACGAACATCCAGAGGAAGACCCGCTGAAGGAAGGTCGAGTCGGGGCGGGCGACTGCGACGGGTCGCTGGGCTGCGTACTCCATGCGCGCCGAACCTTATGTGAGCGTGGGGACGCCGATCCGCTTCAGAGGGCTCCAGCACGCTGGGATTCTGGGCTTCGCAGTGCCGGTTGCGCGGACCCTGCCCGGCCGCCTGCTCGGGCTCGCCCTTCTGCCCCGCGATCGCGCCGGGCCCGGGTTGCTGATCCCGCGCTGTCGCAGCATCCACACCTTCGGCATGAGGTTCCCGATCGACGTGCTGTTTCTCGACGAGAGGGGTCGCGTGATCGAGCTGCGCCGCGCCGTGGCGCCGTGCCGGGTCATACGCTGCCCAGGCGCGATGGCCGTGCTCGAGCTGCCCTCTCCCTAGGTGACCACGACCGCCGAAACGAGGCGGCAATGGTGGGTGCTCGTCGGCACCTGCCTGGGGCTCTTCATCCTGATGCTCGACTCGACCGTCGTCGCTCTGGCGCTGCCGACGATCGAGAAGGACCTCCACGCCTCGGCCGACAACGTCCAGTGGGTCCTGAACGGCTACCTGCTGGTGATCAGCGTCCTGGTCGTCACCGCCGGGAGGCTGGGCGACATCTACGGCCGGCGACGGATCTTCGTGATCGGCATGGCGGTCTTCGGCGCCGGCTCAGTTCTTGCCGCTGTCGCCTCGGACGACGCCGTCCTGGTCGCCGCGCGGGTGGTTCAGGGGGCAGGAGGAGCGGCGATGCTCTCGCTCTCCCTGGCGATCGTGAGCCACGCTTTCCCGGTCGAGCAGCAGGGCCAGGCGCTCGGCATCTGGGCCGCGGTCTCCGCGCTGGCGCTCGCGATCGGGCCGTTGGTCGGTGGCGCGCTGATCGAGGTCGACTGGCGGCTGATCTTCTGGATCAACCTGCCGATCTGCGCGCTCGGCATCGCGATCACCAGCTGGGCGGCGCACGAGTCTCGCGACGAGACCTCGCCGCCGAAGCTCGACTACCCGGGCCTCGCGACGCTCACCCCGGGTCTGCTGGCGGTCGTCTTCGCGCTCGTCCGGGCTGACAACTGGGGCTGGGGATCGGCGAAGACGCTCGGCCTGATCGCCGTCGGCGTCCTGCTGCTCGCGGCCTTCTGGACGATCGAGCACCGGGTCAGCTCGCCGATCGTCGACTTCAGCCTCTTCCGGAACGGCCCCTACCTGGGTGCATCGGCCGCGGCTTTCGCCCTCGTGGGCGCCTACTGGGTGGTGATCTTCTTCCAGCCCCAGTACCTGCAGGAGGTCCTCGACCATGGGCCGGTGGCGGCCGGCGTCCTCGTCCTGCCGATCACAGCGCCGATGGTGTTCATCTCGCCGTTCTGCGGACCGCTGATCAAGCGCTTCGGCCCGCGTGGGCTGATGACCGTAGGCATGGTCTGCGGGGCCGTCGGGCTTGCCTTCCTCACCCAGATCGACGCCGACAGCTCCTATGGCGCGCTGCTGCCCGGCTATCTGCTCTTCGGCATCTCCCTCGGGTTGGTCTACGCCCCGATGTCGACAGCCGCGATGCTGGCGATGCCGCGCGCGAAGGCCGGGATCGCCGCTGGTGTCCTGGCGATGGTGCGGGTGACGGCCGGTGCGGTCGCCCTGGCGGTCGTGGCGGCGGTCTTCCAGAGCATCCAGTCCGATCGGCTGGAGCAACATCCGGGCGACACGGCCGGCGCGTTTGCGACCGCCCTTGCTGACTCGACCTGGGTCCTGGTCGGCCTGGTCTCCGTGGGCGCCATCCTCACCTGGGCACTGGTACGGCGGACCGGGGGAGACGAGCCGGCCCCGGAGGAGCACCCGGACGCACCACCTCGAGCGGCGCCGGCTGCATCTCTAGGCCGGGCTAGCAGGACTGCACCGGGGCGGCCGATTGGACGGCCTCGAAGGCACTGCCCGGGATCTGCGTGAGCTGGTTCAGGTCCTCGTTGTTCCAGCGGCGATCGGAGGTGCCCGAGAAGAACCAGTTCTCGCCGTTGTCGGCCACGATCAGGCCGTAGTGCTTGAGCGCCTCCGCGATCACCCGGGCCTGGCCGCCGATTCCGGAGAGGTCGTAGCTCGCACGCAGGCGAAGCCGTAGTCCCATGGGGGGTGCATTGGAGTCTCGTATCGCGCTGGCGCAGTCGAGCGCCGGGAGGATGCGGGCCCGCTGAGTCCCCGTCAGGCTGACTCGGAAGGCGTGGTGGATCGCGCCCCGGCGGACCTCGTCATAGCGGACCAGGCCGGCGAACATGGGGAGGCCGGAGGCGTCAGCCGCGCCCTGGCCACCCGGGCGCGGCGCTCTCTTCCTCAGGTTCCAGATCGCGCCGCCGCTCGAGTCCCAGTGGGGAGGGTGACCGGGGCGGAAGTAGCTGGCGAAGAGCTCGAAGAGCCGGCAGCGGTGGCGGTCCACGGCGATCACATGGCGATCGCCGTCGTCAAACTGCCCGGCCTCCACCAAGGCTCGCGCAGGAATCGGGGCGCGCGGGCCCCGGGAGATGGTGTGCCCGACCCACTGGATCCGGTAGCGGTGCTGGTGCCTGCCGACAACCACGTAGGGGAAGCCCTGGCGTCGCTCCGAGCCGAAGTAGGGGATCAGCTGGTCGCCCCCGTGGGTGGCGATGTAGGCCATGTATCCGGCGGAGTTCGGATCGACCGGCGCGTTGGAGATGTCCTGGCGCCAGGCGGACTCGTTGGGAAGAGACGGCGCCCCGGCCGAGACCTTCGACTTGGGGAAGACCGGGCACTTGCCCAGCGCGGGGTAGGGACCGCGGTGGAGCTTCCTCGCGTTCTTTGCGGCGCCGGCGACCCCGCCGATGATGAGCACCCCAATGGAGGCCGCGATCACGGCCAAGACCATCGCGCCCCGGGAGATCCACCTTGATTCCCCTGCCATCCCGGCCGATCGTACCCCCTGGTCCGGGGGGAGAGATCCTGCGCCCCAGCGCTCACTGAGGTCGTGCTTCCAGAGGTCGAAGAGATCGCCACGGTGGTCGTCTGCGAGGACGACGATGCGACGCGCGAGCTCCTCTGCGACCACCTGACCGCCGACCGTTACCGAGCCCTGCCGGCGCCGAGCGCATCGGACGCGTTGCGGCTCTGCGGCTACAACCAACCTGACCTGATGCTGCTGGACCTGGGGCTGCCCGACGCGCCGGGAATAGATGTGCTGCGAGAGATCAGAGCGGCGGGGGAGCGCTTCGACCCCGAGCTGCCGGTCCTGGTGCTCTCCGGGCGGTCCAGCGAGGCCGATCGCCTGCGCGGCTTCGAGGCCGGCGCTGACGACAACCTCGCCAAGGCAATCCGCTGCCCCATTGCATGAAGAGGAGCAGCGTACGCCCGCACTGCTCCATTTCGCCGATCGGAGGAGCGGCTGCGCGGGTCACCTGAGTGCCGCTTTGCATGGAAGCAGCGGTTTGACGCTTCACTCCTGCTTCTCACGCAAGCCAGCAACAAGCAGGATGGGGCGCCGCGGCCGACCCCCGCTAGGCTCGGTCAATGGGTACGCAGGACGAAGATTCACTCCGAGAGGCGGGAAGGCTGCCCAAAGGCCGACTCGCCCGGACGGCGCGTGTCGGCGGGCTCGTGACGGGGCAGGGCCTGCGCTGGGCCGGGATGCGAACCGCCAACCGGGTCCGGACGCCTGAGCGCGCGGCGTCGGCCCAGAAAGAGCGCACCGCGGCGCTGGTCGGGCAGCTCGTCGACCGGCTCGGGCAGATGCGTGGCGCGGCGATGAAGGTCGGTCAGATGATCTCGATGGTCGATTTCGACGGCCTTCCCGAGGACGAGCGGGACGAGCTGCAACGGAGGCTCGCGGCGCTCCGCGACGACGTCGCGCCTGTGCGGTTCGCTGACCTCGAGAAGCTGATGCGCCAGGAGTTCGGCGGTCCGCTCGAGCGCGTGTTCCGCGACTTCGAAGAGCACGCGTTCGCAGCGGCATCGATCGGTCAGGTCCATCGCGCCACGACGATCGACGGCGACGACGTGGCCGTGAAGATCCAGTACCCCGGGGTGGCAGAGGCGGTCGAAACGGATCTGCGCAACGCGATGATGCTGCTGCCTCTCGTGAAAAGGCTCGCCCCGGGCCTGGACGCGAAGGCGCTCGCCGCGGAGATGCGCGAGCGGATCGGCGAGGAGCTCGACTACGAGCTCGAGGCCCAGAACCAGCGCCGCGTCGGGCGGCTGCTGCGAGGACATCCGTTCATCCGTGTGCCGCGAGTCGACACGAGCCTTTCGACCCGGCGCGTGCTCGTGTCCGAGTACGTCGAGGGGGAGCGCTTCGAGGTGGTCCGCCGAGCCGATGAGGTGCAGCGCGATCGCTACGCCGAGATCGTCGTTCGGCTCTACTTCGGGTTGCTTTATCGCGACCGCATCGCGCTCGGGGACCCGCACCCCGGCAACTACCTGCTGTGTCCCGACGGTCGGGTGTGCTTCCTCGACTTCGGCCTTGTGCGCCGCGTCGACGCCGCGCGCCTGGCCGCCGAGCGGGCGATCGCTCTCGCCGTGCGAGATGGGGACGCGGAGGCCCTCAAGGCGGCGCTGCGCGCGGGCGGCTATCTGCCGGCGAGCCGCGCGGATGCAGTGGACGCCGATTTCGCGCTGAGGCTAATGAGAATGGCGATCAAGTGGTACGCGGTCCCGGGCGAGCGGCGCTTCTCCCCCGGCGACCGCCGCGACCGCGATCGTGAACGGCCGGACCCGGAGGAGCGGGCCGCGATGAGGGTCCAGGTGAACCAATTCACGCTGCCGCCGGAGGCGATCCTGATCCGGCGGATGCACGGCATTGTCGCCGTGGTCCTGGGGCAGCTGCGCGCTGGCGCAGACTGGGGCGCGATCGCCGCGGAGTACCTGCACGGCGAGGCGCCCGCGACGCCGCTGGGGGAGGCCGAAGCCGAGTTCCTCGCCGGGCGCGGTCGGACAGCAGCGGCCGCCTAGGGAGCCTTAGAGAGGGCGGGGTCGGACGCCTGCTCCCGTGGCGGAGCGAGAGCCCGGATCTCGATCGCGGCGGTGCCGCGTCGCCGCGCCCCGTTTCAGAGTCTGATCAGCCACCTAACGGCCAAACTGGGCCAGACCGAGGGCCTGGCCGGGCGTCACCGCCGGCTCGTCCCGACTCGGATCACTACTGCTTTGCATGGAAAGCAGCAGTCTGGGAGATACGTTGTTGTCATGGGCGAGGTCACCGTCCTCATCGGATCAGGTGCGATCGGTCGAGCGATCGCCCGGCGGATTAGTCCTGGCAAGCACGTGCTCTTGAGCGATCTGAATCAGAGGTACGCGGATGCAGCGGGTGAGGAACTAAGCAACGCCGGCTTTGAGGTGAGCACGGCGAGCGTCGATGGGTCCTCGCGGGAGACCGTTCACGCGCTCGTCGAAGCTGCAACCGACCTCGGCGACGTCACCAGGGTCGTCCATGCTGCGGGGGTCTCGCCCAGCCAGGCATCGCCAGCGACCATCCTCGCGGTGGACCTCTACGGAACGGCGCTGGTCCTTGAAGAATTCGGAAACATCATCGCGCCGGGAGGCGCGGGGGTCGTGATCGCTTCCCAGTCCGGGCACCGACTGGGTGCCCTAACTGCGGAAGAGGATGCCGCCCTTGCGACAACACCGACGGAGGATCTGCTGACCCTCCCTTTGCTCCAGCCTGACCAGGTGACGGACTCTCTGCACGCCTACCAGCTGGCCAAGCGAGGCAACTCCCTGCGAGTGATGGCGGAGGCTGTTCGCTGGGGGAAGCGAGATGCGCGGATCAACACGATCAGCCCCGGCATCATCGTCACCCCCCTCGCGAAGGACGAACTCACCGGCCCCCGCGGTGAGGGGTACCGGCGAATGATCGAGTTGTCCCCCGCGGGCCGCGCTGGCACCCCTGACGAGGTCGCGACGGTCGCCGCGCTCCTCATGGGCCCAGACGGTGGACTCATAACCGGCAGCGACTTCCTGATGGACGGCGGTGTCACCGCTTCGTACTTCTTCGGCGACCTAGCCGGAAGCTGATCGGCTCCGGGATAGCCGCTTTGAACGAAAAGCAGGCGCCTGGTAGGGGAGGGTTCGCAATCGCGTTCCGCTGCGAGGGCACACCGCCCCGGAATGACGCGCGCACAAATGTCACTGCCCTATCCGAGCAGGTCCGAGAGCAGCTCAGCGAGCTCGTTTGGCGTTAGCTGCGCGAGTTTCGTATTGGCGAGTTCTTTCCTGAGCGTCTTCAGCGGCGCCGCCGTCGACGTGGATCACCTCGCCGCTGATTGCCTCGGACCAGTCCGAGAGCCGGAAGCAGACGGAACGCGCGACAGGTGTCGGGTCGTCCGTGTCCCCAGCCGAGCGGAGCGGCTTCCGGCCAGCCGGCGGCGAGCTCGCCGAACCCGTCGATCCCGCCCGCGCGGTTACGCGATCCGCTCGCGTTCAGCCTCTCGCAACTCGATCCGCCGGATCTTGCCGGTCAGGGTCTTGGGCAGCTCGTCAACGAACTCGATCCGGCGCGGATACGCGTAGGCCGAGAGATGGCCTCGGACGAATCCCTTGATCTCCTCGGCCAGCTCCTCCGAAGGCTCCGATCCCTCGACGAGCACGACGAACGCCTTGACGACATTGCCGCGGCGCTCATCGGGGGACGCCACGGCAGCAGCCTCCAGGACGGCCGGGTGCTCGATGCAGGCCGACTCGACCTCGAAGGGCCCGATCCGGTACCCGGCCGAAATGATCACGTCGTCGGCGCGGCCCGAGTACCAGAAGTAGCCGTCCTCGTCGCGCTCGGCCGCGTCCTTGGTGTGGAACCACTCGCCACCGAACGTCTCCTCGGCGGCCTCGGGGTTGTTCCAGTATCCGAGGGGATAGTGGGGGTTGGAGCGGGCGCGCAGGCAGATCTCGCCGCGCTCGCCGGTCCCGACCGGGTTCTCGTCCTCGTCGAGGATTTGTACGTCCCATCCCGGCATCGGCTTGCCCATCGAGCCCTCCCGCACGTCCATGAAGGGGAAGTTCCCGCAGAGTGGATACGACTCGCTGAGACCGTAGAAGTCGAGGACCGTGACCTCGTACTGGTCGCGGAACCAGCGGATCGCTTCGGGGTTGAGCGGCTCCCCCGCGGAGCAGACCCGGCGGAAGCGCTGCGGGTAGCGCTTGCCGGCGTCCTCGATCGACATCATCGAACGGATCGCCGTCGGGGTGGCGAAGACGTTGGTGACGCCGTGTCTGGAGAGCACCTCGAGCTGCTCGCGCGGATCGAAGCCTCCCTCGCGCTGATAGACGAACTGGACGGCGCCGTAGCGCCACGGCCCGATCAAGGGGCAGATGCCCGCCGCCCAAGCCCATTCGCCCATCCCGTGGAAGAGCTCGCCCTCCCGCACCTCGTGGCAATAGACGAACTCCTCGTGGCCGAGGATGTATCGGTGGGCGTGGAGGATGCCCTTGGCGAGCCCCGTGGTTCCCGACGTGTAGTAGATCTGAGCCGGGTCGTCGGCCGAGGTGTCGACGGTCTCGAAGCGATCGTCCTGCTCGGCGAGCAGCTTGGCGTCGAGCACGATCACCTCGTCGACCAGGGAACCCGGCATCCGGTCGGCGTTGGCCGCGTCGGTGACGATCAGCCTCGGCTGCGAGTCCTTGATGCGGTGCTCGATTCCCTCGTCGCCGTAGAGGACTGACAGGGAGAGAAGAATCGCGCCGGCCTTCCAGGTGCCGAGGAACATCGCCGCGGTCTCCGGCGACGCGGGAGCGCAGACCGCCACCCGGTCCCCCCGTTCCACGCCGTGCGAGACGAGCAGGTTGGCGGCGCGGTCCGCCAGGGAGCGCTGCTCGGCCCAGCTCACCTCGCGCCGGTTGCCACGGAAGTCCTCGAAGACCATCGCGGTGCGATCGGCCGACTGGCCGTCGCAGACGTCGGCCGCGATGTTGTATCGATCGGGCACTCGCCAGCGATGCGCCTCGCAGGCCTCCTCGTAGGTGAGGGATTCGGTCGCGCTCATGCTCATGGACTCTCCTCCGCGTTGCTCGAGGACATCATCCCCGTTTTGACCGGCGCGGAACCCGAGGCAACGCTCTGGATTCCCTTCGGGAGTAGGCTGCCGGCCAATGAAGGCCGTGCTTCTGATCCTCGTTGCGTGCCTGCCGCTGCGGGAGCGCTAGGAGGGTCGCCATTGTTCCTCGGCCGGAGCAACAGTGACGGTTAATTGACGAGAGGGCTTCCGCGTGAAAGCGGGAGTCTCCGGCGAGTCGGCAGAGATCAGCTGAGAGTGCTGCTTTGGACGAAAAGCAGCGCTCTTCCTTAGGTGGGGACGCGGTCTGCATATAGAGGAGCCCCCGGTGGAGCGCCTCGCTGACAACTTTCTTTCTCAACCTGTCCGTGCTGGTGCCCCTGGCTGCCGTCTACGTGCTGGTCGACCTGCTGATCCATCCGCCGTCATCGCCACTTGCCGAGCTAGCGCTCGCCCTGGCTACGGTCGTGGTCACTGGGGTACTGACCTGGGGGCTGTATCGGGCGATGGTGGGCGCCGCCGTGCGCTGGGGCATGCCCGTCCGGGCGGCGTTCGACATGCACCGGCTGGAGCTATATGAGCAGCTGGGATTGAAACGACCGCGCACCGACGTTCAGGAGCGAGATATCGCGAGGGCGGCGACCCGCATGATGCTTTACGCCGAACCCCTGGGCGAGTCCGTACGCGACAAACCAAAACCGCCGGAGGAGAAATGAACGAGAAGCCGAGACGGGATCCGGAACGGGATCGACCCGAGCCGCCGCCACCACCCCCACCACCGCCGCCACCCCCACCGCCACCCTCCGAATCACCTCCCGAGCGTAAGAAGATCGAGGAGGGCGATCAGGCACCGGCACCCACGGGACCTCCGCTTCCGGGTGAGGAGGAAGAGGACTACTAGAGGCCGGTCCCGTGCTTACCCACCAGCATCGGGGGAGGAGGGCCTGAGCGTTATCGGAACGCCTGGGAGGCCAGGTACTCCTGACTCGCTCCCGAATGGAAGCAGCTGTTCGGTTTCGAGCCCCATCTACTCCTAATTCAGGCAATTCACCAGGTTTAGTGTTCGGTTTCAAAGGGCCTCATCGCCTAACCCCTTCAACTGCTGGGGGGTCCCCCTGCGTCATGTGTTCCAGCCGATTGTCGTGCCCAGGGAGAGCTGAGCTCGGGCTTGGGGCGAAGCCTGACTGGTTCAAGTCCAGTCGCCGCATCGGGGTTGATGGCCGGGCCCGCCAGCGCTTGGCACTAGGGTGTCACTGACTGGACATTGCAACGAGCTCTCGGGATGACGGCTGACGAGCAGGACGCTTCGCTGGAAATCCATACGGACCATTTCGATGCCGTGATCTTCGACCTCGACGGCGTGATCACGGACACCGCCTCGGTCCACGAGGCCGCCTGGAAGCAGATGTTCGACCAGTGGCTCGCGAGCCGCCCGCACCGCGAAGGCGAGGATCACCGGCCGTTCTCGGAGGACGACTACTACGGATACGTGGATGGAAAGTCGCGCTACGACGGAGTCCGGTCGTTTCTTGCCTCGCGTGGGATCTCGCTCCCGCGCGGCCAGCCAGGCGATCCCCCGACCGACGAAACCGTCTGCGGGCTGGGTAATCGCAAGGACGAGCTCTTCCTCGCCTTGCTGCGAGAGGGCGGGGTGGCCTCCTTCCCGTCCTCGATCGAGTTGCTGCGGCAGCTACGGACAGACGGGAGTCGCACGGCGATCATCTCCGCGTCGCGTAACTGCGTCCAGGTGCTCGAGGCAGCCGGAATCACCCGGCTCTTCGACGCGAAGGTCGATGGCGTGGACGCCGAGGCGCTGGGCTTGGAGGGCAAACCAGCCCCCGCGGTATTCCTGGAGGCCGCGAGCCGGCTCGGAGTCAAGCCGGAACGGGCCGCCGTCGTTGAGGACGCGCTCGCCGGCGTCGAGGCCGGTCGCCGCGGGGGTTTTGGGCTCGTCATCGGCGTCGACCGTGGTGGCCATGCGGAGGCACTGCGTGAGAGGGGCGCCGACGTCGTCGTCGCCGACCTCAGTGCCGTGCGCGTTTCCTCGACCAGGCGCGACGACCGATGAGCGACGCGGCGGCCGCGGGGACGCCGACGCTGGGCCGCTGGTCGCTCATCTACGAGGGCTTCGATCCGGAACAGGAGCCCCTGCGCGAGGCGCTCTGCGCGCTCGGGAACGGACGCTTCGCCAGCCGTGGCTCGGCCCCCGAGGCGAATGCTGACGGGACTCACTACCCGGGCACCTACGCGGCCGGCGTGTACAACCGGCTGAAGAGCGAGGTTGCGGGCCGCGAGGTGGAGGACGAGTCGCTCGTCAACCTGCCGAACTGGCTCCACCTCGCCTTCCGGATCGAGGATGGCGAGTGGTTCGACGTCCGCGAGGTCGAGCTCGCCGAGTACCGTCAGACGCTCGATCTGCGGCGCGCGGTGCTGACGCGGAGGGTTCGGTTCCGTGATGGCGAGGGCCGTGAGACCGCGATCGTGCAGCAGCGCTTCTTGAGCATGGCGAGACCGAACGTATTCGCGCTGGAGATGACTCTCCTGCCGGTCAACTGGTCGGGCCGGGTCACGTTCCGCTCCGCGCTCGACGGCCGGGTGTCGAACGGCGGGGTCGCGCGCTACCGCGGCCTTGCCAGCCACCACCTGGTGCCGATCGAGGCGCGCGCCGAGGGCCCCGAGACCATCCTGCTCGAGGTCGAGACCAGCCAGTCGCACGTTCGGATCGCCGAGGCTTCGCGGACCCGGCTGCTGCGCGATGGTGAGGCCGTCGCGCCGGCGTCCACGGCGATCCAGGAACAGGGCTATGTCGGCCTCGAGATCTCCTCTGAGGTGGACCTGGGGGAGGAGATCGCGGTGGAGAAGGTCACGACCGTGTACACGTCGCGGGAGCCGGCAGTGTCCGAACCGGTCCTGGAAGCCGGCAGCGAGGTGGTCCGCCTATCCGGCTTCGACGAGCTGCTCGATGAACACGCATTGCGCTGGGAGGAGCTCTGGGACCTGTGCTCGCTCGAGTTGGAGGACGAGGAGGACCTGGTCCCCACCGAGTTGCGTCTCCATATCTTCCACCTGCTGACGAACATCTCTGAGCACGCCGCCGACATCGACGCCGGAGTTCCAGCCCGCGGACTGGCCGGAGAGGCATACCGCGGGCACGTGTTCTGGGACTCCCTCTTCGTCTACCCCTTCCTCAACCTGCGTCTACCGGATCTGAGCCGCGCCCTGATCCGTTATCGCTACCGGCGGCTCAACTCGGCTCGCTGGGCCGCGAGGGATGCGGGGTACGACGGGGCCATGTACCCGTGGCAGAGCGGCTCGAACGGCACCGAGCTGACCCCGAAGCTCCACCTCAACCCCCGCTCCGGCCACTGGACCCCCGACAACTCCAGGCTCCAGCGACACATCAATGCCGCGATCGCATACGACGTCTGGCTGTATCACCAAGCCACCAATGACATCGAGTTCCTCGCCCTCTGCGGGGCCGAGATGTTCATCGAGATCGCGCGCTTCTGGGCCAGCATCACGACATACGATTCGGCTCGCGACCGTTACCTGATCCGCGGGGTGGTCGGTCCCGATGAGTACCACGATGCCTATCCAGGCTCCGAGCGGCCCGGCATAGACAACAACGCCTACACCAACGCGATGGCGGCTTGGGTCCTGTGGCGAGTCCAGGACGTCCTCGGGGCGCTTCCCGAGCAGCGTCGTGAGGAGCTCTCACACACGCTCGTGCTGGGGCGCGAAGAGATCGAGCGGTGGGAGGAGATCAGCCGCAAGCTCTTCCTTCCCTTCCACGATGACGGGGTCCTGAGCCAGTTCGAGGGCTACGAAGAGCTGGAGGAGCTCGACTGGGAGGCCTACCGGGCGAGGTACGGGAACATCCAGCGGCTGGACCGGATCCTCGAGGCCGAGGGGGACAGCCCAAACCGGTACAAGGCCTCGAAGCAGGCGGACGTGCTGATGCTCTTCTACCTGCTCTCCGCGGACGAGCTGGGGGAGCTCTTCGCCCGCCTCGGCTACCCGTTCGATCACGACACGATCCCCAAGAACGTCGAGTACTACATGGCGCGCACGTCCCACGGCTCCACCCTGAGCAAGGTGGTGCACGCCTGGGTACTGGTGCGCTCCGATCGCGAGCGAGCCTGGCAGCTGCTCTCCGAGGCGCTCGAGAGCGATCTCCTCGACCTCCAGGGCGGCACCACTCCGGAAGGGGTCCACCTCGGCGCGATGGCCGGAGCCGTGGATCTGGTTCAACGTGCCTTCACGGGGCTGGAGACCAGAGATGAGGTGCTGTGGCTCGACCCCAGAATCCCCGAGGAGCTGTCAAGGCTTGACCTCAGGCTCCGCTATCGGCGTCACTGGGGGCTGGAGATCGAGATCACCAGAGACCGCGTCAGGGTCAGCGCCCGGCCTGCCGACACCTACCCGATCAGGATCGGCATCTGGGGCGAAATCTTCGAGCTGCACGCCGGTGCTTCCGTCGAGCGGTGCTCTGACAGGCGGCGATAAACGAGGTACGGGCCTTACGGATTCGGGTATAGGAATGGTATGGGGAAGTTGCAACACCCCAAGGGGAAGGAGACCAAAAGTGCTGGCAAGGGGAATCTCGACGCCGGGGACCGCGGGGGCGAGGCCCAGGTCGAGCGGCTGACGCTGCGCGACGGATCAATCGTGATCGTCAGGGCGCTCGAGCGGGACGACGGTCCATTGGTCCAGGCGGTCTTCGAGCAGATGGGCGAGGAGGCGCGCTATAGGCGTTTCCTCGGCTTCAAGAAGCAGCTCTCGGCCAGGGATCGGGAGACGTTGACCGCGGTTGACCATCACGGCCACGAGGCGTTGGTTGCGCTCGATGCCGAAA
This sequence comes from uncultured Solirubrobacterales bacterium, assembly GCA_963724665.1. Taxonomy (GTDB): domain Bacteria; phylum Actinomycetota; class Thermoleophilia; order Solirubrobacterales; family 70-9; genus DASUPK01. Next base: position 61,578 of record CAVRVH010000009.1, read on the forward strand.
CCGGAGAGGCGATCGGGGTGGCGCGGCTGATCCAGGAGCCGGGACGGCCAGACACCGCGGAGGCGTCGGTCTCCGTGGCCGACGTCTGGCAAGGACGCGGTTTGGGCAGCATGCTTCTGGAGCGGTTGGTGACGAGGGCGCGCGAGGAAGGGGTGCGACGATTCACCGCCGTGCTCCTGACTCGCAACCGGTCGATGCTGCACCTCTTCGAGCAGGTCGGGGCTGCCCGGATCGCCTCTCGCTACGGGGACACCCTCGAGCTCGAGGTCGAGCTTCCGTTCGAGACCGGCGCGCCAATGGAGGCGATTCGCGCGGCCGCAGCCGGCGAGGTGCACGAGTAGAGATCCCGCCGCCGAACGCGCTCCCCTGGCAACCGGAGTGGGCGTGCGCGATGATTCGAGCGTGAGCCATGTCCTCTTTCCGATCCTCCTGGGGATCGGGCTGCTGGTGTTCGGGGGCATCATCGCCGCCAGGGCGCGGCTCCTGTTCGCGGCACGCCCCGCAGCGCGCTGGGACCGGATTCCCGAGCGGATCAGGCAGACGATCCTCTACGGACTCGGCCAGCGCAAGTTCCTCTCCGGCGAGCAGCCTGCGGGGATCATGCACGCGCTCGTCTTCTGGGGCTTCGTGGTCCTGGTACTCCAGGTGATCACGCTGTACGGGCGGGCGTTCGACGCGGGCTGGAACATCCCCGGCTTCGCGCCCGACGAGCCCCTGGGCCCGCCCTTCTTCATCGCCCGCGACCTGCTCGAGGCCAGTGTGATCGTAGGCGTCACCTACATGCTCTACCGGCGGGTCGTCCTGCACACTCCGCGGCTGTTCGGCCTCGGCCGAGCCGAGCAGCGCTACCGCGAGGCCCCGCACTGGGAGGGCGTCCTGATCCTCGTAATGATCCTGCTGATCATGGTCGGCGGCCTGCTTTACGACGCCGGCCTGCTGGTCGCAGACGACATCCACGGCCACGAGCGCGACTTTGCGCCGCTCACCGCGCTAGTGGCCGCGGCACTTGGGGGCCTCTCCCCTTCCGCGGCGCGCACGGTGAGCGACGTCGGCTGGTGGCTGCACAACCTCACCGTGCTGGCGTTCCTGTGCCTGTTGCCCCTGTCCAAGCACTTCCACATCATCACAGCGATCCCGAACGTGTTCTTTGCCAAGCTCCCGCCTCGCGGCGCTGAGCGACCGCTCGAGGTGACCCACGTGCCCGCCGCTCCCGTCGCCGCCCTGGAGCCGCCGCCCGAGGGTCTCGTCGGAGTGGCCTCGCTGTCCGACGTCACCTGGAAGCAAGTGCTCGACGCGTTCTCGTGCACCGAGTGCGGCCGCTGCACGGCCGTCTGCCCCGCCACCGCCGCGGGCACGCCGCTGGCCCCGCGGCAGGTGATCCTGGACATCCGGGATCGCCTGTACGACCACCCCGACCAGCAGCGGAACGGCGACAGCTCCTCGGCGCCTTTGATTTCAGCGGAGGCGCTGTGGGCGTGCACGACCTGCATGGCCTGCGTGGAGGCGTGCCCGGTGGGGATCGAGCACGTCCCCACGATCGTGGACATGCGCCGAAACCTCGTCGATCAGGGCGAGCTGGATCCGCTCCTTCAGCAGACGCTCGAGAACTACGGCAACCAGGGCAACTCCTACGGCAAGTCGGCGCGGCTTCGGGCCCGATGGGCCAAGGGCCTGGACTTCAAGATCCCGGACGCGCGGAGCGAGCCGGTGGAGTACGTCTGGTTCGTGGGCGACTTCGCGTCGTTTGATGAGCGCGTCCAGGTCGCCTCGCAGTCCGTGGCACGGATCCTGCACGACGCCGGCGTCTCGTTCGGGTTGCTGTACGAGGGCGAGCGCAACTCGGGCAACGACATTCGCCGGATCGGCGAGGAGGGGCTGTTCGAGATGCTGGTCGAGCAGAACATGAGCGTGCTCGCCGATGCGCAGTTCGAGGCGATCTTCACCACCGACCCTCACTCGCTGAACGCCCTGCGCAACGAGTACCCCCGGTTCGGCCTCAGCGTTCCCGTCTACCACTACACCGAGCTCCTCGCCGACCTGGTCGCGAAGGGAGCCATCTCGCTGCGAACCCCGCTCTCCGGGACGCGCGTCACCTACCACGATCCGTGCTACCTGGCTCGCTACAACCGGATCACCGAGGCGCCACGACAGCTCATCGAGGCGACCGGTGCGGAGCTGGTGGAGATGCCTCGCAACGGGGCGAACACATTCTGCTGCGGGGCGGGCGGGGGCCGCATCTGGATGAGCGATGACGACGAGACGTCGGAACGGCCCAGCGAGCAGCGGATCCGCGAAGCGCAGACGCTGGGAGACCTCGACTACTTCCTCGTCAGCTGCCCGAAGGACCTGTCGATGTACTCAGACGCCGTCAAGGTCGTGGGCGCCGATTTCGAGGTTGCCGAGCTGACGGCGCTGATCGAGCAAGCGCTCGCCCAGGCAGCGCCCGCATAGCCTTTACTCGTTGAGCAGGTTCGTCAGCTCGTCGGCGATGTCGAACAGGTCGGCCACGACCCCGTAGTGCGCGATGTGGAAGATCGCTGCCCCCGGATCGGTGTTCACGGCCACGATCAGCTCGGCGCCCTGCATCCCCTCGACGTGCTCGGGGGCGCCCGAGACCCCGAGCGAGAGGTAGAGCTTCGGCGTCACATGCGCGCCCGACTTGCCGACCTGGCGCACCTTGGGAAGCCAGCCGGAATCGATGACGGGTCGCGACGCTCCCATCTCGGCGTCCAGCGCCTCGGCCAGCTCCTCCGCGATCTCGATGTTCTCCTTGCTCCCGATGCCCCGGCCGACGCAGAGAATCCGATCGGCCTTCGTCAGGTCGACGCCCTCGTCGGGTTGCTCCACCGGCTCGACGAACGACGTCCTCAGGCTCTCGAGCTTCGCCGGCGGCGCGAGCTCAGCCCGCTCGCCGCGCCCGGCGGCCTGGGGCGCGTCGAGCAGCGCCACGCTATTGATCGCGAACACCGCCGGAAGCCGCGTGTTGGCGGCGGCGTGGAGCTGTCCCCCGTAGATCCCGCTGACCGACCGCGCCTCGCCGCCCTCGACCGCCAGCTCGACGCAGTAGCCGACGAACGGACGCCCCGTCGCCGCAGCGACCGCGGCCCCCAGATCCAGGCCCGCCGTGGTGTTCTCGAGAACGACAAGGTCGGGCGAACCCTCGTTGATGGCGGCCTCCAGCACGGCCTGATGCGCCTCCGGCAGATACGGCGAGAGCGCCGGGTGCGTGGCCTCGAGCACCACGTCGGCGGCGCTCCCGTCCTTCCCGCCTGGCTCCGCGCCGGCGACGAGCGCCACCAGGTCACCTCCGGCGGCGTCCGCCAGCGGGCGAGCGAAGCCTAGGAGCCGGTCGTTAACGGGCGATTCGAGATAGGCGAGGACGTCGCCCATCAGCCGGACAGAGCTCCACCTTCGCGCAACACCTCGACGAGCTTCGCTGCGATCTCCTCCGCGTCACCCTCGAGCATCGTCGCCTGAGCCTGGGTCGCCGGCCGAGCGAGCGAGACGATGCTCGACGCCACGGCGGGCGCGTCGACGCTGACGTTGAGGGTCTCGGTGCTCGCCTCGGTCATCGCCTGGCGGAGCCTCGCCATCGCGACGTAGCGCGGCGGCGAGCTGGCCGACTGCACGCCGACGATCGCCGGCAGGTCGAGGCCCAGGACCGCAAGGCGCCCGCCGGCGTACTCCTGCGTCACGCGTGCCGTTCCGTCGGCGAGGGTGACACCCACGACGACGTTCACCTGCGGCCAGTCGAGGTTCGCGGCGAGGTAGGGCGCCGTTTGCCCGAACACATCGGTCGGCGTCTGGACGCCAGTGAGGACCAGATCGGGCTCCAGCTGGCGGAAGGCCTCGGCGAACGCGAGCGCCCCCGTGCGAGAGTCGTAGCTATCGATCTCGCCGGCCTCAACGACCACCAGCCTGTCCGCACCGCGCGCGTAGGCCAGGCGCAGCGCCTCATCGATCCCGTCGGAGCGCAACCCGACCGCCGTGACGTTGGCGCCAGTCGCCTCCTTGAGGAGCACCGCCTCCTCGAGCGCCTGGTCGTCGAACTCGTTGATGGCCATCTCGACGAGCTCGCGGTCGATGTCCGTGCCGCTCTCGTCAACCTCGAGCTCCTCGCCAGTCTTGGGCATCAGCCGGATCGCGACCGCGATATTCATCGGGTGTCGACCGTCTCAACTTCAAGGGGTAGCATGGGCAATCGAGCGGCTTCCTTCTAGCTCGTTCGGGAGCGGCTTCCTTCTAGCTCGTTGGGAATGGAATGCCCTTCGTCAAGTGCGTTATCGAGGACGTTAGTCCGGATCCGATTCTGGTGCTCCCCAGGTCGGAGGCCTGATGGCCAACGAGCTCAACGCCGAGACGTTGAGCGTGGCGCTTAAGTCCATCGACGAATTCGCCGCGCGGGAGCTTCCCGACTCGCTTCTGATCGAGCTCGACGAGGCAGACAAGTTCCCGGAGGAGCTCGTCCGCCGCATGTCCTCCGCCGAGGGGCTTGGCATCCAGCTCCTGTTCGTTCCCTACGAGTACGGCGGGATGGGAGGCGGCGCCTTCGATGTCTATCGCATCTGCGAGCGGATGGCCGCGATCGACGTGGGCCTCGCGACATCGGAGCTCGCAACGTTCTTGGGCAGCGATCCGATCCGGGTCGGCGGGACCGAGGAGCAGAGGCGCGAGTACATGACCCGGATCGCCAAGGAGGGGGTCCTGTTCGCCTATGGCGCCACCGAGCCCGAGGCGGGCAGCGACCTTGGGGCGCTGAAGACAATCGCGGAGCCTGTCGCGGAGAACGGGAAGGTGACGGGCTACCTGATCAGCGGGGCCAAGCAGTGGATCAGCAACGGGGGCGTCGCGGACCTCTATACGATCCTCGCCCTCGCGCCCGGCGGACCGAGCTGGTTCATCATCGAGTCGGGCGCCGAAGGGTTCACTCACGGCAAGCACGAGGACAAGCACGGCATCCGGCTGAGCAACACGGCGGCGCTGTTCCTGGACAAGGTCCACGTCGAAGGCGACCGGCTCGTCGGCGGCGTCGAGGGCCAGGGCCTGGTCCAGGCCCAGCAGGTGTTCGGCTACACGAGGCTGATGGTGGCTGCCTTCGGGCTGGGGGCGGGATGGGCGGCGCTCGACCGCGCGATCGCCTACTCCCGCAAGCGCATCCAGGCGGGGGGGCCGCTGTCGGAGAAGGAGGGCTACACGAACAAGCTGATCGTCCCCCACGCGGTCGCCCTGGAGGCGTCGCGGGCGGCGATCGAGGAAACGGCCGAGCGGCTGGACGCCGGCGAGGGCCAGCTGAACGTCGAGGGCGCGATCGCCAAGTACCTCGCGACGGAGGCGGGTGACGCGGCGGCCGACGCGGCCCTCCAGGCCCACGGCGGCTACGGCTACACCCACGACTACATGGTCGAGAAGATCAAGCGCGACGTTCGGATCACCAGGATCTACGAGGGCACCTCGGAGATCATGGAGATCACAATCGCGCGGGGCCGCTGGCAGGAGCACCTGAAGTCCGGCGGCGATCACTACCACGAGGGGGCGCGGGAGCTCGAGGCGCTCCACGGCAACCATCCCGCGGTCGGCGCCGACGTCGCCGCACTCGCCCACCACGCCCTCGCAGAGCTGCTCGAACGCGCCAGGGTGGAGCGGTTGACCCGCCACCAGCATGTCCTGATGCGCCTCGGTGCCCTGATCGCGCAGGTCGATGGCGCCGCCACGCTCGTCAGACGTGCGCAGCGGGCGGCCGACAAGGAGCTGAACGAGAAGGCGTCGCGGCGCCTGCGAGCGAAGGCGCTGGCCGCCGCCAGCCGCGTGAACGCCCGCAACGCCGCGCTGTCCGTTCCGACCGAGGGGGTGCGCTGTGTGGCCGGAGCCGACGGGGACCTCAGCGAGCTCGAGGCCCGCCTCGACCTCGCGTCGATCCACCAAGCCCAGGGCGGGCTGCTCGCCGATCTCGAGCAGGTCAGGGAAGCCGTCTACGGGCGCATGCGGCCATGAGCGACTCACTCGACAACGCCGCCGCGATCATCGGCGTCAGCGCGATCCTCCCCGATGCCCCGAACGCCGAGGCCTTCTGGCGCAACGTCACCACGGGCCGCTACTCGATCAGCGACGTCGACCCCGAGCGCTGGGATCCGGACCTCTACTACGACCCGGACCCCAAGGCGCCGGAGCGCACGTACTCGAAGATCGGAGGCTGGGTGCGCGAATGGGAG
>CAVRVH010000010.1:0-27366 GCA_963724665.1 uncultured Solirubrobacterales bacterium
CGCCATCTCGATTCTCGGCGAGATCACGGCGGTGCGCCGGGGCCGCGAGGGCGGCCGGCTGAAGACCGTCAAGGGCCGGATTCACGATGCGGCCCCGGATCGCGAAGTCGCGCCGGCGGGGTGAACAGCTTGCCGGCCGACACGATCCTGCTCGCTCACGTGGCCGGCGTTCCGGTCGAGGAGGTCCTGCCGGGCGTGCTCGCCTGCGGCTTCGTCGGCGTGAGAGTGGCGACCGTTTCTCTCCGGAATCGCTGGAGCCGGTCGGTCGCACGCAGGTCCAAGGTCGGCCGGGCGTCGAACCGAACTCCGCGATGAGCGCCCGCGACCCCCTCATCGACGGACACGGCCGGCTGATCGGCGATCTGCGCCTTTCGGTGGTCGACCGCTGCAACTTTCGCTGTCAGTACTGCATGCCCGCCGACGGGCTTCCTTGGCTCGATCGCTCCGAGATCCTGACTTTCGAGGAGACACAACGGCTGGTCGGGCTGTTCGCGTCCATGGGGGTCGCGGAACTGAGGTTGACCGGCGGGGAGCCACTGGTCCGTAGCGAGTTCCCGAAGCTGGTGACGATGCTGCGCCCCATCCAGGGCCTTCGCGAGATCTCGGTCACCACGAACGGCTACCTGCTCGAGCGTGATGCCGAGGCCCTGGTGCGAGCGGGCGTGGACAGGTTCAACGTCTCGGTGGACTCGCTTGCGCGGGACGCCTTCTTCAAGATCACCCGCCGCGACGCGCTCGCACAGGTGATGCGCGGGCTCGAAGCACTCGACGCGTTTCCTGAGATTCGGCCGATCAAGGTGAACGCGATCGCCATGCGCGACTTCACCGAGCACGAGGTGCTCCGCTTCTGCGAGCTCGCCCGGTCAACCGACTACCAGGTGCGCTTCATCGAGTTCATGCCGCTCGATGCCGATCAGAGCTGGACGCCCGACTCGGTACTGACGGGAGCCGAGATCAGGTCGATCGCAGAAACCGCCGGCGAGCTCGTGGAAGTTCCGCGTGAGCCCCACGCGACCGCCCGGGTCTATCGGTTCGCCGACGGATCCGGCGAGATCGGTTTCATCAATCCGGTGTCGGAGCCGTTCTGCGCAGACTGCAACCGCGTCCGCCTCACCTCCGACGGGAAGCTCCGCACCTGCCTGTTCTCGATTCACGAGACCGACCTGCGGGGTCCCCTGCGTTCGGGGGCCAGCGACGATGAGGTTGAGGTGCTGATCCGAGACGCGGTCTGGCAGAAGGAGCTCAAGCACCACATCAACGAGCCTGGGTTCCGCCGCCCGCCTCGTTCGATGAGCCAGATCGGCGGTTAGCTAGCGCGCCACGAGCCGGGTCGCGGTCGCCTTCCAGCTGGCGGTGACCCGGACGCCGGGACGCAACTCCAGGGAGCGGATCGATTCGACGGTCACCTCCGCTACCAGTGGTTGCGGGGAGGACAATCCGATCCGGGCGCGGTTGCCGATCTCGGTCACCACTGTGACCTCTACCGCGAGGCGGTTGAGGGCCGAGCTCTGGTGCTCGGTGCCGACCGGCTCGAGGCTGATCTCCCAGGGAAAGACAAGGGCCGCGACCGGTCCCTGGATCAAGTCGGTGCTGTGGAGCACGCCCCCTCCATCCAGCTCGACCTGCGTCAGTCCGTCGGCGTCAGGCCGCGCCGTGCCGTTGAGAACCACCGAGCCCGCGAAGTCGGCGACAAAGGCGCTTGCGGGTCGCGCCGACAGCTCCGCGGGCGTCCCGCGCTGCACGATGCGTCCAGCGTCCATGACGAAGATTTCGTCGGCCAGCATTGCCGCCTCCGAGAAGTCGTGGGTGACGACGATCGCGAGCGCGCGCGTCCCTCTCAGTGCGTGTAGGAGCTCGCGGCCGGCCTGCGCACGGGTGCGGGTGTCGAGAGCGGCCAGGGGTTCGTCGAGGAGCAGAACGCTCGGGTCGCGGGCCAGTGATCGCGCCAGCGCCACCCGCTGGCGCTCGCCACCGCTCAGGGTGGTGGGGCGGGCGTCGGCAAGCCCCTCGACACCAAAGCGCCGGAGCTGCTCCAGGGCGCGCCCACGGCGATCCTGGCGCGGGCCGGACATTCCGAAGGCGACGTTCTTCCAGGAGCTCAGATGCGGGAACAGGGCGTAGTCCTGGAACATGAATCCACAGGCGCGCTCCTCCGGCCGGAGATCGATCCTGCTACTCGAGTCGAGCCAAACTTCTTCTCCCATCGCCACCCGTCCGGGATCGGGTCGCCGCAGCCCGGCGATGATGCGCAGTACGGTCGACTTGCCCGCGCCTGAGGGCCCGACAATCGCCGCGCAGCCCTCCCCAGCGACCTCCAGCTCCACATCGAGCTCGAACTCGCGAAGGCGATCGCGCGCTCTCAGCTCGAGGCCGCTCATGGCGCGCCACCGCCGAGAAACGGCGACCGGCCCAGAACCTTGACCGAGAGCAGCAGGGCGGCGGAGACGATGACGAGCACAGCTGAAAGTGCCAGGGCGGCCGTGAAGTCATCGTTGAAGCGCGCGAAGATGGCGAGCGGGACGGTCTGCGTGATCCCCTGGAACGACCCGGCGAACATCAGGGTCGCTCCGAACTCACCCAGAGCCCGTCCCCAGGCCAGCGCCATCCCCGACGCGATGCCCTGGCCCGCGGATGGCACGGCGATCCGGATGAACGCACGCGCCTCGGTTGCCCCCAAGGTGCGCGCTGCGTCCAGCAGGTTTCGATCCACCGCGGCGAACGCCTCCTGCGTTTGACGCAGGTAGAAGGGAGCCGCGACGAAGGTGAGCGCGACGATCACCCCAGCCGTCTGCAGCACCAGCTGGATCCCCGCATCATCGAGCGCATTGCCGAACAGTCCCTCGGGGCCGAATGCGGCGAGCAGCGCGATCCCGGCGACGGCCGGCGGGAGGACGAGGGGGAGCTCGATCAACGTCACCACCACGGAGCGGCCACGGAACTCCCGCGTGGCGAGCAGATAGGCGGCCGGCGTTCCGACGATCACGATGATCGCGAGGGCAGCGAGGGAGGTCTTCAGGCTGAGCCAGAGAGCGTCCCGGGCGTCCTGCTCCCCGAGGCTGGTGATCAGATCACGCGGGGAGGTGTGAACGAAGATCGCGACGATCGGCAGGGTCAGGAACGCGAGCACCAGGAACAGTGCGAGGAACAGCGCAAAGGCAAACGCCGCCCTGCGCATCAGCCCGGTGGAGGCTTGAAGCCGGCCTCCTTGAGCGCGGCGGCCCCGTCCCCGTTGAGCAGTCCGTCGATGAACTTGCGGGCTCCGTCCGGGTTCTTTCCTCCGGTGACCACCGCCGCGCCGTAGGCGACATTGGGCTGCAGGTCCGCAGGCAGCTGGACCGCCTTCAGCTGACCGCTGCTGGCGGTCACGTCAGTGATGTAGACGAAGCCCGCGTCGGCCGCTCCCTGGGTGAGCTTGCCCGAGATGCCGCTCACATCGGGTTCCTCGGAGCGCACGTTGTCGTAGATCGCGTTCCGCTCATCCGCCGGAAGACGGTCGATCACCTCGCGCGTGTACGACCCGACGGGAACCGTCGGGTCGCCCATCACGATCGAGGTGCCCGGTTTGGTCAGGTCGTCGAGAGAGCCGATCTGCGAGTCCTTCGGGACCGCCAGCACCAGCGTGTTGGTCGCGAACACCGTCGGCTCGCCGACGAGACCCTCCTTGTGGAGCTGGTCGGGCAAGGTCGTGTTGGCCGCCGCGTAGACGTCCGGCTTGACCCCCTGGCGGATCTGGGCGGCGAGCTCGTCCGATCCGGCGAACGACATCTTGGCGTCGATACCGGCGGCGTCCGCGTAGTCGTTGAAGGCTGTATCGAGAGATGCCGCGGCCGAGACGACCAACTGATCCGAGCCGCCGCCGTTACCGCCGCAACCTGTCAACCCAGCCAGACAGGCAGCCGCAACGGCGAGCAGGGCGAGGCGGCGCTTGGCTCTTGATCGCACGGTCCGCATTCGGCGCGTCGATCATTACATATGCATTGCCTAGGCAGGAGTTCTCATTCCTCTCGGTCGATCATCACCGACGTCGCCTTCACCGTGGCGGTGGCTCGAGTGCCCTCCACGAGTCCCAGCTCCTCGACGGAGTCGCGGGTGATTGCAGCCGTGATCAGGTGCGGTCCGGCTCGGATCTCCACCAGCGCCATGACCCCGTCGACCTCCACGGAGGTCACCGTCCCCGGAAACCTATTTCGCGCCGAGAATGAGTCATGGGTTTGGTGGCGGGCGGGCGCACGCCGAAGCCGCTCCACCTCGCTCGCCGGCACCTGTCTGCGGTTCCGCGAGTCCCGGGTGGTGCGGAGCTTCCCTGCACGGTCCCAGCGGCGCAGCGTGTCGACGCTCACGCCGATCGCCCGCGCCGCCTCTCCAAGGCTTAGATCGTTCATGGCGCCAGTATGCCACCGCCTGGTTCTGCCTATGCAGACAGCTTTGCCCCGGCGGAGCCGCGCACACTGCGCGCGATCGTGATCATCTAGGCTCGAAAACAGGGGCCGAGCGGCCCCATACGGAGGAGGAGCCCTTGCAGATAAGTGCACGAAACAAGCTTCCGGGCGAGGTCAAGAGCGTCACGGAGGGCGAGGCCATCGCGAATGTGGAGCTCGAGGTCAGTGGGATGAGGCTGGTCGCTTCGATCACTGTGGAGGCCGTTCGAGAGCTCGGGATTGCGCCCGGGACCGCGGTGACAGCCCTGGTGAAGGCGAGTGACGTCATGCTCGCAGTGGAGTGACACCGCGCTGACGCCTGCGACCGCGGACAGACCGATCGAGATCGACGATGCACGGCGCCTCGTGCTCGAGCGCGTCGGTTCCCCGGTGCCGGAGCTCGTGCCACTCCGCGAGGCACTTGGCCGCGCCCTCGCCGCTGACGTTGAGAGCGCAGAGCGGGTGCCCGGGTTCGACAACTCCTCCATGGACGGATTTGCCGTCAGGGCCCGGGACATCGGGGGCGCCACCGCAGAACAGCCGGCGACCCTGCTCGTCGTCGACGAATCCCGCGCCGGGCGGCCCGCCGCCAGGGCGGTCGGAGATGGTGAAGCGATCGCGATCTCCACGGGCGCGGTGGTGCCCGATGGAGCCGACGCGGTCGTGCGGGTGGAGGACACCGGCGCGCTTGACGGCAGCGTGGAGATTCGCACGGAGGTTCCCGAGGGGAACAACGTGCGGCACGCCGGCGACGACATCCAGTCCGGAGTCACGGTGCTGCAGCGCGGCGCCACGCTGGGCGCGGCGGAGCTCGGCGTGATTGCCTCGGTCGGCGTGGGGGAGGTGAGTTGCGCCCGGCGGCCGCGGCTCGCGGTCTTGACCACCGGTGACGAGCTGCTCGAGCCGGGGGAGGCGCAGCGGCCGGGAGGTGTCCGGAATGCAAACGGCTACACGATTCCGTCGCTCGCCCTCGCGGCCGGAGCGGACCTGACGGCGGTCGAGACGGTGCTTGACGATCCCGCACTGACCCGCACGGCCATCGAGCGCATTCTCGGGGGAGAATTCGCCGTTATCTGTGGCGGCGTTTCCGTCGGTGAACACGATCACGTCAAGAGCGCGCTCGGCTCACTCGGCGTCGACGAGATCTTCTGGAGGGTCGCGCTGAAGCCCGGAAAGCCGACCTGGTTCGGCGCTGCGCCCGGAGGGACGCTCGTCTTCGGCCTGCCGGGCAATCCCGTCTCGGCGATGGTCACGTTCCTGCTTTTCGTGCGCCCCGCGATCAGGACGATGCTCGGGGCGCCCGACGGATCGGATCGCGTGCGAGCGACGCTGGATGACGATCTTCCGAAGCCGCCCGGCCGGGCGCACGCCGTCCGTTGCCGCTTGGAGCTTCGGGACGATGGCTGGCACGCCTCTCCGACCGGGAATCAGGACTCGCACATCCTGACGTCGATGCTTGGCGCCGACGCGTTGGCAATCGTGCCGAGCGACGCCGAGCCTCCCGTGGCTGGCGATTCGGTGGAGCTCGAAATGTTGCCGGCGGGATGGGGTCTAGGATCGCCTCGATGACGGTCACAGTGCGCTTGTTCGCGATTCTGCGGGAGCGTGCCGGCACGAACTCACTCGAGGTTGAGCTCGACGAGGGCGCAACGGTGGCGGACCTGCTCGATGAACTGGCCGCCCGTCCAGAGCTCGGGGATCTGCTGACCAGGATGCCCGTCAGAATGGCGGTGAACCGAGATTACGCGGAACCCGGCACGACGCTCGCACCTGGTGATGAGTTGGCTCTGGTTCCACCGGTGAGTGGAGGGTCGAGCGGCGGAGTGCACGTCAGGATCACCGAGGATCCGCTTTCCCTCGACGGGATCTCCAGGCTGGTCTCGCGGCCCAGCGCGGGCGCCATCGTCAGCTTTCAGGGCCAGACCCGGGATGTCGCCAGACTGGACTACGAGTCGTATCGCGAGATGGCGGAGGAGCGGATCCGGCAGATCCTTACGGAATGCATGGAGCGCCACGGGCTCGCGGCTGCGGCGGCCGAGCACCGCGTGGGCTCCGTTCCGCTTGGTGAATCGAGCGTGATCGTCGCGGTCGCAGCCGCCCATCGCGGTGAGGCATTCGCAGGCGCTCGTGACGCAATCGATCGGATCAAGGCCGAAGCGCCGATCTGGAAGCGCGAGGTCGAGACCACTGGGGACGGAGAGAGGGGCCGCTGGGTGCAGGGAGCCGCTCCAGCCGGGCAGGCAAGCGGTGACGGTCCAAAGCCATGAACGACCTGCCGCATCTCGACGACGATGGCGCTGCTCGGATGGTCGACGTCGGGGCCAAGGAGGTCACCGAGCGATTCGCCAAAGCCGAAGCCTTCGTGCGGATGTCACCAGAGACGGCGGCGGCGGTGGCGAGGGGGGACTCGCGGAAGGGTGACGTGATCGGGACGGCTCGCCTGGCGGGAATCCAGGCTGCCAAGCGGACGCCAGAGCTGATCCCCCTCGCTCATTCCCTGGCGCTCACCTTCGTCGGCGTTGAGGTTCGCATCGACGCGACCGCGGGCCTCGTGGTGCTCACGTCCGAGGCGAGGACCGTCGGTCAGACCGGAGTGGAGATGGAGGCAATGACGGCCTGTGCCGCGGCTGCACTGACGGTCTATGACATGGTCAAGGGCATCGAGCGCGGAGTCGCGATCGAGAGGATCGCGCTGCTCGAGAAATCCGGAGGGCGAAGCGGAGAATGGCACCGCGAATCGGGGGCCGGCGACGAGGGCCTCCGCGGGTCCTGAGCGGTGCGGGCCGCAATCCTCACGATCTCGACGTCGCGGGCGGCGGGGGACGGAGCCGACGACAGCGGCGATGCGCTGGCGGACTTCGCATCCACGCTGGGGATTGAGGTCGTCGGGCGCGAGGTGCTCCGGGATGATCGAGAGCTGATCGCCGAGCGTCTGGTCCACTGGGCCGACGAGGACGCATGCGACCTGGTGCTCACCACCGGAGGGACGGGTTTCAGTCCCAACGATCTGACGCCGGAGGCGACACGGTCCGTGATCGAACGTGAGGCGCCGGGCATCCCTGAGGCGATGCGGGCCGCATCGCGGCCGCATACCCGACATTGGATGCTCTCTCGGGGAGTCGCCGGCATCCGAGGCGCGACCCTGATCGTGAACTTCCCCGGCAGCCCGACGAGCATCGGTGAGGCGGGCGAAGCGATCGGGGCAGCACTTCCGCATGCACTCGAGCTGCTGGCGGGAAAGCGGAGTGCGCACTGAGCAACTCGTCAGCGCATCCAGTCGCCCCGACTAGGAAGGCTCGCCCCACCGGCTGTCGCCATGGTCCCTCGACCGTTCGTCGGGGATCGGGGGCGTGCCGTCTGGTGCGAAACCCGCCTGGGTCAGCATTCGCCGCAGGTCCACCACCATCTGGACGTCGATGTCCTTGCCCCGCGGCGCCGAGAACACCTCGGTTTCGGGGCCGAGCGTGACCTTGAGCTTCCCATTGTGCTCGTGCTCCACTGTTCCAATCTTTTCCAGCAGCGACACGACTTGACGCCACTCGATGTTGCTGCTGGAGGGGTGCCTGAAGACCTTCTCGACTGTGTCGCGATGGTGATTGTTGAGGTGGGCTTCCATTTGGATCCCCTCGAGGCTACCCATACTCGGGATACTTCGGGGCGATGACCAGACGACCGGTCTCGCCCGGGATATGAGCCGCTCGGCTGAGCCGCAGCCTCTCCTTTCTCCGATCACCGAAGCGGCGATCTTCCTCACCGTGGTCCTGGAGGAGGGCCAGGAGGACGGAGTTCCGGATCTGCTCTCGGAGGTCACCGGGCTGAAGCGGTCGGTCGGCTTCCGGCTCCCCGAGGGAGAGCTGAACTGTGTGGTCGGCATCGGCGCTCGGGCCTGGGATCGCATCTTCGACGAGCCGCGGCCGGCCGAGCTCCATCCGTTTAGGGAGCTCGCCGGCGACAGGCACAGGGCCCCTGCGACGCCGGGGGACCTGCTCTTCCACATCCGCGCCCATCGGATGGACCTCTGCTTTGAGTTGGCCAAGCGCCTGACCGTCCGGCTCCGCGGCCTCGCGCGAATCGTGGATGAGGTGCACGGGTTCCGCTCCTTCGACGAGCGGGACCTGCTCGGGTTTGTCGACGGCACGGAGAATCCCGAGGGGGAGGCGGCTCCGGCCGCGGCCCTGATCGGCGATGAGGACGCGGAGTTCGCGGGCGGCAGCTACGTCGTGGTTCAGAAGTACGTGCACGACATCGAGGCGTGGGAGGCGCTCCCGGTCGAGGAACAGGAGCGGGCGGTGGGCCGGACGAAGCTCGACGACATCGAGATGCCCGACGATCAGAAGCCCGCCGACTCGCACGTCGCTTTGAACACGGTTGTCGGCGAAGACGGCGAGGAGCGTCAGATCGTGCGGGTCAACATGCCCTTCGGGAAGATCGGCGCGGACGAGTTCGGGACCTACTTCATCGGGTACGCCCGAACGCCCGCGGTGATCGAGGAGATGCTTCAGAACATGTTCATCGGCAAGCCCCCGGGCAACACCGACCGGATCCTCGACTTCTCCACCGCGGTGACTGGCAACCTCTTCTTCGTACCGGCGGTCGACCTCCTCGACGATCCGCCGGCGGGGCGCCCCGAGGCCGAGGACGCTGCCTGAGTCCCCAGCCGGGGAGGTCCTCGGCGTGTGGTCGAACTCGGTCCCCGCGCGAGGAGGAAGTACGATCGTGCAGATCGTCTCAGCGAGGAGAGGCTTGTGGCGTATCAGGACCTGACAGACACGGATGCGGCCATCGCGGACGGGGAGGCGAAGGGCCGCTCGACGACGGTGCTGGTCAGTCGCCGAGAGACGTTCAACGCGGCGCACCAGCTGCGCGACCCGGACAGATCCGACGAAGACAATGAGCGTCTGTTCGGCAAGTGCGCGAACCTGCACGGCCACAACTACGTCTTGGAGATCGTCGTGGCCGGCGAGGTCCAGGACGAAACCGGCTACGTCATTGACCTGAAGGAGCTCTCGGACATCATCCACCGGCGGGTGATCCAGGACGTGGACCACCGCAACCTGAACACCGATGTGCTCTGGCTCGACGGGCGCATCCCGACCGCCGAGAACCTTGCCCTGGCCTTCTGGGAGCGGATCAACTCTGAGCTGCCGGACGGGCAGCTGCGGACGCTGCGCTTGTGGGAGACAGACAAGAACTGGGCCGAGGTTGGAGATCACGCCTGAGACACCGCTGCGGCGGGGTCGCGAGCTGCCGAAGCGCTACACCGCGGCGGACCTGCAGGTGTTGACCGCGGATGAGGCGAGGCGGTTCGTCTCAGGGGAGGGAAGTGACCCTCAGCTCGACAGCTCGCTGGCCTGGGAGCTGCTCTACCGGCTGGAACCCGAGCTCTTGGACAGGCTCGTCACGGCGGAGCGGCTGCACCCCGGCGTGCTCGGGTCGCTGCCGCAGGGCGTCGAGCGGATCGTCGAGGTCGGGGCGGGCACGGGTCGGCTGACGATCGAGCTCATAGACCGGGCGGAGGAAGTACTTGCCGTCGAGCCGGCGGCACCGATGCGCGAGATCCTGGGTCGAAAGCTCTCCCGGGCGGAAGGTGGGAGCCGCGTCCGAGTCATCGAGGGCTTCTTCGACGAGCTGCCTGCTGCAGACGACTGGGCCGATCTGGTCGTCACCTGCTCATCTCTAACCCCCGCCGCAGGTCACGGCGGAGACGCCGGCCTGGCCGAGATGGAGCGGGTCTGCCGGCCGGGCGGCACCGTCGCGATCGTCTGGCCGAACAATCTCGATTGGCTCGCCTCCCATGGCTACCGGTACGTGAGCTTCGAGGGCGAGATGTCCGTCGAGTTCGCGAGCCATGCGGAAGCCGTCGAGCTCTGCTCGATCTTCTATCCGGGCGCGGTCGCGAAGGTGCGTCGCCTTGGCCGAAGCCAGGTCCCATACGAGCTGCTGGGAATCAACCCGCCGCGCGACCTTGCCGTCAAGGCCATAGCCGAATGAGGATCGCCCTGATCGCGCCGCTCGTCGCGGCGCTCCGCGAGCCTCAGCGCGGAGGCTCCCAGGCCTTCGTCGCCGATCTCGCACGCGGATTGCTCGGCAGAGGCCACGAGGTGCACCTCTATGCCGCCGCCGGATCGGAGGTACCGGGCGTTCAGGTGATCGATGCCGGCGTCGATCCGGGGGCGCTGAGCGCCACGCTGTACCGGGCCTCCGGAGCCGTTGCCGGGGCGGATGCCGCTGTCGACTCGTTCGCCGCCGTCTACTCGGCGCTCCGCGAAGACCGATACGACGTCATCCACAACCACGCCTTCGACGCACCGGCGATAACGCTTGCCGCCGATTTGCCCGCTCCCGTGGTGCACACGGTCCACCTGCCGCCAGATGAGTCGGTGGCGGGCGCGCTGCGGCAGGCCACCGATTTCGACATCCCGCCGACGGTCGCGGGGGTGTCCGAGTTCCAGGTGAGCGCCTGGCGCCGAATTGTCCCGGTAGCAGCGATCCTGCCGCCCCTCGTGCCGACCAGCCTGATCGAGTGGTCGCCCGCGGGTGGGGACGGTGCAGTCTTCGCCGGCAGGCTGAGCCCGGAGAAGGGGGCAGCCGAGGCCATCGAGATCGCCCAGGCGGCCGGGACCCGCATCGACCTCTACGGCGATACCTACGACGCCGAATATGCGCGGGACCGGATCGACCCCCGGCGGGCCGACCCGGACGTCAGCGTCCATCCAGCGGTGGTGCGCTCGACCCTTTGGGCGGCGATGGCTCGCGCCGCCGTGGTTCTCTGTCCCGCGATGTGGGATGAGCCATTCGGCATGCTCGCCGCCGAAGCGCAGGCGTGCGGTACTCCGGTGGTCGCCTTCAAGCGCGGCGCCCTCGGCGAGGTGGTCTCGGACGGCTCGACTGGCTTCCTGACCGCTCCCGGCGACATCGAGGCTGCGGCTGATGCGGTCGGTAGGGCCGCTGGGCTGTCGCGCTCGGAGTGCCGCGCCCACGCCGAACGCAGCCTCGATCTGGAGCGAAGCCTCGAGTCTCACGAGCAGCTCTACCGGCGGGTCGTAGGCGCCGCACCCCGGGCAGCAGCACGTGGCTGACCGTCGTCACTGGCTCGAGGGGCGCCTGGCGGTGGTGACGGGAGCCAGTCGTGGCATCGGAGCCGCCACTGCCGAGGCCATCGCGGCCGCCGGGGCTCACGTGCTGCTCGCCGCCCGCGACGGCGAGGCCCTCGAGGCCGTCGCCGAGCGCATTCGTGAGCACGGCGGCGAGGCGACCTCGAAGCCGACTGACGTGGGGGATGCCGAGGAGGTGAAGCGCCTTTTCGCATCCGCGGGGGAATTGGGCAGCCTCTCCGCTCTCGTCTGCGCGGCCGGCGTTCTCAGATCGGCGCCGTTCGACGAGATCACGCCGGAGGCCTGGGCGGACTCCCTCGACGTCAACCTGACCGGTTCGTTTCTCTGCTGCCGTGCGGCGTTCACCTCGATGCGCCGCTCCGGCGAGGGGCGCATCGTCAACTTCGGCTCGCTCTCCGGCGTCTACGCCACCGAGAAGTTCCCTGGGCTGACGGCGTACAACGTCTCCAAATACGGGGTCATCGGCCTGACGGAGGCGATCGCGGCCGAGGGGAAGAAGCACGGCATCAGCGCGATCTGCGTCAGCCCGGGGGCCGTGGACACCGAGATGCTGCGTCAGGCAAACCCCGAGCTGCGTCCGGGCCTGACGCCGGCCGACGTCGCCGAGCTGGTCGTCGCCCTGATGGACACCCGCCTCGTGGCGGCCAGCGGGGCGAATATCCCCCTCTTCTCGAACGAGTAGGCCGGCGGTCTCGCGTCAATCCGCGAGCGACCAGAGATCGATTCCCTCGTCGGCAAGCCGGCCGGCATCGGGCCCCGCTCGCATCCCGACGAGGCGCGCGGCGGCCGCCATCTCCGAGTCGGTGTCCAACTCGGGATCGCCTCCGCGGTCGACGCCGACCGCCGCCAGCAGCCGTCCTTCCTGCAGGTAGAAGCCGAGGAGCTTTCCCTCCTCGAGGCTTCCCCGGATCACGAAGTCGTCCCATTCCGTGGCGTGTCCCGCGTACTCGAGCTTGTGCTCGTACTGGTCGGACCAGAAGGT
Source organism: uncultured Solirubrobacterales bacterium (assembly GCA_963724665.1). Lineage (GTDB taxonomy): Bacteria > Actinomycetota > Thermoleophilia > Solirubrobacterales > 70-9 > DASUPK01. The sequence continues at coordinate 12,516 of CAVRVH010000010.1, forward strand.
GTGGACGTAGTCGTAGGGGTCGGTCGAGCCGAGCATCGACCTCGCCGCCGCCTGTCCCATCTTCTCGCCGTTGTTGTAGTGCTCGACCCGAACCCGCCCGAACAGCGGATGGAGGTGGTTCGCCACATCGCCGGCCCCGTAGAGATCAGGGGCGCTGGCGCGGCAGCTCTCGTCGACGAGCAGGCCGTTCTCCTGATCAACGGGCGACGTGAAGGTGGGCAGCACCGGCTCGATCCCAACGCCGACGACCGCGAAGTCGCATTCGATGCGATCGCCACTCGCCGTGACGGCCGCCTCGACCCTCTCGTTGCCCTTGAAGGCGGTGATCCTGCTCCCGGGCATCAGCTCCACTCCCTGCGCGCGGTGGAACTCGCCGATCACCCCGCCGACCTCCTCGCCGAGGACCCGCTTCAGCGGAGCGCTGTCCGGGAAGAGCGCGGTCACCCGCACCCCGAGCTGCGTCAGGGACGCCACGACCTCGCAGCCGATGAACCCCATCCCGACGACCACCGCATGCCGGTCGGCCTCGATCTCGTCCTTGATCGCATCGCACTCGGCAACGGTGCGGAGCTGGTGGACTCCAGCCAGCTCGACCCCGGGTATGTCGAGCCGCCGATTCCGCCCCCCGGTGGCGATCAGGGCCTTCTGATACTCAAGCTCCTGCCCCGACTCCATGACGACCCTGTGTGCGACGGGATCGACGGAAGCGACCGGCTCGGTCAGCCTCTCGACTTCGCTCTCCTCCCACCACTCCGCGGGTCTCACGTACCAGCCCTCGAGATCCTCCTCGGAGCGAAGATAGGTCTTGGAGAGCGGAGGCCGGCCGAAGGGCACTCCCGGCTCGGGGCTGATCAGGACGACCTGTCCCTGAAATCCCTCGTCACGAAGCGTCGCCACGGCGTTGCCGCCGGCGAGGCCGCCGCCGATGATCACGGTCGGCCTGGTGTCGTCTGATGCGGACATCGGCTGCATTCTTCTACTGCGTCCGGCCAGGGACAGGTCTTACGCCCTAGCCCGGCAGATCCCCGCGTGCGAGGGTAGGGGCTGAACAGACCGCTACCCGAGGAGAGAAATGGCAGACAGTGTGTATCGCGTCACCGAGGTTGTCGGCGTCAGCGCAGATTCGTGGGAGCAGGCGACCAAGAGCGCCGTTGAGAAGGTCAGCGAGACCGTGCGCGATCTGCGGATCGCGGAAGTGATTCGCCAGGATGTGACGATCAGTGACGGCAAGGTCTCCGAGTTTCGAATCCGGCTCGGAGTCTCGTTCAAGTACGACAAGGAGTAGAGCCGTGGGGACCCGAGGCCGTAGGCCGGCGTCGGGTCCCCCCGCATCACGCAGGCGGGCCGGCCGCCTCTGGACCGTCGAGGCTGCTGTGGGCTGTCACGTCGATGAAGACCTCCCCGATCTCGGGCAGCGCAGCGCGCAATCGTGAATCGATCTCGTCCATCGCCTCGGCGAGTTCATCTGTGTCCATGCCCGCGACGGGGTGCACCTTTGCTGCAAGAAGCACTTCCTGAGCCGGCCTGCCGAAGGCCACGAGGACCCGCGGGGGTGGCTCATAGTCTTTTTGTCCAGATTCGCCAGGAACCTAAAGATCGTGCGGCGGCGCGTTGATCATGCAGGGGCACGGTGCAAGGAGACCTGGACCATCTCATCCATGTAGGCCGCTCGAATTCGTCGCCGGCGACCACGGCCAGATCGCCAAGAGCAAGCTCGACGCCGTCGCGCCGGCTCCAGGCGCGCACCTTGTTCGCTTTGGCGTGCGTTCTCTCCATGGTCGCGGCGCCGGCGCGAGCAAGTGACCCGATCATCGCGCGTTACGCCCCCGGGGATCAGGTCCGCAACGTCTACTTCGATGGGTCGGTGCCGGGCGGCAAGTTCCGTACGCGGATCGCCGCCGCGGCCGCGACCTGGAACGCGCTTCCGGGCGTCGAGCGCTTCGAGGTCCACAAGTCGCAGAGCGTCGCGATCAACTCCGATCCCTGCGCGGATCTGAATGGCGTTCCGATCGGCGGCATCCTCCGCGGCCAGGTGGCGGGCAGCACCACGCTGGCCGAGAACCGCAGCTGCGTCAATACCGACACGGGACAGCTGATCGGTTTCCGGCAGACGTTCAACCAGAAGAAGAAGTTCTACATCGGCTCAGGCGATCCGCCCGCGAAGAAGCTCGACCTTCAGGCCGTCGCGACGCACGAGCTCGGGCACTCGGAGGGCTGGACCGGCGACCACTACCAGAACCGCAACAACTCGAAGATCTGCGCGAACAAGCCGAAGCAGGCAACGATGTGCCCGGCCGCATACGCCGGCACCAACCGGCTGCGGACCCTGACCAAGGACGACAAGAACCCGGTGATCGCTGCCTACTCGCAGCCTCTCGCAGCCGACGCGCTTGCGGCCCTCGGCATGCGAGCGCCTGCCGGCAAGGCTTTCTCATCGGCCGTCGCGCCCGGCGGCGCCGGAGCCCGCGGCTGCCTGGCCGGTCTGATCCGTCGGATTCGCCTGCGCCGCGGCGACGACACGTTCGACGGTGGCGCCGGAAGGGACCGGGTCAATCTGGCCGGCGGCGCCGATATCGGTTTCGGCAAGGGCGGGGACGACTGCATCGTCGGCGGTGTGGGCAATGACGATCTCCGCTCCGACGCCGGCAACGACACAATCATCGCCGGGCCCGGCAATGACGTCATCGACGGTGGCCCCGGCAACGACCTGATCCTCGGGGGCCGCGGCGACGACCAGATCTACGCCGCCGACGGCTTCTTCGACCGGATCCGTTGCGGCAAGGGCTTTGATCAGGTGTTCACCGCGGATCCGGGTGACGTGCTGATCGACTGCGAGATGACGCCGTCGGATTTCACCGCCATTCCGCTGCTGCCGAGTTACTGAGCGCATGAGGACAACGTGGGCCATGCTCGCGGTCTTGCTCTGCGGCTCGTGCCTCCTGGCCGCCTGCGGGAGCTCGACGGACCAATCCGCCGGGACCACGGCGCCCGCCTCCGCCCGGACTCCGCTGCCCGCCCCTGACGTCTCCCTCACCTCAGAGGAGAAGCAGGTCTGGGCAAGGCTCCCACCCGACCGGTCGGCTGTTCCGGTTGTCCTGTTCCACGGGATCGGGTCCGAGAGCGACTTCTCGAATGCCGCGGACGCCACATACGGCGTCGGCACCGATGACTTCGCCAAGCAGCGGAACGAAGGCGACGAAAAACAGCAGGATCTCTGTGAAGACCTTCAGCACGGGACACTTTGGTCGCAGCGGTGCCGGTGGTCTCGGGGCCAGGGCGAGGCCCTGCGCAACCATGGAAGAACGGTTGCGCATTGGCGCAACCGGCGCCTGTGGCCGATCGCGCTCGAGCGCTCGCGCTCGCCATACCCGTGATAACGGTCAATGCGCTCGTCGGCGATACGTTCTCAATCGTGTCAGTCGCCCTCGCCTGGGGTATCGCGGGCTCGCTCATAGCCCTCTGCAGGCCCTCGAGGCCGCATCGATCATCGGCTTGATCAGGCGCACGCGCAAGCTCGACTATGGGGAGCTGGAGATCCTGATTCTCGACGACGGCTCGAGCGACGGGACCGTCGCCGCGGCGGAGGCTGCTGCTCAGGGCGACCCCAGGATCGATGTGATCCGGGACCCCGTCAACAAGGGGAAGGCGGACCGACTCAACATCGGTTTTGGCCGCGCCCGCCACGAGCTGGTTACGGGCATCGGGCACCTCTCACCCTAGAGTCCGGGTAGTCCAGGGGCGCAGCCGCCGGTACCGATTACTCCCCTTGTCCGGAGTCGCTCGTCAGTTCTTGGGTCATTCCTGCGTGTAGGCGAGTGCATTCCTCAACTTTCGGCCCCCGTAGGCCGAAGGGATTGAGGTGAGCTCAAAGGCCCTCCAGAGAGGGATCGTGATCGCGATGGTTCTCGCGACGATCGGCGGCGCGCTGGCGGCCTACTTCGTCTCCAGGCACAACCTCGACTCCACCCGGAGCGACCGCGTCGACAGCGCCCAGATGAGGATCTCCGACGCCCTGCGACGCCGGGCCTACTACCTCCAGGACATCGGCGACATGGTCGGCGTCCACGACGACGCGGACGAGGCGGAGTTCTCGCGCTGGGCGCACGTCCGAGGCCGCAACGAGGGCGCGATCGTGAGCGTCGAATGGGTCCGGCACTCGCCGAGCGGCAAGCTGGTGCCGCCGAAAGACATCGGTCCCCATCCGATCCTCGTCGCGCCGGTCGATCAGGGGAACGCGAAGCTCGCCGACGCGGTGACTCGGCCGGCCGCCGCTGACGCACTCAAGCTCTCGGCGCTCCACAAGCAGGTCGCCATCTCCGAGCCCATCAAGCTGGCGAACGGCGACGAGGGCTTCTACATGAGCGTGCCGGTGGTGTCCCACAAGGACAGTGGCGAGATCTCCCACCTTGAATCGCAGAGCGCGATCGTCGGGGTGGTTGATGCCCAGCAGCTGGTCGCCGAGGCGCTGCCGGTGGCATCCAACCCGACCCCGCTTCAGCTCCGCGATCAGGTGACACCCCTCGCCACGATCGGATCCGGCCTCGACAACGCCGTCAACGCGGCCATTGCGACTCCGGGCCGCACCTGGACCGTGAGCGTGGCCGGCGGATCCCTGACCACGAGCGAAATGCTCCTGCCCTGGATGATCCTGCTGGTCGGCGGCGCCCTGACGTTCACCGTCGCATTCATGCTTCGCACCCTCGCCCGCCGGCGAGACGCAGCGTTGGACCTCGCGTCCAAGCGCTCGGAGGAGCTGGCCGCGTCCCTGGAGGTCGTGGAGCAGGCGAACCGCGACCTCGAGCGGGCCCGATCCGAAGCCGAGCGACTCTCGCGTGAGGACCCGGTCACCGGCATCTTCAACCGCCGCCACTTCGGCGAGGTCCTCGCCCGCGAGCTCACCGATCCCGAGAGCGGCGGCGTTCCCGCGGTCCTCCTGCTCGACCTCGATCACTTCAAGCGCGTCAACGACGAGCACGGGCACCTGATGGGAGATGCCGTGCTGCAGACCGTGACGGACCGGATTGCCTCTGTGCTCCGCTCCGAGGACTGCCTGGCCCGCTGGGGCGGGGAGGAGTTCGCCGTGCTGGCGCCGGACATCGACAGTGACGGCGTTGCCACCCTCGCCGAGCGCGCCCGGGAGGCGCTGGCCGAGGAACCGGTCCGGGTGGGCGACGTCTCCATCGACCTCACCCTCTCGGTCGGAGCTGCGTTCGCCACCGGCGATCGCCGCACCCCCGACGCCCTCGTCCACGCCGCCGATCAGGCGCTCTACGAGGCGAAGGGCGCGGGGCGAAACTGCGTCCGGATTTGGGACGCCGGCGGCCGGCCCAGCGAACTCAGCGCACGGTGATCTTGGCGAGCCCCGTGCCGAGCCGGTCCTGATCGACCTTCCCTGAAATCCCGGCGACGGTCCCCGAGCTCGAGTACTGCCAGACGGAATAGCCATGCCCGGCCCAGTTCGACGCCGGTACCGAGGGCCGGGAGACGCCCCACTCGGCAACCCAGAGCGGGTACTTCGCCTTCGCGAACTCGAGCGTGTTGCCAGTCGCTCCCCAGCTCGCGGCGTTCGTGTAGATCATCGGCTTCCGACCAAGTCGCTTGTTCACCTTCTTGACCCAGACGCGAATCCAGGTCTTAAGCGTCGCGGCGGTCATGCCGCTGAACGGGGTCTCGACGTCCAGGACGGGAACCAGCTCGCCGCTCTGGAGCGAGCCAACCGCACCGAGGAACACGTCGGCCTCCGCGATCGCGTCGGCGCGGGCGTCGGCGGTGGTGCCGCCGGCCGCGAAGGCGCGGTGGTAGGCGCCCACGCGGATACCGTTGGACTCGGCAGCCACGCGGTTCGTGGCGAAGAATGGGTCGGCGCCGCACTGCCCCGGCTTCACGGTGCAGTCCGCACCGCTGCCTCTGCTCGCCTGGACGAAGGCGAACCTGATGCCACCCGTGGTTGCGACCGTGGGCCAGTCAATCGGCCCCTGGAATCGCGAGACGTCGATCCCCATCGCCTTGGTGCCCGCGCTCGCCGGTCCGGGCAGCAGGCCCGCCGCCACCAGGCAGAGCGCCGCCAGTGCGGTCGCGGTCGTCTTCCTTTGGCTTGGCCCCATCTCTGGATTCTGCAACCCACTCCGGCGGCGATCGGAGCGGGCGATCCAGGGGAGTCAAAGCTCAGTCGACCGGGTAGGCAAAGAAGATGCAGCAAGCTGGGGGAGCGTCCGCCCCAGACATGGATCTCGTCCATTCGGCCCTGATCTACGGGTCCGACGACGAGTTCACGGAAATAGCTCTGCCCTTCGTGGAGCAGGGCATCGCGGCCGGCGAGCCCACCCTGGTCGCGGTCCAGGACAGCAGCTTCGAGATCATCCGTGACTCTTTGGGAGGCGAGCCCGAGGGAGTGAATCTCCTGTCGGCTGAGGAGTGCTACGAGAGCTCCGCGCGCACCCGGGAGCAGTTCAGCCGCTGGACCCGCGAGCGGGCCGGCTCGGGAAGGGTCCGCGTGATGTGCGAGCCACCCTGGTCAGTCGGCAACGAGGCCCAGATCCGAGACTGGGCCCGGCACGAGTCCGTCATCAACGTCGCCTTTGCCGGTCTCCCGGTGAGCTTCCTATGCCCGTATGACGCTCGCGTCCTGACGCCAGAGATCCTCGAGCACGCCCACAGCACCCATCGGGACATCATCGGGCCGGACGGCTCCGTCGCGAGCGAAATGTACGAGGACGCGCTCAAGTTCTGCCAGCGGCTCGACTCCCGAATCGAGCGTCCGCCCGGCGAGCCCGTCACCGTGCTCGACTTCAATCTCGCCGACCTGTACGCGCTGCGGCAAGTGGTCACGTCGGTGGCGATCGCCTCTGGGTTGCCGGAATCGCGGGCCGATGAGCTGGCGCTCGCCGTCAACGAGGTCGCCAGCAACGCCCTGGTGCACGGGAGCCCACCGGCCACCCTGCGGATCTGGCAGGAGGACGGCGAGCTGATCTGCGAGGTGAGCGACGCCGGGGAGGGGATCAAAGACGTCCTGGCCGGTCAGCTGACTCCGCCGTCCGACCGAATCGGAGGCCGTGGAATCTGGCTGGCCCGGATGCTCTCCGATGCGGTCGAGATTCGAAACGGCACGGGCTGCACGGTCTCGATCCACGCGACCGCGCCCGAGTTCGCTCTCACCGTCTAGCGCCTAGATCGCCCGCAGCAGCCCGGAGTCGATCTCGGCCAGCCCCACGGCTCCGCTGAGCGCCATCGTCAGGTCGAGCTCGGCGAGTAGGGAGCGCAGCACGATCTCGACGCCCTCCTGGCCGCCGAGGGCGAGACCCCAGAGGTAGGGGCGGCCAACAAGCACGGCGTCTGCTCCGAGGGCGAGCGCCTTGAAGGCGTCGGCGCCGGACCGGATCCCGCTGTCCAGCAGCACCTTCATCCCCTCGCCGACGGCGTCGACGATCGGTGGCAGCGCGTCCAATGAGGCGATCGCGCCGTCGATCTGGCGCCCTCCGTGGTTTGAGACGACGATCCCGTCGATGCCGCGCTCCCGGGCCTCCCGCGCGTCATCGGGGTGGAGGATGCCCTTGAGGACGATCGGAAGAGTCGTCTCCCCCCGGAGCCACTCGAGCCGCTCCCAGGTGAGATTCGGGTTGGCGAAGACGCCGAGGAAGTGGCCCACCGCGGCGCCCATGTCCTCCTCCGGCGGCTTCTCGAGGGCGTCCTGGAACACCGGATCGGAGAGATACTGCGCGATCCCGATCCCCTCGAGGAAGGGCAGATAGGCCTGCTGCAGGTCGCGTGGCTTCCAGCCTGGCACGTAGTTGTCGACGGTCAGGACGAGGGCGGAGTACCCGGCCGCCTCGGCACGGCGAACGAGGCTGGCGGCGATCTCGTCGTCGTTCGGCCAGTAGAGCTGGAACCAGCGCGGCCCGTCCCCGTTCGCCTCGGCGATCTCCTCCATCGCGGTTGCTGATGCCGTGCTGGTGATCAGCGGCAGCCCGAGGGTCGCCGCCGCCCTGGCCGAGGCGAGCTCACCCTCGTCGTGCAGCAGCGTCTGCACCCCGATCGGCGCGAGCATCACCGGGGCGGGCATCCGGGTGCCGAGCAGCTCCAGCGAGAGGTCGCGGACCGAGAGGTCCTGGCGCAGCACGCGCGGCACGATCCGCCAGCGCCGGAAGGCCTCGAGGTTGGCTCGCATCGTGTCCTCGGAGCCAGCGCCGCCGAAGATGTAGGCGATCGCGCGGTCGTCGAGCGACTCACGTGCCTTGGTCTCGAGCTCGGCCCAGGCCATCGGCAGAGTCGGGCGCTCGCCGGCGAGCATCCCCTTCGCGTAGATCTCGCGGTAGTAGTCGCCGAAGAGCGGGGGAGGGGTTTCCGGTGCGGCCATTCCCGGACCCTATTGAGCGCAAGCGCCTACTTGCTGGTCTGCTTGCCCTTCTTTGCCTTCGCCAGCGGTTTGGGCGGCTTGCCGATCTCCGCGTCGCACGGCGGCCCGATGCACTTCGTCAGCTTGGCGAGGTGCTTGAGCAGGAACTTCCGGACCGGGGCGTAGAGGGGGCTCTTGTAGATGGAGTTGAGCTCGAGGGGGTCCTTGGAGAGGTCATACATCTCGCGGCTGCCGTCCCCGTACTTGACCAGCAGGTAGCGGCCGGTGCGGATTCCGCGGTACTTCGGTGCGGTGATCACACGCGCGAACTGCGCCGTGTGGTCGAGGTCGAGATTCTTGACGTATTTGCTCACCTTGACGGGGTGGCTCGCCTTGGCCGCCGCCGTGGCCCCCGGCTCGAAGGATGTCCCGGGTGGCCCGGTCTCGAACAGGATCGGCCGGGTCGACTTGAGTGCCGGGTCCTGGGCGAAGCGGAGGAACGACTGCCCGTCCTGGGGGAGGCCGGGGTTGGCCCCCACAAGCTGGAGGATCGTCGAGGTGATGTCCCCGTTCCAGACCAGGGCTCGCGGCTGGGAGCCGGCCGGAATGCCCGGCCCGCGGATCTCCAGCGGGACCTGGGTGGACGGGTCGTAGGCGACGAACTTGCCCTGGTGAAGCCGGTGCTGTCCCTGCATCAGCCCCTGGTCGGAGGTGAAGATCAGATAGGTGTTGTCCAGCGCGCCCCTCGCCTGCAGGTCATTGACGATCTTCTCGATCGCGTCGTCGACCGAGAGCAGCGTCTCGAGCCGGAGCTGGTAGCGGGTCTGGATCTTGGCGATCAGTCCTGGGCCGAAGCGCTTGATCTTCTTGATCCAGCCGGGCTTGTCCGTCACGTTCTTTTCGTTGAAGCTCGGGTCGATCGGCAGCGGCGCGGTGGCGAAGGCGTTCTCGTACTTCGGCTCCGGAGTGGCCGGGTCGTGTGGGGCGAAGAACTGCACCTGCATGTAGAGCGGGCTGTTCGGGAAGTTCGTCAGGTGGTTGTTGATCCTGTCGACCGCGAGGTCTCCGTAGACGGTGGTCGAGTAGTCGTCCGGCGAATACGTCACGTCGGCGCCGTTCTCATCCAGGGTGAAGCCGGTGTATGAGGAGGGCGGCCCGAGGAAGCCGTAGAACTCGCCCTTCGAGTTCGAGCCAGTGCCTCCGTTGAACGGCCCCCAGCCCGGTGGGACGTAGGTCTGGTTGGTGACCTCCCCGAAGCCGTTCGGCATCTTGCCGATGTGAATCGTCCGGTAGCCGTCCGCCTGCAACCAGACCGGCAGGTCGTTCTTGTCGTTGAAGGACTGGTAGCCGCCCGCCGGCGGGGTGTTGCCGAGGACGCCCGTGTTGTGGGCGTATTCGCCGGTCTGCACGCTCACACGCGATGGGCAGCAGAGCGGGTCGGAGGCGTAGGCGTGCAGGAAGCTCGCGCCCTGGTTTCCGATCAGGGCCTGGGTCTTGGTCATGAAGGCCATGTCCCGGAACGTCTGGTCGTCCGTGGTGAACATGATCACGTTCGGCTTGCCGCTCGCCGCGCGCGATGTCTCGCCTTGCACCAGGAGAACGAGCAGGCAGAGGCAGGCGAGTCCCATCGCCGTCAAACCGGCCCTGGCCGCCCGGGTTGGCATCGAACGAACATAACGACGGCTGAGGCTCGAAGTTGCGCCGCAGTCAATAGGGTTTCCGCCAGGAGAGATGGGATTCTTCACGCCCTCACCCCCGCCGTTCGAGCTTGAGGAGTGGAAGGCCAAGCCGCACCTGACGCGGCTCAAGCCGCTGGTGCAGGACTGGGGGGTGAACGGGTTCGGCTCGCCGACCTTCGTCTACTTCATCTACGTCCTCAAGCTGATCGTCTTCAGCGTCGGGGCGCTCTTCGTGATCTCGTTGACGCCGGGGCTCGGCAGCCTCGGGAACCTCAGCGATTGGTGGACGCAGCCGATCGTCTTCCAGAAGCTCGCCGTCTGGCTGCTGCTCTGGGAGATCCTCGGCCTCGGCGCCGGCTCGATGCCGCTCAGCTTCCGCTTCGTGCCGCCGATCGGGGGTGTCCTCTACTGGCTGCGCCCGGGCACCGTCCGGCTACCGCCCTGGCCCGACAGGGTGCCGTTCACCAAGGGGACGACCCGCACGTACCTCGACGTCGCCCTGTACGGCGGCGTGCTCGCCGCCGGGATCTTCCTGCTGGCCGCCACGGGGGTCGACTCGGCCGCGGGCTCCGCGGGCAAGCTGCCGCCGGCCGGCATCGCCGTGCTCCTGGGGCTCCTGGGGTTGCTCGGGCTCCGCGACAAGGTGTCCTTTCTCGGCGCACGGCCGGAGATCTACGCGACCATCCTGGCCATCGGGCTCTTCCCGGTCCAGCACTGGATCGTCGCCTGGCAGTTCTGTTTCCTGTTTATCTGGTGGGGAGCCGCATCGTCGAAGCTCAACCACCACTTCCCGTTCGTCGTCTCGACGATGATGAGCAACGCCCCGCTGATCCAGTCTCGGGCGTTCAAGCGCCGGCTCTGGCGCGACTACCCCGAGGACATGAGGCCGTCGCGAATGGCGTCGTCGATCGCACACTTCGGCACCGTCCAGGAGTTCCTCTGGCCGCTTCTGCTGATCACGGTGGACAACGACACGGTGAGGACCATCGCGATCATCGGGATGATCCTCTTCCACCTGAACATCACCTCGATGTTCCCGCTGGCGGTGCCGCTCGAGTGGAACCTCTTCATGATCTACGGGCTGCTCTTCCTGTTCGGCCACTATGGCGACACCCCGCTTTCGACGATCGGCGATCCGCTGCTGATCGCCTTCCTGGCCGTGGCGCTGATCGGGCTGCCTTTGATCGGAGGCCTGCGTCCGGACAAGATCTCGTTCCTGCCCTCCATGCGCTACTACGCCGGCAACTGGGCGACGACGGCCTGGCTCTTCCGCAGGGGAAGCGGGGCGGAGGAGAAGCTCGACACACAGGTCAAGAAGCCGGCGCAGATCATCGTCAAGCAGGTGGGGGAGATCTACGACCCCGAGACGGCTGAGTTCCTCCTCAACAAGGGGCTGTCCTTTCGCGCGATGCATTCGCACGGCCGAGCGCTCAATGCGCTGCTGCCGCACGCCGTCGACGATGTGGAGGACTACGACGTCCGGGAGGGCGAGCTGATCTCGAACATCGTCAACGGCTGGAACTTCGGCGACGCGCACTTCCACGGCCGCCAGCTGCTGGAGGCGGTCCAGGAGCGCTGCGGCTTCGGGCCCGGCGACGTGCGGGTGATCGCGCTCGAGTCGGAGCCCACGGGCTGGGGCCGCGGCCGCCAGCGATACCAGGTCTGGGATCCGGTGGACGGTCTGATGGAGGAGGGATCGGTGGCCGTCAAGGACATGATCACCCGCCAGCCCTGGCTCGACGAGCGCTACGACCTCCCGGTTGAGGTCGATCGTGGCGCCGTCTCCGGCGAAGAGCCCGTCCCGGTCGCTTGAGCGACGCGATCGTCGTCGGCTCGGGGCCCAACGGGCTGGCCTGTGCCGTGGAGCTGGCCCGGAATGGGGTGGACGTCACCGTCCTCGAGGCCGAGGAGCGAATCGGCGGCGGTACCCGAACCAGCGAGTTGACCGTCCCGGGGCTGCTCCACGACGACTGCTCGGCGACGCACCCGATGGCGGCGGGCTCCCCATTCCTGCGGTCGCTCGATCTCGCCAAGCATGGCCTCGAGTGGCTGTTCCCCGAGGTCGACCTCGCGCACCCGCTCGACGACGGCAGCGCCGGCGTGATGGTGCACTCGATCGATCAGACCGCCCGCGGACTCGGGAATGACGGGCCGGCCTGGCGGCGCCTCTTCGGATCCTCGTCTGCCCACTTCGACGACCTGCTCGAGGACATGCTGGCCCCGATCATCCATCTGCCGAAGCACCCGATCCGGCTCGCACGCTTCGGCATCCCGGCGGCGGCCCCGGCCTCGGTGCTCGCCCGCTCGTTCAAGACGCCGCAGGCCCGGGCGCTCTTCGGCGGCGTCGCCGCCCACGCCTTCGCTCCGCTGACCAGGCCGATGAGCTCGTCGGTCGGCTGCGCTCTGATCGACGCCTGCCACGCGTTCGGCTGGCCAGTCGCCAAGGGCGGCTCGCGCGCAATCACCGACGCGCTCGCATCCATTTTTCGCGAGCACGGCGGGAAGATCGAAACCGGTCGCAGGGTCACCTCATACGACGAGCTCGGTGAGGCGGACGTCGTCGTCTTCGACCTGGCTCCGGGCGCCGTCGCCGAGATCGCGGGCGATCGCCTGCCGGCGAGAGTCGCCCGCTCCTACCGCCGCTTCCGCCACGGCCCGGGGGCGTTCAAGCTCGACCTCGCAGTGGAGGGCGGGGTCCCGTGGACCAACGAGTCCTGCCGGCGCGCGGGGACGGTGCACGTCGCCGGCACCTTCGAGGAGATCACGATCGCGGAGCGGGCCGTCAATCGCGGCTCGATGCCGGAGCGTCCCTACATGCTCGTCGGGCAGCAGTACCTCGCAGACCCGAGTCGCTCGAAGGGCGACCTGCACCCACTCTGGGTCTACGCCCACGTTCCCAGCGGCTACAACGGCGATGCGACGGAGTCCGTCCTCCGGCAGATCGAGCGCTTCGCCCCGGGCTTCCGGGAGCGGATCGTCGAGACGTCGGTTCGCACCCCCGCTGACCTGGAGGCCTACAACGCCAACTACGTCGGGGGTGACATCATCACCGGCGCGAACTCCCCGATCCAGATCCTGATCCGGCCGCGCCTCGCCCTCGATCCGTACAGCGCCGGGATCCACGGGGTCTACATCTGCTCGGCTGCGACCCCTCCAGGTGCCGGAGCGCATGGAATGAATGGCTACAACGCCGCGCGGTCCGCCCTCCGGCATCTCGGCTGATGCGACCTTGCTCAGTAGTTCCCCCCGACGTTCGTCGAGTATTTCCACACGTTGTGCGTGACCCCCGTCTGCGGTGATCCTTTTGCATGGTCTCAGGAGAGGTATCCGGGCCAGAGGGGGTGCTGCACTCGCTCGATTGGTCGCGCAGGATCGAAGAGGCATTGGAGAGGGACCTCTTCGTTCTGCATGGCCAGCGCATCGTCGACGTCATCACCGGCGCGACGGTGCGCCATGAGCTCTTCCTCCGGATGGTCGATCGGACGCGGCTGATCCCAGCAGGCGAGTTCGTGATGGCGGCGGAGGAGTTCGGATCGATCCGGGAGATCGATCGGTGGGTTGTGGCGCGGGCGATCGAGGTCGCGGCGACCGGACAGCCCGTGGACCTGAACCTCAGCGTGAGGTCCACGGATGAGGCCATGATTGCCTTGATTCGCGACTGTCTCGGTGAAACCGAGGCCGATCCGGCCGACGTGGTCCTCGAACTCAGTGAGGCCCAGTTGACCGCGGGGCTGGAGGCCGCCGGCGCATTCGTCAACGCGGTCGCCGAGCTCGGCTGCCAGATCGCCCTGGACGGATTCATCGAGGGCGGTCCCGAGTCGTTCCTCCTTCGGCGTTTCCCAATCCGCTACGTGAAGCTCGGGGCGTCCTTCATCGACGGGCTAGCCGACGACCGGGGCAAGCGCCGTGCGATGAGCAGCGCCGTCCTCAAGGCGCATCGCTCCGGCATGCGGGTGATCGCCCAGGGAGTTGAGAGCGTCGCGGCGCTCGAGCTGCTCGAGGGTCTTGGCATCGACGAGGCCCAGGGAAATGCCCTTGGGCCCCCGGAGTCACTTGAATCCCTGATTGGCGCCAGCGTCTGAGCTCAATCCATCCGGCGGGGCGTGCCGTATCTCTGCTCGCACTCGATCACTCGAAGACAGCGCGTCGGAACGGGGGCTGGATGTCCAAGCACGAGGACAGCATCAAGGATGGAGCCCAGGGTCTGCTGGATCCGGGCGAGGAGATCGCGTCGGCGCTGATCGTCTCACCGCGAGGAAGCGGCACGGCCGTCGCCGGGGGCCTTGCTGCCGGTGAAATCGGGGCGCGGTGGAGCAACAAGAACAGGGGCGCGGCGGAGGACGCCGGCCTAGTCGTCAAGCGCAGCTCGGGTCTGGCCCTGACCAACCGGCGGCTGGCCACTCTGGACCTGGCGATCTCGCTGACCGGCGGGGTCAAGGAGGTCAAGGGACTGCTCAGTGAGGTCCCGGTGGAGACGGTCGATTCGATGAAGAGCAAGTGGAACTTGCTCACGGTCGAGGCCGGCGGGACCCAGTTCAAGCTCGAGTGCAAGCCGCCGGCGGCGAAGGCGATGGTCAAGGCGTTCGAGACCGCGAAGGCCACCGCCTGAGCGGACAGCACTCGATGCGGCTGAGAGGAGTCGAACCTCCACGTCCCGAAGGACACAGGCACCTGAAGCCTGCGCGTCTACCAGTTCCGCCACAGCCGCGGGGCCGTCGAAGCTTAGCCTGAGCCTGGCTACACTCACGGCCGTCACAAAACTCGCCGCTATCGTCTAGGGGACTAGGACGCCGGATTCTCAGTCCGGAAACCCGGGTTCGAATCCCGGTAGCGGTGCCTC
>CAVRVH010000011.1:0-21744 GCA_963724665.1 uncultured Solirubrobacterales bacterium
TTCCCCACCTAGGACTCAGCCATCGGAGAGCATCACAGCCTCGATCATCGCCGCGGCCGCGTTCACGCTGATCTTCGGCCTCGCCTACCCGCTGATCGCGACCGCGTTTCCCAGGCGCCGTTCCTGAACAAGTCGGACGGCAGCCAGGTGACGCTGAACGGCAAGGTCGTCGCTCAAGCTCATCGGCAGAGCTTCGACATCCGCGCCGAACCAGAACTCGAAGAAGCCGAAGAACGTGAAGAAGCATATCAAGTCGCCTAACCCGCGCCGACTTCCACCCGCGGCCGTCGGTGATCACGTACAGTCCTGACGTCACTGACTTCAACAACCTGGGCCTGAACGACAAGGCCCTGATGCAGCAGTTCAAGGGCAATTCAGGCCGACCTGGACTCGAGAGGCCTGACGACCCAGGGCTCACCCGGAGGAATATCCCGGTTGACGCAGGGACCACCTCGGCCTCGGGCGTCGACCCGCAATCACAGGCGAACGCCGGATCCAGGCCCACCGGATCTCGAAGGCGCGCGGGACCCCGTCGACCGGGTAAACCAGCAGATCGACGACAACACCTACGGGCGCGCACTCGGCGTCCTCGGCGAGCCAGGAGTTACGTGCTCGAGCTCAACATCGCCCTCGATAAGGAGCCCCGCAGCGACCGAGAAAAACCGCCGACGCTCCTCCATGTTCGACCGTGAACTGCCGCTCCCGGCGCTCTGGGCGAGCGTCAAGAAGCTCAACCGGCGCCACCAGATCGACAACCCGGTGACGTTCGTGGTCCAGGTAGTCGCCGTGATCACGACGATCGGTTGGATGAACCAGGCGTTCGGCAATCCCCCACTCGGTGGCGGAGACGAGCCGGCGTGGTTCACCTTCACCGTCGCGCTCTGGCTCTGGTTGAACGCCGTCTTCGCCAACATGGCCGAGGCACTCGCCGAGGGACGGGGAAGGCCGAGGCCGACGCCCTGCGGGCGGCGCGCACCGAGACCGTCGCCACCTCCAGGATGGACGGGAGGTGGCGGCCTCGGAGCTCGAGAAGGGCGACGTCGTGGTCATCACTGCGGGGAGGCGATCCCCGGCGACGGCACGGTGATCGAGGACACCGCCTCGGTCGACGAATCGGTGATCACCGCCGAGTCAGCCCCGAATCCGTGAGGCGGGGGGAGACCGCAGCGCGGTCACGGGCGGCACGAAGGTCTCTGGAACCGAATCGTCGCCGAGATCACCAGGAGCCGGGCAGAGCTTCCTTGACCGGATGATCGCCCTGGTCGAGGGCGCAGAGCGCCGCAAGACTCCAAACGAGATCGCCCTCAACATCCTGCTCTCGGGGCGGACCATCATCTTCCTGGTGGTCGTCGTCGTGTTGCGGCCGATGGCGGAGTTTCCAGCACGGCGGCCTCCGTCGCCACGCTGACCGCGCTCCTCGTTGCGCTGATCCCCACCACGATCGTCCCCTCCTCTCGGCGATCGGAATCGCGGGATGGATCGCCTCGTGCGCCGTACGTGCTGCATTCTCCGGCCGGGCCGTCGAGGCGTCGGGCGATGTCGACGTGCCGCTGCTGGATAAGACGGAACGATTACCCTGGGCAATCGTGAGGCAACGGAGTTCGCGCCGATGCCGGGCGTGCCGAGGCGGAGCTGGCCGAGGCTGCGCAGATGTCGTCGCTCGCCGACGAGACGCAGGGGGCCGTCCACCGCCGTGCTGCGAAAGAAATACGGGATCCGTGAGCACGAGATGGCGGGGACCAGGCAATCTTCGCGCCCTTCAGCGCCGAGAACACGGATGAGCGGCGTGGACTAACGGCCGCCTGGTGCGCAAGGGCGCGGGCGACGCGATCATCAATTTCGTCAAGGCAGAGGGCGGGACCGGACCGCCGGAGCTGGAGCAGGAGCTGGACTGGACCGCACGCGAGGAGGGACGCCGCTGGGGGCGGCCCAGGAGAGCCAGGTCCTCGGCGTCACCATCTCAAGGACGTGGCCAAGGAGGGAATGACCGATCGTTTCGACCAGCTCCGCGCGATGGGCATCCGCACGGTGACGATCACCGGCGACAACAGGCTGACTGCGGCCAAGATCGCCGAGGAGTCAGGGGTCGACAACTTCCTGGCCGAGGCAACGCCGGAGAAGAAGCTGGAGCTGTCAAGGACCAGCAGGCCGGGGCCGGATGATCGTGATGACCGGCGATGGGACCAACGACGCCCCGGTGCTCGCTCAGCGGACGTGGGCGTGACGATGAAATCGGCACTGAGGCCGCCCGCGAGGCGGGCAACATGGTCGACCTCATCGAACCGACGAAGCTGATCGAGATCGTGGAGGCTGCAAGCAGCTCCTGATCACGCGCGCGCTCTACGACGTTCTTTATCGCGACAACGCGGCGAAGTACATCGCCACCGCGGCGATCCTCCGCCGCCACATATGCGACCTCGGCGGGCGCTGACGGCCCCTGAACAAGCTCAACATCACGGACCTGGGTACGCCGGAGTCGGCCTTCGACTCGGCGATCATCTTCAACGCGCTGCTCACCCCGCTGCTGTCCGCACCTCTGCTCGGGGTCCGCGACCGGCCGTCGGGGCGAGCGGTCCCGCGTCGCAACCTCTTCATCTACGGCCTGGGCGGGACCATCGCGCCGTTCATCGGCATCAAGTTAATCGACCTGTACGTCCACGGGCTGTTCGGGAGCCTGAGATGGCTCGCCAGCTCGCCGGCATCCACCTGGTGGCCGGAGACGAGCAGGGGCTGCCGGCGGGCGTACGCGACGCCGGGATCCTCACCAAGCTACGAGCCAGACTGCAGGGGCGATCCCTCGACCGGGCTCTTGGCGCCGGAGCGGACCCGGCTTCCTCGGCGGTGCTCGCCCGGCGAGCGGCCTGGTTGACCAGCACGAGGAACCGCCGCGTCCTGGCGCGCGCACTCCGCAGGGCGCTGGAGCTTCCGATCGGGCGGGGTGGGCCATCGCCGGCGGTGTCCCCGCACCAGGGAGAGCTCGCGGCCGTGAGACTGCCGCTGGCCGGCGCTGCAGCGCTCCTGGAGAGCGACGAGCCGGTCTACTCGCGCGGCGTGGCGAAGCTGCAGCTGCTGCTCACCGAGGGCGACAGCCCCCTGTACTCCCCGCGGCGAGCGGGCGAGCTTCGCCGAGAGATGGACTCGATCCTCGCCGCGCTGGACGGACGGGAGGAAAATTGCTGACGATGGCCGACCCTGCCGATCAGCAAGTCGAGATCCCGGACGTCGCCGAAACGGAGCGCGGCAGCCTCAAGGTCTTCCTCGGGATGGCCGCGGGGGTCGGCAAGACCTATCGGATGCTCCAGGAGGGGCGGGCCGAGGCCGAGGGAGAGCGCGACGTCGTCGTCGGGTTTCTCGAGCCGCACGGCCGGAAGGAGACCGTCGAGCAGGCGGGCGACCTCGAGTTCGTACCGCGGCGGAAGGTCCCATATAGAGAGACCGTTCTGGAGGAGATGGACCTTCCCGGCCTGATCCGCCGGGCGCCGGATCTCGCCCTGATTGACGAGCTGGCCCACACCAATGCCCCCGGGCTCGAGCACGGCAAGCGCTACGAGGACGTCGAGGACGTCCTTGCCGCGGGGATCGACGTCTACTCGACCGTCAACGTTCAGCACCTCGAGAGCCTCAACGACAGCATCTGCGAGCTCACCGGCGTCCGGGTGCGGGAGACGATGCCGGACGCCGTGCTCAATGCCGCGGATGAGGTCGTGCTCATGGACCTCACCCAGAGGCGCTTCTGGCACGGCTGCGTGCGGGCAAGATCTACCCGCAGGAGAGAATCGACTCTGCTCTCAACAACTTCTTCCGCGTGGAGAACCTGGCTGCTCTGCGAGAGGTCGCATTGCGGCAGGTGGCCGATGAGGTCGAGGCCAAGCGCATGGTCAAGGAGGAGGTGGGCCAGCGGGATGATCGGCTGGCGGACAGCGCGGCGAGCCAGGCGGTGGGGGAGCGGCTGCTGGCGCTGATCAAGCCGACCCCGAGGGCCCAGCGGCTGGTGCGTCGCGCGTGGCGGTCAGCGCAGCGGCTCGGCGCCGAGTTGGATCTGCTCTGGGTGAAGAGGCCCGGATACCAGCCGAGCAACGAGGAGCGGGATCAGCTGGACGCCATCGGCAGGCTCGCGGCGGTGCTTGGCGCGCACGTC
This sequence comes from uncultured Solirubrobacterales bacterium, assembly GCA_963724665.1. Classification (GTDB taxonomy): domain Bacteria; phylum Actinomycetota; class Thermoleophilia; order Solirubrobacterales; family 70-9; genus DASUPK01. The sequence continues at coordinate 4,139 of CAVRVH010000011.1, forward strand.
CTGGTCGAGGAGGGGGACGACGTCGCACAGACCGTCAAGGAGGTGGCCGAGGAGAAGGGCAGCACCTACGTCCTGATCGGCACCCCGGCGCCGAGGACCGGCCTGGATCGGTTCCGTCCGGCCCTACCCACGAGGCTGCTCGAGTCGCTGCCCGGCGTCGACCTTCGCGTCGTCGCCGATCGCACCCTTCGAGGGGAGGAGGGTGAGCCATGAGCCCCGCGGAGATCGTCCTGATCGTCGCCCTGGTCTGTTCAACCGGATATCTGCTGGTTCGCGAGGTGAGACGGCGACGGACCGATTCAAAGATCACGCCGGCAGCCGGCCGGATCCTGTTCCCGTTCGTGGGGCAGGCGCTTTCGACGCCCGCGTTCGATGCGGCGCTGCGTCTGGCGCGGGCCGAGGGCGCGACCCTGGTTCCCGCCTACCTGGCGATCGTGCCGCTGAGCGTGCAGCTCGACACTCCCCTCAGGAAGCAGGCGGAGGCCGCGCTGCCGTTGCTCGAGGCGATCGAACAGCGCGCCGCCTCCCAGGGTGTCCCGGTTGACTCCCGGATCGAGCCGGGGCGGAGCGTTCGCCACTCGCTGCGCCTGCTGATGGAGCACGAGAAGTTCGACCGCATCGTCGCCGCGGGCGCGACCAACGGCGATGGCTTCAGCGCGGATGACGTCGCCTGGCTGCTGGAGCATGCTCCCGGCGAGATCCTGATCCTCCGCCCGAGCCGAGAGGCCAGAAGGCCTCTCACTCGCAGCCGGCTGAGTGGGCGAAACGGACAACCCGAAACGCGCGCAGAGGCGCGAAGGATTTACCGAGCTACGCGGCCGCTATCGAGACCAGGCAAGGGATGACCCTGTCCGAGGGGTCCTCCTCCGGGTGCCAGAGGACCCCGAGGACGAAGCTTTCTTCGGGTGACTCGATGGCCTCGACGCTCTCGTCGTCGGTCGCCCAGGCGGTGGCCGCCAGCGAGTCCGGGATCCTCTTGACGCCCTGATGGTGATGGCTCTTGACTGTCAGGTGCTCGGAGCCGGCGGCCGTCGCGGCCAGGGAGCCGGGCTCGATCCGAATGTCGTGCTCCGCCCATGACCCGGGCACCGGCCGGTGGCGCTCGTGCCCCAGCCGGTCAGGCAGGTGCTGGTCGAGCGTTCCGCCGCAGGCGACGTTGAGGATCTGCATCCCTCGGCAGACGCCCAGAAGCGGGATCCCGCGTTCGAGCGCTCCCTGGGCGAGCGCGATCTCGAAGCGGTCACGGTCGGGGTTGGTCCCGACCGTCTCGGGATGGGCCTCCCCGCCGTGGGTCTCCGGGTCGATGTCGGCTCCCCCTGCCAGGACCAGCGCGTCAAGATGATCGAGTAGCTCGTTGGGATCGTCTGTCGCTCGGCGGTCGGGTGGCAGCATCGCGACCATCCCGCCCGCTCCATGGATCGCCCGTGCGTATGAGAGCGGCAGCAGCACCGCCGGCTCGTCGTTCCAGACGCCGAAGTGAGCCCTCTCCACGGCTGCGCAAACTCCGATCAGGGGTCGCGGCATGTGCGGAACTTAGCGACCACCGAGGCGCGTCCCGACCGATAGCCTGCCATCCAGGTGTGCCGGGAAGGCTGGTCGGCGATTCCCTCGCCTGCCACAAAGGAGAAGCCGCATCAGCCCATCCCTCGCAGTCCCGCTCTTCGTCCTCTCGGTCGCGGTCACCCTGGCCGCAGCGGCCCTGTTCGCCGACAGGCTCGACCACGTCGGGCCCAGATCGGCCTCTCCGAGCCGCTGGTCGGTCTGCTCACGGCGCTCGCCGCCGACGGCCCCGAAATCTCCTCGGCCCTGATCGCCCTTTCCGCCGGCGAAAAGGCCGTGAGCATGGGCGTGGTCCTCGGCTCCAACGTCTTCAACCTCGCCGCGATGATCGGGATGAGCGCGGTCTTGGCGGGAGCGGTTCACCTCACCAGACGGTCGTTGATGGTGGAGGGAGCCGTCGCGCTGCTGGCCGCCGCGATCGCCGCAGGGCTGATCCTGGATGTGATCTCCGCCGGCGTGGCAGTTGCCGCCTTTGGGCTCGTCGCGGTGCCCTACCTCGTCCTGCTGGGGCGGGGGCGACTCCACACGAGCACCGCCGAGGCGAGGGCGCGGGATCGCACGATCGCCGCGATCCCCGATCCCCCGCAGGACATGTGGAAGGTGATCGGGCTGATCGTCCTTGCCGTCGCGCTGATCATCCTCGGCAGCGAGGGGATGGTACGAACGGCGCTCTCCCTCGCCGGCGACTGGCACCTCTCCCACGTCGTCGTGGGGGTGCTGATCCTCGCTGTCCTGACGAGCCTCCCGAACGCCTTCACGGCGATCCGCCTCGGGACTAGCGACCGCGGGACGGCTCTCGTCAGCGAGACGCTCAACTCCAACACGATCAACCTCGCCGGAGGAGTGATGCTGCCGGCCCTGATCGTCGGACTCGGAGGGGCCACCGGTCTGGTCAAGTTCGACCTCGGCTGGTTCATCGGGATGACGATCGTCACGCTGCTCGTGCTTGCCAGGCGGGGCGGCGCCCGTCGCTTCGACGGCGCCCTGATCATCGCCCTCTACCTAGCCTTCGTCGCCGTCCACCTGACCCACGGATAGTCTCGGCAACCGTGAGTCGGTCGCTACGTGAAGGTCCGGCACCTCAGGGCCCGTTCGACGTCGCGGTAGTCGGCGCCGGCGCCGTCGGCTGCGCTGTCGCCCGTGAGCTGAGCCGCCGCGGCGCGAGCTGCGCGTTGCTTGAGGCCGGACCGGACGTCGGAGCGGGAACGAGCAAGGCGAACACGGCGATCCTGCACACCGGCTTCGACGCTAAGCCGGGAACGATCGAGTCGGGCCTGGTGGCCCGCGGCTACGAGCTGCTCAGCCAGTACGCGTCCGAGGTCGGGATCCCGACGGCGAACCTGGGCGCGCTGATGATCGCCTGGAACGCCGAGCAGCGCGACGCCCTGCCGGGGATCGAGGCGAAGGCGCGTGAGAACGGGTACGAGGAGGCTCGGTCGGTCGATCTGGAGGAGCTCTATGCCCGCGAGCCCAACATCGGCCAGGGCGCCGAGGGAGCGCTCGAGATCCCGGGCGAGGGTCTCGTCTGCCCCTTCACCACGACGCTCGCCTTCGCCACCGAGGCGGTGGCGGCGGGCTGCGAGCTGCTTCTGAACGCGGCGGTCACCGGAGTCCGGCCGAGCGATGGCGGTCACGAGGTCGATACGGCGAGAGGTGCGATCCGCGCGCGGCACCTGGTGAACGCCGCCGGCCTGCACAGCGATGAGCTCGACTCGATGCTCGGCCACTCTGAGTTCCACGTGACACCCCGACGCGGGGAACTGATCGTCTTCGACAAGCTGGCGCGCGGGCTGCTCAACCACGTCCTGCTACCGGTGCCAACAGAGAAGACCAAGGGCGTGCTCGTCTCTCCGACGATCTACGGCAACGTGCTGCTCGGGCCAACGGCAGACGACGTGCCCGACAAGACGGACCGCTCGACTACCGCACCAGGCCTTGCCTCATTGATGGAGGCGGGCTCCCGGATCCTGCCCGCGCTCGAGATGCACGAGGTGACCGCCACCTACGTCGGGCTCCGGGCGGCGACCGAGCACCGCGATTACCAGCTCACCGCACACCCAGAACAGCGCTATGTCTGCGCCGGGGGATCCGCTCGACCGGCATCACCGGATCGCTGGCGATTGCCGAATGGGTGCGGGAGGCACTTGCGGACGCGGGGCTGGACCTTGCCGATAGACCCGAGGTGAGCGGCCTCCGAATGCCGAACATCGGCGAGTTCGGGACCCGCCCCTACCAGGAGGGCGAGCGGATCGCGAGCGATCCCGACTGCGGGCGGATCGTCTGCTTCTGCGAGCGGGTCACGCGCGCCGAGATCAACGCCGCGCTGGGAGCCCGATCCCGCCCGTCGATGCTGACGGGCTGCGTCGGCGGACCCGCGCGCTGATGGGGCGCTGTCAGGGCTTCTTCTGTGGGGCTGAGGTCTCATCGGCATTGGAAGGGGGCGACCCCGATGGCGATCGATGACGGGGCAGTGGTCGTGGGCGGCGGGCCCTCGGGCCTTGCCGCCGCGATCGAGCTGCGCGCGCTCGGCATCTCGCCTGTGACGGTGATCGAGCGAGAGCGCGAGGCTGGAGGGATTCCGCGTCACTCCGACCACACTGGCTTCGGCCTGCGGGACCTCCGCACGGTGCTCTCCGGCCCGCGGTATGCCGGCCGTTACCGGGAACTTGCGGAGCAGGCTGCGGTCGAGGTCCTGACCGAGACGATGGTCACCGAGTGGGAGGGGGACCGCCTCTTGAAGGTGACGGGTCCGAACGGCCGTTGGGAGATCGAGCCGCCCGCCGTCGTCCTGGCCACCGGCTGCCGGGAGCGGCCTCGCTCCGCCCGTCTGATCCCCGGTTCGCGACCCGCGGGCGTGATGACGACCGCAACGCTGCAGCAGCTGGTTCACCTGCGGGGTCAGAAGGTGGGACGGCGAGCGGTCATCGTCGGCGCTGAGCACGTCAGCTTCTCCGCCGTGGCGACGCTCGCGCATGGCGGCGCGTCCGTCGCAGGCCTGGTCACCGACCTGCCCAAGCATCAGACATTGCGTGCCTTTCGCGCGGGGGCGGCCGTCCGCTATCGCGCGCCGGTCTGGTCGCGGACCAAGGTCAGCGCGATCCACGGATCCGAGCGGGTGGAGTCGGTGGAGCTGACCGAGATCGACTCGGGCCTGACCCGGACCGTCGAGTGCGACCTGGTCGTCTTCACCGCGGACTGGATCCCCGACCACGAGCTGGCGGTGATGGCCGGCTGCGAGCTCGACCGTGGGACCCGCGGCCCGCTCGTTGATCCCGCGCTGCGGACATCCCGCCGAGGTGTGTTCGCCGCGGGGAACCTCATGCATCCGGCGGAGACGGCCGACGTCTGCGCTCTCGATGGCCGCCACGTGGCCCCGGCGGTCGCGGCGTACCTGCGAGGCCCGGGGGATTGGCCGGCGCACGTGCGGATGGGGAACGCGCCCGCCGCTCTCCTGGGTCGCGCCGAACCTGCTGTCGTCGACCGGGTACCCACCGCCGCGCGACCGGTTCCTGCTCCGATCGACGGAGTTCGTCCGGCACGCCCGCCTACAAGTTCGCCAGGGCGGTCGCGAGCTCTGGAGCGGCCGTGTCGGCCGCCTCGTCCCCGGACGGTCCTCATACATTCCGGCCAACTGGGCCCCGCAGGTTGATCCTGAGGCGGGCCCGTGATCGTCACGGTGAAATAGGGTTGCTACATGAGCGACGGGATGTTGCTCGGGATTGACGAGGGGACCACCGGCGTCAAGGCCGCGCTCTTCGACCAGCGGCTCCAACCGGTCGCCGAAGCGCGCCGCGACAAGATGAACCGTCATCCGGAGGAGGGCTGGGTCGAGCAGGACGGCGAGGAGGTGATCGCCGCCGTCACCGCGTCCGTGGCCAAGCTGCTCAACGGCGCGGATGGAGATGTTGTGGCGTGCGGTCTCGACCACCAGGGAGAATCCGTGCTCGCCTGGGACTCTGGGACGGGGAAGCCGCTCAGCCCGATCGTCGTCTGGCAGGACAAGCGCTCGCAGGAGATCCTCGACGAGCTCACCGGAGAGGAGGACGAGGTCAGGGAGCTCAGCGGCCTCGCGTTCGACCCGTATTTCTCGGCCGCCAAGCTGGCCTGGCTCTTGAAGAACAACGATGACGTCAAGAAGGCGCGCGACGACGGCCGCCTGCGAATGGGCACCGTCGACTCGTTCCTCTGCGATCAGCTCGGGGCCGGCTTTGCGACCGAGCCGGCCACCGCGTCCCGGACGCAGCTCCAGCGAATCGACAAGCCTGGCTGGGATGAGCGCCTCTGCGAGATCTTCGGCATTCCGATGGACGTCCTGCCGGAGATCCGCGATCCGGCGGGCGACCTGGGAACGCTGAAGCACGAGAGCTGGCCGGTCGAGCTTCCCTTACGTGGCCAGACGGTGGACCAGCAGGCGGCCCTTGCGGGCGCCGCCTGCGTCGAGCCCGGACGCGTCAAGGCGACCTATGGCACCGGCGTATTCGTCCTGGCACACGTGGGCAAGGGGGTCCCAAAGCCGGCCGGCGGCCTGCTCCCGACAATCGCCTGGAGTATCGACGGCAAGCTCGAATACGCGCTCGACGGTGGCGTCTTCGCGGCCGGGGCGATGCTGGAGTGGATGTGCAACGAGCTCGGTATCGCCAAGAACCCGCCCGAGCTCAGCAAGCTCGCCCGCAAGGCAGAGAGCTCGCTGGCGCTCGCGTGCTCCCGGCCTCGCCGGGATCGGCGCGCCGTGGTGGCGGCCCAACGCGCGCGCCGTGATCTCCGGGATCTACGGCGGCACAACCCGCGAGAACGTCGCCCGGGCGGCGCTGGAGGGGATCGCCTGGCGGGTGGCCGACGTGGTCGCCGCGATCAAGGAGACCTCGCCGGTCGAAACCCTGCGAGTCGACGGCGGCCTAACCAACGAGCCGCTGCTCCTGCAGCTTCAGGCCGACGCGATCGGCGCACCCGTCGAAGCGGCTGGGGCGGATGCGACCGTAATCGGTGCGGCCGCGCTCGCCGGAGTCGGGGCGGGAGTGATCTCCTCGCTGGCCGTGCTGCCGGAGCTGCTGCCGCCTGACCGCCGGGTCGAGCCCGAGCGTGACGAGAATTGGCGTTCAGCCGAGCATGAACGCTGGCGCGAGTTCGTCCGGGGTACCGAGCCACTCGACGCGCAATAGACGCCCCGGATAGAGGGGGACCTGGGCGCCGACGATGATGGTCTTCTCGCTGGGCAGGTGGAAGGCGTCGATCGGGCTCGCCGTGTTCCGCGCCATCGCGACGAACAGCTTCTTGCGCCAAGCCCGCATCGGAGAGTCCTCGGTCGGCTTGATCACGATTCGCGAGATGAAGTACGCCGCGTGCTCGAGGTCGAGGTTCTTCTCGAGGAGGCCCTGCTTGCGGCAGAGCCGCAGCGACGCCGGGATGTCGACGGCGTCGTGGTAGCCGGCCCTGATGGTCACGTGGAAGACCCTGAACTCGCCCCCGATTTCCTCGACGGTGAACCGCTCGAACTCATCCACGTTCGGGATGCTGACCATGTCCACCGCGACGATCACGACTCGGTGCGAGAACGTCCGGGTGTTCTCCACCTCGATCCGGAGCGCCAGCGGGGTGGTCTCCTTCCGCGGGTTGAGGTAGACGGCCACACCAGGCGACTTGGTGATCGGAGGATCCTCCGACGGGAGCCGTTCGAGGAACTCGACCAACGGGCCCTCCTTGGCGTTCCGGTTGCGGGTGACGATCACCTGCCCCCGGCGCCAGTTGATCATCACGATCGACACCACCGCCGCCACCACCAGTGGCAGCCACGCCCCGTGCTCGACCTTGGCGATGTTCGCCGTGAAGAACGCGACCTCGACGGTCAGGAAGAGAATCGCGATCGGCACGAGCCTCCGCCTGGGCGTCCCCCAGAGGAACCGGGCGACGGCAATGAAGAGCACCGTGTTGAGGATGAATGTCCCGGTGACCGCGACGCCGTAGATGTCGCCCAGCTTGTCCGCCGACTGGAAGATGAGCGTAAGCGCGATGACGCCGATGCATAGCCCCCAGTTGATGATCGGAACGTAGATCTGCCCCTCCATCTTCGAGGTGTGCAGGATGCTGAGCCGCGGAGGAACCCGAGCTGTACTGCCTGCCGGGCGACCGAGAACGACCCCGAGATCGCGGCCTGCGAGGCGATGATCGTCGCCGCGGTCGCGAGGAACAGCATCGGGTACTGAGCCCAGTGGGGCACCATCAGGAAGAAGGGGTTGGACGCCGTGCTCGGGTCGTGGCGGATGAGGACACCCTGTCCCAGGTAGTTCAGCATCAGCGCGGGCAGCGCCAGCGCGAACCAGCCAAGCCTGATCGGGGCGGCCCCGAAATGTCCTCTGTCCGCGTAGAGCGCCTCCGCGCCGGTAACGGCCAGCACGACACCGCCGAGCGTCAGGAAACCGGCGACCCCGTGGTCGATGAGAAACCGCGCTCCCCACGTCGGCGACAGCGCTTGAAAGACCGCCGGGTCCTTCAGCACCTGGTGGAGGCCGAGGAGCCCGATGGCGATGAACCAGACCATGATCACCGGTCCGAACAGCCATCCGATCGTCCCCGATCCGCGGCGCTGGATGAAGAACAGCCCCAGGAGGATGACGACCGAGATCGGCACCACCAGGTGAGCGAGGTCCGGGTCGATCACCTTCAGCCCCTGGACCGAGCCGAGCACCGAGATGGCCGGGGTGATGACCCCATCGCCAAAGAACAGCGCCGCTCCGAAGATGCCCAGCGTCACGAGCGCGGCGCGGCGAGCCAACCTGTTGCGCTGGATCAGGGAGGCCAGCGCCATGATGCCGCCGTCTCCCCGGTTGTGCGCGCGCATGATGAAGCCCGCGTACTTGACGGAGACGATGATCGTCAGCGCCCAGAAGATCAGCGAGACGACGCCATAGACGCCCGCCGTCGTCGCGTGGGCGGCGGCCTTGTGGGTCGTGAAGATCACCTGCTCGGTGTAGAGCGGGCTCGTGCCGATGTCGCCGTAGACGACCCCGAGCGCCCCGAGCGCCAGCACTGCCTTGCTGGCATCCGTGACCACGTCCCGCTGGTTGTCCTTCAGCGCTTCGAAGCGCTTGCGAACGGCCTCCGACTCGTCGTCCTTGCTCGGGGCCTCCGGCTTCCAGTAGCCCAGCTTGTGGGCGGCCTCGTTGAAGACCCGCTTTTCGCCCGGTTTCTTGCCCGTGCGAACCTTGCCGTCGGGACCCTCGCGAGGCGCCTCGACGCCGACCGTCTGCGACGCCTCATGTAGAGGCCGCTTATCGCGGGGACTCACGGGGGCATCGTAGGCGTTGCGCCCGCTGGTCCTGGTGACGTGGACGGCCCTCCAGAAAGCACTCGACCCGCGCTAAACGCGGGTCGAGTGGGCGGCTTGCACACCGCGCCCTGTTGGGCGCGGGTGGCCGCGCGGTTTGCTATGTAGTCGAGGGTCAGGTCCCTGGTGACCGGGTCCTCCTCCAGCGTGCTGACCGGGCCCTGGTACTTGTTCTTCGCCGAGACAGGTACCAGCCCCCGAAGATCAGGGGGATGATGATCGCCGCCGGGGTGTAGTTCACGACTCCAGTCGAACCCGCTCTTCCAGGGCAGACCCGCGGCGTGTACGGCAGGTCGAGGGCGAAGACCATCAGGACGCCGAAGAACAGCGCGATGGTGTTGACCACTTGTACGGCTCCCGAGGGTCCACGGGCCGGGCTTGAAGATTGTCGCCGGCGCGCAGCCGCAGGTACACCGGGGATCAGGTATGCGATGTAGAGGCCGACCGTGCAGATCCCGGTGATCGCGAAGAACGCGAACGGGACGTTGTTCTGAGCCGAACAGCGCCGGGATGGCGATGATCAGGGAGAGAATCGAGACGGTGATCACCGCGTTAAACGGCACCCTGTCGCGGTTCACCCGGCGGAAGATCGCCCATCCCGGGATCGCCCGGTCGCGCGAGAACGCGTACCACGTCCGCGACGCGCTGGTCAGACAGGCGGTCCCGCAGAAGAGCTGACCGATCGTCGCGATCAGGATCGTAGCTTCGCGGCCCATGGATCCATGCGAGCTGGTGAAGATCGCGACCGACGAAGCCGGCGCCGTCGTTGACCGCGCCCACGTCGTTGGCCGCGAACAGGAACGCCAGCAGCAGGATCCAGCCGATGATCGCCGAGTAGAAGATCGACTGCCAGATTCCCTTCGCGGCCGCTACCGCCGCGTTCTCGGTCTCCTCGGCCGTGTGCGCCGAGGCGTCATACCCCGTCTCGGTGTACATCGTGAGGATGAACCCGACGGGCAGCACGAAGAGCCAGAAGCTGAAGCCGCCGTGGAGCCGGCGAACGCTCCGGGTTGTTGATCAGGTGGGTGAAGACAAAATGCGCGCTCTGGTGATCGGTCGGGCACGAAGATGAGCAGTCCGATGACGATCGCCACACCCAGGAGATGCCAGCCCACCGAGATGTTGTTGACCAAGCGCCAGGAAGCGGTCCGCGAACACGTTCAGCACCGTGAACACGATCAGGATGAGCACAAACAGCCCGAAGGTCTCGTTGAGCACGTGGCCGTTGTCGGCGAAGTTCAACCCGAAGATGTTGACCGTGTAAAGGCCGAACAGGAAGTTGAGGAAGAAGGCGGTGCCGTAGCCGACTCCGGCGACGACGCCGATCAGGCCCACGATGTTGAACCAGCCGGTCATCCAGCTCCATCCCTTGCTGCCGAGGTCGTGCGCCCACCAGTAGGGCCCTCCGGCGGTCGGGTACGCGGAGGCCAGCTCCGCCATCGAGAAGCCGACCATCATGATCAGCAGCGCAGATGACCGGCCAGCCGAACGCGATCCCGGCCGGGCCGCCGTTCTTCCACGCGAAGTTGAAGTTCGTGAACGTCCCGGCGAGAATCGAGATGATCGTGAACGAGATCGCGAAGTTCGTGAAGCTGCTCCAGGTTCGCGAGAGCTCCTGCTTGTAGCCGAGCTCAGCTAGGCGTTGCTCATCAGAAACCGGCTCCGTTACGCCCTCAGGTGCCATCGTGTCTTCTCCTCCTCTTCCTTGGATGGAAGTCCCGGCAAACCCCATAACCCCATGAATGCGATAGAAGGGTTACCGGTGATCGTTCCGGACCCTATGTGCCTGAACGAGGAGATAGCAAGGGTGGCGGACGAGCTGGTACGGATCGTCCAGACTTTGGTGCCGGAGTTGGGCGAACCGGAAGGGGAGGCGAGGCCCCTCGAGGGCGGTATCACCAATCGTAATTACTTGGTAACCCTGGGCGGCAATCGTTACGTGATCCGGGTTCCGGGCAAGGACACATCTCTGCTGGGGATCGATAGGGGCGCCGAGCGTGAGGCGAATCAGAACGCTGCCTTACTGGGCGTGGCACCCCGCGTGGTCGCCCAGCTCGAGGATCCGCCGTGCCTGGTCACGGAATTCGTCGAGTGCAAGGCGATGGAGGCCGAGGACCTGCGCGAGCCGGCGACGCTGAAGGAGGTGATCGGCTCGATCAGGAAAGTGCACGACTCGGGTGCGGCGCTGCCGACCAGCTTCGACTCCTTCCGGGTGGTGGAGGAGTACCGGGCGACCGCGGCCGAGCGCGGGGGAGACATCCCCGACGCCTTCGACCAGGCGCATGAGCGGTCGCGCGAGATCGAGGCGGCGCTGTCAGGCCATGAGCACGAGCCGGTTCCGTGTCACAACGACCTTCTGGCGGGCAATTTCCTGCGCGGCGCGGATCGGATCTGGGTCGTCGACTGGGAGTACGCAGGAATGGGCGACCGCTACTTCGACCTCGCCAACTTCGCGATCAACAACGAGCTCACCGAGGACCAGTACCCCGAGCTGCTGGCCGACTACTTCTGCGAGGAGGCGACGCCGCGCCGGCTGGCGACGCCTCCGGCTGATGATGTTCATGTCGGACTTCCGCGAGGCGATGTGGGGGGTCGTCCAGACGGTTGCGTCCGACCTCGACTTCGACTTCAAGGACTACGCGGCCACCCACTTCGCACGGATGCAGGAGACCGCCGCGAACCCGCGCTTCGCCGGCTGGCTCGAGGAGGCCAGGGATGGCGATGGCCCGACGGGTTGAGCTGCCGGACGCCGCCCGCTGCGTGGTCATTGGCGGCGGGGTGGGGGGCACCTCGATCGCCTACCACCTCGCCCAGCTCGGCTGGGACGACGTGGTCCTCCTCGAGCGCTCGCAGCTCACCTCCGGCTCGACCTTCCATTCGGCCGGCCTGGTGGGGCAGCTGCGCGGCTCGGTGACGCTGACGAAGATGATGATGTACTCGGTTGAGCTCTATCGCCGGCTCGGCGATGAGTCCGAGTTCGACCCGGGGTGGACCGAGTGCGGCGGCCTCCGTCTCGCCTCCAGCGAGGAGCGGATGGAGGAGCTCCGCCGCCAGGCCGGCTGGGCGAAGACCTTCGGCCTGCCGATGGAGATGGTCTCGGCGGATGAGGCGAAGGAGAAGTTTCCCCTGATGTCGACCGACGGCGTTCTGGGCGCCGCTTGGATCCCCACGGACGGCTACCTCGATCCGGCGCAGCTCACCAACGCGCTCGCCGACGGCGCCCGGCGCGGCGGATGCTCGGTGTTCACGAATACCCGCGTCACCGGCATCGACGTCAGGGACGGGCGGGCCCGGGGCGTGAGCACGGACAGGGGAGACATCGAGGCCGAGGTGGTTGTGATCGCCGGCGGGATGTACGGCGCCGAGCTCGGCCGCCTGGCGGGGGTGCGGATCCCGATCATCCCGATGTCACACCAGTACCTGGTCACGCAGCCGTTTCGCGAGCGCGATCCGGAGAACCCACTGCCGACGCTGCGGGACCCGGACCTGCTCATCTACTACCGGGAGGAGGGCGGAGGCCTCGTGATGGGCGGCTACGAGCGCCAGAGCGAGCCGGCGTTCCTGCCGGACGGGACCGCCGGGCTCGACCGGATTCCGCCGGACTTCAACGGCCGGCTGCTCGAGGACGATTGGGACCGGTTCGCCGAGATCACCGAGAACTCGAAGCGGCGGGTGCCGGTGATGGACGAGGTGACGATCACCCAACTGATCAATGGGCCTGAGGGGTTCACGCCCGACAACGAGTTCTGCCTGGGGGAGACCGAGGTGCTTGGCCTGTTCGTCGCCGCGGGCTTCTGCGCCCACGGCCTGGCGGGCGCCGGCGGGATCGGGAAGGTGATGGCCGAGTGGATCGTCGACGGGGAACCCAGCGTGGACCTCTGGGAGATGGACATCCGGCGCTTTGGCGCGCAGTACCGATCCCCAGCTACACGCACGCCCGAATCAAGGAGACCTACGAGACCTACTACGACATCCGCTATCCGAACCACGAGCGGCAGGCGGGGCGGCCGCTGCGGATCTCGCCCGCCAACGCCTGGCACCGCGAGCACGGCGCCGCGTTCGGCGAGAAGTCCGGCTGGGAGCGGGTCAACTGGTACGAGTCGAACGCGTCCGCGGGCGACGAGTCCCTGCGGCCGCGGGGCTGGGCGGGTCAGCATTGGTCGCCGGCGATCGGCGCGGAGCACGCGGCGACGCGGGAGGGGGTCGGCGATCTTCGACGAGACGTCCTTCGCGAAGATGGAGATCGAGGGCCCCGGCGCGGCCGAGTACGTCGAGACGCTCTGCGACAACAGGGTGGCGCGTGAGGCCGGCAAGCTCACCTACACGCAGATGCTCAATTCGCGGGGCGGGATCGAGTGCGACTTCACCGTCGCGCGGCTGGCCGAGGACCGCTTCTCGATCGTGACCGGCACGGCCTTCGGCAACCACGACCGGGAGTGGATCCGCAAGCACATGCCCGCCGGATCGGAGGTCAGCGTCCGCGACACGACCTCGCAATGGGCGTGCTTCGGCATCTGGGGACCGCGGACCCGCGAGGTCCTCCAGCCGCTGACCCCCCAGGACCTCGGCAACGAGGCATTCCCCTACATGAACATCCGCGAGATCACGGTCGCCAACGTGCCCGTCCGGGCCCTGCGGGTCACCTATGTCGGGGAGCTCGGCTGGGAGCTCTACTGCCCGAGCGAATACGGGATGGGGCTCTGGCGGGCCATGTGGGAGTCGGGGGAGCCACACGGGATCGTCGCCGGCGGCTACCGCGCGATCGACTCGATGCGGCTCGAGAAGGGCTACCGGGTCTGGGGCGCCGACATCACGCCCGACGAGACTCCATACGAGGGAGGGGTCGGCTTCTGCGTGAAGCTCGACAAGGAGGGTGGGTTCATCGGCCGTGATGCGCTGGTCGAGGCGAAGGAGAGCGGGCCCCGGACGAGGCTCTGCTGCCTGTTGCTCGAGGACTCCCGTTCGGTCGCGCTCGGCAACGAGCCGGTGCGGATCGACGGCGAGATCCGCGGCCGCGTGACCACCGGCGGATACGGCTACACGGTCGAGCGCTCGATCGCCTACGCGTACCTGCCGCCGGAGCACGCGGGGCCCGGGACCGCCGTGGCGGTGGAGATCTTCGGCACCTGGGTCGAGGGGGAGGTCGCGGCCGAGCCCCTGTTCGATCCGAAGGGCGAGCGGATCAGGGCCTAGCTTCAGGCGCGAGACGCTCGAACAGCCCCGGTCGGTGGCCGCCCGCTGCGCACCAGCGAGTCCACGGTCTGGGGCTCGAAGGTGTCCAGGTGGGTCGCCAGGGCGATGAATGCCTGGGCCGTCGTCAGGGCGTCGCCGTCGGCGGTGTGACGCCGGTGGACCGGGAGCCCCAGGGCGCGGGCCATGTCGTCCAGAGCGACCGGCTCCGGTTTGGGGCGGTCGCGCCTCAGCCGGCTGAGCTCGAGCGCGAGCGAGGCCGTGTCCACGATCTGGTTCCTCAGCTGCAGCCCGTGCGGTTCGAGGGCGGCTTCGAGAAAGCCCCGCTCGATCGCCGCCACATGGGCGACCAGGACCCGGCCGGTCAACGCGCCAATCAGCCCGCCAAGCAAGTCGGGGAGCGGAGGAGCGTCCTCGAGGTCGACCTCGCGAAGCCCGTGAATCCGGATCGTGTCCCAGTCCGGCATGCGTCGCGGCCGCACCACCTCGTAGCGCGCGTCGTCGAGCCTGACTCTGCCGCCCCCGACGCTCACCGTGGCGAACGAGATGATCTCGTTACGCGTGGGGTCGAGACCGGTGGTCTCGAAGTCGATCACCGTGAAATCGGCCTCACGCCAACTCGCGCCGGGTTCGGGCGGCTTCGCCGAGAGGTAGGCCTCGGCGCCTGGGACGCTCGCCTGAGCCACGTCGCTCAGCGGGATCCCAGGTTGCTCGCGAAGGACTTCTGCACCGCGGCGACCTCGCGGAACGCGTCCCGCAGGTAGCGGCGGGTGAGCGGATCGATCTCGTTCGGGTCGATCTGATCATTCGGCTCCCGTCCCTGCTCGATCTGCTCACCTGATGGTCGAGCCGGAGGCGTGAAGAACTCGAAGGCCTCCTCGAGGACCCGTACCTTCCGCTTCGATGAGTTCTGGGCGGTGGCGGCAGTAGTCGATCCAGGGTGTGGGTGCGCGCGGATGGCGCGCTTTAGCGCCGCGTAGCGAGCCAGGTCGATCACAGGCAACAGCCCCCCGTGCTTGAGATCGAGTGCCTCATGGCGCTTACCCGACTCCTACACGACGATGTCGTGGATGAACCCGGTCGGTGGCTTCGCCGCCAGTGCCAGCCTCAGCATCCAGGCTTCGAGGCTTCGGCGGTCACCGGCCTCCTCGAAGAGCAGCGGCTTTACGTCGAGCCCGCGCTTGGGCCCGTAGATGATCCGGCCGTCGAGCAGGATCGAGACGCGATCAGGACCCGTTCGTCCTCGGCTTGGTGAGCCAGCTCTGATCGAGCTCCTCCAATCCTCGATCGAGCTTGCCGAGAAGGAGCTGCGGCGGTGACGCCATGCGGATCGAGCCTCCAGCCGATCACCCGGACGCAGTCGGAGACGCTGGCTGAGATCCCGTCCATGTACTCCGTCCGGTGGACGCAGGCGGCGGCTCGCCGCGGAGGAGAGCGGATCGTTCTCGGGTATGTCCCTCCACGCCATCCCGAGTCGACATCCGATGACGGCACGGGCTCGCGCCGGCCATGGCTGCCCAGCGACATCCAGCAGAACTCCGCCGGCGGCGGGCCCTCGGTTCGATCGCCAGCTCAATCATCCGTCCAATCAGTGAATCCGCCACCGCCGAGATCACCTCGCTGACCTGCGACGGGGTGAGCTCCGCGCGATGGAACGCGACCACCGTCGCGAGAAGCTGGCCGGCCGCGGCGCAACTCGTCCTTGTTCCGGGCGCGGGCGATCTCACGGCGCAGGACGAACGGCGAGCTGGCCTCCGCCGCGACGAGGTCGATCGCCACGATCACCCCCATCACGTCCGAAGGGGACGAGAAGACGGGGACGTGCCTGATGTCGTGGTCGAGCATGGTCAGCATCACGTCGGCGCCGGTCTGGTCGTCTCCCACCCCGACCACCGGTGAGCTCATCGCAGCGGTCACGGGATCGTCGGGTGAGAGCCGCCCGGCGACGACGCGGGAGCGAAGGTCGCTGTCCGTGACGATGCCGAAATCGCCGTTCCCCAAGCCGACGAGTACGGAGCTGACGACCTCCGCGTCCATGGTCCTCGCGGCCTCCCGCAGCGTGGTCTCCGGTGTGCAGACCACGGAAGGCCTGCGCACCAGGGATGCCGCCGACTGCCGGGCGACTTCGGCACTCGGCGCCACGATTTCGTCGTGGTCATCGCGGGCGCGCCGCAGGAGCGAGCGAGCGAGGAACCGCGCGCTCGACTGTCGGCCCAGCAGTGGAATGACGTCTTCAGGTGCCAGCGCGTAGACCAGGGAGTCCTCCCGCGCCTTGGCCTCGTATCTGGTCGGCTCGCCCGAGAGCACCGACGGATGTCCGAACATCTCGCCCTCGCCGAGCAGATCCACTGGACGGCCCTGATCCAGGAGTTCGACCGATCCCCTTCGGATCACCCTGACCCGGTCCTGTGGTCGTTCGCCCTGCGGGAAGATCGTGGCGCCGGCGGGGAAGAACTCCACTTCTGTTCGCTGCGCCAGGCTGTCCAGCGCCGTATCGCTGAGCCCGCTGAAAGGGTCTCGCCCCCCCAGGAACTCTGCGATGTCGTGCATCAGCCGCTCAGCTGGAGATCGCCGCGGCGGCTTCGTCCACCGTCGGCCTGATCGGGATCACCCGGTCGATGCCCATCACGGTGAGGATGCGGAGGATCTGCTCGCTCGAGGCGGCAACCGCCAGGCGCTCGGAGCCATCCTCGGAGTTCTGCGCCTCACGAGAGAGCAACAGGGCCCGCACACCGCTGGAGTCGATGAACTCGCATTCGGTCAGATCGACCACGATGCCCTTGGTATCGGCGGCGACAGCCGTACGGAGCTCGCCGCGGAGCTCCTCCTCGTGGGACATATCGACCTCGCCCGTCACGCGAACGACGTATGCATCGTCCGGACCAGGCCCGGAGTTGATCTCGAACTGTGGAATGTCTGCGCTTGGAGTTGCCGACATGCGTTCCCCCTCGGACAACTGAGGTGGACACATGCTACTCGCCGGTCGTCCGATCGCCAGGGCTCTCAACCCATGTGAAGGGCGGCGTGGGCCTGGTTGACGGCAGCCTCGACGCTGTCCTTGCTGGGCCAGTAGATGGGCGATCCCCCGTCCGTGATCAGGCGGTCGGCCAGGATGACGCCGCGCGCTCGCACATCGGGTTCAGTCTCGATCTCGTCGGCCAGGGAGAGGATCAGCGGCCGGGATTGGGGGAGCTCCCTCCTCTTCACGTGAAGGCCCGCGCCGAGCACCTTGTGGTCGCCCGAGATCTCCACGAGCCGCCGGAGGGCATTGGCGACGGACGCCCGGTTTCGGGGGGCAAGCACCATGTCGCTCCGGGCCCGCCCCTCCATGCTCTCCTCAGGGAGCTCCCCGGCCACCAGCCTGTCGTCGATTTCGCGCGCGTGTAGCCGTACGCGCAGGCGCACCAGCAGGCCGGGCCTAGGGCCCGCGGAGCGCGAAGAACCCGAGATTTGTATAGCCGCCGCCGTTCTCCTGGTAGAGGATCTTCCCCAGAAAGATGGCAGGCTCGACCTCAACTATCTGGTCGGCCCCTCG
>CAVRVH010000012.1:0-1281538 GCA_963724665.1 uncultured Solirubrobacterales bacterium
CCGCTTCGTCGAGGACTGCGTCCGCGAGATGATCCGCCAGGTCACACACAACTTCCCCGAGCTCCGCGACGGCGCCTTCGTCCACGCCCGCCAGGAGAACCTCGAGACCATCCATCGCCACAACGTGGTCGCCGAGCGCTACGGCCTCCTCTCAGAGATCGTCGGCGAGCTCGAGAACGGCACCCACTCCCGCCACCACACCACGATGCGTGAGTGGCTGGAAGCCCCCGCCGCTAGGCGGGGTGCTTCTTCGCCGAGCGCGACGTCTCGATCATCCGCTTGAAGCCGAAGAAGTAGTCCACGCCGCTGATCACCGTGGCCGCAACCGCCGCGTAGACCAGCAAGTTCACTCCAAGCGGCGCCGGATGACCGCGATCAGGCAGATGATCGCCGCCACCTGCAGGATCGTCTTCACCTTCCCCATCCAGCTCGCCTGGATCACCACCCCCTGCTCCGCGGCCACCATCCGCAGCCCGGTGACCGCGAACTCCCGCGCGATGATCACCATCGCGATCCACGCGGCCAGCCGGTCCAGGGACACCAGCGCAATCAGCGACGCCGCGATCAGCAGCTTGTCCGCGATCGGATCCATCAGCTTGCCGAATGTCGTGATCGCGTTCCGGTGGCGAGCGATGTAGCCGTCGAGCGTGTCGGTGAGCGCCGCCAGCGCGAACACCCCGGCCGCAATCGCATCGCCATTCGGCGTCTCGTCCAGCAACGCCACGACCACCACCGGCACAAGCAGGATCCGGATCAGCGTCAGCGCGTTGGGCAAATTGAGCTGGAACACGCTCCAAGTATCCCTGGCTCAGCCGGACGCGATCTCTGTGGCTTGGGTACACGGCGCGGGAGCCCAGCCGGCTTGGCCTCCCCACATATGCTGTTTTGGATGTGCCACTCCAGCTGCATCACGTTTGCCCGCACCCAGCTTTCAGCTGAGGAGGTAGCCGGACGGTCCGTACTCGAGGTCGGGTCGCTCGACGTCAACGGCAGCGTTCGACCACTCGTCGAAGCGTTGCGCCCAGGGGTCTACATCGGAGTTGACATCGAGCACGGGCCGCGGGTAGACGAGGTCTGCGATGTCACTGAACTCACCGAGCGGTTCGGTGAGGGCGATTTCGACCTGGTCATATCGACCGAACTCGTGGAGCACGTGAGGGATTGGAGAACGGCTTTCTCAAACCTGAAGCGTGTCCTGCGCCCGGGCGGCACCATCCTGGTCACGACGCGATCCAAGGGATTCGCGATGCACGGTTGGCCGCACGACTACTGGCGCTACGAGCCCGAGGACATGCACCGGATCTTCGAGGACTTCGAGGCCGTCGTCGTCGAACGCGATCCCGAGGCACCAGGCGTCTTTGTGAAGGCGCGAAAGCCGGTGCGGCCCGTCGACGGTGCTCCGCTGAGCGATATCGAACTCTATTCAATCGCCGTCCGCAGAAGAACCAAGAAGATCAGCAAACTGGTCGACTTCTTACACCGCCCTCGATTCGGATCTCTCCGCAAGCAGCTCGCCCTGCGGGACCGATGGCGGCGCCGAAAAGAAAACCAGTCCGATTAGGACTCGTGAGCTGGCCGCGCGGGTACTGCCCAGTCAGCCAAAGAAGTAGTCCACGCCCTCTTGCGATGCCACATGTCGTCATGCAAGACCTGACTCCTGGTGGGTGAGGTCAGTCGCGCGCGCGAAGACCGCATCGAGCATCGGCTCGGTCAACCGGCCCGTGAACGTGTTCTGCTGGGACGGGTGAAAGCACCCAACGAGCGACCAGCTCCGCCGGCCCCGTCCCTTCCCGGTCTCGAGCGCGCCTCCGCCCCGTGCCCGAAGCGCGGCCGCGGCCGCGGCACCTCCGCACCCAGCTCGGTCAGCGCCAGCAGCGACCCCGTCCAGGCGTACGCCCCGAGCGCGACGATCACCCGCGCGGAGCGGAGCAGCCGCAGCTCCCTGACCAGATAGGGCAGGCAGTTGTCGCGCTCCTCGGTCGTCGGCCTGTTCTGCGGTGGCGGGCAACGGTTCACGGCCGTGACGTACGCGCCCCTCAGGCGCAACCCGTCGTCGCGGCTCACCGAGGTCGGCTGGTTGGCGAGACCGGCCCGGTGGAGCGCGGCGTACAGCCAGTCGCCGGAGCGATCACCGGTGAAGACCCGCCCCGTCCGGTTCCCGCCGTGCGCGGCCGGGCGCCAGTCCGACGACGCGATCCGCGCCCTCGCATCGCCGAACCCGGGCAGCGGCCGCGCCCAGTAGCGCTCACCGCGGTAGCGGCGCGGCGGCTCGGCCGCGCACCGCTCCCGCCACTCGACCAGCCGCGGGCAGCGCGTGCACGAGGTGATCTCCGCCGCGAGGTCGCGGCAGCGTCCTCCGCCAACGGGCCGGATCAGGCCGAGCGCCGGCCGTCGCCAGGTCCGCGGCGCGGAAGGACTCGATGGTCTTCTTCAGCCCCTCCGCGAGCGGCGTCTCGGCCTCGAAGCCGATCAGCTCGCGCGCCCTGCTCGTATCGAGATAGCGCTTCGGCTGGCCGTCGGGGCGGGAGTCGTCCCAGACCGTCTTCCCCTCGAAGCCGGCGAGCTCCGAGATCGTCTCCGCCAGCTCGCGGATGGTCGTCTCCTTGCCCGTGCCGATGTTGACCGGGTCCGAGACGTCCAGCCGCTCGGCGCAGAGGATCAGCGCCCGCGCGGCGTCGTCCACATAGAGGAACTCGCGCGACGGCTTCCCGGTGCCCCAGAGGACGACCTCGGGGTCGCCGCGCTCGGCGGCGAGCACGTACTTGTGGACCATCGCCGCGATCACGTGGGAGTCCTCGAGGTCGAAGTTGTCGCCCGGGCCCGTAGAGGTTGGCCATCACCGGGGCGCACGAATCGAGGCCGTACTGGCGGCGATAGGAGTCGCTCAGGACCAGCAGCATCTTCTTCGCCAGCCCGTAGGGCGCGTTCGACTCCTCCGGATAGCCGTCCCAGATGTTCTCCTCCTTGAACGGGACCGGCGTGAACTTCGGATAGGCGCAGACCGAGCAGGCCGCGACCAGCTTCTCCGTCCCGAGCTCGCGGCAGGCCTCGAAGACGTTCAGGCCCATCGCCAGGTTGTCGTGCGCGAGCGGGCCCGGGTTGCGGCGGTTGTAGCCGATGCCCCCCACGTTGGCGGCGAGGTGGATGACCACCTGGGCGCCCTCGAGCGCCTCGAAGCAGGCGGCGCGGTCGCGCAGGTCGTGGTCGGCGGAGCGAATCGTCCGGACGTTCGCGCCGAGGTCCTCGAGCATGCGCGACTGTAGGCCGCCCGAGGAAGCCGCCCCCGCCGGTGACCACCACGGTTTTCTCGGCCCAGAAAGCCGGGTCCGGGGAAGCCGATGTCATGGACACAGGCTAGCCCGTGGCCTGGAACCGGCTCATCGTCGCGGGCCGCGAGCGTCGACGCCTCGCGAGCTGCCGCCGCCGAACCCTCGAAACACCGAAGACGAGAAGCAAGATCCCGGCTGCCAGGAACAGGATGATCAGGCCCGTCGCTGGGCCGCCACCGTCCGAGCCGCGCGTTCCGAATGCAGCCTGCTTCCAGACCAGGCTCTGGCTGCTGCCGACCGTGGCCCGGAGCTGCTGCTTGCCGCTCAGCCGCAGCGTCGCCAGGAAGGTGCCGCCCTTGCTCACCGAGAGGCTCCTGACGGTCACCCACCGCGACCCCTGCCGCCGCTGGATCTTCAGCTTGCCGGCTTCCGGGGACTTGCCCCAGGCTTTCAGGGTGCTCTTGGATACCCGCTCGGTGACGAAGGGGAAGCGGAAGGCGGTGAGGGATGGCTTCGGCCGGCCGTCGTTGAAGTAGACCCCGGCCTGGTATCCGGCGTGTGCGTTGGGCCGGGTGGTCGAGTCCTCGATCTGGAAGTTGATCGCTGTGCTCGCGCCGGCCTTCCAGAACAGATAGAGCGATTGCTCGATCCATCGCGCCTGCGTCTGCAGGGGCGCGCCGACCGGATTCGGCGGCTTGGAGTCCCACCAGAACTCGGTCACCCAGACCGGGTGGCGGCCCTGCACCGTCTTCGGCCTTCTCGGCGCCGCGCAGCACGCTGACGATCCGTCCGAGGTCGGGCGTGGAGGCATCGCCCGCCCTGGGCCCGGAAACCAGCGGGCCGGTGCCGGTGTTGTTGACCGGATGGTGTGAGAGGACGTCGAACTGAGGTGCGGTGCAGCCGTTCGTCCGCACCAGCTTCGTCTGCCCCTTCTTGGCCTTCTTCGGGTGAACGCAGAGAAGCTGCTGCCAGAACAGAACTGGCTGGACGCGCGCCCCGCCCGGCTTGTCGCCGTACGGCTCCGTGGCACCGGCCAGGACCAACATGTTCGGATTGACCGACTTGATGGACTTGTAGGAGGCGTTCAGCATCTGCCGGTAGCGCTCGACTCCCACCGCCGTCTTGCCCTCGTACTGGGGCGTCATCCAATCCGAGCTGTTCGCCTCGTTCCAGACCTCCTCGGCCTGGGCGGCGGGAAGCTGAGGCTCGGGGCCGGCGCCATCTGGATCGAAGTTGCCCGAGTAACGGGCCGCGACCGCCTGCATGAAGTCCGCGACGTCGGAGGGGATCGGCTTCCAGCTGAACGTCTGGACGTTCGAGGGCCGGCCGGGCTCCTCGGCATAGTCCGGCGCGCCGTTGATGCTGAGCAGCACCTTCAAGCCGCGAGCCTCGGCGTCGCGCACCGCCCCGTCGACGGAGGAGAAGTCGTATGAGGTGCTGCCGGGGTTGGTCGGGTCCGCGGGCTTCGTGGGGCCAGCGGATATCGCCGGCCAGATCACGGCGAGGCGCACGACGCCGGCGCCGGCGTCCACGGCTCGGCCGAGCCACTGGGTCCGATCCGCCGACACCGAGGACTGGAATTGATCGCCGTCCTCGAAGCCGGTCACCAAGCCGCGCGTCGCCGAGGCGCCCGCGGGCACCGCGAGCGCGATCAGCAGGACGCCCGCAATTGCGGCGGAGAGCCACCGGACCAGGCCGGCTGATCTGCGTCGTCTGTCGCTGCTCATCGGTTTCTCGTTGCCTCGCATCCTGCTGAACACGCCGTGATTGCCGGCGGATCGCTTTGGCGACTCAGTTGCGAAGCAGAAACAGCGCCCTGAACACTAACGAGGCCATCCGTGGAAGGTCGACTAGGAGCGGACCATGCGCCGCAGCCGCCCCGCGACCCGGTGCCAGATCGGCGGCGCCGGGCGCCTGAAGAAGCGCGAGGCGAGCGCGTCCGCCGCGCTCGTCGCGGCTGACCCCGGCGGGGTGCTCGAGCGGGAAGTCGATGCCCTCGAGCGGGCGGCCGGCGATCCCGAGCGGATCTGCGGTCGCGTTGGTCGCGTCCTCGCTGAAGCCGATGTTCGAGATCAGGTTGCGGTTCGGGTTGACGCTGAGCAGGCCTCGGCTCAGGCCGACGTAGGTCCACTGGGCGTCCCAGTTGTCGATCTCCGGCGAGTGGTCCCAGACCCAGCCCCAGTAGCGCCGCTCGTCCTCCTCCTCGAACATCCGCCGCAGCCGGTCCTTGCGCTCCGTTGCAGTGTCGGAGTGCCAGTCCGGCAGATCGACGTCGTAGAGGTCCCAGGCGCGCCGCCAGCTCGCCCACCCCCAGACGGCCGGATAGCGGGAGAAGTGGTAGCTCGCCCTGCTCGGTGGACTCTGCAGGAGCTGGCTGCCCGAGATGTGGACGATCCGCTCGTCGTCCCGATAGCGCTCGAGCAGCTCCTCGCAGTAGGGGAAGAAGCTCGGATGCGGCAGGCAGTCGTCCTCGAGGATGATCGCCTCCTCGACCTCGGCGAAGACGCGGTCGAGCCCGCTCGGGATCCGCCGCTTCAGCCCCAGGTTCTCGTCGGCGAAGTCCCGGACCACGTCGCAGTCCCAGTCGATCCGCTCGACCACCGCGCGCGCCTCCTCGCAGCCGCCGCGCGTCCTCCTCATTGCCCGGCCGCGGCCCGTCCGCGATCAGGAAGAGCTTCGGCGGCCGTGCCTCGCGGATCGCGCTCGAAGACCCGGGCGGTCATCTCCGGGCGGCGGAAGAGAAGCAGCGCGACAGGGTGCTCTCATGGGAGGAAGCGTGCCAGGCGGCTCGGGAACGGATAGTCGGTGCGGACCTGCGCGGCGAACTCCGCCGGCGAGATCGCCCTCGCCGCGCTGGACGGCGCGACGCTTGCGCAGGGTCGCGGGGACCATCCGCAGGAAGGACGCATAGGCCTGCAGCGACCCGGCGGGCGTAGCCGTCGCGGCGGCCGGCGCTCAGCTGCGCCCCAGTGATAGAGCGCGATCTTCGGCAGGGAACGGAAGCAGCACCGAGGCCGGCATGTCCTTGAGCAGGGTGATCAGCGCGTTCCGGACGAGGAAGAAGCGCGGCAGGTCCTGGCTCGTGCCGACGGTCCCGCCGCGAACGTGGAAGGCCTTCGGCTCCGGCACGTAGAGGCCCGGGTAGCCGGCCGAGCAGCATCCGCAGGCAGACGTCCCCGTCCTCGCAGTAGAGGAAGTAGTCCTCGTCGAAGCCGCCCGCCGTCCTCGAGCGCCTCGCGCCGGTACATGGCGGCCGCGGCGGTCACGATCGGGGTCGCCCGCCGTTCGTCGTACTGTCCCTCGTCGCGCTCGTCGAGCCCGCGGGGCTCGAACCGGCCGCAAGTGAAGAAGTCATGTCCCGCCTGCTCGATCACATCGCGATCGTCGTGCCGCATGACCTTGCCGGTGGCGAAGCCGAGCCGCGGATCGCGGTCGAGCTCCCCGACCAGCAGCTCGAGCCAGTCCGGTGAGAGCTCGATGTCCGTGTTGAGCAGGGCCACGTACGGGCCCCGGCCCGCGGCGACGCCCGCGGTTGACGGCGGCCGAGAAGCCCCGGTTCTCGCCCAGCTCGACCACCTGCGCCTCGGGCCAGCTCCTCCCGCAGATACGCGACCGAGCCGTCGGACGAGCCGTTGTCGACGACGATCACCTCGAAGTCCCGGAAGCTCTGCTCCGCGAGCGTGTCCCATCACCATCTCCAGGAACGACCAGGCCGTCGCGGGGCGTCGCGCCGTCGCGGTTGGGGATCACAATCGAGACCTTGGGCTCGGGGGCGGCCATGTCGTCGGCGTGTATAGCGGGGCGCGGGATGAGCGCGCTGCGCGTCTGCATCGACGCCCGCCTCGGCAGCGGGCATGTTCGGCGGCGTCGAGCAGGTCGTGATCGGCGTCGCCTCCGGGCTCTCGCGGCTCGAGCGACGGCGACGAGGAGTACCTCTTCCTCACCCACCCGGAGCACGAGGAGTGGCTGCTCCCCTATCTCGAGGGCCCGTGCCGGCTCCTCCACCCGCGCATCGGGTACGCGGCGGCGGCGCGCCCGGGCGATCGGCCGGGGGTCTGGCCGAGCGCATTCCGGCGGTCGGCACCCGGTTCTCGGTGCGCAGCTCCGACGGGACGATCGAGGAGGCCGGGGCGGACGTCGTCCACTTCCCCTTCCAGGACGCCTTCACCACCGAGGTCCCGAGCCTCTACCAGCCGCACGACCTCCAGCACCTCCACCTGCCCGAGCTCTTCTCGCCCTGGATCCGGAAGCGGCGGGAGGCGATCTACCGCACGCATTGCGAGCGGGCCGACGGCGGTGGTGGCGATGACCTCCTGGGGCCGCCGCGACTTCATCGAGAGCTACGGGCTCCCCGAGGAGAAGGTCTGGGTCGTGCCCGGGCGCCTCGGTGCTGCCCGAGTACCCGGCCCCGAGCCCGCGGACCTCGGAGGAGATCCGGGCGCGGCTCTCGCTGCCCGACTCCTTCCTCTTCTATCCGGCGCAGCCCTGGCCCCACAAGAACCACGAGCTGCTGCTCGAGGCGCTCGCGCTGGTCCGGGAGCGGACCGGGACGGCGATCCCCCTGGTCTGCTCCGGCGCCCCCGCCGGGGCACTTCCACCAGGTCCGGGACCGCGCCGTCGAGCTCGGCTTCGAGCAGACGATGATCTTCCCGGGCTTCGTCAGCCCCAAGGAGCTCCGCGGCCTCTACGAGCTGGCGACTGCCCTCGTCTTCCCGAGCCGCTTCGAGGGCTGGGGGCTGCCGGTCTGCGAGGCGTTCTCCGCGGGGCTGCCGGTCGCCTCCTCGTCGGCCACCGGCCTGCCCGACCTGGTCGGCGACGCCGGCCTGATCTTCGACCCGGAGAGCACCGAGCGGATCGCCGACGCGGTGCAGCAGATCTGGACCGACGAGGAGCCTGCGGCGGACCTCGCCGAGCGCGGCCGGGAGCGCGGCGAGCTCTTCAGCTGGGAGGACCGCCCGCCTCTTCCGCGCCCACTACCGCCGGATCGGCGGGCAGAGCCTTGCAGAGGAAGACCGTATCCTTCTGGCGGCTCCGCCTCCCGCCTGAACGCAGGCATTTCGCCGACGTGGACACCGGATCTCCGACAAGGGCGCCGTCTCCGCGCTCCAGCGCGCGCATCGTCGCCGTGCTCGCCGCGGTCCGGCGGGTCGCTCGGCAGCTCTACCAGATCGTCTTCCGCGACCGGCTCCAGCACATCGACCAGCAGACCGAGCGCCTCGGCTCGGCGTCGGTCGAGGCGGTGACCCATCTGGGCAGCGAGGTCCGCGCCCTCGACCAGCGGCTCGCGGCGATCGAGCGCGAGCTGGCCGCGCTGCGCGAGCTGCTGGAGCGCCGGGAGCGGCTCCGCCGACGAGCGACGACGAGCCGTCGAGGCCCGCCCGCCCGCCGGCTGAGATGGGCCTCGATCCGGGGTCCGTCTGGCTCGACGCCCGGGGGACCCAGAGCGTCGGTCATGCCGAGCGCGGGATCGCCCGCTACGTCACCGAGCACGCCCGCGCCCTGCTCGAGCTCGCGCCCGAGACGATCGGCGGCGGTCGGCCTGAGCCCCGACGTCCCGGTCCCTCCGATCGCCGAGCCGCTGCGCGACTCCGGCAAGTCCGCCTGGCAGACGCGGGACCGCGGGCCCGCCGGCGGAGTCCCGCCGATCTACCACGTCATGTCGCCGTTCGAGGCCGAGCTCGACCTCGAGGAGATCTGGCCGCCGTGGAGCCGCGGCTCGCGGCTGGTGGTCACCCTCTACGACCTGATCCCGCTGATCATGCGCGAGCGCTACAACGCGGACTGGGGCTACATGGCGACGGCCTGGATCGCCCGCCTCGGGCTGCTCGGCTCCGCCCAGCAGATCCTGACCATCTCCCAGCAGACCGCCGACGACGCGATGGAGCACCTCAACGTCCCGGAGGAGCGGATCACGGTGATCGACTCCGGGCGTCTCCGACCGCTTCTCCTCACTCGTCAAGACGCGGGAGCAGGCCGACTCGATCCTGCGCTCGGCGCTGCCCAAGGTCCGGCCCGGCTACCTGCTCTACGTCGGAGGCGTCGACTACCGCAAGAACCTCGAGGGCGCGATCCGCGGCTACGCCGAGCTGCCCGCGCCGATGCGCGACGCGCACCAGCTCGTCATCGCCTGCAACCTCGCCGCCCACCTCCGCTTCAGCCTGCGGATCTTCGCCCGCCGCCTCGGCATCGAGTCGCGGAACCTGCTGCTCACCGGCTTCGTCTCCGACCGGGACCTGGCGGCGCTCTACCGGAGCTGCGAGCTCTTCGTCTTCCCCTCGCTCTACGAGGGCGCGGGCCTCCCGATCCTCGAGGCGATGACCTGCGGCGCGCCCGTCGCGTCCAGCAACACCTCGGCGATGCCGGAGCTGCTCGGCGACCTCGAGGCGACCTTCGACCCGGCCGACCCCGCGGACATCGCACGCTGCATCCGCGAGGTCCTCGAGACGCCCGGGAAGCTCGACGCGCCTCCGCGAGCGCTCGCGCCGGCGGGTCGCGCTCTACACCTGGGAGCGGGTGGCGCGGCGGACGCTCGAGGGCTACGAGCGGGCGCTCGAGATGCCGTTCGACCGGGTGGAGCTGGCGCTGCCGTGAAGCGCGCCCTGATCACCGGCATCAGCGGGCAGGACGGCAGCTACCTCGCCGAGCTCCTGCTCGAGAAGGGCTACGAGGTCCACGGCCTCGTCCGCGGCTCGACCGACCGGCCGCTTCGAGCGGCTCGAGCCGATCGCCGACCGGATCACCCTCTACCCCGGCGACCTGCTCGACGAGGGATCGCTGGTCGACGTGCTGCGCGGACTCGAACCCCGACGAGGTCTACAACCTGGCCGCCATGTCCTCGGTCGCGGAGTCATGGCGGCTGGCGGTCGCCACCGCCGAGTACACCGCCGTCGGCGTGACCCGGCTGCTCGAGGGGATCCGCGAGGCCTGCCCCGAGGCGCGCTTCTACCAGGCCTCCTCCTCGGAGATGTTCGGCCGGGCCCGCGAGACGCCGCAGAGCGAGACGCACGCCCTTCTACCCGCGCAGCCCCTACGGCGTCGCCAAGGTCTACGGCCACTTCATCACCGTCAACTACCGCGAGAGCTTCGGCCTCCACGCGAGCTCCGGGATCCTCTTCAACCACGAATCTCCGCGGCGCGGCGCCTCCTTCGTCACGCGCCGGATCAGCGACGGGGTGGCGAGGATCAAGCTCGGCCTCGCGGACGAGCTCGTGCTCGGCAACCTCGAGGCGCGCCGCGACTGGGGATACGCCAAGGAGTACGTCGAGGCGATGTGGCTGATGCTCCAGCGGGACGAGCCCGACGACTTCGTGATCGGGACCGGGGTCGTCGCACTCGGTCGAGGACTTCGTCGACGCCGCCTTCGCCTGCGTCGGCCTGAAGCGCGAGGACCACGTCCGGATCGACCCGGACCTGGTCCGGCCCGCCGACATCGAGGAGGTCGTCGCTGACCCGACCAAGGCCAGGAGCGAGCTCGGCTGGGAGGCGCGGACCGGCTTCGAGGAGGTCGTCGAGATGATGGTCAGGGCCGACCTCGACGCCCTGTCCGGCTCAGCCTGACTCGAGGGTCGCGCGAGAGCTTGCGCCGGCCCCAGGCCACCGCGGGGTAGGCGCGCCGCGCGAGCTTCTCCGTGACCGGGACCGTCGGCGGCATCTCCGGCGCCCGCCGGCGCCACTCCGCCGCGGTCAGGCCGGACTTGACCAGCGCGACGTGGACGCTGGTCCAGAGGAACTGCTCGTGGCGGAGGACCAGGTGCGGGTAGCGGCTCCAGCCGCGCTGGCCCGACTCCTGGTCGGCGATCGCCTCGCTCATCTCGACCGCGGTGCGCGGGTCTCGTCCGAGATCTGCAGCTCCATCGGCGTGGCCGGGATCCCACCAGAGCCCGTCGAGCAGCAGGGCGCGCAGCTCCGGCTCGTCGAAGCGGAGCAGGCCCGGGTAGCCGATCCGGTCGCCCTCCAGCCGGAACTCGGTGGCCAGCGCGAGGACCCCGCCGGGGCGCAGCACGCGGAACATCTCCTCGACGCTGCGGCGGACGTCCGGGAAGTCGCCGAAGTGCTCGATCGAGCTGGAGGAGAAGATCGCGTCGAAGGAGTCGTCCTCGAAGTCGAGCTGCTTGGCGTCCATGTGCCGGACGGTGAGCCGCTCGGGGTTCCACTCCCGTCCCAGTAGCGGCCGGGGTCGGTGAGCATGTCGGCGCTCGAGTCGCTGTCGGACCAGTTGTCCTCGGTCTCGTAGAGGTCGGTGGCGACGACCTCGCCGACGTGGCGGGTGAGCCAGTAGATCGTCGCCTCGCGGCCCGCGCCGACGCCGAGCACGCGGGCGTCGTCGCGCAGGACGCCGAGCGAGCGGAACGCCCGGAGGGTCATCGCGACCTCCCAGTACTTGCGGTACTCGCGCCCCGCCGGGAAGTCAGGATCGCCGAAGTGCTCGCGGTCCGACGCGAAGACGTCGCGGATCAGCTCCCGCAGCTCGGGGTCGGCGAAGTCGGCAAGCTCGCAGAGCTTGCAATGGCCCAGTCGTCCCTCCGGCATCCCGGCCTAGACTATTGCCGCTGATGACCGCGAGCCGCATACAGGCGGAGGCCGTCGCGTCCCCGGGCGTCCCCGCCCAGGCGGGCCGCGTCGAGGACGTCGTGCGCGTCACCGTGCCGGTGCGCCGGCGCGTCCGCCTCGGCGACATCTGGAGGAGCCTGCCCGTCGGCTGGATGCTGGGCCGGCGGGACGTGAAGATCAAGTACAAGCAGTCGGCGCTCGGCCCGCTCTGGCTGGTGCTGCAGCCGCTCGGGATGCTGCTCGCCGATCACGATCGCTTTCTCCAAGGTGACCACGCGTGAACACCGGCGACGTGCCCTACGTCGTCTTCGCTCTGGTGGGGCTGGCCGTCTGGACATACGTGCAGATGACGATCACCGTCGCCCCGCAGGTGCTGCCCTCCAACTGGCAGGTCGTCCGGCGCAGCCCCTGCCCCCGCGTCGCCTTCGTCACCGGGACGCTGATCTCGGTGCTTCCGCCGCTCGGCGGTCGTGCTCGTCGCCAGCGTCGCCGCGGCGGCGATCAGCGGCCACCTCGGAGATCGAGGCGCTCGCGATGCCGGTCCTGATCGTCTGGCTGGTCGTCCTGATGTGGGGGTTCACGCTGCTGGTCACAGCCATCGGCGGCCGCTTCCGCGACGCCGTCGCCTTGGCGCCGGTGATCGTGCAGGCCGGGATCTTCTTCACGCCGGTCGGCATATCCCCTCAACGCAGCGGGCTCCTTCGCCAAGGTGCTCGCCTTCAACCCGGCCTCGGGGGTGATCGAGGCCTGGCGCTGGTCGCTGCTCGGGATGGCGCCGGACGGCTTCGCGATCGCGGTGGGGCTCGCCGAGACCGTGGCCTTGGCGCTGCTGGGCTGGTACGTCTTCGGGCGGATGGAGACCCGCTTCTCGGACTATGTCTGAGTCGAACGGCGGCGAGCCGCGAACGGACCTGGCCGTCCGCTGCGAGGGCGTGGGCAAGAGCTACGGCCTGGGCGAGGAGCTCAGCCTGCAGCACACCCTCAGCACGCTCGTGCGCCGCGAGCACGAGCGGGACCGGTTCTGGGCCCTCTCCGACGTCAGCTTCGAGGTGCATCGCGGCGAGTCCTTCGGCATCGTCGGAACCAACGGATCGGGGAAGTCAACCCTCACCCAGGTGATCTCCGGGATCGCGATGCAGGACACCGGGAAGATCGAGGTCTGGGGCCGCCTGATCCCGCTGCTCGAGGTCGGCGCCGGCTTCCACCCGGAGCTGACCGGCCGGGAGAACGTCGAGCTGCTGGGAACCATCCTCGGGCTGAGCGCCGGGGCGATCCGGGCCGAGATGGACCGGATCGCCGAGTTCGCCGGGGTCGAGCGGCACCTCGACACCCCGATCAAGCGCTACTCGACCGGCATGCAGGCGCGGCTCTCCTTCGCCACCGCCGTCTGCTTCCCGGCCGACACCTACGTCTTCGACGAGGTCCTCTCGGTGGTCGACGACTCGTTCCGCGACCAGTGCGCCGAGGAGCTCGCCCGGCTCAACGCGAGGGCCGGCACGATCATCTTCATGAGCCACGACCTGGACCTCGTGAAGAGCGTCTGCACGACCGGGATGTGGCTGGACAGCGGACGCGTGCGTCTGCGCGGCGAGCATCGACGAGGTCGCAGCGGCGTACGAGGGAGCCGGCGAGGCTCCGGCCCGCTCGTTAAGTCGCTCGAAGGACTGGACTTCTATACGTAGACTTGGGTTTGAGGAGGCGGATGGCGCCTAGACTGACGCGCCGAGGGACTTGATGAGGACCACGACGGCACCACCGATCGCCGCTCCTGCGGCGGCTGATCCGACGGCACTCGCCGTGTCGGTGGTGATCCCGTGCCTGAACGAGGCGGAGTCCATCGAGGCGTGCGTGACCGCGGCTCGCGAGCGCGCTCAACGAGGGCGGCTATACGGGCGAGATCATCGTGGTCGACAACGGCTCGACCGACGGCAGCGGCGAGCTGGCGGCGGCGGCCGGCGCCACGCGTGATCAGCGAGCCGCGGCGGGGCTACGGGAACGCCTACCTCGCTGGGCTCTCCGCGGCCCGCGGCACCTACATCGTGATGCTCGACGCCGACCTCACCTACGACGCCGCCGAGCTCCCCAAGTTCATCGACGAGCTCGAGGACGGTGGCGACATGGTCCTCGGCGACCGAATGAAGGGGATCCAGCCGGGCGCGATGCCCTGGCTCCACCAGCACGTCGGCAACCCGGTGCTCACCGGCCTGCTCAACCGCCTCTTCGGGACCGACGTCCGGGACGCGCACTGCGGGATGCGCGCGGTCCGCCGCGACGTCCTTCCCCGGCTCGACCTGCGGACATCCGGGATGGAGCTGGCGTCCGAGATGGTGATCCGCGCGGCCAAGGCCGGGCTCGACATCCGCCAGTTCCCGATCGAGTACCACCGGCGGGAGGGCGAGTCGAAGCTCTCGACCTGGAGCGACGGCTGGCGGCACCTCCGCTTCCTGCTGATCCACAGCCCGAGGCACCTCTTCCTGATCCCGGGCATGGTGATGGCCGCGCTCGGCTCGCTGATCATGGCTCATCGTGCTCACCCAGATCATCCCTCTTCGGGCGCCAGTGGGGCATCCACGCGGAGATCGGCGGATCGCTGCTGCTGGTGCTGGGCGTCCAGGTGCTGGCGCTCGGGCTCTGCGCGCGCGCCTACGGCGTCTACTTCATGGGCGAGCGGGACGATTGGTTCGGGCGGATGCGGAAGCGCATCAAGCTCGAGCACGGGTTGCTGGCTGGGTGGGGCCATCGCGGTCGCCGGCCTGATCTCCGGCGGGGTCATGCTCGGAATCTGGATCGATCGCGGCTTCGGCAGCCTCGCGGAGGGGCAGCTCGCGGTTCTCGCGGCCACGCTGGTCACCGTCGGCGCCGAGGTCTTCTTCACCTCCTTCCTGCTCAGCATCCTGGGCTTGCGGCGTCCCCAGTAGGGATGACGAGGCGACTCGCCGCGGCGATCGCGGGAGGTGCGCTGATCCTGGGCGTGGTTGCGGTCTACGCCCTGGGCATGCACCCGATGATTGCCGGCTCGAACAAGGTCGCCCCGCTCTACGCCGCGCCCGGAGGTGCCGAAGAACGCGCCGCGCTGTCAGTCGCTCGTCCGCGTCCCGGCCAAGGCAAACCGGGTTCGGTTGGTCGCCACCGGCGTCCAGGAGCCCCCCTGGAACGCTGCGGGTGAAGATCGGCGACCAGAGCGGCCCATTCGACAAGGGCGTCAAGAAGCAGGTGTATCCCGGCACCGTCGCGATCGGACTCAATCGCCCGACTCGATCGGCACATCGAGCCCAGATCTGCTTCGTCAACCGGGGACGGGGTCGCATCGTCCTGGCCGGAGAGAGAAAGCGATCACGCACGACGCCGAGTGCGGACGCTGAAGACCCGACGCATGGCGAGCGTCGTCTTCATCAGGCCCCACAAGACGACCTGGCTCGCGCGCAGGGACCTGATCGCCGACCGGTTCGGCAACTCCCAGCCGGGCGGGTTCGGCGGATGGTCGCTGTGGCTCGCCCTCGCCCTCGCGGCCGTCGCGACCGGGCTCGCTCTCTGGTGGCTCGTCTTCCGGCTGGAGGACCCCTCCCGATGAGCACCACGGCCCCGCTTCGACGGCCGGCGCCACGAGCGCTCCCGTGCGCGCGGGCAGGCCCGGCGCGCTGACGCGGGAGCGGCTCAGGCGGATCCCGACGGCGGGGTGGATCTGCTCGCTCGTCGCTCTGCTCACCGCGACCGCGTGGTCGCTGATCATCCCCCTCTTCCAGGCCCCCGACGAGCCGGCACACGTCGCCTACGCGCAGTATCTCGCGGAGACCGGCAGCCCGCCCACCGGCGACAACGACAAGCGGCCGTTCTCCCAGCAGGAGCGCCAGCTTCTGAACGCGGTCCAGTGGAAGGCCGTGATCCACCGCCCCCAGAACGAGCCGCCGGCCACGGCAACCGCTCACCAGCTGTTCGACCGGCTCTCCGATCACCAGGGCGATCCAGTTGGCGCGGGCGGCTTCACCAGCGCCACCAACAACCCGCCCCTCTACTACGCCGCGGAAGCAGCCGTCTACCACCTCACCCCGTCTTCGTCGCTCCCGGATCGCATTCACGCGATGCGCCTGCTCTCGGCGCTGCTCGCCGCGGTGACCGTGCTCTTCGTCTTCCTCTTCCTCCGTGAGGTGGTGCCTGGCACGCCGTGGGCCTGGACCGTCGGCGCGCTAGCGGTCGCCTTTCAGCCGATGTTCGGCTTCGTCTCCGGTGGCGTGAACAGCGACAACCTTCTCTTCGCGGCCTCGGCCGGGAGCCTTCTGGGCCCTAGCAGCATCATTCCGGCGGGGGCTCACGGTCGAGCGGGGCGCCTGGATCGGCGCCCTCGCCGCCGTCGGTTTGATCGGGAAGATCAACATGCTCGGCGTGCTGCCCGGCATCGGTATCGGGCTGCTCGTGCTTGTCGGGCGAGTCTCTGCCGGCGGAGCGCCGCGAGGCGGTCCGCGGAGCGGTCCTTGCCACGGGCATCGTCGCGGCGGTCGCCGTCGTCTACATGGCGCTCAACTCGATCGTCTGGGACCGCGGGCTCTTCTTCGGCAGCGGCGGCGGGCATCCGCTCGGCTCAGCCGTCGGAGCGGTGGGAAGGGTCGACCCCGCGCACACGCCGGCCCGCACGATCGGCGACGCACTCAGCTACGGCTGGCAGTTCTATCTGCCGCGCCTGCCATTCATGCAGTCGCTCTTCTTCGAATTTCCGCTGAGGCACATCTGGTTCGACGGATTCATCGGCAACTTCGGCTGGCTCGACTACCGGCTCCCCGCCGCGATCTACAACATCGCCCTTGCGATCGCGGCTGTCATCGGCGTGCTCGCCGGGCGCGAGCTCTATCTGCGCCGTCAGGTGCTGCGGGGGAGGATCGGCGAGCTGGCCACCTACGTCGCCATGACGCTCGGGCTGCTTGATCCTGGTGAACGGCAACGGCTTCGCCGTGCGAGCCGATGGCAGCGTCGGGTTCGAGCAGGCCCGCTATCTCTTCCCGCTGCTGGCGCTCTACGCCGCGATCATGGCGCTCGCGGCCCGGGGGGCCGGACGCCGCTACGGGCCGGCGGTCGGCGTTCTGCTCGTGACGCTCGCCATCGCCCATACCGCGCTGGCGATGGTCGTCACCCTGACTCGCTACTACGGCTGACGGCGCCGCTGGACGCCGGGCTCTGCTGGCCGAAGCCGACGGCGCGATCGACCAGGTACAGGGGCCTGTCCTTGCCCTGGGCGTAGATGCGGCCGACGTACAGGCCGATGGTCCCCAGGACGATCAGCTGCACTCCGCTGAAGAAGCTCAGCACGACGATCAGCGACGCCCAGCCCGGCGTCTCGAAAGCCCCGACGAGCTTGAGCACGGCCGCGGCGATCCCGGCGGCGAAGGCCAGACCGGCGATCGCGAACCCGCTCGCCAGCGTGACCCGGAGCGGGACGGTGGAGAACGAGAGCAGCCCGTCCGCCGCGAAGCGCAGCATGCGCATGAGCGAGTACTTGCTCTCCCCGGCCGCTCGTGCCGCGCGCTCGTACGACACCGAGGTCTGCTTGAAGCCGACCCAGGCGAACAGGCCGCGGAGGTAGCGGTCCGGCTCACGCATGTTGGCCACGATCCCGGCGACACGGCGATCGACCAGCCGGAAGTCGCCCGCGTCCACCGGCATCTTCACGTTGGTCAGCCTGGCGATCAGGCGGTAGAAGAGGTTGGCGGTGCCGCGCTTGAAGCGCGTCTCGCCGGGGCGCGCCGAGCGCACCGCGTAGACCACGTCATAGCCCTCCCGCCAGCGCTGAGCCATCTCGCCGACCAGCTCGGGCGGGTCCTGGAGGTCGCCGTCCATGATCACGACCGCGTCGCCGACGGCGAAGTCGAGTCCGGCGGTGATCGCGAGCTGGTGGCCGAAGTTGCGGGACAGGACGATCAGCTTCACCCGCTCGTCGTCCGCCCGCAGCCCCTCGACGAGCTCGCGAGTCCGGTCGGTGCTGCCGTCGTCGACGAAGATGAACTCGGCGGGCCCGTCCAGGGAGTCCGTGGCGGCGGCGAGGCGCTCGTAGAGCTCGAGGAGCACGCCCTCCTCGTTGAAGAGCGGGATGACGAAGGAGTAGGTCGGCTCAGGCATCGTCTCGACTGCCCGCAACGTAGTACTGCGCGCCCAGTGGCAGCCAGCCGAGGCGGCGCTCCAGGCGCGAGCGGAGGTCCCCCTCGCGCGGGAAGAAGATGATGAACGGGGCCTCGACCTCGGCGAGCCCCGCATCCGCCAGCCGGCGCCTGGCCTCGCCCCTCGAGAGCAGGACGGCGTCCTCGTCGAACGGGCAGTCGCGGACGGCCTTCCGCGTCAGCGGATTGAGGGGGTTGTGCTCGAAGATCGCCACCAGCCCGCCGGGGCGGGTCACCCGCCTCATCTCCTCCACGAACGCTGGCGCGCTCCGCGGGCGGCACGTGATGGAGGACGCAGATGGCGAAGCTCAGGTCGAACGACGCCTCCTCGTAGGGCAGCGGCTCCCCCGGGCCGTAGGAGGAGTAGCTCGCCCACGGGTTCCGGCTCGCCGCCCGCTCCGCCATGCCGCTGCTGAGGTCGACGCCGCTCAGCGAGCCGAAGCTTCCCTCGAGGAAGGCGTCGGTCTCGCCCGGGCCGCAGCCGACATCGAGCGCGCGCAACCCGTCCGGCGCGCCGATCCGCCGGCCGGCGAGCTCGACGAGCATCCGCGCCTTCGCCCCCACGTAGCGTGCGGCGTCGCCGCCCGCGAAGGCGATCGACTCCTCGACCGCATCCCGGTAGGAGTCCGCGTACTGGTCGAAGCTCATTGAGGCGCGAGGGTACGCTGCCGCCGGTGGAATCGCGCAGCATCGGCACCGCAGCCCCGACCCCGCCAGGCAGGGTGAGGGTGCGTCGCTGGGTTCCGGCCCTGGTCCGGACCGAGCCGCTCCTCTTCGCGCTCGCGTTCGTCGCCGCGATCGCCTACTCGCTCTACGCGATCTGGGAGCACAACCACTTCCAGACCGACTTCGACCTGGCGATCGCCGACCAGGCGGTCTGGCACTACAGCCACTTCACCTCGCCCGAGATCACCACGATCAACCCGCCGGTGAGCATGCTCGGCGACCACTTCTCTCCGATCCTGATCCTGCTCGCCCCGCTCTACTGGGTCTGGTCGGACCCGCGGATGCTGCTGATCGCTCAGGGCGTGCTGATCGCAGCCTCCGTCGTCCCGGTCTTCCTCTTCGCCCAGCCGCGGATGGGCCGGACCGGCGCCTACCTGCTCGCGGTGGCCTACTCCCTCTTCTGGGGGATCAGCGCCGCGGTCGGCTACCAGTTCCACGAGCTCGCCTTCTCGCCGCTCCTGATCGCGCTCTGCATCCTGTTCGCCGACCGGCGGGAGTGGACGGCCTACTTCATCTCGCTCGCCCTCCTCCTCCTGGTCAAGGAGAACATGTCCGTGCTCGCGATCTTCATCGGCCTCTGGCTGATCAGCGGGCGTGAGTTTCGCCGCGGCGCGATCACCATCGGGATCGGCTTAGCCTGGTACTTCCTGGCGGTCAACGTGCTCCTGCCGGCTTTCGCGGGCCACGCCTACACGCACTGGACCTACAGCGACCTAGGGCCGGACGCACCCGGCGCCGTGAAGGGGGTGATCCTGCACCCGGACCTGCCCTTCCGGCTGCTCTTCGACGAGCACGTGAAGCGCGAGACCCTCCTGCTTCTCGTCGTTCCCTTCCTGGGGCTGATCTTCGGTTCCCGGCTGATCATTCTCTGCGTCCCTCTGGTCGCCCAGCAGCTCTTCTCCAACTATCCCGGCGCAGTGGGGGACTGACTTCCACTACTGGCTGCCGATCGCCCCGGTGCTGGCGATGGGCGCGGCGGACGGCTTTCACAACATCCTCCGCCGGCTGCGGCGCGAGCAGTACCTCGCTGTGGCCGGGGCGCTGGTGGCGGCCGTGATGCTCGCCGTCAACGTCGGGCTCGCCCACCGCTTCCCGCTCTGGAGGCTGGTCCAGCCAGGGTTCTCCCTCTCGGCGACGGCAACCGACCGGGCTGCCGAGCGGGCCCTGGCCGAGGTGCCCGGCGACGCGTCGGCGACCATCCCGGCCCCGCAGCTTCCCCACATGAGCGACCGGTCCCAGATCTACCTGCTCGGATACCCCTCTCCCGCGACGGACTACGTGGTCTTCGAGCCCGCCGCGCTCGGCTGGCCCGACCCGGTGTACGAGCGCCAATGGCTCGACCAGCACCGAGGCGCCTATGACCGGATCTACAACCGAGACGGCTGGGTCGTCTGGAAGCGGAGGGCCTGACGCGATGGCCCGCGGACCGCTGATCACCCGGCTCGGGCAGCTCGCCGCAAGCGGCGAGTGGAGGATGAAGCGCGGAGGAGCTGCTCGCCCGCGACATCCGCGAGCGGCCGCCACGACTTCATCCTCGACCTCGGGTCCGGCCGCTCGCCTCTCCTCGGCCAGCTCACGCCCGGAGCGCTACGTCGGCCTCGACCTTCACCCCGCCGACCTCGACTACGCCCGCCGCCGCTACGAGAGGCCCGGCTACGAGTTCGTCGAGGGCGACTTCATGGAGGCGCCGCTCGGAGCGCTGGCGCGGCACCGACGTGGTCACGGCCTCCGCCGTCTTCCACCACCTGACCGACGAGCAGGTCGAGTGCGCTGATCGACCGCGTGCAGTGACCAGGTCGAGCCGGCGAGGATGGTGTTCACCGACGGCGTCGCGCATCGGCCCGCTGAAGGAGACGCTGATCAGGCTCGACGAGGGTGAGCCGAGCCGGCAGCCGGACCAGCTCTACGACCTCTTCCGCCCCAGCTTCGAGGTCACCCAGACCTGGTCCTACGTCGTCCCGTTCCGGACCTACCTCTACTTCGGGTTCGAGCTCAGGCCCACTGTCTGATCCCTGCTGGAAACGTTGAATCGCTTGAGCGCGCTGCCTGAGATTCCCTGGAGGTTGCTGCGCCGCTAGCGGGTCAGTCCGCCGACTGCATCGCCGCGGCCTCGGCGGCGCTGCCTGCGACTCCCCGCCTGATCAGGCGGAGGACCGACTCGGGCAGGATCCGCAGCGCCACCCTGCGCAGACGGCCGGCGACGACCACGTAGGCGGCCACCTTGATCTGCGCCACGCGCTCCCCGGCGCGGGAGAGCCGCTGCGCCAGCCGAACCCTCCAGCTGTTGGCGGCCAAGGGCGGATCCACAAGCGCTACCGACTCGACCGCTCGGACGAGGCGGTCGTAGGTGTACTCGCCCGAGGCGACCACGTCGGCGTACGCCGCCTCGACAAGATGCTCTCGCTCGTGATCACGCTGAACCGCGTCGAGGACCTCGTCGAGGTTGCCGAGGTCGGCACGCAGAGGCAGGTAGTGCCGGCCGGGCTCGAGCACCCCGTTGTAGTCGCCCTCTACGAGGATCTGGCAGGTGCGAGTCGCGCAGGCCTCCAGGTGTCGCGGGGAGATGGCCCGGTAGTCGATCTCGCCATCGCGGCCCGGGAAGCAGGCCGATTCGACCTCCTCGAAGCCGTCGGCCGGGTGCGCGGCCGTGTACCGGTCCGAGCAGTCCTTGACGGAGCCATCCGCGTCATGGACGGTCGCTCCGCCCTCCACCCCAATCGTGTACTTGCAGGACGCCAGGAAGCGGTACCAGTCGTCTCCGCCCAGCGTGTCCGCGGCGCGGGTGGAGATGTCGACGCGCATCCCGCGCGCTCGCGCGGCCCGCTCGACCCCCTCGGCGACGCGCACCTTGAGCGATCCATGACGACCGAGCCAAGGGGCGGCGTTCCAAGCCCGGTAGCCGATGTCGATCGGACGGTCCGGCACGCCTGAGGTGATTCGATCGATCCGGGCGACCGTGTCGGGATGCAGGTAGCCGGTCAGCACCTGCGAGATGCCCACGCGCCCGATCAGCTCGGGGTAGAGCTGTGGCCACGTCTTCGGTGGGCCGACGGAGAAGATATGGCCAATGCCGAAGTCCTCGACGAAGCTCTGGACGACCTCGGAGCGCAGGAACTCGTCCTGCGGCAGGACGACGCGGGAGCGCCCCTTCCCCTTGAGCCGTTCCGCGCGGCGCAGGACACGCTCGTAGGACGGCGGATTCCAGCGCTCGGCGAGGAAGGTGGTATGGAAGACGACCGCGTCGAAGGGGACCCGAGTCAGCCAGGGAGGCACGCGACCCACGGCCAGGTTCAGATAGAAGCAGCGGGCGGTCGTCGAGCGGTCGAAGGCATCGAGTGCGTCGCGAATCGTCTGGCGCGGCGGGTGTTGCACCATGCTGTAGACGATCAGGACGTTGTGCATCGGCTCGGGCTACTGCGAGGCCGCGTCGAGAAGCTGGTCGCTCAGAAGCCTCGCCTCACTCCAGCTCGAGTCGGGTCGCACCGAACCACGGATGGCGTTCCAGGGCCATGGCTCTTGACCCGCCACCGGGATGTTCAGCGCGGTGAAGCGGAACGCCCCGGGCACATGGTCGACGGTCGCGCCATCAGGACGCCCCACCCCGACATCGAGCATGTACTCACCCGGTAGCAGCGCGATCGCCATTTCCACCTCGACCTCGTTGAGCCCTTCCGTCAATCGCAGTGGCGCCCCCGGTCGGTCGATGTTCTGTGCGGTCGCCACCCGCTGGCCATCCGGAGTGGAGATACCGACCTCCACGACCACTTCCTCCATGCTTGTCTTGACCTCGAATGCGAGGGCGACGCGAAGCTGCTGCCCCAGGCGGACGCTATTCGCCGGCTGGCCGTCCGTGTCGAACATGGTCACTCTGCGCAACATCGCCTCCTCGGTGCCGGGAAGCCGCGCCGCCTGCTCCGGGATGATCGCCACGCCCTCCCTCTGGTCCGGCCCGGTTCGGCTCAGGTATTCGGTCACGGCCTGGGCCGGAGTTCCCTCCGCCACGACGCGGCCCCGATCGATAACGAAAGCCCGCGAGCAGAGTCGCTGCACGGCCATCAGGTTGTGGCTGACGAAGACGACCGTGCGACCCAGCTCGGACGCCTCCTGCATCTTGCCGATGCACTTGGCCTGGAACTCTGCGTCGCCGACGGCGAGAACCTCGTCGACCAGCAGGATTTCCGGCTCGAGGTGCGCGGCCACCGCGAACGCCAGCCGCACGTACATGCCACTCGAGTACCGCTTCACCGGCGTGTCGATGAAGCGCTCGACCCCGGAGAATTCGACGATCTCGTCGAAGCGCTGCTCGATCTCGCGCCGGCGTCATTCCCAGGATCGCGCCGTTCAGGAAGACGTTCTCGCGACCCGTGAGCTCGGGATGGAAACCGGTGCCCACCTCGAGCAGGGTCGCGACGCGCCCCCACAGGGTGATTCGGCCGGTGGAGGGATAGGTGATGCTCGAGAGCAGCTTCAGCAGGGTGCTCTTGCCGGCTCCATTCGGACCGATCAGTCCCACGACCTCTCCGCGTTCGATCTCCAGCGAAACGTCGCGGAGCGCCCAGAGATCGTCGTTGTGGTCCTGGGCCTGGAGGTGCGACGAGGGGGTGGACCTGGGACGAATCGCGCGAAATGGGGCGCTCAGCGCATGCTGCAGCCGTTCCGAGAGGAGGCTCACCTGCCCCTGGGTGAGGCCGAGCTGGTACTCCTTCCCGACCTGCTCCATTCGAATGGCGGGGATCGCGGCCATGTGTGCCTAGATCACGTCGGCGAAGCCGCGCTCGGCGCGCTGGAAGTAGGAGGCGCCGCTCACCAGCAGCACGAGGCTCGCCGCCACCGGGATCACGATCACGAACCAGGACCAGTTCGAGCTCCCGAACAGCATCCAGCGGTACAGCTCGAGCATCCCGACGACGGGATTGAGCGCGTAGAGAGGCTGGAGGTTGTCCGGCACGAGGTCGAACGGGTAGGTGATCGGGCTGATGAACAGGCCGACCAGGATCAGAAACGGGACGACGTGGTGGATATCCCGGTAGCGGACGTTCAGCGCCGAGAGCCACAGGGCCGCTCCCAGCGCCGTGGTCAGCGCCAGCACTACAAGGATCGGCATCAACAGAATCTGGATCTGGGGCGTCAACCCGTACACGAGCATCGCCCCGAGCACGACCACGAAAGCGAGTGCGAAGTCGACTAAGGGCGGGATCACGGCGGCCATCGGGATCACCACCCGCGGGAAGTAGACCTTGGAGATCAGCTGCTCGTTGGCGACCGTGCTCTCCGAGGCACTCGACATCGCGGTCGAGATGAACAGCCATAGGACCAGGCCCGAGACCGCGAAGACCGGATACGGCACGCCCGGCTGCGAATCGACCTTGGCCAGCAGCCCGAAGAAGACGCTGAAGACCACCGCGAGGAGCAGCGGCTGCAGGATTGCCCAGAAAACCCCGATTGCCGACTGCTTGTAGCGCACGGCGACCTCACGACGCGCGAGGTAGTAGAGGAGGTCCCGATGCCTCCAAACCTCCCTCAGGTCCGGAAACCGACGCCCGGTCGTGGGCTCGATCACTCGAGGCGCTGCTGGGGACCACGCTTCCATTTGTCTCCGGTCTAGTTCGCCGCGGCGGCCGCAACACGGTCCATCTGCTCGGCATGCTTGCCGATGCACCGCTCTATCCAGCGAGATTGTCGCGCGTCCAGGCGATGGTGCGCTCGAGCCCTTCGGCAAATCGACCTCGCAGGCGAATCCCAGCTCGGCAGTCGCCTTCTCGGGACTACCGTAGCGCTGGCCGGAGTGATCCCACTCCCGGGCCGGAGTCAGGGCGATCGGCGTCGGGATTGCCGGTCAACTCGTTGACCATGCTCGGCCAGCTCGAGGATCGAGGTCTCGGTTCCGCTGGCGAGGTTGTAGACCTCGACCGGCGCGCGCGCGCGGCGCAGGCCACCAGGCCGCTCGACGATGTCGTCGACGTAGATGAAGTCGCGCGTCGCGATGCCGCCGTTCTCCACGGGAGCGCCTCCTGGCGAGCGCCTTGTAGATGAAGGTCGGCGTCACATTGCGCCAGACCGTGTTCACGGTCCCGCGCCAGCGGCCTGCGCCGAGCACCTCGCCGGGCCCGTAGACGTTCTGGAAGCGTGCCTTCACCACCGGCAACCCGTGGCGCATCAGGTAGTAGTTCGAGTAGAGCTCGCCGACGATCTTCGAGATCTGGTACGGGCTGTCGAGCCAGAGCGACACCGGTGCGTCCTCCTGCGTCGCCTCCGCGCCCTCGAAGGTCTTCTCGGCGACGGTGCAGCCCGCCGATGCGTAGACGACCCGGCGCAGGCCATCGAAGTCCTTGATCGCCTCGAACAGCTTCAGCGTCGTCAGCGTGTTGTTCTCGTGGTCCGCAAGCGGGTCGGCCATCGAGCTCTGGTTGCCGTGGTAGGTGGCGAGGTGGAAACGTAGTCAAGATCCGCGGCAGCCCGGCCAGTATCCCGTCGTCGGTGATCGATCCTTCGACCAGCTCGACCCGAGGGTCGTCCGGGACGTTCTCTCGCTCGGCGGAGAGCAGGTTGTCGACGACCAGAACTCGCGTCCGCGTCGAGCTCCAGCAGCCGCCTCACCAGATTCGACCCGACGAACCCGGCACCCCCAACGACCAGGGCCCTGCTGCCGGCGATCTCGGTCACTCGCTGACCTTCAGCTCCTCGGCCTTCAGGTGGGTGTAGGTCTGCGCCGACCCCGTTCTCGCGGTACTAGGCGATGGCGTCGGCGACGCCGCTCGCGAGCGGGACCTTGGCCTTCCAGTCGAAGTCCTTCTCGGTCCGAGAGGGGTCGAGCAGGATCGACGGAGCGTCCTCCTCCGGCCTGGGCCGGACCTCGACCTCCTCGTCGAGCTGGATGCCCATCGCCTTGACCACGGCGTCGAAGAGATCCTTGATCGCGTAGTCCGAGCCGGAGGAGACGTGGTAGACGCCATCGCCGGTGCCGTTCAGCGCGTGCGATCACCACCTCGAGCAGGTCGTCGACGTAGACGAAGTCCCGCCGGGTGTCGACGACGAAGCAGGGCTTGCCCT
Source organism: uncultured Solirubrobacterales bacterium (assembly GCA_963724665.1). Classification (GTDB taxonomy): domain Bacteria; phylum Actinomycetota; class Thermoleophilia; order Solirubrobacterales; family 70-9; genus DASUPK01. The sequence continues at coordinate 25,739 of CAVRVH010000012.1, forward strand.
CGCTGAGGCGCTGATAGAAGGTGGGAAGCGGGCCGCTCAGGTTGCGCGGCCCGTAGACGTTGGCCAGCCGCAGCGAGACGTACGTGAGTCCCGGAGAGCTGGACGTACTGCTCGCCGCCGGTCTTCGAGATCGCGTAGCTCGAGTCCGGCCGGATCGGATGCTCCAGCGAGATCGGCTGTCTCCAGCGGGTGGGTGCCGTAGCAGAGCGCGGTCTGGAAGTAGACGATGCGCTCGACGCCGGCGGCGCGGGCGGCCTCGACCACGTTCGCCGTCCCGAGCGTGTTGGTGCGCGCGTCCTCCGCCCAGGCCTCCGGGTCCTTGTAGGAGGCCGCCGCGTGGGCGACGACGTCGGGCCCGAAGTCCTCGAACGCGCCGTCGAGCGTCTCGCGTGTCGGCGATCGAGCCCTCGACCAGGGTCAGCCGTCCCGCTCGGGAGGTTGTCCCGGCGCCCGGTAGCGAAGTTGTCGATGACGAGGACCTCGTGGCCGTCGCTCGAGCAGCCGGTCGGCCAGATGCGAGCCGATGAAGCCGGCCCCGCCCGTGATCAGAACCTTCATGGAAGCGGAGGAGTGTAGGTGATTGGGCAAGGGCGGAACCGACGCCATAATGCGCTGGCTTTGGCCTCGAAATTCAAGCCGGCGAGGGCGAGTGATCCTCGGCCCGCGCTCCATCCATCGACCGGAGTCGAGGTCACGAGCGACCGCCGCCAGGTCCAGGGGGCGCTTCCGCTCTACCACTTCCCAACGGCCTTCTGGTTCAGGGACGCGGCGACGATCATGGACCACGTCGGGGCTTTCGAGCGCTACTCGCGCTTCGCTGTCCATCCGCTGAACACAGACACCCCGCTACCGCCTCGGATCGCCGAGCTCGATTTCCAGCTGGTGATCGTCCACTACTCGGTGTTCGGTTCGGGCGCCTACACGCTCAACGAAGACCACATGCGCTGGCTGCAGACCTCACGGGACACAAGGTCGTCTTCGCCCAGGACGAGAATCGCTACTGCGGTCATCGCTTCTGGTTCTGCAACGAGGTCGGCTTCGACACCATCTACACGTGCCTCGAGCCATCCGAGTTCGACAAGGTCTACGGCGCCCGGACCAGCATCCCGCGGATCCGGACGAACCTGCCGGGATACGTGAGCGAGCAGATCGTCGAGAACGGCGAGCGCCTCTCGGTGCCTGACGCCGAGCGCCCGGTCGACGTGGGCTATCGGGGGCGCGAGATTCCGGCCTACTCCGGGCGCGGGGGCTATGAGAAAGCGATCATTGGCCGGCGCTTCGCGGAGCTGGCCGCCCACTCGGGCCTGGTTCTCGACATCGAGGTCGGCGAGGAGAACCGGCTCTACGGCGGGCGCTGGCCGCGCTTCCTGGCCGGATGCAAGGCGGTCCTCGGGGTCGAGTCGGGAGTGTCGATCTTCGACCTCGACGACGAGGTCACGAGCGAGTACGAGGAGCTCGCGGCCGGGGCCGGGAGGTCGCCCTGGAGGACCTGAAGTCGGCGGCTGCCCTCGAGGACAACGTCTACTACCGGACCATCAGCCCCCGTCACTTCGAGGCGGCGGCGCTACGGAACTGCCAGATCCTCTTCGAGGGACGCTACTCGGGAATGATGGAGCCGATGGTCCACTACATCCCGCTGCGCAAGGACTTCTCCAATTTCAGCGATGTCATTGAGGGCTTTCGCGACCCCGAGCTGCGACGAGTGCTGACCGAGAACGCATACCGTGACCTGATCGCCTCGGATCGGTACAGCTACAGGGCACTGATCGAGAGCTTCGATGAGGACATGCTCGAGGCTGGCCTGGAGCCTGGCATCTCGGAGGTGGACTCCGAGCTCGTCCGGGCGGCGCTTCGGCACGGCCGCTGGAGGCGCGAGGGCCGCGGGCACGCACGCTGGACCTACCATCAGTACCTCTCCCCTGGGGCGATGGTCTTCCAGCTCCGCCGACTGGGTCGCAGGATGCGGCGCTCAGCGGCGGACTAGCCGCCGCTCTCTATTCTGTCGCTGCACCCGGCATGGACATTCGTGGGAAGAAGACTCGTCGTCATCGGCGGCGCCGGCCTGATCGGCTCGCACACCGTCGACGCGCTCGTTCGCGAGGACGTCGGCGAGATCGTCGTCTACGACAACTTCTCGCGCGGCACGCAGGAGAACCTCGACGGACGCGCTCGAGGACACCGCGGTACGCGTCTACGACGTCGGCGGCGACATCCTCCAGACCGACATCCTGCGAGGCGGCGCTGAAGGGCGCCGACGGCGTCTTCCACCTCGCCGCGCTGTGGCTGCTGCAGTGCCACGAGTACCCGCGCAGCCGCCTTCGACGTCAACGTCCGGGGCACTTTCAACGTCCTCGAAGCCTGCGTCGCGAACGGCGTCGAGCGGCTCGTCTACTCCTCCTCGGCCTCCGTCTACGGCGACGCGGTCGAGGAGCCGATGACCGAGGACCACCCCTTCAACAACGAGAACTTCTACGGGGCGACCAAGATCGCCGGCGAGGCGATGGCTGCGCGCCTTCCACCACCGCTACGGCCTGCAGTTCGTCGGGCTGCGCTACATGAACGTCTACGGGCCGCGGCAGGACTACCAAGGCGCCTACATCGCGGTGATCATGAAGATGCTCGATGCGATCGACCGCGGGCGAGCCGCCCACCCTCTACGGAGACGGACCCAGGCCTACGACTTCGTCTACGTCGGGGACTGCGCCCGGCCAACGTCTGCGCGATGAAGGCCGACGCCGCCGATTCGTTTTACAACGTCGGCACCGGCACTGCGCACGTCGATCAAGGAGCTGGCCGAGCTGGTTGCTCGAGCTAACCGGATCCGACGTCGGCATCGAGTACGAGTCCGGCGGCCTGACCTTCGTCAAGAACCGGATCGGCTCCACCGAGAACGCCGAGCGGGACCTCGGCTTCCGAGCGGAGGTAGACCTCCGTGATGGGCTGAGCGGCCCTGATCGACTGGCGCAACACCCACGTCGATGAGACCGCCGAGCGCCACGCCGGGCCGGCGCGCCGTCCGCTTGACTCGGGAGCTCCGCAGTATCCCGATCAGCCGCACCCTCCTCGGCGAGGAGGAGTGGCAGGCGCTGCGGGAGCCGCTTGAATCCGGCTGGCTCACCCAGGGTCCCAAGGTGGCGGAGTTCGAGCAGCGCGTTCGCGGAGCGCCATCAGGTCGAGCACGCCCTCGCCGACGACCTCCTGCACCACGGCGCTGCACCTGGCGCTGGCCGCCCTCGGCATCGGGCCGGGCGACGAGGTGATCGTGCCCGCGTTCACCTGGGTGGCAACCGCGAACGTGGTCGTGTATTGCGGCGCCACGCCGGTGTTTTGTCGACGTCGATGCCGTCACGTACAACCTCGACCCCGCCAACGTCGAAGCGGCCGTCACCCCCAGACCCGCGCGGTGATCCCGGTCCATCTGTTCGGGCTATGCGCCGACATGGATCCGATCCGCGCCGCGCTGCCGAGGGAACCCCCGTCATCGAGGATGCCGCCTGCGCCGCGGGGGCGCTCCTACCGCGGTCGTCCAGCCGGCGGACTCGGGACAGTCGCCGCCTTCTCATTCCACCCCCGCAAGTCGATCACGACGGGCGAGGGCGGGATGCTCACCACGGACGACGACGAGCTGGCGGCTCGTGCGGAGCGGCTGCGCAACCACGGCGCCGGAATCCCTGAGGAGAGCCGGCACACGAGTCAACACGCCCTTCCTGATGTCCGACTTCGAGGAAATCGGCTTCAACTACCGGATGACCGATCTCCAGGCAGCAATGGGGATCGTCCAGCTCGGGAAGCTCGACGAGTTCGTCGCAGAGCGCGACCGCTGGGCCCGCTGGTACACCGCAGAATTGGCGGATCTCGGCTGGCTCCGAACCCCAGCGGTGCCAGACGGTTGCGGCCACGCCTGGCAGGCCTTCGTCACCGTCGTCGAAGATGGCGCGCCGTTGGAGCGCGACGAGATCATGGCCTTGCTGCAGCGGCTGGGAATAGGCACCAGGCCCGGCACCCACGCCGTACCAGGGCTGGGTGTATACCGACGGGAGTACGAGACCGACCCGGCGACATATCCCCAGGCCCTGATGCTCGAGCGTCGGACCCTCGCGCTGCCGCTCCACAATCGGATGACCGAGGACGACTACGCGTATGTCGTCGAGAGCCTCAAGCGCCTCTGAGCCGGGCACGTCGGCACCGGGTTGGCTCTGGGAGCTACTCGGGATCGAAACGCCCCCGGCCGAGGGAAGTGAACTCGAGGTCCGGGGCTCGCCGTTCGTACTCCGTAATGGAATCCTGAGAGCACAGGGTTCGCTCTCGGAAGAGCAGGAGCAGACTTCTGAGGCCTTCCAGTTCAAGTGGGCAATGCGCGAGACGTTCGAGTCCGACGTCTCGCTTGGCCGCATGCAAGAGTGGCTGCTCCAGCGCTACGGAAACGTGGCGAACGAGAAGTGGTGGGGGGACTACGGGGAGGCGCCAGTGCTTCTGGACGCAGGCTGCGGGGCCGCGATGTCGGCGCTGGCGCTGCTCGAGCCAATCATCGACCGAGTTCGCTACCTGGGCGTCGATGTCTCGGGGGCGGTCGATGTGGCCGCGCGGCGCTTCGCAGAAAGGGAGCAGCCTGCCGCATTCATTCAGGCAGACATCACCGACCTGCCGCTCGAACCCGGGTCGGTCGACGTGATCTTCTCGGAGGGAGTCCTGCACCACACCGATTCGACCGAGGAGGCACTGCACGCCCTCGCCCGGCTGCTGCGGCCCGGCGGCCGGTTCCTCTTCTACGTCTATCGCCGCAAAGGCCCGATCCGGGAGTTCACCGACGACTACGTCCGAGACCGGCTCCAAAGCATGGATCCGGAAGAGGCGTGGGACGCCATGATGTCCCTGACGAAGCTGGGGAACGCCCTCGGAGAGCTAGACATCGAGGTCGAGGTCCCGGAAGAGGTGCCGCTATTGGGCATCAGCGCGGGCAACATCGAGCTTCAGCGGCTGTTCTACTGGTACGTCTGCAAGGCCTACTACGACCCCGAGTTATCCCTCGACGAGCTCAACCACATCAACTACGACTGGTACGCGCCGCGCAACGCCCACCGGCAATCGCCCGCGGAGGTGCGCGAGTGGTGCGCGGAAGCTCTCCTCGAGATCGAGCGGGAGGACGTGCAAGAGGCCGGGATCACGGTCGTCGCCAAGAAACGGTGATCTAGCCACGGAATGATCGTCGTCAAGCGCGCCTAATCTCGATCTCGCCGGTCTCGGAGATCACGACCTCACCCTTCACCTGAGCCGGTGCGCCCGCCGCCAGCGAGTGGGGCGGGATTTCGCCGCTGACGACGCTGTTGGCTCCGATCACGCAGTGGTCGCCAATCGCCGAGCCCCTGAGCACGGTGGTCTGGGCGCCCACGTGGCTGCAGTCCCCGATCGTCACCGGACCGGACTCCTGCTCGGCGACGCCCCCACTGAGGGCCCAGTGCACAGTGTCGTGAGTGTAGATCTGCACGCCAGCGCTGATGGAGCAGTGGTGGCCGATCTCGATTCTGGCCGTGCCGTCCAGCAGGACGAGCGGACCGATCCACGACCCTTCGCCGACACGCACGTCGCCGTATACGTACGCGTCGTGGTAGATGCTTGCCCCGGCTCCGAAGCCGAGGCGCTCCGCACGCTCCCAGCGATCGAAGACCAGCTCCTCGAAGGGCAGGTCTCTGCTCCAGCGCTCCATCATCTCCGAGCGCAGCTCGGCGTCGAGGCTGCGGATCGCGCTCAGCAGCTCGTCGTTGGCGGTCATAGGCGGCAGCTTCCCACACGCCAGGGTGGACTCGGTGACAATTGGAGCCATGGACGCGGAGATCGCCGAGCGGTACCAGTTCGCCGACTTCACAGAGGACCGGTACCGAGAGATGCTGATGGTGGCCGCCAAGCGCGGGTACTCATTCGAGCCGTTCGGAAACGAGTCAGAAGGACGGCACGTCCTCTGGCGCCACGACGTCGACTTCTCACCCCACCGTGCGCTCCGGCTTGCCGAAATCGAGGCGGCCGAGGGCATTCGCGCAACCTACTTCCTGTTCTTCCACTCGGAGCTCTACAACCTGATGGAGGCGTCAGTCTTCACCCGCATCCGGCAAATCCTGGAGCTCGGACACTGGCCGGGGCTTCATTTCGATCCCGGCTTCTACGGAATCGAGAGCGAGGAGGAGTTGGCCGCGAAGCTCGGGTTCGAACGCGACCTGCTCTCAGAGCTACTCGAAACTCCCGTAGAGGCCGTCTCCTTTCACAACCCGTCCGTGACAGAGCTTGCGATCGACGCCGATCGGCTGTCAGGAATGGTCAATGCATACGGACGGACGCTGATGGAGGCCTATAGCTACGTATCCGACTCGAACGGCTACTGGCGACACCGGCGGCTGCCGGACGTGCTCGAAGCCGCAGAGGAGCCACGGCTCCACGTCCTGACCCACCCGGAGTGGTGGCAGGCGGAGCCAATGAGCCCCCGGGAGCGCCTTGCCCGCTGCATCGAGGGCCGAGCGCGCAGCTCAGGCGAGTGGTACGACGACCTGCTTCCGAGATTTGACAGGGAGAACATCCGGTGAACTGGCCATGTGCGGTGTGACCGGCATTCTCAGCTTGCATGGCCCGCCGCCCTCCCGGGAGGTGCTGCGGGAGATGGCCAGCGCAATTGCACACCGTGGCCCCGACGGCGAGGGCGTCTTCGTCGGACGGCCCGCTGGGCTTCGGCCACCGCCGGCTGGCGATCATCGACCTCGCGCCGCCGGCGCACAGCCGATGAGCGACGCGCGACGGCGCGCTTCGTGATCGCCTACAACGGCGAGATCTACAACTTCCGCGAGCTGCGCGCGAGCTGGAGGCGCTCGGCCACCGGTTCCGCTCGCGCACCGACACCGAGGTCGTGCTCCACGCCTACGCGCGAGTGGGGCGACGGCGGCGCTCGACGCGCTTCAACGGCATGTTCGCCTTCGCGATCTGGGACCGCGACGCAGCCGCGAGCTGCTCCTGGCGCGCGACCGCTTTGGCATCAAGCCGCTCTACTACGCGCACGCGGGCGGCACGCTTGCTGTTCGCCTCCGAGATCAAGGCGCTGCTGCGCGCATCCGCGCGTTCCGCGTCGAGCTGGACCGCGAGGCGCTGATCGAGTATTTCACATTCCAGAATTTCTTCACCGACCGCACGCTGTTCGCGCGGCGTGCGCCTGTTGCCCGCCGGGTGCACTGCTGACGGTCTCGCGCTGGCGACGAGCGCCGACCGCGCAGCCGAGCGCTACTGGGACTTCGATTTCCGCGAGCCGACGGCCGCGGCGTCCGACGGAGGAGTACATCGAGGAACTCGATCGGCTCTTCCGCAGGCGGTCAAGCGGCAGCTCGTCAGCGACGTGCCCGTCGGCTCCTACCTCTCCGGCGGCATGGACTCGGGCTCGATCACGGCGGTCGCCGCGCGGCAGCTGCCCGGACCTGCGGACGTTCACCGTCGGCTTCGATCTAGCTCGGCGTCGGGCCTCGAGCTCGGCTTCGACGAGCGCGCGAAGGCCGAGCGCATGTCGTACCTGTTCGAGACCGAGCACTACGAGATGGTCCTGAAGGCGGGCGACATGGAGCGCGTGCATGCCCGCGCTCGTCTGGCACCTCGAGGAGCCGCGCGTCGGCCAGTGCTATCCGAACTTCTACGTCGCGCAGCTCGCCGGAAGTTCGTCAAGGTCGTGCTGTCGGGCGCCGGCGGCGACGAGCTCTTCGCCGGCTATCCGTGGCGCTACTATCGGGCGGTCGTCAACGACGACTTCGAGCACTATGTCGACAAGTACTACGCCTTCTGGCAGCGGCTGGTCCCGAACGCGACATGCAGCGGCTGCTTCACGCCGGTCTGGGCTGACGTCGAGCGACGTCTGCGACGCTCGACATCTTCCGCGGCGTCTTCGACCGAGCACGCCCCGACGCTGAGCCGCCCGAGGACTACGTCAACCACTCGCTCTATTTCGAGGCGAAGACCTTCCTGCACGGCCTGCTGGTCGTCGAGGACAAGCTGCAGATGGCGCACGGCCTGGAAACGCGGCTGCCGTTCCTCGACAACGATCTGGTCGATTTCGCATGCGGGTGCCGGTGCGGGTGAAGCTCGGCAACCTCGGCGAGGTCGTGCGCCTCAACGAGAACGAGCCGGGCGACAAGACGAGCGCGTACTTCGAGCGGACGCGCGACGGCAAGCTGATCCTGCGCAAGCGTGATGGCGCGCTACGTGCCGCAGGAGATCGCCGACGCGCGAGAAGCAGGGCTTCTCCGGCGCCCGACGCGAGCTGGTTCCGCGGCGAGAGCATCGACTACGTGCGCCGCCGGCTGCTCGACGGCGACGCGCGGCGATCTACGAATACCTCGACCGCGACGCGGTGCAGTGGTCGACGAGCACCTCACGGCGGCAGAGAACCGCCGGCTGTTCATCTGGTCGCTGCTGTCTCGAGCAGTGGTGCGAGACGTACCTCGCGGGTGAGGCGCCAGAGGCTGCCGATCTGGCAGCCCAGCCGGTCCGGGACAGCGGGGGGCCGCTTGGGTGAGCTGCGTCGCGAGGGCGTTTGGACGCTGGCATGCCTTCTTCTCCTCGCCCTAGGAGCGCAGGTCGGCGGCCTCCACGGGAAGGCCCAAGCGAAGTATCGCTACGACCGCGCCGGGGCGTCCCTCGACTACGCAATGCGTCCCAGCCTGTTGAAGGACTTCAGCCCGCTGGCCAGGTTCCGGATTGGGCCGGACGGACAGGGCATCTACGAGGTCTATCCGGATGGGCGAACCTACTTCGACCCGATCGATTCGGCTGTCGACGGCCTCTGGAACTTCACTCGCTACGTGACGAAGGGCGACCAGGGGCATCTGCGCCAGGCCGAGCGCGCGGCCAGGTGGCTGCGGAATCGCCAGGATTCAGTCACCGGCGCCTACGAAGTCCCCTATGCCTTCGATGTCGGGGCGCGCAGCGACGGGACCCACGACCTGATCCTTTCGCCGCCCTGGTATGGGGCGAATGTGCAGGGTTTCGGCCTGATGCTGCTCTCCCGCCTGTACAGGACGACCCATAGACGGGCCTACCTGCGGCAGGCGAAGCTGGCACTGCGGCCATTGTCCAAGCCGATGGGGCAGGGAGGGGTGCAGGCGCCCTTCCTCGACACTGGCGATGTCTTCTTCGAGGGCTACGCCACTCTGCCCGTGCCGGTGGACACCCTCGCGCACCATGTCGACGCGACCCTCGGGCTCTACGACATGAGCGACCTGTCCCCCCTCGCGAGAAGACTGTTTTCGAAGGCGATGTGGACGCTCGAGGTCGCGCTCCCGTACTACGACCGACCTGCAGAGGGAAGAACGGCCGCCTGGCTGGCTCACGTGACTGATCCCCCGCGTCCGCTGGCCACCCTGAACGGCTACTTCCAGGAGACCCTGGTGGCCGTGCTTCGGGCACTCGATTCGGTCCACCCCGACCCGCGTGTGCGGCGTTACTACCTGGCCTGGAACTCCCAGCTGGCACAGATCTGCGTATCCCCGGACGAGGGCTGTTTCTTCAGGCACTAGCCGAGCAGCAGCTCCTCTGAGGCAAACCGCTGGGCGAGAGCCTCCGTGGCGGCGCGATCTCCCGGTGGCGCCTCCACGTCCACGTCGAAGGCGCCCCGATTCCAGTCTGCTTCGATCTCGGCCCGGCCGATCCGCCCCCCGCCCGCCGCGTCCTCGACCGCGAATCTGACCGCGGAACCGGGATCGGCCAGGGGCCGCAGGTGGATGCGTCCCTCGCCTAGCCCCCGGCCTCCGGGACCATCGAACTTGAGCGACGCGACGTCACCGATGCCAAGGATCCGGTCAAGCACAACCTTGCTTCCCGACTCCATGTAGAACGCGCCCGGCAGGGGCGCTACCAGGGCGCGTACCAAGTCATAAATGCGTCGCGTGGGGAGGTCCCAGTCGATCAGGCCGTCCTCGGGCGAGCGTCGTCGTGACCGGGTAGCCGCCTTCTCGTCCTGGGGTGCGCCCACGATCGTTCCGGCGAGAAGTCCGGGAACGGTTTCCGCGAGCAGCTCCTCGGCCAGCTTCTGGAGTTGGGTGTTGACGTCGAGCCAGGTGTCCCGGAAACCGATCGGCACGAGTCCCTGCGCCAGGATCTCGCCGGTGTTCACCTCCTCCGTCATCCGGTGGATGGTCACTCCAGTCTCCCGCTCCCCGTTGATTATCGACCACTGAGTCGGGTTCGGCCCACGGTAGAGCGGCAGCGGAGCGAAGTGAACGTTGGCCGCCCCCAGTTCGGGGATCTCGAGGACGTCGGGGCGCAGCAGCATCGAGTAGGAATCGACGACGATCAGGCGCGGCGCGAGATCCCTGACGCGATCCAAGAACTTTTCGTAAGCGGACGACCCAGCGCGCGGCTGGACGAGCAGCGGCAACTCCCACTGGTCCGCGAGCGCGGTGAGCTCGTTGGCCTGCTCGGGCCTCACCTCGGCACGGACCATTGCCCTGATGTGCTGTTTCCCGATCGAGCACGCTCAGAAGACGTGGGAGGCCCGAGGCGTCGCCAAACAGCAGGAGGGACGATGCGGTGCCGACGGGCGCGCTTTCGACTCTGCCCGCAGCCACCTCCGGAGCCTACCTGCACAATGAGACTCATCGTCAAGGTCGAGCAGATATCGGCCCTCCTGATCGCCCTGTTATGCGTGGCGGCGGGCTGGCAAGCTGCCCCATCACCCGCCGCCAGCCTCGAACTAGTGGACCACCAGCCGCTATCCGCACGCGGCCTCAACTCCACGATGGCGATCGGCGACAGCTACGCCTACGTCGGTAGCTTCGGGGGATTCGACGCGGCCGGGCGCAGGCGTGATGATCCTCAGCCTGGCCGATCCCGCTCATCCGCAACTCGCCGGCCGCATTCCGCCCCAGACCGGGCGCTACTCGTCCGAGGTTCGGCTGTGGCGCCGCCAGGGCATCCTCGTCGTACTCGCGGGCCCCTGCGATCCTCCCTGGTGCGTGGCTTCCACGCCAGCTTTGCCGGAGCTCCTCTTCTACGACGTTTCGGGCGCTCACCAGACAAACCCCGTTCCGATTCTGACTGCGGAGCTGCCGGGCGACCCCGAGGACCTCTTCCTCTGGCAGGACCCCGAGCGGCCGAACCGCGCCCTCCTCTATGTGACAACCGTGACGCCGGGCGCGCCGAACATCGTCGTCAACGACATCTCGCGGGTTCGCAGCGGGCGCCTGAAGACAGTCGATACGTGGAGCGTCCCACCCAGCGTCGGCGTGAACGGCGTGCACTCCGTCAGCACTTCGCCCGACGGCCGGCGGGCTTACGTCGCCGCGTTCGATGCGGGGCTACTTTGTGTTGTCCACCGCCCAGCTCGCGGAGCGGAGCTCTCACGCCCGGATGCACCTGCTGACCCCGCTGCGGCGCCGGATCACCTATGAGGGAGTGAACGGTCACAGTGCGATCGCGTTACCCGGCGGCCGCTTCGCCCTCGTCTCCGACGAGATCTCCGGTTGCCCCTGGGGATGGATGCGAATCCTCGACGTGGCCAATCCGAAGCGGCCACGGGTGGTCTCCGAGGCGCGCGTTCCCCCCTACAACGACACCTCCCTCTTGCGCCCCCTCGACACCGGACCAAGCGGCACTGCTCGCGAGCACGGAGAACCAGATCTTCTCCGCACACGACGAGACCGCCACCTGCGGGCTGGTTCTCGCCAGCTGGTACGGGAGTGGCCTTCAGGCCTTCGCTCGCAAGGGCGGGAAATTGCGCCGCGTTGCCTCCTTCGTCCCTACACCCCTCAGCAGTGTCCAGGCCCAGAACCCCGACATTCTCGGGGTGACCATGCACAGCCAGCCGATGATCTCCGGTGGACTGATCTACGTCGTGGACATACGCAACGGCCTCTACGTACTCAGCTACCGCGGGCCCCACCACCGGGAGGTCTCGGGCGCCGGGTATCTGTCCGGGAACTCCAACCTCACCCAGGGCGGGAGGAGCCTTCCGTCAACAGGGCTGACGTGCCCTCGAAACCGCAGTTCATCAGCGCGTCGATGATCGAGAGACCCTCCGCCATCGGCTCCCCGGGCTGCGGGTAGACCGGGTGGCGAAAATCTTGGGGCACGAGCCGGATACCGCCTCCTCGAACAGCTCGTCCCGCTGGTATCCGCCCGCGCCGCCCCCGGCCAGGTAGGCGTCGCCGCCGGCCGCCTTGACCAGCGAGACGAGCCTCTCCGTGGCGCTCCCCTCGACCCCAAGCTCTGAGGCGGGAACGAGCTTTCAGGATCAGCGCGAGATCGCTCGCCAAACCGCGAATCGCCACGGCGTTGTAGGCGGCAAGGTCATCTGTCGGGTTCTCGATCAGCTCACTCAAACGGGGGAACACCCGCTCGAAATGAGGGGCCTTGCCGTAGGAGGCCTGAATGGTCTTCAGCATCTTCGGCCGCCAGGGGCTCGACTCGTCGATTCGCATCTCGCCGATCGTGCGCACGCCGTGGTAGGAGCGGTCGACCGGCACCGTCACCCACGCCGGCAAGCCATTGACGAGCATCCGGACCCGGTTCACCCAGGTACCCCCCTTCTTCGGGAACTGCGCGTCGTCGATCAGGACGAAGGCGTCGGCTCGCGCGAGCTTGTCGAAGTACCCGAGCCAGGGGAAGAAATTCGGCTGGTGGATCGCAACCAACCCGCTCATGCGTGCGACAGTCCGAGTAGACCCGGTCGAAGCGGCGGGCGCCGGCCTCCCCGGAGTGCCACCTGACCGCGAACTCGCGGCTCCGTCGGCCGACCTCGGCCCGTTTCTCCGGATGCTCGATCAGGTCGATGAGGACGTCCTCGACGGTCTCCGGGCGTCGCATTGACGATCGGCAGCTGGTCGACGTACTCGGGGATCTCCGCCCGCATCTGGTCGAGCCACTCGTCTCGGATATAACAGACCACCGGCTTGCCGAGCATGAGCGCCTCGCGGGCGCTGGCGCCGAACCAGCCGAAGGTGAGCATGTCCACAACGATGTCGGCCTGCGCCTGGTAGAAGCGGAGCTCGGGTTCGGCACCCCGTGGAAGAAGATCATCTCCACGTCTTGGCCCTCCCGTTTCAGCTCCTCGATCAGCGGGATGTAGATGTGGCTCGACTTGATGTTGCGTAGGGACCAACGTCGGTCCGGTCGGAGAAGTTGCCGACCGCGTGGTAGATCTTCACCGTCTCCCGCGGGAGGTCCAGCCGGAAGCGATCAGGGACCGGCAGATCGGGCCGCCACACCTCGGGATCGAGGCAATAGAACTCCGGCACCTCGTGGACCCGCGGGTCGTCGTTGTAGTCGATTCGTTGCCCCCCAGCAGGACCTGGAAGTCGGCCAGGCTGTTCCGGAAGCGACCCCAGGCGAGGTTGCGCTCGTCACTGCAGACTTCGGGCACGTCCCGCCACGCGCAGTCCTCGCAGACGGGACGATCACCCCATGATGCGAAGGAGCTCTGGGCCACGCCGTCGAGGCAGCCGTTGTTGGAGTAGACGACCTTCTTTCCCAGTCGCTTCAGCAGGCGGATCTCCGCTCCGGGGCTGAAGCGCTCCGCGAAGTAGTCGTGAAGACGGTCCGAGAACCTGATCCCGTGCGCGTTGCTGAAGTGGAAGATGTCGTAGGAGCGGATCGCCAGGAGGTAGAACGCGAGGTGCCGCAGCAGCGTGTGCGGCCCGCCGTACCCCTCCAGCCGGTAATCCTGGCCGTGGTAGTAGAGGTCGGAGGAGCGGTTCTGGTCCCAGTTGAGGACGTCCGCCCGCCAGCCCAAGTCCCGTAGAGCGCGGGAGAGATACCAGGCGTGGTAGTAGCTTTGGCCGGCGAACAGGACGTTGCCCCTCGGCCTGCGCTGGGCATCTGCTGGCGGGTTGAGCAAAGCGGAGCAGTGTAGCCGGGCGGGTCATCCTCCCCGGGGCTACGCTTCGCGCGTGGTCTCGGGCCAGGAGCAGATCGACCAACGAAACGCGGCATTCTGGAACGAGCTCTGCGGAAGCCTGCTTGCGAAGCAGCTCGGGATCACCGAGGCCTCGCCGGAAGGGCTGGCACGGTTCGATGCGGCATATCTGGAGATGTACCCCTACCTGATCGGTTACCTGCCCGGGCAGGAGAGCCGCGGGCAGCGGCTCCTCGAGATCGGTCTCGGCTACGGAACAGTCAGCCAGATCCTGGCCTCGCGAGGACTCGATTACCACGGCCTCGACATCGCCCCCGGCCCGGTCGAGATGGTCCGAGACCGGATCGGCCGCCTCGGACTCGATGATCCCGAGGAGAGGGTCCGGGTCGGGTCCGTGCTCGAATCGCCCCACGTGAGCGAGAGCTTCGACCAGGTGGTCACGATCGGCTGCCTGCACCACACCGGCGACCTGCCCCGCGCGATCGAGGAGGTGCGGCGGGTGCTCAGGCCCGGGGGCGGAGCGCTGGTGATGGTCTACAACGGGCGCTCGTACCGACGGATGAAGATGGCGCTCGGGGGCCTTCGGAAGAGGCTCATGAGAGAGGGTCCCGACGACGAGGAGATGCGGGGCAGCTACGACCGGAATCTCGAGGGAGAGGCCGCGCCCACCACCGACTACGTCTCTGTCTCCAAGGCGCGTCGGCTCTTCGGAGGATTCTCGGAGGTGCGGATCAGGCGGGAGAACTTCGACGACGTCGTCATCCGCGGCCGGCCGCTCGACAGGAACCGGATGCTCGGCTGGCCCGCCCGCGTGGCCGGCCTAGACCTCTACGTCACCGCAGTCAAGTAACGCCGCGCGGACGCTCGCGTCAACGCGCGGCGGAGCCGGGCGAGATGTCGTACACCTGGCCGCCCTCGCCCTCGGACGCGTCGGATCCGCCCTCGGCGACCATCTTCTTGAACTCCGCCTCCCGGTCGTGGAAGGCGCGCTGCCAGAGCTCAAGCGAAAGCAGGCCCCAGAGCTTGCGACCGAAGCGCTGCTCCCCGCCAGGCCCTCGATCACCTTGCCGTTGTCGATCAGGTCGCGGGACCGGGCGGCCGCCGGCGAGAGGATGTCCGTGACGAAATCGCGCGCGTCGCCGTCGAGCCACTCGGAGAGCGGCACCGGGAAGCCCATCTTGTCCGTGGCGGTCGAGGATCTGGCGGGAACGAACGGTCGCGGCGCGCGCTTGAAGACGTGCTTCATGTCGCCGTCCTTGAACTTGACGTCCGCCGGAATCGTGGCCGCGAGCTCGACATGCGATGGTCGAGCAGCGGCACCCGCGACTCCAGGCCGTGGGCCATGCTCACGCGGTCCTCGACCTGCAGAAGGGCCGGCAGCAGCGTCTTGAAGTCGAAGTGCGTCATCTGGTCGAAGTAGGACTTCGTGGCCGACGTTGTCCCGTTGAAGATCGACCGGAAGGTCTCGAATGGCGAGTAGTCGCCGAGCGCGTCGCCAGTCGACTCGTCGCTCGAGAGCGTGCGAGCGGTTGACCAGGCGGAAGTAGCGGCGCGTCCATGTCCTCGAACAGCCCCTCGCGCCAGAACTCCTGCATCATCGGCTTGTAGTTCCGCAGCGAGGCAGGTTCGGGATGATGGACTCGTACGTGACGACGAAGTTGCCGTCTGCATCGTGCCGTCGATGGCCCCTTGATGCACTGCTCGAAATAGGCGATCAGATAGCGCGCGTAGCCGCCGAAGATCTCGTCGCCGCCCTGCCCGCCGAGCACGACCTTCACGTGCTGCGCGGCCGGCACGCGAGACCATGTACTGCGGGAACGAGCCCGGCCCGGCCGCCGGGTAGTCCAGATGGTAGATGACGTCGCTCGATGGGCTCGACGAAGTCGCTCGACGCCGATGTCGATCTCGTGGAGGTCGAAGACCGCGCTGCGCGCGAGGGCGCGCGCGTAGCGGTCTCGTCGTAGCGCGGGCCCTCGGAGAACTTGCCGGTGAACGCCGTCAGGTCGCCCTGCTGCTCCGCGCTGGCAAGGGAGGCGACGGCGCTCGAGTCGAGCCCGCCGCTGAGATACGCGCCGACGGGCACGTCGCTGCGCAGGTGCAGCGCACCGACTCCGCCAGAGCTGCTCGCAGCGCTCCTCGAAGTAGCTGCCCGGTGTGGTCGAAGTCGAGCTCGTAGTAGACCTCCCAGTAGCGCTGCGGCGCGACCGCGCCGCGCTTCGACTCGCAGCAGGTGCCCGGGCTGGAGCTCGCGGACCCCCTTGAAGAGGGTCTTGCCGGCGAGGCAGAACTGGAAGGCCAGATAGTCCTTGAACCCTTCCAGGTCCGTCTCGATCGCGGGCAGGAACGGCAGCAGCGCCTTGGCCTCGGAGGCGAAGTAGAGGACGTCGTCGACGACCGTGTAGTAGAAGGGCTTGATCCCGAAGCGATCCCGGGCGCAGAACAGCTCCTGCGCGGCTCGTCCCAGATCGCGTAGGCGAACATGCCGCGCAGGTGCTGCAGCGAGTCGACGCCCCAGCGGTCGTAGGCGCGCGAGGACGACCTCGGTGTCGCAGTTGGTCCGGAAGCTCGTCCGCCAGCTCCTGGCGGAGCTCGGGGTAGTTGTAGATCTCGCCGTTGTAGGTGATCCAGCGCCCGGCCTCGTCGGTCATCGGCTGGTGCCCGTGTCGAGGTCGATGATGCTGAGCCGCCGGTGGCCAAGGCCGACGTGGCCGCGCTCGTGGACCCAGAGTCCCCTAGTCATCGGGGCCGCGGTGGGCGATGAGATCGTTCATCGACCTCGAGCCTCCGCTCCAGGTCGGGAACGGGCTCGCCGCGCAGGTTTATGGCTCCGCAGATCCCGCACATGGGGCGGACATGATTGCCGAACCCGCGCCCCTGCGTTGGGAGGCCGCACCCCGCGGCACGCACGCCGAAACCGTCGCCCCGAGTAGCGTCTCGGCCACGATGCCACCGCTGAGGCTCATCGTCATCACCTACCACTGGCCGCCCTTCGCGGGCAGCGGCGCCGGGCGTTGGACTGCGCTCGTCAAGTACCTGAGAAGGCTCGGACACGACGTCACCGTGGTGACGACCTCGGCCTTCGGCGCCCTGCCGTCCGATGCGGAGGACGCGGTGGTGCGAACCCGCGATCTCGCCTCGGCGCAGGCGCTCCGGAAGCTGATGCGCCGGCCCCCGCTCGAGGCCGACGGGGACGCAGCGGTCGAGAAGGCGCCATCACCCCTGCTAACCCGCGTCGCCGTGCCCGACTCCTACCTCATGAGCTGGGTCCCATTCGCGGTCGGCGCGGCCCGCCGCATCCTCCGCGAACGCGGGGCCGACTGCGTGATCACGAGCTCGCCTCCGGACTCGGTCCACCTCGCCGGGCTGGCGCTCGGCCGGGATCGCCCGACCTGGGTCGCCGACCTCAGGGACGGATGGCTCTTTGAGCCGCTCAGAGAGCCCTTCCCCACCCGCCCGCAGCGGGCGCTGGACGCGCGCCTCGAAGGTAGGGTCGCGCGGAGAGCCGACGCGATGACCGCAGCCACCCGTCCGATCGCCCAGGACCTGGAGCGCAGGCTCGGGGCGGCGGCGAGCGTCGTGCCGAACGCCTGGGATCCGGACCTCGAGGTCGCGGTTGCTGCCGCGGAAGCACCCGAGCTGCGCCCGGGTGCCTTCTCGTTCGTCCACACCGGGACCCTGAGCGGAGGCTGGGGCCGCGACCCCCGGCCGCTCGCTCGCGCGTTCGCGTCGCTGCTCACCGAGCGGCCCCAGCTCCGGGAGCGTGTGCGAATCGTCCTTGCCGGGCGCCGCCGCGAGGACGGCCTCAGCCTCTTCTCGGAGTTTGGGCTGACGACGTCGTCGATCACCTCGGCCCTCTTCCCCACGCGACGCGATGGCGCTGCAGCGCGCGCCCGCGCTCTCCTCCTGGTCACCTCGCCGAACTCCGGCGAGGCGACCGGCAAGCTTTTCGAGTATCTGGCCTCCGGCCGCCCGATCGTCGCCCTCGCCGCGGGCAACGAGGCCGCCCGCATCGTGGACGAGACTGGCGCCGGGATCGCCGTTTCGCCGCAGGACCCCCGGGGCAGTGCTCGGCGCCACTGCGTGACGCCGTCGACGGTGAGCTCGAGGCCCGCTACTCGCCCCACGGGCTCGAGCGCTACACCTACCCGGGCCCCGCCAAGATCCTCGCGGAGGTGATCAAGGGGGCGCTCGCCGCGCGCGGCCGGGCCGGCTGAGCGGCTCTATCCTCGCCGCCATGTGCGGCATCGCCGGAATCGCCGGGACCGCGCCCGACCGGGCGCTGCTCGAACGCATGGCGGAGGTGATGCGAAATCGGGGTCCCGACGGCGAGGGTTTCTGGATCGGCGAGCAGGCCGGGTTCGCCTTCCGGCGGCTCCAGATCATCGACCTGCACGAGCGCTCGAACCAGCCGATGCACCTCGGGCGCGGCATCTGGTCTTCAACGGCGAGATCTACAACTACCGCGAGCTGCGCGACGAGCTGCGCGGCCTGGGGCACGCTTCGTGACCGAGGGGGACGCCGAGGTGCTCCTGCACGCCTGGGCGCGAATGGGGGGAGGGGGCGCTCGACCGCCTGAACGGGATGTTCGCGTTCGCGGTCTGGGACGAGCGCGACCAGTCGCTCACGTGCGCCTGCGATCCCTTCGGCGAGAAGCCGCTCTACTGGGCGAGCGACGCGGGCGGATCGTCTTCGCCTCCGACATCCGGGCGCTCGCGCAGGCGCGACCCGGATCTCGGCGCAGCCGACGAGGAGGCGCTCGGGAACTATCGTCGCGCGCGCTGATGCCGCCGATCCGGCGAGAGCTTCTTGCCGGCGTCCAGCGCCTGCCCGCCGCGCACCTGCTGCGCTGGCGGGCGGGCGCTCGGAGTCGCGCGCTACTGGCGCCCCGCGCGTCGACGTCCCGCGCGCTACGAGGATGCGGTCGAGCGGCTGCGCGAGCTGCTCGTGGACTCGATCCGTCTGCGCCTGCGAAGCGACGTCCCGGTCGGGACCTCGCTGAGCGGCGGGGTCGACTCGTCGGCGGTCGTCGCGCTCTCGGCGCAGCTGGCCGGCGATCATTGCCGCCACGCGTTCACCGCGCGCTTTCCGGGCTTCGAGCGGGACGAGTGGCGCTACGCCGACGAGGTGGCGCGGGCGGCCGGGGTCGTGGAGCATCACGCCGTCGAGCCGACGGGCGCCGACCTGCTCGCGGACCTCGAAGCGCTGGTCTCCTCCCAGGAGGAGCCGGTGGTCGTCGAGCATCTACGCGCAGTGGCGGGTGATGCGGGCCGCGAAGGACGCCGGCGTCACCGTGCTGCTCGACGGACAGGGCGGCGACGAGCTCCTCGGCGGCTACGAGGGCACCTCGGGGTGGACGCTCCGCTCCCAGGGGCCGGGTGCGGTGATCATGGGCATCGCCGCGGACCGGTCCGAGCTCGGGGCCGTCGCCCGCTCGCTCGCGGCGGACCGGCTGCCGCGCTTCGCCATTCACGCTTACCGGCGCCGACTCGGCTCTCCGTATGCGCCGGCGGAGCTGGTCCGCTCCGCGGCTCGCGTCGAGCCGGAGGCGGCGGACTGGGGAGTGGACGGCGGGCCGGTCGGACACCAGCTCCGGTCGAGCTCTTCGACACCAGCCTTCCGCACCTGCTGCGCTACGCCGACCGCAACAGCATGGCCCACAGCCGCGAGGTCCGGCTGCCTCTCCTCGACCGACGGGTGGCCGAGCTGGCGCTGTCCCTTCCCCCTCTTTCATCTACCGCAACCGGGTCTCCAAGAGCCCGCTGCGCGACGCCGTCCGCGACCTCGTCCCGGGGTCGGTTCTCGCCCGGCGGGACAAAACCGGGTTCTTGACCCCCCAGCAGCGCTGGCTCGGAGAGCCCGCGGCCCGCGAGCGGATCGCCGAGGTGCTGCTCGACCCCGGCACCCGGGCGCGCGGCGTCTACGAAATCCCCGCGATCGAGGAGGACCTGCGCTCGGGTGCCTGGCGAGACCCGGACGGGATCTGGCGTGCCCTCTTCGCAGAGCTGTGGCTGCGGCGGATCGCCGCTTGGAGGGCCGAGGCGCCGGCGGCTACCGGCCGGAGGCCCTAGACGGTTCGCCGGGCAGAGGCCTCGAGTACGTCCCCGCCACCCTCAAGCGCGTCGAGCACCCGGGAGACCGGCCAGGCCAGCGCGCAGAGCCCAGCCGCGACCCGAAGCCGGAGTCCGGAAGGAGCGAGGCAACGGCCAACCAGCGCGTACTGGATCGACGCGGGCAGCCCGACGGAGCTGGTCGATGTGGAGAGCTCGGGTTGCTCGAATCCGGCGCGCTCGAGTGCCCTAGCGAGCCCCTCGGCCGTGAAGTGGGTCCGGTGGCGCGGCAGGTCCAGCTGGTACCAGCGGCTGCCGAAACGCCGCCGCTGCCAGCAGCCGAAGTTCGGAACCGAAATGAGGACCAGTCCCCCGGGGCGAAGGGCATCGCGAACGCGGCGCAGGGCCGCCATCGGATCGGTGACATGCTCCAGCGAGTGGCGGAAGATCGCGGCATCGTAGGCGCCCGGCTCCAGTTCGACGTCGTCGAGAGCTCCCTGGCGGGCATCCACGCCACGCGCGCGGGCCGTTTCGCAGGCGTTTGCGGACGGCTCGATCCCAATCGCCTCCCAGCCCCGCTCGATTAGGAAGGCCGCGAGATCGCCCCGGCCGCAGCCCACGTCCACGAGGCGGCCCGGAGGTCGATCGGCGAGGGTCCGGAGTGGCTTCGTACGCAGCGCCCGGTGACCCTGCCAGCGCTGGATCAGGCTCGAGACGCGCGCTCGCCGCTCCGCCCTGGGCGGCGTCGTAGGGCCCGTAGGCCTCCGGGTAGAAGCGGGCGAGCTCGGCCGCGGCGAGGGGTGGGAGGGTGACACCAGCGCCGCAGGTCTCACATGCGGCGACCTCGAAGTCGCCCGGCTCGCCGTGTAGGCGATCGGGCCCGCTCAATAGCGGAGCCGGGTCGAGCGGTGAGCCGCAGCAGAGGCAGGAGAGGGCCACGAGCGGCGGTGTATAGCAACCGCGTTCCGACTCCCCGTTGTCCGATGCGCGAGTCTTCCGCGCGTGAAGGTCCTCACCGTCGTCGGAAACCGCCCCCAGTTCGTCAAGGCCGCCGCGGTCTCGCGCGCTCTGCGAGAGCGGGCGGACGAGATCCTGGTTCACACCGGCCAGCACTACGACCGCGAGCTCTCCGAGATCTTCTTCGAGGAGCTGGGACTGCCGCCGCCTGACCGGCAGCTCGGCGTCGGGTCGGGAAGCCACGCGGCGCAGACCGCGGCGGCGATGAGGGATCTCGAGCCGCTGGCCGAGGAGCTCGGCCCGGACTGCGTCCTCGTCTACGGCGACACGAACTCGACGCTCGCGGGGGCGCTTGTGGCCGCCAAGGCGAGGATTTCGCTCGCCCACGTCGAGGCCGGCATGCGCTCGTTCAACCGGGCCATGCCGGAGGAGGTGAACAGGGTGGTGGTCGACTCGGTCTCGGACCTGCTCCTCTGCTCCACTCAGGTGGCCGTGGACAACCTGGTCGCGGAGGGCCTCGGGGACGACGCGATCCTGGTCGGTGACGTGATGGCCGATGTGGCGCTCACCTTCGGACCGATCGCGGACCGCCGCTCCGACGTGCTGGAGCGCCTCGGGATCGAGCCGCGCGGCTACTGCGTCGCGACCGCCCATCGGGCCGGCAACGTGGACGACCCCGGGCGCCTCGGCATGGTGATCGACGTCCTGGCCCGGGCGGCCGAGGTCGCGCCGGTGATCTTCCCGGTCCACCCGCGCACCCGGGCGAGGCTCGAGGCCGTGAATTCGCTGGAGTCCCTCGAGGAGCGGGGGATCCGGCCTCTCGACCCGGTCGGCTACCTCGACATCACCCGGCTGGTCCGCGCGTCCAGAGCGGTGATCACCGATTCCGGTGGGCTGCAGAAGGAGGCATTCCTCGCCTCTGTCCCCTGCATCACGATGCGCGAGGAAACCGAGTGGGTGGAGACAGTCGAGACGGGCTGGAACGCCCTCGTCGGATTGGACCCGGACGCGGCCGCCGCGGCTCTCGACGAGCTCCCCCGTCCCGGGGATCGGACCTCCCCGGCCGCCGAGCTGTACGGCGGCGGCGATGCGGGCGTGCGAGTTGCCGCCGCGATCGCCGAGCGGTACGGCTGAAAAACAGCAGCCATCGCCCACCGAGGGACGGGACTCAGCCCTACACTTCGCGCCGCATGTCAGCCCGCGTAGGAATCGTCGGCCTCGGCTACTGGGGCCCCAACCTGGCCCGGAACCTGAGCTCGCTCGAGGACTGCGAGCTCGCTTGGTGCTGCGACGCCGACGAGGCGAGCAGGGCCCGGTGGCAGCCGGCGCATCCCGAGGCGCGCTTCACGGCGGACTTCGACGAGCTGCTCGCCGATCCGGACCTCGATGCCATCGCGATCACCACCCCGGTTCCCACCCACGCCGCGCTCGCCGAGCGCGCCCTGGAGGCGGGGAAGCACTGCTTCGTCGAGAAGCCGCTCGCTCAGAACGCCGCCGCCGCGGAGGGCCTCACCCGTCTCGCCGACGAGCGTGGGCGGGTCCTGATGGTCGGTCACCTGCTCTGTTACCACCCGGGCGTTCGCCAACTCGCCGACCTCATCGCGGGCGGGGAGCTCGGAGAGGTCTATTACCTCTACTCGCAGCGGGTCAACCTCGGCAAGCTGCGCGCCGACGAGAACGCTCTCTGGAGCCTCGGCGCGCATGACGTCTCCGTGCTGCTCGAGCTGGCCGACGGCAACCCGAGCGAGGTCTCGGCCCGCGGCGAGGCGTATGTCCGCGATGGCGTGGAGGACGTCGTCTTCGCGTACATCCGTTTCGACACCGGCCTCGCCGCCCACCTCCACCTCTCCTGGCTCGACCCCCACAAGATGCGAAAGCTCACCGTGGTCGGCTCGGAGCGGATGGCCACTCTCGACGACATGGCCCTGGAGCGAAAGCTGACGATCTGGGACAAGGGCTTCGATCCCTCGGCCGAGACCTACGGCGAGTACATCACCCGCTCTGGCGCGGTCTGGAGCCCGGCGGTTCCGAATCAGGAGCCACTTCGCCTCGAGTGCGAGCACTTCGTCGATTGCATCCAGAACGGGCGAACCCCGCGCACGGACGGCCCCGCCGGCGTCCAGGTGGTGCGAGTCCTGGAGGCGCTGCAAGTATCCCTCGACGCAGGCGGCGCACCGCAGGCGGTCGCCGCCCCAGTGGGCAGCGGCGCCGGGGCGTGAGCGGGCCGCTACTCCCGTCAGACCTCGCCCCCGGGCTGCTGGTCGGTGACGACGTCCAGATCGGGGTGGACGCAGAGCTCGGAGGGAACGTGGTGATTCACTCAGGCACGCGGATCGGCGACGGCTGCGTGATCCAGGACGGTGCGGTGATCGGCAAGCCTCCGAAACTGTCCGCCCGCTCGACCGCCTCCGCCGAAGCGCCGCCGCCTGTCACCCTCGCCGACGGCGCCGCGGTCTGTGCCGGCGCCGTGGTCCTGGCTGGCGCGGAGATCGGCGCCGGCACCGTGATCGGCGACCAGGCGCAGGTCCGCGAGCGCGCGCGGATCGGGACGGACTCGGTGATGGGCCGCGGTACGGCGGTGGACAACGACGTGACCATCGGTGCCCGGGTGAAGATCCAGAGCAACTGCTACGTCACGGCCGGGGCGACCATCGAGGACGACGTCTTCGTCGGCCCCGGGGCGACGCTGACGAACGACAACACGATGGGCCGCCACCCGGCAGGCGAGGGCCCGGATGCTCCGACGCTTCGACGCGCCTGCCGAATCGGGGGTGGATCGGTGATCTGCCCGGGGGTCGAGGTCGGCGAGGAGGCCTTCGTGGGGGCGGGGGCGATCGTGACCAAGGACGTTCCGACTCGCACCGTCGTCGTCGGGGTCCCGGCACGCCGGATCCGCGATGTCGGCGACGAGGACCTGCTGGAGCGCTGGAGCTAGGCCCTACGCCTTGCTCGCGAGGCAGCCACGCGCGGCATCGGCCACAGCGCTCACGGCCTCCGGGGCCAGAGCGGTCCCCATCGGCAGCGCCAGGATCTCGGCGCAGACACGCTCCGTGTTCGGCAGAGGCTCGGGCGGCGCCCAGCGCTCGACCGCCGGCTGGCGGTAGAGGGGCACCTCGTAATACGGCCGTGCCCCGATCCCCGCCTCGTTGAGCGCCCGCTGCAGCTGCTCGCGCTCCGGGGTGGAGACGACGAAGAGGTGCCAGCAGGACTCCCCGCCAGGCGTCTCCGCCTGAACCCGGACGATCTCCTCGAGGCCGGCCTCCCGGTACGCCGCCGCCGCGCCGCGCCGTGCGGCGGTCCAGCCAGGGAGGTGTGGGAGGAGGACTCGGAGCGCGACCGCCTGGATCTCGTCGAGGCGAGAGTTGTATCCGGCCTCCGTGTGGAGGCGCTTGTCCTCGGATCCGTGGAAGCGGAGCCGGCGGGCGATAGCCTCGACCGCGGGATCGTCCGTGACGACAGCGCCGCCGTCGCCGAACCCACCAAGATTCTTGGAGGGGAAAAAGCTGAAGGTCGCCGCGTCGCCGAGCGACCCCACCATCCGCCCGTCGAGCGTGGCACCATGGGCCTGCGCCGCGTCCTCCAGCACTCTTATCCCCTTAGGGCCCGCCAGATCCATCAACTCGCCGACCGGCGCGGGATTGCCAAAGAGGTGGACCGGCAGCAGCGCCCGGGTTCGATCGGTGATCGCGGATTCCGCGGTCGCGGCGGTCATGCACCAGGTCTCCTCGTCAACGTCGCAGAAGACCGGGTTTGCACCGATCGTGACGACCGGCTCGACCGTGGCGAAGAAGCTGACCGAGGGGACCACGACCTCGTCGCCCGGACCCACGCCGAGCGCCCGGAGAGCAATCGCAATCGCGTCGGTCCCGTTGCCGACCCCGACGCAGTGGTCCACCCCGGTGTAGGCCGCCAACTCGGCTTCGAAGGCCGCGACCTCGGGGCCGAGGATGTACTTGCCGCTTTCGAGCACCGCGCGCTGGCGCTCGGCGATCTCGGGCAGAAGCGGCTCCAATGCCGCACGGCTGGCGAAGAGTGGGACCTGCAAGGCCGCCGGAGGGTAGCCGGGCTATGTCCCCGCCTGCCACGAGGCGGGCGGACCGGCGCAGACTAGGATCCCCTCGCATGCATCCAAACGGCACGGGCGCCCCGCGCGTCAGCGTCCTGATCGGATGCTGGAACAACGCAGACACGCTGCCGAGGGCGATCGACTCGATCCTCTCGCAGACGCTTCGCGACCTGGAGCTGATCGTAGTCGACGACGGCTCTACGGACTCCACACCGATCCTGGTGCGGGCAGTCTCGGACCCGCGGGTTCGCTATCTGCCGCTCGAGCACATGGGCATCTCCCGAAGAGCCTCAACATCGGCCTTCGGCGAGGCGAGCGCCCCGGTCGTGGCCGTGCAGGACGCTGACGATTATTCGCTGCCGGAGCGCCTGAGGCGGGAGCTCGCCATCCTCGACGCCAGGGCCGAGGTCGCGGTCGTCGGCTGCCGGATGCAGGAGGTGAACGCCGACGGGGCCGAGAGCGCGCCCCGCACGGCGTTCGCCGCCGGGGAGGTGAACCGGGCGCTGATGCGCTTCAACCCGATCCCCAACTCGTGCGCCGCCTTCCGGCGGGACGTGGCGTTGAGCGTCGGCGGATACGACGAACGGCTCCGGTACGCGATGGACCACGACCTCTGGCTTCGGATCGCGGACGCCCATCGTCGTCCTCACCCTCGACGAGGTGCTCGCCGTCCGTCGAATGACGGGGTCGAACGTCGCCGCTCGAGCGGAACGCGCCCAGATCCGAGAGACGCTCGCTGATCCGGGCCGGCACCCTCCGCCGACGGAGGACGCTCGCCGGCGCGACGGGGCTGGTTCTCCCCGCCGTCTCCTACCTGACCCCGCTTCCCGTGAAGCGCGCGCGGCGCCGGCGTCTCGGGCAGGCGCCCTAGCCGGGCGGGCCCTCCCCCTCGTAGGACGCCTGGACGATTCCGAGCGAGCTGTCGATCGAGAGCTCGTCGCGATGGAGCTCGTACCAGGCGAGCGTGCTCTCGCGCAGGGCTGCGCCGCCGCTGACTGCGGACGCAATGCCCCGCGCGAGGCTCTCGGGGCTGGAGTCGGCGACGACGAAGCCGTTCACTCCCTCCTCGACCAGCTCGGTCGCGGCGTTGTCCGGCCCGCTCACCAGAACCGCCGGGGTGCCGAGCGACGCGGCCTCGACCACCACCAGGCCGTAGCCCTCCCGCATCGAGGGATGAACCAGGCACGCCGCCTGGGAGAGAGCCCGCATGACCTCCGCGTGGTCCACGCGGCCGCGAAGCTCAACCCGATCCTCCAGCCCGAGGTCTCGCACCGCCGCTCGGGTCGCGTCCGCCTCGGGGCCATCTCCGAGGATGACGCAGCGCAGATCGGGCAGCTCTCGCGCCACCTCGGCGATCGCGCCCGGAATCGAGGGGACCCGCTTCTCCGGGATCTGGCGCCCGGCTGCCAATGCCGTCGGCGAGTCGCCACCGGGCGTCTCGGATGCAAGGAGGTCCCGGCGCTCCTCCTCGTTCTCCGCGTACTCGCCGGTCAGCCTGGTGATCGGGGCTCGGTGCCCGAGCTCGCGGGCCCGGACCTCGGCGAGCCGGGAGAAGGTGAAGCTGCGATCCGGCAGCCGCAGGCAGAGCGCCTGGATCCAATAGGCGATCCGGCCGCCGATTCGGCCGAGGTAGCTCTGCCAGTACTCGAGGCTCCAGATCTCGTGCCAATCGACGATCAGCCGAGCGTCCGAGCGGTTGAGGCGGAGGGCGAGCCAGGCCCCGAGCAGTGAGAAGTACGGGAAAGAGGCCATGTGGATCGCGTCGTAGCGGCGGCCGTGGCGAAGCACGTGCCAGAGGACGCCGATCCCGAAGCGGACCGGAGGCCAGATCCGCCGGCGGCCGGAGCCCGTGTACAGCTCGCCCCCGGGCGAGACCGCGAGTGTTGGGAACGAGGTCTCGGGCCCCTCGTCCCCCCATTGGCGGCGCGTCAGGTAGACGACCCGGTGCTCGCCGTCGAGACGCTCGGCCAGGTTCCGGTACCAGCGCTCCGCGCCGCCGACCGTGTTGGGAAACAGGCAGTCGTAGACGATCGCGATCCTCAAGTAGCCCTCCGGCTCAGCGCCCGCTCGTACACCTCGGCCGTCGCGTCGATCATTCCGGAGAGCGAGAACCGCTCCCGGGCGCGCGCCGCGGCCGCCTCCCCGAGCGAGCGGCCGAGCTCCGGCTCGCGCGCCAGGCGAGCGAGCGAGGACGCCAGGGCATCGACGTCGCCAACCGCGAAGACCAGGCCGGTGTCACCCACCGCGTCCGGGTTGCCGGGGCCATCGGAGACGACGATGGCCACGCCCGAGCGACATCGCCTCGAGCACGGCGTAGGAGAGGCCCTCCCAGAGGGAGGGGAGCACGAAGGCGTCCGCGGCCGCCAGCAGGTCGGTGACGTCGCGGCGCTCGCCGAGGAGCTTCAGCCCGTCGCCCGCCATCGGCTCCAGCACGCCCGCGCAAAGGTCCCTCGCCGACGACGACCCCGACGATCCGGGGCTGCTCGACCCGGGCCCGCGCGACGGCCTCCGCGAACTGCACGGGCTGCTTGCGCTCGCTGAGCTCGCCGACGAACAGAGCGACGTACGAATCGGGCTCGACCGCAAGGGTCTCCCGCGCCGCACGGCGGTCGGCGTCGGACACCGGTGGGGCATCCGGGACCCCGTTGTGAATCAGCGTGATCCGCCCAGCGGCCGCCGGCGCGATCGACCGGGCGAAGGCTGAGCTCGGACTCGGACACGGCGATGACCGCCGCCGCGCGGGCGAAGGCACGCCGGCTTCCCTCCCTGACGAGTCGCCCGCGCGTTCCATGGGTCCGACGCAACAGATGCGAGCCGTGGAGCGTGATGACCGTCGGGCGCATCCCGATGGCAGGCAGGCACGCCAGGGCCGCCGCATCCCCGTGGACGTGGACGAGGTCATGACTTCGGGCGGCCCGGATCACCCGCGCCAATCCGCCCGCGAGCTCCAGCGGATTGCGACGGCGGGTGAGCTCAACGCGATCGAACTCGAACCCTCCCATCGAGGCAAGCTGCTCGACGTACGTCTCACCTCCACCTCCGCGGTGCGGGAGGACATGGAGGACCCGGGCCTCACTCATGTGAGGAGAGCTACGCCCCCTCGTGGCTGTAGCGGGTCACCTTGCCCGCCATCTGGTCCTCGAGCTCGGCGACGTCGGCGTCGACCATCAGCTCGACGAGCTCCTTGAAGCGGACCTTGGGCTCCCAGCCGAGAGTCTCCTTCGCCTTGCTCGCGTCGCCGAGCAGCACGTCGACCTCGGAGGGCCGGTAGTACTTCGGGTCGATCTCGACGTGGTCGTCGGCGTCGAGACCGGCGCGCGCGAAGGCGATCTCGACCGCATCGCGCACGGTGTGGGTCTCGCCGGTCGCGATCACGAAGTCGTCGGGCTCGTCCACCTGGAGCATCAGCCACATCGCCTCGACGTACTCCTTGGCGTATCCCCAGTCGCGCTGGGCGTCGAGGTTGCCGAGGTAGAGCTTCTCCTGCAGGCCGGCCGCGATCCTGGCGACCGCCCGCGTGATCTTGCGGGTGACGAAGGTCTCGCCGCGGCGCGGGGACTCATGGTTGAAGAGGATCCCGTTGACGGCGAACATGCTCGTACGCCTCGCGGTAGTTGACCGTCGCCCAGTAGGCCGCCACCTTGGCGACGCCGTAGGGGCTGCGGGGGTGGAACGGCGTCTGCTCGTTCTGCGGCGGCGGAGCGGCGCCGAACATCTCCGAGGAGGACGCCTGGTAGAAGCGCGGGCTGCCACCGACCTCGCGGATCGCCTCGAGCAGCCGCACGGTGCCGGCGCCGGTGACGTCGAAGGTGTACTCGGGGATGTCGAAGGAGACGCGGACGTGGCTCTGCGCGCCCAGGTGGTAGATCTCGTCGGGCTGGAGCTCGTAGAGCAGCTTCACCAGCGCGACCGAGTCGGTCAGGTCGCCGTAGTGCGTGAAGAGCCTGACCCCTGACTCGTGAGGGTCGTGGTAGAGGTGGTCGATCCGGTGGGTGTTGAAGCTCGAGGAGCGGCGGACGATGCCGTGGACCTCGTAGCCCTTCTCGAGCAGGAGCTCGGCGAGATATGAGCCGTCCTGGCCCGAGATGCCCGGTGATCAGGGCGCGCTTGCTCTGTTGGTCGTTCATTTCGCCTGCAGGCTAGACGTCATACGAGAACGGGAGCCCGTCCTCGACGTCCGCCAGCAACGGAGCGCCCGCGTCGCGCTCGGAGGGGACCAGGTCGATCTCCGGCCACTCGATGCCGATGGCGGGGTCCTTGTAGGAGATCCCGGCCTCGGTCGACGGGTCGTAGTAGGTCGAGCATTTGTAGACGACGTCCGCCACCTCGCTGGTCACGCAGAAGCCGTGAGCGAAGCCGTCCGGGCAGTAGAGCTGCCGCAGGTTCTCGTCGTTGAGGGTGAACGCCTCCCACTCCCCGAATGCCGGCGAGCCCTTCCTGATGTCGACCAGGACGTCGACGATCTCCCCGCGCGGGCAGCTGACCAGCTTCGCCATGCCCGGCTGGAAGTGCATGCCGCGGACGATGCCCTTGGCCGATCGCGAATGGTTGTCCTGGACGAACTCGTCGTCGATGCCGAGCTCGGCGAGCACGGTTTCGCGATAGGTCTCCAGGAAGAACCCCCGCTCATCGCGGAAGACCTTCGGTTGCAGGAGGATCGGGCCCTCGAGTTGGGTCGGCAGCACCTCCACGGGGCGGCAATGATGCCTAACCTGCGCCCGCCGTGCTCTCCGTAATCACCCCCGCGTACAACATGGCGCGCTACCTGCCGGACACGCTCGACAGCGTGGCGGCGCTGCGGACGCCGCACGAGCACATCGTCGTCGACGGCAACTCCGACGACGGCACCGTCGAGCTGCTCGAGGGCCGCGAGGACCCGCATCTGACCTGGATCTCCGAGCCCGACAGCGGGCAGACGGAGGCGGTCAACAAGGGGCTGCGGATGGCGCAGGGCGACCTGCTCGCCTGGGTGAACGCCGATGACGCCTACATCCCGGAGGCGGTCGACCGGGCCCTGGATCATCTGGACCGTCATCCCGAGGTCGGGCGCGATCTTCGGCGGCGTCAACTACGTCGACGAGCACGGCGAGGTCTTCCGGACCCTGGTGCCGCCGAAGTTCAGCTGGCGCCGCTACCTCTACTTCGGCGCCTTCGTCACCACCCCGACGATCATCTGGCGCCGCGAGCTGCTCGAGCAGGCGCCGTCGCTGAACCAGGCCTACGTCGACGCCGCCGACTACGACTTCTATCTGCGGCTGCTGCGCGGGGCGCGCGTCGATCTGATCGAAGAGCCGGTGCTCAACTTCCGCTACCACCCGACGAGCAAGACGACGACGGACGTCTGGGTCCAGCTCAACGAGGCGAAGGAGATCCGCCTGCGGCTGGGCTCGGAACCCGCTGCAGCGCGGGATCATGCGCGGCTACGAGGGCGCCCGGCGGGCGATCCTGCCGCGGATCTCCTCCTGGCCGCACCCGGAGCCGCGCGGCGTCGTCAAGCTGCTGCGGCGGATCGGCGCGCGTGGCTGAGGGAGCGCAGTTGCCGGTCCCGTCTTCGAGGGGCCGACGCTGCGGCTGCGCGTCGCCGTGTGGCTGGCGGAGGCGATCGAGTGGGTCCTCCGCCACCACCGGCTGGCGCGGGTGCTCTACGCCGCGGCCGACGCCAACGGCCGGCTCAGCGCCCGGCTGCTCCGCGGCACAGGGCCGCGAGTGCCCGTGCTGCGGCGGTCACTTCAAGCGGATGTCGCGGCGCCGCATCGCGGGCTTGGGCGGCATCTGCCCGCGCTGCCGCTCCCACCCGCGCCACCGCGCGATCGCCCTGCTCCTCGCCCGCGGCGAGCTGCCCGGCCGCCGGCTCCTCCACTTCGCCCCCGAGCCGCTCTTCGACCCCGTCTTCGAGCGGCTGCCCGAGATCGAGCGGACCACCGCCGACCTCTACGCGCCCGCGGACCTGAAGCTCGACATCACGAACATGGATCTCGCCGGACGGCTCCTTCGACCTGATCCTCTGCAGCCACGTGCTCGAGCACGTCCCGGACGACCGCGCCGCGATGTCCGAGTTGCGCCGGGTGCTGGCGCCCGGCGGGCTCGCGCTCGTGCTGACGCCCTACCGCCCCGACGTCCCCACCTACGAGGATCCATCGGTCAGCTCGCCTCTCGACCGGATGGTCGCCTTCGGCCAGCAGGACCATGTCCGCATCTACGGCGCGGACCTGGCGGACCGGCTTCGGGAGGCCGGCTTCGAGGTCGAGGACCGGACCCCGGCTGAGCTATTTGACGAGCTGATGGTGGACCGGTGCGAGCTCGACCCGGCCGAGCACCTCTTCCTCTGCCGCGCCCCCTCGGCCTAGCGGGCGGCGCCGCCGGCGGATGCCTCGGATGACGCGAACCGGCAGGTAGACCAGCCCGGCGATCAGCGCCAGCGGGATCGCCGGCAGCAGCAGGGGAAGCAGCGCGACGCCGGTGAGGACGAGGATCGGTATCGCGAGCGGAGCGAGCGCGACCACGAGGATTCCTGCGCCCACGCCCCACTTCGAGAACTCCTCGATGACCTCGGCCCTCTCGCGTGCCTTGGATTCGCTGTTCATGACGGCTCCTTTCGTCGCTCTCAATAGGAGGACGAGGTAGGCCCGTCATGTGTGACTACTGGGCGGCGGTCCGCCTCCGGAAGACGACATTGCGGTACAGCGCCTTCTCCAGCTTCGCCGGGAGCGGTCGCCAGGCGAAGTACGTGCGGTAGACGAGCCGTTGCATTGGGCCGAGGGGCGTCTCCCGGGCGAACTCGGGGCGACGCGCGAACAGCTCCGCGTGCTTGGCGCGCAGCTGGCGGTAGATGTGGCGGTACTGGCGGCGATGGCCCTCCTCGCCCGAGCGCTCGTGCTTTCGGTACTCGTGGGTGACCCGGTCGATCTGCAGCCCGCGCCAGCCCTTCTCGAGCGCGCTCAGGCAGAAGTCCCAGTCCTCATAGCCGTCGATCGCGGGGTCGAAGCCGCCGGCGTCCTCCCAGCAGCGCCGCCGGACCAGCCCCAGCTGGGCGCCGGCGATCGAGCGGTGCAACAGGATGTAGGGGTCGAAGTCGGGGAAGCGCAGGACGCCGGACCAGGCGCCGATCAGCTTCATCAGCCCGTAGCAGTAGCCGACGTCGGGGTTGGCCTCGAGCGGCGGCCGGAGCACGTCGAGGGCGTCGACGGTGAGGCGATCGTCGGCGTCGACCATCAGCAGCAGCTCGGAGTCGGAGTTCTCGAAGCCGGCGTTGCGCGCGGCGGCCACGCCGGAGTTCTGCTGGCGGATCAGCTCGACGCCCGCCGGCAGAGCGTCGAGCGCGGCCTCGGTCTCGGTGTCGGTCGAGCCGTCGTCGACCACGATCACCTTCGGCGGGCCGCCCTGCTGCTCCAGGGCGCGCTCGACCGATTCGAGCAGGAAGCGCCCGTGGTTGAAGCAGGGGATCACCACCGTGATGTCGCCGTGGCGGGACACCGGCCGGAATGTAGCGGCGACCCCGTTGTTCGCCGCTCTACCGCTGAACCGTCACGCGCAAAAAGGTCGCCGGGATCGAGGTGCCGTCGTCGGTGGTGTTCTGCTCGTTGAACAGGGTGTCCAGGTCGGTCTGGAGGTCAGCCTCGCGGTGGTCCGCCGTCGCCGCCTCGAATGCGTTCATGGTCGGCCCGTAGTAGTCCCGGAACGCGGCGACGAGCTCCGACGGGGTGCCCGGGTCATTGAAGGTGAAGGTGTCCAGCTCGAACGAGATCTGCTCCTTCGGGACCCCGGCCGCGGTGAACCGCTCGATCACGTCGTCCTCCACGCCCCACTTCACCGGGCTGATGAAGCCGTCCGGGGGAGGCGGCGAGTAGGAGGCGCTGATCTTGAGGATCTGGGCCACCAGGGTGGGGTCGTTCGGGATCCAGTTCCCCATCACGATTCGGCCACCCGGCTTGGTCACCCGCACCATCTCCTTGGCAACGTCGAACGGCTTGGGGGCGAACATCGCCCCGAAGACGCTGACGACGAGATCGAAGCTCTCGTCGTCAAGCTCGCTCAGGTCGGTCGCATCGCCCTCCTGGAACTTGAGGTTCGTGAGTCCGAGCTCCTCCGCGCGCGCATTGCCGGCCGCGACCAGGTTGCTGGCGATGTCGACGCCGAGCACGTCGGCGCCGAGCTGCGCCTCCGGCACCGCGGTTGTCCCGTCGCCGCTGCCGAGATCGAGCACCCGCATCCCTTCGGTGATCCCCAGCTTCCCGACGAGCGCCTCTCCGCTCTCGCGCATCGTCGCCGCAATCTGCGTGAAGTCGCCCTTCTCCCACAATGCCTTGTTCGCGTTCATCGCCCTCTTCCTCTCGTTGTCGTCCGTGACTCGTTCTAGTTGGAGCTATACGCAAAGGGTGGCGAATAGGATCGCGCCATGGCGGAGAAAGCTCACACTGACGCCGCGCCACGCACGGTCGCGGGTTCGGAATCCGAGCTGATCCGCTGGATGAGCATCCAGGACGCGAACTCCGCCGGGTTCATCCACGGCGGGGTCGTGATGCGGATGTGCGACGAGGTCGCGGGGATCGCGGCGATCCGCCACAGCGGCTGCCGGGTGGTGACGGCCGGAATGGACCGGATGACCTTCGCCTCGCCGCTCTACGTCGGCGAGCTCCTGCGCTGCACCGCGAGCGTCAACGCCGCCTGGCGAACCTCGATGGAGGTCGGGGTGCGCGTCGAGGCCGAGAATGCCGTCACCCGCGAGGTCCGCCACACCAGCACCGCCTACCTGACCATGGTCGCGGTCGACGAGCACGGCAACCCGGTGCCGGTACCCCCGCTCCAGGTGGAAGGGCCGATAGAGGAGCGCCGACAGCGTGAGGCCGAGACCCGGAGGCGCAACCGCCTGACGGAGCGTGAGGAGATCCTCAAGGCACGCCAGGCGGCAGGTGAAGAGACGGGCTGACCCGCCCGCTTGAGGTAACGCGAGGGTGCTCCGAGGCGAATGCCGAGGAGCAACCCGTTTCGTGTGGGTACCTATCCTTCCGATGCCAATGGCCGTAACCGCTTCGAAGAGAGCGGGCGACGAGGGCGCCGCGAGCGCCGACGTCATCCGCACGACCGTGGTTCTCCCCGCGTACAACGAGGGCGCGGCGCTTCCGCACGTCCTCGACGAGCTCGGCCAGTACCTGGATCAGTCCTACGAGGTCCTGGTGGTCGACGACGGCTCGAACGACGACACCGCCGACGTCGCCGAGCGCTACCCGGTCCGCCTGATCAAGCACAAGACCAACCGCGGAAAGGGCGTCGCGATCCGCACGGGGATCGCCGAGGCCCAGGGCGAGAACGTCGTGATCATGGACGCGGACGCGACCTATCCGGTGCCGGCCATCAAGGAGATGGTCGAGCTGCTCGACGAGAACGACCTGGTCCGCGGCATCCGCGAGTCCGAGCCGGAGTCGATGCCGGTGGTCAACCGCATCGGGAACTGGCTCTTCAACAAGCTGCTCGCGATCAGCCACGGCCTCGAGGGGGCCGACCAGCTCACCGGTCTCTACGCGATCCGGCGCTCCGAGGCCGTGCGGCTCGGTACCGAGGCCCGCGGCTTCGACATTGAGACCGAGATCGGGATCAAGGCGAAGGCCCGCGGACTGCGCGAGGCCGAGATCCCGATCTCCTACCTCCCGCGGGTGGGCGAGAAGAAGCTCAGCCCATGGAAGGACGGTCTCCGGATCCTCGGCCGGGTGATCGTGCTGCTGCTGATCTACAACCCGACGCTGACCTTCATCGTGCCCGGGCTGACCCTGATGGCCCTCTCGATCACCGGCGCGATCCTGCTCTCCAGCGGCCCGATCACGACCTCATACCTCGGGCTGAACATCCACAGCTTCATCGTCGCCGCCCTCGGCGTCCTCGCGGCCTTCCAGTTGACGATCTTCGGCGTCGCCGCCGCGCTCTACGGCGTAGAGGCCGGCAAGGAGCCCCCGAAGTGGTTGCTGCGAATCGTCTCGGTGCGCTTCCGGCTCGGGTTCGCGGCTCTCGGGGGCCTGCTCATGGTCGGCTCATTCGCCAAGCTGGTCCAGCTGACGATCCAATGGGCGGGCAACAACGTCTTCACCGATACGCGGGCGCTGGTGCTCTCCACCAGCTTCCTGGTCCTCGGCCTGCAGATGCTCTCGGCCGCGCTCTTCATCTCGATCTTCAGCGGCCGGATCAGCCGACTCGCCGAGGAGGGCTCGTCCAACTGGTCTCGGTCGTAGTCGTCAACTACAACGGCGCCGGGGTTCTCGAGGGCTGCCTTCGGGCGCTGTTGGAGGCCACAGGCGGCACAGACACCGAGATCCTCGTGGTGGACAACGCGTCCTCTGACGACAGCGCGGCCGTGGCCGAGCGCCTCGCCTCGGAGCACGACGCGGTCAGGCTGATTCGCTCGCCGACCAACCGCGGGTATGCCGGGGCGGTCAACGTCGCCCTGCCCGAGGCGCGCGGCGACCACGTCGCGGTGCTCAACATGGACGTCGTGGTGAGCCCCGGCTGGCTCGGTCCACTGGTCTCCCTGCTGGAGGCGAAGCCGGACGCGGGCGTCGCCTGTCCGCTGATCCTGCTCGAGTCCGACCCGGAGAAGGTCAACGCGGCCGGGCAGAACCTCAACAAGACCGGCCTCGGCTTCAACCGCTGGCTCGGCAAGCCACGCGAGATCGCCGGCGAGGAGCCATTCGGCGTCACGGGCCTGCACGGGGCGGCCTTCGTCGTTCGCAGGGCGCTCCTCGAGAACCTCGGCGGCTGGGACGAGACCGGGTTCCTCTACTTCGAGGACGTCGAGCTCTCCTGGCTCCTGCGGATCGCGGGGAGCGAGATCTGGTGCGTGCCCGCCTCGACCGTGGTGCACGACTACCACCTGACGATGTTCCCCCACAAGCTCTTCCTGCTCGAGCGCAACCGCTGGAAGATGCTGCTCGCCGACCTGCGCGGCCGCACCCGGCTCGCGATCTCGCCGCTGCTCGCCCTCAGCGAGCTGATGATGTGGGGCTACTGCCTGATCCGCGGGCCGAAGTTCCTGCGGGCCAAGGCCCAGACCTACGGCTGGCTGCGCGCGAACCGCGCGCAGATCCGCGCCCGGCGCGAGCAGGTCAACGCCGTCCGTCGGCGCTCGGACTGGCAGGTGCTGCGGGGGCTGCGCTGGGGCTATCCGCTCGATCAATTCCTCACGCTCGGCCGCGAGCGAGGGTCATCGCAGCGGGACCGCATCGGACCCTGATCAGGCAGCGTCCGCAAGCGGACGCTCAGGCCGCGTTTCGGCCTGACTCAATACCCTTCCGCCTCCCGTGGGCGCCTTCGCCGGAACCTACGTCTCAGCAGGGGTAATCCTGCTCGCGTCCCTGCTGGTGGGGCGCGCGATTCTGCTCGCCCTCGGGCGCAAGCAGGCTTCCTTCCTGGAGGGTGCCGTCGGGCTGGCCACGCTGATCGCCGTCTGCTCGGTCGCCATCCGGCTGCCGGGGAACGAGGCGACCTCGATCGCGTGCTGCGCCGTTCTGCTGGTTGCGTCGATCGTCTTCCTGTTCGTCCGCTCCGAGTCGATCCTGGGTCCGGCGGTCGGCATCGCCATCCCGATCGGCGTCCTCTCGCTCCTGCTTGCCTCGTTCCCCTTCATTGCGAGCGGCCACATCGGAATCCCCGGGGTCGGGCTCAACAACGACATGGCGATGCACCTGGTCGACGTCGACTACCTCGTCGACCCGAGCCGGCCGGAGCCGCAGAGCGTCATCAACGGGTACCCGCTCGGGCCGCACAGCCTGGTCGGGACCGTGGTCAGCGCGCTGGGAACGCAGCCGCTCTACGGCTGGCTCGGGCTGCTGGTCGCCGTGCCGGTCCTTACCGGCATCACCGCGCTCGGCGGGCTTCGCGACCTCCCCGCCGGCCGCCGCCTGCTGGCGGCCGCGCTGGTCGCGTTCGCCTATCTCGCGGCCTCATCCCTCGGCGTGGCGGGCTTCAAGGAGCTGATCGCCGGGATGTTCCTGATCGCCTTCGCTCTCGGGTTACGCGAGATCGAGCGAGAGCCGGAGGGCCGAATCGCGATCGTCATCGGCCTCGCGCTGATCACGGCGGCGATGGTTCCGGTCTACAGCCTGCCGGGCGTTGCCTGGCTGGCGGGGACCGCCGGCCTCTGGCTGGTCGCGCAGCTGGTCCGGATTCGTGCGGAGAAGGGTGCGGCGGGCGTCCGCGAGGTCGTCCGCGCGTCGATGCCGGTCGTGATCCCGGCGCTGATCGTCCTCGTCCTCGTCTTCCTCACCCAGCTCCCGAAGGTGATCGACTTCATCAACTCGGGCTCGATCGGCAACGTCGCCGACACCAACAGCAAGCTGCGCTACGTCGTCTCGCCCCTCGAGACGCTCGGCGTCTGGCCGAGCGGCAGCTGGCTGCTGGGGACCCACGACGTCTCGCATTTCTGGATCTTCGGAGCGATCGGCATCGCGGGCACGATCGTCGGGCTCGTCTGGTGGATGGCGAAGCGTGACTACGCCGTCCCGGCCGCCGTCATCTCGGGGCTGATCGTCTACCTGCTGACCAAGTACATCGAGAGCGGCGGTCTCTACATCCTCGCCAAGGCGGTGGTGGTTCCGGCGTCTGTCGTGATGCTGCTGGTGGTGACCGCGCTGCTTTCGCCGGGCGGCGGCTGGCCGAAGCGGATCTTCGCGGTCGTGTTCATCGCGTTGGCCGGCTACTCGAGCTTTCTCGCCCTCCGCGACACCGTGATCTCGCCGGACAACCGGCTCCAGGAGCTGAGCAAGTTCCAGCACGAGGTGGCCGGTCAGAAGGTCCTCGCCCTGACCAGCGACCGATTCACGGACTACGGCCTGCGATCGGCCGAGGTCTCGAGCCCCGCTTTCAATGCCGAAATTCGAGTTCCTTCGGCGGTGACGAAGAGCCAGCGCCTGCCGATCGACTTCGACTCGGTCCCGGCCAGGGTCCTCAACGACTTCCCCTACGCCGTCACCACCAGCGCGATCTACCAGAGCCAGGCGCCGCCGGGCTGGACCCTGGTCGACTCGACCCCCTCGTACCGGTTGTGGAAGCGGACCGGGACAACCCCGCCGATCGCGAATCTCTACGAGGAGGCACGGCCTGGTCGGGTGCTGCGCTGCAACCGTCCGAAGCTGGCGCCCTTCGCCCGGGCCGGCGGTCAGGCGCTCACCTGGCAACCGCGAACCGTGATCGCGAAACGGCTCTACTGGAAGGCGGGCGGGCACGCCGGCGCCCTCGGTGAGGGTGGCGTGGTGGCCTCGAAGAGCGCCCCGATCGACAACCAGCTGAGCCCGGGGCAGACGGCCAGCCAGACGATCACCCTGCCGCCGGGCAAGTGGGAGCTCTCTCTGCAGTACGTCACCCCGGTCACGGGTGTGACGGTCAAAGCGCCAGGGCTTGACGTCCACCTACCCGCCGGCGTCGATGCCGCCATCCCCTATCGGCCCGACCAGGGGCCGTACTGGCCCGTGGGCGAAGTGACCAGCCAGGGTGGGCCGGTGACCGTCAGCGTCACCGCCGACGACGTCAACTGGTTCCAGTCGCTGATCGGCGTCGACGCCCCAGCGGTGATCGGCAACCTGACGGCGGTGAACCCGGATGGCTTCAAGCTGGTGCCGACAGCCCAAGCGTGCAGCCTCTTCGTTGACCACCTGATCGGCGTCAATCAGCTCACCCAGACCAAACAGCAGGGTCAGGCAGAGTCGCAGCACGGCCAGCAGAAGTCCAAGGGCAAGAACGCATCCAGCGGCAAGTAAGCCGCTCCCTACACTGGCCCGCATGAAAGTCGGAGTCGTCGGGCTCGGATATGTGGGGCTGCCGCTGGCCGTGGCCTTCGCCGAGGAGGGCCACGACGTGGTGGGCCTCGACGCTGACCCCCGCAAGATCGACGCGCTCGACGAGGGGCGCAGCTACGTCGAGGACGTCGCCTCGGAGCGCCTCGCGGCCCTGAAGGGCACGCTCACCGCGACCAGCCGCTACCCGGACCTGAGCTCGTGCGACGCGGTGATCATCTGCGTTCCCACGCCGCTCACCAACTCCCGCGAGCCGGACCTGAGCTACATGGTGGATGCGGCGACCTCGCTCGCGGCCGTCCTGCAGAAGGGGCAGCTGATCGTGCTCGAGTCGACCACCTACCCCGGGACGACCCGCGAGCGCCTGCGGCCGATCCTGGAGGAGTCCGGCCTCGCCGCCGGGCGAGACTTCCACCTCGCGTTCTCCCCCGAGCGGATCGATCCGGGCCGAACGGACTTCACGATCAGGACGACCCCGAAGGTGGTCGGCGGGGTCAACGAGGAATCGACGAAGCGCGCCGTTGAGCTCTACTCCCTGGTCTGCGACGAGGTGGTCGAGGTGAGCACCCCGGATGCGGCCGAGCTCACCAAGCTGCTCGAGAACATCTTCCGCTCGGTCAACATCGCGCTCGTCAACGAGATGGCGATGCTCTGCGAGAGGCTCGGAATCGACGTCTGGGAGGTGATCGACGCGGCGGCCTCGAAGCCGTTCGGCTTCATGCGCTTCGACCCGGGACCCAGGTCGATCTCCGGCCACTCGATGCCGATGGCGGGATCCCTGTAGGAGATCCCGGCCTCGGTCGACGGGTCGTAATAGGTCGAGCATTTGTAGACGACGTCCGCCACCTCGCTGGTCACGCAGAAGCCGTGAGCGAAGCCGTCCGGGCAGTAGAGCTGCCGCAGGTTCTCGTCGTTGAGGGTGAATGCCTCCCACTCCCCGAATGCCGGCGAGCCTTTCCTGATGTCGACTAGGACGTCGACGATCTCGCCGCGCGGGCAACTAACCAGCTTCGCCATGCCCGGCTGGAAGTGCATGCCGCGGACGATGCCCTTGGCCGATCGCGAATGGTTGTCCTGGACGAACTCGTCGTCGATGCCGAGCTCGGCGAGCACGGTTTCGCGATAGGTCTCCAGGAAGAACCCCCGCTCATCGCGGAAGACCTTCGGTTGCAGGAGGATCGGGCCCTCGAGTTGGGTCGGCAGCACCTCCACGGGGCGGCAATGATGCCTAACCTGCGCCCGCCGTGCTCTCCGTAATCACCCCCGCGTACAACATGGCGCGCTACCTGCCGGACACGCTCGACAGCGTGGCGGCGCTGCGTACCCCCCACGAGCACATCGTCGTCGACGGCAACTCCGACGACGGCACCGTCGAGCTGCTCGAGGGCCGCGAGGATCCGCATCTGACCTGGATCTCGGAGCCCGACAGCGGGCAGACGGAGGCGGTCAACAAGGGGCTGCGGATGGCGGAGGGCGACCTGCTCGCCTGGGTGAACGCCGACGACGCCTACATCCCGGAGGCGATCGACCGTGCCCTGGATCATCTGGACCGCCATCCCGAGGTCGGGCGCGATCTTCGGCGGCGTCAACTACGTCGATGAGCACGGCGAGGTCTTCCGGACCCTGGTGCCGCCCAAATTCAGCTGGCGCCGCTACCTCTACTTCGGCGCCTTCGTCACCACCCCGACGATCATCTGGCGCCGCGAGCTGCTCGAGCAGGCGCAGTCGCTGAACGAGGCCTACGTCGACGCCGCC
Source organism: uncultured Solirubrobacterales bacterium (assembly GCA_963724665.1). GTDB lineage: Bacteria > Actinomycetota > Thermoleophilia > Solirubrobacterales > 70-9 > DASUPK01. Next base: position 66,209 of record CAVRVH010000012.1, read on the forward strand.
GACTACGACTTCTATCTCCGGCTGCTCCGCGGGGCCCGCGTAGATCTGATCGAGGAGCCGGTGCTCAACTTCCGCTACCACCCGGAGAGCAAGACGACGACCGACGTCTGGGTCCAGCTCAACGAGGCGAAGGAGATCCGCCTGCGCTGGGCGCGGAACCCCCTGCAGCGCGGGATCATGCGCGGCTACGAGGGAACCCGGCGCGCGATCCTCCCTCGGATCTCCTCCTGGCCTCACCCGGAGCCGCGCGGCGTCGTCAAGTTGCTGCGGCGGATCGGCGCGCGTGGCTGAGGGGAGCGCAGTTGCCGGTCCCGTGTACGCGGGGCCGACGCTGCGGTTGCGCGTCGCCGTGTGGATGGCGGAGGCGATCGAGTGGGTCCTGCGCCACCACCGGCTGGCGCGGTTTCTCTACGCCGCGGCCGACGCCAACGGCCGGCTCAGCGCCTGGCTGCTCCGCGGCAGGGCCGCGAGTGCCCCTGCTGCGGCGGGCACTTCAAGCGGATGTCGCGGCGCCGCCTGGCCGGCTGGGGCGGGATCTGCCCGCGCTGCCGCTCGCATCCCCGCCATCGCGCGATCGCCCTGCTGCTCGCCCGCGGTGACCTCCCCGGCCGGCGACTCCTCCACTTCGCCCCCGAGCCGCTCTTCGACCCCGTCTTCGAGCGGCTGCCCGAGATCGAGCGGACCACCGCCGACCTCTACGCGCCCGCGGACCTGAAGCTCGACATCACCAACATGGATCTCCCGGACGGCTCCTTCGACCTGATCCTCTGCAGTCACGTGCTCGAGCACGTCCCGGACGACCGCGCCGCGATATCCGAGTTGCGCCGGGTGCTGGCGCCCGGCGGGCTCGCGCTCGTGCTGACGCCCTACCGCCCCGACGTTCCCACCTACGAGGATCCATCGGTCAGCTCGCCTCTCGACCGGATGGTCGCCTTCGGCCAGCAGGACCATGTCCGCATCTACGGCTCGGACCTGGCGGACCGGCTTCGGGAGGCCGGCTTCGAGGTCGAGGACCGGACCCCGGCGGAGCTATTCGACGAGCTGTGGTGGACCGGTGCGAGCTCGACCCGGCCGAGCACCTCTTCCTCTGCCGCGCCCCCTCGGCCTAGCGGGCGGCGCCGCCGGCGGATGCCTCGGATGACGCGAACCGGCAGGTAGACCAGCCCGGCGATCAGCGCCAGCGGGATCGCCGGCAGCAGCAGGGGAAGCAGCGCGACGCCGGTGAGGACGAGGATCGGTATCGCGAGCGGAGCGAGCGCGACCACGAGGATTCCTGCGCCCACGCCCCACTTCGAGAACTCCTCGATGACCTCGGCCCTCTCGCGTGCCTTGGATTCATTGTTCATGACGGTTCCTTTCGTCGCTCTCAATAGGAGGACGAGGTGGGCCCGTCATGTGTGACTACTCGGCGGCGGTCCGCCTCCGGAAGACGACATTGCGGTACAGCGCCTTCTCCAGCTTCGCGGGGAGCGGTCGCCAGGCGAAGTACGTGCGGTAGACGAGGCGTTGCATTGGGCCGAGGGGCGTTTCCCGGGCGAACTCGGGGCGACGCGCGAACAGCTCCGCGTGCTTGGCGCGCAGCTGGCGGTAGATGTGGCGGTACTGGCGGCGATGGCCCTCCTCGCCCGAGCGCTCGTGCTTTCGGTACTCGTGGGTGACCCGGTCGATCTGCAGCCCGCGCCAGCCCTTCTCGAGCGCGCTCAGGCAGAAGTCCCAGTCCTCATAGCCGTCGATCGCGGGGTCGAAGCCGCCGGCGTCCTCCCAGCAGCGCCGTCGCACCAGCCCCAGCTGGGCGCCGGCGATCGAGCGGTGCAACAGGATGTAGGGGTCGAAGTCGGGGAAGCGCAGGACGCCGGACCAGGCGCCGATCAGCTTCATCAGGCCGTAGCAGTAGCCGACGTCGGGGTTGGCCTCGAGCGGCGGCCGGAGCACGTCGAGGGCATCGACGGTGAGGCGATCGTCGGCGTCGACCATCAGCAGCAGCTCGGAGTCGGAGTTCTCGAAGCCGGCGTTGCGCGCGGTGGCCACGCCGGAGTTCTGCTGGCGGATCAGCTCGACGCCCGCCGGCAGAGCGTCGAGCGCGGCCTCGGTCTCGGCATCGGTCGAGCCGTCGTCGACCACGATCACCTTCGGCGGGCCGCCCTGCTGCTCGAGGGCGCGCTCGACCGACTCGAGCAGGAAGCGCCCGTGGTTGAAGCAGGGGATCACCACCGTGATGTCGCCGTGGCGGGACACCGGCCGGAATGTAGCGGCGACCCCGTTGTTCGCCGCTCTACCGCTGAACCGTCACGCGCAAAAAGGTCGCCGGGATCGAGGTGCCGTCGTCGGTGGTGTTCTGCTCGTTGAACAGGGTGTCCAGGTCGGTCTGGAGGTCAGCCTCGCGGTGGTCCGCCGTCGCCGCCTCGAATGCGTTCATGGTCGGCCCGTAGTAGTCCCTGAACGCGGCGACGAGCTCCGACGGGGTGCCCGGGTCATTGAAGGTGAAGGTGTCCAGCTCGAACGAGATCTGCTCCTTCGGGACCCCGGCCGCGGTGAACCGCTCGATCACGTCGTCCTCGACGCCCCACTTCACCGGGCTGATGAAGCCGTCCGGCGGAGGCGGCGAGTAGGAGGCGCTGATCTTGAGGATCTGGGCCACCAGGGTGGGGTCGTTCGGGATCCAGTTCCCCATCACGATTCGGCCACCCGGCTTGGTCACCCGCACCATCTCCTTGGCGACGTCGAACGGCTTGGGGGCGAACATCGCCCCGAAGACGCTGACGACGAGATCGAAGCTCTCGTCGTCAAGCTCGCTCAGGTCGGTCGCATCGCCTTCCTGGAACTCGAGGTTCGTGAGCCCGAGCTCCTCCGCGCGCGCATTGCCGGCGGCGACCAGGTTGCTGGCGATGTCGACGCCGAGCACGTCGGCGCCGAGCTGCGCCTCCGGCACCGCGGTTGTCCCGTCGCCGCAGCCGAGATCGAGCACCCGCATCCCTTCGGTGATCCCCAGCTTCCCGACGAGCGCCTCTCCGCTCTCGCGCATCGTCGCCGCAATCTGCGTGAAGTCGCCCTTCTCCCACAATGCCTTGTTCGCGTTCATCGCCCTCTTCCTCTCGTTGGTCGTCCGTGACTCGTTCTAATTGGAGCTATACGCAATGGGTGGCGAATAGGATCGCGCCAATGGCGGAGAAAGCTCACACCGACGCCGCGCCACGCACGGTCGCGGGTTCGGAATCCGAGCTGATCCGCTGGATGAGCATCCAGGACGCGAACTCCGCCGGGTTCATCCACGGCGGGGTCGTGATGCGGATGTGCGACGAGGTCGCGGGGATAGCGGCGATCCGCCACAGCGGCTGCCGGGTGGTGACGGCCGGAATGGACCGGATGACCTTCGCCTCGCCGCTCTACGTCGGCGAGCTCCTGCGCTGCACCGCGAGCGTCAACGCCGCCTGGCGAACCTCGATGGAGGTCGGGGTGCGGGTCGAGGCCGAGAATGCCGTCACCCGCGAGGTCCGCCACACCAGCACCGCCTACCTGACCATGGTCGCGGTCGACGAGCACGGCAACCCGGTGCCGGTACCCCCGCTCCAGGTGGAAGGGCCGATAGAGGAGCGCCGACAGCGTGAGGCCGAGACCCGGAGGCGCAACCGCCTGACGGAGCGTGAGGAGATCCTCAAGGCACGCCAGGCGGCAGGTGAAGAGACGGGCTGACCCGCCCGCTTGAGGTAACGCGAGGGTGCTCCGAGGCGAATGCCGAGGAGCAACCCGTTTCGTGTGGGTACCTATCCTTCCGATGCCAATGGCCGTAACCGCTTCGAAGAGAGCGGGCGACGAGGGCGCCGCGAGCGCCGACGTCATCCGCACGACCGTGGTTCTCCCCGCGTACAACGAGGGCGCGGCGCTTCCGCACGTCCTCGACGAGCTCGGCCAGTACCTGGATCAGTCCTACGAGGTCCTGGTGGTCGACGACGGCTCGAACGACGACACCGCCGACGTCGCCGAGCGCTACCCGGTCCGCCTGATCAAGCACAAGACCAACCGCGGAAAGGGCGTCGCGATCCGCACGGGGATCGCCGAGGCCCAGGGCGAGAACGTCGTGATCATGGACGCCGACGCGACCTATCCGGTGCCGGCCATCAAGGAGATGGTGGAGCTGCTCGACGAGAACGACTTGGTCCGCGGCATCCGCGAGTCCGAGCCGGAGTCGATGCCGGTGGTCAACCGCATCGGGAACTGGCTCTTCAACAAGTTGCTCGCGATCAGCCACGGCCTCGAGGGGGCCGACCAGCTCACCGGTCTCTACGCGATCCGGCGCTCCGAGGCCGTGCGGCTCGGTACCGAGGCCCGCGGCTTCGACATTGAGACCGAGATCGGGATCAAGGCGAAGGCCCGCGGACTGCGCGAGGCCGAGATCCCGATCTCCTACCTCCCGCGGGTGGGCGAGAAGAAGCTCAGCCCATGGAAGGACGGTCTCCGGATCCTCGGCCGGGTGATCGTGCTGCTGCTGATCTACAACCCGACGCTGACCTTCATCGTGCCCGGGCTGACCCTGATGGCCCTCTCGATCACCGGCGCGATCCTGCTCTCCAGCGGCCCGATCACGACCTCATACCTCGGGCTGAACATCCACAGCTTCATCGTCGCCGCCCTCGGCGTCCTCGCGGCCTTCCAGTTGACGATCTTCGGCGTCGCCGCCGCGCTCTACGGCGTAGAGGCCGGCAAGGAGCCCCCGAAGTGGTTGCTGCGAATCGTCTCGGTGCGCTTCCGGCTCGGGTTCGCGGCCCTCGGGGGCCTGCTCATGGTCGGCTCATTCGCCAAGCTGGTCCAGCTGACGATCCAATGGGCGGGCAACAACGTCTTCACCGATACGCGGGCGCTGGTGCTCTCCACCAGCTTCCTGGTCCTCGGCCTGCAGATGCTCTCGGCCGCGCTCTTCATCTCGATCTTCAGCGGCCGGATCAGCCGACTCGCCGAGGAGGGCTCGTCCAACTGGTCTCGGTCGTAGTCGTCAACTACAACGGCGCCGGGGTTCTCGAGGGCTGCCTTCGGGCGCTGTTGGAGGCCACAGGCGGCACAGACACCGAGATCCTCGTGGTGGACAACGCGTCCTCTGACGACAGCGCGGCCGTGGCCGAGCGCCTCGCCTCGGAGCACGACGCGGTCAGGCTGATTCGCTCGCCGACCAACCGCGGGTATGCCGGGGCGGTCAACGTCGCCCTGCCCGAGGCGCGCGGCGACCACGTCGCGGTGCTCAACATGGACGTCGTGGTGAGCCCCGGCTGGCTCGGTCCACTGGTCTCCCTGCTGGAGGCGAAGCCGGACGCGGGCGTCGCCTGTCCGCTGATCCTGCTCGAGTCCGACCCGGAGAAGGTCAACGCGGCCGGGCAGAACCTCAACAAGACCGGCCTCGGCTTCAACCGCTGGCTCGGCAAGCCACGCGAGATCGCCGGCGAGGAGCCATTCGGCGTCACGGGCCTGCACGGGGCGGCCTTCGTCGTTCGCAGGGCGCTCCTCGAGAACCTCGGCGGCTGGGACGAGACCGGGTTCCTCTACTTCGAGGACGTCGAGCTCTCCTGGCTCCTGCGGATCGCGGGGAGCGAGATCTGGTGCGTGCCCGCCTCGACCGTGGTGCACGACTACCACCTGACGATGTTCCCCCACAAGCTCTTCCTGCTCGAGCGCAACCGCTGGAAGATGCTGCTCGCCGACCTGCGCGGCCGCACCCGGCTCGCGATCTCGCCGCTGCTCGCCCTCAGCGAGCTGATGATGTGGGGCTACTGCCTGATCCGCGGGCCGAAGTTCCTGCGGGCCAAGGCCCAGACCTACGGCTGGCTGCGCGCGAACCGCGCGCAGATCCGCGCCCGGCGCGAGCAGGTCAACGCCGTCCGTCGGCGCTCGGACTGGCAGGTGCTGCGGGGGCTGCGCTGGGGCTATCCGCTCGATCAATTCCTCACGCTCGGCCGCGAGCGAGGGTCATCGCAGCGGGACCGCATCGGACCCTGATCAGGCAGCGTCCGCAAGCGGACGCTCAGGCCGCGTTTCGGCCTGACTCAATACCCTTCCGCCTCCCGTGGGCGCCTTCGCCGGAACCTACGTCTCAGCAGGGGTAATCCTGCTCGCGTCCCTGCTGGTGGGGCGCGCGATTCTGCTCGCCCTCGGGCGCAAGCAGGCTTCCTTCCTGGAGGGTGCCGTCGGGCTGGCCACGCTGATCGCCGTCTGCTCGGTCGCCATCCGGCTGCCGGGAAACGAGGCGACCTCGATCGCGTGCTGCGCCGTTCTGCTGGTTGCGTCGATCGTCTTCCTGTTCGTCCGCTCCGAGTCGATCCTGGGTCCGGCGGTCGGCATCGCCATTCCGATCGGCGTCCTCTCGCTCCTGCTTGCCTCGTTCCCCTTCATTGCGAGCGGCCACATCGGAATCCCCGGGGTCGGGCTCAACAACGACATGGCGATGCACCTGGTCGACGTCGACTACCTCGTCGACCCGAGCCGGCCGGAGCCACAGAGCGTCATCAACGGGTACCCGCTCGGGCCGCACAGCCTGGTCGGGACCGTGGTCAGCGCGCTGGGCACGCAACCGCTCTACGGCTGGCTCGGGCTGCTGGTCGCCGTGCCGGTCCTTACCGGCATCACCGCGCTCGGCGGGCTTCGCGACCTCCCCGCCGGCCGCCGCCTGCTGGCGGCCGCGCTGGTCGCGTTCGCCTATCTCACGGCCTCATCCCTCGGCGTGGCGGGCTTCAAGGAGCTGATCGCGGGGATGTTCCTGATCGCCTTCGCGCTCGGGTTACGGGAGATCGAGCGAGAGCCGGAGGGCCGCATCGCGATCGTGATCGGCCTCGCGCTGATCACGGCGGCGATGGTTCCGGTCTACAGCCTGCCGGGCGTTGCCTGGCTGGCGGGGACCGCCGGCCTCTGGCTGGTCGCGCAGCTTCTCCGGATTCGTGCGGAGAAGGGTGCGGCGGGCGTCCGCGAGGTCGTCCGCGCGTCGATGCCGGTCGTGATCCCGGCGCTGATCGTCCTCGTCCTCGTCTTCCTCACCCAGCTCCCGAAGGTGATCGACTTCATCAACTCGGGCTCGATCGGCAACGTCGCCGACACCAACAGCAAGCTGCGCTACGTCGTCTCGCCCCTCGAGACGCTCGGCGTCTGGCCGAGCGGCAGCTGGCTGCTGGGGACTCACGACGTCTCGCACTTCTGGATCTTCGGAGCGATCGGCATCGCGGGGACGATCGTCGGGCTCGTCTGGTGGATGGCGAAGCGTGACTACGCCGTCCCGGCCGCCGTCATCTCGGGGCTGATCGTCTACCTGCTGACCAAGTACATCGAGAGCGGCGGTCTCTACATCCTCGCCAAGGCGGTGGTGGTTCCGGCGTCTGTCGTGATGCTGCTGGTGGTGACCGCGCTGCTTTCGCCGGGCGGCGGCTGGCCGAAGCGGATCTTCGCGATCGTGTTCATCGCGTTGGCCGGCTACTCGAGCTTTCTCGCCCTCCGCGACACCGTGATCTCGCCGGACGACCGGCTTCAGGAGCTGAGCAAGTTCCAGCACGAGGTGGCCGGTCAGAAGGTCCTCGCCCTGACCAGCGACCGATTCACGGACTACGGCCTGCGATCGGCCGAGGTCTCGAGCCCCGCTTTCAATGCCGAAATTCGAGTTCCTTCGGCGGTGACGAAGAGCCAGCGCCTGCCGATCGACTTCGACTCGGTCCCGGCCAGGGTCCTCAACGACTTCCCCTACGCCGTCACCACCAGCGCGATCTACCAGAGCCAGGCGCCGCCGGGCTGGACCCTGGTCGACTCGACCCCCTCGTACCGGTTGTGGAAGCGGACCGGGACAACCCCGCCGATCGCGAATCTCTACGAGGAGGCACGGCCTGGTCGGGTGCTGCGCTGCAACCGTCCGAAGCTGGCGCCCTTCGCCCGGGCCGGCGGTCAGGCGCTCACCTGGCAACCGCGAACCGTGATCGCGAAACGGCTCTACTGGAAGGCGGGCGGGCACGCCGGCGCCCTCGGTGAGGGTGGCGTGGTGGCCTCGAAGAGCGCCCCGATCGACAACCAGCTGAGCCCGGGGCAGACGGCCAGCCAGACGATCACCCTGCCGCCGGGCAAGTGGGAGCTCTCTCTGCAGTACGTCACCCCGGTCACGGGTGTGACGGTCAAAGCGCCAGGGCTTGACGTCCACCTACCCGCCGGCGTCGATGCCGCCATCCCCTATCGGCCCGACCAGGGGCCGTACTGGCCCGTGGGCGAAGTGACCAGCCAGGGTGGGCCGGTGACCGTCAGCGTCACCGCCGACGACGTCAACTGGTTCCAGTCGCTGATCGGCGTCGACGCCCCAGCGGTGATCGGCAACCTGACGGCGGTGAACCCGGATGGCTTCAAGCTGGTGCCGACAGCCCAAGCGTGCAGCCTCTTCGTTGATCACCTGATCGGCGTCAATCAGCTCACCCAGACCAAACAGCAGGGTCAGGCAGAGTCGCAGCACGGCCAGCAGAAGTCCAAGGGCAAGAACGCATCCAGCGGCAAGTAAGCCGCTCCCTACACTGGCCCGCATGAAAGTCGGAGTCGTCGGGCTCGGATATGTGGGGCTGCCGCTGGCCGTGGCCTTCGCCGAGGAAGGCCACGACGTGGTGGGCCTCGACGCTGACCCCCGCAAGATCGACGCGCTCGACGAGGAGCGCAGCTACGTCGAGGACGTCGCCTCGGAGCGCCTCGCTGCCCTGAAGGGCACGCTCACCGCGACGAGCCGCTATCCGGACCTGAGCTCGTGCGACACGGTGATCATCTGCGTTCCCACGCCTCTCACCAACTCCCGCGAGCCGGACCTGAGCTACATGGTCGATGCGGCGACCTCGCTTGCGGCCGTCCTGCAGAAGGGGCAGCTGATCGTGCTCGAGTCGACCACCTACCCCGGGACGACCCGCGAGCGCCTGCGGCCGATCCTGGAGGAGTCCGGCCTCGCCGCCGGGCGAGACTTCCACCTCGCGTTCTCCCCCGAGCGGATCGATCCGGGCCGAACGGACTTCACGATCAGGACGACCCCGAAGGTGGTCGGCGGGGTCAACGAGGAATCGACGAAGCGCGCCGTCGAGCTCTACTCCCTCGTCTGCGACGAGGTGGTCGAGGTGAGCACCCCGGATGCGGCTGAGCTCACCAAGCTGCTCGAGAACATCTTCCGCTCGGTCAACATCGCGCTCGTCAACGAGATGGCGATGCTCTGCGAGAGGCTCGGAATCGACGTCTGGGAGGTGATCGACGCGGCGGCCTCGAAGCCGTTCGGCTTCATGCGCTTCGACCCGGGCCCCGGCATGGGCGGCCACTGCCTGCCGGTCGACCCCTTCTACCTCTCCTACAAGGCCCGCGAGCACGACTTCTACACCGAGTTCATCGAGCTGGCCGGGAAGATCAACCAGAACCAGCCGCATTGGTGCGTGCGCAGGATCGAGCGGGAGCTCAATGACGCGGGCAAGGCGACCAAGGACGCGAAGGTCGTGCTGCTCGGCGTCTCCTACAAGGCCGGGGTCGGCGACACCCGCGAGTCCCCGGCGCTCAAGATCATCCGGCTGCTCCGAGACCTCGGCGCGGACGTCTCCTACCACGACCCCCACGTGCCGGAGCTCCCCGACCTCGAGCTGACCTCCGCCGGCGCTCGACGAGTCGCTCGCCTCGGCAGACCTGGTCTGCATCGTCACCGCGCACCCGACGATCGACTACCAGCGAGTGGTCGACGACTCGTCGCTGGTCATCGACTTCCGCGGCGTCACCCGCGGGATCGAGGCGTCGAACCTGGTTCGGCTCTAGCCCGGTCGCTCGTCCGTTACGAGCGGTCTAGGGTTCAGGGCCATGGCGAACCCGAGGGCGGAGGCCACGGACAAGCTGGGCGGCGACTACGAGGCGCGGGTGCTGGAGCCCTCGCCGCCGGCGGTCAGCGAGCCTCCCTATGCCGACGACCCCGTCGAGCCCGGCGAGGTTCCGGAGGGCCGGGAGCTCGTCTCCCCCGTCCACAACCGAGGCGATCTCACCTGGGATGAAATCGCCAAGCAGGAGCCTGAGCTCGCCCCCTGGTGCGCCGACCGCTGGCTGGGGGCGTGGAAGAAGCTCGAGCCGCTGCCGGCCTCCTTCGCCGAAACGCGGGTGGCCCTCCATAAGGTCGCGGAGGCTGTGGTCGCTCCAGCCCGCCTGCCCGCCAACGAGATCGCACTCCGCTACACGCGCGGGGGGTTCGGCACGCCCTTCTTCGAGGTGGACGGGGCCGACTGCCAGGTCCGCGTCGAACATGGTGAGCTCGTCCGCCAGCGAGGCAGCGATGAAACGCGCGAGCCGCTTCCCGGCGTCGACATCCCCGCCGCCACCGCGCTCGGAGATTTCTACGGCCTGGCCTGTTCGGTGCTCGAGCAGCTCCGCGCCGACGAGACGGATGGCGATCCCTCGCTGGTGCAGCTCTGGCCCGAGCACTTCGACCTGGCCATCGAGCTGGGTTCCGAGGCGGCAGGGCAGCGTGGCAACTTCGGCGCGTCTCCCGGCGACGACGATCACCCAGAGCCCTACTTCTATGTCAGCCCGTGGACCGCAGACGTCTCGGGCGAGCTCTGGAACGCGAGCAGCTTCAAGGGCGCTGAGCTCACCTACTCTGATCTGATCGCCGCCGATGACCATCGCCGTGCCGCCCTCGACTTCATGCGCGAGCGCTACCGCGCGCTGCAGGAGGACTAGCCGGCGGTGAGCCGGCGGCTCCGGCGCTCAGGGGGCGCCGCGCTGGCGCTCTGCGCCCTCGCGCTTGCTGTCGCCCCGGGCAGCGGACTCGCCGCGGGATCCTCACCGCGGATCGTCGGCGGCGGCAAGGCGAATGCCGCGGGTTGGCAGTTCGCGGTCGCACTCACCCAGAAGCGCCGCTTCATCTGCAGCGGCTCTCTGATCGCTCCGACGAAGGTGCTGACCGCCGCCCACTGCGTGAAGGGCGGCAAGCGCAAACAACTCTCCGTCCTGGCGGGCAGCCCGTGGATCACCCCGCACCGGCGCCGGCCTCGGATCAAGGTCACGGCGGTCGCCGTCGATCCCGCGTACAACGGGCACAAGGACGCGCATGACTTCTCCGTACTGACGCTGGCGACCGCGCCCCAGGCCCAGCCGATCCTCCTCGCCACGCCGGCCGAGTCCAATGCTGCGACACGGCCGGGACGGATCGTGCGCTCCGGTGGCTGGGGCACCCGGAGCGCCTGGGGCATCAATGTCGCCCGGCGGTTGAAGACCACCAAGGAGCGCATCTACCCCGCCCGCAAGTGCGACCTGGAGTACGGCAAGTCGCGCGGCTTCCAGCAGGCCTCGATGATCTGCGCCCTGGGGAAGCGAATCGGCCGCATCCACAGCCGCCTCCCCTACCGAACCACCTCCTGCGAGGGCGACAGCGGCGGCCCGCTGGTCGCCGACACGCCGAACGGCCCGCGGCTGATCGGAGCGGTCAGCTCGGGAGTCTTCCCCTGCGGGCTGGGCGGCGCCAGCATCTACGCGCGGGTCGCCGACCGCCTGGCGTTCATCAACCGGGCGGCCGATCTTCCTTAGAAGCCCAGGGCCGGGCTCGAACCGGCGACCTCATCTTTACGAGAGATGTGCTCTACCAACTGAGCTACCTGGGCACTCCTACTGACGGGCGATTGTAAGGTCCCGCTCCATGAACGAGCAGCCACTTCTCACCGAGCGCCGCGACCGCATCCTGCTGATCACCCTGAACCGGCCCGACGCCCGGAACGCCGTCAACCTCGCGATGGCCGAGGCGATGGCCGCCGCGCTCGACGAGCTCGATTCCACCGACGAGCTCAGCGTCGGCGTGATCGCCGGCGAGGGCAAGGGATTCAGCTCAGGCATGGACCTGAAGGCATTCGCCACCGGCGAGCGCCCCTGGGCGCGCGACCGTGGCTTCGCGGGGATCGTTCAGAAGCCGGCGGAGAAGCCGCTGATAGCCGCGATCGAGGGCTTCGCGGTAGCCGGAGGCCTCGAGATCGCACTGGCCTGCGACCTGATCGTCGCCTCCGAGGGCGCGAAGCTTGGGATTCCAGAGGCCAAGCGCGGTCTTGTCGCAGCTGGTGGCGCGCTCCGCCAGCTCCCCCGCCGCCTACCGGCGGCGATCGCGATGGAGCTCGCCCTGACCGGTGAGACGATCACAGCCGAGCGGGGCGCCGAGCTCGGCCTCATCAACCGCGTCGCAGAGCCAGGCAAGTCGCTCGAGGCGGCACTGCAGCTCGGCGAAGAGGTGGCGGCGAACGCCCCCCTCGCCACCGCGGCCTCGAAGCAGATCCTCAATCAACAGGGATCCTGGGACGACGCCACTTTCTGGGTCAGGCAGGGCGAGATCGTCGCCCCCGTCTTCACCTCCGAGGACGCCATCGAGGGCGCCACCGCCTTCAGTGAGAAGCGACCGCCCGAACTGGCGCGGGCGCTAGACCCTCTCCATCTTCTACCCGGCTGGGACCCAGCCGCCATCCACGTGGATCACCTGGCCGGTGATGTATCCGGCCCCGTCCGAAGCCAGGAACAGGACGGTCTCGGCGATCTCCTCCGGCTTGCCGAAACGCTTCAGCGGGTTCATGGCGATTGCCTCGTCGATGTGCTCGGGAGAGACTCCCCACTCAGTTTCCCATTCGCCTGAGATTGGCCCGGGTGCGAGAGCGTTCACGCGTATCTCTGGGGCCAGGTCCCTGGCCAGCGTGGTGGTGAATCCGCGGATCGCCCCCTTCGCGGTGGAGTAGGTGACGGGAACGAAGTTGATCGCGTTGCCGGGATTGATCCCGTTCCCGTACGTGCTCGAGAAATTGACGATGGCGCCGCCGCCACCTTCGAGCATCGCGGGCCTCACGGCGTGACACATCCGCATCGCTCCGATCACATCAACCTGAAGGAGGGCGGACGCCGCGGCGGTGTCCAGCTCGCTGAATCTCACCGTGTCCGCCTCGTCGAGGCGGCCGGCCGCGTTGACAAGGACGTCCAGCCGACCGTAGCGCTCAACGACGTCGGCGACGAACGCATCGACCGAGCCCTGATCCGTTACGTCGAGGGGGCCGGAGTGAGCCCGCCCGCCCTGGTCCTCCAGTTCCGCCACCACCTCCGCGGCCCGGGAGCGAGAGGAGCGATAGCCGATCGCAACCGAGGCGCCCTCCGAACCGAAGCCTCTGGCAACAGCTCCGCCGAGCGTCCCTCCGCCCCCGGTAATCACTGCCACCCTTGCCTCAAAGCGCCGGCCATCGTTCCATCGAGATCCCATGCTTCTCCTCGGTCGGTGACCCCTGTGACCAGGTGATTAGATCAGAGGCCGCTGAGCCCTACGCGCGGGCGGTCTGACGAACGCTTGCGCCGTTCGAGCCCGCTCGCCGGTCCGCGACTCCGCCCATGGCGTGCGCTCCGCCGTCGACGTGAATCACCTCGCCGCTGATCGCCTCGGACCAGTCCGAAAGCAGGAAGAGAACGGCGCGCGCCACCGGGGTCGGGTCATCGGTGTCCCAGCCGAGGGGCGCGGCCTCGGGCCAGCCCGAGGCGAGGTGCTCGAAGCCGTCGATCCCGCTCGCGGCCGGTGAGGAGATGGGCCCAGCCGAGATCAGGTTCGCGCGGATTCCCCTCGGGCCGAGCTCTCTCGCTAGGTAACGGTTGACCGATTCCAGCGCAGCCTTCGCCACGCCCATCCAGTCGTACGACGGCCAGGCGACCGACGCGTCGAAGTCAAGTCCGACGACGCTGCCTTCTCCCTCCATCAGCGGAGCGAGGTGGCGGGCCAGCGCCTGGTAGGAGTAGGCGCTCGTTCGGAACGCTTCGAGGGCGCTCTCGACCGGCGTCTCCATGAAGCGGCCGCCGATCGCGTCGGCGGGGGCGAAGGCGATCGCGTGCAGAGCACCGTCCAGGCCGCCCCAGCGCTCGTCGACCTCTCGGGCCAGGCCGGCGAGGTCCTCCTCGGAGTTGATGTCGAGCTCCAGCACGTCGGGAGGCTCGGGCAGGCGGGCGGCGGCGCGCTCGGTCATCCGGCGGGTGCGGCCGAAGCCGGTCAGTAGGACCTCGGCACCGGCGAGCTGGGCCTCCCGCGCGACGGCGAAGGCGATGCTCTTCCGGGTGAGGATGCCCGTGATCAGGAATCTCTTGCCGGCGAGCATCAGGCGAGCAGCCTGCCGTCCTGGATCGGAGAGAGCTCGTCGGAAGACGTCGATCCGTCAGCGGCGCCGGATTCGGCTGCAGTCTCGCGCCGCCATATCACCACGATCTCCATGCGAGCGACCAGCTCGTCGGCCTGGTTGACGATCCGCACCGCCAGCGTGACCAGCCCCGTCTCGGCGCCGAGCTCGCGCTTGTCGGCGAGCCGGGCGCGAACCCGGATCGTGTCGCCGAGCCCGACGGGGCGCTTCAGCACCGCCCCGTCGATGGAGCGCAGCGCGAGCACAACGCGTGGGTCGATCGGGAGAAGGCCAAGCGCGTAGGAGAGGACCAGCATGCCGTGTGCGATCCGGCGACCGAAGGGGCTCTCCTCGGCCCAGGCGGCGTCGGCGTGTTGGGGGTGCCAGTCGCCGGTCAGCGCGGCGAACGAGACCACGTCGTACTCGGTCACCGTCCGGCCAGACGACTCCATCGAGTCGCCGATCTCCAGATCGTCGAAATACGGCGGGGCCTCCCGCCACAGGGTTCCCTCGCGCGTCGCCTCGATGGTCTGGGTCGTCATTCCGATCTCCTTCTTCCGTTTGCTCCGCCGAGTGCCGACAGCGCCCAGATCAGGCGCGTCCTCGTCTCGACCGGCTCGATCACCTCGTCCACGTCGCCGGCCCCGGCGGCGACCTCGGCCCTCAGATGTATCTCCGCGTACTCCTCGGCGAGTCGTGTGTGTTCTGCGTCCGGGTCTGCGGAGCCCTCGATCGCCCGCCGGTGAATGATCCCGACGGCCTGCCGTGCGCCGAGGACGCCGATCTCGGCTCCCGGCCATGCCAGGACGACGTCCGCGCCGAGCTGCCGCGAGTTCATCGTGATGAAGCCGCCGCCGTACGCCTTGCGCAGGACGACCGTCACCTTCGGGACCCGGGCGGCGGAGAAGGCGTGCAGCAGGCCGGCGCCGTGGCGGATCACGCCCATTCCCTCCTGCCTGGTCCCGGGCAGGAATCCCGGCGTGTCGACGAGGACGACCAACGGCAGCCCGAAGGCGTCGCAGCGGCGGATGAAGCCGGCGGCCTTCTCGGACGCGGCGGAGTCGATCACCCCGCCAAGGTGATGAGGCTGGTTGGCGACCACGCCGACGGGATGCCCGTTCAGGCGGACGAGCGCCGTGACCATGTTCCGTGCCCAGCGGGGCGAGAGCTCGAGCATCGAGCTCGAGTCCCCTATGCAGCGGATGACCGACCGGACGTCGTAAACCTTGCGGGGGTTGGCGGGCACGACCGTGCCGGGGTCGCTGCCGAGCGGCTCCTGCGGCAGTACCGAGTCGGGCGGCGATGCCGAGCTCTGAGGCAGATGGCCGAGCAGGTCGCGGACCAGCTCGGCAGCGGCCCGGTCGTCGGGAGCCACCAGGTCGCACACCCCGTTGCGGGAGTGGACGCGGGCGCCGCCGAGCTCGTCCATCGTCACGCTCTCGCCCATCACCTCCTCGACCACACCTGGGCCGGTGAGGAAGAGACGTGATTGCTCGGTCATCACAACGAAGTCCGTGAGGGCTGGCGAGTAGGCGCCGCCGCCGGCCGACGTCCCGGTGATCACGCTGATCTGCGGCACCCGGCCGGAGAGGGCGACGTGCTGGCGGAAGATCGCGCCGTAGCCGCCCAGAGCGCCGGCTCCCTCGTCGATGCGGGCGCCGCCGGAGGCGATGAAGCCGACGACCGGCGCGCCGGCGCGACCGGCGAGGTCGAGCACCCGCACGATCGTCTCGGCCTGCGCCGTGCCGAGCGAGCCACCGGCGAAGCTCTGGTCCTGCGCGTAGCAGTAGACGGGCCGACCGCCGACGCTGCCCGCGCCGGCGAGGACGCCGTCGCCGGGTGCCGAGCGAGCTGAGCGGGAGGCGATCCGCGTTCTGACAAGCTCGAGCGAGGAGGGATCGCAGAGCGCCTCGAGCTGCTCGAGCGGGGCCAATCGCTCGCGCTCCGGCGCCTCGGTTTCGGCCAGCATCAGGTTCACGTCGCCGCCTCGATGCAGAGCACCACGTTGTGTCCGCCGAAGCCGAAGGAGTTGCTGATCCCCACGGCGGGGTGACCGTTCAAGGGCAGCGCCTTCGCCTTTCCGGGCACGTAGTCGAGGTCGAGTCCCTCGTCGGGCTCCTCGTAGTTGAGAGTCGGAGGGGCCTGCTTGGCCCGGAGCGCCTGCAGCGTCGCGATCGCCTCGACGGCTCCCGCCGCGCCGAGCAGGTGCCCGATCGCGGACTTGGTCGACGAGGTCGGGATGCTGAAGGCCTGCTCGCCGAGCGCCGTCTTCAGGGCCTCGGTCTCCGAGCGGTCGTTGAGCGGGGTCGAGGTGCCGTGGGCGTTGACATAGGCGATGGCGCCGGGCTCGATCTCCGCGTCGGCGAGCGCCTTGCGGATCGCGCGGGCCGCGCCGTCACCACTCGGCTCCGGCGCTGTCATGTGGTGAGCGTCGGCGGTGGCGCCGTAGCCGGCCATGTATCCGAGGATCGGAGCGCCCCGCAGTTCGGCGGTCTCGGCATCCTCGAGGACCAGCACGCCGGCTCCCTCGCCCATCACGAAGCCGTCGCGGCGGCGGTCAAAGGGGCGAGAGATCCCCGACTTCGAGGTCGCGCCCATCTCGGCGAAGGCAGCATTCGCCAGCGGGGTCATCGCGGATTCCGCGCCGCCCGTGACGCAGGCGATGGCGTCGCCGCAGGAGATCATCCGGGCCGCCGTGCCGACCGCGTGAGCACCCGCCGCGCAGGCGGATACGGTCCCGAAGCACTGGCCACGCAGGTCGTGCTCGATCGCCAGGGCACCCGACGCGGAGTTGGCCATCATCTGGGGCACGCAGTGGGGCGAGACCTTGCCCTGACCTTGATCAAGCAGGGTGATGTGCTCGGACTCGATCGTGGAGAGCCCCCCGATCCCGGTGCCGATCACGCTGCCGATCTCGGCGCGGTCGTACGGCGCCTCGTCCAGGCCCGCACTCGAAATCGCCTCAGCCGCCGCGACGAGCGCAAGCTGCGTGAAGCGGTCGGTGCGGCGGGCCTGGCGTCTGGTGAGGTGATCGGTCGCCTCGAACTCCGAGCAGCGGGCGAGGCCGTCCTCGATCCCCGACTCGCCGGCGGACCAGCGCTCGTGCAGGGCCGGCGCGCCGACGCCCAGAGGCGTAACAGCGCCGATCCCGGTGATCGCAACCCGGCGCATCAGGACTGGCGGGCGGACACGAACTCGACGACGTCCTGAACGGTGGCGATCTTGTCCATGTCGGCGTCGGTGACCTCGATCCCGTACTCGTCCTCGATCACCTGGGCGAGCTCGACCAGGTCGAGCGAGTCGATGTCCAGGTCCTCGAAGCGGGAATCGGGCCTGACGTTCTCGGGCTCCTCGCCGAACTCGACGAGCGCCGAGATCACCCTCTCTTGCACCTGGTCCTTGGTTGCGGTTGTCATCTGGCTCCTTTCTCGATGCTTGGTTGTTGGTTCAGGCGGACATGCCGCCGTCGACGGGCAGCACGGCGCCGGTCACATACGAGGCCTCATCTGAGGCGAGAAAGCGGATGCAGGCGGCGACGTCCTCCGGGGATCCGGTCCGCCTGGCCGGAATGGCGTCCAGCAGTCCGCCCGATCCATTCGAGCCGGATCCATCGGAAGTGAACTCGCGCGTCAGGTGGGTTTCGATCAGACCCGGTGCCACCGTGTTCACCGTCACGCCACGGCGGGCGACCTCCACCGCCACGGTGCGGGTGAAAGCGATCAATCCCGCCTTCGAGGCCGCGTAATTGGCCTGGCCGGGGTTGGCGCGCAGGCCGACGACAGAGGACACGTTGATCACCCGGCCGAAGCGCTGGCGCATCATCTGGCCGATCGCGTCGCGGGTGAGACGGAAGGCCGCCGTCAGGTTGACGTCGAGGACGCGGCTCCAGTCCTCGTCGCTGAGCCGCATCGAGAGGTTGTCCGCCGTGATGCCGGCGTTGTTGACGAGCACCAGCACGGGACCGAGCCGATCCCCGACCTCCGAGAGCATCTCGTCCGCCGCAGCTGCGTCGGCCACATCGGCGCCGACGGCAAATGCGGTGCCGCCCGAATCCTCGATCGAGGACACGATCGACTCGGCGCCATCGCGGTCGCGGGAGTAGTTGACGGCGACGGACCAGCCGTCCGCCGCCAGAACCTTCGCGGTGGCCGCGCCGATCCCGCGCGAGGCGCCCGTCACCAGAGCGCAACCCACCTGCTGCTTCGCGGCGATGCCATCCGGCTTCGCGGTCGTCTCAGTCGCGGTCACGCCGCCCCCTCCCACTCGACGATCCCGGCGCCCCAGGTCAAGCCAGAGCCGAAGGCGGAGAGCAGGACCCGCGACCCCTTCCGGAGCAGGCCGCTCGAGACTGCCTCGGAGAGCGCAATCGGGATGCTCGCGGCGGAGGTGTTGCCGTAATCCGCGAGGCAGTCGATCACCTTGCCTGGCGGCAGGTCGAGTCGCTCGCCGACCGCGGAGATGATCCGGGAGTTGGCCTGGTGGTAGACGAAAAGGTCGATCTCATCGAGCGACAGACCGGCGTCCGAGACGACCTGCTGCGTCGTGTCGCTCATCGCCGCGACCGCTGCGCGGAAGGTGGCGCGGCCATCCATCCTCACCAGGCGTTCCTCGTTCGAGATCCGGATCAGGTCCCCGCGCAAGCCGTCCGAGCGCAGGGCGATCGGGCCGATCAGACCGGGGCCGCCCAGGGTGAGCAGTGCGGCCCCGGCCCCATCGCCGAAGAGGCCTGCGGTCCGGCGGTCGGTGTAGTCGATGACCCGGCTCAGCACCTCGGCGCCGACGACGAGCACAGCCCGAGCCCGCCCGGACTCGAGCTGCGCCGTCGACAGGGAGAGGGCCGAGAGAAAGCCCGTGCAGGCGGCGCCGATGTCCATGGCTCCCGCCTGAGAGGCTCCCATCCGGCTGGCGACCAGCGGCGCCGCGTTGGGCAGCATCTGGTCCGGGGTGCAGGTTGCCACCAGGATGAGGTCAAGATCCGCGGGATCGAAATCTGCGCGGGCGAGGGCATGAGACCCGGCGTCGGCCGCGAGCTCGACCAGTGTCTCGCCGTTGACGCGGCGCCGGCGATGGATTCCGGTTCGCGAGGAGATCCACTCCGGGTCGACGCCGAGCGGGCGGGCCACCTCCTCGTTCTCGACCACGCGGTCGGGGAGCGATGCCGCAACGGCGGCGATGCCGGGCCCGGCCGTTCGCTTCGCGCCGTTGGTCGCGGCCCCGGTGGCTCGGGCCACCAGGCCCTCCGGATCGACGAGCGAGGAGTCGACCTCCCACTGCTGTCCGGGCGAGAGCTCAGGCAAGGGCCGACTCCCGATTCGAGACGATCTCAACCTCCGGATCGGCCAGTGTCCGGCGAACGAGGCCGGCGAGCACCTTGCCCGGGCCGACGTCGAGGTAGCGGGTCACACCCAGATCGCTGAGCTTGGCGAGTACCGCGGTCCATCGGATCGGGCTGACCAGCGAGGCGGCCAGGGAATCGCGCACGTCCTCGCGGAAGAAGTCGGCGCTGGTCGAGGACACAACCGGCGACTCGGGCGATCGGAACTCGATCTCATCGAGCTCGGCGCGGAAGGCATCCACGCCCGAGGACATCGCCTCGGTGTGAAAGGCGCCGGCGACCGCGAGCTTCTTCGCCCGGACGCCCGAGCTCTTCGCTGCGGCCTCGGCCTCCTCGATCCGTGCGAGCGGCCCGGAGAGGACGAATTGTTGCGGCGAGTTCTCGTTCGCCAGGGTCAGTCCGTGTTCGCCGGCGAGACTCTCAGCGGCGTCCCGGTCGGAGCCCACGGCGAGCATGCCGCCCGGCTCACCGGCGCGGGCGACTTCGGCCATGACCCGGCCACGCGCCACGACGATGCCCAGGCCGTCGGCGTCGTCGATCGCCCCGGCAGCGGCGAGGGCGCCGATCTCACCGAGCGAGTGGCCGGCGAAGTACTCGGCCTCGGGACGCCCGAGCCGCTCGAAGCCCGCGATCGAGGCGCAGTAGACGGCGGGCTGGGCGTAGGCAGTGCCCTCGGACATGCGTTCGAAGGGGTCCTCGCCGACAAGCTCGGTGGCGAGCCCGAGGAGGTCCGGGCGGAGATCCGCGACTGCCTCGCGGCTCGACGGATCCCCGACCCCCTGACCCGGAAAGAGGATCGCTGAAGCTGAATTGGCGTCCATGCCCTACTGACTAACCGCGAGGCTTCCTCGGGTGAAGGGATTCGCGGGGATGCCCCCCGTTCGGGGGGGTTCAGGGGGACGGCCGGGGGGTCAAAGTTCTGTACCGTCGCGCACTTGACGATTCAGCGGATGGACAACGTTCTCATCGTTGTCGACGACCTCGAGGCTGCCAAAGCGTTCTTCGCCGAACTCGGTATGGAGCTGGAAGGCGAGGCGCCGGTCGAGGGGCGTTGGGTGGACCGCGTCGTCGGGCTCAACGACGTCCGTGCCGACATCGCCATGATGCGGACCCCGGACGGCCACAGCCGGCTTGAGCTGACGAAGTTCCACACGCCGCCGGCGGTCAGAGCCGAGCCGGAAAGCGCGCCGGCGAACGCGCTGGGCATACGCCGCATCATGTTCGCTGTCGACGACATCGACGACGTCGTTGCCCGCCTGCGCAGCCACGGTGCCGAACTCGTCGGCGAGATCGCGCAGTACGAGGACATCTACCGGCTCTGCTTCCTGCGTGGCCCTGAGGGCATCATCATCGGACTGGCCGAGCAGATCGGCTGAAATCAGAGGTCCGAGGGCGCTGCGCGGCGAGTCAAGCCCAGCTGCTCGGCCTTCCGCGTCGCCTCGGCCCGGTTGCGCACCCCGAGCTTGCGGTAGAGCGCCGTGGTGTGGTCCTTGATCGTGTGCGGGGAGAGGAAGAGGCGCTCGGCGATCTCGCGGTTGGTGGCGCCGGCACCGATCAGCTCGAGGACCTCGCGCTCGCGAGGGGACAGCGGCGTCGCCGGCCCCTCGGCCTGGCGCGCGTAGACGGTCATGCCTCTCCCCACCATGCGCACCGCGTTGGCGACCTCGTCCGCGCTCCAGTCCTTGGAGATGAAGCCGGCGGCGCCCGCGGCCTTGGCGGCCTCGGGCGAAATCCAGCCGGCGCCCGAGATCAGCAGGACGCGTGTTTTGGGCGAGACCTCGCGCAGCGCCTCGCAGAGCTCCGCTCCGGAGCGCTCGCCGAGGAATAGATCGACGAGCGCGACGTCGGGGCGGCCTCGACTGGCGAGCTCGACGGCCTCCTCGGGCGTCGAAGCGACGACGCAGTCGCCGACCCAGGGCTGCCGGCCGAGCAGGAGCCTGAACCCCCACTGCACGACGGCGTGGTCGTCAACCACGAGCACGCGCAGCTTCTCGGCGCCGTTCAGCTGCTCGGCAACACCAGGCGCACCCGCCATCGGTCCTCCTCCCTGCCGTACTCGAGCATTCCGCCTCGCTGCATCGCCTCGTAGGAGGCGAGCCGCAGGCCCATTCGGGACCCCCCGGCTTTCGCCGCGCCGGCTGCTGGCAACCCGTCGTTTCGCACCTCGAGGACAAACGCCCCCTCGCGCTCGTCGATCGTCACCCGGACCTCGGCCGGCTTCGCGTGCTTCTCGGCGTTGCGAAGCGACTCGTTCAGGATCGACACCGCGAGCGGCTCGAGGCTCTCCGGCACGTCCACGCCCTCGCGCCAGTCGACCACCAGCGGCAGCATCTTGTACTGGCGTCCCAGCCGCTCGAGTTCGGCCCGCAGTCCCCCTTCCTGCAGGTCCATCAGCGAGCTGCCGGCCGAGCCGATCAGCGCGTCGCGCAGGTCGCCGAGGGCCGCCTCGATCTCGGTAACGCAGCGCGCGCGGTCGTCATCCGCCAAGGGCCGATCGGAACCGAGTGCCAGCGATACGCCGAACAGCCGCTGGGTGACGCGCTCGTGGACCTCCCGCGCGAGGTCGATCCGCTCGGACAGCCGGTGGCTCCGCTCGAGCTGGCGGGTCACCTCCCGGACGTGGCTTGCGAGCGCCGCGGTCCGCCCGAGCGCGTGCATCGTCAAGCGCTCGCCATCTGTCAGGTCGAAGGGCTCGCCGTCGCGGTCGGCGAAGATGACTCCGAGCCAGCGCCCGGCGGCCGCGACCGGAGTGCAGGTGAGCTTGGTGATGCCGGGCAGGTTCTTGTACCGGGCGGGCACGTCAGCGGCCAGGTCGCTGGTCTCCACCACCCGGTCCTCGGCCAGGGCGCGCTGAGCGATCGGGGTCTCCTCGAGGCTGCCGTAGCCGTGGGCGATGATCTCGCGGTAGACGCCGTGGCTGCCGGCCGGCAGCACGAGCCTGCGCTGTGCGTCATAGAGGAAGAGGATCGCCCGCTCCATCGAGGTCTGCAGGCAAACGGCCTCGCAGATGCGGTCGTAGAAATCGTCGAGCTCTCGCTTCTCGTCCAGCTCGAAGAGGAGCTGGACGACGACATCGAGGGCCTCGGAGCGGAGCGAGTCTTCCTTGATGCTCACGTCCATTGGCTACCCCTGCATCCTCGCACCGGTTACGCCCGGGCTCGTTTCAATACCCCCCAAATGGGGGGCAGCCGATAGACGCGGTCAATGCTGGGCGGCCACCCCGAGGATCTCTCCAAGGGGCGGCCACCCAACGATGACTAGTTGTGCTGGCTCTTCAGGATGTGCACAACGCGGGTCTTGAGCGACACGTTGGTCGTCGGTGCGCCCTTGCAATCCGGTGCTGAGAGCGGCGTGGACTTGATCGCCAGGTTGAGCTTCACCTGGTCGCCGATCGAGAGCACGTTGCGCAGGCTCTTGGGCAGAGGTATGCGCAACTTCTTGCTGCCCGGATTCTGCAACGTGAACGAACCGAGCGTGACGCTCTTCGACGCCGCCGCGCCGCTGAAGCTGAGCGTCGCATCGATGTTGACCGTGGACGGCTCACTCACCTTGATGTACGCACGCACACCCGGGATGGTCGGATGCAGTGACTTCGCCGGCCTGTAGCCGACCGCACTCGCCGTCACCGATCCGCAGTTGATCCCCGCAACACCGATCGTGCCCAGATGGATATCGGCGGCGCTGATCGCCTCCTCCAGGCCCCAGTATGCGGAACCACCCGGCCCGACGACTGGGCTGAAGTTGACCGTTCCACTGGCAAAATCGGTCGTGTCGATATTGGAGAACGACGTACCAGGACCCTCGTACTCAGTGGGGCCAAACGGACAGCCCGCCGGCTGAGGGGATATCCCCACGGCACAGATCCCGTCCCCTTCGAAGCCGAAAATATCCACCGGAGGTGGACCCGGCGCCGAGAGATCGATGCTGCTCACGGTGCCCGTGGAGTTGTTCTGCAGCCCGACCAGCGTGTCCTCGACGTTCTCGTACGGCGGCTGGCTGGGATCCGATGTGACGGTGCCGCTGCCGTCAGGATTCACAGTGATCAGGGTCCCGCAGCCAGTGTCGGCACCTATGGGCGGACACTGTGTAAAGACCGCCGAGGCGCTCGAGACCCCTCCAAACAACACTCCAGCGCAAGTCAACCCAAGTACAGCGGCGACCTTCCGCGTCTTGAAAATGCTCATCGGTCATCTCCCTCTCTTGTCGAATGACACCGGCTCGCCCATCACTTCACGCTGAGCGCCGTGTGTCTTTCCCCTCGCCCAATGAACGAATCGGCGGCCGAGGATCTTCTGTCATGACCCCTGTTCCGGACCCGGACTCCAGTGAAACCGATCCTATGCGGGCAAAATCCACGGGGTCAACCCCAAAATCCCTTGTCGCTCAGCGTCAGGCACCACACAGAAGTAGGCTGGGCTGCTCAATGACGCCTGGGGTGCGGAGAAGTACGGTCACCGTGGCCGTTGCCGGGATGATGGCGTTCGTACTTTTTTCAACCGCAGACGCCACTCCGAGAGCGGGCGCGAGCAGCAAGCGCCCGCTCCTGATCAGCAACTGCGCGAAGGCGAAGTTCAAGCCGATCAACGTGATCATCGCGTGCGGGGACGCCAGCCTCGGTGCCCGCGAGATGACCTGGTCGAGCTGGACGCGCAAGTCGGCGCTCGGCACGGGCACCGGTCAGGTCAACGACTGCAACCCCGACTGCGTGCACGGCACCACGAAGACGGCGCCGATGCAGCTGCTGCTCACCAAGCCGCGAACCTGCTCCAACGGCCAGCGGCTCTTCACGAAGCTCCGCTACACCTGGACCTCCGGAGCACCCGTCGGCCCGGCCGGCGGCTCGGTCCCGGTGGGCTGCAAGCTGGCCAATCTCTAGTCCGGGGGAACTACCGATGCAGGTCGAGGGGTTTCCCCGAGGCATCCGTTCAAGGATCCGGAGCAGGTGGCCGATTCAAAACGGCGAAGAGGAGATACGGGAAATGCCGCCGAACTCGACTCAGAACCTCAACGCCAAGCTCTCCCTGAAGCAGACCCAGCAGGGGCCCTCCGCCGGCACCGGCATCTACTTCACGCCTCCCCCGATTCAGAGCTACTCGCCCCCGAATCAGATCGTCGGCGGCCCCGCGAACTATCGCGGCGGCTACCACCTCAGCTTCTAGCCCTCTACCGCTACGAGGCGTCGTCGGCGAAGCGATAGCCGACCCGCCGCACGGTCAGAACCAGCTCTGGGTTCTGCGGATCTCTCTCGACCTTCTGGCGGAGGTTCGAGATGTGAACGTCGCAGGCGCGGACGTCGCCCCGGAACTCCGTCTGCCAGAGCTCCTCCATGATCTCTTTGCGCGAGAAGACCTGCCCCGGGTTCTCGGCCAGCAGGCGCAGGACCTGGAACTCGGACCGCGTCAGGTTGATCGGCTCGCCTCGCACCGTCACCAGGTGGCGGGCCAGATCGATCGACACAGGTCCCGCCTCGATCATGCTGCCCTCCGTGCCAGTCGAGCGATCGAGCTCCCGGCGTCGCAGCTGCGCCCTCACCCGGCCGAGCAGCTCGCGGACCGAGAAAGGCTTGGTGACATAGTCGTCGGCGCCTACCTCGAGCCCCACCACCTTGTCGACCTCGGCGTCCTTCGCCGTGAGCAGGATGATCGGGACGGGACTGTGCGCGCGGACCTCTCGGCAGATGTCGAGTCCGCTCTTGCCCGGCATCATGATGTCCAGGATCAGCAGGTCGAAGTGGTCGTCCGAGATCTGGCCCTCGGCCTCCTCGCTGTCCGCGGCGAGCGTGACGTCGAAGCCCTCCTGCTCGAGCGCATAGCCGACCGACTCGCGGACAGAGTCCTCGTCGTCGACGACGAGGATGCGGCTCATCGAGGGCGGCGCCGGGCTCATGCGACCGGCGTCGGGGTTGGCTTGGCCGCGCGCAGCCGCACCCAGAAGGTGCTGCCCTCGCCCGGCACCGAGCGCAGGCCGATCTCGCCGTTCATCACGTCCACCATGCGCTTGGCGATCGATAGGCCAAGACCGAAGCCCTCGGTCTCGTGGGTGGCGGATCCCCTGTAGAAGCGCTCGAAGACGCGATCCTGCTCGTCGGGCGGAATGCCCTTCCCGGTGTCCTGGACTTCAATCGTCACGGTCTTCTCCTCCCCCCGTGAGGCGCGAAGGGTAACCGTGCCAGGCGCCGGGGTGTGCGTGCAGCCGTTGGTGAGCAGGCCGATCATGACCTGACGGAGCAGCACGGGATCGCCCGCCGCCACGAGATCCGGCTCGATCTCGGTGCGCAGCTCGACTCCCTCCGGCGGCGCGACGGCATCGGCCGCCTCCCCGGCGGCCAGTGAGACGTCGACCACCTGGGCCTCATCGTGCTCCCCGGCGGCCTCGACCCGAGCGAGCGTGAGCAGGGACTGAGTCAGCCGGGTCATCCGCTCCGCGTCCACCGCCAGTCTGCTCAGGAAGCGATCGCGCGCGTCCGGGTCGTCCTTGGCGCCCCCTCGCAGGACCTCAATGCCGCTCATGATCCCGGCGAGCGGGTTGCGGAGCTCGTGCGCCGCGTTGGAGACGAACTCGCGCTCGGCCTCTTCGCGCTTGAGCTCGTCGGTGCGGTCGCGGACGACGAGCAGCACCGCGTGCTCTGCGGGCACGCGGCGCGCCTGGACGCCGTAGACGCGGCCGTCGATCAAGAGGACCGGGATCTCCGAGGACCCGCGCTCTGCCGCCCGCCGCAGCGCCGGAATCAGGGCGGTCGCAGGCTGCCCGTCGCGGACAAGGCGATCCGCCGCGGGATTGATGAATCGGACCTCGCCGTCCTCGCCGACCACGATCACGGCTTCGGTCAGCCCGTCAAAGATCGCGGAGAGGCGGTCGCGCTCGGTGGCGAGCAGGTTGAACGTCTCGCGCAGCTCCTCCCGCATCGAGTCGATGGATCGGGTGAGGTCGCCGATCTCGTCGCTGCCCCCGGGCCGGACCTTCACGTCGAAGTTCCCGGCCGCCATCTCCTCGGCGGCGCGTGCCAGCCGCCGAACGCGAGTCGCGATCAGCGAGGAGACCAGGAAGCCGACCAGCACCCCGATCGCGATCGCGATCAGGAGCGCCCGCAGCCGGTCGCCGCGCAGCTGGTCGAATGCGCGGGTCAGCGCCGGCGGCGGCTCGGCCCGGACCACCGCGGCGCCTCTCACCTTGCTCTTGCCGAAGATCGGTGCCGCCGCCACCGTCACGTTGCCGGGCAGGCTCGCCTTGTAGCGCCGGTTGTCGAGCGCCACGCGGGTCGCCTCACTCTTCTGCGGCACGGCGGCCAGCGTCGCCAGATCTTGGCCGGGCGCCAGCGCGTTGCCGTGCCGGTTGACCGCCCACGCCTCGAAGTTCCCGGTGTTGGCCTCGGCCAGCACATTCGCGGCGTGCAGCTTGTCGGCCTTGCCGAGGGTGTCGGCAAGGCTGGAGGTCTTGCCGACCGCGAGGTCGGCCGATTGGCTCTGCAGCGTCCGCCCGGAGGAATCGTCGACGAAGACGTAGACGGATGCAGCGGTGATCAGCGTGACGAGGGCGAAGGCTGCGCCGAGCCAGAGCCGCATCGGGACCCGGCGGCCTCTCTCCCCGCCCCTCGTGCCCCTGGGGGTGGCAACGGCCATGGTTCCCCAGATTGTTACCGCTTGCTCACATTCATGTGGGCGATCGGCCTCCGCCGCCGCCGATTACCCAGCAAGAGCAGCGGCGAGGCGGAGCCATAGGGCCTCGAGGGCGAGCTCCTCGGAGACGTTGACTCGCAGCCGCCGCCGCGTGTCCAGCACCCACTCGACGGCCTCGCGGGCCTGGGCCGGATCGAGGCCCCGCGCGTCCTCGGCGAGCTCGGCGCGGCGATCGGCGTTCAGCACCACGTCGTCCGCGCTCGACGCGACCGCCGCCAGGTCGCGGAACCAGGCGCAGCAGATCGCAAGGCCGAGGTCGAGCGCCTGGGTGCGGGCACGCCGCTCGGTGCGCTTCACCTGTTCGGTTGCCTCCCGCGTCAGCTTCCCCTTGCGGCCGCGCTTCGCCATCGCCTCGGTCTCCTCCACCAGGCGCTTCTCCTCCTCCGCGCCGGCCTCCTGGCCGGCTTCGCTGGCTGCGTCGAGCAATCCGCGCCAGGGCTCTGGAGGAGACTCGGCCGAGCGCGCCGCGCGCGCGGCGGCCTCCGCGGTCGCCCGCAGCGCTGTTCCACTCTCGCCGAGCAGGAGCCTCGCGAGCTCGACGTCGCCCCCGCTCAAGCGGGCCGCGGCGGCTGCCTCGTCGCCGGCACCGAGCGCCTCGAGCACCGCGTCGGGCGCCAGCGGCGCGAACTCGACCGGGGTGCAGCGGGAGAGAATCGTCTCGGCGAGCAGCTCCGGCTCCGAGCAGATCAGGATCAGGTGGGCGAAGGGCGCGGGCTCCTCGAGAGTCTTCAGCAACGCGTTCTGGCTCTCGTCGCGCAGGTCCTCGGCCTCCTCGATGACGAAGACGCGGTGGCCGCCCTCCGCCGGGCTCAGACTCGAGGCGCGGATCACGGACTCGCGGACGTCCTCGACCAGATGCTGGGCGCCGGGCGGACGAAGCCAGGCGAGGTCGGGATGCGGCGAAGGATCGAGCAGGGCACGGCGGCGGGCATCGTCGGGGTCGGAGGCGCCGCCGGTGAGCAGCTCGGCCGCAAAGGCGCGCGCTGCGGCAGCCTTGCCGGCGCCCCGCGGTCCTCGGAAGATGTAGGCGTGGCCGGGTGAGGCGAGCGCCGCCACCAGCGTCGCGCGCGCACGCGGCTGGTGCCTGGTCGCCTCGGCGAGGGCCTCGGGGATCGCCGGAGCGCTCCGAGCAGCTTCTATCACGCCGCGACTCCCTGGACCTCGGCAAGGACCGCCGCGTGCACCGAGTCGCGGTGGCCGTCCGCGTCCACCACCCGCACCCGCTCCGGGTGTCGGCGAGCCACCTCGTCGTAGCCCTCGGCAACCCGGCGTTGCAGATCGATGCCCTCCTCCTCGAATCGGTCGGCCTTGCGGCGGCCGATCCGGCTCGCCGCCCGATCGGGGTCGATGCGCAGGAGAATCGTCAGGTCGGGCCAGACGCCGCCGGTCGCGAGGTCGCAGATCTCCTCGACCCGCTCGGCTCCCAGCCCGCGGGCGACCCCCTGATAGGCGATGCTCGAATCGCTGAAGCGGTCGCAGACCACCTCACGACCGGCCTCGCGCGCCGGCCCGATCACCTGGGCGACGAGCTCGGCCCGCGCCGCGCAGAAGAGCAGCAGCTCGGCCAGCGGATCGGGCTCGAGGCCCGGGTCCTTGAGGATCTGGCGGATCCGCTCCCCGGTCTCCGTTCCGCCGGGCTCGCGCACGAGCACGACCTCATCGCCGAGCGCCTTGGCCAGCAGCTTGGCCTGCGTGGTCTTTCCAGAGCCGTCGATTCCCTCGAGCGAAATGAACATGGCCGATCCAGGCTAACCGCCTGCCCTGCCGGGACCCAGGCTGCCTCGTGGTCGTGATCGTGCTGATCTCCTCCGGCGGCGATGACAACAGCAACGCCTCGGTCGCCGACACCAACCCGACGACGCCGACGGCAACCGCCATCTCCCCCGCTGTGACCACGCCGTCCGCCGCTCCGGTGGCCAAGCCGGTCGTCCGCACCGAGAAGTGCGACCCGATCATCGGCAGCGGGACAGCGAACAGCGGCAAGACGTCCGCCGTGACCTCCTCCGCCAAGGACGGCGGTCCCGCCGACTGCGGCGAGGCCCACGACGTCCTGCTCTCGGCCCTCCAGGGGTCGGGCACGACGATCGGCGACTGGACCTGCAAGACCGATCCGAGCGAGGACCCGGTCGCCAGCTGCACCTCGACCGGCGGCCGGTCGATCCAAGCGGCCGGCTAGCTCTTCGCGCGGGGCTTGGCCTTTGAGCCGTTGCCCGACTTGGCGCGTGAGCGCGCGCCGTTCTTGGCCTTCGTGCCGTTCTTCCCCTTGGCGCCGTTGGCCTTCGCGCGCTTCACCTTCGTTGCGGACGCCTGCCCGGCGATCTTCTCGGCCTCCTTGGCGGCCTCGGCTGGATCGACCTCGCCGTCCTTGCCCTCGCCGTCCTTCGCGGCGGCCTCGGCGGCCTCCTTGGCGGCCTTGGCGGCCTCGCGCTCGGCGCGGCGGGCCTTCATCTCTGCCATCGAGGGGCACTCGTCATTCAGGCAGAGCTTCCAGGGCCGCCCGCGCCAGGGGACGACCTGGAGGCGCGGGGTCCGCTCGCAGACCGAGCAGACCTCCTCGATCTTGTAGAGGCCGCGCACCCGCTGGGGCAGTGGGAAGGTCGTGTCGCAGGAGTCGGGCGAGTCGGGGTTGTCGCCATCCCAGCCGGAACAGCCCACGAAACGCTTGCCGGACTTTCGCGCCTTGATGATCCGCAGCAGATGGGGCGAGCCGTCCTCCTGCTTGCGGCCCGCCTCCTCGCAGACGATGCACGGGCCGAGGATCCGGTCCTGGTCCATGCCGGCCCAGACCTCGCGGGCGAACTTGCGCCACTTGGCGTCCTCATCCTCGGTCTTGACGTCGTCGCCCATCTCGTCGAAGGCCGAGCGGAGCATGTCGCGGCTGTCCTTCAGGACGTCGTCCTTGGTCATCTCGCCGGCGGCGATCTGGTCCATCTCCGCCTCCATCTCGGCGGTCATGTCCGGCGTCGCCATGCGTGGGACGTAGTTCTCGAACGCCTTCGACATCGCGATCCCGGTCTCCGACGGCTCCGGCGGATTGTTGAAGACGTAGCCGCGGTCGTAGAGCTTCTGGATGATGTCCGCACGCGTCGCCTTCGTGCCGAGGCCGGCCTCCTCCATCATCTCGATCAGCTTGCCCTGGCTGATGCGGGGCGGCGGAGGCGTCTCCTTGCCCTCCAGGTCGACGCCCTCGATGGTGAGCTCCTGCCCCTCCTCGAGCTTCGGGATCTCGGTGTCGGCGGAGCGGGCGTAGGTGTAGATGGCGGCGAAGCCCGGATCCACGACGACGGAACCGCGAACGAAGTAGGTCTCCCCCGATTCGGCTGAGTCCGTCCCCTTCGCCGTCTCGATGTTGGCGCGGGTCCCCTCGCTGATCATCGGCGGCGAAAAGGTGGCGAGGAAGCGCCGGGCGACCAGCTCGTAGACCTTCCGATGGGCCTCCGAGCGCGCCTCCAGGCGCACCGGGTTGACGGCCTGCGTCGGATAGATCGGCGGGTGGTCGGTCGTCTCCTTCTTGCCCCGCGTCGCCTCGAGCTCCCGGCCGTCGAGCAGGAACTCCGCGGCCTTGAAGTCATCCACCGCGACGAGCTGCTTGATCAACTCCTTGGTGTCGACCGACTTCGGGTACACGGTGTTGTCGGTACGCGGGTAGGAGATGTAGCCGTCCATGTAGAGGTCCTCGGCGATCCGCATCGCCCGCGAGGGCGTGATGCCGAGCCGGCTGGACGCATCGGTTGTGAAGGCGGTGGTGTTGAGCGGAGTCGGCGGCTTGCGGGTGTTCTTCCGGGCCGTGATCTCCTTGACCGTGCCGGGGGTCTTGGAGTTGGCGACCGCTGCCTTTGCCTCCTTCTCCTCCCAGAACTTGTCGGTCGTGTGCTCGGCGACGAAGTTGCCGTCGGCGTGCGCGAAGGTCGCCGTCACCTCCCAGAAGGGCACGGGCTCGTGTGCGCGACGCTCGAGCTCGCGCTGCACGATCAGGCCGAGGGTCGGGCTCTGCACGCGGCCGACCGAGAGGAAGTTGGAGCCGAAGCGCCGGGTGGCCATCGAGACCGAGCGGGTCAGCGTGGCGCCCCAGATCAGATCCATGTCCTGGCGGGCGGCGCCGGCGTTGGCCAGCGGCATCGAGAGCTCGTCCACGTTGTTGAAAGCGCGCTCGATCTCGTCCTTCGTCAGGGCCGAGTAGCGGGCGCGCTTCACCGGGGTCCCATCCTCGTGAACGCCCTCGGCGGTGGCGAGCTCGGGGTTCGCCTCCACGATCTCCTGCAGAGCCTCGAGCCCGATCAGCTCGCCCTCGCGGTCATAGTCGGTCGCGATGATGAGGTCGTCGGCGTCGGCGGCGACCTTCTTCAGCGCCCGCACGACGTTCTTGTCGGTGGGCTCCTTGATCAGGTCGGCGTCGATCAGGTCGCGCGGATTCGTCTCCTGCCAGTTGTTATAGGACTCGGGAAACGAGGGCCTGAGCACGTGGCCCTTCAACCCGATCGTCATCTGGTCGCCCGAATCGTCGGACCACTCGTAGTAGGGCGTCTTATAGGAGGCGCCCTCCTTGGCGGTCCCGCCGCTCAGGATCTCCGCGATCTTCTTCGCGCTGTTGTTCTTCTCGGTGACTATCAGTCGCATCTGTGGCCCTTCACGGTAGCCGCGACCCTGGATGGCCCTACATATACGGGCGATGCGGTCGGCGAGAGTAGCAGGGGGATCTCAGCTGCCTAATAACCTGCGCCCGTAGGCTCTCCTCCGTGAAATCCGTGGTGACAGGTGGCGCAGGGTTCATTGGCTCGACTCTGGTCGATGCTTTGGCCGCACGCGGCGACGACGTTCTCGTGCTCGACGACCTCTCCAGCGGCAAGCGCGAGAACCTGGCCGGGGCGCTCGAGGCTGGCGTGACGCTCACCGAGCTCGACGTGTCCGACGCCCAGGCGGTCTTTGCCGCGATCGAGGGCTTCGGGCCGGATAGCGTCTTCCATCTGGCCGCCCAGATCGACGTGCGGCGCTCGATGGCCGACCCGGGATTCGACGCCCGGCTGAACGTGGTGGGCACGGTGAACGTCCTCGAGGGTGCCGTCCGGGCGGGTGCCTCGCGCCTGGTCTTCACCTCCACCGGGGGCGCCATATATGGAGAGGGGGCCGAGCGGCCGGGCGAGCTTCCGTTCGCGGAGACCGCCCCGTGCGAGCCGTTCTCCATCTATGGCCAGAGCAAGCTGGCCGCGGAGGGCTATCTCGACTTCTACTCCCGCACGCGCGAGCTCCCGGCGGGCACGCTCCGCCTGGGCAACGTCTACGGGCCGCGCCAGGATCCGGCCACCGAGGCCGGCGTGGTGGCGATCTTCTGCGCTCTGGCGCGGGACGGCGGGCGCCCGACCGTCTTCGGCACTGGTGAGCAGACCCGCGACTACATCCACGTGGGCGATGTGGTCGAGGGCCTGCTCGCCCTGGAGGGAAGCGACGAGTCCGGCCCAATCAACGCCGGGACCGGCGTCGAGACGTCCGTGCTGCAGCTGGCCGAGCAAATCGGCCGGCTCTCCGGGCGCGACGACTTCGAGCCCGAGCTGGCGCCGGCCCGCACGGGTGAGATCGAGCGGACCGTGCTGGACACGAAGCTCGCGGCCGAGCGCATCGGCTGGCAGGCGAAGCGCACGATCGCTGACGGCCTCGAGCAGACCCTCGCGACAGAGGCCTGACCACCTCTAATCTCTGCTTCATGCCAGCAGCGGCCTTCGAGGGCAAGGAGTGCGTCTGCCAGTTCAAGCGCGGGATCTGCGACCAGACCTGCGTGAAGGACATGCTCGAGACGCCGTTCTACATGGCGTGCCTGAAGCTCAAGGGCCGCCGCTGCCTGGTGGTCGGCGGAGGCGACGTCGCGCTCGAAAAGGTCGACGGCCTGCTGCTCTGCGAGGGCGACGTCCACGTCGTCGCGCCCGAGATCATCCCGGAGCTCGCCGAGTACGCCGCCGAGGGCTCGATCACCTGGGACAAGCGAACCTTCGTGGACGGCGACCTCGAGGGCGCTTTCCTCGCGATCGCCGCGACCAACGACACCGACGTGAACATCTCGGTCTCGGAGGGAGCCGAGCGCCGGACGATGCTGGTCAACGTCGTTGACGTGCCGCCCCTCTGCAACTTCATCCTGCCGGCGATCGTGCGCAGCGGCCCCCTGGCGATCGCGATCTCGACGGCCGGCGCCTCGCCGGCCCTCGCCAAGCGCATGAAGCGAGAGATCGCCGACTCCTTCGGAGAGGCCTACGCCCGCCTCGCGGTGATCCTCAACGACCACCGCGGTTGGGCGAAGGGCACCCTCCCCACCTACCAGGACCGCAAGGAGTTCTTCGAGGGGATCGTCAATGGCGATCCCGACCCGATCGACCTGATCAAGCAGGGCCGCGAGGACGAGGTTCAGAAGCTGATCGAGGCCGCGAAGGACCGCTTCGCCTCGGCCCTCGGTGCCTCTGCCTAGATTGACCCGCCGCCCTTAGGGTTGGGGGGTGTTCGGTCACTACGAGAGCTTCTTCGTCGCGAGCACAGGCGCTTCCGCCGCCTTTCTGGGGCTGCTTTTCGTCGGCTTTACGGTCGTCGAGAGCGCGGAATCAGATCCCCGGACTCGAGAACGGCGCACCGTGCTGGCCGGCAGCTCGTTCGTGGCGCTCGCAGACGCCTTCTTCGTCTCGATCCTGGCGCTGACGGGAGGTCCGGTCGTTTTCGGGCTGATCAGCCTGACGATGGCGGCGATCGGGTTGATCGCCACCAGCCGGCTGATGCCCAGGGCGGCGCGCGCAGGGAACTTCGCTCGCGACTTCCCGACTCGGAAGCTGAACATCGTATTTGCAAGCGTCTCGGCGTTGGGCTTCTCGACGCAGCTCGGGCTGTCGGTTGCACTCCTCACCAACCCTCACGACGTGACTCTCCAGCGCGCCCTGCTCGTGATGATCGCCGTCCTCTACGCCAGCGGGCTGGCGAGAGCATGGGAAGTGACGGGTATCCGGCGGGGAAGCTAAATCGGCGCCGGCGCCTCGGTCTAGCTCTTTGCGCCCTTGGTCAGCAGGTACTCCTGCGGCGCTGAGAACGCCGACTCGGACTTGTTCATCTCGGCGTAAAGCGTCTGCAGGTCGGAGCGCAGGGCATCCCACTTGTCCGGCTCCATGTTCGCCCGCGCCATCACCATGGGGGGCAGGTCCCGCTCCATCTCATCGAGGTAGGCCTCCGGGGAGTCGGCGGTGAACTCGACCTTCGTTGGCTCGAGATCGAGATCGATCCCTGTCCCCTCAAAGATCTCACGAACGTGCTCCTCGTTGCCCCAGAGCGGAGGCGGCTGGAATCCCTCGGGTGGTGGTGGCAGGTGCGAGGCGATCGTGCGGAACATCGCGCCGAAGTTGCCCTCCGGCCGCCAGGCCGTGACCACCATCCGGCCCCCCGGCTTCAGGACTCGAGCCAGCTCCTCGGCGGTCCTGCGATGGTCGGGGGCGAACATACAGCCGAACACCGATGTGACGACGTCGAAGCTCGCGTCGTCGAATGGAAGATCCTGGGCGTCGCCCACGACCCACTCGATCTCAACCCCAGCCTCGGCAGCCGCCTTCTTGCCGGCTTCGAGCAGCTCCGGAGTGATGTCGAGGCCCGTCGTCTGCGCGCCAGTCTTGGCGGCCGGGATGGTCGCGTTGCCGCTTCCGCAGGCAACATCGAGGACCTCGTCGTCGCCGACCACGCTCGCCGTCTCCACAACGCGCGGGCCCACGCTCGCGATCACATGCATCGCGGTCGGATAGTCACCGGAGGACCACAGCTTGCGCGCCTGCTGTTGCGCTTCGGTCAGGTCAGCCATCTCCCCTCCTCAATCGGATTGGCTACCGACCCTATTCGACGTCGCGCGAGACCAGCAGCGCGGCTCCGGACCCGAAGAGCGCGCCATCCAGACGAGCATCACGCCCAAGCAGGGCCGCGCCTAGCCGTGGGGCAGCGCGTAGGCCGCGACGGCGACGTACTGGACTGCGGCGGCGGCGATCACCAGCACGTGGAAGATCTCGTGGTAGCCGAAGACCTGCGGACGGGGATCCGGCTTGCGCTTCGCGTAGACGACGGCGCCGGCGGAGTAGAGGATGCCCCCGAGCGCGATCAGCCCGACGCCGACCGGCCCGATCTCGTTCCAGAGTTGCGGCAGGCTGACGATCGCCACCCAGCCGGTGCTCAGGTAGATGACCGTGGTGACCCAGTAAGGAGCGGTGATCCAGACGAGATTGAGCACCAAGCCGCCCACGGCCGTCGCCCAGACCATGATCAGCACGACGTTCGCCAGCGTCCCGTGCATGACCAGCAGGGCGAAGGGCGTGTAGGTGCCCGCGATGAAGACGAAGATCATCGTGTGGTCGAGACGGCGCATCCACTGTCGGACCTCGGGGGTCCAGGTCACGCGGTGATAGAGGGCGCTGGTCCCCAGCATCGCCGAGAGCGAGAAGGCGTAGATCGACATCGCGATCACGGCCGTGGTGCCACTGGCGGCGAGGATCAGGGCTGCGCCGGCGCCCAGTGAGACGAAGAACGCCCACTGATGGGAGACGCCGCGCAGCCTCGGCTTCTGCGAGAGCTTGTGCGCCGCGGCCGCGGCGGCCAATGCGGCCTGCTCGCGCGCGGCTGCGACTTGCTTACCGGCGGCGTCGCGAGCCGCGCCGAACCGCTCGCCGGCCTCTGCCCGGGCGTTGCCGAGCTTCTCGCCGGCCGCCCCGGCTGCATCGCGGGCGGCCCCGAGCGGATCCGGGCCGGACTGCGTTTCATCGGACGCCATCTCGGCCAACCATAGCCACGTGGAGCTGTCGCGCGCGCGCTAGTGTCGCCCGGCGCGTGGCGCTCTTTGGGAACAAGGAGGAGAAGGCCGCTCAGAAACAGGCGGCGGAGGCCGAAGCCGGCCGGTTGCAGTCGTTGCCGGTCGCGGAGCTGGCGGAGGCTGTGATGCCCGCGTTCGGCCCCGAGGGTGCCCGTCCGGGCAATGAGATCAACATCCTCCAGGTCTTGAGCTGGCTGATGCGCTCCTACTCCGGTGGCACCAAATACCTCACGCAACTGCGGCAACCAACTCGGGAGGCGATACAGGCGCTCGAGAACGCCGGCCTCGTCATTCAGATGGGTCCCGGGGGACCGGGTGCCCGCCTGAAGGCCACAAGCCTCGGCGAAACCGCCCTCGCCGAAGGAACGGTGGCGAAGTACCTGACGGGCTAGGCGCCCTCTCCCGCCGGCATCCCGGCCGGAACCCGCTCCGGCGAGGTCCGGCGAGCCCGTGAGACCAGCGCCGCGGCCGTCAGGGCGAAGGCCGCCTGGACCGCCATGGCCACGGTGAAGGCGTCCCCGAACGAGCCTGCGCTGGTCCCGGAGCCGAGCTCGGAGAAGAAGACGGTTCCGACGATCGCCACGCCCAGCGCGTTGCCGATCTGCTGCGCGGTGACCAGCGTCCCGGAGGCCGCGCCCGCGTCCGCAGTGGGAACCGCCCGCAGGACCAGGTGGATGAGCGGCGGAATCGCGGTGCCCATCCCGGCCCCGAACGGCACCATCGCCAGGAGCAGCCAAGCAGACACCGAGCCATTCCCGGTCGCCTGGACCGCGAGGATCGTCGTGATCAGGCCGACGGCCGCGAGGGTCGCGCCGATCTGAGGCAGGTACTCGCGCACGCCATCCGCCAGCCGCGGCCCGGTCAGGGAGGCTGTGACGAAGGCGATCGCGATCGGCGTGAAGGCGAGGCCGGACTCGAGCGGGCTCAACCCGAGTCCCTCCTGCAGGTAGATCCCGAGGAGGAAGAAGAACGAGATCGCGAAGTAGAGGCTGGTCGCCGAGACGAGGCCGATCCGGAAGCCGCGCGTCTCGAACAGGCGGAGCTCGACCAGCGGAGAGCCGCCTCGCGTGGTGATCCGCCGCTCCGCCGCGACGAAGAGCGCGGCGGCCAAGGGCGCGGCGGCGAAGCAGGCGAACGTCCAGGCGGGCCAGCCCAGCTCGCGTCCCTCGACGGCCGGGATCATCACCAGGCTGAGCGTGAGCGTGGCGAGCACCACGCCAACCAGGTCGAGCCGGCGGGCGGTCTCCGAGCGGGACTCCGGGATCAGCCTGTCGGCGGAGAGCAGGGCGATCAGGCCAACGGGGATGTTGATCAGGAAGACGGAGCGCCATCCGAGCCCGAGAACGTCGAGCGCGATCAGCCCGCCGCCCACGATCTGCCCGGAGATTGCCGCGAGCCCTTGGACGAGACCCTGGAATCCGAGGGCCTTCGGCCGCTCGGCCGGTGAGAACTCGACCTGGATGATGGAGAGGACCTGAGGCCACATCGCGGCGCCGCCGAAGCCCTGCAGCAGACGGGCGACGATCAGCGCCGACGGGCTGGGCGCCGCAGCGCAGAGGGCTGACGCGATCGTGAAGCCGGCGATGCCGAGCTTGAACATCCGGCGGCGGCCGAGGATGTCACCGAGGCGCCCGCCCGTGATCAGCGAGAGCGCGTAGGTGAGCAGGTATGCGGCGACGACCCACTGGAGGTCGG
The DNA here is from genome assembly GCA_963724665.1 of uncultured Solirubrobacterales bacterium. GTDB lineage: Bacteria > Actinomycetota > Thermoleophilia > Solirubrobacterales > 70-9 > DASUPK01. The sequence continues at coordinate 103,847 of CAVRVH010000012.1, forward strand.
AATCGCTCGCGCCGAGGTCGGCGCGCAGCGACGGCGCCGTCACGTTGACGATAAAGACGTCCAACAGGACCATGAAGACCGGGGCGAAGAGCACCGGCAGCAGCCAGGGGCTGCGATGGGCGGGCTTGGGTACGGATTGCGCGTCGTTCATCTGTGAATTCAACGAGGACCCCCTGTGGTACGTGAGGTTGGTCTGGGCGGTTTGGCTTGCCTTCCGATGGACAGTGTGCGATCATTTCGATCCAGGTACAAGAGAGGGATTTATCCTGGTATCAAGAGCACCACCCAAGAGCACTGCGAACGGCGACGGGGCCCCCCAGCGCGCCGAGCTCGCCGACTTCCTGCGCAATCGCCGCGAGGCAATTCGGCCTGAGGAGGTTGGGCTGCCCGGTGGCGGCAGGCGCCGTACCCCGGGCCTGCGCCGCGAGGAGGTCGCACAGCTCGCCGGCGTGGGCACCACCTGGTACACGTGGCTCGAGCAGGGGCGGGACGTCCGCGCCTCCGCCTCGGTCCTGGAGGCGATCTCCGGCGCCCTGGAGCTGACCCCGGCGGAGCACGCCCACGTGATGCTCCTCGGGCGCGGCGAGGAGGTCGCACCGGCCAGGGCTCCGAAGGAGACCGTCGACCCGACGATCAAGCGGCTGGTCCAGAACCTGGATCCGAATCCGTCCTGCATCACCGGTCGCCGCTTCGACATCCTGGCCTGGAACCGCGCTTATGCCGCGCTCTTCGGCGACCCGGCCAAGATGCCGGACGGGCGTCGCAACATGCTCTGGCGCCTCTTCACGGACCCGGCCAGCCGCAAGCTCCATCCGGATTGGGAAGAGGGAGCGCGCCGCATCGTCGCCCGGTTCCGAGGCGAAGCGGCCCGCTACGTCGGAGACCCGGACTTCGAGGACCTGATCTCGGCCCTGCAGCAGCGCAGCCCGGAGTTCCGCGAGTGGTGGGAGCTGCACGAGGTTGCGACAACCGGAGTCGGCCGCAAGGTCCTCAACCACCCGACGGCCGGCAAGCTCTACTTCGAGCACGCCCCCTTCCGGCCGTTCGAGAATCCCGAGCAGCGCCTCGTCCTCTACTCGGCCGTGGACAAGGCGAACACGCCGGAGAAACTGGCGAAGCTGCTTGCGGAGAACGACTAGGCCGGCGAGTCGGAGGCGCGCAGCCAGACCGACCAGGGCCGGATCGACTCGATCGTCAGCAGCTCCTGCGGCCAGGTGTCATCGGCGAGCCGAGCTCGCAACGTCTCCTCGTCCTGGGCGTCGACGATGAGCAGAGTGTTCTCGCCGTCCCCCGCGCCGATCGGCCCGCCCAGGACGATGAATCCGTCCTCGGCGAGAGCGTCCATGAACGCGGCGTGCTCTTCCCACGGAGTATGGCGGATGCACTTGAGCGCTATATGTAGTGCTTGATCTAAGAATCAGTGTTTGCCGAACGCTACGGTTAGGTACACTCAACGAAGTGAACTGTCCCCGTTGCGACGCCACCACCAGGACCCTCGAGACCAGGCGAGCCCCGGAGGGTGACGCGGTCCGGCGCCGGCGTGAGTGCTCTTCGTGCGGCCATCGCTTCACCACCTACGAGCGGGCCGTCCCGGAGACCCTCGAAGTGGTCAAGCGCGACGGCCATCGCCAGCCGTTCGATCGCGACAAGCTCCGCGGCGCCCTGATCCGCGCATCGCACAAGCGCGATGTCGATCCGCGGCGCCTCGATGAGATCGTCGACCGGGTCGAGCGCGAGGCGCGCGACGGCGGTGGCGAGCTCAGGGCCACCCGGATCGTCGAGCTCTGTCTCGATGGACTGGCGCAACTCGACCACGGCGCCTATCAGCAGTTTGCGGGAACTCTGCCGGATGCCGCTCGGAGCGCATCGTGAAAATGCCCGCAAATAACGAATTAGCGGAGCCTCGATTCCGTCCGAAGGGCGGAGGATGCTGCGGTGCTCACCCCAAAAGCCGAGCGAGAGGAGAAAACTGATGCCGAAGGCCACTTCGAAGGCAGCAATTACAACCGAGAAGGGCCTCGTCATCGAACGCCGGTTTACCTCGCCCGGGGTGCATCCGTACGACGAGCTCGAGTGGGAGAAGCGGGACGCGATCATCGGCGACCCGGAGAAGCCCGCCTTCGAGCAACGGGACGTGGAGTTCCCGAAGACCTGGTCTCAGAACGCGACCAACATCGTCGCCCAGAAGTACTTCCGCGGGCAACCCGACACCCCCGAGCGCGAGACCTCCGTCAAGCAGATGGTCAGCCGCGTCGCGGACCGGATCGCCGAGGTCGGGCGCGAGCAGGGCTACTTCGCCACCGATGAGGACGCCGACGCCTTCGATGCCGAACTGACTTCGATCCTGGTCAACCAGAAGGCCGCCTTCAACAGCCCGGTCTGGTTCAACGTCGGCTGGAAGGACCCGGGCCAGGAGCAGGCCTCGGCCTGCTTCATCCTCTCGGTTGACGACGACATGGACTCCATCCTCTCCTGGAACACCAAGGAGGGGATCATCTTCAAGGGCGGCTCCGGCTCCGGCATCAACCTCTCCAAGATCCGCGGCTCGATGGAGCATCTCTCCAAGGGCGGGATCGCCTCAGGCCCGGTCAGCTTCATGCGCGGCGCCGACTCCTGGGCCGGCGCGATCAAGTCCGGCGGCGGCACGCGGCGCGCGGCCAAGATGGTCGTGCTCGACGTCGACCACCCTGACATCGAGAAGTTCATCTGGTGCAAGGCCGACGAGGAGAAGAAGGCCGCCGCGCTGAAGGCAGCTGACTTCGACATGCGTCTGGACTCCGACGCCTTTGCGTCGGTCCAGTTCCAGAACGCCAACAACTCCGTCCGGGTCACCGACGAGTTCATGAAGGCCGTCGAGAACGACGAGGACTGGGACCTGGTCGGCCGCGTCGACGGCACGCCGGTCAAGACCGTCAAGGCGCGCGAGCTGCTGGATCAGATCGCCGAGGCCGCCTGGCAGTGCGCCGATCCGGGCATGCAGTACGACACCACCATCAACCGGTGGCACACGGACCCGAACACCGGTCCGATCACCGCGTCGAACCCGTGCTCCGAGTACATGTCGATCGACGACTCGGCCTGCAATCTCGCCTCCCTCAACCTGATGAAGTTCCGCAACGAGGACGGCACCTTCAACGTCGACGACTTCAGGCACGCCGTCGACATCGTCTTCCTCGCGCAGGAGATCCTGGTCGGCTTCTCCAGCTACCCGACCGAGCAGATCACCCAGAACGCCAGGGCGTTCCGCCAGCTCGGGCTCGGCTACGCCAATCTCGGCGCGCTGCTGATGTCCAACGGCCTCGCCTACGACTCGGACGAGGGCCGCGCCCTCGCCGGCTCGATCACGGCGCTGATGACGGGCCGCGGCTACAAGATGTCGGCTGAGATCGCCGGCAGCATGGGGCCGTACGACGGCTACGACGTGAACCGCGAGCCGCACAACCAGGTGATGCGGATGCACCAGTCGGCCGCCTACGAGATCGAGGACGAGCTGGTCGAGGAGCCGCTGCTCCACGCGGCTCGCGAGTCATGGGACGAGGCCGTGGCGCTCGGCGAGCAGCATGGCTATCGCAACGCCCAGGCGACCGTCCTCGCCCCGACGGGGACGATCAGCTTCCTGATGGACTGCGACACGACCGGCATCGAGCCGGACTTCTCGCTGGTCAAGTTCAAGGAGCTGGTCGGCGGCGGTCAGATGAAGATCGTCAACGGCTCAGTCGATCTGGCGCTGGAGACGCTCGCCTACAACGACTCGGAGATCGAGCAGATCGACGCCTACATCAACGAGCACAACACGATCATCGGGGCGCCTGGCCTGAAGGACGAGCATCTCGAGGTCTTCGACGTGGCGGTCGGCGAGCGCTCTATCTCGCACACCGGCCACATCGACATGATGGCTGCGGCCCAGCCGTTCCTCTCGGGCGCGATCTCGAAGACCGTCAACCTGCCGGAGACGGCGACGGTGTCCGACATCGCCGACGCCTACACCGACGGCTGGAGCAAGGGCCTCAAAGCCCTCGCGATCTATCGCGACGGCTCCAAGACCGCCCAGGCGCTGAAGACCGACGCGGGCGAGAAGAAGTCAGAGCCGGCCGAGGAGGCGACCGCCACGCCCCACCGTCACAAGATGCCGCGGGAGCGGGAGTCGATCACCCACAAGTTCTCCATCGGCATGCACGAGGGCTACATCACCGCCGGCAAGTACGAGGACGGCTCGGTCGGCGAGATCTTCCTCACCGACATCGGCAAGGAGGGCTCGACGATCAAGGGCATGATGAATGCCTTCGCGACCGCGATCTCGATGGGCCTCCAGTACGGCGTGCCGCTCGAGGACTACGTGAAGAAGTTCAGCTACATGCGCTTCGAGCCGGAGGGGATCACCCGCAACCCGGAGATCCCGTTCGCGAAGTCGATGCCTGACTACATCATGCGCTGGCTCGCGAGCCGGTTCATCGACGATGTCGACTATCTCGAGACCCTCGGGATCATGACCGACGAGGTTCGCGCCAGGAAGGACGCTCAGCAGGCCTTCCCGATGGACGACACCGACGCTCCTTCGAACGGTGGCAACGGCCACTCGAACGGTGAAAGCAACGGCGGGTCCAACGGTGAAGCCAAGGCCGCAAACGGCTCCGCGGAGGCGAAAGCGGAGGCGAAGCCCGCGACCGCAGCTCTCACCGACACCCCACCGGTCGTCCCGGCCAAGATGGGAGCCGACCTCGAGCTCGGCCCGGCGTGCGACCAGTGCGGAGGCATGATGCAGCGCACCGGCTCCTGCTACACGTGCTCGAGCTGCGGGAACAACACCGGCTGCGGATAGCTGTAGAGCGTCATCCGAATGTCACGCTCCCGAACGACGCCGGGCCCCGTGACGGGGCCCGGCGCTCGTCGCTTCTCTTTCGGCTCAGTGGTGCTTCTTGTGCTTCTTGCAGCGCTTGAGCTGCTGCGCGACATGCTTCTTGTGATGCCTCTTGCACTTCTTGGCGGTCGCTCCGGCCACGCCGCCTGCTCCGCCGCCAGCGGCGGTGCCACCGCCGGAGGTGGTCGGCGTCGGCGATGAGGTGAGGCCGACGTTGTCGATCAGGAATCCCTGACCGGCGTTCCCGGAATCCGCGGTTCCCGATTCCCGGAAGAGGACCTTGTCGACCGTCGGCACGTGGTTGCCGCCGCCGGCCTGCTCCGGATCGAAGCGGTAGTAGTCCTCCCAGCTGCCACCCGTCGCGACCAGCGTGCCGTCGATGAACACCTGGACGACGTCGTTGGCCGGGCCATCGTTGAAGTCGATGGTCATCTTGATGGTGTGTGAGCTGGAACGGCTGAGCGTGGCGATCGAGCGCTCGTTGAAATCAGCCGGTGCTCCGAGGGGTCCCGAGTTCGTGACGTCGTCGAAGTAGACGTGCACGCCGTTCGAGAGATCGTCGAAGCGCAGATAGCTCATGCGCGAGCCGTCGCCTCTATCCGGGCTCATCGTCATGTGCAGCCCGGGCTGCTCCGTCGACTTCGTGGTCCCGATCTGGAAGGAGACCTCGAAATGCTTCTGGCGGGCGCCGACCGACGGTCCGCCGCTGTCGGCGCTCGTCTCTCCCGCCTCATTGGCGAGGCCCGGCGAGAAGGTCTGGTCGCCGAATGAGCCGCTGGTGACGGCGTCGGAGATCTGTAGAGCCTTGGTCCCGAATCCGTAGCCGCTAGCGGCCGGGAAAGCCGAGACGTCGGCGACTGCCGCGTCCCGGAGAGCCAGGAGCAGATTCGGGTCGCGCTCAAGCGCCTCAAGATCTAGGGCGGCGCGCCGCACCACGTATCGATTGCAGCCAGTCGGCGCCCCCAGCGGAGCGTGACGTCAATTGGGCACCTGCGGCATGAGCCGACCGCACGCGCAGGACCTTTCGATGACGCTTCTACAGATCAGCTGTGGGGCGTCATTGGGATGTCCCGCCTGCGCGTCACGGACCGTCCCAAGGGCCTTGCGGCTCCTGTGATGTGCCCCTAGCTAGGACCCTGCCCTGCGGGTCGCCCCCGTCCAGTTCGTTCCGTCAACTAGCCGGCTCTGCGACCTTGACCGGCGTCGGCTTCTTCGACATTCCCCACGGTCAAACCGGGGTAGCGCCGAACGCGATCGAGCTGCACCCCGTCTTGAAGTTCTCGGCGGCGAGCTGTTAGCGAACTGCTGCTTTGCATGGAAAGCGGTACTCCGCCGAGAGATACTGCGTGGGTAATGTCGGCGGAGAACATGGGTTGCCCCAGTTTCGGGGTCATGCGCCACGTCGAATGAGCGGACACTGATTAGGCCATGGCCGCGAGGGAGAAGCGGGTTGGTCGGCGCGCCGCAATCTGCACCGCGCTGGCGGTGGTGGCTCTGATGACGGCTCCGCCGGTGCGCAGGCCAAGACCGTTCGGCTCGGCGGTCCGCTGACCGGCAGCTTCACCGTTGTCTTTATGGGCGACCACCTTTCAACGCTCGTGCAGACGGACTTGCCCGGCACGAATATCACCTCCCCGGTCGATGGAACCGTGGTCTCCTACAGGCTTGCCCTGGCGGAAGGGACGTACGCCATCCAGGTCATCCGACTCGCCGGATCGCCAGCTTTGCTGCCAATCAACGGCTCGGCCCGGAGCATCGCGAGTTCGACTGGCACGCCAATTAGCTCCACCGGGGTTTCGCCACCAGTTGCCACCAACGTGGCGATCAAGAGGGGGGACTTGGTAGGCGTCAGAAGCTTCGATCCCGAGAGCGTTATCGGCTTTGGCGGAATCGGGACCACTGGAAACGGCGTGACCAACATCGTGGGCTGGCAGCCCGCGCTCGAAGACGGCTCTCCTGAGAGGTTCCCCGACACCGGGGGCAATGCCGAGCTTGGCATGCAGGCGACCGTGCGCTACTGCAAGGTCCCCAAGCTGAAGGGCAAGACCCCCAAGGCCGCACGCAAAGCCCTGAACGCCGCCGATTGCACGGTCGGCAAGCTGAAGAAGACGAACAAGGTCCACGACAAGAAAGAAGTGCTCTCTCAGAGCGTCAAGCCGGGTAAAGCGGTCTCCGACACCAAGCCGATCAAGCTGGGGCTGAGCCGCTAGGGGGTCGTGGCCCTCGAAACCACTGAGTTGCACGGATAGCCGCTTTGGACGAAAAGCGGGTTTGCATGGAAGGCGGCACTCCGCCGCGAGATACTGCGTTGGCGATGTCGCAGGAGAACGTCGAGATAGTGCGCGCGGCTACTGAAGCGGTGCTCAGCGGCGATGCGGCCACAGCCCTCGATGCGCTCGACCCCGATGTCGAATGGCACGCGACAGTGGGTGGTATTGACGAAGGCCGCATCTACCACGGCAGCGCAGAAGTGGCGCAGGCATTCATTGACTACTTCGAGGTCTGGGAGAGGATCGAGCTGCGGGCGGACGACTACATCGATGCGGGCGATGACGAAGTGGTCGTCTTCTTCCATGAGGTCGCGATGGGCAGGGAGAGCGGAGCCGTGGTGCAAACCGATACCGGCACCGTCAATACCGTCCGGGACGGAAAGATCGCCCGGGTACGCGGCTACATGGAGCGCAGCCAAGCCCTCGAAGCCGCCGGGCTACGCGAGTAGGCCGCTCGCTATCGCCGTAGGACTATTCCGAGAGGCGGTTCGAAGACTTGCGGTGCGATGACGATTCCACCATGCTGGTGCGGGGCAAGAAAGGGCCGCTCAGTGAGTGTGCCGGAAGCCGAACAGCGCCGTGTAGGTCCCGGTGCCGGGGTTGTCCGCGCCCGCCGGGGATCCCTGGTCAACGCCGACCCCGATCTGGCGGAAGGACTTCGAGAGCAGAACGCTCCGGTGCTCGGCGCTCATCATCCAGGCGTGGACGGTTGCGCGCGGGCTGCTCAGGCTTCCGGCCCCCCAGAAGAGGTCCTCTCCGACGCCCCAGGAGCTGGCGCCGATCATGTAGCCGGCGTTGGCCGCGCGGGAGGCAGGGGTTCCGTCGCCCCCGTGGGAGAAGAAGTTCTGGGCGACCATCGCGTCGGTGTGCGTCTGGGCTGCGACCCTGAGCGGGAGGTTGGTGTAAACGGGCTTCACGTGGTGACGGGCGCGGTTTCCGTTGATCAGGCAGGTCACCGTCAGTCGTGCCTGGTCGACCGTCAGCCGTGACGCCGGCAGGCCGCCACCTTGGCAGGCGAGCGCCGAGGGCGCCGAGGTCGCGAGCAGTCCGGCGATCACGAGTGCGATTGCCAGCCCGAATTTGGGCGTGATTCGCTGGCGAGCGATCTCCGGCATGGGCTTCTGATCCATTGCCGACCTCTCAGTCTTCGCGCTTCCGGGCTTAGCTGGCGGGCTCGCGCGGAATCAGTCGCGCTATACCTTCTATTCGGCAATTCCCCCGGGAACTTGAGTCCCCCGGCCGCCGCATCGCATGGGATAACGGCGGTTAAGCAGGTCTATGAAGCGCGAAGACAGCGATTCTGCGCTGCCACGACTCCTGGAAGGCCGGGGGCTGAAGGTTGATCAGACTGGAACCGCTGCTTTGGACGAAAAGCAGCACCCCGCCGCGGGATACTGCGTGGGCGATGTCGGAGGAGAACCTCGACGCGCTTCGGCGCTCCAATAAGGCGTTCAACGACGGTGAGTTGGATCGAGCGCTCGAACTCTGGGATCCAGAGGCCGTCTATCACGAGCAACCCGGGACCCCGCTCGACACCGCTGAAGTGCTCCACGGCCTCGATCAGATCCGCGCCTCGTTGACGTCCTACCTGGCGGAGTTCCCTGACTTCCACTCGGAGATTGACGAGTTGGTGGACGCCGACGACAAGGTCATCTGCGTTCAACGCTGGACGGGCACGGGACGGGGCAGCGGCCTTTCGGTTGACTTGGAAGAAGTCATCGTCTTCACCTTCCAGAACGGCAAGATCATCGAGGGAAGGGTGTATCCCGATCGCGCAGCGCCCGCGAAGCTGCTGGCCTACAGGACTAGGCGATGTCGGAGGAGAACGTCGAGGTCGTGCGCAGGATCTGGGACGCCTATTCGCGTGGCGACTTCGATCAGATCCGAGCGCACAGCGACCCAGCTGTAGTGATGATCACGGTGGAGGAGGGGCCGCTCTATGGCATCGAAGCGGTGCGGAAGAACCAGGAGCGTTGGTGGGAGGCGTGGGAGAACTCCGAGACCACGCTGGAGGAAGTCATCGGCGTCGGAGACCGCGTGTTTGTGATGGCTCGCTTCCGGGGCCGTGGGAGGGCAAGCGGAGCCGAAGTCGAAGGGCGCCACTTCGAGGTCTACACGCTGCGTAACGGCAAGGTTCTCCGCGTTACCGAGTACGCAGACCGAGCCGAGGCCCTCGAAGCCGCGGGGCTGTCGGAGTAGGCCCTAAGTGAGTTCGGGGGACCCGCAGCCTCGCAAGCCCCCCGAACGTTAGGAAGGACTCGTTGTGTGCCGAGCCTCCCCCTGGAATGCTGAGCCAGCTAACTACTCAGCACTCTCAGTGCGAGATTATTTTCTTGGCGAATCGGCGGCCGGCGCTTTGCCCTGGATATGGACGAATGTTTCCGCGCATCGTCCGGGGCCTTGTCGTCAGCCACATAGCGAAGCCCTCGAGGCCGCCGGGCTGTCGGAGTAGCCGCTTTGGACGAGAAGCGGCGGTTCCTTACGAATCGCTTGAAGTGGCGGCACTAGCCTCGCGTCATGCAGATCACTCGCGCCTTGTCAGCGCCGTTTCGCGCCGTGGGCAGATTCGTCAGCGGGCTTGCTCGACGCGTGACGGGACACAGCTAGCGACGGGACAAACGGACGGGATGCCCGGAGGAAGGCACCGCAAAAAGCTCGGGTGAAACGTTGGGGGTCGCAGCCGGTCGGGCGCTATATGTCCCCTCGGTGTTGGCGCAGGACTCAACCGCCTTAGCGGCAGAGGTCGCCTCGACCGCGTCCTCAACGCGGTACCAGTGCTGATCCATCTCCCTCTCGACCCGGAATTCCATTTCCGTGCCGAGATGATTCCACCCAACGACCTGTAGCGGACCCGTGCTGACCACGTAGCCGCTTTGCATGGAAAGCAGCGGCTTCGCGGGTGGCGCAAGGTGCTGGGCTTTCTACCCGTCAATAGGATGCACCACGGTGGGGTAGCCCTCGACTCAAGGAGCTACGCAAATGGAAAGTGACGCACGGACGCTCGTCGCCGGGTTCTACGCGAACTTCGACCGTAATGACATCGACGCCGCGGTGGCCGCCTTCTCCGACGATCTGGAGACCACCGACCCGGGGATGGGGACGGTCCACGGGACCGAACCGTTCCGGGCGTATCTGGAGACGTTCAAACGAGCCATGCCTGATGCCCGAGTGGTCATCGAGCACGAATACGAGTCAGGAGACACGGTCATGGTCGAGGGTCGTTTCGTGGGCACCCACACGGGGCCACTGGCTGGAGACGATGGTGACATCGAGCCCACTGGCGCAAGCGTCGATCTTCGGTTCGCCGATTTCTCTCGAGTCGAGAACGGGAAGATCGTCTCCTACCACACCTACTACGACCAGGTCGGACTGCTGACCCAACTCGGACTGATGGACGAGTCCTAAGGGACCGCCGGGCTACCAACGAAACCGTCGCTTTGGACGAAAAGCAGCACCGCTGCTTTGCATGGAAAGCAGCGGTGGCGGCAGTCCTTAGAACTCCCTTCCGAGCCGGTAGGCCTCCTGCAGATACTCCTGCCGTTGCTCGTCGCTGGCGGCTGTCACGGCATAGAAGTAGGTGTGGTGGGCCTCCTTCACACCTGCCATCTTCAAGCCCCAGTCGCAGAGGACGGTGTCCATCGCCTCCCGCCACCCCTTGTCGTACTCCTCCTCGGTGAAGAAGGTCGGTGTCAGGATCAGACCTTTCTCCTGGGTGAGCATTGGGACCCTTCCATCCAGGTTCCCCTTCCAACCTTCACGGTCGAGGGTGTAGGCGAAGCCGTAGGTGAAGACCCGCTCGACCCAGCCCTTGAGGATCGCCGGGAAGCCCATCCAGAAGACCGGGGCTACGAAGACCAGCGCCTCGGCATCAGCGACTAGCGCCTGCTGCTCCAGGACGTCCTTGGGCTTGTGCTTTCCGATCTCCCGAACGATCTCGTGGACGTCCTTGTCACGCAGCCAGCGCTTCGCCATCCAGCGGCGAATCGGGCCGCCCGCCATCTCGAGCACAGCCTCCCCGGGGTTCATCTCCTCCAGCAGCTCATCGGGGACCGACTCGTGGGCGAACTGGACGCCATCCTCGGGGCGAAAGACCGGATCAAACCCGATCGCATTGAGGTCGTTCACGGTGCATGAGTGACCGCCGTCCACCAGGCCCTTCGTCACTTGGTCGAGCACCGCATGGGTGAAAGAGCGGGGGTTGTGATGCGCGTAGACGACCAAGACTTTCATCGCTCACCTCCAAGGACGTATGACAGACGGGGCTATCTAGTCTGGCGGGCCACTACCCCTTTGGACGAGAAGCAGCAGTGCTGCTTTGCATGGAAAGCAGTAGTACGTTCGCTCCGGTGATGGACCAGCGGAGCCTCAGGGGCGTGCTGATAGCGCTTTCCCCCTCATGAGCCAGGCGGTAGGCGAGGTTCTCGCCTTCGGAATCGGAGTCGCCTTGAGTCCAGTGGCGGTGATCGCGGTGGTGTTGATGCTCGTCGCCCCGGGCGGGCGGGTGAGCGCGACAGTGTTCGTTGTGAGCTGGGCGATCAGCCTCGGGGCCGTGGCGACCCTCGCGCTGCTCCTGGCCGACGGCGCGAACGCTCGTCAGGATGGCGGACCCGCGGATTGGGTGATCGCCGTGCAGGTCAGTCTCGCAGTCCTCCTCCTCCTTGTGGCTGCACGGCAGTGGCGCGGGCGTGGGGACGGCGAGGCGAAGAGCGAGCTTCCGGCTTGGATGCAGAAGGTCGATGGCTTGACGACGACCAGAGCTGCAGGGATGGCTGTTTTCCTGACGGCGGCGAAACCCAAGAACCTGCTTCTCACCATCGGCGCGGCGATTGCGGTCGCCGAGCTCGGCGTCAGCGCGAGTACGCAGGCTGGTGCGATCGCGATCTTCGTGTTCCTGGGAACGCTTGCGCCCGGCATCCCGCTCGCAATCTCCCTACTGATGCGCGAACGGGGCACTGCCATCCTCGTTGAGGTGCGTTCGTGGATGGTGCGCGAGAACGAGACGATCGTCGTCGTCCTCTGTCTTGTCTTCGCGGCCAAGCTGCTCGGGGACGCACTCTTTGGCTCTGGGAGCTAGTCGATGTTTCGCTTTGGACGAGAAGCGGCGCTTTGCATGGAAAGCGGAACCTTCATCGGTTGCGAGATAGTGCGTGAGCGATGAAGCTCTACGTCTGTTGGGGAACATTCCAAACCAACCGAGGGCACCCTTGCGGTGATGCCCACGAAGCCTTGGTCGTTGCGGGCTACGAGCCCGATGTGGTCAAGACCGGTGGTTGCTACCGAACCGACCCGCTCTTTCCACGGCGCCGTGAGGTCAAACGCATGACCGGCAACTACAAGGTGCCCTCCCTCGTGCTCGACGACGGCACGATCATCGACGGTTCGCAGAACATCATCGACTGGGCGGGGACTAACGGAGGCGCCGCCGAGTCGGAGTAGCCGCTTTGGACGAAAAGCGGCTATCCGCTTCGCATGGAAGGCAGCGGTTCCTCGTTTCGCGCGTTTATAGGGGCGGCTATTGGGCGGAACGTGCGTGCCGCCGTGGTGGCCGCGCGGACCGGCAGGAGCGCGAGGGAGCCCCTAGCCATGACGCGCGAGCCCTAGGTCGGCGAGAGGCGGGGCTCTGTCTAGACGAGCTAGCTCGACAGCGACTTCTGAACGGCGGCGACCTCGTGGAATGCATCGCGCAGGTACCGCCGCGCGAGCTCTGAAAGCTCGTTCGGGTCGACATGGTCATCCGGCTCGTCTCCACGCGCGAGCTGCTGAATCTGATGTTCGAGCCGGAGGGTGCTGAAGAGGTCGTAGGCCTCCTCGAGCGTCTCGGCAACAGCGGGCTCGATCGCCCCGAGCTCGGACGCCGCCCGCAGCCGCTCGATCGTCGCCGTGACGTTGGCGCCGGCCTTCAGTGCCGCAAAGCGGGCGATATCGACGACGGGAAGCAGTCCGCCGTGCTTGATGTCGAAGGTCCCGCTGTGCTCGCCGGAGTCCTCGACCGAGATGTTGCCCCGGCGACCGGTCGGTAGCTTCAATGCCAGCGCAAGTCGGAGCATCGTTGGCAGCAGCGCGGCGCGATTTTCGGGCTCCAGCAGGATCGGCCGCGGGTCCAGCTCCGCCGGCCCGTAAACCGTGCGGCCGTCGAGCAGGATCGAAGTCGCGATCACGACCTGTGCGTCGCCCGGGTTCTGCAGCCAATTCGCGATCGACCGGCGCCATGTGCCCATCGAGCTGGCGGAGAACTCGCTGGACGCCGTCACGCCGTGTGGATCGAGGCTCCAGCCAACGACCCGGATGCAGTCCTCCACGTCGGCGGCGATCGTCCGCATGTAGCCCACAACGCCGTCGCTGGACTCAGACTCGTCCTCCCACGCCATCCCTGAGTCGACGTCGGAAGAGGGCACGGTCTCACGTCTGCCGTGGCTGCCCAGCGCAAGAAAGGCGAACTCCGCCGGCGCCGTGCCCTTGGACTCGATCGCCAGCTCGATCATGCGCCGGACCAGCGCGTCGGCGACCACCGAGATAACGCGGCCGATCTGCTGCGGAGGGAGCTTGGTGGCATGCAGCGCGACCACCGTGGACCGGAGCCGCTCAGCCGCCTCACTGAGCTCTTGCTTGTCGCGTGCCCTTGCGATCTCGTGCCGAAGCGCAAAAGGAGCGCGTGCCTCGGCGGCCACCAGGTCGATGCCGCCGAGTACTCCCAACAACTCGCCCCTCGGAGAGAGGACGCCAACGTGGCGCACGTCGTTGTCGAGCATTGCCAGCATCACGTCGGCGCCGGCATCGTCCGCACCGACGGTGGTCAAGGGCCCCGGCACGACCTCGCCCACTGGAGCGTCTACCGACATGCCCTCGGCCACAACAAGTGAACGCAGGTCGCTGTCCGTGACGATTCCCAGCTCTCCCTTCTCCCCTCGCACGACCATCGAGTTGACGTTCTCGTCCCTCATCAGTCGGGCCACCTCGCGAAGGGGGCGACCCGCCGCGCAGGTCACGGGCTCGCGACGTATCAGGGCCCTGGCCGGCTGCTGTGTCATTTCGGCGCTGGCGACGTCGGACTTCACGGCCGCGCCCCCCGGCTCGGGACGCTGCTGGACTCCCACAAGCTCCCTGATGTCCTCCATACGGCCTACCTCGCGGTCAGGCCCGTCATCCAGAACCTAAAGGCAATTGTTTGCACATGCAAGCCCGCGCACTCGTCTGGGCGGTTTCCTGTTGGGATCACCCCCAGCGCGAGATACTGCGTAGGCGATGTCGCAGGAGAGCGTCGAGATCGTGCACCGGGCGTTTGTCGTCTTCCACAACGGAGACGCTGACCGCGCCGAGGCGTCGGCGACGATTGATCCCAACGTCATCTACAACCCCGTCGAGGATGGACCGTCGTCTGGGTTGAATGCGATTCGAGACCAGTTTGAGCGTTGGGAGAGCTCATGGGAAGAGCTTGTGGAGACCGCCGAGGAATTCATCGACGCTGGAGACCGCGTGGTTGTGAAGGCCCTTTACCGGGGCCGCGGTCGGGGAAGCGGGGTCCCTATCGAGGCCCGGTTCTATGCGGTCTACACCCTGCGCGACGGCAGGGTAGTCCGCGTGGACGAGTTCACCGATAGGACCGAGGCGCTCGAAGCCGCAGGCCTTTCGGAGTAGGCGATGTCGGAGGAGAACCTGGAGGCCGTCAGGGCACTGTTCGAGGCTTTCGCCGATAGAGACTTCGAAGCCGCAGCGAAGGTTCTCGATCCGAGGGTGGAGATACACCCTGGGATCGTCGGCGGACCGGAGGGCGTGACCTACCACGGCCCGGCGGGTATGAGGCAGTTCTGGTCGGACGTTGAGGCCGCTTGGGAAGAGTTTCGGATAACGACTGAGTACTTCCAGGACCTCGACGGACGAATCCTTGTTCTGGGACGGGCCTTTGCTCGCGGCCGGGACAGCGGCATCACGATTGACGCGCCAGCGGCATGGATAGCTGGACTTCGCAACCGCCTGATCGTGGACTTCCGCAGCTTCAGCAGCCAAGACGAGGCCCTCGAAGTGGCCGGGCTCTCGGAATAGCCGCTTTGGACGAAAAGCAGCACCCCTGCTTTGCATGGAAAGGAGCGCTCTTCGACCTGGCGCTCGCTTCTCGCGCCGGCACATGTTGACGGCTATCACCTGTCAGGCGGCAAGCGCGCCTCGGGAGAGATGCCCGCGGGGGATTGCGCCGCTCCTTGGCCGGATGCGACTTCGTTCCCGGGCCACGCTGATCCGCAACGGTGGCCTCGGTCTCCGCCAGGCGCGGAACGCGTCGAGTCGCATCTGGGCGGCGAGATAGTGGTCATTTCGGTCGGCCTGCTCGCTGTTCATCTGATGCCTCCGATGCCGGGGATTGGTTCGAGCCATCCTCCGCCCGTTCCTGAAAGGCCGGTGAAGGGGTTCCGAAAGATCAGCTGAAGGTCGCGGGCTTTCGCGCCCCTCGCTCAAAGCCCCTTGCCTCGACCCTTCGCGTGCAAGGGAAGGATTGGCCACTTCGGGCGAGAACCGGGCCTTGACCAGCCTTTGTGCGGAGCTTCCCTATCTCTTGCCACCTTCCAGCAAACCTCGCACCGTGACCGACAAACAAAGAGGAACAACTGCGGTGCCAGAGCATCCGGGCCGTGAGCAAACCGGCGCGGATGCGTGCGCGCATGGGAACCCGATGTGGGTCCGGCTGATCGAGTACACGCGGTACGGCACCTGGGTTGGATGCGTGGAGTGCGGCACGTCATGGCTGATCCGAGGCCCCGGCTAGGTCCCGCTCCGACTCCGACCTGAATCACAGTTCTTGCCGCCGGGAAATCCCCACGACCAGGGGGGCCGCGCCAGACCTGAGGAAAAGGACCAAACAGCGGGTGCCAGGGGCGACCGAACCGCCGGCGGTCTTCACCACGACCGCCTTCAGCTGCTTGGCGCCGACGCTATTGGCGTTGCCAACCGCCCTTCTTACACTGGTCCTTGTTCGTCGGCAGGTTGACCCCATCGACCGAAGACGACGTTCCCGGTGAGACCATCGATGGCACACCATCGATGGTCACCGTGACGTTGCCGCCACCCAAGTTCTGAACCTGGACGAACCGCCTCTCGAAACTGTTTTCGCCGCCAGCGCGTACTGTGGGACGGGGTGTCCGTTCCGGTCATCTCATGCCGCGCTGTCGCTTTGCCAGTGGAGCAGCACAGGTGACCTCCCCGCAGCCCAACCTTCCCGACCGGTTGCGGCAGCGTCGGCGGCTCGAGCGCCGGCGGCTCGAGCGTCGGCGCCGTTATCGGCGGCGCCGCTTGACGGCAGGTTTCATCGTGTTGGTCCCGATCGCCGTACTGCTGGTATTGCTCTTGAGCGGGACGCAGCGGGGACAGGGCCCCGCTTCCGACGCCGGCGCCCTCACCCGTCCAGGGTCAGATCCATCGGTCCTGCCGGGCGACCTCCTGATCGCCGATCGCGGCAACAACCGCCTACTCGAGCTGGATCCCGCGGGCCGCGTCGTCTGGCAGTTCCCTCGACCCGGTGATCTGCGTGCCGGCCAAACGTTCAAGTCCCCTGACGACGCCTTCTTCGATCCCAGTGGACAGTTCGTGGTCGCCACCCAGGAGGACGACTTCGTGATCAGCGTCATCGATGTTCGCCGCCACAGGATTGTCTACCGGTACGGGCGTCCAGGAGTTCCCGGGGCGACGCCGAACCGGCTCAACAATCCCGACGACGCCATCCCGATGGGGGGCGGCACGATCCTCAGCGCCGACATCAAGAACTGCCGCTTGATCATTCTCCACCCGCCCTCCCATGCTCCGGTGCGCCAGCTCGGATCGACCGGGCTGTGCCTCCACAACCCGCCGCTGTCCTTCGCCAGCCCCAACGGGGCCTTCCCAACTTCCAGCGGCGCGACAGTCGTCACCGAGATCAGCGGAAATTGGATCGACCTGCTGGCCCCCTCAGGGAAGCTGATCAGCGCCGCTCATCCGCCGGGTTTCAGCTACCCCTCGGACACGAACGAGGTCAAGCCGGGTCTCCTTCTGAGCGCCGACTACGTCCATCCGGGCACCATCGAAATGTTCGATCTCCATGGACGCCTGAAATGGCGATATGCCCCCAAGGGCAGACACGCACTCGATAAGCCTTCGCTCGCTCTGCCGCTCCCCAACGGGGACGTCCTTGCCAACGACGATGACAACAACCGGGTCATCGTGGTCAATCCGCGGACCAATCAGATCGTCTGGCAATACGGCCACACAGGTCGACCCGGTCGAGGCCCTGGATACCTGAACGATCCCGATGGCCTTGATCTCGCGCCGCCCCATTCGCTGCTGCGGCAATTCCCCAACGCACGACCGCCAGGTTGACCGCCGAAGCGGCTGCTGCGTTACGCGATGGCCTTGCCGCGCATTGGAGCCGCGGCCCCGCCGGCCCAAAGGAGTGTTGCTTTGCATGGAAAGCGGCGGTTTGGGCTCTGAGAAATCACACCTCTATGCGGGGCGGGGCGGGGCGAGCTGGCGCGTCGCCGTTTTTGCCAGCCGCGCTACCCAGCGTGGCGGATTGATCCTGGACGATTGGACGAATGACCGAGTTCATCTCGAGTCAGTGCTCGCGTAGGGTCAACCCGTGGCGGTAGCGAAATGGACTCTCTACCACTGGCCGGGGGACACACCGGAGAACTGGGAGCCAGTCGGAGAGGCGGTCGAGACCGATACCTGGCACGGCGCGGTCAGGAGGATCGGTCCTATCACGCCAGGTCGCTACCTGATCAGGAACGAGTCCGCCCCCAATGGCGGTCAGTACTTCTTGCTGGAGCCGGACAAGACCATCGTTCCGGTCGACGCCTTTTGATCGTCTAGTCGCTGCGACGTCTTTGCGCAGAGCGCTACCCCGGCGGGGTCCTGCCTCGGCTCAGGTGGGATAGCTGCTTTGGACGAGAAGCGCCTATCCGCTTTGCATGGAAAGCAGCAAGGAGTTCGTGACGGGGCTCCTGGACGTCTTCGAGTTCCGGACAGACTTCTCGGACGTTAGAGACCTGGGGGCCGGGTACTGGCGATCGGGACGCAGACCACAATCGCCCGAGGGAGCGGTATCGAACAGGAGACCCCTCTGGCGATCGTGGCGACCTACCGGAATGGGCTCATCACCCACTTTAAGGATTACGGCGAAAAGGAGTTGGCCCTCGAAGCCGCCGGGCTCTCGGAGTAAGGGCAAACCGCCGCTGTGGACGAAAAGCAGCTATCCCCCTTTGCATGGAAAGCAGCACCCCCCGCCCGGCGCCAGGCTGAAAGCAGCACCCGCCGCCCGGCGCCAGGCTGTGTGACTAGGATTTCGTCACTGCGACGGAAGGGGAGCGAGATGGGTCTGAGTGACGCAAAGGTTGAGCCGGCAGTACCGGTGTCTGACATGGCGAAGGCGAAGGAGTTCTACGAGGGCAAGCTCGGCCTCTCGGGAGGCAGGGATATCGGCGACGGCGGGGTCACGTACCCGTGCGGCGGGGGCCGCGAGATTCACATCTACCCCTCGTCCGACAACGCGGGCAAGTCGGGCGGCACGATCGCCGGCTGGGAGGTGGATGACCTCGAGAAGACGGTGGACGAGCTCATCGCCAACGGCGTCAGCTTCGAGCAACACCACAGTGGCCCGATCAACACGAACGAGAAGGGGATTGCCGAGCTGGGCGACGACCGGGTGGCCTGGTTCAAGGACCCCGACGGCAACGTCCACGGTGTCGCCCAGATCTGACCGGCCGCGACGCGGCCCTCCAAGCCGAGGGCCGCGGGAGTAGTGCTTTGGACGAGAAGCAGTAGTCGCTTTGCATGGAAAGCAGCGGTCGTCCAGCGTGATCTCGGACGGGCGTTCAGTGCCCTGCACCGTCGCAATCTTGCACGCTTGGACCTCGGCGTAGTCCTGCGGCTCAGGCCGAGGTTGCCGTTCCCTGCCAGAGCACGGCCGCCTGAGATCTCCTGATTGCGGACCGAATCTCAGCGGGAGAGAGCCAGAGGCGTTTGGTTGGCCGGTAGCGCAGGGCGACGAAGCGGCCGTCGAAGTCCTGCGAGACCAGGCGCAGCCCAGCCGTCGAGAACAGCGGCACCGTTACCGGATGGCTGTTGCCCTGGTGGGGCAGGGCCAGGACATCGAGTTCCTTGACCCTGCCACCGGCGGCGGGCAGGGGGCGACTATCCCGCAGGTAGTACTCGAGCGGCTTGCGGGCGAAGTTCCCGGGTATCGCAACCACCACCCGATCCACGCGCGGTGGCCCGAGATCGCTTGCCGCGGCTCGCCAGTCCTCGCTGTGGTACTTGGGCTCCCAGGCGGTGAGGACGACGACCGCGAGCGACGCCACGCACAGGCCGACGGCGGCAGCGCCGCCCAGGCACGGCCTGCCCGGAGCAGCGAATCCGATCGCGAGCAGAACCAGCGCGGGAACCAGGGCGACGATCAGATTGCGGGGATCGAGGTAGTCGAGGCCGACCAGCGCCAGGCCCAGAGGGAGGATGAAGGTGGCCGCCAGGAGGGCAGCCACGAGCCGCGGACCGGGGCCCTCGCGAAGCCGCGTTGCGACAAGCCTGGTCAGGCCGACCAGGGCCGCCACGACCGCGAGCGCGGCCACCGGGACCGCGGCCGGCGTGAGATCGAATCCGACCAGGAACTCGAGGGGTGTGACGGCGAGACGGCCGATGATCGGAGCGTTGCCGATCCAGTTTGCGTGGCCATGTGCTTGCTGCTGGAGCGCGAGCGGGAGGAGAAGCCCGCCGACGAGGCCGACGAAGCAGACTGCCGGGATGGCCACCCTGCGACGTGGTGTTGCCCGCATCAGGAGCAGGGCCTCGGGGAGCACGATGAACGCCGCGAAATAGTGGGACGTCAGCGCAAGCGCGGAGACCAGTGCCCAGCCCGCGTAAAGTCGGGTGCTCGGTCGCCGTAGCGCGCGGAGCACCAGCAGCAGCGTGATCGCACTCAGCAGGGTAAGCAGCGAGTAGGAGCGCGCCTCCTGCGAGTACCAGACCAGGAACGGGTTGCACGCGACCATCGCGGCCGCAATCGCAGCCGTTCGCGAAGACGCCACCTCACGGGCGATCAAATAGGCGACCGGCACGAGCGCGACGCCGAAGAACGCCGGAAGCGCTCGCATTCCGATCTCGGTGCTAGGAACCACCTGGATCCACAGCCAGGAGAGCAGGTAATAGAGCGGGGGAGTCGATTCCAGAGTGCCGATGCCGGTCAGCATGTGTCCGAGCGAGCGGTGGACGAGGTCCACCGTGTTCATCTCATCGCCCCAGAAGCTCTTGGCGCCAAGGGTTGCGAAACGGACCAGGGCCGCAAGGAGAACGAGCGAAACGAGGACCCGTGAGGCCGACGTGCGAGTTCTTGGCGTCGTGGCTGAGGCCATCGGAGGCATCGCTCCGGACGGGACTCTCGGATGGTAGGGCCAGAGCGCAGCGCGGCAAGCGCGCCCCAAACCGCCACAAGGAGGTGCAACTGAACGCGACTACGGGCACCGCTCGTTAGACCGCTGCTTTGCATGGAAAGCAGTACTCAGTCGAGAGATACTGCGCAAGCGATGTCGAGAACGTGGAGCACTAGAAGTGGAACAACCAGCTGGTCTGTCTATTCCTGAGACCCCGGATCAGTGGGAGAAGGCGGTCGAGAGTTGGGAGTGGACATTCGGATGACGCTCTACAGATAGCGTGGGGCGGCACGCGGGCCTGCAGCTGCTGCTGGTCTACGCCGTGTTGGCGGTGACCTTCGGCTTCGCCTGACGATCGGCCAGGCTCTTTGCAGTCGGCTACGCGGATGCTAGGGTCGATTCGTTCCATGACACGTCGCCCTCGACTCGCAGCGGCGTTGGCCTTCGGCTAGCTGGGGCTGGTTGCGCTGCCGTCGACGGCGGGTGCAACGGTCAGTTCCGTGACCGCGAACGGGGCCGTGAACCCCGCCCCGGTCAGCGCGACAAGCTCCGGGGTGAGCCTCTCCTTCGGCTTCGACACCACATACTCGGGTGGGTTTAGCCCAGTGCCCTCCGGCACTGACTTCCACTTCGACAGCGACATCGCCTTCGACACCACGGGCATCCCGCAGTGCGATCCTGCATCTATCACGGGCATGTCAACGGCGCAGGCCATGGCGGTTTGTGGCGCTGCCAGGGTCGGCTCAGGCACCGCCCTCTACAACGCCGGTGCCATCAGCGGGGTGATCACTGCCTTCAACGGAACACCTTCCAAGGGAACGGACAGAGTCCTCATCCTCATCGAGATCCCGAGCGGCCCGGTCTACCTGCTGCTGATCGGCGACATCGGTCCGTCGTCCCGGGGGGCTCCGTTCGGCACCCAGATCAACATCCCGACGACGTCCTGGCCGAACACGCCCGGAGTGGCGATCACGCATTTCGCCCTCACGTTCGACAACCTCGAGGGCTCTCCGGGCCACCACTATGTGAGCGCACGATGCACCCAACCCGCTCGCACCCTGAGCTTCGCGATTGACTTCACATACTGGGATGCGAGCACCGGGGCGGCGACGGCCACCCAAAGCTGTGCTTCGACAGCTCCGACACCTCCGACAGGCCAGCGCGCGGCCGCGCTCAAGAAGTGCAAGAAAAAAAACTCAAAGAGAGCGCGGAAGAAGTGTCGGAGGAAGGCACTACTGCTGCCCGTTTAGCGGCTGCTGCTCTGGGCGACACGCAGAAGCGTGGCTCACTGCCCCGGTCCAATCCCGCGGGAACCCGCTCGCGTAGTACCGGTTGGGAAGACAATGGGGTCAAGCGCAATCAAGGACAAGTGATGAATTTCAGACGTGGTTATCTCGCGCTGATCGCCGTGCCGGTGCTTGCCATCGGGCTGGCGGCGTGCGGCGGAAGCAGCAACAGCAACAGCAGCTCCTCAAATGCGGCGAGCACCGCGCCGGTCCCAACCAGCTCCACCTCCGACACCGTCTCGACGAAGTCGGTGAGCGGCGTTGGGACCGTGCTCGTGGATTCGAAGGGCGACGTGCTCTACACGAACAACCAGGACACCGCCTCGAAGATGGCGTGCACCAGCGCGTGCCAGAGCATCTGGCCGCCGCTCATGGCGCCCTCGGGCGGGAAGCCGACCTCCTCCGACTCGGCCGTGCAGGCAAAGCTCGGCGTCTCCAACGGACAGGTGACCTACAACGGCATGCCCGTCTACACGTTCGTGTCGGACAGCCCGGGCCAGGCCACCGGCAACGGATTCACGGACAGCTTCGGCGGCACGTCATTCACGTGGACCGCGGTCATGACCGGCGGTTCAGCGGCGAGCTCCGGCTCCAGTGGCGCCGCCGCACCGACCACCAGCTCGAGCTCGTCGGGCGGATCGTCAGGCGGCTACGGCTACTAGCCGGCCGCAAGCAATTCGGTAGCGCTCATCACCTCGGCATAGCTGTCGGCGAGCGCCGCCATGAACGCCGCGTGGACCGCGGCCCCCGGGACCTCGACGCCGTTGAAGTCGAGATCGGGGGCCGCGCACGCGTCGTGAACGACCGTCGGGGAGAACCCGAGGTCGGCCGCCGCGCGGACGGTCGCGTCAACGCACATCGAGCTCATCATCCCGGCGACGACCAGGTCGGTCGTGTCCCGCCGGCGCAGTTCCTCTTCGAGTGAGGTGTCCAGGAAGGAATTCGGCGCGGTCTTCTCGAGCACGAGTTCGCCATCGGCCGGTTCGACCTCGGGGTGAATCTCGATTCCCTCCGTCCCGGGCCTCATGAACTCGGCGTCAGGGGCATCCCAGACGTGCTTCATGTGGATCACCGGGTCTCCCGCGTCACGGAACCGATCCAACACCTGGCGCGCGGCCTCGGCAGCGGCCTCCGGTTCCACCAGCGGATAGGCGCCCCCGGGGAAGTAGTCGCGCTGGATGTCGATGATGAGAAGGGTTCTGGGTCTGGGCATCCGAGCCCCGAGGCTACTTACCCAGAAAGGGCCTTGCCGCCTGCGGCGGTACCGGCTTTCCTTCTCTTGTGCTGCACAGCAAGGGGCGAAAGGCCCTGCAGGAATTGAGCGACGCCGGGCTCGACGTCACCCGGGGCCGTCCTCTCGAGGGGGATGGGGTGTGGTTGCGCTGCCTACCCTGGGTGACGGCCGGCGTGCTCGCCTGCACCTTCCTGCCGCTCCTCCCCGACTGGCCGAGCACGGGCGACCTGCTCGCCCTGGCGCTGATTCCGGTGATCGTCGGCAGTGCACTCCTCCTGCCGTGGGAGCGACTGCCGGCCTGGACCCAGGCGATCCCCGCGCTGCTTCCCTTCGTGATGGTGGCCCTCGTCCGGAGCTCCCACGAGAGCGTCACCGCGGCCTACACGCCGGTCGTATTGCTTCCTGTGATCTGGTTCGCGTTCTATGGGACGCGCGGCCAGCTGCTGATCTCCGTCATCGGGCTGGGCGTAACCCTCGCAATTCCGTCCCCCGCCTTCGACGGCTATCCCGCGCTCGAGCCGCTGGCGGCTGCCTTCTGGATGGGGGTCGCCGGCATCGTGGGGTTCTCGATCAACGAGCTCGTGCGCCAGCGCGAGCGGCTCCAGTCGCAGCTCGGGACGATGGCGCGCACCGATGCGCTCACCGAGTTGCCCAACCGCCGCGCTTGGGATGAGGCGCTCCATCGCGAGCTGGCGATGGCCGGCCGCACCGGGACACCGGTCTGTGTGGCACTCCTCGACCTCGATCGCTTCAAGGAGTTCAACGATCTGAACGGGCACCCGGCGGGCGACAGCCACCTCAAGGATGCCGCCATGCTGTGGAGGGCCCGCCTCCGCACGGCCGACCTCATCGCTCGCTACGGCGGCGAGGAGTTTGCGGTCCTGTTGACGGCCACTGACGCCCACCAGTCGCAGAACATCATTGAGAGCCTCCGGGAGTGCGTGCCGAGCGGCGAGACCGTCTCCGCCGGCATAGCGCAGTGGGACGGCGTCGAGAGCGGAGCCGAGCTCCTGGTTCGCGCCGACCGAGCGCTGTACGAGGCGAAGCGGAACGGCCGCAACCGGACCGTCGCCATCCACGCGGCGCGATTCGCCCCGGTGGAGCTGGAACCAGAGCCCGAGCCCGCCTAGCCGCTCGCGCCTTGCTTGCTCCAGTAGCGGTCGAGACCCCACCACTGCTGCTCGAGCGGGACCGCCTGGAGCAGGGCTTCGGACGTCTCAGCGTCCGCCCGGCTGGACACCTGTTCACGGATGCGCTCCTCGAACTGCTCCGAGGAGAGCTCGCGAGCCAGGTTGCCCTGCTCGCGCAGCCGCTCGCGGACGACGCCGAAATGGGCCTCCGGCTCATCGATCGAGCCGAAGTGCGTCAGGCCCAGGCTCCGCGGCTGCCAGTCGAGGATCCTCTCTATTGAGTCCTCCCAGAGCTCGAGGTCGATGTCGGGCGGCGGTGTCGGCGGCATGACGAAGTCGCTCGGCGGGATCCGCACGGCGGCCATGTCCCCGACGAACGCACGCCCGCTCGGCGGGTGGAAGTAACTGACGTGGTGGGAGGCGTGGCCGGGGGTGTAGGTGACCTTGAAGCCGAGCACCTCCTCCCCGCCCGTGAGCGGCGTGAGATTGGACTCTGGGACTGGAGCGACCTCGCCCCAGAGCCGCTCCATCTGATCGCCGTAGAGACGCTCGGCGCTCGCCAGCAGCTTCTCGGGATCGGCCAGGTGTCGCGCACCCTTCTCGTGGACGTAGACCGGCAGCTCGGGCCACCGTCTGACGAGATTGCCCGTCGCGCCTGCGTGGTCGAGGTGGATGTGGGTGAGCAGCAACGCCCGCGGCGCCTCGCCGTCGAGGGCCTCGATCAGGTTCTCCATGGAGCTCGTTGGCCCGGGATCGATCAGCACCCCGTCGAGCTCCCAGCAGCCGATCACCCGCTCTCGGCCGAGATGCCGGACGTCGATGAGCCTCATCGGGGGATGACGCGCGAAGCCTGCGCGGCGCGGGCGCCGGCCGCGGTGGCGAAGGCCGAGCCCTCGGTTCGCATGACCTCCGCGGCGGCTCGCTTCCCGGACTGCACGGCGCCGTCGAAATAGCCCATCCAGCGGGTCGCCGTCTCGGTCCCCGCCCAGTGGATCCGGTCGATCGGCTCGCGAAGCCAGGTGCCGTACGAGGTCCAGGCGCCCGGCCCGAGGACCCCGGCGTAGCAGCCGCGGGAGTACGGCTCGGCGCTCCAGTTCTTCTCGACGTAGCCGCTCGGCTTCGCGGCGCGCGGCCCGAAGACCCGCGCCAGCCCGCCGGTCACCGCGTCGCGGCGCTCCGCCTCGCTGATGCGGCCGAGGACCCGCGCGTCATCGGCCTCGAGGAAGCCGAGCAGCACGCCCGGGACGCCGTTGGGGGGCGTGTTATCGAAGATCACCTGCGCGGGGCCGGGCAGGCTGACCGCCGACCCCGAAAGGCCCTCCTCACGCCAGAACGGCTCGTCGTAGATCGACATCGTCTTGATCACCGAGCCCATGGGCATCCGCTGGGTGAGCTGGTCGCGCGCCGCTGGGAGCACCGGGTCGTACTCGATTCGCCCGGCGAGAGCAGGAGGCAGTGCCACGATCACGCGCCGCGCCCGCACCTCGCCGGCGACGACGCCGCCGCCGTCGGTGCGGATCGACCGCACCGGGGTGGAGAGCTGGACGCGGTCGCCGAGCTCCTCGGCCATCCGCAGCGAGATCAGCTGCGAGCCGCCGACGATTCGGTCCTGCTGGGCGCCGCCGTCGGTGTCGAGCAGGTCGTCCCATCCCCCCGCCGACGCCGCGTAGAAGAGGACGTGGAGCAGGGATATCTCGGAGGGCTCAACCGCGAAGACGGCGTGGCAGGCCATCGCGATCGCCTCGCGGGCTGTCGTGGTCCGAGTGGCGCCGCGGATCCAGGTCTCGAAGGTCTGCCCATCGAGCTCCTCGGCCTTCGACGCCTCCCAGGGTGCCTCGGGGGAGACCTTCTTGATCAGCCGCTTCAGCCGCAGGTCGGCGCGGCCGTAGTCGGCCATCACCAGCGGGCCGAGCATCGGAATGGTGCCGCTGTAGCTCTTGACCTTCCCGAGCTTCGCCTCGAACAGGTTCTTGCCCTCGTTGTGGGTCGGGTAGGTCTCGAGCCCCAGCTCCTCGGCCAGCGCCATCACCTCGAGCTGGGTCGGCCCCACCCACTGACCGCCGAGCTCAACGACGTCCTCGGGTCGCTCACCGACTGAGTGGTTGAGGGTCCTGCCACCGACGCGGTCGCGCGCCTCCAGCACGTGAACGTCGAGCCCCGCGCCGGTCAGCTCGCGTGCGGCCGTCAGCCCCGCGAGCCCCGCTCCGACGATTACGACGTCACAGTCGTGCATCGCCCGCAGTATCCCGCGTCAGGCCGCAACCAGAAGCTCGCAGGCCTCGGCGAAGACCTCGGTGTGACGCTCCACGTCCTCGCGCTCGGTGGCCGGCGACATCAGGGCCATGTTGTGGAACGGCGTGATCAGAACGCCGCGGTTGAGACAGAAGAGGTGGAGGTACTCCTCGAGCTCCGGATCGGAGCTCGCCGCCGCCTGGCCTCCGCTGGTCGGCGGCTCCGGGAGGAATCCGTACTCCGCCCGGGCGCCGAGCTGGACCACGTGCCAGGGCAGATCGTTCTCGTCGATCACACGCCGGACGCCCTCGGTGAAGCTCCCCGCGAGCTCGATCATCCGCTCGAAGGCCGCGGCGGTCAGGACCTGGTCGAGGGTCGCGCGGATGGCCGCCGCGGACAGGGCGTTGCCCGCCAGGGTGCCGCCCACGCCGCCCGTGTCCTCGTAGTCGGCGTCGAGCTGTCCAGCGATGCGCCCCGCGACCTCCTCGCTCATTCCGAAGGCCCCGGCCGGCACACCGCCGGCGATCGCCTTGCCGATCGTCAGAAGGTCGGGCTGGAGCCCGTACGCGGCGGTGTATCCACCCGGGCCGGCGCTGAACGTGTGGGTCTCGTCGATCAGCAGCAGGGTCCCGGTCGCCCGGGTCAGGTCGCGGAGGGCGTCGTGGAAGCCGGGCTCGGGCAGGACGATTCCGATGTTGGTGAGGGCGGGCTCGGTCAGGACGCACGCGATCTCCTCCTCGCGGAGGACCCGCTCGAGCGCCTCGGCGTCGTTGAACTCGACCGCAGCCGTGGTCTCGGTCGGATCGACCGGGGGACCGACGTTGCCGTCCCTCGACACCGGCCGTCCGTCCGGGCCGACGACGATGAAGGTCTCGTCGACCGTGCCGTGGTAGCAGTAGCTGAACACGAGAACGCGGCGGCGCCCCGTGATCTGGCGCGCCAGCCGGATCGCGAAGCGGTTCGCGTCCGTGGCGGAGAGCGTGAGCTGCCACTTGGGCAGGCCAAAGCGGCGGGCGAGCTCTCCCGCGGCCCAGATCGAGTCCTCGGTCGGGAGCATCAGGGTGGCCCCCTTCCCGTAGCGGTCCGCGACCGCCGCGGCCGTGGGGGCCGGAGCGTGCCCGGCCATCGCGCCGGTGTCGCCGAGGCAGAAGTCGACGTAGCTGTTGCCGTCCACATCGGTGATTCGCGCTCCTTCGGCATCGGAGGCGAAGACCGGATGGCCGCCCCGCCACCTCGACATCCAGCTCATCGGGACCCCGTCCAGCAGATTCCGCCGGGCGTCCTCGAAGAGGGCGCGGGACTTGGGGTGCTCGCGGGCGAATTGCTCGCGCTCCGCCTGAATCAGATCCTTGAGCCGGTCGCGGTCCATCGCGCTGCGAACCGTATGACCTCTCGGGCGATCGCGAGGCCGGGAATCCGTCGCGCTATATTGATTCTTACGTGAACGTCAGAATCGGTCGAACCCACTCGCAGCCGCTTCCGGCCGGGCGTTTCCGCGGAGCACCACAACTACAAGTGGTGGGCCCTCAGCTGCACGAGCCTGGGGATGCTGCTCGCCACGATCAACTCCGGGACGCTGATCATCGCCCTGCCCGACCTGGAGCGCTCCCTCGGGACCAGCCTGCTCCAGCTCGTCTGGGTGATCCTCGCCTACATGATCAGCTCCACCGTGCTGGTACTCACCGCCGGGCGACTCTCCGATCTCTTCGGGCGGAAGAAGGCCTACGTCGGCGGCTTCGTGCTGTTCACCGCCGCGTCGCTCGGCGCCGGCTTCTCAGGGAGCGGCACCGAGTTGATCCTCTGGCGGATCGTTCAGGGTGTCGGCGCCGCGTTCCTCTTCGCGAACGCAGCCGCCCTCGTCACGGACGCCTTTCCGAAGGAGCAGCTCGGGCTCGCCATGGGGACCAACACGATGGTCGCCGCGGTCGGGTTGGTGATCGGCCCCGTCCTCGGTGGCGTTCTCGTCTCGATCTCCTGGCACTGGGTCTTCTGGTTCAACATCCCGCTCGGCATCGCCGGAGCCGTCTGGGGCGCCCTCGTCTTACACGAGCTGGCCAGGCGCGACACCGAGCGAGGGCTCGACCTGCTCGGCACCGCAGTCTTCCTCGTGGGCCTCACCGGCCTCGTCTACGGCGTCTCCAAGGGCGGCCTCTCGGGATGGACCGAGCCGATCGTGATCGCCTCCCTCGCCGCGGCGGTTGTGCTGCTGCCGGCCTTTGTCCTGATCGAGAGCCGGGCCAAGGCCCCGATGCTCGACCTGAGCATCTTCAAGAACAGGCTGTTCGCTGCCGCCACCGGCGCCGCCTTCATCAACGGCCTCTCCCGCTTCGCTCTGCTCTTCCTCTTCGTGTTCTACTTCCAGGGCGTCGAGGGCG
This sequence comes from uncultured Solirubrobacterales bacterium, assembly GCA_963724665.1. Taxonomy (GTDB): domain Bacteria; phylum Actinomycetota; class Thermoleophilia; order Solirubrobacterales; family 70-9; genus DASUPK01. The sequence goes on from CAVRVH010000012.1 coordinate 132,614, forward strand.
ACGACCCGATCACCGCCGGCATCAAGCTCTCGCCGATGGCGATCGGGATGCTGATCGCCTCGCCCCTGGCCGGTATCTGGGCCGACCGGCGCGGATCGCGAATGCTCGCCGCACTCGGGATGCTGGTCTCGGCCGTCGCCCTCGCCGGGATGACCACCCTCGAGGCGCACACCCCGTACTGGGAACCGGCGCTCTGGCTCGGCCTTGTCGGAATCGGCTCGGGGATGTTCAACTCGCCCAACACGGCGGCGATGATGGGAACCGTCCCGCCCAACCGCCGCGGGATCGCCGCAGGAGCGCGGACGATGCTCCAGAACACGGGGGCCGTCCTCTCGATCGCCTTCGTGCTCGCAATCGTGACGGCCGCCGTGCCGAAGGACGTCCTCTTCAAGATCTTCTCGGGCCTGGCCTCGGGTCTGCCGTCCTCCGAGCTCGACATCTTCATCCACAACATGCACACCGCGCTCTGGGTCCTGGCGGCAACGTCGCTGATCGGCGCGGGCGTCTCGCTGCTTCGCCCGCGCCACGTCCGCGAGACAAGCCAGGCTGCGGTGCCGGCCGGAGAGAGGGCGGCCGCATGAGCGAGGAGGGCCGCTTCCGGATCGGGGACCTGGCGAAGCTCACACAGACGACGCCCAGGACCATCCGCTACTACGAGGAGATCGGGCTGCTCACGCCGGGCGAGAAGCGGGAGCCAGGGGCTCACCGAACCTACGGGGAAGAGGATCTCGAGCACCTGCGTGAGGTGATCAGGCTGCGGGAGCTGCTCGGGGTCTCGCTTGAGGAGCTCCGCGAGCTGGTCACCGCCGAAAACGCGCGCGCCTCGCTCCGGCGCGAATGGCAGGCCGGTATCGAGGACCCCGTCCGGCAGCGCGAGGTCCTGGAGCAGTCGCTGGGATACATCGAGAACCAGCTCGCCCTGCTTCGCCACCGACGCGACGAGATCGACGTGCTCGAGAAAGAGCTCGAGACGAAGCGGCGCCGGGTGCGCGATCGGCTCCGGGCGCTCCGCCGCGGACCGTCAAGCCGGGCTACGGCAGGCTGATCTCTCCGTCGATCAGGGGGATGACGCCGCCGGATACGCGCGGACGGCCGTCCTCCATCTCGACCTCGAGCACGCTCGGCCTGCCCATCTCCTCCCCCTGGCGAATCGTCAGGCCGTCGACCCCGAGGCGCTGGTGGAGATACGCGCCCAGCGGCCCGGCGGCCGAGCCGGTTGCCGGGTCCTCCCCCATTTCCACGGTGCGGGTGAAGGACCGGGCTCGCACTGTCTCGCCGTCGGGGTCGAGCCAGGCGAGGTAGATGACGATCGAGCCGTGCGGCTCCGAGAGCTCGTAGATGGTCGAGTAGTCGGGCAGCGCACGGGCCAGGGCGTCGGGGGCGGCGACCGGAGCCATCACGTGCGGCATCCCGGTGGAGACGACCTGGGGCGGCATCTCCGGATGGGCGTCCTCGCCGCGCAGGCCAACGGCCGTCATCACTGCGTCGCGATCGAGCTCCGGACCGAACTCCGCCTCGTTCTGGAGCATTGACGCCCGCCAGCTCCCGTTCAGCTTGCGTACGTCGATCGGCTGCAAGCCGGCGCCGGTTTCCTGGACGAAGCTCGCCTCTTCGAGGCCGCGCCAGCGCGCCACAGCCACCGCGGTGCCGAGCGAGGGATGTCCGGCGAACGGAAGCTCCTCGTGCGGGTCCCAGATCCGGTTGCGGTAGTCGGCGCCATCGGCCTGCGCCGACTGCACGAAGGTCGTCTCGGAGAGGCGCGTCTCCTTAGCCAGGGCGAGCATGGTCTCGTCGCCCACGGCATCCGCGTCGGCGACCACGGCGAGCCCGTTCCCGGCCAGCGGCCGCTCCGCGAATACGTCCAGCCACGTGATCCGGTGCGCCATGTCCAGATGATTGCGCTCCCGAGGAACGGTCCGAGGCCGGGCGTACGGTTTTCGACCGGAGGGCAAACCCAATCATCGGAGAGAGACATGGATGAGAGCTATCCCCTGACCTACTCGGTGGAATACCCGGACCGGGATCTCAACCGGCTCACGACCTTCTTCCGGCTCTTCACGGTCATTCCGATCGCGATCCTGCTGGAGACGGTGTCCGGAGGGAACTATTCGTACAACCTGAACAACACGACCACGACCCTGGTGGCCGCCGGTGGGTTTCTGTTCGCGGCGCCGCTACTGATGATCCTGTTCCGGAAGAAGTACCCGCGCTGGTGGTTCGACTGGAACCGCGAGCTGCTGCGCTTCTCGAACCGGGTGGGGATCTATTTCGCCTTGCTCAGGGATGAGTACCCGTCGACGGACGAGCAGCAGGCGCTGAGCCTGGAGATCCAGTACCCGAACGCCGAGACCGACCTGGGGCGCGGCATGCCGCTCGTCAAGTGGTTCCTCGCCATCCCGCACTACGTCGTCCTGTTCTTCCTCTACATCGCTGCGTTCTTCGTGGTGATCTTCGCCTGGTTCGCGATCCTGTTCACCGGTCGCTACCCGAAGTCGCTGTTCGACTTCATCGTCGGGGTGGCGCGCTGGCACAACCGCGTGCTCGCATATGCGTTCCTGCTCGTCACCGACAAGTACCCGCCTTTCTCGTTCGAGTAGTAAGAATCGGAATACGGGGTAGCTGCAAAGGAGGCGCCTCGGAGCGCCGGGCCCGTCCCGGTTCGGGCCCGGCGTTCGGGGACGCCTTTTTTCAACTTCCGCGCTCGGCGCGGTAGAGCGCCAGCGTTCCGAAGACCGTGCGGAGCCGATCGGTCTGCTCCGCGGCCACGAGTCCGGCCTCCTCGAAGATCGCCGGCAGCTCACCCCGGTAGTTGTCAGCGGTGTTGCCGAAGCCGTCGAGCAGCCGGATGCCGAGGAACGCAACGGCCATCGCCGGATCCGAGGGCTTGCCCCAGTCTGCGACGTGCAGCTCGCCTCCCTTGCGAAGGACACGGGCGATCTCGCGCGCCGTGTGGCGCTTCGGCTCCGGATCCAGATGGTGGAAGAAGAGGGTCGAGAGCACACGGTCGAAGCTGGCGTCCTCGAAGGGCAACTCGTCGGAGAAGCCCTCGGTGAGCTCGAGCTCGACACCCGCGCTGTTCGCCTTCTCCCGGGCCCGCCCCAGCATTTCCGAATCGGCGTCGAGGCCCACCACCTCGGCCTGCGGCTGGCGCCGCTTCACCTGGATCGCCAGCGTGCCCGTGCCGCAGCCGAGATCGAGGATGCGCTGGCCGGCCTGCGGAGACGCTTGCTCGACCAGCAGCTCCTTGAACCGCTGCTCCCTGGTGGTGAGCCCGACCACCGGGTCGTAGATCCGAGTGAGGGCGGGAAAGCGGAGCGCGGGCAGGTATCCCCGCTGTTCAGTGGGCATGGTCGTGCCCGCCACCGCTGGTGATCTCGTCGAGATTCTCGAGCGTCACCTCTCGCTGGAGACCCCAGGAGAGCCAGGAAAGAGCGAGCTTCTGCCGCCCGCGGCCCTGGTCTGGGATGTGCGCGGCGAGCGAGGCGCGGCCCTCCGGATCCTGGACCACCTCCTCCAGGGAGCGTCCTTCGAACTGTCCGTGGGGCGTGAAGCCGTGCCTAGGTTTGGCGAATTCCATCGAGAGACCTCCATCAGTGGGCGTGGGCTGCGGCCGGCGCCGCTCCCTTGCGCGTGTACACGTCGGGGTCGGCCTCGAACTGGGACCGGCAGTGCTCGGAGCAGAAGAAGTAGGTCCTCCCGGCGTGCTCGGCCGTCAGGGCCTTGGAGCGGTCCACTTTCATCCCGCAGACCGGGTCAGTAGAGCCGCGCCGCGCGGTCAGATAGAAGAGCGCCGCGAAGATCGCCAGGCCGAGGATGTTGAGGACGAGCTTGTAGTCGAGCTGGATCGAACCGAAGATGTCGGCCCGCGACGGGCGGGTGTCGGGGATCAGGCCAACGGCGCCGAAGACGAGGTCGACCACGAGCGCGGCGATCACGATGACCACGAACATGAGCGCCGTGATCCGTAGCGCGAACTCCCGCCCGTAGTACTTGATGTAGGCGGCGACGATCGGCAGCACGATCAGATCGGCGAAGAGGAAGGCGATCACGCCGCCGAAGCTGATGCCGCCGGACCAGAGGACGGCCGCCAGAGGCGCATTGCCGATCGAGCAGACGAAACTGAGCACGGCGATGATCGGCCCGACGATCACGTTCTCGATCAGCTGGATCCCCGCCGGCGCGTCCGTGATGAAGAGGGCGTTGAAGAAGTCGTCGCCGAGGAGGCCGATGAAGCCGGCGAGCAGGAAGCCGATGCTGATCTCCTTCCAGAGCATCGTCCAGTCGCTGCGGAAGTTGTGGGCGACGTCGGACCACGCGCGGATCGAGGTGAGCCGGTCCCTCCAGCTCATCTGCTCGCCGACCGCGTGGTGGATGTGGTCGACCTGTGCGTGCTGCGCGTGCTCCCGAGCCCGCTCCTCCAGCTGTGGCGAGACGAACCGCCGCAGGAGGATCGCCATCAGGACGATCAGGACGATCCCCCCGACGAACTCGGCCAGGGTGAACTGCCAGCCGATCAGGATCCAGATCACAAGGCCGAGCTCCCAGACGAGATTGGTCGAGGCGAATTGGAAGGCCAGAGCCGTCACCGCGGAAGCGCCCTTCTGGAACAGCGACTTCGCGATTGCGATCGCGGCGTAGGAGCAGGATGAGGATGCGGCGCCGAGGCCGGTCGCCTTGGCGAGGGGACCGAACCCGCTGCCGGAGAGGGCCGACTCGACCTTCTCGCGCGGGACCCAGGCCTGGACGATCGCCGAGATCGCGAAGCCGAGGACCAGGGCCCACCAGACCTCGTAAGCCATCAGGAAGGACTGCTTGAACCCCTCGCCGATGGTGGAGATCACGTCCGCCATGGTTGACGACTATACCCCATGGGGGTATGCTGCGAACATGACCGATACGAAGACACCCGGCTACAAGGCATCGAAGGACCAGCTCCTCACCAGGCTCGCCCGCGTCGAGGGCCAGGTCGGTGGGGTGAAGCGGATGATCGAGGAGGACCGCTACTGCATCGACGTCCTGACCCAGATCGAGGCCGCCCAGGCCGCCCTCAACAAGATCGCCCTGGGCCTGGTCGACGACCACGTCCGCAACTGCATGCGAGGCGGCAAGGGCGCGACCGAGGAGCAGGTGCAGGAGCTGATGGGCGCTGTTGGCCGGCTGGTCAACTCCTGAACACCTGTCCTAGCTGGCGTCGGTCTTCTTCCGAGCTACCGCTTTGCCTTCAGCTTGAGCTTTGCCTTCTTGGAGGCGGGCACTCCGCCGGTCGGCGTGAAGCTGATCGCCGCGCGCAGCTTGAGCTTGCCCGCCTGGCTCAGCTTGGCCGTGGCGGCCTTGGTCAGCTTCAGCGTCACGGTGATCGCGCCGGGCCCGCCCTTCGCAGTCGACGGCTTGAGCTGCTTCTTCGCCTTCGCGGCCACGGCGCTCGAGACACTCGCGGCGGCGTCGGTGAGCTGCACCGTCCCCGCAGAGGAGAGGTTCAGCTTGAGCTTCTTCCCCTTCAGCTTCCCAACCGTGAAGGAGTTCGAGGGCAGATCGGACGGCTGCAGCTCGAGGGCGCCCATGTCGCTGCCGTCGGCTCCAGGCGCCGTCGAATTGGGAATCGTCGGGAAGTCGAACGGCCGGGTCTGACCCCGCTGGTCCGTCCCGAGCCCGAAGGCCGCTCCCTTGTCGACCGCCGGGCTCGTCACGGCCGGCTTCATCGTTTGAGTGGAGCCGCCGTTGTTCGCCAGGTCCGCCAGCTGCGCAGGCTGGCCGGTGACGTCCGAGGCCGGCACGGTCTCGTTGACCGTCGCTCCGGACACGCTCTGGATCAGGCTGAAGGCCGAGTTGAACGCCCCGCCGAGATCAGGCGGGGAGGCGGCGCTGTTGCCGGCGACGATCGAGTTCTGGAGAACAACTGGACCCGAGGCGAAGGCGCCGTGGGCGAAGATGCCTCCCCCAGCGATCGGTGTGCTGTTGCCGGCCACCGTGGTGTTGCGGATCGTCAGCCCATACAGGGCGCTGTAGCTGTAGATGGCGCCGCCGCGTCCCCCTGTTGTGTGGTTGCCCGTAAAGGTCGAGTTCTCGATTGTCGACGCCGGGTTCGGCAGGTCCATCCCGATCGCCCCACCGCGGTCAGCGGACTGATTCCCGTTGAAGGTCGAGCCCTGGACCGTCATGGATGTGCCGACGTCGTAGATCGCGCCACCGCCCGCGCCGGTCGAGTTGCCCACGAGCGTCGAGTCTCGGATCGTGAGCCTGCCGTTGGTCGAATAGGCCCAGATGGCGCCCCCACCGCCGGCGGCCGAGTTCCCTGACAACACGGCGTTGGAGATGGTGAGGTTGGCGTTGTAGCTGTAGATCGCGCCTCCCGCATCGAGGGACTGCTTCCCATGCGCGAGAGTAAGCCCCGAGATCGTCACCGGGAAACCTGCGGTCGCCGACCTGAGGTAGAGAAGGCGACTCGCGTCGTTGCCGCTGACCGCCAGCTGCCCCGCCCCCGGGCCCTGAATCGTCGTCGCCTGGTTGATGTGGGGCAGCTCGCTGCCGAGGGTGATCGTTCCCGACAGTCCGGAGGCGAAGGTGATTGTCGAGCCCATGTTGGCTGGCAGCTCAGCGCTGATGACCGCGTCGCGAAGGGTCGTGTGCCCGCCATCGGTGGGATCCGCGAGGCTGTCGACGGTGCAGGTGCAGGCCGCCTGTGCGGCTCCGCCCATCAGCAGCGTGGCCCCGACGGTCACCCCCGCGCCGGTCGCAAGCTGGCGTGCACCGCTCGCGTGACGTCGCTCCTTCTCCGCCCTTCTTCGCTGCCGCCTGGTGATCGCTCGACCCTAGATCCCGATGGTGATCGAAGTCAACCCCGGGCCCGCACTCCACAAAACTCATCATTGAACCGACGGCTCAGGCACGGGGCATCCATCGCGGCGTTGGGCAGCGATGCATCAGATGTCCAATTAGACGAGTTGTCCGCCGTATCGGTCGATATTGGCCCTAATGGAGGCGCACACGCTCGGGGGCTCCCCGAGGAAATCGCGAACGCTTGAATCCGACGCGCGGAAGCCCTCGCGCTTCCGCCGCGCCTGGGCGCGCCTCCGGGCATTCGAGCGGGAGTGGAGGATCGCAGGCCCGGCGGTCTTCGTCGTCATCGCGGCCACGCTGCTGATCTACAACCACGTCCAGCAGAAGGTCCCCGACCTCACCTTCTGGCTCGGCCTGGGGCTGATCGGGACGGTCTTCGCGTGGATCGTCGAGGACAACCATCGCCGCGCCGTCGTGGACGCTGTAACCGGGCTCGCCAACCGGCTGCAGCTCCGCAACGACCTGCGCGTGCTACTCGACTCGCCCAACGACCAGCAGACGCTCGTCCTGCTCGAGCTCGAGGGCGTCACCGAGTATCGCGACCGGCTGGGCTTCAAGGCGAGCGACGAGTTGCTCCGCGGCTTCTCTCGCAACCTCTCCGGCGTCGTGCGCCGCTTGGACGGCAAGGCCTACCGGGTCGACGGGAATCAGTTCTGCGCCGTCGTGCCCGCCGCCGACCGCGATCCCGGCGAGGTCGCCATGACCCTCTTCGTCTCCGGCGCGAACGACGAAGAGACCGCGACCAGCCGGGCACACGGAGTGGTGACGCTCCCCGACGACGCCACCGACCCGGACCAGGCGCTGCAGCTCGCAGGCCAGCGGCTGGCCACCGACAAGCGCCTCCAGCTCCAATCGGCCAAGCACCAGGCCCACGACGCCCTGATGGCGATCATCAATGCCCGCCGCCCCGAGATGGGCCCGCATCTGCGCGCCGTTGCCTACCACGCGATCTCGGTCGGCCGGATGCTCGGCCTGAGCCGCGAGCAGCTCGACGACATCGTCTTCGCCGCCCGCCTTCAGCACATCGGTGTGCTCTCGGTTCCCGACGCCGTGATCGAGAGCCAGACCCACCTGCCCGCGGCGGAATCCATCGTGATCCGCAACCTCCCGAGCGCCGGCGCCGACATCATCGGCTCGGCCCCCGCCCTCGCCTCGGTCGCGACCCTGGTCCGCTCGAGCCGCGAGAACTACGACGGCAGCGGCTACCCGGACGGCCTGGCCGGCGACCAGATCCCACTCGGCTCACGCATCCTCGCCGTCTGCGTCGCCTACGTCGTCCTGACCGCGAAGCGAGCCGATGCGCCGCCCCTCAGCCAGGAGCGAGCGCTGGCGGAGTTGCGTCGCTCCACCGGCACGGAATTCGATCCGCGGATCGTTGAGGCGCTGGCGGAGGATTTGGCCGAGGACGACCCCGACATCGAGCTTTCGTAGCAAGCGAACGGCCCGCCGAAGCGGGCCGTTCTTTGGTGAAGCGGGATCGAATCCCGCGCACGACCGAGTGCACCAAGCGTAGAACCGATCAGTCGTAAAGCGTGAACGCCGCCAACACCACGTAGATCGCGATCAGCGCCAGGCCCTCGAACATCTGGGCCTCGCCATCGCCGGTGATCTGCCAGACCGCGATCGCGGTCAGGAAGAGCGCCCCTATATATACGGGCGCCAGGGCGAAGGTCAGGTGCGTCGTGAAGAGCAGCGAGGTGAGCACCAGGGCCGGGAAGAGGAAGGCGGCTATCTGGGCGACGGAGTTCTTCACGACCGAGATCGCGAGGTCCGACTTGCCCTTGGCGGAGAGGAAGATCCCGGTGAAGTTCTCCACCGCGTTGCCCGCGATCGCGACGATCACCAGCCCCGCGAAGGCTTTTGAGATCCCAAGCGACGCAACCGCCGGGTCGAGTGCATGGATGAACCAGTCAGAGACGAAGGCCGCCCCGACGCCGGCGACCGTCAGGAGAAAGACCGCGAAGGCGAACGGGAGCCGTGGCTTCATCTCCTCCACCCCGGACTCCGTGGTCGCGGTGTCGGAGCGCAGGTAGCCCCAGGCCCAGGCGCCATAGACCACCAGCAGGCAGATCGACCCGACAACTGAGAGGCCCTGGATGTGATGGCTCGCCTGGTTGGAGGATGCGATCGAGAGCCCGATGATCACGATCACGAAGAGGGAGACGAACAGCAGGGTGGCCGTGTCCTGCGGGAGTCGACGGCCGAAGCGCATGCAGCCATCCTTTGCCTGGACCGACCCGGCGACGATCACCAGTCCGAGCACCAGCAGCGCATTGGCGAAGATGGAGCCGATCAGGGAAGTCTGGGCGACCACCACCTCGCCGGAGCCGAGCGCGAACACGACGATGAAGAACTCCGGCAGGTTGCCGAGGGTCGACTGCATGAAGCCCGTGACGGCCGGGCCAAACCGGAGTCCGACCTGCTCGGTGGCGAGCGCAACCACCCACGCGAGCCCGGCGAGCGCCGCCGTCGCGGCCGCGAAGGCGGCCACTGCACCGCCGCCCGAGTAGCGAAGGACACCCGCGAGGGCCGTAACCGCGGCAGTTGCCGCCAGAAAACCTTGCTCCCTGCGAGTCACGGCGGAGAGACTTTCATTTTCTGGCGCCGGTTATAGGCTCGGCGCTTCGATCGCGTCCGCCGCGGGTTGAAGCAGGAGCTACAGAGGGAGGATTCATGAACTGGCTCAGACGGCATTGCACATACGCGAACGTTGCGGCGACACTCGCCTTGGTCATCGCGGTTGCCGGCGGCACCGCGATCGCCAGGAACGCAACCGCGCCAAAGAATTCGGTGACCACCAAGAGCATCCGGCCGTTCAACGTGACCGCGCGGGACCTCACCCGGCTTATCGAGGTGAGAGGCCAGGCGACCTTCAACGATCCGGCCCCGCCCGACGGCACTTTCAGCGGGGCTACGGCTACTGCTATCTGCCCGGCCGGCACCCTGCTCATCACCGGCGGAGGGTTTGTGGACAACGTTCGTGCCTCACTATCAGGCTCACAGCCGACTCACGAAGGTTGGATAGTGAGCGCAAAAGGCGACGGCACGAACGAAGCCGGGATCACTTCAATTGCTTGGTGCCTCTCAAAGCGGGCAGAGAAACCGACTCCTTAGCCCCGCACGATGAGCTTGCGCTTCCGCGACGCCCCGGGCTCGTACGGATATCCGCCTTGGCTCTTAACCAACGCGCGGAAGACATAGCGAACCCGCCCAACCGTCTGGGTAAATCGGTAACGGCCGTGGAAATGGCCATCTGAGTCGGTACGCAATTGCTTGAACGTTCGCCACTTACGACCGACGCGTGCTTGCAGGGCCACCGCGCGACCCTCGGCATTGGGGCCGGGCAGATGGCCAATGAAGGTCGCGGCCTGGCCGTTGGTCAGGCTCTTCTTCGGGATATCCAAGCGTAGGGACGACCGTCGAGTCGAGCTCGACGCGGTCGCTGATCTTCTTGGTGTTGAAGCGGTAAACCAGGTCGAGTGTGCGCGACGGTCCGGCGTCCAGTCTGGTGGCGAATCGGCCGTTCGCCTGTGTCGTGACTGTCCTCGCGAGCTCTCGGCCCGCGTCGGGGAGGTCGGTCGTCTGGTAGACGCAGACGGTTGCACCTGAGACGGGATTGCCACTGGCATCCTTGAGTGAGCCCCGAATGACCGCCGGTCGTCGTTGGACGTGACTTGCGCCCGCCGCCGTAGCTGACCGCCGACGTCCGCTCCAGAGTCGATTGAGGTGGCGGCAGGCCCTCCGGAAGCGCCGCAGGAATTGTCGACCTGCACAGTCCGGCGCATGCATGGCGACGGGTTGCCGCCCACGTCATAGCCGCAGATCTGCACGTCGTTCGCTCCGTTCACCCAGCCCGGGCCATGCTCAGTGTCCAGCTGGATTGCGCGTGGCCCGGACGAATCTGGACAAGGCTTGAGATGCGAGTAAGAGCCACCCTGCATGTCTGGCGGACAGAAGTCCGAGGTGACCGAAGGGATCCCGTTCACGTAGACGGCGATCGATCGCGCCCCACCGCCTGAATCATTGACTGTGGCATTGACCGTCTGGATTCCGCTGACCACGCCGCCGTCCAGGAGCTCACCGGACGCACTCACTGAAGGGGGTGCGAGGTCCTGCACATCGGCATAGAAGTCCGTGATGTAGGCGAACGCTGAGTTGCTCGAGCAGGGGTTCGCGAAGCATTGCTCGTAGATGGCGTAGTAGCTCGTGTTGCTCTGTACCGGGATAACCCACTGATCGCCCCCAACACCAACCGCGCTGTACCCAGGTGAACCGCTGCCACTGCTCATGGGGCCGTACCCACCCGTCGTGAAGTAGTGCAGCCTCGTCTGTGCGGTCTTGAAGATCGTGTTCGGGGCAGCTGTCCACTGCCAGACGACGTAGGTGTTCAGCGTGCTCTGCCCATTTGCCTCCATGCGCAGACCCCAGTTGCCGCACGTATCCGTTTGGCTGATCTTGGTGGCTCCTCCGAAGGGCCGGATCATCCCCGCATCAACATTGCCCACACCCGAGGTGCATTGCTGGACGGAGTAGTTGGCCTTTGCGACCGCGGGAGCTACCACGGCAAACACCACAGCGGCGCCAGCAGCAAGGGTGAATCGAACCATTCGACTTGTCAGTCGGCGTCCGCCAGAAGTCGAGTTGTGCTTCGTCTCGTCCATTGATGCGATCTCCCACCTGAGTCGGGTCGCTCTCAATTTCTTCCCCTCTCACTCATTCGATTCCGAAGCCTCCTCCAGACCCACCACCGCCGCCGGAGCTCCCGCCCCCTCCGCTAGACGGTCCGCCGAATTCGGCGCCGCTGATAGCTGGGGAGGGACTAGATGGCTCGACGCCGAACTGGCGCGACTTCTGCTGAGTGGGAGTGGGCGGGGGGCTCTGAGCTTCCGTCCTCGTGCTCACGGAAGCGGCGTCACTGGCAGGTTCCGCCACCTGGGGCTCGGGGACGGTCGTCGCGGTCGGCTCCGCCGGCTTCTCCAGCGCTGCCTGATCCCGACCCGATCCGCCACCGTTCGGTCCCGAGTCCACGACGCCCGTCGCCACGCAGGCAGCTCCCCCCGCCGCAGTCGCACCGCAGATCGCGAGGACCTTCGCGACAGCGGCCATTCCGGCTCCTCGAGATCCGCCCGCTGCGGCGACCGACGCCGCGTTGCCGCTCCCGCCACCGCCGCGCGAGAGCAGGGAATAGCCGGCCTCTCGCACCTTGTCGACGATCACACCAGCTCTCTCCGCGACCCATTCATGGGCCCGGCCGCCGGTCGACTGGTCAAGGAGTGGACCCGCCGGCATCAGCTCGAAGACCTTGCCCGGGATAGCGCGGTAGGCCCTCAGCTTGGCGCGGCACGTGGCGCAGCTCCTCAGATGGAATTCGAGCGCTTCCGTGGAGCCATTTGCGTCCTCGCCGTCGGCCATCTCCGACAGGGCGGCGGCGAGCTGCTCGCACCGTCGGCCATGCTCGATGTCGGCGAATACCTGGAGGAATCGCTTCCTCCCCTCCGCCATGCACCTGTTGATTTTTGTATACGACCAACCCGTGATCTCGCCGATCTCGGCATACGAGTAACCCTGTGCCTTGAGAGTCAACGCTCGGACCTCTTGCGGCTTCAGTGCATTCAGTGCCTCGCCGCTGCGAACCACCCGCTCATGCCGGGCCAGTCGATCGTTGGGGCCCGGACTCTCGGATGCGATGGAGTCGAGCGGGTCGCGGTCGTCCTCATCGGGTCTTGAAACTCGCGGCGAGCCGAGCAGCCGCTCACGCTGGCGTCGCACCGCCAGCGCCTCCCGCTTGGTGACCGTTTGCATCCACCGGACGAGGTTGTCGCCCTCGATCGGTGGCGCCTTGGTCAGCAGGATCTCCAGTGCGCGCTGATAAGCGTCCTCGCCGTCGTCCGCACAGATGGAGTAGCGGCGGGCTGTCCGGCGAAAGACGGCATCGTGCGTCTCGATCAGCGCGCTCGCCGCGCGACGGCGCGACTCGGGAGAGGCAACTGCCTCGTCGGCCTGATCAATGGGTCGAGCGTCGGCCCCAGCTCGACCGGCTGTTCCTCCCAACAAACCCAGACGACTCACCTCCGACACATCCAGGTTGAGGCGAAAACTGTCACTACTCGCCCCGTTGCGCCACCGTACGCATTCGCAATTTGCGAATTTGCGTTTGGGAATCCGCCGCAATTTGCGGAATCACTGTGCCCAGAACTGAGGCGATGGGCCGCTTGCCGTGTCGACCGTCTCATGCGATAGTCAGCGCGTGTCCGACGGGAGGGGAACCCTCACAGCTGCCGCCGCACTAGCCGCCGCAATGTGTGCGTTGCTCGGTCCCGTTACGGCTGGCGCGGCCGATGGGAAGGCGAAGACGAAGTTCGTCTTCCTGAAGGCCCGCGTCGGCTCCGACGGAGTCGTCACCCCCAGCCAGCCCGAGACCATCTCGGTCTCGCGGATGGCGCCCAAGGCGAAGTTCGCCGTCTTCATCGAGCCGCCCCCGACCACCCTGCAGTGCGGTGAGCTCTACTTCTGTGACGTGGCGCCGGCGGCGCCGGCCACGGGGTCCCCGCCCTTCGTGGCGAACGCCAAGGGCCGGGCGGTGGTCACCTTCGTCATGCCGGAGACCTACGACCTGGAGACCGATCCGTTCAACCCGAAGATCCGCCAGCCGGTGGCCTTCGCGAACCAGCAGCGGATCCACATCGATGTCGAGGGCTCCTCGAGGATCAAGAACGTGAGGCGCCAGAGCTTCGGGTTCGCGCGGGCAACCGTGCAGCGGTCCTCCCCGTAGGCGATATCCGAGGCGTTGGTGAGTTACCGACCCACGGGGGTCGGAAAGTCGCCAACTCTTCCCGATGCGACCCATCTGCCGCCGCCCCGCGGATCCGCAGCTATATTCGCCGCCGATGCCCACCACCGTCGTCACCGGAGGAGCTGGATTCCTGGGGTCCCATCTCTGCGAGCACCTGCTCGCCAAGGGGCACCGGGTGATCTGCATCGACAACCTGGACACCGGGTCGCTCGAGAACATCGACCACATCCGGGACGAGAACTTCGTCTTCTCCAACCAGGACATCGTCGAGCCGGTCCACGTCGAGGAGTCCGTCGACTTCATCTACCACCTCGCCTCGCCGGCCAGCCCGATCGACTACGCCCGGCTGCCGCTCCACACGCTCAAGGTCGGCTCCTACGGGACCCACCACATGCTGGGCGTGGCGAAGTTCAAGCGGGCGCGGATCCTGGTCGCCTCGACCTCCGAGGTCTACGGCGATCCCGAGATCCATCCCCAGCCCGAGGACTACTGGGGCAACGTCAACCCGATCGGCCCGCGCGGCGTCTACGACGAGGCCAAGCGCTACGCCGAGGCGATGGCGATGGCCTACCACCGCCAGCAGGGCGTCAACACCTGCATCTCGCGGACCTTCAACACCTACGGGCCGCGGATGCGCGCCCACGACGGCCGCGCCATCCCGACCTTCCTGCGCCAGGCGCTCCAGGACAAGCCGGTCACCGTCTTCGGCGACGGCAGCCAGACGCGGAGCTTCTGTTACGTCGATGACCAGATCCGCGGGCTCGTCGCGCTCGCGGAGTCCGACGTTCACCTGCCGGTCAACATCGGCAACCAGGACGAGTACACGCTGCTGCAGCTGGCCGAGACCGTGATCGAGGTGGCCGGCTCGCGCTCGGAGATCATCCACGAGCCGCTGCCGGTCGACGACCCGAAGATCCGCCAGCCCGACATCACCCGCGCCAAGGACCTGCTCGGCTGGGAGCCCAGGTCTCGCTGCAGGACGGGCTGAAGAGGACGATCGACGAGGCCGGCGTCGAGCGGCTCGTCGGCCAGCCTGGCTAGCCGAACCTCCTATCTGTCGAGGTTGACTCGGTCCGTGGCCGCGGCTACGGTGATGCCGTGCGGGTCTCGGCAGGATTGATCCTCGCGGTTGCGGTCCTGGTTGCCGCGCCAGCCGGCGCAGGCGCGACGACTGTCATCATCGGACCGGACCTCACCCAGAGCGTCGCGGTGGTACCCAGCTGCGGTTCGAGCACCGGACAGGCTTGCTCCTACGTGACGACGATCAACCCCGACGGCTTTGGTGATCGGGGGTCGCCGATCGACGGCGTCCTGACCTCGGCCCGGATCAAGACGAACGGTGGAGCGACGACCGTCGACGTCCGCGTCCTGCGTCCCGACCCCGTGCTCCCCTCCAACTATCTGAACGTCGGACCCGAGATCCCGATCCCCGTGCCCGATGTCGCCACCTCGAGCACCGGCGTGATCAGCGAAGCCACTGGGCTGCACCATCCGATGCAATGCCCACGACCGGCTTGGGATCGGCTGGAACCAGCCCTCGACCCCGCTCAATTTCGGTTGGATGAACGGCAGCTCGGCCTGCGCGTCTCGACAGGGATCCAACGGCGGCCATCCCGTCGACACGACCGTGCAATACGACACGACGAGGCTGCAACTTGCAGGTCCTCGTCCAGGGCACCATCGAGACCGACGCGGATCACGACGGCTACGGCGACGACACCCAGGACCAGTGCCCGACGGACGCCTCGACGCACGGCCCGTGCTCGACGACCACATCGACCACACCTCCGCCGCACAAGAAGAAGTGCAAGAAGAAGAAGAAGCACCGCAGCGCCGACGCAGTCATCGCCAAGAAGTGCAAGAAGAAGCACCACTGAACGTCCGTCGATCACCGGAATGAAGAGGACGAATCAGTCGGCGGCCGCGCCTAGAGTCCCTTGCAATGAGGAGGGTCAATAGGGGTCTCATCGCGCTGATGGCGGCAGCCGTCGCGCTGCTGGCGGGACAGGCGACGATCGGGGTGGCCCAGGGCGCCAGCGCCGTCAATGTCAATCCCGCCGGCCCGAACTCCGACCCCAACGAGTTCCCATTCGGAAGGGCCGATGTCTGGCCTCAGATGGGCTTCGTCTACCAGAACGTCCCTGCCTTCAACCTGAAGACAGGCGACACGATCGCCTTCGATCTGGGAGCCCAGAACAACGTCGACATCCAGCTTCAGATCAGCATGGCCGCGACGACGGTCAACGGCGGAGACATCCCGGGTCCCTACACCACCGTGGTCAACAACACCCAGGTTCCCACTGAACCCGAGGGGCAACACCGTGATTGGGGACTACGAGCTTCAGTTCACCTCACAGGCGCCGTTCAACTTCAGCGGTGGCGGACTGATCATCAGGTTCTCGAGTCCCGGTGGTGCGTTCGCGTCGGACCTTCAGCAAGACCAAACCCTGATCAACGATGCCAACGGCACCGACTCCTCCGGCTTCTTCGTCAAGCGCTTCTTCAACGACGCCGACGGCCTTCCCCCGTACGGCGACAGCGATACCCAGGGGATCGGGGGCTTTCGCCTGACGCTCCTGGACGTGCCGCCGACACCACCAAGCGGGCCGAGCACAACGCTGCCCAAGAAGAAGTGCAAGAAGCACAAGAAGCGCTCGGCGGCGGCCGCCAAGAAGTGCAAGAAGAAGCGGCGCTAGCAACCGCTCCCACTCGCAGCGCTACGGCAGCGGCCTGCCGGGATAGTCGACCTGCTGAACGCTCCACTTGTTGCCGTCGGGATCGCTGAAGAAGACGAAACGGCCCCACGGCATGTCGGTTACGTCGCTGACCTCGACGCCCCGCTCCGCGAGCTCGTCATGGGCGGCGTGGGCGTCCTCGACGACGAGCTGCAGGCCGTCGAGGCTCCCCGGCTCCATCTCGTGGGCACCGGTGGTCAAGGAGATGGAGCAACCCGATCCGCGGGGCGTGAGCTGGACGAAGCGGATCTCCTCGCTGAACTGGTGGTCGTGATCGTCGTTGAAGCCGACCTGGTCGACGTAGAAGGCCTTGGCACGGTCGATGTCCGAGACCGGAACCTGGATCAGCTCGAGCTTCCAGTCGATCTTCGTCTTGTTCGCCATCGGGATCTCCTTTCGATCGGCGCGGGGTACTAAGCTTCCCCTTGCCTTGTGAGTTACTTACGTGCTAAACATCTTAGTAGATAAGAGATCTTGATGTCGGCTCCCCACGGAAACAAGAGCGATGTGATCGGCGAGTTGATCGGCGAGTTCCGCACGAGCGGCAACCACGACGACGCCTTCGACAACCTCGCCGCCCAGCGGCTCGGCGTGAACGAGACGGATCTGCACTGCCTCAACATCATTCAGAACGCCGGCGGCGTGACCGCGGGCCAGCTCGCCAAGGAGTCGGGGCTGACGACCGGGGCGGTCACGGGCGTGATCGACAGGCTCGAGCGGATCGGCTTCGCCCGCCGCGTGGCGGATCCCGATGACCGTCGCCGCGTGAAACTCGAGGTGACCCCGAAGTTCTACTCGCGCGCTGAGAAGATCTGGGGGCCGGTGGCCGAGGACTGGTCCAAGGCCCTCGGCCGGCAGTTCAGCACCGAGGAGCTGAATCTGATCATCAGCTTCCTTCGTAGGACCAACGAGATCACCGAGAAGCATCTCGAGCGGCTGAGGAGGACCTAGATGAGCTTGAGCCAGCAGCAGAAGGGCGAGGCATTCCGTGCGCTCCACGAGGGGGAGGCATTCGTGATCCCGAATCCATGGGACGCGGGCTCGGCGAAGATCCTCGCCGGGCTCGGCTTCAAGGCGCTCGCCACCACCAGCGGCGGCTTCGCGTTCACCCTCGGCCGGCCCGACGGCTCGGTCACCCTCGACGAGGTCGCGGAGCACGTCACGGCGGTGAACGACGCGACGGACCTGCCCGTTTCGGTCGACCTCGAGAACGGCTACGGGCCGGCGCCCGAGGACGCGGCACGGGCGATCACGCGAGCCGCCGAGGCGGGAGCGGTGGGCGGCTCGATTGAGGACTGGGACCGCGACGACAGCAAGCTCTACGACCCGGATCGCGCCGCCGAGCGGGTCGCGGCTGCGGTCGAGGCCGCCAGGGCGCTCGACTTCCCCTTCACCCTGACGGCGCGCGCCGAGAACCACCTTCGGGGCAACCCGGATCTCGATGACACCATCGCCCGGCTGCGCGCCTTCGAGGAGGCGGGAGCGGACGTCCTCTACGCCCCCGCGCTGCTCAGCGTCGACGACATCAGGGCCGTCTGCGATGCGGTCTCGAAGCCGGTCAACGTTCTCGCCTTCAGCCGCCTTGGGCTGACCTTCGCCGAGATCGAAGAGGCGGGCGCTCAGCGGGTCAGCGTTGGCAGCGGGCTCACCTGGGCCGCCGCGAACGGCCTGATCGAGGCGGCGGAGCTGATCATCGACAAGGGCGACTTCTCCGGCACCGCCACCCCGGGCCGCGTGAAGGAGTGGCTCTAGCTCGCCTCTGCCGGCTCCGGATCGGGCCGGATGATCACCAGGGAACTACGCGGAAGTCAGCGTCGAGGATGTAGCTACTTCGCCGGAACGTCGGTGGGCAGCTTGAGCTGCCGGTGGAGCATGCTGTCGAAGGCGCGGTCGGGCAGCACGCCGTTCAGGCGAGCAGCGATCTTGGCGTCAGTCCCGACCAGGTAGCGATGCTTGGGGCGATCCAATCGGATCGCCTTGTGGATCACCTTGGCGACCTTTGACGGGGCGATGCCGCGCTTGGCGGTCTCTTGGATCACCTCGCCGTAGCGGGCCATCTGCTTGCCGTAGAGGCGCCGGGCGCTCGGCGACATCTCCCCAATCCGGTCATCCGCGGTCTCCGCGGCCTTGTCCCAGATCTCGGTGGCGATGCTGCCCGGCTCGATGACCACCACGTTGATATCCCATGGCTTCAGCTCGCGCCGCAGCGATTCGCCAACCGCTTCGATCGCGAACTTCGACGCCGCGTAGGGCGACAGGAATGGGCTTGCGATCCGGCCGCCGATCGACGCGATGAAGACGACCGTGCCATTGCCCTCCCGGACCATGGGCAGGAATGCCTGGGTGACGGCAACCTGGCCGACCACGTTGACCTCGAGGTTGACTCGGAAGTCCTCGATCGGCATGACCTCGATCGGACCGCCTCGCCCGATCCCGGCGTTGTTGACAAGCCCGACGAGCCCGTCCTTGCCGACCGCCTGCTCGACCTTGTCCTTGGCCGCCGTGATCGAGCGCTCCTTGGTCACGTCGATCGTGATCGGCGTGAGCCGGTCCGAGCCTTCCTCGGCCAGCGACTTCGCGTCGGCCTCCTTGCGGACGCCCGCGAAGACGCGGTAACCCTTCTTGTCGAGGAGGAGCACCGTGGCGCGACCGATTCCTGTCGAAGCCCCCGTGACCACGACTGCGCCACTTTCATTGCCGGCCATCTCGGCGGGACACTACCGAAGCCGATCCAGCCGCTAGCTTGCTCCGCTGTGACCGCCTCGGTGCTCGCCGTCGTTGGCGCGCGGCCCAACTTCGTCAAGTCGGCTCCGGTGATCAGTGCCCTGGAGCAGGCCGAGGGCATCTCGGTCCGCCTTCTGCACACGGGCCAGCACTACGACCGGGCCCTCTCCGGCGGCTTCATCGAGCGGCTCGGGATGCGCGAGCCGGACGCCAACCTCGGCGTCGGCTCAGGGAGCCACGCCGAGCAGACGGCGGCGGCGCTGACCGGAGTGGAGGCCGACTTGATCGAGCACCCGGCCGATCTGGTCGTGGTGGCCGGCGACGTCAACTCGACCCTTGCGGCCGCGCTGGCGGCGACCAAGCTCGACGTCGGCGTCGCCCACATCGAGTCCGGCCTTCGCTCGCGCGACTGGCGGATGCCCGAGGAGGTGAACCGGGTCCTCACCGACCGCGTCTCCGACGTCCTGCTCTGCACATCGCCGGATGCGGTCGAGAACCTCGCCGCCGAGGGAATCACGGGCGACGGAGTCCAGCTCGTCGGGAACACGATGATCGACAGCCTCGTGCGACTGCTGGAGGACGTGAACCGGCCGGCAGTGCTGGGCAGGAACGCGGTGAAGACCCGCGACTTCGTGCTCGTCACGCTGCATCGGCCTGCGCTGGTCGACGATCCGGAGAGGCTCGGGCCGACCATGGAGGTGCTCGCCGAGATCGCGGCCTCGATTCCAGTGCTGTTCCCCCTCCATCCCCGCACGCGGGAGGGCCTGGCGGGAGCCGGCGCCGGTTGGGGCAAGGTGATCCTCACCCCGCCGATGGACTACGACGACTTCATCGCCCTCGAGGCCGAGGCTCGACTGGTGATCACGGACTCGGGCGGCGTCCAGGAGGAGACGACGGTGCTCGGCACTCCCTGCCTGACCTATCGCACGACCACCGAGCGGCCGATCACCGTCGAGCAGGGCACGAACGAGCTGATCGGGGTCGATCCAGCGGCCCTCCGAGACGCCGCCGAGCGCTCGCTGGCCGCCGAGGTGCCCGAGAGGGCCCCCGAGATCCCCCTCTGGGACGGGCAGGCGGGGCCGCGCGCGGCAGCCGCAATCGAGGCGTTTCTCACAAGCTGACGGGCGGTTTCGCCCATTTCCGATAAGGGGCAGGAGCGGCAAGAGACCGAACGAATGCCCGCACCATGAAGACCGCAAGCCGCACCCTGGTCAAGTCGCCGCCCGAGGTCTGGGAGCAGCTGGACCATCCCGGCCGCATGCAGGGCCTGATGTCCGCCCTGGTCGGGCACGCGACCGACGTAACTGTCTTTGAGCGCGAGGAGGAGTCAACACTCGCCTGGAGGGCCTCCGACGATGCCTGGATCAAGGTCGAGCTGGCCGAGAAGGGCTGGGGGACGAACGTCAGCGTCACCGCCGAGAACGGCAATGCGCCGACCAAGCTCGAGGGCTGGCTCGATGCCGTGATCGACGAACTGGCCACGCCCACCAAGCGCCCCTTCGAGGGCATTGGTGAGGCGACGGAGGCCGAGACCCCCAGGCCAGAGCCGGTCCCAGAGCCCGAGCCCGTTCCCGAGCCGGAGCCGGAGCCAGTGCCGGAGCCCGAGCCCGTGCCGGGGCCCGAGGAACCGCAGCCCGTGGCCGCGGCCACCGAAGAGCCTCCCCCCGCGCCCGAGCCGAAGAAGAAGAAGCTTTTCGGCTTCCTTGGCTTCTGAGAAGCGCGTCTATGTGATCGAGTTGGACCGAGCCGCCGGCCGCCGGCGCGACCCCCGGATCCCCTGGGTGTATGTGGGGTCGAGCGCCCGCAGCCCGGAGGAGCGCTTCGAGCAGCACCTGCGCGGCTACAAGTCCGCCCGGCTGGTGAAGCGGCACGCGCTTCGGCTTCGCCCTGACCTCTATGAGGACCTGGGGAGCTTCAGAGGATCGAAGACGGCGTGTCGCGCCGAGGCCAAGCGAGCCCGCGAGCTGGCCGACTGCGGCTTCGTCGCCCATTGCGACGGCACCTCGTACGGGTTGCGTGAAGGTGATTGGTCGGAATGGGATTCGGGACGGCTCGAGCCTGTCCTCTCACACCTCGATGCCGCCATCACCGAGCTGCACGAGTCGGCGTTCCGGCCGCTGTCCGGGCTGCAGTGCGCTCAGCTGCTACGAGGAGAACTCGGCTTCTGGGTCGCCGACTACATCGACCAGCTCGACCCACCTCCGTCGTACGGCCTCTTCGCACACGTCCGGCTGGACGTGCTGCTGGAGCGGGTCGAAACACGCGCCGTGGTCGCTCCGTAGCGCTCTCCCTGGGCTCCGTATCTATCCTTGCCCGATGGCCACCAGGCCCAAGGACGAGGCAAGAGAGGCGGTCGACGAGGACCTCGATCGCTACATCGCTCCCGTGCTTCCCGAGGAGGAGCGCGAGGACCGGGTCATCACCGACTCCGGGATCGAGATCAAGCGCCTCTATGAGGAGGACGACGTCAAGCCCGGCCTCGAGGAGCGCCTCGGCGAGCCGGGCGAGTACCCGTTCACGCGCGGCATCCACAAGGGGATGTACCGGGACCGGCTCTGGACGATGCGCCAGTACGCCGGCTTCGCCAGCCCCGAGGACACCAACGAGCGCTATCGCTATCTGACCGAGCACGGTTCGACGGGCCTCTCGATGGCCTTCGACCTGCCCACCCAGCTCGGCCGCGACTCCGACGACCCTCTCTGTCAGGGCGAGGTCGGCCGCACCGGCGTCCCGATCGACACGATCGAGGACATGCGGATCTGCTTCGACCAGATCTCGCTGGCCAACGTCTCGACCTCGATGACGATCAACGCCCCTGCCGCGATCCTGCTGCTCCTCTACGAGCTCGTCGGCGAGGAGCAGGGCGTGCCGTCGACGGAGCTGCGCGGCACGGTCCAGAACGACGTGCTGAAGGAGTACATCTCGCGCGGCAACTACATCTATCCGCCCGAGCCCACGATGCGGCTCACCACCGACATCTTCGCCTACTGCAACGACAAAGTTCCCAAGTGGAACACGATCTCGATCAGCGGGTACCACATGCGCGAGAAGGGCTGCTCAGCCGTACAGGAGGTCGCCTTCACCCTCGCCAACGCGATCGCTTACGTCGAGGGCGGCATCGCCGCCGGCCTGGACGTCAACAAGTTCGGGCAGCGGCTCGCGTTCTTCTTCAACGGCCACAACAACGTCTTCCAGGAGATCGCCAAGTTCCGGGCGGTCCGCCGGATGTGGGCCCGCATCATGAAAGAGAGATTCGGCGCCACCGACGAGAAGGCGCAGATGATCCGCTTCCACACCCAGACCGGCGGGGTGACCCTCCAGGCCCAGCAGCCGGAGGTGAACATCATCCGGGTGGCCCTGCAGGGCTTCGCCGCGGTCGCGGGCGGCACCCAGTCCCTCCACACCAACGGCTTCGACGAGGCGCTGGCCCTGCCGACCGAGCGCTCCGCCCGGATCGCGCTCCGCACCCAGCAGGTGCTCGCCCACGAGTCCGGCGTCGCCGACACCGTTGACCCCTTCGCGGGCTCTTACTTCATCGAGTCGCTCACCGACGAGGTCGAGGAGCGCTCCTGGGAGCTGATGAAGAAGGTCGAGGACCTCGGCGGCTCGGTCAACGCGCTCGAGTTCATGCAGCGCGAGATCGAGGAGTCAGCGAACTCGTACCAGGAGCGCTACCGGACCGGCCAGGACATCATCGTGGGCGTCAACAAGTACGTCACCGACGTGATCGACGACGTCGACATCCTCAAGGTCGATCCGGAGTCCGAGAAGCGCCAGCTCACCCGCCTCGCGAAGTTCAAGGAGGCGCGCGATCAGGCCGAGCTCGACAAGCGGCTCCAGTCCCTCCGCGACGTCGCGCAGGGCGACGGCAACCTCCTGCCCCCGATCAAGGAGGCGCTGCGCGCCGGCGGCTCGATCGGCGACGTCTGCAACGCGATGCGCGACGTCTTCGGCGAGTACCGCGGCGGGGCGTTCTTCTAGGGTCCTCGCCATGAGAGAGAAGAACCCGATCACCCATGAGGAGAAGCTCGCCTACCTGCGGGAGCTGCGGGACGAGGCGATGCACGCCGGTTCCGAGGAGGCGGTCGAGAAGCAGCACGCCAAGGGCAAGCTCACCGCCCGCGAGCGGATCGAGAAGCTGCTCGACCCGGGTTCCTTCGAGGAGCTCGACACCTTCGTCCGCCACCGCACCCACGAGTTCGAGATGGACAAGCGCCGGCCCTACGGAGACGCGGTGGTGACCGGCTACGGCACGATCGACGGTCGCACCGTCTTCGTCTTCTCCCAGGACTTCACGGTCTTCGGCGGTTCGCTCGGCGAGGTGATGGCCGAGAAGATGGTCAAGGTCATGGACCTGGCCGCCAAGGTCGGGGCTCCGGTGATCGGCATCAACGACTCGGGCGGGGCGCGGATTCAGGAGGGCGTCGTCTCTCTCGGCGCCTACGGCGACGTCTTCGTCCGCAACGTCCAGTGCTCCGGGGTCATCCCCCAGATCAGCCTGATCATGGGTCCCTGCGCCGGCGGTGCCGTCTACTCCCCCGCGATGACCGACTTCATCTTCATGGTCAAGGAGACCTCCCACATGTTCATCACCGGTCCCGAGGTGATCAAGACGGTCACCGGCGAGGAGGTCGAGTTCGAGGAACTCGGCGGCGCGATGAGCCACAACTCCAAGTCGGGAGTGGCGCACTTCGCGTCCGAAGACGAGGAGCAGTGCCTGGAGGACGCTCGCTACCTGATGAGCTTCCTGCCCAGCAACAACCTGGAGCTGCCGCCAAGGGTCGAACCCATCGACGACCCCGACCGCGAGGACCCCGAGCTCGACACTCTGGTCCCCGACGACCCGCAGAAGCCCTACGACATGCGTGAGGTCGTCGCGCGGATCGTGGACGACGGCGAGTTCTTCGAGGTCCACGAGCATTTCGCCAAGAACATCATTTGCGGCTTCTCCCGCCTGGACGGCAATCCCGTCGGCGTGGTCGGGAACCAGCCGGCGTTCCTCGCCGGCGTGCTCGACATCGAGTCCTCCGAGAAGGCGGCCCGCTTCGTCCGCACCTGCGACGCCTTCAACGTCCCGCTGCTCACCTTCACCGACGTCCCCGGCTTCCTGCCCGGCACCTCGCAGGAGTGGGGCGGGATCATCCGCCACGGGGCGAAGCTGCTCTACGCCTTCACCGAGGCGACGGTCCCCAAGCTCACGGTGGTGACGCGGAAGGCCTACGGCGGCGCCTACGACGTCATGAACTCAAAGCACATGCTGGCCGACTTCAACTTCGCCTGGCCGACCGCCGAGGTCGCCGTGATGGGCCCGGAGGGCGCGGTCAACATCATCTACCGGCGCGACCTCGCGAAGTCGCCGACCCCGGACGAACGCCGCGCCAAGCTGATCGACGACTACAAGGCCCACTTCGCGAACCCCTACTCGGCGGCCGAGCGCGGCTACATCGACGACGTGATCGAGCCGCACCAGACGCGCCCGAAGCTGATCCGCGCACTCCGGACCCTCCAGACCAAGCGCGTCGAGGGCCCGAAGCGCAAGCACGGCAACATCCCGCTCTAGCCCAGCCATGCCCGGGCGCAACGGCAAGCACAGCCCTCCGAGGCCGCAGATCGAGATTCAGAGCGCCTCCGCATCCCCGGACGAGGCGGCCGCGATCGCTGCGGCGCTCGAGCTCTTCCTCCGGGAGACGGCACCGGCGCCGCGTGCGGCCGAGGTGAGCCGCTGGCAGCAGGCCGCCCTCAGCGAGGGAGTGCGCGTCCACTCGGGCCTGGGCTCAGGATGGGGAATCGCTCCCGGAGCCTGACCCGGGCTTGTACGACGGGCGCAAGTGCAATAGAACACTTGCCGCAAACCATCGCTTGGCTGACGAAGAGGAGGCCTTGTGGCCGTCGTAAAGATCATTGAGCTGGTTGGAAGCTCCAAGAAGTCTTCGGATGACGCCGCACAGCAGGCGCTGAAACAGGCGCAGAGCTCGCTTCGGAACATCCGCGCGATCGACGTCGTCTCCACCGGGCTGCGCGGGGAGAACCTCGACGAGTGGCGCGCCCACGTCCGGGTCGCGTTCCTGGTCGAGGGCACGGACGTCGACTGAGCTTGGGAGGAGAGTTGGCGGCGGGCGGCGGCAGGGCGGCGCCCGCCGCCTTTGATTCGCCTGCATGGACAGAATGCAGGTTGATTCGGCCGCTCGTGCCGCCTACCCTGGCCTGACAGCCGACCAGGGAACAGGGAATTGAGCCATGTGCGGAAGGATCCGCACGGAGGGACTTATCAGGACGATTGGCGTCATCGTGCTGCTGGCAGTTGCGGCCGTTCTCGCGGCGGCCGCGTCGGCGAGCGCGACTCCGCTCAACTACACCTTCGACAGCAACAATCAGGGCTGGAAGCAGAGCCAGAACAACGGCGTGACGATCACGAGCGCGGACTTCCAGCCGAGCGGGGGCAATCCGGGCGGCCGGCTCAGCGCCCGGGACACGGGTGCGGAGGACGGATGCTCGACGGGGACAACTCCCTGCAATCTCCTCACCTTCTACAGCCCATTCGTTCCGGCACTGGGTGCGAATTACGGCGGGACGGCCTCCTTCGACCTGCGCTCCAGTGTCAACCCCGCGTTTGCAGCTGAATTTCTCCTGCTCGCGACGGGGCCCGAGTACCTGGACGGGCTGATCTCCGAGAACACGGGAACCGACTATCACCACCTCTCGATTCAGCTCGACGAGACGGCGAATTGGGCGGTCTGTCCCTATGCCGGGGGCGCCTGCTCCCCTCCCAGCCAGGCGCAGTTCAAGAGCCTGATCGGCGCGAGCGACGAGGTCGCGGTGATCGCAGACGTGGGGCCCGACGGGACGGGCGAGACCTATGACCTCGACAATGTCAGCCTGACGGATGGCGTTCCGGCGCCTCCGCCACCAGTCAGCAAGCCCAAGAAGTGCAAGAAGAAAAAGCACCATCGGGCCGCGTCCGCCAAGAAGAGCAAGTGCAAGAAGAAGAAGACGACGAAGAAGAAGCGCCGGGCGGCGGTGTCCGCGCTCAGAGGCTGACCACCGGCGCCTCGACTTTCCCCTCCCTCCAGCGCTCGTAGACCGCCTGGCAGATCGCCAGGTCCTGGATTGCGAGGCCGGTGGAGTCGAAGAGGGTGATCTCGCCGTCGGACCGCGTCCAGGTGGAGGCGGCGGTGATCACATCACCGATCTGCGTCACGTCGTCGCGGGAGACGACGCCCGCCTCCACGCCGTTGGCGAGCTCGCCGCCGGCGCTCGCCTGCTCCCACTCGTCGCAGAAGAGCCGGCAGCGCCCGATCGCCTCGAGCTCGACCTCCTGCTTGCCATGAGCGTCTGCGCCGAGCACGGCGATGTGCTGTCCCGGGCTGAGCTCGCTCGCGAGGATCACTGGCTCGGACCCCGGCGTGACGGTCACTACCACGTCCTGCGCGACGGCCTCCGCTCGATCGCCGACCCGCCAGCCGAGCTCGTCGGCCAGCGCCTTGGCGGCCTCGGGCCTCACGTCGGCGCAGACCCCGTCCCCGTAGCCCGCGGCCGCCAAGCAGCGAGCAGACCAGGCGCCGTTCACCCCGCAGCCGACGATGCCGACGGTGCTCGCCTCATCCAAAGCGAGAACCTCAGCCGAGACGGCGGCCGCCGCCCCGGTCCGCAGAGAGGTCACCGAAGAGCACTCGATCACGGCCAGCTCCTCACCAGTCTCAGCGTCCGACAACAGAACCTCGCCGCGCACCACCGGCAGCCCCCTGGCGCTGTTGCCGGGAAAGGAGGTCACCCACTTCAGCAGCGCAAGCCCGTCACCGCGGGCGGGCATCGCCCTGAAGTCGCCGTATGGGGAGCTGTCGAGATAGACCTTGGCGGGCATCGCCCAATCGCCATGCCCATATCGCTCGAACGCATGGCGGGTGCGCTCGATCGCGGTCCGAGCGTCGATGGCATCGAAGACGGCCTCACCTGAGATGATTGGAATCTCAGTCATGCCCCGATCTATACGGGAACACGGCACCGACTGCGCGTCACTCGTCCGCAGACTGATGGTCTCCTGGTTCGCGCGCGGAGGGTGAAATGCCAAGGCGGCATGCACAGCTCAGGTCTGTTGCGTCCGATCCGCACGGACCGGATCTGGTTCGAGTCCAGCGCCCTCCGCGCCTTTAGACTTGGAGGACTGAGCTGTGCGCGGGGCTCGTCGAGTCCCGCTTCACCCAGAGCGGCCCGCTTCGGCGGGCCGCTTGCGTTCCGCATCAACGACCTCGGACCGATGACTCTCGTCGATGCGGCCGGTCCTTATTCGTGAACTCAACGAGAGGAGACAGTCCATGCTCGAAGACAGCAAGGCATACAGCGGATTCGCCGTCGACGACCTCGACAAGGCTCTGAAGTTCTACGGCAACACCCTTGGACTGAAGACCTCCGTACTCCAAGAGGGAGTCCTGGGACAGATCGACTTGGCGGGTGATCGGCCGACGCTCTTCTACGTGAAGCCGGACTTCACGCCCGCCACCTACACGATTCTCAACTTCCCGGTCGATGACGTGGAGGCGGCAGTAGAAGAGCTCAGCTCTCGCGGGGTGAGCTTCGAACGCTATGACGGATTCGAACAGGACGAGAAGGGCATCGACAGAAGCGGGCCGAACGGCGGGATCGCCTGGTTCAAGGACCCCGCCGGCAACATCCTGGCGGTGCACGGGGAGCTGACCGTCTAGCTCTCCCTGCTCCGGCGCATAATCACCTTAAACTCGATCAGGTTTGCTAGATTGAACGGGCGTTACCCGCCCGGGCAAGGCTACGTCGACGAAAGGAACGCCGGTTTCCATGGAGCCCGTCTCTACGCCCGCGAAGAAGGGCGCTCAAGCGACCAATGGCAAGCCAGCGCCTGCCAAGAAGCTCGCCGACCCCTCCACCCTCAAGCAGGATCCGGCCAAGAAGCAGCACGGCAAGGGCAAGCTCGGGTCGCTCGAGAACCCGGAGGTCTACGACAACGTCCCCGGGCACGTGATCCCGATCCTCGAGCGTGAGTTCGACGACTTCGACACTGAGGCCGCCAGCTTCCTCCGCGGTGAGCAGACCGAGGAGCAGTTCATCGGCTTCCGCCTCAAGCAGGGCGTCTACGGCCAGCGCCAGCCCGACGTGCAGATGATCCGCGTGAAGCTTCCCTACGGCGGCGTCAGCCCCGAGCAGATGGAGTCCTTCGCGGACGCGATCGAGGAGCTCGCGCCTCTCAACAAGGGCCACATCACCACCCGCCAGAACATCCAGATCCACCACATTCCCCTCCCAGACGCGGCCGAGTTCATCCGGCAGATCAGCCAGGCCGGCCTCTCCTCGCGAGAGGGCTGCGGCAACACGATGCGCAACGTCACGGGCGACCCCTGGGCCGGCGTCGCGGAGGATGAGCCGTTCGACATCACCCCCTACGCGGCAGCCTACGCGCGCTACTTCGTCCGCCACCCGACTACGCAGCTGATGCCCCGCAAGGTGAAGACGGCCTTCAGCGCGAGCGAGGCCGACCGCGCGATCACGGAGATCCACGACGTCGGCTTCATCCCCAAGGTGAAGGAGGTCGACGGCAAGGAGGTGCGGGGCGTCGAGATCAAGATCGGCGGCGGCACCTCGATCCAGCCGCGCATCGCCCCGACCCTGAACGAGTTCGTCGAGCTCGACAACGGCGACTATCTGAAGTGGACCGAAGCCGCCCTGCGGATCTTCGACCGGCAGGAGTGGCTCCGCGAGAACCGCATGCGCGCCCGGATCAAGGTGCTGGTCGACAAGATCGGCATGGACGCCTTCCGCCAGCTCGTCGACGAGGAGCTCAAGGGTGACTGGGTCGAGGAACGCGACTTCACCATCGATCACCTTCTCTTCGTCCATGATGAGGAGCCCGACGCCCCCGCGGTCCCGGAGAGCTACGGCTCGCCAAACGGCGACAAGAGCGAGTTCGACGCCTGGGTGGACGACAACGTCGCCCCCCAGCGCCAGGACGGCTTCGTCACCGCCACCGTCAAGGTAACCCGCGGCGATCTGACGCCCGAGCAGTTCCGCGGCCTCGCCCAGATCATGCGCGACTTCACCGGCGGCTACGCCCGCACGACCGTCCAGCAGAACCTCGTCCTGCGCTGGATTCGTCCCGAGTCGCTCTATGACCTTTGGGCACGCCTGAAGGACCTCGGCCTCGGAGAGTCCGGCGCCTTCAGCGTCACCGACGTGGTCAGCTGCCCCGGCACCGACAGCTGCAAGCTCGGTATCACGGCCTCGATGGGCCTGAACGCCGAGCTCCAGAAGCGGCTCGAGGAGATGGAGATCACCGATCCGCTCACCAAGCAGATCCACATCAAGATGAGCGGCTGCCCCAATGGGTGCTCACAGCACCACATCGCCACGATCGGCTTCTACGGCGCATCCATCAAGGTCGGCGAGCACACCATCCCTGCCTACATTCCGCACATCGCCGGCAACTTCGAGGGCGGCGACGTCGTCTTCGGGCACCGGCTCAAGGCGCGCCTGCCCGCAAAGCGCGTGCCCGAGGCGGTCGAGCGCTGGATCCGCAACTACGAGGAGAAGCGGAACGACGGCGAGGACTTCAACACCTTCGTGGACCGGACCGGCTTCGACCAGTTCGAGGAGCTGATCTCGGATCTGAAGCTGCCGGTCGAGTTCAACGCCGACAACCTCCTCTTCTTCATCGACTGGAACCGCTCCGAGCCCTACAAGGTCGAGCGCGGCGAAGGAGAGTGCGCGGTCTAGATGGCGGCGCCAGCAACCGAACACGCCGCCGTTCCTGCGGCGGAGCTCAACGGACTCGGGTTCGACCCCGAGGCGGTCGCGGCCGAGCTCGAGGACGCCAGCGCCGAGGAGGCGCTGCGCTGGGCGCTCGACACCTTCAGCCCGAGGATGTACATCGCCTGCTCCTTCCAGAAGACGAGCTCGGTGACCGTGCACATGTCGCACTCGATCAACCCCAATGCCCGCTTCTTCTACCTCGACACCGACGTCCTCTTCCCCGAGACCTACGAGACCAAGAACCGCCTCGAGGAGCGCTACGGCATCAACTTCCACCGCTACAGCTCGATCACCCTCGAGCAGCAGAAGGGCCTCTACGGGGACGAGCTCTGGAGCCGCGACCCTGATGCCTGCTGCGGGATCCGCAAGGTCGAGCCAATGCGCTCGGCGCTCGCGGCCGTCGACGTCTGGGTCTCGGGCATCCGCCGCTCGGACTCGCAGACCAGGGCCGCCGCGCCGAAGTTCGCCTGGGACAAGCGCTTCGGCCTGTGGAAGCTCAACCCGCTTGCAGACTGGTCCGAGAAGCAGGTGTGGTCCTACATCTCAGAGCACGACATCCCCTACAACGCGCTGCACGATCAGGGCTATCCCTCGATCGGCTGCACCCACTGCACCAAGAAGCCGGGCGCCGGCGAGGATGACCGCGCCGGCCGCTGGGCCGGACTCGAAAAGACCGAGTGCGGGCTGCATGGGTAGCTGGGCTTAGCTACCCTCCGCCGCCTTCCTGACCGAACCGATCACCTTTATCCACTCAAGGACGCCATGACACAGACTGCCCTCAAGCTTCAGCTCACCGATCGACAGACCGCCGACTTCGAGATGATCGGCAACGGCGGCTTCGCCCCCCTCACCGGCCCGCAGGGCTCCGAGGACTGGAAGAGCGTCGTCGAGAAGATGACGCTCGCGACCGGCGAGTACTGGCCGATCCCCATCACCCTCGCGACCGACCTCGACGTCTCCGCGGGCGACACCGTGGAGGTCTCGAGCGACGAGGGCAAGGCCCTCGGCCGCCTGAACGTCACCGAGGTCTTCGAGCGCGATCTCGACGCGGAGGCCGAGAACGTCTACGGGACGGGCGACAAGGAGCACCCCGGCGTCGCCGCGATCTACGAGGAGGGCGCCCGCTGCATCGCCGGCACATACGAGGTCGACGAGCTGCCCGACCATGAGGAGGCCTTCACCAAGCGCCAGCTGAGCCCGGCCGAGTCGAAGAAGGCCTTCGAGGACCGCGGCTGGAAGCGGATCGTCGCCTTCCAGACCCGCAATCCCATCCACCGCGCTCACGAGCACGTCACCAAGACGGCGCTCGAGATCACCGACGGCCTGATGATCCACCCGCTGATCGGCAAGACCAAGGCGGGCGACATCCCCGCCGAGACGCGGATGCGCTGCTACGAGGTCCTGATGGAGGACTACTACCCCAACGACCGCGTGATCCTCAACGTCTTCCCGTCCAAGATGCACTACGCCGGTCCCCGCGAGGCGATCCTGCACGCGATCGCGCGACGGAACTACGGCTGCACCCACTTCATCGTGGGCCGCGACCACGCCGGCGTCGGCGACTACTACGGCACCTACGACGCCCAGAAGATCTTCGACGAGCTCGACATCGACAAGCTCGGCATCCAGCCTCTCTTCTTCGAGCACACGTTCTGGTGCAACAAGTGCGAGGGAATGGCGTCGGGCAAGACCTGCCCGCACAGCCAGGAGGACCACGTCTTCCTGAGCGGCACGAAGGTGCGGGAGATGCTCGGCAACGGCGAAAAGCCGCCGCAGGAGTTCAGCCGCCCCGAGGTGGCTCAGATCTTGATCGACGAATACGCAAAGGAGCAGCAGTCAAATGGCTGACGAGAAGGGCTTCACCCTCTGGTTCACCGGGCTTTCGGGCGCGGGCAAGACGACGATCTCGCACATCGTCGAGCGCGAGTTGCGCGACCGCGGCTCGCGGATCGAGGTGCTCGATGGCGACGTGGTCCGGGAGAATCTCTCCAAGGGCCTCGGCTTCTCCAAGGAGGACCGCGACACCAATATCCGCCGGATCGCCTTCGTGGCCGATCTGCTCTCCCGCAACGGCGTGCCGGTGATCACCGCCGCGATCTCGCCGTATCGCGAGATCCGGGATGAGGCGCGCGAGCTGATGGGCGACCGCTTCATCGAGGTCTTCGTCAAGGCGTCGGTCGAGGTCTGCGCCGAGCGCGACGTGAAGGGCCTTTACGAAAAGGCGTTCAAGGGCGAGATCAAGGAGTTCACGGGTGTCTCGGATCCCTACGAACCGCCTCTGAGCCCGGAGCTGACGCTCGACACCGAGCACGACTCCGCTGAAGAGGACGCCGCGAAGATCCTCACGCTGCTCGAGGAGCGGCAGCTGATCCCCGCAGCGCAGCCCGCCTAGGCGTTATGCGAGGGTGCCCCGCAGGGGCAACCCGTTTAGTGCCTGGGAGGAAGCTCCGGTTCGCCGAGCTCGTAAGTCGGATAGCTCAAGAAGGAGTCGAACATCTTGTGGGAGGGGCCGTGAAAGTCAGAGGAAGCGGTCGCCGCAAGCCCTCGATCCCTGCACACGTCGAGCAGAAACTTGGTCTGCGCCCGGTCATGGGCCGGGTAGAAGACCTCGACGCCGTCGATTTCGAGATCGTCGATCAGCGCAGCGACGTCATTGGGGTCGTCCATGTCCCAGAAGGGATGGGCGAGGACGGCGGACCCGCCGACGCCGTGGATGATCTTGGTCGCCTCCGCGGCGTCCGGCCAGCGCCGTGGGACGAATGCCTTCGCACCCGGGATGAGCCACTCCTCGAAGAAGGCGCTCATGCCCTCGGGGTTCACTCCGGCCGCCTTCGCGATATGCGGACGACCGACGGAGGAGGCATCGCCGGCCTGGGCGATCGCGTCCTCGAAGGTGACCGGCACACCCTGGGCGCTGAGCCGCTCGACGATCTCCCGGGCGCGAGTCACCCGCTCGCGCTGGGCGCGCTCCATGGAGGGCGCGATTGCGGTCGTGTCCACCCAGTAGCCCAGCATGTGCATGTCATCGATGCTGCCGTGCACACACGAGATCTCGGTCGCGGGGATCAGCACGATGCCGGCCGCGCTCGCCGCCTCTCCCGCCTCAGCCACGCCGTCGACTCCGTCGTGGTCGGTGAGCGCAAGGGTCGTGACACCCGCCTCCACGGCGGTCGCCACCACCTCCGCGGGCGGCAGCTCGCCATCGGAGTACGTCGAATGGCTCTGAAGGTCCATCATCGGCGGCTGAGCATATGAGGATCTCCGCGAAAGCCGACTACGCCGTGCGCGCGGCGGTCGAGATGGCCGCCGCGGGCGACGAGCCCGTCAAGGGCGAGAAGCTCGCCGAGGCGCAGGACATCCCGCTCCAGTTCCTCGAGCACATCCTGCTCGAGCTCAAGCACGCGAGGCTGGTGCGGGCGCGACGTGGCGCCCGCGGGGGGTACTGGCTTGCTCAGCCCCCCGAGGAGATCACGCTCGCCAGCGTGATCCGCGCGGTGGAGGGGCCGCTCGCCAACATCCAGGACCAGGCTCCGGAGCAGACGAAGTACCCGGGCAACGCGGAGCAGCTCAGCGAGGTCTGGATCGCCGTCCGCGCCTCGCTTCGCCGGGTGCTGGAGAACGTGACCATCGCGGACCTTCGCGACGGCAAGATCCCCGCCGAAGTCCTGGAGCTCACCCGGGACGAGGGCGCCCGAATCACACTGCCGCTGGATCACAGAGTCGCCGAATCCTCACAAGAAAGTCCAGCTATTAGGGGGAAAAGATGGGTTCCGCTATGGTGCCCCGTCCCCTTTTAGGACTCTTTCGGTCAAGAAAGGGAACAAGGTGGAAAGCGGCTTTCGTCCAATCGCCGCCTCCCCGGACTCACACATGGATCCAGCAATCATCTTCTTCGGCTTCGGCGTCGGATTCCTGGTCGGCATGACCGGGATGGGCGGCGGCTCCCTGATGACGCCGCTGCTGGTCCTCGTCTTCGGGATCAAGCCGACGACCGCGATCGGCACAGACATCTTTTACGCGGCGGTCACCAAGACCGCCGGCAGCTGGCGGCACCTGAAGCTGAAGACGGTGAACATGCCGCTCGTCTACTGGATGGCGGCGGGCAGCGTGCCATCCGCGATCGCCGGCGTCTGGTTCCTGGATTACCTGAAGCGCCGGCTGGGCGACAACCTCGACGAGACGGTCTTCGCGATCCTCGCCGGCTGCCTGCTGGTGGTCGGCGCGGCCACCCTCCTTCGCGGCCTCTTCCTGGCAGACAAGATCCAGGAGCGCGATGACTTCGAGATGCACACGCGCCACAAGGTCGCCGCCGTCGCCATCGGCGCCACCACGGGATTCGTAATCGGGCTGAGCTCAGCCGGCAGCGGCACGCTGATCGGGATCATGCTGATCGCCGTCTACCGGCTGACGCCCAGGAAGGTCGTCGGCACCGACGTCGTTCACGCGGCGATCCTGCTCTGGGCCGCGTCACTCGCTCACATCATCAGTGGCAACGTCGACTTTGGGCTCGCCGCCAACATCATGGTCGGCTCCGTCCCTGGAGTGATCCTGGGATCGAACCTCTCCGTCAGTGTGCCTCAGGGCGCCTTGCGCTACGTCCTCGGTTTCGTCCTGATCGGAGCCGGCATCACGATCATGAACAAGGCGAACACAGACCTCGTCCCCTGGGTTGTCGGCGGGGCCAGCCTCGCCGTCGTGGCGCTGTTCGCCGTTCAGATGGGCCTGCGCAAGGAGGTCCAGCACGACCCCGAGGAGCAGGCCGAGCTCGAGCGAAACGCCAGGCTCGAGCACGAGATCGCGCTGCGGGCGCAGGCCCGTTCGCGGCCGGCGGCCGCCGCCGCCAAGGACTAGCGGCCGCTCCGCCAGGTACGTACCTTTGCGGCCTGGCGGCCGCTTAGACGCAATACTCCCCCGCCGTGTTCGAGAAAGTCCTGATTGCAAACCGGGGTGAGATCTCCATTCGCGTCGCCCGCGCCCTGCGGGAGATGGGGATCGGATCGGTCGCCGTCTATTCGGAGATCGAGCGCGACGCGCCCCATGTCCGCGAGGCGGACGAGGCTTTCCTGCTGGGCCCCGCTGTCCCCGCGGAGAGCTACCTGAACGTCGAGAAGATCCTCGAGGTCGCGACGACCTCGGGTGCCGAGGCGATCCACCCCGGCTACGGCTTCCTCGCTGAGAACGCTCCGTTCGCGGCCGCCGTCGAGAAGGCGAAGCTCACCTGGATCGGGCCCCCTCCAAAGGCGATCGAGGCGATGGGATCGAAGACCGAAGCCCGCTCGATCATGCAGAAGGCCGGGGTCCCGATCGTGCCCGGCGCGACCGCGCCGGTGAAGGATGTCGCCGCGGCCAAAAAGCAGGCCAAGGAGATCGGTTACCCGATCGCCTGCAAGGCGGCGGGCGGCGGTGGAGGCAAGGGTTTCCGCGTGGCGATGTCCGAGGACGAGATCGAGGAAGCCTTCGAGGGGGCGTCTCGCGAAGGCGAGAAGTTCTTCAGCGATCCGACGGTCTACCTGGAGCGCTACCTGGAGGACCCTCGCCACGTCGAGGTGCAGGTGCTTGCGGACTCGAAGGGAAACGTGATCCACCTGGGCGAGCGCGACTGCTCGATCCAGCGCCGCCATCAGAAGCTGATCGAGGAGTCCCCCGGTCCCCAGGTCGACGAGGAGATGCGCGAGCGCATCGGCAAGATCGCCACCGACGCGGCCGCCGCGGTCGGATACCGATCCGCCGGCACCGTCGAGGGACTGCAGGTCGGCGACGACTACTTCTTCCTGGAGATGAACACCCGCGTCCAGGTCGAGCACTGCGTCACCGAGATGGTCACCGGCTTCGACATCGTCCGTGAGCAGGTCAGGATCGCCGCGGGCGAGGAGCTCTCCATCACCCAGGACGACGTGGAGCTGCGCGGCCACGCAATCGAATGCAGGATCAACGCCGAGGCGGCACACAAGAACTTCGCGCCCGCGCCAGGGCGGATCACGACCTATCGGGAGCCCGCAGGGCCCGGCGTCCGGGTCGATTCCGGCGTCGAGGCAGGCTCCGAGGTGACGCCGATGTACGACCCGATGTTCGCCAAGCTGATCGTCTGGGATCTCGACCGCGAGCAGGCGACAGCCAGGATGCTGCGGGCGCTGAGCGAGTACGAGATCGGCGGCCTCACCACGCTCATCCCCTTCCATCAGACCCTGCTCGCCACCAAGCAGTGGGCCAAGGGCGAGACCTGCCGCGATCTGACCGAGGATCCCAAGTGGCTCAAGTCGCTGGCGCCGGAGGCACCGTCCGCCCCTTCGGGCGACGAGGCGGCCGCCGACGGCAAGGCGGAGCGCAGCTACCAGGTGGAGGTAGGCGGGAAGCTCTTCGACGTCAAGGTGATCGGGGACGCCGTCGGAGCCACGGCGGCGGCGGGGCCCGCTCTGAAGAAGCCCCCGCGACGCGAGCGCTCGGGCGGTGGCGGCAGCTCGGCCTCGGGAGACGATCTCGTCTCTCCGCTGCAGGGCAACGTCTTCAAGGTCCCGGTCGAGGAGGGCCAGGAGGTCTCAGAGGGAGATCTGGTCTGCGTGATCGAGGCGATGAAGATGGAGAACGAGATCACCGCCCACAAGTCGGGCAAGATCACGCAGCTCGCCGCCAAGGAGGGCGCCGCGGTCAACTCGGGCGACCTCCTCGCGAAGATCGAATAGTTACTTCGCGCCGAGCTTCGCCGCTGCTTCGCGGATGTTCTTGACCGTCGCGTCCGGCGCCTTGCGTCCCTCGAGCTTCTCGCCGTGGCGGTTGACCCAGATGGTCGGCACGTTCAGCTTCAGCGCCGGGCCGACGTCCGTCTCATAGCCGGACGCGATGTGGACCCAGCCCTTCTTGCCGCCGATCCGGCGGGCGCACTCACGCAGGTGGGTGTTGTCGGGCTTGTAGCTGCGGACCTGCTGAGCGGTGACGACGAGGTCGAGGTCGGTGCGCAGATGGCGGCGAGAGATCCCCAGCAGCTTGTCGTCGACGTTGGAGATGATCCCGATCTCGTATCGGTCCCGGAGGCGGTCCAGCGCGGCGTTCGCCTCGCGAAAAGGGGGCCAGGCCGCCACGCTGTCGGGAAGGAACTGCGCGCGCGAGGGCTCGATCGTCCAGTCGATCTCCTCGGCGGCCTGAACGGCCGCCCTGCGCAGGACCTCCGCGTAGAGCTCGTAGGACCCGGACATGATCTGGGCCTGCTTCTCGAAGAAGCTCTGCAGGAAGGCTGGACCGTCGATCGTGAGGCCATCCCGGTCGGCCTCCCGCTTGAAGGCGTCCATGATGCCCTTCTCCCAGTCGATCAGGGTGCCGTAGCAATCCGTGGTTACCCACTTGATGTCTTTCAGCTTTGGAAGGGCCATGAGAGCCGCGGGAGTATTGCAATTTGGTGTTTTCCGCCGCTGCTGACCCCCTCCGCGCGCCTGATCGGGCCTCGTGTACCCTCTCGCGGCCTTGGATCTGCTCGAGTATCAGGGAAAGCAGCTCTTCGCCGGACACGGTGTCCCCGTACCCGAAGGGCGGGTCGCCGACACCGTCGACGCCGCCGTGGAGGCGGCCGAGGAGATCGGCTATCCGTGCGTGATCAAGGCCCAGGTGCAGATCGGCGGCCGCGGCAAGGCCGGCGGGATCAAGGTCGCGGCGGACAAGGCTGAAGCCGAGGAGCACGCCAACGCGATCCTCGGGATGGACATCCGCGGGCCGCGCGGCGAGGGGCCGTTCACGGTGCACCAGGTGTGGGTCGAGCGGGCCTCTGACATCGAGGCCGAGTACTACGCCTCGATCATCCTCGACCGCTCCGCCAAGAAGCTGCTGGCGATGCTCTCGACGATGGGCGGGATGAACGTCGAGGAGATCGCCGAGAAGGACCCGGACGCGCTGGTGCGCCGCCACGTCGAGCCCCAAGAGGGCTTCGGCGAGACCCAGGCCGCGGCGCTCGTCGCCGATGCCGGCGTCGCGGAGGAGGCTCGCGAGAAGACCACCGAGATGATGGTGAAGCTCTATGGCGCCTTCAACGAGAGCGACGCGACCCTGATCGAGGTCAACCCTCTGGTCGTGACGAAGGACAGCGACGTCGTGGCCCTGGACGCCAAGGTGACGATCGACAATTCCGCGCTCTACCGCCATGAGGACCTCGCCGACCTCGAGGAGGGCTTCATCGAGGACGAGCAGGAGCGGATGGCGAAGGAGAAGGGCCTCACCTACGTGAAGCTGGATGGCGACATCGGCATCCTCGGCAACGGCGCCGGGCTCTGCATGTCGACGCTGGACGTGGTCGCGCAGGCAGGCGGCAAGCCCGCCAACTTCCTCGACGCCGGAGGCGGATCGAAGGCCGAGGCGATCATCGACGCGCTCGAGGTGATCACCTCCGACGAGAAGGTCGTCGCGATCCTCTTCAACATCTTCGGTGGGATCACACGTGGCGACGAGATCGCCAAGGGGATCATCGAGGCATCGCAGAAGGTCGACATCGATGTTCCGCTGGTCGTCCGCCTCGACGGCACCAACTCCGAGGAGGGTCTCGGTTTGCTCGCGGACGCCGACCTCGCCAACCTGCACCTCGAGAAGACCATGCTCGGCGCCGCCGAGAAGGTCGTCGAGCTCGCCAAGGCGGAATCCCCGTGAGCATCATCGTCGGCGACGACACCAAGCTCGTCATCTCCGGCCTCACCGGCCGCGAGGGGACGTTCCACGGCCTCCGCAACCGCGACTACGGCACCGATGTGGTCGCGGGGGTCACTCCCAAGAAGGGCGGCCAGGACGTCGAGGGCATCCCGATCTTCGACACGATCAAGGAGGCGGTCGACGAGAAGGGCGCGAACACCTCGATGATCTTCGTTCCCGCCCGCTTCGCCTCAGCCGCGATCAACGAGGCGATCGACGCGGGAATCGGCACGGTGATCGCCATCACCGAGCACATCCCGGTCCACGACATGCTCGCCACCTACTG
Source organism: uncultured Solirubrobacterales bacterium (assembly GCA_963724665.1). Classification (GTDB taxonomy): domain Bacteria; phylum Actinomycetota; class Thermoleophilia; order Solirubrobacterales; family 70-9; genus DASUPK01. The sequence continues at coordinate 171,426 of CAVRVH010000012.1, forward strand.
GAAGGCGCGCGACGCGGGCGTGCGGCTGATCGGCCCGAACTGCCCGGGCGTCCTCAGCCCCGGCAAGGCCAACGTCGGGATCATCCCCGCCCAGTTCTTCGAGCAGGGCTCGATCGGCGTCGTCTCCAAGTCGGGGACGCTGACCTACCAGATCGGGAACGAGCTCAAGCAGGCGGGACTGGGCAACTCTTCCATCGTCGGCATCGGCGGCGACCCGATCGTCGGCTCCGACTTCATCGACATCCTCACGCTCTTCGAGCAGGACGACGAGACCGAGCTGATCGTGATGGTCGGCGAGATCGGCGGCGACGCGGAGGAGCGCGCGGCCGAGTTCATCGCCGAGAAGGTCTCCAAGCCGGTCGTCGCCTACATCGCCGGCTTCACCGCGCCGCCCGGCAAGCAGATGGGCCACGCCGGCGCGATCATCTCCGGCTCCTCGGGCACCGCCGAGGCCAAGAAGCAGGCACTCGAGGCCCAGGGCATCCGCGTCGGCAAGAGCCCGACCGAGACGGCCGAGCTCGCCGCCGAGACCATCGGCGCCAAGGCCTAGCGGCTAGGCGGTCTGCTGCGAGGAGCGGCGGCGGAGCTTCGCGCGCGCTCGCGCGGCACGCTTCTGCTCCTCGCTCTTGGTCAGCGGTCTGTCGCGAGGCCGCTCAGTCGCTGAGGACTCGGCGGGCACGGGCTCGGCCACACGCTCCGGCGCCGGCGCCGCGGTCTCGGGCGGGGCCGTCGGTCCGGTCGTCCGCTTGATCTGGTCCTGCTTGATGCTGCCGCCGAGCAGCTCCTTGGCGGCGCGCACCGCCTCCTTGGGCGTCAGATAGGTCACCCAGGAGACGATCTTTCCGTTGTCCACCACCCAGAGCCCGCCGAAGCGGCGATCGACTGCCACTCCCTCCTTGGGCTCTCCCCGCTCCCGGCAGATGGCGACGACCTTGCCCGGCCCGACCTCGGCGATGTCCTCGACGTCGAAGCGGTAGGTCTCCCAGCTGTCGAGATAGCGGCGCATCGCCCGCTGCACGTCCTCGTGCTTCCAGACCAGGTCACCGTCGGTGCGGGAGGCCCGCTCATCCCAGCGAATCAGGGGGTCAGCGAGAGCGAGGGCGATCTCGCAATCACCGTTGCCATAGGCCTGCAGCGCGATCTTGACCAACTCGAGCGACGCGGGCATCGGGCAACAGTATTGCGCCCGCGTCGGGCGCAACGGATGGCCTCCCCGGTTGGAGGACATCCAGAGCTCCGGCGGTGACCAACCCCCCGGATGTGCGGCCTTCATCCCCCGCGCGGCTCAGTATCGCACCGTTCGTATACTCGATGCGCCAGTGGCCGAACGGACGATCAGCTTCGCTCGTGGCGCCCCCAGCGCCGACATCCTTCCGCACGAGGCCGTGCGCGAGGCAGCGTCCCATGCCCTCGAGTCCGACTGGGAGAAGGCGCTCAGCTATGGCACCGGGCGCGGCCACATCGGCCTCTGCGAGTGGATCGCGGAGATGCACGGGGTCGAGCCCGAGCAGATCATGGTCACCAACGGCTCGATGGAGGGAGCGGCGCTCCTCTTCCGCCACCTGGTCTCGGAGGGAGACCGGGTCGTCGTCGAGCAGCCCACCTACGACCGAACCCTGCTCCTGCTCCAGCAGGCCGGCGCCGACATCGTCGGTGCCGCATTGGAGGCGGATGGCGTCGATCCGTCCGCGATCGAGTCCGCCGGCGGTGATGTGACGCTCGCCCACGTCATCCCCAACTTCCACAATCCCGCCGGCTGCACTCTCTCGCCGGAGAAACGTACTGCGCTGGTGCAGCTCGCGGCTGACAACGGCTTCACCCTCTTCGAGGACGACCCGTACCGCTTGATCCACTTCGGAGATGAGCCCGGTCGGACGATGCTCGATATGGACACCGCCGACCGCGTGATCCACGCCTCCTCCTTCTCGAAGTCCGTCAGCCCCGGCGTGCGGGTCGGGTACCTGGTCGGCCCAACCGAGCAGATCGCCACTCTTGCCAAGAAGGCCAACGAGACCTACATCTCGCCGAACATGCTGGCCGAGTCGATCGTCTTCGAGCTCTGCCGTTCGGGCGGGCTCGACGAGAACCTGAAGGTCGTGAACGCCGCGCTCCGCGACCGGCGAGACGCGCTCGTCGACGCGCTGCGCCAGCACATCCCGGAGGCTGAGTTCGTGGTGCCCGAGGGCGGCTACTTCCTCTGGCTCGACTTGAAAGACGACGTCGACACCACGGCCCTGCTCGCCCAGGCCAAGGAGGAGGGCGTCACCTTCGTCGCCGGACCCGACTTCATGCTCGAGGGTGGCTCCTCCAGCCTGCGGCTGTCGTTCGCCCCCGTTCCGGCCGGCGACGTCGCCGAGGGCGTACAGCGCCTGGCTCGCGCACTGGAGCGGACCCGCGAGGGCGGGGCAGCCGAGGCCGCCTAGACGCGGCCTCCGAGAATCTCCTGCGCGCGCCGGTAGAGGTTCAGGTCCTCGGCTCGGGTGGGGTATGGCTTGCGCCTCTGTTCGACGCGGTGAGCTTCGATCGCCCGTGCGATCGAGGCAAGCCGGCGCTCAGCGACATTGCGGTCCGTGACCAACCTTCGGGTGCTTGCTTCCATCTCATTCCCCCGCTTGTTGAGTGACTTACTCGACTTAGCTCTCTTGAGCTTAGCAAGTAGTCTGCGCCGCGAGTCTCAACGTGGCGCTAAAGATTGGTAAAGACCGCCGAGGTCCTGGCTTGCGGATACTGCAGAACCTGTGTCTCAACCCGGCAACTCCGACCGCAACCTGACCATCCTCGTCGCGTGCCTGGCGACCGCGATGTTGATGCTGGACATCAGCGTCATCAACACCGCACTCTCGAAGATCGCCTCCGGCCTGGACACCGGGCTCAGCGGATTGCAATGGGTTGTGGACGCGTACACCATCCCGCTCGCCGCGACCGTGCTGACGGCGGGCGCGATCGCCGATCGGCTCGGGCGGCGGATGCTCTTCATGCTGGGTCTGACGATCTTCACCGCATCCTCGGCGCTCTGCGGGGCCGCGTCGGGAATCGAGGTGCTCGTCGCCTCCCGGGCGATCCAGGGACTCGGCGCATCGATGATGTTCGCGACCGCGCTGGCGCTGATCTCGCAGGTCACGCCGCAGCGGGACGACCGCGTCAAGGCCCTGGCGGCGTACGGCGCCGCGATCGGCGCCTCGTTCGCGCTGGGTCCCTTCGTCGGTGGATCGCTCACCGACATCTTCGGCTGGCGGGCGATCTTCCTCGTCAACGTGCCGATCGGCGTGGCGGTCATGTGGATCACCTACCGCCATGTGGCCGAGGGCCGGGACCCGACGCCCCGGCGGGTCGACATCCCGGGCCAGCTCACCCTGATCGGCGGGCTGTTCCTGCTGGTCCTGGCGCTGCTGCGGGGCAACGCGGACGGCTGGGGCAGTGCCGGGATCATCGCCGCGCTCACCGGCGCGGTGGTGCTGCTGGTCGCATTCGTGATCGTCGAGGGTCGCCGGCGCGAGCCGATGCTGCCCCTCCGCCTCCTCAGTCAGCGCCGCTTCGCCGGCCCCCAGATCGCTGTCTTCTCGATCGCGGCGTCGTTCTTCGCGGTCTTCCTGTACCTCACCCTCTATCTGCAGACCGTCCTCGGCATGTCACCGATCCAGACCGGGCTGGTCTACCTGCCAGGCACCTTCCTGGTGTTCGTCACATCGGGAATGACCGCCCAGTTCGGCCAGAGGTACTCGGCGGCGAAGATCGCGAGCGTCGGGCTGGTGCTCGTCGGAGCTGGACTGGCCCTGATGCTGGTCGTCGGCGTCGACTCATCGTGGACCGCGCTGCTGCCCGGCCTGCTGGTGACCAGCGTGGGCACCGGTCTCTTCAACCCGACGGGTAGCGCCCTCGCCCTGAATGCCCTTCCCGATGAGCAGAGCGGCCTCGCGGCCGGAGCCAACGACACCTTCCGCCAGACGGGCGTGGCGGTGGGCATCGCGGCGCTGGGAACGCTGGTGCCCGCCGGCGCTGCGCTCGGCGGAAACCCGCAGTCGTACGTCGATGGCCTGCACCATGCGCTGATCGCAAGCGCAGCTCTGGCTCTGATCGGAGCGGTTGCGACCGCCTGGCTGCTGATCCCGGCGGGATCGCCGGCCGAGCCCGAGCTGGCGACGGAGACCGCCTGAGCTCAGCGCCCGTACCGGTCCGAGCTGATCACCAGCTGGTCCGGCAGCGGCGGGCGCGGAGCCGGGGCGGGATCGGCACGGACGGAGACCGTCTCGGCGACGCTCTTCGAGACTGCGTGCTTCCCGTCGTCCGAAGCGACCACGACCTCATCTCCGTCCGAGCTCTCCAGGGTCCCATGGAGGCCCGGGTTCAGGCCGGTGCCCTTCAGGTAGTGGAGGATCTCCTCGGCCTCGTTCTCGAAGCGCAGGATGACCACGTCGGCACCGGGCTCGACGTCCGCCAGCAGCACGCCCTCCTCGCGGGCGCCCTCGACGATCGGGTGGCCGTGGGGGCAGGTCTTCGCGTCGCCGATCGCGGCGAGCATCCTCTCCTCCAGCACGGGGGACATCGCGTGCTCGAGGCGCTCGGCCTCCTCGTGGACCTCGTCCCAGGGGATCCCGAGCACGTCCGTGAGGAAGCGCTCGATGAGCCGATGGCGGCGGACGATCGCCTGAGCCTCGCCCCGGCCGCGGTCGGTGAAGGTGAGTGACTTGTCGTCGGCGCGCTCGACGTAGCCGTCGCCCTCGAGCCGGCCGATCATCTCGTGGACGGTGGGCGGGGAGAGCTGCATCGCGCGAGCGATGTTCGCCCCATTGATCTGCAGACCGGCCTCTTCGAGCCAGAACATCGTCTGCAGGTACTCCTCCTCCGCAACGGTCGCCTGCGCCATGCAGGCGATGCTACTGGGCGCGAGTCCCTCGCTTCTCGAGCGAGCGCCGGAGCGCTTCGAGCCGGTCATCCCACTCGGCGGAGACCATCTGGATCCAGTGGGCCGCCTCGTCGAGCGGCTGGGGGCGGAGCTTGTAGTGGGTCTCCCGGCCGATGCGCGACGCGCTGACCAGGTCGGCTCCGCTCAGGGCCGACAGGTGCTTGGCGACGGCCTGCCGTGTGATCGGCAGCTGGGCCGCCAGGCCGCTGGCCGTCACGGTCCCGCCGCGGGCGAGTGTCTCCACCACCCGCCGCCGGGTCGGGTCGGAGAGGGCGTCGAAGACCGCGTCGACGTGTCGGTGCGCCGGGGCCCTCAAGCGACGAGCGCGAATCTCATCGCGCGGTTCAGGCGACCCAGGCGCGAGCCCCAGCCACCCGCCGCGACGGCGGTCGGGCCGATCGGGGTCTCGACCACGGTTATGCGGCTGCCGCCGGGAAGGGCCTCGATCGTGAACTCCACGAAGCTCTCGCCCTCGCCCGGACGCGACCAGGTGAAGGCGAAGCGCTCGTTCTCCTCCACGGTCTCGACGGTGCCGGCACGCTCGTCCTCACCGTCTCGGACGGCGATCTCACCGCCCTCGGTGGGATCGAGCTCGACGTCCGGCGCCAGCCACTCCTCGAGGCGATCCTCGTCGGTGAGCGCCTCCCAGACCTCCTCCGGGCTGGCCTCGACGAGGGTGTCGCGCTCGACCCACGGAGCCTTCTCATCCGGCGCTGTCTCATCTCGCAACTTCACGGTTGCCTATGCTACCGTAGTTCCCGCAACCCAAAGGTTGCATTACATCCGAGGAGGTCTTCAGATGCCGATGGTCCCGATGGTGGTCGAGCAGAGCGCGCGCGGAGAGCGGTCCTTCGACATCTACTCCCGGTTGCTGGGTGAGCGCGTGGTCTTCCTCGGCTCGGCGATCGACGACCAGGTGGCCAACCTGATCGTGGCGCAGATCATCCATCTCGAGTCCGAGGACCCCGACAAGGACATCTCGCTCTACATCAACTCCCCCGGCGGGGTCGTCTACTCGGGAATGGCGATCTACGACGCCATGCAGTTCGTCAAGCCCGACGTGCGGACCATCTGTTACGGCATCGCCATGTCAATGGGCGCGCTGCTGCTCGCCGGCGGAGCGAAGGGAAAGCGCATGGCGCTGCCGAACTCGCGGATCCTGATCCACCAGCCGAGCGGCGGATTCGAGGGCGTCGCCTCCGACATCGAGATCCACGCCAGGGAGACTCTCGACCTGCGCGACCGCCTCGACGCGATCTATGCCAAGCACACCGGCAAGTCGAAGAAACAGGTTCACGAGGACATGGACCGCGACCGCTTCTTCAAGGCAGACGAGGCGGCGGAGTACGGGCTGATCGACCGGGTGATCGAGCAGCGCGAGCTGGAGCTGAAGCGAACCGGCTTCGCGACGCAGAACGGCGGCTAGCCGGCCCTCAGTTCGGCTGCTCTGTTGCGCGCCTCCTCGACGGTCGAGAAGTTGATGACTCGACTGATGCGATCGCCCTCCCAGAGGCTGAGCTGACCCCACCGGAACTCGACCTGCTGGTCGGTGTCGCGCGGAGTGCCGCGCTGGACGAGGCCGGTCACCGTCATCCCCTCGCCGGCGACCTCCTGCTCCTCCACCTCCAACGACCAGGTGTCGTAGGAGCTGACCCAGTCCTCGTAGAAGTGCTGGTACGCGTCACCCCCCCGATACTCGCCCAGCCCGAGCGGCTCAACGTCCCAGACGAAGTCAGGCGTGGTGAATTCGTCGAGCCAGCGGCGCTCTCCCTCGGAGATGAAGACCTCGTATCCGCGCCGAACCCGCTCCTCCAATGCCTCGCGTTCGAGCGGATCACTCATGACGACGGAATTATGCGCCGAGCATCCGCTCCACATCCTTGAGCACCCGCCGGAAGCCGCGGACAAGAAACGGCTGCCAGACGAGCTCCTGCGCGCGGCCCACCACGGGAATCGGCACGCTGAAGCTCGAGCGCCAGTCGACGCGGGTCGCATGGCCCTCGGGCGTGAGCGTGATCGAGCCGCCGTCGTGCTTGAACGGGACATTGAGCTTGACGATCAGGTAATCGAGGCGAGTCGGGCGCTCGTAGGCCGTGATCTCCTCCTCGAAGACGAGCGGCCGGACCTTGATGCGGCGCAGAGCCCCGAGGCCGTTGGGTGCCGGGTCGCCCTCCCTGATCAGCTCGGAACCGTGGATCGGGCGGAACCGGTCGTAGTTCGCGTGGTCGGCCAGCCGATCGAAGACCTCGTCGGGCGGCGCGGGGATCGTGCGGGTGACGTGGACGCTGCGCATCAGGCGCCCGCCAGCGTAGAGACAACCGCCTCATAGACGCCGTCGCCCATGCGGCCCTCGGTGACCGTCACGTTGGGGCGACCCGCGATCGCCTCGCGCAGGGCGGGGTCCCGCTCGGGGCCGTTGGCGGGCACGAAGAAGCGGCCGACGACGTCGGCGACGGTCAGGTCCTCAACCGAGTCGCCGATCGCGATGCACTCCTCCGGCGAGTAGCCGCGTGCCCGCATGTGAAAGGCGACGGCGTTGGCCTTGCTCGCCGCCTCCGGCATCAGGTGATAGGCGTGGGCGGGGCCCTCGATCCCCTCCATCTCGGCGAAGATCGCGCCGTTGTCGACCAGCTTCAGGCCGGTGTGGCCGCGCTCGGCGAGCACTCGATTGGCCTCGTCGACGTCAACCTTCCCCTTGAAGAGCAACGAGAGATGGCGCTGGCGGTGCCAGGGGCTGTGCCACGCCAGTCGCTCGCCGAAGTGCTCGAAGAGCTCGTCGGGGATGCCCCGGTCCACCATCGTCTCGGCGAGAGTCTTACCCGGCTCGGTTTCGGCGTCACCGATCAGCAGCGTCTCCTCCCCGTCGATCACGACTGCGCAGCCGACCTCGTAGATGTAGGAGCGCAACCCGAGCAGCTTGGCGTCCTCGACGACGGAGCCCTCCCGGCGCCCGGACTTGATCACGACCTCGACGTCGGCGCGATGGCAGGCCTCGAGCGCCCGCGCCTGCAGCATCGAGAACTCGCCCTCGGAGTCGCGGAAGAGGGATCCCCAGCGCCCGAGCAGGGTCCCGTCGAGGTCGGTATAGACACAGCGGAGGGCCACGGCTCAACCGTATTGGGGTCTACGCGAGGGTGCTCCGTAGGAGCAACCCGTTTAATAGGGGTCGTGGCTTCGTGGCAACTGAAGGGCCGGGTGCTGGAGCTCCAGGGACCGGCCGGCGTCGGAATCGTCAACGTCACCGACGACTCGATGTTCGAGGGAGCGCGCAGCGGGACCCCCGAGCAGGCGGTCGAGGACGGTCTCGCGCTCGCTGAGGCCGGCTTCGAGATGCTCGACGTGGGCGCCGTCGCCGCGCGCAGCGGGCCGCCGGTGGCACCGGATGACGAGGAGAAGCGGCTCGTCCCCGCGATCGAGGGACTCGCGGAGCGGACCGAGCTGCCTCTTTCCGCGGACACCTTCTCCCCCGAGGTCGCTCGGCGGGCACTGGACGTGGGCGCGATCGCCGTCAACGACATCGGCGGTGGGACTGACGAGATGCTCGAGCTTGCCGCCGAGACCGGCTGCGGCCTGGTGATCATGCACATCGAGGGGCCGCCGCGGGAGGACCGGTCCGCTCCCCGCTACGACGATCCGGTCGATCACCTGCGCGGCTGGTTCGCCTCGCGCCTCCAGGCGGCGACTGATCTCGGCGTCGCCGAGGAGCAGATCGCGATCGACCCCGGACTCGACTTCGACCTCTCGGTCGCCGACGACCTGGAGATCATCCGCAGGCTTGCGGAGCTCAAGGAGCTGGGGCGTCCGCTCTACGTCTCGCTCTCGCGCAAGGACTTCCTCGGCGCGGCGCTCGCCGGCTCGTGGGAGGGCCGGCTGCCTGCCGCCGACCGGGAATGGGCGACGGCGGCGGCGACCACGTTGGCCGTCGTGGCAGGCGCCGATCTCCTTCGCCTCCACGATCGGAGCGCACTTCAGGCCATGCGCATCGCTGCGGCCGTCGACGCCCCTCGCGGAGCGGCCCTTGTCTAGCAGCACGGTCGCGGGCGGCGCCTGGGAGCCGGCGCTCGGGCCGGCGCGTGACGACGGACGGGTCGTCGCGGAGTCAGCCGAGCCGGCGACGATGGCGAAGCTCACCGGCGTGCCGGAGTCACTCGATCCGGCGCTCGCGGAGGCTCTCTCGGGCGCGGGGATCGAGTCCCTCTACTCCCACCAGGCCGCGGCCTACGAGACCGCCCGCCACTCCAACCTGATCCTGACCAGCGGGACCGCGTCGGGAAAGTCCCTCTCCTTCAACCTGCCAGTCCTCGACGGCATCGCGCGGGAGCCCCTGCGCCGCGCCTTCTACCTGTACCCGACCAAGGCGCTTGCTCAGGACCAGGCCCGCAAGCTCGGCGAGATGCGCCCGCCGGGGTTGCGCGAGGCAATCTACGACGGAGACACGCCACGCGAGGACCGGCCGGGCATCCGCCGCCGCGCCAATCTCGTCCTGACCAACCCCGACATGCTGAACGTCGGTGTCCTCCCCCACCACAAGCGCTGGGGGGACTTCCTCGCCAACCTCGGCTGGATCGTGGTGGACGAGGCGCACACCTATCGCGGCGTCTTCGGATCACACGTGGCCAATGTCCTTCGGCGGCTGCGCCGCGTGGCGAAGATCTACGGCGCCGAGCCGCGCTTCATCCTCGCCTCGGCCACGATCGCGAACCCGGGCGAGCTCGCCGAGCGGCTCACGGGACTGCCCTTCGAGCTCCTCGACGACGACGGGGCTCCGCGTGCCGGGCGGGAGATCGCGATGTGGAATCCGCCCGTGATCGAGAAGCACACGATGACCCGCCGCTCGCCCGTTTCCGAGGCGGCCGACCTGCTGGTCGAGCTGGTCTCTCGCGGCGTGCGGACGATCTGCTTCATGCGGAGCCGGCGTGGGATCGAGCTGATCAATCGTTTCGCCTCGGACGAGCTGGCGCGGCGAGGGCAGGGGGCGCTCGCCGACCGCATCGCGCCCTACCGCGCCGGCTACACGCCCCAGCAGCGACGGGAGATCGAGGCCCAGCTCTCATCGGGCGACCTGCTCGCCGTCGCGGCCACCGACGCGCTGGAGCTGGGGATCGACGTCGGGGAGCTGGACGCCGCGATCTGCGTCAACTTCCCCGGCACCGTCGCCAGCCTGCGCCAGATGTGGGGCCGCGCGGGCCGCCAACGGCGCGGACTGGCCGTCTACGTCGCCGGCGAGGACGCGCTCGACCAGTTCTTCTGCCGCCACCCGGACGAGTTCCTCGAGCGTCCTGTGGAGGCAGCGATCCTCGATCACCGCTCGGAGCAGATCCAGCTGCAGCACCTGCTCGCCGCTGCTTATGAGTCCCCGCTCGGGCCTGACGACTACGAGGTCTTCGGAGAGGGCTGGCAGCAGCGTGCCGAGCAGCTGGTGACGGCCGGCGAGCTGCGGCGGGGCCGCGGCGAGCGCTACCTGACCCGCACGGGAGACTTCGTCGCGGGCCGGATCGCGCTGCGCTCCTCCTCCGTCGACAGCGTCGCCGTCGTCGACTCCACCTCGGGCGAGATGCTCGGCAACGTCGAGGCCGAACGGGCCTTCTCAACCGTCCATCCGGGCGCGATCTATCTCCACCTCGGCCGCTCCTACCAGGTGGCCGAGCTCGACATCGGCTCCCGGCGCGCCATGGTGAAGCCGTTCGACGGCGACTACTACACCCAGGTGAAGAAGGAGACCGAGGTCTACGTCGAGGGGATCGAGATCCAGCGCCAGGCCCTCGGCGTCGAGCTCAACTTCGGCACGGTTTCGGTCTCCGAGCAGGTGATCGCCTACCAGCGAAAGCGCCTCGGCGACAACAAGGTGATCGACATCGTCGCGCTCGACCTGCCCGAGCAGGACTTCGTCACCCAGGCGCTCTGGTACGTGATCGGCGACCGCATGGCGGCGGCACTGCCCAGCGAGGTGCTGCTCGGCGCCCTGCACGCCTCCGAGCACGGGCAGATCGCGGTGCTGCCACTGATCGCGATGTGCGACCGCTGGGACATCGGCGGCCTGTCCACCAACATCCATCACCAGACCGGCTCGCCGACGATCTTCATCTACGACGGCCATCCCGGCGGCATTGGGATCACCCGGCGCGGCTATGAGGAGTTCGAGCGCCTGGTCTCGGACGCCGACCGCCTGATCCGCGAGTGCCCCTGCGACGACGGCTGCCCGTCATGCGTACAGAGCCCGAAGTGCGGCAACCTGAACGAGCACCTCCACAAGGGCGGCGCGCTCGAGCTGATGGGGCGGATGCTGCGCGAGAGAAAGGCGAAAGCGTCTTGAGTCGCCAGATATCGGTGATCGGAGCGTCCGAGGGATCCGGAGACATTCTGCGTGTCGCGGAGGCCGTCGGCCGCGGGATCGCCGAGGCCGGCGCGGTACTCGTGTGCGGAGGGCGCACCGGCGTGATGGAGGCCGCCTCCAAGGGAGCCGCGGAGGCCGGCGGGATCGTCGTCGGGATTCTGCCCACCCTCTCGACCGATGACGCCAACCCTCACGTCACCTACGCGGTCGCGACCGGGACGGGCCACGCGCGCAACCTCGCGGTCGTCGCGTCGGGCGACGCCGTGATCGCGATTGGCGGCGAGTGGGGAACGCTCTCCGAGATCGCCTTCGCGCGCCGGTTGGAGCGGCCGGTTGTGGCGATTCGGAGCTGGGCCCTTCGCAATCAGGCCGGCACCGACCTCGGGATCGTCGAGGCCAAAGCGCCTGAAGAGGCCGTGGAGCTCGCACTACGGTCTGCCGCCGCAGGTAACTAGGCGGGATAACGCGCCTGCAGAGCGAGGATCGCGAAGGCGTGGGACCAGGCCAGCGGAGTGGTCGAGGTCGGGGCGCCCGTCCGTGCATCAACTCGCTCGGGCAGCGTTCCGTCAGGAGTCTCGGCGCTGTGGAGCTCCGCGAGCAGCCGGTCAGCGGCCTTCGTATCCCCCAGCTTCACCAGCGCCCAGGCCGACCACGCCGTCGGGGCGGTCCAGTCCTGACCAGGGGTCCAGCCCTCGATCGGCGGGATGCCGAACCGCGTCGAGTCGCGGGACATCGTCATCAGCGTTCGTCGCGCGGCTGGGAACAGCTCCGGCCGCGGAAAGACCGTGACGGCCCAGGCCACGGCCGAGTCGAGCTGCGTGCCCCCCTGTTCGCGCACAAGGCCGCGCGGAGACAGGAACCGCCGCTCGATCTCGCTCGTCGGGGCGCCAGCCGCAATCGCGTTGCCGAGGAGGTCGCCCGTGACGTTCTCTCCGTAGTCCTGGCGATCGCGCCAGATCTCTGTGCCGTCCTGCCCGGACCAACCCTCCTCATCGCCTGCCGCGGGTCGTCCGGGCACGCGATCTCCGTCGGGATAGAACCGCGCGGCGTCCAGGTCGAGGCGGCCGAGGAAACCGTCGACGCGCTGCGCCTCCGGCCGCAGGCCCGCGGCCTCGAGAGCCAGCGCCCCCGCGCCCGCATCCCTCGGCCAGACGTAGTCCCAGCCGTCGCGCTCCCCGGCGATCATGGCGCCGCTGTGCGGGTCGGTGAACGCCAGCAGCACACGAATCGATCGCCGGTAGAGGCGCCGAGCCCAGGGTGGCGCACCCGGTCCGAGAGGACGCATCCTGTGGCGAACACTCGCGGCGGAGAAGGGCCCGGATCGAACGACGCCGAAATGAGGAGCCGGGAGCCCGGTCTCGATCGGTGCGGGTGGCTGCTCGGACGCGCCCGAGACGGAGGCGGCGACGAGGACCGCTGCGCCGACCGCGACGATGCTCCTGATCACATCTCGGACGCTAAGTCGGTCGTCTAGCCTTTGCGCCGCCCGGCGAGGTAGCTCAGTTGGTAGAGCACACGACTGAAAATCGTGGTGTCGCCAGTTCGATTCTGGCCCTCGCCATTTCAGCCTCCGTCTCTTTAATCCGGTTCGTTAGTGTCCCGAACGCGCTCTGGACGAGCGCGCGGAGAGAGGAGAGAGGACATGCGCGGGACGCGCAGGCTGTTGGTCACGGGTGCGGTGATGGCGGCGGCAATCTTGGCGTTGGCCCCTGCCGCCTCGGCGAAGAAGAAGAGCTCCTCCGACCCGACGATCATCGCCCGGAACATCCTGCCCTCCGGCCAATACGGGACGCCCGGGCCTAACGCCGCCTCCCAGGCGACGCTCTACAACGCCCTCACCCCCCTCTTCGACCACGTCACCCCGAACGACCTGTTCACGGACTACAAGTCCGAAAAGCTGAGCGTCGACACCGACGGCCCGACCACCCAGGAGGCAGTGCCGTTCCCGGGCGTGACGCTGCTGCGTGACCGCTTCAACGTCCCGCACATCTACGCCGACACCCACGCGGGCGGTGTCGAGACGGCGGGATGGATCCTGGCGGAGGACCGTGGGCTGCTCCTGGAGCAGGCCCGTTACAACTCGCGGGTCGCTGTCATCGACGCCCCGGGGCTGAGCGCCATCGGCCTGACGGCCAGCCTGCAGTCCTTCAAGCCAAGCGCCCAGACGGAGGCGGTCGTCTCCGAGGAGACCAAGGCGCTGCAGCGCTCCGGCAAGGAGGGCAAGGCCGTGCTCCGCGACATCGACAGCTACGTCGCGGGCATCAACGCCTATCTGGCCACAACCCACTCCACCAACGCTCCGTGGACCCGCAACGACGTCTACGCCGTGAACGCCCTCAAGGGCCAGTTCCTCGGCCAGGGCGGCGGCCGCGAGGCGCAGAACTCCGAGTTCCTCAACGGGCTGCAGCAGCAGCTCGGCACGGGGCGTGGCTTCCAGGCCTTCAACGACCTTCGCCAGTTCAAGAACCCGCGCAGCGTCACCTCGATCAACGGGACGTTCCCTACGGGCACATCCCCGCAAAGCATCCCGGCAGCGTGGTGCTCGACAACAACAGCTTCACGCCGACGCCCGCCGCCCCGGCGAGCATCGCGCGGAAGTACTTCGACCAAGCCCGTGCAGGCGAGCAACGAGCTGATGGTCACCGGCCGGCACTCGACGACCGGGCACCCGATCCTGGTCGGCGGCCCGCAGATCAGCTACTTCTTCCCAGGCCTGGTCCTGGAGATGGACATGCACGCGCCGGGTCTGCACTGGCGCGGGGCCACCTCCGCCCCGTTCCCGGGCTACCTGTTGATCGGCCGCACACCGCGCTTCTCGACCACGCTCACCTCGGCGAGCAGCGACATCATCGACGAGTACGCCGAGACGCTCTGCGGCGGCAGCACCCAGAAGTACATGTACAAGGGCAAGTGCCGCGACATGGGCCACTTCGACGCCGGCACGCTCAACGGCGACCCGGTCAATTTCCTGACCACCGTGCACGGGCCGGTCCAGGGTTACGGGAAGGTCCACGGGCGCACGGTCGCCATCTCCTCCAAGCGCTCGAGCTACCTCAAGGACGTGCTCGACCAGCTCTTCTTCCGGCGGCTGTCCGATGGTCAGGTGAAGAACCCGAAGACCTTCTTCAAGGCCGCGTCGCTGACCCCGCAGACCTTCAACTCCTTCTACATCGACAGCAAGCACATCGCCGATGTACACGAGCGGCCGCGACCCGATCCGGCCTGCGAACGTCGATCCGGGCCTCCCGACCAAGGGCACCGGGAAGTTCGAGTGGCGAGGCTTCCTGAAGCCGATGGCCCACATCCACGGGAAGGACAACAAGCGGGCTTCATGACCAACTGGAACAACGGCGCGGCCCGCGGCTTCGGCGCCGCCGACGACGAATGGAACCGGAACGGCTCGGTCGGCCGGGTCAACCTCCTCAACTTCAACCTGAAGCGGCTCGAGAAGAAGGGCAAGTGGTCGCCGGCCTCGATCACCTCGGCGATGAATGCCGCGGCGACGGAGGACGTCCGCGCGATCGTGATGCTGCCACTGCTGGACAAGCTCTTGCGAGGAACGACCGCCCCATCGCCGATGGCGCAGCAGATGCTGGACCTGATGAACCAGTGGCGCCAGCACGGCGGCAACCGCCTGGACCTGAACGGCGACGGGCAAGATCGACTACCCGGGCGCCGCGATCATGGACGCCGCCTACCCGAACATCGTCGACAACGAGATGGCGGCTCGCCTCGGCCAGACGCTGCTGCCCCAGCTGGACACGCTTCTCCCCCGCTTCGACGCGCCCCCGGGCGGCCAGTACTCGGGCTGGTACCAGTACTTCGACCGCGACATCCGCGCCCTGCTCAACCGCAAGGGCAAGGGGAGAAGGGCAAGAAGCGACTGCCGGACCAGTTCAACCTGACCTACTGCGGCAAGGGGCACCTCAACGCCTGCCGCTCTGAGGTCTGGAACGCGATCCAGGCGGCCGGCCAGCAGCTGACCACCCAGCAGGGCACCCCCGATCCGGCCGCCTGGCGCGCCAGCGCCACCGCGGAGCAGATCAACTTCAGCCCACTGCCGCTGCTCACGATGGCCTACACGAACCGGCCGAGCGGCATCCAGCAGGTCATCTCCTTCAAGTAGTCAAGAACGACCGCAGGCTCTCGTGGTCCTCGGCGCAGGCGGAGCATCCCTGGAGGTGTGCGCGCATGCCCGGGATTGCGGCGTCCGCGTCGCCCCCGGCCAGCTCGAGCTCCACATAGCGGTCGAGCTCCTCGAAGCAGCGCTCGCAAGTCAGCTCCGGGCCGGCCGGACCGAGGAGCCCTCCGAGCAAGCGGTTCTCTCGCGATGGCTCGTTCATTCGCTTCCCTCCATCAAATCGCCTTCCAAGATCATGCCCCGCTCGGCCAGAGCGGCTCGCAGGAGCTTACGTGCGTCATGCAACACCTTGTAGAGGGCGCCCCGGGTCGTATCGAGCCGCTCGGCGAGTACGTCGATCGGCACGTCGTTGAGCGCCAGCGCAACCAGCACCATGCGCTGGCGCTGAGTCAGGCTGGTCTCGATCTCCTGCCGAATGGCGGCGAGCAGATCGTTCATCTCCACCTCGCCCTCCGGCGCCGGGCCGGGATCGGCGAAATCCGGCCACTCCTCCGCCTCGAGCGTCAGCTCGCGACCCTGCCAGGCCAGCTTCCGGATCTTTGCGGCCGCCTCATAGAGAGCGAATTTGTACGCCCAGGTCGTGAATTTGCTCCGGCCTTGAAATTGATCAAGCTTGCTGAGGATCGCCACCATCGCGTCACCCGCACTCTGCTGGGCCAGGTCCTCCTGATCCCCGCCGCGGAACTGGGACAACGTCGCGCAGCGCCTCCGAACCTCGAACCGGGTGGCCCGCAGTAGGAGCTCCCTGAGCTCTCCGATCGCCGCGTCACGGTCACGGCTCTCCGCATGGAGGCGCTCCAGCCATCTACGGGATTCCAAATCCATCCGGTCGGCGACGGGCTCAATCACAGCGGTGGCCATGCCTTCTTAGCGTCACCGGCCGCCGTTTCCTTACCCGTCCGGCGGGGACGTAAGAACCGGCGCCCCGGCGACGCTCACGAACTGAAAGCTGAATCGAAAGGAGGCTTCATCGATGTCAAGTATCACGAGCATCAAGCCGGAGTCCCCAGCTCGTGGGTCCACCGGCGCGTCGAACGGGCAGGCAGCGGCGGCGGCAGACCGTCACCTGGGAATCGCCGCACACCAGGCGTTCTGGCTTCTGCGGATCACCTTCACCGTCGCCCCGATCCTGTTCGGCCTGGACAAGTTCTTCAATTGGTCGGTCGACTGGCCTGACTACCTGGCAGGGTGGATCAACGGCATCGCGCCGGGGAACGGCCAGGACTTCATGCACTTCGTGGGGGCCGTCGAGATCCTCGCCGGATTCTTGGTCCTGCTGGCGCCGCGCATCGGGTCCTTCGTCGTGGCCGCCTGGCTGGCAGGGATCGTCATCAACCTGCTGACCAAGAATCCGCCGCAGTACTACGACATCGCGCTGCGCGACTTCGGGCTGATGCTCGGAGCTCTCACGCTCGGGCGCCTGTCGCTCGCGGTGGTCCCAGCACGGAAGTCGGGGGTCCTGCCCCAGAGGCCCTGGTAGGCAGCTCGCCTCAGGCAGGATCGAGCGAGTCACCCGGGACCCTCCCCCGGACGTGCTGGGGAGGGTTCGCGTCGGAACCCGTGCCATGGCGCGGAAGAAGAAGATCGTTGGAGCCCACGTGGCGCCCGGCAAGCCGCTGAAGGAGGCGAAGGCGATCGGCGCCGACTGCGTGCAGATCTTCCTCTCGGATCCCCAGGGCTGGAAGAAGCCGCCGCCGCGCAAGGACGCGGCCGAGCTGCGGAAGTCGAAGATCCCGCTCTACGTCCACGCGCCCTACCTGATCAACGTCTGCTCTCCGCGCAACAACGTCCGCTACGGCTCGCGCAAGATCCTGCAGCAGACCTGCGATGCGGCGGCCGAGGTCGGGGCGGCGGCGGTGATCGTCCACGGAGGGCATGCCGACGATGACGTCAAGGAGGGTGTCGGCCGCTGGGTGCGGACGCTCGAGATGCTGGAGTCCGAGGTGCCGGTCTACCTGGAGAACACGGCCGGCGGGAAGAACGCGGTCGCTCGCAAGTTCGATGCCCTGGCCGCGCTCTGGGACGGGATCTCCGGGACGAAGACCGACTTCGATCTCGGCTTCTGCTTCGACACCTGCCACGCCCATGCCGCCGGCGAGGAGCTCTCGGACGCGGTGGAGCGGGTCCTCGGGATCGTCGGCAAGATCGACCTGCTCCACGCGAACGACTCCCGCGACCCGGCCGGGACTGGCGCGGACCGCCACGCGAATCTCGGCAAGGGGGAAATCGGCGCGGATGTGCTCCGCGGAATGATCAAAGCCGCAGGGCCGCCCGTGGTGGTCGAGACGCCCGGCGGCGCGAAGGAGATGCGCGCCGACATCGAATTCGTCCGCGAGGCGCTCGGCTAGCCGGCTGGAGCGGACGCCGCCTCCGGCGCTCCCTCCAGGGCGAGGCAGATTCCCACTGCCCCGGCCAGAGCTCCGAGCTGCGCCAGTGCGGAGACCTCAGTCCCGAGGGGAATGGTCGCCAGGGCGAGGAGCGCCGCCAGGGCACGCCAGGGCCGCACCGGCAGGTTGAGGGCGCGGCGGAAGCACGCGTGGCCGATCAAATACAGCGCCGTCCCGCCTCCAAGCGCCAGCGCCCGCGCGAAGTCCAGGGGATCGGAGGCGTGGCCGATCGCCCGCTCCAGCGCCGCCGCATCACAGATGATCCCCAGCAGGAGCAGCAGATGGGCCCAGTAGTAGGCGACGTTGGCGGCGTTGAACTCCCGCCTGGTCGGCGTCATGCGCTGAAGGGCGCCCTCAGCTTCGACGTCGTCTCCTCCGAAGTAGACCCACCAGAGCTCAGCACTGACCACCAGGCCGAGCACAGCGACCGCCAGCAACTCTCCGGTGATCTTGAGTCCCGACGCCCCGATCCCGACCGCCACCACCGATTCGCCGAGCGCGACCATCACCACCAGGCCGTGGCGCTCCACGAAATGCGACGGCTTGATCCACCCCGACTCCTCAGGAAGCAGCCACGGCGTGATGACGAAGGTGGACACCGCGAGGCTCCAGATCACGTACTGCCAGGTGCCCCCGATGATCGTCGCCGCCAGGATCAGGGCCGCGGCGAGGAGGTTCATGCGGGCGAGCAGCCAGACCGCGGTGACCGACCAGCTCGCCGACTGCGTGTAGAGAATCGAATGGATGACGATGACCGCGATATACGCACAGGCGAAGACCACGCCGTCCCCATCGAACGCCGTCGGGATCGTCAGCGAGATCACGAAGAACGCGGCCATGCCGGCCATCAGGGGCAGCCGCAGCGCGGTCCGCACGGGCGGCACGGCATTGGTGAGCCAGGCGAAGGCTGCGTACATCCACCAGATCGCGGTCAGCATCAGAACGATCTGCGCGAGGCTCTCGCCGTCCGGCCTGCTTGCCAGGACGGCAGTCAGCTGTGTGATCGTGAAGACGAAGACGAGGTCGAAGAAGAGCTCTATGGACGAAACCCTGAGCTCCCCGTCGCTGCCGTCGGTCATTGGGGCCATTCTCGTTACCAAGTCGGTCATCTCGCCGGACAGTCCTGTCCGCGCCCGCCTCTAATTTCAGTGACGCGATGACCGAGACCCTTTTTGAGAACGGCAACTCCCCCGAGCCGCCCGAGGCGGGCCCAACCCGGCTGCTGCGCGAGATGTCAGACGGCGACCAGGTCACCGGCGCATTCGTCGTGCGCGAGCGCGACCGCCGTCAGAAGCGCAACGGCGAGCACTTCCTTCGGGTCGTGCTCGCTGACAAGACCGGGACGGTGCCGGCGATCGCGTGGGACGGAGTTGCCGAGCTGTTCGAGGTGTGCGCGCCCGGATCGATCGTCCTGGTCAGGGGCAGCTTCTCCATCCACCCTCAGTTCGGCAGGCAGATCAAGCTCGCCGCGGTCGAGGCCGCCGGCCCGGGCGAGTACGACGCCGAGCAGCTGACGGAGGGTCCTACGCGCTCCATCGAGCTGCTGGAGACCGACCTTCGCGCACTGATCGACACGGTTCAGAATTCCTCGCTGCGCGAGCTGCTCGACCGCTTCTTCGGCGCGGAGACCGAATCGTGGGCCCGCTTCCGCGATGCGCCCGCGGCCAAGCACTACCACCAGGCCTACGCCGGCGGGCTGCTCGAGCACACCCTCTCGGTAGCCCAGGCCGTCAGCGCGGCCGCGAACTTCTTCCCCGGTCTCGACCGCGAGATCGCTGTTACCGGCGCGATGCTCCATGACATCGGCAAGACCGAGGCGTACAACGACGACCCGCTCGCCATCGAGTTGACCGACGCGGGCCGCCTCGAGGGCGAGATCCCGCGGGGCTACTACAAGGTCCGCCGGGAGATCGAGCGCATCGAAGGCTTCGACCCCGACCTGGCGCAGGCCATCCTCCACATCATCCTGTCCCACCACGGCCAGCTCGAGCACGGATCCCCGGTCGTCCCCGCCACCCGCGAGGCGACGCTGGTGCACGCGATCGACAATCTCGGCGGCAAGCTCGGCAGCTTCGACCGGCTGGAAAAGGAGCTCGCTGACGGGGAGAGCTGGTCGCGATTCGACCGCGGCATCGACGGCTCGGCGTTCTTCGGCTCGCGCGCCGCTTAGCCGCTCAGGTGTTGCCGGAGATCATGTCCCACGCCCGGTGAAGCTTCTGCTTCAGCGCACCCTCGCTGTCCTCGACTCCATGGTTCTCCATCACTGCGGGATTGGGCTTGGGCTCGGGCAGCTTCTCCACATCGGCCGCGGGGATGGCGATCAACACCGCCCGCTCGTGGCAGCTGGAGACATCAGGAGCGTCGACGAACCGATGCCCGCCGGGACCCGTCTTCACGTCGATCACGATCCCGTCGAAGACGTCCTCGTCCTCGTCGGCCAGCACATGTTCGACGGCCCCGACGTCCTGACCATCCGAGCTGATGACGTCGGTTCCGGCCTTCAGCGCCGAGTAAGCGATTGGCTCTCCGTACTCCACGGAGCCAACAATAGCCTCGCTACGAGCCATCCCTGACAGCCGCGCAGCTAAAACCTTCATAAGTCATCCATCTCGCAGCAGGCCCTCGCCGTAGTACGTGGGTATGCAACCGAGAAGGGATGACTCGATGTTGACCAGAACAGCCAGGTGGATCGTGGCCGGAATCGCCGCCCTCGCCCTCGCCGTCGGCGGAGCCGGAGTGGCGTTCGCGGGGCACCATCATCATCACCACCACAACGGGATCCCCCAGCACAACGGCGGGGATCGCGATGCGGACAACAACGGCGGACCCAGCGACGGCGACGGCAACGTCTAGGCCGATTCGCCGGCATAGGGCCCTTGTCGCCGCGCTCGCACTCGTGAGCGCGGCGACATTCGCCGCCTGCGGCGGCTCGTCGAGCTCCGACGAGGCGGTCACGGGACCGCCCGCGCCCGCAAAGCCTGCCGCCTTCGCATGGCTCGACCCGGCGTCCCCGCCTGCGGGCTGGAGGACCAAGGACCTGCCCTCCGGCGACGCGACCCTCGCCTATCCGGCGGGCTGGCACCTGACAAGGGCCGACCCCGGGACGGTGACCGCCGCCCGGACGGCGGGTGGCGAGATCCTCGGCTATCTGAACATCACGCCGCAGCAGGGCGCCGAGAACCTCGGGAACTGGGCGAGCTTCAGGCCCGCACACAACCGCGGCGAAGGGGACAGCGACCTCGTCGCGCTGGCATCGGCGGCTGGGCTTCGCTTCCGCAACGGCATGGGCTCATGCGTGAAGGACCGCTACGCGACCGAGTCCGCGCATCACTACGTGGAGGTCGCCTGCATCGTGCGCGGCGCAACCGCTACGACCGTGATCGTCGGAGCGACGCCGCCCTCCCTCTGGGCGCGCATGTCGCCGGCGATCGAGCGAGCGATCTCGAGCTTCGCTGCCTGATACGGCCGCGCAAATTGCGCAAATCGATTTCCGATCCGTAATCCCCGCGGATTGGGGGGCACGAACCCGCGTCTATGCTGCTTCGCGATGGCCAAGGACACCGAGAAGCTGATCCGCCAGCTCTCGCTGATCTCCTACCTGATGGCGCAGGGCAGGCCGACCTCGGCGCTCGAGATCAAGCGCGAGGTGGAGGGGTACAGCGACATGAACGACGACGCCTTCGCGCGCCGCTTCTATGCCGACCGCGCGGAGCTCGAGAGTCTCGGCATCACGCTGCAGGTCGAGAAGCCCGGCGAGAGCCTCCAGGGCTACGAGTCCGAGCTCTACTCGCTGCCGCCGGAGAATTACTACCTCCCCGAGATCCAGTTCGGCGACGACGAGCTGGCCGCGCTGCAGACCGCGCTCCAGCTGCTCGACGGCGAGTTCGCCTACGCGGAGCCGCTGCGGCTCGCCCTGCAGCAGGTCTCGTGGGGCCGCCCGAGCCCGCTGACCGCCCCCGAGCAATCCTCGGTCGAGGTGCGGATGACCGCCAAGGCCGACGGCGCCGAGGTCTCACAGCGGCTCTCCAAGATCGAGACCGCGATCTCCCGTCGCAAGACGATCGAGTTCACCTACTACACGATCGAACGGGACTCGCAGGAGAAGCGCAAGGTCGACCCGTACCACCTCGTCTATCGCGGCGGGCAGTTCTATTTGATCGGCCGCTCCCACGAGCGCGATGCAATCCGGGTCTTCCGCCTCTCGCGGATCCGCGGCAAGGTCTCCTACGCCTCCAAGGCCGAGCACGACTTCGGCGCGCCCGAGGGCTTCGAGCGCCGCGACTACGCGCGCAAGGCCGAGTGGCAGCTCGGCGAGATCCAGGGGACGGCCAAGATCTTCCTCAAGGACCGCGTCGCCTGGCTGGTCGAGCGCGACTTCGGCGCCTACGGTGACTTCCGCGACCCGGGCCGCGGCGACGGCTCTCCCGGCAAGGGCCGGATCTTCGAGACCGAGTACGCGTCGAGCCGCCAGATGGTCGCCTGGGTCCTGCACTGGCGCCAGAACGCGACCGTGCTCGACCCATCGGAACTGGCCGACGAGGTCGCCGAGCGCCTCGACCAGCTCTCCGAGCGCCACAGCGACGACTTCGAGCCCGCCCGGTCGGTCCGGACCGTGCCACCGGCGCCGCGCTCCGCGCGCTCCAACGGCCGCTCGGACACGTCGATCCGGCCGGAGCGCTTCGCCCGGCTGGTGACGCTGGCGGGAATGCTGATCGAGTCCGCGAAGGGCGAGGCTCGCCTCTCGGTTGCCCACGTGAAGGAGCGCCTGCACGTCAGCGAGGAGGAGCTCCGCGACGACATCGACCTGCTCAACGTCGTCAACTTCGGCGGCGGGACCTACGTCCTCTACGCGGAGCTGCAGGGCGACGAGATCGAGGTGGATGCCGAGCCCTATGGCGACAACTTCGCCAAGCCCGCACGGCTGCTGCCCCTCGAGGCCAAGGCGCTCGTCGCCGCCATCGACCTGTTCGGCGACCACCTGCCACAGAGCGGCCTGGCCAGCGCCCGGAAGAAGATCGTCGCGGCACTGGGCCACGATCCCTCCGAGGAGGGCCTTGAGATCGCGGCCTCTGGCGGCGACGACTCCGACGTCGCCCGCAAGGTCAACAAGGCGATCGAGGGAGGGCGGGTGCTCTCCATCCACTACTACAAGGAAAACGAGGACGAGTTCACCAAGCGCGAGATCGAGCCCTACCGCCTCGCCAACGGGCCGGAGGGCTGGTACGTCGCCTCCTATGACCGCCGGCGCGAGGACGTCCGCCACTTCCGCCTCGACCGGATCAAGGAGGCCGAGATCTCGAAGGAAAGCTTCGAGCCGCGGCCAGAGGTTGAGGACATCGCGGCGATCGAGGGTGGTTGGCTCTCCGGCGAGCACGTCCCGGCCGCAGATGTCGCGCGTGTCTGGGTCTCGCCCGAGCGGGCCCGCTGGGCGCGGGAGGAGCACACCGTGATCGAGGAGCTTGCCGACGACGCAGTCGTGATCGAGGTGCCCTACGGCAGCACGGACTGGCTGCTCCGCGAGATCCTCAAGGGCGCCGGCGAGTTCGTCGTCCTGGAGCCGGAGAGCGCCCGCGAGGCGATCGCTCACGAGCTTCGCGTGGACGCGGGCGCTACCGCTGTAAAAGCTGCCTAGTCACTCCTGAGCGGCTTCGACCGCGGCGTCCATCGCATCGGATGGGGCCACGCCTTCTGCGTACCGGTGGTGGATCGCCAGCGCGTTGCCGTCCGGGTCGCGGAAGATCGCCTGCTTGCAGACTCCGCTGTCGATCGTCTCCGTGACGAACTCGACGCCGCGCGACTCGAGCTCGGCCTTCGCGGCGTCGTAGTCGTCGACGTGGAACTCGAGTGGCGTGTTGTTGGGGGCAAACTCAATTCCGAAGGCGTCGACCTGCATCAGCGCGATCGTCACGGTCCCGGTCTCGAACTCGCCGGCCGGCATCTCTCCCCACTGCTTCCCGAAGGGCAGGCCGAGGGTCTCGCCATAGAACTTCCTGGCCGCCTCCCAGTCCTTGGTCGGAAAGGCGATGAAGTCGACGCCGTTGAGCAGTTGCGTGTTGGTTTCCATACCCGGCACCTTGTCAGATTCCTACGGCCACCCGGCGCCCGGCGCCGGAGCCTCCGTGGTCAGCACTTGACCGGTGCGCGGCTCGGAGAACATGCCCTCGGGGCCGCGCCACTCCTGACACACCATGAACAGCGTCGTTCGGTCAGGACCCCCGAGGGCACACGCGAAGCAACCTCGATCGACCTCGATCGTCTGCAGCACCTCGCCCCCCTCGGCGACGCGTACGCAGCGCTGGTTCGGCACGTCCGAGTACCAGACGGCGTTCTCGGAGTCCATGCAGATCCCGTCGGGCACTCCGTCCCCGAGCTCCGCCCAGACCCGGCGGTCGGTCAGACCACCCTCGTCATCGACAGCGAAGGCGGTCAGCCTCTTTGCGTAGGACTCCGCGACGATCAGCGTCGAGCCGTCGGCCGACAGATGCATGCCATTCGGGAAGGCGAGCCCGTCCGCAACCTGTCGGACCGAGCCGTCCGGCGAGACCATCGTGATGACGCCGGGCGCGAAGTCCTCGCCCGCCATCAGGTCGAAGCCGCCGCCGTTGACGTACGCGTTGCCCACGGCGTTGACGACGAGCTCGTTGTTGGCCGGCGGGTCGGATGCCGCACCGAGGTCGGCGTGGGTCGCCATCGTGCCGTCGGGCTCCCGGCGCATCAGGAGTCCCTCGCGAGCCGAGACCAGCAGGAGGCGGCCATCGGGCAGCCACCCGGCGCACATCGGGAACGACGGACCATCGAGGAGCACCTCCCGGTTGCCCTCGAGGTCCACCGCGATCAGCTCGCGCGTACCCCAGTCGGAGAGCCAGAGCCGGTCCTCGTGCCAGCGCGGCTGCTCGCCGAACAGGATGCCGTCGAGGAGGACCCTCACCCGGCCGCCTGCGAGTAGCGCAGCGAACCGGGCGTATCGAGTTGCTCACCCGTCTCCAGGAGCGTCTTCAGGCCGGAGAGGATCATCGGCCAGCCGCCGTAGAGCTCGCCATTGGCGTCAATCGGGAGTTGGTCATGGATCACGGTCAGCTGGCAGGAGTCGGCGACCTTCCTGATCTCCCAGGTCACCCGCGACGGGCCGACGGCCTTCACCTCATCGCTCCACAGGGCAGTCATCGTCTGCACGAGCCGGTTGGGCGGATCGACCTCCACGTTCTCGCCCTCGGCGATGTCAATGACTCCGGGGACGCCGGAGCTGTAGGTGGAGCCCTGTGTCCAGTCGGACGTGGTGGCGACCCCGAAGCTGTACTTCGCCCGCATCTCGGGATCGGTGATCGCCTCCCAGAGGCGCTCGGGGGTGGTCTTGATGTAGATCTCGAACACGGCCGTCCCGGTGCCCTCCTCGGGATCGGGGACCAGCGCAATGCGATGGGGTACGTCGAATTCCTCAGGCAACGTCTTCCTCCTCGAGTTCTCGTTTCAGGTCCGTGAGTCCGGAAACCCAGGGCTCCGCGTACTTGCTGACCCAGCGCTCGTAGACGAGCCGGATCGGGACCGGGTTCAGGAAGTGGAGCTTCTCGCGGCCGCGCCTGCGCGTGACCACGAGATTGGCCTCCTCCAGCACCCTGAGGTGCTTCATGACGCCGAATCGCGACATGGGCAGGCGCTCCTCGAGCGCACTCAGCGTCTGGCCGTCCTGCTTGAAGAGCTGGTCGAGCAATGCTCGCCGGGTCGGGTCGCTGAGCGCCTTGAACACCTCATCCATGTCGGTGAGTATAGGTGACCTTTTGGTCACATGTCAAGAGCAGTAAGAATCCCCTGGATGCCGATCGACCTCGAACGCCTCACCGCGGCAAATCCAAGTCCGATGACTCTGGACGGGACCAACACCTACGTGGTGGGCCGCGATCCCGCGGTGGTGATCGACCCCGGCCCCAATGACGCGGGCCACATCGAGGCCGTCCGCGAGGCGGGCGAGGGGCGCGGCGGCATCGGAACAGTGCTGCTGACCCACGGCCACGGCGATCACAGCGACGGCGTCGAGGCGCTCGGAATCGAGCCCACTCCGGTTTCCGATAGCGAGACCGTCGCCGGCCTCCAGGCGATCGCGACCCCGGGGCACGCCGCAGACCACTTCTGTTTCCTGCTCGAGAAGGCGTGCTTCACCGGGGATCTGATCCTCGGCCTGGGCTCCACGATCGTCGGGCCGCGCGACACCGGCGGCTCGCTGCTCGACTACATGCGCTCCTTGGAGCGTCTGCAACAACTGGATCTCGAGATCCTCTACCCCGGTCATGGGCGCGAGGTCAACGACCCGCAGGCGAAGATCGCCGAGTACATCGAGCACCGTCTGATGCGGGAGCGCAGGCTGGTCGCCGCGCTCGACCGCGGGGAGCGGTCGCGGGGCGCCCTCCTCGCGGAGGTGTGGGACGACGTCCCGGCGGAGCTTCGCGGTCCGGCCGCGATCGCAATGGAGGCACACCTCGAGAAGCTCCAGGACGAGGGGCGCCTGCCCTCCGATCTGCGGGACTGACCGCCCGCGCTCGGCCCCTGGTATGAACCCCTGATGGGCATCGATCCAGCTCGACTGCTCCGCGGCGGCGCCAAAGGGATGGGCATCGGAACCGCGCTCTTCGGGGCGACGGCCGCCGGCATCTGGTGGCGCCTCTTCCGGCAGCCCCTGCCCAGGACCAGCGGGAACGTGGCGGTCAAGGGCCTCGAAGGCGACGTGGAGATCATGCGCGACCGCTGGGGGATGCCCACCGTCCGTGCGAAATCGGCCGCCGATCTCTGGTTCGGGCAGGGGTTCTGCCACGGCCAGGATCGGCTCTGGCAGGTCGACATACAGCGCCGGATCTGCTCGGGCCGGGTTTCCGAGATCGCGGGCCGCGCCGGGCTTCCCGTCGACCGGCTGATGCGGACCCTCGGCCTGCGTCGCGTGGCCCTGCGCGAGGAGGCTGAGCTCGACGGCGATCTCCGCCCGCTCCTCGACGCCTATTGCGCTGGGCTCAACGAGGCCGTCCGCACTGCCGCCGCGCCGCCTCCGGAATTGCAGCTCCTGCGCCTGGAGTTCGAGCCGTGGCGGCCCGCCGACATGCTCGCCGGCGGCAAGCTCCTCTCCTTCGGCCTCTCGACCAACTGGGAGCGGGAGCTGCTGCGCGCCGACCTGATCCGCGAGCTCGGTGAAGAGCGCGCCGCCAAGATCGACCCCACCTATCCGAAGGGCAACCCGGTCGTATTGCGGCCCGGGCACGGTTTCGACGGCGATGGCCTGGGGCTCGCCGAGCAGATCGGCCGCGTCCGGGACCAGATCGGCCTTGCCGCGGCGGCCAGCGGCTCGAACAACTGGGCAGTCAGTCCCAGCCGGTCGACGACGGGCGGCGCACTGCTCGCCGGCGATCCCCACCTTCCCAGCGGCATGCCGGGCGTCTGGTACGAGATCTCCCTGGAGCTCGACGGGCGCTGGTGCCGCGGGGCCTCGATCCCGGGGCTGCCGGGCGTCTCGCTCGGCCAGAACAACGACGTCGCGTTCGCCTTCACCAACGTGATGGCGGACGTCGAGGACCTCTTCGTCGAGCGAATCGAGGACGAGAGCTACGAGTTCAAGGGGGAGCAGCGGCCGCTCGAGATCGTCGAGGAGCTGATCTCGATCCGCGGTCAGGATCAGCCCGAGCGCCACGAGGTTCGCCTCACCCACCACGGGCCGATCGTCAACCAGGCCCTCGGCGCCGACGACGAGCAGCCGCTGGCACTTCGGTGGGCCGCGCTCGACGAGCCGTCCATCTCCCACGCGCACGTCGGGATGCTCGAGCCGACCAGCGGCCCCGAGCTGGTGGAGATGCTCGGCAGCGTGACGATGCCGGTCTCCAACCTCGTTTGGGCCGATCGCCACGGATCGATCGGCTACAAGATGATGGGGCGCATCCCGAAACGGAAGGGTGATTGCCCGGACCTGCCGAAGCCGGGCTGGACGGGGGAATTCGAGTGGGACGGCTGGATCCCCTACGAGGAGCTGCCCGAGCTGGTCGACCCCGAGGAGGGGTCCATCGTCACCGCGAACAACCGCGTGGTCGACGACGCCTACCCACACCACATCACCAGCGACTGGCTCGACGGCTATCGCGCCGCCCGGATCGAGCAGCTGCTCAACGAGACCGACGAGCACGACCTGGAGAGCTTCGGCCGGATGCAGACCGACCTCTACTCGATCCCCGGCGACGAGGTGGTCCACCGGCTCGCACGGCTGCAGCCCACCAGCCAACGCGAGGTGCAGGCCATCGAGCGGCTGAAGAGCTGGGACCGGAGGCTCAGCCCGGAGACCGTGGCCGGAACGATCTATCAGGCGTTCCTGCTGCGGCTGGCGCGCGAGTTCACACGCGAGGCGATCGGCGACCGGGATCTCGCGGACCGCTACCTCGACCGGGCCGACAACGGCTTCATCGCCCACGTAACCTCGCCGTGGCGCTGGCACTCTCACCTGCTGGCACTCTGGGAGGAGGGCGACGAGGATCTGATCGGCGGCTCCTGGGACGAGCTCGTCCTCGAGGCGCTGCGCGGGGCGCTCGACGATCTCACTGACCGCTTCGGCCCGGACCCCGAGACATGGCAGTGGGGTCGCGTCCACGCCCTGCAGTTCCCCCACGCTCTGGGCGGCGTGCACCCGGTCGCCGAGCGGGTCTTCAACCGGACCCTCCACCCCGGCGGGGGGCAGGAGACCGTCGCCCAGATCGCGTACGACCCGAACGATCCGTACGCGGCGATCTGGGCGCCGAGCTGGCGCATGCTGGCCGATCCGGCGGCGCCCGAGCGCTCGCAGTGGCAGGCGTTCACCGGCCAGTCGGGCCACGCCTGGAGCCGCCACTACGACGACCTCCAGCCTCGCTGGGAGGTTGGCGCGACCCAGTCGATGGCCGGCGAGGCGCCGTTCGAGACGTTGGTCCTGTCCCGCGCCTAATGCCCTCCCGCCGCGACGAGATCAAGCTCAGCGACGACGAGCTGGCGGAGCTGGTCGAGGGCGAGCGGATCGTGATCGTCTCCTCGATCGGCCCGCGCGGCTGGCCGCACTCGATGCCGCTCTGGTACGTGCCGCGCGACGGCGAGATCTGGATCTGGACCTACGCCAAGTCGCAGAAGGTGAAGAACCTGGAGCGGGACCCGCGCGCGACGCTGCTGATCGAGACCGGCGTCGAGTACCAGGAGTTGCGGGGAGTCCAGATCGAGGCGGAGGCCGAGCTGATTCGCGACATCGACCCGATCGTCGACTTCGCCAAGGACCTCACCATCCGCTACAGCGAGGGCATCGAATCCGTCGAGGGCGACGCCGCCGCCGCCTTGCAGGCTCAGGCGCCGAAGCGAGTCGCGATCCACTTCCACCCGAAGCGGGTCGCGACCTGGGATCACCGCAAGCTCGGCGGCGTCTACTAGGGCTCGTCAAAATTGGGTGGAGGATTGCACCACCCTTAGTTTCAATGACCGTTTCCCCTGGAAAGTGGCAGAATCCCCACCCGTCTGGATGACAAAACGAATGGGGGATTCGATGCGAAGGATCGCACTTGCCTTGACCATCACAGCGACGATGCTGCTGGGCGCAGGAAGCGCTCATGCGTCGACGCTCTTCAGTGGTGGCGGACTCATCATCTACACCGCCAGCCAGGGCGAGTTGAACGACGTGCAGGTCGGGACCGGCAACCTGCTCGGCGGCACAGTGGGGACGTACACGTTCACCGACCTCGACGCCAACCCGATCTCGGTCACCGGCGGCCCCTGCGAGTTGATCAACGGTGTCGGCATGTGCAGGCAGGAGCTCGTGAGCAGCATCATCGTCGACGTCCGCGACCGCGATGACAGCGCCAAGGTGGCGGAGACGGTGGGCATCGGCGCCCTGATGATCGGCGGCCGCGGCAACGACACCCTGCTCGGAGGCAACGGCAACGACATCCTTAAAGGCAATGACGACAGAGACTCGCTCCGGGGCCGCGGGGGTGCCGACGTCTACAAGGGTGGACGCGGGCGCGACAACCTGCAGACGCTCGACGGGAATAGAGACACCTTCATCTCCTGCGGCGATGGCAGTGGCGACGTGCTCCGCAAGGACAAGATCGATCCGCGCGGCAATCACTGCGAATTCAGCAACCACAAGAACCCGTCGAAGCCCTGATTTTGGGGGCGGAGTCCTGCTCGACGGGGTTCACCGTTTAGCCTCCCCGGCGCGATGGAGAACCTGAAAGGGCTGATCCTCTCGGGAGGAGCCGGCACCCGCCTGCGTCCGATCACGCACACGTCGGCCAAGCAGCTCGTGCCGGTGGCCAACAAGCCCGTGCTCTTCTACGGGATCGAGGCCCTGGTCGAGGCGGGGATCACGGAGATCGGCATCATCATCGCGCCGGAGACCGGTGAGGAGATCAAGCAGGCGGCCGGGGACGGGTCGCAGTTCGGCGCGTCAATCACCTACATCGAGCAGGAGGCGCCTCTCGGCCTCGCTCATGCGCTGCTCACCGCTGAGGAGTTCCTGGGCCAGAGCCCCTTCGTCATGTACCTGGGGGACAACCTGCTCCGCGACGGGATCGTCGAGCTGGCGGAGGTCTTCCGCAGCTCCGAGCCCGATGCGCTGATCCTGCTCACCAGCGTCGAGGATCCCTCGTCCTACGGAGTGGCCGAGCTCGACGGAGACCGGGTCGTTCGCCTGGTCGAGAAGCCCAAGGACCCGCCGAGCGACCTGGCTCTGGTCGGCGTCTACATGTTCGCGCCCTCGATCTTCGAGGCCGCGCACGCGATCAAGCCCTCCGCCCGCGGCGAGCTCGAGATCACGGACGCGATCGACAGGCTGATCGAGTCCGGCGGCCGGGTCGAGCCGCACATCGTCCGCGGCTGGTGGAAGGACACGGGGAAGCTCGAGGACATGCTCGAGGCAAACCGGCTGGTCCTCGAGGACATCGAGCAGCGCATCGACGGCGACCTCGACGACGCCTCGCGCGTCGAGGGGCGCGTGGTGATCGAAGAGGGGGCGAAGCTCGAGCGCACGGTCGTCCGCGGACCGGCGATCATCGGCGCCGGCGCGCAGATCTCGGATTCCTACATCGGCCCCTACACCGCGATCGACCGTGACGTGGTTATCACCGGCTCCGAGGTCGAGCACTCGATAGTCCTGGCCGGATCCAGCATCCGCGACCTGCACGCCCGCATGGAGGCGAGCCTGCTCGGCAAGAACGTCAGGCTCAGCCGGAGCGAGGGGATGCCCAAGACTCTGCGCTTCCTGGTGGGCGACAACGCGGACATCTCGATCCCATGAAGATCCTGGTCACGGGAGCCGGAGGGATGCTCGGCCACGACGTCGTGAGGGTCGCGGAGGGCATGCGTCACCAGGTCGTCGCGCTGACCCACGACGATCTCGACGTCACCGACCCCGCACGCGTGGAGCGGCTGATCACTCGCGAGCGGCCAGGGGCCGTCATCAACTGCGCTGCCTGGACCAACGTCGACGGCGCCGAGGAGTCCGAGCATGACGCCGAGGTGATCAACGGCCAGGGAGCCGGATTCGTGGCCGGAGCGGCGGCCCAGGTCGGGGCCAAGGTCATCTATCCCTCCACCGACTACGTCTTCGACGGGACGAGCGGGCCGTATGGCGAGTCCGACGACCCCGACCCAATCAACGCGTACGGGCGGAGCAAGCTCGCGGGCGAGCGCGCGACTGCCCTGGTCAATGGTCGCAGCTTCGTCGTTCGCACCTCCTGGCTCTTTGGCCCGCACGGCGGCAACTTCGTCGAGACGATGCTCAGGCTCGGCCAGGGTGGCGGACCGGTGGTCGTCGTGCACGACCAGGTCGGCTGCCCCACCTACACGGGACATCTCGCCGTTGGCCTGCTGCGCCTGGTCGACACCGGCGCCTACGGGATCCACCACATGGCAGGCGAGGGAAGCTGTTCCTGGTACGAGTTCGCGATGGAGATCTTCCGCCAAGCCGAGGTGGTCACCCGGGTGATGGCCTCGACCACGGACATGATGGAGCGCCCCGCGAAGCGGCCGGAAAACTCCGTGCTGGTCAGCCGGCGCTCGGCGCCGATCGAGCTGCCGCCCTGGGAGCGTGGGCTCTCCGATTACCTCGCCCGGCGCGGTCACACCGAGGCGGAGGAGACCCCGAAGAAACAGCGGTCGAGCTCATCTCGCCGGCAGCCCATGCTCGACTGGACCCACAGGGAGCGCGAGGAGCGCGAGGCCGACGGTGAGGAGATCACGGGCGAGAGCGAGCTGCCGCTCGATGACGTGAGCTGGGAAGACGGAACCGACGGAACGGACGAGGGAGCGGACGCCGCGTGAAGCTCCTGGTCGCCGGCGGCGCCGGCTTCATCGGATCGAACTACGTGCGGCTGCGCCTCGAGGGCCATCCCGGTGACTCCGTGCGGGTGCTCGACAAGCTCACCTACGCCGGCCGCCGCGAGAGCCTGGACGGCCTGCCCGACGACCGCTTCGAGTTGGTCGAGGGTGACATCGCAGATCGCGACGCCGCCCGCGCTGCGATCGAGGGCTGCGACGCCGTCGTCAACTTCGCCGCCGAGACCCACGTCGACCGCTCGATCGAGGCCCCCGGCGAGTTCATCACCACGGACGTCTTCGGCACCTACGTGTTGCTCGAGGCGGCCCGCGATGCCGGCGTCCGCTATCTGCAGTTCTCGACCGACGAGGTCTACGGGGACTTCGAGATGGGCTCGGCGACCGAGGAGTCCCCCCTCTCTCCATCGTCTCCCTACTCGGCCTCCAAGGCGGGCGGCGACCTCATGGTCTCGGCCTTCGCGCGTACCTACGGCGCGGAGGCTCTGATCATGCGCGCCTCGAACAACTACGGGCCCTACCAGTACCCCGAGAAGCTGATCCCGCTCTGCATCCTGAACGCGCTTGCCGGCGACCCGCTGCCCGTGTACGGGGACGGCATGCAGGTCCGCAATTGGCTCTACGTGGAGGATTGCTGCACCGCCGTGGACGCGGTCCTCAACAAGGGCGAGCCGGGCAACGTCTACAACGTGGGCGGTCCCGACGAGCTCCCCAACATCGAGGTCGTCAGGCGGATCCTGGCACTGACCGATCGCGACGAGTCGCTGATCGAGTACGTCAAGGACCGCCCGGGTCATGACCGCCGCTACTCACTCTCCGCCGGCCGCCTCGAGGCGCTTGGCTGGAAGGCCGCCGTCGGCTTCGACGTGGGCATCGAGCGAACCGTCCACTGGTACCGGGAGAACGAGGCCTGGTGGGCCCCGATCCGCTCCGGCGACTACCGCGACTACTACGAGCGCCACTACGGCAAGGCGCTGAAGTAGTCAGCACACTTGGAGAAGACGCCGGCGGAGGCGTCTTGCTAGAACGCAAGTAAGTCGCACTGAAGTCCGGAGCCAGGTAGCCAAGTAAGGGGGAATTCCTCAGCATGACGCGTCATCTAACCCGCCTCGCCGACATCGCCTATCGCCGTCGTGGCCGGATGGTCGTCGGTTGGATCGTCGCCGCGATCGTGATCATCGGTGTGGGCTCGGCCCTCAAGGGCGAGTTCAACGCCAGCTACAACACCCCAGGCTCGGACTCCAAGGCGGCGAGTGACATCACCGGGCAGCGCTTCGGCGGCTACTCCGGCCAGGAGGTGACGGTCACCTGGAAGGACGCGGCCGGCGCACAGAGCCCGGCCGTGCAACGGCGAATCAACCAGTTCCTCGTGGACGCGGAGAAGGTCAAGAACATCGCCGGTCACACCCAGGTCCGTGTCTCTCAGAACGGGCAGATCGCGACGACGACCCTCCCGCTGACCGTTCCGGGATGGGACGTGACCAAGGACGAGGGAACCCAGCTGATCGACGCGGCGCAGGCCCACGACGGCAACGGCCTGGAGATCAAGCTGGGCGGTGATCCGATCAATCGGGCGGAGGAGCAGTCCAGCCCGGAGGGAGTCGGGTTCTTCGGCGCCGCGATCGTGTTGCTGATCGCCTTCGGCTCGGTGGTGGCGGCCGGCCTGCCGCTCGCGATCGCGCTGATCGGCCTCGGGATCTCGTCGGGCGGCCTGATCCCGTTGCTGGCCAACGCGATGGACGTCCCCGACTGGACCACCGCGGTCTCGGGCCTGATCGGGATCGGCGTCGGCATCGACTATTCGCTGCTCGTCCTGACCCGCTTCCGGTCGGCGTTGGGAGAAGGCAAGGACCGGCACGACGCGGTGGTGGAGGCGGTCACCACCGCCGGCCGAAGCGTGATCATCGCCGGCGCCACCGTCGTGATCGCCGTGCTGGGCCTCTTTCTCACCGGGCTCTCCTACATGTACGGCGTGGCGCTCTCCGCGGCCATCGCTGTGCTGGTGATGATGCTCGCCGCGATCACCCTGCTCCCGGCGCTCCTCTCCTACCTCGGTCCGAATGTCGACCGCCTCCGGATCCCGCTCCTCGGGAGATCGTTGCGGAAGGCGGAGAAGACACACCGGGAGTCGCCCGCCCTGCGCTGGGCCCATGGCGTCCAGAAGCGCCCCTGGCTCGCCGCCATCGCGGCGACGGCGGTGCTGCTCGCGCTCGCGGCGCCCGCCCTAGGCATGCGGCTCGGCTTTCCCGATGCCGGCAACGACCCGCCTGGCTCCATGACCCGGCAGGGCTACGACCTGACCGCCGAGGGCTTCGGCCCGGGGACGAATGGACCGGTGGTTGTCGCCGCCAAGCTGTCGAGCTCTTCGCAGAAACCGGCGATGGACAACCTCGCGAATCAGATTCGCGCCGATTCGGACGTGGCGTTCGTTGGCCCGGTCCGGATCAACGCCGCCGGCGACGCCGCCCTGATCCCCGTGGTCCCCAAGAGCTCACCACAGGATCAGACGACCACCGACCTCGTCAAGCGCCTGCGGGACGACACCGTCCCGAACGCGGTCGGCGGCTCGGGTATCGACGTCAAGATCGGAGGTGTCACGGCCGCACTCGAGGACCAGAGCACGTACATGACCAATCGCCTGCCGCTCTTCATCGCGGGAGTGGTCGGCCTCTCCTTCCTGCTTCTCCTGGTCGCGTTTCACTCGCCGTTCATCTCACTCAAGGCGGCCGTGATGAACCTGCTTTCGGTCTCCGCCGCGTACGGCGTCATGACCCTCGCGGCCAAGGGTGGTGGCTTCAGCAACCTGATCGGCATCGACCACGAGGTCCCGATCGCCCCCTTCATGCCCGTGATGATGTTCGCGATCCTCTTCGGCCTCTCCATGGACTACGAGGTCTTCCTGATCTCGCGGATCCGCGAGGAGTATCTGAAGGACGGGGATACCAGGCGTGCGGTGGCCGAAGGACTCGCGAAGACCGCCCGGGTGATCACCGCAGCCGCCGCGATCATGGTGGTCGTCTTCCTCGCCTTCGTGACCTCCAGCCAGGTCTTCCTGAAGCTGTTCGGGATCGGCCTGGCCTCCGCGATCTTCCTCGACGCGACGGTCGTGCGGATGGTGCTGGTGCCGGCCGTGATGCAGCTGCTCGGCAAGCGCAACTGGTGGATCCCCGACTGGCTCGAGCGGATACTGCCGCGGCTCGACGTCGAGCGAGTTGCACCCGCCGGCGCGCAGGGACGCTCCTAGCTCGGCGCTCCCAGCCGCAGCCTGACCGAGACCCGGGCACGCTGCAGGCTGCTGTTGACCGAGGCGACGGTGGTGTCGCGAACGTCGGCGGTCTCCCTTGCCGACAGACCGAGGACGTCCCGGAGCACGAACACCTCCTGCTGGCCTCGGGTCAACCGCCTGATCGCCGACATCAGGCGATCCACCGACTCCCGTCTCTCGAACTGGTCGTGAGGCTCATCGTGGTCTGCGGCCTCCGTGGCGAGCGCCGGCTCATCGCGGTGTCGGATCTGGTCGAGGGACGCATTTGTCGCGATCCGGTAGAGCCAGGAGCGAAGGGAGCCGCGTCCCTCGAACTGAGGCAGCGAGCGCCAGGCGCGCAGGAGCGCCTCCTGCAGCGCATCCTCCGCATCATGCGGCGAGCGGAGGATGCGCGTGCAGTGGGCGCGGAGCTCGTCGCGGTGCAGCTCGATCGCCTCGGTGTAGCAGTCACGCCGTTCGGCCGGCGACATCACAGCTCGGCCACCTCCTCCTCGCTGACCGCGGTGCGCGGCAGTGCGAGGGCGAGGAGCGCGGCGGCCAGGAACAGGCCGATCACCACCGGCACGGTGTGCTTGAAGGCCTCCGTGAACGGATGGCTCTCGAGCTGGGTGAAGAACACCGTGCCGATCAGGGCAACGCCGAGCGCGCCGCCGAGCTGCTGCGAGGTGCTGAACATCCCACCCGCGCCGCCGGCGACCTCGTGCGGCACCGCCGCCAGGACGACGTTGACCAGCGGGATGATCATCAGGGACAGGCCCGCCCCGGCGATCACCAGCCCGGGAACCACAGGCCAGGGGTCGGACCCGGTGCCGACGTGGCTCGCTCCGAGCAGCACCCCGAGGACGCCCGCGGCCATCAGGACGCCGCCCAGGCTGAGGATCCGCCGGCCATGCTTCTGGGCCAGTGGAACCGCCACCGGCGCGAGCAGGAAGCTCCCGATGCTGAACGCCAGCAGCGTGAGCCCCGCGCCCAGCGGCGAGAAGCCCCTCCCGCCCTGGATCCAGACCACGAACATCACCGAGAATCCCTGCAGCCCGGCGGAGAACGCCGCCTGGACCAAGAGTCCGGCGGAGAACGCCGGGACCCTCAGAAGCCGGGTCCGCAGCAGAGGCGCCACTCCCGGTCGCGGACGCCGCTCGATGATCGTTGCCAGCGCGACGAGCGCCCCGACACCGGCGGCGAGCATCACCCAGATCCACGCCGGCCAGCCCAGGCTGCGCCCCTCGAGCAGCGGATACGCGATCGCGACGATCGATGCCGCGAGCACTCCGGCGCCGAGCAGATCCGGACGCCCGGCCTCGGGGTCGCTGCTCTCCGGCACCACCCGGATCGTCGCGACCAGGGAGACGATCGCGACCGGGATGTTGACGAAGAACACCGTCCTCCATCCCCAGCCGAACAGGTCGGCCTGCGTCAGCACGCCGCCGAGCACGAGCCCGATCGCCGACGCGAACCCGAGGGTCGCCCCGTACGCGCCGAACACCTTGCCGCGCTCCTCGCTGTCGAAGATCGTGCGGAAGGTCCCCAGCAGCTGCGGGATCATCGCCGCGGCCGCGACCCCCTGCACCACCCTGGCGGCGATCAATTGCTCCGGACTCTGCGAGAGCCCGGCCGCCAGGCTGGCCAGCCCGAAGGCCGCAATCCCGCCGACGAACATGCGCTTACGCCCGAGCAGGTCGCCGAAGCTCCCCGAGATGATCAGCGCAGCCGCGAAGGCCAGCATGTACGCCGAGATCACCCATTCCAGCTGCGTGCCGCTCGCCCCGAGATCCGTCCGGATCGTCGGGAGGGCGACGTTGACGATCGTGAGATCGATCAAATCCATCGTCGCCGCGCCGATCATCACGATCGCCGCCAGCCAGCGCCGCGGGTACGCCTGGACCTCACCCCTGATTGATGTCGCGATTGCCTCCATCCGTTCCTCCTTGCTAGAACGTCTATCGTTAGACGAACAGTGTTTGAATTCGAACGGTGTTCTAGCAAATGGGAGGGGATTGTGCAACGTCGTTCGGGATTAGTACGGTGTTCGAGATGAGCGACGACAAGCCCGGCGCGATCCCGCCGCCTCCCTGGCAGCGGGTCCCGGAGCGAGGCAAGCGCAAGCGACGCGATCCCCTCACGCAGGAGGCGATCGTCGAGAGCGCGATCAAGGTGCTGGACGCTGAGGGCCTGGCCGGCTTCAGCATGCGGAAGGTCGCCGACGAGCTCAACACCGGGGCGGCCTCGCTCTACTGGCACGTCGGCTCGAAGGACGGCCTCTTCGACCTGATCTTCGAGGAGATCATCGGCGAGCAGGTCGAGGAGATCCCCCATCCGGACCCGAAGCACTGGCAGGAGCAGCTCAAGGAGGTCGCCCGCACGATGCGCCGGGCGATCCTGCGCCACCGCGACATCGTCCAGCTCTCGATAGGCCGAATCCCAATGGGGCCGAACGCCCTTCGGATGTCAGAGGCCGTGCTGGCGATCCTGCGCGCCGGGAACGTCCCGGACGATCTCGCCGTGCAGAGCTATCTATTGATGATC
Organism: uncultured Solirubrobacterales bacterium; assembly: GCA_963724665.1. GTDB lineage: Bacteria > Actinomycetota > Thermoleophilia > Solirubrobacterales > 70-9 > DASUPK01. The sequence goes on from CAVRVH010000012.1 coordinate 209,292, forward strand.
TCCGCGGTGAACGGCTTCACCATGGATGAGGCCGGCTACGAGACCGAGGCCCCGGAAGGCGCCCCACCGGCGGATGAGGCCGCAAAGATGGTCGAGACCTACTTCAGCTCGCTGCCCGACGACCAGTTCTCGAACCTGAAGGAGGTCGCGGAGCACTTCGCGATCACTGATCAGGACGCCCGCTTCGACCTGCTCATCGACCTGTTCGTGGACGGGATCGCGGCGCGGGCCGCCTCAGAGTCCTAGAGCCGAGCCGGGCCGGGGCGATCGGTAAGGTCGGTAGGTTCGGCATGAGTACGTCCGCGACCCCAAAGTCACCCCTGCAGCCCTTCTCCAAGCCGGTCAGGAAGTGGTTCGAGGCGTCGTTCGAGGCCGCCACGCCTGCCCAAGCGGCCGGCTGGCCCGCGATCGCCTCCGGGAATCACACGCTGATCTGCGCTCCGACGGGCTCGGGAAAGACGCTGGCGTCGTTCCTCTGGGGCATCGACCGCCTCGCGCGCGAGCCCGATCTGCTCGGCTCAGGCGTGCGGATCGTCTACATCTCCCCGCTCAAAGCCCTCTCCTACGACATCGAGCGCAACCTACGGGCGCCGCTGCAGGGGATCCGAGCGCCGATCTTGGTGGGGCTGCGCACCGGCGACACACCGCAGTCCGAGCGGCGGAAGATGCGCCGCGAGCCGCCGGACATCCTGATCACCACACCGGAATCGCTCTATCTGATGATCAGCTCGGGCGCCCGCGAGATCCTCGGCGGCGTCGAGGCCGTGATCGTGGACGAGATCCACGCCGTCGCGCCCTCGAAGCGCGGATCGCACCTCGCCCTGACCCTGGAGCGGCTGGACCACCTGGGCGAACACTCAATCCAGCGGATCGGGCTCTCGGCCACGCAGCGACCCCTCGAGAGAATCGGCCAGTTCCTGGTCGGTGCCGGGCGTGAGTGCGAGATCGTCGACGCCTCTGAACCCAAGCAGCTCGACTTGGAGATCGTCGTGCCCGTTGAGGACATGGTCGAGCCGAGCCCGCTCGACAACAAGCGGCGCGACGGCGCCGACACCGGCAAGACCCCGCATCCCGATCTGAAGCACAGCCCCGAGCGGATCGACCCAGGTCCGATCGAGGCCTCCCTCGATCCGAAGACCAACACCCGCTCGATCTGGCCGGCGATCTACCCGGAGCTGCTGCGTCTCGTGCGCGAGCACAGCTCGACCATCGTCTTCGTCAACAACCGCCGGGCCTCCGAGCGAATTGCGAAACGCCTCAACGAGATGCACAACGACGAGCTGGAGGAGGAGCTGCCGGCAACCGAGCACGCGGGCAACTCGAAGAATGGAGACAAGGCGCCGCCCGAGATCGCTCGCGCGCACCACGGGTCCCTCTCCCACGAGGAGCGCGCCCTGGTCGAGGAGCTGCTCAAGTCAGGCGAGCTTCCCTGCCTGGTGGCGACCTCCTCACTGGAGCTCGGGATCGACATGGGCGCCGTGGACCTGGTCATCCAGGTGGAGTCCCCGAAGTCCGTCACGCGCGGGCTGCAGCGCGTCGGCCGTGCCGGCCACACCCTGGGCGAGGTCTCCAAGGGCCGGATCTTCCCCAAGTTCAGAGCCGACCTCCTCGAGTGCGCCGTGGTCGCCCGCCGGATGCGCACCGGCGAGATCGAGGAGACCATAATCCCGCAGAACCCCCTCGATGTGCTCGCCCAGCACCTCGTCTCGATGGCGGCGCTCGACGAATGGGAGATCGACGAAGTCGAGAAGCTCGTCCGCTCCGCCCAGCCCTTCTCCGAGCTCTCCCGAGAGCAGCTGGAGAACGTGCTCGACATGCTCGACGGCCGCTACCCGTCGGAACGCTTCGCCGAGCTGCGGCCGAGGATCGTCTGGGACCGGACCAAGGGCACGATGCGGGGGCGGCCCGGCGCACGCCAGCTCGTCGTCGCCAACGCCGGGACGATCCCCGACCGCGGCCTCTACGGCGTCCACCTCCCGGACGGCCGCCGAGTGGGCGAGCTCGACGAGGAGATGGTCTACGAGGCGCGCCCCGGCCAGACCTTCCTGCTCGGCGCGAGCACCTGGCGGATCGAGGAGATCACCCGCGACCGCGTGATCGTCACCCCCGCGCCCGGGACACCCGGAGCGGTTCCCTTCTGGCGCGGCGACGGGATCGGCCGCCCGGCCGAGCTCGGCAGGGCGATCGGCGCCTTCAGCCGGGAGGCGGTCAACGCCGATCCCAAGCAGCTGGCCAAGGACAACGACCTCGACAAGCTCGCCGCGCAGAACCTCGTCAATTACCTGACCGAGCAGCAGGCGGCCACGCGGGTCGTCCCCTCGGACGAGGCGATCGTGATCGAGCGCTTCCGCGACGAGATCGGCGACTGGCGGCTCTGTGTCCTCTCTCCCTTCGGCGGCCGGGTGCACGCGGCCTGGGGCCTGGCGCTCGCGGCCAAGATCCGAGACGACAAGGACCTCGAGGCCGATGCGATCTGGTCGGACGACGGAATCGTCATCCACCTGCCCGACGCCGACGAGCCGCCTCCCGGCGACCTGGTGATGATCGAGCCCGACGAGCTCGACGACCTGGTGATCCGCGAGCTCTCCGGCTCGGCGCTGTTCGGCGCCCGATTCCGCGAGAACGCATCGCGCTCCCTGCTGATCCCCCGGGCCTGGCCCGGGAAGCGCACGCCGCTGTGGCAGCAGCGCCTCAAGTCGCAGAGCCTGCTCGAGGTCGCGCGCGACTTCCCTCGCTTCCCGGTGATCCTCGAGACCTACCGCGAGGTGATGCGGGACGTCCTCGACCTGCCGGCGCTGAAGGAGCTGCTCCGCGACCTCCACTCCCGCAAGATCACGATGGTCGAGGTCGAGACGCCTACGGCCTCCCCCTTCGCCTCCTCGCTGCTCTTCGACTACGTCGCCACCTACATGTACGAGGGCGACACACCGAACGCGGAGCGCCGCGCGGCCGCCCTGGCCCTCGATCGCGACCTGCTCGCCGAGCTGCTCGGCCAGGAGGAGCTGCGAGAGCTGATCGATCCGGAGGCGCTCGAGGAAGTCGCCGCCCAACTTCAGCACCTGACCGAGGCGGGGCTCACGAAGGACCGGGACGGCCTCCAGCAGATCCTCCGCCGCCTCGGCGACCTGACCGCCGAGGAGTGCGAGCAGCGCACGGAGGAGGGCTACTCGGCCGCCTCGATGCTCGAGAAGCTGGTCAAGGAGCGCAGAGCGGCCCTGGTCCGGATCGCGGGCCAGGAGCGCTACATCGCCGCCGAGGACGCCGGCCTCTACCGCGACGCGCTCGGCGTGCCGCCACCGGCCGGACTGCCGGAGAGCTTCCTGGAGCCGGTCGAGGACGCGCTCACATCCCTGGTCCGCCGTTATGCGGCCACCCACGTTCCCTTCCCGACCAGGCAGCTCGCCGACCGCTACGGCGTCGACCCGACCTCGGCGCTGAAGGAGCTGGAGCGCTCGGGCGACGTGGTTCGCGGTGAGCTTCTACCGGGAGGAAGCGCCCGAGAGTGGTGCGAGGCGGACGTATTGCGCCGCTTGCGGCGAGCCAGCCTGGCCCGCCTGCGCAAGGAGGTGGAGGCCACCGACCCGCGCGAACTGGCCAGGTTCCTGCCGAGCTGGCAGAACGTCGATGCCCACGGCCGCTCCGGCGCGGGCACCGACCGGCTGCGCGAGGCTCTCATCTCGCTGCAGGGGGTGGCGCTCACGCCGAAGACGTGGGAGCAGGACGTCCTTCCTCGGCGGCTCGGCTCCTACAGCCCCACCTGGCTCGACGATCTCTGCACCAGCGGTGAGCTCGTCTGGGTGGGCGCCGGGTCGCTCGGGCGCAACGACGGCAAGGTCGCCCTGTACTTCCGCGAGGACGTTCGCCTCGCCGGCCCGCCGCCGGGAAACGCCAAGCTGGATGTGCCGGAGGGCGAGATCCACGACGCCATTCGGGAGCGACTCTCCCAGGGCCCCTGCTTCTGGCTCGACCTGCTCGAGCTGGAGGGATCGCCCGAGGAGCTCCACGAGGCCCTCTGGGACCTGGCCTGGTCCGGCGAGGTGACCAACGACGCCTTTGCTCCCCTGCGGGCTCCGCGTCTGAGGTCCGCTCAGCGCTCTGAGCGCGGCGGACGCCGGTTCGCCCGGCGACGCGCGGCCGCGGCGGGAACGGTGATCGGGCGCTGGTCGTTGAGCGCGCCGCTGTTCGAGGGCGCCCCCTCGGCAGGGCCGCGGACGCGCGCCCTCGCCGAGCTGCTGCTCGAGCGCCACGGGATCGTCACCCGCGAGACCGCCATCGCCGAGAGCATCCCCGGCGGCTTCGCCTCCATCTACGGTGAGCTTCAGAACCTCGAGCTGCTCGGCACCGCTCGGCGCGGCTACTTCGTGGAGGGCCTCGGAGGAGCCCAGTTCGCCCTGCCGGGAGCGGTCGAGCGCCTGCGCAGCCTGCCGCGGACGGAGGGCGAGCTTCAGGTGCTCGCCGCGACCGATCCGGCGAACCCATACGGCGCCACCCTCTCGTGGCCCAAGCTCGAGGGACAGCGGCGGCCCGCCCGCACGGCGGGGGCCTACGTGATGCTTCGCGACGGAGAGCCGCTCCTCTATGTCGAGCGCGGCGGCAAGGGGATCCTGCGGCTGCAGAAGCTCGCTGACGGCGAGTTCATCGAGGCTCTCGGCGCGCTCGCCGAGGCGGCACAGGCCGGCCAGATCGAGAAGCTGGCGGTTGAGCGCGTGGACGGGGAGCCGGTGATCGGCTCGGGCCTGGAGGCTGCGCTGATCGAGGCGGGCTTCAGACGGCAGCCGCGCAAGCTCGTGGCGTAGGGGATGGCGGAGGGAGATTCGATCCTCCGGATCGCGCGCCGGCTCGGTGAGCGCCTCGGCGGCGAGGCCGTCTCCGTTCGCACTCCCGGTCAGCGGCGCCCTGACGGACTGCCTGCGTCCGAGCTCGACGGGCGCACTCTCGAGCGCGCGGAGAGCCGCGGCAAGCACCTGATCCTCCACTTCGATGGCGGGCTCGTCCTGCACAGCCACCTCGGCATGCGTGGCAGCTGGCAGGTCTACGAGGAGGGCGAGCGCTGGCGCCGGCCCGCGCGCGACGCCTGGATCGCGCTTGCCGGCGACCGAGCGGAGGCGGTCAACTTCGGAGGCTCCAAGATGCGGATCGTCCGCGAGGTGCAGCTGAACCGCGACCCGCGTCTGGCCCGGCTCGGCCCCGATGTGCTGGCCGAAGACTTCGATCCGCGGGTGGCGGTCGCCCGGATCCGCTCGACCGGGCCGGACCTGAAGCTCGGCGACGCCCTTCTCGGCCAGAGGCTGGTCGCCGGCATCGGCAACATCTTCAGGTCGGAGGGGTGCTTCGCCGCCGGGATAGACCCGCGCACCCCCGTCGGCGGGGTCAGCGACGACGAGCTCGTGACGGTCCTCGACGCCACGCGCACCCTCATGCTCGAGGCGGTCGACACCGGGCGTCAGCCGAACCAGGTCTACCGCCGCGCCGGGATGCCCTGCCCGGTCTGCGGGACCAAGATCCTCTCGCAGGCCCAGGGCGAGACCGCTCGGACGACCTACTGGTGCCCCAGCTGCCAGCCGGAGCACACGCCCCACCGCCCGGAGGCGCCTGAGCAGCGATAATCCCCCGCGGGATGGAGAACCGGGCTAGACAAGGGATCGTCGAGCTGCTCGGACGCGTACCCCTCTTCTCGGAGCTCTCGCCCGAGGAGCTTGAGCGGGTCGCCCAGGTGGCGATTCCGCGGAGCTTTCCGGCTGACACCCGAGTGTTCCACGAGGGTGACCCGGGAGACGCCTGCTACATCGTCAGTCAGGGCAGCTGCCGCGTGATCAGGCAGCACTCCGACGGGCGAGTGATCACCCTTGCGACGCTCGGCCCCGGGGCGATCTTCGGCGAGCTCGCGATGCTCGACGGCGAGCGCCGCTCCGCCAGCGTGGAGGCGGCCGAGAACACGGAGCTGCTCGCCCTCCCGGCGTCGGATGTGCGCACGCTGATCCGCAAGCACCCCGAGATGGCCGAGAAGCTCGTCGTGGCGCTCACCCGCAGGCTTCGCGACGCCAACGAGCGCATCGCCCGCCAGTCCTTCCAGACGGTGCCGAGTCGCGTGGCGGGCGTTCTGAACCAGCTCCTCGCCGAGGAGACGGTCACCCCTCTGGTCGCGGACGGCGTCACGATCAGGTTGCGGCAGTCCGACCTCGCCCAGATGGCGGGCACGTCACGCGAGAGCGTCAGCCGCTTCCTCGCCACCCTCGAGCGCGCCGGGGTGGTCCAGGTGGGCAGGGGCCGTGTCACGGTGATCCAGCCCGAGCGCCTCGACGCTTACATTTTCTAGACATCGGCCGCTCGTCTGACTTCACGGACCAACGCACCCGGATGGTGCAGCGTCAGCTGCGCCATCGCGGGATCGACGACGAGCGGGTCCTTTCCGCGATGGCCACGGTGCCGCGCGAGCACTTCGTGCCCGACCAGGTTCGCGACAGCGCTTACAACGACTCGGCGTTGCCGATCGGCCACGAGCAGACCATCTCGCAGCCGTGGGTGGTCGCCGCGATCTGTCAGGCTCTTCGGCTCGAAGGTGAGGAGAAGGTGCTCGAAATCGGCACCGGTTCCGGCTACTCGGCGGCGGTGCTGGCCCAGCTCGCGCAGCGCGTGGTCAGCATCGAGCGCGTCCCGGAGCTCGGCGAGACCGCCCGGCGCAAGCTCGACGAGCTCAGCATCGACAGCGTCGAGGTGATCATCGGGGACGGCAGCCGCGGGTATCCCGAGGAGGCTCCTTACGACGCGATCGCCGTGCACGCTGCCACTCCGGAGGCCCCGCACAGCCTGCTCGCGGAGCTCGCGGGGGACGGACGGCTCGTGGTCCCCATCGCGACCGGATCGGCCGATCTGCTGGTGGCCTTCATCCGCGAGGACGGCACCCTGCGCCAGGAGACGATCGGCCCCTGCCGCTTCGTCCCCCTGATCGGCGCCGAGGGCTTCAACCCCCCTGAGACTCGGCAATAAGTAGGCTCGGCGGGTGAACTCCGCCCTCTACGTCCTCAACTTCTATTCGCCGATCTTCGTGGACCAGCTGCGCAGCGGCCGCAAGACCGCGACGATCCGGCTGGGCGACAAGTCCCGCAAGTACAAGCGCGGGCAGGTCGTCTGGATCACGATCGGATATCGCCATCAGGCCCGGGAGAAGATCTTCGCCGCGGTGATCGACGACGTGGAGGTGAAGAGGGTCGCCGAGCTCTCCCCCCGCGACATCGAGCACGACAACCCGGAGTTCCGGCGGCGCGAGGAGACGGTCGACTTCCTGGAGAAGATCTACACGCGACCCATCGGCGAGGATGACACCGTCACGGTGATCCGCTTCTCGCAGATCGTCGAAAGGCCAAGCACTCAGTTCGGCAATGGCGAGACGCCTTCCCGAAACTGATTCAGCGTGGCTGAATACCGCTTCCTGACAACCTGGCTGCTCGAGGCTCCGCAGGAGCGGGTCTGGGACGCCATCTACGAATCCGAGCGCTGGCCGGAGTGGTGGCACGGCGTCCTCGAGGCCGACAAGCTCGAGGAGGGAGACGAATCGGGCGTCGGGCAATACGGGCGCTACGTCTGGAAGTCGAAGCTGCCCTACAGGCTCGAGTTCTTCGTGCGGACCACCAAGGTCGAGAAGCCCCATCTCCTGGAGGGCAACGCCGAGGGCGAGCTCGCCGGAGTCGGGCGCTGGCGCCTGTTCGAGCGGGACGGCGTCACGGCGGCCCTTTATGAGTGGAACGTACACACGACCCGCGCATGGATGAACCTGCTGGCGCCGCTCGCGCGGCCGATCTTCGCCGTCAACCACGACTACGTGATGCGAAACGGCGGCAACGGGCTAGCCGAGCTGCTCGGCGCTCCCCTCCTGGCCATCGACTAGTTGAACTAGTTGACTCGTTGGTCACGAGCCCGGAGCGCGGCTCTGGCTACAATCAGACCGGCTGGCTGGCACTCTCCTATCGAGAGTGCCAAAGACGCCACAGGCTTGAGAAACGCCCAACCCAGCTAGGAGGAATTGCCGATGAAGTTGAAGCCGCTAGGCGACCGCCTGATCGTTCAGGCAGTCGAGGAGGAAGAGACGACCGCAAGTGGGATCGTCCTTCCCGACACAGCGAAGGAGAAGCCGCAGAAGGGCAAGGTGCTCGCTGTCGGCGACGGAGAGGTCAAGGAGGACGGCACGCGCCGCCCCCTGGACGTAAGTGAGGGCGACGAGGTCCTCTACTCCAAGTACGGAGGCACCGAAATCACTGTCGACGGCGACGAGCTGCTCGTCCTGCGCGAGTCGGACGTGCTCGCGAAGGTCGGCTAGTCCCGGGACTTAGGAAGGAGCAAGCACACATATGGCTCATAAAGAGCTTTTGTACGACGAGGATGCTCGTGGTGCCCTGCAGGACGGGGTCGACGCCGTGGCCAATGCGGTCAAGGTGACGCTCGGTCCGAAGGGTCGTTACGTCGTCCTCGACAAGAAGTTCGGAGCACCCACCATCACCAACGACGGCGTCACCATCGCTCGAGAGATCGAGGTCGAGGACGTCTTCCAGAACCAGGGTGCTCAGCTGGTCCGTGAGGTGGCGACCGCCACCAACGACGTGGCCGGCGACGGCACCACCACGGCGACGCTGCTCGCGCAGACGATCGTCCGTCATGGCCTCAAGAACGTTGCGGCCGGAGCGAATCCGCTCGGGCTGCGCAGCGGCATCGAGAAGGCCGTCAATCAGGTGGTCGACGACCTCCGCGAGAAGCAGTCGAAGGACATCGCGGGTAAGGAGCAGATCGCCCGAGTCGCGGCCATCTCGGCCGCCGACGACGAGATCGGCAACATCATCGCCGACGCCATCGACAAGGTGGGCAAGGACGGCGTGGTGAACGTCGAGGAGGGTCAGACCTTCGGTATGGAGCTGGAGTTCACCGAGGGCATGCAGTTCGACAAGGGCTACATCTCGCCCTACATGGTCACCGACCAGGACCGCATGGAGGCCGTCCTCGATGACGCGTACATCCTGATCGCCAACCAGAAGATCGGCTCGGTGCGCGACATCCTGCCGGTGCTGGAGCAGGTGATGCAGGGTGGCAAGTCGCTGCTGATCATCGCCGAGGACGTCGAGGGCGAGACCCTCGCCACCCTCGTGGTGAACAAGCTCCGCGGCACCTTCACCGGCGTCGCCGTCAAGGCGCCCGGGTTCGGCGACCGCCGCAAGCGGATGCTGGAGGACATCGGCATCCTGACCGGCGGCGAGGTGATCACCGAGGAGATGGGCCTGAAGCTGGAGAACACCCAGCTAGACCAGCTCGGCAAGGCACGTCGCGTTGTGGTGGGTAAGGACAACACCACGATCATCGACGGGGCCGGCGACTCCGAGCAGATCAAGGGCCGTATCAAGCAGATCAAGTCAGAGGTCGAGACGACCGACTCCGACTTTGACCGCGAGAAGCTGCAGGAGCGGCTGGCCAAGCTGGCCGGTGGCGTCGCGGTCGTCAAGGTCGGTGCGGCGACGGAGACCGAGATGAAGGAGAAGAAGCACCGCGTCGAGGACGCCCTGCAGGCGACCCGCGCGGCGCTCGAGGAGGGCATCGTCCCTGGCGGCGGCGTCGCGCTGCTGAACGCCCAGGACGCGATCAAGCTCGACTCCTACAAGGACGACGACGAGCGGACAGGCGCATCGATCATTCAGCGCTCGCTCGAGGCACCGATCCGGCAGATCGCCGAGAACTCGGGCTTCGAGGCCTCCGTCGTGGTCGAGAAGGTCCGCGGCCTGAAGGCCGGCGAGGGCCTGAACGCATCCGATGGCGAGTACGGCGATCTGATCGCCGCCGGCGTCATCGATCCCACCATGGTCACGCGCTCGGCGCTTCAGAACGCCGCGTCGATCGCGAAGAACATCCTCACCACCGAGGCCATCGTGGCCGAGCCGCCCGAGAAGGACGGCGCAGGCGCGATGCCCGGTGGCGGCATGCCCGACATGGGCGGGATGATGTAGCGAGTACGCTCAGCCCTAACAGGCGAGTGTTCTTTGAGAGGCCCGGCTCACGCCGGGCCTCTTGCTTTTCTGGGCCGCGCTAGCTCTCGGTTCCGAGCACGGCACCCATCGGTCGGGGTTCGACCCCAAGCGACTCGGGGTCGGCTGTGCCGCGCTCGGTCGTCATCGGAACCTCCATCAGCTCGGCCTCCTCCCAGGTCGCGAACACGGACGAGCCGGCCAGCAGCTCGAGGGCTCTCAGGCCGGACCGGACCAGAGGGGTCGGCACGTGCACCAGCGGCCGGTTGCGCCCGGTCGTCTCCAGGACGCGCTCAACGATGTCGTCGTAGGAGAGGACCTCCGGACCGGCGAGCTCATAGCGCCCATCGGCGCTCTGGCGCGATCCGTTGATCGCCGATGCGACGCATCTGGCGACGTCCCGCGCCCAGATCGGCTGATACAGCGCGCGTCCCCCGCCGCTGACCGGGACCGCCGGCAGGAGCGAAAGTCGCTTCAGCAGCGTGATCCACGGATCGCCCGGCCGATAGACGATCGACGGCGCAAAGACCGTCGTCCGTAGCGGCGACTCGCGCACGGCGTGCTCGGCCAGCGCCTTCGAGCGGAAGAAGCGCGTTCGCTGGAAGCCGGTCGCTCCCATTGCCGAGAAGAAGACGAAGCGCGAGGTGCCGGCCCGCTCCGCCAGCCGCAGCAGCCGGATTGTGGCGAGTCCGTTGAGCTCCTCGATCGTCCCTCCGGGCTGATCGCGAATCGTTGCAGCGAGGTGGATCACGGTGTCCACTCCGCGCATCGCGTGGCGGATCGAAAGGGGATCCCGGAGGTCGCCGAGCGTGATCTGGACGTCGACCCGGTGCTCCCCGAGCTTCCTCGGGTCGCGAACGAGCACTCTGACCTGGTGGCCCTCGTCCAGCAGTGCGGGCAGCAGCTCCGCGCCGACGACGCCGGTTGCTCCCGTAAGGAGGATCACGGGCGCCACGATAGCCACCGGCCGCAGGCACGCGCCGGGGCGCCGCAGTGCCTAGAATGTCGCGTTCCGCGGCGCCCGATGGGGCGCCGCAGTCGCAACCACCACTTGGGAAAGGATTAGGCCTCTTGGCATACGTCATCGCAGAGCCGTGTATCGGCGAGAAGGACAATTCCTGCGTAGAGGTCTGCCCCGTCGACTGCATCCACCCGACTCCGGACGAGCCCGACTACGACAACGTCCAGCAGCTCTTCATCGACCCGGACGAGTGCATCGACTGCGACGCCTGCGTGGAGGCCTGTCCCGTGGACGCCTGCTTCGCCGAGGACCAGCTTCCCGAGGAGTGGTCCAAGTACACGCAGATCAACCTCGACTACTACAAGTCGAAGGCCTAGCCTCAAAGCTTCCTCCCTGATCGGCCTGCGCCAGGCGCGATCCTCGCCTACCCAACTTTCGTCCAGAATTGCCGAATTCTGTGTAGCTTCGCGCCCGAGCGTCGATTCGTCCGGGGATGGCCCGCTGGACGCGCTACTTCGCCCTCCTCTCCCTGGCCGTGGCGGCAATGGTCGCGCCCGCCGTGGCAAGCGCCGACCCGTACGCGGGTCTGCTTGCGCCCGAATCGGCGTGTCCGGGGCAGGACGACGCCTCCCTCCCGGACGCGATGCAGGTCGACGCGATGGTGTGCATGCAGCGTTGGGCACGACACCAGGAACACCTCTCGGGTCTGCACGTCTCCAAGAAGCTGCGCACCTCATCCACTCATAAGGCCCGCGACATCCGGCGCTGCGGGCAGTTCAGCCACTACGCCTGCGGGCGGAACGCCTTCTACTGGGAGCAGCGGGTCGGCTTCTTCCGCGGCACCTATGGAGCCGGCGAGAACCTGGCCCTCACCTACGGGGCCGACACGACCGCCCGCGGTGCGATGGATCTTTGGCTCAACTCGGCTGAGCACCGCCGGATCATGCTGACGCCGAGGTACCGCGAACTCGGGGTGACACTCGTCACCGGCCAGTTCGACGGCAATGACGGCGCACACATCTGGGTCGCCCAGTTCGGCTACCAGCACTGAGCCCGCAAGAATTCGCGGGAGGGCTGAGTAGTTCACACGGAGCAAGAGCCGTGTCTACTGCTGTAGGCGAGGGTCCTCGGCGGCGGTAGCTTGAGCGAACCAATGTCTCCGGCTTAAGGACGGCAGGTGCCGGGGTCGGTCGCGGCGGCGAAAGGGAGCGTGCCGCGGCCACTGTGATCCGATGTGAGCCCGCGGGCCGGCAATTGACTGCCGGCCCGCTCGCTTTTCCCCTGCCCACCGAGGACCGGCCGGCAGACCAAATAGAGATAGAGGAGCAGGGTCAGGTTCCTGGCGGCAAGCGGCCAGACGAATCCGCTGCTGAGGGAATCCACGCCGTCGTAGTTCTGCAGCACCACCTGCGTGAGGATCAGGACGACGAGGAGGACGAGGTTCTCCTTGCCGAGGCCGTAGGCGCAGGCGGACACCGGCAGGATCCAGAGCAGGAACTGCGGCGAGAGGACCGGCGCGAAGACCACCATCACGGCGAGCAGGGCCGTCACCAGCTCGAGATTCGTCGCCCTGGAGCGCCAGCCCGCGATCACCAGCCAGAGGTAGCCGGCCGCTCCCAGCACTACCGAAACCCAGCGGGCCGCGGTGGCGTCCGAGGCGCGGATCTCGAAGCCACCGTGTCCCGTCACGGTCGTGATGCCGGATTTGCCCAGAACGTGGGCGATCTCGAACGGGCTGGCGGCGAGGCTCTCAACCTGAAGGGCGCGTTGGGTGTGGTAGGTGATCGCGGAACCGAACTCATCCCCGGTCACGAGCACCGCCAGGGCGCAGATCAGGAGCGGGATCGCGCCCGCGACGACTACCCGCCGGAGGTTCCTCTCCCCGCGAGCAAGAGCCGGGTAGAGGAAGAGGGGAAACGCCTTGATCGCAGCGCCGACGGAGAGCAGTCCCGACCAGGTTGCGGAGCGTTCCCGGTCGCGGGCGAGAACGGCAGCCAGCACGAACAGCGCGGGCACTAAGTCGAATCGCTGCAGCGCCAGCGGTCCCGTGTCGATCAGCGAAGGGCTGAGAACGACGCCGGAAAGGATCACCACCCCGGCGGTGTAGATCCCCACCGCGGAGAGCACCCGCTTGGCATCGCCGGGAAGAGCCAGCGCGATCAGCACGACGATCGCGAGGTCGAAGGCGAGCATCTCCCACATGAAGCCGTCGACGAATCCCTGCGTGCTGTCGCTGAGATAGATGGGCGCGATCAGGACGGGGATCGAGAGCGGCGGGTATTCGATGTCCTGGTCCCGGTAGGGAAGGTCACCGCCCTTGATCGCCTGCGCCTGTGGCGCGAAATCGTTGATCAGGATCGACGACCAGTCCCCGATGGTGGGAACGAAGACCGCGATATGGAGAGCGCAGACGAGTGCCGCGGCGGTCGCCCGCCAGCGGGCTGCCACTCGGCCCTACTGGACCATCGGCAGCTCTGTGCCGCTGATCCCGCCGCCATTCGTCGGCGCTGCGGGTGTCGCCTGCGCGCCCTGAAGCAGGGGGAGCTCGACCGGCGTCGCGGCGACGATGCCGCGGGCTGCCTCGCGAATCATCTGGGACGCCGGGGCGTCGGGGTCCTCGACCACGAGCGGCTTGCCCTCGTCGGCGTGCTCGCGAAGCTCGCTCGAGAGGGGCACCTTGGCGAGCAGCGGAACGTCGAGCTCGTCGGCGAGCAGCTGGCCGCCGCCCTCTCCGAAGATCGCCACGCGCTCGCCATCGGGGCCGGTGAAAGCAGACATGTTCTCGATCACGCCGAGCACCTCGAGATCGACCTTGGCGGCCATCTCGGCGGCACGGCGGGCAACGCTCTGAGCGGCCGGTTGTGGAGTGGTCACGATCGCGATCTTCGCCTGGGGAAGCAGCTGGGCGAGCGTCATCGAGACATCGCCGGTGCCGGGTGGCAGGTCGAGCAGCAGGTAATCGAGCTCCTCCCAGGCGACGTCCTCGAGGAACTGCTGGATCGCCTTGTGGAGCATCGGCCCGCGCCAGACGACGGCCGCATTCTCCTCGACGAAGAACCCGATCGACATCACGCTCGGACCCGACGGGGAGACGGGAGGGATGATCTTTCGCTCCGGCGAGACGTCCGGCTTCCGGTTGATGCCCAGCATCCGCGGAATCGAATAGCCATAGACATCGCAGTCGAGGGCGCCCACCTTGTGACCCTCGGCGGCCAGAGCGGCCGCGAGGTTGGCGGTCATCGTGGACTTGCCTACGCCGCCCTTGCCGGAGGCGATGCAGATCACGTTCTTCACCTGCGCGAGCGCGCCATCGGGGAGCTTGGGGCGACCGAGCTTCTGCTGCAGATCGGACTTCTCGCCGTCGGAGAGCACGTCGAAGCCCACTCCCACCGAGTTGACGCCCTCGAGCTCGGAGACGTGCTGAACGACCGCGTTCTGGAAGTGCGAGCGGATGGGGCAGCCTGGGGTGGTCAGCGAGACGACCACTTCAACGCGGCCGTCATCCTGGATGTCGATCGATCGCACCATCCCCAGCTCGACGATGGAACGCCGGAGCTCCGGGTCGATGACCTGGGTCAGCTTCTCGGTGATCTGGTCCTTGGTCGGCACAGCTCGACATTGTAGGTGGACCCAGGCATCGCCCCGGCCCAGGCAAATGAAAACCGGGCCACAAGGGCCCGGTCTTCGAGGGAGGAGAGGTGCTGCTTCCCGCTCGCGAAAAGGCGAGCAGGCTTCTCCGGGTCCGCCACCTCTCCAGGGCGGCCCGGGCTAAGCGACTAGATGCGCTCGCGCACCTTCTTCACCGCCGGCTCGACGCGGTCCCGGTAGATGGGCTCCACGCGCTCCTTGACGACGGGCTCGACGCGCTCGCGATACACAGGCTCGACGCGCTCCTTGACGACGGGCTCAACCCGGTCGCGGTAGACGGGCTCGACGCGCTCACGCGCCTTGCGGGCCTGGCCGACCAGCTGATCGGTGACCTGACGCCGGACGTCGCCGCCCTTGGTCTCAGCCTTCTGGAGCTCCGCGCCGAGGCGCTCGCGGAGCGACTCGAGCTCGGTGGTCCGGGCCTTCGGGTCGCGGAGGTTCTGGACGCGCTTCTGCAGCGTCTCGATCTCCTGTGAGCGGGTCTCCGAGTTCGTCCATGTCTCGGCGGTGGTCCGGGCGGTCTCGGCAACCGTGGGGACGGCGCCGACGGCAACATCGACGGCCTGCAAGGCCTGCTCGGACGGCTTGCGACCGTTGCTGGTGACTTCGGTCTTCTCTTCGGTCTTCTTGGTCTTGGTCTTGCTGGCCATTTCGACTCTCAATCCCTTCGGCTTGCTTTCGTCGGTCTTATTAGCTCTAAGTATGTTCGGAGCTTAGCACCGAACACATGTTTTGGCGAACACACGTTTGTAACCCTTCCGGAAGGGCGAGTTACACCGTTTCGCCGTTTTCGCAACTAGCGAAACAACGAGAGGAAACGATGCTCGCGTGCGACGCCCACCCGTTCGACCCAGTCGGCCGGGCTGTCCAGCTCGTCGGGCCTGGGCAGGGCGTCGGGCTCGCTCCAGGCGCGGTTGAGCGTGCGGATGCCGTGCGAGCGGACCACCTCGTCGGCGAATGCCTTCCCGCGGCGGTACTGCGCCAGCTTCATCTCCAGGCCGAGAACCTTGGAGACGATCGAGTCGAGTAGGCCGCGCCGCTCTCGATCCCGATCGAGCGCCCGGCGGAGGTCCGTATAGCCGGGATCGAGCTGGTCGCCGACGGCATCCATGACGTGCTCCGCGTAGCCCTCCACCAGGGTCATCGTCGCGGTCAGCTTCTCCACCAGGCGGCGGTGCGGCTCGGGCCAGAGCAGGGTGACGAGCTCGCCGTTGGTCGCCGACCGCACCAGCTCGCGCGGGTTCGTGCGAGCGAGCTTCCCGAGCAGCTCGCCGGGCTTGACCTCGATAGCCGCCTTCTCGAAGAGCTCCTCCGCGATCCCTCCGATGTGCTCCCGGAGCCAGGGGACGGAGGCGAAGTGGACCGCGTGGGTGGTTTCGTGAAGGGCGATCCAGCGCAGGAACAGGTCGCGATCGACCTCCAGGCGCGATCTCGCCGCGGAGAGGTTGGGGCCGACGAAAAGCAGCCTCGGCGCCCGCGCGGGCCCGATCAGGGCGACGTCGTACTGGCCGATCACCCGCTGGGACAGGTAGCCGACCGCAAGCCCGATCTCGGCGCCGGTGGCGACGCCGACGATCGTGCGCTGCAGGCCGCTCCTGCCGTTCGAATCCTCCATCCGCTCCTCCAGATGGGTCTCCACCCTCGCCGAGAGCTCCCGGAACGTCTCCAGGTTCACCTCCGCCCACTCGGCCCTGTCGACCAGCTCCGCCGGAGGCACGCCGGCCTTCGGCTTCAGACGCGTGTAGCGCCGGACCAGCTCGGCGGCACGGTCGGACTCGAAGCGAAGCTCCTCCTCCGTGCCATCCCACCTTGGGCCACTGCCCGACAACGCGCGGGCGACCCGCTCGGCCATATTCCAGTCGACGAGGCCCTCAGGCATAGACGGCCTCCTGGGCCTCTCTGAGGACAGTCAAATCGCTCACGGTCCGGGCCGCGGCGAGGTCGTAACGCGCGCTCAGGTCGAGCGGCGCATCATCGAGGCCCCCGTCGCCGAACCCGAGGGTCCCGCCTCCCTCGGTGACGATCAGCTGGCCGGCCGCCGCGTCCACGGAGCGGCAGGGCCGGGTCGTGAACATCCCGTCGAAGCGGCCACAGGCCACGTAACAGAGGTCCACGGCGATGGACCCGGGCGAACGAAGGCGGTAGGCGCGATCCTGGAGGACCTCGGCGGCCTTCACGATCCGCTCGGGCTTGGACGCCTCGAGGGCAACCAGCTCGAGCCCGTCTCCGGGCGGCGCCTGGATCCCTCTGCCGTCCAACTCGGCGCCGCCGCCGCGGGTTGCGACGAACTCCTCGCGAGCGCCGAACTCGTAGACGTAGCCGAAGGTGACGTCAGCCATCGAATCCCCGTCCGCGACCGCGATGCTGACGCTGTGGAGGGGAATCGTCCGGCGTGCGTTGAGGGAGCCGTCGATCGGGTCGATCACCACCCGGAGCGGCGAGGCGCCGTCCCCGAAGCTGACCGAGCCGCGCTCCTCGGAGACCGCGGTGAACTCATGGCCCGCCCGGTGAAGCGCATCCAGCTCGTCGAAGATCGCGTCCTCGCATAGCCGGTCGATGACCAGCGTGTTGTCACCGCCCTCGCCGACCCCTTCGTACTGCGTGCGGGCAGCGATCCCGCGGTGCTCGTCGAAGACGCGCTTCTGCACCTCGACGGCCCGGCGGCAGGCGGCAACCCATTCCTCAGCGCTCGGACCGGCCACGCGGCCAGGTTAGCGAGGGTTTCCGCGCGGCCAGCGGAAACGCCGCTCGAGGTGGCGGATGCGTGGGTTAGCCTGGAATTGATGGCTGAGCACGATGATCGCGGGGGTCCCGGGCCGACTGAGCAGCAGGAGGCGGTGGTCGCTCACGGTCAGGGAGCGCTCCTCGTCCTCGGGGCAGCCGGCAGCGGCCGGACGGAGGCGCTGGCGCGACGGCTCAGCCGCCTGGTCAGCGAGGGCCGCAGGCCGCTAGTGCTCTCGCGCTCGGCAGCTGCGGCGAATCGCATCCGGAGCCGAGCCGAGGACACGATCGAGACCCCGTACGAGGAGCTGGTTGTCCACACGCATCCGGCCGCCGCGGCGCGGATCCTGCGCGAGCACGCGACCGAGGCCGAGCTCGACCCGTTCTTCGAGTCCCTGAGCCCCGCCGAGCGCCTCGCCATGCTGCTCGACCGGATCGACGAGCTGCCGCTGCGCCGCCACGAGATCCGCGGCAATCCAGCCGGGCTGCTGGCGCGCATCGTCGACCGCATCGACGCCCTGAAGTCGGCAGGCGTGACCGCTGAACGCTTCCGGCGCTGGTCCGAGGAGCAGGCGGGCGGCTCGGAGTCCGAGCGGGATTCCGCGGCCAGGGAGCGGGAGTTCGCGGAGCTCTATGAGATGCACGACTCGATGCTCCGGGCCGCCGGTGCGATGGACGACACCGACGCGGTAATCGAGCTGACGAGGCTCCTGGACGAGAAGCCCGCGCTTACAGAGGCCGTCTCGGCACGGTTTCCGGACCTGATGGTCGACGAGGCCGAGGACGCTTGCCCGGCGGAGCGGTCGCTGATCGAGGCACTGGCACGCGGTGCCGAGACGACCGTGATCAGCTGTGACGACGAGCAGGCCAGGGCCCCTTGCCGTGCAGCTTCCGCGTGGGCGCGGCAGGCGTTTTCGCCCGAGGAGTTGACCCTGGAGCCGACCTGGCGCTACGGCGGTGACCTGCTCGACGCGGCGCACGCCGTCGTCGCCGGCGTCATGAATCGGGTTGCGCCTGACGGCGCACCCTCGCGTGACGGTGCAGAGGTCGGCCGGCGGGCTGCCGGCCCGGCGACGCGACTGCGGTTCTGGTGCGGGACGAACGAACGAGCCGAGGCTCAGGCGGTCGCGCGCGACATCGAGGCCGCCCTGGCGGCCGGGGAAGTCAAGATGGAGGACGTCTGCGTCGCCGTGCCCAGGGGCGGCGGCAGGGCGCGGGGGATCGCCGCGGCGCTGGAGGAGCGGCGCGTCCCGTACCGCCTGACCGGCCCCGGCGCCTTCTTCCAGCGACCCGAGATCCGCGACGTGATCGCGTGGCTGCGCCTGCTGGCCGACCCGACGGACGCCGCGGCGGCGGTGCGCGCCCTGAGCCGGCCGCCCGTCGAGCTCAGGTCGGTGGACCTGGCACGTTGCACCACGATCGCTCGCCGCCGCAAGCTCGACATGGTCTCGGCGCTCGAGGCCTCGCTGGAGAGCCCGCAGATCCCACCGGAGGCGCGCGATCGCATCCGCGAGTTTCTCCAGCTTCACCGCGCGGCTGCGCGGGCGATGGGCGAGATGCGTGCGGACGTCTTCGTCCGGCGCCTGATCGAGCGGATCGGTTTCCGCCGTCATCGGCTGTTCGCCGCCCACCCGGAGGCCGCAGAGCGGCTGCGCAACCTCTCGCGCCTGGGAGAGCTCGCCGCTGCCTGGACGCGCCGCGAGCCCACGGGCTCAAACCGGGACTTCGTCCGCTATCTCGTCGCGGTGTCGGAGGCCGGGGTGCCCCCGGTCGACGAACCCAATGAGCCGACGGCGGATGCGGTCCGGGTGATGCCGCTGGAGCGGACGAAGGGCCTCGAATTCTCCCGCGTCTACGTCGTCGGGATGCACGCGGACGCGGTACCGGGCGCCGAGCCGGCAGGACCGCCGGTGGTCCCGACTGGGGTCGGGGCCGGCGGTCCATCCCACGAGGACGAGCAGCGCCGGCTGCTCTATGTGGCGATGACGCGGGCCGCGGATGAGCTGGTTCTCTCCCGCCCGGCGGCGACCGACGCCGGCAACGTCCGCCCGTCTCCGTTCTACGAGGACGCTCGCGCGGTGCTCGACGCGGGGGAGCAGGAGCACGGAGAGGAGCTGTTCGGACCCGCCGAGGGGTTGCAGGCGACCTACCGGATGATCCAGGACGAGGTGCTGGAGGAGGCCTGGCGGGCGGGCGGCAAGCTTCGTGAGCCGCGCCTCGACACGTATGTCGACGTCACCCGTGCTGTCGCGCGGTTCCTGGAGCTGGTCAAGCTGGCCGGGCTGATCCAGGGCTCCAGCGAGGAGCCCGCCGCTGATGCGCTCGCCGCGATCAACGACCTGCTCGACCATGCGATCTCACCGGAGCAGCGGACCGCGCTCCACGACTCCGGCCTCGACGCATACCTGCTCGACGAGGAGGGCGCCGCGAAGCGCCGTCGCGAGCTGATCGAGCAACGGGACGAACCATCGCTGGAGGCCTTCCTGCCACGCCGCGGCGAGGGGCTCGCGCTCTCGGCCACCGACATCACGCTCTACCAAACGTGCCCTCTCAAGTACAAGTTCGCGCGGGTCTTCGGCATCCCGCAGGAGACGACGATCAATCAGCGCTTCGGCATCGTCATCCACCAGGTCCTGGAGCGATTCCATGGCCAACAGGCCGCCGGTACCGAGACGGAAGCCGAGGCGGGCAGCCTCCAGCAACTGATGGGCCTGTTCGCAACCGCCTGGCGCCGCTCTGGATTCGGCGAGTCCGACGACGAGCTCCAGTTCCGGGAGAAGGCGATCGAGGCTCTCCATCGTTACCACGCGCGGGAGGTGGCGAGCGGCTCCCACCCGCGCTGGGTCGAGCGCAAGTTCGACTTCCGGATCGGGCCTCACCACCTGCGCGGCCGCGTCGACCGCGTCGACCAGCTGCCGAGCGGCGGCTACGAGCTGATCGACTACAAGACCGGTGACCCCAAGCCGGCGCGAGAGCTCGAGTCCGACGTTCAGCTCGCGATCTACCGGCTGGCCGCGAGGGAGGCCTGGCGCCTGGAGGGTGCGGCCGGCAGCTACTGGTACGTGCTCGCCGACGAGAAGGTCGCCGTCGGTGGTTCCTCAGACGACCTCGAGCGCGTCGAGGGGGTCGTCCTCGAGGTGGGTGAGGGCATCCAGGGCCAGGACTTCGAGCCGCGGCCCTCGCCGGAGATCTGCTCCTGGTGCGACTTCCGGCTCATCTGCCCCGCGTCCGAAGCGTGACATAGCTCACGTACATATGTACACATTTCTGGTACATTTGTACAACTGTGTTGGCCTGGATCTATCTCTCCGCGGCGATCGCCACCGAAGTGGTCGGGACGGTCTTTCTCCGCTACACCGACGGCTTCACGAAGCCCGCTCCGTCCGCTCTCGTGATCGTCACCTTCATCCTGTCGCTCTGGCTGACGGCCCTCGCGCTCAAGAGCCTCGAGATCAGCCTGGCCTATGCGGTCTGGGCCGGCGTGGGCACGGCGGCCATCGCGATCATCGGCATGGCGGCGATGGGCGAGACCGTCAACGCGCTGAAGCTGGCGAGCATCGCGCTGGTGATCGGCGGCGTGGTCGGGCTCAACCTCTCGGGAGCCAACTAGGCTCATGGAGGTGGCGACACAGGTTGCCCAGGGCAGACGGGAGCAGATCCTCGAGGCGACGCTTCGGGTAATCGGGCGCTCCGGTCGCGAGGCGGTGACCCATCGTGCGGTCGCGGAGGAGGCAGGCGTGCCGCTCGGCTCCACGACCTACTACTTCGACTCCCGCGACGATCTGCTCGGACAGGCGCTCGAGCACGTGGCGCGGAAGGAGACGGATCGGCACATCCAGCTCGGGCATGAGCTCCGCAAGGCACGAAGCTCACGTCAGCTCGCCGACATGCTGCTCGACCAGCTGGTCTTCGAGATCGACGACCGCGACGCCTACGTCGCCGAATACGAGCTCTGGCTCGAAGCCAGCCGCCGGCCGGACCTCCGCGAGGCGGCCACGACGTGGTGTGACGCCGTCCAGCTAGCGGTGGCCGGAGCGATGGAGAAGCTCGGCAGCACGGATCCGGCGGCCGACGCAAGCCTCGTCGTGGCCGCGATCGACGGACTCGGTGAGCGCGTTCTGGCGCGAGAGGATGATCCGGCTGAGGCGGCGGCGGAGTTCCGGCCCCAGCTCCGCAGGCTGATCGAGCGACTTCTTGGCTAACTAGGCGTCGGGGCTGCTGCCCTGCTGGCGCAGGTAGCGCTCGAAATCCCGCGCCAGGGACTCGCCCGACGGGACGTCGTCCTCGACATCCAGTCGGTCCGCCTGCTCGGCCTCCAGGCGCTGGACCAGTTCCTCGATCTCGGGATTGGCGGCGACCGCGCGGCTTACCTGGCTCTCGTAGGAGTCGGATTCCTCCTCGAGGCCCGACGCCTCCACGGCGACGCCGACCAGCCCCTCGAGCCGGCGCAACAGCGCCAGGGCCGCCTTCGGGTTGGGCACCGCGGCGACGTAATGAGGGACCGCGGCCCAGAGGCTCGCCGAGGGGATCCCGCGACGGCGACAGGAATCGTGGAGCACGCCCACGACGCCGGTCGGCCCCTCGTAATTCGAGCGAGTCAGGTCAAGGCGGTCGACGAGCTCCTCGTCAGAGGCGAGACCGGTGATCGGGACCGGCAGCGTGTGCGCCACGTCGGCGATCAGTGCGCCCAGGGTGACCACCATCTCGACGCCCAGCATCTCGGCGGCGTCCGCGATCCCGTCGGCGAATGTCCGCCAGCGCAGGTTGGGCTCCGTGCCGGCGAGCAGCACCAGATCGCGCTCGGCGCCCGCCGGCGTGGCCGAGAGCAGGACGTTGCCCGGCCACTCGATCTCGCGGCTCTGGCCCTCGGTCAGCCGGATCGTCGGCCGGTTGGCCTGAAAGTCGAAGAACTCCTCAGGGTCGACCTGAGCGATCACCTCCGCGTCGAGGGACTCGGCGGCCGTGGTGAGTGCTGTTGTGGCCGAGCCCGCCGCGTCGTTCCAGCCTGCGAAGGCACACACGAGGACCGGTGATCGAAGCTGCGGAGGCTCGGCCTCCCAGGCGAGCGCGTCCATTGGGCGAGACTAGCGAGTTGCCACGCGCGGGCACCCCGGTCACGGACCTCCTGTCCGGTCGAGTTTGGAGACTCTGGGGGTGGAAGTCACCACCACCGCCCCACAGATAGCCGAATTGCAGCCCGGGCAGCGCTTCGGCGGGACCTACGCGTGCGTTCGCAAGGACCGGCTTTCGGCCCGCAACGGGTCGATCTATCTCTCACTTGAGCTGCGGGACCGGAGCGGAACCATCCCAGCCCGGGTATTCCGGGAGGTCGATCGCCTGGCCGGGCGCTTCGAGCGAGGCGACGCGATCCGCGTCTCCGGCAAGGTCGAGCGCTTCCGCGGGGAGCTGGTCGCCGAGGTGGACGACATCCAGCCCGTCACCGAGTCGCAACTCGACCCCTCTGAGTTTCTGCCGGCCGCCTATCGGGATGCCGAGGAGCTGGAGGGCTTTCTCGAGCACCTCACCCGAGAGGTTCACGACGAGCCCCTCCGCCGGGTCGTGGAGCGCGTCCTGTTCACCGAGCCGGTCGGTGCCGAATTCCGCCGCGCCCCCTGCACCCGAGCGGGGCACCACGCCTACGTCGGCGGACTGATGGAGCACACCGTCGCCGTCGGCACCCTCGTTGGTGAGGTGTGCCAGCTGCATCCGCGCCTCGACTCGGATCTGCTGATGGCGGCAACGCTGCTGCACGACGTCGGCAAGACGCGGGAGTTCAGCTACGGCGCCGAATTCGGGATCACCGAGGAGGGTCGCCTGATCGGCCATCTCGCGCTTGGGGCCGAGATCGTCGGATCAGCGGCGGGGGAGCTGCCGCCCGAGCGCCGCGCAGCTCTCCTGCATTGCGTCCTCTCGCATCACGGGGCCGACGGGAACCGCTCGGGCCCGGGCGGTCGCGGCTTCGGGACACCGGAGGCGCTCGCTCTCCATCGGCTGAACGCGCTCGACGCCGGCGTCAAGAGAGCCCTGGAGCACGGCCTGCAGTAGGCGCTAGCCGCCGCCGGACTTGCCGGAGTTGCCGACGCAGAATGCAGGGATTACTCGGTCGGCTGCTCGTTGGGACGAAGTGCCCGAAATACCAATTGCGCGGCGATGAGCAGTGCGAGACCCGCGAAGGTCAGCTCCAGGGCGCGCTGCGGGATCGTGTTCGAGGTGACCACCCCGATCGCCACTCCGATGGGCGAGAGCGCACCGATCACCAGGCCGTCTCGCACCCTGACGTTGCCGTAGCCCAGCTGCCTCCAGACCGCCACCAGCGCGACCGGGACGATCGCCAGGAGCGAGGTCGCCTCGGCGCGAACCTGGGTCTCGTCCATGAAGATCACCAGGGCGGGGACGAAGAGGACTCCCCCGCCGACACCGAGCAGCCCGCCGACCATCCCGCCCGCGAAGCCCATGATTGCCGCTGCGATCGAGCTCACGAGAGGATCAGCTTCACGGCGATGATGACCAGGAGGCCGGCGAAGAGCAGGGCGATCGCACGCTCCGGGATGCGCTGCTGCAGGGCGGTGCCGGCGATTGCCCCGCCGATTGCCGGGATGCCGACCAGCGCGGCGTTGGGCGGATCGACGTTGCCGTAGAACGCCTGCAGGGTGACGGCAACCGCGGCGATCACCACGATCGCCATCATGCTCGTCCCGGTTGCCTCGCGCGCGCCGTAGCCCAGCCACACGATCAGCAGGGGCACGATCACGCTGCCTCCTCCAACCCCGAGCAGGCCGCTGAAGGCACCTCCAGCCGTGCCGATTGCAGCCAGCTTCAGCGTCCTGGACGTGGGCTCCGGCATGGCGGGCGATACTACGGCGATGCAACCCGCCGAGGCAGACGACGGCGAGCTCGAGCGCCTGCTCGCGCCGCTCCGGGAGGATCCTCAGCGCTCGGCGATCCTCACCGACGTGGACGGCACGATCGCGCCGATCGTTCTCAACCCGGCGGACGCGGCCGTGCCGGAGCCGACGCGCGAGCTGCTTCGCACCCTGGCGGAGCGCTACGCCCTCGTTGGATGTCTGAGCGGCCGGAGAGCACGGGACGCGCGCCGGATCGTCGGGCTGGACGAGCTGGCCTACTCGGGCAACCACGGCTTTGAGCTGCTGCTGCCAGGCGACAAGGAAGTCCGACCCGATCCCTCCCTCGATGGACACGAGGGCGACGCCCCGAATTTCGTCGGTTCCCTGGATCGCTCCGAGCTGGAGCGGGTGGGGATCAGGACCGAGGACAAGGGGGCCATAGTCGCCCTGCACTGGCGAGGGGCCGAGAACGAGGGCGCCGCCGAGTCCCTCGCTCACGAGATCGCCAGCGAGGCCGAGTGGCAGGGCCTCGTCCCACACCACGGGCGCAAGGTGCTGGAGGTCCGCCCGAACGTCGCGGTGAACAAGGGGATCGCCGTCGCGGCGTTGCTCGCGTCCCGGGATGTCGATGCGGCTCTCTACGGCGGCGATGATCGAACCGATGTCGATGCGTTCATCGCTCTGAGGACGCTCCGAGAAGACGGAAAGCTCCGCGCGACCGCGTGCATCGCAGTGGCGTCGGAGGAATCGCCGGCGGAGGTCTCAGGCGAGGCCGACCTCACGGTCGACGGGCCGCAGGGGTTCGTCCGGGTGCTCGAGGCTCTGGCGGAATAGCGATGGCCTTCTGCGACCTGCTTCGAATGACGGTCCTGCTTGCCGCAGGTGCCGCGACCGCACTCGCGGCCATCACCGTGGTCTCAGCGAGCTCGGCCGGCGACACCCTGACGATCTACGTCGCGGCGGTGTGGTGGACCGTGGCCCTGGTGGGAGGGATCGTGCTGGGGCGCCCGTCGCGCGCCGCGGAGGCGATGCGGCCCGCACTCACCGAAGCCCGCACGGCGACTGCGCTTCCGTCGCTCGGCAACCCCGGGCGGGCGGCGCTCGCCCGCCTCTGGCCACTCGCCGCCTTCGCCGCGATCGCGGGCGGACTGGGGCTGGTCTATTCCGGCGTCGCCGCGATCGGCGCTGGCTTCGCTCTCGGTGCGGCGCTGACGCTGCGCTCGAGGGAGGGAGCGGTGGCGGCGATCGAGGAACGCGACGGGGTTCGCTTCTACGTCGAGCCGGGGTCGGCCTTGCAGCCCGTCACCCTGGTGCGCACCCCCGGGCTGCGGCGCGACCGGCCCCCGCCGGGGAGCCAGCCGCCACCGCCACCCGCAGCCGCCTAGGCGGCCGCGGGCACTTCTGCCTGGGAGGCTGCCTCGGCGTGCGACATCTCGACATGGGCCTTGCTGTCGCGGGTCCGGATCAGGACCAGCGTGGCGACAAAGCCCAGCGCCGCGATCACGGCGCCGCCCAGGAAGGCACTCTGGAATCCCTCGGTGAGTCCGTTCGCGACGGTCGAGTGCCCGGTCGCCATCACATCGTTGGTACGGGTGGTGGCGATCGTGGACAGCACTGCCAGTCCGAGCGCCCCGCCGATCTGCTGCGAGGTGTTGATCAGCCCGCTGGCGAGTCCCTGCTCGTGCTGGCGGACGCCGGACACTGCGGCGATCGTCGAGGTGACGAAGCCGAATCCGAGTCCGATCGCCGCCAGCAGCGACGCGCCCAGGATGTCAGTCAGGAACCCGCCGCCGACGGACACCTGGCTGAACCACAGCAGACCGGCCGAGACCGAGAGCATCCCGACCGCGAGGATCGGCTTGAAGCCGAACCGTGTGACCAGCTGACCGCCGATGCCGGCCGCAAGGATGATCGTCACCGCCAGGGGCAGATACGACAACCCGGTGTGGATCGGGCTGTAGCCCAACACCTGCTGCATGTAGAGGGAGATGAAATAGAACATCGAGAACAGGGAGGCCCCGAGCAGGACGCCCACGACGTTCGCTCCCGTCAGGGTCCTGAGCCGGAAGATCCGGAACGGGACCAGCGGCGCCTTGGAGCGCTGCTCGATCACAACGAAGGCGCCGATCAGCGCCACCGCAACCGCGAGCAGGCTGACGATCTTCGTCGAGCCCCAGCCCGAGTTGCTCGCGTCGAGCAGGGCGTAGGCGAGCACCGAGAGGCCGGCTGTGATGCTGACCGCGCCGGCAGCGTCGAAGTGCCGCGTCTCAGACTCGGAGCGGCTCTCCGGGATCAGGCCTGGCGTGAAGGCCAGGGCAATGAGCGCGACCGGCACGTTCACCCACAGCACCCACTCCCAACCGAGGCCATCCGTGAGGATGCCGCCCAGCAGGACGCCGGCCGCACCGGCGGAACCAGCCACGGCTCCCCAGGCCCCGAGCGCCTTGTTGCGCTCCGCCCCGTCCTTGAAGAGGCCTGTGACGATCGAGAGCGCCGCCGGCGAGACGATCGCGGCGCCGAGGCCCTGAGCGGCGCGCGCCGCGATCAGCTGGCCCTGTGTCGCCGCGAATCCGGCGGCGAGAGAGGCAACGCCGACCACGATCAGGCCGGCCATGAATACGCGACGTCTGCCGAGCAGGTCAGCCGCTCGGCCGCCGAGCAGCAGGAAGCCGCCGAACGCGATCACGTAGGCGTTCACAACCCACGGGAGGTTCTGCTCGGAGAAGTTGAGTCCCTTGCCGATGCTCGGCAGGGCGACGTTGACGATGGATGCATCGAGAACCACGATGAACTGCGCGACGCAGAGCAGAATCAACGCGGTCCAGCGCTTCTCTAGATATTCCTGGGCTGTGGTCATCCCCCTGACTCCTTTCGCAATGCGGGGTGTAGGTGCCTTTTCACTCTTACGACGAACGGGATTGGTTCAGATGGACAGGTGAGCTATGCTCCATTCGGAACCTGAGTTCCGGTTTCGCTTAGAACTATACGGAATTCTGATTCCGTTTGCAGAGTGACATCGGCACACTCCGGCAGAATCGCCCAAGAGCCCACGAGATCAAATGACTCCCGTCACAGAAAAGACCCCCACCAAGTCACCGAGCCTCGAGCGGGTGCTCCGCGCCGACGCACGGCGCAATCGCGAAGCGGTGATCGCCGCCGCCAAGAAGCTCTTCGCCGACCAGGGTCTCGACGCGCAGATGCCGGACGTCGCCAAGGCGGCGAAGGTGGGTGTCGGCACGGTCTACCGCCACTTCCCCACGAAGGACGACCTGATCGCCGCGTTGGCCGCCGAGCGTTTCGAGCGGCTCGCCGAGAAGGCCCGCGAGGGAATCGAGGCCGAGGACCCGTGGGAGGCGCTCTGCGACTTCATCCGGTTCTCGGCTCAGATCCAGGCCGACGACCGCGGACTCTGCGAGGTGATGGGCTCTCGCCCAGAGGTGATGAACGACTCCGCGATGGCCGTGGGCCTGGACGCGCTCGCCGACAAGCTCGTCAAGCGGGCTCAGCGGTCGGGTGACCTTCGCAAGGACCTCGCCTGGGAGGACATCCCGATGATCGCCTGCGGCGTCGGCCGCATGACCCAGGTGGATATGGGTCCGGGAACGGGCCGGTGGCCACGGCTGGTCGAGATCGTGATCGACGGCCTGCGCGCCCCAGGCAGCTCGAAGCTGCCGAAGCCGGTTATCTCTTAGCGCGCTTCCTCAGCGGCGCGAACGAGCGCCACGCGCGGGTGTTCGCGACCTGCTTTGCGCTGAGCCAGGCGCGCCGCGCCGTCGCGACCGAGTACTTCATGTTGGAGAGGGTGTCGGTGCCATGGGCGTCGGTGTTGCAGACGATCCGCACTCCGGCCTCGGCGGCCAGCTTGGCGTGGCCCTCGTTCAGGTCGCGCCGGTTGGGGTTGCCGTTGATCTCCATCATCGTGCCGGTGCGGACGGCGGCCTCGGCGATCCGCTCGATGTCGATGCCATACGGCTCCCGCCGCAGCAACAGCCGGCCCGTGAGGTGCCCGATGCAGTCGACCAACGGGTGCTCCATCGCGGCGATCACTCGCTCGGTCATCGCCTTCTCGGAGATGTTGAAAGAGGTGTGGACGCTGCAGATCACCCAGTCGAGCTCCGCCAAGAGCTCATCGGGGTAATCCGGCGAGCCGTCGTTCCCGATGTTCACCTCGGAGCCGGCGAGGAGGCGAAATCCACGCGGCGCCGACTCGTTCCACGCCCGGATCTCCTCGATCCGCTTGGCGAGCTGCCGGGGGCTGACGTCGTTGCCGAAGCCGTGGCTGGCCGAGTGGTCCGTGATCGCCAGGTAGGCGTAGCCGCGTCGGCGGGCGGCGTCCGCCATCTCCTCGAGCGAGTTGCGGCCATCCGACAGCGTGGTGTGGCAGTGGAGGTCGCCGCGAATGTCGTCGACCGTGACGAGCTCCGGCAGCTCGCCCGTGTCTCCCGCCTCGATCTCGCCCCGGCCCTCGCGCAGCTCGGGCTCGATGTAGGGCAGCCCGAGGAGCTCGTAGACACCGGCCTCGTCGGCGAACTTGTGGACCTTCTTCCCCTCGACCTTCGCGACGCCGTGCTCGCTGACGGAGAATCCGCGCCCCTGCGCCCGCTCGCGGAGCTGGACGTTGTGCGCGGCCGAGCCGGTGAAGTGCTGGAGCAGGTTGCCGAAGACGTCCTCGGTGCCGATCCGCAGGTCCACCTTGAGGCCCGAATGGGTGAGCACGCTGGCTGCGGCGTCGCCGCCGCGTCGCGTCTCGGCCGAAAGGCCGTGGGTTGCAAGCGCCTCGGCCAGCTCCGCGGGCCTGTCGGTCGTTGCGATCAGGTCGAGGTCCTTGCAGGTCTCGGCCCAGCGCCGCGCCGAGCCCGCGATCTCGATCCGCTTCGCCACGCCCATCTCCAGCAGGTCACCGCGGATCTCATCCGCGATCGGCAGGACCTGTGAGAGGAGCAGCCGCTCGCCGATACCGTCCTCGGTGACACCCTCGAGCGAGGAGAGGATGTTCTCCTCCGTCTTGGGCCCGAGGCCGCGAATGGTCGCGATCCTGCCCTGCTCGGCGGCCTCCTTGAGCTGGATGAGGTCCTCGACGCCCACCTCGTCGTAGATCCGTCGGGCGGTCTTGGCGCCGAGGCCGGGGACGCGGGTCACCTCCACCAACGTCGCCGGGAACTTCTCCTTCAGCTTGTCCGCCGAGGGGATGCTGCCGGTCTCGATCAGCGTCTCGATCTTCTGGGCCAGGGTCTTGCCGACGTTGGGAAGCTCGGTCAGCCGCCCCTCCTCGGCGAGCTGCTCGATCGAGATGGGACTCTGGGCGATGGTCCTCGCGGCCTCGCTGTAGGCGAGGACGCGGAAGCGGTCGGCGCCGTCGAGCTCGTAGAGGATTCCAAGCTCCCGCAGGGCGGAGGCGATCTCGGCGTTGCGCATACCAGACAAGTTATTCGCCAGCGAAAGTCCGCCCCACCCCGGCAATTCTCGATCCCCGGTGGCTAACTAGCCTTATCGCGTGCCCGAACCCCCTCCCCGGACGCCGGACGTCTGGGTAATCCTCCCGACCTACAACGAGGCCGAGAACCTCGAGCGGATCGTCGGCGCCGTGCTCGAGCATCTGCCGGAGTCGCGCCGAGTCCTGATCGTCGACGACAACTCACCCGACGGGACGGGCGAGATCGCCGACCGGCTCGCCGCGGCCGACGAGTCGGTCACGGTTCTCCACCGGCAGCTGAAGGAGGGGCTCGGCCCGGCCTATCTGGCGGGATTCAGGGTCGCCCTCAACGGCGGGGCCGAGCGGATCATCGAGATGGACGCCGATTTCTCTCACGACCCCGGCTTCCTCCCCCGGCTGATCGAGGCGACCGAGCGCGCCGATCTCGTCATCGGCAGCCGCTACGTGCCCGGCGGGGGCATCACGGAATGGGGACCGATGCGGCGGTTCATCAGCCGCGGCGGCAGCGCCTACGCGCGCGCGGCGCTGGGGCTGCCGATCAAGGACCTGACCGGCGGATTCAAATGCTTTCGGCGAATCGTGCTCGAGACCATCGACCTGGACACGATCGAGGCGAGGGGATACGCCTTCCAGGTAGAGACGACTTATCGCGCCATCAAGGCGGGCTTCCGCGTGGTGGAGGTCCCGATCGTGTTCAAGGACCGCGCCGACGGGACATCGAAGATGAGCAAGGCGATCGTCGCGGAGGCAATGTGGCGCGTACCGGCCATGCGACTCAGGCGCCGCTAGTCTCGCTTCACTTTGTATAGTAACGGTGGCCGCGGGGCTAGACTGAACAGCGGACCTTCAACCACTGACCTAGGAGACCACAGTGCCGGGCAAGCTCAATGATGTAACCGACGCCACTTTCCAGTCCGACGTGCTCGACGCGGAGGGCGCCGTGCTCGTCGACTTCTGGGCTCCCTGGTGCGGTCCGTGCCGAGTGGTCCACCCCGTGCTGGAGGAGATCGACTCCGAGCGCGATGACCTCAAGATCGTCAGCCTCAACACAGACGAGAACCCGCAGACCGCGGCCAAGTACGAGGTCCTCTCGATCCCGACGATGATCGTCTTCAAGGACGGCGAGGTCGCCACCCGCCTTGTCGGCGCCCGGCCGAAGGCACGGCTCGAGTCCGAGCTCGAGCCCGTTCTGGCTTAGCCCAGCTTCTTCTCGAAGCCGTCGAACAGGATCTTCAGACCGCGCTCGAAGCGACGGTCGTTCGCCCGCTCACCAGAGAAGGTCTCCATCACACGCTCCATGGCCTCGCGCAGGTCACCGCGGAAGAGCTTGCTGACGTTGGGGTACTCGCCCGTCGCGAGCTGTGACTCGAAGAAAGCCATGCCCGACTCGGCCATGTTCGGATCACCCTGGGCGTCGTAACTCTCCTGGAGAACCTCACGGAGGGTGAAGCCGAAGACGTAGTCGTCCACGAGGCCCACCAGTTCAAGACGCTCTCGTGGGGGAACCCTCAGCTCGCTGACCGCCGCCAGCGACTGCTCGAAATGCTTCAACCCGCTCGGCCCGGATTGCGCGGGCTCGCCCATCGCCTCGAAGATCCAGGGGTGGTTCTTGAAGGCCCTGCGGGTCGCCCGCGCGAGCTTGGATAGCGCGTCACGCCAATCCCCCGACAGCTCATCGTCGGGAACGATGAGCTCCCCGATCACGACGTCCCACATCAAGGCGAGCAGCTCGTCCTTGCTGCGAACGTAGTGGTAGAGGCTCATCGTCCCAGCCCCGAGCTCCCGGGCGATCCGGCGCATCGAGAGCTCGTCGAAGCCGTCGGCGTCGGCGATCCTCAGCGCCGTCACGCCGATCTGCTCACGAGAGAGGCCGGCCCTCCGGGTGCCGGGCTCCTCGCGCATCCAGATCACCTCATCCGGCTCCTCGCGCTTTGACCGCGAGGGCCGGTCAGTCCGTGGGCGGACCTGCCTGGTTCGGGATCTTTCGGGACGAGATGACATTTCGTACAGCGTACTGCTATGGTGTTCGTACGATGTACTACCACAACGTACGAGGTACGACATGAATGACAACAACGCAATCGTCGCCAAGGGGCTGAGCAAGCAATACGACGACCTCTGGGCCCTCCGCGACGTCGACTTCGCAGTTCCGGCCGGGTCGGTGCTCGGCCTGCTGGGCCACAACGGCGCCGGCAAGACAACCGCGATCCGCATCCTCACCACGCTGGCGGAACCGACCTCGGGCGAGGCCCGCGTGGCCGGCTTCGATGTGGCGACCAAGGGCGCGCGGGTGCGTGAGCGCATCGGCGTGGCGGGGCAGTCCGCGACGGTCGACGACCTGTTGACCGCGAGGGCGAACCTCGAGATGGTCGGCCGCCTCTACCACCTCCCGAAGGCGGAGGTGCGGAGTCGGGCGGACGAGCTGCTCGAGCGGCTCGGGCTCGCCGACGTGGGCGACCGCCTGGTGAAGACCTTTTCGGGTGGGATGCGCCGCCGCCTCGACCTGGCGGCGAGCCTGGTCGCAGATCCACCCGTCCTGTTCCTAGATGAGCCGACAACCGGGCTCGACCCGGAGGCCCGGGTCGACCTCTGGAGTCTGCTCCGGGAGCTGGTGGGCGGTGGTACGACGTTGCTGCTCACCACGCAGTACCTGGATGAGGCGGATCAGCTGGCGGATTCCATCGTGGTCCTCGATCGAGGGCGCGTGATCGAAGAGGGATCCCCTGCCGAGCTCAAATCCAGGGTTGGCGGGGAGCGAGTGGTGATCAACGTCTTCGGGACGCAGGAGATTGCGCCCGCGGCGAGCGCGCTGGCTCGCTTCGCCGACGGACACATCGACAGCAACCCGGACGAACTGCTGGTCACTGCGCCGGTGCGGCGCGGAACGCGTCTGATCGAGGTGGTCCGCGCCCTGGATCAGGAAGGGATCGACGCGGCGGACGTCCACCGGCGTGAACCGACGCTCGACGACGTCTTCCTCACACTGACCGGCACAAAACGGGTCGAGCAGACCCCAACCGATGAGCACGAGCTCGAGGAGGTGGCAGCCTGATGCAAGAGACAACGATCACAGTCGACGCCGGAATTCATACGCGCCTGCGCTGGTTCCTCTCGGACACGCTGGCCGTCGCAAGGCGCAGCGCGGCTCACATCCGGCAGACACCGGAGAAGCTGCTCGACGTCACCGCGCAGCCGCTGATGTTCGTGCTGCTGTTCGCCTTCGTGTTCGGAGGCGCGATCCACGTGAGCGGCGGCAGCTATCGGGAGTACCTCGTCGCCGGGGTCCTGGTCCAGACCATCTTCTTCGGAATGATGGGACCGGCGATCTCGATCGCAACGGACCTCAAGGAGGGCGTCCTCGAGCGGTTCCGATCGCTGCCGATGTCGCGTTCCGCCTACCTGTTTGGGCTTCTGACGGCGGAGTTCTCGGCGATGTTGCTGGCGATCGTGATCATGACGGTCAGCGGCCTGATCGTCGGTTGGGGCATCAACGCGAGCATCGCCAGTGCGATCGCGGGCTACGGACTGCTCCTGCTGCTTGCCGCCCTGGCGATCTGGGTCGGCACCCTGCTCGGTATCGCGGTGCGCTCGCCGGATGCGGTGATGGGTGTGGCGTTCATCGTCATCTTCCCTCTCACCTTCATCTCGAGCGCCTTCGTCGGCACCGGGACGCTTCCCGACGGGCTGCGGCAGGTAGCGGAGTGGAACCCGATCAGCGCGGTGGCGGCGGCGGTACGGACGCTGTTCGGCAACCCGACGGCGGTGCCGAGCGACGCCGTCTGGCCGCTCGCGCATCCGGTGCTGGCGTCGGTTATCTGGTGTGTCGCCGCCCTGGCGCTCGTGATCCCGCTGACGCTGCGGCTCTACCGGCGCAAGACCACCGGTTAGCGATGTCGGCCGGCCGCGCCTGGCACGATGCGGGCGTGGCCGGCCGGCGACAGCAAATCTCCTCCGGGTCGCCCTTCGAGGGTCAGGTGGGCTTCAGCCGCGCGGTCCGGGTCGGGGACCGAGTGCTCGTTTCCGGCACGGCGCCGATCTGGCCCGACGGCTCATGCGATCCGGATCCCGAGGTCCAGGCGAAACGGTGCCTCGAGATCATCGTCGAGGCGCTAGGAGAGGCAGGTGCAACGGCCGAGCACGTAGTCCGGACCCGGATCTTCATCACCGACGCGGCGGACTCGGAAGCGGTCGGGCGGGCTCACTCGGCGGTCTTCGGCGAAGTCCGGCCCGCGGCGTCAATGGTGGTGGTCGCAGGCCTGCTCGACCCACGCTGGAAGGTCGAGATCGAGGCCGAGGCGATCGTCGGCTAGAGGATCTGCTCGCTGACGAAGCCGGCGAGCAGGACGCTGAAGCCAGCGATCTCGACCACGATCAGCGCCCACATGTAGGGGTGGAGGCCCGGCGGGCCCTCGCCCTCGCGGAACTGGTTGTCAGTGTCCCGGCTCAGGCCGTGGTAGGCGTACGCGAGGATCGCGCTGATGAAGAAGGCGATCACGGCGAAGGCCGCGATCAGGTTGACGGCGGTGCTCCACCCCGAGAGCTCGACGAACACCGCAATCAAGAGAGTCGCGAACGAGTAGAGAAGCGCCGCGCGGTGGGCGACGTCGACGTACGGGTGCGCGAGACCCTCGGGGCTGGTTGCCATCTGCCTGTACTTCCAGACGCCGAGCAGAAGGGCACCGAGGAAAATCAACCCTGCAGCGAGGAGGACGGCTTTCGTATCGCCCCCGAGCTCCATGCGGGGACTCTAATCGGCAGCATTGGTGAGTTACGGACCCCCGTCGGTCCGAAACTCACCAACCGCGCCGCTATCGGAGCTGTCGCACCGTCTTGGGCGTGACTTCGGTGAGTGATTTGAGCGTCACGTCAGCCAATTCGAGCGCATCCGACTCCGGCGGAAAGTCCTGGTTCGGCACAGCGATCACGGCCATGCCCGCGGCGTGTGCCGAGCGGATGCCGTTGGTCGAGTCCTCGACCGCCACGCAGGCGGGCGCCTCTTTCCCCAGCCGCTTTGCAGTCTCCAGGTAGACGTCCGGCGCCGGCTTGCCGGCCCCCACCTCCTCCGAGGAGACGGTCACCGCGAAATCGTCGGCGATCCCGGCAAGCTCCAGGACGAGGTCGATCACGTGGCGGTTGGACGAGGAGGCCAGGCCCAGCGGCCATTCCTTGGCCAGCGACTTGACCGCCTCCACCGCTCCGGGCAGCAGCGGCAGCTTCTCCCGGTAGACGTCCGCAACGCGATCGGGGACCTCCCGGGAGATCT
Organism: uncultured Solirubrobacterales bacterium; assembly: GCA_963724665.1. Taxonomy (GTDB): domain Bacteria; phylum Actinomycetota; class Thermoleophilia; order Solirubrobacterales; family 70-9; genus DASUPK01. The sequence goes on from CAVRVH010000012.1 coordinate 244,165, forward strand.
CCTCTGGATCCATCTCGACGCCGAGCTGATCCCGGACGTAGCGAGACCACTCCACCGAGCTCATTCCCATCATGTCCCGCTGGGCGCTCTCGTGCCAATGGCCCCCCTTCTCCTCGACGAAGCGCTTGCGGACGTCATCCCAGACGGCCTCCGAGTCGACCAGGACACCGTCCATGTCGAAGATCACGGCACGGGATTTCGTCGGTCCGTCGGGCACGGCGCGCGAGTCTAGGTGCGATCCCAGTCCAAAACGCGCGCGGCTTCCTAAAGATCTGTGGATTGCCGTCGATCACGAGATCGATGGACTCTCGAATCGTCCCGTGGCTCGCCTGCGCGGCAATCGCCGCTGTCCTGGTCTAGTTTGCCATCTGGTCTGGCGGAGGAAGCGGTGGGTCACAGAGTGGCCCGGCTCCCGCTGGACAACCGGCGACCGCCGCTCCGGTCGCGGACCAGTCGAGCCTCGAGCAGATGCTGAGCACGACGTTCACCAAGAACGATCCGAAGCAGTGCACCCAGAACATGACGCGTGCCTGGCTACGGCGCAGCTTCGGTTCCAGCCCCGGGACGCTGGACCGCTGCCACCGAGCAAACACGCCACAGTCGGAGACCAACGCGCAAAGCGTCACGGTCGAGAGCGTGATCGCAACCGGCTCCTCCGCCACCGCCGTCCTCAAGTTCAACGGGGGCCGATCCGACGGAACCGTCTCAACCTTCAGAGTCGTGCGCGAGGGCGGGCACTGGAAGCTCGACCAAATGACCGACGTTCAGATAGACCGGGCCCGCCTCGACGAAACGCTGAAGAACGACCTCGGGAAAAGCGGGTACCTGCCGTCGGAGACGACATGTGCGATGGCCAAGTACGACCAGGCGGTTAGTGACCAGGACATCGAGCGCAGCTCGATCGTCGGAGATCCATCCCCGGTGGACGTCGCGCCGTGCGCGGCTTCCTGCCTCTCGCGTCCGACCTTGCTCCGCCAGCTCGGTGAGGAGATCACCGCTTCCCTCGCGGTTCGTGGCATCCAGGGAGCCGTCGTCAAATGCGTCGTTGATCGGGTTACGCATGGCGTCCTTACCACCCGCCTCCGCCACCTCCTGGCTGCCGGCGAGCGCGGCGCGGACGGATGGGCCCGGCTCGGGTACGAGGCTGCCCTCGCCTGCATGGGGGGTCGCTCGGGCCCGTCTCCCTCGACCGCCGCCGCCTGAGGACGGGGTCCGCTCAGGCCTTCGAAACCGCGATTCGGAGCTCTCGGCCCTCGATCGTCGCCTTCTCGCCCGCCCCGTCCGCGCCGTAGTCGACCGAGGTCGCAAGCGTCTCACCGGCGATGTAGGCCTCGTGCTCGCGCGCGGCGGAGAGCAGCTCCTCGTCTCCGCCGAGGGCGAGTGCGATGCGGTCGGAGACATCCAGGCCGGCCTGCTTGCGGGCCTCCTGGACGGCGCGGACGACCTCCCGTGCCAGGCCCTCGCGACGTAGCTCCTCGTCGAGGTCCAGCTCCAGGGCGACCGCATGGCCGGCCTCGGCCTCCACCTGGTAGCCCTCGAGCGGCTCCATCACGAGGCTGACGTCGTCGGCAGCCAATGTGTGGTCCTTGCCGTCGACCTGGATGCCGACCTCCTCGCCGCGCTCGAGCGCATCGGCGACCGCCGCGGCATCGAGGGCCTCGACCGCCGCGGCCACCTGCGGCATGCTCTTGCCGAATCGCGGCCCTAGCGGGCGGTAGTTGGGCTTCACCCGGTAGGAGACGAGCTCGGCCTCGGTCTGGACGAAGTCGAGCTCCTTGACGTTGAGCTCGGAGGCGACCACGTCGGCGAGACGCTCGATCGCCTCCCTCTCAGCGTCGGAGGCGACGACCACGGCCTTGCGCAGTGGCTGGCGCAGCTTGACCTTCGCCTGCGCGCGGGCCGCCCGGCCGAGCTCCACGGTGCGGCGTACGGCGTCCATACCCGCCTCGAGCTGAGGATCGATCAGGCCCTCCTGGACGTCCGGAAAGTCACAGAGGTGAACTGAGTCCGGGTCGTCGCTGGTCCACTCGTCCACCGGCTTCCGCAGGGCGGTCTCCTCGCCGAAGAGCAGGTTGGCGTACATCTCGTCGGCGATGAAGGGGGTGAAGGGAGCGAGCATCTTGGCGGTCTCACCGAGGCAGAAGCGGAGAGTCTCGAGCGCCGCCCTGTCCCCGTCCCAGAAGCGGCGGCGGCTGAGCCGGACGTACCAGTTGGAGAGCTCCTCGGTGTAGTCCGCGATGGCGCGGGCCGCCTGGGTGCAGTCGAAACCGTCCATCTGCTCGCGGACCTCGGCGACAGTGCGCTGCAGGCGGGAGACAGCCCAGCGGTCGAGCTGGGTGGCCTGATCGGAATCGCCGGCGGTCCACTTCGGCTCGTAGGGCAGCTCGCCGGTCTCGAGGCCGGCGGCGTTCGCGTATGTGACCCAGAACGAGTACGTGTTCCAGAGCGTGAGCAGGAAGTGGCGAACCGCGTCCCCGACGGTGTCCACGGAGAAGCGGTAGCCGGCCCACGGCTGCTGGGATGCGAAGTAGTACCAGCGGAAGGCGTCGGCGCCGTGACGGGCGATCACGTCCCACGGCTCGACCACATTGCCGCGGCTCTTCGACATCTTCTGCCCCTCGGGATCGAGGATCAGGCCCAGGCAGACCACGTTGCGGTAGCTCGAGGTGTCGAAGAGCAAGACCGACTCGGCGAGCAGCGTGTAGAACCAGCCGCGGGTCTGGTCGATCGCCTCGCAGATGAAGTCGGCGGGGAAGCGCTCCTTGAAGGTCTCCTCGTTCTCGAAGGGGTAGTGGTACTGGGCCCAGGGCATCGAGCCCGAGTCGAACCAGGTGTCGATCACCGACGCGACCCGGCGCATCGTTCCGCCGCACCCCTCTCGCTCGCATCCGTAGCTGGCGTCGTCGATGTACGGGCGGTGGAGGTCGTCGGGGACCTCGGCGCCCTTCTCTCGCAGCTCCGCGATTGAGCCGGCGCAGAAGCGCTCGTCGCAGTCATTCGAGTCGCACTCCCAGATCGGCAACGGGGTGCCCCAGTAGCGGTCGCGCGAGAGCGCCCAGTCGACGTTCCCCTCGAGCCACTTGCCGAAGCGCCCGTGCTTGATGTGCTCGGGGTGCCAGCCGATCTCCTCGTTTGCCGCCAGCATCCGGTCGCGGACCTCGGTCGTCTTCACGTACCAGCTCGCCTTCGCGTAGTAGAGGAGCGGCGTGTCGCAGCGCCAGCAGTGCGGATAGGAGTGCAGGTAGGCCTCCGCCCGGAGCAGCTTCCCCTTCTTCTTCAGCGCCTCGACGATCGCGGGGTCGGCGTCCTTGACGAATTGCCCCTGGAAGTCGGTGATCCGCTCGTCGAAGCGGCCCCGCAGGTCGACCGGGTTCTGCAGCGTGATCCCGTACTCCTCGCCGAGCCGGAAGTCGTCCTCGCCGAAGGCGATCGCGGTGTGCACCAGGCCGGTGCCCTCATCCGTGGTGACGAAGTCCGCCATCAGGACGGTGTGACCTCGTGGGCCGTAGTCGGTGATGTAGTCGAAGGGAGGCTCGTAGGACGCGCCGGAGAGCTTCTCGCCGGGGAATGCGCCGAGCACCTCGGCGTCCTCGCCCAGGACGTGCAAGAGACGGTTCCTCGCCAGCACGAAGACCTCCTCGCCGTCCCGAGCTCGGACGTACTCGATCTCCGGCCCGGCGGCGACCGCCGCGTTGGTGATCAGCGTCCACGGGGTCGTCGTCCAGACCAGTAGTTGATCGCCGGCTTCCAGGGGCCCCTCTGGATCCCGGACAGGGAGCTTCACGTAGACGGCCGGGTCCTCGACATCCTGGTAGCCCAGGGCGACCTCGTGCGAGGAAAGGGCGGTGCCGTCGCGCGGGCAGTACGGCACCACCTTGTAGTCCTCATACAGCCGGCCCTCGTCCCACATCCGCCGCAGGGCCCACCAGACCGACTCGATGTACTCGTTGGTCATCGTCACGTAGGGGTCATCGAGGTCGAGCCAGAAGCCGATGCGCTCGGTCAGCTTGTTCCAGTCCTCGACATAGCGGAAGACCGATTCCCGGCAGCGCGCGTTGAACTCGGCGATCCCGAACTCCTCGATCTCCTCCTTGGAGGTGATGCCGAGCTCGCGCTCCACCTCGAGCTCGACGGGCAACCCGTGGCAGTCCCAGCCCGCCTTACGCGGGACCTGGTGGCCGGCCATCGTCTTGAAGCGCGGGTAGATGTCCTTGAAGACCCTCGCCAGAACGTGGTGCGAGCCGGGCCGGCCGTTGGCGGTGGGCGGGCCCTCGTAGAAGCTCCACAGGGGGGCGCCCTCGCGGTTGGCGAAGGAGCGGTGGAAGACGTCGCGCTCGCGCCAGCGCTCGAGGATTCGCTCCTCGAGCTCTGGGAATGACTGCTTGGGGTTTACGGGTGCGAAGCGGGCCATGAGCGGCGGATTCTCGCAGCCGTGCGGTCACGGCCGGGACCACGTCTGGTCCCAGCCGCGCGGCGCTCAGGACGAAATCGTCAGCCCGCCGCTCTCCTCGATCGTCCAGTGGGGATGGTGTGCGACCTCCCACGGGTAGCCGTCGGGATCGATGAAGACCCCGGAGTAGCCGCCCCAGAAGGTCTCGCCCGGCTCGCGGCCGATGGTTGCGCCGGCCTTGCGGGCCTCCTCGATCACCTGGTCGACCTCGTCGGTCGAGCGGGTGTTGTAGGCGAGGGTGATTCCGCCCCAGCCGCTCCCCGCGGTGACCGCGCTGTCCTCGGCCAGCTTGGCGCGGTCCCAGAGGGCAACCACCATGCACCCCGCCTGGAAGAAGACGACGTCGTCTCCCTGCTCCGCGCCGGTCTTCCAGCCGAGCGCCTCATAGAACGTGCGGGCGCGCGCCAGGTCAGAGATCCCGAGTGTGATCAGGCTGAGACGCTGTTCCATGAGTGCTCCCTTCCGAGCGTTTGCGATTGGGGCGACGGTAGTCGGCGACCGGGTCCGTGCCTTGAACAATTCGGACGTTCACTAACTTGGGGCAATGACCGAGTACCGCGAGCTCGCTCCCTCGCGCGATCTGTACTCGCTTGTCGCCTGCCGCTGGGTGCGGGAGGCCCCGGGAAACGACTCGAGGGACTCGACACTGATCCTGCCCGACGGCTGCGTCGACCTGATCTGGCGCAACAACGAGCTGATTCTGGCCGGCACCGACCGGGCAGCCAGGCGCAGCCCGATCGCACCGGGGCAGCGGACACTGGGCCTGAGGCTGCGGCCGGGCGTCGCCGGCGCCGTCCTCGGAATGCCGGCGAGCGAGGTGCTCGACGTGCACACCCGGCTGGAAGACCTGCTGGGCCGCTGGGCGACCGAGCTCGGCGAGCGGCTCGAGGAGACCGACGGAGACGAGGAGGCGTTCACCCTCATCGAGAAGGCCGTCGGCTCCCGGGTCGAGGACGGAGGCCCCGATCCGCTGGTACTCGCAGCGACCCGGCGCCTCGGCTTTCCCGGCAGCCGGGTCGACGAGCTCGCGGAATCCCTGGGGATCAGCGAGCGCCAGCTCAGGCGCCGCTTCCACGATTCGGTCGGATACGGGCCAAAGACCCTTGACCGGGTGCTGCGCTTCCGGCGCCTGGTGGCGCAGACCGGAGCTGTGGCGGCGGGCGAGAGCGATCTCGCGCGGGTGGCGGCGGATCTCGGCTACGCAGACCAAGCTCACATGACGCGCGACTGCGTGCGGCTCTCCGGCCTGACCCCTGCGCGGCTCGCAGATCTCTGGACGAGCTGACGCCGCCCGAAATGCGTCCACCGGCGTTTCGGCGCCGCCCTCGCCGAGCAGGATTACTGCATGACAATCGGGACATCACTCTTCCTGATCGCTGTCGGAGCGATCCTCCGCTATGCGGTCGCGGACCAATGGAAGGCCGTTGACATCCCAACGGTCGGCCTGATCTTGATGATCGTCGGCGCCGTCGGCTTCGTGCTCGGCCTCTATCTCACATTCGTGCGTGGCAGGCGGGATCCCTCGCTCGAGAATCCGGATGCGCCGCGACGGAGGGAGCGCTACTAGGCGGCTCGGTCCAGCTTGCGGCACAGGTCCGCGAGCTGGCGCTTCTCGGTCTCGTCGAGGACCCCGAACGCCTCACGCACGCGCTCGGCGTGGGCGGGGAAGGCATGCGTGACGAGGTTGTAGCCAGCCTGCGAGAGGCTGACCGCGACGGCGCGCCGGTCGCTCTCGAGGCGGGTCCGAGCGACGAAGCCACGGTTCTCGAGCGTGTCGAGCACCTCGGTGGCTGTCGCCTTGGAAGCGCCGAGGCGGCGCCGCATCGTGCGCAGCTCCAGTCGGCCTCCTGCGCTGGTCAGCAGCACCAGCATCGTGAAGCCGGTCGCCGAAACACCGATCCTCTCGAGGTCCGCCGCGAGGCGGCGGGTCAGGTTCGCCTGCGCCCGCACGAGCGCCTCCAGAGCTCGGTGCGCGAGCGGATCGATGGGGCGAAGGGGCGTCGCCTCGTCGGTCACGAGTGATCAAGTTATGGGCCGCGGCGGACGTAGGATCAGGAGCATGCTTCGTCGATCGTCGATTGCATTCGTCGCCGTCGCCTTGGCCCTCCTCGCCGGATGCGGGGCGAAGAAGAACGACGTCGCTCCTGCCGCGTGCCTTGTGACCAACAACGGCTACCTCCGGGCGCTGGAGCGCGCCCCAGGGGCGGTTCGCCTGGCGGGCACAACGCCGATCTCGGACTGTCTCGTCCCGGATCAGGACGCCGGGCAGCTGGCGAACATCGGCCGAGAGATGATCGTCGCCGCGACGAAGCTGAATCTCCGGGCCCGGGCGGGGTCCGAGACCGCGACCGTGCAGCTCGGCTACCTGATCGGCGCTGTCGCGAAGGGTGCAGATCCGATCCACACCGACCTCGTCAGGAGGCTCAACTCGGCGGCCCGCTTCAGCCGGACCGGAGGCACCCTCTCGGCGAGCTTCGAGCGTGCCTTCGGCCGCGGCTATGCCGCCGGCCACAGCTCGGGCTAGATAGCCTGAGTGGTGATGGAAGCCAAGACCGCCGACCAGCTCTGGGGAGGCGAGACCACGAAAGCCGTCGAGAACTTCCAGATCTCAGGCCAGCCGGTTCCGGCGCCCGTGATCCACTGGCTGGGGCGCCTCAAGGCGGCGGCCGCCCGCGCCAACTCCGAGCTCGGACAGCTCGATTCCGACCTCGCGGAGAAGATCGCCAAGGCCGGTGACGAGGTCGCCAACGGCGAGCACGACGACCAGTTCCCCATCGACGTCTTCCAGACCGGCTCCGGGACCTCCTCGAACATGAATGCCAACGAGGTGATCGCCGAGCTCGCCGGCGACGAGGCCCACCCCAACGACCACGTCAACATGGGTCAGTCCTCGAACGACGTCTTCCCGTCGGCCGTTCACCTGGCGGCGCTGGCCGAGGTCCACTCGGACCTGCTGCCCGCACTGGACGAGCTTCGCGCGGCGCTGGAGCGCAAGGCCGATGAGTTCACCGACCTCGTCAAGACCGGCCGGACCCACCTGATGGACGCCGTGCCGGTGACCCTCGGCCAGGAGTTCGCCGGCTACGCGGCACAGATCCGGCTCGGCGCCGAACGTGTGCGCTCGACCCTGGGCCGCGTTGGTCAGATCCCCCTCGGCGGCACGGCGACCGGCACCGGGCTCAACACCCATCCGGAGTTCGCGGCGAAGGTCCGTGAGCAGCTCAGCGCCGACACCGGCCTGGACATCTCCGAGCCGGCCGACCCGTTCGAGGCGCAGGCCAACCGGGACGCCCTGGTCGAACTCTCCGGCGCGCTCAAGACCGTGGCAGTCTCGATGCTCAAGATCGCCAACGACCTGGCACTGATGGGCTCAGGCCCGCGCGCAGGCCTCGCCGAGCTGCGACTGCCCGAGCTGCAGAAGGGATCATCGATCATGCCCGGCAAGGTCAACCCAGTGATCCCGGAGGTCGTCATCCAGGTAGCCGACCAGGTGGTCGGCAATGACGCCGCGATCACGATGGCCGGCAGCCAGGGCCAGTTCGAGCTCAACGTCCGCGTGCCGCTGATCGCCCGGAACCTCCTCGACTCCATCAAGCTGCTCGCTGCCGCCGCCCGCCATCTGGACGAGAAGTGCGTCAGCGGGATCCAGGCGAACGAGGAGATGCTCGAGCGCCACCGGGAGGCCAACCTGATCGTGGCGACCGCGCTCAACCCGCACATTGGCTACGACAAGGCGGGCGAGATCGTCAAGGAGGCCGCCGCGTCGAACCGCTCGATTCGCGAGGTGGCGAAGGAGATGGGGGTCTCGGAGGAGATCCTCGACGAGGCGCTCGACCATCGCAAGATGGCCCACCCCCACGACTAGCGCGGGGGAGCAATCGCACACATCCCTCGGCCCGCCTTCGGCGTAATGTCGGGTGTGGTGGAGAAGCACGACGCTGTCATCGTCGGGGCGCGCTGCGCCGGGTCAACGCTGGCTACCGCACTGGCCCAGCGCGACTGGGACGTCGCGCTGATCGACCGGGACACCTTCCCGAGCACGACCGTCTCCACTCACCTGCTCTATCCCAACACCCTCGCCCGCCTCGAGCGGCTCGGCGTGCTCGACACGCTTCGTCGCGAGCACGAGCTGGCCTTCGCGTCGCACCGCCTGGTCGCGCTCGGCACGAGATCGCGGGCACCTACACGCCGATCGAGGGGTTCGACCTCGGCCTCGCGCCGACGGCGGGTCGCGCTCGACAAGGCCGGGGTGGACACCGCTCTCGCCGCCGGCGTGACGGGGATATTCGGCACTCGAGTCGTGGACCTGCTCGGCACCGGCACCGGCCAGGACCCGGTGCAGCGGGGTCAGGCTCGCGGACGGACGCGAGATCGAGGCGACTGGGTGTTCGGCGCCGACGGCCGCGGCTCGATGGTCGCCGGCAAGCTCGGCCTGGAGAAGGAGCGCACCCAGCGCGGCGAGCTCGCCTTCTCGTACTCGTACTGGAGCGGCATCCCGGTGGACGAGCCCGTCTCCACCCTGCAGATCAACGCCGACGAGATGCTCTACCACGGCCCTGTCGAGGACGGGCTCTATCTTGGTGATCGCCAACGGCGTCCCCGATCTGGCTCAGGGCACCAAGGCGGAGCGCGAGCGCAAGTACATGGAGGCGATTCGCCGCTTCCCCGAGACCCTCGACCCGAGCCTGCTGGACGAGGCCGAGATGGTCACCGAGGTGACGGTGGCGCCGGAGACTCTGATGCGCGGCTTCTACCGGCCGCCGACCGGGCCGGGCTGGGCGCTGGTGGGAGACGCCTCCTACTTCAAGCACCCCGGGACCGCGCAGGGGATCGGCGATGCGGTCGAGGCCGCGCTGTACGTGGCGGACTCCCTCTCAGGCGCCGACGCGAGCCTGAGCGGCTACGAGAAGTGGCGCGACGCGAAATCGGCGGAGCACTACGACTGGTCCTTCGCCTGGGGCCGCTTCCCGAGACTCGAGAGCGCCGAGCCGCTCTTTCGCGGATGGGCCTCCGATCCGGAGGCCGGACAGGACCTGCGCGACTGCCTCGCAAGGACGGTCGAGCCATCCGAGCTGATGAGCAGGGAGCGGCTCGAGCGCTGGTTCGCGCCCGTCTAGTGGACAAAATCCCGGTTTGGCCGGGGCTCCCAGCGGGGGTAGATTCCCGGGCGTGAGATGAGAGGGGGAGAGTCAAGAGGCATGGATCGCCTTCGCTTCGCACTCATCGCCGCGCTTGCGACGGGGTTCCTTCTCGCCCTGCCGGGCGTCGCATCGGCTACCGACACCTTCGCTGACGCCTCGCGGCCGAACAACAGCGGCGACTGCCTCACTCCGGCAACGGCCTGCCAGACGATCAACGGGCCCGACGGAGCTCTGGCCAAGACCGGAGGGGCCGGAACCATCCGCCTCGAAACCGGCAGCTACGCGGAGAACGTCACGCTCCCTGGCGGGGTCTCCCTGACAGCCGACGGCGCGGCGGCGCCCACCATCGATCCATCCTCGGGGGTCTTCGCCATGAGGGTCACGGGACCCTCGACGACGATCCAGGGGCTGACCTTCTCCTCCAACGTCCCGAACCAGACCGAGCTGGTCCTGGAGGACGCCGCTGGGTCGCCGGTGGTGAGCGATAACCACTTCATCGACACCACGCCGGCCAGTGGCGACAACCAGATCGGAATCCACACGACGGCTCAGGGGACGCCGCAGATCAGTTTCAACACCTTCACCGGACTTTTCCACGGAATCGACGTCGTCTCCCCGAACACCGGGGCGCCGGGAAACCCGACGATCTCCGGCAATGACATCTCGGGCGTGCACGACGTCGGCGACGGCATCCAGGTAAGCGGCTCTCACAACCTCAATCTCACCGGCCCGACGACCGCCACCCTGATCGGCAACACGATTCACGACCATGGGGCCGGCCAGACGACGGGCGTATTCCTGGCCGACGGCGGCTCTTTCTCGAACGACGCCACCTCGCCCGCGACCGGGATGACGATGATCCGCAATCGAATCATTGGCGGCACCAATGGCGTCGAGGTGATCGGCAACCGCGCACCGGTGACTCTTTTTGGCGACGTGATCACACGCACCGCTCCGCTCACAGGAGGTACAGCCGTGCTGGCCAGCTCGGTCGAGGATGGGACGACGCCCGGCATCTACTACGGCGGAGATCTGTCGGTGACGAACGCCGACATCGTCAACAACACCAACCTCTCATTCGAGCTCCAGGACGACCATCTCACCCTGGACTCGAGCATCGTCAGAGGAGGCGCGATCCTGCCCTTCGACGGGGACGGGACAGCTACCTGCACCATCTCGTTCTCCGACGGGATGACGACCAGCGGAGGGCCCTGCGAGACCTTCCAAACGAGCGCCGCTCCCAGCTTCGTCGACGCCAACGCCGACGACTACCACCTCACTCCAACCGGGAATGATGCGCTGATCGATCACGGTAACCCGCTGGCGCCGCCTTCCGGCACGATTGACTTCGACGGCGATCTGCGTGCGATCGACGCCGACGCAGCCTGTCCGTTGGTCCCGGTGCGGGACATCGGTGCCGACGAGGTGAACAACGGCATCCCGAACTGCGCTTCACCGCCGACCGGCGGCTCGAACCCCCCGCAGGTCACGGAGCCGATTCACCGCAAGAAATGCAAGAGGAAGAAGCATCACCGCGCCGTCGCGGCCAAGAAGAAGTGCAAGAAGCGGCGCCGGTAGCGCGCTTCGTCAGCCCTGGAAGGTGACCAGGCGCTCCTCGGTGAGCTCGCGCACGGCGTAGTGCGGGCCCTCTCGGGTGTTGCCCGAGTCCTTGACGCCGCCGTAGGGCATCTGGTCCGTGCGGAAGGTCGGGACCTCGTTGATCAGCACGCCGCCGAACTGGAGTGTCTGACCGGCCTTGATCGCATTTCCGACGTCGCGGGTAAAGACCCCTGCCTGCAGTCCGTAGCGCGAGTCGTTCGCCATCTCCAGGCCGTCTTCGAATCTCTTGAACGTGTGGATGGTGGCGACCGGCCCGAAGATCTCGTCCTTCCACGTGTGGCACTCACGCGGGTCGTCCTTGATCACCGTCGGCGCGATGCACCGATCCTCGTCGACGAGGTCACCACCGGTCAGGATCTCCGCGCCCTTCGCCGCCGCCTCGTCGATCCACTCCTTGACCCTGTCCTTGTCGCCAGGGGAGATCACCGGGCCGACATCGGTCTTCTCGTCCATCGGGTCGCCGACAACCAGTGACTCGACGTTCTTGATGAAGCGCTCGGTGAACTTGTCGGCGATCGACTCGTGGAGCAGGATGCGCTGAACAGAGATGCAGCTCTGGCCGGCGTGGGAGTAGGCGTGAATTTGAGCCTTGTCGGCCGCGGTCTCCCAGTCCCCGTCCTCGTTGACGATCAGCGGCGCGTTCGAGCCGAGCTCCAGGTTGACCTTCTTGTGCGGTACTGCGGAGCGAATACCCCATCCGACCTCGGCGGATCCGGTGAAGGTGATCGCATGGGTCCTCTCGCTTTCGACGATTGCGTTGCCGACATCCGAGCCCGAGCCGCAGACGACCTGCAGCCAATTCTTTGGCAGGCCCGCGTCATAGAGGACCTCGGCAAGCTTGATTGCGGAGATCGGGGTCTGGCCGGCGGGCTTCAGGACCACGGCGTTACCCGCGGCGATCGCGGGCCCGAGCTTGTGGGCGACGAGGTTGAGCGGGAAGTTGAACGGGCTGATCGCGCCGACCACGCCATAGGGAACCCGGATCACGATGCCCAGCTTGCCCTCGCCGGCCGCGCCGGCGTCCATCGGGACCATGTGACCGGTGAGGCTGCGGGCCTCGACGGCGGCGAACTCGAGTGTGCCCACGCAGCGCTGCGCCTCCACACGGGCGGTCTTGACCGGCTTGCCGGCCTCGGCGGCGATCGTCATCGTGAGGTCGTCCTCGCGTTCGGCGACGAGCTCCGCAGCCCGGTCGAGGACCGCCGCCCGTTTGTGGGCGGGAAATTCGCCCGCCAGGAACGCCTCCGCGGCCTCATCGGTCGCCCGGTCCACCAGGGCGGCGTCGCCCTTGGGAACCCGGCCGATCACGGTGCCGTCGTAGGGAGCCTTCACCTCCGACCACACGCCGGTCTCGATCCACTCACCGGCGACGTAGAGCTTGTGGTCTGTGGCCTGAATCGTCTCGGTCGCCATCGCGCTCTCTCCTTTAAACGCCTACCCACAACCTAGCTCACGCACTCGGGCGGCCCGAGGGCCGATCTGGACAGCGTCCCTGCGAGAACCGCTCCAAAGCGCAACTTCCCGCCGCCGTACCCGTTATTCAGAGGTGATGCTCCGGGGGATCCGACTCCTGCTGGCCATGCTCGCCTGCCTGCTTGCCGTCCCGGCGGCGGCCTCGGCCAAGGTCTGGGTCGTCAAGGGGGCCGGCTTCGGACACGGCGTGGGGATGAGCCAGTACGGCGCCTACGGCTACGCCACGCACGGGTTCAAGTACGACGCGATCTTGACCCACTACTACACGGGCACCACCATCGGGACGACCGCGGACAGGAGCGTCCGCGTCCTGCTTCTCGACTCCGTCGGCAGCGTCGCCTTCCATGGCGCGAACTCGGCCTGCGGGACGGGCATCAAGCCGGGCAAGACCTACGTGGCCAAGCGGAAGGGCGGCGGCGTGATGCTGCGCTCCAAGAAGGGGGCGCTGGTCGCGCGCTGCGGGGCGGTGATGACTGCCACAGGGGCGCCGACGGTCGTCGTCGCGGGCAAGGGCACCTACCGGGGCTCGCTCGAGGTGCGAGCGTCGTCCGGCGGGCTCGACGCGGTCAACGTCGTCGACGTCGAGGACTACGTGCGCGGGGTGGTCTCGCGGGAATCCCCGTCGTCATGGCCAATCGAGGCGCTCAAGGCCCAGGCCGTTGCCGCCCGCTCCTATGTGCTCTCCAGCTCGGGCCACGGATCCTTCGACGTCTTCGATGACACGCGCAGCCAGGCCTACGGCGGCGTCGGAGCCGAGACCGTGAAGACCGACCAGGCGGTGAGCGCCACCCGCCTGCAGGTCGTCCTCTACCAGGGCAAGGTCGCCCAGACATTCTTCTTCTCGACGTCGGGAGGGCACACGGAGAACAACGAGTTCTCTTCCCTCGGCTTCGGGCAACCGCCCATCCCCTACCTGCGTGGCGTCGACGATCCCTACGAGGCCGACGCCGGCTCCCCCTACGAGCACTGGAAGCGGAAGTACTCGCTGGGCCGGATGAGCTCCGCTCTCAGCGGCCTGGGCCTCCACGGCAAGCTGCGGAACATCGTCGTCACCCAGCGGGGCGCTTCGCCCCGGATCGTGCACGCCAACCTGATCGGCAGCGGCGGAACCACCACCGTCAACGGCCCTCAGCTGGCGAGCGCCCTCGGTCTGCCCGGCACCTGGGCCTTCTTCAAGAAGAAGTAGAAGTTACGTATGGAGGTCGCGGGTAAGGAGGTCGCTCGGATGGGCCTCGGAACCAACCGCCTCACCTCTACGCCGGAAAACCATGCCTTCCTGCGGGAAGCGGTCGACGCAGGGTTGGGGCTGATCGATACCGCTCACGTCTACACCGGCGGGGACAGCGAGCAGACGATCGGCGAGGCGCTCTCACCGAAGCCGGACGGGCTCGTCGTCGCCACGAAGGGTGGCTATTCGGGGAGCGGCAACCCGGAGGCGCTGCGCGCCCAGATCGAGCAGAGCTTCGAGAGCCTGAAGACCGAGACGATCGACCTCTACTACCTGCATCGCATCGATCCGGAGACTCCGCTGGCAGTGAGCCTCGAAGCGATCGCCGAGTACCGCGCCGCGGGAAGGATCAAGGAAATCGGGATCTCGGCCGTCACTGTCGAGGAGATCAAGGCGGCGAGAGAGGTGGTTCCGATCGCCGCTGTGCAGAACCACTACAACGTCGGCGAGAGGGGGCACGACGACGTCGTCGACTACTGCGAGGAGAACGGGATCGTCTTTGTCCCGTATTACCCGGTGAAGGGCGACGCACCCGCGGTCCTCATGGAGATCGCGGAGAGTCATGACGCCTCTCCAGAGCAGATCGCGCTTGCCTGGCTGCTTCACCGCTCGCCCGCGATCCTGCCGATCCCCGGCACGCTCTCGATCGAGCACCTTAGGGAGAACCTGGCGGCGCTCGACATCAAGCTTACGGGCGACGAATACGACGCGCTTGCCTAGAGCAGCCGATCAGCCGTCCGGGTAGGGCTGCACGGGGATGCCGTGGTCCTTGTCGCGCGTCCCGAACTCATATGCGGCCGCGCCCTTCACGGCCAGGCGCCGGGCGGGGCCGCCGTCCAGCTCGACATCCAGCTGCAGGTCGGAGATCGAGCAGTTGAGCGTGTTGTGCTCTGGACCCACCGGGTCGGCGTAGATCCATGCGACGAAGTCCTTTGCCGCGGCGCTGACGTTGCCCATCACCTTGACACCCTTGCCCTTGAGCTCGAAGCGAGCGCCGGTCGGTGACTCCTCCACCTCGGTGCTGGGGACGTGACCGAAGCCGCCGAGGCGATGCGGCTTGCCGTCGAGCATCAGCATCGCGTTGCCGACCCACGGGGTCGTCCGCCCCGCCACCTTGATGCGGCCGACGGCCATGTCGAAGTAGTCCTCCGGCGAGCGGCCCTCGAAGCCGGAACCCTGGATCCATACCCAGCGCTCGGCGTGCTCCGCGCCCCAGTTGTGGCCGATCATCCCGCGCCAGTCCTGCACGTCGATCCGCTCGTCCCCGACCTCGATTTCGCCGTTGAAGACGGCATCCGGGTATGGGCTCAGGAACTTCGTCTTCGGCAGCTTCGAGCGGTAGAGGAAGTCGCGCGGCAGGTGATGGAAGGGCTCGTGGGGATCGGCGAATGCCAGGTCCCACTTCGCCGCGAGCACGGCCGTCTCGACCCGGCCGACGGCGCGTCCGTCTGTGAGCGAGGCATCGGCGATCCGGATGTAGGTGTCCGGCCCGGCGCCGAGCTCGTCGGCGCGGAACTGGCGCTTGGTGGCACGCGGCCCCGCTGCCGAGGAATCGAAGAGGACGAACCAGATCGCGCAGGTCGCCTCCTCACCGGGACGCTTGTGGACCGTGTGGCGGATCCAGGCTGCGCTGCCACCGCCGGGCTGAACCAGCTTCAGATAGAAGCTCTCGTAGTGGCCGGCCTTCTCGGGGATCTCGGGGAAACGCGCCTCCGTTCTCACGGAGGGGACGCTATAGGCCGGTGAGCCGGCCGGCGCGCTCACGGACCTCGGAGACGATCTCCTCGGCCTCTGCCACCTGCCGGTCTCGCATCAGGACTTCGCCCGCCACGACCGTGGTGTCGACGACTGAGCCTCCGGCCGCGTACACAAGATCGGCGTCCAGGTCGCCGGCGGAGAGCTCGGGGTCCGAGGCCTGCAGCAGCAGGAAGTCGGCGGGCTCACCCACCTCGAGAGCAGTGCCACCCAGCACCGGCGAGCGCAGCCCGCGCGCGATCGCCAGCGCCTCGGTCGCGGGGAGCACGGAGGGATCGCCGCTCGCCTGCTTCTGGCTCAAGGCGAACAGCTTCACCTCCTCGAACATGTCGAGGTTGGAGTTCGACGAAACCCCGTCGGTGCCGAGCCCTAGCGCGGCTCCGGCGGCGGCGGCGGCCTGGTAGGGCAGCAATCCTCCGACGGCGAGCTTCATGTTGGCGGCAGGGTTGGCCACCACGGTCGCGCCGCGCTCCGCGATCAGGTCCAGCTCATGCCGATCGAGCCAGACGCCATGCGCGAGCACTGTCCGCGGGCCGAGGGCGCCAAGGTCGTCGAGATAGCCAGCCGGGCGCTTGCCATGTGCGTCCAGGCATTCCTCCACCTCCTGCTCGGTCTCGGAGAGATGGATGTGCAGCGGGATCTCACGATCTGCAGCGATCTCGGCGGTCCAGCGGAGAGTCTCCGGGCTGACCGTGTAGATCGCGTGCGGTCCGATGCCGGGCTGGACCAGAGGCCCGGCCTCATCGAGCCGGTCGAGCACGTCGAGCACCTCGGGCCGGAGCGCTTCGCCCTTCGCCGGATCGAGCTGGTCGATGATCACGCTGCTTACGACTGCGCGGATGCCGGAGTCCACCACCGCGCGCGCCACTTCGCCTCCGTGCCAGTACATGTCGGCGAATCTGGTGGTGCCCGAGCGGATCATCTCGACGCAGGCGAGCCGGGTCCCCCAGTAGACGTCCTCGGGCTCGAGCTTGGCCTCGGCCGGCCAGATCCTCGTCTCCAGCCACTCCATCAGCTGCATGTCGTCGCCGAAGCCGCGGAAGAGGGTCATCGCGGCGTGGGTGTGGCCGTTCACCATGGGCGGGCAGAGCAGGAGCCCGCTGCCGTCGATCGTCTCGTCGCCCGGCTGCGCCTCGACGTCGGGGCCCAGCGCAGCGATCAAGCCGTCCTCCGCGCGCAGCCCGATGACCCGCCCGTCCAGCGTCGCGCCGGTGACGGCGAGGCTCAACTGCCCGGGAGCCCCTTGGCGAGGGCTGGCAGCACGAGGTCGAGGTCAGCGGCGAGGGTCTTGGCGGTGAGATCGCGCCCGCGGCGGTACTCGTCCACCGTGAGCGGCTTGCCTGAGATGCCATTCGCCAGGTTGTCGACAGTGCAGACAGCGGCGTACGCCAGGGCGGCCTCGCCGGCGAGGACGGTCTCCGCGGCGATCGTCATCCCCACCATGTCCGCCACCTCCGCGAGCGCTCGCACCTCGGCCGGCGTCTCGAAGCGCGGTCCGATGGTCTGGGCGTAGACGCCTCCGACCTCGAGCTCGGTGTCGGTGAGGGAACCCCAGGCGCTGATCACGACGTCGCGCCAGTCGGGATCGAACCCTGGGACGGAGTGCCCGTGCGGGTCGCGGTAGAAGCTGGGTGCGGTCTCGGGCGCGTAGAAGTCCTCCGGGCAGATCAGCATCCCGACCTTGAGGTCCTTGTCCAGGCTGCCGACGGAGGCCAGCGCCAGCACCCGGTCGCAGCCCAGCTCGCAGGCCGCCCGGATGTTCGCCCGGTGATCGACGAGGTGAGCCGGTATCGAGCGGTCGAAGCCGTGCCGCGGGATGCCGACGATGTCCTCACCGTCGGTTGCCCCCACCGGCAGGGCCCCGCCGACGTCCAGCGTCAGCCGCTTGCCATCGACCGGGTCAGCGCCCTCGGGGAGGCTGTTGCCGTGGATCACGCACAGGCGGTTTCCCGTGGGCCGGGGAGCGCTCATCCCGGGACTCTAGGTCCTGATGTGGATCACGTCGCCGTCCTGCACGACGTAGTCGCGGCCCTCGATTTGGAGCGTGCCGCGGTCGCGGCCGGCTGCGTAGCCGCCGGCGTCGACCAGCTCGTCCCAGGCGATCACCTCGGCCCGGACGAACGCCTTCTGGATGTCGCCATGGACGCGCCCCGCGGCGTCGTACGCGGTGCCGCCCCGGGGCAGGGTTCGAGCCATCGCCTCCTTGTCCGTGTCGGCGGTGAAGAAGCTGATCAGGTCGAGGAGCTCGAATGCGGCGCGGATCAGCCGCTGGAGGCCGGAGCGCTCGATGCCGAGCTCGCTCCTCATCTCCACCGCATCGTCAGGTTCGAGCTCCCGGAGATCCGCCTCGATGCGCGCGGAGATCACCACCACCTTCGCGTCCATCCCCTCGGCGTGGGCGAGCAGCTCCGGTGGGGCCTCCGTTTCGCCCTCGTCGACGTTGACCACATAGAGGACCGGCTTCGCCGTCAGCGGCGAGAGCTTGCGGAGGGCGTCCGGTGCCGCCTCGGGCACCGGGACCTCACTCACGGGGCGACCTGCCGAGAGCGCCTCGACCACCTGCTCGAGCCAGGCGTGCTCGGCCACGGACTCCTTGTCACCCGACCGGGCGAGCTTGGTGACGCGCTCGAGACGGCGCTCGGCCGACTCGAGGTCGGCGGCCAGCAGCTCAGTCTCGATCAGCTCGGCGTCGGCCACCGGGTCGACGCGGCCCTCAGGATGGGCGACCGATCCCGAGCCGTGCGCGCGGATCACATGGCAGATCGCGTCGGTCTCGCGGATCGAGGCGAGGAACTGGTTGCCGAGCCCCTCTCCCTGCGAGGCGCCCTTGACCAGCCCCGCGATGTCGTGGAAGTCGATCGTCTCGTAGAGCGTCTCCGAGGCGCGGAGCGTCTCCGCCACGCGATCCAGCCGCTCGTCGGGCACCTGGACGACCGCGACGTTCGGCTCGACAGTGGTGAACGGGTAGTCCCCGGTCTCGGCTCCCGCCGCTGTGAGGGCATTGAACAGCGTCGACTTGCCCGCATTGGGCATTCCGACGATCCCGACCTTCATCAGAGCGGGACGATCAGGCCGAGGGCCGTGCCCAGGATGGCGCCGGCGACCACGTCGGAGGGGTAGTGCATGCCGAGATAGGGCCGACAGAGGGCGATCGCACCGGCGAGCAGGAAAAGGAACGCCGCCTCAGGCGCGATCCGGGTCATCGCCGTCGCGCAGGCGAAAGATGAGGTGGCGTGCGCGGACGGGAAGCTCAGCGAGCTTGGGGCGCCGCCGAGAGGCGGCAGCCCCTCGAGCACCGGCCTCGGCCGCCTGACGATCAATTTGACGACGAAGTTGAGCCCGATCGCGATCGGCCCGAGCAGTCCGGCCAAGACCCAGTCCTCGCCGTTGTCGGAATCGACGAAGGCCATCACGATCCCGATCAGGAGCCACACCGCGCCGTACTCCCCGATCTTGCCGAGGACCCTCCCGACCGCTTCAGCGGCGGGGCTGTGGAACCGGGTGCGCATGCCGTAGAGCACGCGGCTGTCGAGGCGCTGGAGCACCGGCGCAGAATACGGTTCGGCGATGGCCTCGGACCCGGAAGAGCTTCGAGGAGCGCGCCGAGTACCTGCAGCTGCGCGAGCGGGTGGGCGCGGAGGCCTGATCCGGGACAATCGATAGATGGCCGAGACCGCCAACAGGGTGATGGTGCCTCGCTACCGGCACGTTCCCGGGAACCACTGCGGCTCGACGGCGCTGCGGAACCTGCTCGCCTTCCACGGCGTGGAGATCTCAGAGGAGATGGCGTTCGGCCTGGGCGCGGGCGCCTGCTTCTACTACGTGGTTCTGGACGAGAGCTCGCCGAGCCGGTTCACCAACGGGCGGGCGGCCCGTCTCGAGGAGAACTTCCTCGAGCTCACCGAGGTGCCGTTGCGGCTCCGGACCGAGAAAGACCCGGAGGCCTCCTGGGAGCTGGCGAAGGCTGACGTCGATGACGGCCGACCGGCCCTGCTGCTCACCGACCTCTACTACCTGGATCACTACGGCCGCTCGGCTCACTTCCCTGGCCACGCCGTCGTCCTGGCCGGCTATGACGACGAGCTCGCCTGGCTCTCCGACACCGCCTTCGAGGACCTGCAGACGACCTCGCTCGAAAGCCTGAAGGAGGCCCGCCATTCCCAGCAGCCGATCTTCCCGCTCGAGGGCCACGTCGTCGACCTGCCCGAGGGCGTCGAGCTCAGCCTCGACGACCTGCTCGCCCACGTGCCCGAGGCGATCGAGCGGGCGGCAGCCCAGATGCTCGAGCCGCCGCTCGGCGACTTCGAGGGTCTGCCCGCGCTGCGTCGCTTCGCCGCCGAGGTGGGCGACTGGCCCGAGGCCGCCGAGGACTGGCAGTGGTGTGCCCGCTTCCTCTACCAGGTGATTGAGCGGCGCGGGACCGGCGGCGGCAACTTCCGCAAGATGTACTCGCGCTTCCTGGAGGAGGCGGGCTACGAGGAGGCCTCACTGGCAAGAGAGGCCTCGGACGACTGGAGCAGCCTCGCTATCGCGGCGCGCACCGCCAGCGAGCCCGATGAAGCCGACCCCGCCCGGTGGCGCGAGCTCTCGGGCGAGGCGGCGAAGGTGCTCGACGCAGAAGAGCGACTCTGGGCCGCCCTCGCCGACCCACGCTGAGCTCGCCCTCCAAATTCAGATACAGAAGCGTATTCACATACGATATTGTATGTGACTGTGGAGGCACAAGGGCATCGCCGCGTCCGGCGACTCGTCAACGGCATCGGTTCGCTCTCGGGAACGGCCATCGCGATCGCGGCAGCCGCCGGAATCCCGCTGGTTTGGGTCTGGTTCGCTTCGAAGCTCGCCGGGACCAAACGGGACCTGACACCCTCCCTCGCCGTCTTCATCGCGACCGGGATCATCGTCTCGTATTGGCTCGCGCTGCTCGTGGGCTCATGGATCCGGGGAAGAACCGTGGACCCCGGTGAGGAGCGCGCGCGGGTGACGCGGCGCTCCTGGAACCGCAGCTTCAACGACGGCCCGACGCCGGAGGATCAGCGCATTGATCCGATCGAGCGGGTCTTCATCGTCGTCGGGGTGCTCGCGGTCATCGCCTTCGAGATCTGGTTCTTCTTCTTCGCCGGGGACCCGCTGCCGAGCCAGCCAGCCTTCTGATGGCCGCTCCGAGGACTCTGCCGCGCGCGAAGCGCCCAAAGCGCCTTACGCGCAAGGAGAAACAGGCGGAGACGCGGCGCCGGCTGCTGGACGCCGGAGAACGAGTCTTTCTTCGACGGGGGCTACAGGGTTCGAGCGTCGAGGAGATCGCGGCCGAGGCGGGCTACACGCGTGGCGCCTTCTACTCGAACTTCAAGGGAAAGGGGGAGCTCTTTATTGAGCTGCTTCACGCGCGGGTCTACGACCGCTATGCCGAGCTTGCGATGGAGTCCAACGAGCAGCCCGGTACCCCCCGCGAGCGGCTGCGCTGGGGAGCCGAGCAGCTACGCGACGTGCAGAAACACGAGCAGGGGAGCTGGCTCTTCCGCTTGTGGCTCGAGTGCCTGACCCAGGCAGCACGCGATGAGGAGTTTCGAAAGCTCGCAGCAACCTTTTGGAGCGGGAACCGAGCGTTGGTTGCCGGGCAGATAGGCGCGACGTTCAAGGAGGTAGGGAGCAAGGCGCCGCTTCCACCCGATCAGCTCGCGACCGCGATGATCGCCCTTGACGTCGGTCTCGCTGTCCAGCACCTAGTGGATCCCGACGCTGTCTCACTCGACCTGTACGTCCCTCTTTTCGACCTGCTGATCGGCAGGTTGGTCGAGGGCTGAGCTAGCCGCCGCCGAAGCCGATCTTCTGCGGCGTCGTGGCGCTGCGGATGAAGACGACCTGGCGAAGGTCGATGGCGACCATGCCCTCCTCGGCCTCGAGGTCGAGCCAGCCGTCAGCCTTCTCCAGCGCCTTGCGCAGGTCCTTCAGCTTTCCGTCGTCGAGCCTGACCTCGACGACCTGTCCTCCCGAGAACCCGATCGAAACTCGCTCTGCCGATGTCATCAATGCTCCTTGGCCGGTTCGACGATTTCTGTCAGCACCCCGCCGGTCGAGCGCGGATGCAGAAACGCAACACGTGAGTTGCGTATCCCCACTCTAGCTTCTGAGTCGATCAGCTCGACGCCCGCGTCCTTGAGCTTGCCGAGGACATCGTCGATGTCATCGACCGCGTATGCGACATGGTGGAGGCCGGGCCCGCGCTTCTCGAGGTACTTGCCGACCGGCGTCTCCGGGCCCAGCGGCCGCAGCAGCTCGACGTGGCCGTCGCCGACATCGAGCAGCGCCGCCTCGACGCCCTGCGACTCAACCACCTCGCGGTGGGCGAGCGGCATGCCGAGCGTCTGCTCGTAGAGGGCGACGGCGCCCTCGAGGTCGTCGGTGGCGACGCCGATGTGATCGATCCGGCCGAGCACGGGGCTGGAGTCTACGTAGCGGGCAGCGGGTCCCCGGACTTGGACTCGCCCTCCGCCTCCTGCTCCACGCGGAGGATCTCTCGCAAAGCGGCGACGCTGACCTCGAGCTGCTCGGGGGTCGGCTCCTTGGTCGCGATCAGGCGCTGAATCTCATGACCGGGTCGATGGAAGGCGCGGGCGGCCGCGCTCGCGGGGTTGCGCTCGCTCCAGGCGAACATCTCAGCGGCCACCGACGCGCTCGCTACGCCCACCGCTGCGCGAGCCACGGGGCCTGGGTTCTCGAGGGCTCGCTCGAGCAGCAGCTGCCCGGCCGCCGAGAGCACGAGCATCGGAACTACCAGGTTGGAGCCGCAGCGTTCGTGTTCCTTCGTGGCGGACGCCGGGTCGTCGGAGCCGGCCTCATAGGCGCCAATCGCCTTGTGCTCGGCGCCGTGATAGGCGGCGAGATTGCGATCGCTGAGAGCCACCATGGCTGGTGCCAGGCCCAAGGCGGCCTGGACGAGCTCGCCGGTCGCGCTCGCCTTCCGGCGGCGCAGGGCGCGACTCGCGCTCGAGGCGATGAACATCGCCGCGATCACGCGCACGTCCTCGAACGGGAGGCGCGCCGAGCGCAGCTTCATCCTCACGGTCGGGATCAGCAGGAAGGCCTCGCCGAGCCGCAGCGGTCCCCGTAGCAGTGGCACGCGCACCGCGAGATCCGGAGCCAGAGCGGGCTTCCGACCCGACGCCACCTGAATCTCTCCCGCCTGGTCGCGCGCCGCGGCGGCCCATGAGGTCGGCCCGTGGATCAGGAGGCCGTTGCGCAGCGCCATCCCACCGAGGCGAAGAACATACGTCTCCTCAGGCTCTGCCGCGGAAGCACGATTCCCGTTCGTCTCGCTCACGAGAGCATCCTCTGCGGCAGCTCGTAGAAGAAGCGCGACGACAGCTCGATGTCGGAGACCGGGACGCGCTCGTCGGCGCCGTGGATCAGGGGAGCGGCCTGCAGCAGCTCGGCCTCTCGATGAGGACAGAAGCCGTAGACGACGGCGTCCGGGAAGGCGGAGCGGAAAGGGTTGCTGTCGCTGAAGCCCGGCATGACGATCGGCGCGATCTCCGCGCCGGGGTCGGCGTCCGCGAGCCAGTCGCGGATCGCGTCGGCGAGCGGTGAGTCCATGGGCGAGCTGTTCCCGACCACGGCTTCGCTGAACTCGACCTCGTAGTCGCCCTCGCCGATCAGGGCGGCGAGCTGGCGCAGCGCGTCGTCCCTGCCCTGGCCCGGGGGCACACGGCAGTCGATCAGAGCCTCGGCCTCGGCGGGGATCACATTGGCCTTCTTGCCGGCCTCGGCCTTGGTGGGCGTGAGGGTGACGCCGAGCATCGGCTCGACCAGGTAGTCCGCGATCAGCGGCTCCTCGGCCCGCAGCCTCTCGAGCCCGGCGCGGACCCCGTCGTCACCGCTGAAGGACTCGCCGATCAATGCCTCGAGCAGCGCCTCGCCGACGTCGGTCGCCTCCGGCGGCGGCTGCTCGGAGAGCGCCGCCAGGTATCCGGCCAGCTTGAGCAGGGCGTTGTCGCCGATCCGCGGCAGGGAGGCGTGCCCGGCCTTGCCGTGGGTCCGGAGCTTCATCCGAAAGATTCCCTTCTCACCGACGCTGAGGGTGTACAGGCGCCGGTCCCCGAATCGGATGAGGTTCCCGCCGCCCTCGTTGACGACGAAGTCGCTGCGCACGATGTCCGCGCGCTCGGCGCAGAGCCACATCGCCCCCAGCCCGCCGCCGACTTCCTCGTCGGCGGTGATCACCAGCAGCAGCTCACCAGCCGGCGGGCGCCAGCCGCTCTCGGCCAGCGTGGCCGCGGCCGCCACCTCGGAGGCCACCTGGCCCTTCATGTCGAGGGCGCCGCGGCCGCGTACCGAGCCATCGGCGACGTCGCCGGCCCAGGGGTCGAAGCTCCACTCGTCGGGATCGGCGCGAACGGTGTCGACGTGGCCGAGGAAGGTCAGCGTCGGCCCGTCGCTCGCTCCGCGCAGCCGGGCCACCAGGTTGGGACGGCCGGGCTCGGCGGAGAGCTGCTCGCACTCGAACCCTGCGTCAGTCAGGGTCTTCCGCAGGAAGTCCTGAACGGAGCCCTCGTTGCCGGGCGGATTGACGGTGTTGGTCTGGATCAGGCGTCCGAGCAGCTCGACCGCCCGAGGCCCGAGGCCCTGTGGGACGGCTGCTGTTGCGGTGCCCTCCTCCATCGATCGCAGCCTAGGGCAACGGACCTCCGGCCAAGGCGATCGCCGCCCCGACCCCGCCGGAGGCGACGAGCGTCTCGACCACGCCGCGGCGGGCGATCAGCAGGGTGACG
Source organism: uncultured Solirubrobacterales bacterium (assembly GCA_963724665.1). Lineage (GTDB taxonomy): Bacteria > Actinomycetota > Thermoleophilia > Solirubrobacterales > 70-9 > DASUPK01. Next base: position 268,600 of record CAVRVH010000012.1, read on the forward strand.
GCGGCGGCGGCGAGCACGGGGATCTGCCAGGCCTCATCGATGCCGCCTGCGAGGGTGACGGCGGAGCCGAGGATCGCGCCGATCGCCGCCGGACCGGCGCCGTCCAGGAAGGCGCGCGCCCGGTCATTCCGGCGCAGGCGCTCGAACCGACCGCCGCCAAGGAGGATGAAGGAGAAGCTCGGCGTGAACGCGACGACGGCGGCAAGCAGCGCCCCGCCGATCCCGTGAGCCGCGTAGCCGACCGCGGCCACGGTCGCGACCACGGGTCCCGGTGTCACCTGCCCGAGTGCGACGGCGTTCAGGAACTGCGCGTCCGACATCCAGTGGTACACGTGGACCGCGTCCTGCTGCATCAGCGGGATGATCACGAAGCCCCCTCCGAACGAGAGGGCGCCGACCTTGAAAGAAGTCCAGGCGAGGGCGCCGATCCCTCCGACCGACGCGGACGCGACGGGCAGGGGCCACCAGATGCCGGTCGCGTCGGCCGGACGCCGGCGCCGGATCATCTCCAGCACTCCGCATGCGACCAGGACCAGGACGAGATAGGGGCCGATCGCGATCGCGGCGGCGACTCCGGCGAGCAGGTAGGCGAGCCAGCGGCCCCGGTGCCCGTGACCCTCCATCGCATGCTGGTAGCTCGGGCCGACCAGCTCGCTCCCCGCTCGCACCGCAACGGCCGCCACCGCCGCGCCGGCCCCGGCTCCCGCGCCGCGAACCCAATCCGGCGGCGAGGAGGAGAGAAACAGGACTGAGAGGGCGATCACCATGACGACGGCCGGGACGACGAACCCGAGGCCGCCGACGACCGCTCCGAGCGGCCCGCCGACTCGATAGGCGCAGAAGATCGAGAGCTGTGTCGACGAAGGGCCGGGCAGCAGGGAGCAGGCCGCGTTCGCGTCCTCGAACGCGCGCGCATCCATCCAGCCGTTCTTGCGAACGACCAGCTCGCGCAGAAGGGTGACGTGGGCCGGGGGGCCGCCGAAGCCGATCAGCCCGATCCGCAGCCACTCCCTCGCGATCGTCGCAAGCGGCGCGGTGGGGCGGTTCATACTGCGGCAGCATGTCAAGTGCCAACGCGGAGTTCGTCGGGCGGATGCTGGCGGCCTACCTGGCCGGGGACGAGGAGACCCTGCAAGCCGCGATGGGGCCGGACGGCGAGGTCTACGGCGCCCCCGGTCTCATCAACTCCGGGACCTACCACGGCTACGAGGGCTTTCGGCAGTGGATCAGCCAGTGGGAGGAGGCTTGGGGCGAGGTCGACTACGAACTGCAGGATCCGATCGACGTCGGGGAGACCATCGTCGTCATCCCCGCCCGCATCACCGGACGCGGAGCCGGCAGCGGCCTCGAGGTCGACTCGACGTTCGGCTGGCTATGGCAGATCAGAGACGACAGGATGGTCCGGTTCCACGCCTACCCGGCGGTGGACGAAGCGCTGGAGGCGGCCAAGCGGTTGTCGGAGTCGGATTGAACGACCAGCTCTTCGAGACCGGCGACGACGCAAGCCGGGCGAGCATCCCGGCCGCGGACGCGCCGCTGGCAACCCGCATGCGCCCGCGCGACCTGGACGAGCTCGCGGGGCAAACCCATCTGCTCGAGCCGGGATCGGCGCTGCGCATCGCAATTGAGTCCGGCGAGCCCCACAGCGCGATCTTCTACGGCCCACCTGGCAGCGGCAAGACGACGGTGGCGCGGATCATCGCCGCGCGGGCCAAGGGAGCCTTCGAGGAGCTCTCCGCCGTCAATGCCGGACGGCCCGAAGTGCGCGAGGTGATCGCCCGCGCCCGCGAGCGGCGCGCCACCGGTCGCCCGACGATCTTCTTCCTCGACGAGATCCATCGCTTCAACAAGGCCCAGCAGGACGCGCTGCTGCCGGCGGTCGAGGAAGGCCTGATCACCCTGATCGGGGCGACCACCGAGAACCCCTACTTCGAGGTCAACTCTGCGCTCCTCTCCCGCTCGCAGGTCTACGAGTTCCGGCCGCTCACCTCGGCCGAGATCGAACAACTTGTTCGTCGTGCCCTCACCGACGAGCGAGGCATCCCGGACGCGCCGGAGATCTCCGACGAGGGGCTCGAGATGCTCGCCACCCGCGCCGGCGGTGACGGCCGCGTTGCTCTCGCCGCACTCGAGCGGGCCGCGGAGGCCACCCGGAACGCCGGCGACAGCGAGATCGGCGTCGCGTCCGTCGAGGACGCACTCCAGCGCAAGGCCCTGCTCTACGACCGCGAGGGTGACAAGCACTACGACTACATCTCCGCCTGGATCAAGGCGACCCGCGGGTCGGATGTCGACGCCTCGATCTACTACCTCGCCGTGATGCTCGAGGGCGGCGAGGACCCGCGCTTCATCGCACGGCGGATGGTGATCTTCGCCTCCGAGGACATCGGCAACGCCGACCCGCAGGCCCTCGTGATCGCCACGGCGGCGGGTCAGGCCGTCGACCGTGTCGGGCTGCCGGAGTGCGCCCTCAACCTGGCCCAGGCCGCCGCCTACCTCGCGCTGGCGCCGAAGTCGAACGCATCGACGAAGGCCATCGGGCGCGCATCCGCGCACGTTCGCGAGCACGGCGCCGCCGAGCCACCGCCCTACCTCCAGGACGCCCACTATCCGGGCGCGAAGGAGCTGGGCCGCGGCGAGGGCTACCGCTACCCCCACGACGAGCCGGGCGGGGTGACGGATCAGCCGCTGGCACCGGAGTCCGTTCGCGAGGAGCGTTTCTACGAGCCGACCGACCGCGGCGCAGAAGCCGAACTTCGCGAGCGGGTCGAGCGGCTACGCCGCCGATTCTCGAAGGATTAGCGCAGCGTTAAGCCCAATCACTGAATTTTCACTGCGCAACCTTCTCGAGAAGTCCGTGTTTTGAGCCCTGTCTGACGCTCTGGCAATCGACGTTGGTTCGCCGGAGCCGGCGCGTAAATAGCCGGGGAGTGGACAACGAAGGCCGGGAGCTCGGGGATTGCTCCCGGCCTTCAATTTTTCTTGGGGGGCATGGGCGGGGGAAGCTGGGAGGGAGCGGCCTCGGCGGGAGGTCGCTGCTCGCGCGTAGAATCGCCCTCGACGAGCGCAAGCGACGAGAGGACGCAGTGATGGAGGCGAGCCGCACCCGCAAGACCGGCACGAGCCGGAAGTCCAGCCCGAACGGCAGCAAGTCCGGTAAGTCCTCCGCGAAGAGCCCCAAGGGGAAGTCGAAGCCCAGGCCCGCACTCGAATCCTTCAATCCCGCGACCGGCGAGCTGATCGGGACCGTCGAGACGATCACTCCGGCGAAGGTCCAGGGGATCGTCGATGACGTCGCGGAGGTGCAGCCGTTCTGGGCCGCGCTCTCGCTCGAGGACCGCGCCCGCTACATGCGCCGCGCGGTCGACGTCCTGCTGGCGGACCTCGATGAGATCGCCGAGCTGCTCACCAGCGAGCAGGGCAAGCCACGGGTCGAGAGCTACACGATGGAGCTCCTCCCCACCGTCGACTCGCTCAAGTGGATCGCCGACAACGGCCCGCAGATCCTGGCGGACGAGAAGCTCTCGATGCCGCTGTTCCTGAAGTCGAAGAGCGCGAAGTTCGCTTTCGAGCCGATCGGTGTCGTCGGGGTGATCGCGCCATGGAATTACCCCTGGTCGATCCCGTTCGGCGAGGTCGCAATCGCTCTGATGTGCGGCAACGGCGTGGTGCTGAAGCCCGCCAGCCTGACGCCGCTGATCGGCGAGCGGATCCGTCAGACCTTCGAGAAGGCCGGCCTCCCGGAGGGCCTGATCCGCACCGTCCACGGCGGGGGCCGGATCGGCGACGCGCTCGTCAAGTCCACCGCGGGAAAGATCTTCTTCACCGGCTCCGTCGAGGTCGGCAAGAAGGTCGGCGTCGAGTGCGCCAAGCGGATGAAGGGCTCGGTCCTCGAGCTTGGCGGCAAGGATCCGCAGATCGTCTGCGGGGACGCCGACCTCGCCAACGCCGTCTCCGGCGCGGTCTGGGGCGGCTTCGCGAATGCCGGCCAGACCTGCTCAGGCATCGAGCGCGTCTACGTTCTCGAGGAGGTGGCCGACCGGTTCCTGGAGGGCGTCGTCCGCGAGACCGAGCGTCTCACCGTCGGCGACCCACGCGGGTGGACCACCGAGATAGGCCCGATGGTCTCCGACGAGCAGGCGGCGATCGTCACGGAGCTGGTCGACGACGCTGTGAAGAGCGGCGCGAAGAAGCTCACGGGCGGACCGACCAAGGTCGAGGGCATGAAGGGCAGCTTCATCGCCCCCGTCGTGCTGACCGAGGTCACCCACGACATGCGGATCATGAACGAGGAGATCTTCGGCCCCGTGCTGCCGGTGATGAGGGTGACATCGGAGGAGGAAGCGATCTCACTGGCAAACGACTCGCAGTTCGGCCTCGGCGCATCGGTCTGGACCAAGGACCGCGCCAAGGGCGAGCGCATGTCCCACCAGATCCAGTCCGGAATGGTCTGGACCAACGATCACTCCTTCTCGCACGGCGCCTGCCAGTGCGCCTGGGGCGGCGTCAAGGATTCCGGGCTCGGCCGCTCGCACTCGAAGTTCGGCTTCTACGAATGCGTCAATGTCAAGCAGCTCGCCTGGGAGCCGGGTTGGACTCGCGATGTGTGGTGGCAGCCGTATGACCGCAAGCTGGCCGACGCCATCCGCACCTCGGCGCAGCTGCTCTACAGCCGCAACGGCAATCGCCTGCAGGCACTGCGCGAGGGCTTCCGGCCCCTGGTGGAGGTCACCCGGCGCACCATGCAGAAGGGTAAGTAGCCCCCCCTCTACGGGCACACCCTGATTGGTGGCGGTTACCGGCGGTCCAACGGGGTAACCGACGGAGGCGTGACGACCACCGAGTCGGATATTGCGTGGGGCAGCAACCACCGCCTCAACCGTGACTATCGGGCTGCCGATGGGTTACCGATAAAGATGGTCTCGACGGTCACAGAGCCAGGCAGGACGCGCACAGGCATCGTGCTGGCGCTGCTGCTTGCGTGTGGAGCCCTGCTTGCCTTCGCCGCACCGGGAGCGCAGGCGAAGTCAGTGACCTACGTGCACAAGAGCTACAAGATCGGGGGCGCGAACCAGAAACGGCGCCTGACCGTTCGCTGTCCAGGGAGAACCGTGCCGCTGGGCGGAGGAATGATGAGCTCGCCGGGACCGGACGCCGACGGGGAGGGCGTCTACCCGCACTCCTACGAGCGGCTCGGCGTCCAGCACGGGTACCACAGCACCGTGGTCCTCTTCGATCCCTCTCCCTCATCCACCACGCCGCGAAGCGTCATGCTGCAGGCGGCGTGTGCTCGCAAGCAGAAGCACGTGACCCCTCCCCACACCACCGTCTACGTCAATCCGGGACAGACCAGGACCGCTGTCGCGACCTGCCCGGGCCGTCGGGAGCTCTTCGGCGGCGGCTTCCAGCGCACCGACTTCACAGCGCGGGGCGGCGACTACATCACCGAATCCCGGGCGATCTCCGACAAGTCCTGGAGCGTCACCGGGCACGCCTTCGGTGGCTTCGGTGGCCAGCTGACCGCCATCGCCTATTGCTGGCGAAGCAAGAAGCCGCTGCTCACCGAGGTCTCGGGATCGACCACCGTCCCGGCTGGCCGGTTCGCGTCGGCCTCGACGCCACCCTGTCCGGTCGGGCACGTCGTCTTCGGCGGTTTCAGCAGCTCCCCATCCGGGTCGCTCTTCCTCGCCAGCGGCGCCTTCACAGGGTCCGGCGGCTGGTCGGCATCGGCGATGAACCATTTCGGCCCGACCGCAAGCTTCACGGCGTACGGCTACTGCCTGAAGCTCTAGCTTCCCTCACATGGAGCGGACCCTGGCCGTGAAAGCCGGCCCCGCCACGACCGTGAGCCAGCCGGCGATCGAGCTGCGCGGACTGCGCCGCGACTTCGGCGACCGCACGGCGCTGGCCGGCATCAGCGCCCGGGTGGAGCCGGGCGAGAGCCTTGCGGTGCTGGGGCCGAACGGATCGGGGAAATCGACCCTGCTCCGCATCCTCGCTGGCCTGCTGCGACCGACTGGCGGGGAGGCCTCCGTCCTCGGCTGTGCGCTGCCCAAGGAGACCCACCGGCTTCGTGGCAGGGTGGGATACCTGGGCCACGCGCCGCTGCTCTACCGCGACCTCAGCCCGCGGGAGAACCTCGGCCTCGCGGCGGCGCTGCACGGTCTCGACACCGCAGCATCGGAATCCCGAATCGAGGGTCTGCTCGAGGCCGTCGGGATGTCGGCTCGCGGCGGCGACCGCGTGGCCGAGCTCTCGGCGGGGATGAAGCAGCGGATCGACATCTGCAGGGCGGTGCTGCACGAACCCGAGCTGCTGCTCCTCGATGAGCCCGATGCGCACCTGGACGCCGACGCCCGCGTCCTGGTCGAGCCCCTGATCGGTCCGGGCAGCGGCCCCAGTCGCGTGGTGGTCAGCCACGACCGCGAGACCGCGACATCCGGGGCGGAAGTCGTGCTGGACCTGCGGTGAGCCCGTTCGGCGCGCTCCTGCGCAAGGACCTGCGTGTGGAGCTCAGGACATTGCGCTCGCTGCCGGCGATGGCCCTATTCGCGGTCAGCGCCTTCGTCATCTTCCGATTCGGCCTCGACCGGACCAGCCTGGACGGCGAGCTGGCCGCAGGGGTGCTGGTCCCAACGCTGCTCTTCGCGGCCCTGCTCGCGATCAACCGGCTGTTCGTCGCCGAGCGCGAGGAGGGCGGCTTCGACCTGATCCGCCTGGCGCCGATCGACCGCACCGTCCTGTTCGCGGCCAAGGCAAGTGCTCTGATCATCTACCTCGTCGTCCTCGAGCTGATCGCCGTACCGATCTTCGCCCTCTTCTTCCTGGACTCGGCATCCGGGCTCATCCCGTTCGCCCTCATCCTGCTGCTCACCAACATCGGCCTGGCCGCAACCGGGACCATGATCTCCACGATCGCCACCATGTCGAGCGCCCGGGACCTGCTCGCACCGCTGATCCTGCTGCCCCTGCTGATCCCGCTCGTGATCGCGGCCGCGGGTGCGGGTGAGCACCTGCTGGCTTCCGGCGGCCCCGACTATGGGCGCTTCGGGACATGGCTGGCGCTGCTCGGCCTCTACGATCTGATCTTCCTCCTGGTGGGTTATGCGACCTTCGACTTCCTGCTCGAGGACTAGACAGTGGAAATGGCCAGGGCGCTCAGATCGATAACGCTCCGCCGTCTCGCGATCGCGACGGTCGTGGTGATGGGCGCCGGCTATGCGCTCGCCTTCCTGTACGCCCCGCAGGACGCGACCGAGGGCTTCGCGCAGAAGATCTTCTACCTCCACGTTCCCCTGGCGATCGTCTCGCTGGTCGGCTTCATCGTTGCCGCCATCCATGCGATACGCCACCTGCGCACGGGCGATCCGAAGCACGATGCCCGTTCCTACGTCTCAATCCACATCTCGGTGATCTTCGGCCTCGCGGTGCTGCTCACCGGTGCGATCTGGGCGAAGAGCCAGTGGGGCGTCTGGTGGGAATGGCGCGAGCCGACGCTGGTGAGCTTCCTGATCGTCTTCCTTCTCTATGCGACCTATTACCCGCTCCGCTACGCGATCGAGGATCGGGATCGTCAGGCGCGCTACGCGTCGGTCTTCGCGATCACCGCGGGCGCCTTCGTCCCGCTCAACTTCCTGGCCGTCCGCCTGGCGCAGCCCTACATCCACCCGCGCACGTTCTCGTCGTCCGGCGGCCTACCGGGAGAGATGCTCTTCGCCTTCCTCGTCTGCCTGGTCGGGATGGCCCTGCTCTGGACGACCCTGGTGTGGTTCGAGCTCGACGCCAAGGCCACCTCGGGCAACCTGAAGCGGATCCGGCGAGCCCTGGAGGCCGCGACATGATCCCCCTGGCCGTGGAGAACGGTGGTTACGTCGGCGCGGCCTACGTCGTCTTCCTGCTGCTGCTTCTGATCTACGTGGCGATCATGGCCACCAAGCTCCAGCGCATCCAGCGCGAGGTTGACTCCCTCGCCGACCTTGCAGACCGTGCGCAGGGACGGGACACGGACCGAGGCGTGGGTCAGGTCCGTGGCCGGGACGAGGAGATCGAGGCGGTCCGCCAGGGGAGTCGCGGATGAGCGGCCTGCTCGCCCTCGGCGTCTCACATCGCACGGCCCCTCTCGCCCTGCGCGAGCAACTCGCCCTGACGGAGGGCCGCGCGGCAGGCGTGCTGAACGCCCTCGTCTCCGAGGAGCCGATCAGCGAAGCCGTCGCGCTCTCCACCTGCAACCGCACCGAGCTCTACCTCGTCGCCACCGACTCGGTCGAGGCCGAGACGGCGGGCCTCGGCGTCCTCGCACGCGAGGCCGGAATCCGGCCCACCGAGCTGCTCGGCCCGCTCTATTCGCTGCGCGGAGCGGAGGCCGCGAGGCACCTCTACCGGGTCACCGCCGGGCTCGAGTCGATGATCGTCGGCGAGGCGGAGATCCAGGGCCAGGTGAAGCGCGCCTACGAGCTCGCGCTCGTCGAGGGCGCCCCGGGCCCGATCCTCAACCGGATGTTCCGGGGAGCGCTTGCCGCGGGCAAGCGGGCCCGCACCGAGACGGCGGTCGGGCAGAAGGGCGTCTCCATTCCCTCCGTCGCCGTCGAGCTGGCCCAGCGGAACCTCGGCGACCTCTCCGAGCGGCGGGTACTGCTGATCGGCGCCGGCGAGACCTCGGAGCTCACCGCCCGTGCCCTCGCCGCACGCGGCTCGGATGCCGTCTTCATCGCGAACCGCGGGTACAACCGTGCGATCTCGCTGGCCCAGCGCTTTGGCGGCAGGGCCGTCCGGATCGACGAACTGCCCGGCCAGCTGGCCGGCGCCGACATCGTCGTCTCGGCGACCAACTCGCCGCACCACCTGATCGAGCGTTCGGAGCTCGCCGTGATCATGGGAGAGCGAGAGAGCAAGCCTCTGCTGCTGATCGATCTCGCGGTGCCGCGCGACATCGACCCCGAGTGCCGCGAGATCGAGGGAGTAAGCCTCTACGACGTCGACGAGGTCCAGGCGATCGTCGAGCAGAACGCGTCCGGCCGCGAGGCGGAGGCTCGTCGCGCCGGCGGGATCCTGGACTCCGAGCTCGCCCGCTTCGAGCGATGGCTCGGCGCCCAGGAGGTGATGCCTACGGTCGCCGCCCTGCGCGAGCGCGCCGACTCCATCGTCGCCCAGGTGCTCGCCGAGAACGCCACCCGTTGGGAGAGCCTCTCGGCCACCGACCGCGAGCGGATCGAGCAGATGGCGCGCGCGATCGCCAACCGGCTGCTGCACGAGCCCACCGTCAGGATCAAGGGAATCGCCGATCGCGAGGACGCGTATCTCCAGGTCAGCGCGCTCCGCGAGCTCTTCGGCCTCGATGCCGGCACGGAGCCAGAGGCCATCGACGGTGCCGACGTCGCCTCCCTCGACGAGAGACGTCGCCGGAACGAACGCAGCTGAGGCGGCGGTGACGGAGCCCCAGCTTCGGCTCGGCACGCGGGGAAGCGCGCTGGCACTCGCGCAGGCGAAGCAGGTAGCCAAAGCGCTCGGGGGCGCCGAGATCGTGACCATCAAGACATCCGATGGCGCCGTCGGCGACAAGGCTCGCTTCGTCAAGGAGATCGAGCGGGCGCTGCTCGATGGCGAGGTCGATCTGGGCGTTCATTCGGCGAAGGACCTACCCACCGATCTCGTCGAGGACCTGGAGATCGCCGGCGTCCCGTCTCGAGAGGACCCGCGCGACTCCTACGTCGGTCATGTCAACTCGCTCGGCGAGTGCCCAGAGGGTTCGAGGATCGGCACCTCGAGCTTGCGCCGGCGAGCCCAGATTCTGGCCCTGAGGCCGGATCTGGAGGTGGTCGAGCTGCGAGGGAACGTCGATACCAGGCTCGGCAAGCTCGAGGCGGGCGAATACGACGGGCTGGTGCTGGCCGCAGCGGGACTTCACCGGCTCGGGCGTGCGGAGGAGATGGCGTTCCCGATCGAGCCCGGCGAACTGGTGCCGGCGGCGGGACAGGGGGCCATCGCGATCGAGGCGCGCCACTCCCAGGACCGTCCCGCCGCGGCCGCCGAGTCCATCACCGACCGCGGCTCCCTTGCGACGCTTCTCGCAGAGCGAGCCGTGGTCGCCTCCCTGGACGCGACCTGCAACACACCGCTTGGCGTCACCGCCGCCCTCCAGGCGGGCGGACGCATCAGGATTCAGGCCTTCTGCGGCCTGCCGGACGGCAGCGAGTGGCTCCGCGACGAGATCGAGGAGGACGACGCGGACCCGGAGGCCGCCGGCCGGGCCCTGGCGGAGCGGCTGAAGTCGGCCGGGGCCGCGAACATCCTCGAGCGGGCCGAGGAGATGGCGGCGGCGTGAGCGCCTCTCCCGGAATCGTCTACCTGGTGGGCGCCGGACCCGGCGACCCGGGGCTGATGACTACCCGCTCCCTCGAGTTGATCGTCGCTGCCGACACGATCGTTCACGACAGGCTGATCCCCCGCGACGCGCTGGCGCTCGCCAGGCCGGATGCGGAGCTGATCTACGTCGGCAAGGAGCCGGGCGCCGCCAGCGTTCCCCAGGAGGGCATCGCCGAGCTCCTGGTCGAGAAGGCGAGGGCGGGCAGGCTCGTCGTCCGCCTGAAGGGCGGGGACCCCTTCGTCTTCGGGCGGGGCGGCGAGGAGGCCGAGGCGCTCGCTGATGCGGAGATCCCGTTCGAGGTCGTACCGGGGATCACCGCCGGGATCGCCGCGCCGGCCTACGCAGGCATCCCGGTGACCCATCGCGACGACGCCTCCGCCGTGGCCTTCGTCACCGGGCACGAGGATCCGGAGAAGGAGGACTCAGCCCTCGACTACGAAGCCCTCGCCAGATTCCCGGGGACCCTCGTCTTCTACATGGGCGTGAAGGCGCTGCCGCGCATCGCCGAGGCGCTGATCGAGGCGGGCCGCGACGCGGCGGAGCCCGCAGCGGTCGTGGAGCGCGGCACCCTGCCCGGCCAGCGCACCGTGAGCTCCACGCTGGAGGGCATCGCGGCCGCGGCGGAAGAGGCCGGCATCCGTCCACCCTCCGTGACGGTCGTCGGCCCGGTGGCGACGCGCCGCGAGCACATCGCCTGGCTGGAGCGCCGCCCGCTGCATGGCAAGAAGGTGGTGGTCACCCGGGCTCGTGCCCAGGCGAGCGAGCTGGCGCGCCAGCTGGATGCGCTGGGGGCCGAGCCGATCGAGCTTCCCGCGATTCGGATCGAGCCGCGGATCGACTCCCAGGAGGTCCGAGAGGTCGTCGAGAGCCTCCACACCTACGCCCTGGTCTGCATCACGAGCCCCAACGGGGCCCGTCTGCTGTTCGAGGCGATGGCCGCTCAGGGCCGCGACTCCCGCGCCCTCGCCAACGCCAGCGTCGCCGCGATCGGGTCCGGCACGGAGGCGGCGCTCGCGGCGGGCGGCATCCTGGCCGACATCGTTCCCGAGCGATTCGTAGCCGAGGAGCTGGTGGAGAAGCTGAACGAGCTGCAGCTCGATGGGAAGCCCGTGCTGATCGCGCGCGCCGCCGAAGCGAGGGAGGTGCTGCCCGACGCCCTTCGCAAGCGCGGCGCGAAGGTCGACGAGGTCGCGCTCTACGAGACGCTCGCGGAGGAGCCTGATGCCGACGCGATCGAGCACGCGAAGGACGCCGACTTCATCACCTTCACCTCCTCCTCCACCGTCCGGAACTTCATGGCGGCGAGCCCCAACGGGACCCCAGAGGGCGCCAGGGTCATCTCGATCGGCCCGATCACCAGCGAGGCCGCTCGCGAGGCGGGGCTGACGGTCGACGTCGAGGCCGAGCGCCACGACATCGGCGGTCTGGTGGACGCGCTGCTCAGAGCGGCGGCGACGTAGGATCCGGCCGTGGCGACGCCGCGGCCGATCACCTTCCTCTCCGACTACGGGTACGAGGACGAATTCGCCGGCGTTTGCCGGGCGGTGATCTCCCAGATCGCGCCCGGCGCGCCGCTGATCGATCTCACGCACGGGATCGGTCGGCAGGACGTCCGGCAGGGCGCCATGGCGCTGGCCAACGCTCTGCCCTCCTGCCCGCCCGGGGTGCACCTCGCGGTGGTCGACCCCGGCGTCGGCTCGGAGCGCCGGCCGGTCGCAGTTGCTGCGGCCGAGGGACGAATCCTGGTCGGGCCCGACAACGGCCTCCTATCGAGGGCGCTCGATCGCCTCGGCGGCGGCCTCGATGCGGTGGAGCTGTCGCGCTCGGCGTTCCGGCTCGAGCCCGTCTCGGCGACGTTTCACGGGCGCGATCTGTTCGCGCCGGTGGCGGCGCACCTCTCCCTCGGCGCCAGGCTGGACGAGGCCGGCAGGGCAATCGACGTGGGCTCGCTTGCAAACCTCGACCTTCCCACCCCCCGCGTCTCGGCCGATGAGGTGGTCGCCCACGCCATCCACCAGGACGGCTACGGCAACGTCACCCTCGATCTCGATGCGTCGATGCTCTCCGGCGGGCCGATCGAGCCGGGTGATGCGTTCGAGGTGCGGGCCCCGGACGGCCGCTTCGAGGGCGTTTGGGCTCGCACGTTCGCCGACGTCAACCCTTCCGACGTCCTCCTCTTCGAGGATTCCTCCGGCGCCCTCGCCCTGGCCGTCAGCGGGGGCAGCGCCGCCGGGCTGATGAATCTGGAGCGCGACAGCGAGGTCACGCTGCGGCCGCTCGGGTGATCGTGGAGCTGGGCCTCCCTCATCGCCACTTCCGCTGCACGGACTCGACCAACGAACGGGCCAAGGATCTCGCGATGGGTGGTGCGCCGGGTGGGCTGGTCGTCACGGCGGACGAGCAGACGGCCGGACGCGGCAGGCGGGGCAACGCCTGGTTCGCGCCTCCCGGCTCCTGCCTCCTCTACTCGGCACTGATGCGGCCGTTCGAAGCCGATCGTTCGCCGCTTCTCCCGCTGTCCGTCCCCCTGGCGGTCTGCGAGGCGGCTGAGGCCGTCGCTCCGGTGCGCTGCCAGGTGAAGTGGCCGAACGACATCTGGATCGATGAGCGAAAGGTCTCCGGCGTACTCGTCGAGGCTCGCCCGGACGAGGGCTGGGCGGTCGTCGGTGTGGGGCTCAACGTCGCGATCACCGATGAGCAGTTCCCAGCGGAGCTGCGGGAGTTGGCGATCTCACTGCTCCCGACCGAAGCCGAGGGCGGGCTGCCGCCAGGCGGCGCACCGAGCGTTCGCCGCGCGCTCGCGGCGCTCAACGAGGCGCTCGCCCGCTGGCTCGAGGCCGATCACGACGAGGTGCTGGGCTCATACCGCGCCCGGGATGCGCTATCTGGCAGGCGGATCTCCTGGGAGGACGGCGAGGGCGTCGCCGAGGAGATCGACGAGCGTGGGCACCTCGTGGTCGAGAAGAGCGACGGGGAACGAGTTGCCCTCGGCGCCGGCGAGATCCACCTCGCGATCGAGCGCTAGCGCGAGCCCGGCGCCCTACGACTCGTCTGCGGCCTCCGCGGCCTCGAGCTCCTCATCGGCTTCCGCCGTCGCGCCGTTCTCGCCATCGACGACGTCGAGCTCCTCGATGTCCTGCTCATCGGTGTGATCGTCAACCTGCTCGCCATTGGCCTTCGCGGCGGCGCCGTTCTTCTTGGAGGCGCTCTGAGAGCCACCCTTGCGCTTGCGGCGGCGGCGCTTGCCGCCCGCCTTCGGGAAATTGCGAAGCAGCTCGCGGGCGACGGCGGAAGGCTTCCGGGCGGCGCGCATCCGCGCCCCGCGCAGGACCTCCTCGCCCTCGGGCGTGTGGGCGACGCCGGCGGCGAGCAGCGCCGCGGCCAGGCGTCGGTCCTGGTTACGCGAGGCATGAACCAGCCGGCGGGCGTTGCGGCCATGTGCGCGGCCCGATGAGTTGACCAACAGACCGAGGAGGCGCTTGGTCTCGGGCCAGCGCTGCACGGCGTATTCCTCGTGCAGGTCGCGCGTGTAGTCGGCGAGGCGCCACACCCAGGCCTGAGCCTGGTCGCGGCGACCGATTCGCCGCTCGGCGAGCGCCTCGAGCATCACCTTGGTCCCGGCGCGCCGGTCATCGCGCGGCCAGGTACCGATCGTGTCGATCGCATCGTCGAAGGCATCGCCGTCGCGCAGCGCGGCGATCTCGACCAGCGCCTTGATCCTCAGCTGCTGGTTTCGGTTGCGCTGCACGCAGGTGAGCAGGAAGCGGCGGCGGAGCTCCTTGGTCTGGTCGTTCTGCAGCATCGCCTTGGCGCGGCGCCAGCCGGACGGGTTCACCCGCGCCCCGGCGAGAGCGGCCCAGACGTGCTGCTCGGAGTGGTTCAGGTTCTCGACCGCGATCCGCCACAGCTCCCGCTCCAGGACGCGCAGGCGGCGCTCCGACTGGTCGGAGACCGGAACCACCCGCTTCTCGACGCGCACCCTGCGGCCGCGCCCGCGCCTGACCGGGCCGACGACGATCGCGCCTCCGCGGTAGACGTCGCGGTCGAGCAGGCTGTGGAGGGTGACGATCGTCTCGTCATGGGTGGTGGCCGGGTGGACGAGGTCGATCACCAGGCCGGCCTCCTTGCCGGGGTTGCGGCGCGTGACTCGGCCGACACGCTGCTGATAGACGCGGCGCGAGGCGGTTGGCGCGAGATGCATGCAGATGGTCGCGCGGGGTGAGTTCCAGCCCTCCGCGAGCAGCATCGCGTTGCAGAGCACGTCGACCTCGCCACGCTCGAATCCGGCCAGGATCTCGGCCAGCTCGCGCTTTGGCGTCTCGCCGGAGACGGCGCGGGCGTTGATGCCGGCGTCCTGGAAGGCCTTGGCAACGTTCTTGGCGTGCTTGACGCCGGCCGTGTAGACGACGCCGGGCACCCGCCGGAAGCGCGACCGGTAGAGATCGGCGATCGCGACGTTGAACGGTGCCTGGTCGAGGAGCTTGGCCAGCTCCTCCTGGTCGAAGTCCTGGTCCACCTCGCCCTTGCGAAGCGGGACCTTGGCGATCGTCCGCACGCCCGGCCCCGGCGGGATCCGGACGCAGCGCAGCGGTGCGATCACGCCGCGGCGGGCCGCCTGGGCGAGATCGAAGCGAGAGGTCTGGGTCGGGAAGAGGTCGGCGACGTGGCGGGCGATCAGCGCGCCGGTGGCGGTCATGCCGATGAAGACGGGGCCAACCCAGGCGCGGATGCAGCCGCTCGTCTTCTCGCCGAGGGCGGTGTGGGCCTCGTCGCAGATCACGATCGAGTACGCGTCCGAGATCCGGCCGGCGTTGCGGACGAACCACTGGTAGGTCTCGACGGTGACGGGCCCGTAGGGATGGTCCGCGCCGTCGAGCAGCGGAGGCGAGAGGCGCTCGCCGTAGCCGCGGTCGGAGATCTCTCCGATGAACTGGTCCACCAGGTTGCGGCGGTGGGTGAGGATCAGAATGCCGCCTGTGCGCGAAGCCTCGATGAAGCCGACGGCGGCGACCGTCTTGCCGGATCCGGTTGCGTGCTCGAACCAGAACCGCCGGTCAGCGCCCGGATCCTCCGGGGCCTCCTCGACGACGTCCTCGTCCTCCTCCTCGATCCAGTCCTCTGCCTCCTCTTCCTCGGTGGCCTCCTCCTCTTCCTCCTCCTCGGTGGCCTCCTCCGCCGTGTCGGCGCCTGCGCCGTTCTCCGAGGGCTCCACGTCCTTGATGGCGGCGGGAGGAGGGTTGCCGTTCCCATTGCCGGTCCAGGGGTGGCCGTTGAGCCGGTCCTGGATGTCGGCGATCATCGCCGCGAGGGTTCCAGAGAGCGCGTCGACCTGATGGGGATCGAGCTCGGCGCCATCGGCGAGATGAGGCTTTTCCTCCGAGAGCAGGCGCTCGAGCCCGAGCAGCAGCGAGAAGTCGCGGCGCCACTCGATCGACGGCGCCTCGTGGCCCTCGTCGATCTCGGCGAGGGCGGCATCCAGGGCGCGGCGGCGCGGGGTGCCCGGGGCGAGGTCCTTGGGCTTCTCGCCCTCGAGCAGGAATGGCTCGCGCGCGAACTCGCGCGCACGTTCGATGTCGGCGCTCGTAGGCGCCTTTGCCGCTTTGGCGGCCGACTTGGTTTCTTCAGCCATCTGAGGCTCTCTGATCCGCCGCTCCCCGCCAGACGAAATGATGGCGAGGCGCAATTGGCCTGATCACGGAAGACACCCGAGATACGGCTTTCCGCTCCGGGCTCTCCCTTGGTCCAGGAACTCGATGGACCGGTAGGAATTAAAGCACTCTTGATCGACAACCCGTATGTCATGCGAGGGTGCTCCGCAGGAGCAACCCGTTTCATGAACATGAACTCCAACCAATCCCGGCACAGAATCGCGTTTGGCACCCTCGCCGTCGCGCTGCTCTCAGGCGTGATCCTCGCGGGTTGCGCCGGCGGCAGCGGTGGAAATCCCGACTCCCAGCTCTCCCTGCAGCAGGCGACGGAACCGCTCACCGGCGCCCCTCCCCAGCTCGCGGAGATCCGCAGCCAGGCGAACCAGCTGCTGGACGGCGGCAAGGACGCGTTCAATCAGCGCATACAGGCGCTCAAGGGGACGCCGATCGTGGTCAACGACTGGGCGTCGTGGTGCGGCCCCTGCCGCTTCGAGTTCCCCTACCTCCAGTCCCAGGCGTCGAAGAACGCCAAGGACATCGCCTTCATCGGGGTGGACTCCGACGACTCGAGCGGGTCGGCGAAGACCTTCCTCGGCGAGCTGCCACTGCCCTACCCGTCCTACAGCGACCCGGACAAGTCAATCCGCGAGCAGCTCCACGGCATCGGCTATCCGGCCACGGTCTTCTATGACCGCGCCGGGAACGTCGTCTACACACACCAGGGCCAGTACCGCACAGAGGCGGATCTTGCCGCCGATATCCAGAAGTACGCGGTGAACAGCGGATAATGGATTCATGACCGAGCTCGCCATCGCGCTGCTGGCCGTCGCAGTGCTCCTGTTCATCGCCGAGGCGCACGCGCCGACGACGGTGCTGGGGCTGCTCGGCGTCGCGGCGCTCGTCGGAGCCGGCTTCGCATGGCGGAGCGCGGGACACGACCTCCCGGTCGCGGCGATCGTCGTCGCGGGCCTGATTCTGGCGGGCTTCATCGTCTTCGCCTCCCGCAAGGCGATCGCGGCGCACCGCGACGAGCCGGTCCGGACCGGGTCCGAGGAGATGGTCGGCTCGGTGGCCGAGGTGAGAGAGCCGCTCGATCCCGAGGGCCAGGTGTTCGCCTCCGGCGCCCTCTGGCGGGCGCGGGCAATCGACGGGGGCCCAATCGGGCCAGGCAATAGAGTGCGAGTGAAGGCGGTGGACGGGCTGACACTCGAAGTCGAGCCGGCCGCCGACCGAGACCCGGCAAGCGTCGAGAAAGGCAGCTGACACATGGCGGTAGCGATCGGCGTCCTCGTTGTAGTCGTCTTCTTCCTGCTGATCTTCTTCGGCTCGGCTGTCCGGGTCCTCCGCGAGTACGAGCGCGGCGTGATCTTCCGCCTTGGCCGGCTGGTCGCGCAGAAGGGGCCCGGCCTGATCATCCTGATCCCGGTGATCGACCGGATGGTCCGGGTCGACCTGCGGACGGTGACCCTCAACATCCCTCCGCAGGAGGTGATCACGCGCGACAACGTGCCCGCTCGCGTCAACGCGGTGGCCTACTTCCGGGTGATCGACCCGAACAACGCCATCGTCGAGGTCGAGAACTTCCTGCTCGCGACGTCCCAGATCGCCCAGACGACGCTGCGATCGGTGCTCGGCAAGGCCGACCTGGACCAGTTGCTCGCTGAGCGCGAGCGGCTCAACGAGGACCTGCAGAAGATCATCGACGAGCAGACCGAGCCCTGGGGAGTGAAGGTCAGCACCGTCGAGATCAAGGATGTCGAGATCCCCGAGCAGATGCAGAGGGCGATGGCCCGGCAGGCCGAGGCCGAAAGGGAGCGGCGCGCCAAGATCATCAACTCCGAGGGCGAATACCAGGCCGCGGAGAAGCTCGCTCAGGCCGCCGACATCATCTCCAAGAACCCGGCGACGCTCCAGTTGCGCTACCTGCAGACGCTCCTCGAGATGGGCGTCAACCAGAACACGACGATCGTCTTCCCGCTGCCCATCGACCTGATCGAGGCGTTCACGGCGATGGCCAAGAACTTGGGCAAGTGAGCGCCGCCGAATACCGCTCCGTCCTGACGCGCGCTTGAGCGCCGACTGCCGGCTCACCGTCACGGTCCGGAAGGCGCGCGACGCCGCGGAGGAGCATGCGGCGAGGGACATGCGGATCCGAGTCTTCTGCCACGAGCAGGGCGTCGACCCGGCGCTCGAGGTGGATGGCCTCGACGACGAGGCGACCCAGATCGTCGCGCTGGACGAGTCCGGTGTGATCGCAACCTGTCGCTTGCGATATCCGGAGGCGGGTGCCTGCAAGCTCGAGCGGATGGTCGTTGATGCTGGCCACCGCAAGCTCGGGGTGGGCGGCAGACTGCTGGTCGGCGCCGAGGAGGAGGCACGCGCCGTCGGGGCGAAGACGATGGTCCTCAACTCCCAGCTGCGCGCGCAGCCCTTCTACGCCTCCCACGGATACGAGCCCGAAGGCGAGACCTTTCTTGACGCGGACATCGAGCACATCCGGATGACCAAGGCGCTGTGACGGCCGAGGAGAAGCCGAAGCCCGAGATCCGCCTCGACCAGCTCACGGGTCTGCGGACGATCCTCTCGGCGGCCAGGGCGGATCGCCCGTTCGACTTCGGAGGCACCCCAACCGAGGAGAACAGCGAGGCCGCCGAGAAGTGCCCCTTCTGCGAGGGCCGCGAAGACCGCACCCCGCCGGAGACCTGGGCGGATCGCCCGGGCGGCGGGCCGGCGGACACCCCGGGCTGGCGGGTCCGCGCGGTCCCCAACCTCTACCCGGCGCTCGCCCAGACCGATCAGGGCGGCGATGCAGAGCCCGACGAGGGCGTGACGCCCGCCGGCGACCCGCTGCGGGCGGCCTCGCGGGGCCGGGAGCCGGATCTCTTTCGCGCCACGGTCGCGACCGGCTTCCATGAGGTGATCGTCAGCTCGCCGCGGCACGTCACCTCGCTCGGACAGCTCGACGACTCCGAGCTGTCGGCGACTGTGGCCGGCTGGCGGACGCGGATGAGTGCGCACGACGAGGCGGCCTACGTGCAACTGATCGTCAACGAGGGCAAGGAGGCCGGGGCCTCGCTCGAGCACAGCCACGCCCAGCTCTACGCCCTTGGCTTCGTCCCCGGCCAGGTGGCGCGCGAGCGGGAGCGCTTCAGCTCCTACAACCAGCACACGATGGGTGGGGACCTGCTCGCGGAGATCGCCTCGGAGGAGGTCCGCCGCCGGGAACGGCTCGTGGCGATCGACGACGACGCGCTGCTGATCTGCCCGTGGGCCTCGCGCTCACCCTTCGAGCTGCGAATCATTCCCCGGAACCCCGCGCCGAGCTTCGAGCGCGACGGCGATGTCGGTGTGGGGATGCTGCGCACGGCGCTCCGCGCACTGGAGGCCCGCTTCGGCCAGGTCCCCCAGTACAACCTCTGGACGCTGACAGCCCCGCGTGGGGCCGAGCCGTTCCACTGGCACCTCGACATCGCCCCACGGATCGGGATCCGCGCCGGATTCGAGATGTCGACCGGCGTCGAGATCAACGTCTTCCCGCCGGAGCGGGCGGCCGCGGAGCTGCGAGAGGCGCTCGGGTAGGGTCCCGCCCCCATGCCGCCGGTTCGCCAACCGATTCCGCGCTTCATCGCCGACGCCAGCGTCGAGGGCCTGCCGTACGGGCGCTGGGGTGCGCGGCTGCGCGATGAGTTCGCAAAGGCCTGCGAGCCGCACATCTCCGAGGCGGGCGGCCCTCCGGGCGAGGTGACCTGGTTCCCCGAGCGAGGCTGGGGCGGGCGCGTCTACGTGCCCGGCGTCGCGCCAGTCGAGGGAGCCCAGACGCCCAGCGAGTACTTCGGCGTCGTCTCCTTCGCCCGGCCCGAGGGCGGCGAGGCCGACGCCTACGAGGCGACCGCGGACTTCACCGACGTCACCGCCGACGAGAACCCCGACTGGATGATCGACCTGAACGAGGAGGTGATCGGCCAGTGGCGCGGCGAGAGCGATCGCCGCGGCGACGTCACCCTCGTCTGGGGGACGCCACTGGTCCGCGGGGCCAAGGCCGCCACCGCCGAGCTCGAAGCCGAGGTCGTCGACCAGACGCCGGTCACGGACGAGCGCTTCACCCTGGTCGCGATCGACGCGGTCAAGGGCTTCCCGGACGAGCTCTATCTCGAGGTCAAGATCTGGAGCGAGCAGGGGCAGGCGCTCGCGGCAGAGAGCCTCTACGACGAGCCGGAATAGGGCTCAGCTCGCGTTGCGAGGCCTGAGCGCCTCGCCGACGGGCGTGTCGAGCATCTTCTCGATCGAGGCGGGCGAGGCCCAGTAGAGGATCCCGTTCCCACCGGCCCGCTCGATCTGCTGGGTGCACTGGGCCGCCTGGACCGGGCCGATCCTCTCGACGGCCTCCGAGGCCTTCGGGTTCGGGGTTTCGTCGAATGCGATCTCGAAGCCGAGGTGGTTGAGGAGGTCCCTGTTGAAGACGGCGCTCGCGCCTCTGCCGCCGACCAGGGGTACCCCGAAGAGGCCCCGGTACTGGAAGCGAAGCTGGGAGGTGAGTCCCCCGATCAGCGGGCCTGGAGCGGAGGGCGTGCCGCAGTTGGGCTGGGTCTGGACGATCTGGTACCCGCGATGAATCGGATCGAGGAGGAAGTTGGCGCCTGCGATGACACGGGCGTTCCGGCCGTAGTCCCACGCCGGCATGTAGTCCGGAACCAGCGCCATTCGAGTGTGGTCGGTCGTTGCCAGCCGCCGGGCGAGGGCCCGAAGCTGGGTGTCGATCCGCTGGAGGCCGGTCGCCTGCCGTGAGGTCCAGGGACCCTGGTGCAGGTTGGCCCAGGTATCGGGCTCCCAGTCGATCATGACCGCGTCCAGCTCCGGGTGCCCGACCAGCGCGTACTCATAGCCCGGCTTCTGTGGGTCGGGGCTGAGGCCGGTCAGGGTGACGATCCGGTTACAGCGGAACTTCTCCCCGATTTCCTCGAGCGCAGCTTCCCAGTCGCTCGGCTTCGAGCTTGGGTACTCGGTGTTGATGACGAAGACGTCGCGGGGCAGGATGCGATCGCCGATCGCGCTCTCGATCTGGTCAACGTCCGAGGCCCGATTGACCCGGATCCCCATGGTGTATGCGGCCGCTCCGGTCCCCGGCGGCGTCAGATGCGGGTCGAGGTTGGGTCGGCAGAGGGCCTCCTGGGCCGATCCGCCGCACGACACGAGAAGGATCGCGACCCCCAAGGCCGCTGCCATTGCTGTCCATCCTTGGACCCACTTGCGCCCCCTGACTTCCATTCGAACCTTTATCGGCACGGCATTTCGTACTCACAAGGGCAAGAGTGCCTAGAGGAGACAGGCGTTGCGTCACACTGGAGATCGACCCCGATAGCTCACAGGAGGACGCGATGGCAGGCGAAGATCTGAAGAGCGCACTGCGTGACGCGAACGAGCTCGACCTGACTGTCACCGGCCGCAAGACCGCGAACGAGAGCACCCGGCCCATCTGGTTCGTGCTCGAGGGAGACAAGCTGCTCCTGCTGCCGGTCACCGGCACCGACAGCAACTGGTACCGGAACATCGAGAAGACGCCGACGATCGGCCTGAATGCGGATGGCGCCGAGTACCGCGCCGACGCCGAGCCGACCGAGGACCCGGCCGTCGTCGACCACGCTGCTCAGGTGTTCGGCGAGAAGTACGGCGCCGACAAGGTGAAGGAGTACTACCCCAACCTCAACGCGGCGGTCGAGGTATCCCTGACCTGACTCCCGGGTTGCGCTTCAATGGCCGCCGAGCCCCGATAGCTCAGCTGGATAGAGCGACTCCCTCCTAAGGAGTAGGCCCCAGGTTCGAATCCTGGTCGGGGCGTGATAGACCTAATCCCGTGGTCTCCACCGTCGCAGTGGGCATGGATGGCTCAGAGACGGCGAGCGAAGCGGTAAAACAGGCGGCTGAGTTCGCCCGGCGCTTCGACGCGAAGCTCGTGCTGCTCAGCGCATTCAAGTCAGATCCACCACCGCCCGACTCGGACGAGGCAGAGTGGTCCTACCGCCCCGCGGCCCAACTCCGGGAGATCCTCTCTCGGACGGAGGCCCAGATGAACGAGCAGGGAATCGAGTGCACGACCGCAGTCGACGAGGGCGATCCCGCGGACGTGCTGGTGCGCCTCGCCAATGAGTGCGGCGCAGACGTCCTGGTGATCGGGAACAAGGGCATGCAGCGGAAGGTGCTCGGCAGCGTCCCCAATTCGGTCACACACAAGGCCGACTGCTCGGTCCTCGTGGTGAAGACGACCTAAGACCCGAGTTGTGAATCCTGGTCGGGGCGCTCGCGGTCGGCGGGCCGGGAGTGGGATAGTCAGCGCCGGATGATTGAGCTGAGCGCCACCGGCTTGGAGCCCGCCGAGGTCGTCGCCGTCGCCCGCGAGGACACCGGTATCGAGCTCAGCGGCGAGGCCCGCGACGCGATGACCAAGAGTGCCGCGATCGTGGAGCGGCTGGCCTCCTCCGCGGAGCCCGCCTATGGCGTCTCCACCGGGTTCGGATCGCTCGCGACGACGGCGATCCCGGCGGAGCGCCGCGAGGAGCTTCAGCAGGCGCTGATCCGCTCGCACGCCGCCGGGATGGGAGAGCCGGTCGAGCGGGAGGTCGTCAGGGCGATGATGCTGTTGCGGACACGATCGCTGGCCATGGGGTACTCGGGGGCGAGGCCGGAGCTCGCCGAGACGATCGTGGCGGTCCTGAACGCAGGGATCACGCCGGTCGTCCCCGAGCACGGCTCCCTCGGCGCGAGCGGCGACCTGGCCCCGCTGGCGCACTGCGCCCTGGCCCTGATCGGCGAGGGGGAGGTCATGGACTCCGCGGGGCAGCGGCGTCCCGCCGCTGAGGCTCTCGCCGAAGCCGGGATCGAGCCGTTCACATTGCACGCGAAGGAGGGCCTGGCGCTGATCAACGGCACCGACGGCATCCTCGGGATGCTGGTGATCGCGAGCTGGGACCTGCGTTCGCTGCTGCACATCGCCGATCTGACTGCCGCGATGTCGGTGGAGGCCCTGCTCGGGACCGATCGCGCCTTCGCCGAAGACCTGATCGCCCTGCGCCCTCAGCCCGGCCAGGCGGCCAGCGCCGCCAATCTGCGCCGCCTGCTCGCCGGCTCGCCGATCGTCGCCAGCCACCGCGAGGACGATCCGCGCGTGCAGGACGCCTACTCGCTCCGATGCGCCCCCCAGGTCAACGGCGCCGCCCGCGACGCCCTCGCGTACGCCGACCGGGTCGCGGCGGAGGAGCTTCGCTCTGCAATCGACAACCCGATGGTGCTGCCGGACGGACGGGTCGAGTCATGCGGCAACTTCCACGGAGCTCCCCTCGCCCTGGCCTGCGACCTGCTTGCGATGGCCATCGCGGACACCGGCGCGATCGCCGAGCGCCGTACGGACCGGCTTCTGGACGCAAGCCGGTCCGAGGGTCTGCCGCCGTTCCTGGCCGATGACCCGGGCGTCGACTCGGGGTTGATGATCGCCCAGTACACACAGGCCGCGATGGTCGCCGAGAATCGACGGCTGGCGGGTCCAGCGGGGGTGGACTCGCTGCCGACGAGCGCGATGCAGGAAGACCATGTCTCGATGGGCTGGGGAGCTGCCAGGAAGCTGCGTGCCGCCCTCGACAACCTCCGTCGCATTCTGGCCGTGGAGGCCGCCTGCGCTGCGCGCGGGCTCGAGCTCCGCGCCCCGCTCGACCCGGGACCGGGCACCGCCGCGGCTCTTGCGGCGATCCGGTCCGCCGGCGTCCCCGGGCCCGGGCCCGACCGCCACGTCAGCCCGGAGCTGGAGGCGATGGAGCGGTTGATCGCCACGGGCGATCTCGAGCGGGCCGTTGAGGGCGCGATAGGAGAGCTGCGATGAGCGGGCCTCGCGAAGTCCACGCCCCGCGTGGCCCCGAGATCTCCTGCAAGGGCTGGCAGCAGGAGGCGGCCCTGCGCATGCTGATGAACAACCTCGACCCGGAGGTCGCCGAGAATCCCGACCAGCTCGTCGTCTATGGGGGCAGCGGACGAGCGGCGCGCTCCTGGGAGGCGTTCGACGCGATCGTGGAATCGCTGCGCGAGCTGGGCGACGACGAGACCCTGCTGGTCCAGTCGGGCAAGCCGGTCGGCGTCTTCCGCACTCACGAGTGGTCGCCCCGGGTTCTGATCGCCAATTCAAATCTGGTCGGGGAGTGGGACAACTGGGACGAATTTCGTCGCTTGGAAGCAGAGGGACTGACGATGTACGGCCAGATGACCGCCGGATCCTGGATCTACATCGGGAGCCAGGGCATCGTCCAGGGGACCTATGAGTGCTTCGCCGAGATCGCGCGACGCCGCTTCGACGGATCCCTGGCGGGAACGATCTCGGTGACGGCCGGGCTCGGCGGCATGGGCGGCGCGCAACCGCTGGCAATCACGATGAACGGCGGGGTCGCGCTCTGTATCGAGGTCGACGCCGAGCACCTTCGGCGCCGGATCGAGATCGGCTACCTCGACGAGGAGGCCGAGGACCTCGAGGACGCAATCGCCCGCTGCCGGGCTGCGAAGGGCGAGGGCCGTCCCCTGAGCATCGGGCTGGTGGCCAACGCCGCCGATGTGCTGCCGGAGCTCCAGAGAGTGGGCTTCGAGGCCGACATCGTCACCGACCAGACCAGTGCTCACGACCCGCTGAATGGCTACGTGCCGAACCTGATGCCGCTGGATGAGGCCTTGCGCCTACGGGAGGAAAGCCCCGACGAGTACGTCAAGCGCTCCCGGGCCGCGATCGCCGCCCACTGCGCCGCGATGGTCGGCTTCCTCGATGCCGGGGCCGAGGTCTTCGACTACGGCAACAGCCTCCGCGCCGAGGCGGAGCTGGGCGGGTTCGAGCGGGCCTTCGCCTACCCGGGGTTCGTCCCCGCCTACATCCGCCCCCTGTTCTGCGAGGGCAA
This sequence comes from uncultured Solirubrobacterales bacterium, assembly GCA_963724665.1. GTDB lineage: Bacteria > Actinomycetota > Thermoleophilia > Solirubrobacterales > 70-9 > DASUPK01. Next base: position 293,532 of record CAVRVH010000012.1, read on the forward strand.
GGGCCCCTTCCGCTGGGTCGCCCTCTCCGGCGATCCGGCGGACATCGCAGCCACCGACCGGGCCGTGCTCGAGGAGATCCCCGACGACGAAGCGCTGCACCGCTGGATCAAGCTCGCCGAGGAGAGGATCGCCTACCAGGGTCTGCCGGCGCGGATCTGCTGGGCGGGGTACGGAGAGCGGGCGCGCCTCGGCCTGCGCTTCAACGAATTGGTGCGGTCGGGAGAGGTCTCGGCGCCGATCGTGATCGGCCGCGATCACCTCGACTCGGGCTCGGTCGCCTCTCCCTACCGCGAGACGGAGTCAATGGCCGACGGCTCCGACCCGATCGCGGACTGGCCGCTGCTCAACGCGCTGGTCAACACGGCGGCCGGGGCATCCTGGGTGAGCATCCACGACGGCGGCGGAGTGGGCATCGGTCGGTCGCTCCACGCCGGAATGGTCTGCGTTGCCGACGGCACCGACCTCGCGGCTCAGAGGCTCGAGCGGGTGCTGACCACCGACCCGGGAACCGGCGTGATGCGGCACGCCGATGCCGGGTATGAGCGGGCGATCGACGTCGCGGATGAGCGTGGCGTGCGACTGCCGATGCGGGACCGCGAGTGAGCGTTCGGGGGGTCGTTGAGATCGGAGATCCCGTGCTGCGCGAGCGCGCCAGGGAGCTCAGTTCCGAGGAGATCGGCTCGGCGGCGATCCAGGAGCTGGTCGATGACCTGATCGACACCAAGCGTGCCACCCACGGTGCCGGGATCGCAGCCAATCAGGTCGGCGAGCCGGTGCGGGTGGCGATCGTGGAGGTGGAGGAGGGAAACCCCCGCTATCCGTACAAGCCTCCCGTCCCACTTACGGTGATGATCAATCCCTCGCTCGAGCCGGTCGGCGACCAGACGATCGAGATCAACGAGGGCTGTCTTTCGGTGCCCGACCTGCGCGGCAGCCTCCCGCGACACCTCGCGGTCCGGGTCCGCTATCTGGATCGCGAGGGCAAGGAGCAGGAAGAGGTGAAGCGCGGGCTGACGGCCGGCACCTTCCAGCACGAGGTGGATCACCTCGACGGCAGGCTCTTCGTCGACCGCGCCGATCCGCGGACGTTCGCGACCTGGGAGCAGTTCAACCGGCATCAGCGCGACGAGTTCATGCAGCGGGTCGCCCGGCTCAGCCAAGAGCTCGAGTCGTGAGCGCCGACCGGCCGACTGCGCTCTGGTGCGAGCTCGCCTGGCTCGGCGGCGAGGGCGCCGAGGCGAGCGTCCTGATCGAGCTGGATGGCGAGCGGATCTCCTCGGTGGCGACGGGTGTCGACACCCCGCCGCCCGAGGCGACCAGGTTGCCCGGCGTGACGATCCCGGGCCTGGCAAACGCTCACTCGCACGCCTTCCAGCGGGCCTTGCGCGGGCGAACCCAGGCTGGGCGCGGGGACTTCTGGACCTGGCGACAGCGGATGTACGAGCTCGCCGAGGTGATCGACCCCGACCTCTATTTCGCCCTCGCCCGGGCCACTTTCGGTGAAATGGCTTTGGCCGGAATCACGGCTGTGGGCGAGTTCCACTACGTCCACCACGGTCCTGGAGGAGCTCGCTACGACGACCCGAACGCCGTCGGCAAGGCGGTGATCGCCGCCGCTCGTGAGGCAGGGATTCGCATCACCCTGCTCGACAGCTGCTACCTCAACGGCGGAATCGACGAGGAGGCGGAGGGCGTCCAGCTTCGCTTCTCTGACGGCAGCGCCGACGGCTGGGCCGAGCGGGTGGATGAGCTCGATCCCGGCACGGACGCGCGGGTCGGCGCCGCGATCCACAGCGTGCGAGCCGTCGATCGCGAGGCCGCTGCGCGGGTGGCGACCTTCGCGGCCGAGCGATCCTGGCCACTGCACGCCCACGTCTCCGAACAGCCCGCCGAGAACGAGGACTGTGCGGCCGCCTACGGCATGACCCCGACGGCATTGCTCAGCGAAGCGGGTGCGCTTTCGGAGCGCTTCACCGCCGTTCACGTCACGCACCCGGCCGACGGCGACTTCAGCCTGCTCGGCGGTGCCGGATGCACGGTCTGCCTCTGCCCGACGACCGAACGTGACCTGGCCGACGGGGTGGGGCCGGCTCGCCGTCTGGCGAAGGATGGGGCGCTTCTCTCCCTCGGCACCGACTCCAACGGGCTGATTGAACCCTTCGAGGAGGCGCGCGCGGTCGAGCTCAACGAGCGTCTCGAGACCGGGACGCGGGGAGGCATTTCCGCCGCCAGGCTGCTCCGCGCCGCGACCGCGGACGGCTGCGCAGCGATCGGATGGCCGGAAGCCGGCACGATCGCGCCCCGGGGCCTCGCGGACCTGGTGACGATCCGGCTCGACGGGGTACGCCTCGCGGGGACCTCCGCGGATCACGCGATCGAGTCAGTTCTCTTCGCGGCGGCCGCCGCCGACGTACGCGACGTGCTCGTCGGGGGGCGGTTCGTGGTGCGGGAGGGCGCTCACCTCGGCATGGACGTCGCGGCGGAGCTCCGCGACTCGATCTCCAGGCTTGAGCCATGAGCTCGCTGGCGATCGAGAACATCGGCCTGCTGGTCACCAACGACTCCTCGCTCGGAGAGGGTCCGCTTGGGATCGTCCGCGACGCCACTCTGGTGTTCGAGGACGGTCGGGTCGCTGCGGTGGAGGGCAAGGCCGCCGCGGCCGATCAGGCCTTCGACGCCGGCGGGCGCTGCCTGGTCCCGGGCTTCGTCGACAGTCACACCCACCTCGTCTTCGCCGGAGACCGATCCGAGGAGTTCGCTGCGCGGATGGCCGGGCAGCCCTACGAGGCGAGCGGCATCAGGGTCACCACCGAAGCGACCCGCGCCGCCGGCGACGACGAGCTGCGGGCGCTGGCCGCGGGCCGCCGTGCCGAGGCGCTGCGCGCCGGAATCACCTACCTCGAGATCAAGTCCGGCTACGCACTCGACGTCCGCGGTGAGCGGCGTCTGTGCGAGATCGCCGCCGAGCTGACGGAGGACGTCACCTTCCTCGGAGCCCATGCGGTTCCCCACGAGTACGAAGGGCGGGCGGACGAATACGTCGAGCTGGTTTGCGGAGAAATGCTCGCCGCCTGTGCTCCTTCGGCGCGCTGGATCGACGTCTTCTGTGAGCGCGGCGCATTCGACGCCGAGCAGTCACGGGCGGTGCTCGCCGCCGGCGCGTCGGCCGGGCTCGGATTGCGGGTGCATGGCAATCAGCTCGGGCCCGGACCCGGGATTCAGCTGGCGGTCGAGATGGGAGCCGCTTCGGTCGATCACTGCACCTACTTCGACGACGCCGACGTCGCCGCGCTGGCCGCCGGCGATACGGTCGCGACCTTCCTCCCCGCCACCGACTTCTCGACTCGGCAGCCGTATCCAGACGCGCGCAGGATGATCGACGCAGGCGTCCAGGTGGCGATCGCGACCAACACGAACCCAGGTTCAAGCAACACGACCTCGATGAGCTTCTGCATCGCGCTGGCAGTCCGCGAAATGGGGATGAGCATCGAGGAGGCGCTGCTGGCGGCCACAGCGGGGGGTGCCAGGGCGCTTCGCAGCGACGACGTCGGCCGATTGTCCTCTGGCGCGCGCGCAGATGCCGTCCTATTGGATGCGTCCTCCTACATCGATCTGGTCTACCGACCGGGCGTGCCACTGGTCGACACGGTCTTCGTTGCCGGCAGGGAGGCCTGGAGGGCTTCTTGACGCCCGAAGGGGCCTGCAAGACCCCTGCCGGGGCTGTTCAAGCTGGGCCGGGATTGCCACCATCCCTGCTGAGGTAGTTCGGTGTCACCCAGCAGCAAGCATCTGCCGTACATGCCCGGCTTGGATGGCCTGCGCGCGATCGCCGTGCTGGCCGTCTTCGTCTACCACTTCCACAACGGTGGGGGTTGGCTGCCCGGCGGGTTCCTCGGCGTCGACGTCTTCTTCGTCATCAGCGGCTACCTGATCACGTCGCTGCTGCTCAGCGAGTTCCGCAAGGAGGGCCGCGTCGACCTCGTCGCCTTCTGGCTGCGGCGAGCACGGCGGCTGCTGCCGGCGGTGGGGGTGCTGATCGCAGTGGTGATGGTCGCCGGCGCGTTCTTCGACTTCGGGCAGATCTCGACGCTGCGGGGGCAGGCGCTCGCCTCGATGGCCTACGTCACTAACTGGGACCTGATCCTGAGCCACCAGTCCTACTTCCAGGAGTTCGCGCGGCCCTCGCTGTTCCGCCACCTCTGGTCGCTGGCGGTCGAGGAGCAGTTCTACTTGCTCTGGCCCATCGCCTTTGCGTTCTTCATGACGCGATTTGGCCACAGGCGCCTGGTGGTCGGTGTGATCGCGGGCGCCATCGCGTCCAGCCTGCTGATGGCGATCCTGTTCGACCCGGGCAACCCGAACCGGGCCTTCTACGGGACCGACACGCGGGCGACGCCGCTGCTGATCGGCGTGGCCCTGGCGTTCTTCTGGCATCCCGAGAAGCTCAAGGCGAAGACGGGGACGCTGGCGCCCGTCGCTCTGGACGTGATGGGGGCGATCGGGCTGTCGATGGTGGTGATCACCTTCCTCACCGTCCACGACTACGACATCTCGCTCTACCACGGCGGCTTCCTGCTGCTCTCGGTCTGGACGGCGATGCTGATCGCCGCGCTCGCTCATCCCGCGGCCAGCATCGGCCGGAAGCTCGGCAACCCGGGGATGCGTTGGCTCGGGCTCCGCAGCTACAGCTTCTATCTCTGGCACTGGCCGGTGCTCGAGCTCACGCGCCCGGGAATCGACGTGCCGCTGCACGGGCCGATCCTGTTCGCGCTGCAACTGGGCCTGACGCTGGCGCTGGCGGATCTCTCCTACCGCTACGTGGAACAGCCCTTCCGGCGCTCGACCAGCTGGCAGCGCCCGGACTGGCTGCGCATTGGCCGCGTCGGGATCGCGGTCGGCGTGACCGCCATCGTGATCATCGTGGGCTGGAGCGGGATCGTGCCGCAGGGGCGGCCGGGCCAGCTCCGGGTTGCCTCCGCGGAGATCACGCCGCGGAAGAAGTTCGTCGCGCCACCGATCTCGGTCAGCGCCGCGGTCTCAGAGCACTCAGGCGGTCGCATCCCTGTGAAGGGGTCCACCACCAAGGGCGGCAAGGCCAGGGCGCTGCCCGTGCTCGCCCTGGGCGACTCGGTGATGGTCGACGCGCGCAATGGGCTCGCGCGATTGCTCGGCCCGCGACTCACGCTGAACGCCCAGGTCGGCCGCCAGGCGAACGACATCGTCGACCTGCTCCATCAGTACGCGGCGCATGGGGGGCTGCCCGACAACGTCGTCCTCCAGCTCGGCAACAACGGACCGATCTACAGCGACGACCTCGAGCGCCTCCACGACGCGCTCAGGGGAGTGCCGCACGTCTACCTGGTGAACGTCGAGGTGCCGCGCAGCTGGCAGGGCGAGGTCAACTCCGCCCTCTCGGATGCCGCGCGGAACTGGGGGCAGGCGCAGCTGGTGGACTGGCACTCGATCGCGGACTCGCACGGCGGCATCACCACCGACGGCATTCACCTGACGGAGAAGGGAATCGAGCTTTACTCGCGGCTGGTCGCCTCTTCGGTGCGGACTGCGGCGAGCAAGGGCTCGTAGTCTCCGCAGGAGAGGGCGGGGCCCGGGCAAATGCCCGGGCCCCGCTGATCAACCCGTCAGCCCGCCAGGGCGCGGGTAGCTAGTGGTCGTGCCGGTGAGGGAGCACTTCCCACGTGTTGTTGTCGCCGTGCTGCTGGGTGTAGAACCAGCGCCACCGCGAATCGCTCAGATCCGGGACGTCGGCGCCGAGAATCCCGTTGGCGCTCGGATCTCCATCGGAGACGAGGACTCCCGTGATCTCGTTGTCACCTTCGTTCACCCCGAACCCGACCGGGGACGCGCTGGCGTCGAGCGTCGCCGACGGATCGCGGCCCTCGGCGAGCCAGCGGACCGGCTGGATCGAGGGGTTCGAGTAGTCCTTGGTGACATCGAGCGTGTAGCCCGAGTCGAGTGCGTTCAGCTGCGTATGCAGCCCGTCACCCATGTCCTGTACGAACGTAACCAGGTCCTTCGACAGGAAGGTGACGTTGTCGAACGAGCTGTGAAGGCCGTCCGGCTTGTAGAACAGGCTGATCGTGCCGGTGTTGGCGCTCGGATTGCTCTGGCTCAGCTTCATCACCGAGCCCCAACCGCCGGCCGTGTCGTTCTCCGGGCTGTTGGCGTTCGTGTCTCCGGTCTCGTCGAAGAAGAACTGCTCGAAATCGCTGCCCGGCCGGAAGCTGCCGTTCTCCGGTCGCTTGAACGGAGTTCCGACGTTGCCGGTGTGAGTGGGCAGCGGCGTCTTCGCGAGCGTGTTCGCGTTGAACGGTGCCGTGCCGTCGACCGCGGTGTCGTGAACGGTCACCCACTTGGTCTGGAACGTGTTCCCGTAGGTGTGCAGGGCCACCTCGTCGGGGTTATTGAGCGCCGCCTGGCTGTCGAACGTGATCGGCTGGTTCGACGAGTTGAGCACCTGCAGGACCTGCAGCTTCCCGTTCGCCAGGTCACCCTTGTGAGCGGGGACGTAGCGGTAGATGAAGCTGTTGGGCCTCCGCGCGACGGTGCATGCCGGCGGGGGAGTCCCGGAGTTGCTGCAGGTGGCGGAACCTGCCGGCGGCTTGTTCGCGCCGCCGATGTCCTCCGCAATCCAGAGGTCGCCCGCTGAATCGTTCTGGATGCCCTCGTACCCACCGCGTCCGAGCGCGCCCGAGACATCAGTGACCGTCGACGGATAGCCCGGGGTCGCCGCATACGTGGGAGCGCTCGCGTTCTCCGTGGTGAACAGCAGTCGCTGCGCCCACGGGTCCCAGGTCGAGCCGTCGATCGTGGAGATCGGGTTGTGGTTCGCGTCCTGGGTCGCGAGCAGGGTGACCCTGTGCGCCGCGTCGGCGTCCAGGTTGATGCGGGTGATGTAGCCGCTGACACCGGTCTCGTGACCCTGGAACAGGAAATGGGTCCCGTAGTCGTAGTTCGGGTCCGCGCCCGGCAGGCTGTGCTTGAAGGTCAGGTACGTGTTCTTGTCGGGCTCGGTCTTGTGCGCCTCGACGGGGTTGGCGGCGGTTGGCACCATGACCGGTTCGCTGGCCGAGTTGAGCTTGTCGTTGTCGTAGCCGTAGTAGGACGTGAGCGTGGAGGGGTTCTCCAGCTTCGTCGCGCCTTGCGCCACCACGAGCTGCTTCAGCTCGGGAGAGAGCTTGCTCGGCGGGGCGAAGGCGTCCGACTTCGTGTTCGGCGTCGGGACGTTCGTGAGATTGACGCTGCTCGACGGCTTGGCGAGTCCCATGCCGGCGAACACCGCGCCGGTCGCGACCGCTCCCCCGACGATCAGCGAGATGGCCTGCTTCCTTCTGATCACCTGGTTCTCCTTTTTGAGTTCGCGCTCCGGGTCCAGCGCCGGTGCGCAATGGAGCGGCGAATCTAGGAAGCCGCGGGCCCCAGCCGGTTAAGGAGGTGGTCCCCCCGCGTATCAATTTTGTGAATGCGAAACGCGGGTCAGGTCGGCTCGGCGGCGCGCATGAACGCCTCAAGGCGCTCGTTGTAGGGAGCTCCCGTGGAGGGAACGGTGTGTCCCCGGCCGGGGATCACTTCGCGTTCGCTGGAGAGTGCCTCGGCGAGTGCGTCGCAGACCGCCTCGAAGGCCTCTGAGTGGCCACCGGAGACGACGAGCACCGGAAAGCCGGCCGAGACCAGGGTCTCGAGGGGGATCCCGGCCTCCCATGAGGGCCTCTCACGCTTGAGCAGCTCGACCCCGTGCATCAGCTCCGGCGGCAGGTCCTCCGGCGTCCCGTACGCCGAGCCGGCGCCGCCCCGGAACAACCTCAGGAAGTCCTCCGACGGGATCTCCGACGCGTGCGCGAAGAGGCGCTCACCGTTGGAGATCATCTCGTCGACCACCGGGTTGCCCGCCGCCACCCGCAGGCAGCCGGGCTCCGAGACGGTGAGCGAGCGCACCGCGTCGGGGCGCTGTGCGGCGACCAGCAACGCAATCACCGCGCCGTAGGAGTGGCCGACCAGGTGGGCCCCGTCGCCCAGCAGCTCGGCGAACATCGGCGCCTCGATCTCGAAGTCGTTGCGCTCCAGCGGCGCGCTCTCCCCGAAACCCGGCCGGCTGGGGATCATCAGGCTCCAGCGCTCGGCGAGCTCCCGCTGTTTCCGCCAGGTGAGGTCTGGGCCGACAATGTCGCCGTGGATGAAGAGGACCGGCGGCCCCTCGCCCAGCCGCTCAACGGCGAGCATGGCGCCTCAGTTCGACGATGCGAAGAACCCGCGTCATCTCCGAACAAACCCTACGATCACGCGCGTGAAGCTTGTCATCCAGATCCCCTGTCTGAACGAAGAGGAGTCCCTGCCGCGGGTGCTCTCCGAGCTGCCGCGCGAGGTCCCCGGCTTCGACCAGGTCGAGTGGCTGATCGTCGACGACGGTTCGACGGATGACACCGTCGAGGTCGCACGCCGCCACGGCGTTGACCACCTTGTCAGCCTGACCAGCCACCGGGGGCTCGCCACTGCCTTCCAGGCCGGGCTCGATGCCGCCCTCAAGCTCGGCGCCGACGTGATCGTCAACACCGACGCTGACGGGCAGTACAGCTCCTCCGATATTCCACGCCTGATCGAGCCGATCGTCGCCCGCCGCGCCGACATGGTCGTGGGCGATCGCCAGGTGCAGAACGTCCAGCACTTCTCCCCCACCAAGAAGCTCCTGCAGAAGCTGGGCAGCTGGGTGGTCCGCCGCGCCTCGGGCACCCGGGTGCTCGACACGACCTCGGGCTTTCGCGCCTACAACCGCGAGGCGGCCCTCCAGCTGATCGTCGTCTCCCGCTACACCTACACGCTCGAGAGCCTGATCCAGGCAGGGAAGATGTCGGTGGCGATCGAGGACGTCCCCATCGCCCCCAACGAGACGGATCGGGAGTCGCGCCTCGCAGGCTCTACCTCCGCCTACGTCAGGCGAAACGCCTTCGCAATCTTCCGCGCCTACACGCTCTATGAGCCGCTGCGCGTATTCATGCTGCTCACGTTCGTCTTCGGTGTGCTGGCGCTCGCGGCGTGGTCGCCGTTCCTGCTCGACTGGATCCTCAACGGCGACCGCAGCGGACACATCCAGTCGCTGATTCTCGGGGCCGTGCTGATGCTGGCCGCCGTCCAGATGTTCGCGCTCGGGATCATCGGCGACGCGCTCGCCGGGCAGCGCTCGATCCAGCAGCGCGTCTACGAGCGGGTCAGGCGACTCGAGCTCGAGGCCGGGGTCCCGCCCTCCAACTACGAGCGCGGCGATCTCGAGGCCCCCCGCCGGCTGACCGTGGAGACGATCGAGACCAGCGTCGCCCGGTGAACGTGGAAGCCGCCGCGGCGGGCGGGAACGTCTACGACAAGTACGGCACCTCGAATCCGGTCGCCCGGCGCCTGATGGCCGGCTTCATGGTCCAGCTCGACGAGCTGGTCGAGCGGACCGGGGCGAGGCAGGCGCATGAAGTCGGCTGCGGCGAGGGCGAGCTCGCCATCCGGCTCGCCAAGGGCGGGATCGCGATGCACGGGACCGACGCCTTCCACCAGGTCCTGGAGGAGGCCCGACGGCGCGCCGCGGCCGCCGATGTAGCGATCGACTTCGAGGCGATGCCGGTCGAGGCGCTGGATCCCGAGCGCCATGCCGCGGAGCTGATCCTCTGCTGCGAGGTGCTGGAGCACCTCGAGGACCCCGAGCGGGCCCTGGACGTGCTGGCCGGCCTCGCCAGGCCCTGGCTGATCGCGAGCGTTCCGCGGGAGCCGCTCTGGCGGGCGCTCAACCTGGCGCGGCTCTCCTACGTCGGGGAGCTGGGCAACACTCCCGGACACGTCAATCACTGGTCGAAGCGGGAGTTCGTGCGGTTTCTCACCCGCCGCTTCGAGGTAATCGAGACCAGGAGCCCCACCCCGTGGACCATGGCCCTCTGCCGCGTACAATCGCCGCCCTCATGAGGCGCTTGCGACAGTCGTTACAGCCACTCTTCGCCCGTCCCGGGGTGGCCGCCGTGGTCACACTCGGGGTCGCCTGGGGCCTCGTCATGCACCAGGTGGGCTGGGCTCAGCTGGCGCATTTCGACCAGGTGCAGGCGTTCTCAAAGGGCCAGCCGCAGATCGACCAGTGGCACTGGAACACGAACGACAAGGCCTGGGTCGACGGCCACTTCTACTCCGTGAAGAGCCCCGGCATGGCGGCGCTCACGACGCCGCTCTACGAGGCGATTGAGGGGCTCGGCGGCGACAAGCTGGCCCGCGCCGCCGCTCATAACGTCGACCGCACCACGCATCCGAAGTGGCGCTACGACGGCGTCATTCCCATCGAGAACTTCGGCTACAACGTGGAGCGCGGACAGGTTGTCCAGGCGTCGATAGAGAGGCTGACTCCGATCATCTGGGCTCTCACCCTGCTCGGAGCTGTAATCCCGGCCGTCCTGTTGCTCCTCGCGGTGCGCTGGGCCGCCGACCGCTTCGTGCCCGGCTACGGCACGGCCGCCGCGATCACCCTCGGCGTGGCGACGGTGGTGACGACGTTCGCCGCGGAATTCTTCTCGCACGTGATCTCCGCCGGGCTTGCCTTCGCGGCCTTCTGCGTGCTCATGAGGGAGAGGGACAGGGAGCCCGACCGCAGGCTGGTCGCACTTGCCGGCCTTCTCGCGGGACTCGCGGTCACGTTCGAGTTCCAGACCGGCCTGGTCGGCGTGGTGCTGATCGGCTACGCACTCTCGCGCAGGACCGACTGGCTCCGCCGGGGAGGTGCCTATGCGGCCGGCGCGGTCGCCGGCGCGCTGCCGATGCTCGCGTTCAATCTCTGGGCCTTCGGCAATCCGCTCAAACTTGCCTACGGCTACGCCGTCGACTTCCCCGGCGTCAGCGGTCACGACGTGCTTGGCCTGAACAGCGCGGGCTTCTTCGGGATCACAGCGCCGCGCTTCGACAGTGCCGTCCAGCTGTTACTCGCCGGGCGCGGCCTGCTGGTGCTGACTCCGATCGTGATCATGGGCGTGGTCGGCACCTTCATGATGCGCCGGGATGGCCACCGCGCGGAGGCCAACACGATCCTCGCCATCGCCGCGGTCTACTTCGTCTACAACAGCGGCTACTGGCTGCCCTACGGCGGCGGCACCCCGGGCCCACGGTTCCTGATCCCGGCGCTTCCTTTCATCGCGATCGGCCTCGCGTACACCTACAGGCGACTGCCCGCGCTCACCCTGGGGCTGGCCATTCCCTCGGGGCTGATGATGCTCGCCGCGACGCTGACCTATCCGCTGCTCGGCAAGCAGGGCACCGGCACGTGGGCGGACTGGCTGATTCAGGGCAGACTCGAGCACACCGTCCTGACGGCATTCGGCGTCACCAATGCGTGGCTAGCAATCGCTCCATTCATGGCCGCGGTCCTAACCTCGGTCGTGCTGGCAGCGCGCGCCACGCCGTCGACGTCCCTGTCCGATTTCCGCTTCGCGCTGCCGGCCCTCTTCGCCTGGGTCTGCGTCTCGACACTCGGACCGACTCTCACATCCGAGGAGATGAGCCCCCTCAACCGCGGGAACGCCTCCGTCCTCTGGCTGATCGCCTCGGCGCTGGTGCTCTCGCTCGCGACGCTCAGCGTGATTCGGCTCCGCGAGCGCCGGGCTCAGCCGGGCCCAGAGGTCCCGGCTGCTCGCGAGCCCGCGCTCGGCCCCGGGCTGGCGCTCGACGAACCAACCTCGTAGAAGACCAGGCCCGGGCGATCCGGCAGGGTGTAGCGCGTCAAGGGCAGGCCCGCGATCGGCTTGCGCTGCGCACCGGCCTGCGGCGTGCCCTCGGTTAGCCCGAGGTGAAGGACCACAGTGCGGACGCCATACGCCTGCAGCTCGCGGACGGTGGCGGCGTCGGGGAAGGTCGCCATGTGCTTGACCAGGTCGAGCACGATCGCCGGGTTGGTGCTGGCGCGGCCGTTGACGATGTCGGGGAACCCCCGGGTGGACTCGAGCTGGAAGGCGCGATTCTCTTTGGCGGTGAGTGCCGGCAGGTGCAGCTGAGGCTGGGGGATGTCGGCAGTCGATGCGAGGGCCGGCGGCACCTGGGGCTCCGCCTGGTTGTCAAAGGGATCGAACGGCAGGCTGCGGCCCTCGGTGACGATCGCCAGGGCGAGCACGCCGGCGACAATCGGTCCGGTCCAGGTGGGCAATCGTCGTCGCCGGAGCGCTCGGATGGCGGCCTCGGCGCCGCCGCCGGCCAGCAGGGCGAGGGCCAGCGAGGTGAAGGTCGCCATGCGCCCCGGGGTGCGGATTCCGTTCCAGCCCGGGAGCGCGTCGAAGAGCACGCGATAGGGCCAGAGCAGACCACCCTCCTCACGGAAGCCGAGCGAGAGGACCGCAAACGACGCCGCCGCGACCCCGAGCCCGATGCGCCAGCGCTTGCTGAGGCTGCTCGACCACAGCCCGGCGATTGCCAGCAGCAGGATCACCGCGCCCGGGAAGAGCGTCTTCTCCTGCCAGGTTGTGAGCGAGTCGCGGATGCCGGCGGTCGCATGCCCCCAGACAAAATTCTCCTCGGGCGCGGTCAGAAAGACCTTGAGCGGCCCCGAAAACGCCGCCACCTCGTGCGGACTGCGCCTCGACGCCGGGAAGTGGTCCCCGATGTAGAGATAGGCGTGCGCGATCCAGTACGAGATCAGGGTGAAGACGACCGCACCCGCGACTCCCGCGACGATCATCCGCCGCGGGACCGGAGGCCGCCCGCGGACCAGCCAGGCGATCACCCCGATCAGCACGGCTCCGGCGATTCCATACGCGAACGGAAGACCGAGCGCCCAGCCGATCGAGAGCTGCCAGGCCGCGACGACCCAAGCCCAGAACAGCCACCCGGGCCGCCTCAGCCGAATCCCACGGACGGCGAAGGCGGCCGCCAGCGGAATTCCGCCGCTCGAGATCACCTGTAGGTGGCCGTCCTGCTCGAGACGGTACGGCGCGTACGCGAAGGCCGCGCCCGCGATCACCGCCCCGACCGGCCCAAGCCCAAGTTCGCGGGCGAGCAGGTACGCGCCGAAGAAGGCGAGCGCGTAGGCGAAGATGAAGAGCAGGTCGTATCGGACCATCGCCGCGTGCGGCCCGCTGCCGATGATTCCCGCCGGGGCGTATCCGATCAGCGCATCGCCGAAGGCGAGCGAGTACTTGGTCGGCCAGAAGCGGTTCGCGTCGAAGAAGTGCAGGGGCTGGTGGAGCAGCGCGTGCCCGCCCCAGGCGGGCTGCCAGGCCTCGGCGAGCGGGTCCCCGATGTCGCGTGGGACGGTCGACCCCAGATGCCAGATCAGGGGCCAGGTCATCACGATCGCGAGCAGGCAGGCCCCGATCACGGCGAGTCCCACCTCTCGCCGTGTCAGCTCACGCGGCGACATAGAGCCGGGCATCCTCGCAATTCGGGAGGGCTCCGTGCGGCGTCGTCCATATGCTGCGGCCATGGTCATCGCACTGATCGCGATCGGCGTCATCGCCTTCCTGGCGATCGACGGCTACATCCTCTACCGCGTCTTCAAGTCGCGGGCGAGCCGCGACGACTACGGCATGTTCATGGTGCCCGGCGAGAGCACGGTCACCGTCCCGGCGGGGAAGCTCAAGGTCTCCTACCAGGAGGAGTACAAGGCCTCAAGCGACGGAGACTCGATCGCCTTCGGCGTGCCCGGCCAGCTCCAGGTGACCGTCACCAACGCCGCGACCGGAGAGCAGGTGGAGATCAAGGGCCCGGGCTTCCGCGGAATGGGCGAGTCGCTCGACACGGGCAGCGGCTGGAGCCGCGCGCTGGTGGGCACGATCGAGATCACGGAGCCGGGCAGCTACGCGGTGAAGGCGGAGCCCGCCATCGAGGGCGCCGTCGAGCCGAAGATCCTGATCGGGAAGTAAGTCAGGACTTGTCAGGCCGCTCGGGGTAGAGCTCGTCGATCGTAACCAGCGCCCGGTAGGGCGCGGCGGCGATCTCCTCGATCGCCACGTCGCCGCCGGCCAGACGGTCGACGACCGAGACGACACCGGCGATCTCATGGCCCTCCTCGAGGATCCGCTCGATCGCGCGCACGGTCGAGCCACCGGTCGTCACGACATCCTCGACCACCAGGCAGCGCGTCCCCGGCTCGAGCACCGGCCCCTCGATCCAGCGCTGCAGGCCGTGCTCCTTCTTCTCCTTGCGGACGAAGAAGGCGACCAGTCCGTTGCCGGCGTCGGATCCGATGGCGGCGGTGGCGAGCGGGTCCGCGCCCATGGTCATCCCGCCGACGGCCGTGGCGCCGCGCTCCGTCGCCTCCGCGGCGACCAGATCCCCAACAGCCCGGAAGGCCGGCGGTCGCAGCAGCGCACGCTTGGCGTCGACGTAGTACTCGGCCTTCTGGCCGCTGGAGAGGGTGACCTCACCGATCACGAGGGCGTGCTCCCGCAGCTCGGCGAGCAGCACGTCGTGAGGGTCCGTCGGCATCGGCGCATCCTAGGATGCTGCGATGCGGACCGGCTACAGGCTGGCGCTCGGGGTCGTCATCGTCACGGTCGTCGCCGCGATCGCCCTCTTCGTAGTCGAGGCGGTCGGCGCGAACCGCGACGCCCATGCCTACGGCCAGGTCTCGGTCCCGGGCCGCGAATCGGTGCACCTGCCGGAGGGCGAGGTGATCATCTTCTACGGGGAGCGCATCGGGCACTTCGAGCACTCGCCGCTCGCGGTGCCGTCGAACCTGCAGCTGCGGGTGCGAACCACCAGCGGCCAGCTTCTCCTGGGATCGACCCCATACGCCTTCAACCAGTTCAACGACGGCGACTATGTGCGCCGGTCGATCGCGAAGCTCCGGGTGCCGCAGGCGGGTGACTACGAGGCGGTCACCCCCACCAACGTTCCCGGCGCCGTCGAACCGGTGATCAGCTTCGGGCGGAACGGGACGAAGGACTTCGGCTACGTGCTCTTCGTGCTGGCGGGCGGGCTGCTGCTCGCGGCGATCCTCGGGGCCGGGACTGCGCTGGTTGCTCGTCTCGAGCGCGACTAGCCGAACGCCTCGCGAAAGCCCTGGCGCCAGCTCGGGTACTTCGGCTGCCAATTCAGCTCCCGCTTGGCCTTCTGGTTCGAGGCACCCTCGAGGCGGGTCGCCATCCCCACTGCCTGTTTGCCCGCGATCCAGTTTGCCAGCCAGACCGGAACACGCCGTGGCGGCTTGGCGCCGAGCGCCTCCGCACAGACCGGCAGCCACTCCGCGAGCGGCGCCGGGTCGTCGTCGCAGACGTTGTAGATGCCTGGCGCCCCCTGCTCGACCGCGGCCACCGCCGCGGACGCGGCATCCTCTACATGGACCATCGAAAAGATCCCGGTGCCGTCGCCGACGATTGGGTACCGGCGGCGGCGGACTTCATCGACCTCGAAGCCACCGGGCACGGAGCCGACGTCGGGGCCGTAGAGGTAGCCGTACCTGAGAACCACCCCCTCGAGGCCCGGCGTCTCGAGAGTCGAGCGCTCGAGCGCGGCCGCGGCGGTGATGCCCCGCGACATGGGGGCCTCGGGCGGGAGCTCCAGCAGCGGGTCGTCCTCGCTATGGGCACGTTTGCCGGTGGAGGCGTAGAAGAAGCAGACGCTCTGCGTGATCAGGCGTCGCGTTCCACCCTCAGCGGCTATCCCAGCGAGCGCTGGGCCGACGGTGCCGCGCAGCTCGTTGTTGGCATCGAAGGTCTCGGCGGGCTTCCGATAGTTGATCTTGTCGGGCAAGCTGGTGAGCTGATTGATCACGACCTCGGGCTCCGCCTCCATGACGGTGGCCCGCAGGGCATCCGTGTCCCGCACGTCGAGGACCATCGGCTTCACCCCGAGCGCGCGAAGCGTCTCGGCGCGCTGTGGAGACCTCGTCGTCCCCACGACGTCGTATCCAGCCTCGCGGAGTTGCCTGACGAGCGGCCGGCCGATTACGCCGGTCGCACCGGCGACGAAGACCCTCATTCCTCCGAGAATACGGAGGCGCTATCCCCTACAGATAGATGTGAATCGCGTCGCCGAGGTTGATCCAGTTGTAGATGTAGTGCGAGAACGGGATCGGATTCCTGACGCAGCCGTGGCTCGCCGCCTCGTGCATCGGGACGGGGTTGTAGCCGTGGGTCGCATAACCCCGGATGAAGTAGACGGAGTAGTACATCCCCTCCGAGTTGTAGCCCGGGTCCTTGCGGTAGAAGTGGTAGGTCCCTCGCACCGTCGGCGTTGAGGGCTTGCCGGTCGAGACGTGGAAGGTCGCGACCACGTTGTCGCCGTTGACGAGGGCCATCACCTGACGGGAGATGTCGACCTCGACGTGATGGCCCGAGTGGTAGCGGGGCTGGAAGCCGCCCTTGCCCTGGAGCAGCTTCTCGAAGATGACCGGCTTGTACTGGTAGTTCCGGGCCATGTTGTTGACCTTGCGGAACGCCAGGGTCGCTAGCTGCGAGCCGTGGTTGTACTTGCCGCTGACGTGGCCGCCGGTGTAGTAGCCCTCGTCGACCAGCGACTGGTTGTAGAGGTGGGAGATCGCGCCCTTGCTCAGGTGCTTTGGCACCCGGACGGTGAAGCGTTGCGGCTGAGAGCTCTGGCCGCCGCTGGTCGCCGTCACCACGTAGTTACAGCAGGAGTTGACGACGAAGGGGAAGGAGAAGTTGCCGTCCCCGCCCACGTTGATCTGCTTCTTCTCGACGGTATTGCCGCTGGCCGTGACCTCGACCGTGACGTTCTCGCCGCCGGTCGCGCCGGGCAGGCTGCCGGCCGCGGTGACCTTGTCGAGCAGGCCAGGGCTCTTCGGGCCGTTCAGGTTGAGGGTCGGGGGAGCCGTCGCCGCGCTCGCCGAGGCAGCGGGCAGCGCGAACGCCGCCAGGGCGGCGACCAGGACGATGAGCATTCCTCCCCGACGGATCACGACCGCGGCATTGTGCCCGATCCAGCGGTCGAGTGCATTTGCGCGGACAAGAAAAATGCCGATGATTCCGGCCTTAAATAGCCGGAGGAGCCTCGCTCAGCATTTGCCGAGCACCACGCTGATCGCGATTGCGTTGTTCAGGAAGTGGGCGAAGATGCTCGGGTAGATGGACCCGGTCTTGTTGTAGAGCCAGGCGAGGCCTACGCCAAGCCCGGCGAGCGGGATCGCGGCAGTCGGCCCGGTCGGTGCGTGAACGAGCCCGAAGATCGCGCCTGAGAGCAACGCCGAGGGCCACAGCGACCAACGCTTGCGCAGCCCAGCGAAGAAGAAGCCGCGGAAGAAGATCTCCTCCGCGATGGGAGCGAGAACGATGATGGACATCACGGCGAAGATCGCGATCCCGATCCCGGGATTGCAGACGCCGAGCTCCTTGCCGATGTCCTCCTGCTTCGGCTGCAGGACGATCGCCGAGAACGCGATCGCCCCCGCGTAGTAGATGCCCAGCACGGCGAACATCCAGCCGAACGCCGACGGCTCGAACCGTCTCAGGCCCAGACGCCCCAGCGCCTGCCTCAGGTTGAAGCGCCAACCGGAGGCGAAGCCGATCGCAACCGCGATCAACATGACGTCGAAGATCGCCTGAGTGGCGAGAATCGCGGCGTCGCTCGCCTTGTCCGGGTCGCCGATGTTGGGGTCGAAGGGCAGGACGAGGAGCGGCGGCACGATCACCACGAGGAACAGCCCGCCGATCAGCCCCCAGATCGAATCACCGAAGCCCCAGGTGATCTCCGGGAGGTTCTTCTGCTCGGACTCCTTCGGAACCGGGGGCGCCTGCGGGGGCGGCGGGAAGGATTCGGCTCCGCCTCGGATTGGAGCCGGTGCGACCCGCGGGGCCTTGATCAGCACCACCGTCTTGGCCGCCTTGTCGCCCAGGCGCTGCTTCCGCTTCGAGCCCGCGATCATCAGCTCGCCGATCAGGAAGAAGTCGATCAGCCGGAGAACGTTCCTGATGCTCGCCTGACCGAAGGTGAGCTTCTCCGAGCCGTCCTCAGACGGGTCGCGCTGGCGCGCGCCCTCGCATGAACGGACCTCGAGACCGGTCGCGTTCTTGCCGATCGTCTGTCCCCAGCGCCACTCGCAGAAGGCGAAGTAGTTGAACCAGGCGGAGAAGACGACCAGAACAACGATGTAAGCCGCCTCGTTGGAGATCGCATCGACGTTGATAGGCAGGTAGCGGAGGATGAATCCGACGCCGACCAACCAGACGGCGTTGTCGAGGGTGACGGCGAGCGCGCGCCGCCAGAACCCCGCGTAATCCAGGTTCGGCATCTCAGAGATGCTGATCGATCTCCTCCAGCGAGGCGATGTCGCCGTCACTTCCGTCACGATCGATCAGGAGCGGGCGGATCCCGGCGGCCCGGGCACCCGCCACGTCTTCCTCGAGCGTGTCGCCGACGTGCAGCGCCTCGGTCGCCTCGCAGCCGGCGAGCTCCAGGGCCTGCGCGAAGATCGCCGGGTCGGGCTTGCGGGCGCCGGCCTCCGCCGAGGTGATCGTCCCGTCGAGCAGATCGCCGAGCCCGCATCCCTCCAGCACCCGCGGCAGGGAGCAGTCCCAGTTCGAGACCGCCACCAGCCGGAGCCCGCGATCGCGAAGCACCGTGAGCGCCGGGACGGCGTCCGGATAGGCGGAGAAGCGGATCGCGGCCACGAGCTCGTCCACTCCGACGTCCATGCCCAGCTTGCGGGAGACCAGCGCAGCGCAGCGCTCGCGAAGCTCGGCGAGCGAGGCCTCGTCGCGCCCCTCGTGGGCGTGCTCCTTGTAGTAGGCCATCTCGGCCTTCAGCGCCTCGACGAGCTGGTCGTCGCCGATCTCCGCGGGCACCATGTCCCGCAGCGAGATCCACGGCGGCTCGAGCTCGACGAGCGTGCCAAGGGCGTCCAGGAAGACAGCGCGGGTCATCCGGTGAATACTGCCCGACGGCATGGTTGCTGCCGCGGAACAGACCTTCTGGCAGGCTCACGGCGACGAGATCTCGGCGGCGATCACGATCGCGGTCGCGGTTCTCCTGGCCATCGTCGTCGACCGGCTCCTGATCGGACGGGCCGTCAAGGCGGCGACCCGCCTCGACACCGGCGAGCTCTCGCGGTCGTCGCGGACCCGGCTGCGGCTGATCCGCCGCCTGCTCTTCCTGGCGATCATCCTGATCGGGGTCGCCCTGGCGCTCAGCCAGTTCGCCTCGATCAAGCGCTTTGCGACCGGAGTGCTCGCCTCGACCGCGGTGCTGGGAATCATCATCGGCTTTGCGGCCCGGCAGGTGATCGCCAACCTGGTCGCCGGGGTCGTGGTGGCCTTCACGCAGCCGATCCGGATCGGCGACCTGGTCTCGATCGGGGACGACGTCCACGGGCACGTCGTCGACATCTCGCTCACCTATACGAGCGTGGACGCAGGCGACGGCAGCCTGATCGTGGTGCCGAACGAGAAGGTGACGACCGATTCGGTCATCAACCACTCCGCGGGCAACCACAGCGCGCCGATCACCATCGACGTCTGGTTACGCCCGGACGCCGACGTGGAGGCCGCTCGCAACGCCCTGGAGCATGGCGAGGTCACCTCCGCACACCTGATGGAGCTGACGCCCGAGGGCGCGAGGCTCCAGGTCAAGGCGGCGATCGACGCCGGAGCGGACCGCGAGGCGCACGAAACGGAGCTGCGCGAGCGGGCGCAAGGCGTCCTGCGTGAGGCGGGTCTACTTAGATCCCCGTGACCTTGCGCTGAGTACCCTCTTCGGGTCATGACGCAGCGTGCGCGCAGACGGCGCCGGCGCCTTCGGGAGTCGGGCAGGAAGAAGCTCCTCCTGGGGCTCGGCCTCCCTCTGGCGATGGTCGCCGTCGCCGTCGCCGTCGGCGTGGCCTGGGTGATCAGCGTCTACGACTCGGCGCCCTCGCTCGCTTCCCTGCATCCGATCACGAAGGGGGACGTCTCGAAGGTATACGCGGCCGACGGCTCCCTGATCGGAGTGATCCACGCCGACACGATCCGGCAGCCGATCTCGAGCTCGCGGATCCCTCAGGACTTGAAGGACGCCACGGTCGCGATCGAAGACAGAAGGTTCTACAGCCACGGCGGCGTCGACCCCTCCGCGATCATCCGCGCCGGCTGGGACGACCTGGTGGCGGGGGGCCAGCCGCGGCAGGGCGGCTCGACGATCACGCAGCAGCTCGTGCGGAATCTCTACATCGCCAATCCAGCGGACACGGTCAAGCGCAAGATCATCGAGGCGCACCTGGCCAACGAGGAAGAGGCTCAGCACTCCAAGGACTGGATCCTGACCAAGTACCTCAATACCGCTCCCTACGGGACCAACGAGGGCGCCACCGCGATCGGCGTCGAGGTGGCGGCCGAGACCTACTTCTCAAAGCACGCCCAGGATCTGACTCTGCCCGAGGCGGCGATGATTGCGGGGCTGCCGCAGGCGCCGTCCCAGTACAACCCCTTCCTCAACCCGCGGGCGGCGCAGGCCCGGCGCAACGAGGTGCTGCAGGCGATGGAGCAGCAGGGCAAGATCACCTCCAGCGAGTACCAGGACGCATCCAACCAAGGTCTGGACCTCCACCCGGGACACAAGTACAGCCGGATCAACCAGCCCTACATCTTCGACCTGGTCAAGCAGGAGCTCGAGGACCGCTACGGGCTGAACACCATCGAAAACGGAGGCCTCAAGGTCTATACGACGATCCAGCCGCGGCTCCAGACGGCCGCGCAGAGCGCTGTGGACTCCTGCTCGGTCTGCTACTCGGGGGGCGGACCGGCGTCTGCGCTGGCCTCGGTCGACCCGTCGAATGGTGAGATCGTCGCGCTGGCGTCGACCCAGCGCTACTCGTTGTCCAGCCAGTTCAACTTCGCGGCGCATGCTCAGCGCCAGCCCGGGTCCTCGTTCAAGGTCTACGACCTGACGGCGGCGATCAAGGAGGGCATCGATCCCAACACGACCTACTACGACGGCAGCTCACCGAAGACGCTGGAGACCCCGGGAGGCTCGACCTGGACGGTCAACAATGCCGAGCAGGGCGGCGGCGTGATGCCGCTGACGCAGGCGACCTGGGACTCGGTCAACGTGGTCTTCGCGCAGCTCGGACTCGACGTCGGCCCCGAGAACATCGCCCAGACCGCCTATCAGATGGGGATCACCTCACCGCTCGGAGTCAAGGGCGCAGGGGACGCTCCCTGCAAGCTCGGCCCGAACTGCTACATCCCCCCAGCCGACGCGATCGGCGGACTCAGTGTCGGCGTCACCCCGCTCGAGCAGGCCGACGCGTATGCCACCCTCGCCAACGGTGGCGTCCATCACGATCCGACCGCGATCGACAAGGTCGTCTTCCCCGGCGGACACGTCGATGAGCCGAGCAAGGACGAGGGCAAGCGCGTTCTCACCCCGGGCCAGGCCTACGAGGTGACGAAGGTGCTCGAAGGAGTGATCACCAGCGGAACCGGCGCCGGCTACACATACATGGGCTGCCAGTCAGAGGCCGGCAAGACCGGGACCAGTGAAGGCCTATCGGACGCCTGGTTCGTCGGCTACACGCCCCTTTATTCGACCGCCGTCTGGACGGGGCACCCGCTCTCGCGCGACTCCACCGGGTTCGGCGGCCCCACCTCCGGGCCCGTTTGGCGCTCCTTCATGGAGTCCGCCCAGGGGAGTGACTGCCCCGAATTCCAGGTTCCCTCGAGCCTGCCGGACCTGACGTCGTTCCACGGGGAGCACACGGCGTCCAGCTCGAGCTCCTGCTACAGCAGCAGCAGCACGAGCACCTCCTCAAGCTCCTCCTCGTGCTCGTCGTCCTACAGCCAGACCACCACGAGCGACTCGAACAGCAACAGCGGCAACAACAAGGGCGCCTACGCGCCCGGCGTGGGCCAGAAGCCCGCGCCGTCGCCCAAGCCGAAACCGACACCCACCCCGCAGGCGCCCTCGGCGCCACCGCCGCCCAGCGGCGGCGTCACCCCGTAACCAGCTTCAGCTCGTCTGGACCCGCGCCCTCGATCTCGATTCGCTTGCGCCTGCCGCGGGCGCCTCGCGCGATCCTGACCCGGCTCGGGGGCACGCCGGCCCGCTTGGCGATCAGCTTGACGACCGCCCTGTTGGCGGCGTCGTCAACCGGCGCAGCCGTGACCCTGACGCCGAGCACGCCGCCCCGCATGCCCACGATCTCGTTGCGACTTGCGCGCGGCGTCACCTTCACCTCCAGCGTGATCACGGCGATCTAGCCTAAGCGCATGCCGGCGAGCGAGTTCGACCTGATCGCGGCGATCAACGACTGCCTGCCGCTCCGCAACGAGCGAGTGCGCATCCCAAGTGGGGACGACGCGGCGGTCGTGGAGCCGCACGGCGCGAGCGCCGTGTCCGTGGACGCCGTGGTCGACGGGGTGCACTTCGAGCTCGACCGCTTCGGGCCTCGGGCGGTGGGCCGCAAGGCACTCGCCGCGGCTCTCTCCGATCTCGCCGCGATGGGGGCGACTCCGGGCGAGGCATACATCTCCCTCGGCGCCCCGCCCGGGATGGAGGACTCGATCCTGCTCGGGATCGCAGACGGCCTGGCGGAGGTTGCGACGCGCGAGTCGGTGGCAATCGGCGGTGGTGACTTGGTGAGCTCGCCGGTGCTGTTCCTCTCGGTCACGGCGGTCGGATACGAGACCGGACAGGCCGAACTTGTGAGCCGGGCGGGGGCCAAGCCGGGCGACCTGATTGGGGTAACCGGGGAGCTCGGTGGAGCGGCCGCGGCGCTCCTGCTGCTCAAGAACATCGAGGAGAGGAAAGAGATTCCAGCCGGCGTGCGCGAGAAGCTGCTCACCCGCCAGCTGAACCCGCGTCCGCGGCTGGACGAGGGCCACGCCCTGGCCGAGACCGGAGCAATGGCGATGATCGACATCAGCGACGGTCTCGGAGGCGACGCGGGGCACATCGCGAAGGCAAGCGGCTGCCGGATCGAGATCGATGCGGACAAGGTGCCCGTCGTAACCGGCGCGGCCGAAGTGGCCGGGGGCGATGGCGCGGCGCTGGAGCTAGCGGTCAGTGGCGGCGAGGACTACGAGCTGCTCGCCGCAATTCCCGAGGAGGCTTTTGTCAGGGCGACATCCGCGGTGCGAGAGGCCGGTGGGGTCCTGACCGAGATCGGTTACGTCGTCGAGGGCCAGGGGGTCGCTCTGCGGCTCCCGGGCGGCGGCGAGATCAAGCCCCGCGGCTTCGACCAGAGGCGCGGGTCTCTCTCCGGCTCGGGCTGAGCGGGCTCAGGCGCTTCGGGATCGGGCCCTTCGTCCTCGCCGGGAATCTCCTGGGGCGGCTCCGGCCCGGGTGGTGACGCCTGACGGCGCACCGAGATCTCGCCGTCGATCGGCATTTCCGGAGAGGGCCGGGCGGGCCTGGCGCCGAGAGCGAGGATCGCCACCCCGGCGCCGCCCAGGATGCAACCGAGCAGGGCCAGGGAAGCCCCGATCTGGCCGTCCGCGAGCATCAACAGCAGGTCGTGCCAAACCCCCAGACCCGCATCGAAGCGCCCGGCGAGGTTCGCGACCAGCGCCGCCAGCGGCAGGAGGCCCAGCAGGAGCAGCCCGGCCGCAGCAAGGCGGCGAGGCCGCGTCGCGGCGAAGAGCCACGCCTGCAGGCCGAGTGCGACGAGCAGCCCGAGATATGGATTGACGACCCAGACGCCGATCGCTGCCGCGCACGCGAGCAGCACGGCGGCCGGAGCGGCGCTCTCGGCCGCGCCAGGGGGAGGTGGCCGCAGGGGCCGCATGAAGAATGCGGTCGTGCAGTAGGCGAGGATCGCCAGGACCACCGAGATCGTGCCTCCCAGCCCGAGCGACTCGATGCGCGGATCGAAGGGGAAATCGGGACTCGGCATCAGCCCGACCAGGGTCGCCGCGAGCAGGATCAGCAGAGCCCCGACAAACGGCACGGTCCGCAGGCCGGCCCAGAGGAATCCACGCGCCGCCTCGATCGGGCTGCGGGCGGCGGAGGTGAGCCCTGAGCCGGCGGCGAGCGCCACAGGGAAGAGCAGCGCGAGCGCGAGCATCGCGATCGTCCAGCCCGGCAGCAGGTTGCCCGCCAGCCCGATGTAGCCGCTGGGGCCGTGCTGCACGACACCGGGGGATGCATCCAGCGCCAGGATCAGGGCGAGGGACGCGCGCCCGAAGCGGGCGAAGGTGTCGGTGTTGAAGTTGTCGGGGGTGTCCTGCCCGGGGTCGAGGGGAAGCTCACCGTCGGAGGAGAGGCGGACCGCGGGGAGGCCGGCCTTGACGAGCGGCCCCTGCTCGCCCAGCCCGGCCGGCAGGGCGAGCCGGAACAGGTCGGCGAGCGGCCCCTCGTCTCCGGCGGGCGTCGCCGTCTCCTTGGAGACGATCGAGCTCGCGGTCTCATCGATCTGGCTGGCGGTGCTCTGTGGGCCAGTTGACCAGGGGATCACCAGCGGAGCCGTCGGGCGCTGGACCGCCGGCTGGCTGAGGACGATGGCGGCATCGAGCAGCCCGGTGTCGCTGTAGTCGCGAACGAAGCGCTTCGCGCCCTGCGCGCCGATGCTGGATCCGTCCGTCGAGACGAAGACGAGGGTCTTGTGATGGGAGGAACCCGAGAAGCTGTCCGCGATCTGCAGCATGGCCGCGGTCGCCGCGGCGCTGGTGACCGCCCCGCTCCCCCGCGCGACATCACGAGGCGCGATCAGGGCGATCTGGCGGTTTGACTCTCCGGGCAGGGTGGCGATCAGGTTGCTCAGATCGACGTCGTGCCCGTGGAACGAGCCACTGAAGCGCTGCTCGGAGACCGACGCCCCGTCGATGGCCGAGAACTGCTGCTTGACCTGCTCGGCCATCGCGTTGTCTGCGGCCGATCCCGGCGTCGGGTAGGCGGCGGTCTCGGTGAGCTGCTTGGCGAGCGGCGCCGCGGTCGCCGGGTCGAAGGCGTCCGGGGGCACACCGCCGGAGAGCGGCGCCGGCACGGACTGCAAGGAAAACATCGCAATCACGGCCGCCAGTGGGACCGCGAGCAGCGCATATCTGTAGAGGCGCAAGTCGATCATCAGCAGGGCACGGGCAGCCTTCTAACCTTCAGACATGGCGCGAGGACAGGCGCGGATCCTGCTCGTGGACGATGAGCAAGCCGTGCAGACGCTTCTCACCTACCCGCTCCGCAAGGAAGGGTATGAGGTGGTGGGGGCATTGGATGGGCAAGAGGCTCTGGAGCTCTTCGGTGAGGAGAGGTTCGATCTCGTGGTGCTCGACATCATGCTCCCGAAGCTGGATGGGATCGAGGTGTGCAGGCGCCTTCGCACCCGCAGCCAGGTGCCGATCATCATGCTCACCGCGAAGGGGGATGAGATCGACAAGATCGCCGGGCTCGAGATGGGCGCGGACGACTACATCACCAAGCCCTTCTCGGTGCGCGAGTTCCGCAGCCGGGTCAAGGCCGCCCTGCGGCGTGGCGGGATGGGTGGCCAGCCGCTCGCCGCCAACGAGCCGATCAAGGTCGAAGACCTCGAGATCGACTTCGAGCGGCGCTCGGTTCAGCTCGATTCAGACCCGGTCCAGCTGACCTACGTCGAGTTTGAGATCCTGGCCGCCCTGGCCGCCGCCCCGGGCCGGGTCTTCACCCGGGAGATGCTGCTCGAGCACATCTGGGGCGACTCGACGTATCGCGATCCACGCACCGTCGACGTCCACATCAGGCACCTCCGCGAGAAGCTGGAGTCGGACGCCAAGGACCCGGAGTACCTGTTCACCGTGCGCGGCGTCGGCTACCGCTTTCGCGACACGGACCGCGATTGAGGCTCAACACACTCCGCAACCGGCTGGTGGCGCTGATCACGCTGATCACGGCGGCGGCGATCGGCTTCGTCTACCTCTACGTGGTCCCGCAGCTGGAGTCGAGCCTGACCGCGGAGAAGCTCCGCCGCCTCGAACACCTTGGAGTGGAGCAGGCGCCGCGCGTCGCTCATGCACTCGAATCAGGCGCCTCCCAACAACAGGTCGAGGAGATGGTGCGCACCACGGCGCAGTCCACCGAGAGCCGCGTGACGCTGCTCGCGGTTCGAGACGAGTCGGGTGGCCCGGTCCCGGCGTTCGTGGTCGCAGACTCTCAGGCGGAGGCGACCGCCGTCCAGGGCCGCTATCTGACGGCCGATGCTGCGATCGCCGACGGCCACGTGGCGTCGGGGGTGGAGCACGTGGCAGGTACGCGGGTTGCCACTTCGGCCGTCCCGATCGACTTCGCCGGCCAGCCTCGCTGGGTGGAGGTGATCTCGACCCCGCTCGCGGAGGTCAACGACGACGTCGCCCTGGTACGCCGGCAGATCCTGATCGCCGGGCTGATCGCGCTGATCGCGGCGTCACTGACCGGCTACTGGGCCTCCGGCGCGGTCTCCCGCCGGCTGCGGCGGATGCGGCAGGCGGCGGAGGCGGTCGCCGACGGCCACTTCGACCAGCCGATCCCGGTCGATTCCTCCGACGAGCTCGGCCAGCTGGCCCGCAGCTTCAACGACATGCAGCGCCGGCTCGCGCGCCTGGACAGCTCACGAAAGGAGTTCATCGCCAACGCCTCTCACGAGCTGCGCACGCCGATCTTCTCCCTCGGGGGGTTCGTCGAGCTGCTCGAGACCGAGAAGCTGACCGCCGCCGAGCGCCGGTCATTCGTCGCGGAGATGCGCGCTCAGATCCAGCGGCTGCAGAAGCTCACCATCGACCTGCTCGACCTGTCCCGCCTCGACGCCGACGTGGTCGAGATCCAGCACGAGCAGGTGGACCTGAAGGAAGTCGCGCGCGACGTCGCCGACGAGTTCCGCCCATCGGCGAAATCCCACCGCTCCTCGCTGCAGGTCCGGGGGCGAGGTGAGGTCGTGGCCCTCGCCGACCTAAATCGAGTCTCACAAATCATCCGTATTCTCATTGACAATGCCATCACCCATACGCCGCAGGGAACGAACGTGACGGTCACCGCTGTCCGCGGACGCGGCGCCGCGGAGCTGATCGTCGGCGACGACGCCAAGAAGGGCATCGACCCGCGGGCGATCGAGAAGGTCTTCGACCGCTTCTACACGGGCGACGCGGCGACCGGCTCGGGCCTTGGCCTCGCCATCGCCGACGAGCTCGCGCTCCGCATGGACGGTCAGCTGGCGGTTGTCTCCCGGCGCGGCCACACAGCCTTCACCCTCAGCCTGCCCGTAGCGGAGAGGCGCAGGCGACAGCGCGAGCCGGCCGGGGCAGCCGCGTGAGGAGACTGTATTTGACGCTGGTAGCCGCCCTGGCGGCGGCGGTGATCGCGGCCGGCTGCGGGGGTGGCGGGGACACGACGATCACCGAGGGGAGCGCGGCGAGCAGCACCCAGCCGGTCGTGGTCGAGTCGAGCGGCGGGAGCTTCAATCCGGCCCAGATCTACAAGGACGTCTCGCCCGGAGTGGTGACGATCATCTCTGTCTTCGACTCGAGTGGCAGCACGATCCTCGGCCAGAGCGGCAGCTCAGCCGGACAGGGCTCGGGCTTCGTCGTCGACAAGGACGGCGACATCGTCACGAACGCGCACGTGGTTACAAGCGGAGGACGCCTGAACGGAGGCGGGACTCCGCAGGCCGCGAAGCAGGTCTTCGTCGAGTTCGGGGACCACAACCGGGTCCCCGCGCAGATCGTGGGCTTCGACGCGGACGCGGACGTCGCGCTGATCAAGGTCGACCCCAATGGCCTCAATCTCGTGCCGGTCCCCCTGTCCGACCGCTCGACCTTCGCCGTCGGCGAGCCCGTGGCCGCGATCGGCAGCCCGTTCGGCGAGACCCAGTCCCTCTCGATCGGCGTGATCTCGGCGACCAACCGCACCGTCGAGGGACTCACCAACTTCGGCATCGACAACGCGATCCAGACCGACGCCTCCATCAACCCCGGCAACTCGGGCGGGCCGCTGCTCGACTCGAAGGGCCAGGTGATCGGCATCAACGAGCAGATCGCCTCCAGCTCGGGGAGCAACTCCGGCGTCGGCTTCGCCATCCCGGTCACCTCGGTTCGCTACTCGCTCGACCAGCTCCGCGCGAACGGCAAGGTCGAGTACGCCTTCCTGGGCGTCACAAGCGAGTCGCTCTACCCGCAGCTCGCCGAGCATCTCGGCCTCGACACCAAGACCGGCGCCCTGATCACCGACGTGGTCAGCGGAAGCCCCGCGGACAAGGCCGGGCTGAAGGGCTCGACGGGAGATACCACCTTCCAGCTCCAGCACGTCAAGACCGGCGGCGACGTCGTGATCGCCGTCGACGGCAAGCCGGTCTTCCAGAACAACGACCTCTCGGAGCTGATCGCGCTCCACAAGCCCGGGGACACGGTCACGCTCGACATCCTCCGCGGCAACCAGCATGCGACCGTGGACGTCACCCTGGGCTCGCGGCCGGCTGACGTCAGCGGGTAGCGGCTGCCAGGCTGCTCCACCTTGGAGCGAAGGGCGAAGCCCGTAGCGACTTATGCTGGGCAGCCGCTTGCAGCCGCGGCTATATGGCGAAGCAGTCAATCCGAAACCTCGTAGTCGCCCTCGCCTCCACTCTGCGCGAGGAAGTCCTACCCCATCTCGGCGCTCACGCCGGACGCGCTCACTCCGGATCCGCCGAGGGCGGCGACGTCACATTCCAGATCGACGAGCACGCCGAGAAGCGGATGGAGGCCTTCCTGGCCGAGCGAGCGCCCGAGGTCTCCTTCTACTCGGAGGACCGGGGCCTGGTCTCGCCGGCCGGCGACCGGGCCGAGTGGGTGCTGATCGTCGACCCGATCGACGGGACGCGACCCGCGCTGGCCGGGCTGGAGTCGTCCTGCGTCTCGGTGGCCGCGGCGCCCCTGACCGGCGAGCCGACGATGTCCGACGTCCAGGTGGGCTGCGTCCTCGAGCTGAAGAGCGGAGCGGCCTTCGTCGCCGAGAGAGGCTCGGGCCTCGAACCGGCGGCGCAGCTCTCGCAGAACCGCTCGCTGGAGCGGATGTTCTGGACCTATGGCTTTCGCGGTCGTCCCGCGCGGGCGCTGGTGGAGGTGCTGGCGGAGCTGATCGACCGCTCGTCGGTGGGTGGCGGCACCTTTGACCTCGGCTCCGCCACCTTCGACATGACGCGCGTCGTCACCGGACAGCTCGACGCCTACGTGGAGCCCGGGCCGCGATTGATCGACGACGTGCCCAAGATGCGCGCCGAGTTCGAGCGGGTGGGCGGCGGGGCGGTGCTCAACAACTCCCCATACGACCTGGCGGCGGCGACGATCTGCCTCCAGGAGGGCGGCGCGATCGTCACCGACGCATACGGACAGTCGCTCGCCGAGAGGCCCCTGCTGGGCTCGAGCCACGTGTTCCAGATGTCCTGCGTGGCCGCCGCCAATGCCGAGCTGCACGCCGCGATCTGCGCCGAGCTCGACGCCGGCATCGAGCGGCTGCGCGACCAGCACTAATCGGGTTGCGCTAACGCGCACCCTCCCCTCAACCGAGTACTTTTCCGCCCTTGCGCAATCGAGGGCGGGCCAGACGATGCTCCAAGAGGTAGCGCTGGGGACCAAGTCTCTGGCCGACTACACCCACCTGGCCGGCCGCGGCCTGGTCGACGAGATCCGCGAGCTGGCCGAGAGCCTGCAGGGCAAGCGCGTCCTGCACGTCAGCGCCACCGCCTTCGGCGGCGGCGTCTCGGAGATCCTCTACACACTCGTGCCGCTGATGCGCGACGTGGGCCTCGACACCCACTGGCAGGTGATCATGGGCCGCGAGGAGTTCTTCAACGCGACGAAGCTCCTCCACAACTCTCTGCAGGGCGACCCGAACACGCTCACCCCCAACCAGTGGGAGCTGTTCGACCACTACAACAAGATGAACGCCGACTCGCTCGAGGGCGAGTGGGACGTGATCATCGTCCACGACCCGCAGCCGGTCGGGATGCGCCATGACGCGGCCGACCACGCGAAGAACTGGGTCTGGCGCTGCCACATCGACCTCTCCGAGCCGAACCCGGAGCCGATCAGCCGCCTGCTGCCGCTGATCTCGGAGTACGACATCACGGTCTGGCACATGGAGCAGTACGTGCCGAAGGGCCTCGACGGCCACGGCGGCGTCCGGATCGTCCCGCCCGCGATCGACCCCCTCTCCCCCAAGAACATGGCGCTCTCCCCCGACGATGCCGCCTTCGTCTGCAACCAGTTCGGCATCGATGTCGATCGGCCGCTGATGACGCAGGTCTCACGCTTCGACCCGTGGAAGGACCCGATCGGCGTGATCGACGCCTATCGCCAGGTCACCAAGGAGATCCCTGAGATTCAGCTCGCCCTGGTCGGCTCGATGGCCACGGACGACCCCGAGGGCTGGGAGTTCTTCCACCGCACCTTCGAGTACGCGGGCTCAGACCCCGACATCAAGATCCTCAACAACCTCAACAACGTCGGCGCGATCGAGGTGAATGCCTTCCAGTCCCAGTCCGACGTGATCCTGCAGAAGTCGATCCGCGAGGGCTTCGGCCTGACCGTTGCCGAGTCACTCTGGAAGGGTCGGCCGACGATCGGCGGCGATGTTGGCGGCATCCCCCTGCAGATCGTCGACGGCGAGGACGGCTACCTCGTCTCCTCCCCTGACGAGGCCGCCAAGCGCTCGACCGAGATCCTCCAGGATCCCGAGCTCGGCCGCAGGCTCGGCCGCGCCGGCAAGGAGCGCACGCGCGAGCGCTTTCTGACCCCACGCCTGCTGCTCGACTGGCTGCGGATCTTCACCGACCTCGATTCGAATTAAGCACGGCCCCCTGCCCGGGTCTTGAGCCTCGGCTGATACAAACGTCGGGTGCCCGACAGCCACTCCCTGACGATCGTCTCCAACCGCGGCCCGGCCGAGTTTGGCCTCGACGACCGGGGCAACCGCATCGTCCAGCGCGGCGGCGGCGGCCTCGTCACGGCCCTCTCGGGGCTCGTCTCCCACCGCAGGGCGCTCTGGATCGCCTCGGCGATGACCGAGGAGGACGTCGTGGTGGCGAGTGAGAGCGATGGGCCGGTGACCGTAGAGGTGGACGGAATCTCCTATGACGTCCAGATGGTCGCGTCCAACCCGACGGCCTACGACCGCTTCTACAACGTGATCGCCAACCCGATCCTCTGGTTCATCCAGCATTACCTCTGGGACCTGTCGAACGCCCCGGACATCCGCCAGGCGGAGTTCGATGCATGGGAGGAGGGCTACAAGGTGGTCAACGACGACATCGCCGCCGCGGTGATCGAGGCGATCGACGGCCAGGAGAGCCCGGTGGTGATGCTCCACGACTACCACCTCTACACCAGCCCCGGCCTGATCCGGAAGGTCCGTCCCGACGCCTTCCTCCACTACTTCGTCCACATCCCCTGGTCCCAGCCGGACTCTTGGCGCATCCTTCCCAACCGCTGGCGGGAGGAGATCTACCTGAGCATGCTCTCCAACGACATCATCGGCTTCCACACCACCTCCTATTGCCGCAACTTCCTCGCCTGCTGCCGCGACCTGATGGAGCTGGAGGTCGACTACGACCGGGCAGCTGTCATGTACGAGGGTCGTGAGGTCTGGGTCCGGGCCTATCCGCTCTCTATCGACACGCAGCGGCTCTACCGCGCCGCCGAGTCCGCGGACGTGGCCTTCTACGAGAAGGAGCTGCTCCGTCGCCGTCGTGACCACCTGATCATTCGCGTCGACCGCGCCGACCTCTCGAAGAACGTCCTGCGGGGCTTCACCGCCTTCGACGTCTTCCTCGAGCAGCATCCGGAGTTCCGGGAGAAGGTCACCTTCATCGCGCACCTGCAGCCATCACGGCAGGACGTGCCCGAGTACGCCGAGTACCTCGAGCGGATCGAGGCCCTGGTCGCAGTCGTCAACCACCGGCACGGCACGACCGACTGGATGCCGATCGACCTGCGGATCTACGAGAACTTCCACGAGGCCGTCGCCCGCTACAAGCACTTTGACCTGCTGATGGTCAACTCGCTGTTCGACGGGATGAACCTGGTCGCCAAGGAAGCGCCGGCGGTCAACACCCGCGACGGCGTCGTGATGCTCTCGGAGAACACCGGGGCCCACGAGGAGCTCGGCGACTGCACCCTCTCCGTCAACCCCTTTGACATCCAGGAGCAGGCCGACGGGATCTACCGCGCCCTCACGATGGAGCCGGAGGAGCGCGCCCTGCGTGCTCGCCGCCTGAAGGAGATCATCACCGAGCGCGACCCGGGTGACTGGGTGGACGAGCAGCTCGCCGACATCCGCGCGAAGCGGGCGCCGGCGGAGGTCGGCTAGCGCTCGAATTGGAATTCGCCGGGTCGCGGTGGCGGTGCGTAGCTCGGTACGTAGATCGGGGCCGGAGCCGGGGTAACCGCGACTCTCGAGCTACCCGCGCGGCCGTGTCGACGGTGATGATGCGTCCGCCGGACCAATCGGGGCTTGGTGCGCTCGCGATGGTGTCGTCTAATCCTGGGTGGCGGCATCACCGGCGGGGGCTGCGCGGGGAGAGGGGTCGCGTCCACGGGAGCCGGTGCGAGTCCGACATCCCGCGGAACCGGCGGAGGGGAATCGCTGCCGAGCAACGCGGGTAGGGAGACGATTCCGGCGATCCCCGCGGCCGCGATGGCCGCAACCCGTCCCACGGTGCCCCATCTGATCTGCCTGCCGGTCACGCTCGCTTGAGCGCGCGCAGCCAGACGTTCTCCCCTATAGTCGCGCGTCGCTGTGAACCGTCACTACGAACTCGTATTGATGCTCGACCCCGAGGCCGCCGACGAGGCCCGGGACAAGCTCGCGGGCGACGTCCGCCAGCAGATCGAGGGCGCGGGCACGCTCGACCGCGCCGATGTCTGGGGCCTGCGCACGCTCGCCTACGAGATCAAGCGGCGCAATGAGGCCGACTACCGCTTCTACCGCTTCCAGGGCGAGCCGGCGCTCCTCGAGAGCCTGGATCACAACCTGAAGATCACCGACGGCGTGCTGCGCTTCCGGATCTTCAAGGTCGAGCCCGACGCGCCGGCGAATCCCCCGCCTGCGATCGAGCGGCCCATGGCGGTCGAGGGTGCCCGTCCGGACCGCGAGGACAGGCCGCGGCGCGGGCGTCGCGACGACCGCGATTCCGACTAAACGGGTTGCTCCTCGCTCCGCTACGGAGCACCCTCGCATTCTTACTGTGCGCCGCAGTTTCCGGCTTTCTTTCCCAACCGGGGAGAGAACCCGCCGTGCTGCGACTTAAGATCGATGTTCGGAATCGAAAGGAATAGGAGCTGATCTCTTGGCGGCCTCAAACATCAACGTAGTAGCGATCACCGGAAACTTGACCAAGGACCCCGAGCTGCGCTCGACCCCCAATGGGACTTCCGTCTGCAAGCTTCGAGTGGCCGTCAACAGCCGCCGCAAGGACGGGCAGAGTGGCGAGTGGGTCGACAAACCCAACTACTTCGACGTCACCGTCTGGGGCGCGCAGGGAGAGAACTGCGCCAACTACCTCTCCAAGGGGCGTCCGGTCGCCGTCGAGGGACGGCTCGACTGGCGCGAGTGGGAGGCACAGGACGGCTCCAAGCGCCAGGCGGTCGAGATCATCGCCAACAGCGTCCAGTTCCTGGGCTCGCGGTCTGACAACGCGGGCGGTGGCAGTGGCGGTGGCAACGGCACCTTCCAGCCGAGCTCCGACGTTCCGGCCGACACCTCGGACTTCGAGGGCGCCACGGTCAGCTCGGGCGGCGGCTCGGACGACGACATCCCGTTCTAGTCGACTCGGCCCAGCTACTGCTGGGACGCGCTGCTACGCCGCAGCAGCGGCCGGAAGGCCGATCGCGTTTTCCTCGTCGATCTCGATGTAAGTGTTCTCAGTCACGCCGGCGGTAGCCGGGTCAAGCCACTCACGAAGCGAGTCCGTCGAGTCCGCCTCCCACAGGCAGGTTGCGACGGAACCGTCTTGGGGCGGGAGGAACTGCCGCAGCTTGAAACCAGGGCCTCCCCCTTGGGCGACGTCCGCGGCGTCCATTGAGGAGAACTTGTCCAGATCGATGATCCGGTGCTCCACGACGATGTGCATAACTACCTCCATGTAGTCGAGAGACCGACCCTACTCCGATTGGTCCTCGACCACAGCCCCTGACTCGCCGCTCAGCCTGCGGCCGCGGCAATCGCCTCCTGGCGTTCGGTGAAGTCCCTGATCAAGACGATCTGAGCGGCCTGGACGGTGACGACCGTGAAGATGCGCTGGTGTACCGGAGCGCCGCTGTCCTTTCCGCGGATCGAGTTCTGCGAGGTGCAGAGGACGTGGTCGTCGCCTAGATCCGAGACGTCTTCGATGGATATCCGCCAATC
This sequence comes from uncultured Solirubrobacterales bacterium, assembly GCA_963724665.1. Classification (GTDB taxonomy): domain Bacteria; phylum Actinomycetota; class Thermoleophilia; order Solirubrobacterales; family 70-9; genus DASUPK01. Next base: position 327,736 of record CAVRVH010000012.1, read on the forward strand.
GTCCGCGGCTTCCAGCCAGGCCGTGACGAGGTCCAGCCACGCATTCCTACCGTGAACGGCCTCCCTCATGAAGGGAGGCTTCCATTCGGCGTCGGGAGATACGGCAGCAAACGCCTCGTCAACGAGCGGATATTCGCTGATCGGCACGGGGTCAGCCCAGTACTGGGCCAACAGCTGATCGAGGTGCTCGAAATAGTCTCGGACGATCTGGACGTTCTCGCTGGCCATCCGGCGCTCAGTGTCGCAGTAGTGAGCAGGGCGCGGCCGCTACCATGCGCGCTCGTTCATGGCGCGACAGCAACGACAGCAGACTCCGACGGGGCGCGGCAGGCGCCGCGGCCTCACTGATCGCGGTCGTCCGCGGAAGTACACGCGACTCAATGTCGAGGCGATCGACTACAAGGACCTGAACCTGCTCCGCCGGTTCATCTCCGACCGCGGCAAGACCCGCTCCCGCCGCGTCACCGGTCTATCGCGGAAGCACCAGCAGCAGCTGGCGTTGTCAGTGAAGCGCGCTCGCGAGCTCGCCCTGCTGCCGTACGTCGGCGAGCGCTAGGCCGATGGCCCAGGCTGTTCTGCTCAAGGATGTCGAGGGCCTCGGCGAGGCCGGCACGGCGATCGACGTCTCGCCCGGCTACCTCCGGAACTACCTCGTCCCGCGCAAGCTGGCCCAGCCCGCAACCAAGGGCGCGCTCGAGGAGGCCCAGCGAAAGCGCGAGCGGGCCGAGGAGGCGGAGAAGCAGGCCGCGGAGCGCGCCGGAGAGACCTCGGCGCTGCTCGGCAAGACCGTGCTGACGATCAACCACCGCGCCGGAGAGGACGGCAAGCTCTTCGGCTCGGTCACCTCCGCTGAGATCGCCGAGGCGATCTCAGCCGCCCGCGGGATCAAGGTGGACCGCAAGAAGATCCGCCTCGAGGAGCCGATCCGCGAGACCGGCACCTTCATGGTCGACGTCGAGGTCGGCGGCGGAGTCACCGCCTCGGTCAAGACGATCGTCGCCGAAGCCAAGGAGTAAGACCGCAAAAACGGCGGTTCCTCGCCAGGCGGAAATCATGCCTGGAACACGGGGACCGCAAATACGAAGAACTTCTCTGCGGCCTCGCCCCGCCTGTGATTTTCTAGCCAGGCTCGCGCGGATTTAGTTCCACTAGGGGCAGACGCGAATCCGCCGGGCCCGTATCCAGACTTGAAGAGAGACTCGGCCGCCCGGTCGAGCGATTCCCTGCGCAAACCGAGGAGCAGTTGGCGACCAACGGAACACCGACCATCGTCCCGCCCCAGAATCTCGAGGCCGAGGAGTCCGTACTCGGGGCGATGATGGTCTCTGAGTCGACGATCGAGCCCGTGCTGCTCGACGTCCGCCTCCACGCCGAGGACTTCTACCGGGACCGCCACCGCACGATCTATGAGGCGATCATCCGCCTCAACGAGAACGCCGATCCGGTGGACGTCCTGACGGTCTCGGAGGCGCTCGCCAAGCACGGCCAGCTCGACGCGATCGGCGGCCGCGACGTCGTCGCCAGCCTGGCTGCGAAGGTTCCCGCGCCCGGCAGCGCCAAGCACTACGCGCAGATCGTCAAGCAGAATTCCCTGATGCGCCGCCTGGACATGGCGGCGAAGACGATCCAGCAGTCAGTCGCCGAGCGCGACGGGGAGCCCTCGGAGATGGTCGAGCAGGCCGAGCGCCTCCTCTTCCAGGTCGCCCACGAGGAGCGCGCCGTCGACTTCCGCGAGATCGGCGAGATCCTCCACGACGAGATCGACAAGCTCGAGGCGCTCGCCAGCGGCACCTCCGACATCACCGGCACACCTTCCGGCTTCAGGGACCTCGACGAGAAGACCGGCGGCTTCCAGCCCGGCAACCTGGTCGTGATCGCGGCCAGGCCGGCGATGGGTAAGTCGACCCTGGTCTGCGACTTCGCCCAGAACGTCGCGATGAAGCACAACAAGCCGGTCGCCCTCTTCTCCCTGGAGATGTCGGAGATGGAGCTCGCTCACCGCTTCATCGGCTCGCAGTCCCGGATCTCCAGCGACAGGCTTCGCAAGGGCAAGGTCGCGCAGAAGGACTGGCCGAAGGTGGTCAAGGCCTGTAACCAGCTCGAGTCGGCGCCGCTCTGGATCGACGACTCATCCGACCTTGGCCTGCTGGAGCTGCGCGCCAAGGCGAGGCGGCTCCAGGCGCAGGAGAAGGGCCGTGGGAACGAGGGGCTCGGGATGGTGATCGTCGACTACATGCAGCTGATGCGCAGCGACGATGCGCGCGCCAACCGTGTCGAGCAGGTCTCACAGTTCAGCCGCGGACTCAAGATCCTCGCCCGTGAGCTCGCCGTCCCGGTCATCGGCATCTCCCAGCTCTCCCGCGCCCCGGAGCAGCGCCCCGACAAGCGCCCGATCCTCTCGGACCTGCGCGAGTCGGGCGCGATCGAGCAGGACGCGGACGTGGTCGGCTTCCTCTACCGCGACGATTACTACAACCAGGATTCCGAGGATCCCGGCGGCGCCGAGCTGATCCTCGCCAAGCACCGCAACGGCCCCGTCGGCACCGTCCGGCTGGTCTTCCTGGAGCACTATCCGAAATTCGCCGATCGCGCCCGTGGCGAGGCGCCGGTCGAGCAGCCCGCAGGCGAGGGCCCACCGATCGAGGACTTCGCGGCGCCAGACGACGTGGCGGACGCCGGAGAGGCCTGAGTTGGCCGACCGCTCGAGAACGGGAGAGCGCGAGCCCTGCCGGCTCGGCATCTGCGACGGATCCGGCTGGATCCTCGGTCCCGAGGATGTCGCCCGACCGTGCGACTGCCGCTCGCGGATGGTCGCGACGGCGAGGCTGCGCGGCGTCGACTCGGTGATACCCGCGAAGTACCGTGGCGTCTCCTTCGACCGGCCGCCCGTGACCCAAATGAACGAGATCGTCGTCAGGCGCGTGCGCGACTACTGCACCGCAATCGACGAGAACATCGACTCGGGTCGCGGGCTGTGGTTCTACGGAAGCTCGGGGACCGGCAAGACCACCCTCGCGATGCTCATCTCGCGAATCGCACTCGAGGCCGGGCGCTCGGTCGCCATCTACTCCCTCCCGAAGCTCCTGGCCCGGATCCGCCGCACCTTCGACGCTGAGACCGGCGAGCAGTCCTATTCCGATCTCTTTGAGCGTCTCGCCACCGTCGATCTCCTGCACGTCGACGACCTCGGCGCCGAGAACCGCACGGAATGGGTTCTGGAGCAGCTCTATGCGCTCGTCAACGAGCGCTACGAGGCCCAGCGATCCCTGGTGGTCACCACCAATCTCGAGGAACACGAGCTCGAGGACCAGATCGGCGCCCGCGTGGTCTCTCGCCTGGTGGAGATGTGCGGCGACCCGCTGCCGCTGTTCGACGACGACCGCCGCATGCGCGTCTCGGCGGACGTGGCCACCTCATTGGGCGAAAGCGGCGGATCGGCCCTGGGGCCGCTCGACCACTAGCCCGGCAGTGGCTAACCCGGCCACCGGAGGCCCCATAATCCCCTGGTCATGCCCGGTCTCGTCATAGTCGGCGCCCAGTGGGGCGACGAAGGGAAGGGAAAGGTCACCGACCTGCTCGCCGAGCAGGCGGACGTCGTGATCCGCTTTCAGGGCGGAAACAACGCCGGCCACACGATCATCCGTGACGGCGAGACGTTCAAGTTCCACCTGATCCCGTCCGGGATCCTCTACCCGGGCAAGATCTGCGCGATCGGCAACGGCGTGGTGATCGATCCCGGCGTGCTGACCGGCGAGATCGAGGGGCTGCGGCACCGAGGCATTGACGTCAGCGGCCTGCGCATCTCCGCCAACGCTCACGTGATCATGCCCTACCACGTGAAGCTCGATACGGCCGGTGAGCTGAAGCTCGGCAAGCTCGAGATCGGCACGACCAGGCGTGGAATCGGCCCCGCCTATGCGGACAAGGCCTCCCGCCTCGGGATCAGGGTCCAGGACCTGCTCGACGCCAAGATCCTCCGCAAGAAGATCATGACCGCGATGGACCCGAAGCAGCAGATGCTCCGGCCCTTCGCCAAGGACCCCGAGCTCGACCTCCACACCATGGTCGAGGCCTACCTCACCTACGGCCATCGCCTGGAGCCATACATCGCCGATACCGCTCGGCTCTGCTGGCAGGCCCTCGACGCCGACCGCACCGTCCTCTTCGAGGGGGCCCAGGGCATCATGCTCGACCTCGACCACGGCACCTATCCCTTCGTCACCTCGTCCAATCCGGTCGCCGGCGCGGCCTGCATCGGCGCCGGCGTCGGTCCGCGCGACATCGACGAGATCTGGGGCATCGCCAAGGCCTACGCGACCCGCGTGGGAGCCGGCCCCTTCCCCACGGAGCTCGAGGACGACCTCGGTGACCTCCTGCGCGAGCGCGGCGGTGAGCTGGGGACCACCACCGGGCGGCCAAGGCGCTGTGGCTGGCTCGACGTCGTGGCTCTGCGCTACGCCGTCCGCCTGAACAGCATGACTGCGCTCGCCGTCACCAAGCTCGACGTGCTCTCGGGCATCGACCCGCTCCGCGTCTGCACCCGCTACCGCCATCCCGACGGCGCTGTCTTCGACGAGTTCCCCTACCACCAGTCGATCATCCACAGCGTCGAGCCTGAGTATGAGGAGCTGCCCGGCTTCGAGGGCGACATCGGTGAGTGCCGCCACGAGAAGGATCTGCCGGCTGAGGCTCGCAACTACCTGGAGGCGATCTCCGACCATCTCAGCGTCCCGGTCCGCCTCGTCGGGGTCGGGCCCGGCCGCGACCAGGTGATCTGGATGGGCAAGGAGGCGGAACCGCGCCTCCGAGCCGCCGCCTAGCTAAGCGAGCGCTCCGGTCGAGCGCATCCCGTGCTCTCCGACCGTCGGGATCAGTCCCTCCTCGACGCCCTTCTCCTCACCCCGGCGAAGCATCCGCAGCCCGAGGATCGTCGCGGCCAGCGTCGCCGTCACTCCGAGGCTGACCTGCACGCTGAGCAGCCCCTGCCGCGTCCAGTACACGTCCTCGAGGTCGAGCAGCAGGGCAGCCTCGTCCATCGTCAGGCCCATCCCGGCGCCGAACGGGATCGCCAGCGCCGACTCCACCGCCTTGTCGCGAGTGGTCAGCCCCGCGATCCCGGAGCCGAAGGCGAGCACGATGCCCGGGACGAAGTGATGGATGTGCCGGCCGCTGACGTGGATGTCCCCCGACGGCCACCATGACTGCCGGATACCCCAGGTCGCCAGCCGGGCGAAGGCGAAGGCGCCCAGGAACCCCTGCAGGATGTTGAACAGCACCGTCTCGTGGTGAGGCGTGGCGCTGATCCCCCGGCGCGCCACGGCGAGAGTGTCGCGAGTCGCTTGGCCGGCCGCCTCGGCGATGGTCTCCGGCGTCTCCGCGTCCTTGCTGTCGCGTCGCCTGCGCGCCATCCGGAGCAGCTCGCCTGTGATCAGCGTCCCGGCGGAGCCCGCCGCGAACACCGCCAGCCCAACCGTCACCCGCTCCGCCCTGCGGGCGGTGAGGCGACGGCGCTTCCGCTTGGGTGCCGGCAGCTTCATGGGTTGGGCATGCTAGCCGCGCGGGTTTGACCTACCCAAATAGGGTGGGAATTCCGCTTGTGGAGCCAACATCCGTGGCAACTACTGAATCGCGGATCCGCCAGGCCCAATAGAGTTCGGGCTATGCGGAGGTTGCTCTCCCCTGTGAACGTCGGCGTCAGCGCCGCCCGTCACGTGCTCTGGTACCTGAGCTACCACGCCGCCCCGCGCCAGCGCTAGATGGGAATCATCGCCTGGATCATCCTGGGTCTCTTCGCAGGCACGATCGCGCGCGCCGTGATCCCCGGTCGAACCGAACCCGGCGGATGCATCGGCACCACTGCGATCGGCATCCTCGGCGCCCTGATCGGCGGCTTCATCGCCAGCGCCCTGCACGTCGGCCACATCCGCGACTTCTTCAATCTCGGGACCTGGCTGATCGCGATCGGCGGCTCGATCATCCTGCTGCTGATCATCCGCGCGATCGCGCGCTGATCAGCCAAGGATGACACCGCATGCGGTGGCTACCAGCCGCCCTCGGCTCGCCGGTCGTACTTGAGCTCCGCATCGCCGAGTTCGAAGACGAGCAGCTTTCGCTCGGTAAAGGATTCGAGGAACCACTCGGACAGCTCGCGGCCAACTCCACTCTTTCCGGCTCCACCGAAGGGCGCCAGCTGATCCCAGTAGTTGCTTGTCTCGTTGATGTTGACCGAGCCGTGCGGCAACGCCTCGCCCACCCGCCAAGCGGTGGCAAGATCCCTTGTCCAAAGCGAGGCGATCAAGCCGAGCTCACTGCGATTTGCGATCTCGACCGCCTCCTGCGCCGAGGAGACCTTGGCGATCGGCGCCACCGGTCCGAAGGTCTCCTCCTGCATGATCCGCATCTCCTCGCTCACGTTCGTGAGGATCGTGGCCGGGTAGTAGAGGTCCTCCTCGGGTCCGAACTGCACGATCTCGGCGCCCTTGCCGCGGGCATCCTCGACGTGGTCAGCTACGCGGGCCAGGGTGCCCTCGTTGCAGAGCGGCCCCATCTCGGTCTCCTCGTCGGCCGGGTCGCCGATCCTGAGCGCCTGGGCGCGCGCGGTGAGCTTCTCGACGAACTCGTCATAGACCGCCTCGTGGACGAGCAGCCGCTCGGCCGAGGTACAGACCTGACCGGTGTAGTAGAAGCAGCCGTTCATCGCTCCGTCGACGGCAGCGTCGACGTCAGCGTCGGCCAGGATGATGAATGGGCCGTCGCCGCCGAGTTCGAGCAGATGAGGCTTGAGCGGCGCGGAGCGAGCGATCTGCTCACCGGTCGCGGTGGAGCCGGTGAAGAAGATCCCGTCGACGCCCTCGTGCTCGACGATCGCGGCTCCGACGTCGCCGTAGCCCTGAATCAGGTTGACCACTCCGGGCGGCAGACCAGCCTCTTCGAAGAGTTCGACCACCATGGCGCAGCTCGTGGCCGCGAACTCGGACGGCTTCCAGACCGCCGTGTTGCCCGCAGCGATGATGTGCGCCATCGCAATCGACCCGATATCGGTCGGGAAGTTGTACGGAGTGATCGAGCCAATCACGCCGAGCGGGCGATGTCCGAGTACCAGCCGCTTGTTGTTGGTTTGCTCCTGCGTCGACGGCAGCGAAAGACCTCGATGGCGAAGGACCTCGCCGGCGGCCTTGTCGTAAGAAGGGGCCGCGTACTCGTAGACCTCCTCGCGACTGTCGGTGATCGTCTTGCCGATCTCCGCGGACACCATCCGGGCGATCGACTCGGCGTTATCGCGGAAGACATCGGTGATCTTGCGGAGAATCTTGGCTCGCTCGATCAGTGGCGTCGCCGCCCAATCCGGTTGCGCGCGCCGAGCAGCCGCGACGGCTCGATCGACATCGGAGGAGTCGCATCGGGCCACGGTGTTGACCACCTCGCGCGAATGCGGCGAGCGGACCTCGAAGGTGCCGGCGCTCCCTTCAACCCATTCACCGCCGATTAGTGCCCGGTCGGGCGCTTTGCTCATCAAGGCCATAGAGACTCCTTCGGGTCGATGCCTGACGCCGACGCAGCGTGGGCGTGGGCATGAGCTTCGCGCACCGGCGCCCTCGCGCTCGGACCTCGCACAGAGTTAATCAATCCACTTGGCTCGATGCACGATTCGCACACCGCGATGATGGGCCGTACAGGGATCGAACCTGTGACCTTGAGATTAAGAGTCTCCTGCTCTACCAGCTGAGCTAACGGCCCTGGTGGAGCCGGGAAGTATAGGAAGGGCGAGCGAGAAGCTAGAGCCCGCCGGTGCCGAGGCCGTTGAGCGGGTTGGCTCCGCCGGTACCGCCGGTCGCGCCACCGCCCGTGGCGCCCTGGGTCTGCTGCTGCTGCTTGCTGAGCTGCTTGATCGCCGTCTGGAGCTGCTGGCCGAGCTGCTTGACCTGCGCGAGCTGGCTGTCGATCGTGCTGGCGTCCGCGCCCTTGACGCCCTTGGCCTGCGCCGCCGCCTGGTCGCCGCCCTTCGTGTCGCCCGAGAGGTACAGGTACTGGGCGAGAGTCGCGTATGAGTTGGAGGTCGCCTTCTTCGGCTGCTTTTGGATCAGGACCTGCTGTGCCTGCGCGGCGCTCTTCCAGTCGTCCACCGCGGCGTTGACGTCGGCGAGGGCCTCGCTGGTGCTCGTGTCCGTGCGAGCGGTCGAGAAATCGATCCTCGCGAGCAGATCGAACGTGTTGAGGGCATAGACGGCCGCATTGGCAGAGATGTTCCCCTTGCTCGCCTTCACGTACTTGTTCCATGCGTCGGCGGCCTCCCGCAGGTGCTGCACGCCGTCGCTGGTCGGCGCTCCGTTGCTGTCGGTGTTGGAGTTGGCCGCCGAGTACTGGAGCTGGACGAGGGAGGCGAGCGTCGTGGTGTCGTTCGGGTTGACCGCCAGCTTTTCCTGGGCTGCCTTGATATCGCTGTCGAAGGCGGTGGAGCTGCTGCTGCTCCCGCCGCCGAAGAGGTCGCTGAAGCTGAACCCTCCGCCGCCCGTGCCGACACCGAGGAAGACGAAGCTGATCGCGAAGATCAGCGCCAGGCCGCCGAAGACGACGCGAACGACACGGCGGCGACGTGGTGTCTGCAGGTCGAAGAGCACGGCGGAAGCCTAGATGAACGCGTTCGCGTGCCTACGCCGCGCCGCTGGGCGGGGGCTCGGAAACGGTGACGTCGCGATCGGTCGCGTCCTCGGACGGTCTGCCGAACATCCTGGCGAGGATCACGCTGCCCTCGTAGAGCAGGAGCAGCGGGACCGCCTCGATCAGCATCGTGACCGGGTCGGTGCCGGGCAAGAGGGCGGCGATGATGATGAGGACGATGTAGGCGTACCGGCGGTTCTCCGAGAGCTGCTCGGGGGTGACGATCCCGAGCCGGGTGATGGCGAGGATCCCGATCGGCAGCTGGAAGATCAGCCCCATTACGGCCAGCGTCAGGGTGAAGAAGCTGTAGTAGTCCTTCGCCCGGATCTGGATGTTGAACTGGTCTTGGTTGAAGTTGAGGAGGAACTTGGTCGCCGCGGGCAGGACGACGAAGTAGCCGAACACAACGCCGGCCACGAACAGGACAGGGACTCCCAGCAGAAAGGGAACGACGACCCGCCTCTCCCGAGTGGTGAGCCCCGGCAGGACGAAGGCGTACGCCTGATAGAGGATCACCGGCAGCGAGATCACAAGGGCCGCGTAGGCGGTGATCGTCACGGTGGTGGTGAAGGGCTCGGCGACGCCGAAGGTGATCGGGGTCCGGTCGCCCGGCAGTGGTGCATTGGCGATGTCGAGCAGCCGGCTGTTCTGCCAGAAGCAGAGTCCGAACGCCACGGAGAACGTGACGATCGAAATGACGATGCGCGTCCGAAGCTCGTCGAGATGTTCGACGAGCGTAAGCCGGTCCTGGAAGTCGACCGGCCGCAGCCGGGCCATTGACTAGGCCTTGTTCTCGGAGACGATCTCGCCCTCGACTGGCTCCGCCGGGTTCTCAGCAGCCGCCGGGGGCGGCTGTGGCTGGCTCACCTCTGCCTGCTGGCTCGCCTGCAACTCGCGCTGCTTCTCCTCGGGGGAATCCTTGGCCGAGTCCCCAGAGATTGAGTTCTTGAACTCGCGGATGCCGTGTCCCATCGACTTGCCGAGCTCCGGAAGGCGCTTCGGCCCGAAGATGATCAGGACGATGATGAGAACGACTGCTATCTCGAGCGGTCCCACGTTGGGAAGCATTGCAGCGGATGTTAGCGGTAGGCGGGCGATCGGCCGCCAGGACTTACCCAACGCTTATTTGCGGACGCGCTCCCGGAAGTTCAGGTAGAAGCGGCTCGCGGTCGGCTCCGCCTGGCCCTGGTACTTGCTGCCGGCCTCACTGGCGCCGTAGGCGTGCTCGACCGGGGCGTCCATGCGCATGAAGGAGATCTGCCCGATCGGCATGCCGTGGTAGATCGTGATCGGCAGGGTGGCGAGGTTGGAGAGCTCCAGTGTGAGGTTCCCCTCGAAGCCCGGGTCCACGAACCCCGCGGTCGAATGGATCACCAGGCCGAGGCGCCCGAGGGAGCTCTTCCCTTCCAGGCGCGCGACCAAATCGTCTGGCAGTTGAACCCGCTCGAGCGTCTGCCCGAGCACGAACTCGCCCGGATGGAGCACGAAGGGCTCCTCGTCCTCGACCGTGACCAGCTCGGTCAGATTCTCCATCGGCTCGCGCACGTCTATGTAGGGATAACGCGAGTTGTTGAAGACGCGAAAGCTGCGATCGACGCGCATATCGACGCTGGAGGGCTGCACGAGCGTCTCGTCATAGGGGTCGAAGACGAGACGGCCGGCGGCGACCTCCTCCTTGATCGTGCGGTCACTGAGAACCATGGATTCAGTCTATTCCGGGCGTGGGCCGCTCACGGGGGGAGATTGCGCTGGATGCGGGGTTATCCGCAGGCGTGGCGGGGGTTTTCCACACGCGTGAAGTTCCTCACTTTTGGCCTAAAGGTCAGGCGTGTGATGCCCGATATGTCCCCCATGATGGACGTTCCGAAGCGGACAAAGACACAGGATCCGGTCGAAACCGGTCAGCGGTCCGCCGAGGGAATGCACGCCTGCCCGAGTTGCTCTTCCGTCCTGGTTCAGCCGGTCAACTGGCACGAGCAGGGCGACGGTTGCTGGAACGTCGAGCTCCGTTGCCCCGAGTGCGAGTGGTGGGGCCGCGACACCTACACCCAGTCCGAGGTCGACACCTACGACGAGGAACTGGATCGTGGCGGCCAGGAGCTGATCGAGGACCTTCGCTCCCTCACCCGGGCCAACATGGAGGACGAGGCTGATCGGTTCGCCATGGCCCTGTCCAGCAACTGCATCCTCCCCGAAGACTTCTAGCGCGAGTCACCACAGCAGTACCACTCAACGAGTCACCTCCCTGCAAGTCACCGGCCCCGAAAGGGGTCGTTGACTTTTCAGGAGTAGCGCTCGACCACTCCGTCGGCGATCATGCCAAGCAGCTCGCGCTCCTCTTCGGTGAAGTCCGGCGAGTCGAGGATGCCCTTTGCCCGTCCTATGCCGGCCTTTGCCCTGTCCCGGACCTCATCGAGTGCACCGGTGGCGGCGATCCGGTCGCAGAGAGCCTCCGCCGCGTCCTGGTCGACTCCGCGCAGCTCGACGGACTCGAGGCCCGGGTCGAGCCGGCGGGCCAGGATCAGCGGCAAGGTCACGGTGCCGTCCAGCAGATCGGTGCCGCGCGCCTTGCCCGTCCGCTCCGGCGGGCCGGTGACGTCGAGAACGTCATCCAGCAGCTGAAAGGCGAGCCCGATCTCCCGTCCGAAGGAGGCGATCTCCTCGGCTCCGGGCCTCCCGGAGGAGATGCGGCCGAGCCGGCACGCCGACTCGAAGAGCCGGGCGGTCTTCAGCGAGCAGCGCTCCAGATAGCGCTCCTCCGTGGTCGAGGTGTCGAAGGCATCGCGTCGCTGGGCGAGCTCCCCGAGGACCAGGGCAACGGAGGCAGAGCTCAGTTCCGCGACCTCGCCCTCGCTCCCGTCGACGGCGAGCTCCGCGAAGGCGCGGGAGAAGAGCAGGTCGCCGACCCCCACGGCGCGGTCTCTCCCTGAGCGGGCGACCACCGTGGGGCGGCCGCGCCGCACCGGCGCGCCGTCGAGAACGTCGTCGTGGACCAGTGTCGCCATGTGGACCATCTCGACGGCTGAGGCGACCCGCACGGCCCGATCCCCGGCGTTCTCGCCCGCGGCCATCAGCACCAGGATGGGCCGCAGCCGCTTGCCACCGGCGTTCAGGGTGGCCTCGGCCTCCTCGCCGAGCCTGGGGCCGTAGCCGGCCGACAACTCGGCGAGCCGGTCCTCGACCTCTGACATGCGCGCGGGCAGCCAGGCGCTCGCGGCGTCCATCACGGCGGTCACGGGCGGTGGTACGGAGGAACGCGTCATTTGGCCTTGGTGGCGCTGTGGATCGCGATGATGCCGCCCGCCAGCAGAAGCCAGCGGATCTCGGTGAATCCGGCGGAGTCGATCATCACGGCGAGCCTTTCAGGCTCCGGGAAGGTGCGCACCGAGTCGGGCAGGTAGCTGTAGGCGTCGGAATCCCCGGCAAAGGAACCGATCACCGGCACGAGGCGATCGAACCACAGCGAGTAGAAGCTCGCCAGCGGCTCGCGCTGCGGCCGCGTGATCTCGAGGATGACCAGCCTGCCGCCGGGGCGGAGCACCCGCGCCATCTCCGAGAGCCCCTTCGGGAGATCGGCGAGGTTCCGCGCGCCGAAGCCGATGGTGACTGCGTCGAAGCTGGCGTCGCCGTAGGGAAGATCCAGGGCGTCCGCCCAGCCGAACTCGACCGGGAGGCCCTCCTCCCCGCTCTTGCGGCGCGCCAGCTCGAGCATCGGCTCCGAGAAGTCGCTGCCGACCACGCGGCCGTCCGGCCCGATCCGCCGGCGCAGCTCGAGGGAGAGATCCCCGGTGCCACAGCAGATGTCGAGCGCGTCGGAGCCCGGTCCAACCTCCGCCTTGTCGACCGCCCGCTGGCGCCATTGATGGTGGAGGCCGGCGGTCATCGCCGAGTTCATCAGGTCGTAGACGCCCGCAATCCGGTCGAACATCCCGCGGACCTCGGTCGCGAACTCCTCTGAATCGCGGCTTGGAACGCCGCTGCCGGCCTCGGCGCCGGACGAGACACTCATAAATCGAGGTTAGTGCCCTGGATCAGTTCAGAGAGGCGAGATACGCCGTCAGCGCCTGGAACTTGGCGGGCGGCAGCCCCGAGTAGGAGGGCATGATGCTCGGGCCGACCTGGAGGGAGCGAGCGATCGCATTGCGAGGTATTCGGGCTCCGATCTGGGTCAGCTCGGGCCCGGGGCCGTCGTTGCCGTTGTCTCCCAGCTTGTGGCAGGCAAGGCAGCCCGATTGGGCGACGACCTCCTTGCCCGGTTCGAGGGCCGCGGTGGTCTTCAGGTCGATCTGGCTCGGCGGGCCCGCGGTGGCGCCCAGGAAGGTCAGGTAGGCCATCCCGATGATCGTCAGGATCCCCGCCGTGGTGGCGATCGGCCTGCGCTCAGGGCGCCTCTCCGCGTTCCGGTCGTAGAACGGCAGGAGTAACAGGAGGACCATGAAGAGGGTGGGAAGACCGATGGTCGCGATCGGCACGGCCCACGGCGGCTTGATCACCCGCAGCAGCTCGAAGAGGAAGAAGAAGTACCACTCGGGTCGCGGCGTGTAGGTGGTGGTGGTCGGGTCGACCTTCGGGCCCTGCTCGGCGCCGAGGAGGATCGACAACCCCACGATCACGAGGGCGACGATCAGCATCATCACCGTGTCCTTCATCACCGCGTAGGGGAAGAACGGCTTGCCCTTCTTCTTCAGGACCTCGTAGTCGCGGAGGTACTGCTCCTTCTCGCGCCGGTTCAACCGACCTCCTCCTTGGGCAGCGACTTGGGCCGCTGGGCCTTCATCCAGGGCGGCGCCGTCGTGCCGAGCTTGACCACCAGATACAGGTGCGCGCCGATCAACGCGATGATCAGCCCGGGCACTAAGAGCATGTGGATCGCGTAGAACCGCGACAGGGTGGTTGCACCGATCTCCGGACCGGCGCGGAGGAAATCAGCCAGGTAGGGGCCGACGACTGGGCCGGTACCGGTGATGTTGTTGGCGACGATCGTCGCCCAGTAGGAGCGCTGATCGAAGGGCAGCAGGTACCCGGTCAGCCCCATCACCAGGGTCAGGATGATCAGCACGACCCCGATCACCCAGTTGAGCTCCCGCGGGTACTTGTAGGCGCCGAAGAAGAAGGTGCGCCCCATGTGCAGGAAGATGCAGACGATCATCACCGAGGCGCCCCACTTGTGCATGCCTCGGACGAACTCGCCCATCCAGACGTCGTTCGTCAGGTGGGTGATCGAGCCATAGGCCTGGGTCGGCGACGGCGTGTAGTACATCGCCAGGAAGACGCCCGTCAGGGCCTGGAAGGTGAAGGCGAAAAGCGTCGCCGAGCCAAGCGTGTAGAACCAGTTGGTCCCCTTGGGGACCTTCCGGAAGAGCATCCCGGTGAGGAAGCTCGACCCGCCTGTGCGCTCGTCGACCCAGCCGAGGACGTCGCCGCCGGTCTCCTTGGCGACCTCGACGGGGCCGGATCCGTTTCCGTTGGCGCCATTGGTGCGCTCCCCCGGCTTGGCGGGGCGGCTGATCGGACCTGGCTTGGGAAGCTTCGGCACTCGATCCCCTTCCTACGGCGGCGGCGGCACGGACGGCCGCGGCGGGTAGAGGTAGTTCCAGACGCCTCCGGTGAACTCGCCGGGGTCCCGGGCGCGCACCGGATCGAAGTGGTTGGTGACGCTGTAACGCGGCCCGACCTCGACCTGGCCGTTTGTGACGCGGGTCTGGAAGCGGTCGAGCGGCCGGACCGGCGGGCCGCCGATGCGCTCGCCGAGGAAACCGTAGACCCCTCCGTGGCAGGGGCAGATGAAGTTCTTCGCAGCCTGCACGAAACGCACGGGGCAACCGAGATGCGCGCAGCGTGTCGTGATCGCGATGTACTGGTTCGAGGACTCCTTCTCGTATCCGGACGGCAGTCCGGTCAGAGTTGGGTCGCCCTGACGCACGTAGACCGTGGTCTTGCCGGTCTCGCCGATGTCCTCGACCGCCGTGATCACCACCGGCCGGTATGTGTCGGGAGTGAAATCGGAGGTCCCGCCCACAGCCTGCCAAGGCACGTCCTCCTGCTCGAAAAGGGGCGCCGCGCTGAAGCCGATCGCAGGCAGGACGATGGCGGCGCCCGCCAGGCCTCCGATCGCCTGGACGGCGATCGTGAAGGCGTTCCGGCGGGTCAAGGACTCGCCCTCGAAGTAGCCCGCGGGGTCGGAGCTCGGAAGGGCCTTCGGTGCCCCCTGCTTGTCGTTTCCCTCTTCAGCCACGGTGTGGGACGTCCTCGGCGGCGAAGCCTATCGAGTCGGCTGCGAGGGCCAGCGCATCGCCCATGCCCGCCTGACGGGCGGTTTTGATAGCGCTGCGGATCAGCTGGTCGGCGGCGTCGGGGTCAGCGCGGCGCAGGTCCTCCTTCGCCCGCTCGTGCTCGTCGGTGGATCCGGCGCCCACCGCGACGGTGGCGGCGAGCCAGAGGGCACGGGCCAGGTCACCCGGCGTGCCGTCCCCGTTCTCAGCGTGAACCTGCGCGGAGAGGCTGATCAGGTCAGCCAGCTCCCGGACCGCGTCGAGATCGCCACGTGCCGCGAGCTTCTCGAGCCCGAGGGCATAGAGGTAATCGCCCGCGAGAAGACGAAGGTCGCCGTCAGCTCCGTCGATCAGCCTCGGCTCCTCGTAATGGAGCAGGTAGCCCTCCCTGATGGCCTCGACGAGGACCGTGTACTCATCGGGTGCCTCCGCGGCGCGCGGGCCGGACGCCGCGAGCGCCCCGAGGGTCGATTCCTCGTCGCTGTCGCGCACGTAGGGCGTGATCACGTTCTCGCCGTCGCGTAGGAGCGTCGACAGAGCGGCAAGGGAAGTGCGGTTCGAGGCCATCCGTGGGGCCGAGATTAGAGCGGCGAGTCAGGAAGTGGCCTGCTGAAACGCCTCCGCGGCGGCCTCGATCGTCCGGTCGATCGACACCTCGTCGTGGGCCAGGGAGGGGAACCAGGCCTCGAACTGGGAGGCGGGCGGGTAGACCCCGCGCTCGAGCATCGCGCGGCAGAAGCGGGCGTAGGCCTCGGTGTCGCACGCCTGAGCGCCGGCGAAATCATGGACCGGGTCGGCGCTGAAGAAGACTGTGACCAGCCCGGGCACGCTTGACACCTGGACGGGGAGGCCGCCGGCGACACTGCGCAGCCCGGTCGCGAGCCGCGTCGTGGCGGATTCGATCCCCAGGTAGGCCACCCCGTCGAGCTTGCGAAGGGTCGCGAGCCCGGCGGCGGCGGCGAGGGGATTTCCGGACAGCGTCCCGGCCTGGTAGACGTCGCCGGCCGGGGCGATCCGCTCCATCAGCTCGCGCCTGCCTCCGTACGCGGCGGCCGGAAGGCCGCCTCCCATCACCTTGCCCATCACGGTCAGGTCGGCCTGGACTCCCAGCAGCTCCTGCGCGCCGCCCCGCGCGACGCGAAACCCGGTGATCACCTCGTCGAGAATGAGCAGGGAGCCGGCCTCGGCGGCCGCATCCCTGACGGCCTCCAGGAACCCGGGGGCGGGCGGGACGACGCCCATGTTGGCCGGAATCGGCTCGGCGATGACCGCCGCCGGGCGGCCCCTGGAGATCGCCTCCACGACGGCCTCCTCGTCGTTCCACGGGACGATCACCGTGTCTGACGCCTGCGCCTCGGTGACGCCCGGGCTGGCTGGAACACCCGCGGTGGCGAGCCCGGAGCCACCCTCGGCCAGCAACCCGTCGACGTGGCCGTGGTAGGCGCCTGCGAACTTCATGATCGTCGTGCGACCCGTCACCGCTCGGGCCAGGCGCAGTACCGACATCGTCGCCTCGGTTCCGGAGCTGGTCATTCGAACCATCTCGACGCTCGCGAAGCGGTCGACCACCTCGGTCGCCAGATCCACTTCACCGGCGGTCGGCGCGCCATAGCTCGTGCCGCGGCCGGCGGCCTGCCGGACGGCCTCAACCACGAGCGGGTGGGCGTGGCCGAGGATCAGCGGCCC
Source organism: uncultured Solirubrobacterales bacterium (assembly GCA_963724665.1). Lineage (GTDB taxonomy): Bacteria > Actinomycetota > Thermoleophilia > Solirubrobacterales > 70-9 > DASUPK01. Next base: position 344,352 of record CAVRVH010000012.1, read on the forward strand.
CCACGAGGAGACCCAGTCGACGTAGCGGTTGCCGTCGACGTCCCAGATGTAGGGCCCTTCGCCTCGGTCGATGAAGATCGGATCGCGGCCGATCGACCGCATCGCCCGCACCGGCGAGTTGACCCCACCGGGCATGATCTCGAGCGCCTGCCGGTACAGCTCCTCCGACCGGCTTATGAGTGCTCAGCCTCCCAGCGCGCGTAATCGTCGGTGAAGTAGTGGAGGCGGATCTTCTTGAACTCGGTCGAGGAGTAGAGGACGGCACGATCGTCGCCGTGCAGGCCGTGGTCGTCGGCGATCCCGTCGAGGATCGCGTCGCACTCCTCCTTGGAGCGGCCATGGGCCATCGTGAAAACGCTGTAAGGCCAGTCCGCGTAGGTCGGGCGCTGGTAGCAGTGCGAGACGCCGCGGACCGCGGCCATCCGGGCGCCGGCCTCCATGATCTGATCGTCCGGGACGCGCCAGACGCCCATGCCATTGGCGGAGAAGCCGGCGCGGCGGTGGAAGAGAATCGCGGCGACCCGGCGGAGGATCTTGCGGTCGACCATGCCGCGCAGGTGGTCGAGGAACGCGGCGGTGTCCATTCCGACCTCGGCGGCCGCCGCGTCGTACGGGCGGTCGGTGACCTCCATCGGCCCCTGCAGCGCGCGGATTACTGCGATGTCGGTGTCGTCGTAGGGCTGGCGCTCCAGCTCGCGTGGCGGAGCCGCCTCGACGGCGGCGGAGAGCTCCTCGGTTCCGCCCTCCATCTCGAGGTTCATGTTGATCTTGAAGAGCTGGAGGGTGGGCAGCTGCCGGATCGACTCGGCGCCGGTCAGCCGCTGCAGGACGTCGAGCGTGGCCTGCAGCCCGAGCCCGGAGTCAGGCGGCGTGGCGATCGTGAACCAGAGGTTGAACTCGTGGGTCCTCAGATAGTTGTGTGAGACGCCCGGGTGCGAGTTGATGATCTTCGCGGCCCGGTGCGGGTTCTCGGAGTCAACCTTCGCGGCGACCAGCATCGAGCTGTAGCCGAGCGCCCGGGTATCGAAGATCGGCGTGATCTCGCGGATGATCCGCTCGTCGAGGAGGCGCTGGGTCCGGGACTTGACCTCGTCTGGACTCAGCTCCGCCTCGGCGGCGATCAGCTCGAAGGGCTCCGGCTCGAGCGGGTAGCTCGACTGGAGCAGGTTCATCAGCCGCTTGTCGGTCTCGTCCAGCGGGATCGCAGCTCCGCCCTTGCGGGACCGGAGCTTCGGCGTTGCGGTCGCCGTGGTGATCCCGTCGGACGGCTTGTTCACCGGCGAGCTGCTCCCGACGCGAGCCAGGCCGCCGCGTCCTTGGCGAAGTAGGTGATGATCATGTCCGCTCCCGCACGACGGATCGCAGTCAGGGACTCCATCGCGGCGGCCCGCTCGTCGATCCAGCCGTTGGCGGCCGCCGCCTTCAGCATCGAGTACTCCCCGCCCACGTGGTAGGCGGCGAGCGGGGCGCCGGTCGCGTCCTTCACCCGGCGGATCACGTCCAGATACGGAAGCGCCGGCTTCACCATGACGACGTCCGCGCCCTCCTCGAGGTCGAGCTTGGCCTCGCGCACCGCCTCGTCGGCGTTGGCGGGGTTCATCTGGTAGCCGCGCCGGTCGCCGAACTCGGGGGTCGAGCCGGCGGCCTCCCGGAACGGGCCGTAGAAGGCCGAGGCGTACTTGGCGCTGTAGGCGATGATCGGCACGTCGGAGTGGCCCTCCTCGTCGAGCTGGCCGCGGATCGCGCCGACGCGCCCGTCCATCATGTCGCTCGGCGCGACGGCGTCGGCCCCGGCTTCCGCGTGGGAGATGGCGGTCTTGGCCAGCAGCTCGACGGTCAGGTCGTTGTCGACCTCGCCATCGCGAACGATTCCGCAGTGCCCGTGCGAGGTGTACTCGCAGAGGCAGACGTCGGTGATCACGACGACCTCGGGGTGTGCCTCCTTCAGCGCACGGACGGCCATCTGGACGATGCCCTCGTCGTCGTAGGCCTCGCTGCCGACCTCGTCCTTGCTCGCGGGGATCCCGAAGAGCAGGACGGCGCGTACTCCGGCCGCCGCGATCTCGGTGACCTCGGCGACGGCCTCGGAGATCGAGAGCCGCTCCATGCCGGGCATCGACTCGATGGGCTCCCGGACACCCTCCCCGGCGGTGATGAAGAGTGGCTGGACGAGGTGGTCCGCCGTCAGGTCCGTTTCGCGGACGAGGTCACGCAGCGGCCCCGTGCGTCGCAGGCGTCGCAGGCGTGTCGCCGGAAAGCTCATGGTGAGGATTCTACGGCGGTCCACTAAGCGGTCGGCGGGCGGGTCCGCCCGAGACACCGCTACGTGAACCGACGTAGCGCCAAGCGTGCGAGGACCAGGTAACCGACGGTCAGCAGTGCCAGATGGAGCAGCGGGGCGCCCAGGCTCGGGCCTGAGGCCGACAGGGCTCCTGACAGGGCATCCACCGCGGGCCGGAACGGGAACGCTCCGGCGATCACGTGGATCACGTCGAGCAGGCCCTTGCTGACCGTGCCTGAGGGGACGAGCGAGATGAAGGCCACTGGCAGGGCCAGGGCGAAGGCAAGCAGGGCGCTTGCGCGGACCTCCTTCGCCGCTGCTCCTATCGCCAGGCCCAGAGCGGACGAGGCCGCTCCGGCCAGCAGGATCGCCGGGACGATCAGGTAGATCCGGCTCCACGAGATCGACTCGAACGGCGTGATCGCCGCCAGCATGAGCAGGGTGACCGCCAGGGCCGCGCCCGTGCCGAGGGTCGCCTTCTCGACCAGCAGGCCCGTGCGGCTGACGAGGCCACGGGTGAGGCGCGTGAAGGTGTTCTCCTCCCGCTCAAGAGCGAGGGAGCCCGAGACGAGCAGGACCGTCACGAAGAGCAGGGTGATCGCCGCGGCGACTGCGACGGCGAAGGTGTCGAGGGGCGGAACGCTGCCGGCGATCACGTCCTTGTTAACGGCGATCGGCTGGCGGACCGCCGCCAGCAAGCTGTTGGCGAGGGCGAGGTTCTGCCGCGCAAGCCGGGCGAAGTCGCTGACCTCCGCTACTCGCGCTCGCTTCGCAGGTGGCAGATTCGCCTCGACCTGGTTGAGGATCTCCTCGGCTTTCTGCAGTCCGAGGATGTGGACGGTCTGGTTGATGAAGGGGATCTCGAACGAGCCGCCGTTGGCCAGGATCTGCTCGTAGTTGCCCGCGACATCGCTGATCTTCCGTGAGAGCAGCAGGTTGGCTTGGGTGAGCAGCGAGCTGATCCGGTCGTTGACCACCTCGGCCTTGAGCGGATCGTCGTTGTTGAGGATCACGTCGACGGTGGCGGGCTCACTGGAGTTGGTGCTGAGCTCCGCCTGCAGCTTGCTGATGAAATCCGCCGGCAGAATCAGGCCACCGAGGACGTCGCCGTCCTTCACCTTCTGCTCGACCTCCGCCCGGCTGGACGCGTCGACGCACGTGATCTTCGCGCAGAGCTGACGGCGAGCCTCGTCCTGACTGAAGCCCCCGGTGCCGAGCTGGAGCCCTCCGCCGGTCGGGATCTGGTTGAGGAACGCGACGCGAGGCTTCTCCGGGCTTCGGGAGATCGCCAGGCCGATCAGGACGGCCAGGACGATCGGGTAGACGATCAAAAGGCCCGTGACCAGCGGCGAGCGGCGCAGCAGCTGCAGGTCCTTGACGAGCAACCAGCGCATCAGTGGCCCTTCTTCTTGAGGAAACGGACGAAGTCGTTCTCCGGATCCGCCACGGTCCCCTTCGGCCGTGGGCCCGCGGCGCGGCGCATCTGGGCGAAGCTGCCATTGAAGATCGTCTCGCCGTCCGCGAGCACCACCAGACGGTCGCCATAGTGGCTGGCCTCCTCGATCTGGTGGGTCGAGTAGATGACGGTCGTGCCGCCCTTCGCCAGGCCGGCGACGAACTCCCAGAGGCGAACACGCTGGCTGGGATCGAGACCGGCGCTCGGCTCGTCGAGGAGAAGCACGGACGGGTCGCCCAGCAGCCCGATGGCGATGTTGATGCGCTGCTGATTGCCGCCGGAGAGCGACGAGACCTGATCGTGGCGCCGTTCCTCGAGGCCGGTCTGATCGAGCATTCGCTCGATCGTGCCCTCGACGTCCTCGGCCTCCTCCATCCGGGCGAAAAGCCGCAGGTTCTCGTCGACCGTGAGCCGCCGGTAGAGGCCGGCCTGCTGCGGAACCCAGCCGACCTCCCCGTTCGAGCGATCGATCCGGCCCGAGTCGGCTTTCGCGATGCCGGCGAGGATCGAGAGCAGGGTGGTCTTGCCGGCTCCGTTCGGCCCGAGCACTGCGAGCAGCTCTCCACGGCCGACATCGAAGCTCACCTCCCGGAGGGCGGCGCGCTCGCCGAACGACTTGGAGAGGCCCTCCACCTCGAGAACGGGAGCGGCCTTGCTCATCGCGCGAAAGCTAGCGGGATGGTCTAAGCGACACGTCGTCTACGCTCCCCCGCCTGATGCGCCTGCTTTTCATAGGGGACGTCGTCGGCAAGCCTGGCCGAGAGGGCCTGGCGGCGGCGATGCCCGGACTTCGCGCAGAGCGCATGCCCGATCTCATCGTCGTCAACGGCGAGAACGCCGCCGGTGGTGTCGGGATCACCGAGGAGACCGCGGCGCAGATCTTCGAAACGGGCGCCGACGTGATCACGCTCGGGAACCACACCTACCGCCACAAGGACGTCTACTCCTACCTCGACTCGGAGACGCGGATCATCCGGCCCGCCAACTTCGCTCCCCAGAACCCCGGGCGCGGGCACACGATCGTCGAGGCCGCCGGCATGAGGGTCGCCGTGATCAACCTGAGCGGCCAGATGCATCTCCAGGTCGAGCGCAACCCGTTCACCGCAATCGAGGACATCCTCACCTCGCTGGCCGGTGCCGCGGACGCCATCGTCGTCGATTTCCATGCCGAGCTGACCAGCGAGAAGGTTGCGATGGGCTGGCACCTCGACGGCCGGGTAGCGGCGGTGCTCGGCACCCACACCCACGTGCCGACGGCAGACCTCCGGGTCCTCCCGGGCGGGACCGCTCACATCGCCGACGTCGGCATGACCGGATCGCGGGCCGGCGTGATCGGCGTGAAGCGCGAGCAGGCGCTACGCGCCTTCAAGACGCAGATGCCGGTTCGCTTCGATGGGGCGGACGAGGACATCTGGGTCATGGGCGTCGCTGTCGAGATCGGCGACGACGGGCTCGCTCGCGGGATCGACCAGATCCTCCTGCCCGTCTCCACGTAGCGGGATCGTGCCGCTCGCCAGCATGGCGATCAACAGGAACGGCAGGAACCAGGGGATGTAGAGGTAGAACCAGTGGTCGACGGTGAGCTGCATGCCGATCATCACCGCGGCCCCGAGCGCCGCGACCGTGACGTGATCGCGGCGGCGCGGGCGGAAGGCGACCAGCAGGGCCAGGCCGACGACCGCCGCCTTGACCACGGACTGCAGCCAGCCCAGCGAACGGTCCTGGCCCCAGATGCTGAACGGGGAGTCGCGGCCGCCCTGCTCGGCGATCGTGCGATGCCAGAAGGTGGACAGGCCCGGGTCCTGCAGGGCCTGGAAGCAGACCACGGCGACAGTGATCGCGAAGGCGATCGTGAACGGGATTACGACGCGGGCGTATCGGCGCGCGGGTCCTGTCGCGCGAGACGCGCCAGCGCCGGGATCCGTCGCTCCATAGGTTGCGAACAACGGGCCCAATGCAAGCGGTGCGAACTTCGTCATCGCCGATAGGCCCAGGGTGATCCCCCGGGCGATCGGCGAGGTCAGGCATAAGAGTGCCGCCGTGATGCCCAGGGCGACCAGCGCGTCGTTCGTGTTCGATTCCAGCGCATAGGCCGTATACGGACACGCGGTCCAGGCGAAGGCGAGCATGATGCCGAACTCGGTCCCGCGCCGGCCGCGCCGCAGACGCCTCCCCAGCAGGAAGAGCAGGGCCACCGTCGCGAGGTCGAAGAAGATCGAGGCCGCGTGGGCGGCCGGCAGCTCGTCCCAGGTGCCGCTCCAGGGGAACGCCTGCTCGAAGGGAACGTAGGCGTAGTAGGCGACGGGCCCGTAGGTATCCCCCGACTGGTCGTCCGAGGGGAAGTTGTCGTAGATCGGCTTGCGGTCAGCTATCCGATCGGCGCCGATCACCCCCGAGTAGCCGACGTCGATCACGTTCGAGTCGACCACGTTCAGGGTGATGCGCCCGGCGAGCAGGACCACCGTCATCACGGCGAGGACGACGATCGGCATTGACGGCCGAAGGCCGGAGCCCTCCTTACGGCGGAAGCCCAGCCACAGCGCCCGGGCGAGCAGGTAGAGCAAGGCGGGATAGGCGAGAGGGACCGAGAGGCCGATGTTTCCCCTGTTGAAGAAGTAGTGAGAGACCCCGAAGCCGGCGACGATGACGAGCAGGTCCAGATGCGCCAGCCGGAACGGGCGGCGCCAGTCGAGCAGCCCCAGGACGAAGATCGCGCAGAGAGGCAGCCAGATGTAGGGGGCGCTCACCATCCGGCCGAACGCCCCCGGGTAGCCCCGGGCCATGTGCCAGGCGACCTGGTACCCGGTCCAGGACTCGATGATGTTGCCGGTGACCGGATCGATCACGACCTGGACCACCTCGTCGCCGCCGTTGAAGAAGCCGACCTCCCAGAGGCCGGTGGAGTGGTTCTTGCTCGCCGACGGGGACAGATTCGGGTGAGCCTTGAGCTCGGCGATCGCCTTCGGGTCCTGCTTGGCGAGCTCGATCGCCTTGGTCTGGGTGATCTTCTGAGGCTCCGCCCCAGCCGAACCGGCGAGCAGCAGCGTTGCTGCGAGAGCTATCGAAAGGACGAGGGCGAAGGCCCTCAGTCGTCGAAGGTCCACAGCTTGTTGCCGATGAAGTTGAACGGCATCGCGAGTGCCACCGCGATGGCCTGGGCGGGCAGCTCGCTCATTCCCCCTCCGACCAGGAGCTTGAGCGCAATCAGGTTGATCACCAGCGCGAGCACGCTGACGGTGAAGAAGCGGGCGGCCTGGAAGCCCGCATGGCCGTGTTTCGCGTCGAAGGTCCAATGGCGGTTCCACCAGAAGTTGCTTGTGACGGCAACGCAGAAGGCAAGGATCGCCGCTGCGATGTAGTGGATGTTCGCCGGTCCGTTCAGCACGGCGAAGACCGCGAGGTTGACGAGGTAGCCAGAGGCGCCGACGATCCCGAACTGGAAGAGCTGGAGCCAGTTGCCGGGCTTCAGCGTGCCGCGCCCGATGCGCTTCGCCGTGTCGACCGGCGGAGTCATCCTTGAGGCCTTCCGCCATCGAGCCCGAAGTGCTCGAGGATCACCGGTGCCAGATCCCGCAATGCCCACTGCGGCCGCTTACCCGGGCGCTTGGGACCGCAACCAACGAATACGGCCGGGCCCAGAGAGTCACCGCGGCCGAGGGACCCGTGGCTGCCGCCGCCGGCGTGGCTGATCCCGCCCCAATCGACACACTCGTAGCCCTCGATCGCCGAGATCAGGATGTCCCCGGCATGCGGTGAGACCAGCGCCGACCAGAGCCGGGACAGAGCGTCCGGATACTCCTCGGACTCGAATCTGCCTCGGGTGATGTCCGCGTCGAGCGCCTCGGGTTCGCCGCTCACCGACCAGCCGTTGCCGCGCACGTCGCGCAGCTGGCCGCCGGGCCGGAAGCGGAACTCCCTTCCGTCACGTTCGACGACGGCCTCGACGCCGCCGGGGTCCTCCAGGCCGACCCCGGTACGCATGACGGGGGCGCCGTCGCGTGCAAGCCAAGTCACCAGGTCCACGCCCGTGAGCTCCCGCAGGCGCCCCCGCGCTCGCTCATGGGTGCCGGGGTGGCGGCGACCGGTGTCGAGGATGTAGACGGCGCCCGCGCGCGAGGTCGGGCTGACGGCGATCTCGGCCTCCTCGGGGCGGTCCGTGTTCGGCTGGAGGACCGCCCAGTCCTCGGCGAGCTCGTCAGCCAGCGGCAGCGCGTGCTCCACCGCCGTCTGGGCGTGATCGGCGGTGAGCAGGACGGCGTGGTCCTTCAGGAAGGCGTCCAGCCCTCCCCCAGCCTCCACGATCCGCGTGAACATCGCGTCAGCCTTGGCGATCGAATCGACCTGGGCCTCGGGGCCGTGCCGGTGGGAGTGGAAGTCGTTGTCGGGAAGGCTGAAGAGGAGGAAGTCGTAGGCGCCCTCGGCGACCAGGTTCTCTGCGACGCAGGCCGAGTACTCGTCTCGTGTCCCGGGCCGGGTGAAACTGGGGCCGCAGCCGGTCGGGCGGCTCGCGTAGAGGTCGCCGTAGAAGAACTCGTCTGGCCCCCAGACAGCGTGCCGGAAGTTGGCCGCGGCCGCCGCTCTCTTGACGAGGCCCTCGAGGCCCAGTTGGTGGCGCTGGCGGCCCCGGTAGATCAGGAAGGGGGTCGCAGCGGTCCGGATCCCGGCATCCCCAAGCCGCTCGAAAACGGTCTGGGCCTGCCAGCTCAGATGGTCCAGGTTCATGTTGTAGACGAGGTCGTACATCGCCCGGAACAGGCCGAACGTCCTGGTCGCCTCGAAGGAGGAGCCGTACTCGATGTAGCGGCGCTCGAGCCGGTGGTACCAGTTCATCCCCATCACCCAGTGTCCGGCCGGGCCCAGGCCGGTCATCATCTCGGAGCTCGCGACCGGGGTGACCGAGGGGAAGCTGGATACCACGTCGGTGACCGTCTGCCCGCGCTCCACAAGCGCGCCGAAGGTCGGAGCAACGTCCTCATCGATCGCGCGCATCAGCATCTCGGGGTGCATCGCGTCGACAACGACAAGGACGAGCTTCCGAGGCACGGCTAGGAGGGGAATCCGGGTGTCGAGTTCATCTAACGGAGGACCCGCAGGCCCTCGTGTTTGCGCTCGGCCTGCCGGCGGCGGGAGACCCACAGCCAGATCAGTGCAACCAGGACGAGTAGCGAGAACGGCTTCAGGACGAGACTGACGCCGGCGACCACAGCCGCAGCGAGCACCACGATCGCGGTCAGCCCCCCTGGGGACTGCGCTCGCACATCGGTGCCCAGCCCGCCCTGTTGGCGACGTACCGCGCCGGAGACGACGTCCCGGGTGACGATCGCGGCCAGGCCGGCGCCGATCACGCCGACCGGTAACGCCGGCCAGAGGGCCTCATTCGCGCCGTTGAGGGCGGCTCCGCAGGCGAGCACGCCAAGCGGGGCCGCTCCGGCCACGGCCCCCCAGGCGGGCATGATCGGCGGCACGACGACGCCGATGATGAGTCCGACTGCGATGGCCAGGCCCAATCCCTGGCAGATGGCAAGCAGCATTCGGGCCGGGAGGCTACAGGGACTCACTTGCTCGAATCTTCGCCACACTGTTGGCGATGAGGGAACCGCGAGAGCAACGGGGCCGAGGCGAGCGACCCGAGCCGCGTCGCAGGCGCGCGCATACGACCTCGCGCGACCTGGAGCGCTACGCGGGCCTCTTTGCCCGCCGCACGCAGGTGATGCGCTCGTCCGCCATGCGCGATCTGATGGCGATCACCGCGCGGCCCGAGGTGATCTCGCTGGCCGGCGGGCTGCCCGACACCTCGACCTTCCCACCGGAGAGCTTCGCGGCTCAGATGACTCGAATCGCCCACGAGTCTTCGGCCGAGGCGCTCCAGTACGGGCCCACCGAGGGATTCGAGGAGACCAAGGCCTGCATCCTCGAGGTGATGGGAGCCGAGGCGATGGCCCCGGACCCGGACGATTTGATCGTCACCACGGGAGGCCAGCAGGCGATCGACCTCGTCACCAAGACGCTCGTCAACCCCGGCGACCCCGTGATCTGCGAGGCGCCGACGTATCCCGGCGCCGTCCCGACGTTTTGCAGCTACGAGGCGGACGTGCACCAGGTGAGCACCGACAACGACGGCATGCGGATCGACGAGCTCGAGGAGCTGCTCGTGGCGCTGGAGGTCGCCGGGCGACGCCCCAAGTTCATCTACTCCGTGCCGAGCTTCCAGAACCCGGCCGGGGTGACCATGTCCGGCGAGCGCCGCCGGCGCCTGGTCGAGCTCGCCCGCGAGCACGAGGTGCTGATCTGCGAGGACAACCCGTACGGACTGCTCCGCTTCGAAGGCGATCCGGAGCCCACGCTCTACAGCCTCGACGGCGGCGACTACGTCCTCTACCTCGGCACCCTCTCCAAGATCCTCTCGCCCGGTATCCGGATCGGCTGGGTTGCCGCGCCGCCGCCCGTGCTGGAGAAGATCGGCCTCGGCAAGCAGGCGGCTGACCTCTGCACCTCCACCCTGACCCAGTACTTCGTGCGCGAGTACTTCGCCGAGGGTCGCTGGCAGGAGTACGTCGGCGACCTCGTCGAGATCTACCGCGATCGGCGGGACGCGATGCTCGATGCCCTCGACCGGCACTTCCCCGAGCAGGCGGAATGGACCCATCCAGAGGGGGGTCTCTTCATCTGGGCGACCCTTCCTGACTACATCGACACCACCGACCTGCTTGCGAAAGCCTTGCGTGAGAACGTCGCCTTCGTTCCCGGCCGCGCGGCATATGTCGACGGGCGTGGCGGCTCCTCCATGCGGCTGAACTTCTCCGCCTCGCCCGAGGATGAGCTGCGGGAGGGGATCCGCCGAATCGGCGGCGTCATCTCGGAGCAGATGGCCCTCTACGAGACCATCACCGGCGAGCACCGTGTTGAGACCCGAGCCGGAGGACGAGGACCCGGGCGGAGAGGTCGTCCCACTCCCGAAGCGATGAAGGTCGCCGTTCTCAAGGGAGGCAGCTCCTTGGAGCGCGGGGTCTCGCTCCGCTCGGCGGCGCGGGTTGAGGACGCGGTCGGCGAGCTCGGGCACGAAGCGATCGGGATCGACGTCGGCCAGGACCTCGTCAGCCGACTCCGCTCGGAGAGGCCGGACGTCGTCTTCATCGCGCTGCACGGGCCCGGTGGCGAGGACGGCACTGTCCAGGAGCTGCTCGAGATCCTCGACCTCTCCTACACGGGCCCGGGTGTCGCAGCCTGCGCCCTCTGCATGGACAAGGTCGCGGCCAAGCACGAGATGCGCGCCGCTGAGCTCCCCACCCCGGATTGGGCTGCATTCAACGCGACGGCCTTCCGGGAGCTGGGAGCCGCCGACACACTCGATGAGATCGAGGAACGGCTCGGCTTCCCTCTGGTCGTCAAGCCCGCGAGCCAGGGCTCCTCTCTCGGCGTCGAGTTCGCCTCCTCTCGCGACGAGGTTCCCCAGGCCCTGCTCGCCGCCTTCAGTTACGACGACCGGGTTCTGCTGGAGCGCTACGTGAAGGGCCGGGAGCTCGCGGTCAGCGTGCTCGGGGGCGAGGCGTTACCGATCGTCGAGGCGATCCCGCGCGAGGAGGACTTCTTCAACTTCGAGGCGCGCTACGAGATCGGGCGCACCGAGTATGTCTGCCCCGCCGATCTGGATGACGCGGAAACCCAGCGCGTCCAGGAGCTGGCGATCAAGACCTACGAGACGCTGGGCTGCAGCGGCTTCGCCCGGGTTGACCTGATGCTGGGCGACGATGGGCCCCAGGTCCTCGAGGTGAACGCCATCCCCGGCCTCACCGACACCAGTCTCTTCCCGATGGCAGCCGAGGCGGGCGGGATCGATTTCACCGCCCTGGTCGATCAAATTCTCGCTTCAGCGCGGCTTCGCCCCCAGAACGCGGCCACAAGCGGTCGCCCGACGTAAGTCGCTTCGGGCTTCGCCCTTCGCTCCAAAGTGGAGCGGCCTGGTGGCCGCTAGACGTCGCCCTCGCCCGAGGCGAAGTCCTCGGGCGTGACGTTGTCGAGGAAGTCCTTGAACTTCTCGACGACCTGCTCCTGGTCCTCGACCTCCTCGCCCTCGAACTCGATCGCGGACTCCTCGATCACGTCGTCGGCGGCGAAGATCGGCGCCGAGGTGCGCACCGCGAGGGCGAGTGCATCGGACGGGCGGGAGTCGATCTCCAGCTCGGAGCCGTTCATGGAGATGGTGATCGAGGCGAAGAAGGTGTTGTCCCGCAGCTCGGTGACCGAGACCTTCTCGCACTTGGCCTCCATCTGATCGAGCACGTCGGAGAGCAGGTCGTGGGTCATCGGGCGGGGCGTCGAGGCGCCCTGCAGCTTCATCAGGATCGCCGCCGCCTCGGGGTGGCCGATCCAGATCGGGAGGAACTTGTTGCCATCGACCGTCTTCAGCAAGACGATCGGCTGCTTGCCGACCATGTCAAAGCTGACTCCGTAGATGGTCATTCTCTGCACGCAGGTCTCCTAGGGGCGTCCGCACGGATTATAGGAGCGGCCCGTGGCTCGCCAGAGGCCGCGGGCCGTGGTCGTACCATTGGGCCGTGTCCACGAACTGCCGACAGCAGGCGTTCATAGACGCGCCGCTCGACACCGTCTGGGAACTTGCCTCCGATCCGAACCTCCAAACCGAGTGGTGGCCGGACACGATCACGTTTGAGTGCGTCGACGGCGATTTCGAGCAGGGATGCCACGTCCGGAACGTTCAGTCACGGCCCTGGCCGATGTCTGACCTCGAGACGATGCTCGAGGTCGACAAGATGGTCCCCGGCAAGGAGCTGACGATCCGCTGCATGGACACCGGCACGTTCACCCGCGCGGTTCTCACCGAGGGACAGGGCGGAACGTTCGTGGAGATGGAGGCCGGCAACGACCCGTCGAACCTAAAGGTCCGCTTGCAGGTCGCAATGGCGGGAGAGCGGATGTTCCGCCGCTGGGTGGAGCACGCGCTGGAGGGGATCCGGACCGCGGCCGAGGGCACCCGGGCCGCAGAATAGTGGGCGATCCTGGACTCGAACCAGGGACCTCGTCCTTATCAGAGACGCGCTCTAACCAACTGAGCTAATCGCCCGACGGTCGCCGATTCTAGCCACGCTTGCGAAGCCGGCGGGCGAGTGATTCCAGCTGTGCGAGATCGCCGAAGTGGAGCTCCGCCTTGACGCCATTCCCGGCCCGGCGAACCTTGACGTCCTGGCCGAGGGCGGACCCGAGCGTGTCCTCGGCCTCCGACATCGCAGCGCGCTCCTCGGCGGAGATGCGCCCTCCTGTCGGCGCCTTCTTTCGGCGCGGGCCCTCCCCGGCGTGACGTTCGGTCTCTCGGACGGACCAGCCCTCGGAGGCTGCCTGCTTCGCCAGGCGCGCCCGCTTCTCCTGATCGGAGACCTGGAGGATCGCTCGGCCGTGGCCCTCGGTCAGCTCCTCTCGCTCGAGCAAGGTGAGCACGGGATCGGGCAGGTCGAGCAGCCTGATCAGGTTGGAGATCGCGGCCCGGCTGCGGCCGACGCGGCGGGCCAGCTCCTCCTTCGAGATGCCGAGGTCGTCGACCAAGGAGGCGCACGCCCTGGCCTCCTCGACGGGGTTCAGGTCCTCGCGGACCATGTTCTCGATCAAGGCGGCCTGAAGGCGCTCGTCCTCGGGTGAGGTACGGACGACCGCGGGAACGCGGTCTATCCCCGCCTTCTGGGCGGCGCGCCAGCGGCGCTCGCCTGCGACCAGCTCGTAGCGGCCGTCGTCCAGCGGTCGGACGATCAGCGGCTGCAGCAGGCCGACGGAGCTGATCGATCCGGCCAGGGCGTCGAGCGCCGATGCGTCGAACTTCGCTCGCGGCTGGTCGGGGTTCGGCTCGATCTGGGAGACGTCGAGCTCCCGGAGCTCGGGGCCGCCCGCGGAGCTCTCGGGCAGGATCGCCGCCAGACCCCTCCCCATCCCGCGCTTGCGCTCAGCCATCCACCGCTCCCAGGGCGAGCACCTCGTCGGCCAGAGCGCGGTAGGCCTTGGAGCCGGTGGACTTGGGGTCGTGCTCCGAGACGGGGATCCCGTAGCTAGGCGCCTCCGCGACGCGCACGCTGCGCGGCACGACCGTCTTGAAGACCCTTGCGGGCAGGTGCTCGCGGAGTTCCCGCTCGACGTCCTGAGACAGGCGGGTGCGGTCGTCCGTCATCGTGATCAGGACGCCCGCAATCTCCAGGTCCGGGTTGAGCTCACGGCGGACCAGCTTCAGGGTGTCGAGGAACTGCACGAGACCCTCGAGCGCCAAGTACTCGGCCTGCACGGGGACGATCACCTTGTCGGCGGCGACCAGGGCATTGACGGCGACCGGCCCGAGCGACGGCGGGCAATCGAGCAGCGTGTGGGCGAACCGCGAGCGGACGGGACCGAGCCCGTCGCGCAGCCGCGTCTCGTATCCGCTGAAGCGCGGCAATTCCACCGCGGCCCCCGCCAGATCCACATGCGCCGGAACTATCCACAGGTTGTCCGGCCCAGCCGGACGGGCGGCCTCCGCCACGGAGACCTCGCCGCTGAGGCAATCGTAGGACGAGGGCGAGGAGTCCTTCGGCAGACCAAGCGCAACCGTTGCGTTGCACTGGGCGTCGAGATCGACGATCAGGGTCTGCTGGCCGTCGGCCGCCACGCAGGCGCCCATGTTCACCGCGGTGGTCGTCTTGCCGACGCCACCCTTCTGGTTTGCGATCGCGTAGACGGTTCCCATTCGAATAGTTCGGGTCAGTGCTGTTCGGAGCCGAACGGCCGCTTCGCCGCCATCCCCGGCCGGCGCGGCAATCCGTTCGGAGTCGGTCCATTCTTGCGGAGGAGGTGGATGTGTCTGTCGCGGCTGGCGGCGTAAGGCCGCACGCTCCGGATCTCGAGCGGCTCCATGGCGAGCTTTGAAGCGGCGCGGGCCACCTCAGCCTCCTCCGCCTCCGAGCGCGCGCCCTTCCAAGCTGCCAGCACACCCCCCTCGATCAGGAGCGGCGAAGCGAGCTCCGCCAGCGTCGCGAGGCTGCCCACCGCGCGCGCGGTGACGGCGTCGTAGGCCTCGCAGCCGTCTCCGCCGGCCCACTCCTCGGAGCGCTCGCAGACGACCGAGGCGTTCTCCAGGCCCATCCTCTCAATGGCCTCGCGCAGGAAGTCGCACTTGCGCGCCACCGACTCGACCAGATCGAAGTTGGCGGCGGGGAAGCAGGCGGCCAGTACCAGCCCCGGCAGGCCCGCTCCGCTACCGAGGTCGGCGACTTTGGTCGCGTCGCTGAGGGCCTCGACCTCCAGGCCGCTGAGAGAGTCGGCGATGTGAACCTCGCGGGCCCGCCGGACGCTCGAGGCCGAGATCGGCGCGCGCGGATCGGCCAGCAGCTCGAGCAGTGTCTCGAGGGCAGGCTCGGCCGCGGTTGGGGCGGAGCTCAATCGGAGACGAGGGGCGCGACGACCACGTAGCGGTTGGGCTCGTCGCCCTCGCTGTAGGTCTCGATCTCGGTGCGGTCGCGGAGGTGCTCGTGGACGACGCGCCGCTCGTTCGATCCCATCGGGTCCATCTCGACGGCCTCGCCGTGGGCAAGCGCGTCCTCAGCGGCCATGTCGGCGCGGCGGCGGAGCGATTCACCCTGCCGGCGGCGATAGCCCGCGGCGTCGACCGTGACCCGCTTGCGGTCCTGGCGGCCGCGGAAGGCGGCCTGGTAGGAGAGCAGCTGGATGGCATCGATCGTCTGGCCGTGCCGGCCGATCAGGAGCCCGACCTCCTCGCCCTCGATGTCGGCGTGGATCTCCTCGTCGCCCTCCTCGATGGCGACGGAGGCCTCGAGCCCGAGCTCCTCGAGGATCCTCTCCAGGAGGACGCGCACGCGCTCGGCCGGCTCTTCCGGCAGCACGGTCGGCTGCGACTCCACTCCTCCTTCCATGGGAGCAGTCTTACACGGCTTCGCCATCAAGCCGTAGCCACAAGCGGCCGCCCATCACAAGTCGCTTCGGGCTTCGCCCTGCGCTCCTAAGGCGAGCGGCCTGGTGGCTACTTGCGGCGCTTCCGCTTCCGAGGCGGAGGCGGCGGCGGCTTGGTGGCCCGCACCTCTTCCGGCGTCGGCACGGCAGGAAGCGGCCAGACGATTCGGATCACACCCTGCTGCATCATCTGCCAGACGCCGCTGGCGATGAAGTAGACGGCGATGCCGGCCGGCGCGTTCGGGATCAGGAAGACGGTCACCAGGGAGAAGACCCCCGCCATCAGGTAGCGCTGCGAGGCGCCGCCCGTGGTCGGCGACGGGTTGAAGAAGAGCAGGGCAAAGGTGGAGAGCACCGAGAGGACGATCAGCACCACGAGCTCCGCCCCCGTCGGGTGCGTGGTCAGGTCCGAGACGAAGAGCCAGCCCGCATTGCCGACCTCGTCCTTGAACTCACTGCTGCGCAGGAGCGCGTAGAGAGCGATGAAGACAGGGAACTGGAAGACCAGCGGCAGGCATGCCGAGAGCGGGTTGACACCGTGCTCCTGGAAGAGCGCCATCTGCTCGCGCTGCATGCGCTGGCGGTCGTCCTTGTACTTCTCCTGGATCTCCTTCAGGTACGGCTGGAGCGCCTGCATCTCGCGCATGCCGTGCATCGACTTCAGGGTGAAGGGCAGGACGACCGCCCGGGACATCCAGGTGATCAGGACGATTCCCAGCCCCCAGGCAAGGCCGACGTCGTTGTGCAGCCATTTGAGGACGTCGTTGAAGACGTTGATCAGCGGCTGGAGGATGTGGGCTTCGGGGAACATGGCCGTGGAGTTCTACGCCAGATCGGCGTGATTGGATCCGCCGGGCGGCAGCGCCAGCTGCGCAGAGCGCTCCGAGCGGGTCTTGGTTCCCCTGAAGAGCTTGCGGTCGGAGAGCTCGTCCACCCCGCCGTGGCTGAAGGGATTGCAGCGCAGCAGGCGCCAGCCCGCCAGGATCGACCCCCGGACCGGTCCGAGCTCGCGGATCGACTGCACCGCGTACTCCGAGCAGGTGGGGTAGTAGCGGCAGCGGGGCGCGAACGCCGGCGAGATGAAGCGCTGGTAGAGGCGGATGGGTGCGATCAGCAGGGCGACGAGGAACCGTTTCACGACAAACGCTCCTCGCCAGAGCCGACCAGCTCGGCCAGGGAGGAGCGCAGCCCATCCTGCCCCTCCCGCTCGAGCAGGCCCTCGACGCCCGGGCGGGCCACGATCACGTAGTCGTGCCCGGCCTCGAAGCCGTCGGCCAGCTCCCAGAAGGCCTCGCGGACGGCCCGCTTCACCTTGTTGCGGGTCACCGCCTTGCCGATCTTCCGCCCGACGGAGAGACCCAGGCGCGCGCTCTCGCTCGACTCGTCGTCGCGGCGGGCGAAGGAGTAGAGGACGAGGAATCGGTTGCCACGGGAGTTGCCCTCGCGATAGACGCGGTCGAAGTCGCCGCTCCTGGAGAGTCGGCGCCGACGGGCATCCGGGCGGCCCTCAGACGCCAACGTCTACGGGGTGAGCCGCTTGCGGCCCTTCTGACGCCGGCGCCGGAGAATCGCGCGGCCGGAGCGGGTACTGCTCCTGGCCCGGAAACCATGGGTCCGGGCTCGCTTGCGCTTCTTCGGCTGATAGGTCCGCTTCATCAGGAGAGCCCCAGATGGAGGGGCGAGGGGCACGGCAGTATAGGGCGTGCTCTGCGCCGCGAAACCCCCTTCCCGGTTTTAGCCGCGTTTTGCACGGAGGTCGGCTGACCCCCCCTTTCGGGCCAGCGGGGCCGAGCCTATGATCGCCGCTCGCCCACTGACGCACGACGAGAGAGGAGGACCACGTTCCGGGGCAGGTTCGCGACGTTCGCCAGGATCTCGAGGATCCCTGGCGCGAGATCCAGCGAGAGCTGGCAGCCTCGGTCCACGAGGACACCTACCGCCTCTGGTTCTCCCCCCTCACCCCCGTCTCCCGCCGGGGGGCCACCCTCTATCTGACCGGACCGCAACGGGTGGTCCGCTGGGTCGGGCGCCGCTACATGGACCTGCTCCGCGCCGCCACCCACCGCGCGGTCGACGGTCTCCGCGAGGTCGAGTTGGTCTCCCCGGACGACGCCGCGGCCGCTTCCCCCGCCTCCGTCGAGGCCGCCTCCCAGGTCACGCTCAACCCCGACTACACCTTTGAGCGGTTCGTCATCGGCCCCGGCAACCAGCTCGCGCACGCTGCCGCGCTCGCCATCGCCGAGGCGCCCGGCGAGGCGTACAACCCCCTCTTCCTCCACGGCCCCCCAGGGCTCGGCAAGACCCACCTGCTGGGCGCGATCGCGAATTACCTCCACCGGCACAGCCCGCAGCTGGCGGTCCATTACACCACCGCCGAGTCCTTCACCAACGAATTCGTCTCATCGCTGCAGGGGGCCGGCATCGAGGGCTTCAAGGAGCGCTACCGGCGCGCCGACGTGCTGCTGATCGACGACGTCCAGTTCCTCCAGGGCAAGGCGAGAACCGCCGAGGAGTTCTTCCACACCTTCAACGCCCTCTACGAGGGCGGCGCTCAGCTCGTGATCAGCGCCGATCACCTTCCCGCCGAGCTCACCGCGTTGCCCGAGCGGCTCCGCGACCGGTTCGAGTGGGGCCTGACCGTGCCGGTCGAGCCGCCCGACCTCGCCACCCGCCTCGTCTTCCTCGGAAACCTCGCTCGGGAACAGACCGAGCCGCTTCCCCCCGACGCCCTGCGGGCGCTCGCCGGCAAGGCCTCCGCCAACCTGCGGGTCCTGAAGGGGGCGCTCACGCGAATCGTCGCTCTTTCCTCCCTGACGGCCTCCGCCGCGACACCTGCCTCGGTCGACCGGGCGCTGCCCGGCGAAACCATCGTCCCCACGCCACCGGAGCATCCCGAACCCCGTCAGGTGCAGGAAGCCGTCGCCGCCAGGCTCGATCTCAGCGTCGACGAGATCCTCTCCCCCACCCGCACCGCTCCCGTGGCGCGTGCCAGGCAGCTCGCCATGTATCTGACCCGCGAGCTCACCGACCTATCCCTTCCACAGATCGCCGAGGCCTTCAACCGCCGCGATCACACCACCGTCATGCACGCCATCCGCAAGGTCGAGAACGGCGCCCTCCAGGACGCCAGCCTCTCGCGCGCGGTCGAAGAGCTCACCACCGAGCTCCAATCCCCGGGCGGAATGGATCGTGACCGAACCGATTGAAAGAATCGTCAGAGGAGACTGTCCACATATCCACGCCATCCACAACCCTTACTACTCCTAGGGAAGCTCAAGACCAACAGGCCATGAAGATCAACACCACAAGGCAATCACTGCTCGACTCGCTGCTCGTCGTTTCCCGGGCGGTATCCGCCCGGGCTGCGCTCCAGGCTCTCTCCGGGATCCTGATCACCACCAACGGGGAAGCCCGCCTCCGCGCCACCGACATGGAGCTCGGGCTCGAGGTCGGGCTCGATGGCGAGGTGGACGGGCCCGGCTCGGTGGTCCTACCCGGACGGCTGCTCGTGGAGGTGGCACGGTCCCTGCCGGACGGCCCGGTCAGCCTCGGCCTGCGAGAGGCTGAGCGCGACATCGAGATCAGCGCGGGCTCGTCCCGCTTCCACCTCCGCACCCTCCCGGCTGACGACTTCCCGCGTTTCCCCGACACCGAGGGGGATCCGGTGGAGTTGCCGGCCGCGCCGCTCCGGGACACCATCAACCGAGTGGCCCGCGCCGCCTCGCGGGATGAGGCGAGGCCGGTTCTGACGGGTGTCCTGGTGACGGTCGAGGGCGAGGAGATGACGATGGTCGCCACCGACTCCTACCGGCTCGCCGTGAAGACCACGAAGCTCGAGTCTTCGGTGCCCGAGCGGCTCGAGGCCAACGTGCCGGCCCGCGCCCTGCGGGAGCTGGCTCGCCTGATCGAGGCCGGCGGGGAGGACACGTTGAGCGTCTGGCTGACGCGGAATCAGGCGGTTTTCCGGGTGGGAGCGACTTCGCTGAGCTCGCGTCTGATCGATGGTCAGTTCCCGAACCATTCCCAGCTGTTGCCCGATTCCTACGAGCACGAGGTCAAGCTGCCCCGATCCGAGCTGCTCGAGGTGACACGCCGCGTCTCGCAGCTGGCGCAGCGCAACGCGGCGCTGCGGCTCTCGTTCTCCGACGGGGAGCTGGTGGTGTCGGCCGAGACGCCGGATCTCGGTGACGCCCGCGAGGCTCTGCCGGCCCCGTATTCGGGCGAGTTGCTCGAGATCGGCTTCAACCCGGAGTTCGTCCGGGATGGGCTGGAGAGCATCGAGTCCGATGAGGTGGTGCTGAAGCTGATCTCACCATTGCGGCCCGGGCTCCTGGAGCCCTCCGCGGATGACGACTTCAGCTATCTGGTGATGCCGATTCGCCTGAACGTGTGAGGCGATGGTCCTCGGCGCAGTCGAGTGCCGCGCGTTCCGCAACCTCGTGGCTGCGCGAACCGAGATCGCCGCGAGCGTTGTGGTGGTCCACGGGCCCAACGGCGCCGGCAAGACGAATCTGCTCGAGGCGATCTACTTCGGTCTCACGGGCCGCTCGTTCCGGACGGGGAACGATCGTGACCTGATCCGATACGGGGAGGAGGGGGCCCGCGTGGAGCTCGAGCTGGCGGAGGGCGGATCGCTGCTTGCGGCACTCGACCGCTCTGGAGAGCGCCGGCATCTGCTCTCGGGCAGAGCCCTATCCGGTGAGCAGGGCGAGCGGCCCCTGGTGAGCGTCTTCCACCCGGATCGGCTGCAACTGGTGAAGGGGGCTCCGGCCCATCGCCGCGCCCACCTCGACCGGCTCTGTGGCGCGATCTGGCCGGCGCGGGCGGACCTGCGCCGGCACTTCGGCCGGACGCTTGCCCAGCGGAACGCCCTGGTCGCCCGTATCCGCGCCGGACTCGGCAGCGCCGACTCACTGCCTTCCTGGGACGAGCGACTTGCGGCGGATGCCGCACCGCTGATCGAAGCGCGAGCGGAGGCGGTCGAGTCCCTGAAATCTCCATTTGCGGAGCTCGCGGCCAAGCTCGGCCTGCCGGCGGCCGAGATCTCCTACCGGCCGCGCGCCCCTGACGGTGGCGAGGAGCTCGCGGCCGAGCTCGCCCGGCGGCGGGATCAGGATCTCGGACGTGCCTACACCTCCTACGGCCCGCAGCTCGACGAGGTCGAGATCCGGCTCGCGGACCGGCCCCTGAGGCGCTTCGCCTCACAGGGCCAGCAGCGCCTCGCTCTCCTCGCTCTGCTCTTTGCCGAGCGCCAGTCCCTGCTCGACGCCGACCGGGCCGCTCCCCTGATGCTGCTCGATGACGTGATGAGCGAGCTCGACGCCGCGCACCGCAAGCTCCTGGTCTCACTGTTGGAGAGCGGCGGCCAGTCGGTGATCAGCGCGACCGAGACGGCCCATGTCCCCTCGGAGAGCGCCCTGCGCATCGAGGTGAGCGATGGCGCTCTCGCCACGGTCCCCGCCCTCAAGGCCGCGTGATGGGCCGTCGAGCCCCCCGTCCGATTGGCGCCGCCCTTAAGACCGTCATCTCCGGGGCAGAGCCGGCGACGCTGCTGGCCGCCGTCCAGAGCGCCTGGCCCGGTGCGGTGGGGGAGGCCGTCGCCCGCGAAGCCAGCCCCGTATCCGAGCGCGATGGGGTGGTCACCGTCGCCTGCCGGTCCGCCACCTGGGCTCAGGAATTGGACCTGCTCAGCGCCCAGATCCTGGCTCAGATGAGGCAGAACCTGCCCGATTGGGCCTGTCTGGAGGCTATTCGCTTCACCGCTTCCGGAGATGCCGGCTAAGTTTCTTTTCATACGTGATTTGCAGGGCTTTTGTGTGCCTTTGACGCAATTTACGGGGCTTTCGACTGGTAAACTATGTGTACTTGTGTGAAGCCCCGACCCTCCTGTCCGCGAGGACCACCCGAGCCGGGTCACGAAGGTCGAGGCGTCCCCTGATGGAACTGAAAGGAAGCTGAGTGGCGAAGACCTCCCAGCGCGGAGGAGCGAGCAAGACAGGCTCCTCCCGCACGACCAGCGCGCCCAAGCGCACCGCAACCAAGACCAAGAGCACGGCGAAGGCCCGCTCGAAGGGCTCCTCCTATGGCGCCAAGGACATCACGGTCCTCGAGGGCCTCGAGGCCGTTCGCAAGCGCCCGGGCATGTACATCGGCTCGACCGGCCCTCGCGGGCTGCACCACCTCGTCTACGAGGTCGTGGACAACTCTGTCGACGAGGCGATTGCCGGCCACGCCAAGCGGGTCACGGTGACGCTCCATCCCGACAACAGCTGCACGGTGGTCGACGACGGCCGCGGCATTCCGGTCGAGAAGATGAAGAAGGCCAAGAACAAGCCCGCGGCCGAGGTCGTCCTGACGACCCTGCACGCCGGCGGCAAGTTCGGCGACGGCGGGGGCTACAAGGTCTCCGGCGGACTGCACGGCGTCGGCATCTCCGTCGTCAACGCTCTCTCCGAGAAGCTTGATCTCGAGATCTGGAGGGATGGGGCCGTCTGGACCGAGTCCTTCTCGCGGGGCAAGCCGACCACCAAGTTCAAGAAGGGCAGGGCGGTGAAGAGCACCGGCACCACGATCACCTTCTGGCCCGACCCCGAGATCTTCGAGGAGATCGAGTTCGACTTCGACATCCTCTCCGAGCGCCTGCGCGAGACCGCCTTCCTGACTCGTGGGCTGAAGGTCGAGCTGATCGACGAGCGCGGCGAGGGCCGCAAGATCGAGTTCCTCTACAAGGGCGGCATCGCGGACTTCGTCAAGCACCTGAACGAGTCCAAGGACCCCCTGCACCGCAAGATCATCTACTTCGAGGGCGAGACCAAGGACGGCCAGGTCGAGGTGGCGATGCAGTGGAACTCGTCCTACCAGGAGTCCACCTTCAGCTTCGCCAACAACATCAACACGCACGAGGGCGGCACGCATCTCTCCGGCTTCCGCTCGGCCCTGACCCGGACTCTCAACGCGATCGCCAAGAACCGCGGCCTGCTCAAGGACAAGGACGAGAACCTCTCGGGTGATGACGTCCGCGAGGGACTGACGGCCGTGGTCTCGGTGAAGCTCGCCGATCCTCAGTTCGAGGGCCAGACCAAGGGCAAGCTCGGCAACCCGCCGATCGAGGGTCTGGTCAAGGAGGTCGTCAACCGCCAGCTCGGGGACTTCCTGGAGGAGCACCCCGCCGACGCCCGCCGGATCCTGACCAAGGCCATCGACGCCGCCCGAGCCCGTGATGCGGCTCGCAAGGCGCGCGACCTGACCCGGCGCAAGTCGGCGCTCGAGAACTCGATGCTGCCCGGCAAGCTGGCGGACTGCTCGGTGAAGGACCCGGCGCTCGCCGAGCTCTTCATCGTCGAGGGCGACTCGGCCGGCGGCTCGGCCAAGCAGGGCCGCGACCGGAACACGCAGGCGGTTCTGCCGCTGCGAGGCAAGATCATCAACGTCGAGAAGAGCCGAATCGACAAGGTCCTCTCGAACAACGAGATCCAGGCGCTGATCACCGCGATCGGCACGGGGGTGTCCGACGAGTTCAACGTCGATGACCTCCGATACCACAAGATCGTGCTGATGACGGACGCCGACGTCGACGGCGCCCACATCCGGACGCTGGTGCTCACCTTCCTCTATCGGCAGATGAAGGAGCTGATCGACGGCGGATTCGTCTACATCGCAAAGCCGCCGCTCTACAAGGTGAAGAACGGCTCGAGCGAGATCTACGTCGAGCGCGAGGCCGAGCTCGAGGAGCTGCTGCTGGCCGACAAGATCGAGGAGTTCGAGGTCACAGACTCCAAGACTGCGAACGCCAAGCCCAAGAGGCTGAGCAAGCGCCGCTGGCAGGACTTCAACCGCCACTTCAAGGCGGTCGAGGGGTGGTCCTCGACATTGCGGGCCGAGTTCGGCCACGAGACGATCGACTTCATCTCCGACGCCCAGCTGGTCGGCTCCGGCGCCAAGACGATGGCCGCCGCCGCCAAGCTGTTCAAGACGAGGAACGCGAAGGATGCCCCCTACGAGACGAAGCTGATCGACCAGAAGACCACCGGCCTAGTCGTCAAGGGGACGCACCGCCGGAGTGGCCTGGCGCGGGAGCACAAGCTCCCCAAGGCCCTATTCGAGTCCCAGCCCTTCAAGGAGCTGGTAGACGCTTACTCCAAGGTGGTCAGCGTGATGGGCCAGCCGCCCTTCACCATCACCCTCGGCGAGCGGGAGGCCGAGGCGGAGAGCTTCTCGGAGCTCCGCCGCGAGGTCCTCGAGCTCGCTCGCCACGGCGTCACGTTGTCCCGCTTCAAGGGTCTCGGCGAGATGAACGCCGAGCAGCTCCGTGAGACGACGATGGACCCCGAGAGCCGGACGCTGCAGCAGGTCCAGATCGATGAGGCGGCGGCCAGCGGCCTGGAGCAGACCTTCTCCGATCTGATGGGAGACAAGGTCGAGCCGCGCAAGGAGTTCATCGAGCGCCATGCCCGCGACGTCCGGTTCCTGGACGTCTAGGGGGAGGTGATCGCTGATGGCTGACGGAGACCAGAACACCTTGGACGCGGCGCTGCACGGCAAGATCGAGGAGCGCGAGCTCGAGAAGGAGATGCGCTCCTCGTATCTCGACTATGCGATGAGCGTGATCGTCGGGCGCGCGCTGCCCGACGTGCGCGACGGGCTCAAGCCGGTGCACCGGCGCGTGCTCTACGCGATGCACGACCTCGGCTTGCAGCCGAACCGGGCGTACAGGAAGTGCGCGTTCATCGTCGGCGAGGTGATGGGCAAGTACCACCCGCACGGCGACTCCGCGATCTACGAGACGCTGGTGCGAATGGCGCAGGACTTCGCCCTGCGCTACCCACTGGTCGACGGCCAGGGCAACTTCGGCTCGATCGATGACGACCCGGCGGCGGCGATGCGGTACACGGAGGCACGCCTCGGGGCGCTGGCCACCGAGATGCTCCGCGACATCGATGCGGACACCGTCGACTTCGGCCCCAACTACGACGAGTCGACGCGCGAGCCGGTCCTGCTGCCGGCCCGCTTCCCGAATCTGCTCGTCAATGGCGCCACCGGCATCGCGGTCGGCATGGCGACCAACATCCCGCCGCACAACCTCCGCGAGGTGATCGGCGCGGTCAACGCCTACATCGACGACCCCGAGATCGACATGAAGGGCCTGATGAAGTACGTCAAGGGCCCCGACTTCCCCGGCGGCGGCACGATCATGGGAACTCAGGGCATCCGCGACGCGTATCGATCGGGCCGCGGATCGGTCCGGGTCCGCGCCAAGGCGCACGTCGAGCCGATGAAGGGCGGCAAGGAGGCGATCATCGTCACCGAGCTCCCCTTCATGGTCAAGAAGGGAGGAGAGGGCGGCCTGATCGCCAAGATCGCCGACCTCGTCCGCGACAAGAAGATCAACGGCATCTCGGACCTCCGCGACGAGTCCGACCGCAACGGGATGCGCCTGGTGATCGAGCTGAAGCGGGGCGGCGACCCCGCCCAGGTGGTGCTCAACCAGCTCTACAAGCGCACCGCGATGCAGCAGGCCTTCGGCATCAACATGGTTGCCCTCGTCGACGGCGTACCGAAGACCCTCAGCCTCCGGGAGATGGTCGAGCAGTACGTCGGCCACCAGAAGGAGGTCATCACCAGGCGGACGCAGCACCAGCTGGCCCGCGCCGAGGCTCGCGCCCACATCCTCGAGGGGCTGCTCATCGCGCTCAAGAACCTCGACGCGGTCATCAAGCTGATCCGCGGCTCAAAGGACCCCGACGCGGCGCGAGATGCCCTGATCAAGAAGTTCAAGCTCAGCCGCGCCCAGGCTCAGGCGATCCTGGACATGCGCCTGCAGCGCCTCACCGCGCTCGAGGCCGGCAAGATCCGCGAAGAGCACAAGGAGCTCACCAAGCTGATCAAGGAGCTCAGGGCGATCCTGGCCGACGAGAAGAAGGTCCTCGGCCTGGTCAAGACCGAGCTCAAGGAGGTCGGCGACCGCTACGGCGATGATCGCCGCACCCAGATCACCGCCTCCGAGGGCGAGCTCGACATCGAGGACGTGATCGCCGACCAGCAGATGGTCGTCTCGATCACCGCCTCCGGCTACGCGAAGCGGACCCCGCTCACCACCTACCGCCAGCAGCGCCGCGGCGGCCGCGGCGTGATGGGGATGAACATGAAGGAGGGCGACTACATCGAGCACCTGCACGTCTGCTCGACGCACGACTACCTTCTCTTCTTCACCAACCAGGGGAAGGTCTACCGGCAGAAGGTCTATGAGCTGCCGGAAGGCAGCCGGGCCTCGCGCGGGCGGGCGCTGGCGAACTTCCTGCCCCTGAAGGAGAAGGAGAAGGTGATGTCGGTGATCCCGACCCGGGACTTCTCCGAAGGCAAGTACCTCGTCTTCGCGACTGCCCAGGGAATGGTCAAGAAGACTCCCTTCAAGGACTACGACACCCCGATCCGAGCCGACGGGATCATCGCGATCAACATCCGCAAGGGCGACGAGCTGGTCCGGGTCCGGATGAGCTCGGGCAAGGACGACCTCATCATGGTCTCCAAGTCCGGCCACGCAATCCGCTTCAACGAGAAGCTCGCGCGCCCGATGGGGCGCGGCACTGCCGGCGTCAAGGGGATGAACGTTGCAGACAAGGGCAACGAGGTCCTCTCGCTCGACGTCGTCGACCATCAGGACAAGAAGGGCGAGCTCCTCGTGGTCACCGACAACGGCTACGGCAAGCGCACCTCGATCTCCGAGTATCCGATCAAGGGTCGTGGCGGCAAGGGTGTGCTGACCGCGAAGCTGACGGCGAAGAAGGGCGGCCTCGCCGGCGCCCGCGTCGTCCGGGAGGGCCAGGAGCTGATCTTCATCTCGCAGACCGGGATGGTGCAGCGGAACGCGGTCGAGGGGATCTCCCGCATGGGTCGCCCCACGCAGGGCGTCCGGCTGATGAACCTCAAGAAGGGCGACCGGGTCAGCGCCGTCGCGCTGGTCGTGGAGTCAGAAGCCAACGGCAATGGGAACGGCGCCGCGGCTACCGACGCTCCGGTGGAGGAGGAGGCTCCGACCCTGGAGACGGTGGCCGAGGAAGCCGCCGCCGCTGAGGCCGCCGGAAACGGCGAGGCCAAGGTGACGAAGACGTCCGGCTCCACAGCCACTGCTCCCAAGGCCAAGCCGAAGCCGGCGTCAAAGGGCAGGGCGAGCACCGCCAAGCCCAAGGCAAAACCCGCACCGAAGAAGCGGAGCTCCGGAGGGAGCGCCGCGGCCGCAAGGCCGAAGTCCGCGAAGCCCAAGGTGAAGCCGAAGCACACGGCGACGGCGAAGCAGCGGGCGGAGTCAGCGCGCAAGAAGAAGCGCTAGGCGGTCAGCAGGTACGGCTCCCACGCTTCGGGCGTCCGCGGCGCGGCTATCCGGATGAAGACCGTTGGGCCCGGTGGGCGTGGGTTCCGCTTCGGGTGCATCCGGATCTCGTGGGGGAGACGGTTGCCCTTCTTGCGGTTGCAGGGGGCGCAGGAGGCGACGATGTTCTCCCACACGGACTCGCCACCGCGGCTGCGAGGGATGACGTGGTCGACGGTGAGGGTGGGCTTATCCGAGCCGCAGTACTGGCAGGTCCAGCCGTCACGGGCGAGGACGGCCTTGCGGGTGATGCGCCGGCGGTGGATGTCGCGCGGGACGCGGACGAAGCTGATCAGGCGGATCACCTCAGGGCAATCGAGCCGCATGGTCTCGGAGCGCAGGACGTCGTCTCCGTGCTCGAGCACCTCCGCTTTCTCCTTGAGGAGGAGAACAAGCGCCCGTCTCACCGTGCAGACGTTGAGGGGCTCGTAGCTCGCGTTGAGGACCAGCACCCGTCCGCGGGTCAGGCGGCGGGCGGCGGCTACCGCTACTTCGGCGTCTGCATCCCCATCCCCAGCCAGGTCGTGGCCGTTCTGATGGGCGGCCTCATGGCCGTTGACCGCAACCCTCTCGGCGGTGGCCCCGTTGCCCATAATCCCGCGCGATTGTAGTGCAGGGCCTACCCGGTCCCGGGAACTCCGGGCCGCGCGGAGATCGGCCAGCTGCCCAGCACACGCACGTTTTCGGCCTTGGAGCGAAGTGCCTCGATCGCCCCGAAAAGCGGATCCTCGGAGGCAGCACCCTCCACATCCAGAAAGAACTGGTAGCGGCCCAATCCGCGGCGCAGCGGCCTGGACTCGATCCGGGTCAGGTTGACGGCTTGGTCCGAGAAGACCTGGAGGGCGTCGACCAGCGCGCCGGGGTGGTCCTCGCCGAGCTCCGAGAAGACAAGTGAGGTGCGCCAGGGACCCGTGCCCGAGGGCACGGTCCCGTCCGGCGCGACCCAGACGAAGCGGGTGATGTTGTCGGGCTCATCCTCGACGCCATGACGCAGCACGGCGGCCCCGTAGAGGACGGCCGCAGATTCCGCCCCCAGCGCAGCCCAGGGCTGATCGGACTCGGCGACGGTCCGCACGGCCTCGGCGGTGCTTGGCGCCGCCCTGACCTCGGCCTGTGGCAGGTTCTCGCGGATGAAGCGGGCGCACTGCGCGCTCGGCTGTGGGTGGGAGATCACGACCTCGATCCGATCGAGCGGCATCTCCTCCCGAGCGATCAGGCAGTGGCGTATCGGGAGGTCGTATTCGCCGACGAGCGTGACGCCGTCGGCGTCGAAGGCGAGCGTGTCCAGGGTCGCTGTGACCGCACCCTCGATCGAGTTCTCGAAGGGGACGAGCGCTCGATCGGCCTCGCCCTCGCGGACTGCGAGGATCGCGTCGTAGACCGTTGCGGCGGGGACGGGCTGGACCTCCTGATCGCCGACCGCGGCCAGGAGGGCGTCCTCGCTGAAGGTGCCCCGGGGACCCAGGTACGCGATTCGCATGACTACGGGCGCGATCTCCGGCGCCGGGTCAGCCGCTGAAGACGACCGTGTAGGTGGCCGTGTTGTTGTCCGTCAGCTGTTCCCCGGGAACGGGTCGAACGGCGACCTCGACCGTTGTGTCCGTGCCCGGGGTTGGCTTGGTCGTCAGCGGGATCTTGATCGTGCCCGACTGGCCGGCGCTCAGGGATTGCAGCTGGCCGGTGAGCGAAGCCCCGCCGATGGTCACGTTGACGCTGATGCCCGTCTCGTCGCTGTCCCCGGAGTTGGTCACCCCGATGTCGATTTCCGTGGAGTCGCTGGGGACCGTGGTCGTCTGATCGGGGGAGAGCTGGGTGCTGCCGATCGTGGTCGAGTCGAGTTGGAGCCCGTGGGTGCCTCCGGTCGTGGCGGTGGTTCCGGTGATCGCGTTCAGCTTGGTCACCAGGGTCGTCTGATCGAGGTAGTCGGTCGCGTTGGCCGGCATGAAGTTGCCCGCAGGCAGGGGCTGGCCGTCCACCCCCTCGTCCTTGAGGACCTTCTGGATGCCTGGCTTGCCGATCTGGGTCCAGAGGATGTCGCTCGCGTACAGGGAACCCATCGCGTTCCCGATCGTCGTGATCGCGTCGGCGGTCTGGGTTCTCGCCGCGGCCTGGGTGACGTTGGCTGCGATTGCGGTGAGTGCGTTGCGCCGCAGCGTCAGCGTCTGCTCGACGGCGGCCTGCGGGTCGTGCATCTGGTCCGGTGTGCTCAGGCTCTCGGCGCGATCGAGCAGGCTGGACGACGCGTCACGCTGGGCGAAGATCTGGTTCTGGACATCGACCGAGCTCGAGCCGCTGGGGCTGCTGAGCAGCTGGAAGAAGTCCTTTCCGCTCTGCTCCGACTGCTGCATGATCGTCGCGATGCTCGAGTCGTAGTTGCGGAGCGCGCGATCGGAGCGCGCCTGGAGGCAGCCCCGGATCCCGATCACGATCAGGATCAGGAATGCGAGACCCACCCCGACGCCGATCAGGCGTCGGAGCAGAAATTGTTGGCGTCGCCGCTGGGGCCCCCCGACCCTGCGTCTTGGGCGCTCCGGTTCGTCGGCGACGAGCACGTCGTCTTGTTCCTCGTCGAGGAATGCCAAACCGCTGAAGAGTATGAACACGGGTCGCGACGCATGTAATTCAGCCCCAAGGAATAGGCGCTTCGCCACCGAACTTGGAGGAGCCATGGTGGGCGAGCAAATCCTGGGGAGATTCCGGATCGAAGACCGGATCGGCAGCGGCGGCTTCGGCACGGTCTACCGGGCCTGGGACGAGCGGCTGCAGCGGCCGGTAGCGGTCAAGGTGATCGATCGCGAACACGGTGCGCCGAGGGTGACGCGGGAGGCACAGGCCGTCGCGCGCCTCGCACACCGGAACATCGCCACCCTCTACGAGCTCGCCAGCGACGGCCATCGAGCCTTCCTGGTCTCCGAGCTGATCGAGGGCGACACCCTGCGCGTGATGGGCCGCCGCGGTGAGCTGACCGACCGTCTCGTCGCTCACGTCGGCGCCGGCTCGGCCGCGGCGCTGACGTGCGCTCATCGCGCCGGCGTGGTCCACCGAGACGTGAAGCCGGAGAACATCCTGGTGGGAGCCGGCGAAGAGGCGAAGCTCGTCGACTTCGGCATCGCGCGAATCGCGGGCGAGCGAACTCTGACCGCGACCGGGGCCGTGGTGGGGACCCTGGCGTACATGGCGCCCGAGCAGGCCGACGGTCTGCGGCCCGGCCCCTCGGCGGACGTCTACTCACTTGCCCTGACGCTGTACGAGTGCCTCTGCGGCGAGCATCCGCTGATCCGCGAGGGGCCCGCCGCGACGGCTCGTGCGATCGGCGAGCCCATCGCCCCGCTCTCGGCGGTCCGGCCCGAGCTGCCGGAGGCGATGACAGAGGCGATCGACGCCGCCCTCGATCCCGATCCTGAGGTCCGGCCGCTGGCCTCCGAGCTGGAGGCAGCACTGGCGGCGCACATCCAAGAGCTGGACGGCGATCCATTGCCGCCCGTGGAGGGCATCGACGGCCTGGAGGCGGACGGGGCCCTGCCCCGGCGCTCGCTGGCCGGGGTCGCCCGCTTCCTGCCCGGAGCGGGGGTTGCCGCGCTGGGAATGGCGGCGCTGATCGCCACCGGAGCGCCCGCCCCGATCGTTCTGGTTGCCCTGGTCCCCGGCGTACTTGCCCTCGGCCGCCCGCGGCCCGCGTACGCGTTGCAGCTCGCCCTCGCCCTGCTCTGGGCGCTGATCGGCGCCGGCGAGCCGGGGGTGGCGGCCTTGATCCTGGTGCTCGGCGCTCCGCTGCTCGCACCGGCGATCGATCCCGACGCGATCGCCCTGCCCGGAGCTGCACCAATCCTCGGCCTGATCGGTTTGGGGCCCGTCTATCCGGCGCTTGCAGGGTTGACGCGCGGCGCCGCAGGCCGCGCCCTGCTGGGCGGCATCGGCTACCTCTGGATCGCTGCCTGGGAGGAGTTGGCCCACAAGACCCTCCTGCTAGGCCCCGTGGCGGACCCGCCCGCCCACTGGAAGGGTTCGGCGGGCACGGCGATCAGCGACGTAATCGAGCCCCTGGTCGACGGCTCGGTGCTGGCGGCGGCAGGAATCTTCGCGGCCGCGGCACTGGTGCTGCCCGTGCTCATTCGCGGCCGCACGCCCCTGCTTGACGGCCTCGGCGCCCTGATCTGGGCAGCGGGTCTGATCACGACGCTGAAGCTGGTTGCCGGAAGTGCCAGCCCGCCGGGGCTGCTGTTCGGCGCCCTGCTCGCGGCCCTCGTCGCCGCGTTGCTCTCGCGCAGGCTGGGCAAACCGACCCCCTACAACAAGGGCACCCTCGACGAGTCTCAGCCCGACGCTCTTGCGTAGCGTGGGGCACTAGCATTTCGCACCGTTAGTGCGAGGGTGCGCCGCCAGGCGCAACCCGATTCAAAGCGGCACCGGCCACCCACGGATCCCAGGAGTCAGCGATCAGCGTTCTGCGCAACCTTGAAGCTCGTATCGAGGGCCTCGTCGAGGGCGTGTTCAGCCGTGCCTTCAGCTCCGGTGTGCAGCCGGTCGAGATCGCGCGCAAGCTCGCCAAGGAAATGGATGCGCACAAGACCGCCTCGGTTCAGCGCGTCTACGTCCCCAACGAGTACACGGTCTGGCTCTGCCCGGACGACTACGAGCGCTTCAAGGACTATGAGTCGTCGCTCGCGCAGGAGCTCAGCGGGCATCTGCTCGAGCACGCCCGTCATCACGATTACGACCTGCTGACTCGGCCGGTCGTGAACCTCGACCAGGACGAGCGGCTTCGCCTCGGGGAGTTCGGGATTCAGACCCGGCTGGTGCGGCCTCCGCAGCGCCAGGGCGCTGACCCGGAGCAGGGCGAGCACGGCCACACGATGGTCTACTCGGCGACCCAGGCGCAGAAGGCGAAGTCCAAGCGTCGCCCGGATGCCGCCTACTCCGAGACCCGGGCGATCATCTCGGTGGACGACCGCCGCTACGTGCTCGACGGGCCGACGGCGACGCTCGGGCGCTCCAAGGAGGCCGACTGCATCATCGACGACCCCAACATCTCTCGCCGGCACGCCGAGCTGCGCCGGTCGAGCGTCGGGGATTGGCAGATCGTTGACCTCAACTCGACCAACGGGGTCAAGGTCAACGGACGTCGCGTCGCCAACGCCCGCCTCTCGCCGGGCGACGAGATCACCCTAGGGACCAAGGTTTTCGCCTTCGACATCGAGCAGTGAACGACCTCGAGCCGCTAGCCGTGGCGCTCAAGTTCGGCTTCCTGGCCGTCCTCTACCTCTTCCTGCTCTGGGTCACCCGGATGGCGCTGCGTGACCTGCGCGGCACCGCCTCGCCCGGCTTCGAGACGGGCTACCACGACGTCCTCGGGGGAGAGGACGAGGCCACCGACGCCTTTCTCGTGGTCCAGGAGGGCGGTGGACTCAACAAGGGCGATCACTTCGACCTCTTCGGCGGCATTTCCCTCGGCCGCTCGCCGGACGCCGACGTCCGGCTCGACGACCGCTATGCCTCCGGTTTCCACGCGCGCGTGTTCAACCGCGGCGGCGGGTATTTCGTCGAGGACCTGAATTCCACCAACGGAACGCTCCTCAATTCGCAGGAGCTGCACGGTGAGGCGGAGCTCCGCCCGGGTGACGCGATCCGGATCGGGGACACTGAGTTCCGCTTCGAGGTCTCCTGATGCTGATAGTCGCCGAAGAGGCCCACAAGACAGACACCGGCCGACAGCGCCACGCGAACGAGGACTCCTATTTCGCGCGCGCACCGCTGTTCGCCGTCGCCGACGGGATGGGCGGCGCTCAGGCCGGCGAGGTCGCCTCGCGAATCGCCGCCGGGGCCTTCGAACGCCGCGGCCGGGTCAGCGACGAGAAGCCTGCCGAGGGCCAGCTCGAGGAGATCGCACAGGCGGCGAACCGCGAGATCCACCAGCTCGCCCAGGAGGACTCTTCCCGAGCGGGCATGGGAACGACGCTCACGTCCGCGGTGCTCCGCGACGACGAGGTGTCGCTCGGGCACGTCGGCGACAGCCGCGCCTACGTGTTGCGGGACGGCCAGCTCAAGCGTCTCACCAAGGACCACTCGCTGGTCGAGGAGCTCCGCCGCCAGGGGCGCCTCACTGAGGAGCAGGCCGAGGAGCACCCACAGCGCTCGATCATCACGCGCGCCCTCGGCCCCGAGCCGAACGTCAACGTCGACACGATGACCTTCCCGGCCAAGGACGGCGATGTCTTCCTGCTCTGCAGCGATGGCCTCACGACGATGGTCTCCGACGATGAGATCCGCCAGATCCTGACCGAGGCACGGACCCTGAGGAGCGGAGTCAGCAAGCTGATCGAGGCCGCCAACCGTGGTGGGGGCCGGGACAACATCACCGCGGTCGCCTTCCGCGTCGCCGACGCCGACGCCAAGGAGGGCGAGGAGAGCGCCACGCTGATCTCCCGCACCGCCGAGCAGGCCGGCCTGACCGGTGAGCGCGTGCGGGCGGCGACCGACCGGATGCGGGGGCGCGGGCCGATGCCGGCTCCTGCGAGGCGCCGGCGTTTCCTCGGCTGGGCGGTGGCCATCCTGGCCGCGATCGTGGTGTTCGGTGGCGGGTTCCTGGTGGCGCGCTCGGTCTATTTCCTCGGGACGGACAATCAGGGCGACGTCGCGGTCTACAGAGGGCTGCCCTACACGCTCCCGCTCGGGATCAGCCTCTACTCGAAGCAGTACTCGATCCCCGTGCAGGTGGGAACGCTGTCCGAGGAGCGCCAGAAGGCCGTCACCGGCCACACGCTGCGCGGCAAGGGAGACGCCACGGGCCTCGCCGACGACATCAAGCTGAGGCCCACGGAGGGGCTCCCGCCACCGCCCGCACCCGCGGCGAAGAAGAAGCAGTCTGGGGCCAACTCCAAGGCCCAACAGGCGAAGAAGAGTTGAGCGCCCGCACCCGCGAGCTCTTTGCCCTGATCCCGGTCGCGCTCTTGGTCACGGCCGGGTTCACGGCTGTCCTGATCACCAACTCGGACAAGCTCAACGCGAGCGTCTTCTACGGCGCCTACTTCCTGGCCGTCTGCGTCGCCACCCACATCGTCATCCGGATTCGCCTCCCTGACGCCGATCCGTTCCTCTTCCCGCTCGTCGCGCTGCTGGCCGCATTCGGCTTGGTGATGCTCTACCGCCTCGACCAGGGCCTGGCCCGCGACCAGGCGAACTGGTTCGTGCTCGGGCTCGTCCTGTTCTCCGTGACGATCATCTTCCTGCGCGACTACGCGGCCCTGGAGCGCTATCGCTATCTGATCGCACTCGCCGGGATCGTCCTGCTGATCATGCCGCGATTCCTGGGGCACGCCACGAACGACGCCTACTTGGCGATCAACCTCGGGCCGGTCACCTTCCAGCCGACTGAGATCGCCAAGATCTGCATCGTCGTCTTCCTCGCCAGCTACCTGAACGAGCGGCGAGAGGTGCTGGTGGTCGGAGCGCGCAGGTTCATGGGCCTGGTGTTGCCGCCGCTCAAGCACCTCGGGCCGCTGCTGGTGGTCTGGGGCGCGGCGATGGTCCTGCTCGTGTTCATCCGAGATCTGGGCAGCTCGGTGATGTTCTTCGGTGCCTTCCTGGCGCTGATCTATGTGGCGACCAACCGGATCTCGTTCGTGATCATCGGCCTGCTCATGTTCGTGCTGGGCGCGTATTTCTTCGCCCACACCTCGGCGCATATCCAGCAGCGCTTCGACATCTGGCTCGACCCGTTCCACGACTCGAGCGGCAGCGGCTACCAGCTCTCGCAGTCGATCTTCGCCCAGGCTGACGGCGGGTTGTTCGGCCGCGGGCTGGGGAACTCGCTCGTGCAGCTGCCGGCCTGTCACGGTGGCTTCCCGGACAGGTGCGCGATCCTGCCCGCACCGCACACCGACTTCATCTACGCGGTGATCGTCGATGAGCTGGGCCTGTTCGGCGGCGCGGCGGTGGTCCTGATCTACGCCCTGATCGCCGAGCGCGGCTTCAAGACGGCGATCCTGGCCGAGGACGGCTTCTCGAAGCTGCTCGCCACCGGCCTGACGACGATCCTGGCCCTCCAGGCATTCGTGATCATCGGCGGCGTCACCAGGGTGATCCCGCTGACCGGCGTGACCCTGCCCTTCATCAGCTACGGGGGCAGCTCGATCGTGGCCAACTTCATCCTCTTAGCGCTCTTATTGATGGTCTCCGACAAATCCCGGCGAAGAGTCCGGTTACAGGCTGAAGCGGGGGCGGCTGAGTGAACCGGCAGATCGTCAAGCTCTTCGGCCTGATCCTGGTGCTCTACGCGCTGCTATTCGGCTTCACCTCGTACTGGTCGGTCTTCGACTCGAGCTCGCTCAAGGCGAACACCGCAAATCGGAGGCCGCTGCTCGAGGAGCAGCGAATCCATCGCGGCTCGATCCTGGCCGATGACGGCAGCGTGATCGCGCGCTCGACGCCCCAGGGCAAGGGCAACAACAAGATCTATGTGCGGCACTATCCGCTCGGCTCGCTGTTCGGCAACCCGATCGGCTACAGCTACGTCGACCGCGGCCGGGTGGGTACGGAACTGGCGCACAACGACGAGCTGGTCGGCAACAAGACCGAGTTCCTTTCGGTCCTGGACGAGCTCCAGGGGCACTCCCAGGTCGGCGACACCCTGACTTCGTCGCTGGACCCGCAGGCCCAGCGCGCTGCTGTCGACGGGCTGGCGGGCAGGCGCGGCTCGGTCGTCGCGATCGTGCCCTCGACGGGCGAGGTCCGGGCGATGGTGAGCGTGCCGACCTACGATCCCAACGAGGTCGAGAACTCGAACACCTTCCAGCGCCTGAACAGCCAGACCAGTGCCCCGCTCTTCAACCGCGCTACGCAGGCCGGCTACCCGCCCGGATCGACGATGAAGGTGGTGACCGCGACTGCTGGGCTCGACAGTGGCGATCTCACCCCCAACTCGACGTTCAGCGGGCGATCTCCGATCACGATCGAGGGCGTTCCCCTGGCGAACTCCGGTGGAGAGCAGTTCGGGACCATCGACATGACCGCCGCCCTGACGAACTCGGTCAACACCTGGTGGGCCCAGGCGGGGGAGAAGATCGGCAAGGACACGATGTTCAAGTACATGGACCGCTACGGGTTCAACGCCAAGCCCCGCCTCGACTACCCGGGCTTCCAGCTCGCCGCGAGCGGCGTGTACGACGGCAACAAGCTGCTCGGGCCGAGCGATTCGATCGACATCGGCCGTGTGGCGATCGGCCAGGAGCGCCTCCGGGTGACGCCGCTGCAGATGGCGGAGGTCGCCGCGACGGTCGCGAACAAGGGCGAGCTGATGGAGCCGCGCCTCTGGTCGAAGGTGACCGACCCCGACGGGCGCGATACCAAGATGGATCCGGCGCACCAGAGCCGCGTGATGAGTGAGGACACGGCGTCCCAGCTCAACACGATGATGCAGAGCGTGGTCAATGAGGGAACCGGGACGGCCGCGGCCGTCTCAGGCATCGACGTGGCCGGCAAGACCGGCACGGCGGAAATCTCGCCGGGCGTCAACGACGCCTGGTTCATCGGCTTCGCCCCCGCCAACGATCCGCAGATCGCGATCTCGTGCATCGTTGAGCACACCAGCGGCTTCGGCGGCCCGACCTGCGGGCCGATCTTCAAGGCCGTGGCCGAGTCCCTGCTCCAGGGGAACAGCGGTGGCTAATCCGCGGAAGGGCACCATGGTCGACGAGCGCTACCGGCTCGACCGGAAGATCGGCTCGGGTGGAATGGCGGACGTCTGGCTCGCCGAGGACACCGAGCTCGACCGCAACGTGGCGATCAAGATCCTCCACGACCGCTTCGCTCAGGACGGCGAGTTCGTGCAGCGGTTCCAGCGCGAGGCCCAGTCGGCTGCGGGCCTGCAGCACCCGAACGTGGTCGGCGTCTTCGACCGCGGCTCGTTCAGTGACTCGTATTTCATCGCGATGGAGTACGTCGACGGTCCCTCGCTCAAGGACCTGGTCAAGGGCGGGATGGGAATCCAGGACGCGATCGACTTCACCCGGCAGATCCTCAACGCCGCCCGCTTCGCGCACCGCAAGGGCATCATCCACCGCGACCTGAAGCCGCAGAACGTCCTGATCGACGACGAGGGCCGCGCCCGGGTCGCCGACTTCGGGATTGCGCGAGGCGGTGAGAACTCCGACATAACCGCGACGGGCTCGGTCATGGGGACGGCGCAGTACCTCTCCCCGGAACAGGCGCAGGGCAAGCCCACGACGCCTCGCTCGGACATCTACTCGATCGGCGTGATCCTCTACGAGGCGCTCACCGGCCGTGTCCCATTCGAGGGCGACAGCGCCGTCGCCGTCGCCCTCAAGCAGGTCTCCGAGACGCCACGCCGTCCGAGCGCGATCAATCCCAAGATTCCGCCGGCTCTGGACGCCGTCGTGATGCGAGCGCTGGCCAAGGACCCCGAGGCGCGCTTCAAGGACGCCGATGCGTTCCTGCGCGCGCTCGACGCCGCGGAGAAGGCCCCCGACAAGCCGCGCCCGGAGGACACGGCCGCGTTCGCCGCGGTCTCTCCCGAGGGCGAGACCGACATTCCGGGGGACGATGACGAGGACTACGACGAATACGACACGGACCGGCGCCGCCGCTGGCGGTGGTTCGCGATCGCGCTGCTGGCGTGTGGCGTTGCCGCGCTGGTCGCCTACGCGCTGACCCGGCCATCGCACGTCGGGATCCCCGACGTGATCGGGAAGAACTCCGGCCAGGCGAGCCAGATCCTCGACAGCGCGGGATTCAAGGTGGCGATCAGGGCGCTGCCCAGCGCTGCGCCCAGAGACCAGGTCGTCGAGCAGGACCCGATCCCCACCGACCGCGGCGGCGGCAAGGCTGAGGAGGGGTCGACGGTTACGCTGAGCGTCAGCTCCGGTCCTGCGATCGTCGCCGTGCCCAGCGTCGTGGGCCTGAACGAGGCCGATGCCACCAAACGGCTGGAGCACGCCGGGTTCAAGGTGAACGTCACGCAGCAGTTCTCGAAGACCGTCCCGAAGGGCGCCGTTATCGGGACCACTCCGGCTGCGGGCACGCAGCTCTCGACCCTCCAGCCCGTGACGCTGCTGGTCTCGCGCGGCGCCAACACAGTGCTGGTGCCGAACGTGGTCGGGCTCAACGACCAGGCAGCCCTCGCCGCCCTCTCGAACGCGGGCCTCTCGGGCACCGAGGTGCAGAAGGACTCCACCGAGCCTCAGGGCAAGGTGTTGAGCCAGAGCCCCGGAGCCGGCAAGCGCGTCGGCCGGGGCTCCCAGGTCACGATCTTCGCCTCGACCGGCGCGATCACCGTCCCTGACGTCACCGGCCAGCTGCGGAAGGACGCCGTCAACACGCTGAAGAAGGCGGGATTCACAGTGGCTGTGACGGAGCAGACCACCAGCGACCCCACCGAGGTGGGCGTCGTGCTCTCCGAATTCCCGCCCGCCGGCTCCCGCGGCCAGCGCGGAGACACGGTGACGATCGCGGTCGGTATTTCGGCACCGACCGCGACGACGCCATGAAGGTCGCTGTCCTCGGCGGCGGGATCTCGTCCGAGCACGAGGTGTCGCTGCGCTCGGCGGCCTCCGTCGCCGCCGGACTTCGGGAGGCGGGGCACGAGACCGTCGAGGTGACGATCGACCGCGAGGGGCGCTGGACGGCCGACGGCGAGGCCGTCGTCTTCGCTCCGGCGGGAGGTCTCCTCGACTGTGACGCAGCCTTCCCGGTGCTGCACGGCCCCGGGGGGGAGGACGGCAGCGTGCAGGGGCTGCTGGAGGTTCTCGGCGTCCCCTACGCCGGCTCGGACGTGGAGGCCTCGGCGATCTGCATGGACAAGCTCGTCTTCAAGGACCTGCTGGCGAGGCACGGGATCCCACAGGTGGAGTACTGCCGGGCCGGGGAGCAGAACTGGAAGGCGATGGCCTCCGGGTTCGGGCAGCCGGTCTGGGTGAAGCCCGCGCGGCTCGGCTCGAGCGTCGGGATCACTCCCGCCTCGGGGGAGGAGGAGCTCGAGCGGGCCGTGGAGCAGGCCGGCCGCCACGACCCGCGAGTGATCGTGGAGGCACCGGCGCCGGGCAAGGAGGTCGAGTGCTCCCTGCTCGGCAACGAGGATCCGATCGCCTCGCCGCCCGGCGAGATCGACACCAAGGGCCACGATTGGTACGACTACGAAGCGAAGTACGCCGAGGGCGGGATGGAGCTGGTCGTGCCCGCCCGGATCTCCGCTGACGCCACGGAGCGCCTCCGCGACCTGGCGCGGCAGGTGTTCACCCTCTGCGGCTGCAGCGGCCTGGCACGCTGCGACTTCTTCGTCGACGAGGACGTGGTCCTGGTCAACGAGCTCAACACCATCCCCGGCTTCACCGAGACCAGCGTCTACGGCAAGCTCTTCGACGCGGACGGGATCTCATACCCCGACCTCTGCGACCGGCTGGTGAAGCTGGCGATCGAGCGCCACGAGAAGGCGCGGAGCTTCGAGTTCTAACCCGCCTTCAGAAGGCGAACGTCGCTGATCTCCATCTGGTACCGCCCCGGGTCGTCCTTGGCCGAGGGCAGCTTGGTGATCCAGATCAGGAATGACTGCGCGGCTCGACCGGGCAGCGCAACCGTCTCGCTCTCCCCGCCGTCGGAGATGGTCGCGACCGGTTGGCCCCAGCCGGAGAGCTCCGTTGGCGGTGAGCCGCCGAACTCGTAGATCTGCGCGTCGTAGCCGGAGGTCGGTGCCCTGATCACCATCGACTTTGCCGTCACGGTGCTGCCTGCGTCGACGGCCAGGCCCACGCCATCCTTGAGCCCGCCGAAGTCGGGGGTGTCGTAGTGCTCGCTCGACCAGGCGGTCCCGGTCGGATTCGAGTCGACCGCCAGGCGCTCCGTGCCTGTCTCGTGCTGGTCGCCCTCGGGATCGAACTCGCTTGCGGCGTCCGACGAGAGCCGGATGTCGTTGCCCCCGCCACTCGACGAGCTGTTGCCGTTCAGGTCGAGATGCTCGCCGCCGAAGATCACGGCGGCGGCGATCAAAGCGAGGCCGATGACCCCCATGACGACCCCGATCCAGGGCCGGCGACGCCCCCCGCCGAGCCGCCGCCGAGCCTTCGGCACGGAATCCAGGACGCTCGTCGCCTCGCCGGTGGTGCCACCCTGCCGCGCCGCCTCGACCTCCAGCGTCTGCTCCAGGTCGCGCACCATCTCGGCGACGGTGCTGTAGCGGTCGCGGGAATCCTTGGTTGTCGAGCGGTCGACGACCGATGCGACGACGGCGGAGACCTCCGGCCGCTTGGCTTGCACGTCGGGCATCGGCTCGTTGACGTGCTTCATCGCCACGCCCACCTGGGTCTCTGCCTGGAAGGGGACGTCGCCGGTGAGCATTTCGTAGAGGACGACTCCCAGCGAGTAGACGTCGGAGCGCTCGTCGACGTCCTCGCCCATCGCCTGCTCGGGGGAGACGTAGTCGGTGGTGCCCAGGACCCGGCCCGTCGCGGTCATCCCCTTCTGCTCCAGTGACCGGGCGATGCCGAAGTCGGTCACCTTGGCGCGCCCGTCGGGGTCGATCAGCACGTTCTGCGGCTTCACGTCGCGGTGGACGAGCTTGCGGGCGTGGGCGGCTGTCAGGCCTCGGCCGATCTCGATGGCGTAGGCGACGGCCTCGTCGACGGGCAACGGGCCCTCCTCCTGGATCCGCCGCTTGAGCGTGCGGCCGTTGATGTACTCGAAGACGATGTACGGGCGCCCGTCGTCCTCGCCCGCGTCGATGACGCCGACAAGGTTGGGATGCGAAAGGCGGGCCGCCGCCCGAGCCTCGCGGCGGAAGCGCTCGAGCTGATCGGCCTCCTCGGAGATCTCGCGATGCAGCAGCTTGACCGCCACCGGGCGGTCGAGGACCTCGTCGAGCGCCAGGTAGACGGTCGACATGCCGCCTGAGCCCAGCTTCGACTCGAGCCGGTACCGGCCCGACAGTACGGTGGAGCTCAAACGTTCCAACTGATCTGCCTTTGCATCGCGCTGTATTTTCGCCCCTACCGTCGCCGCCGCTGAGAGCCAGCGCCCGAACGAATGATGACTGTCCAGCTCCGCTTCTACACCGATCCCGCTTGTCCGTGGTCCTGGGCCGCCGAGCCGGCGGTGCGGAGGCTGATGTGGGAGTTCGAGGGAGAGCTCGAGTTCGTCTGGGTGATGGGCGGGCTCGCTCGAAGTTACGAGAAGGCGAACCTCCTGGATGTGGTCTCACAGTGGCTCGAGGACGCCGACGCTGGCGGCATGCCCTGCGATCCGAGGATCTGGACGAAGAATCCACTCGACTCGACCTACCCGGCCTGCCGGGCGGCAAAGGCCGCCGCCGAGCAGGGCCCAGAGGCCGCCTACCGCTACCTGCGCACGCTGCGCGAGGGAATCATGTGCGAGTGCCGCAAGCTCGACGACGACGATTCGCTGATCGAGGCCGCTGGCCGGGCCGCGCTGGACACCGAGCGCTTCGAGGCGGACCTGCGCTCGCCGACGAGCGAGGAGGCGTTCGAGGCGGACCTGGCGGAGGTACGAGATCCGCCGCAGGAGGCGCGCGACGCCGACGCGCTCCATCGCGACAGCAAGGGCCGCGAGAGGATCAGCTTCCCCTCGGCCTTGTTCATCGGCGATGACACCCGTCAAGGCGCCTGGGGGAGCGACTCCGTCGACGTCGCCAAGATGCGCGACGCGGCGCGCCAAGCCGGCGCCAAGCCGGTCAATGAGGGACCACTGAAGCCGATGGAGGCGATTCGCCGCTTCGGCCGCAGCGCCACGCGCGAGCTGGAGGTCCTGACCGGGAAGCCGCTGGCCGAACTCGAGGCCGAGCTGTGGGAGCTGGCGCGCGACGGGAAGCTGCAGCCAGTCCGGCTCCTGATTGGGACGCTCTGGGAACAGAGCGGACACACGTCGGTGATTAGCGACGCGTGACTCTTGGGGGCCCGTCGGTGGCTCGCCCGACGCGCTGGGCGCCTGGGTATTGGGCCTGCAGCCTCTTCGTCGCCGCTGTTTCGTCCGTCTGCGCCACCACCACGCAGAACCCGCACCCCAGGTTGAAGACCTCCCGCATCTCATCGTCCCTGACATCGCCCAGCTCCTGGATCAGCTCGAAGACCGGCGGTACGGGGAGCGGGTCGTCGATTTCGTAGGCGACGTCGGCCTCAAGTCGCAGCAGGTTGTTGAGGCCGCCCGAGGTGATGTGGGCGAGCCCGCGGACGTCGACGTCCGAGCGCAGTAGCTCGACGATCGGCTTCACGTAGATTTCGGTCGGCTCGAGCAGGACGTCGCCGAGCGAGTCGCCGAGGCGATCATCGTCGAGCGGGATGTCCGCGAGCGCCGAGCGGGCCAGCGTGTATCCGTTCGAGTGGAGGCCGGATGAGGGCAAACCGATCACCGGGTCGCCGGGCTCGATCGTGGCTCCGCTGACCAGCGAGTCGAGCTGGACCGTGCCGAAGCAGGCGCCGGCCAGGTCAAGTCCGTTGATTAGCTCTCCGAGCTGAGCCAGCTCGCCGCCGACGATCTCGATGCCGGCCAGCTCTGCGCCCCGGGCGAGACCGACGCCGATCGCACCGGCGATCTCGGAGTCCGCCTGGTCGACGGCGAGGTAGTCGACCATCGCGAGCGGCTCGGCGCCGACGCAGACGACGTCATTGACGTTCATCGCAACACAGTCGATTCCGACCGTATCCCAGCGGCCGAGCTGCTCCGCGAGCACGAGCTTCGTCCCGACGCCGTCGGTGCTCAGTGCGATCCCCGTGCGATCGTCGAGGCGGACCACGTTGGCGTAGTGGCCGCTGGCGAGGACCTGGCGGCTCGCCGCCGGCGGGGAGGCTGACAGGGCGCCAACGAGAGCGGCAACGGCGGCGTCCGCGTCGCCCTGGCTCACCCCGGCCTTGGCGTAGGCATCGTCATTCATCCGGGGCGTCGCTCCGGACCAGTCCGCGTGCCCGCCCAGGTGGGCGCGCCGTTGCCGGCGGCCGCTCCGTTGCCGCTCAGAGGCGAGCCGACACCATCGGGCTGCAGATAGACGCGCCGAGCTCGGCGGCGTCGCCACATGTTGGCGAGCACCGTCGCGGCAAGCCCTGCCCGATAGGCCGCATAGGGCCAGAGGGCGCTGTCCCGCTCCACCACGCGGATGAGCTCCTGCGAGGCGAGGGTGGAGGCGAAGGACGTGGCGGTCCCGGCCGCGAAGCCGGCGCGTGCCTCCTGCGGCAGGCCACTCCGGCGCAGCCGATTGCCCTTGAGTACGGCCGCTCCCACGATCACGGGCAGGGCGACGGTTCGGGACAGCATGTTCGAGTGCTGCCTTGTGAAGCCACGCCAGCGAGCGGCGGTCAGCGTCGCGCCGTTGCGCGAGACGCCCGGAGCGAGCGCCGCGGCCTGTGCCAGCCCTAGGGCGAGGCCGTCCATCGCGGTGGCGTGTCCACGGTCCCGGACCTGCGGGCGGCGATCGGCGATCACCATGGCGGCCGCCCCTGCGAGCAGCCCGATCGCCGTGGGAAGCGGCCCGCCGAGACGACGCTCGATCGGGCGCTCGAGGGCGACGCCGAGGATCGCCGGAGGCAGGAACGAGAGAGCGATGACGCCTGCCTTGCGAGCATCGAAGGTGCGCATCTCATCGGCGATCACCCGCCGCTGGCCGATCAGCAGGGCGGCCGCCGCGCCCGCGTGGAGCGCGACGCCGAAGGTCTTGTCGAGCTCCGGATCTCGGCCGTTGGAGTCCCAGTCCGCCAGCCAGGGGATCAGGGTGAGGTGGGCGGAACTCGAGACCGGGAGAAGCTCGGTCGGCCCCTGAACGGCGCCGAGGACGATCGCCCTCGACCGCTTCATCAGCCCTCTGTGGCGGGTTCGACTGGCCCCTTGCGACGCCTGATCACGGCCCAGACGATAAGGGCGATGATGGCCACCACCACGGCATAGTCGAGGTACTGCAGATGGTTCTTCCAGGAGTGCCAGTTGCTGCCGACCTCCCTGCCGAGCAACGCCAAGGCGAGTACCCAGGGGATGCAGCCCGCCAACGTGAGCCACGTGAAGCGCCAGAAAGGCATCCGGGCGACTCCGGCAGGCAGCGAGATGAAAGTCCGGATGATCGGGAGCATCCTGGAGAAGAAGACGGTTGCGTCGCCATGCCGCTGAAACCAGTCGTCCGCCCACTTCAGATAGCGCTCGTTGGTGTGGAACATCTTGTGCCGCTCGAAGAGCTCCAACCGTCCGTAGTACCCGATCGCGTAGGCGATCCAGGATCCGACCAGGTTGCCGAGCACGCCCGCCGCGACGATGCCGAACAGCGTCAGGGTGCCATCGTGAACCTTGAAACCGGCGAACAGCATGGTCGCCTCGCTCGGGATCGGGATCAGGGCGCTCTCGAGCGTCATCAGGACGAAGACACCGGCGTAGCCGGCGTCCCCGAT
The DNA here is from genome assembly GCA_963724665.1 of uncultured Solirubrobacterales bacterium. GTDB lineage: Bacteria > Actinomycetota > Thermoleophilia > Solirubrobacterales > 70-9 > DASUPK01. The sequence continues at coordinate 388,778 of CAVRVH010000012.1, forward strand.
CAGATTGGTGGCGAAGTCGACCAGCTTGTCGGTGACAGCGCCGGTGAGGAGAACGAGGCCGGTCACAGGGGCGGCATAGTAGGGGCTAAAGTGCTGCTCGCGTGGAGCGGTTTAAGCACCCCGTCTACAGGCATCGCCTGATCCAGCTCGCCGCAGATGCAGTCCTCATCGCGGCCGCCTACTACCTGGCCTTCAGGTTGCGGTTCCTGGACGCCCCGGGCGGCATCCCGGACCGCTACGACCACATGCTCGGGCACACGATCGGCTTCGTCGTCGCCGGGCAGCTGATCGTCTTCTACGCCTTCGGCCTGTACGAGAAGTGGTGGCGCTACTTCCGGCTGCCGGACATGATCGCCGTGCTGCGGGCCTGCGCGATCTCCACGGCGGTCTTGGCGATCGCCTTCCTGCTGCTGAAGCCATTCGACGACCAGATACCGCGCTCGGTGGTCGTCAGCTACTTCCTGCTCACGGTCTTCCTGATCGGCGGAGCGCGGCTCCTCGCCCGCATGCTCCTCGTCGAGCGAATGGCGCGGCGCGAGGTGCGCGGCGCCCGCCGAGTGCTCGTCGTAGGGGCCGGCTCAGGCGGCCAGATGGTGGTGCGCGAGATGCAGCTCAACCCCAACCTGGGCTCCCGGGCGATCGGCTTTCTGGACGACGACCCCCGGAAGCGCGGAATGCGGCTGCACGGCGTCAACGTCCTCGGCACGACCGAGGAGGTGGGCGAGCTCCTCGACGAGTTCCACCCGGAAGAGGTGATCATCGCGATCCCCTCCGCGCCGGGAGTTCTTCGCGGCCGCGTTGTGACGGCATGCCGCGAGCGGGACCTCCCCGTGCGGACGCTGCCCACGGTCTTCGAGCTCCTCCGCGGGGGAGTCCAGCTCACCAGGCAGCTGCGTGAGGTTCAGGTCGAGGATGTCCTCGGCCGCGACCCGGTGAAGATGGAGCTCGACCGGGTCGGGGCCTACATCCAGGACAAGGTCGTCCTGGTGACGGGTGCCGGCGGCTCGATCGGCTCCGAGCTCGTCCGGCAGATCGCCAGGGTCCGGCCGAAGCTCCTGGTCATCCTCGACCATGCCGAGGACAACCTCTTCCGCATCGACCGGGAGATGATCGAGGAGCGGCACTTCACCCGGGTCGAGTCGGTGCTCGCCGACTGCAAGGAGGGCGACCGGATGCTCGAGGTGATGCAGCGCTTCCGGCCCGAGGTCGTCTTCCACGCCGCCGCCTACAAGCACGTGCCGCTGATGGAGGCGAATCCGCTCGAGGCGATCCGGAACAACGCGATGGCCACTAAGGTCACCGCCGAGACCGCGGTTGCGTCCGGATGCGAGCGCTTCGTCCTCGTCTCGACGGACAAGGCGGTCAACCCGCACACGGTGATGGGCGCCTCCAAGGCGATGGCCGAGTGGATCGTCGAGGCCGCCGGGCGCAAACATCCGCAGACTCGCTTCGTCACGGTCCGCTTCGGCAACGTCCTGGCATCGTCGGGCAGCGTGGTTCCGATCTTCCGCAGCCAGATCGAGCGCGGCGGCCCGGTCACGGTCACCGATCCCGAGATGACCCGTTATTTCATGACCATTCCCGAGGCCGTCCAGCTCGTGATCCGCTCCGGCGACCTCGGCGGCACGAGCGGCGAGGTCTTCGTGCTCGAGATGGGGGAGCCGGTGAAGATCGTCGACCTGGCTCACAACATGATCAGGCTGGCGGGATACGAGCCGGAGGTCGACATCGCCGTCGAGTTCGTCGGCGCGCGGCCTGGAGAGAAGCTCGCTGAAGAGCTCTTCAACTCCGACGAGCGCCCTCAGCCCACCGCGTCGGAGCGGATCGTGCGGGCCGTGCGACATGCGCCGCTCGATCCGGAGTGGGTCAACGGCACCCTTGGCCGTCTCGAGACCCTGATCAGGGAAGGCGACGAGGCGCACCTGGCCAAGCAGACCGTCGAACTGGTCTCCGCTCGACGGTCGACCGAGGTTCCGGTCGACGACCTGACCGCCTAGGGCGGTTTAGCCCCTTAACATCCCGCGCCGCGGCCATGAGCGGTCTTCTGAAGGATGTCGGAGCTATCGCGGGTCTCGTCTCATTCCTGGGGCTGGCCCTCCTTTCGCTGCTCTATTTCGCGCAGGCGCGCGATGTGCGCCGCCTGCGCAATCAGGCGAGCTTTCTAGTCGAGGGAGGCTCAGAGGACGGCGAGTCGGTAGCGCCCGCCGAGAGGGCGGCGACGGCAGTCGCCTCCACGACCGAGGAACCGGAGAAGGCCGCCTCCGCGGCGGCCGCGACGGCGCCCAACGAGGCCGAGGCCTTCAGGCGAGCCGAGCTCGCCCGGCAGGCCGCCGAGCGCCGCAAGAGATTCGAACAACGCCGCCGTCCGGGCAACGGGCGCGAGCGCCCAAGCTGGCTCTCGGAGCCCCTCTCCCTCGCCGTGATCATTGTGGGAGCGATCCTGCTCGTGGCGGGCGTCGCATTCGGTGTGACGCGGGTCACCGGTGGGTCATCCAACTCGACGACCGATGGAGCGGCCAAGAAGAGCAACGGCCCATGTCCGCCGAGCCAGACCAAGGTCGCGGTTCTCAACGGAACGGCCACACCGGGTCTCGCCGCTCAGTCCGCAAGCCAGCTCAAGCAGAAGCAGTACAAGGTCGGCCCGGTCGGCAACACATCGACCCCGTTCACGACCAGCGTGGTCATGACCGATCCGACCGCGGACCCGCAGTGCGGATCTGTGATCGGGGACATCGTCGGGATCCCGAAGTCGCAGCCGATGAGCAACGCGATCCGGCAGGACGCGGAGGGGGATCCGGTGGCCGTCGTCCTCGGTGACGACAAGGCCGGAACGTCGAGCACCACTGGGGTCACCGACACGACCGGCTCGGGAATCTGAGCCAACGCGCCTAGCCCGGTCGCCCTGTGAGCGAGCGCAGCCGATCGGTCGTCCTGATCTCCGCGGTGGTGGTGGCGCTACTGCTGGCTGCCACAGCGGGGGCCATCGTCTTCACCCAACACCTCCGCAAGGAGGGGCCCGTGGTGAGCAACATCTTCTTCAAGCGCCCGGTCGGCCGGAACCCCCGGGCCTGCTTCAGCCTCACGCGCGGCGACACCGTGCAGGTCGAGCTGGTGAACGCATCCGACCAGGTCGTCCGGGTCCTCGCACACTCCCAGCCTCTGAAGGGTGGCACCGAGAAGGCTGACGCCCACTGCTACGAATGGGACGGCAAGGACGATGCGGGCAATCCCGTGCCGCCCGGGCCATACCGCCTCAGGTTCGAGTTGCAACAGGCGGACCGGGTGGCGACCTCGGGGGAGCACCTGGTCATCCACGCTCACGGAGGCGCCCAGTGAGCGGAGCCCTCGAGGTAGCCGGCTGCCTGGGCGCTGCGGGGGCCCTGTCCGTCTCATTTCTCGTCTCCGACGCCCGCCTGCGAGTTGCAGGCCTGGTGCTCGCCGGCGCGCTGGCCCTTGCCCTGATCGCGGGCCAGGGATGGGACGACATCCGGAACATCCGCGAGCACCATCTGGAATTCGCCGGCCTGATCGTCGCCGGCATCGCCGTCCTGGCGATCGGCGCCGCGGCGATGCTCCGCTGGCCGATCCTGTTGCCGCTGCTCGTCGTCGCGACCCTCCCATTCCGGGTCCGTCTCCATGTCGCGGGCGGGAACGCGGTCAACCTGCTCGTGCCGCTCTACGTCGTAATCGGCTCGGGCGTGCTGGCGACCGCGGTGGCCACGCTTCGAGGTCAGACGAGGCTGCGGAGGCTGCCCAAGCCGCTCGTCCTGGCACTGGTCCTGGTGGTCTGCCTGTACGCGCTGCAGACGATCTACTCGGAGGACGTGGCGTTTGCCGCACGTAACGTCGGCTTCTTCCTGATCCCATTCGCGATTCTGTTCTCCCTGCTGGCGGAGGCGACCTGGGATCGCCGCCTGTTCAAGCTCGCTCTCGCCGTGCTGCTCGCCGAGGGCGTGATCCTGGCCCTGATCGGCATCGGTCAGTTCGCCGACCAGCACATCTTCTGGAACGGGAAGCTCGAAGCCTCGAACGACTTCCACTTCTACTTCCGGGTCAACTCCCTGTTCTGGGACCCGAACATCTACGGTCGCTACCTCGTCCTCAGCATCCTGCTCGGGGCGACTGCCCTGCTCTGGGTGGTGAAGCGGAGCATGGCGCTCCTGCTCACGGGAGCCGTGGCCGTCGTCTTCGTCGGGCTGGTGTTCGCGTTCTCGCAGACCAGCTTCATCGCGCTCTTCGTCGGACTGGCGGTGCTGGCCGCGCTCCGCTGGAGCGTGCGCTGGGCGATTCTGGCCACGCCGGTCGCCCTGGTGGCGATCGCGGTGGGGGTCCTCTTCCTGGCCGGCGGGTCGAACGAGTCGGCGCGGACGGTCACTGAGGGCCACAGCAGCCTCATCTCCGGCGGCCTCAAGCTCGCCAAACAGCGGCCGCTCTACGGGTACGGCTCCGCCTCCTTCTCGAAGGCCTTTGGAAAGGAGGAGAACGTCCCGGCCGCCGACAACACGATCTCGCACACCGAGCCGGTCACGGTCGCCGCGGAGCAGGGCGTGATCGGCCTGCTCGGATACCTGGCGCTGCTGGCCGCAGCACTTTGGACCGTCTTCTCCGGCATGCGCTCGATCGCGCCGGGTCTCGGAGCGCCCTTCAGGCCGCTCGGGGACGGGGATCGGATCGAGCTCACCCCAGCGAGGATCGGGATCGCCGCAGCCTTCAGCGCGCTGCTCGTCCACACGATCGGCTACGCGGCCTATCTCACCGATCCGCTCACCTGGGCCCTGCTGGCGGTTGGTGGCGTGCTTGCCGCTGAGGTCGGAGCGGGTGAATGGCCCGGCTCAACCTCCGGCTCCTCCGCGCGTCAGTCTGCCGAGTAGCTCATGACCGGATATCTCCGCCGCCTGGCGACCACGGGGGCCGCGTACACGGCTTCCAGCGTGATCTCGAAGCTGATCGCGGTCGCGCTGCTGCCGCTCTACACCCGGTATCTGACGCCGGCCGACTACGGCGCCGCCGAGGTGCTGGTCACGGGTGTGATCGCCGCGAGCATCGTGATCCGCCTCGGGATAATCGAGGCGCTCCTGCGCTTCTACTACCAGTCCGACGAGGTCCCGGACCAGGTGGTGAAGACCGCCTTCGCCTCGCTTCTCTGGACGACGACGATCGGCCTCGCGATCGCGCTGCCGCTCGCCGAGCCCCTGTCGCGGCTGCTGCTCGATCACTCCGATCCCGGCCTGATGCGGATCGCGATCTTCGGCCTCTGGGTCTTCACGATGTTCGAGTTCCTCACCGCGCTGTTCCGGCTCGACGAGCGGGCCAAGGCCTACTTCGTCTTCACGGTCTCGAACGTGCTCGTCACCATCCCGGTGACCGTCTGGCTCGTGGTGGGGGAGGGCAAGGGCGCCAGCGGCCTGCTCTGGGGCCAGTACGCGACGGGGGCACTGTTCCTCGCCGGGCTGATCGTCGCGCAGCGCCGCCGGCTCGCCCTCATCCCCGACTTCCCGCTCTGGCGCCGGATGTTGCGCTGGGGCCTGCCGACGATGCCCGCCGAGCTCTCCCTCTACTCGCTCAACTTCATCGACCGGGTGCTGATCGTCCGGATCGTCGGCCTCGGCGACGCAGGCCTGTACAGCCTGTCCGTCAAGTTTGCCCAGGCCGTCAACGTCTTCGTCAAGGGGTTCCAGCTCGCCTGGCCACCCCTCGCCTACTCGATCCAGGACGACGACGAAGCTCGCAAGGCATACGCGGTGATCGTCACCTGGTTCGTCTCGGTGACGACGTTCTTCGTCGCCGGGCTGTGGCTGCTCTCACGCTGGATCGTCCGCGCCCTGGCGGCGCCCCAATTCTTCGACTCGTACAAGACGATCGGCCTCGTCTCGACCGGCGTGATGCTCTACGCGCTCTATCTCGTCCTGGTGATCATCCTCGGCCGCACCGGCCGGACGGAGTTCAACTTCCCGGCGACTGGCGCGGGCACCGTGGTCAACATCGCGCTCAACCTGCTGCTGCTCCCCACCATGGGGATCGTGGGGGCGGGGATCTCGCTGGTGGCCTCCTACGCGGTGGTCCTCGTCCTCATGTACATCTTCACGCAGCGGCTCTTCAAGGTCCCCTACGAGTGGCTGCGCCTGGCGCAGGCCGCAGGGCTCGCGATCGTCCTGGTGCTCGCCGGCGAGCTGTTGCTGCCGACGAGCGGATTTTGGGGATTGGCCGGCAGGACGGCGCTCTGGCTCGCCTATCCGCTGTTGCTTTGGGTGACGGGCTTCCTGAACGAGGAGGAGCGCGAGGCGGCTGGCCGCGTGCTGAGCCCGGCGTACGTGAGGGCGGCGCTCAGCAACCTGCGTGAGGCCCCCGCCGAAGGCCCAGTCGAGCCGGAGCCCTCGGGCCGAGGCCCGCGCATGACGCGCGAGACCCTTGAGGCCGAGCAGCGAGACGAGGACGCGATCCGCTAGTCGGGCGGACGGAGTCAGCCGCTGCCGGCTGCCCGAGCAAGGACGCTCACCATCCGCGCCGCCATGGCCTTCACGTCATGGGCCGTCGCCGCTTCCCGCGCGGCGTGGTTCGGCGACGGCATCGATGCGGCTCGTTCGAGAGCTGATCGCAAGGCTCCGGAGTCCTCGGGATCGACGAGCACCCCAGCACCAGGAGTGACGAACTCGGGTGGGCCGCCGACCTTGGTCGCGACGACGCTGCGCTCCATCGCCATTGCCTCGAGGGTCGCCTGACCGAAGGGCTCGGTCAGGGAGGGCTGGCAGAGGACGTCGCAGGCCGCGACCCACTGCGGGACGTCCGCCTGCGGGATCCGGCCGGCCAGGGTTACTCCGGCGCGGCCCTCCAGCTCGCCTCGCAGCGGGCCGTCTCCGACGAAGGCGAGCCTCCCCCGGCCGAGGGACGCGAACGCATCGGCGAGTCGTATGACGTTCTTGCGCTCGATCAGAGAGCCCACGCAGAGGAACGCCGGGCCGTCGCCGTCCCAGCCGAGCGCCGCTCGTGCCTCGGTCGCAGGTCGCGGGGAGAAGGCGTCCAGGTCGACACCGCAATCGGCGACCTCGATCTTCGGCTGGGCGGCGGGAATCTTCTCCGTGAGACGGCCAGCAAGCCAGCGGGAGTTGGCGATCACCGAGGAGGAGCGGCGCAGGACCCAGCGCGTCGCGGCGGTGACCCCGGGGACCCGGCCGAGGTTGGCCACGTCCTGGCCGTGAGCCATCACCACGAGCGGCGCCCCGGCCGCCCGGGCCGCGAGGGCACCGGCGGCGCCGGAGGGGAAGAGAAAGTGGGCGAAGACCACGTCGGGCTCGAAGCGGCGGGCGGCCGCACGCGATTCGCGGACCAGCCGCATGTACTTCGATCGCGAGCCGCCCCGTTGGCTGATCGAGGACACCTCGACCTCGTGACCGAGTGCTTCGATCTCCCGCGTCAGCGGCACCAGGAAGCTGCCCAGGTCGGGCTGCTCCGGGCTGGGCCACATCTGGGTCACCTCGAGGATCCGCACGGCTACGACCCTAAGGCCCGGTTGTGCGCCTCGGCGGCTTCGCGAATGCCCTCGCCGCTGGTCGGCAGGAGAGCCTGGCGCGCGTGCAGCCAATAGCGGCGTGGCGAGTGGCCCGGGAGGAAGAGCGCGGCAATGGTCCGCAGCAAGTACGGCCAGGCGAGCACCGGCCGCATCAGGAATGCCTCGACCCGCCCGAGATGCTTGCGGAGGTAGCGGTCCTGGTTTCGGTGGTATTCGACAGTCCGCCGCTCGGCTCCGGAGGCGTCCTTGGCCATCTGGTCGTGGTGGACCGCCCGGGCCGAGGGTACGTAGAGGATCTTCCAACCGCCGTCCTGGAGGCGCTTGCAGAAGTCCGTCTCGTCGGAGTAGACGAAGAACTGGGGGTCGAGCCAGCCGATCTGCTCCGCGGCCTCCCGCCGCACCATCATCGCGCTCGATTGCACCCAGCCGACCCGCCGAGTCCCTGTGCCACCGCTCTCGACCGTGTAGCGGCGATGCAGGAAGAAGGCACCCGCGAGGGCCGTCTCGACGTTCGGCAGCTTCCAGGCGCATGGAACCTCCATGCCATCGGGCGTCAGCAGCTGTGCGCCGGCGGCGGCGGCGCCGCGGTCGGATTGCAGAGCTCCGAGCAGCGCGGCCACCGCGCCCGGCTGCAGCTCGGAATCCTCGTTGAGCAGCAGGCAGAACTCGCCGCCCGCCTCCTCGAGCAGCCTGCTGTCGTTTTCCGCCTTGCCCACCCGGCGGTCGAGCGCGATCAGGCGGATGTCGCGGCCCAGGGACCGCACGGCTTCGGCCGATCCGTCGTCCGAGGCGTTGTCGAGCACGAGGACCTCGTGCTCGAGATCGGACGGCGTCGTCCGCTCGATCGCGTCGAGGCAGGCGAGCAGAAGCTCCCGCCCGTCGGTGTTCACCACGCAATAGGAGACCAGCACGGCGACAATGCTCGCCCATGCGCGTCCAGATCGTCGATCCGGCGGCCTACACGCCACCGTATGACCACGCCCTCTCGGGCGCGCTCGGGCGCGCCGGCGCGGAGGTGGAGCTGATCACGGCCCGTTTCCCATACGGCCAGGTGCCCATGGAGCAGGGGTACGCGGTGCGCGAGCACTTCTACCGTCGCGGCTCGCGGCCCGGGATCGGCCCCAGGCGCCGTCGCCTGCTGCGCGCCCTGGAGCACGTCCCCGACATGCGCCGCTACCGGCGGGTCGCCGAGGAGGCCGACCTCGTCCACTACCAGTGGCTGCCGATTCCGGCGCTCGACCGCCGCCTGCTGCCGCCCAAGCGTCCGCGCGTCTACACGATGCACTGGCGCCTCCCCGAGGCCGGCTCCCGCATCGCCCGCAGCCTTACGAAGCTTCTTGCGCGAATGGATGCCGTCGTCGTGCATTCGGAGCACGGTGCCTCTCGCCTGAAGGCCGATTTCGACGTGCCGGCCGGCCGGCTGCGCGTCATCCCACATGGCGCGTTCGACTACCTCACCCGGCAGGAGGATGAAACCCCGTTGCCCGCCGAGCTGGAAGCGGTGGAGGGACCGGTGATCCTCGCCTTCGGGCTGATCCGTCCGTACAAGGGGACCGATGTCCTGCTCGACGCGTTCTCGCGGGTCGAGCGCGGCGAGCTCTGGATCGTCGGAATGCCCCGGATGCCGATGGACGAGCTGCGCGCGCTGGCGGATCGAGCGCAGGGGAGGGTCCGCTTCGTCGATCGATTCATCCCGGACCGGGAGATCCCGGCCTTCATGCGCCGAGCGGATCTCGTCGTACTGCCGTATCGGAACATCGAGCAGTCAGGTGTTCTCTACACAGCCCTCGCCTTCGGACGTCCGCTCGTGCTCAGCTCGGTGGGTGGGTTCACCGAAGTCGGCGAGCGCGGTGCGGCCCGCCTGGTCCCGCCCGAGGACCCGGAAGCACTGGCCGAGGCGATCACGGAGCTGATCGCCGACCGCGATACGGCCGCCGGCCTGGCGGCCGGCGCCGAACGGGAGGCGTCCACGATCTCCTCATGGGACCGGATCGCGGAGTCGACCATGGCCCTCTATCGGGACCTCCTCAGACCCGCATGAAACGGGTTGCTCCTGCGGAGCACCCTCGGATACCCCGATAATCCCCCGCTAATGGCGCTCGAAATCGTCTTCTGGGTCGCGGTCGGCCTGATCGTCTATGCCCACCTCGGCTACCCGCTGTTGCTCTGGCTGCTCGCCAGGCTGTTCGGCGAGGACGTGTCCTCCCCGTTGGCGGGCGGTGAGCTCCCCCTGGTGACCCTGATCATTCCCGCCTATGACGAGGAAGAGGTGATCGAGCGCAAGATCGCGAACGCGCGGGCGCTCGACTATCCGGCCGATCGCCTCGAGATCGTGGTCGCATCTGACGGTTCGAGCGACCGCACGGCGGAGCTGGCGCGCGAGGCCGGTGCCGACCAGGTGCTGGAGCTGCCGCGCGGCGGCAAGGTCGCGGCCCTCAATCAAGCGGTCAGGGACGCGACGGGAACGATCCTCGCCTTCTCCGACGCGAACAGCTACTGGAGCCCCGACGCGCTGCGGCGGCTCGTGGACCGCTTCACCGACTCTCGCGTCGGCTACGCCTGCGGCCAGGTCCGCTTCTCCGGCGGCGAGAGAGGGAACCAGGAAGCCATCTACTGGCGCTACGAGATGGCGGTGCGATCGATGGAGACGCGGCTCGCCGGCATCACCGCGGGCAACGGCGCGATCTATGCGGTGCGTCGGGAGGCCTATATCGAGCTCGACCCGAGCCGCGGTCAGGACATCGGCTTCCCCTTCGAGCTCACCAAGCGCGGCTGGCGCGCCGTCTATGAGCCCGTCGCGGTCGCCGAGGAGAAGATGGCTCCCACGGTCGAGGGCGAGTTCCGCCGCAAGCGCCGGATGATGTGGGGCCTCTGGGACGTGATGCTCAAGTGGGGCATGCTCGACCCGCGCGGCTATGGCCCGGGTTACGCCCTCGAGATCTATTCCCACCGGCTGCTGCGGTATCTGACGCCCTGGCTTCATCTGATCGCGCTCGCGACCAACATCGCCCTGCTCGGCAATGGCTGGGTCTACACGGCAACCCTGGCGCTGCAGCTCGCGCTGTTGCTCGGAGCGCTGCTCGGGCGCTTCGTTCCCGCCCTCCCGTTCCGGATCGCCTACTACTACGTCACCGTGACCGCCTCCATCGCAGTGGGACTCTGGGACCGGCTCCGCGCCGGCTCCGTGCCGATCGGCTGGGAGAAGGTCGAGGGCACCCGATGAGCACCACGAACGGGCCGGTCCCGGACGCCCGGCAACAGCGCCTCGACGTGCCACCACCCGCCACCCGGCCCAAGCAGGGCCTGCCGCGCTGGGCCGACCACGCGATCGCGGTGGTTTCGCTCGTCCTCGTCTCGCCGATCTTCTTGGCGGCGGCGATCGCGATCAAGTTCAGCTCACGCGGGCCTGTGATCTACCGCCAGCGGCGGGTGGGACGCGACGGCGTGATCTTCGAGATGTTCAAGCTGCGGACCATGCGCCAGGGCGCCGATCCGGTCGGCGTCGGCACCGCCGTCACCGCCGAGGATCCGCGGGTGACGCGCGTCGGCCAGCTCCTGCGCCGGTTCTCGCTCGACGAGCTGCCGAACCTCTTCAACGTCCTGCGTGGCGACATGCGGATCGTCGGCCCGCGTGCCACGTTGCCCGCCCAGGTCGAGCTCTACACGCCGCGCCAGCTGCGCCGCCTGGACCTCCGGCCGGGCGTCACGGGCTGGGCCCAGATCCACGGCCGGGCCGGGATCCCATGGGAGGAGCGGATCGAGCTGGACGTCTGGTACGTGGAGCACCGTTCGCTGCGCCTCGACCTGAAGATCATGGCCCGAACTCCCGGGGCGCTGCTGGGTGGCGCCGGCAACGTGGCCGTCGACGAGTACGCGGGCTCCGCGCCGGACTCTCCGCTTAGGAAAGCCGCCGAGCGCGAGCAGGCCGGAGAGCGATGATGGCCCGCGGCATCTCGCTCAGGGACTTCCGCCCGGAGGACGCCCCGGCCGTCCACCGCTGGTTCAACTCGCCCGCGGCGACGGCCAACCTGCTCGAGCACCGCGAGGGTGAGTTCACCGAGGAGGACGCGAAGCGCTGGGTCGAGCGGGCCATCGAGCAGTCGAAGGACCCGAAGGCTGAGGATCGCAAGTGGGCGGTGGAGGTCGAGGAGATCGAGGATGCTGTCGGCTTCACCGCGCTCTATGGGCTCAACCGCCAGACAGCGCCGGAGCTGGGGGCGATCATGGGTGACGAGCGAGTCCGTGGCCGGGGAGTCGGCCGCGAGGCCGAGCGCCTCACCAACCTGAAGGCCTTCGAGGAGTTCGGCGCCCACAAGGTCTATGGCCGGATTCCGGCGACCAACGAGGCGGCCAAGAAGGCCGTCATCTACAACGGCTGGAAGCAGGAGGGTTTGCTGCGCAAGCAGGTCCGCCACGGCGATGAGTTGCTGGACGTCGAGCTCTGGGGCGGTTTCCGCGAGGACCTGCCGGAGCCCCCCGAAGAGTGAAGGCGAACCTGATCGAGGACCGCGGCGCCGCCGCGGCCGATGAGGAGAACTTCTTCCGTTCCGCGCCCTTCCTCGAGGCCGAGGAGGCGACCCACACGATCGTGATTGGCGGTCTGCTGCTGCCAGTGGTCGTCCGCCCGATCGAGGGGACCGACGGCGTCGATGCGATCTCGCCGTATGGCTATCCGGGCGCCTCGGGGCCCTATGAGGAGCCGGTCGATCCGGGTGAGATCGACTGGTCCGAGACCGGCCTGGTCAGCGTGTTCGTCCGAGACCGGATCGGTGCGGCCTGCCTGTCCGGAGGAACGCTCCGCAACCACGTCCACGTCGCGGAGGGCGACTCGGGGATCCGCAAACGCCTGCGGGAGCAGATCCGGCGTAACGAACGGCGCGGCTGGAACGCCGAGGTGATCGACGGCCCGGATGCCGACGCAACCGCCAGGTCGGCATTCGAACAGGCCTACGCCGAGACGATGGCCCGGACGGGCGCCGGGGAGCGCTACCTCTATCCGAGCGAGTACTTCGAGCGCCTGCTGCGGGCTGAGCGGAGCCGGCTGGTGCTCGCCTCGAGAGATGGCGAGCGGCTCGCCGGGGCGATCGCGGTGGCCAGCGACGGCTATCTCCACTACTACCTCGGCGGCACCGCGGACGAGGCCCTCGGCGACTCGCCGATGAAGAACCTGTTCGCGGCGATGATCTCGCTGGGCAGCGAGCTCGGCCTGCCACTCAGCCTGGGGGGCGGTCTGGCTCCGGGCGACTCGCTGGACGATTTCAAGCGCGGCTTTGCGAACGGCGAGGCGCCCTTCCACACTCACGAGCTGGTCTGCGACACGGCCGCCTACGAGGAGCTCGCGGCCAGCTCGAGCCCGGCGCCCGAGGGCTTCTTCCCCGCTTACCGGTCCTAGCCGGCAAAACCCCCCGAGTTGTGCTTGCGCTTCTTCTTCCCCCGCTTCTTCGCGAAGTGCTTGATCCGCTTCTGCACCGCTGCCTGGATCTGGGGGATCAGCGGGATCATCGCCCCGCCGGGGCAGGCGGTCAGCCCCAGGGTGATGTGGCCGAGGACCCGCGGGACCGTGATCACGGTCCCGGAGGGATAGCGGCTCTCCGGGCCGCCCGCCGACGTGAGCTGCACGGTGCCGGTGGCCGGCGTGGCGTGGCTCACCGCCATCTTCCAGGCGAGGAACTGGATGATCGATTGCTGTGCCTGTGGCGTGGGCGCCTCGCTGGTGTGGTCGCCGATCGAGGCGATCGAGGTCGTCTGGGAGTTGAAGCCCTGAGCCTGCGCTCCGACGACCGGCTGCTTGAGGCCTCCGGCACGGCCCTCATACAGCGTCCCGAAGCGGTCGACGAGGGCGTTGTAGCCGATGTCGTTCCAGCCGTTGCCGTAGACGTGGAAGCGGCAGATGCCGAGGACGATCGACGGCGCCTCCTCTGGCGTGTAGTCGTTGGCGTTGACCGTGTGGTGGATGACGGCGGCCTGGACCGTCCCGTACTGAGGCGGCCCCCGCGGCGGGCAGCCGCCTGAGGCGAGATCGGCACCCCAGCCCGCCCGGGTGACGATCTGCGGCTTCGGCGAGACCTTCAGCGCCTCGGCGACGGGGGTCGAGGCGACAGAGATGACGGCGGTGTTGATCGCGTGGCGAGCCGAGTTCAAGAGCCGGTCGGCGAAGCTCCCCGCCGTCCCGGAGACGTTGACGAAGTGGAGCCGCCCACGTGGCCGGAACGGTGCGCGGACCTGGGCAATGTCGGCGCCACCGACATAGATCGGCGTCCCGTCATCCTGGTCGACCCAGTTGGTCCAACGCCCACCGTTGTCGCGGACACGGATCTGGACGGTCCGCATCTCCCGTGCCACACCCACGAGATCGAAGTGGTGCGGCGCTTCGATGGGGGGCGAGATCCACCGCGGCGCTACCTCGTGAGGATGCGCGGAGCGCGCCGAGGCGACAGCGGCCGGCGCCATCCGCTTGGCGGATGGGATCGCGTGCTCGAAGTCGACCGCCCCGGGAATGTACGGGCGCAGCGACAGGGCGGGCGCGGCGACCCAGACGAGGGCCGTAGTCAGCGCGAGGCACACCGCCATCAGCAGCCATTTGCGCATGCCGATTCGGAAACACATGGTCAACCCTCGGGTTTCTGTGTCCGCGGAGAAACCCCCGCCGCTGCAAGGTCTACGGCAGGTTGATCGGAATTGCCTGCTCGGGTCCGTTGCCCCGGTAGGTGTCTCGGAAGTTCCGGATCACGTCGAGCACGGTCTCGTTGTAGTGCGGGCAGACGACCTCGTTGGTCCAGGCCGTGACGGCGACGTCGTACGGCATCGCCGCGTCGGGGAAGAGGAGCATCCCGTCGGGGTCGGAGTCGAAGACGCCCTTGAGCGCGAGCTGCTCGTTCTCGGGCAGGCTCGGCTTGTAGTGGATCTCGATCCGCCCGTGCTCCATCGCATGCACCATGTCGCGGATATTCATCCCCGGCGTGTCCGGATTGCTGCTGATCGGCGACTTGTAGGCGCCGTCGTCGATGGGGACCGGGTTGTGATTCCCGGAGGTGGGCGGCACGGTGCCGTAGTGGACCGGTGTCGAGTTCGGCACGTGAGTGTTGCCCTCGTTGGGCAGGTCGAGCTTGAGCTCGCAGCCCGCATTCTGCGCCGAGATCCTCAGATCTGCGACCTTGATCGCCGGCGGAGTGGTCCCAGTACGGCAGTCCGGCTCGAGGCCCTTGGTGCTTCCGCCGGAGTTCTTGATGTGGGCCTCTGAACAGAAGTTCCCCGTGCCGCTGCCGCTTCCGCCACTGGCAATCACGGCCACGAGCCCCGCGACCACGGCCACCGTGAGGATCCCGGCGACCACGTAGCCCGCGACCAGGCGGTTGCGCCCGCCGGACTTCGCCGCTCGCTCGGCGGCGAGCCGCTGTGCGCGGAGTCGCTCCTTCTCTTCCTTGCGGCTGGCCATGGGAGGGCGAAGAGGCTAGCGGAGGGCGTTCAAGCTTCGCTTAGCGCGGGCTCGGGCGTGCGCGTCACTCCCCACACCTCGTCAAGGAAAGCGGCAAGCTCGCGATCGAGGCGCTCAGGTGAGAGCCGCCACTCGAGTATCGAGTTCGCCTCGATCAGCCGCGCGTTGGGCAGCTCCTCGGCCAGCATCCCGGAGTCCGAGAACGGGTGAAGCGGATCGGCACGGTGGCCGAT
Organism: uncultured Solirubrobacterales bacterium; assembly: GCA_963724665.1. Lineage (GTDB taxonomy): Bacteria > Actinomycetota > Thermoleophilia > Solirubrobacterales > 70-9 > DASUPK01. Next base: position 403,953 of record CAVRVH010000012.1, read on the forward strand.
CACCAGGGTCGGCTGGGTCATCTGGACCCGGAATTGGTGGTGGGGCGCCGATGACCCGAGGAAGAGTCCCTCGAGAACCGCCGAGGAAGGGGCCGGATCCTGACGCCAGATGTCGAGGCCCATGTCGAGCAGCGGGTTGGTCCGAGGGATCCGCCGAGCGACCGCTGCCAGCCGTCTCAGCAGCGGCTCCGCGAGGCGCAGCCCGATCATGATCGGGGTGAAGATCACTGCCGCGGCGAGCAGGGCGTTGTCGAGCACGGGCATCTCGATCATCATCGCTTTGACCCGCTCAGGGGACATGTGGTTGAGCTCGAGCGTCGTGTTCGCACCCAGCGACGTCCCGCCGACCACTGCCTGGTCGATGCCGAGGTGGTCCATCAGCGCTTCCACCTGGCGGGCAAAGAAGGTCATCGAGTAATTCGACATCGCCTCAGGCCGGTCAGACCGTCCGTGGCCGAGCAGATCGATCGTGATCACGCGGTTGCCGAGTGCGGCCATCTCCGGGCCCAGGCGGTCGAACATACGGCGGCTCATCAGGAGCCCGTGGATCAGGATCAGCGGCCGGTCGCCCTCTCCGTACTCGTCGTAGGAGATCGTGTGGCCGTCGTATTCGAACTCAGGCATTGCGGCGAGAGTCTAGGGCGAGGCTCAGGGGGCGCCGGCCGGCTCAGGCTCCTCCCACGGCCTGGCGGCGTGCAGCGCTCCAAGGATCGCCCTCGTCGCGGGCGAGCGGTTGAGCGCGTACAGGTGGATGCCGGGAGCGCCGCGCCGCAGCAGGTCGGCGCATTGCTGGGTCGCGTAGGCGACGCCGAGCTCGAATTCGGCACGCTCATCGCCCTCGAGCGCCCGCATTGCAGAGGCGAGCGGCTCCGGGATCGTCGCCTGGCAGAGCTCCGAGATCTTGGCGATCTGCTTGAACCCGGTCATCGGCATGATGCCCGGGATGATCGGCACGTCGATGCCGGCCGCTCGGGCCGCCGGGACGAAGTCGAAGTAGAGCTGGTTGTCGTAGAAGAGCTGGGTGATCAGAAAGCTGACCCCGTTGTCGATCTTCGTCTTCAGATAGGCGAGATCGGCCTCGAGGCTTGGCGCCTCAGGGTGGACCTCCGGAAAGCAGGCTCCGCCGATCGCCAGCTCGGGATGGGTCTCGTGGATCAGCGCCGCCAGGTCAGAAGCGCTCCCCAGCCCGCCCTCGGGCTGCTCGAAGTCCTTCTCGCCGCGCGGCGGGTCGCCACGCAGGGCGAGGATGTTCTCGATGCCCGCGTCGGCGATACGGTCGATGATCTCCCGCAGGCTCTCCGTCGTCTCGCCCACGCAGCTCAGATGCGCCATCGCCTCCGAGTCGTACTGGTCGCGGATCGCTCTGGTGGTGTCGAGCGTGCCCTCGCGGGTCGCGCCGCCAGCCCCATAGGTCACGGAGAAGAAGTGCGGATCGAGCTTGCGGAGAACCTCAACGGTCTCGAACAGGGTCTGACGCCCCTCATCGGTCTTCGGGGGGAAGAACTCGACCGAGAACACCGGCCGGCTCGAACTGAGCATTTCGTCGATGTGCATCACAGCAAGGGTATTGAGCGCGGCATAGCATCGAGCCAATGGCATTTCATGTTGAGATCTCTAGCGGCTTCAGGCAAAGGGCTCGCGCCTTCAACCTGGACGAGGCGAAGCTGCGCGGCACCATCCTCGATCCCTGGACGCACGGCCGCCGGGTCTCGATCGCGGACAAGGAGTTCGAGCCGCGTGACAGCAAGCTGGTCGTCCTCGAGGGCCCCGAGCTCGCCGATACCGACCTCTCGATGGGGAGGGGCTGGTCAAACGCGGAGAAGACCGCGGAGAACGTCACCCGCAGGCTGATCGAGGCCGCCTCCGCGCCTGGGAAGCCCGTCGTCGCCGTCCTGGCCGAGGACGAGGCCGCTGAGTCAGAGGTCGCCGGCATGCTCGACCGCCTGGAGCTCCGGACGGCGCCCTGGACCGAGTTACGCGCTCGGATCATCAGTCCTGCGGAACAGGCTTCGGGCCCCGGCTATGCGGCCGTTCTAGTCACAGACAGCTCGGAGCCGACGGCCTCGTGGCTCTTCGATGCGGGACTGGCTCGCGGCGCGCTCGGTCCCCGGGCCGTGGTCGCTCAGCTGGGGGACGTCGCCATTCCCACCCAGCTGGCGGGCATTGACGTCATCAGGCTTGTCCCGCGCGACGAGGCTTCGCTGCGGGCGCTCGAGGATCGCCTCACCCGCTAGAACGAAGACGGGGCGCCCCGCAGGACGCCCCGTGTATCCGGCGACGGTGTTTGTGGCCGCCGTTGATGTTGGTCAGCAGTTCAGACCTTCTCGGCGATCCGCTTGACGATGCCGGGCTTCGAGAACGTGATCTCGGTGCCGCGGGTGACCGCGATCACCGGAGCGTCGGAGGTCTCGATCGCGTAGCCCGCCCGGGCGCTCAGGTTCACGTGGCCCTTGGGCGATGCCGGCGAGGATCCGACGACGATCAGGTCAGCCTCAATGTGGCGCTCGGCGACGTTGACGCCGAGGGCGGCGGCGAGGCTCTTCGCGGTCTCGATGGCGCTCCCTTCCCCGTCGTCCTCGACCAGCACGCCGACGCTCTTTATCTCGTGATCGCTGTTCCGGTAGCCGGCCGGGGCGATTGCAACGGCGGCGGGGCCCCCGGTCAGCATCCGCTGTGCGGAGGTGCCGGGCATCACCGCACCCTCGGCGGTCCGGTAGTCGGAGCCGAAGATGATCAGCTCGGCCTTGTCGCGCTCGGCCAGCTCCCAGAGGCCCGCGCCGGTCGAGGCGTGGACGACCACATGCTGGGGGATCTTCTCGTCGCCGAGCGCCTGGGCACCGGCGGCGAGCAGTTCCGCGGCCTCCTTCTCCTCCAAGGCCTCACGGGCCTGGTCAGGCTGCTGCGTGTGACGCACGTATGCGAGCGAGACCTCGCCGCCGAACTCGGCCAGCTGAGCGCCCAACGCGAGTGCATCACGGTCGTTGTCGGTGCCGTCGTAGGAAACGATGATCTTGGCCATTGCCGTTCTCCTGTGTTCGAAGGGTGTGCGGTTGCGAAGTTCGATGGCATGGTGCCTGCGTCCTGCCATTAGCGCAAGTACTCTTCGTAATCTCTAGAATTAGCACTGCTAATGCTGAACGTGCAGCGGCTCAGGGTTCTCCGGGAAGTCCTCGCGCAGGGCTCCTTCTCCGAGGCGGCGAGCGCGCTCAACTACACGCAGTCCGCCGTCTCCCAGGCGATCGCGACTCTCGAGGGGGAGGCGGGCGTCCCGCTGCTGGAGCGGGACCGCCGCGGGGTGCGGCCGACCACCGCGGGCGAGCGGCTGAACGAGCACGGCGTCCGGATCTTGAGCCAGCTCGATGCGGCGGAAGCGGAGCTCGGCGCAATCGCGGGCGTCAAGGGCGGCGAGCTTCGGATGGCCTCCTTCCCGACCGCCGGCGCGACCCTGATGCCGCTGGCGATCGCCTCATTCCGGAGCGCGTATCCCGACGTCACCCTCAGCCTGGTTGAGGGGGAGCCCGAGGAGCTCACACCCCGGCTTCGCGATGGCGAGTTCGACCTCGCGCTGATCTTCGAGTTCGAGGGGACCGGCGAGCTCGGTCCGGGCCTGCGCGCCACGCCCCTGTTCGACGACCCGATGAAGCTCGCCCTGCCGAAAGGCCACCGGCTTGCGGGAGAGGAGCGGATCACCCTGGGCAATCTCTCCGACGATGCCTGGGTGCAGACCTCGGACGCGAGCGCCTGCGCGAGACACGTGGTTCGCATCTGCCGGGCGGCGGGCTTCGAACCGCGGGTCTCATTCGAGAGCGACGACTACCTGACGGTCCAGGGCCTGGTGGCGGCGGGCGTTGGCGTCGCGCTGATCCCGGAGCTGGCCCTCTCGCAGACCGTCAGCTACGACATCGCCGTCACCGAGCTCCATCCGGCTCCGGTGCGCCATGTCGTTGCTGCCACGCGGGGCGCCGGCGTCTCCCTGCCCGCCGCGGCGGCGATGCTCGACATCCTTCAAAACGAGGCGCGCCGTTACGAGCTCAAATAGACCGCCGCCCCCACCTTGCGGCGGGGGCGGCGGATGACGCGGTTGGTGTTGCGGCGGCGCTAGCTGCTGCTCTGCGCCCCGGAGGGAAACGCGAGTGACGGCACGTCCGAGGGGTAGACCTCGTGACCGTGCACCGCGATGTCGCCTTCCTCCATGTCGGCCTCCTCCATGCGGAGCGGCACGAACAATCCCACCAGCTTCAGCAGGATGAAGGTGCCGATTCCGGAGAAGCCGATCACCCAGAGGCCGGTGACGAGCTCGTCCTTCAAGAGCTCGGCATTGCCTCCATTGAATATGCCCGCGATTCCCGGCAGGTCGGTGGCCCCGCCGCCCGTCGCCGCGTACACGACGATGTTCGGATCGGCGAAGAACCCGAGTAACAGGCCACCGCACAGTCCCGCCATCCCGTGCGTGTAGACCACGCCCAGGGTGTCGTCGACGTTCCGGAACGGTCGCACCCGGCTCAGGTAATTGAGCGCGAAATAGACGAGCACTCCGCCGATGAGCCCGATGCATAGAGCGCCCCAGCCGTTGACGAAACCGGCACAGGGCGTGATCACCACAAGCCCGGTGATCATCCCGTTGACGCTCGAGATCAGGCTGGGCTTGTGACCGGTCGCGTAGTCGAGTGCGACCCACGACAGGAACGCAACCGCGCAGGACAGGTTCGTATTGAGAACCGCCAGCGATGCGTTGGCACCCGCGTAGTACGGGTCACCGCCGTTGAAGCCATTCCATCCGAGCCACAGCAATCCGGCGCCCGTCGCAACCATCAACAGGTTGTTCGGAGCGTCGATTTCTCGGTCTCTTTGGAGTCGAGGCCCGATCACCGCCGCCGCCACGAATCCGGAAACGCCGGCAGCGAGATGGATCACGTACCCGCCCGAGAAGTCGAGCGCGCCGTGAGCCGCCCACCAGCCGCCGCCCCAGATCAGGAAGGCGTTGACGGTGTAGATGATGCTCGACCACAGGATCACGAACGGGATCCAGGCCCGGAAGTTGAACCTGCCGAGCACCGACCCGAGCATCAGGATCGGCGTGATCGCTGCGAACACGAACTGGAAATAGACCAGCGTCGGTTGTGTGAAATTGAACGCCGGCCCGGTGGTTATCGATGGGATCAGTGCCTGCGTCTGCTCTGCACTTGTTCCGAGAACCGATCCCGGTGTTCCCCACATGGAGCTGAGGAACCCGCTGTCGGCCCCGAAGATGTGCAGGGGGCTGCCGAAGGCCATCTTGAACCCGTAGAGAACCCAGACGAGCAGCACCAGGGCGAACGCGACGAAGCTCATCATCATCGCGTTGACCGACCAGCGCTTCTGCATTACGCCGCCGTAGAGCACGACGAGACCGGGCACACTCATCAAGCCGACCAGGGTCGCAGCGGTGAGCTGCCAGGCATTGTCGCCAGGGTTCACAAAATCGGGATAGGGCACCCACGTAGGCATGAGTCTTGCCTTCTCCTTTCCTTGGATTTCGATCAAATGGCGATGCCTGCCAGGCCGTCGAACGACGCCCGGGCGGGTAAAGCCGTGGTGCAGGGTGCCGGAAGGGGGGTCAACCTCCTACCTCCAAAAGTCTGAAATCCCCCTCCTCAATCTCGCCATTCGGTCGAACCCCCCCTGCTCAGTCGCGCTTTTAGACTGATCACATGCCTCTGGAGGGTCATTGGGCGCGGGTCAACACCCCGCTGCGCAAGACGACGTTGCGCGAGCGCCGAATCCTGCTCGTTGTCGCGGCCCTGCTGGCCGTGGCCGTGGTGGCGGGAGGGATTGTGGCGATCGGCTCAAGCAACCCGTCAACGCCCGCGGGTTGCCTGCGTGTGGACCTGCCGAGCACCATGGGCGGCGGCACTCCGCAGCTGTGCGGCAATGCGGCCGCCTCATTCTGCGCAAGCAATGCCGCGCACACCCGTCCGCTCAACGAGACAGTCCTGCCGAAGTGCCGAGAGGCCGGGTACTAACCGAGCTCGAGCTCAACCGGGCTCTGCTCGCTCGCCAGCAGCTGCTCGAGCGTGGCAAGGGCCCCATCTCCAAGTTGCTGGAGCGGATGGGCACGTTGCAAGCCCAGTACGCGCCGTCGATGTACATCGGACTCTGGTCTCGGCTGGAGGGATTCGAGCGCGAGCAGCTCGACCGGGCGCTCGATGCGCGCAGTGTGGCGCAGGGAACGCTGATGCGGGCGACGATCCACCTGGTCTCCGCAGCCGACTACTGGCCGATCGCGATCGGCGTTCGGCAAGGCCGCCGCGAAGCCTGGCTGGGTGCCTCCTACAGGAAGGACTACAGCGCCAAGCAGATGACGGCGGCCGCGCGCGAGCTGCGCAAGCGGATCGGCGCCGGGACGATGAGCCGCAAGGAGATCCATGAGCTGCTCGGATCAGACAGCGTCGTCACCAACGGGGTGAACATGTGGCTCGACCTCGTCAGGGTGCCGCCGTCCGGGACATGGGAGCGCCGGCGGGCCGATCTCTACGCCGCGTCGGGACAATGGCTGGGAGAACCGCCGAAGAGGCTCGATCAGAAGGCAGGAATCGAGCTTCTGGTGCGGCGCCATCTGACCGGATTTGGGCCCGCGCCGATCGCCGACATCGCCAACTGGGCCGGTTTGCATCCCAAGCGGGTCGGACCGGTGATCGAGTCGATGAAGCTGCGTTCCTTTCGGTCCGAAGCTGGAGAGGACCTGGTCGACCTGCCCAGGGCGCAGCTCCCCGATCCCGAGACGGCCGCGCCGGCGAGGTTCCTCGGCACCTGGGACGCGATGCTCCTCACGCACGCCCGCCGCACCGGGGTGCTGCCCGAGGAGCACCGGCCGAAGGTCTTCAACACCAGGACGCCTCAGTCAATGCCCACCTTCATCGTCGACGGTCGCGTTGCCGGTAGCTGGAAGTACGAGAAGGGCAAGGTGAAGCTCGAGCCGTTCGAGCGCTTGGATGCCACCGCGAAGCGCGAGCTCCGGGAGGAAAGCGAGCGATTGGCGGAGCTGCACGTCTAGCCGGAGAGGCCCGAAAGCCAAGCAGCAACCGCGGCACCGATGGCGTCAGGGTCCGACTTGAGGCCGTGGTCGCCGCGCACCGTGACGACCTTCCGGTTCGTGCCCTCGGGCGGCATGCCGAAGCGGTCGCTCTCGCCCTGAACGATCAGGACGGGGACCTTCACCGCCTCCAGCTCGGGCAGGCGGCTCTGCGGAGGCTTGTCGCCGCGGCGGGGCGGCAGCAGCGGGAAGGCCAGACAGAGGACGGCCGCTGCGCCGGTTTCCTCAACGGTCCGGCAGGCGACGCGTGCTCCGAGGGAGCGGCCGCCGGCCACCAGTGGCAGATCGGCGAGCTCGTTGGTCCGCAGATGCTCGAGGACCGTGATCCAGGCCTCGTCGAGGCGCTTGGCGGGAGCGGGGGACCGGCGGCCTGCCACCCGGTAGGGCTGCTCGACCAGTGCGACCGAGAATCCCTCGTCGACGGCGGCCTCGGTGGCGGCCGTGAGATCGGGCCCGTCGATCCCAGCGCCCGCCCCGTGGCCGAGCACAAGCGCTCCCTGTACATCCTTCGCGGGATGCAAGTGGGCCCGCGCGGGACCGGACGGAGTGTCGATCTGCACGGGCGGCAATGGAGCTAGCCGGACTCGAACCGGCGACCTCCTGGGTGCGATCCAGGCGCTCTCCCAACTGAGCTATAGCCCCGCGTGAGACATATGTTGGCCTCGCGGGTAACAATCCAGCGAACCGATGGCCAAGGATACGCTCTCATAGGGTGAGTTTCGGAAGGCGCCTGGCGCTCTTTTTTCTCCTGATCGCGATCCTGCCTGCTGCGGCATTGGTCAGCATCCTCCTGCTCATCGGCAACGATTCGCAGCAGGGCAAGGCCGACGCGCGCCTCGCCGCCGGACTACAGACGGCCGTCACGATCTACGACGAGCGCATCGCCGACGCGGCGACTCACGCCCGCCAACTGGCCGCCAGCCCGGAGCTCGCGGTGGCGCTCAAATCGGGTGACGCGACGGCTCTCCAGGCGGTGACGGATCAGACGGCCAACGAGCCGGGAGTGGTGCGGGTCGAGGTCCTGGACAACGCGGGTCGAGAGATGGCGGCGACTGGACCTGCGAGTGCCGTTGCATTTTCCAGGCTTGGCCTGACCGAGCTGGCCCGGCCCGTCGGAGCGCTTCGCCTCTCCACGACGACCGCCCAGCAGTATGCGGCGGAGGTGCATCGGCTGACCGGCAGGGAGGTCTTGCTGCGCCGTGGAGGCGCGACCCTTGCGTCCACCGTGGCGCCTCCGTCGACGACCCTCGGGCCGGACCAGACAGCGGACGTGAGTGCCGGCGGCGCGGACTACCGCGCGCATGCAACCACGCTCGATGCCAGCGATGGGCTGACGCTCGTGATGCTCGGTCCGCCGAAGTCCGGCGGATTCCTCGGGATCGGTGCTCCGGCGCTCGCGATCGTGGTGCTGTTCCTGATGCTGGCGGTCGGACTTGCGTGGGCCTTGGCCCGGACCCTGACCAGGCTGCACGAGCGCGTCGAACAGCAGGCCGTGACGGATCCTCTGACCGGCCTCTGGAACCGCCGCCACCTGGCGGAGACGCTCGAGCGAGAGGTGCTGCGCGCCCGCCGCTTCGGGCACCCGATCTCGCTGATCATCCTCGACGTCGACGACTTCAAGCAGATCAACGACCGCGAGGGTCATGTGCAGGGGGATGTCGTGCTCGAGAGGGTGGCCCGAGTGGTCGAAGAGGGGACCCGGACGATCGACGTCGCCGCGCGGTACGGTGGCGACGAGCTCGCGGTGATCCTCGTCGAGACCGACCGGGAAGGGGCTCTCATCCTGGGCGAGCGGCTCGCCGACCGGATGCGGGCGACCGGAGTCCCGCTCCGCGATGGCGGCTCGATGGCAGCCACGATCAGCCTCGGCGTGGCGACGATCCCGGACTCGGCCGACGACCTCGAGACCCTCGTCGATGCAGCCGACCGGGCCCTGCTCAGGGCCAAGCAGGCGGGCAAGAACCAGATTCGAGCGGCGCCGGCGACGCGTCCCGGTGACGGACGGGGAGGGGGCCTGCCGGGGCGTCGCAGGCGGCTCTTTGCCCCTGACCGGAGGGCTGAGCGCAAACAGTCGTAAATTGGTCGCTCCGGTGCAGGCTCCAGGCGACGATCCAGCTATCACATGTGCCCTGCAGCGCCTAAGCTTTGACCCTTCGAGGCGGCCAAACCGAGCATCATGGGAATACTCGACGACGCGATTCGCGAACACCTCGATCTGAAGCGCAAGCACGGCGCCCGGGACACCGACCTGCGCGAGATCGAGGACGAGGCGTTCGGTTCCACCGATCGCCCGGATCCCTTTGCCGCGAACGAGCTCTTCAACGAGGTCTCGTCCACCGGTACGGCTGAGGCCGAGCGTCCGTCGGATGAGCCGTCCGGCCTGAGCGAGCCTGATGCCGGCGGCGAGGACGTCGGTGGGGAGGAGCCGACGCGCCTGGTCGAGCCGGAGGGGCTACGCCCCTCCGAGCCGTCCTTCGAGGAGCCGCCCGCCGAGCCGATCAGTCCCCCGGAGGGGCTGGGCAAGATTCCTGGCCAGGTCGAGCTCCCCGGGCAGGATGAGATTCCGGGTCAGGAGCGCCTGGATGACCCGCTCGAGGACTATCAGCGCTCCACGGAGTCCGAGCCCGCGCCGGAACGCGAGCCGGAGCCGAAATTCGACCCGGAGCCGGAATTCGAGACTGAGCCGTCCTCCCCATCCGAGTCGCTCGAGGACCTGATCGCCGAGGAGGAGCCGTTCCCGGAGGACGTGGCCGCACCGCCCCCGGCTCCGCCGCAGGACGCACTGGAGTCCGCCGCGCCGCTTGAGGCCCCGGCCTCGGTTGAGCCCGAGGAGCCCGATCAGATCGAGGAGGAGGAGCCGGCCGAGCCGGAGAGCTTCGCCCCCGACCCCCCGCCGCCCCCGCCCGACACCGCTGCGGAGCCACCTGGCAGGGCACGCGGCCGGATCGATGTGCCCACCCAGGAGCATCCACCGCCAGGCGATACGGGTGGCCTCCCGCCGCTGCCCCCCCAGGATCTCGAGCCGGAACCCGAGCCGCTCGAGCCGATGGACGAGGCGCCGCCGGACGACTCAGCCGCCCCCGCGCTGTACGACTTCGAGACCGACGAGGAGTCACTGACCGCCCCGCCCCCCGCCCCCGCCCGCCGAGAGTGATGACTTCGAGGCCCTCGGTCCCGCCGAGGAGGAGGCTCCCTACCTCGAGGAGGAGGAGCCCTACGCCGAGGAGCCGGCCTCGGGCACGGAGCCGCCCCCGGATGAGCCGGGCACTGAGGTCAGGCCGGCGCTTGAGGACGAGGAGGTCTACGAGGGAGGCAGACCCGATCCCGAGGAGACCTATGAGGAGGACGAGGGGGAGGAGGGCCTGTGGTTCGAGAAGGGGCCTCCCAAGGACTTCGACTTCGACGACTGAAGACGCGCCCCTAGACGTACCCGCGGGTGCGGCTCGCCTCGACCACTCTCTCGATTCCGACCAGGTAGGCGCTCTCGCGCAGTGAGAGACGCTCCTCCTTGGCCCGGGCCGAGACGTCCCGGTAGGCGCGGCGCATGATGCCGCCGAGCTTGTCGTTGACCTCGCGCTCCGACCAGCGGAAATGCTGGAGGTTCTGGACCCACTCGAAGTAGGAGCAGACGACGCCGCCGGCGTTGGCCATCACGTCGGGGATCACGTGGATGCCCTTCTCGTTCAGGACCTCGTCGGCCGCCGGCGTAGTGGGGCTGTTGGCACCCTCGATGATCATCTTGGTGTTGATCCGGTCGGCGTTGCCCTCGTGGATCATGCCGCCGAGGGCCGCCGGGATGAGGACGTCGCACTCGATGGCGAGGAGGTCATCGGGGCTGATCACCTCGACGCCCGGGAACTCCGTGAGGGTGCCGCCCTCGCGCAGGTGGGCGGCCAGGTCGTCGGCGTCGATGCCGTCATCGCTGTGGATTGCGCCGGTCGCGTCAGAGGTGCCGATCATCCTCGCGCCGAGCTGCTGGAGGATGCGCGCCGCCCAGGAGCCGACGTTGCCGTATCCCTGAACCACGAACGTGCTGTCGGCAGGAGTGAGTCCGATCTGCGGGGCCGCCTCGCGGAACATGTAGATGCAGCCACGGCCGGTGGCCTGCTCGCGTCCGTAGGAGCCCTCCAGTGCGATCGGCTTGCCGGTGCAGATCGCCGGCGTGTGGCCGTGGAGCTTGCCGTACTCATCCATCATCCAGGCCATCACCTGGGCGTTGGTCCCGACGTCGGGGGCTGGGATGTCGCGCGTGGGGCCGAGGATCTTCTGGATCTTGTCCATGAATGAGCGGGTGATCGCCTGCAGCTCGGAGCGGTCGAGCGTGTCCACCGGGACGTTGACGCCGCCCTTCGCACCGCCGAAGGGGATATTGGCGACGGCCGTCTTCCAGGTCATCAGGGAGGCGAGGGCGCGGACCTCGTCCACGTCGACCTCGGGGTGGTATCGGATGCCGCCCTTGTACGGTCCGCGCGCGCCGTTGTGCTGGACCCGATAGCCGGAGAAGGTGTGGACCTTGCCGTCGGAGAGCTTGACCGGGATCTGGACGGTCACCTCGCGGTAGGGGGTCCAGAAGACCGTTCGGATGTCGTCCGGGAGCTCGAGGCGCTCGACCGCACGGTCGAAGTAGAAGCGGACGATGTCGAGGTTGGAAACCTCGGCGTGCTGAGGCAGCTTCCCCCCGCTCGCCTCTCTTACCGATTCCGATGCTTTGGCCGAAGTTGCCATATCCCGACTGGGGCTCTGCACCAGTGTCGCCAGTCTCTCACAGCCGCATTCACGGGGTTGTGCCTGCCCGTCCTACAATCGGTGCCCCACGGGGCCATAGCTCAGTTGGGAGAGCGCTTCGCTTGCACCGAAGAGGTCGCCGGTTCGAATCCGGCTGGCTCCATCGAAGGTCTGTGGATTTCTGGATCCAGGTAGTCATTTGCGTACCGGATCCCACTGCGTTGGCAATTCAGAGGCTGAGTCAGCCGGAGACGGATGCTCGCGTGCCCCGATCCCAGCTCCTCTGCCGGCACGTAGTAGCAACGGTCGGTGTTCTTGTCGTAGACGGCGATCCAATCGATGGTGGCCGCCGTGTAGTACTTCGTCCGCTTCACCTTGCCATTCGTCAAGGAATGGGATCTAGTCCGAACGATCAGGAAGTTGCCATTCGACTCGGTGTACTTGACCTGAACCCGCTCGAGCTTGTCGTCTCCGCAGAAGATTAGGTCGAAGTCGTGGTCCTCACCGTACGGAATGGCGATCCGGTAGCCGCGCTCCAACAGATCGGTTGCGACCTTCAGCTCGGCCAAGTCTCCCTTTGCCTTCAGTGGTGCCATCCGCAGGTCCTGAAGGAACCCTGCAGCAGGGCGTGTGCCATGGGTAGCTCAAATGTGGCGACTGTGAGTCGAGCCCCGCGTGGAATCGATTCGAACTGGAGCTACTTCTTCTTCGGCTTCCCACGAAGCTTCAGATCGACCACGGCCTGATCCGCGAGCGCGGTCCCCGGGGCCGCGCCCTGCGATTTGACGAACTTGGCCTTGCCTTTCTTGGGCCTGGTCACCTCGCCGACCCTGCACCCTCCATTGAGCAGCGCCTTCTTCGCGGCGCCGAGCTTCATGCCCTTCAGCTTGGGGACGAGGCAGTACTCCACGGTGGCGTTGTAGGCGAGCTCCGAGTTGTCATAGGTGTTGTCCGGTGGCCGTGAGGATCCGTAGTAGAACGGGAGAGCCCACTCGCTGATCGTTGCGCCGGGAGCGGGGGTCGCCTCCTTGACCGTCGCGCCCCCGGGATCAATGCCGATCAGATCACCGGCCTTGACCACCAGTCCCGACGGGAAGGTCTGCAGCCCGGCGCTATTGGTGTGCACGCCGGACGAGCCCAAACCAGGCGTATAGGCGCCGCCCGTCGCAGGCTTGACGACAAACAACGACAGATTCCCAGTCGATCCCAAGATCACTCTCCAGTTGATGATCGTCCCGGGCACCGGCGAGGCAGCCGTTGCACCGGGCTCCGGAAGTGCCGTGTTCACCTTCAAGGAGGTGGTGGCGATCGCTCCGGTGAAGTTTGCGGTTAGCGGACTCCCTACGGTCACGGTCGCCGCCTCGGCCCCGGTTGACGCACACGTGCCGAGTGTGACGACCGCCGCCACGCACCCGATCCCGAGCCGGAACCGGCCCATCAGCGTCCCGGCGCGCCCTTCGGTCCCGCGGCCGGTGGCCAGCTCCCACCGCCGTCGGAGAAGTCCTCGAGGACCTTCCGCTCGATCTTCTCCAACTCGATGTCGAGCTGACGGTCGGCCAGCATGCCGCGGAGTGCCCCGGTGATCGTCCTGGCCCACATCCGGCGCGCCACCGCTACGTCCGTGTGGCCGGCCGCGTCGTGCTCGTACTCGGTCCACTCGACGCAGACCTTACGTTCGCCCGGAGCGTCGTCGGGCAGCGGAGCCCCATCGCCGTAGAGCACGATGCGAGCAGCCCAGCCGTCCGGGCAGAGCTCCTGCATCTCCCTGCGCGCTTGGCTCTCCCGAAGCACCATCTTCTCCCGGCGCCTCTTGTACCTGGTGAGCAGCAACACGGTCGCGGTCAGCAGGACGCAGGCCAGCACCGTCGCGGCGATTATCTCGACCGACACCCCGAGGCCTCCGCCCCTCTCCTGCGGACCGGTCTGCATGGCCAGGGTGTGAAACACGCCAAGCATCACTGCAATTCATATACCTCCGCGGCTCAATTGCAAGGGCTTTGCGGATTCAGGAGAACGTGCACGTGCTGACCAGCACGAGCAGCAGCGCGACCGGGCATCCGACCAGGCTGATCAGCGCCGCGATCCACCTCCGCAGGATCAGCGCTCCGATGCCGGCGGCCATTCCGGCGATCGCCGCGATCGCGGTCACCGCATCGATCGGATCGGTCCAGTGGGGCGGCCCGCCTCCTCCGCTGCAACCGGGCTGGGCGAGCACGAAGACGATCGCGAGCGCACAGGTCAGGGCGGTGAAGCCCAGCGCCGCATCGGCCAGCCAGCGCGCCAGCTCCTCCATCCGCGACCGCTTGGCCTGACCGGCCGTCCCGAGGTGGATCGCGAGCTTGCCGACCTGGAACACGCGCTCCCTGAGCTCGTCGCTCTGATTCCGCACCGCCCAGCCCTCGGTGCGCCCGATCAGCGTCCCGACGGCCGCTGCCACCAGCAGGACGACGGGCAGCGTCAACATGGGCGCCGCCGAAGGCGCGACCTCGTTTCCGTCGGTCGTCACCAGCACGACGACCACGCCGATGCCGAGCCAGACACCGATAACCCCCAGGTTCGTGAAGATCCGGAGCCACTCGGTCCGCGGGTTGGTGCGCATGCTCCAGGCCGTCGCCACGGCCGCGATCGCGAGGATCGAGAACGCGTACAGCCAGGCGCGGGAGTCGAATTCGCGTTGCAACGGATCGGCGGCCCGCTCCCGCGCCACACCCTCGCTGAGCTGTGCGTTGAAGCAACTCGCCTGGTCGGGCAGGCAATCCCGGGAGGGGAAATCGGGCACCCGGGACTCGGTGTGCGCGAGGTCGATAGCGGCGACGATCAGGATCAGGGCACACGCCGCCAGGCACACCGCGACCGGCTTGCTTGGCGAGTGCCAGCGCACCTTCGCCTAGCCGTCCGGTGGCGCCTTCGACTTGGATGGAGGCGGGGCCGGTGCGACCACGCCCTCCTCTTCGAAGCCTGCCCTGAGCAGGGCGGGGACCTGGGTGATCGGGTCCGGTGAGTGGATCAGCACCACGCCGAGCTGGTGCCCGCCGATCCGTGCTGTGGTCACGTAACACCGGCCGGCAGGATCCGTGAACCCGGTCTTCAGCCCTGTGACCTGCGCTTGGGGCAGTCCGGCGAGCCCCCGCTGCAGGAAGTAATGGTTGTTCGAGAGATACAGGTGCTTGCCCTTGATCGGGAAGCGCGGCTTGGCGTAACGCGTCTGCGCGATCTGAGCGATGCGCGGATTCGCCAGGTCGGCCCGGGCGAGCTCGGCAAGGTCGTCCGGGCAGGAGTAGTTGTTGCGGTCGCGCAGCCCGTTCGGCGTGGAGTAGTGAGTGCAGTCGAGCCCCATGCCATTCGCCTGGCGGTTCATCTCCTTGACGAACCGCGTGACCGTCCCGCCGTCGTGCTCGGCCAGCGCCACCGCCGCGTCGTTCGCCGAGATCATGATCAGGGCCTGGAGCAGCGGCTCGAGCGGCACCCTTTTCCCGCGCGGCAACAGCCCGGTCGCCGAGCCAGGGGTCTGCGACGCCTTCCGGCTGATCATCACGTGCTCCCCAGGCCGGTTGTCGTTCGCCACGATCAGCGCGGTCATCATCTTCGTCAGGCTGGCGATGGGGTGCTCCAAGCGCGGGTTCCGCTGCCAGAGAACGGCGCCGCTCTTCACGTCGAAGAGGATCCCCGCAACCGGCGGATGCTTGAACCGGTAGTGGATGGGAAGCGGCCCCGTGACCGGCAGCAGGGCGAAGTGGGAGATCGCGAGCGTCCTGCTGATTCCGGGCGGCACGGTCACCGTCGGCCGCCCTCGGCCCGGGCGGGTCCCCCCGGCGTCGGCGTTGGGGCTCGTGATCGAGCGGCTAACGCCAGCGGAGGTCGATCCTGTCTCACCGGCTCGCTCCGGCCAGATCGCAACGGCGGCCACGGCCGTGGCGCCGAAGAGGAGCAGCAAGCCGGCGATGACGGCGATCCGCTTAGTCATCGGGTGGATTTCGCAGTGCGCCGATCAGCCCGGCGGCGATCATCACGACGATCAGGAGGGAGACCGCGTAGAGCCCGATCGCCCCGATGTCGCCATAGGTCCGCAGACGGAGCCCGGTGTCGACGATCACATAGATCGTCACGGCGGCAAAGAACCCGCAGAAAATCAGGCCGATCAGCAGCAGCGCGTTCCGGAGATCAGGGTCCAAGATCGCTCAGTAGACGGGTAAGCGCGGTTCGGGTCGTCGTCTTCGCATCACCGAGAGCATCGCCCCCGCCACGGCCAGGCCGAAGACGAATCCGCCCACGTGCGCGAAGTAGGCGACCCCCTGATCGCCTCCCGAGCCGACCGCGACCTGCCCCAGGGCGGGGACGAACTGAAGGATGAACCAGAGCGCCAGCAGGATCAACGCCGGTATCTCCACCACGGTGACGAAGAAGATGATGAAGATCAGGGTCAGAACCCTCGCCCGCGGGAAGAGCAGCGCATAGGCCCCGAGGACCCCCGCGATCGCACCGCTGGCGCCGATCGTCGGTGCCGTTGATCCCGGATCGATCAGCGCCTGCGTGTAGACCGCGATCAGGCCGGCCATCACGTAGAAGAGCAGGAATTTCAGGCGTCCCATCTTGTCCTCGATGTTGTTGCCGAAGACCCAGAGGAAGAGCATGTTGCCGATGATGTGCAACCAGCCGCCGTGCATGAACATCGAGGTGAAGAGGGTCTCGTACCACGGCTTCTGGTCGATCTGGAACGGGCCCAGATCGGCGCTCGGATTCGCCTGACTGCGCGCGACGGCCTCGGCGTAGTCCTTGGTGCCCGGGCAGACGACCCCGGCCTCGAACTGTCCGGGCGCGAACTCGCCCACCGCGCCGATGTCGCACTTGCCTACGCTCGTGTGGGTGATCCGATACGGAATGGCCCCGTACTCGAGGGAGCTCTGGTCGATATGTCCGAACCCGGCCTCGCTCAGCCTTTGGTTCTCGGGGAAGTTGAGCTGCCAGATGAAGACCAGGACGCAGGCCACGATCAGGCCGACCGTCACGATCGGGAACCGCGTGGTCGGGTTGTTGTCCTTCAGCGGCAGCACAGCGGCCGTCGAAGCCTACGTGCAGGGTCGAACGCCTAGTCGCGCTTCGACGGAGGTGGGATCTCGTTGCGGACGGCGGGCAGCTTCGCCGACTTCGGCGGCGGCAGCACCCGCGCACCCGGCGCCTTTGCGGGAACGGCTCCCCCACCGCTCACCCAGCGAACCGGAAGCGGGTTGTTCTCCAGCAGCGGTCCCCAGGTCGGCACGTCGAGGTTCCCGGTCTGGGGCAGTCCGTGGTCGCTCTGGAAGGCGTACACCGCCGCCTGGGTCGAGGCCTGGAAGTAGCCGTTGATCGGAACTGTGTAGCCGCCGCCCGCGAGCAGCTGCTGCGCCCACGCCACGAAGTCGCCCTTGGAACCGATATGGAGGAACGGATAACTCGGGTACGGCCCGGTCGATGCCGGCGAGACGGGCTGCCCGACCGCCTTCCACTGCCGCTTGCCCGCCGACTGCCAGGACCACCAGCTGACGCCGTCGAAGCCGTGGGACATCGCCAGAGCGCGGAAGCGCTTGATCTGCCCGGCCTTCGGATGGTTGTACACCTGCCCGAGCGGATCGATCGGCCGCTGGTAGATCCGGTTCCACACCCAGGTGTGGATGTAGCCGGTGTCGACCGTCGTGCCGATGTCCTTCCAGTAGAGCTGCGGAATGTTGTACTGAGCCCCTCCTGGCCCGAGGAAGACCGAGAAGGGCAGAGCCGGGTGGTAGTCGACGTACGGGAAGCTGGCGAGGCCCAGCGGATAGTCAGGCCCGATCAGCGAGCGCAGGCTGGAGATGAAGTAGGAGGCCTGCGGATACTTGCCCTCGTATTGGCCCTCGACGTCGAGCACCAGGCAGTCGGCGCCATTGGCCACCGCGGCCGCACCCACCTTCGCCTCCTTGCCGGGGTTGTCCCCGTAGATGAACTGCCAGGCGCAGACGTCCAATCCGCGCGCGTGCAGCCCGTTGACCACCGCCGGTGAGAACTGGCTCCAGTACTGCGTGCCGTCACCTGACTTGATCAGCACGGTGTCGATGTCGTGAGCGTGCGCCTTCTTGGCGATCTGCCCGAGCTTGCCGTGCGAGGAATGGCTCAGATACCAGATCCACATCCCGTTCCCGGCCAGAGGGCTCTTCTTGGCCGTGGTGTCGGTCGTCTGCGACGAGGCACCACCGGTGAGCGGGCCCGCCACGAGGGCGACCAGGGCGGCGCCGGCAATCAGCGCAAGCGTTTTTGTGCGTAGGCGGGCACGCATGAATTCGAGGCTACGGACCCCCAAACACGCCCCCGCAAGGAAAGCTGCGCGGGGTTAAGCGGTAGCGGCGGCGGGCAGCTGCTCGTCCGCGTGGTACGAGCTGCGGACCAGCGGCCCCGACGCGACGGAGGCGAAGCCCAGCTCGTACGCCGCCTTCTCGAGCGCCGCGAACTCGTCCGGATGCCAGTAGCGGTCGACCGGCAGGTGCTTCTCGGTCGGCCGCAGGTACTGCCCGACTGTCAGCACCTGGACCCCGTGGTCGCGCAGGATCGAGAAGGCCTCGACCATCTCGTCGAACTCCTCGCCAAGCCCGACCATCAGCCCGGACTTGGTCACCACCTGGTCGCCCCCCATTTCCTTCGCCATACGCAGCACGCGGGCAGAGCGCATGAAGTCGGACCCGCGGCGTGCCATCGGATAGAGCCGCGGCACGGTCTCGACGTTGTGGTTGAAGACATCTGGCCGCTCGGCGATCACCTTGGCGAGCGGCATCTCCTGTCCGCGGAAGTCAGGCGTCAGCACCTCGACCTTGCAGCCGGGCGCCATTCGCCGGATCGAGCGAATCACGCCGACGAATGCGCCGGCGCCGTAGTCGGGCAGGTCGTCGCGGTCGACCGAAGTGATCACCGCGTGTCGCAGGCCCATCCGCTTCACCTGATTGGCAACCCGCAGCGGCTCGAGCGGGTCGTGCCAGGTCGGCTTGCCAGTCTGGACGTTGCAGAAGCCGCAGCGCCGGGTGCAGACGTCGCCGAGGATCATGAAGGTGGCCGTGCCGCGCTCCCAGCACTCGCCCACATTCGGGCAATTGGCCTCCTCGCAGACCGTGTGGAGGTTGTCCTCCTCGATCGACTTCTTCAGCCGGCGATAGGTTGGCCCGCCGGGGGCGGGGACCTTGAGCCACGGCGGCTTGCGCGAGCGGAACGGAACCTTTCCCTCGTCATCGGCCGCGCCCCCGCCCGGGTTGGCCCGGGAGCGAGTGACGTATATGCGAGGGCGCGCGTCAGGGCGACCCGTTTCATGTTTGATCGACTCCGACATCGGATCTACCGTACCGGGGCGGGGTCGCCGAGCAGCTCGCTCAGCGCCTCCGGCGCCGTTGGCACAGGCTCCCGGCCGTAGATCTCGCTGAAGCCATCGGTCACCACGTCCATGCAGGCGTCCATGTCCACTTGCGAGCCGAACTCGCGGCAGAGCGAGGTCATCCGCACGCCCTCGATGCCGCAGGGAACCACCCACTCGAACGGCTGCAGGTCGTTGTTGACGTTGACGGCGAACCCATGCGTGGTGACGGCGCGGCTGACATGCACGCCGATCGAGCCGATCTTCCGTCCTTCCGGCGGCCCGCCGCCGACCCAGACGCCGGTCAGGCCGTCGATCACCTCCGCGTCGACTCCGTAGGCCGCGAGCGAGCCGGTCATCAGCCGCTCCAGCCGCCGCACGTACTCGTGAACGTTGTCGCCATAGGGCTTGAGCGAGACGATCGGATAGCCCACCAGCTGCCCCGGGCCGTGGTAGGTGATGGCACCGCCGCGATCGGTCTCGCAGACATGGATGCCCTGCATCCGGTACCAGTCATCGCCCATTGCCAGCTCGCTCGGCTGCGTGCGACGCCCCTTCGTGTAGACGGGGTAGTGCTCGAGCAGGAGCAGCACGTCCGGCACCTCATCGGCCTGGCGGGCTGCCTCGATTCGCTTCTGGAGCCGCCCGGCCTCCTCGTAGGGGACCAGGCCACACCGCACGGTCAGCACCTCATCCACGGGATCCATTGTCACACCCTTCATCCACCGGCAGCGGGGGCTCCGTTCTGGGCCGGCGGCCAGAACGGCCACTCCTCGAAGTGGAAGCAGAGGCCGGCCTCGTCCAGGCGGACGACCCAGAGGTCGCGGTACTCCTTCCCTTTTGGTGGTCCATATCGGACCTCGACCCGGACGACGCCGGTGTCGCCCTCGACCGCCACGACGTCGCTCGTCATCTCGAACCCCTCGTCGGGCCCGAGGCGCTCCGCATCCCACATCTCCTCGATCGCCGCCAGCCCGCTGTGTGGTGTCTCGTATGGGGCCGTTGAATAGGTGGCGTCTTCGGCGAATAGCCCGGTCAGCGCCTCGGTGCCCGGCGTCCGCCAAGCGCGTTCGTATTCCTCGATCCAGTCGCTCAACTGCGCGCGATCCATGCGAGCGGGGACGCTATCTAGAGCGCGAGGCCGAGCGGCGATTCGAGCAACTCGCGAGCACGCGCCAGGAACTGGGCGCCGTCGGCGCCGTAGAGGATGCGGTGGTCGCAGGCGAGCGTGACGCCCATCAGCTGGCGAGCCTCGATCTCGCCGGAGTCGGTCACGACAGGCTTTGCCTTGAGCTCGCCGACGGCCAGGATCCCCGCCTGCGGCGTGTTGATGACGGCGCTGAAGTTGGAGATTCCGTACATGCCGAGGTTGGAGACGGTGAAGGTGCCGCCACTGAGCTCCGGGGGAGTGATCGACCCGTCCCTGACCCGGGCGGCCAGCGCCTGAGTCTCGGTTGAGATCTGGCGCAGCCCTTTGAGGTCGGCGTCGAAGACGGTGGGCACGACGAGCGCGTCCTGAGCGGCCACCGCGACCCCGACGTTGATCCGCGAGTAGAGCTCGATGCGTCCGTCCCGGTAGGCGCCGTTGGCCCGGGGGAACTCGCGTAGCGCAAGGGCGCAGGCCTTGACGACCATGTCGTTGAACGTCGGGACGCGCTCTCCCTCCTTCGCGCTCGCCTTGAGCTTCGCCCGGCCATCGACGGCAGCCGTCATGTCGATCTCGGCCTGCAGATAGAAGTGAGGCGCGGTGGCCTTGGACTCCGCCATGCGCCGCGCGACGGTCTGCTGCAACTTGGTGAGCTCAACGACCTCAACGGCCCCCTTGGCCGTCTCAGGCTTCTCGCCGACGCCGGGAGTCGGCCCAGCCGGAACGGCAGCGGGAGCCGGCGGAGCGGCAGGTGCGGCGGCAGGTGCGGCAACGCCCGATGCGAGTGCCTTCTCGACGTCGGCCTTGACGATCCGCCCGCCTGGGCCCGACCCGGCCAACCCATGCAGATCAAGCCCCCGATCTCGGGCGATGCGCTTGGCGATGGGGGAAGCCTTGACGCGTCCGTCGCCGCCGACTGCGGCTGGGGAAGGAGATGCAGCCGCTGGCCCCGCGGGACCCGGCGGCGTGGCCGGGGCCGACGCGACAGCGGGCTCCCGCCGTTCGATGGCCGGCTGATCTGCGCCGGAAGTCTTCTCGTCGGTCCCAGCGCCGGCCCTGCCCGCTGGCGCGGCGGCCCCGGGCGCGCCGCCATTCCCACCGACAACCTCGGAAGCATCCCCGACCCGCGCGATGGTGTCCCCGACCGGCAGCGTGTCTCCCTCCTGCGCCAGGAGCTCGACGATCGTCCCGGCGAGGTCTGACTCGTAGACCATGTTCGCCTTGTCGGTCTCGATCTCGACCAGCTCGTCGCCGACAGCCACCTCGTCGCCGACGCCCTTCAGCCACCGAAGGACGGTGCCCTCCTCCATGGAGTCCGAGAGGCGGGGCATGACGATCTCCTCCATCAGCGACTCCCCTCCAGAGTTTGCAGCGCGGCGCTGACGATGTGCTCCCCGTGGGGTATCGCTGCCTGCTCCATCCGCCTCGAGTAGGGCATGTGGACGTCCGCGCCCGTTACTCGCTCGACCGGCGCGTCGAGAGAGTCGAACGCCTGTCCCTGGATGAGCGCAGCCAGGTTCGCACCGACGCCGCCGTGGGGCCAGCCCTCCTCGACGATCACGGCGCGATTCGTCTTCTGGACCGACTTGATGATCGTGTCGAGGTCGAGCGGGCGCAGCGTGCGGGGGTCGATCACCTCGGCCTCGACCCCATGCTCATCTAAGAGGGTCTTGGCCGCCTGCATGGCCACCTCCACCATTCGCAGGATCGCGACGATGGTCACGTCGGAACCCTCCCGGCGCACGGCCGCCTCGCCGAAGTTGACTACACCGTCACCATTCTCGGGAACCTCGCCGCGCAGTCCGTAAAGCGATTCGTGCTCAACGAAGATGACTGGGTTGTCGTCGCGGATCGCCGCCTTGAGCAGGCCCTTGCCGTCGGCCGGCGTGGACGGGCAGGCGACCAGCAGTCCCGGAATCTGGAGAAAGAGCGCCTCGAAGCTATGTGAGTGAGTCGGCCCGA
Organism: uncultured Solirubrobacterales bacterium; assembly: GCA_963724665.1. Classification (GTDB taxonomy): domain Bacteria; phylum Actinomycetota; class Thermoleophilia; order Solirubrobacterales; family 70-9; genus DASUPK01. Next base: position 426,204 of record CAVRVH010000012.1, read on the forward strand.
GTTGGTGGCCGCCCCCGCCGGGCATCCGGACCACCAGCGGCACGCGCACCTGCCCTCCGAACATGTACGGGATCGCGGCCGCATGGTTGACGATCTGGTCCATAGCCAGCAGCGCGAAGTTGACGGTCATGATCTCGACGATCGGCCGCAGGCCTCCCATTCCCGCGCCGACGCCCATGCCGACGATGGTGTTCTCCGAGATCGGGGTATCGCGGACCCGCTTCTCGCCGAACTCGTCCAGCAGACCCTCGGTGACCTTGAAGGACCCCTGGAATACCGCGACGTCCTCGCCCATCACGAAGACGTTCTCGTCCCGGCGCATCTCCTCCGCCATCGCGTCGCGCAGCGCCTCTCGCATCCGCATGACGGCCATCAGTGCACGTCCTCCGGCCGCGTATCCGGCTGGTCGCCCTCGGCCTCGCGAAGTTCCTCGTCCTCCGCATATTCGGCGCCACGCTCGGCGAGCTGGCGGGCGCGCGCGGTCGCATCACGCTCCTCCTCCGCCGCATGGGAGTCGGGTGAGCGTTCGTCGACGCCGTACCAGCCGGGAACCTGGTCACCGAGCACGTAGAGGTGGTCGTAAAGGGAGTCGAGCGGAGGCTCAGGTGAGTTGTCCGCGAACTCGACCGCATCCGTGACCGTCCTGTCCGCCTCTTCCCGGATCGCCTGGAGGTCCTTCTCGGTGATCACCTTCTCCTTGATCAGCCGATTCGCAAAGGTCTCGATTGGGTCCTTGCGCTGCCATTCCTCAACCTCCTCCTTCTCGCGGTAGACCTCGGGATCGGCTGCGGAGTGGCCGCGGTAGCGGTAGGTGAATGCCTCAATCAGCGTCGGCTTGCGGTCCTCCCGGGCAAGGTTGATGTGCTCGGCCACGGTCTCCCGCACCGCCAGTACGTCCATTCCGTCCACCCGGACGCCGGGGATGCCCAGCCCGTCGGCCTTATGGGAGAGGTCGGGCACCGCCGAGTGGCGTTCGAGCGCCGTGCCCATCCCGTAGAGGTTGTTCTCGACGAGGAAGACGACGGGCAGGCTCCAGAGGGCTGCCACGTTCATCGTCTCGCCGAAGTTCCCGGTGTTGGAGGCGCCGTCGCCGAACATGCAGACGGTGACCTCGTCGGTCCCCTTGTAGTCGGAGGAGAGAGCCAGGCCCGCGGCCAGCGGGAGGTTGCCGCCGACGATCCCGTAGCCGCCCATGAAACGGCGCTTGAGATCGAAGATGTGCATCGAGCCCCCGCGGCCGCCTGAGGTGCCGTCAACGCGGCCGAAGATCTCGGCCATCACCCGTTTGGGATCGGTGCCGCGCGCGATCGCGTGGCCGTGGGTGCGGTAGGTCCCGATCAGGTAGTCGTCGGGGCGCATCACCGAGGTCGTGCCGACGATCGTGGCCTCCTCGCCGATCGCCAGATGGAGGAAGCCGCCGGCCTTGGCACGCTGGTACTGGCGCCCGGCCTCCTCCTCGAAGCGGCGGATCAGAGCCATCTGGCCGAGCAGCTCGCGGCTCGTGGCCTCGTCGGGGAGCTTCGGCTTTGCGGCCGTCTTGCCCTTGCCGTCGGACGATCCGGTCGTCCTCCGTCGCGACTTCGTCTTGCTCTCTGCCACTGGGCTCAGCCTACTCCTGGGACGTTCCGACCTGAGATCTATCCAGAAGCGGACGCTCAACGCCGAGGGCAAGACAAAGGTGAGCGAGAAGATCAGCTTCACGGCCACTTGCGGCGCCACCGGCGAGAGCGTCAGCAAGTTCAAGCTGCGCAAGCGGCTGGGCTGACCGGCTCTCAGATCGCTGAGGCGGCTTGCGCCGCCTCCTCGAGGCGGTCGTCGCCCCAGAAGAGCTCGTTGCCCACGGCCACTGTGGGGATTCCCGCGACCCCGCGTGCGATCGCCTCGTCCGTGGCCGCCCGGAGCCTGTCCTTGACCGACCTCGTCTCGATCCCCTTCGTCACCGCGTTGGGATGGAGCTCGCACGCGGCGGCTGCCACGAGGACGTTGTCGAGGTCGCTCATGTCGCGCCCGGCTGCGAAGACCTGGCGGAAGCAGGCGAGCGAGAAGGAGACGACGCGCCCCGATTCCTTGGCGAAGATCGCGGCGCGGATCGGATTGAGGCTGTAGTTCTCGATCGGCCAGCCGTCCGGGTAACGCACCTCAGGCAGGCCCCGCTCGTCGGCGCGGCGCTGGATCTCGGCGAAGTCGACGCTGCGGTCCTCCTCGAATGACCACGGACGGCGTCCGGTCGTCTTCAGGATGTGGCCGAAGGAGATCGGCTGCCACTCCGGCTGTTCGAGCTCCGCCTCGGCGAAGAGGCCGCTGATCCGCTCCGCCGCCAGGTAGGAATAGGGCGAGTTGAAGTCGTAGTAGAAGGTCGCCCGCTCGGTCACGCACGCCTCACAGGTCGGGGCTCCGCATGCCCGCGACCATGTAGTAGGCGGCGACCGCGGGGACGATGATCAGGACCACCGCCGGGCTGATGAATGCCATGCCGACCGCGACCGCGTAGAGCGGGCTCCCGATCATGAAGCCGACGGACATGCGGCGGACCTCCTCGTCGGGCAACTCGACCCCGAGCTCGCGACGGTGTTTGACGACGTACGCCCAGAACAGGTTGAAGGCGATCCCCATCGCGAGGAAGGCCAGCGCGTACACGAGGGCGGCCACCTCCTCGTCGGCGCCGGACTTGAGGTGCTCCGCCATCAGCGCCGTCGAGAAGGGGATGAAGACGACCGTCATCAACACCAGAAGGTTGAGGTAGAGGACAGGTCGGTCGGTCCGCTTGAGGTGGTCGAGCAGGCCGTGGTGGTTGACCCAGATGATCCCGATCACCCAGAAGCTGACGAAGAACGAGGCGAACGACGGCCACTGCTCCTTGAGCTGATGCCAGAGATTCTCCCCTGCCGGAATGTTGATTTCGAGCACCAGCAGGGTGATCGCGACCGCGAAGACCCCGTCACTGAAGGCTTCGAGGCGGCTGGTCTTCACCGTTGCCTAGGCGTGAATCGCCCAGCCGTCGACGGCGCGGGCGCCGTCGAGGATCGCCTCCGACATCGTCGGATGCGGGTGGATGATCCGCTGGAGCTCGGGGTAGCCGCCCTCGAGGGCCATCACGTTGCAGATCTCGCTGATCATGTCGCAGGCGATGTTGCCCACGATGTGGGCGCCCAGGATCTCTCCGTACTCGGGGTCTCCGACGATCTTCACCAACCCGGCGCGATCGTCATAGACGACCGAGGCGCCGGCGCCCCCCAGCTTGAACTTGCCCACCTTGATCTGGCGGCCGGTCTCCTTGGCCTGCTCCTCGGTCATCCCGACGCTCGCCACCTGCGGGTGGGTGAAGGTCGCACCGGGGACGAGGTCGATGTTGACCGGCTCGGTCTCGTGACCGGCAGCAACCTCGACGGCGACGACGCCCTCCTCCTCGGCCTTGTGGGCGAGGGCGGGGCCACGGACCAGGTCGCCGATCGCGAAGACGCCGTCGGCTGAGGTCCGCTGGAACTCATCGACCTCGATCTGTCCTCGCTCGTTGGTCTTGACGCCGGCGGCGTCGAGATTGAGTGGATCGGTGTCGGGCCTGCGGCCGCCCGCGATCACCAGGTAGTCCGCCTTGATCTCCTTGTCGCCGGCCTTCACCTTGACGCCGGTCTTCTGCTCCTCGACGGACTCGACCTTGGTCCCCGTCAGCACCTCCATGTCGTCCTTCTTGAACTGGCGCTCGACCACGCGGGCCATGTCCTTGTCCTCGAGCGGCAGGATCTGGTCGAGCATCTCGATCAGGGTCACCTTGACGCCCATCCGCGAATAGGCAGAGGCGATCTCCGAACCGGACGCACCGGCGCCTGCGATCACCAGCGACTTCGGCATAGAGTCGAGCGAATAGGCGCCCCAGGTGTCGATCACGCGGTCCGAGAAGTCGACTCCCGGGATCGGCATCGCGACCGAGCCGGTGGCGAGCACGATCGCCTTGGCCTGATGCTCTTCATCGCCGACCTTCACCTTGCCGCCGCCGGCCAGCGAGGCTTCTTCGTGCAGGAACTCGGCCTTGTTCTTGTTCCAGAGGAACTCGACGCCGTCCTCGAGCGTCTTGGAGACCTTCGTTCGGCGTTCCTGGAGCGCCTTCCAGTCGATCGAGGTGTTGCCGGCCTTGATGCCGAGCTCGGCGCCGTCCTCGCTCACCGCGTGGAAGATCTCGGCCGTGTGGAGCACGGTCTTTGCCGGGATGCAGGCGTAGTTGAGGCAACGGCCGCCGGCCTTGTCGCGCTCGACCACGGCCGTCTTCTGACCGAGCTGGGCTGCCCTGATGGCGGCCACGTAGCCTCCGGGCCCGCCTCCGATGACGATTACGTCGTATTCGGCCATGCCCGTTCGACTCTATAGGAGCAGGGGTTTCGGCCTATTTGGGGCTAGATATCGCCGGGAGGAGCGGGCATCTGGATGCGAGCCATCGCGCGGATCATGAAATAGAAGAGCGTGCCCGACCCGGCCAGGAGCAGCGTCGTCCCGACCGCCTGGAGCACGGAGGTGACGACGACGAGGCCGAAGGCACTTGCGAGCATCACCAGGAGGAGCACGGTCTGAAAGCCGAGGACCGCCCAGTAGCGGGCGCGCCACATGCCGATGGTCATCGCCCAGAGGACGATCCCGAAGACGATGATCGGGAGTGGCTTGATATGCCGGCCGCCGGCGTCGACGCCTGCGATTGCGAGTCCGGCCGAAACTGTGAAGATGATCGCCAGCACGGCCGAGGCGACAGCGCCCACGGTCACCGCGGTCGGACGTTCCCCCTCCTCGAGCGGTTCGAGCTTCTCCCGCGCCTCATCGTTGCGCTCCTCGTAGCGGCGGGACATCCGCTCCTGGAAGGTCTCGCTGGGCGCGCCGCCGTTCGTCTCGGCCGAGGCCTCACTGGCATCCGCAGGGGCTTCCACGGGAGCTGGTGGCCTCTCGGTCGAGCGGCGCTTGCGCTTCTGGCGCTCGGCTCTCTTGCGATCCCGCGCCCCCGCCATCAACCGCCCCGCTCGGCTCGCGCCGCCGGATCCACGGCTCCGAACAGGGTTGTCGCGGCCGCGCGCGGGTTCTCGGCATCGCGGATCGCTCTGACGACACAGAGTCGCTCCGCTCCCGCCGAGGCAACCTCGTCCGCGTTCTCGGTGTTGATCCCGCCGATCGCGAACCAAGGTTTCGTGGCTATCTCAGCCGCCTCGCGGATCAGGTCGAGTCCGGTTCCGGGCCGGCCCTCCTTGGTGGGCGTCTCCCAGATCGGGCCGACGCTGATGTAGTCGACGGGCTCCTTCGCGGCGGCCTCGATCTGCTCCCGGCTGTGGGTGGAGAGCCCGATGATCGCGTCGGGGCCCATGATTCCGCCGCGCCTCCGCTGGATCCATGTCGTCCTGGCCGACGTGAACGCCGTCGGCGCCAAGCTCGTGCGCGAGGTAGGGATCGTCGTTGACGATGAAGAGCGCTCCGTACGTGTTGGCGAGCCGGCGAAAGGTTTGCCCCGAGCGCACGATCGCGTTCCGCGGATGCTCTCGGTCGCGCAGCTCGATCAGGCCGGCGCCGCCGCTCATGGCGGCGTTCAGCAGGGCTTCCGGCTCCCGGCCGTCAGGCCGGGCGTCGCAGACGAAGTAGAGGCGGGCCCACTCAAGCCGCTGGCGCCGCAGACTCCCGATTGCCTCGGGAGGTGCGAGATGAGTCGGGCCAGAGGCGTCGTCGGTCACTGCACGAGCAAGGGTACGATGAACGTGCAACGGGAGCCCACCAAAGGGCTGAGAGGGCGGCTGAAGCGCCGCCGACCGTCCGAACCTGATCCGGGTAATGCCGGCGCAGGGAGGTTGGAGCGCCTCGGCCGCATCAAATGCGGTGACCAACGAGACGAAAAACGGATACGACGCGATCTTCGTCGGAGGCGGAGTGATCGGGCTTGCCTCGGCGTGGCGGGCCGCTGCGCGCGGCGCCCGGGTCTGCGTGCTGGAGGCCGAGCGGCCTGCGGCCGGCGCGACCGGAGTGGCTGCGGGGATGCTCGCTCCGGCTGGGGAGGCCTCGTGGGGCGAGGAGGCCCTGCTCGCACTCAACCTGGAGTCGTTGCGGAGCTGGCCCGGCTTCGCGGACGAGCTGCAGCGCGCCTCGGAGGTCGAAGTTGGCCTTGCGCAGCAAGGCGCTCTGCACGTCGCGCTCGACCGCGACGAGGCCGAGAGCCTGCGCCGCCGCTACGACCTTCACCGGCAGCTCGGCATCGACTCGGAGTGGCTCACCGGCGGGGCTTGCCGGAAGCTCGAGCCCGGGCTCGCCACCGGCGTCCGTGGGGGCGCGCATGTCCCCGGCGAGGCGAGCGTCGATCCGCGCCGCGTGGTGGCCGCCCTGCTGGGCGCCCTCGAGCAGGATGAGGTTCCGGTTGAAGTGGGGGCTCGCGTGACTTCGGCCAAGCGGACCTCCGGCTCGTGGCGACTGGAGACGGATGACGGCAGGACCTTCTCCGGCGCCGCCGTCGTGTTGACGGCGGGCTGCTGGTCAGGTCAGCTCGACTGGATCCCGTCCGAGGCGAGGCCGCCGGTTCGCCCGGTCAAGGGCGAGATCCTCACCTTGCGCGGCGCAGCGGACAAGCCGGTCTGCGATCGGATCGTCGCCGGCGACCGCGTCTACATCGTTCCCAGGGCCGATGGCCGGCTGGTCGTCGGCGCCACCGTCGAGGAGAAGGGCTTCGATGTGGTCGTGACGGCGGGAGGTGTCCACGAGCTCCTGCGCGAGGCCTACCGGCTGATTCCGGAGGTCGCGGAGCTCGAGCTCGTCGAGACCGCCGCCGGCCTGCGGCCGGGCACGCCCGACAACGCACCGCTGATCGGCATTGGGGCATCCGAAGGGTTGCTGGTCGCCACGGGCCACTTCCGCAACGGAGTGCTGCAGGCGCCGCTGACCGCCGACTGCGTCGCGGCCCTGCTCGCCGGCGACGACCCACCCATCGACCTGGCCCCGTTCTCGCCCCAGCGGTTCGCGGGCAGTTCGGCTGACGCAGCGGTCGAGGTCGCATGAACGTCGAGCTGAACGGCGAGGCGGTATCGCTGCCGGACGACGCAACGGTGACCACAGCGATCGAGGTCTCCGGTGCGCCGACCGAGCGCGGTGTCGCCGTCGCGTTGGACGGAGACGTGGTTCCGCGAAGCGAATGGGAGGCAACGGTCCTGAGCGAAGGCCAGAAGATCGAGGTGCTCGCCGCGATCCAGGGCGGCGCCGATGACGGCTTCGAGCTCGGCGGCCGCAGCTGGGGCTCGCGCCTGATCGTCGGCACCGGCGGCTTCCGCTCGCTGGAACAGATGGAAGAGGCCCTCATCGCCTCCGGCACCGAGATCGTCACCGTGGCGCTGCGCCGCGTCGATCAAGCCGCCCAGGGGTCCGTGCTCGACGTGATCCGCCGGCTCGAGCTGTTCGCGCTCCCCAACACCGCCGGCTGCTACACGGCGCGCGACGCGGTCAGGACGGCGAAGCTCGCCCGGGAGGCGTTCGAGACCGACTGGGTCAAGCTGGAGGTGATCGGCGACGACCGCACGCTGTTCCCCGATGCGGTCGAGTTGCTGGATGCCGCCGAAACGCTGGTCGACGACGGGTTCACGGTCCTGCCCTACACCAACGACGACCCGATCCTCGCTCGCCGTCTCGAGGAGGCCGGGTGTGCGGCGGTGATGCCGCTCGGCTCGCCGATCGGCTCCGGGATGGGGATCCGCAATCCCTACAACGTGCGGATCATCGCCGAGCGCGCCGGGGTCCCCGTGATCCTCGACGCAGGCATCGGCACGGCCTCCGATGCCGCGCTGGCGATGGAGCTCGGCTGCGACGGCGTGCTGCTGGCGAGCTCGGTGTCCCGGGCCGAGGACCCGGCCGGGATGGCCGCCGCGATGCGCTCGGCAGTTGAGGCCGGTTGGGCGGCCCGACAGGCCGGCCGCATCCCGCGGCAGCTGCACGCCGAGGCCTCGACGCCGGTCGAGGGAACACCAGACCTCGGTTAGCGGCGGCGGAGACGGCCGGCGATTTGGTCGACGCCCTCGCCGAACGCACCGAACGTCCACCCCACACCGTGGGCGGCCTTGTTCAGGACGGTGTCGGCGACCGGTGCGGCGACGCGATCGGGATCGTTGCCGAGCTCGACCGCCGCCTGGCGAACGGCGTCCAGATGCGGCTCGAAGCGCACGGCCCAGTCCTCGCAGAACCCGGCCATGTCGCGATCCTGACGGGCGCGTGCCAGCTCCGCGAGCTGCCTGAGCAGAGTCGTCAGGTGCTCGCCGTCGAGGACCGAGAATCGCGCCACCATTCCGGTGTCGCCGCCGCGGTCTGCGACCCCGGTCCGCAGGTCGGCGAGCCTCGCGCCCACGTTCTGGGCCATCGGACTGCCGTAGAGGCCGTACGCCTCCGTGCGGGGCCGCAGCTCCTCGAGCAGGCGCTTCGCCTCGGCCGCTCCGCGCTCGAGCTTCTCGCCGATCGGCGTGTCCTCCAGCAGGGTCCCGACCCGCGCCCAGCGATGGGTCAGGTGGCGGGCCGACGCATAAAGCTCGCGGTACGCGCGGTGCTCGGCGGGGTGGAGCCGTGTCTTGTCGTCGGACACGGCACTGGAGTCTGACTGAGCCGCTCACGAAACCGATCTCCCCGTCGTTGAGTCTGTGGACGAGCCGATCGGTATGCGAACATACGTTCGATGCGCTGGGACTCACAGAAGATCGACAGAGAGAAGGGAAGGAGCCTGCCGGGGTTGGATGTCGAGCGCGTTCGGACGTTCGACGCCCCGGAGGCCCTCGGCATCAACTTCCATGAGGTGCGCGCCAAGTCCGCCCTCAACAAGGTGCCGGGCGACTATCTGCCGTTCAACTACACGGTCAACGCTTTTCGGGGTTGCACACATGCGTGCATTTACTGCAGCTCGGGGGATACGCAAATTCTCTTGGAAAACGGGCGGACCAGAGCACTTCAGGACATCAGAGTTGGTGATGCGATCTACGGAACGAACAAGGGCCCGAGATACCGTCACTACGCGGTCACCAAAGTCCTGGCCCATTGGAATACCTACAAGGACGCATATCGAATACTCCTTGAGGACGGGACGGAACTGATTGCCAGTGCTGATCACCGTTTCCTGAGCAGGCGGGGCAACTGGAAACACGTGGTGGGTGACGAGCACGGTCCGCTCCGGCGTCCCCACCTGACACTCAACGACGACCTGATGGGAGTTGGTCATTTCGCCCGTGCCCCCGATACCGACGCTCCGATTTATCGGCGGGGATATCTCTGCGGCCTAATCCGGGGTGACGGAAACCTCGCTTCATATGACTACACCCCGCCCGGCAGAGGTCCTCAACGGTTGCATCGATTCCGACTCGCTTTGGCTGACTTCGAAGCGTTGCGGCGAGCACAGGAATACCTTCGCGACCTCGATGTCGAAACGGATCAGTTCGTCTTTTCCGCGGCTGCCGGGAATCACCGTGAGATGCGCGCGATCCGACATCAAGCTCGGCGGGGCGTCGAGAGGATCCGAGAGGCAATCGCCTGGCCCCGCGGCACGTTTGACCTTTGGGCCAAGGGCTTCCTGGCGGGCATTTTCGACGCCGAGGGTTGCTACTCGCAGGGGGTATTCCGGATTTCGAACTGCGATCAAGAGATCATTGATTGGACTACGTGGTCCCTCCGCCTCTTGGGCTTCGACTACGCAGTAGAGCGAAGAGGTACGGCCAACGGATTGACAACCGTTCGGATTCGCGGCGGCCTTCGCGAGGTAATGCGCTTCTTCCATCTCACCGATCCGGCGATCACGAGAAAGCGGTCAATCGAAGGAACGGCACTCAAGAGCGATTCAAAGCTGAATGTGGAGTCGATTGAACCGCTTGGAAAGCGGCAACTCTTCGACATCACCACTGGGACCGGCGATTTCATCGCCAACGGCGTCGTCAGCCACAACTGCTTCGCCCGCAACACCCACACCTACTTAGACCTGAACGCCGGCCGCGACTTCGAACGGGAGATCGTGGTCAAGGTCAACGTTCCCGAGCTGCTTCGTGCCGAGCTCAACAAGCCGAGCTGGAAGCGGGAGCTTGTCGCCTTCGGGACCAACACGGATCCGTACCAGTGGGCGGAGGGGAAGTACGAGCTGATGCCGCCGATGATCGAGGCGCTCCGGGAGACGGAGACACCGACGTCGATCCTCACCAAGTCGCCCCTCGTCACGCGCGATCTCGACCTATACCTCGAACTGGCGGAAGTCGCGGACGTCTCGGTCAACTTCTCGGTCCCGACCCTCGACGAGAAGATCTGGCGCCAGACCGAGCCGCACACGCCGCACCCACGCAAGCGCCTCGAGGCGGTCGCGAAGTTCAACGAGGCGGGGATTCCATCGGGCGTGCTGATCGCCCCGCTGATGCCAGGCATCAACGATTCACCCGAGCTGGTCGAGGAGATCGTCTCGATCGCCGAGGAAGCGGGGGCAACCTTCGCGAACGGGATCGCACTGCATCTGCGGCCCGGCGTAAAGGAGGTCTTCATGTCCTGGCTCTCCGCGGCCCGTCCCGATCTCGTGCCCAAGTACGAGGATCTCTACCAGGACCGCGCCTACGCGCCGAACACCGAGCGCAAGCGGATCGATGCGCTGGTCCGCGCACCCAACCTGTCGCACGACCCCCGCTACAGCAGGCGGGCGCGGTTGGAGGCGAGACGGCGAAAGCGAGCGGCGGCCACGGCCGAGCCGGAGATCGTCCAGACGAAGCTCTTCTGAGGCTTAACCCCCGCTTTTCCACCGGTTTTCTGGTAATTCCCCCAACCAGGTAGGGAATTAAGCGGTTTTCGATCCACAAAGTCAAGAACTCTGCTACCGTGCCCGCCTTCTTGTCAAGGAACCTAATGAAGAAAGGTCACAAAGCCTCTATGACTCAGGCAAAGAAGAAGCGTCAGCCGGGACGCCTCATCGCCCGTCTTGGGATCGCCGCCGTCGCCCTTGGAGCGACCGTTGGTGTCGCCGCGTGCGGTTCGAGCGGGAGCTCGCTCAACCTGGTGGCGTACTCAACTCCCCAGCAGGTCTACGAGCAGAGCCTCGAGCCTGGCTTCAAGAACACCTCAGACGGCAAGGACGTCGACTTCTCCAACTCGTTCGGCGCATCGGGCGACCAGAGCCGCGCGGTCGAGTCCGGCCAGCCGGCCGACGTCGTCGAGTTCTCGCTCCAGCCCGACATGCAGCGTCTGGTCGACGCCGGCATCGTCTCGGCCGACTGGGACAAGAACCAGTACAAGGGGATCGTCACCAACTCGGTCGTGACCCTGATGGTTCGACCGGGCAACCCGAAGCACATCACCAGCTTCGACGATCTCGCCAATTCGGACGTCGACGTGATCGACCCGAATCCGGCCACCTCCGGCGGAGCTCGCTGGAACATCATGGCCATCTACGGGTCGCAGATCGCCGAGGGCAAGACCCCGGCTCAGGCGCAGGACTTCGTCAAGCAGGTCCTGGCCAACACGTCGGTTCAGGACTCGAGTGCCCGTGACTCGCTGAACACGTTCAGCAGCGGTAAGGGCGATGTGCTGGTGGGCTACGAGAACGATGCCATTCAGGCTCAGAAGGACGGCATCAAGCTCGACTACGTCACGCCCGACAGCACGATCCTGATCCAGAACCCGATCGCGGTGACCAAGGACGCGCCGTCGGAGGCCCAGAAGTTCGTGGACTTCCTGTACACGGACCAGGGCCAGCAGGACTTCGCCGATGCGGGCTACCGCCCGGTCGTCAAGTCCGTGGCGGACAAGAACGCGAGCAAGTTCCCGACGCCGTCGGGCCTGTTCACCATCGACAAGTTCGGTGGCTGGGACAAGGTCGCCGATCCGTTCTTCGGCGACAACGGCTGGGTCATCCAGGCCGAGAAGGACCTCGGCAACCCGACGAGCTAGGCAGCTGGAGCTAACCGCACCATGGCATCAGCCGACACCGCTGTAGCCAGACCGCCGAGGGTGGGCTTCCGTCCCACCCTCGGCGGTGCGGTGCTGATTCGCGGCGCCGCGATCCTCTGGATCAGCCTGATCGTCCTTCTCCCATTGGCCGCTGTCTTCAGCCGCGGCTTCAGCGACGGGCTCGGCCATTTCTTCGACGCGATCACCGACAAGGAGGCAGTCGCCGCCATCAAGCTGACGGTGATCTCCTCGGTGATCGTTGTCGCGATCAACGCGGTGATGGGAACGCTGATCGCGTGGGTGCTCGTTCGGGACGACTTCCGCGGTAAGCGGCTCCTCAACTCGATCATCGATCTGCCATTCGCTCTGCCGACAATCGTCGCGAGCCTCGTCCTCCTTGCTCTCTACGGGCCCAACTCCCCGATTGGGATCCATGCCGCCTACACGCGAGTGGCTGTCGTCATGGCGCTGCTCTTCGTGACGCTCCCGTTCGTGATCCGGGCGGTGCAACCGGTCCTGATGGAGGTCGATCAGGAGATGGAGGAGGCCGCCGCCTCGCTCGGCGCTCCGAACCACCGGATCTTCCGCAGCATCCTGCTTCCCAACCTGACGCCGGCGATCGTCGCCGGCTGCGCACTGGCCTTCGCCCGCGCGATCGGCGAGTTCGGCTCGCTGGTGTTGCTGACCGGCAACGTTCCCTTCAAGACCCAGGCTGCGTCCGTCTACATCTACGGGCGGGTTCAGACCAGCGACTATTCAGGGGCAGCGGCCGTCTCGGTTCTGCTCCTCACGATCGCCATCGGCGTCCTGTTCGCCATCAACCTCTTTGTGCGTTGGAGGTCCAGGCATGAGCGCGCTTAGCCGCCCGTCGCGGTGGGGCCTGCGCTCCGTCGCGCTGCTCTATCTGTCGGCCTTGCTGATCGTGCCGGTGGCGATGATCTTCTACCGCACCTTCGAGCATGGCCTCAGCCAGCCGATTGACGCAATCACCAGCTCGGACGGTCTCCACGCCTTCTGGCTGACGATCCTCTGCGTCGGCATCGCGGTGCCGCTCAACACCGTCTTCGGGATCCTCACGGCGATCGTCCTGGTCCGCCAGGACTTTCGCGGCAAGGCGCTGATCAACGCGCTGATCGACGTGCCGTTTGCGATTTCGCCCGTCGTCATCGGCCTTGCCCTCTTCCTCGTCTATGCGCCTCGAAACAGCTGGTTCGGAGGCTGGTTCATGGATCAGGGCGTCCAGATCATCTTCTCGACGCCCGGAATGGTCCTGGCCACGATCTTCGTCTCGCTGCCATTCGTGGTGCGCGAGGTGATGCCCGTCCTCCAGGAGATCGGTACGGATCAGGAGGAGGCCGCGAAGACGCTGGGCGCCTCCCCCTGGCAGACCTTCTGGAAGGTGACACTGCCGGCCATTCGCTGGGGGGTCACTTACGGCGTGGTCCTGGCGACCGCGCGGGCGCTCGGCGAGTTCGGTGCCGTCAGCATCGTCGCCGGGAACATCAGCGGGAAGACCCAGACGCTGCCGCTCTTCGTCAAGACGCAGTTCGACCAGATCAACCTCGCCGGCGCGTACGCCGCGGCGATCGTGCTCGCGATCCTCGCCATGGCGGTCCTGTTCAGCATGAACTTCCTCCAGAAACGGTCGGCACGGAGCGTCGACGCGGACGAGGGGGACCACGAGCTTCCCGGCCCGGGTGTGTTCGTCCCACAACCTGTGAAGGAGGCCTGAATGGCCATCTCTGTCAAGAACGTGACCAAGCGATTCGGAGACTTCGTCGCTCTCGACGACGTCTCCATCGACGTGCCAGATAGAGGCCTGACGGCTCTCCTGGGCCCCAGCGGCAGCGGCAAGTCGACGCTGCTGCGGGTGATCGCCGGCCTGGAGCAGCCCGATGAGGGGCAGGTGCTGATCTCCGGCCAGGACAACACCGAGACGCGTGTGCAGGACCGTAATGTCGGCTTCGTCTTCCAGCACTACGCCGCCTTCAAGCACATGACGGTGTACGACAACATCGCCTTCGGTCTGAAGATCAAGGGCGAGGGGAGCGGGACGATCCGAGAGCGGGTCAAGAAGCTGATCGACCTGGTGCACCTCACGGGGTTCGAGAAGCGCTTCCCGAACCAGCTCTCGGGCGGGCAGCGACAGCGGATGGCGCTGGCCAGGGCGCTGGCGGTTGAGCCGCGCGTGCTGCTGCTCGACGAGCCGTTCGGCGCCCTTGACGCCAAGGTGCGTGAGGAGCTGCGCACCTGGCTGCGTCGCCTCCACGACGACGTGCACGTGACGACCATCTTCGTCACCCACGACCAGGAGGAGGCGATGGACGTGGCGGAGCAGATCATCGTCATGAACGACGGGAAGGTCGAGCAGTCCGGCAACCCGCGTGAGCTGTACGAGGATCCAGCCTCCGAGTTCGTGATGAGCTTCGTCGGCCCGGCACACCGCCTCGGCGAGGCGTGGGTGCGCCCGCACGACGTCGACATCCGTCACGAGCCGAACGGCCAAACGATCGAGGCGATGGTGGAGCGGATCGTTCACCTCGGCTTCGAGGTGAGGGTGGAGCTGACGCTGACCGACGGCGACCAGTTCTCCGTCCAGCTGACCCGCGACGAGGTCGATCAGCTCGAGCTCACGGAGGGGCAGATCGTCTTCGTGCGCCCGCGCTCGACTCGCGTGTTCGGACCGGATGGCGCGGGGGCCAAGGTGACCACCAAGCCGGAGGTGGCGTAGTCAGGTTCCGCTGGGCTGATCGAGTCGGCGAGCCGCCGCCGGGTCGCGTCGCCGAGGACGACGGCTAACGCTGACTCCAGGCTTCCGCCGGCTCGCTCAGCTCACGGACCTCCGAGGGCAGCTTGCCGCCGACCACGTCGGCGAGGCTGGTGTCCTCCATCACCTCGCGGATGTTGGCGCGCAATGCGATCCAGACCTTCTGCAGCGGCTCGGCCTCGCCTTTGTACTTGAGGGATTCGGGGCCCTGGCCGCGCACTGTGGCGAGCGGGCCCTCGACCGCGCGGACGATGTCGGCGAGGGTGACGTCGCCGGCGTCCTTGGCGAGCCAGTAGCCGCCCTGTGCCCCGCGACGGCTGGCGACGATTCCGGTGTGTTTGAGCTCGCCGAGGATGTTCTCGAGGAACTTGAGCGGAATGTCCTGAGCGTCGGCGATCGCCTCGCCCTTGATGGGCTCGCCGCCGGCGGCCGCGAGCTCGAGCCCTGCGCGCACGGCGTAATCAACCTTGGCCGAGATCCTCATCCCATGGGGACTCTAGTCGCCATCGAAGCGACGCCTAGACTTGCGCGGCCCCCTTACGTCAACAGGCTAGACAGCAAGACTTTTAATCTTGCAGACCGGGTTCGAGTCCCGGAGGGGGCATTTCTTTCACGCTTTGCAGGCATTTCGTCTCTCCGGCACGGCAGCATGGGTACATGCCGAGCGGACGCAAGCTGGATCCTGATTTGAAGACTCCGGTGCCACTGGTGAAGAACCGGGGTCGGCCCCCGGATCCACGGCGAAGTCGGCCGGTTGAGGTCCGGTATTGCGAGCGCCACGGCGAAACTGAGTTTGCGAACTACAGCAGGGGTCCGAGCATGGGTCGCCGCTGGGCATGCAAGAGGTGCGTTGGAGAGGCGGTCACACGCCGTAAGCAGAAGTTGAAGCGGATCCTGGTCGAAGAGGCCGGCGGATGCTGCGCGGTGTGTGGCTATGACCGCTGCGTCATCAATCTGACCTTTCACCACATTGATCCGACACAGAAGTCCTTTGCCATGACGATGGCGGTAGGCAGATCAATCGCTGCCTTTCGCGCCGAGGCCAAGAAATGTGTCCTGGTTTGCGCCAACTGCCATGGTGAGATCGAGGCGGGATTGATCGAGAGCCCGCCAGCTGGAGCGAAGTTCAAAGGCCGGCTGAAGGCTGCCTAGACCTAGTGCCGGAAGTGGCGGCGCTTCGTGAAGACCATCGCCACGCCCGCGGCGTCGCATGCCTCGATCACCTCGGCATCGCGCTTCGAGCCTCCTGGCTGGATCACGGCCGTGGCGCCCGCCTCGATCGCCGCCTGAGGCCCGTCCGCGAACGGGAAGAACGCGTCCGAGGCGATCACCGAGCCCGCGAGCAGCGTCTCTGCATCCGGGCCGTGTGCCTCCTTCGCCTTTTCGATCGACAGCCGCACCGAGTCGACCCGGCTCATCTGCCCTGCGCCGATGCCGAGCGTGGCGCGGTCGCGTGCCAGAACGATCGCGTTCGAGCGCACGTGGCGGCACACCCGCCAGGCGAAGAGCAGGTCGGCCCACTGCTCCTCGCTCGGCTGCGTCTTTGTCACGACCTCCATCAGCTCGCGAGGCTCAGGCGAGCCGTCGGGGTCCTGCACCAGGATTCCGCCCCGCACTCGCTTGATGTCCGGCTCGATCTGGTGGGCCCGGCGCTCCTTGTCCTCGAGGATCCGGATCGCCTCCTTCTGCTGCAGGACCTCCAGCGCATCCTCGTCGTATTCCGGCGCGATCAGGACCTCGATGAACTGCTCGTTCAGCCGCTCGGCGAGCGCCTTGTCCACCGGCCGGTTGAGCGCGATCACGCCGCCGAACGCCGACATCGGGTCACAGGCGAACGCCTTCTCGTAGGCGGGGCCGATCTCATCGGCCTCGGCGACCCCACAGGGATTGTTGTGCTTGACGATCACGCAGCCCGGCACGTCGAGATCACTGAGCAGCGTGCGGGCGGAGTTCAGGTCGAGCACGTTGTTGAACGACAGCGGCTTCCCGTGCAGCTTCGACACCATTGAGAGCACGTGTGACCGCGCCCTCGGCTCGACGTAGAGCGCCGCCCGCTGGTGCGGGTTCTCCCCGTAGGAGAGATCCAGCTCCTTCTCCCAGGCCGTGACCCAATAGGTCGGCAGCTGCTCGTAGCGGCGGCCGAACCAGCGGCTGATCGCCGCGTCATAGCGCGCCGTGTATGCAAAAGCCTCGTTGGCGAGCCAGTGCCGGGTCGCCGCGGACAGCTCACCCGTCTCCTCCAACTCGTCGAGCACCGCGTCGTAGCTCTCAGGGCGAACGACGACCGCGACGAAGCGATGATTCTTCGCCGCCGCGCGAATCATCGTCGGCCCGCCCACGTCGATGTTCTCGATCGCCTCCTCCTCGGAGACATCGCGTCGCGCGACGGTGCGCTCGAAGGGATAGAGGTTGACGCAGACCAGGTCGATCTCCTCGATCTCCCGGTCCCTCAGCGTCTCCGCATGCTCGGGGTTATCCCGAACAGCCAGAAGCGCGGCGTGCAGATGGGGGTGAAGCGTCTTCACCCGCCCGTCGAGGATTTCCGGGAACCCGGTCAGATCCTCCACCGGCTTCGCCTCGACGCCCGCCTCGCGCAACACGGAGAGCGTCCCACCCGTCGAAATAACCTCGACTCCCTGCTTGGCCAGCCCCGCCGCGAATTCCGCCACGCCGGTCTTGTCTGCGACCGAGATCAGCGCCCGCCGCACCGGCAGCGACTCGCCGGCGGGCTCTGGAGCGATCTCGGAGGAGGGAGTCGACACGGGAGCCGAGTCTATTAACCGCTTGGCGGGTCGATGTGGACGAGGCGCGGATTCTGCTCATCGATCCGAACGCGTCCGGCGGCGAGCATGCGGATTGTCTCCGGGAGCAGCGCGTGCTCGGTGGCATGAATCGCCTTCTCGGTCTCGTCCCAGTCGCGGCTCGGCGCGATCGGGACGGGTCGCTGGACGATGATCGGCCCCGAGTCGACCCCCTCGTCCACGAAGTGGACGGTGACGCCCGTGATCTTGGCGCCGTGGTCGATCGCCTGCTGGAGGGCGTCGATGCCCGGGAAAGCCGGCAGCAGCGCGGGATGCACGTTGATCACCCGGTTGCGGAAGCGCGCCACGAATCCGGGAGAGAGCAGCTGCATGTACCCGGCCAGCACGACCAGGTCGGGCTTGCGCCCCTCGATCCAATCGCCGAGCGCCTGATCACGTGCCGCGCGGTCCTCATACTCGCTCCCGGGGAAGGCCGCCGTCTCGACGCCGGCCTTGCCCGCCCGCTCCAGCGCCATCGCGTCGGGCTTGTCCGAGCCGACGCCGGCAACCTCAATGCCCTCCTCTCCACCGTGCAGCTGGTCGAGGATGGCCTGCAGGTTCGTGCCGCCGCCTGAGGCGAGCACGACGATCCGAAACGAGCCCATCAGACCGGTGAGCCCCCGGGCACCTTGCGCAGCCGTTCATAGACGCGGTCGAGCATCGCCTGCGCGTCAGCCTCGCTGATTCCGAGTCGCCGTGCGGCGTCGGGCAGATCCAGCCTCTCCTGGACGCGCAGGATCAGAAGCTCGAACTCGGCATCGCCGATACCGACGTCCTCGACCAGGAAGTTGCCCGGATAGATCCTGAAGTAGGACACCTCACCGTGCCGGATGGTCATGACGTCGACGTCGACTCCCCCTCGGACCTCAACGCCGCTGCCACGACCTCGACCCGACATGCGTACGAGTGTCACCACGCTGTCGCCGGCGTCGATCAGCTCCACCGGATCCGCAGACAGCTCCCCCCAGGCTTCGCGGAACTGCTCCATCCAGATCCGCACCTCCTTCCGGCTCCCATACGGACCGGGCTCGGGCAATCGCGGATGACCGTGCCACTCAACGTCCTCGGCAAAGGCGCTGGTTGTGCGCTCGAGGTCACCACTGCTCCACGCCTCGTAGAGGCGCTCGACGAGCTCTAGGTTCTGCTGGGACACCGACGGCGGAGCGACTACCTGCTGGCCGGGACGACGGCGATGTCCTCGAGCGCGAACTTGCCGTTCGCGCCCTCCGGGTCGCCGAGCGGATACTCACCCGTGAAGCAGGCGTCGCAATGCTTCTCGCGGGGCGTGCCGACAGCCTCGTAGACGGCGTCCATCGAGAGGTAGGCGAGCGAGTCGGCACCGAGCTCCTCGGCGATCTCCTCGACCGTCCGGTCGTGGGCGATCATCTCCTCGCGGGTCGACATGTCGATCCCGTAGTGGCAGGGATGGCGGATCGGCGGCGCCGAGATCCGCAGGTGCACCTCCTTCGCACCCGCGTCCTTCAGCATCGCGACGATCTGACGAGTCGTGTTGCCGCGCACGATCGAGTCGTCCACGACGACGACCCTCTTGCCCGCGACGATCTCGGGGAGCGGGTTGAACTTCATGCGCAGTCCGTGCTTCCGCAGCTCCTGCCCGGGCTGGATGAAGGTCCGCTGGACGTAGCGATTCTTGATCAGCCCATCGTCCTTGGGAAGCCCCGCGGCCCGAGCGAACCCGTTGGCCATCGGGTTGCCTGAGTCCGGCACGGAGATGACGAGGTCGGCGTCGACCGGAGCCTCCTCGGCGAGCAGCTCGCCCATCCGCCCGCGCACCTCCTGCAGCACCCGGTTCTCCAGCCTCGAGTCAGGCCGCGAGAAGTAGATGTGCTCGAACACGCACTGGGCCTGGCGCTCGCCGGTGACAACGGGCTTGAGCTCGAGGCCCTTGGCCGTGAGCGAGACCATCTCGCCGGGCTGGACCTCGCGGATCATCTGCGCGCCGATGATGTCGAAGGCGCAGCTCTCCGAGGCGACCACGAAGCACTCGGGGAAGCCGTCGCTCGGCTTCATCTTGCCGAGCGCCAGAGGACGAACCCCGTGCGGGTCGCGGAAGGCGACCACCGCGTGCTTGGTCATCACCACGGTCGAGTAGGCCCCTTCGAGTCGCGGCATCACCTCGGCGACCGCATCCTCGATCCACTCGTCGTCATCGCCGGCGGTGCGGGAGAGCAGCGCGGCCATGATCTCCGAGTCCGACGTGCCCCTCAGCTGCAGGCCCGCCTCGGTCAGCTCGTTGTACAGCTCGACCGCGTTGGTCAGGTTGCCGTTGTGAGCGAGCGCCAGCTCGCGGCCGTCGTCTCGCCAGACCGGCTGTGCGTTGTCCCAGGCACCGCCGCCCGTGGTCGAGTAGCGGACGTGCCCGATCGCCATGTCGCCGGCCAGCGCGCGGAGCTTTTCCTCATCGAAGACCTGAGAGACCAGCCCGAGCTCGCGCAGTGTGGTGATGTGCCCGCCCTCGCAGGTGGCGATCCCGGCCGATTCCTGGCCGCGGTGCTGGAGCGCGTAGAGGCCGAAATAGGAAAGTCGTGCGACATCGCGACCGGGCGCGTACACGCCAAAGACGCCGCACTCATCGCGCGGGCCATCGCGATCGGGAACGTCGAAGCGCGCGTCGGTCACGTCTGGAGGAGGTGTCTCAACCTCTGGAGATCGAAGTAGCGGACAGGAGAACAGGCCGCACCGTGAGGGTAGCAGCGGCCACGGAGGGGCCAGGGGCCTCAATCCCCCGCAAACTCCCCTGTTTTGCGGCTACTTCTTCTTCTTGGCCTGCTTGACCAGCGTGACGTTCACTTGCTGAGTGTTCGGCACGCCCGCCACGCCGGCGGGGACGAAGTGGATGAAGACGCTGACCTTCGCCGTGGCCTTCGCCTTGCGCTTCTTCCGGAGCTGCTTCTTGATCTGCTTGTTGAGCTTCTTCGCCGTCTTGCCGACGGGCTTGACGCCGAGGATGAATGACCCTCCCTGCGGGATCGTGAGGCCGACCTGTTTCACGGCGGCCGCCGTTGCGTTGGCATCAGGCGGGGTGCTCGTCTGATTGAGCGTGATCTGGCCGGGGCTGGGGACCTTGGCATTGATTGTCGCCGTGCCCTTCGACTTCTTCTTCTTGATCGAGTTGACGGTGATCTTGTTGGAGGGCGCCGCCGCCATCAGACATGGGCTGCTCGCGCCTGCGATGAAGTTCGGGTTCGGCGAAACGCCGGTCAGCCCCACCCGGCCGATGAAACTGTTCGTTGGGGTCCCGACGTTGCCCCAGAACAGGTACTGCGAGTTGACCGCGACGCCGCAGGCGTTGTTGCTCGCGGGGGCCGCATTCTGGATGAAGTTGTTGTCGGCCGATCCCGCCCCTCCGGTCACGGGGGCGCGCCCAACGGTTCGCGTCGGTGTGGCCCAGTAGAGGGAGAAGGTGTCGACGGCGAGGCCACAATTGCCGGTGACACCGGTGACGAAACTGGAGTTAGGCCCGATGCCGTCCTGGTTTGCACGGCCGATGCTCTGCCCGAGCCCGGTATCCAGCCAGTAGATGAAGCTCTGATCGGCCGCGAGCCCGCAGATGGGATCGCCCCCGGGATTCACCAGCGAGGGGTTCGGGCTGCTGCCGTCGATATTGGCGCGCCCGACAGTGGTTCCGCCGTTCACCCAGTAGATCGCGGATGGCGTGACGGCCAGAGCGACCCGGGAGGCGGCGGAGAAGTTGAGGCCGGCGGAATTGGGGATAAAGCTCGGATTCGGGGAGGTTCCGTCGAGGTTCGCCCGCCCGATCGTGCTGGTGGCCCCGTTGCCCTGCGCCCAGTAGACGTACTTCGAGTCGATCGCGACGCCGTGAAGATCTGTGATGCCCGTCAGGAACGAGTTGTTGGCACCGCTGCCGTTGATCTTGGCGCGGCCAATCGTTGTCTGTCCCTGGTTCGCCCAGTAGACGAAGTTCGCGCTTGCGCCGGCGGCTCCGACGAGCAGCGCGACGAGGGCGGCAAGGAGCGCGACGAGATACCGCATCTCTCTCCGTAACACGAGGCGAGCCTACCCCTCACGGTACAGGTCAATCAAATCCGCTCTGCGAGCGAGCCCCAGGCCCGCTCAGCGCCGGCGAGAATCACAGAGACATCCCTCTCCGCGGCCGCGATCTCGATCCGATCGCCCTTGACGATGCCCAGGTTCACCGCCGCGACGCCGCTCTGTTCCGCGTGCTTCAGAAGCCCCTCTGCGTCGCCCGCGAGCACGATCCCGCCCGGGCCCTCCCCGAAGAGGTTGGTCTCGCCCGAACCGCCGCGCAGTTCGACGAGCGGATCGAGGTCGACATCCATCCCGACCCCAGCGGCGATCGCCATCTCCGCCAGCGCACAGGCAAGGCCGCCATCGCTGACGTCGTGCGCGGCTGTGACCACGCCCTTGCGGACCAGTTCCCTGACGAGCTGAAGCGCCGCGTCGACCTCGTTCACCGGAACCCGAGGCAGCCCTTGGGCGAGCTCCCCCCGTTGTTTCGCGAGCTCCGAGCCCGCCAGCGACGGCGCGAACGGCCCCACCAGAACGAGGCTGTCACCGTCCTTCGGCGCGAGCCCCGGCACGGCGGCGGCATCGGGCAGCTCGCCCACCATCCCGACGACCGGCGTCGGGTAGATGGGGCCCTGCTCGGTCTCGTTGTAGAGGGAGACGTTCCCGCCGACGACGGGGACCCGAAGCGCGAGGCAGGCATCCGCCAACCCCAGTACGGCACGATCGAGCTGCCAGGCGACGCCCGGCTTCTCGGGGTTGCCGAAGTTGAGGCAGTTGGTCAAGCCGAGTGGCTCGGCGCCGACGCAGGCGAGGTTCTGGGCACATTCGAGGACCGCCTCGATCGTCCCGGCGTATGGATCGCAGGCGACCCTTCGCCCGTTGCCATCGATGGCCACCGCGATCGCGCGGTCCGATTCGGGAATCATCAGCACGGCTGCGTCCGCTGATTCCGGCCGGCGCGCAGTGCGGGAGCCGACCACCGAGTCGTATTGCTCGAACGCCCAGCGCTTTGAGGCTACGTTCGGCGCCCCGAGCAGCGCACAGAGGATGGCCGACGGATCGTCCTCTTTGAGGGAACCCGAGTTGCCGTACGTCCAACCCCCCGGCTCCTCCGGCTCCAGGTCATACAGCGGGCACTCGTCGACCAGAGCCGAGACCGGAACGTCGCCCACCTCCACGCCGTCGTCCAGGACCCGCAGGTGCCCGGTGTCGGTGATCTCGCCGATCGCTGCAGAGCCCGTCTGCCAGCGGTCGCAGGTGGCCACCACCTCATCGAGCCGCGACGGTTCGATGACCGCCAGCATCCGCTCCTGCGACTCCGAGACCATCACCTCGAAGGGCTCGAGGTCGGGCTCGCGGAGCGGCACCTTGGAGACGTCTATGTCGAGCCCGACGCCGCCCTTCGACGCCATCTCTCCGGCCGAGGAGGTGAGCCCGGCCGCGCCAAGGTCTTGGAGCGAGACGAGCAGCCCGCGCTCGAGCAGTTCCAGGCAGCACTCCAGCAGCTTGGACTCCTCGAACGGGTCGCCGATCTGGACGCTCGGACGCTTGCTGTCGTCACCAGCCTCGAGCTCAGCGGACGCCAGCACGGATGCGCCACCGATCCCGTCGCGTCCGGTGGAAGCACCCATGATCACGAGCAAGTTCCCCGGGCCGGCGGCGGCGGAGCGGATCATCGCGTGGGTCTTCGCCAGCCCGACGCACATCGCGTTCACCAGGCAGTTGTGCTCGTACGACGGCTCGAAGTACACCTCGCCGCCGACGGTCGGAACGCCGATCGAGTTGCCGTAGTGGCCGATCCCCGCGACCGCCCCCTCGAACAAATAACGCGAACGCTCCGAGGTGGGCTCGCCGAAGCGCAGCGAGTCGAGCACGGCGATCGGGCGCGCTCCGATCGCGAAGACGTCTCGGAGGATTCCGCCGACCCCCGTTGCGGCACCCTGGAACGGCTCCACGGCGCTCGGGTGGTTGTGCGACTCGACCTTGAAGGCGACCGCGTGTCCGTTGCCGACGTCGACGGCGCCCGCGTTCTCGCCGGGGCCCATCACCACCCGCTCCCCCTCGGTCGGAAGCCGGCCGAGCAGCTTGCGCGAGTGCTTGTAGGCGCAGTGCTCCGACCAGAGCAACGAGAACATCGCCAGCTCGACGCCATTCGGATCGCGGCCGAGCAGCTCCACGATGCGCTCGTACTCCGAGTCGGTGAGCCCGAGCTCGCGGTGCGGGCTCTCCGAGACGCCCGCGCTCACGCGACGGCCTGGGGAGCGCCGGCAAGTGCGCGGAAAAGAGCCAGACCGTCGTCGGAGCCGGTCAGCGGATCGACCGCGTGCTCCGGATGCGGCATCAGGCCAAGCACGTTGCCGGCCTCGTTGACGACCCCGGCGACGTCTCGAACGCTGCCGTTCGGGTTCTCACCCGGCGCGTAGCGGAATGCGATCCGCCCTTCGGACTCCATCCGGTCGAGCTCCTCGTCCGGGGCGAAGTAGCGGCCGCTCATGTGCTTGATCGGGATCGAGAGCCGATCCCCGGCACCGATCGCCGAACCGAACGACCCAGAGAAGTCATCGGCCACCAGGCCGACCTGCCTGCAGATGAAGCGCAGTCCCTCGTTCGGCAGCAGGGCCCCGGGCAGCAGGCCCGCCTCGCAGAGGACCTGGAAGCCGTTGCAGATGCCGAGAACCGGACGACCATCGGCCGCGAGGCGAGCGACGGCCTCCATCGCCGGCGAGAACCGCGCGATCGCCCCCGCACGGAGATAGTCCCCATAGGAGAAGCCTCCGGGCACGACCACACCGTCCAGCTCCGAGAGATCCGTCTCCTCGTGCCAGACCAATCTGCCCTCGCCGACCCGCTGCACCGCCGCCAGGGCATCGCGCTCGTCGCAGGACCCCGGGAACTGGATGACGCCGATCACTTCTCGAGCTCCACCTCGAAGTCCTCGACCAGCGGATTGGCGAGCAGCTTCTCGCAGAGATCATCGAGCTTGGACGGATCGTCCGTCTCGAGCTCCACCAGGCGGCCGACACGGACGTCATGGACGCCCTCGAAGCCGAGCGCCGGCAACGCGCGCTCCACGGCCTTCCCCTGAGGGTCGAGGATGCCTTCCTTGGGCCTGATCAGGACCTTGGCCTTCACTCGCTCAGCCTAGCGGTGAGCTCAGAGGGTCCGGCCCGTGATCTTCTCGTAGGCCTCGACGTACTTGGCCCGGGTGTTCTGTACGACCTCGTCGGGCAGCTCGGGGCCGGGCTCGGTGTGGTCCCAGCCCACCGAGTCGGAATAGTCGCGCACGTACTGCTTGTCGAAGGAAGGCTGCGGGCCACCGGGCTCGTAGCTGTCCGCCGGCCAGAAGCGAGACGAGTCCGGAGTCAGGACCTCGTCCCCAAGGACGATCTCTGCGCCGGGCGACGACCCGAACTCGAACTTGGTGTCCGCAAGGAGGATGCCCTTCTCCGCCGCGTGGTCCGCACCCCGCTGGTAGATCTCGATCGAGATGCGCCTGAGCTCCTCCATCAGGGGCCGGTTCCCGATCGCCTCGGCGGCCGTGTCGAAGTCGATGTTCTCGTCGTGCTCGCCGAGCTCAGCCTTGGTCGCGGGCGTGAAGATCGGCTCCGGGAGCTTGTCCGACTCGCGCAGTGCCTCCGGCAGCTCAATCCCGCAGACGGCCCCAGTCTCGCGGTACTCCTTCCACCCCGACCCCGAGAGATAGCCGCGGACCACGCACTCCACCGGGTACATGTCGAGCTTCTTCACCCGCATGCCCCGCCCGGCGGCCTCCGGGGGAACGTCCTCGGAGATGAAGTGGTTCGGCACGATCTCGCCGGTCAGCTCGAACCAGAAGAGCGACATCTGGGTGAGCACCTTGCCCTTGTCGGGGATCTGGGTGGGGAGGATCACGTCGTAGACCGAGATCCGATCCGAGGCGACCATGATCAGCTCGTCGCCGTCCTCGTAGATCTCGCGGACCTTGCCGGAGCCCGCCAGGCGCAGATCGGCCAGCGAGCCGGTCATCCGCCACCCACCTCGGGCTGGACCGCCGGATGGGCCTTTGCCCACTCGGCGATCGTGCCGGAGCCGCCGATCGCCTTGCCCTCGTCAAGCAGCAGCACCGGGAGGTTCACGCTCCCGGTCAGCCTCTTCACCTCGTCGCGGCCCTTGCGGCGCTGTCCCCAGGTCCATGGAGCGAGTCGGTAGCCGGGCAGCACGCGGATCTCGTACTCGTACCCGGCCTCATCGAGCGCCTTCGCCGCGCGGCCGCAGGGATGCCCGATATTGGCGTGGCCCTTCTCCTGGGCGCAGGTGTAGAGGATCACGCCTCAAGCCTATCCAGGCGGGCGATCACCTCGGGCACGTGCTTCAGATAGGCGTCGTAGTCGAACACCGCATCGAGATCGAGCTGCGGCGCGGCCGCGCCGATCAGCTCGCGGAAATCCTTGCCCTCGTCCCAGGCGCGCTGGGCGTTCTCCTGGACGACCCGGTAGGCGTCGTCGCGCGTCATCCCGGACTCGACCAGGGCGGTGAGCGCGCGCTGGCTGAACAGCGCGCCGTGGGTGAGCTCGATGTTCTCGCGCATCCGGTCGGTGTGGACCTTCATGCCCTCGACGATCCGGGTGGCGAGGTGCTGCATGTAGTCGAGGGCGATCGTTGCGTCGGGGAGGACCACCCGTTCGGCGCCGGAGTGCGAGATGTCGCGTTCGTGCCAGAGGGCGACATTCTCGATCCCGACCTGCGAATAACCGCGGAGGACGCGAGCGAGGCCGCAGATCCTCTCGGCGAGGATCGGATTGCGCTTGTGGGGCATCGCTGAGGAGCCCTTCTGGCCGGAGCCGAAGGGCTCCTCCACCTCACGGACCTCGGTGCGCTGCAGGTTCCTGATCTCCTGGCCGAAGCGCTCGAGGCCGGCGCCGGCGATCGCGATCCGGGCGAGGACGACGGCGTGGCGATCGCGTGGGACGACCTGGGTGGAGATGTCCTCCGCCGTCAGGCCGAGCGTCTCCATCACGCGTGCCTCGACGGTGGGCGGGATTGAGGCATAGGTGCCGACGGCGCCGGATAGCTTTCCGACCGCCACCTGCTCGAAGGCGTCGGTGAGGCGCTGGAGGTTGCGGTCTGCCTCGAACGCGAAGCCGGCCAGGCGCAGGCCGAAGGTCGTGGGTTCGGCGTGGACCCCGTGGGTCCGCCCGACGCAGAGGGCCTCGGCGAACTCCTTTGCCCGGGCGACCAGGGCGTCCCGGTAGGTGCGGGCGCCCCGCACGACGATCTCTCCCGCATCCACCAGCTGAAGCGCGAGCGCCGTGTCGAGAACGTCGGACGAGGTCAGCCCGTAGTGCAGCCAGCGCCCCTCGTCTCCTATCGAGCTCGAGACGACGTCGACGAAGGCCGCGACATCGTGCCCCGTCGTCCTCTCCCGCTCCTCGACGGCCTCGACTGAGAAGGAGGCATTCTCGCGAAATGCCTTCGCCGCCTCTTCCGGCACCACACCCTCAGCCGCCCAGGCGTTGGTGGCGGCGAGCTCGACCTTCAGCCACGTCTCCATGCGGCGCTGCTGGGTCCAGACGGCACCGATCTCCTCGCGTGTGTAGCGGGGGATCACGTTCTAATTCTGACGATCGACCAACGCGGACTAGGCGTTGATGATCCGGACCGCCAGCAATCCTGCGTTCTTCGCACCGTCGATCGCAACGCAGCCCACCGGCACCCCCGGCGGCATCTGAACTGCCGAGAGCAGCGCGTCGAGGCCCCCCAGATTCTTGCCCGAGATCGGCACGCCGATCACCGGCAGGTCCGTCTTCGACGCGGCGAACCCCGGGAGCGCAGCCGACATTCCTGCCCCCGCGATGATCACCTTGAGTCCCCGCATCCGCGCATTGGTGCAGTACTCGCTGGTCGCGTCGGGATCTCGGTGCGCGCTCAGGACGCGGACCTCGTAGCGGATGCCGTGGTCATGGAGGGCCGCGCCGGCGGGCTGGAGCTTGGGCTTGTCGTTCTTCGAGCCCATGATGATTCCGACCAGCGGCGCATCGACCTCGATCTCCTCGAACGCCTCCTCGACCTGGGGCATCGTCTCGGCAACTTCGCCCTCGGGCATCAGCTCCTCCATTCGGTCGTCGTCAGTCTCTACGCGGCTGCGGCTCGATCCACCGCTCGCGCGGCGATGTCGGTCCTCATCTGCTTGCCCTCGAAGTGGATCAATCCGGCCGCATCGTAGGCGCGGCGCCGGGCCTCTGCGGCCGTCGGTCCGATCCCGGTGACGTTGAGCACGCGGCCCCCGGCAGTCACTACGTCGCCATCGCTGCGAGCGGTCCCGGCGTGGGTGACCTCCACGTCCTCGACTGCAGCCGCGTCGTCGAGGCCCGAGATCACGTCGCCCTTCGAAGAGGAGGCCGGATAGCCGGCCGAGGCGAGCACCACAGTCACCCCCCAGTCGTCCCCGAACTGGGCGTCGGCCCCGGCGAGGCCGCCCGGCTCCCGCGAGCCGAGACAGAGTGCGAGCAGGTCCGAGCGCAGCCGTGGCAGCACAGCCTGGGTCTCCGGGTCGCCGAAGCGGCAGTTGAACTCGAGCACCTTCGGCCCATCCTCGGTCAGCATCAACCCGGCGTAGAGAACTCCGCGAAACGGCGTGCCGCGCCGCTTCATCGCCTCGACGACGGGGCGGTGCACGAGGTCCGTGATCCGCTCGGTCGTCGGCGGATCGAAGCCGGGAACCGGCGAGTAGCTCCCCATTCCGCCCGTGTTCGGCCCCTCGTCGTCGTCGTGGATCCGCTTGTAGTCCTGAGCGGGTGCGAGCGGAAGGACGTTCTCACCGTCGCACAGCGCGAGCAGGGAAAGCTCCTCGCCCTCGAGGAACTCCTCGATCACGACCTCGGTGTCACCGAAGCGCTGCTCCTCGAAGAAGACGCCGACGGCCTCGCGGGCCTCCTCCTCCGAGGCGCAGATGATCACGCCCTTCCCGGCGGCCAGGCCGTCGGCCTTGAGCACGGCCGGATAGTCGGCGCGGGCGATCTGCTCGAGCGCCTCCTCGCTCGACCGCAGCACCGTGTGAGAGGCGGTCGGGACCCCCGCCTCCCCCATCAGCTCCTTGGCGTGGAGCTTGGAACCCTCCAGCCGGGCCGCCTCGGCGCTCGGGCCGAAGGCGGCGATCCCCTCGCGCTCGAGCGAATCCACGAGCCCGGCCACGAGTGGCGCCTCCGGGCCGACGATCACCAGGTCGACCGCTTCATCTCGAGCGGCGCCCACGAGCGCATCGACGTCCTCCACCCCTACATCGAGGCAGCGCGCCTCCTCGGCGATCCCGGCGTTGCCGGGTGCGCAGAGCAACTCGGGCTTCTGCGGCGAGCGGGCGAGGGCGCGGACGATCGCGTGCTCGCGCCCCCCTCCGCCGACGACGAGAACTCTCAAAGGGCGCTCGCGAATTCCTCGACCGGTATCGCCGCGAGGGTCTGGCTGCTCATGGTTCCGCGGGAACCGAGCTCGACCGAGACCTTGGCCATCGTCTTCTCATCGGGTGCCTCGACGATCGTGATGAAGTCGAACTGCCCAAGCGTGGCCCACTGGTCCTTGACCTTGACCCCGAGCTGCTCGACCTCCTTGTTGACCTCCTGGACCCGCGTCGGGTTGTTCTTCAGCGTCTGAACGCCCTCGGAGGTCAGATTGGTGAGCATTACGAATGTCGGCATCGCTGTTCTCCTGTCCTGGTGACTTGCGCCTCGGTGAACCCCCTTTCTTTCACTTTCCGCCCCCGCATGCAATCTCGGCGCGCCCGTCCGGATCTTGGGAGATGATCTGGGCATGAGTGAGCACCCGATCTTCGCTCGCTTCTACGACCGGATGACCGCCGGAACGGAGCGGGCCGGACTCGCCCAGATGCGTCGCGAGCTGCTCGCGACGGCATCGGGCCGGGTCCTCGAGCTGGGCGCAGGCACAGGTCACAACCTCGAGCACTACACGGATGCGGTCACCGAGTTGGTAATGACGGAGCCCGACCCTCATATGGCCCGCCGGCTGCGCGACAGGCTCGCCAAAGAGCCGGGCGCGCCGGGCGATCCAACCGTCGTGGAGGCGACCGCGGAGGACCTGCCCTTCGACGACGGCAGCTTCGACACGGTTGTCGCGACGCTCGTGCTCTGCACCGTCGGCGACCCGCAGCGTGCGCTGGCCGAGTCGCGTCGCGTCCTGGTCGAGGGCGGCAGGCTGCTCTACATCGAGCACGTCCGCAGCACCAGGCCGGGCCTCGGGCGCTGGCAGGACCGGCTGGAGCGACCCTGGGGCTTCTTGGCCGCAGGGTGTCATCCGAACCGCCCGACGGATCAGGCGCTCGCCGATGCCGGCTTCTGGATCGACAGCCTGGAGCGGGACAAGCTGCCGAAGGCGCCACCCATCGTCCGGCCATTGATCCGCGGGGTGGCTCGCCGGCCCACGTCGGCCTAGGCTCCCTCGGTTTCCTCGGCCGCAGTCCCGTCCTGCCAGGGGAGCAATCCCTCGGCGGTCACCCATGGTGACTCCCCCTCCGTCTCCACCTGCCTGGTCATCGCAGCCATCTTCTCCTGCGAGGAGTCCGTGGCGGAGGCGACCATGAACCACTTCCGCTCCACGGCCAGGCCCTGAGCGAGCGGCAACGATCCGCCCTCATACACGGCGCGCTTCAGCGACCGGATCGCTTCCGGTGCCCGCCGCGACAGGCGCTCGCCCATGTGGATCGCCGCCTCCTTCACCTGGTCCGGCGGCACGGCGGCGCCGATCAGGCCGTGGTCGAGCGCCTCGCGCGGGCTGAGGGTCCGGCCCTCGAGCATCATCTGCAACGCGCGCCCGACGCCGACCAGCCGCGGCAGGCGCTGCGTCCCGCCGGCCCCAGGGTTGAAGTCGACGGTCATCTCCGGCAGGCCGATCGCAATGTCCTTGTCCGCCATCAGCCGGACGTCGCACGCGAGCGAGAGCTCGCAGCCTCCGCCCGTCGCCGGCCCGTTGATCGCCGCGATGAACACTTTGTCGGAGCGGTTCATCTCCAGGAAGAGGTCGTGGATCCGGTAGAGCTCGAACACCGCCGCCATCGGCGTTCGCTCTGCCAGGTCTCGAAGGATCGGCACCCGCCGCACGGCGCCGACGACCCTCAGGACGATCGCGGTCAGCCAGGGTGGCGCGGCGATGCCGGCCCGCTGGACGCTGTGCAGGATCTCCCCGACGTCGTAGTGCGTGACGTAGAGATCGTCGGGCTTGCCCGTGATCACCACGGCACCCACGGATCGGTCGTCGCGCAGCGAGTGAACCACCCGCTGGAGCTCGCGCACCATCTCTGCGGTCATGAAGTTGTGAGGCGGATGGTCGATTCGCACGACCAGGACCCGGCCACGGCGCTCGGTCTCGAGCATCGGCATAGGCCTAACCCTACGCCGGGTCAGCTGAGGACTAAGCGTCGAACCCGACGTGCACGTGGTCGCAGTGGTCGGCCTGCGCGAAGCCGTTGGGATTCGCGGGGCCGTCCGGATCGAAGCAGTAGATGAGCTCGGTCGGCTCCTGGCCGGCCGGCAGGGCGCCGAGCTGGCGGGCGATGGTCCCGCAGGGCCCGTCTGGCGAGACGTCGGTGCAGGGAACGCCGTCGATCGCGGCGATGTCCATGGCCCGGCCGTAATAGTGATTCGAGACATTGCCGCTGGTGGTGAACTTGGAGTGGTCGGAGCGGAGCGCGGAGATCGTGATCTGGTGCTGTTGGCTGATCGCCGCGAGGATGTTGAGGATGCGCGAGTCGATCGCGCCGGACTTGATGTCGACCATCTCCAGAGAGTTGGAGAGCGTCACGTTGGACCAGTTGATCGCGGCTGTCCCGGTGGTCGGGCCGGGGAGAGCGACCGCGTAGGCGACCGTCTTCACCTGGCAGCTCCCAGCCATGGCCTCGGCGTCCTGGAGAACGGCGTCGACGTACCACTCGGCGTGGTTGTGCTCGAAGAGCCCAGCGCGCAGGTCGCCCGCGGCCCAGATCATCCGAGCCAGGGTCGCGGCTGAGTCCGCGGGACTCTGTCGCTTGATCTTGCCGTCGCCGTCGCCGTCGACCGCGTACTGCTTCCAGTGGTCCTCGGTGATGCCGAGCGGGCCGACGGTGGAGAGCTGGTCGGCGCTCATGCCCTTGCCGAAGTTGGACTCGATACGGGCCACCGCGGCGAGGGCCCAGACGCCGCTCTGGCCGAGCTCGTACCGGCCGGCGGCGTCCTGGAATGCCTTCATGTAGTCATCGGGGATCGACTCGCGCGACCCGTCCGCCGGCGAGCAGACGAGCTGCTGCTGCTTCGGGATCAGGGAGAGGCCGCCCAGTGCGCCGTTGCCGATCCCGCTGAAGCACGCGGCCCGTGCCATCACCTCGGCGACGTACCAGTCGGCGTGGTTGTAGGCGAAGACCGCTCCCTCCGGATCCTCGGGCATTCCGGCTGCTCGCAGGTAGCGCGCGGCGGCGAAGATCGCGTCGTTGGGGTTGTTCGGGTCCTTGGTGCCGTCGTTGTCGGCGTCGACGCCGTAGGTGGCCCAGGTCGAGGGCATGAACTGCATCCAGCCCTCGGCGCCGGCGGACGAAGGCCCGAGGTTCTGGCCGAAGCCGCTCTCGATCTCGTTGATCGCGGCGAGGATGGAGGGGCCGGCGGGGCCAAGGTCGTACGCCTGCGCCGCGGCCTGGTAGATCGGGCCGAGGTAGGCGGGGATCGCGACCGGCCCGCAGGCGGTGGGCACGAGGGGAGCCGGCGGCGGCGGCGCCGTGCCGCCGACCTTCGCAGTGCCCTTCTCGTTCTCACCTCCGGACTTCGGCCCCTTTGTGCCGCCATCACCGGGCTTCTTGGGGGCCTGCTTCTGCGGCTTCTGCGTCTTGGGCTGCTTGGTGATCGGCTTCGCCGGAGGGAGCAGCGTCACCGGCGGCTGAGGCTCTGCCGGCGGGGGCGGCGGGTCAGTGGTCGTCGTCGGAGCGGTATCGGTCGGAGTCTGCGCAGCGGCCCCGGGCGCCGCAATTGCCGCGCCCACGAGCGTCGCCGCGATTGCCGTCCTGATCCGTCCCATCAGCCAAGGACCTGGGCGACGCGCCACTCGTTGTCGGTCTTGGACAGCGTCAGGCGCACCTCGCTGATGGCGCGAAGGCGGACGAGGGAGACGCTGGCGGTCACCTGCTCCTTGCCGGCCGCCCCGAGAACGACGTTGAGGACGCGCGCCTTCGGAACCTTGCCGTTCGACGGAAGGCGCGGCGGGTCGGCGGAAAGCGACTTGACGAGCGGCTTGGTGGCGGTCGCCGCGAAAGCCGCGTCCGTCTTCTTGTTCGAGTGGCCGACCTCATAGCCGACGAAAGCCTGGGCGAACTGCCAGGCGACCTGCTCGGGAGGGGCCGAAGCCTTGGTGGGTGGCTGGGCTGGCGCGGGGGCCGCATGCCCCGCCGGAATCGACGGGGCGACGCCCTGGAGTGCGGTTAGGCTGGCGCCACGTGATCCGACGGTGGCTGAGACGGCGGCCGGGGCCGAGTCGTGCGCCGCGGGATGATTCGTCGCGCTCATCGCCCCTCCGGCGGCAGCCGCAAGCGCGAGGGTCGCTGCACCTGCGGCGATCACCGTGCGCGTACGCCGGCTGCGCTCGTTCAGGACATCCTCGATCGGCCAGATGAGCCGGGTCTGAATCAGCCGCTGGAGCGGGAGCATCGCCCTGCTTGCGCGAGCGAGGGCGCGGCGCGAGGAGTCGCTGCCACGCCACAGCACCTGCTCCTCCAGGTCCCATGCGGCCTCGCGAAGCGACCAGCCCGCGTCTTCTGCTGACGCACGAAAGTTCATCTCTCACCTATTCGTCCAGGCAAGGGGTGAGCCAGATACCGAGAACTGAGTTACTTAGGTGTGTGCCAGGCGTCGTGCACGCGGCACAGATGCCTCAGGCGGTGGCCTTCGCGGCCTTCTGCTTCGCCTTGGCCGGCTTCACCTTCGCGAAGACGAGCTCGCCGTCCGCGGCGTCGACCTCGACGCTGTCGCCCTCGGCGAACTCTCCCTCGAGCAGCCGCAGGGCGAGCTTGTCGATCAGCTGCTTCTGGATCACCCGCTTCAGCGGGCGAGCGCCGTAGGTCGGATCGAAGCCGAGATTGCCGAGCAGCTCGCGGGCCCTGTCCGTGAGCTCGATCTCGATGCCGCGCTCGCGGACCCGATCGGAGAGCTGGGCGACCTGGATGTCGACGATCTTGCCGAGGTCCTCCTTGGTGAGGCGATGGAAGACGACGACGTCGTCGATCCGGTTGAGGAACTCGGGCGGGAAGGTCTGCGTGAGCGTCTCCTCGACCTGCTCACGCGCCTTCTCCTCGACCGACTCGGCGGCGATGAACTGGCTGCCGACGTTGCTGGTCATGATCAGGACGGAGTTCTTGAAGTCGACGGTGCGGCCCTGGCCGTCGGTGAGGCGGCCGTCGTCCATGATCTGGAGCAGGACGTTGAAGACGTCGGGGTGGGCCTTCTCGATCTCGTCGAGCAGGATCACGGAGTAGGGGCGGCGGCGGACGGCCTCGGTGAGCTGGCCGCCCTCCTCGTAACCGACGTAGCCGGGCGGGGCCCCGATCAGCCGGGCGACCGCATGCTTCTCCATGTACTCGGACATGTCGATGCGGACCATCGCCTGCTCGGAGTCGAACATGAACTCGGCGAGAGCCCGCGCGAGCTCGGTCTTGCCGACACCGGTCGGGCCGAGGAACAGGAAGCTGCCGATCGGCCGGTCCGGATCGGAGAGCCCGGCGCGCGAGCGCCGCAGGGCGCCGGCGACGGCCTCGACCGCCTCGTCCTGTCCGATCACTCGCTCGTGCAGTCGCTCCTCCATATGGATCAGCTTTTCGGTCTCGCCCTCCATCAGGCGGGAGACAGGGATGCCGGTCCACTTGGCGACGACCTCGGCGATGTCCTCCTCGGTGACCTCCTCGGTCAGCATCGAGCCGCCGCCGCGGTGAAGCTCGGCGAGCTTCTCCTGCTGCTCGGAAACGGTCCTCTCGAGCTCGGGGATGCGGCCATAGCGCAGCTCGGCGGCCTGCTCCAGGTTCGCGTCACGCTCGGCGCGCTCGGCCTCCCGCGTGGCCTCCTCGAGCTCCGCCTTGGCGGACTTGATTGCCTCGATCGCCTGCTTCTCGTTCTGCCAGCGGGCCTTCATCTCGGACGAGCGCTCGCGCAG
Source organism: uncultured Solirubrobacterales bacterium (assembly GCA_963724665.1). Lineage (GTDB taxonomy): Bacteria > Actinomycetota > Thermoleophilia > Solirubrobacterales > 70-9 > DASUPK01. The sequence goes on from CAVRVH010000012.1 coordinate 460,821, forward strand.
GTCGGCGAGCTCAGCCTCGATCGCGGAGAGCCGTTCCTTCGAGACGTCGTCCTTCTCCTTCTTCAGGGCCTCGCGCTCGATCTCCAGCTGCTGAATGCGCCTCTCGACCTCGTCGATCTCGGTCGGCATCGAGTCGATCTCGATCTTCAGCCGGGAAGCGGCCTCGTCGATCAGGTCGATCGCCTTGTCGGGCAGGAAGCGGTCGGCGATGTACCGGTCGGAGAGCGTTGCGGCCGCGATGATCGCGGCGTCGGTGATGCGGACGCCGTGATGGACCTCGTACCGCTCCTTGAGTCCGCGCAGAATCGCGATCGTGTCCTCGGGACTCGGCTCGCCGACGAAGATGGGCTGGAAGCGGCGCTCGAGCGCGGCGTCCTTCTCGATGTGCTTGCGGTACTCGTCGAGGGTTGTGGCGCCGACGGCGCGGAGCTCGCCGCGCGCGAGCATCGGCTTCAGAAGATTGGATGCGTCGACCGCGCCCTCGGCGGCGCCGGCGCCGACGATCGTGTGCAGCTCGTCCATGAAGAGGACGATCTGGCCCTCGGCGGCCTGGATCTCCTTGAGGACGGCCTTGAGGCGCTCCTCGAATTCGCCGCGGTACTTGGAGCCGGCGAGGAGGGCGCCGATGTCGAGGGCGATCACCCTGCGGTCGCGAAGGGACTCGGGGACGTCTCCCGACACGATCCTCTGCGCGAGCCCTTCGACGATGGCGGTCTTGCCGACGCCGGGGTCGCCGATCAGTACGGGGTTGTTCTTGGTGCGGCGGGAGAGGACCTGGATGACCCGGCGGATCTCCTCGTCGCGGCCGATCACGGGGTCGAGCTTGCCGCTCTCCGCCTCGGCGGTCAGATCCCGCCCGTACTTGTCGAGCGCGCCGAAGGTGTCCTCCGGGTTGGGCGAGGTGACGCGATGGGGGCCGCGGACTTCGGAGATCGCCTTGACGAGCTCCTTGCGATCGGGCAGCAGGTCGGAAACGCCGGACTTGGGCTCGGCCAAGGCCAGAAGGATGTGCTCGGTCGAGATGTATTCGTCGCCGAGGCCGGTTGACTCCTTCTCGGCCTGCTGCAGCACCCAGACGAACTCGCTCGACGGGCGGACATCCGGGACGCTGTTGCCGCTCAGCTGGGGCAGCTTGCCGATCGCGTTCCGGGCCTTGGCGCTGGCGTCCTGCGCATCGACGCCGAGGCGCTGCAGAACCGGCACGACGACCCCCTCGTCCTGTTCGAGCAGGGCAAGGAGGAGATGGGGCGGGGCGACCTCGGGATTGGACTCCTCGGACGCGAGCCGCTGTGCCGCTGCGACGGCCTCCTGGGACTTGACTGTGAATCGATCAGGCTGCATCTCGCACCATGGTACCGGCTTGACTACTGAATGTAAAGAAATCTATGTCACTTACACTCATATTCACGCCTGATCCACGGCTGGCCAAATCTAGGGGTGGTAGCCGCTCACGGGGCAGGGTTAGGATGGGCGATGGAGTCGGTGGGTCAAGGACGACTATGGCGACCAACGTCGAGATCTTTCAGCGTGTAATCGAGGCCTTCAACCGCGATGGTGTGGACGCCGTCCTGCCCTACTACTGGGACGACGCCGAGGTCTACGACCCGGATCTTCCGCCGGGGACCTACCGGGGGCGCGAGGCGGTCGGCCGGGTGATCGAAATGCTGATGAGCGGCTTCGATGACGTCGAGATCCGAGACTTCCGGCTGCTCGCCGCGGGCGACCGCGTAGTCGCCCTCCTGCACACGCACGGCAGGGGCGAGCGGGACGACCTGGTGATAGAGACGCGCGACGCGCACACCATCACCTTCCGCGACGGCAAGATCGCCTACTGGCGCCTCTACCTCGATCAGGCCGAGGCCCTGACTGACGCTGGGCTCGATCCCGAGCTGGCGACCGCCGAGTCCTGACCAGCACCTAATCTCCCGGCGTGGGGAGCGCCAACACGAGGCGGGTTGCAATGGCCGCTCTGGCGATTGTCCTCGTGATGGGCGTCGGCGGGCGTTCGCTCGCCGATCAGGGGCGAGGCAAGCACAAGCAGGACAAGGTCTGGCCACGCGATCCGTATCCGTCGTCGCGGGCCGTCCGGCGCGCCCAGGAGTTCGCCGCGGACCGGGGGGACGTCTCCTTCGCCGTCATCGACGACTCGATCGGCCTTCAGGGATACGACCCCGATCGACAGTCCAGCTCCGCCAGCGTCAGCAAGGCTCTTCTGCTGGCCGCGGAGCTCCGCCGGCTCGATCGCGACGACCTGCCGCTCGACGAGTCGACGAAGGCGCTGCTCGAACCGATGGTCACCTACTCGGACAACCATGCGGCCGACGCTGTCTACTCCCAGGTCGGCGACGAGGGACTCGAGGAGGTCGCGCGGCGTGCGGGGATGACGAACTTCGAGGCGACGCCGGGCTTCTGGGGCGGCGATCAGGTCACGGCCGCAGACCTGGCGCGCTTCTTTTTTCGCCTTGAGGCGAACCTGCCCGGCCCTCATCGCGCCTACGCGAAGGGACTGTTCGCGAGGATCACCCCGGTCGAGAGGTGGGGGATCCCGCGGGCGATCGGCCACGGCTGGTCCGTGTGGTTCAAGGGTGGCTGGCGCCCGGCCGGCCAGGAGGGCACCAGCGGCGCTGTGACCCACCAGGCGGCTCTGCTCGTCCATCGAGGAGGGGAACGCCTGGCGCTCGCTGTGCTCACCGGCGAGACGCCAGGGGATGCGACCGGCTTCGGGGCGATCGAGGGAGTCACCGAGCGGCTGCTCGCGAGCTCGCCCCCAAATCGGAGGGGTTGGATGGCGCCTTAGTTGGTGCGGCGCCGGATCGGGATCCGGGTGGATCCAGGTTCGTGGCCCATGCTCCGCGGTTCGTAGGCGCCGTACGGAACCAGCTCTCCGCCCATCGACTTCCGCAGTCGTTCGAGCTCCTGGGTCATGCGACTCTCCATCTCCGCGGCGCGCTTTCGCATCTTCGCCATGTCCGCGCGCATGCGCTCCACGCGCCGCTCGAGCTCGAGAACCGTCTCCACGCCCGCCAGGTTGAGGCCCTCGTCGTTGGTCATCTGCTGGATCCTGCGGAGCCGCTCGACGTCGGCCTGGGAATAGAGCCGCGTGTTCTTCGGGGAGCGCTTCGGAGTGATCAAGCCGCGCGCCTCGTACATCCTCAGGGTCTGGGGGTGCATCTCGGCCAGCTCCGCGGCGACGGAGATCATGAAGACGCCGCGTTCCTGGTCGATTGGTCGCTCCCCCTCGCGCCTCCTCCTACTCGCACGATCAGCCATCGGTCTGCACTCTCCCCTCTGCATCGGATGATCCAGCCGCGGTGTCTGTGGCGGCCGTTGAATCCCGACCGAGCAGCGATGCGCGCGGGTTCTGCCCGTTGAGCGCCTCGGCCAGCTTCGCGACCGCCTCGCGCTGCTCGTCGGAGAGCTCCTCTGGAACGTCGATTCGGATCCGGTAGTAGATGTCGCCTCGCCCGGAGGCCTTGGTCCGGGGCGGCCCCTCGCCGCGCAGCCTCTGGACGGTGCCGTGCTGAGTGCCCGCGGGAATGCGAATCGTCTTAGACCCGCCGAGAGTGGGGACCTCGATCTCGGCGCCCTGGATCGCCTCGGCCACGGTGACCGGCAGGTCGACCTCGAGGTTGCCATCGGGGCGCTGCTTGAAGACCGGTGACGGGGCGACGCGGGTGGTCACGTAGAGATCGCCGCGAGGCCCCCCTCGATAGCCGGCCTCGCCCTTGCCGGCGAGCCTGATCCTGCTGCCGTCGTGGACTCCGGCGGGGATATTGACCCGGTAGCGCTTCGTCTCCTGGGTGATCCCCTGTCCGCCGCAGGTGGGACAGGGATCATCGATGATCTCGCCCTGGCCGCCGCACTCGGGGCAGGGTTGTGAGATCGAGAAGAGGCCTTGGCTCTGGGCGTCGATCCCGGTGCCCTCGCAGCGAGGACAGGTTCGGGGCGAGGTGCCCGGCTTGGCTCCGCTGCCGCTGCAGGTCGGACAAGGCCCGGTCGTCGGAACGGAGACGGCGATCTGCGTCCCGTGCATGGCCTGGTCGAAGGAGAGGCGAACCTCCGTCTCGAGGTCTCGGCCGCGCAGCTCGCGCGGGCCCTGCTGCTGGCGTCCGCCCCGGAAGAAGGTCGAGAAGATGTCGCCGATGTCGGAGGCGAATCCGCCGCCACCAGGGAAGCCGCCGGCGCCGGCGCCCGGGAAGCCGCCCGCGCCGAAGCCGCCGAAGCGCCCACCGGCGTCGTACTGCTTGCGCTTCTCCGGATCCGAGAGCGCGTCGTAGGCCTGCTGGATCTCCTTGAAGCGCTCCTCGGCCTGCTCGTCATCCGGGTTGCGATCGGGATGCCACTTGCGGGCCAGCTCCCGATAGGCCTTCTTGATCTCGTCCTGCGAGGCGGACTTGGAGACGCCCAGCACCTCGTAGAAGTCGCGCGGGGCGCTCGCCATTACTTGCTCACCACCACCTTGGCGGGCCTCAGGACCTGGCCGTTCAGGCGATAGCCCTTCTCTACGGTCTCCAGGACGACCCCCGCTTCTGTGCCCTTCGCGGGCTGAGTCGAGAGTGCCTCGTGGACCTGCGGATCGAACTTCTCGCCCTTCGGGTCGAACGCCTCGACGCCCGCGCCGGCGAGCTTGCCTCTGAGCTCCTCGAGCACGAGCTCGACGCCGCGCGTGAGCGCCTCGTGCGCTGAGGGCTCCGCACCTGACTGTAAGGCGCGCTCGAGGTTGTCGATCACGGGCAGCAGCTCGCGGGCGAGCTCCGCCTTGCCGCGAACGAGGGCCTCGGAAGTTTCCTTGGCCACCCGCTTGCGGTAGTTCTCGAAGTCGGCCCGCGTCCGCTGTGCGAGCTCGAGGTACTCGTCGCGCTCGCGCTTGGCCTCGCCGAGCTCGTCGAGATCGCGCTCGACCTGATCGGCGGCGCCGTTGCCGTTCTCCGCCTCCGCGGTGGACGGGTCTTGCCCGTCCACCCCTTCCGCGTCCACGACCTCAGCGTCCACGACCTCCTCTTCGTCGGTGTGACGCTCCTCGTCGATCATCGGACTCCCTCTACGAGGTCTTCTCGTCGTCCACGACCTCAGCGTCCACGACCTCCTCGTCGCCGGCGCCGTTCTGCGAGGCACCGTCGGTGGAGGTCGCGGCCTGCTCCTCGGCCGCCTGCGAGTAGATCTGCTCGGAGACCTTCTGGAAGGCTGCCTGCAGGGCATCCGACTTGGAGCGGATCTCGCCGGCGTCCTCGGAGGTGAGCGAGTCGCGCACGTCCTTGATCGCCGTCTCGATCTCCTCCTTGTTGGAGGCGTCGACCTTGTCGCCCAGCTCCGAGAGCTGCTTCTCCGCCTGGTAGGCGGCGTTCTCGGCGACGTTGCGGGCCTCGGCCAGCTCGCGCTGGTGACGGTCCTCGTCGGCGTGCGACTCGGCGTCCTTGATCATCTGCTCGACTTCTGTGTCATCGAGCCCGGAGCCGCCCTTGATCTCGATCTTCTGCTCCTTGCCGGTGCCGAGATCCTTGGCTGAGACGTTGAGGATGCCGTTCGCGTCGATGTCGAAGGTCACCTCGACCTGAGGGATGCCTCGCGGCGCGGGCGGGATGCCGGTGAGCTGGAACTTGCCCAGGCTCTTGTTGCCGGACGCCATCTCGCGCTCGCCCTGGAGCACATGGACCTCAACGGAGGGCTGGTTGTCCTCCGCTGTCGAGAAGATCTCCGACTTCTTGGTCGGGATCGTCGTGTTGCGCTCGATCAGCTTCGTCATCACGCCGCCCTTGGTCTCGATGCCGAGGGTGAGCGGAGTGACGTCGAGCAGCAGCACGTCCTTGACCTCGCCGCCCAGCACGCCGGCCTGGATCGCGGCGCCGATTGCGACGACCTCATCCGGGTTGACGCCCTGGTGCGGGTCCTTGCCGGTCAGCTCCTTGACCTTCTCCTGGACCGCCGGCATGCGGGTCATGCCGCCGACCAGCACCACGTGATCCACGTCGGTGCCCGCGTCGGAGAGCGCCTGCTTGACGGGTCCGACGACACGCTCGAGCAGATCGGAGGTCAGCTCGGAGAGCTTCGCCCGGCTCAGCTTGATGTCGAGGTGCTTCGGCCCTGCGTCGGTCGCGGTGATGAAGGGCAGGTTGATCTGCGTCTCCTGAGTGGTGGAGAGCTCGATCTTGGCCTTCTCCGCGGCCTCGTAGAGGCGCTGCAGGGAGTTCTTGTCCGTCGACAGGTCGACGCCCTGGTCGCGCTTGAACTCGGCGACCAGCCACTCGACGATCGCCTTGTCCCAGTTGTCGCCGCCCAGGTGGTTGTCGCCCGAGGTGGACTTCACCTCGAAGACCCCGTCACCGATCTCCAGGACGGAGACGTCGAACGTGCCGCCGCCCAGGTCGAAGACGAGGATGGTCTGGTCTGACTGCTCCTTGTCGAGTCCGTAGGCCAGCGCCGCCGCGGTCGGCTCGTTGATGATCCGCTTGACGTCGAGGCCGGCGATCTTGCCGGCGTCCTTGGTCGCCTGGCGCTGGTCGTCGTTGAAGTAGGCCGGGACGGTGATCACGGCCGAGTCGACGGACTCGCCGAGCTTCGCCTCGGCATCAGCCTTGACCTTCTGCAGGATCATCGCCGAGATCTCGGGGGGCGAGTACTGCTTGCCCTCCACCTCGATGCGGACGTCGCCGTTGGGGCCGGGGACGACCTTGTAGGGGACGATGGTCTCCTCCTCCTTGACCTCGGCCTCCTTGCGGCCCATGAAGCGCTTGATCGAGAAGATGGTGTTCTCAGGGTTCATCACCGACTGGCGCTTGGCGACGGTGCCAACCAGCCGCTCACCGGAGTCGGTGAAGCCGACGACGGACGGGGTGGTACGGCCGCCCTCGGCGTTCTCGATGATCTCCGGCTCGCCGCCCTCCATGGCCGCCATGGCCGAGTTGGTCGTGCCGAGATCGATTCCTATCGTCTTTGCCACTGTCATTCCTCCAAAGTCTCTTGTTATTGCTGGAAAGTCTGGTTCAGTCTAGCCGCCTAAGAAATCTAAGTGGCAGTGTGGCAGATGTATGCGTGTTCGGCAAGCCTCGGCAAAAAAAGAGGCCGGGGCGCCTGGCCCCGGCCTCTCGTCAATCGTGCTGTCGGCGTCCGCTACTTCACCTGCAGCCGGCTCCAGACGCCGAAATGGTCAGATGACCACAGGCCGTTCGCGTAGGTGCTCGTCAGGCCACCCTTCTTGAACTTGACCTTCTTGTTGTTGGACATGATGTGGTCGACCCGGTGGGTGATCCCGGCCGGGCTCGGGTCCGTCAGGTTCGGATCCTGGATGCAGCATCCGAACGGCGGAGGAGTGAATGCACGCTCGCTCCAGCCGCCGGCCAGCAGCGCCCGATAGGCCAACGCGTCACCCGGGTCCACCTGGTCGCCGTGTACCGGCGAGTCCGAGTTGAAGTCCCCGACGAGAACCGTCGGGAGCTTCGAGGTCGTCGGCCCGCCCGGGGCGATCAGCTGCTTGGCCTGGGCCTCGCGGATGCCGCCCTTCGGATAGGTGACCCCGTCGCTACCTGTGTTGCTCGAGGCGCTGTCAAAGGCCTCGAGGTGGCTATCGACGACGTGCACCTTCCGGCCGTTCACCTTGATGTCTGCGGCAGCCCAGCCGCGTGTGACATTGACGTTCAGGGCTCCGCCAACCTTGACCTGCAGCAGCGTGTTGAACGTGCCACTGCTCGGCTTGCTGGCCTTGACCCCGTTGCGGACGAGGATCGCGTCGCGCATGGTGAGGCGTTCGTTGTGACATTGCGCCGGGCAAACGCTCAGTCCGCCGGTGCCCTGGTTGACCGGCAACTCGAAATCGAACTCCGGCTTGACGACGGCGATCCTGTAGCTGATCGAGCTCTTCTTCTTTGCGGCGCTTGCGCTCCCCTTCTTGCCCTTCTTGCCGCCCTTGTTGAGCTGCGTGAGCAGGTCGGTGAGGAAGTCGCCACCCGCCGGATCGGTCTGTGTCGCCTTCGGCCCGGTTGTGACGGCGCTCAGGTCATACGGCTCGGTCCGCCACCAGGCGGCCTCCTGCAGGCCGACCACATCCGGCTTCTGCTTGAGGATTTCCTTCGCCAGCAGCGCTGCGCGCACCGACGGGAACTGGGTCCGGTGCACCTGCTGTTCGATCTGGTACGCGGCATTGACGGCGCCGTCCACGGTGCTCGCGTTGAGCGCCGGGCTCAGGTCAGCCCCGAGATACAGGTTGCGGGTCATTACCGTGAGCTGGTGGCTGTTCTTCTTGCCCTTGGCCTCGGCGGCGCCCGGAAGCAGCGCGATGCTCAGGGCTGCTACCAGCCCCAGCACCAACGCCAAGCCCATGCGCCCCCGCGTCCGCGGGTGGTCTGTGTGATGCAACTGAAACTCCTTTCGCTGGGGGCCCCGTGCCGCGCCGCTGTGGCGCGAGGGGCCCTTCGAGTCCTCTCTCTGCTGCTAACAGCAGTGTTTCACGCAGAGTTGCGGCGGAAGCCGAAATCCGCCCGGAATTCGGTACGCCTACGGGCCCTGCCCGGCGACCTGTGAGACGAAGGTCGCGACCTCATCGGCCTGCTGGCCGCTCAGGATGCCCTTCGGCATCCGTCCCCCGACCCCGTTGTTGATCGCGCTGAGAACCCGAGGCTTGATCGTCGACGGAGCGGGGGCGCTGGCGCTCGGAGGGGCGAGGAGGTCGTCGAGGTTCGGGCCGATGACGCCGTCGGTGCCCGCCTTGGCGAGGGTGTGGCAGGCGCCGCAGTTGGTGACGAAGAGGTCCTTGCCCTCCTGGAGGCTGGCGGGGACCTCCTCGGGCGAGGCGCTCTCCGAGCCCTGGTGGGTGAACGCCCAGGCGGGGACCCCGACTCCGAGAAGCAACACGACCAGCCCGAACATGACGAAGGTGCTCCGCTTCATTTCGCGCGGAGCATATTGGTCCGATACCAGGGACACATCCGGCGCAGCCCGCACTCGCGGCAGCGCGGCTTCGGGCGGCAGATCGCCCGTCCATGCTGGATCAGGTTGACGTGGAGCTCGTACGCATCCTCGGGCGGCGTGATCGCGAGCATCTCGTCATGCGCCTCTTCGAAGGGGGCGCCGAGCCTGAACAGCCCGAGTCGCCCGCCGACCCTGTGCACGTGGGTGTCGACCGGGATCTCGGGGCGTCCGAACGCGAAGATCATCACGCAGGCGGCCGTCTTGCGGCCCACTCCAGGCAGGTCGTCGAGGTAAGCGAGCGCCTCCTCCCGGGGAGCCTCCGCCAGCCAGTCGAGATCAGGGTGGTCGCCGAGCCGTCCCAGAATCTCCTGAATCCGTGGGGCCTTCGTGACGCTCAGCCCGCCGGGCTTGATCGCAGCCTCCACCTCCTCCGTCGGAGCGTCGCGGACCTCCTCCCAGGTCGGAAACCGCTCGCGCAGGCAGGTATAGGCGACGTCGCGATTGCGGTCGTTCGTGTTCTGGGAGAGCACGGTGCGAACGAGCTCCGCGATCGGGTGTCCGTGTGGGTCGTTGACGGGACGCCCGTAGAGCTCGCGGAGCCGGTCGCGGATCGCGAGGACGCGGCGGCGCGGCGGGCGCCGCCATTCCGGATCGCGCTTCGGGATTCTCGGTGGCGTGCCGGGCGGGAGCGTCGTGGTGCTCCCGTCGGCAAGCACGACCTTGCTGGGCAATGGCACGGGCCGAGGATATTGTCCGCGACCCTCGTGACCGAGATCGAGACCGGCACCGTGATGGTCGATGGCGTCTCCACCTTCTTCCGGAGGGTGAAGGGAGACGGGCCCCCGGCTGTCTTCGTCCATGGCAACCCGTCTCACTCCGAGGACTGGCAGCCATTCCTCGAACGGATCACGGGTCCCGCGCTCGCCTTCGACCTCCCTGGCTGGGGACGCTCCGGCCGTCCATCCTCCGCGGAGTTCGATTACTCGATGGACGGGTTGGCCAAGTTCACCCAGCGCTTCCTGCAGAGGATGGCCGTCGAGGACCACTCGCTGGTCGTGCATGACTGGGGCGCTGTCGCGCTGATCGGGGCACAGGAGGAGCCGGAGAGGGTCAGGCGGCTGGTCATCATGAACGCCGTCGTCCTGTTGGCCGGCTATCGCTGGCACCGGACCGCCCGCGTCTGGCGAACGCGCGGGCTGGGCGAGCTCTCGAATCGAATCTGGACGCGCCGCCTACTCGACATGGGCCTGCGCGAGTCGCGCGGTGACTGGAGCCGGCACGACCCGGCTTTCATCGATTCAATCTGGGACCACCTCGACAAGGGGACGTTCGAGGCGATCCTCAGGCTCTATCGCTCCGCTCCGCCCGATCGGCTGGCCGCCGCCGGCGAGCGCCTGGGGACGATCAGGGCACCGGCGCTGATCCTTTGGGGTGGAAAGGACCGCTACATCCCCGCCCGCTTCGGGCCGTGCCTATGCGGCTCGCCTGCCCAACTCGGAGCTGGTCGAGCTCCCGAAAGCCGGTCACTGGCCCTGGATCGACGCTCCAGAGGTCGTCGAGCGGGTGATCCGGTTCCTCGCAACCGACGAAGAGTTCCGCAATTCATGACGAACGTGTTATTGGGCAGTAACTAGACGCCGCCCGATGACTAGAATCTCCCGGTCATGCGTGCCCTGATCGACAAAATCGGCAATTGGCTACCTCAGGGGTATGGGGACGCGGCCCGACAGCTCAGCCTGTTCGTGGTCGCAGAGCTCTGCTATGAGGCCGTGCGTGGCGTCGCTGACGGCCAGCGCGCCGTGGCCATCACCAACGGCCAGCACGTGATCGATTTCGAGAAGAGCACCCACACGTTCTTCGAGCCCAACCTCCAGGCCGTGTTCATCCATCAGCGGTGGATCGTCGACTTCGCCAACTTCATGTACATGAACAGCCACTTCGTGGTGACCACGGCGTTCCTGGTCTGGCTCTATCTCTTCAGGAACCGGAATTTCTACTTCGTGCGCAACATGTTCATGGTCGCTATGGGTCTGGCGGTGGTGGGCTATGCCCTCCTGCCGACCGCGCCTCCGCGGCTCTTCCCCAGCGACCACCTCGTCGACACGATCACCCAGTACGCCCAGGTCAACCATGACTCCGGCCTCGTGAGGCTGTTCATCAATCCCTACGCGGCGATCCCCAGCATGCACGTCGCCTTCTCCACGATGATCGGCGTGTCCGGCGTGTTGATCTCCAAGCATAAGATCACCAAGGTCCTCTGGGCCGCGTACCCGGTGCTCGTCTTCTGGGTCGTGATCGTGACGGCGAACCACTTCTGGGTCGATGGCGCCTTCGGCCTGCTCGTCGCGGCGCTGTCGGCCGTCGCAGCGCTTCAGGTCCTGGCCCGCGTCCGGCCGGCCGTCTGGTCCTGGCGGCCCGCGACGGCTTGAACGCGCGAGAGGTGCTCCGCCGCTACGGCGAGCCGGGGCTGGTCGCGGCTGCTCTCGGCATTGCCTACCTGATCATCCAGCCGGACAGCGCGGACCACGCTGCCCAGGTGTTCCGGTCGGGTCTCTTCGCACACGACGGCATCGTCACCTGGGACAACTTCTGGTTCGGTGGCCATCACCTGCCGGGCTACGGAATCCTCCTCCCGATCCTCAGTGACGCGATCGGGACTCGGCTGGTGGGCGTGCTTGCATCGATCGCCGCGGCGTTGCTCTTCTCCGGGATCGCGTATCGCCGCTTCGGCGATCGGGCCCGGCTGGGTGTCATCTGGTTCGCGACGGCGACCTCGATCAGCCTTTTCACCGGCCGTCTGACCTTTGCCCTGGGCGTCGCGGTCGCGCTCTGCGCCGTCCACTTCGCCCAGAGGGGGCATCGCATCACGTCGGTCCTGTTCGCGGCGCTGACGCCGTTCGCCAGCCCGGTCGCGGCGCTCTTCCTTGCTTGCGCGGTGGTCGCCTACGCGATCGCCGAGCGCAGCCGGAAGGGCCTCGAACTGGCTGTGGTTGCGGTTGGGGTCGCGCTGCTGATCTCCGCCGCGTTCCCCGAGGGTGGCACCGAGCCGTTCGACTTCTCGAGCTTCGAGCCGGCGATTCTCGTCGCGATCGCGGTCTTCGTGGCCCTGCCTCCGGAGGAGCGTCTGCTGCGCTACGGGGTGGCGGTCTATGGGGCCGCGCTCGCTGCCGCGTTCCTGATCCAGACCCCAATGGGCGGCAATGCGACGCGGCTGGGTTCGCTGCTGCTTGGGCCGATCCTGGCCTTCGGGCTCTGGCGCCGGCAGCGGTTCGCGCTCGTCCTCCTGGTGCCCGTCCTAATCTACTGGCAATGGTCGCCGGTGGTGCGCGACCTCGAGGAGGTGAACGCGCAGCCCTCCGTCAGCGCCGGGTACTACGCGCCGCTCGTCGACTTCCTCCGCGGCCGGCCCCATCGCGATTCTCAGCGAGTCGAGGTGCTTCCCGAGGAACATCACTGGGAGTCCGCGTACGTCCCGGATGGGATCTACATCGCCCGCGGCTGGGAGCGCCAGCTGGACCGCAAGCTCAATCCGCTCTTCTACCAATCGGCGCCGATCACCGGGCCCCAGTACCGGAGCTGGCTGGATGACCTCGGCGTGGGCTACGTCGCCGTCCCGCGGGCGCCTCTCGACTACGCCGCCCGCGGCGAGAAGCGGCTGCTCAAGAAGGGCCCTCCCTCCTACCTCCACAAGGTCTTCCACAGCAAGAACTGGACTGTCTATGCGGTTCAGAACCCCTCGCCGCTCGCAATCGGCGGCGAGATGGTGAAGCTGACCCCTCAGGGCTTCGTTGTCGATGCGAGTGCGCCCGGCACCGTCCTCATACGAGTCCATTGGACGCCGTATTGGGCGATCGAGCAGGGCACCGGATGTGTGGAGCAGGCACCGGGCGGCTACACGATGATCGACGTGACCACTCCCGGCCGCTTCCGCGTCGGCATCGACTTCTCTCCTGTGCGGGCGGTCAGCTCGGGACCCCGCTGCCACGAGGAGCCGATCATCCAGTACGGGTCGGCCCAGTCCTCCACCGCTCGGGCCGCGGGGATCGCCCATATGGGCGGCACTCCATGAGCGAGCGTCTCCGTAAGCTCAATTTTCTGCCCCGTGGGCCCCTGGACCTGGTCCTGCAGCTGGTTCTTCTCGCCACCGCCTACTGGGCCTGGCGGCACGCTCGCGGTGCCGTCGACGGCAGCATGGGGCTCTCCTTCTCCCACGCCCGCGACCTGGTCAGCGCCGAGCGGTCGCTCGGACTGCTGATCGAGCCGAGCGTCCAGCATTGGGCGGTCAGCGCAGGCTGGCCGGCCGAGGTGGCTCGCTGGGGCTACGCGAACCTCCATTTCAAGGGCAGCTGCCTGATGTTGGCGATTCTCTACTTCCGCTACCGCGGGAGCTTCGGCTTCGTCCGCAATGCCGTCTTCGCCGCGATGGCGATCTCGGTGATCGGCTATGCCCTCTTCCCGACCGCTCCGCCGCGCTTCCTGCCCGAGCTCGGTCTCGACCCTTCGAGCTCGGTCACCGGCAACAACCCGCTCCTGTCGCATCCGGGCGATGCGCTCTTCAATCCGTTCGCAGCGGTCCCCTCCATGCACGTCGGCCTCTCCGTGATCCTGGCCTGGTCGCTGGCGATGCTCGTCCGCCAGCCGGTGGTCAGGGGACTGTTTTTCGCCTATCCGCTGCTGATGACCTTCGTCGTGGTGGCGAGCGGCAACCACTTCTGGCTGGACGCCGTCTTCGGGCTGATGACCGCCGCGCTTGCCACGGGAGTTGCCCTCCTGCTCGCGCGCCTGAACCCGGATTGGTCGTTCGCGCCGCTCGGGCCACGGCCCCCTGCCGGCGAGCTCGAGCCTCAGCCCGCACCGGCGTAGTCTGGGCGATCGCACGATGAGCATCGAGCAACAGGAACGGCCCCAGAACGGGGCGCCCGGATCGGCGACGCGGCCAACCACGGCGTCGGAGCTCTCGGCGGCGGTCCGCGACCGCCTGATCGAGTCTCGCCTGACGCCGAACGCGATCTCAATGGTGGGCCTGGTCGGGAACCTGGCCGCCGCCGTTCTGATCTGGCAGGGCCTCTACTTCCTCGGCGGCGTCGCCTTCATCATCGGCTCGGTCATGGACACCCTCGACGGGCGCTTTGCACGCGCGTCGGGCAAGGGGACGCTGTTCGGCGCCTTCCTCGACTCCACCCTCGACCGGGTCGAGGAGGGCATCGTGCTGACAGCCGTTGCCTACCGGTTCGCGCTCTCGGGCGACGAATTTGCCGCCGCGATGTGCGTGGTCGTCGTGCTCGGCTCGCTGATGGTGAGCTACACCCGGGCACGGGCCGAGGCGCTGGGCGTGGAGTGCAAGGTTGGCATCGCCACACGTCCCGTGCGAGTGGTCATACTCTCCATCGGCCTCGTCTTCGCAAAAGGCGCCGGAGTATTCGATGCAGATCTTCTGGCCCCGGCGATCTACGCTATGGCGGTGCTGACGGCTTTCACCGTGGTACAGCGCGTTTGGCACGTCAGGAACGCGCTCAACCAGCGAGGCGCGGATGTGCCGCAGGCGCCCACAGGTCCCGCGGTACCAGCCGACGACGTGTAACCACCCTTGAGCGCAAGTGTCGTTTCAAGGCTGACTCTCTTATCTAGGAGGATTTTCCACAGATGAGCACCGTGAATGGAAGAGCGAATGGCGCCCGGCGCAACGGCGCTCGTGACGAGAAGGTTCGCGTCGCGATAGTCGGTGTCGGCAACTGCGCGAGCTCTTTCGTGCAGGGCGTCCAGTACTACAAGGATGCCGATCCCGCAGAGCGGGTGCCGGGCCTGATGCACGTCGACCTTGGCGGCTACCACGTGCGCGACATCGAATTCACAGCCGCTTTCGACATCGATGCCGACAAGGTCGGCAAGGACCTTTCAGAGGCGATCTGGTCGGGTCAGAACAACACCTACAAGTTCTCCGACGTGCCGAACCTCGGGGTCAAGGTCCATCGCGGCATGACCCACGACGGGCTTGGCAAGTACCTGAAGGAGAAGATCACCAAGGCCCCGGGCCAGACCGCCGACATCGTGGGGATCCTGCAGGACACGCAAACGGATCTGCTCGTCTGCTACCTGCCGGTCGGGTCCGAGCAGGCGACCAAGTGGTACGTCGAACAGGCCTTGGCCGCCGGCGTCGGCTTCGTCAACTGCCTGCCGGTCTTCATCGCCCGCGAGGACTACTGGGACAAGCGCTTCGAGGAGGCCGGCCTGCCGATCATCGGCGACGACATCAAGTCGCAGGTGGGCGCCACCATCGTGCACCGCCAGCTGGCGAGGCTGTTCGCCGACCGCGGTGTGAGCATGGAGCGCACCAGCCAGCTCAACGTCGGCGGCAACATGGACTTCTACAACATGCTCGAGCGCGAGCGGCTGGAGTCGAAGAAGATCTCGAAGACCAACGCCGTCACCTCGATCATGGACCATGAGCTGGCTCCGGAGAACGTCCATGTCGGCCCCTCGGACTACGTGCCGTGGCTGACGGACCGCAAGTGGGCGCACATCCGCGTCGAGGGCAAGGCCTTCGGCGACGTGCCCCTCAACCTCGAGCTCAAGCTCGAGGTCTGGGACTCGCCGAACTCCGCCGGCATCGTCATCGACGCCGTCAGGATCGTGAAGCTGGCCCTGAACCATGGGATCGCCGGCCAGCTGGATGGTCCATCGAGCTACCTGATGAAGTCGCCGCACAACCAGCGGCCCGACTCGCAGGCGCGAGAGGACACCGAGGCGTTCATCGCCAAGTACGCGCGCGAGCGCGGCCTGCCCGCCGGGAAGGCGAAGAAGGACAAGGCGAAGAAGTCCAAGGCCAAGGCGAAGTCCAAGTAGTTCAGGGACGCAGGGCCGACCGCGGCTGCCGCCTACTGCTCGCAGTGAAACTGACTCGCACGGCGGCATCCACGGTCGGCCCTGGGTTCACTGCCTCCCTCCCCTAAGCTCGCGGCGTGGGCGCCGGCGACTCCCTTTCCATTGCCCAGGTCAGTCCCCATCCTTGGGGGAGCAGGCATGAGATCAATGAATTCGTTCGGCGGACTTCCGAGGAGCTCGCGGGGCGCGGGCACCGGGTTCTGATCGTTGCGCCGTCCGAGTCACGGTCGGCAATTCGAGATAGCCGGCGCCTGATCAGAGAGGCGGGGAAGAATCCGGGGGCTGTGCTGAAGGGGGAGAACCCGCGGGTGCTCGCCATCGGGCAGAGCATTCCCCTGCCGAGCGGCCCGCGTCGCCGCCCGGCGCCGCTTCCCCTTGACGTGAGCGGGGCGCTGGAGAGCCTGCTCGGCGCCGTCCCGCTCGATCTGGTGCACGTGCACGAGCCTTTCGTTCCCAGCACCGGGTCCGCGGCGCTTCGTCACTCCCAGTCGCTCAACGTCGCGACGTTTCATGAGCCAGTCGAGCGGGTGCTTTCCACCCAGGTGGCGCGCATGCTCGTGGAGGTCTTCTTCGGACGGATAGATGAACGCACCGCCAGCAACGAGGCGACCGGTGAGCTGCTGCAGCGCTTCTTCCCCGGCCAGTACCAGCTGATTCGGCCCGGCGCCGACGTCGCCGAGCCGGCCCTCGACCCGGCGCCGGCCGGGCGGATCCGGATCGTGCACTGCGCCGAGGAGGAGCGCGGGGCGCTGCGACTCCTGCTGCGGGCCCTTCGCAGGCTCCCCGATGACCTCGACTGGGAGGGCGTGATCTGGTTCGACGGGCCCACGGATCCGCTCGCTCGCGTGAGCCGCCGGCTGCGCGAGAGGCTGCGGGTCGTCCGGCCGCGCGACGGTGAGCCTGCCGAGTTCCTTGCCGGCGCTGACATCGTCTGCCTCGCATCCGGCGGCGTGCGGGCCGCTCCCGGCCTGATCCGGAAGGCCTTTGCGGCGGGCGCCGTTCCCGTCGTCTCCGACCTCGAGCTGTATCGCGAGCTCGTGGGCGAGGGCGAGCGCGGCCTGCTCTTTCCGCTCGGCGACGTGCTCACGCTGTCGGCACAGCTCGAGCGCCTCTGTCGCGATGAGTCCCTCCGCGGGGAGCTTCGCACCGCCGCCCGGGATTGCGGCGAGGCGCGACCCTGGGCCGAGGTCACGGACGATGTGGAGGCCGTCTACCGGCGGCTGGCCTCCAGGCGCCACGACCCGGAGGGGAACCCCGAGATTCGGGCGCGCCTGCGGGACCGCGACCACATCCATGTAGACCTCCACATGCACACCGACCACTCGCCGGACTGCGCCACGCCGGCCGAGCTGCTCCTCGAGACCGCCAAGGAGCAGGGCCTCGGTGCGATTGCGATCACCGACCACAACGAGATCTCAGGGGCGCTGGAGGCCGAAGAGCTCGCCAAGCGGATCGATGGGATCAAGGTGATCCTCGCGGAGGAGGTCAAGACGGCCCACGAGGGCGAGGTGATCGGGCTCTTCATCCGCGAGCGGATCGAACGCGGGATGTCGATGAAGGAGACCATCGCCGAGATCCGGCGGCAGGGAGGGCTCGTCTACGTCCCGCACCCATTCGATCGGCTCCACTCAGTCCCCGACTACGAGCATCTGCTCGAGATCGTGGAGGAGATCGACATCCTCGAGGTGTTCAACCCGCGGGTCGCCTTCTCCGCCTTCAACGAGGAGGCCGTTCGCTTCGCCCGCAAGTACTCGATCGTTCCGGGCGCCGGGTCAGACAGCCATGTCGCGCAAGGGCTCGGCAGCGTCAAGATCCGTCTGCGGGATTTCCAAGGGCCGCAGGAGTTCCTGGAGTCGATGCGGGAGGCGGACATCGTCCGCAAGCACAAGAACCTGGTCTACGTCCAGGCCCTCAAGTTTCTCCAGACCAGCGGCGGCCGGGGAGGCCGCTCGCTCGCCGAACGTGACGGTCGTCGCAAGCCGCGGGCCCGCCGTCGCAGCGCCAGCAAGAGTTGATGCACCCGCAAGGGGCCGAGCCCGGCCCGAAGAAGAGGCAAGGCGCCGTGTCATCCATAACCGACGACGAGATCCGCGAGAAGTACCTCGAGCGCGCGATCCGGGAGCTGAACGACCTTGGCAGGGAGCTGGCCGCCTGCGAGGACTGCCCCCGGGGAAACGTCATGCCCGTGCAGGGCTCGGGCCACCCCCAGGCCGACATCATGATGCTGAAGCGATCCGCGACCGCGTCGGAGATCGAGGAGGGCGTCGCCTTCTATGGCCGGGCCGGAAACGCATTGATGAAGAGCTTCAAGCGGCTCGCCATCGATCCGATCGTGGTCTTCGGGACGCTCTGCGTGAAGTGCCCTCTGACGGATCCCACCCACGCATCCGACTCGTGTATCGCAAGGGTCGCGGAGGAGATCGCGATCGTGCAGCCCCGGATGATCGTGGTGATGGGAGACGAGGCCCTCGAGACCCTCAACGACCTCGAGCTGCCCCTTTCGGATCGCATCGAGCCGGTCGAGGGCGAGGTGCAGCGGCTGACCCCGACGGTGGACGCGCTGTACGTGCCCGACATCGACGACTCACTCGACACCGAGGACGCAAAGCAGCGCTTCTGGTCGTCCTTCAGGGTGCTCGGCGACTGGTACGACCGGTTGCCGCCCTACTAGCCGCGGAATAAACTCGATCCATGGAGCTCGAGGAGCGGACCATCGAGCAGCTGCCGGACCGGTGCCAGAACTGCGGTGCCACCCTCACCGACGCCGAGAAGAACACGGCATTGACCGAGGGGCCGCCGAGCGGGCTCGTGCTGTGCACGACCTGCGCTGCGGAGGTGGTCCCGGTCGACGCGGACGAAGAGGCCGAAGCCGGCGCCTAGCGCCGGTGCTTCTTCCGACGGCCGGTCACCCTGCAGTCGGCTTGGCTCCGGCCGCCGGCGCTCGCCGGCAGGACGGTGACGCTGACGTTGCGCCGGCCTGGGCAGGCGATGACCCGGAGCAGGCTCGCCTTTCGCTTCGACGCGATGCCGCCGCCGCTGACCGAGACGGCATAGCCGCCCGGGTAGCCGTCCTGGCCCAGGAAGATCTGGGTCTGGCGGAACTTCGACTTGGAGCGCTTGCGGTTGTGCTTGGGACGACGGGCGAAGTTCTTCCCGGTCGGCCCCCTGGTCGAATAGGCAAGCGTGAACCTGCGGGTCGCGTCGTCGAAGCCATAGCTCGTGGGCGTCCCCGCCACGACCTGCGGATACGGCTCGGAGAGCACGTCGAGCTTCGCCTGCTTGACGTTGGCGCCCGAGGGAGGCTGATTGGGATCGATCACGATCGCCTGGGTCCCGGAGCCGGAGGTGGTCGGGTCCAGGCACTCGCAGTAGTGCCAGTACTCCCAGGAGACCATGTGCTGGTCGGCCTGCTGCACGTTCTGGCGGATCGTCGCGAGATCGTCGGTGGCGCCGAATTCGTTCAGCATCAGAGCGTCCCCGGTGGCCTGGGCGTGCGCGTCTGCGTTCGAGAAGACGTGGTCGTCCAGCTGCGGGCAGCCCAGGTCGTTGAAGGCGCTGATGGTGAACGAGCCAGGGACGCAGTAGACGTGGAAGCTGAACCCAGCGGAGCGATCCCCGAGCCCGGTGACGGCCGAGTCAGCGCCGAAGTTGAAGAGAACGTTGGGCTCGTACCAGACGAGCTTGCTCTGGTCGACGCTTCTGATGGCCGCGATCACCCGCTTGTAGAAGGGCAGGAGCGAGCCGGTGTCGAACGCGGGGCATCCGCCCGGAACGAAACAGGTGGTCCACGGCGTACCGGGCCACGGCTCATTCATCAGGTCGAAGCCGAGCGTGTGCCGCGCCGATGCGAACCGTGAAGCCACGTGCGCCCAGGCCGCCGCGTAGCGATCCTGCAACCCAACTCCACCAGGACCGGGCGAGTTCGCCCAGAAGTTGTCGAAGGCGCGAATCAGCGCGCCGTTGAGGAAGTAGTTGCCCGGGAACCCGGCCTGGGGGACGTTCGGAACGCCGTCGTCCTGCACCGCCCAGTCCGGCCAGCCCTCTCCCTGAAAGCGCTCGTTGTACATGTCCTGGTGGAAGTCGAGCTGGCTGAAGACGCCGTGGCGGGCGAGGTCGGCCTCAGTCGCGGCGATGTCGTTCAGATAGCCGTCGTCATACGCACCCGGGGTCGGCTCGATCGCCTTGTAGATCAGCCCCAGCCGAACTGCGTCGAAGCCGTTGCGCTGCAGGAAGGCCGCGTCGTCGTCCCCGAACCCCTGGGCCGAGGGAGCGTAGGGCGGCTGCTTGTTGACCATGTTGACGCCGTGCAGGATCGCGACCCGGCCCTTGGCATCCGTGATCCAACGGCCCGAGTGGTTGAGGGGAGCCGTGGGGCCGGCGTCCGCGGCCGACGCGAACAGAGTCGCCCCGATGGCCGCGATTGCGGCCATCGCCGTGGCTCTCTTCACCCAGCGCACGGCGCCAGTATGAAGGTGAAGGCTGGGACTAGGCGGTGTCGCCCAAGGTCTCCGCGAGCACGGAGACGTGGGTGGGGTGTGCCTCGGCCTCCGCCTTGCGGCCGGCGTCGGTGACGCAGGCGAAGACGCCGCGGCGGTCGTGGTCGCAGACGTTGCGGCAGACAAAGCCGTCGTCCTCGAGGCGCTGGACGAGGCGGGAAAGGGCGCTCTGGCTCAGATGAATCTCCTCGGCGAGCTCCTGGATGCGGCGATGTCCCTCGGGAGAGTCGGAGAGGCGCCGCAGGACCTCGTACTCGGTGAGGGAGAGGCGATGCTCTCGCTGGAGGCGATGCTCGAGGGCTTCGCGAACGCGAGCGTGCTCGGACTCGAGCTCACTCCATCGATCTAGAAGCTGGTCTCTCTCTGCATTAGCAGGCACTTCGCCTTACTCCTTCTACCCCTGTGGGCGGGCATTATAGCAAGAGTTGCTTGCACATAACTTGTTGACACATTGCATGCGTATGCATATACTAGCCGCCTCACACAGTCCGCCTCTGACCCGTTTGGGAGGAACAGATGGAGCAAGCAACTCAGACTTCACCCGCAACTCGATTCGATTCCCGCCTCTGGGGACTCCTGCTGCTCCTCTGCGGCGTCCTCTTCCTGGACGGGATGGACGTCTCGATGGTCGCGGTCGCGCTGCCCAACATCGGACACGAGCTGGACCTGCAACCGAGCTCGCTGCAGTGGATCGTCAGCGGCTACGTGCTCGGCTACGGCGGCCTGCTCCTGCTCGGCGGCCGCGCGGCTGATCTGATCGGCCGTCGCAAGGTCCTGCTCGCCGGATTGGCCGTATTCGTGGTCGCGTCGTTCATCGGCGGCATCGCGAACGACGGCACCACCCTGATCGCCACCAGGTTCATCAAGGGCGCGTCGGCGGCCTTCACGGCGCCAGCCGGGCTCTCGATCATCACCACGAAGTTCGCCGAGGGGCCGGCGCGCAACAAGGCGCTCAGCGTCTACACGGCGACAGGTGCAAGCGGTTGGTCGGCCGGTCTGATCTTCGGCGGGCTGCTCACCGAGCTCGGCTGGAGGTGGACGTTCTTCATGCCGGTGCCGATCGCGGCGGCGATCCTTTTCCTGCTGCCGCGCTACCTCGATCGCGACGAGGCTGCCTCCGGGTTCTCGCTCCGGAAGCTCGACTTCCCGGGGACGGCGACCCTGGCGGCAACGATGCTGGGCCTCGTCTACACCGTGGTCGAGGCGCCGAACGTCGGCTGGGGATCGGCTCGCACCCTGCTCTCGTTCATTGGTGTGGCAGCGCTGCTCAGCGCCTTTGTCCTGATCGAGCAGCACAGCCCGAATCCCCTTGTTCGCTTGGGCATCCTCCGCTCCCCGCAGCTCCGGCGCGCCAACTTCGGCGCCATGGCGCTGCTCGGCAGCTGGTTCGGCTTCCAGTTCATGGGGACCCTGTACATGCAGGACCTGAGGGACTGGTCGGCGGTTGAGATGGCCCTTGCCTTCCTACCCACCGGGATCATCGTGGCGACCGCCTCCCCGAACATCGGCCGGCTCGTCAACCGGGTGGGGACGACGGTGCCGATCGCGATCGGCCTCACCAGCCTGGCGGCCTCGTACGTGCTCTTCCTCAACATCGGGGCGAACACGGACTACCTGACTGGGATGCTGCCGACGTTCATCCTGGCCGGGATCGGATTCGCCCTGACGTTCGGGCCGCTGAACATGGCTGCGACCGGTGGCGTGGCGCCCCAGGAGCAGGGGCTGGCCTCCGGGCTCGTCTACACCTCATTCCAGGTCGGCGGGGCGATCGGACTCGCCATCGCCACGGCGGTGATCGACGCCGGCACCGCCGCGTCCAGCTCGCCCGCCGGGAGTGCCGCGGCGCTGCTCGACGGATTCCACCCGGCGATCCTGACCTCGCTGGCAATCGCGGTGATCGGCATTGCGATCACGGCGGTGCCGCTGCTGTCGCGTCGGCGCGCCCCCGCGCTTGCGACGGTGGCCGCGGGCGATCATCAGGAGTAGCTCTCCCTAGCGGCCACCAGGCCACTCCACTTGGAGCGAAGGGCGAAGCCCGAAGCGACTTGTGTGGGGTGGCCGCTCGTGGCCGCGAGCTGATGGCGAAGCCGAGACTAGTCCCCGGGTGCAGCTGCCTCGGCCAGCGCGCTCATGTCCTCGAGCGTCGCGCTGGCGAGGGCCCTGACAACGGGGACGTCGAGGGCCCGGTAGCCGGAGAGTCCCGCTTGGACGACGCTCTCGTTCTCGCCAGCGACGCCCACGGTTCCCTCCGGTGCGCCCTGGCGGTCGAAGTGCTTCCGGTAACCCTGGTGCATGTCGCGGTAGAAGGACTCGTCCTTGGCGAGGCGCCCTTCCGCATCGGCGCCCACGGCGGTCCGGACGTAGCCGAGGACCGTCGGTGGTTCACGGCCTGCTTCACGCGCGCCCTCCTCCACCCAACCGCGGGCCTTGGCCGCGAACTCCGGTGTGATCCAGTTGAAGAAGACGCCGTCCCATTCGGCTCCGCCGAAGGCGCACATCTTCGGGCCCATCGCCGCCAGGACGAGGCGAACGTCGGGCAGAGCCTCGCGGAGAGCCGGAAGGGACTCGCGCATCGTGGTGAGGGGCTTCTCGGTGAAACCGGCGCCGAGGCCGAGCCAGAGGCGACCCTTGTCGATGCCAAGGCGCTCGATGTCAGAGGCGATTTCGTCGGGTGCTTGGCGGTCCAGGGCGATCACCGCGACCCCGAGGTCCATCCGGTCGGCGCCCCTTGCGTACGCGGCGAGGGTCTCGAGGCCCTTGGCTCCGGGGTGGTCGTTCGACCACATCGAGTGATAGCCGAGCTCCTGGCAGCGGCCGGCCAGCGGGCTGGCGATCTCCTCGTCCAGGCCTGCGGTGACGCCGAAGGCTCGGCTCAAGTGGCCTTCTCCAGCAGCGCCACGCACTCGATGTGCGGAGTCTGGGGGAACATGTCGACCGGCCTCACCCGCCGGAGCCTATAGCCGGCCTCCGTGAGCTGTGCAGCGTTTGGGGCGAGCGTGGTCGGGTTGCAGGAGACGTAGACGATCCGTGGCGCCTCGCACTCGATCAGGCGCCGGACGATCTTCTTCGAAAGCCCGGCCCGCGGCGGGTCGACCACGACGACATCGGGCCGGCCGGCCTCCTCGAGCAGCGGGCGGATCTCCTTGCGTGCATCGCCGGCGCGGAATCGGGCGTTCTCGATTTCGTTGCAGCGGGCGTTGTCCTCCGCGTCGACGATGGCATCGGGAACGATGTCGATGCCCGAGATCTCGCCGGCCTGTCGGGCGAGAGTCAGCCCGAGCGTCCCGATTCCGCAGAAGAGGTCGAAGACGCGCTCGGCTCCGGTCAGGCCAGCCAGATCCCCGGCAAATCCATAAAGGCGCTCGGCCATCTCCGTGTTGGTCTGGAAGAAGGCGCGATGGGAGATCCGGAAGTGCAGGCCGCAGAGCTCCTCCTCCAGGTACTCGGCGCCGATTGCTCCGGTGGGGCCGTCCGTCCCGCTGCCCGGGCCCTCGACGATCGTGTGCAGGTCGACCGGGGGGCGTGGGATCTCGGCGGGGGAGGTGACCAGGCGGCTTTGCAGCTGCCCGGTGCGGCGGCCCTCGCGGATCACCAGGTTCCTGAGAGCCCCGTGCCCAGCCCGCGGATCCCACGCGGACAGTCCCGCGGAGCGAGCCCAGTCGCGGAGCTCGTTGCGCCGCGCGTTGTTCCGCTCCGAGGCGAGCTGGCAGTCCTCGGCGTCGACAATGAGGTCCCACCGGCCGCGGGCGTGGAAACCGAGGACGAGCTCGCCGTCGCGCTCGCCGAAGGAGTACTCGAGCTTGTTGCGGTAACGCCACTGCTCTACCGCCGGCTCGATCGGCTCGAGGTCGAAGCCCTTCAGGCCCCCGAGCCGCACCAGCGCGTCCTCCACCTGCACCTGCTTGTGGCGAAGCTGCTCCTCGTAGGCGAGGCCCTGCCAGGGAGCGCCGGGACAGGGCTCGCCACCGTGATCGCAGCGGGCCGGAACGCGGTCCGATGAGGGGCTGAGGATCTCCCGGGTCGAGGCCTCCGCGTAGCCACGCTTTGCTTTGGTCACCTCCGCCGTGACGCGATCTCCGGGCAGCGCTCCGGCGACGAAGACCACGTAGCCATTGCGGCGAGCGACGCCCTTGCCGCCGTAGGCCAGCGAGTCGACGTCGAGAGTGAGCAGCTCGCCGCGGGCGGGTCGCTCCTGGGTGATGGTCCCGTCAGGCATCGTCGGCCTATCGTTGCATCCGTTGGCCTGGGATCTCGACCAATACCGGCGCGACGCCGAGCGCTTCCTCGAGGAGATAGACCGCGAGTACTACCTGCAGGGGGCCGGGCACAAGCCCGATCTCGCGATCGAGCCGATCTACGAGCGATACGAGGCGCTCTTCGAGCGCGAGACCGTGGATCGAGTCGGTGAGGCGAGGAGAGCGGAGAGCGGTGAGGACGAGTCACGACTCCGGTACCTGCACCAGTTCGCGCTCGATGGGTATCTCGGGTCGATCACCCGAGAGCTCGAGACGCGGGTGGCGGAGCTGGAGGCCTCACTGGAGGTGGACGTGGGCGGCGAGACGATCGCCTACCGGATGGCCCCGGTGGTCCAGGCGAACGAGGAGGATGCGGATCGCCGGGCCGAGATCGAAGCGGCACGGAACGAGGTCCTGGTGGAGCGGCTCAATCCCCTCCACCTCGAGGAGCTGGAGAGAGCGCACGGGGCCTGCGTGGAGCTCGGCTGGCCCTCCTATCTCGACGCGTACTCGGACGTGCGGGCTCTGGATCTCCGGGCGCTCGCCGCGCAGCTGGAGTCGTTTGCCGAATCCACAGAGACCGGCTATGCGCGGATCGTCGATCCGGAGCTCCAGCGCACGGTCGGGCAATCGCTCGCCGAGGTGCGGCGCTCGGACCTCTCCCGATTCTTCCGGGCGGCTCAGCTCGACGAGCTCTTCCCGAGCGAGCAGATGGTGCCGGCGCTGCGACGGACCCTGTCGGGACTGGGGATCGACCTGGATGCGCAGACCAATGTCACGCTCGACACGGAGTCGCGCGAGACAAAGAGCCCGCGGGCGTTCTGCTCCACCCCTCGCGTGCCGGAGGAGGTCTACCTGGTGATGCCCCCGATCGGCGGCAGGGAGGACTACGCCGCGCTCTTCCACGAGGCTGGCCACGCCGAGCACTACGGCTGCACCGATGCCGCGCTCGCCTTCGAGTTCCGCCACCTCGGCGATAATTCCGTGACCGAGTCGTTTGCCTTCCTGCTGGAAGGGCTGACCGCGAGCCCGCAGTGGCTGGAGGATGTTCTCAGTGTGGATGGTGCCGAGGCCGCGATCGAGCATGCCCGAGCGGCCCGGCTGGTCATGCTGCGGCGCTACTCCGCGAAGATCGCCTACGAGGTCGAACTGCACGCCCCGGGCGCCGACCTGAGTGCGATGCCGGAGCGCTACTCGAACCTGTTGGGGGACAGAATCGGCGTTCCGTGGCCGCGGGAGACCTGGCTCTCCGATGTCGATCCGAGCTTCTACGTGGCCTGCTACCTGCGCGCCTGGGCGCTCGAGGTCGACTGGCGCGGGAGCCTGGTGGAGCGGTTCGGGGATTCCTGGTTCGAGAATGCTGAGGCGGGAGCCTGGCTGCGCGGCCTCTGGGCAGGCGGGCAACGGCTCGGTGCGGACCGGCTGCTTGCCGATGCGACCGGTGGCTCGCTCGATTTCGGGCGGCTCGCCTCGGAGCTGATCGCCAGATAGGCTTGCCTGGAATTTGCGGGAGACAACCCGAGCAGGAGGTCCATTGTGGAATCAAGCAAAGGCAGTGGCGCCAAGGAAAGCGAAAGCAGTGGCGTCAGGGATCAGGTCCAGAAGGCGATCGACGATCTGCGCACGGCGGGCGAGAAGGCGACGGGCGACGTGCGCTCGAGCATCGACTCGGCGGTGTCGCGGTTGCGCGAGGTCTCGGGCGACCCGGTCGGAAAGGCTCAGGATCAGGTCTCGAGCTGGCGCGAGACGCTGGACAAGGCGACGGAGGACGTCCGGAAGGAGCTTGGCAAGCTCGGCGTCCGGGCCCAGAGCTCGCTGGAGTCGCTCGACGAGATCGCCAAGGAGCTCGACGAGCGCCGCAAGGCACTGAAGAAGTAAGTCAGCTCTGCAGCTTGCGATCCAGCGCCCGCAGCAGGCCCTTGCGGTTCTTGTTCTTGCGCTCGTAGTCGCGAACCTTCCGCAGCTGCTGCCGGCTGAGCTCCTGTAGCCGCCTGTCGATCTGGCGGATCGAGAGCTGGTCGTACGCGGTGATGGGGAACCCGGGGACACGGGCTCCGCGGCGAACGCGATCGACGCTCGCCAATGGTTTGTCCACGGCGGACACCGTTCGCTTCCGCGCCTGTTCGGCACGGCCGCCCACCTCCTGCTTCGCCCGATCCGGGACCTCGCGGGCCTGGGAGAGAATTCGCTCGAGCTGGGACAGCAGGTCCTCGGCCTGCTCGCGACCCCGAGTGGCAAGCCGGCCGACCATCTCCTCGGCGTCTCCGCGGGTCATGCGGCCGCGCTTCACGGCGTCGTCGACGACCTCCTGCAACCGCTCACGCGAGATCGTGATGCTCTTCTCGAGCGCGTCGCGGAACGCCTGGACGCTCTGCTCGGCGCGGGAGCTCTCCTCCTCCGTTGGCGCGCTTGCCATTGATCGCACTATCCCACAGACGCGAACTTTCCAATCACGGGGTTGTGATCGGCGAGGCGGATCTTGAGGCCTGTGTCCGGATCGACCCGGTCCCGGGCTTCCGGCGGCCAGGCGGCTGGGTGCTCGACAACCTCCAGGCCGCGGACGAGCAGGTGGCTGAGGCGTTCCGGAGCCGTGCGCGGCGCCAGGCCGAAGCGCTCCTCGAGCTGGTCGAAGACTGCGCTCGCCTTGGGCCGCACATTGAAATCGCCGCCGAAGATCAGGGGCTCTGAGCCCGCAAAGGCGACCGCACGCCCCGCGCCGTCAAGCAGCTCTCGCTCGGCGGAGGACGGCTTGGTGCTGACGTGGAGGTTCGCGACGCAGACCCCTGATTCGAGGCGGGTGAGGGCCATGACGCGGAGCTCGGGCCTACGGGTCAGCACCTCCCGTCGGCGCTCCGCGATCCGGTCCGAGCCGCCGCGGACCAGCGTCGTATTCGAGCCCCCCTCCCAGGCACCCAGCAGATCGGGTCGCCACCGCCCGATCAGCGAAGTGATCGGCTGCAGCCAGTTCCGGCCGCTGAACGCGCGGTGAGCCTGCGCGCCGCATGCCTCAGCAAGCCGGTTCTTCCAGCTCGGCGGAAACTCCTGGAACATTGCGACCTCCCATTCGACCGAGTCGATCAGCGCGGCGAACTCGTCGAACAGGTCCCAGTTCACCTGCTCGTATTCCTTTCCCAGGCGAGGGCCGCGGCGGAAGTTCCCCTTGTGGGCGCGAACCTGGAGCTCCGGCTCAGGCGGCCAGTCGCGGCCGTGAAACAAGTTCCATGTCATTGCCGTGAGCTGCACGGCCCTAGTATCGGGTGCTCGATGGCTTCAACGACCGCACATCTTCCGGCCAGCAATTTCCTAACCGGCGAGGAGCTCGACCGGGATGAGCTGCTGGGGCTGCTCGAGCGCGCCGAGGAGCTCAAGCGCGGCCGCGAGCAAGGCGAGGGCCGGGACGCGCTGGCGGGTCGCTCGGTTGCCCTGGTCTTCGAGAAGCCCTCGACCCGGACCCGGGTCTCGTTCGAGGTGGGAGTAGCCGAGCTCGGTGCGACGCCGATCGTCCTGCGGGCGGACGAGCTGCAGCTGACGCGCGGCGAGTCGATCGCAGACACCGGCCGGATCCTGTCCGGCTACCTGCACGGCATCGTGATCCGCTCCGGCTCCGATGAGCGGGTGCGGGAGCTGGCGGAGGGAGCAAGCGTGCCGGTGATCAACGGATTGACGCCGGAGCACCATCCATGTCAGGCCCTGGCCGACCTGCTGACGCTCCGGGAGCGCTTCGGCGAGCTGGAGGGGCTGCGCCTCGCCTACGTCGGCGACGGCAACAACATTGCCCGCTCGCTGGCGATCCTCGGCCGGATCGCGGGCGTCGACGTCGTCGTCTCCAGCCCCGAGGGCTATCGGATCGAGGATGGCCTCGCCGAGCTGGTCGACGATCCCAAGGCTGCAGTCGCCGACGCCGATGCGGTCTACACGGACGTGTGGGTCAGCATGGGCGACGAGGAGACCGCGGACAAGCGCCGGGCGGACCTGGCGCCCTACCAGGTGAACGACGAACTGCTCGCGGCTGCCTCGCACCGTGCCATCGCGCTCCACTGTCTGCCCGCGCACCCGGGCGAGGAGATCAGCGCCGAGGCGCTCTACGGAGAACGCTCGGCCGTCTGGGACCAGGCGGAGAACCGCCTGCACGCCCAGAAGGCGCTGCTCGAACGGTTGCTCTCGCCCGCGACCTAAGATCAGCCACGCGGCCCCGTGGTGTAACGGTTAGCACGCGAGGTTTTCAACCTCGTAGCGCGGGTTCGACTCCCGCCGGGGCTATTTAGTCCTCTCGACTAGCCTCCCGCTCGGTGCTCCCTGAGATCCACCTCGGACCGCTGACGCTCCAGACCTTCGGGATCTGCTTCGCGCTCGCCTTCATCGCGGCGGGCGCGCTCGTCTGGCGCCGCTTCGAGGAGATCGGCAAGCCGGTCGATTGGGCGTATGAGATGGGATTCGCCGCGCTGCTCGGTGGCCTGGTCGGTTCCCGCCTCGACTTCATCATCGAGAACTACAGCGACGTCAAGGGCGACCTGCTCGGCAACGTCTTCTCGGGGTCCGGGCTGGTTTGGTACGGCGGAGCGATCGGCGGCGCAATCGGCGTCTTCATCTGGGCCTGGTGGCGCGGGTTCCTGACCCTCGCGCTGCTGGACGTCGCTGCCCCCGCACTCGCCCTGGGGTACGCGATCGGCCGCTGCGGCTGCCAGCTCTCCGGCGACGGCGACTACGGCAAGGCCTGGAATGGCCCGTGGGCGATGGCCTACCCCGACGGCACCAAG
This sequence comes from uncultured Solirubrobacterales bacterium, assembly GCA_963724665.1. Taxonomy (GTDB): domain Bacteria; phylum Actinomycetota; class Thermoleophilia; order Solirubrobacterales; family 70-9; genus DASUPK01. The sequence goes on from CAVRVH010000012.1 coordinate 490,092, forward strand.
CCGACGGACCAGACGGTGCATCCGACCCCGGTCTACGAGACCCTGGCGATGGGGCTGGTCGCCCTCCTGCTCTGGCGTCTCCGCGATCGGTTCACCAACGGAACACTTTTCGCCATGTACCTCCTGTTGGCCGGCACCGAGCGCTTCCTGGTGGAGTTCATCCGCCGCAACGACGACGTTGCCATCGGCCTGACGCAGGCCCAGCTGATCAGCGTGGCGATGATGATCGCCGGCGGCGTCTGGCTGCTGGTGGCCTTCCGGCGGGCCCCGAAGCCCGCCACCGCATGAGGTCGAGCTAGACCGACCGGAGTAGGCCGCCGTCGAGCGGGATCACCGATCCCGTGAGATGGGCGGCCCGCTCCGAGCACAGGAACGCGACCAGGTCGCCGTACTCCTCCGGCTGGCCCAGTCGCTTGGCGGGGACCCGCTGCTTGGCGAGCTCCTCGGCCCCCTTCAGCGAGCCCTCGGGGTCTGCGAGCCGGTCCGTCGCGAACATGCCCGTGGCGACCGTGTTGACCGTGATGCCGTCGGCCGCCACCTCGTCGGCGAGGGTCTCGAGCAGACCGAGCGCAGCCAGCCGGTTGGCGTTCGACAGCGTCAGATAGGGGATCGGCTCGCGGATCGACGTGGAGGAGACATTGACGATCCGCCCCCAGCCGCGTTCCTTCATACCGGGCACGACGCCTTCGAGCAGGACCCTGGGGGCGAGGACGAGCGAACGGAACGCCTCCTCCCACTCCTCCAGCGAGTTGTCGAGCGCGGCGCCGGTCGGCGGTCCGCCCGTGTTGGCCACCAGGATGTCGACGGGTCCGACCGCCTCGGCGACCTCACCCGGCAGCTGCCGTAGCCGGTCCAGGTCCTTGGTGTCAGCCGGAAAGACGTGCACCTCTCCGCCGATCTCGGCGGCAGCGGCTTGCAGCGATTCCTCGGATCGGCTGGAGATCGCGACCCGGGCGCCCTCGCGCGCCAGGGCGCCGGCAATTCCCTTCCCGATGCCCTTGCTGGCGCCCATCACCAGTGCGGTGCGACCTTCGATCCCTAGGTCCACAGCGCACCTCCGGGCCGTTGGGCCAGCCAGCCGCACCACGCTGCGAACGCGGCGACGGCGATCGCCACGCCGAGCCAGTGGACGCCCGCGATCACCGCGATCGCGCTCGGGATGCCGGCCAGGACGGCGCCGATCAGGACACCCCGAATGTCGAGATGGAGGGCCCAGCCAGTCAGGGCTGCGCAGCTGAGCCAGGCGACGGGCCCGGTGATCCAGCCCCAGTCCTTGAAGAAGGAATGGGGCAGCGTTACGGCGAGGATCAGCGACAGCGCCGCGACAGCCACCACCTGGGCGACGGCCGCGCGCCAGAGGACCGATCGATCCATCACCCGGTCAGTCTGGCGAGATATGCCGCGTCATCGGACGGCAGCCCCGGAATCGGCTGGCCGTCCCAGGTGATCCCGTCGGACATCGCGACGAAGAGCTGCTCGCGATCTCGCAGGCTGAGCTTCTCGAAGCGGGCCAGCGCGAGGAAGGAGTAGAGCTTCGGCATCGCGTCGCGCCAGCCTCGATCGGTGCCGTGGAACTTCGCCAGGTCGTGGATCGTCTGAGGCGCCTCCTTGATCGGCTCCTTGAAGATCTGGGCGAAGACCGCGAAGTCGAGCTGGGCGGTTCGGCCCTCGGGGACCTGCAGCGTCTCGTCCTGTGGCGCCAGGAGCCCGCGCTCAAGCTCCTCGGCCGTCATCAGGAGGACGCCATCGGTGGGCCGCGGATTGCACTCGATCATCACCAGGCCGTCGTCGGTCTCGATGAAGTCGAGCGACATCTGGCCGTCCCAGCCGAGATGGGCGCCGAGGCGCTCGACCGTGGGGAGCGTGTCGGAGGGGTCGACCGAAACGAACTGGATGCCGGTCGAGTGCTCCCACTGGCGGGGGGCGCGGTAGGACATGTGGCTCGCGACCTTGCCGTCATGCAGCGCCGAGTAGGTGCAGTGCATCGGCCCGTCGACGAACTCCTGGACCAACCAGGGGTTCGCCTCGGTCGGCCGGCAGGCGTCGAACGCCAGTTGACCGGCGAGCGGCCCGGTGTTGGTGAACAGGCCGACGCCTCCACGCGAGAAGGCGGCGCGGGCGAAATAGCGCGGGTAGCTCTCGACGGCCTCCGTCAGCTCCTCTGGGCTGTGGGCGAGGGTGGTGTGGGGCGTCCGGATCTCGAGCCGGTCGCAAAGCTCCTGGAAGGTGCCCTTGTCGTGCACCTGGGCGAGCGTCTGGAACGGGGGCGCGTAGAGCCTCGTCACCTTCGACAGCCGTTCGTGCTGCGCGGCGAGGTAGAAGACCTCCTCGAACATCGGGATGACGACCTCGATCTCGTTGATGTCGGCGATGCGCTCGACGTCGGAGGCGAACTGCTCGGGATCGCCGGTCGCTGAGGCGGTGGTGAAGTGGCCCGCCAGGTACTTGGAGTGGCTACCCGGGGAAGCCTCGTAGCTGTCGCAGGCGAACACCTCGTTGCCGCTCTCGCCGAGCTTCCGGACCACGTCCAGCGCGAACGGCATCCGCGAGCTGGTCACCAGAACCCTCACGCGCCTAACCCTATGACGCGGTTAACGGTGGTGCTTGCGCTTGTGGCGCTTCTTGCGGTGCTTGGCCTTGGCGCTCGAGGTCGCCGTGACCGGGTCGCCGAGCGGCATCGTCACATCGATGCCGTTGAAGGTGACCGCCCCGCTGGAGCGCTGGAGGTCGTACAGCGAGGACGAGGCCGTGAGCTGCAGCGTGTAGCCCCCGCCGGCGGGCGCCCGTCCCGCGACCATCTCGAGGTCACGCGAGATCGAGTGCGTCTGGCCGTCGAGCGTGACCGGGATCGGCGTCGCCATGTTGCCGAGCACCGTGCCATTCCGCGGATTGGCGAACTGGGCGTAGATCCAGGTCTTCTGCGGTGCCGCCGTTCCCTGGTAGGTCAGGTCGAGGTGCGGAGCGCCAACCACGTTCGCATCGGCGGACGGGCCGGGGACGGGGACGTTGACCGCATTGGCTGCCTGGCTGGCGAAGATCAGCGCCCCACTGCCCTGTCCCGGGACGACCGGCAGCGTGCCGGAGCCGGATCCATGGAGCTGCCCTGCGGGCTTCAGCGGATATGCGTCGCTGGTGCGCAGCTGGGCGTCGTCTGCGATCCAGGCGAACTTCGGCCCGGTGTCCGTGTCCTGCTTGCCGCGCAGGTACCGGTCGAACCAGGCCACCTGGCGCTCGTCGAGGTAGTTGGAGCCGGGCCCCGCACCGGTGAGGCAGACGCCGTGCCCGCCGCAGAACCAGATCATCTTGACCGGCACGTTCTGGACAGCGGAGGCGGTGCCCCTTCGCTTCTTCCGCTTCTTGCCCTTCTTCGCCTTCGCCTTGATCGTCGCGGTCCGCAGCGTGTTGTCGCCGATGTCATGGAAGTTGGTGACGCCCTCGTCGAGCGGGAACAGCGTGTCGACCGTCCCCTGCATGAGCAGCGTGGGGACGTGGATCTTGTCCACCAGGGCGCCCGGCCCGTGCGCGGCCATCCAGTTCAGGTCGTCCTGGGTCGTGGTCCCGGTCGCCACTCCGTTGGCGAGGATCGAATAGAAGTGCGGGTCCTGCCGGCCAGCGGCGGTCGCCGGTGAATTGAGGCCGCCGGGGAGGCTCCCCTCGACGCCGAGGCCGATCAGCAGCGAGCCCCAGCCGAACTTGATGTTGCCGTCCGGGAAGAGGCTGGTGAGCAGCGAGTGCCAGGCGATCGTCGGCTCGATCGCGTCGATCCGCTTGTCGAGGGCCGCCGAGACGAGCTGGATGCCGCCGCCGTAGCTGGCGCCGGCCATTCCGATCGTCGGGTCATTGGGGCTCGTCGCGCAGGTGACCTGCTTTCGCCGCCGCTTCTTGTGGCGCTTCTTCCGGCGCTTCGAGCTTGTGCAGCTCTGGTCCATCTGCGCCTCCGGCTGCTTCGCGACCCAGTCGATCAGCGCCTGCACGTCCCGGCCCTCGTACTGCGGGTCGTCGATCTCCACGGTCCCTCCGGATTGGCCGAAGCCGCGTGGGTCCCAGGTGAGCACGTTGTATCCGTGGCTGATGAAGGTGCTGATGCCCGGCACGCCGAAGACTGCGCCCATCCCGGCGCCGTTCTGGCTGTCCGTATCGCCGCCCTGGCTCCAACCCGGCCCCTCGAGGATCGTGGGAGCGCGGTCCCCCGCGCCGACGCCTTTGCCGACGAACCAGTGCGCGGCGATCTTGGTCCCGTCGAACGAGGTGATCGTCACGTCCTGTGCGTTGGCGGCCGGCGCGCAGGCGAGCGCGCCTGCGATCACCGCGGCGATGGGCAGCCCCCCAAGGACTCGCCTCCACATGGCGCGCGACGGTACCACCACCGGATCGGCCATCGCGCCGGTCATAATCGGGCGAGCCCAGGGCGGTTAGCTCAGCTGGGAGAGCGCTTCGTTTACACCGAAGAGGTCGCCGGTTCGAGCCCGGCACCGCCCATCGCAGCCCCTCCGCCCGATTGGCTGGATTGCGCCTCCCCGGTGCGGGTATACGACCGCCGAGCAAGGCAGGTCCAAGGAAGGAGGGAGCTCATGTTGTGGCTAATCGCAGGCGTAGTCCTGCTCATCATCGCCATCGCAGGCGGGGCGATCATCCACCCCGTGCTCTTCGCGCTGGCAATCGTCGCGTTGCTGATTTTCTTCATGGGACGCGGCGGCACTCGCACCGTCTGACCGGCTGAGCTCCAGCAGCCTCAAGCCGGGTTCCGCGTCCGGGTCCGCTGTCGCTCTCCGTTTCTCTCAGCGGCAGCGGGCCAGGGCGCGGGAATAGAAGTGCGCCTGACGCCGGCTACTCGGAGTTCTTTTTCGGCTCGTCCGGCTTGATGTGCTGCGGCATCAGCGCGCCCGTGGAGCGGGACCGATCCTTGGAGATCAGCTTCCGCGCCTCGGACTCCTCGTCTTCTGGCAGGAAGGTGCGGCGCAGATCGTGCGCGTCGAAGATCTCATCGAGGTCCTCGCGGGTCAGCGTCTCGCGTTCGAGCGCGTTGCTGGCCAGGTCCTCCAGGCAGCGGCGATTCACCCTCATCAGCTGACGGGCCCGCGCGTACGCCATATGAGCCAGCTCCTGGGCGTTCGCGTCGACGTCCTGGCGGGTGCGATCCGACATCGAGTAGTCACCGGTCGGCTGCGCGAGTGGCGCGCTGTCGGGCGGGCCATGTGAGATCGTCATCCCGAACTCGGTGACCATCTGGACGCAGATCTGCTGGACCCGGGCCAGGTCGTCGGCGGCTCCCGAATAGGCCTCGTCGAAGACCTCCTCCTCTGCGGCCCGGCCGCCGAGGAGGATCACGATCTCGTCCATCAGCTGCTTGCGGGAGCGCAGGTAGCGGTCCTCGCTCGGGGAGTGGGCGACGAAGCCCAGGGCGGGGCCGCGGGGAACGATGCTGAGGATCTCCGGTGGATCGAGGCCGCAGAGCCGCCGGCAGAGGGCGTGGCCGGCCTCGTGGTAGGCGACGATCCTGCGCTCGCCCTCGGTCAGGCGGCGGTTCTGCTGGGAGCCGACCGACTGGCGCAGCAGCGCCTCGTCGAGGTCCTCGCGCGCGATCGCACCCCGCCCGGCGCGGCCGGCGATGATCGCGGCCTCGTTCAGGGCGTTGGCGAGCTGTGCTCCCGTCAGCCCGGTGGTCTTGCGGGCGACGTCGACAAGGTCGATCGTGTCGGAGAGGGTCTTGTGCTGGGCGTGCGAGCGGAGAATGGCTTCGCGGCCATCGCGGTCCGGCGGTGCCACGAGAACCTGGCGGTCGAAGCGGCCGGGGCGGAGCAGCGCCTTGTCGAGCTTCTCGATCTGGTTCGAGGCGGCGAGAACGATCACGGTGCCCGGATCGCGCTCGAAGCCGTCGAGCTCAACCAGCAGCTGGTTCAGGGCCTGCTCGCGCTCCGAGGTCCCGCCGTCGCCGGCACCCGAGCCGCGATGCCCGCCCACGGCGTCGAGCTCGTCGATGAAGATCACCGCGCGCCCCGAACTGCGCGCTTCCTTGAAGAGGCGGCGGATTCGCGCCGCGCCGCGGCCGACGAACATCTCGACGAAGCTGGATCCGGAGGCCGCGAAGAAGTCCACGCCGGCGTGAGCGGCGACGGCTCTCGCCAGCATCGTCTTGCCGGTGCCCGGCGGCCCATAGAGGAGCACGCCGCGCGGCGCCCTGGCGCCGAGGATCTCGAACCGCTTCGGGTCCTTGAGCCATTCGGCGACGTCGACCAGCTCCTCCTTCGCGGCATCGACGCCCTGGACCTCGTCCCAGAGCACGGGTTCCGTCTTGCTCGCCTTGATCGTCTCCGGGCGAGTCGAGCCCATCGTGCTCCGCAGCAGGATCACGAAGACGATCAGGATCCCGGCCGAGAAAGCGACCCCGAAGACCGGGTACCAGGTGAAGAAGAAGTCTGGAATCGATGCAAGCAGGGGCATATGGGGCGTCCGCACAAAGTATCGGCAGGCGAGCCCCGTGCCTGCAGCTAATTTTGATTACTTATGCGGCCGCCACAAACACCGCGGCCGGATTAGGCCTCTCCGTAGAGCATGACCTTGCTGGTGTCGTCCGGATCAGCCTTGATCTGGAACTTCTTGCCGGGCTGATAGGCGTTCACAGCGTCCTGCGTCAGGTATTGGTGGACGGTGGTGTCGTAGCTCTGGCCGTCCTCGAGCTCGACACTGACTGCGATGTCGTAGGCCTTGTTGACCGGATCCGATCCCTCACCGGACTCCGTGACCGAGTTGATGGTGGCGGTGCCGGGCGAGCCCGTTCTGGTTCAGCTTCATCGCCAGGTTGGCGTATTCGACGTCGCCTGCGGACGGGCTCATCTGACCCGCTCCCCCTTGCTGTGCCGCCTGCTGGGCCATCTCCTGGGCCTTTTTGACGTTGTCCATCAATCCCATTTGAATCTCCTCTCCCCTTCGTCCTTGTTGGATGTCGCACTCTAACCCAGGATCTTTCGGATACGTTGCCGAGTTGTGGACGCCGCACAGCTGAAGCGAATTCCGCTTTTTTCGGACGCATCCGACGAGGAGCTCAAGCAGGTCGCCGCCTTCGCCGAGTCCAAGGAAGCCCCGGAGGGGGAGGTGGTCCTCGAGGAGGGCGGCTTCTCACGTGAGCTGCTCGCGATCGAGGAGGGCACCGCTGAGGTGTCCCGCGACGGCGAGAAGATCGCTGACCTCGGGCCCGGCGACGTCTTCGGCGAGGCGGGCATGCTCGACGACTCCATGCGGAGCGCAACCGTCACCGCCACCTCGCGACTCCGGATGATCAGCCTCGGGCACTTCGAGGTGAAGCGGCTGAAGAAGGATGCCCCGGGCGTCTATCGCAGCATCGAGGAGCTCGTGGAGGAGCGAAGCGAGTAGTTCGGCTTAGGCGATCTGTGTGCGCAGATCGCCCAGGGTGGGCGAGGAGATCACGATCTCGTCGCCCGGCTTGAGCCAGACCCGAGGCTCGCGAACGCTGCCGACGCCGGATGGCGTTCCGGTCGAGACGATGTCTCCAGGCTCGAGCGTCATCCAGCGCGACAGCCTCGAGACCAGCTCGGCGACGGAGAAGATCAGGTCCGAGGTCGAAGCGTCCTGCATGCGCTCGCCGTTCAGATCGAGCGTGAAGGAGATCGAGTCGGGGGCGCCCGCTTCGTCCGGCGTGACGATCGCCGGCCCGCAGGGCGCTGAGCCGTCGAAGACCTTGCCCGGCATCCACTGCGGCGTCGCGAACTGGAGGTCGCGGGCGGAGAGGTCGTTGAGCAGCATGAAGCCGGCGATCGAATCCAGGCCCTGGTCCGGCTCGACGTCCTTGCAGCGCCGCCCGACGACGAAGGCGACCTCCGCCTCGTAGTCGACCTTCTCGCTGGCCGCGGGCAGCTCGACGGTGGCGTCCGGGGGAGCAAGGGCGTTGCGGAACTTGGCGAAGAAGGTGGGCTGCTCGGGAGGATCGATGCCCGCCTCGGCGGCGTGGGAGCGGTAGTTGAGGCCGATGCAGACGATCTTCTCCGGGTCGGGCAGGGGCGGCAGCGACGCCTCCGGTGTGAACGGCTCGAGGCCCTCATCACCGGCTTGGCCGGTGAGCTCGGCCAGCTCCGCGACGCGATCGGAGGCGATCAGCTCCCGGACGCTGATGGCGTCGATCCCGAGGAGCTCCGCCGCGTCCAGAACTCCGCCGGAGGACTGCACACCGGCCCGCGCTTCGCCGTCAGCGCGGTAGGTCACCAGCTTCATGGCGGTGACACTAGTCCGTCCCGCATGCGTCGAGCTGCCGGGTTCGTTAGTTTCTCGCGCCATCGGAGGGGGTCAAACCCCGGAAACAGGCAGTGGTGCGAGGAGGCGCGAATGGCAGAAGGAACCGTCAAGTGGTTCAGCAACGAGAAGGGGTACGGCTTCATCACGCCGGATGACGGCGAGAAGGACCTCTTCGTCCACTTCTCGAGCATCGACGGGGACGGCTACAAGTCGCTCGACGATGGCGCGAAGGTCAGCTACGAATCCGAAGAGGGCCCGAAGGGCCCAGTCGCCATCAACGTTTCGGTGGTGAGCGGCTAGCCTGCATCACCGGCGGCCACAAACACCGCCGCCGAATAGAGCGGCGGACCACGTCCGCCGCACGCCCTCGGGGGCGTAGCTCAGTTGGTTAGAGCGCCGGCCTGTCACGCCGGAGGCCGCGGGTTCGAGTCCCGTCGCTCCCGTTCTCTATTGGTGCGGCAGGGAGGAGCCGGCCAGGAAGAAGAACCAGATCTCGAGCGCCAGGATGCCGAGGATGACGCAGGCCGCCACGACCCTCTCGGGCGCGCTCATCCCGAACCTGGCCCTGATGTCCTGAACCCGGTCCCCGCGCTTGGCGCGCTGCCACGGGGAAGTCTCCCCGGCGAATCTGGGTCGCCCGGTGAGCCGGTCGTACCTCGCGCTCAGCCAGGTCAGGGCCCACCCGAGGAGAAACTCCAGGACAGTCAGGACGGCGAGCACGGTCACGACCCCGCGCAGGCTCAGGACCTCCCCGCCCTGCGCATGGGAGCCGACCCAGATCGCCAGCAGCGGGGCGCCGGTGAAGGTATTGATGCCCACCAGCGCCGTGGCGGTCACGATCAGGAGCCGCTTGAGGCCCGGATCGCTGGGCTCCTTCCACCCCGGACTGGGTAGCCCGTCCTGATCCGCTGGGGAGACGCCCGTGTCGATCTCCGGCTCGATGTCGATCCCCTCCAGGTCGAGCTCGAGGCTGTCGGCACCGCCTCGGATCCCGGCAGCCATCCGGCGGATCTGTTCCTGGGTGACCCCGCTTGTATGAACCGTGACGGCGTTGGTCTGGCCGGCCTGGTGGGCTTTGAGAACCTCGACGCAGTTTCCGAGCACCATGGCGGTCTTGGTCGCCTTGATCCGCGTCGCCGCTCGATCGAGTCCGAAGACAGCCTCCGAGCGGCGATACAAACCGGCGTCGGGGGAGATCACCCACATCGGCCAAGACGGGCCGAGGTGAGTGGCGAGGCCCGCAAAGCCGGCGATCCGCCCCTCGTCGTCCCTGATCGGGAACATCACCCGCGAGCGGAAATGCGCATGGACGTGCCCCCTTGCTGAGAGCCTGCCAAGGCCGGAGGCGACGATCTCCTCGGTTGTGAAGCCGCTCGAGTGGAGGTGCTCCATCATCTCGTCCGGGCCGACCGGGGCAAAGCCGACGCCGAAGCGCCGAACGACCTTGTCCTCGAGGCCGTGCCGAGCCAATGCGTCACGAGCGGCGCGGCTGCCTTCTGAGTCCCAGTAGCGGGCCTGGAAGAACTCTCCGGCATCCGCCATCAGCTCTGCGAGGCGGAGCTCCTCGACCGTGCGGCCCTGCGTGTCCTCCATGACAGCGATGCCCGATCCTCCCAGAAGCCTCTAAACGGCGCCTTTGGGGACAGGTTCGCCGAACCCTCCGGTCAGCGATGCTTAGTGCATCGTCGACGAAGCCCAGGTCATTTATTTGGAGTCTCCGCAGGAGGATCTCCCGCAGGAATTCCAGTCGCGCAACCTGCGGAAGCGGGCGCTGGAGGCGCTTGTCGCCCTCGGGCTGCTGGTCGCGGTCTTCCTCCTTGCCCCGGGTCTGGGCGATGTGCGTGACCTGCTGGTCAAGGCGAACCCCGGGTGGCTGGTGCTGGCCGTGGCGCTCGAGGGGCTCTCCTTCGTCTCCTACCTGGTCATGTTCGGCCCGATCTTCTGCACCGGTCTGACCTGGAATCGCAGCTGGCAGATCGGCGGCTCCGAGCTCGCGATGGGCTCGATCGTTCCCGCCAGCGGCGCCGGTGGGCCTGGCCCTCGGCGCGTGGGTGCTCCACCGCGGGGGCATGGGCGGGGAGCGCATCGCCCGCCGCTCGGTCGCCTTCTTCATGATCAAGAGCGGGGTGAACTTCGCCGCCGTTGCCCTGCTGGGATTCGCGCTCGCGATCGGCCTGCTCGGCCCCGATCTCTCGCTCTGGCTCACCGCTCTGCCGGCCGCTCTGGCCGCCGCCTCAATCGCCCTGGTCGCCGTGCTGCCACGCTTCGGTCCCGGCGATCGCCCTGAGCCGGACGCCCGAGGCTGACCCGCTGGTGGAGCGCGACGAGGCGGGCGCTGATCGACGGCACCGGTGAGGCGGGCAAGATCCTCCAGCGGCGGCACCCGGCCGTGATCGCAGGGGCAATCGGCTACTGGGCCTTCGACAACCTCGTCCTCTGGGCGACCTACCACGCCTTCGGCGTCTCGCCGCCGCTCACGGTGATCCTGATGGGCTATCTGATCGGCCAGCTCGGCGGCGCGCTGCCGCTACCGGGCGGGATCGGCGGCATCGACCTCGGGCTGATCGGGACGCTGATCGTCTACGGAGCCCCCGCGGCGGCCACCGCGGCGGCCGTGCTCGCCTACCGGATCATCTTGTTCTGGCTGCCGCTGGTCGTGGGCGGCATCTCCTTCGCCCTGCTTCGCCGCGACATGCCGAGCGGACAGGAGTTCGCCGCCTGCGCGCCGGCGCTCGCAGCGCGGTCCGGCTAGCCACGGTGAAGCTGTGCGAGCCATCTGAGATTCCGCAGCCCGATGGGAGAAACTGCCCCGGTCATGCGTCCAGCTGCGCATCGCCCTGATCGCCCTCGCCCTCGCGGCCGGGACTCCGGCCGCTGCTCAGGCATGCGATGGCGGTTCCTTCGACCCCGCTGACCAGCCGCCCTTCGGGGGCGAGACGATCGTGCTGTCCGATTCGCTTCCTCAGGGCGCGAGGATTGCCGGGCTTCGAGCTGACCCCCGGCCGGGCCACCGCGATCGCGACCGGCGCGCTCACCCCCAGCGGGTCGGTGCGCCGATTCGAGACCCGGACGAGAACCGGTCGCGGGCTGCCGCACCAGTGGCAGGTCGACTACTTCGATGCGGGTGGCGACGACGTCGGGTCAGGTCGTGATCGACGACGCCGGAGCGTGCGTCGTCGAGAAGTGGACCGGCACACAGGTCGACACGAAGCTCGCCCGCGGCTATCCGGGCGCCGTGTCGGGGAAGGTCAACCACCTCTGGATCTGGCTGCCGCTCTGCGTGCTCTTCCTGGCCCCGTTCGTCGATCCGCGCCGGCCCCTGCGGCTGATCCACCTCGACCTGCTCGCGCTGCTCGGCTTCAGCGTCTCGCTTGCCTTCTTCAATCACGCCAAGATCGAGGCGTCGGTGGCGCTGGTGTATCCGGTCCTCGCCTACGTCTTCCTGCGGATGCTGGTCGCCGGGTTCAGGCCGGTCGAGACGCGGGACCGGCTGCTGCCCATCGCCCCGCGTGGCCTGCTGGTTGCCGGCATCGTCGCGCTGGTCGCCTTCCACACGGCCTACGTCGCGACCGAGGGCAAGGTGATCGACGTCGGGCTGGCGGGTGTGATCGGCGCCGACCGGCTCGCCGACGGCGATGAGGTCTATGGGCCTGGGGCCTCGTCGGGAATGCCGATCCGCGGCGACGTCTACGGCCCGGTCAACTACCTCGCCTACGTCCCCTTCGAGCAGGCGTTTCCGTGGAGCGGGCAGTGGGACGAGGTCTCGGCGGCTCGGGCCGCGGCACTCGGCTTCGAGCTGCTCACCGCGCTGGCGCTGTTCGGGCTCGGGCGGCGGGTCAGGGCCGGGCCGGAGGGAACCACCCTCGGCATCGCTCTGGCCTATGCGTGGCTCGCCTATCCGTTCACGATGTACACACTCGGCTCGAGCTTCAACGACTCGCTGGTGGCCCTGCTGGTCGTCTGCTGCCTGCTCGTGCTCTCCTCGCCACCGGCTCGTGGAGCGCTCTCCGCGCTGGCCGGGCTGACCAAGTTCGGGCCGCTGATCCTCGCGCCCCTGTTCGCAGCCGGACACGGCGAGCGCCGGCCGCGCACCCTGATCCTCTTCGCGCTCGCCTTCCTCGCCACGGCCGCGGTGGTGACGGTGCCGCTGCTTCCCCACGGAGGGTTCCGCGAGCTGTATGACCGCACGCTGGGCTATCAGGCCTCTCGCGGATCGCCGTTCAGCGTCTGGGGGCAGGCGCCCTCGCTGCACTTCCTGCAGACCATCAGCAAGGTCTTCGCCCTCGGGCTGGCCGCACTGTTCTTCTTCGTCCCAAGGCGGCGCTCGACCCTGCAGGTCGCGGCGCTCGCGGCGGCGCTCTTGATCGCGGTCCAGGTGACCGCCAACCACTGGTTCTATCCGTACGTGATCTGGTTCGCCCCCTTGGTCCTCGTCGCCCTGTTTGCGCAGCGCAGGGGCCCCGAACCGGCAATTCAACGAACGTAGGCACGGATTTCGACCGTCGGTCGAGCGCTCCTGGGCGATCTTTCGACATCGGTCCAAGGATCGAGTGAGGCCCGAGGCCGACAATTTCGGGCATGACGGGAGCGATGAGACAGGTCGTCGCGTTCGGCGGCGGCGGCTTCTCCCAGGAGTCCGGGAATCCGTTGCTCGACGACTACGTCCTCGGCCTGACCGGGACCGCCAATCCGCGCGTCTGCTTCCTGCCGACCGCGAGCGGGGACGCGGACCACTACGTCGTCCGCTTCTACAACGCGTTCCGCGATCGCGCGCGCCCTTCGCACGTCAGCCTCTTCCGCAGGGAGCGCGGCGTGCCGGACATCCGCTCCCACCTGCTGGCCCAGGACCTGATCTACGTCGGCGGCGGCAGCCTGATCAGCCTGCTGGGCGTGTGGCGGGCGCACGGCATCGACTCGATGCTGCGCGAGGCCTATGAGGCCGGGGTGATCCTCTGCGGGCTCTCCGCCGGATCCCTCTGCTGGTTCGCGGAGGTCGTCAGCGGCTACCAGAACGAGGTCAACCGGGTCCCGGCCCTCGGGTTCCTGCCCCACAGCAACGCGGTCCACTACTGCGACGGCGACCGGCGCGGCGCGTTCCACCGCCACCTGCTGGACGGCATGCCGGCGGGCTTTGCGGCCGAGGACGGCGCGGCGCTGCGGTTCGTCGGCGACGAATTGGTCGAGGTCGTCGCCTCCCGCCCTGAGGCGCGGGCATACAAGCTTGAGCGGCGAGGGAGCCAGGTCCTCGAGACGAGGCTGGCCACCCGGTACCTGGGCGCGGAGGCACCGGCAATGGTCATGCGAGGGTGCGCCGCAGGCGCAACCCGTTTGATGCCCGTGCGCTCGGCAGCGGCGTAGAGTCGTCGTATGACCGCTCGGCGTCGCATCCTGGCCCTCGGCGGCCATGACTTCGACCGTCGGGCGGGCAACGATGCGATCTCCGACTTGATCGTCGACCTCGCGGAGTCGCCGCGGCCGAAGATCTGCCTGCTCCCCACCGCGAGCGGCGACCCAGAGGATCAGATCGCCCGCTTCCGGCGCTCGTTCGCCGAGCGCGACTGCGTCCCCCAGGTGATCTCGCTCTTCCGGCTGGGCGAGAACCCGGTCGATCTGCGCCAGGAGCTCCTGAACCAGGACGTGATCTACGCGGGTGGAGGCAGCATGGTCAACCTGATCGCGATCTGGCGAGCCCACGGCCTCGACGAGATCCTGCGGGAGTGCTGGCGGGAGGGAATCCTGATCGTCGGCCAGAGCGCCGGTGCGATGTGCTGGTTCCAGGGCGGCATCACGAGCTCGCAGGGGGAGCCAGCCGTCGCCGGCGGCTTCGGGGTGCTACCCGGGAGCGCCTGCGTCCACTACCTGAGCGAGCCGGTCAGGCGCCGGGCCTTTCTCCGGGCGATCGCCGCTGGAGAGCTCGAGCCTGGGCTCGGCCTGGAGGATCAGACCGGGGCGCTCTTCGAGGACACCGAGCTGGCCGAGACCGTCAGCGCGCGCGAGGGCGCCGCCGTCTGGGAGGTCGCCCCCGAGAACCCCGGGACCCGCGAGGTCGAGCTCCACTCGCGCCAGCTGGAGGACAGCCGCCCGCCGATCAACGAGATGAGCTCCGACATCCTCGAGCTGCGCCAGACGCTCGCCACGCGAGCCTCACGCCGGCAGGCGCACCGGCGCCGGCCGGGACGGCTGGACTAGAGGGCCCCGCCGGCGGCGGGCGGCATCGAGGGATCGGTTCCCTCGTCGCCGATCTGCTCGCGCGCGAGGAAGTCCTCGATCAGCAGCGGGCTCTCCTTCGCCTGCTCGCAGACGTTGAGGAGGTCGGTCATCGACGAGACCTCCTCGACCTGCTCCTTGACGAACCAGGTGAGGAACTGCTCGGCGCGGAAGTCGCCCTGGTCGCGGGCGAGCTTGAAGAGGTCGTTGATCTCGTCGCTGACCCGCTTCTCCTGCTCCAGCGCCATCTTCACCGGGCCGACGACGTCGTCGTACTTGGTCTGCTGGGAGGTGATGTCGGGGATCTTCACCTCCTCGTCGGTGTCGAGGAGGTACTGGACCATGATCATCGCGTGGTTCCGCTCCTCGACCGCCTGGCGGTAGAAGAAGGCGGCCAGGCGCGGCAGTGTCTCCGAGTCGTAGTAGACCGCCGCGCCGATGTACTGCTGCTGGGCGGCGAACTCGTTCGAGATCTGCTCGTTGAGGGCGTTGGCGAAGCTCTGGTCAGCCATGGTCGGCAGCCTACTTACTCGCCCCAGCGGAAGCCGGTCGGCGTGGGCATCGGCTCGAGCGGGCTCGAGGGCAGCCCGGGCTCTGTGCCGGCCGTGTTGTAGCCGGAGGGGGCCACGTCATTGGGAGTGTCCGGGTGGAAGATGGAGGCGAGGTACTGGATGTGTCCCCGGCCGGGACCGAGCTCCCACTGCCCGCCGCCGTACGCGCCGATGCCGTTCTCCTCGCAGAAGTCATAGCCCGCGAAGAGCTCATGGAGAGGCCCGAAGCGCGACGGCTTGATGTTCACCATCTTCGGCATCCAGGGCTGACTCTTTATGTCGGAGACGGAGTGGATCACGGCGTCCCAGGTGACCCGATCCGCCACCGCGTCGAGGATCGGCTTCGTTTCCTCGTTCACGTCGGGGTCCTCGAGCCAGGCCTCGGGGAACGCCTCGATCAGCTTTCGATAGAGCTCAGGATCGGTCTCGACGTCGACCGGCGTGCCCTTGTATTGGCCCTTCAGGTCGAGCGAGTCGACCGCGCCGGTCTCGACCAGTTGGGCGATCAGCTCGTCGGTCCAGTCGTTGGTCGGGTCGAGCTTGAAGCGCAGCGTCGGGTAGACCTCGAGCCGCTTGCGGACCGGCTCGATCGTGGAGACCTCATCCGAGCCCGGTGGCGTCAGCCGCATCGAGACGACGAAGGTGACCGGTCTTGGGCTCGCGTCCGACGACCTCGTGCAGGGACTTGCCGGCCTGGCGCAGTGCGAGGTCGAGCGCGGCGCTCTCGAATGCCCAGCGGCGGTAGTTGACGGAGACCTCGCGCTCGGGCGGGCTGGGGAAGAGCTTCAGGCCGTCGAGCACCTCGGAGAAGGAACCGATCGTGTGCTTTCCGGCCAGGTCGAGCACCGGGCCCGCGTCCTGAAAGGCGACGTGATCGAGCGCGTCGTAGACGACGTCCTCGCCCAGGCCCTCCTGACCGCCGCCCTTCAGGTGGATGATCGTCGTGAGCCGCTCGAATGAGTCCGTCACCTGGAACTCGAGCCCCTGGAGCTCGTATTCGTCGATCTCGAGCGGCAGGTCCTTGATCTTGTCGTAGCTGCTCACGGCGGCGGACCTTACCGAGCGGCCGGTCTCGGCTCTCGAGCGTCGCGTAACGTTGCGCGATCCCGCCGGACGGAGGACGGTCCGAAGGGAATCGTCCGAGATGAGAGGAGAAGGAATGGCCGAGTCACTGAGCGCCGATGCCGGCGCCGGCCTGAAGGCGCTTGGCGTCAACTGCACGCTCAAGCCGACGAGGGCGATGGGGACGAGTGGCCCCAGCTGCTGGAGAGGTTCAAGGCCGCGGACATCATCCTGATGGGGATGTCGATCTGGTTCGGAGTCCGCTCCTCGGTCTGCCAGAGATGAATCGCGTGCTCGAGCTCCTGGGATGGTGATCGAGCGCCTCGACGGCACCTACAACGAGCGCAATGAGGTCGGCCAGTACCCGCTCTACAACAAGGTCGCCGGGGTGGTTGTGACCGGCAACGAGGACGGTGCCCACGCCAGCGCGGAGACCACGTTGTTCAACATGACCCACCTCGGCTGCGTGGTGCCGCCGAACGCCGACACCTACTGGGTGGGAGACGCGGGCCCGGGGCCGTCCTATCTCGACGCCGGCGGCCCGGAACACCCCTACACGCAGCGGACCAGCTCGTGGTGCGCTCACAACCTGCTCCACATGGCGCGGATCATGCGCGACAACCCGATTCCGCCGATCGGCAACACGCTCGACGAGATGGGAGGGGACGCGGTCCACACCGGTTAGCGGTCCCGAATATGCTTCGGGCCAACCAGGGAGCCAGGGAGAGGCAACCGCATGAGTATCGCGGGGAGCGAGAGGAACCAGAGCTGGACGATCGTCGCCGCAGTCGCGGCTGCGCTGGCCATCGCGTCATTCGTGCCTGGATCTGCCTCCGCCGCCAACAGCCTCGGCGTTCACGGCAGCGTCAACCAGGTCTACGTCACCGGCGCCCAGCCTGGAACCAGTCTCCGCCTCCTCGACCGCAAGAAGAAGAAGATCGCGAGCAAGCCCGTCGGGTCGCTGGGCGGCGTCGTCTTCCGCCGCGTTCCCGCCGGCAAGGGCTACCGGGTGCGCGCGGCCGACGGCTCGCTGTCGGTCCGGGTCGGGGTGATGAGAGACAGGGCCGCCCCGAAGAACCAGTCGATCTACGACCAGACCCTTCCCGCGGGCGGCTACGGCTACATGACCACCCGCGACGGGACCAGCCTCTCGCTCGACGTCCGGCTCCCCGGGCCCGCCTCGGACGGTCCCTACCCGACGCTGGTCGAGTACTCCGGCTACGGCTACGCCAACCCGGCAGGTGCCCAGAGTGGAATCAGCCAGATCCTCAATCTGCTCGGCTACGCCGTGGTGGACGTCAACATGCGCGGCACCGGCTGCTCCGGCGGCGCCTTCGACGCCTTCGAGAAGCTGCAGAGCCTCGACGGCTACGACGTCGTCGAGACGACCGCCCGCCAGCCCTGGGTCCTACACAGCCGGGTGGGGATGGCCGGCATCTCCTACGGCGGCATCAGCCAGCTCTTCGTCGGCGCCACCAGGCCTCCGGACCTGGCCGCGATCACGCCCCTGTCGGTGATCGACAACGCCGCCACGACGTTCTACCCGGGCGGCTTCCTCAACACCGGGTTCGCCCTGCAGTGGGCCCAGGACCGGGTCGACGACTCGAAGCCCGCCTCGCCCACCGAGGGTCAGGGCTGGGCCTGGAACCGGATTCAGGAGGGCGATCAGATCTGCAAGGCCAACCAGACGCTGCACACCGCTGCGGCCGATCTGATCAGCAAGGTCCGCCGCAATCGCTTCTTCCGGCCGCGGGCCGCCAACCCGCTCTCGCCCGCGACCTTCGTCAGCCGGATCAACGTGCCGGTCTTCATGGCGTGCCAGTTCGAGGACGAGCAGACCGGCGGCCACTGCGCAAACCTCGCTGACCGGTTCACCAACGCGAGGCGCAAGTGGTTCACATTCACCAACGGCCTCCACATCGACTCGCTGGATCCCGAGACCTTCAACCGATGGTTCGACTTCCTGGAGCTCTACGTGGCCGGGCGAAGACCACAGCTCTCGCCCCTGCTGAAGGCGTCGGCCTCGGTGATCTATCAGCAGGCGATGGGAATCAACGGCGTCACCCTGCCTGACGACCCGATCCAGAACCAGCCGACGTACGACGCAGCTCTTGCCGCCTTCCAGGCCCAGCCACAGGTGAAGGTCATGTTCGACAACGGCGCCGGAGGGGCGCCCGGGGTTCCGTACCCGGGGTTCGAGCGCGACTTCAGCCGCTTCCCGATCCCCGGCACGCGGGCTCGCTCCTGGTTCTTCGGGCCGAACGGGACGCTCACCGGCAAAGCGCCTAAGAAGGGCGGCAGCCAGAGCTTCACCTGGGACAAGACGGCACGGTCGGCCACCGACTTCGCCGGCACGGACACGAGCGGCGGGGACCTCTGGACCGACCATCCGAGCTACGACTGGCGTCAGCCGCCGGCGGGGACCGCCGCCTCCTACCTGACCCCGCCCCTCGGCGCCGACCGGGCCGTCGTCGGCGCCGGCGCGGTCCAGGCCTGGATCAAGGCGTCGGTCCCGGACGTCGACCTGCAGGTGACGATCTCCGAGGTCCGCCCCGACGGCAAGGAGACCTACGTGCAGAGCGGGTACCTGCGCACCAGCCTCCGGGCGCTGGACAAGAAGAAGAGCACGCTGCTCGAGCCGCAGCTCAGCCTGCGCCGCGACACCACCGCCAAGCTGGCCAAGGGCCAGTTCAGCAAGGTGGTCATCCCCCTCTACTACGAGGGCCACATGTACCGCGCGGGCTCGCGGATCCGCGTCACAATCAGCTCGCCCAACGGCGACCAGCCGGTCTGGGCATTCGCGGAGACGGTGCCCCAGGGCAACGCCAGGGTGAGGATCGCCTCCAACAAGAATCATCCGTCGCGTCTGATCCTGCCGGTCATCCCGGGAGTCACAGCGCCCACGCCGCTGCCGCCGTGCCCAGCGCTGCGCGGCGAGCCCTGCCGGAACTTCGGGCCGTAGACGTTCGCAAGGCCCGGCGCTTCACCCTAGGGTCTCCCCGTAGATGCTTTGGAAGCTGCGCCTCGCCGCCGGACTGACATTGGCCGTCGGGTTGCTCGTCCCGCAAGCCGCGCTCAGCGCAGGAGCGGGATCCTTCGGCCCGACCGGGTCCATGGGCACCGCTCGCTACGCCGCCGCCGCAGCGCCGCTTCCCGACGGGCGGGTGCTGGTGGCCGGGGGCTTCTACGACGATGGTCTCGGGGATCACTACCTCGCGAGCGCCGAAATCTTCAATCCAGCCACGAACTCGTTCAGCTCGGCGGGAATCGGCGCGATGAGCGTTGCTCGGCACGGCGCCGTCGCGGCGCCGCTCCCCGACGGGCGGGTGCTGGTGGCCGGCGGGGATTACAACGACGGCACGGATCACTCCCTCGCCAGTGCCGAGGTCTTCAACCCCGCCACCAACGCCTTTACGCCGGTGGGCGACATGGGCGTCGCACGTGTTCGCGCCGCGGCGGCTTCACTTCCCGACGGGCGCGTGCTGGTGGCCGGGGGTAACGACGGGACCACGCGTCTGTCCAGCGCCGAGGTCTTCAACCCGGCGACAAACGCATTCACGCCGGTTGGTGACATGGGAAGCGATCGCGCCCGCGCCGCCGCCGCACAGCTCCCAGACGGGCGCGTGCTGCTCGTCGGGGGCACCAACGGCGCCCCTCTATCGAGCGCCTTGGTCTTCGACCCAGCCACCAACTCGTTCGGCTCAGCGGGTATCGGCGCGATGGGCACGGCCCGTCAAGCCCCCGCCGCAGCGCCGCTCCCCGACGGGCGGGTGCTGGTGGCCGGGGGCGTGTACGTCGAGGGCCCCGGTGGATATCTCGGGAGCGCCGAGGTCTTCGACCCTGCCACCAATTCATTCACCTCGGCGGGCATCGGCGCCATGGGCAGCCGTCGCACCGGTGCCGTCGCGGCGCCGCTCCCCGACGGGCGGGTGCTGATCGCCGGCGGCTACGACGGGTCCACCCGCTTCTCGAGCGCGGAGATCTTCGCCGCCACCAACGCCTTCAGCTTCGCGGTCAAGGGGCGAAAGCTGCTGGTCAGCGTTCAGGCAACCGGCAAGGTCACGGTGGGCGACGCGGCCGCCCGGTTCGATGCCTCGGCGGGCAAGAAGAGGAAGCGGAGGCTCCTCCTCAAGCCCTCTGAGACTTCCGGCGATCCCCCGACGATCACGGTGGCGCTCCATCTCTCAAAGCTCGCCAAGCAGACGCTGCGACGAGCGGGAAAGGTGGTCGTGAGGGCGCGGATCACCTTCGTGCCCCAGGGTGGGCTCGCCAACAGTCAGACCGCAAAGCTGAAGATCAAACGACCTTGAGGCCCGGGCCCGGGATCGCCTCGGCGTCCCTGGCGCCGACCTCCTCGCCGCACTCGGAGCAGCGCAGCTCGAGCGTCGGCTCGCCGCCGCAGCCCTTGTGGCGGACCTCGATCGGTGGTCCCTCATCGGCCATGTAGCGGTCGCCCCACTCGCGCAGGGCCATCAGGACGGGGTAGAGGTCGAAGCCCATCTCTGTGAGGCGGTAGCGGTCGCGTGTGCGGACCGCGTCCTTGTAGGGCTCGCGGCGCAGGACGCCGGCGTCGACCAGGCGGCCGAGGCGCTCCGAGAGCAGGGAGCGGGAGATGCCGAGCGTGGACTGGAAGTCCTCGAAGCGCTTGATCCCGTTGAAGCACTGGCGCAGGATCACCAGGGTCCAGCGATCGCCCAGCAGCGAGGCCGGCCTGGCGATCGAGCATCTCTCCTCGCCAAGTTCCGCGGCGCGCATCGCAGGCCAGCATAGCGAGGCTACGTTCGGAATCCGAACTCTATAGGCTTGCGTCCAAGTTTCGAACTCAGGATCTCCCACCAAGGAGGACGCATGCCGAAGCTCGACCTGACCATTCCCGCCGAGTCCCTCTCCGATCAGGCCCAGCAGGAGCTGGCGCGCGAGCTCGGCGCCACGCTGCTGCACTGGGAGGGCGCTCCCGACACGGAGTTCTTCCGCTCGATCACGTGGACCCACGTGCACGCGCTGCCCGCCGAGTCGATACAGACCCCGGAGGGCGTCGCGGAGCCCCATGCCGTCGTCGACATCACCGTCCCGAGCGGCGCGCTCAGCGAGCGGCGCAAGGCCGGTCTCGTGGAGGACGTCACCAAGGCGGTACTCCGGGCGACCGGGTGGGGCGACGGCGCGGGCGTCCGCGTCTGGACCCTGATCCACGAAGTCCCGGATGGGAACTGGGGCGCCGCGGGCCAGGTCGTTCGCTTCGACCAGCTCCGCGAGGCCGCCAAGGCCGAGCGCGAGCAGGAGGGCTCGGGGAAGGAGAAGGTCCCCGCGGCGAACGGCGACGGGGTGCCCGCATGAGCGAGGCGCTTGTGGAGCGCATCACAGTCGAGCGCTCTGAAGGCGTGGCCGTCGTCCGGATGCGCTCGGGCGAGAACCGCTTTCACCCAGACAACCTCGACGCGATCTCCTCCGCGCTCGACGAAATCGAGGGCGCGGAAGCTGGACCCGCGCCCCTCGTTCTGACCGGGGAGGGCAAGTTCTTCTCCAACGGCCTCGATCTGGAGTGGATGGCGCAGGCGGAGGAAACGGAGAGGGAGCGAAGTCTCGGGCGGGTTCACGGCCTCCTGGCTCGGATCCTGACCTTTCCCGCGTTCACCGTGGCGGCGATCAACGGACACGCCTTCGCGGCGGGCGCGATGCTGGCGCTGGCCTGCGACCAGCGGGTCATGCGCGACGATCGCGGCTTCTTCTGCCTGCCGGAGGTGGACCTGGGGATTCCCTTCACGGGCGGTATGTCCGCCCTGATCACCGGCAAGCTTCCCCTGCGAACCACCGAGGAGGCCATGCTCACCGGCCGCCGCTACGGCGGCCCGGACGCGGTGTCGGCCGCGATCGTCGACGAGGCCGTCCCCGAGGATCAGGTCATCAACCGGGCGATCGAGCGCGCCGCCGCTGTCGCCGGCAAGCCGCCACATGCGGTCACGGCAATCAAGAAGGGCCTCTACGGGCGGGCGGTCGAGGAATTGGACGCAGATGCGAGGAAGGGAGAGGCATGAGGCAACTCCAGTTCCTGGAGAAGGGCAAGCTCGAGTGGCGCGACGCGCCGGACCCGACGCTCGGCGGTGACGGCGAGGCGATCGTGCGCCCGGTCGCGCTGGCGACGTGCGACATCGACGTCGCCTTCGTGCAGGGCCGGTTCCCCGCGGAGTCCTTTTCGTTCGGGCACGAGTGCGTCGCGGAGGTCACCGACATCGGGGACGCGGTCACCTCCGTGAAGCCCGGCGATCTCGTCAGCGTTCCGTTCCAGATCTCCTGCGGGGAGTGCGCCGCCTGTCGCGCCGGCCGGAGCGGGAATTGCGATTCGGTGCCTCGGCTGTCCACCTACGGGCTCCCGATAGGCGACGACTATGGCGGGTTCGCCAGCGACTCGGTGAAGGTCCCCTACCCCGATGCGATGCTGGTCCCGATCCCGGATGGCGTCAGTCCCACTACCGTGGCCAGTCTCTCCGACAACATCCCGGACGCCTGGCGGTGTGTGGCGCCTCCCCTCGCCGAGCGACCGGGCTCACCGGTGCTGATCGCCATGGGCGCGGGATCGATTGCGCTCTATTCCGTCGCGATTGCCCTGGCCCTCGGCGCAGAGCGCGTCGACGTGGTCGGCGGCAGCGAACGCGACCGCGAGCTGGCGGTGAAGCTCGGCGCGAACGTCCTGGACGAGGAGTTCCCGCACCGGGCAGGCTTCTACCCGATCACCGTCGATGCCAGCGCCGACCCCGATGGGATCGCGTGCGTCCTGCGTTCAACCGATGCCGATGGCTACTCGACCAGCATCGGCATCTACCTCCAGCCGACGCCGCTCCCGCTGCTCGACATGTTCACTCAGGGGATCACTTTCGTCACAGGCCGTCCGCACGTGCGCACCCTGATGCCCGACGTGCTGGAGCTGATCCGCCAGGGCAAGTTCGACCCGGACCCGATGACGGTCAACCGGGTGGGTTGGGACGACGCGCAGGAGGCCCTCTCGGACCTGCGCGCGAAGACCGTCGTTTTACGCGAGGGTGCCGCTTAAGCGGCAACCCGTTTCATGTGGCCTAGCCGGGGCTGCCGACGCCGCCGGTGTTGCCGCTGGCCGTGGCCGTGGCTGGCCGCAGCGCATCGATCTGCGGCTGCTGGAAGAGCAGCCGCATCGAGTCGTCTGAGGCGAAGAAGAAGAACGCCCCGCCTCCCTGCTTCAGGGCCGGCCCGACGCACGCCGCGGCCTGAGCGGCTGAGGTGCTGAGAATGGCCTGGCTTGCCGAGGCCTCTGGGCTGTCGGTGAAGGAGATCTCCATCCCGAGGTTGCTCATGTTGGGCTTCGCCTTCTTGTGGAGTGGAAGGCGGATGGTCTTCTTCACCTTCTTGGTCTTGCCCTTGACCCGGACCTTCTTGGTGATGAACTTGAAGTTGTATTGGAGGCGCAGCGCCTTGGCCCGGGCGCCGAAGCCAGCAGAGGCGCCGTCGGCGCAGGCGTCCTGGGTCTGAACGCTCTGCGGGCCGAGGTGCCGGGCACCGAGTCGCGCATTCTGCTTGTCGATGTTCTGGGCGATCTGGCCGTAGTTCCAGGCGGCGACGTCCTGCGGGGCGAGCCCGGTCTTCTTGCCGGCGCCGACTGAATCGGCGGCGACGGTGGAGGTGAAGCCGAAGTTCCAGCCGCGCAGCAGGGGGAACGCCTTGGCGTAGTTGTCGGTCCACGGAGGCCGGCTCGGGTCGGTTGAGCGCCCCCCGTTCCAGTCGTCCTGCTCGTAGTCGGTGATCAGCGCATAGATGTTGGGGTCGGCGATTCCGGTGAAGGCGTAGCCGGCTTGGGTGGGGTCGAAGCTCAGCCCGTTGAGCGCGATGATCCGGTTGCACGGGAAGGTGGCGCGCAGGTTCGCGGCCAGAGTGGCCGCCACCGAGGATGTCATCGCCGGGAAGCTGCCGCTCCCGGTGAAGCGGGTGTTGAGGACGAAGATGTCCTGGGGCCGGATCCGGCCGCCCATGCCGCCCTCGGGCTTCGTGTAGGTGTCCACGTTCCCCTGAGTGTTGATCCGGATCATCATCGTGAAGCGGGCGGGACCAGAGCCGGTCGGGGCGAGACCGGACGGAGGCGCCGGGCAGGTGTCAGAAGCCCTGGCTGCCGAGGCGGGATCGGGGGCCGCCGAACGTCCGGCGATCAGCAGCGCCGCGAGCAGCGCAACTGCCGCGATCAGTGCGATCGCACTGCGGGTGCGCCTTGACGCGCTCCCCTCTGGGTGTGATGCGACTCCTGCCATAAATGGACGAGTGGCGCCAAGCTAGAGGCGCTCCACCCTTCAACACGCGAGGTCCGTTGCAGTCGCGGCGGGGTCGGTGGTCACGAGAGGCGCAGGTTCGCCAGCGCGCCGAAAACCTCGATTGCCGCCACCAGGTCCGGCTCGGGGGTGTCCTCGTCGGGCGAATGACTCACACCGCCGATCGAGGGGGAGAAGACCATCGCAGTGGGCACGTGCGGCGCCATCGACGCCGCGTCGTGCAGTGCGCCGCTGGAGAGCTCGTATGCGGTGCCGGTCACCTCTTGGCACGCGTCCCGCGCGAGCCCGACCAGCTCCGGGTCGAAGGAGATGGGCTCGATGCGCCAGACCGGCTCCTCGGCCACCTCGCAGCCGCGCTCGGCGGCGTTCGCGCGGACTGCCTCGCGGGCCGCCTCGAGCATCCGGGTCAGCGCGTCCGCCTCGCGATGACGCAGGTCGACGAGCATCGAGACCTCTCCCGGCACCGCGGTGGGTATGCCCGGCTCGAAGGTCATGCCGCCGACCGTGCCGACCCCGCCCTCGCTCCGCGCGATCTCCTCAACCCGCAGTGCGGTAGCGGCGGCGGCCAGACCAGGGTCGTGCCGCGAGTCCATCGGCGTCGTCCCCGCATGAGCGACCCGCCCGGAGATCACGAAGCGAACGCGCTCCACCCCGGCGCAGCCGCTGACAGCGGCAGCCCTCTTGCCCTCGGCCTCCAGCACCGGCCCCTGCTCGATGTGCAACTCCAGGTAGGAACCGATCCGCTGGAGGCGGGAGCGGCACTCGAGAACCCGTTCGAGCTCCACGTCGTTCTCGGCGAGGACGCCCGGGGCCCGCCGGCCGTCCGCATCGCGCGCGTTCGCCAGCTCCGCCGGATCGAAGGTGCCTGCCGCGGCCGAGCTGCCGAACAGGCTGCGTCCGAACCGGGCGCCCTCCTCATCGGCCCAGTCGACGAGCGCGATCGACCGCGGCGGCTTCTCCCCGGCCCCGGTCCACGCCCGCAGCACCCCGAGCCCGCCCATCACCCCAAGCGCGCCGTCGAGCCAGCCGCCGTTGGGCACGGAGTCGAGGTGTGAACCGACCGCGAGGGCGGGCTCGGAGTCGCCTTCCAGGTAGGTCCAGGCGTTGCCGGCCTCATCGACCTCGAAATCGAGTCCGATCTCGCCGAGCAGCTCGCCGAGGAACTCTCGCGCCCGCCGCCAGCCCTCGCCCCAGCAGAGCCGCTGCGCGCCATCGTCGTCGCCGGTACGCCGCTGAAGCTCGCGCAGGTCGGCGATCACGCGCTCCGCGTCGATCGCCGGACCGCTCAAGCCAGTCTCTCCCTGCGCAGCGCTTGGCTCAGGCAGTGGGGGCCACCGCCCCCGAGTGTGAACATGGTCAGGTCGATTTCGATCACCCCGAGGCCACGATCGCGCAGCGCGGCGTTCAGCTCCACGGCGCCGGCCGCAGAGACCACCCGCTCATTCCCGACGGAGATCGCGTTGACGCCGAGCGAGAAGGCCTGCTCCTCGCTCACCTCGATCAGGTCGAATCCCTTCGACCGGAGCCACTCGAGGGCTGTAGAGGGCAGCACCTCCGAGCAGACGGCGGCCAGCTTCTCGCCAAGGACTGCGACGAGGACGTCGATATGGACGTAGCGCTCCGGAATGGGCTGGACGCGCGCCTCCCAACCATCCTCGCGGAACCACGCCGCCAGTTGGTTCGCCGCGACCTCCTGCGTCCGCGTCTCGCCCGCGCCGATCAGGACGCTGCCGGGCTCCACGATCATCACGTCGCCGCCCTCGAGCGAGCCTGCAGTGACCATCTCGCGGATCGGGATGCCGGCTTCCTGATGGAAGCGAATCACGGGCGCGTACTCACCGCGGCGCCACCACTGAGCTGGCTGCGTGACGACGGTGCCGTTCGGCCCCATCGTGCTCGAGTCGCGCGTGAACACCTGGTACGGCAGCGCGGGGTCCGCGTCCAGGTAGTGGCAGCGCACCCCGGCGTCCTCGTAGGCGCTGACCAGGGCGGCGTGTTGGGAGGCGGCCAGCTCCGCGTCGAACTCGTAGCCGGCCTCGAGAGTCGCCTCGCTGATTGCGCTGGTCGCGCGCCATCGGTAGTTGTCCGGCCTGCAGACCAAGACGTCGAGCAGGCGCCCGTGCTCTGAGTCGACTCCCCAGGCGGGCTCCGCGCTCATTCGGTCACCACCCGGATGGTGCGGAGCGTGCGGTCGCTAGCACCCCGCACCAGCCCTCCATGGGCGAGGGAATCGGCGATGTAGGCGATGGTCGGGCCGGTCAATCGCTCGCCAGGGAGCACGTTGGGGACGCCCGGGGGATAGGCAGCGAGCGACTCGGCCGCGATCCTCCCCTCAGCCTGCTCGAAGGGCACCACGTCCTGCGGTCCCAGGAAGGCGTCGCGCGGGGCGAGCTCGAGGGGGCCCCAGGGCGGAGGCTCCGCAAAGGCCCGCCGCTCGTCAAGGTCGCTCGGGCCGATCTGCTCGACCGCGTGTCGAAGCGCTTCAACCAGGCGGTCTGCTGAGGCGGACTCGGTCTCACCCATTCCGAACACGGCGACGATCACGTTCTCGGAGAAGAGCTCGAGGACCACGTCGTCCTTCTCTCGCATCAGCTGCGCGATCCGGTGGCCGGTCGCGCCGGTCCCCCGCACGTCGACGGAAAGCCGCAGCGGATCCCAGGCGGCGACGCTCGTCCGCCCGGCGAGGCGCTCGTCGAGCACATCGAGGCCAGGGATCTCACGGACCCGCTGGCGGGTCCTCTCGAGGGTCGGGAGCGTCTTGTCGAGCAGCGCATGTCCCTTGGTGGCGGCGAAGCGCCTTGCGGCGTCGAGCG
This sequence comes from uncultured Solirubrobacterales bacterium, assembly GCA_963724665.1. GTDB lineage: Bacteria > Actinomycetota > Thermoleophilia > Solirubrobacterales > 70-9 > DASUPK01. The sequence goes on from CAVRVH010000012.1 coordinate 517,257, forward strand.
AGGCTGTCAGCAGGGCGTTGGGGCTGGTCGACTCCACCAGGGTGACGGAGCGGTCGATGATGTCCTCGTTGACCCGTCCGCCTTCACCCTGGTGCAGCATCGCGGACTGGGTGAGACTGCCGACGATCTTGTGGGTGCTGGAGAGGACCAGATCGGCACCGCACCGCAGCGCACCGGTCGGCAGGGCCTCGTGGAAGTAGAGGTGGGACCCCCACGCCTCGTCGACGATCAGCGGGACGCCCCTGGCGTGCGCGACCTCGGCCAGCTCCTCGATCCGCGCGACCGCCCCGAAGTAGGTGGGCGAGACGAGCATCGCCGCCTCGGCCTCCGGCTCGGCCGCCAGAACGGCGTCGAGCACCTCGGGCATGACGCAGTGCGCGATGCCGAGCTCTTTGTCGATCTCCGGGGCAACGAAGGTCGGCCGTAGGCCCGAGAGCACGAGCCCGTCGATGATCGAGGAGTGGACATTGCGTTGAACCACAACCGATCCGCGGTGGGGAGGGCCAGTCTTGAGCTTTCCACTCGCGTGCGCCAGGGCCATGCAGATGGCGTGGTTCCCGCCCGAAGCTCCGTTGACCAGAAACCAGCTTCGCTGAGCCCCCCAGGCATCGGCCGCCAGGCGCTGAGCGCGCTGGAAGGCCGTTGGCTCCGGCCCGACGTCAATTCCCTCGATGCTGGGCGGAACGTCGTTGAGGATGGCCGCCTCGCCCAGCGCCTCGATCAGGCCCTGGTCGGCCCCGGTTCCCTTGTGGCCCGGGATATGGAAGCGCCCGGGGTTGCGCGCGACGTACGAGACGACCGCGTCCAGGTACGGAGCTTCGGTCTGGTCCGCCACCCCTCGCCTACGCTCCGTGCGGCGGCTCTCCGCCGGTGTATCGCGAGTACGGGTACCACCACTCCTTCGGGGCGACCTCGCTCTCGATGTGGACGTGCTTGGTCTCCTGGAAGGCCTCGAGGCCCTCACGGCCGAGCTCGCGGCCGAGCCCGGACTGCTTGTAGCCGCCGAACGGGCCCGCGTCGTTGTCGGTGAGCGGGTCGTTGAACCAGACGGTCCCCGCCTTCACCTCGCGCATGCAGCGCAGGATGGTCTTGAAGTCCTCGGTATAGATGTTGGCCCCGAGCCCGTACGGCGTCGAGTTAGCGAGCTCGATCGCCTCGTCGAGGCTCTTCACCGGGACCAGAGGCGCGACCGGCCCGAACGTCTCCTCGCTCAGCAGATCGGTCTCCGCCGCCGCACCGGTGACCACCGCCGGCGCGAAGAAGTGCCCATGATCCTGGCCACCCGAGTCGCCGCCGACCACTACCTCCGCCCCCGAGCCGACCGCCGCCTCGACCTGCGCGGACACCTTCTGGCGCTGATCCGCCGAGACCATCGGGCCGATGTCGGTGTCGCTCTGCATCGGGTCGCCGATCACCAGGCTCTTCGTGTAGTCGACGAAGGCGGTCAGATAGTCGTCATACACGTCCTCCATCACATAAAAGCGCTCGGCTGAAGTGCAGACCTGCCCGGAGTTCAGGAAGGCCGCCCAGGCCCCGCCCTTGGCTGCGACGTCGATCCGGTCGGCTACGTCGGAGCAGACGATGAACGGGTCCTTCCCGCCCATCTCGAGGTTGACGCGCGCCATTCGATCGACGCACGCTTGCGCGACCTTCTTCCCGGTGGCGACCGACCCGGTGAAGGCGATGCCGTCGACTCGCGGCTCGGAAGCGATCGCCGCGCCGACCTCCGGACCCCCGGCGACGATGTTGACGACCCCAGGCGGCAGGTGATCGACGCACGAAGCGAGCATCAGCGTCGAGAGAGGGGTGATCTCCGAGGGCTTGGCGACCAGCGTGTTCCCCGCCGCCAGCGCCGGCGCCATCTTCCAGGCGAGCAGCAGCAGCGGGTAGTTCCAGGGAACGATGCAGCCGATCACACCGAGCGGCTCCTTCAGGACCAGCGAGAGCTGGCTGGACTCGATTGAGGGGATCACCCGCCCGGCCGAATCTCGCCCGATCTCGGCGTAGTAGTCGAAGCAGGCGGCGGTCCAGCTCACCTCGTCGGAGTTCTCGACGAGCGGCTTGCCGCCCTCGAGCGTCATCACCTCAGCAAGCTCATCGGTCCGCGCGCGAAGCCGTGTGGCGACCTCGCGCAGCAACTCGCCACGATCCACGGCCGGCGTCCGGCCCCACTCCCGAGCAGCCTCGCGAGCGGCCGCGAAAGCCGCGTCAAGCTGCTCTGAGTCGGCCGTGCCGACCGAGGCGACCGCTTCTTCGGTGTAGGGATTCTCGACCTCGAGCGGCGTTCCGTTGCCGGCCATTCCCTCTCCGTTGATCAACAACCTTGTCTCGAAGTCGGGCATGGCCCGATGCTATTGCCCCGGCTCTCCCGTCCGGTCCGAGATCAGAGGTAGGCGGGGTAGGACGGCCAGGGGGAGAAGGAAACCGGCCGCCCTATCCGCCCGCCTGCGCCGAGGCTGAAACCCGGCGGAGGCGAGGCATCTGAATATGTGGGCGGGCGCCGGAGTAGGGGGTCTCCGAACGCCCGCCCGCTGCCTCGACTCAGATCGAAGGTACCCCTGCCTACGAGTACCTAAACCTGCGTGTCACCCACGCTTTGCGGCGACGGCTCGGGTTTCCGAGTCCCCTATTGGTGGGTAGCTACCGTAGGTGGGCGGCCGTACCTCGGGCTTCTCAGGGGCGAGACAGCCACGGGCACCGAGGGGCCGATGAATTGACCAAACTTGCCTTGGCTGACATCCAAATGAACGAGACGCCCTCTCCTGGGCCAGAGGAGCAACTGCTCGGCGAGCGGCGGCTCCTGGAACGCTATGCGAAGGACCACTCTCCCGTGGTGCGGGAGGAGCTCGTCGATCGGTTCATGCCGCTTGCCAGACGCCTGGCGGCGAGGTACGCCGGCGGCGCCGAGCCCTTCGACGACCTCGTGCAGGTCGCCAGCGTCGGGCTCGTCAAGGCGATCGATCGGTTCGACCCGGAGCGTGGCACCGCCTTCTCCACCTTCGCGGTCCCCACCATCCTCGGAGAGCTGAAGCGCCACTTCCGGGACCGTGGGTGGTCCGTCCACGTTCCGCGCGACGTCCAGGAGCGCATCCTGAAGGTCGAGAAGGCGATGGCGGAGCTGCCGGCGAAGCTGGGACACGCTCCTACCGTCCAGGAGATCGGGCAGCGCATCCAGGCGAGCGACGAGGAGGTCCTGGAGGCGATGCACGCCTCGCAGGGCCACCACGCCGTCTCACTCGACGCGACCTCCACGATGGGCGATGGGGACGAACCGGGTCCGCTGCGCGACAGGATCGGGTCGGAGGACCTCTCGTTCGACACCGTCGAGTACGGAGAGGCGATCGGCCCGGTGCTCAAGGAGATCTCGCAGCGGGACCGCGAGGTCCTTCATCTTCGATTCGTCGAGGACCTGACCCAGAGCGAGATCGCCGAGCGCGTCGGCGTCTCCCAGATGCACGTCTCGCGGATCCTGCGGGCGACGATCGAGAAGCTGCGCCAGCGGATCCCCGAGGAAGAGCTCTAGCTACTCACTCACCTCGAACTCGAGGAACTCGGCGGCCTGGCCGTCGGGTGTCTCTCCCTTGGTGACCTCCATGTTGCTTGCCAGGTTGCGCAGTGAGCCCGCACCCGGCACGTCCATCTCGGAGAGGAGCCGCTCGCCGGCCCCCTCCACGAGGGGACCGACGCGCACGCCGAGCGTGCCCGCTCCGTCCCTGATCGCTACCCCGACGCGGCCATCCGCGAAGTCCCCGCCACCGCTCGCCGAAACGGCGTCGCCGAGCAGCATCGTGTCGGCCAGCCGGTCCACCGAGAACTCGGCGCGGGCGGCAAGCGCTCCGATCACGCGGGCGAGAACCGGTTTCACGATCGCCCCGGGAGTGAGCGCGAGCTCGAGCTCCTTCGGGACGACGGTGGGGATTCCGTTGTTCCCCGCCTCGGGGGAGGCATATCCAAAATGGATCGTGGTCTGGCTGCCCTTTCCTGAGCCGCCGCTGATCTCGAAGCTGTCGGAGAGCGCCGCGATCAGCGGCAGGCCCAGACCCAGCGACGCCTCACCCTCGTGGGGCCGGGGGCGGAAGCCATGGCCCTCGTCCGCGACCCGGACGACGAGCTCGTCGTCACCCGGCTCGGCGATCACCTGAAGGGGTCCCGGCTCCCCCTCATAGGCATGCAGGACAACGTTGTTGCAGGCCTCGCTGACCACGGTCTTCAGGTCCGCGATGCGCTGCGCGCCGATGCCCAGCGCCTCGGCCAGCCCCGCGATCGCCTGCCGGACGACGATCACGTTGTCCGCGGTCGCCGGAAGGGTCAGCTCGAGTCCGGCGTCGCTCATGCGGGGGACTTCCCGGAGCCCGAGACCTCGGCGAAGGCCTCCTCCCTCCGAGCGTGCACGGGCAACTCGGCACGCAGGCCGGTCACCTCGAGCACGCGATCCACCGCATCGGCGCCACTTGCATGGACGACCGCAAAGCCGATGCCGGCTCCTTCAGCCCTCCTGCGCCCGTCGAGGATCACTCCGAGAATGGATGAGTCGATGAAGGTGGCGGGCGAGAGATCGACGACGGTGGCGGAGCCTTCGTCGAGCAGGTTGTCGATGCGCCGCCTGAGGCTCGGCGCCGTGCTCAGATCGTGCTCGCCTGAGATGGTCAGCACAGCCAATCCTGAGTCGTTGCGCTCGAGCGCAAGCTCCCCCGTCCGCACACCGGCGAAACTACCTTGATTGGAGGGCACTCAAACCTCCTGCTCAGGACGAACAGATGCGAGGCGGTCCGCCCGGCGCTGCTGCAAGACGGTGAAGATCATCGCGATCACGGTCGTGGCGAACAGCATGGTGGCGATGATGTAGACCTGCACCGGGATCCCCCGCTGGGCCGCGCCGAAGATGTAGAGCGGGAAGGTCACCTCGGTCCCGGCAGTGAAGTTGGAGACGACGAAGTCGTCGATCGAGAGGGCGAAGGCGAGCAGCGCGCCGGCGATGATCCCGGGCCAGATCAGTGGCAGGGTGATCTTCTGGAAGGTCGTGAACGGGTTGGCGCCCAGGTCCTGGGCCGCCTCCTCCAGGCTGCGGTCGAAGCCGATCAGCCGCGAGCGGACGACGATCACGACGAAGCTGATGCAGAACATGACGTGGGCGATCAGCAGGGTCGTGAAGCCCAGGCTCAGCCCGTAGATCAGGAACATCGAGAGCAGGGACGCGCCGAGCACCACCTCGGGCGTCGCCGTCGGGATCACGATCAGGTAATTCGACGCGCGGCGGCCAAAGAAGTCGTACCGAACCAGAGCCAGCGCGATCATGGTGCCGAGGACTGTGGAGATCACAGTTGCGAGCAGCGCCAGTCGAAGGCTGAGCAGCAGCGCGTCGGTCAGCTCTGCGATCTCGAAGGGATGGGCCCAGTGGGAGAGGGTGAAGCCCTGCCACGTGAAGTTGAACTTGCCGGCCGGATCGTTGAACGAGAAGACGATGATCAGGACGATCGGGACCAGCATGTAGGCGATCGCGAGGCCGCCGTAGATCACGATCCCGTTTCGCTTCAGCCACTTCCAGGCGCGAGCGCCGGTCGGACTGGCGCGTTGCGGGGAGGGTGGCGGCGTGCGCCTCCATCACTCCACCACGTCCGCGCCGCCGATTTCCTCGCCCATCAGCGCCTCCGACCCGGCGATCCGGATGTAGATGAAGACGATCACCAGCATCACCGCCATCAACGTGAACGAGATGGCCGCCGCCGCCGGATAGTCGGTCTGCTTCAGATACAGCGACTGGATGACGTTTCCGATCATCGAGTTCTGGGCGCCGCCAAGGAACTGGGCGTTGATGTAGTCGCCCGTCGCGGGAATGAAGGTGAGCAGCGTTCCGGCCACAACCCCGGGCATCGAGAGCGGCAAGGTCACCCTCAGGAATGCCTGGCGCGAGGACGCATAGAGATCCTTGGCCGCCTCGACCAGGCTGGTGTCGAGCCGCTCCAGGCTGGCGTAGATCGGCAGGATCATGAACGGCAGGAAGTTGTAGGTCAGCCCGGCGATCACGGCGCTGCTGGTTGCGAGCACCCGCCCGTCGTCGGAGACGAGACCCAGGCGTCTGCAGCGTGTTAACGACGAAGCCGTTGTCGGAGAGGATCGTCTCCCAGGCAAGGGTCCGGATCAGGTAGGTGGTGAAGAAGGGCGCGATCACGGCCAGCAACATCGCGTTCTTCCAGCGCCCGCCCCTGAAGGCGATCGCGTAGGCGAGCGGGTACGCGATCAGGAGGGCGAGGATCGTCGCAATCGCCGAGTAGCGGAACGCCCTGAAGAACTGCGTGTCGTAGGCGCTCAGCGCGTCCGTGTAGTTGGAGAACTGCCAGTTGAAGCGGAACTGGGGAAAGATCCCCGTGTCGAGCGAGAGCCGGCCCATGAAGTACATGGGCACGACGAAGAAGAGGATCAGCCAGAGGATCCCCGGCCCGAGCAGGAAGTAGGGGATGAGCCGGCGGCGGAGAGCGACGAGGCGCTGGTCACGCATCAGTCGTCTCCGCCGCCACTCATCTGTTCCTCCCAGTCCCTAGCTGTTCAGGACGCCCTCGAACGCCCTGGTGACCGTCTGCTCCTCTTGGCCCTTCAGGTTGGGCTGGTTGGTGCACTTGCTGGTGAACTGATCCGTCGGGAAGATCAGCGGGTCGTTCACCAGGTCCGGGTTGGTCTTCTGGAAGACCTGCTGGACGCCATCGACCGGTGTCACGTAGCTGTTGTACGCGGCGATCGTGGCCTGATTGTTCGGGTCGTAGACGTAGTTCATGAACGCCTCGGCCGCCGTCGGATTCGGCGCCCCGACCGGGATCTCCATGTTGTCCGACCAGAGGATGCATCCCTCGGTGGGCATCCGGAACTCGATGTTCGGGTTGTCCGCCTGGAGCTGCACCGCGTCACCGGACCAGCCGATGATCGCCGCGACGTCGCCGTTGGCCATGTCGCGCGTGTAGTCGTTGCCGGTGAATCGACGGATCTGACCGGACGCGACCGCCTGCTTCAGCTTGTCGATCGTGTCGAGCCAGTCCTGCTCGGTGGCCGTCTGCGGGTCGATGCCGTCGGCCTTCATCACCAGAGGCACCGTGTCTCGCAGCTCGGTCAGCATCTCGACCCTGCCCTTGTACTGCGGGTCGAACAGGTCGTTGATCGAGTGCACGTTCGGGGCCAGGGACTTGTTGACGATCAACCCCGTCATGCCGCTCTGCCATGGGACCGAGTAGCTGCGGTTCGGATCGAACGTCGGATGCTGCAGGTTGTCCCTGAGGTTGGCCTCGACGTTCGGGATCCCGGACTTGTCCAGGTCCTGGACGTAGCCGAGATCGTGCATCTTCTCCGCCATCCAGTCGGTCACGACGATGATGCTTCGCCCGCCCGACTGGCCCTTGGAGAGCAGGGGCTGCATCTTGGCGAAGAACTCCTGGTTGTCGTTGACGTCCTCGATGTAGTTCGTATGGACGCCGGTGGCCTTGTCGAAGTTGGACACCGTGTTCTTGTCGATGTACAGCGGCCAGTTGGAGATGGTCAGGTCGCCGTGGGGTGGAGCCTGGTACTTCACTGTGGTCACGGCGGCGGACCCGCCTCCGCCCTCGATGCCGCTGCCCCCGCCGCATGCGGCGAGGGCGATCGCTGCCGCGAGTGCCCCACCCGCCGCGATCACTCCGCGAAATTTCCTCTTGCTCGTCACGTTTCCCTCCTAGTTGGTTCGTTCAAGCTGCTTCCGCCGCGCTCGGTCTGCGGCGCTGCCCCGTTTGCGGATTCCTTGACCACGTGCATGTGGTCAGGGCTCCAGGAAAGCTTCACGTTCGCCCCACCGCCCGGAAGGCGCTGCCGCTCCGCCTCGTCGGTGTTCGGAACAAGCACGGTCATGCGAACGTCCTCGGCAAGCTTCACGATCAGCTGTGTGGCGGTGCCGAGATAGAGCGAGCTCTCCACGAGCCCCTCGACGCTCGGGTCGCCGCGTCCGCCGTCCCCGATCGCGAGCTTCTCGGGCCTGACGACCGCGTGGCAGCGCTCGCCGACGCGAGAAGCCGTCGACGTCGGCGGTGACCTTGACGCCGCTGTCCAGCTCAACGTCGCCCTTCTTGCCGGTCTTTCGGATCACCCCGGGCATCAGGTTGGAGACGCCGATGAAGCCCGCGACGAAGGTCGTGTTCGGACGGTCGTAGACCTCCTCGGGATCGCCGATCTGCTCGATGTGGCCCCGATTCATCACCGCGATCCGGTCGGACATGGTCAGCGCCTCCTCCTGGTCGTGGGTGACGTAGACGAAGGTGATCCCGACCTCCCGCTGGATCTTCTTGAGCTCCACCTGGAGGCCCTTGCGAAGCTTCAGGTCGAGCGCGCCGAGCGGCTCGTCCAGCAGCAGGACGCGCGGCAGGTTGACCAGGGCGCGGGCGAGCGCGACGCGCTGCTGCATCCCGCCCGAGAGCTGCGACGGGCGGCGGTTCGCCTCCGAGGCCAGGCCGACGCGCTCCAGCTCCTCCTCGACTCGTCGCTCGACCTCCTCCTTCCCAGCGCCCTTGCGCTTCAGCCCGAAAGCGACGTTCTCCTTGACGCTCAGGTGGGGAAACAGGGCGTAGCTCTGGAAGACCGTGTTGGTCGGCCGCTTGTGGGGCGGGATGCCGAGCATGTCGACGTCGTCGATCGTCAGCTGCCCACCCGAGACCTCCTCGAAGCCGGCGATCATGCGCAGCGTCGTCGTCTTGCCGCACCCGCTGGGGCCGAGCATCGTGAAGAACTCGCCCTCAGCGATATCCAGGTCGATCGCGTCGACCGCAGTGAGTTCGCCGAACCGTTTCGTGACGGAGCTGAGGACGACGCACGGGCCTCCCTCTCTGCCCGTCTCGGGCGTCACGCGCGAACTACCAGCACCGGACGGTCGGACAGCTGCACGAGCTTGTAGGGAGTGGCCCCGATGATCGCGCCGACCACCGGGTGGTCGCCATGGCTGCCGACGACGATCATGCGCGCATCGTGTTTGTCAGCCGGCGGTGATCAGGGCTTCGTGGGGATGCTCGTTGATCATCTCGACCTTGTACTCGACCTTGGCCGCCTTGGCCGCCTCGACCGCTTCCTGAATCACCTTCTGGCCGAACTCCTCGACGGCCTTGCGCTGCTCGGGAACCTCGCCGCCCCCGTAGCCGCCCGGAGCGGCGGCGAAGACGACCACCAGGCTGTCCCCAAGGGCCTTCGCGAAATCGAATGCCTGGTTGAGCGCCGACTTCGAGGAGTCGGAGCCGTCATATCCGATGACTATCTCGCCCATCGTCATCCTCCTCAGTCCGACATCACGGACGCTTCGCCTTTGACAGTTCCCTCGAGGACCCCTGGGTGCGGCCGTTTCCCACTTGCGCTTGAAGAACTTCGGGTAGGCGATGTTGGCGAACACCAATCACGACGACGCCGAGGAGCAGCGACCCTACGCCGATCGCGACCGGAGATCCCACTCCCAGGAATGCCACCCGAATAGTTGACGTCGGTGCTCGTGGTCTTGTAGTCGAGGAACGCCTTGACGAAGATGAACGTGAGCATCGCCCCGCCGAAGAAGGGCGCCACCCCCACCATGATGAAGTTCTTCACGCTCTTGAAGAGCTCCTTGCGGTAGAAGACGACGCACGCGAATCCTGTCAGGCCGTAGTAGAAGGCGATCCCAAAGCCGATCCCGGTGATCGAGTCGCTGAGCACGTTCTGGCTGGCGTTGATGATGACCAGCGTCCAGACCAGCGAGACCGCCCCCATCGCGAGCGTCGAGACATCGGGCGTCAGATACCGCGGGTGGATCCGCCCGAAGATCTTGGGGATCGCGCCGAAGCGCGCCATCGACAGCGTGGTCCTCGCGGTCGGCAGGATGGTCGTCTGCGTCGACGCGGACGCTGAGGTGAGCACCGCGATGATCAGGATCTTGTCGAGCGGCGAGCCGAGCACCGGCCCGCCCAGCGCGCTGAGCACGTCGTTGCCGTGGTGCTTCAGGAAGATCGTGCCGGCGATACGCCTGGGCCGAGGCACGGACACCACTACATAGATCAGCACCAGCAGGATCGTGCTCATCACCGCGGCCCGGCCCGGGCCGTTGGCGCTGTCCTCGACTCCTCATTGACGCAGACGCCGCTGTCCCAGCCCCAGTAGATGAATATCCCGAGGAGGACGCCGTCGATCAGCGCGGTGGTGCCGCCGGGAGCGTGAACGGGTAGAACCAGTCGAGCTGGATCGGGGTGCCCTGGCTGCCGATGTAGACGTGCGCCGAGGGCGAGGGCACGGAGAAGATCCCCAGGGCAGCGATCTCGGCCGTCGAGCAGGAAGTACTGGGTGCGAGCGGACAGCTCGATGCCGACGTAGCAGATCGCAGGTCATCACGATGATCCAGATCGCCGCGACGATGCTGACGTCGAGCAGGTTGGTTGGCGGCTGCGTCGAGGCCGAAGAGCAGGAACGTGTAGACACCGGCGATGTAGGCGAGGGCCGCCATCACGATGACATCGGTGACGACGATCGCCCAGCCGGTGAGCCAGCCGAGCCGCGGCCCCATCGCCCTGGTCACCCAGGTGAAGCTCGTGCCGCAGTCCGGGTCAGCCCTGTTCATGTAGTAGTACGCCGGCCGCGATCAGCAGCATCGGGATGAAGGAAACGATCATCACCGCCGGCGCGTGGAAGCCCATCCCGCCGACCGCGACGACGAACCCAAGGGTCGCGGCGAGGCTGTACCCGGGCGCCGTGGACGCCACTCCGATGACCAGGTTGGAGATGTAGCCAAGAGCGCCCGGTCTTCAGGCCCTTGCCACCCGCTGCCGCGCCCTCCGGGTCGCTTGCCGAAAGCGGAACCGCCGCGCTCTCCAATTTGTCTCCTTCCCGTGCAGGCCGCTGTTGGCCTAGCTGGACGCCTGACCCTAGGAAGCGCGACGAATCGTCGCAAGGGGCGAAAGCCCTAAAAGTGGATACCACCGTTGTACAACGTGTACAAGCTAGCCAAGGCTGATTTCACATCATTCCGCTTGTAGGGCCGAGCAGGTGGGGGTAGCGTTGTACGGTGAGGCAGAGAGACCGGAAGGAGAGAGATGGCAGCCACCAGCGCCACGCAGACCGCCAAAACTGAGGCAAATGCGCTCCAGGAGCAGGCACAACGCCATCTCTGGATGCACTTCACGCAGATGGGCTCGTTCGGCCCGGACCATGAGGTCCCCATCATCGTTCGCGGCGAGGGGTGCTACGTCTGGGACGACCACGGCAACCGCTATCTCGACGGCCTCTCGGCGCTCTTCTGCGTCAACTCCGGTCACGGCCGCAGCGAGCTCGGCGACGCGATGGCGGCCCAGGTCCAGCGAGCTCGACTTCATCACCGTCTGGAGCTACGCCCATCCCCGCGCGATCGAGCTGGCGACGCGGATCTCGACGCTGACGCCGGGCGACCTGAACCGGGTCTTCTTCACCAACAGCGGATCCGAGGCCGTCGAGTCGGCGATCAAGCTGGCGCGCAGCTACCACCGCTCCAGGGGAAACGCCCTGAAGACCAAGCTGGTCGCGCGCGAGATCGCGTACCACGGCACCACCCTTGGGGCTCTCAGCGCCACCGGCATCCCGGCGCTTCGGAGCCAGTTCGAGCCGCTCGCACCGGGCGGGGTTCACGTTCCGAACACGAACAGCTATCGCTGGCCCGAGGACCGCGATCCGCTCTGGGCCGCGGACCAGATCGAGGAGCGGATCCTCTTCGAGGGGCCGGAGACGGTGGGCGCCGTGATCCTCGAGCCGTTGCAAAACGCAGGCGGCTGCATCCCGCCGCAGGAGGGCTACTTCCAGCGGGTCAGGGAGATCTGCGACAAGTACGACGTCCTGCTGATCTCCGATGAGGTGATCTGCGCCTGGGGCCGGCTCGGGCACTACTTCGGCTGCCAGCGCTACGGCTACCAGCCCGACATCGTCACGGTGGCGAAGGCACTGACGTCGGCCTACGTGCCGATGGGTGGCATGATCGTCAGCGATCGCGGTGTTCGAGCCGTTCTCCGAGGGAACCGCGATCGTTCGCCCACGGCTCGACCTTCGCCGGGCACCCGGTCGCGGCGGCCACTGCGCTGGCCAATCTCGACGTCTTCGAGCGCGAGGATCTCTGCGGCCACGTGCTGGCCAAGCAGGGCGAGTTCCGGGCGGCGCTCGAGTCCCTCTACGACATCCCGATCGTCGGCGACGTGCGCGGCGACGGCTACTTCCTGGCCATCGAGCTCGTCAAGGACAAGGACACCAAGGAGCACATGGAGGACGAGGAGTCCGAGAAGCTCCTCCGCGGCTATCTGTCACGCGAGCTCTACCGTCGCGGACTGATCTGCCGCGCCGATGACCGCGGAGACCCAGTCGTTCAGCTCGCGCCGCCGCTGATCGCCGATACGGAGCAGTTCGAGGAGATCGTGGAGGTCCTGCGTCCGGTCCTCGAAGAGGCAGCTCGCCGCGTAGGACACTGATGCTCACCGTCGAGAGCCTCACCTCCGAGCTCGACCTGAAGGTCGCGGCTGGAGGTGACGCCGCGGCCGAGCACGAGATCCGCTGGGTCCACATCACCGAGCTGCTCGACCCGACCCCGTGGCTCTCTGGCGGCGAGCTGCTGCTCACCACCGGCATCCGGCTCGAGAATGCGGAGAAGCAGCGCAAGTTCATCCGCCTGCTTGTGGATGCCGGCGTCGCCGGCCTCGGCTTCGGCACCGGGTTCGATCACGCCAAGGTCCCCAAGGCCGTGCTCGCCGAGGCCCAATCGGCCGGCTTCCCGGTGTTCGAGGTCCCGTACGAGACCCCGTTCATCGCGATCACCGAGGCTGCCTTCAGCCGGCTGGTAAACGAGCAGTACGACGTGCTCTCCCGCGGGATCGCGGTCAACGAGCGGCTTGAGCGGCTCGTCCTGCAGGGCGGCGGCCTCGACGAGGTGGCCAGGGAGATCGCGGCGGCGATCGGTGGAAGCTCGGTGGTGCTCGACGCCCGTGGCGAGGTGCTCGCCAGCGGCGGGCGGAAGCTGCCCGACTACCTGCTCGAGGCGGTCCGCGAGGAGGTCGTGCCGCGGGGGACCGCGGCTGCGCCCTTCGTGCCGAACCAATCCGACCTTCGTGGCCGTGCACTCGCGCACCCGGTCTCGCCGCGGGCCGGCGCCGCCGAGGCCTGGCTCGTCGTCGTGCGGCGCTCAGGCGAGCTGGGGGACTTCGAGCGCCTCTGCGTGCAGCAGGCGGCGATCGTCGTCGCCCTGGAGCTGATGCGCGATCGCGTGGCCAGGGAGACCGAGCGTCGCCTCTCCGGCGAGGTCCTCGCTGCGACCCTCTCCGGCCGCCTGGCGCCGGACGACATCCGCGACCGCCTCGCGCCCTTTGGGATCGGCGAGAAGGCCGTTGTGCTCGCCTTTGAGCTCGGCGACGCCGCCGCGGCCGAGCCGACCCTGGCGGAGTACCTGGCCAGCCAGAACCGGGCGGCGCTGGTCGCGCCTCATCCCGCCGGCCGGCGGGAGCTCCTGTGCGCCGTCGTCGATGGCGCCAAGGGCGACCCCTTCGAGCTGGCTACCCAGTCCCGTCAGACTCTCGAGGCCGTCCACGGTCCGATCCGCGCGGCGACCAGCCGCTCGCTGCCGACCGAGCGGGTCCGGCACTCCTTCCACGAGGCGCGCTGCGCGCTGGAGGCCACCGCCTTCGCCAACGGCGCAGCGCCCGATGTGGCATCGCATCGCGACCTCGGCGCCTTCACGCTGCTGCTCTCCGTCCAGGACGGCGAGGCCCTCCGGCTCTACTGCGAGTCGGTGCTCGGGCCGATCGAAGACTCGGACGAACGCTACGCCGGCGAGCTGCTCCGCTCCTTGGAGGCCTATATCGACCGCAACGGGCACTGGGAGCGCGCGGCGAGCGACTGCTACTGCCACCGCCACACCCTGCGCTACCGGATCAAGCGCATCGAGGAGCTCACCGGCCGGGACCTGAGCCGCGCCAACGACAGGGTCGAGCTCTGGCTCGCTCTTCGCGCCAAGGAGCTGATCTCATGAGGGTCGCGGTCCTTGGAGCCGGCGGGACGATCGCTCCGGCGATCGTCCGCGACCTTGCGGAGTCGGAGGAGGTGACCGCGATGCGCCTGCTCGACATCGACCTGCGCAAGGCGGAGGCGGTCGCGATGGAGCACGGCGGGGGCAAGGCCCAGGCGCGCCAGGCGGACGCCACGGGGGACCTCGCCGAGCACCTCGCGGGGATGGAGGTTCTCGTCAACTCGGCCGCCTACCGGATCAACCTCGCCGCAATGCGGGCCTGCCTGGACGCCGGATGTCACTACATCGATCTCGGCGGCCTCTACCACGTGGCCCGGGAGCAGCTCCAGCTGTCCGACGAGTTCGAGCAGCGCGGCCTCCTGGCGCTGCTTGGGATGGGGTCCGCGCCGGGCAAGACCAACCTGCTGGCGGCCCGCGCCGTCACGGAGCTGCCGGGGAACCCGATTTCGATCTCCGTGCTGGCCGGTGGCCGGGACCTCAAGCCGACGGGCGAGCTCAGCTTCCCCTACGCGCTGCGGACGCTGCTCGACGAGATCACGATGCCGCCGATGGCGATCATCAACGGCCGGCCGCAGGAGATGAAGCCTCTGCAGGACGGCCCCCGTGCCGACTTCGGGGACCCCATCGGAGAGGCCGAGACGATCTTCACGCTGCATTCCGAGGTTCTTACGTTCGGGGACAGCTTCGGCGCGCCGAACGTGACCTTTGCGCTCTCGTTGCCGCCTGCGGTACTCGAGAGTCTCAAGGAGCTGTCGGGGGCGAGCGAGGAGCGGATAGCCGAAGTTGCCCGCTCTGCATCGCCCCCTTCAGCAAACACCACGTCGATCCACATCGTCGAGGTCAGCGGTCCCGACACCAAGATCCGCGCCCGCAGCGTGACGCCGCCCAACGAGGCCTGGGGACTGGGGGGCGGCATCGTCTCCACGGCCACGCCCGCCGCCGCCGCGGTCAGGCTCCTGGCCCGCGGCTCCATCTCCAGGAGAGGAGCCCTGCCGCCGGAGAGCTGCGTCGATCCCGACGAGATGTTCGCCGAGCTCGAGGGCCGTGGGGTGCGCTTCGACTTCTCGAGCATGCCCATCGAGAAGGCCGCAACCCTGTCTGCGAAGACGGCCTGATGAAGGTCGGAGTCCCAACGGAGATCAAGGACGACGAGTACCGCGTCGCGCTCACCCCGGCAGGCGCGCGCGAGCTTCGCGAGCACGGCCACGAGGTCCTGCTCCAGGCAGCCGCGGGAGAGGGCAGCGCGATCCCGGACGACGCGTACAGCTCGCAGGGCGCGACGATCCTCCCGGACGCGGCCGCCGTCTTCGAGCAGGCCGAGATGGTCCTCGGGGTCAAGGAGCCGCAGCCCGACGAGGTGGCGATGCTCCGTCCCGAGCACACCCTCTTCACATACCTGCACCTGGCGCCGGACCCGGAGCTGACCAGGGGCCTGCAGGATTGCGGCGCCACCTGTGTCGCCTACGAGACCGTCGAGGACTCCCAGGGCCGCCTGCCGCTGCTCGCCCCGATGAGCGAGGTCGCGGGCAAGATCGCGACCCAGGCCGGTGCCTTCTTCCTGGAGAAGCCGCTGGGCGGCCGAGGAATCCTGCTCGGCGGTGTACCGGGGGTCGCTCCTGCGAACGTGATGGTGATCGGCGGCGGCGCCGTCGGCATGCACGCTGCCTTCATCGCCATCGGGATGGAGGCCGACGTCTTCGTCTTCGACGTCTCGATCGACAAGCTCCGCGAGCTCGACGTCGCCTTCGGTGGGCGGGCCTCAACCGTTTTCTCCTCGACCCTCGCGATCGAGGAGATGCTGCCGCGTGCGGACCTGGTGATCGGCGCCGTCCTGGTCCACGGGGCGAAGGCGCCCTATGTCGTGCGCCGCGAGCAGCTCAAGCTGATGAAGAAGAACGCGGTGCTGGTCGACGTCGCAATCGACCAGGGCGGCTGCTTCGAGACCTCACATCCGACCACGCATCGCGACCCGGTCTTCGAAGTCGATGGGATCACGCACTACTGCGTCGCCAACATGCCCGGCGCGGTGCCGATCACGTCGACCTATGCACTGACCAACGCAACGCTTCCGTACGTCCTGGCCCTTGCGGACCACGGCGTCGCGGAGGCCGCCCGCCGAGACCCCGGCCTGAGGTTGGGGATCAACGTCGCTGGCGGTAGGGTCACTCACCCGGCGGTAGCGGAAGCCGTCGGGGTGGACCACACGCCGGTAGAGGACGTACTCGGCAGCAAACAGAAAGTCTGACCAAGGAGGAAAGATGGCCACCGCCACAGCAAAGCGAAACTCGAGAAGCTCCCGAGCGAGCCGGAACGGGAAGCCGAGGGCTATCACCCTCAAGAACATGATCGACGGCAAGTTCGTTTCGCCGTCCGACAACAAGCGTGAGGACGTCATCAACCCCGCCACGGGCGAGGTGATCGCCAAGGCCCCGCTGTCGAGCAAGCGCGACGTCGACGCCGCCGTCAAGGCCGCCAAGCAGGCGTTTGAGACCTGGGGCGTCACCACGCCCGGCGATCGCATGGCGCTGCTGCTCAAGCTCGCCGACCGGATCGAGGAGCGGGCCGACGAGCTCGCCGACATCGAGTCCGCGGACGCCGGCAAGCCGCGCTCCGCCTTCTACGAGGACGAGATCCCCTTCATGTGCGACAACCTCCGCTACTTCGCGGGAGCCGCCCGGAACATGGACGGCCGCGCCACCGGCGAGTACCTCGAGGGCTACACGTCGTGGGTCCGCCGCGAGCCGATCGGCGTCGTCGGCCAGATCACCCCGTGGAACTACCCGATGATGATGGCGATCTGGAAGATCGCCCCCGCACTTGCGGCGGGCAACACGCTCGTCCTGAAGCCGGCCGAGACGACTCCGATGTCGACGCTCACGGTGCTGGCCGAGCTCTGCGCCGAGATCTTCCCGCCCGGCGTGGCGAACTTCGTCGGCGGCCACGGCGATCCCACCGGTGCGGCCATCGTGCGGCATCCGGATATCGGCATGGTGTCCCTGACCGGCTCGCCCGAGACCGGCAAGTGGATCGCGCGCGAGTCTGCGGACACCCTGAAGCGCGTCCACCTCGAGCTCGGCGGCAAGGCGCCGGTCGTGGTCTTCGACGACGTCGACATGGACGTCGCGATGGAGACCATCGCCGGGACCGGCTACTACAACGCCGGCCAGGACTGCACCGCCGCGACGCGGGTGCTGGCCTCGAAGAAGGTCTACGACAAGGTCGTCAAGGGTCTCGCCGCGCAGGCCGAGGGCCTGAAGATCGGCGACACGAAGAACGGCAACACGACGCTCGGCCCGGTCAATTCGGAGCGCCAGCTCGAGCGCGTCGAGGGCTTCCTCGAGCGCCGTCCCGACAACGCCGAGGTCGTCACGGGCGGCAAGAAGGCGCGCAGGCCGGGCTTCTTCATGAAGCCGGCCGTGGTGGCGGGCCTGAAGCAGACGGACGAGATGATCCAGAACGAGATCTTCGGCCCGGTGATCACGGTGCAGCCCTTCACCTCCGAGGAGAAGGCGATCCAGTGGGCGAACGGAACCCGCTACGGACTCGCCTCGTCGGTCTGGACCCGTGACGTCGGCCGCGCCCTGCGCGTCTCGAAGGCGCTGCAGTTCGGATGCGTCTGGGTCAACGACCACATCCCGATCGTCTCCGAGATGCCGCACGGCGGCTACAAGCAGTCCGGGTACGGCAAGGACCTGTCGATGTACGGGCTCGAGGACTACACGCAGGTCAAGCACGTGATGGCGAACATCAGCTAGCCGTCAGCTCGGACTTGAGGTCCGTGTAGAGCACTGATGACGAGATTGCTCCCGGCGAGGAACCTTGCCGGGGGCAAATGAAACGCACCACGTCCATCGCACTGCTACTCCTGGGTGGGGTCGCCTTGTCCGTTGCGGCGGCAGCGGCCCCGTCGGCTCACGCATACAAGACGTATTCGACCTCGCACCGCTTCTTCCAGCAGCAGGCCGCTGACCTCAGCGGCGCTTCGGTCATCCTCAACGTCGAGTACGCGAACAGGAGTCCTAACGGCAAGAGCACTCCACGGAAGGTGTTCGTGCAGTTCGCGGCGCCGGTGAGCTGCCAGGTGGGCGGGACCACCACGGCCACCGTCGCGAGCGGCCCGTTCAAGTTCCAGCACCAGAAGGTCGAGTTCTCCGGATCGTTCACGAACCAGTTCGCGCCGGCCTCCAACCCGAATCCCGGGTCAAACGGCACCTACTACGCCGCGGGCCACCTGATCAAGAAGAAGAACAAGAAGAGGTGGCGGATGGACGGCACGGTGAGCGTGTTGACACACAGCGCACCGCCCGCCTTTCTCAACTGCAGCAGTGGTGAAATCCCCTATTCGGCGGGCCGGTGCTCGTGGTTTCCGCCGGCCAATGGCGTCCCGCCGCTCTGTACGAACCTGCCGGTGGGAGGGTCAGCGAGGGACTAGCGGGTCCGCTGGCAGTAGCCGTACGCGGTGAGGTTCGCCGGGCCGAAGTAGCCGAAGGCGTTTGCGGTGGTGGTCCCGTCGTCGTTCAGCGAATTGCCCGCGTAGAAGGCGTTGCGTGAGTCGAGCGCGAATCCGGTGGTGGTCAGCCGCAGGCCGCCGGGGCAGGTCGGCGTGGTCGCCGCCGCGTTCATGCCGGCTGACACGGGCACCGGGGTCGAGGCGACCTCGGTCAGGATCGGGCCCTTCGCCTTCGAGCAGTAGGCGATCGCGGTCAGCTCACCGCCACCGGTTGTGCCGCTCCCGATGTAGGCGCTGCCCGTCACTTCCCAGGCGTTGGTCCCGATGGCCCGGGACTCCGTGACGTAGTTGCCGCCGTCGCTTGCGAAGTTGGTGCGCTGGAAGCCGCCGGTGATCAGCTGCTGGCCCTTCGGGCAGCGAGCGATGGCGGACTTCGTCTGACCCGGGAGGATGAAGACTGTCTTGTGCGGTGTCGGGTTTTGCGGGATCTGGCCGCGCGCGCAGACGCTCTGGATCGTGATGTTGCGAGGGGTGGTCGACGCATGGGTCGCATCGAAGAGCACCGCGCTGATGTGGAAGCCGCGCTGCGCTCCGAGCCGCTCAAAGGAGTGCGGATAGATGCCCTCGCCGTCGGCACCGGGCGCGGGGCTCGCCAGCATGCCTCCGCCGATCGGATACTTGCCCCCGGGGCAGAGCACCTCGTTCCTGGTCAGCTGATCCGGCGCGGACATCTTGAACGTCTTCGAGACGATCTGGACCTGCCTCGGCGGTCCCGGCTTGCCGGGGATGATCCTCGGTCCGCCGCTCCCCTGCACGCGAATCGTGCCCAGAGCGGAGTTGAGGATGTACAGGCCGGACGAGGCGCGCAGGCCCATCATCACCTTGTTGCAGTTCGTGCCTTGCTTGAGCACGAAGACCACGTTCAAGCGGTGGATCGAGTTCGGGCCGTTCGCTACGCCGACCGTCAGGCCCCGCTTCGTCTGCCCGATCAGTTTGGCCAGCCGCGGGGCCGGGGGGTAACAGCCGTCGGTGCTCACCGACCGCACGTACAGCGCGATCTTGAAGGCGTCCTCGAGCTTCTTCGTCGCCGGGTTGTGCCCGGCGCCGCCGCGCGCCTCCGCCGTGCTCGAGCAGGCGAGCAGCGCGATCAGCAGCGCGATTGGAAGTAGGGCCTTCTTCGCGGTCACGATTGGCTTTGAACACGCCTGCGGCGGAGAAAGAGCGCCAGCCCGGCGATCACCACGACGCCTCCCACCGCGAACGGCCACCAGGGTACGCCTCCGCCTCCACTCCCCGACGATTTGGGCTCGGCGGCGGCGAGGCCTCCGGGCAACACCTGGGCGAGGAATCGCCCGTAGGCGTGAGCGCCCGCGAAGTTTGGGTGGAAGAGATCGGGCAGGAACCAGGCGCCCGGAGCCGGGTCGGCCCGGTGGTGGGGCAGCGAGTACTTCACCCAGTCGAGCAACTTGATCTGGTCAGGGTGGTCCTTGGCCCCCTTGACGATCACATCGGTGTCCGGAGCCGGCGGATGACCCGTATCGGCGTCATAGGCCGTGACCAGGACCAGGGTCCGCTTCGGCCCGATCACCTTGAGCGCGAACTTGATCAGGTCGTCGTTGACTCCCCCGTTGCCGTAGGCGTTGAGCAGGATGAGCTTCGGCAGCTCGCCCCGGTTCCGCAGGTCGCGCGCGACCCAGATGCTCTGCTTGAAGCCACGACAGCCCAGGGCGTTGACGTCGAACCCGACGCGGGTCAGATCCGGGATCGGCAGCAGCATCGTCGAGTCGCCGATCGCGATGGGGGGCGGCCCGTGCCCGGTCCCGTACGGGTTGCGTAGGGCCTTCGCGGTGTGGACGTGCCCGCACCCGAACTCGGGCTCGCCGACCGCCAGTGCGCCGCTCGCCTGCCAGAGCGCGATCAGGGCCAACCCCAAGCAAAGAACTCCCGCCTTGATCCTCACCGTTGCCTCAGCCTAGAAATTCTGCGTGTAGGTGCTCTTGATCTCGGCGCCGCCCTTGCGGCAATCCGCCGTGGCGTTGAACTGGACGCCCGGCACCGACTGCCGCGCTCCCTCGGTGCAATCGAACCCCTCGACGGCCGTCGTGCAGGTGCCGCCGGCGCCGCCGTTCTGCAGGCGGCAGTGGTGGTAGGCGACGACGACCTTCTCGGCCTGTCCGCAGCTCACGCCCCCCACCTGGATCGAGGTCACATAGGAAGCGCCCAGGTTCTGCTGCTTCCCGTTGATGTTGCAGGACGTGAGCGCCGCGGCCGTGCTGGTGCTGCCGGAGGAGCCGCCGCCGCAACCGGCGAGCGCCGCGGCAACGAGCACGATGAGGAGGACAGTCCGCTTCAAGGTCGCGCCAGTCTATTTGCGCCTGCCGCGGTCGCGTGTTTGGGTGAGGGGCCGTCGCGGTAGGATCGCGCCCATCTTGTGGAGGCCGATGACAGGGGCGCTGGCGGTGGCAGGCCTGATGGCCGCCCTGCTGGCTCCAAGCGGGGGCGCCTCGCCGGTCGCCCACACGGCGTCGTTCTCACCGTGCGACATCAGCGGCAAGCAGCAGGACCTGGGGGCTTCCTACGTCACCTCGCTGAAGGTCCAGGGCGTGAGCTGCGCGAAGGGCGAGAAGGTGATCAAGGCCTACCACCAGTGCCGCCACCAGACGGGCGGCCCGGCGGGCACCTGCGGCGCCACGCTGAACGGCTTCAAGTGCAAGGACGGCAACCGGACCGGCGTGCCGAACGTGCAGTACAACGCCACCGCCAAGTGCCACAAGGTCTCGAACGCGTCAAAGCGCGTGAAGAGCCGCTACACGCAGAACGACTAGCGGCCCGCTCGTAGCCGCGACCTGATGGCGAAGCCGTGTATCAGTAGTCGAAGTCCCTGTCGATCGCCTGCAGCACCAGATCCGCCGCCACCGATGAGCCGTCCTCGTTCAGGTGGATGCCGTCGGACTCGCGGACGATCGTCTGCTTGCCGTCGATCGAGATCGAATCGCGGTAGCGGTCGCCGGGGGTGAAGGTCGGGATCAGGTCGACCACTCGGACCGCAGCGCCGCGCTTTGCGGCCTCCGCGCGAATCGCCTGATTGACGTCGTCGGCGATCGGCTTGCGGGCTGGGTCGCGCTGGGTCGGGACCGTCAGCCAGTAGATCCGCTCGACGCCGCCGCTCAGGTAGTTGTCCATCATCTGGCCGACCCTCGACTGGAAGATCGCCTCCCAGGCGGGACCGCAGCAGCTCACCTGCTGTCCGTTGGGCCCGGGCATCGGGTAGCCCTCATTGGCTCCGATGAAGAGGACCACGGCATTGGGATCGTCCTCGGAGGCCTGCGTCGAGGAGAGCTTGCCCCAGTCCACGAGGCCGGTGTTGGAGATCCCGGTGGCGAGATGCGGATCGCGGGTGACCTGAACCGAGGCGCCCTGGTCGGCGAGCTTGCGGGCGATCTCGATGTCGAGCGGGGTCGAGAGCGAGTCGCCCGTGACCAGCAGCCTGTCGAGCGGCTGTGGCGTGGTCGGGACCTGGATCGCCGGCGCGCCGGCCCCACCGGGTGCGGCCCGGAAGCCCTGGCCGGAGAGCTGCTGGTCGGGAGAGAGCCAGGAGGTGAGGTCGCGGCGAGTGTCGGCCAAGGGCAGCCGATCGGAGACCCAGCCCGCCGGGCCGCCGACCGCCTTGATGATGTCCCGCCCAAGCCCGGGCTTGAGTTCGTCGGCCGCCTTCCGCACCGAGCCCCCGGCGAAGATCAGCAACAGGAATGTCGTCAGCGCCACGGCCTTGACGGCGTCCCAGCCGCTGAAGCGGCGCAGGTCCCAGCGATCGAAGCGCCCCATCAGGCTGTCGTCGCCGTGCGGCTCCCCCTCCCGGCCGGGGCGGGCCTCGGCCTCCATCTCGGCGATCGTCTCGAATTTCTCGGGTGCTTTGGCCATCTAGAAACGGAAGTAGATGAAGGGAGGGACGCCCTGGCTCGGCACGGTCGCGCCGACGATCAGCACGACCAACGCGAGGGCCGCGCCGAGCAGGAGGGGACGGAGCCGGCCGATCCTCAGCTCGATGCCCTCCATCGGGCGCTCGGGCAGCAGCTGGAGGCCGATCACCAGGAGGATGGCCCCGACGACCGGGACCGAGTAGAGCGTCGCAGGGCCGGAGCGAACCAGCGCGGACATGTAGTCGCCGAACAGGGTGAGGTCGCTGGAGCGGAACAGGATCCAGCCGACGACGATCAGGTTGAAGGTGACGAACCACCGCAGCCAGCCCGGGAAGATGCGGCCGAGCCGGCCGTTGATCGCGTGCTCGGCAGACAGACCGGTCCCCTGGTACGCGCCCCAGGCGACGAAGTTCCAGGCGGCGCCGTGCCAGAGACCGCCGAGCGACATGGTGAGCATCAGGTTGATGTAGGTGCGCACCCGTCCCTTGCGGTTGCCGCCAAGCGGGATGTAGAGGTAGTCGCGGAGAAAGCGGGAGAGGGTCATATGCCAGCGTCGCCAGAAGTCCCGGAAGCCGGTGGCCCGGTATGGGCTGTTGAAGTTCTGTGGGAAGACGAACCCCATCAGCAGGGCGAGCCCGATCGCCATGTCGGTGTAGCCGGAGAAATCGCAGAAAATCTGGGCGGCGTAGGCGTAGGCCCCGAGGATCGCGTCCGGCGCGCTGAAGGACTGGGGGACCGCGAAGACCTTGTCGACCACCTCGCGGCCCAAGTAGTCGGCGATCATCACCTTCTTGATCAGCCCGAGGGCGATCAGGGCGAGACCGGCGCCGACCGCGACGTGATCCGGATCGCGGGGCTTCTTGAGCTGAGGGAGGAACTCGCTGGCCCGGACGATCGGGCCGGCCACCAGGTGTGGGAAGAAGCTCAGGTAGATCGCGGCGTCCAGCAGCGAGGCGGGCTCCGTCTGGCGGCGCTTCACGTCTACCACGTAGGTGACCGCCTGGAAGCTGAAGAAGCTGACGCCGACGGGCAGGGCGATCGTCACCAGCGGCAGCGGCATGCCGAGGCCGATCGAGTCGAGGACGTCCGAGACGTCGGAGACGAAGAAGCCGTAGTACTTGAAGACGGCCAGGATTCCGAGGTCGAAGACGACGCCGCCCGCCGTGAACCACTTCCGAAGCCTCTCGTCCTCCGTGCGGTGGATCGCGACCACGGCGAGCTGGCTGACCAGCGTGATCGCGGCGAGCAGCAGGCAGAATCGCGGATCGGCGGCCGCGTAAAACACATAGCTTGCGACGACGATGAACGGCTTCCAGACCTGCTGCCGGGGCATGAGCGCCCAGGAGAGGGCCAGGACGATGGGAAAGAAGATCGCGAACTCGACTGTCGGGAAGAGCACGGGCGTCAGCCTAGGGATCGGACTTGCGGCGGCTCTCGTCGCCCTTGTGACGATGGTTGTGGCTCCGGTGGCCCGGGCCGGGTGCGGCGGCGTCGAGACCGCGAGCCCGAAGCACAAGGTCGCCCCGCGCCCGCCGCTGGCGGTCGGCGACTCCTCCATGCTGCTCGCTCTGCCGGCTCTGGCACGGGTCGGCTACAAGGTCAACGCGCGGGGGTGCCGCCAGTTCCCGGAGGGCCTGCGTCTGCTGCGCGACACCCGCAGGCGTCACGAGCTTCCGCACCTCGTCGTGCTGGCCCTGGGTGCGGACGCATCGGTGACGGCCGGCGAGATCCAGCAGGCGAAGAAGATCCTGGGCCCGAAGCGAAAGCTGGGTCTCGTGACGCCCCGCGAGCTCGGCGGCGGGCAGTCGAACGACGCCAACGTGATCCGCAACGCGGGTCAGCAGGATCCGGAGCGGGTCAAGGTGCTCGACTGGGTCCACTACAGCGCCGGTCACGACAACTGGTTTCAGCCGGATGGCCTCCATCTGACGTTCACCGGAGCGAAAGCGTTCGCACGACTGCTGAAGAAGCTGGTCCCCCTGGCGTGATGCGAGGGGGCGCCGCCAGGCGCCACCCGTTTGATGAAGTTCAGGGCAAGGGCGGAAAGCGACCGGTCCTCGCCAGCGGTAGCGCCTGAGCCAGGAAGTCCGCATACGCCTGGGCGCCCGTGTAGTTCGGGTGGAAGAGGTCGGGCAGGAACCAGGCGCCGGGAGTCGGCTCGGCGGCGTGGTGGGAAAGGCTGTACTTCACCCAGTCGAGAACGAAGATCCGGTGGGGGTACTGCTTGGCCGCCTTGAACAGGACGTCGGTATTCGGCGCGGGCGGGGCGCCGGTATCGGCGTTGTAGGCAGTGATCAGGCCCAGGACGCGTCTCTTCCCGAGCACATCGAGAGCCTCCGAGATCAGCCCGGGATTCACCCCGCCGTTGCCGTAGGCGTTGATCATCACGAGGTGGGGGAGGTGTCCCTTCGCCTTCAGCTTCCGAGCGATGTTGACCGCCTCCATGAAGCCGCGGCAGCCGCGAGCGTTGACCGAGTAGCCCGCTGCGTCGAGGTTCGGGATCGGCAGGATCATCGTCGAGTCGCCGATCGCCACCGGCGCACGGCCCTTCGGGTTCGGGTCGACGTCGGCATTCCCGCGATGAATCTTCTTGCAGCCGAAGTCCGGCTCCCGGGCGCCGTGGGCCGCGCTCGCGAGACCCGCAAGAAGGCAGAGTGCAACGACCGCGGCGGTTCCCTGGCGAACCCGCATAGCCCGGTGAGTCTACGACGAGATCAGTTCGGGACCACGGCGCTCTCGGCGACCGCGGCCGCTCCGCCGCGAGAGCTGATGCTCTCCTCGCGAGTGAGCCGGTGCGCGATGTAGACCGGAATGATCGAGAGCAGGACGACGACCACCGCGACCACGTTGGTGATCGGCAGCTGCTGGCCCCGGAAGAGGTTGTCGAGGATCCAGATCGGCAGCGTCTGCTGGCCGGCGCCGAGGGTGAACGTGGTGACGATGATCTCGTCGAAGGAGAGCGCGAACGCCAATAGAGCGCCCGCGACCAGCGCCGTCTGCATGCCGGGCAGGGTGACGTGCCTGAAGGTCTGCCAGGTATGTGCGCCGAGGTCGGCCGAGGCCTCCTCGAGGTTCTCCGACACCCGCCGGAGGCGAGCGATCACGTTGTTGTAGACGACGACGATGCAGAAGGTGGCGTGCGCGACGATCACAGTGAAGAGGCCGAGCGTGACGCCGAGCACCTGCGTGAAGGTGTCGCTCAGCGCGAGCCCGGTGACGATGCCCGGCAGCGCGATTGGGATCACCACCAGGAACGAGACCGTCTCCCTGCCGAAGAATCGGTACCGCGCTACCGCGAAGGAGGCGAGCGTGCCAAGGATCAGGGCGATCCCGGTCGCGGCGAGTCCAACCTTGATCGAGGTGAAGAAGGCGCTGCGGGCGGCGTGATCGTGGAAGGCCTCGCTGAACCACTTCGTCGTGACGCTGTCGAGCGGCCACTTCAGCGTGGTGCCTCCGTTGAAGGCGTAGATCGCGATGACCAGCAGCGGGATGTAGATGAAGGCGAGCGTGATCCCGACGCCGACGCGCAAGAGGTTTCTGTAGCGGGGGGAGAGGGTCATCTGACTAAAGGTGCTCGAAGGCCCCGAGGCGGCGGGCGATCAGCAGGTAGCCGACCATCACCACGATCGGCACCGTCGCGAACGCGGAGGCCAGGGGCAGGTTGTCGGTGTGGTTGGTGAAGACGACGTTGCCGATGAACTGGGTGCTGGGGGAGACCAGCGAAGGAGTGATGTAGTCGCCCAGAGTCAGCGAGAACGTGAAGATCGAGCCGGCGACCACGGCCGGGAAGACCAGCGGCAGGATCACCCGCCGGAACGTGCGACCGGGCTTCGCGCCCAGGTCCTCCGAGGCGGACAGCAGGGAATCGGGGATGCGCTCGAGCCCCGCGTAGATCGGCAGGATCATGTACGGGAGCCAGAGATAGCTCTCCACGATCCAGACGGCGGTGGTTCCGAATCCGGGGCCGCTGAGGCCCAGCGGGTCGAGCGCCCAGTTGACGATCCCGTTGGCGCCGAGCATCGTCTGCCAGGCGTAGACCTTGACCAGGTAGAAGGACCAGAGCGGCATCAGCACCGCGACGACAAGGAGTCCCTTCACCCTCGGGCTGGCGATCTTCGCCATGTAGAAGGCGATCGGGAAGGCCAGCAGCGCGTCGGTCAGCGTCACGGCGGAGGCGACGCCGACCGTCCGCAGGGCCACCGAGCGGTAGACGTCGGTGTTCCAGAGCTCCTTGTAGTTGTCGAAGGTGAAGCCCTTGACCAGCTCGCCGCTGATGGCGTCAACGCTCCAGAAGGAGGCGATCAGCAGGACCGCCAGGGATCCCAGGTAGAGAATGACCAGCCACCCGAGGGGTCCGGCCAGCAGAGCGCCGACCTGAAGGCGCGGGCGGCCATTGAAGAGGTCGGCGAGCCTGCGGCCCACCGACCTCTTCTGCGGCCCGGCGCTTAGGCCGGCCGCTTCCATGACCTGTTAATCAACCCTTGATCTGGGTCCATGCAGCGGACCAGTCGTTGTAGTCCTTGCACGTGTTACCGCGGCTATCTCCGCAGTCCGCAAGGGGCACCTGCCAGTAGTAGACCCGCTTCCAGAAATTCGGGTCCGCTGCGCGGTACTCGTTACAGAACTGTGGATCCGGGGGAAGGCCGTCGGCCTTCGCCGCCGCGGTCAACGTGGATGGATCGCACGACTTGCTCTGTGCGGGCGCCTCACCGAAGTACTGAGCAACCTCGGCATTCGCCTGCGGCGAGACGATGAAATTCATCCACTTGTACATGCAGTTCGGATGCGCCGCGTTCTTGGCGATCATCCAGGTGTCGGACCAGCCCGTCGCGCCCTCCGACGGCAGGAACCCGGTGCTCGGACCAGGTGCGGCCACCGGTGCACCCGCCGCCTTCAGGGCGAAGTACTGGTACTGCCACGTCGTGCCCACCACGGAGTCGCCGTTGGTGAACGAGTTGATCTGCGGCGTTGCCAGCGCCCAGTACTGCCCGACATTCGGGTGCTGCTGCTTGAGCAGGTTGACGGCCGCGTTGAACTGGCTGTCATCGAGCTCGTACGGGTTCGTGATACCCAGGCTGGGCTGGTGGGCCTTCAGGTATACGGCGGCATCCGCGATGTAGATCGGGTCGTCGTAAACGCTGATCTTGCCCTTGTACTTCGCTGCCTGAGCTGGGTCGAGCATCACCGACCATGAGGTCGGCGCAGGCTTGACGTCATTCGAGTTCCACATCAAGAGGTCAGCCCCACGGCCGTGCGGGATTCCGTAATTGGTCCCGTCGAACGTGTTGTACGGCTGGTTCTTGAGGTCCTCGAAAATCGTCTTGTAGTTCGGCACCAGGTCGGTGTTGACCGGAGCGACGTCACCTCCGTCGACGAGCTTCGCTGTCGCGTTGCCCGACGCCGAGACGCCGTCCCACTGCCCGGTACGCATCAGGTCGACCATCTCGTCCGAGGTGCCGGCCTCCTTCAACTTGATCTGGCAGCCCGTCTCCTTCTCGAAGTCGGACTTCCATGGGTCGGCGACGTATCCGGGCCATGCAACGAGGTTCAACTGACCCTCGCCGGCCCCCACGGACTTCTGGGCGCTTCCGTTGTCGTTGCTGCTGCTGCTTCCGCCACACCCGGCGATGATCAGCATGGTGGCGGCGAGCCCTCCGACGATCGCGGCGGGCAGCCAGGCGGAGCGAGCTCTGAGTCGGCTCACTTTCCTTCCTCCTCTCCCTTTACGGCGACGGTCTGATCCGCTCGCCATCCAATTTTCACCTTGCGGCCGCGTTCAGCCTGGACCTCCGCGGAGGTTGTCTCCAGGTTCTGGCGGACGATTTGAAGCTGCCCCCCCGCTTCGAGATCGACGAGATAGCGCGTGATCATCCCGGCGTAGGAGACATCCTTGATCGTCCCCTCCTCGACATGAAGTCCTTTCGGCGCCTGGCCGTTCTCAACGAAGAAGATCTTCTCCGGGCGCACGGTGATCTGCTGACCGTCCCGCTCGAGCAGGTTCGAGACGCCGACGAAGCCGGCGACGAAGGCGTTATGCGGCCGCTCGTAGATCTCCGTCGGCGAGCCGATCTGCTCGATCCCGCCCTCGTTGAAGACCGCGATCCGGTCCGACATCGTCAGAGCCTCGTCCTGGTCGTGGGTCACGTAGATGAACGTGATTCCAACCTGGCCCTTGATCGTCTTCAGCTCGACCTGCATCTGCTCGCGCAGCTTCAGGTCGAGTGCGCCGAGCGGCTCATCGAGCAGGAGGACCCTGGGCTCGTTGACGATGGCGCGCGCGAGGGCCACCCGCTGCTGCTGGCCTCCCGAAAGCTGGTTCGGCTTGCGGTCCTCGTACCCCGCCAGCCGCACGGTGGCGAGAGCCTGCGATGCCCGCTGCCGGCGCTCATCCTTGGCGACGCCCTTGACGCGCAGCCCGTAGGCGACGTTCTCGCCCACGGTCATATGGGGGAAGAGCGCGTAGTCCTGGAAGACGGTGTTGACCGAGCGGTCGTAGGGGGGCAGCCCGGTCACGTCCTTGCCGGCGAGCTCGACCCGGCCGGTGTCGGGCTCCTCGAAGCCGGCGATCATGCGCAGCGTGGTGGTCTTGCCGGATCCCGACGGGCCCAGGAGCGTGAAGAACTCGCCGCGCTTCACCTCGAGGTCAAGCCCCTCGACCGCGGCCACCTCGCCGTAGTGCTTGCTGACGCCGA
The DNA here is from genome assembly GCA_963724665.1 of uncultured Solirubrobacterales bacterium. Lineage (GTDB taxonomy): Bacteria > Actinomycetota > Thermoleophilia > Solirubrobacterales > 70-9 > DASUPK01. The sequence continues at coordinate 546,312 of CAVRVH010000012.1, forward strand.
CCAGGCGGACGTCCACGTCCTCAGCGCCGGGCGGGGCGCCACTCTCCTCTTCAGTCGTCGATGCCTGGGTCGAGGCTACGGCCTTCTCCTTCGTTGGCTTCCGGGACCGGGTCGGCTGTGCGCACCGTACAACGCGCCCCGATCAGGCCATAGGTATATCCGAGCGTCGCCCTGCGTAGCGAGGACGTGATGGCCAATCTTTGCGGGATGCCTTGGACATCCCGCCTTCGACGGTTGGGACAGCCGGGTCCTGAGGGTGCCTAGTAGCCCGGGTAGTACTTGGCGGTGTAGCCGGTGGCCTTGCGCTTGTGCTGGCGCCAGCGTGGCCCTGAGCCCTGGTTCAGCCGCTCGCCGACCGCGGAGGTGTCGAACCGAAGTCCGGCGACCACCATGTAGGCGTGGCTCGCATTGGCATAGACCGTGATCCAGCGACCCTTGCCGGGGACGCCCCAGCTGGCGGCGAGAGGCCCGGAGGGCTCTGGGCTGGACAGGAAGCCGGCCGCGTGCAAAACGTAGCTCACGGCACCCGAGCAGTCATAGCCGTTATCGGTGAAGCTCCTGTGGCCACCGCCCCAGATGTACGGGAAGGTGTGGATCGCGTTCCCCGCGGCGATCGCCGCCTGGATGTTGGCGGGCGCGTCCGCGGGCGCCATGGCGGTGCCGTCCTTCAGCAGCTTCGCGCGGCCGGGAGGGCCGACGGGCGCTGCCGGATCGGTCGTCGTCGTTGTGGTTCCGCCGGGCGGCCCGGACCCGCCGGTCTGAGCGGCCGCCGGCACTGCCGCGGCCAAGATTGCAATCGCGGTGACCCCCGCCACTGCGAGGCGACGCTTCGAGCTAGGTGTGCTTCGCATCAACAGTTCTCCTTTGCAGGCCTGCGGGGTTAGCTGACGGGCTGGCGCTTGAGGAGCCTGCGCCCCCACCCTTCGACTGCGGTGGGTTAGCCCCAACACTTGGTTCCCCCGCTCCCATCGCCTCTTGGGGATGGGACTCGGCGTAACTGGCGCGGGACCTTACCAAACGTGAGAGATCCTTTGCAATTGACAACCGTTCACTCGTGATTTCACGCACGATCTTTGGATTCGACGCCTGGAAGGCAGGCTCCTTCCCCTCGCGGACACCAAAAAAGAAGGAAACGCCGCGCCGCCCGGGAGAGGCGACGCGACGCACCTAGGGGAGGAGAGTTGGCCTCGGCTAGAGGCCTGGGGAGAAGCGCGTGGAGTAGCCGGTGGCCGCGCGCATGTTGAATCGCCACCGCGGACCCGATCCCTGGTTGAGGGACTCGCCCGCCGAGGAGGTGTCGAACCGAAGTCCGGCGACCGTCATCCAGGCGTGGGTGCGGTTGGCATAGACCGTGATCCAGGAGCCGATGCCCGGGACTCCCCAGGCCATCAACGGCCCGGAGGCCTCGGGTGCCCTGAGCAGCCCGGCCGCGTGCAGCACGTAGCTGACCGCCCCTGAGCAGTCATAGCCCCTGGACTTGAAGCTTCGGTGCCCTCCGCCCCAGATGTAGGGGCGGGTGTGGATCCTGTTGGCGGCGGCGATGGCCTTCCGCACCTGCTTCGGCGCGTTCGCCGGTGGAAGGGCGGTGCCATCGGATTGAATCTGCGCTGTGCCGCTCGGCGCCGAAGACGTGGTGACGCTGCCGGGCGAGCCCGTCCCGCCCGTCTGGGCCATGGCCGGCACGGCGCTCCCGAGAGATGCGAGCAGCAACAGTCCCGCCAGCGCCAACTTGCGCCCTGTGCTGTGTGTATCTGACCGCAAACCGTTCTCCTTCGTCGGCCTACGGGGTTAGCTGACGGGCTACCGCTAAAGGACTCGCGGCTCCACCTCTGGTGGATTAGCCCCAACTGCTTGGTTCCCCCGCTCTCGGCCCGCCCTGGCGGGGTCGAGATTCGGCGTTTGGTTCGCGGGGCAGCGTAGCAGGGTCAACCGAGGTGTGAGCAGGTACTCACAGACCGGCCCAGTGGCGAATCGCGAAGCCCGCGCCGGTGCGCAGGGTGTAGCGCCAGCGGGGGCCGCGACCCTGGTCGACCGTCTCGCCGCGCGGAGACGTGTCGTAGCGCAGACCGGCGATGTACATGTAGGTGTGGGTCTTGTTGGCGAAGACCGTGATCCAGGTCCCGTAGCCGGGCACACCCCAGAAGGCGAGCTGACCGGAGACGAGCGGGCTGCTCAGCACCCCCGCGGCGTGCAGCACGTAGCTGACGGCGCCCGAGCAGTCATATCCCTTCGCCTTGAAGCTGCGATGGCCACCGCCCCAGATGTAGGTCTTGCGGTGGATGCGGTTGGCGGCCTGAATCGCGCTCACGACCGCAGACGGTGCGCCGGCCGGGATGCTCGCCTTCCCGCCGGGAAGGATCGTCGCCCCGGTGGCAGGGGGCGGTGCACCCTCGGGAGCGCCCGGAGGAATGGTGGTCGTGCTCTCCGTCTGGCCCGCGGCAGGCGTCGCGGCGATCAGCGAAAGCGCAAAGAGAACGCCAGCCAGTCCGATCCTGCGAGTTTGGCGACTCGAGCGAGACAGAAAGAACCCTCCTCCTTTCCCTGCAAATGACCGTAGCAGAGCTCGAATAGTTTGTGAGCGAGCGCTCACAGAGCTGGACAGGTAGTTTCACGGCGTGGATCTCGAGGGGAAGCGGGCGCTCGTCAGCGGTGCCACCGGGGGAATCGGCAGGGCGATCGCGGAGGAGCTCGCGCGAGGAGGAGCCACCCTCGTATTGAGCTCCCGCCGCCAGGCGGACCTCGAGGAGCTCGCCGGGTCACTGCCCGGCTCACTGCCGGGAGGTGACGGCCGCCACCAGGTGGTGACCGCCGATCTCGCCGAGCCGGGGGCGGCTGAGGAGCTGATCGAGGAGGCCGGCGACATCGACGCGCTCGTCGCCAATGCGGCTCTGCCGGCAAGCGGCAAGCTGGATGACTTCAGCTCGGATGAGATCCAGCGCGCGATTCGCGTCAACTTCGAGTCGCCGATCCTGATGGCCCGCGCGCTCGCTCCGAAGCTCGTGAGGAAGGGCGAAGGCCACCTCGTGTTCATCTCCTCGCTCTCGGGCAAGGTCGCATCGCCGCGGTCTGCCCTCTACAGCTCGACCAAGTTCGGCCTGCGTGGCTTCGCATTCGGGCTGCGCGAGGACATGCGGCCGCACGGGGTGGGCGTCTCGATCGTCTCGCCCGGGTTCGTACGCGGGGCGGGCATGTGGGCCGACGCCGAGGTGGAGCCGCCGCCGATGATCGGGACCACCACTCCCGCCAAGGTCGCGCGGGCCGTCGCACGAGCGATCGAGCGCAACCGCAACGAGATCACGGTGGCGCCGCGGCGCCAGCGCTTCGCCGCCGAGTTCGGCTACCGCCACCCCGAGTTCGCCGCGCGCCTGCAGCAGCGGGCCGGTGCCGAGCAGATCGCGTCCGAGCTCGCCGCCGGGCAGTCCGACAAGCGTTGAAGTAATCTGTTGACTGCGCGTCAAGGAGGACGCGCGGCGCGCCGAGGGACGCGTCGTGAATCGTTTCGAGGGACAGGAGAGGCAATGCGAAAGCTCGTGCTGGTGTCCGTTGTCTTCGGCTCGCTGCTCGCTGCGTCAAGCGCGCACGCCACGATCCCGAATGTCTTCGGAGGTGCGCTCACCTGCACCGATGCGGGCACACAGCGGCAGTGCGGGACCGATACGAGTAGCGACAGCGGCTCGGGCACTCGCAGCACGGCCCCCTCCTGGGACGGCACTCCGATCGACGTCAAGGTCGCCTTCCCCGCCGATCCGAGTCCGAGCCCTGACGGCAACTATCCCCTGATCATCTTGGGCCACGGGTATGGCGGGTCCAAGAACAGCTTCTTGTTCAGCGACATGACGCGATTCACCGACCGCGGCTACGCCGTATTCGCGATGACCGCGCGCGGGTTCCACCAGTCATGCGGCAAGGCCAACGCCATCTCTGCGGCCTCCCCCGGCGCCTGCGACAACGGCTACATCCACCTGATGGATGACCGCTATGAGATCCGCGATGCGCAGTTCTTCGCCGGCGAGCTCGCCGACGAAGGCTTGGTCGACGGCCAGAAGGTCGGGGCGATCGGCGGCTCCTATGGCGGCGGCCTCTCGCTCCAGCTTGCCACGCTGAAAGACCGCGTAATGCTGCCCGATGGCAGCCTGGTGCCCTGGACGAGCCCGGTGAACGCCATTCCGATGCGGATCGCCGGGGCGGCCCCGGACATCCCATGGAGCGACCTGGCGTATTCACTCACCCCGAATGGGCAGAAGCTCGACTACGTCGCCGACCCGGCCTATACCGGCCGAATGGGGATCGAGAAGGAATCTTTCAACAACGGTCTGTACGCGACCGTCACGCTGGGCGCGGGCCTCTATTGCGGCATGGCGCCGTACCCATCACCGTGCAACGACTTCGGGTCTGACGTGACCTCGTGGAAGACGCGCATCGAGCAGGGGGAGCCCTACGACGGCGACCCGGCTGCGCAGGCCATTCTCGATCAGATCAAGGCGTACCACTCCGCTTATTACATCGACCACTCTGAGCCGCCGGCGCCTCTGCTGATCTCGAACGGCTTTGACGACGATCTCTTCCCCCCGGACGAGGCCATCGGCTACTACAACCGGATCCGCTCGCAGTACCCGGCCGCGCCGATCTCATTGTTCTTCGGCGATTTCGGGCACATGCGCGCGCTCAACAAGTCGGACGTGACCAACGCTCTTAACGCCGCCGACGACGGCTGGCTCGACTTCTACGTCAAGGGCACCGGCTCGCAGCCGTTCCAGGGCGCGACGGCCTACACGCTCACCTGTCCACCATCCGCGCCATCCGGCGGGCCGTACCAGGCCGGCAGCTGGGCGGGACTCTCGAAGGGAGTGGTTCGTTTCACCGCCAGCAGCAGCAAGACGATCTCGGCGGGCGGCGGATCGGCCAGCGTCGATGCGACCTTCGACCCGGTCCAGAACGGAGCCGGTGGGAACGCCTGCCAGACGGCACCCGGCGACGACCTGAACGGCGTCGCGACCTACAGGCTTCCCGCGGCTGGCGGAAGCGGCTACACGCTGCTCGGCTCACCGACGGTCGTGGCGACAATCGCAAACCCGGCGGCCAATTCCGAGATCGCGGCGCGGCTCCTGGATGTCGACCCCGGGAGCAACACCGAGACGCTGGTCGCGCGGCAGCTCTACCGGCCGCAGGTCGGCACCTCACGTCAGGTATTCGAGCTGCATCCCAGTGGACACCTGTTCGCGCCCGGCCACGTCGCGAAGCTGGAGCTGCTGCCGAAGGATGCCGGCGGAGGCTCGCTCAACAGCTACGGGCGGCCCGCGAACGGCCAGGGCAACATCACGGTCTCGAACCTCGACCTGCGGCTGCCCGTTGCCGATGGTCCCGGCGCGGCCGGCGGCCAGGTCGGCGCAGCGCCGCCGTTGCTCCTTCCCTGCGGGATGGCGATCGCGCCCGAGTACTCCTCCGCGTCCTACCTGCGCGCCTCCCTGGGGAGCGGCAAGGTCAAGATCAAGGGCAAGAAGGCCAAGGTGCCGGTCGACTCGGGACCCGGCACGAACCCCTGCCAGGTCAAGGTGAAGCTGCTGGGCTCGGGCAAGGGGAAGGGGAAGGCCAGCTCCGCCAAGAAGAAGAAGAAGAAGGGTGGCTCGCTCGGCAAGGGCAGCGCCATGATGTCGGGCGGACAGACCGGGACGGTCACGGTCAAGCTGACCAAGCACGGGCAGCAGACCGTCTCGAAGGGGAAGGCCGTGAGGGTCGAGATCACCACGGTCGATGCCACGGGCAACACCGTGCAGACCACGAAGGTCAAGCTCGGCAAGAACAAGAAGGGCAAGAAGGGCAAGAAGTAGTAGGTCCGCGCCGGGCCGCGTTAGCCGTCCAGCGGCACAGGTCATACTGACCGTGTGACCACTGATTCCTTCGGATCGCGCGCTGAGCTCGAGGTCTCGGGCCGTAAGGTCGAGATCCACCGGCTCGATGCGCTGCAGGAGCGCTTCGACGTCGCTCGGTTGCCGTACTCGCTCAAGGTCCTGCTCGAGAACGCGCTGCGTCTTGAGGATGGCACCTCGGTCACGTCAGACGACGTCGAGGCGATCGCAACCTGGGACGCCAAGGCCGACCCGTCTGTCGAGATCCCGTTCCAGCCCGCCCGCGTGCTGATGCAGGACTTCACCGGCGTCCCCGCCGTGGTCGATCTGGCGGCGATGCGCGACGCGATGGAGGACCTGGGCGGCAGCCCGGGCGCGATCAACCCGCAGGTGGACGTCGATCTGATCATCGATCACTCGGTCCAGGTCGACGCCTTCGGCAACCAGAAGGCCTTCGAGGTGAACGCCGAGCGCGACTACGAGCGAAACGGAGAGCGCTACGCCTTCCTCCGGTGGGGACAGACCGCGTTCGACAACTTCCGCGTCGTGCCCCCGGCCACCGGGATCTGCCATCAGGTGAACCTCGAGTACCTGGGCCAGTGCGTCTACACGCGCGAGGGGGACGGGACGATCCAGGCCTATCCCGACACCCTGGTCGGGACCGACTCGCACACGACGATGATCAACGGGCTCGGCGTGCTCGGCTGGGGCGTCGGTGGGATCGAGGCGGAGGCCGCAATGCTCGGTCAGCCGATCTCGATGCTGCTGCCACAGGTGATCGGCTTCAGGCTCACAGGCGAGCTCCGCGAGGGCGCCACCGCCACCGATCTGGTCCTCACCGTCACCGAGATGCTCCGCGAGAAGGGGGTCGTTTCGAAGTTCGTCGAGTTCTTCGGCCCCGGTATCGCCGGCCTCGGCCTCGCCGACCGGGCGACCATCGGCAACATGTCGCCGGAGTTCGGCTCCACCTGCGCGATCTTCCCGATCGACGCCGAGACCCTCCGCTACCTCGAGTTCACCGGCAGGCCCACCGAGCAGATCGAGCTGGTTGACGCCTATACGCGCGAGCAGGGCCTCTTCCACGAGCCCGACTCCGAGGAGCCGACGTACAGCGACACCCTCGAGCTCGACCTCGGCGACGTGGAGCCGAGCATCGCCGGGCCGAAGCGCCCGCAGGACCGGATCGCGCTCACCAACGCGAAGCCGGCGTTCCTCGAGGCGATGCAGGAGTGGGATCCCGAGGCGGGCAAGGAGCTCAGCAACATGGTCGACATCGCGATCGACGAGTCGTTCCCGGCCTCCGACCCGCCTGCCGAGGACCACGACGGGGAGAACGGCAAGCCGAGAAAGGCCGGCCTGACGGCCGTCGCGGAGGAGCGGAAGACGAGCGATTGTGTGCCCGTTCAGCTGGAGGACGGCCAGACGATCGAGCTCGATCACGGCATGGTCGTGATCGCCGCGATCACCAGCTGCACCAACACCTCGAACCCGTCGGTCATGCTGGGCGCCGGCCTGCTCGCCAAGAAGGCGGTCGAGCGCGGACTGGCCCGGAAGCCCTGGGTGAAGACCTCGCTCGCCCCCGGCTCGACCGTGGTCACCGAGTACCTCGAGAAGTCGGGGCTCGACAAGTACCTGAACGAGCTCCAGTTCAACCTGGTCGGCTACGGCTGCACCACCTGCATCGGGAACTCCGGGCCACTGCCGGAGGCGATCTCGAAGGCGGTCAACGACAACGACCTCGTCGTCTGCTCCGTCCTTTCCGGCAACAGGAACTTCGAGGGGCGCATCAACCCCGACACCCGGGCCAACTACCTGGCCTCGCCTCCGCTTGTTGTGGCGTACGCGCTGGCCGGCCGGATGGACATCGACCTGACCCGCGAGCCGCTCGGCCGCGACTCAGACGACCAGCCGGTCCACCTCTCCGACGTCTGGCCGAGCACTGAGGAGATCAAGAAGGTCGTGGGCGACGCCGTCCGGGCAGACATGTTCACCAAGAGCTACGCGGACGTCTTCACCGGCGACAAGCGCTGGCGCGAGATCGAGGTTCCCGAGGGCGACCGCTATACCTGGCCGGATTCCACCTACGTGCGCAAGCCGAGCTTCTTCGAGGGCATGGATCCCGAGCCGGCTCCGGTCGAGCCGATCGAGGGCGCCAGGGTCCTCGCCGTCCTCGGCGACTCCGTGACCACCGACCACATCTCGCCGGCGGGCGCGATCAAGAAGGACAGCCCGGCCGGCCGCTGGCTCCAGGAGGAGGGCGTCGAGGTCCGCGACTTCAACTCATACGGCTCGAGGCGCGGCAACCACGAGGTGATGATTCGCGGGACCTTCGCGAACGTCCGCCTCCGCAACCGCCTGGTCGAGAAGGAGGGGGGCTTCACCAAGCACTTCCCGGACGGCGAGGAGACGACGATCTACGAGGCGGCCATGAAGTACGCCGACGATGGCGTCCCCCTCGTCGTGCTGGCCGGCAAGGAGTACGGCTCGGGTTCATCCCGCGACTGGGCCGCGAAGGGCACCAGCCTGCTCGGGGTGCGCGCGGTGATCGCCGAGAGCTTCGAGCGAATCCACCGCTCCAACCTGATCGGGATGGGCGTGCTGCCGCTGCAGTTCCCGGACGGCGAGTCAATCGACTCGCTGGGACTGACCGGGGAGGAGACCTTCGGCGTCGGAGACATCCAGAACGGCGAGGCGAAGAAGGTGGAGGTCACGGCGCACCGTGACGGCGGAGACGACGTCACCTTCGAGGCAACGGTCCGCATCGACACGCCGAACGAGGTCAGCTACTTCCAGAACGGCGGCATCCTCCACCGCGTGCTGCGCGACCTGAAGTCGCGCTCCTAGGCAATTTGCCGAGGGGTCTTGACCCCGGTCCGGGGTGGGAATAGGCTCGCCCGGCCGGCTGAGGGGCACGGCGATGGGGAGATTTGACGTGGCAAGGAGGAGACCCACGTGGGTGTTCTCAGCGCATTGCGCCCGGGGCACTGGATCGGCCTCGGACTGGTGGCCGCCCTGATCGCAACCGGCGCCTGGACCAACATCTTCGGCCTGGTTGGCGGCGATTCGAGCAAGGCTCAGCGGCTAAATACCTGCCTCCAGAACCATGGAGTCAACATCGCGTCGCTTGCCACGAGCGTCGGCGACCCGACGACGCTGCTTCGTGGCGCGAAGGCCACGGATCAGCTGATTCACCAGGCCGCGAAGAACAACCAGATCAAGAACGGCGAGGCGCGGACCGTGATGACCTGCCTCAACCGCATCGATCGCTGACGCCTGGGTGCGCGCACCGTCCGCGCCGGTTGGCGGCTATGCCCCCATTCCCCTATTTGAAGCCGGGTACGTAAAGAAACGGCGTGGCGGGGCCGCGGGAGGCAGGGGGTCCACACGGCCCGCGCCACGCCTGCGCGTCGGTAGCCAGGGAGGGATTTCCGACGCGATCGTTCCCGGAGGCGGGACTGGCCCGGGAACGAGTCTTGTCAAGTTAGTACGTCCTCCCGCCTCGTTTGATTATTCCCCGTTTGGTCGTGCGGTGTCAACCTCGGCGGCCCAATTCCCCATCCACGGCGCTCGATCAGCTCGATTCCGATCACCGCACCGAGCGGTCCGAACGGCGTGAGCGTCGCCGCGAGCAGGGGCCAGGGGGCCTCGCGACGCACGATCGCCCAGAAGATCAAGGCGCACAGGCCCAGATAGCCGACTCCGTGCAGCAGCCCGAAAAGGGCGGTCTCCGACGCGTATCCCGGTGCGATCCAGAAGAAGAGCAGGGCCGTGAACAGGCCAAGCTCGAACCAGGACGCGATCTTCACCCAGCGAAACAGGCGGCCGGGCACGGGCCTGGGAAGGGTGGTTGCTGCCTGCTCAGGCGTGGCCACCGATTGAAACTAGCGGCTGAGGGGCTTCGACACCCAGTCGGAGTATCCGGGGCCGATCTTCATACCGGCGGTCCATAGTTTTATTGACCCGAGGAAGGCAAGATGCCCGCCATGGAGCGATTCCAAGGAGAACAGAGTTCCAACGTGAGCATGAGGAGGCTCGTGCGGTTGCAGCGCTCGTATCGGTGCGCGAGCTGTGACGCAGAACACCACTCCTGGGCTCGACTCAGCTCCTGTCCCGACTGCGGCCGCTCCCTCTCGGTGGCCGTGATCAGACGGGCAGCGCTCACGGGGCCGGTCTAGACGCAAGGGCGCGCGCCAGCGCGACCCGCGTAGTGCGGGTGGGTCGTTCGGGCGGGGGCGATGGCCCGCTCGGACGACCCGCTCAGGCCGGCCCTTCCTCTGCGGGCTTGGGGCTGATCACAGCGCCCAGAGTCGTGCGCTCGGGCGACGGTGCAGCTAGACGTGACACAGGCCGGCTGCAGGAGTAGCCTTGCGCCGATCGACGCAAAGCTGGAGGAGGAGCTCGTGTTCGGCAACTCGACCGGTACTGGTGAAGGGGGCGATTCCGGGTCGGGAGTGCGCCAAGCGAACGAGCTGCGGGCGCTGAGCGCGCTGGTGTTTGAGGACTTGCGGGCGTTTCCGGGTGGCATTCGGGACATGCACTTGGGTATTGCTGGGCGTGCGTTCCGGGGTGTGGGTCCGGCGAGCCGTCCGATACAGGTCATCCACGACACGCTTTCGCGCCGCGCCTATGACGCGATCGGGGCCGGTGCGGGGCTGCTGGGACGGGCCGTCGATGGCGCCATACAGCAGCGGGGGGTCGGAGAGGAGGTCCTGCTCTCGACCACGCGCCGCGGTAGCGCCGTGGTCGCTGCATTGAATGGCTTGATCGGTGATCGGCTCGAGCGCTCGGGCAGCGACTTGCACCAGCCTGCCTCGGTGCGGGTGGACGGCGAGGCCGTTGCACTTGACGCGGGCCCTGTGAGCGCGGCGTTCCCTGATGCCACGCCGCGGCTGGTCGTGTTCCTGCATGGCCTGATGGGGAATGAGTTCTATTGGGATTGGGGTGGCGCTCATACGGGGGATACCTACGGTGCGCGCCTGGCCTCGGATCTCGGTTGCACCCCCATATATCTGCGCTACAACACCGGGCTGCACGTCTCTGAGAACGGTCTGTCCATTGCGGTGCTCCTCGAGGAGTTGGTGGAAGCGTGGCCGGTGGAGGTGCAAGAGATCGCACTTGTGGGTCACTCGATGGGCGGTCTGGTGGCGCGCAGCGCCTGTCACCAGGCCTCCGAGAGCGGGCGCCGCTGGACCGAGCGCGTCCGGCATGTGGTCTCGCTGGGCACGCCGCACCTGGGCGCGCCGCTCGAGCAGGGGGCTCACGTGGCCGCCGAGGCGCTTTACGCGCTGCCCGAGACGCGGATGTTCGGCGCCTTCCTGCGCCGGCGCTCTGCCGGCATTCGCGACCTGCGTCACGGATCGCTGGTCGACGAGGACTGGCGCGGTCGTGATCCCAATGCGCTGCGCGCGGCGGCGTGCAAGGAGGTGCCACTCCTGCCGGGAGCCACGCACTTCTTCGTTTCCGCCACGATTACCCGCAGCCCGCGCCATCCCCTGGGGAGCCTCCTCGGCGACATTCTCGTGCTTGTGCCCAGCGCCACCGGACGGGGACGCACCCGGCGCATCCCATTCCAGCCTGAGCACGGACACCACCTGAGCCCCGCCCATCATCTCGCGCTGCTGAACCACCCCGAGGTTTACGAGCGCCTGCGCGAATGGCTCCAGCACCCCGGCGGCAGATCCCCGACGCGTTCGCGGCGGGACCTCGTGCCAATGTAAGGCGGGCAACTAGACGGCGCTCGTCAGCTTTGTCCGAAACCGCCGCTTTCGATGCAAAGCGACACACTGCGCGGCCGGCTCTAGATCTGCCCACCCCACTTCTTGAGTTCGTCGGTCTCGATCGCCGTCTCGACCTCGCGCTCGAGACCGCCGTGCTCCAGATCCTCGACGACCTCGCTCTTCTCGTGCCGCGAACGGAGCGTGCCGACGACCGGCAGCTCGCGCTCGGCCGAGAGTTCGTCGAGCGCCTCCTGCATCATCGTCGTGACCGCGTTGTAGACCGCCTCCTCGTGGGGCTGGGGGCCAAATCGGCGGCGCAGGTCGATCCTGGGCAGGACCTGAATCGTGATCTGGGAGGGCAGCGGGATGCGGCCCGGCAGGTCCAGCACAGTCACGCCGAAGGGAGGTGCGATTTGGATCGGCACGACCTTTAGCCGCAGCAGCCTGTCGAGGGCAAGGAGATGAGAAAGCCGCTCGCCGCGGGTCAGGAAGAGGGCGGTCTCCTGGCCGCCGATCGCCACTACGGGGACGATCGGCACGTCAGTCGCAAGCGCGAGGCGGACGAAGCCGCTGCGATGTCCGAAGTCGATTTCCCCCGAGTGCCAAGAGGGACGGTAGGTTTCGTGATCCCCGCCCGGATAGACCAGAAGCGCAGCGCCCTTCCCCAGCGCCGTCATCGCGTTTTCGTGATTGGCCGGGATCGTCCCGTACCGGCGCAGCATGACGAGACCCGGCACCCGGAAGACGAGGTCGTGGGCGAGCTGGTGGAACAGCCGGTCGGGGCCGAAGTAGTTGTAGAAGCCGTAGGCGAAGGCAAAGGTGTCGGCGATCAGCGTGCCCCCCGAGTGGTTGCCGACGAGAAGCACCGGCCCCTCTGCCGGGATCTGCTCAAGACCGCGCACCTTGGGACGGAAGTAGAGTTGCGCCGCGCGGCTATAGGCTGGCAGGGTCTGGCGGATGAAGCGCGGGTCGCGCTCGGCGAGCGGATCCTCGGCGCGGGAGCCGAGTAGGTCCCGGGCCATTACCGAGGCCGTTGCGCGGGTGGCGCCGAGCGCCTGGCTGAAGATCTCCCTCACCGACTTCTCCTCCCCGCCGATAGGGAGCGCCTCATTGCTTCCTCTCCTGAATCAAGTTCACGTGGACACGGTCGCATCTCGTGCTCGCGCCGCCATCCGTGTTCTCCACCGACTGCGGTCGGAGTAGGAACACGGAGCCGTGCTTAGCAGGCTCCGCGGGCCGCACTACCGAAGCATGCGCTCAGTCAGCCAGCCGCCGAAGGACGCTGCAACTGGTCGCGCCAGTCGGGCCATTCGGAGGGCGGGCCCTCGGGGCGACGGACCCTGCGCGGATCCCCCGTTGGGAGGCCGGCGAGCAGCTCGCGGTTTCGCGGGTCGCGAAGCTGCTCGGCGACCGTGCGTCGGGCAACCTCGATGACGAGATTTCGGTTTGCGCTTCGCATGAGGTTGGGACCCATCGCCTTGAGGTCATCGCCCGTGGGCTGAATGAGGACAACGTCGGCGCCGTTGGTGCGGATCTTCTTCGCCTCGCTGCCCAGGCGGCGACCGGAGGCCCGACGGAAGAAGATGGAGACGGCGTCACGGGGGTTGATCGCGCGGATCGGGTGCAGCGTCGAGGTCGGGTTGAGGCAGATGACGAGGTCCAAGTCCTCGTTGCGCAGCAGGTCCAGATTCGAGACGGAATAGATGCCGCCGTCGACGAAGCGACGACCCTCGATCGTCACCGGACGATAGATGCCGGGGATCGCACAGGAGGCGGCGACGGCATCGGCGAGGTCGGCCCGCGGGGCACCAATGCGACCAAAGGCGGTTCGGCGGCCGGTCTCGTAGTCGCAGGCCACGATCCACAGGTTCGGGTGCGGGCTCCAGCCGGTGGGGACGACGTGACGAATCGTCTCCTTGAGCGACTCGGTCGAGAAGACGCCGCGCCACAACCAGCCGCTGAAGACGGTTGCCGGCGTGTAGCGGCGAGGGTTGAGGAGAGTGCGAAGCGCGAGCTTCCAAGAGCCGGGACCGATCGGAGGCCAGGTGCGCTCCAACTCGAATCGCGCCCCTGCGGCGCGGTCGGCCGTTGCCGCCGGACGTCCCTGGGCGTCGCGAACGCCGTCGAAAGTCTCTCCACGCGAGTGGGCGACCATGAACCAGGGTGGGACGCCGGAGGCGCAAAGCGCGCCGATCATCGAGCCGGCCGAGGTTCCGATCACGTAGTCCGCCGCCGCTGGGTCCCAACCCGTCTCCTCGGCGAGCGCGTCCAACCCGCCGGTGAGCCATGCACCTCCCTGGATCCCGCCGGCACCCAGGACGAGACCGATCTTCATCCTTGCTGGATCGGTGGATTCATGCGAGCCCGCAGGAATCATAGGTAGCTTCCATCGGGACGGGAAGCTCCACACAAAAGGCCGGGCAAAGGCCATGCTCTCCGGTCCTCCTTTCATCTGATTCTTCGGAAACCCTTCTCCGGTCTTTCAGGAACGGGCGGAGGATCGCTTCGACAATCCCCGGCATTTGGAGGAATCAGATGAACAGCAAGCAGACCGACCGAGGTGACCACTACCTCGCCGCCCAGATCCGGCTGGACGCACATCGCGCCTGGCGGAGAGCGAGGCCACCCTTGCGGGTCAGCGAGGCCACGGAACAGGGTCACGGCCGGGCCAGGAAAAAGGCAATCCCCCGCGGGCATCTCCCCCGAGGCGCGCTTGCCGCCTAACAGGTGACGGCCGTCAACACCTACGCCGGGTCCGCTCGACCCATCAGGGTCGTGAGGACGATTCGCTCCTGCTCCTTGGTGTGGGCGACCGCGTAGCCCTCGCCGGGGCTCGCGCGCGGCGGGCGGCCGATGTAGCCGAGCTCGACGCCATCCGGTAGCAGCTCGGGCATGCGGCGCTGCATCACCGACCAGGCGCCCATGTTCCGCGGCTCCTCCTGGACCCAGACGATCTCCTTCAGGTTCGGGTAGCTCCCGATCAGCTCGGTGAGCTGCTCCTTGGCGAACGGGTAGAGGAGCTCCGCGCGGGCGACTGCGATGTTCTCGATCTCCTCGCGCTTCGGAGCGGCGTCGATGTCGTAGTAGATCTTGCCGCTGCAGAGGGCCAGCCGCTTGACCTTGTCCTTGCGCCCCTCGGCGTGCGGATCGTCGAGCACGAACTGGAAGGAGCCTGAGGTGAGGTCCTCGAGCGTCGAGGTCGCGCGCGGCAGGCGCAGCAGGCCCTTCGGCGTGAAGACGACCATCGGCCGCGCCTTCTGGATGTGTGCCTGGCGCCGCAGCAGGTGGAAGTACTGGGCCGCGGTCGAGGGATTGGCGAGCCTGATGTTGCCCTCGGCCGCGAGCTGGATGAAGCGCTCGATGCGGGCACTCGAGTGCTCGGGGCCGGCGCCCTCGTAGCCGTGCGGCAGGAGGAGGGTGAGTCGCGAGGTCTGGCCCCACTTCGCCTCCGCCGACACGATGAAGCTGTCGATGATCACCTGCGCGGAGTTGCCGAAGTCCCCGAACTGGGCCTCCCAGAGGATCAGGCTGTCCGGGGAGGCCGCCGAGTAGCCGTACTCGAAGCCCAGGCAGGCGGTCTCCGAGAGCGGGCTGTTGTGCAGCTCCAGCGGGGCGTTGGCCTCCGCCAGGTTCTGGATCGGCGCGTAGCGCAGCCCCGTCTTCTCGTCGTGGAGGACGAGGTGGCGGTTGGAGAACGTGCCACGCTCGGTGTCCTGTCCCGTGAACCGGACGTGGACCTCCTCCGTCAGCATCGACGCCAGCGCGAGCGCCTCGGCGTGGCCGAACTCGATGCCTCCATCGTTCATGGCGTCCAGCCGCTTGGAAAGCGGTTTACGGAGCTTGCGGTGGATGGTGAAGCTGTCCGGGACCCGGAGGAGCTCCTCGTTCAGCTTGCGGAGTTTGTCCTCGGCAACCGCGGTTTCGACGCTCGGGCTGCGGGTACGGTCGAGTTCGCCGGTGCCGGTGGCGGTCGGGTCGGCGTAATCGCCGGACTCGATCTTCGTGCGGAGCTCGTCGTGCGCGGCCTTGAGCGCCCTCTGCCGCTCGTTGTTCCGCTCCTCGACCTCGTCGGGGGTCGTGATGCCCTCCTTGACGAGAGTCTCGGCGTAGAGCTGGCTGACCGGCGGGTGCTCCTTGATCTTGGCCGCCATCAAAGGCTGGGTGTAGGCGGGCTCATCGGTCTCGTTGTGGCCGAAGCGGCGGTAGCCGATCAGGTCTATGACCACGTCGCGGCCCCAGCGCTCGCGGTAGGCCATCGCCAGGCGAACACCGGCGAGGCAGGCCTCGGGATCGTCGGCGTTGACGTGGATGATCGGGACGTTGAAGCCCTTAGCCATGTCGGCGGCGTAGGGCGTGGAGCGCCCCTCCTCGGGATCGGTCGTGAAGCCGATCTGGTTGTTCTGAATGATGTGGATCGTGCCGCCGGTCGCGTAGCCCTTCAGCGACTGGAGGTTGAGAGTCTCCGCGACGACGCCCTGCGCCGGGAACGCCGCGTCGCCGTGGAGGAGAACCGGAACGGCAGCCATCGGGTCGTGCTCGAGGCGGCCGTTCTGCCGGCTGGTCTGTGAGGCGCGAGCCGCACCCGTGACGACCGGGTCAACGAACTCGAGGTGGCTCGGATTCGGATAGAGGCGGACGCCGATCTCCGAGTCGTCCCGCGTCTTGTAGACGCCGCCGTGGCCGTAGTGGTACTTGACGTCGCCCGTGCCGCCGGTGGGAATCGCGGCCAGGGACTTGACCGCTTCGATTGCCTTGGCGCCCTCGAACTCGGCCAGGATCGCCGCGACCGGCCGGCCGATGTTGTGGGCGAGCACGCTGAGCCGGCCGCGATGGGCCATCCCGATGACCACGTCGTGCGCGCCCTCCGTGTGCGCCATCTCGAAGACCTCGTCGAGCATCGGCACGACCGTGTCGAGCCCCTCGACCGAGAACATCTTCTGGCCGAGGTAGGCCTTCTCGAGGTAGCGCTCGAAGCCGAAGACGGAGATCAGCCGGTCCAGCAGCTGCTGCTTCTCCTCCGAATCGAGCGGCTTTCGGTGCCAGCCGGTCTCGATCATGTCCCGCAGCCACATCCGCTGCTGATGCGAGGAGAGGTGCTCGATCTGGTACGCGATCGTGCCGCAGTAGGCCTCGCGCATGCGCGGCAGGACCTCGAGCAGCGTCTCGCCCTCGACGCCGATACGGAGGATCTCCGCCGGGATCTGCGCCATCAGCTCCGGGGTCAGGTTGAGGTTCTCCGGCTGGATCGCCGGGTCGCCCTTCGGCTCCGAGCCGAGCGGATCGAGCCGGGCGGCCAGGTGGCCGTGCGTGCGGTAGGCCTTGAGCAGGGAGGTCGCGGCCTGCACAGCCTGGAGGAGCTCCATGTTGGGCTTGGCGGCGACGCTCGGGGCGGTCGGCCCGCCCGGGGCTCCCGGCGCGGCAAGTGGCGGCGCGGACGCCGAGGCGGCGTGCGCGGCCGTAACGGCCGAGGGATCGATCTCGAGGTCCCCGGCGACCTGCTCGTAGAAGTCGTCCTCGCCCTGCAGCAGCTCCTCGATCCGGCGCAGGAACGAGCCGGACTCGGCGCCCTGGATCACACGGTGGTCGTAGGTCGAGGTCATCGTCATGACCTTCGAGACGCCGAGGGCCTTGATCTTCTCCGGAGGCGCGTGCTTCCACTCGACCGGATACGCGAGCGAGCCACAGGCGACGATCGTGCCCTGGCCCTTCAACAGGCGCGGCACCGAGGCGACCGTCCCAAGCCCGCCCGGATTGGTCAGGCTGATGTTGGTCCCCTGGAAGTCGTCGGCGGTGAGGCTGTTCTCCCGCGTCTTGGTGATCAGCTCCTCGTAATAGGAATGGAAGCCCTTGAAGTCGAGGCGATCCGCCGACTTGATGCAGGGGACCATCAGCGAGCGCTTGCCCTTGCGCTCGACGTCGACGGCGATGCCGAGGTTGACCCCGCCCGGCTCGATCACCGTGGGCTTGCCCTCGCGCTCCTCGAATGCGCGACCCATCACCGGCCAGTCATGCGCGGCCTTGACGATCGCCCACGCGATCAGATGGGTGAAGCTCACCTTCATGCCGCGCTCCTTGAGCACGGCGTTGAGTGCCCTGCGCTTGGCATCGAGTGTGTCGACGGCGAGCTCACGGAACGAGGTGGCCGTCGGGATCGAGCGGCTCTCGTTCATCGCCTTGGCGAGCGTGGCGGCGGGGCCTCGCAGCGGCTTGGCCTCGCCGGCCGCGGCTGTGGCGGGCGCGGCGCCGTCGCCGCCCGAGAGGACGTCCGCCTTGGTGACCTTGCCGCCGTGCCCGCTGCCCTTGACGCCGGCGAGGTCGACGCCGTTCGCCTGCGCGGCGCGGCGGGCGACCGGAGTGGCCTTGGTCCCGTCGTCGGCTTCGGCCTGCGCGGCCGCCGGGGCGGCTTCGTCTGCCTCCTTCGCGGGAGCCGGCGCGCTCGCGCCGTCGCCACTCGGCGCCTCGCCCTTGGTCATCTCGGCGAGCGGCTTGCCGACCTCGACGGTCTCGTCGGGTCCGACCAGGATCTTGGTGATCGTCCCGTTGGCGGGGGCGGGCACCTCGGCGTCGACCTTGTCAGTGGAGACCTCGACGACGGTGTCGCCCTCCGCGATCTGATCTCCCTCGGAAACGTGCCATTCGAGCACGGTCCCCTCGGTGACGGACTCGCCCATCTCGGGCATCACGATCTCGAGGCCGCCACCCTCCAGCTCCTTGCCCGCGGAGACCGAAGCGTCGTCCGTGGTGGCCTTGCCGTCCGTGGCGGCGCGCGCCTCGGCACCGGCGCCGTTCGACTCGGCAGCGGCCTCCTCGGCGGGCTCGCCACCTTCCTGTGCCTCTTCGGCGGGCGCTTCCTCAGCAGCCTCCGGGGGGCCGCCGTTCGGGTCGATCTCGGCCATCGGCTTGCCGACCTCGATCTCCTCGTCGGGCTGCACCAGGATCTTGGTGACGGTGCCGGCGGCGGGCGCGGGGACCTCGGCGTCGACCTTGTCGGTCGAGACCTCGACCATCGTCTGGCCCTCCTCGACCGAATCCCCTTCCGAGACATGCCACTCGAGCACGGTGCCCTCTGTCACCGACTCGCCCATCTCGGGCATCAAGAGTTGAACCTTCTGCTGAGTTGCCATTCCCCTTACTAACTGTATGACGTTCCCTAAACCTGCAATGCAGGAACGGGCCTCAAGTGCCTCAACCGATCCGGGCGATCAGGTCGACCGCCGGCCAGCCGTTCTCCCGGATGAACTCACGGGTCGGCGCCACCTTCTCGCAGAAGGCGCAGGCGATCATGTCCGAGAAGCCGACCGGCCCCGAAAGCGCGAGCGGCATGTCGCACTCCGGGCAGGCGAGGGATCGCATCCCGAGCCATGCCGCGCGCTCCGCCGGCCGGATCTCGACGCGGGCAGCCGCCGCGCGCAGCCGCTCATCCCGTTCCGGGTCGAGGTTGCTGGCCGGGTCGTAGAAGAGCCCCACGACTTGATTATTGCGCTGCGCGGGTGCGGGGTCAGCGGCTGAGGGCGCGGTCGGTGTAAGTTCCATCCAGTTTGGATGGAGGAGGGGTGAGATGAGCTATTTCGTCACCGGCGCGACCGGTTTCATCGGCCGCAACCTGGTCGAGCAGCTGCTCGAGCGCGAGGGGACCATCTACGTCCTCGTCCGCGAGGGCTCGCGCGGCCGCCTCGAGGAGCTCCGGAACCGCTGGGGCGCCGACGAGGACCGGATCGTCCCCGTGGTCGGCGACCTCTCCCAGGAGCACCTGGGCTGCGGCGATCAGATATCCGAGTTGAAGGGGAAGGTCGACCACTTCTTCCACCTGGCCGCGATCTACGACATGACCGCCGACGCGGAGAGCCAGCGCGTCGCGAACGTCGAGGGCACCAGGGAGGCGGTCAAGCTCGCCAAGGAGCTCGACGCCAAGCACTTCCACATGGTCAGCTCGATCGCCGCGGCCGGCCTCTACAAGGGCACCTTCACCGAGGACATGTTCGACGAGGCCGAGAAGGTCGACAACCACCCCTACTTCCAGACCAAGCACGAGTCCGAAGCAGTCGTCCGCGAGGAGTCCGAGGTGCCCTGGCGGATCTACCGGCCGGGGATCGTCGTCGGGGACTCCGAGACCGGCGAGATGGACAAGATCGACGGCCCTTACTACTTCTTCAAGCTCCTGCAGCGCGCTCGCAACATCGTTCCCCAGTGGTTCCCCGGCATCGGCATCGAGGGACGGAAGATCAACATCGTCCCGGTCGACTTCGTCGCCAAGGCGATGGACCACATCGCCCATATCGAGGGGCTGGACGGCCAGGCGTTCCACCTGACCGACCCGAATCCGATGTCGGCCGGCCAGGTGATCAACACCTTCGCGAAGGCGGCGCACGCGCCGGAGGCCGTGATGCGGATCGACTCGCGCATGTTCGACTTCATCCCCAAGCAGGTCAGGGGCGGCCTGACGATGCTGCCGCCGGTGAAGCGGATCACTGACCAGGTGCTCGCCGACCTCGGCATCCCGCGGTCGGTCCTGGTCTACATCAACTACCCGACTGACTTCGACTCGACCAAGACCCAGGAGGCGCTCGAGGGCACCGGCATAGGTGTGCCTCCGCTGCCCAGCTATGCCGAGCGGCTCTGGGACTACTGGGAGCGGAACCTCGATCCCGACCTCTTCAAGGACCGCTCGCTGTCCGGCGCGATCGGCGGCAAGGTCGTCCTGATCACGGGAGCGTCATCGGGGATCGGCAAGGCGGCGGCGGTCAAGTGCGGTGCCGCCGGCGCGGAGGTGCTCCTGGTCGCCCGCACCCCCGAGAAGCTCGAGGAGACGAGAGCCGAAATCGAGGAGGGGGGCGGCAGCGCTCACATCCACCAATGCGATCTCTCCGACCTCGACGACGTCGAGCGGATGGCGAAGGAGGTGCTCGACCAGCACGACCGGGTGGACATCCTCGTCAACAACGCGGGCCGCTCGATCCGGCGCTCGATCGAGAACTCCTACGACCGCTTCCACGACTTCGAGCGGACCATGCAGCTCAACTACTTCGGAGCGCTGCGGCTGATTCTCAGCGTGCTGCCCAGCATGCGCAAGCGCACCAAGGGCCGCAAGGGCGGGCACATCATCAACGTCAGCTCGATCGGCGTCCAGACCAACACGCCGCGGTTCTCGGCCTACGTCGCCTCCAAGGCGGCGCTTGACGCCTGGTCGCGGTGCGTCGCCTCAGAGGTGGTCGACGACGGTGTCCACATCACCACCATCCACATGCCGCTGGTGCGAACGCCGATGATCGCGCCCACCAAGATGTACGACGCCTTCCCGACCATCACGCCCGAGGAGGCCGCCGAGATGATCACCAACGCGATGATCACCAAGCCGAAGAAGGTGGCCACCCGCCTCGGCAACTTCGGCGAGCTGCTCTACAACGTCGCCCCGAAGGCCTCGGACGCGATCCTCAACACCGCCTACAAGCTCTTCCCGGAATCGAGCGCCGCGAAGGGCAAGGGCAAGGAGGACGGGAAGCCCACCGAGAAGGAGCAGGAGCTCTCCACCGAGGGCGTCGCATTCGCGTATCTGATGCGCGGCGTGCACTGGTAGTCAGTGGCGACGGCAACTCGGCGGCTCAAGCACTGGGGCTGGGGTTATGAGGACCAGCAGCCTCCGCGCGACCAGGTTGAGGGGATCGCCAGGGCGGTCACGGAGCGCCTCGGCTTCGAGGTCGATGAGGTCGAGGAGCCGGTCCCGCTCGAGGCGGTGGAGCTGCCCGAACCTCGCATCAAGCCCCCGAAGCGCTTCGCGGAGATGTTCTCCGACGACCGCTATCAGCGCGTGTCGCATTCCCTCGGCAAGGCCTATCGCGACGTCGTGCGCGGCTTTCGGGGCGAGTTCACGAATCCGCCCGACCTCGTCGCGTACCCGGAGTCGGCCGAGGACGTCGACATCGTCCTCAACTACTGCGCCGACGAGGGTGCCGCGGCGATTCCCTACGGCGGCGGCACCAGCGTCGTCGGCGGGATCGAACCACGGATGCGCGAGCAGTACCCCGGTGTTGTCTGCATCGACCTGAAGCGAATGGATCGCGTCCTCGAAGTCGACGCGATCTCCAAGGCCGCGCGGATTCAGGCGGGAGCAACCGGCCCTGTCCTCGAAGAGCAGCTGCGCGAGCACGGCCTCACCCTGCGGCACTTCCCGCAGTCGTTCGAGTACTCGACGCTGGGCGGATGGATCGCGACCCGTGCCGGCGGCCACTTCGCGACCCTCGAGACCCACATCGACGACCTGGTCGAATCGGTGCGAGCGGTGACGCTCCAGGGCGAGTGGGCGAGCAGACGGCTCCCGGGATCCGGCGCCGGACCCAGCCCGGACCGGATGCTGATCGGCTCTGAAGGAATCCTCGGCGTGATCGTCGACGCCTGGGTCCGCGTGCGGGAGCGGCCGACCGAGAAGGTCTCTTGCGGGGTCGCCTATGACGACTTCGCTGCCGGCGCCGAGGCCGTGCGGGAGATCTCCCAGTCCGGCCTCAATCCGTCCAACTGCCGCCTGCTCGATGCGGTCGAGTCCGACACGACCTCGGCGGGGCCGCCCGGCAAGGCGCTCATGGTGCTCGGCTTCGAGTCGGCGCACGTTCCCGTCGAGGGGCCGATGTCGCTCGCTCTCGATATCTGCCGCAACCAAGGCGGCAAGCCGGGCGATCTCCGGCGGAGCGGGGCGGACGCACCGGGGCCGCAGGCCCGGAGCGAGGCGCCGGCGCCCTCCGCACCAGGGCAGGACCCCGTCAACGCCTGGCGCGATGCCTTCCTCTTCGCGCCCTACCTGCGCGATTCGCTCGTCGCCTGCGGCGTCCTTTCGGACACATTCGAGACCGCGATCACGTGGGACCTCTTTCCGGACTTCCACGCCGAGGTGATGGAGACGGCGAGGCGAGCGGTCGCCAAGGCCAGCGGAAGCAAGGCCGAGGGTCGCGGTTCACCTCGCATCAGCTGCCGGTTCACCCACGTCTATCCCGATGGGCCGGCCCCTTATTACACGGTGCTGGCGCCGGCCCGGCGGGGGGATGAGGTCGCCCAGTGGGACGAGATCAAGGCCGCTGTGTCGGACACGGTGATCGACGCAGGCGGCACGATCACCCACCATCACGCGGTCGGCCGCGATCACCGGCCCTGGTATGACCGGCAGCGCCCTGACCCGTTCGCCGACGCCCTGCGCGCCGCAAAGCGCGAGCTGGACCCGAAGGCCGTGCTCAACCCAGGCGTGCTGATCGACCCGGCGACGGACGCATAAACGCTCTCTCACGAGCGAAACAAGGCCACTACCCTTCCCGCTTCATGGCTGACGCTCTCCAGGAGCGGACGGAGCCGCAGGTGGAGCCGATAGCCACCGGCGGCGAGTCCCAGAGACCCCGGCGGGGGCCGGTTCGCGCTGCGATCAAGGCGATGCGTCCGCAGGAGTGGGTCAAGAACACACTCGTCTTCGCGGGCCTGCTCTTCTCGGCGAAGTTCAAGGAGTTCGACGCCGTGGTGGACGCGACCGTCACGTTCGCCGCGTTCTGCATGGTCGCCTCGGCGGGTTACCTCGTCAACGACGCGCACGACATCGAGGAGGACCGCCAGCACCCGACGAAGCGGTTTCGCCCGATCGCGGCGGGCGAGCTCGGCATCCCGACCGCAATCACGCTGGCGGTGGTTCTGGCGGTCGTTGCCCTGGCCGGGTCCGCGGTGCTCGAGGGCCTCGAGGTCGGCGGCCTGGTGCTGGCCTACGGAATTGGCACGACGCTCTACTCCTACGTGTTGAAGCACGAGGTGATCCTCGACGTGATGACGATCGCCGGCCTCTTCGTCCTGCGCGTTCTCGCGGGTGCCGTCGCCGTCCACGCGGAGGCGTCGGCCTTCCTGCTCCTCTGCACGGGGATGGTCGCGCTCTTCCTGGGCTTCACAAAGCGCCGGCAGGAGGCGACCTCGGAGCTCCACTCGGGCACGTCATCGAGGCCGGTCCTCGAGCACTATTCGATCCCGTTCCTCGACCAGATGGTCGCGATGGTCACAGCGTCGACGGTGATGAGCTACGCGATCTACGCGGTCAACTCACCGCTGATCGGCTCGAAGATGCTCGGCACGCTGCCGCCGGTGCTGTACGGAATCTTCCGCTACCTCTACCTGATCTACGACCGCAAGGACACGCGCTCCACGGACGCGATCCTGCTCGAGGACTACGGCATGATCGGGGCGGCGGTCGTCTGGGTGGCCAGCGTGGGCATCCTGCTCGCTATTTATCACTAGGGCCCGGCGAAGGTCAGCCGAGCGGGAAGGTGACGACCTTGCGGTCGAGGGTGCAGCGGCCCTGGCTGCCGCCCCCGGAGCAGGTGTATCCCTGCAGGGACCTTGCACGGGTCTTCACGTACTCGCTCGCGATCCTCTTCGCCTTGGCGCACGACACGACAGCCGCACGGACGTCTCCGCCGCAGCTCCGCAGCGAGGCTGCGCCAGACGCGCCCGGGAGGGCGAGCAGAATCGCGACCACGGCGAGGGTGAGCAGGGAGGCGCGAAGGTGAGACATCTCAGTGCGAGGATCGGCCGTCGCGGGTGGTGATCTGAGCCTGGAGGGGCACATCTGGACACCTGGTGGTCACGATTGACTGGCCAGTCGGCCAGTCATATAGAGTCCGGAATGTGGACCTGACGTTGACCGAGTCGGAGGCGGGCTTCCGCAACGAGGTTCGGAGCTGGCTCGAGGAGAACCATCCCGGCTCCGCGCCCGAGGGCGACGACCAGGCCGAATTCGAGTTCCGCCGCGCCTGGCAGAAGAAGATGCACGATGCCGGCTGGGCGGGCCTCTCCTGGCCCGAGGAGTACGGCGGCAAGGGCGCGACCCTGATCGAGCAGTCGATCTTCAACGAGGAGCTCGCCCGCCAGCGGGTGCCGCTTCCGGCAAACGTCCTCGGCCTGGTGATGGGCGGCCCGGTCGTGATCGCCCATGGCAACGAGGACCAGAAGGAGCGCTTCCTCGATCCGATTCTCTCCGGCGAGGAGATCTGGTGCCAGGGCTTCTCGGAGCCCGAGTCCGGGTCGGACCTCGCCTCGCTCAAGACCCGCGCAGTCAAGGCCAACGGGAGCTGGAAGGTCACCGGACAGAAGGTCTGGACCACCTACGCGCACGAGGCCAAGTACTGCATGCTGCTCGCCCGCACCGACCAGGACGCCCCCAAGCACAAGGGGATCACCTACTTCATCCTCGACATGGATCAGCCCAACGTCGATGTGCGGCCGCTGCGCCAGATCACCGGCGAGGCCGAGTTCAACGAGATCTTCCTCGAGGAGGCCGAGGTTCCCGACGAGAACATCATCGGCCAGGTGGGCGGTGGCTGGGGGGTGGCGATCACGACGCTGATGTTCGAGCGCGCCGGCCTTGGCGCCGCCGCAGTGATGGGCTTGAAGCGCACGATGGAGGATCTCCTGGCGGTGATCCAAGAGCGCGGCCTCGACGAGGACCCCGTGATCCGCCAGCGGATCGCCGACCTCCAGATCGGCATCGAGGCGATGCGCCTTGGCGCTCTCCGCGCTCTGACTGCAACCATGAAGACGGGGATCCCCGGCCCCGAGGGCTCGCTCAGCAAGTGGCAGTGGGCCGACTACAACCAGGCGCTCACCGAGCTCGGCAACGAGGTGCTCGGCCCCGAGGGGATGCGCCTCGGCACCGAGTGGAGCTACCGCTTCCTGCGCTCCCGGGCCAACTCGATCGAGGGCGGCACCACCGAGGTGCTCAAGAACATCATCGCCGAGCGCGTGCTCGGCCTGCCGAGGTTGCGCTAGCCATGAACTTCGACCTCAACGACGAGCAGCAGGAGATCAAGCGAACCGCGCACGAGTTGCTCGCCAGCCGCTTCAAGCCGGAGAAGGTCCGGGAGCTGGCCGAGGCGCGCTCATACGACGACGCGCTCTGGAAGCAGATCTCCGAGCTCGGCTGGCCGGGCATCGCGATCTCCGAGGACGACGGTGGCCAGGGGCTCGGGATGGTCGAGCTGGCCGTACTGCTCGAGGAGTCCGGCTATGCGTGCGCACCCAGTCCACTGCTCGGCACGGCGGGCGCTGCGCTCGTGATCTCAGCCGCCGGCTCCGACGAGCAGCGCGCCGAATGGCTGCCCAAGCTTGCCTCGGGAGAGGCGACAGGCTCGTTCGGTGGGTTTGCTGACGGCACCAGCACGCTCTTCTGCGATCTGCCGACCGCCGACGTCGTCGTCACCTTCGACGGCGAGGGGGCCCTGGTCGCACCCGCCACGGAGGTCGACTTCGAGGCCTTCGAGGCGTTCGACGCGACCCGCTCGTACGGCCTGGTCTCGGATGCGGCCGGCGAGCGGATGCCGGGCGACGCCGACGCGGGCCGTGACAGGCTCGCCGTCGCCATCGCCGCCGAGCTCACCGGGATCGCCCAGCGGACCATGGAGATGGCGGTCGAGTACGCGCGCGAGCGCCAGCAGTTCGGCCGGCCGATCGGCGCCTACCAGGGCGTCGGGCATCGCTGCGCGGCGATGCTGCTCGCCACCGAGGAGTCCCGGTCGCTGACCTACTACGCCTCCTGGACCGCGGACGCCGAGCCGGAGTCGCTGCCGATGGCGGCCGCAATGGCCGGCGCGCGCAGCGCCGACGCCGGCTGGCAGGTGCCCGCCTCGGCCCTACAGGTCCTCGGCGGCATCGGCTTCACCTGGGAGCACGACCTGCAGTTCTGGCTCAAGCGCGGCCGCGTCGCCGGCCGCATGCTCGCCACGCCGCGAGACCACCGCGAGCGCGTCGCCGACCTCTCAGGCATGGGCTCCGGCGAGCCCGTGCCCGCCTAGATGCGAGGGTGCTCCGAGGCGTAGCCGAGGAGCAACCCGTTAAGTGGAGAGCTCGGCGATCAGATCGACGCCGTCGAGGTCGTTGTGGGTGAGGTGCTGAAACATCACCCGCTCGACCCCCGCCGCCTCGAGCTCGGATAGCTGCTCCCCGATCTCGGCCACCGTGCCGACCAGTGTGCTATCTCGCAGGCCCTTGATGTAGGCCTCGGGGTCGGAGGCGTCTTCGCCCCTGATCTCCGCGACCCTGTGCGCCCGCTCCAGCAGGTCCACCCGGTCGGAGCCGATGATGCCGTGGGTCATCAGGGAGATCACCGGCTTCTCCCGGCCGGCGTCCTCCCACGCCTTCCTGACGAGCGGAACGGCCTCGCGGGCCTGTTCCGCGCTCATCATCACCAGGTTGTATTCGTCGGCCCAGCGCGCGGCGGCGGCGAGGGTGCGCGGCTTGGCGCTTCCGCCGACGATCAGGTTGGGCGGTGAGATCGGCTTGGGCTGGGCGTTTCCGCCCTTGATCCGATAGTGCTCGCCATCGAAGTCGAATGGCTCGGTGTCCCATTGCCGGCGGACGATCTCGATCTGCTCCTCGAACATCCTCACCCGGTCGCCGGTGGGCGGAAATGGGAAGCCGTAGGCGTCGTGCTCCGCCTCCAGCCAGCCGGAGCCCATCCCGAGCTCGATCCGACCGCCGCCGGAGATGCGGTCGGCGGTGACGACGTTCTTCGCCAGCACTGACGGGTGCCGGAAGGTCACCGGCGAGACCAGCGTCCCGAGGCGCAACGTGGAGGTTCTCGCCGCGAGGCCGCAGATCGTCGCCCAGGCGTCGAGCGAGCTCCGGTCCGTCTGTCCCATCACCGATTGGTAGTGGTCGGATCGAAAGAGTGCGTCGATCGAGCTGTCCTCGCAGGCCCCGGCGAGCTCCAGCCACTCCTCCCAGGTGACCGACTCCTGCCCCTCGATCATCAGGCAGACGCGCATCAGTCGGGCAGGATCTCAGCGTCGGAGATCACCTGCACCTTGCCTCCTCGCTTGAAGTGGATGTCAACCGCCTCGTTCTTGCCATAGCTGCCGAATAGCCCGAGGCTCATCGCAAGCCAGCGGCTGCGGCTCACCTTCTCCTTGACCAGCGGCCGCGAGAAGACGATCAGGTCGTTGTGGATCGAAAAGTCGGATCCCTCGTGCTGCTCGGTCCCGTTGATGAAGACCTGAATGGGTCGCCCCGCCCCGTTCGGCAGCCGGACCCTGCGGCCAACTTCAACGCTCTCACTCATCGGCGCGGAGATTAGCCGGGACGCGTCAGCCGCCAAGAGCCGTACGAAGGCCCTCAAACGCCTGGTCGAGGGAATCCGCGCCGATCGTCTCCTTGCGGATCGCCCCCGTGTAGGCGATCGCAGACCCGTCTCCCATCACGTCGATGCCGCCCTCGCGCGAGCGGAAGAAGCCGGGCCCTGAGATCTCGATTCGCGCTTCGACGCGCTGATCAGGTGGGTGCTCGCGGAAGGCGCTGATCCCGGGCAGCCCACCCTCGCGCCTGATCTCCTCAACCCGGCGCCGTGCGTCATCAATCGCCTCGTCGAGCGAGCGGAACTTCTCCCTTCCGACATTGGAGCCATGCCGAACCGTGACCTTCCAACTCACCGGCACGCAGACTAGCCTGGGATACTGCGCCGCGATGGCGACGGAGAACGTCGAGGTCGTTCGGGAGGCCCTTCGCCTGTGGGGCCTGAACCCGGAGGGCGGTCTCGCACCCATCGATCTCGCCCGCTTTGAAGACCTGTTCGAGGGAGATACGACCCGCGTCGCTGAGCTCTTCGATCCCGAGGTCGAGATACACCCACCGGGGGGTCCGATCGGCGGCAGTGTCCAGCGCGGTTATCAGGGCGTCGTGCGCAATTGGCGCGACCTGCTGGCGACGTTCGACGAATTCCTCATTGATCCGCTGGAGTTCCGCGAAGCCGGGGAGCAGGTGGTTGTGATCCAGCGCAATGTCGGGCGGATGCGTGGGATGGAGGTTGACGAGATGTCTTCGGTCCTGTTCACGCTGCGGGACCACCGGATCACCCGGATTGACGTCTTCGCCAGCCGGGAGGGCGCGCTCGAGGCCGCTTCCGGCGCCTAGGCGCCGCGCCTTGGCTTCTTCGGCCGCTTCGCCGGCGGCCCGGTGATCTTCTCGGGCCCCTCGCGCTTCTCGCGCGGCGTGTAGTCGACGTCGCGCCTGCCGGTGTAGATCTGGCGCGGCCGGGCGATCTTCAGGTCCGGGTCCTCGTTCTGTTCCATCCACTGGGCCACCCAGCCGGACGTGCGCGGGATCGCGAAGATCACCGTGAACATGTCGGTGGGGATGCCCATCGCCTCGTAGATCAGCCCTGAGTAGTAGTCGACGTTCGGGTAGAGCTTGCGCGAGGTGAAGTACTCGTCGTCCAGCGCCCGCTTCTCGAGCTCAGTGGCGATGTCGAGCAGCGGGTTCTCCCCGGTCGCCTCGAGCACCTCATCGACGTGCTTCTTGATGATCCGGGCGCGCGGGTCGTAGTTCTTGTAGACCCGGTGGCCGAAGCCCATGAGCTTCTCCTCGCGCTTCTTCACGCCCTCGAGGAAGTCCGGGATGTTCTCCGTGGTCTCGATGCGCCGCAGCATCCGCAACACGGCCTCGTTGGCGCCGCCGTGGAGCGGCCCGTACAGCGCGGCGACCCCGGCGGCCACCGCCGAGTAGGGATCGACGCCTGACGAGCCCACCGAGCGAACGGCGTTGGTGGAGCAGTTCTGCTCGTGGTCTGCGTGCAGGATGAAGAGGATGTCCAGGGCCTTCGCCAGGCGCGGATCAGCCTGGAAGGTGTTCTCCATCTTGAACAGCATCGACATGAAGTTGTCGGCGTAGCCGAGCTCGTTGTCCGGATACACGTACGGGAGTCCCATGCTGTGGCGGTAGGCCCACGCCGCTAGGGTCGGCACCTTGGCGATCAGCCGGATCGCCGCCATGTAGCGCTCCTCCGGGTCGTCGATGCGCTTGGCGTCCGGATAGAAGGTGGAAAGCGCCCCGACGTTGGCGAGCAGCATGCCCATCGGGTGGGCGTCGTGCCGGAAGCCTTCGTTGAACTTCTTGATGTCCTCGTGGGCGAAGGTGTGGTGGGTGACGTCGTAGGTCCAGCGCTCAAGTTGGGGGGTGGTGGGCAACTCGCCGAAGATCAGGAGGTAGGCGACCTCGAGATAGGTCGAGTGCTCGCAGAGCTGCTCGATCGGGATGCCGCGATGCTGAAGGATGCCGGCGTCGCCGTCGATATAGGTGATCGCCGAACGGCAGGAGGCGGTGTTCGTGAATGCGGGGTCGTACCCCATCAGGCCGAAATCGTCGTCCGAGACCTTGATCTGCCTGAGGTCCATCGTCTTGATGGTCCCGTCGTTGATCTCGACGTCATAGGACTGACCCGTCCTGTTGTCAGTGATGCTGAGCGTGTCGCCGCCGGGTGCGCCGTCCTTGGATCCGTCCACCTGCGGCTTTGCCTTCTGGTCTGTCGCCATGGGACCTCCTCGCTCGCCTAACCGCCTACGACCCAATCTGCCTACGACCCATATCTTCTCACGGTGGCGATATCGGCAAACCGGCCGAGCAAGGAGGAGGCACTTCACCTCTTCGCCGGCCTCCCGCGCCGTTACGACCTTGCCGGGGCCCTGCTCAGCTTCGGCCAGGACCCCCGCTGGCGGCGGGCGATGGTGCGCAAGGTCCAGGCACGGCCAGGCGACAGGGTCCTCGACGTGGCGACGGGCACAGGCATGGTCGCCGAGGCCCTGGTTCGGCGATACGGATGCACGGTGGTCGGTCTTGACCAAAGCTCCGAAATGCTCTCGGGCGCCCAGGCGAAGCTCGATCGCGATCCGCAGCTCGCCTCCAACATCGAGCTCGTCCGCGGGGAGGCCGAGTCACTCCCGTTCGGGGACGGAGAGTTCGACCACCTCACCTTCACCTACCTGCTCCGCTACGTAAGCGATCCCGGCGCAACCCTGACCGAGCTCGCTCGCGTAGTTAAGCCAGGCGGCCGCATCGCGTCGCTCGAGTTCATGCTCCCTCCGAATCCCATCGCGCGTGTCCTCTGGCGCGGCTACACGCGTCTCTGCATGCCTGCCCTCGGCCGGCTGATCTCCCGGGACTGGCTGGAGGTCGGCCGCTTTCTGGGGCCGAGCATCACCGATCTCTACCGGCGCCTGCCGCTCGACCGGCAGCTGGAGCTGTGGAGCGGGGCCGGCGTCGATCGGCCCGAGGCGAAGGTGATGAGCTTCGGCGGCGGCGTCGTGATCTGGGGCACGCGTGTCTGAACAGCGGCCGGCCTTCTATGCCCTCCGTCCGGGCGGCTGGCGCGACATCGTCACCGTGCTTCATCCGCCGTACACGGCATGGAACCTGGCCAACGTCTGCTTCGGCGCGGCAGCCGCGGCGCAGATCCACACCGATCGGTTCGTCGCGACGCTCGCGGCCTTTTTCCTGGCCGTCGGGATCAGCGCTCATACCCTCGACGAGCTCAACGGGCGGCCGCTGAAGACCGAGCTCTCGGACCGGACCCTCATCGCGCTCGCCGCGGTCTCGCTGGTGGGCGCCATGGGCATCGGCATCGCCGGCTGCATCATCGTGTCCGCGACCCTCATCCCGTTCGTTCTGGCGGGCGGCTTCTTCGTCGTCGCCTACAGCCTCGAGCTATTCGGGGGGCGCTTCCACACCTCCTTCTGGCTGGCGTTCGCCTGGGCGGCGTTCCCGGCGCTCACCTCGTGGTGGGTCAACACCCTTTCGTTCGCCTCGGTGAAGGTCGATGTGGCGGGCGTCCTGGTGGCTGCAGGGTGCTTCGGCCTGGTCAGCGTGCAGCGAACGCTGTCGACCCCGGTACGCAGGCTGAGGCGGAAGACAGTGTCAGTCAGCGGCGAGCAGCGCCTCGACGACGGCACGGTCATCCCGCTGACCGCGGCGGAGATTTCGGGCCCGCTCGACGCGTCGCTCCGCGGCCTCTGCTGGGCGGTGGTCGTCCTGTCGATCGGGATGGTGGTGATCCGCTACTGAGCGGTCGCCTCGAGCGCCGCAGTCAGCGAGGCGGCGTCGAAGGAACCACCGTGCAGGCGCCCGCCGACGAAGAACCCCGGCGTGCCGACGACGCCGCTGGCAAGTCCGCTGTCGACGTCCCGCTGGACCCGCGGGGCGTGTAGCTCCGAGTCGAGCTCGGTCGTGAAGCGCTCGATGTCGAGCCCCAGTTCGGTCGCGTAGTGGATCAGGTCCTCGCGGCTGAGCGCTCCGCGAGATTCGTACATGCGGTCGTGCATCTGCCAGAACGCACCCTGGGCGGCTGCGGTCTCGGCCGCCTGGGCGGCTCGCTCGGCATCGGGGTGGATGTTGCGCAGCGGGAAGTGGCGGAAGGCGAACAGCAGGCGCCCGGCGAGCTGGTCGCGGATCCGATGCACGATCGGGAACGCCGCGGTGCAGTACGGGCACTGGAAGTCGCCGTACATCACGAGCTCCAGCTCGGCCCGGTCGGGTCCGTCTACGTGATCCTCGGCTGAGATGGGTGGTGTGAGCTGGCCCAAGAATCAGCGAGCTTAGACTCGCGGCGTGAACGACATCGAGATCCTGATTGCGCTGGTCGCTGCGGCGATTGTCCTGGTTCGCCTCGCTGACGCGATTTCGATTCCGTACCCGATCGTCCTTGTGCTGGGTGGGTTGGGGATCGGCTTCATCCCGGGAGGGCCCACCCTCGAGCTGCAGCCAGACGTCGTCTTCCTGGTCTTCCTGCCACCACTGCTGCAATACGCCGGCTACTGGGCCTCGCCGAAGGAGCTCAAGGCGGCGCTCGTTCCTCTCACCTGGCTGGTCATCGGACTGACTCTCGCGACGATGGTCGCCGTCGCTGCCATCGCTCAGGCGGTGATCCCCAGCATCAACTGGGCGGAGGGGTTCGTGCTTGGCGCGATCGTTGCCCCCACCGACCCCATCTCAGCGATCGCGACGTTCGATCGAGTGGGGGTCACGGATCGCGTCGCGACTCTGGTGGAGGGGGAGGCGATGATCAACGACGCCGTCGCGCTCGTCTCCTACAAGGTCGCCCTTGCGGCCGTGATCAGCGGCACGCTCACGGCCTCGACCGCCGTGGACGATCTGATCGTCGGTGTCGCTGGCGGTATCGCCATCGGCCTCGCTGCCGCGTGGCTGATGATCATGATGTTGCGCCAGGTCGACGATGCACCGCTGGCGATTCTGCTCACGGTGCTCACCGCTTACGCCTCGTTCGCGATCGCCGACGGGGTCGGTGCCTCGGGTGTCCTCGCGGCCGTCAGCAGCGGCCTACTCGCCGGCTGGCGCTCCCACGAGATCTTCAACGCGGACCTGCGCCTGAATGCCCAGTCCTTCTGGCGCGTGCTCGTCTTCGCGCTGAACGCGATCCTCTTCGTCCTGGTCGGCCTGCAGTTCCCGGACATCCTCCGCCGGGTCGGGGAGACGTTCTCGCCCGGCGAGATCATCGGGTACGGCCTGCTGATCTCGGGCGTGGTCATCGTGGTACGACTCGCCTGGCAGTTCCTCCCCGTTGGGATCGGCCGCCTGCTGCCGGCGGTTGGGGACACCGGTGGAGGTGAGGACTGGCGCGAGCGCCTCCTGATCGGCTGGACCGGCATGCGTGGCGCAGTCTCGCTGGCCGCTGCGCTGGCTCTCCCCTTCACGCTCGACTCCGGGGCGTCCTTCGACTCCCGCGACCTGATCGTCTACCTGACGGTCGCCGTGATCTTCGTCACCCTCGTGGGCCAGGGCCTGACGCTTCCTTCACTGGTGCGCTGGCTGGGCCTGAGCGCCACGGAGCCCTGGGCCCCGGACGAGGCGGTGGCGCGGCTCGCCGCCGCTCAGGCCGCGCTGGATCGGCTCGACGAGCTCGAATCCGGCGACACGCCCATCCCTGAGAACGCCCTCAACCGGCTGCGCGAGCTCTACCAGGCTCGTTTCGCCCGCTGCGTCTCCGCCCTCTCCGGAGAGGGCACCGAAATCCCGATCCAGGATCCCCTGACGGGATACCGCCGGCTGCGCGGTGACCTGATCGACGCCGAGCGCGACACGCTGCTCGGCATGCGCAACGACGGCCGCATCAAGCAGGACCTCTTCCGCCGAATCCAGCGCGACCTCGACCTGGACGAGGCGCGGCTGCGTACTTAGTTGGTCGGAGCCGGCTCCGCGTCGAAGTGAGTGATCTCGCGGAACTCGCGCAGGCGCTGGTCGATCTCCTCGCGGGTGAGTGACTGAACGCGCTCCGTGCCGAAGCCCTCGACGTTGAACGAGGCCAGCACCGACCCATAGGCCATTCCCTGGCGCAGGACGCTCAGGTCGGTGAGGGACTCGCCGGCGGCGCGACGGCTGTCCAGGTAGCCGAGGAAGCCGCCGGCGAAGGTGTCGCCGGCCCCGGTTGGATCACGGACGTCCTCGAGCATGAAGCCCGGGATCGTGAAGAACTCGTCGCCGCTGAAGAGCGCCGCGCCGTACTCGCCACGCTTGGCGACCACGACCTTCGGGCCCATTTCCATCGCGGCGCGCGCGGCGCGAGCCAGGTTGGGCTCGCCGGTCAGCTCCCGGATCTCGGCATCGTTGAGGAGCAGGCAGTCGACCTCCGAGATCGCGCTCTTCAGCGAGTCCTGCGCCGTCTCGATCCAGAGGTTCATCGAGTCGAGCGCGGCGAACTCGGCCTCGCGACAGCGGGCCCTGACGCTCCGCTGAAGCTCGGGCTGGATGTTCCCGAGGAACAGCATCTGCGCCTGCCTCGCGTCATCAGAGAGCTTCGGGTCGAAGTCGGCGAACACGTTGAGCTGCGTGTCGTCGGTGTGCGCGACGTTCATGTCGTACTCGTAGTGGCCCTGCCAGAAGAAGGTCTCGCCGCCGGCGACCCTCTCGATGTCGTCGGTGATCACTCCACGGCCTTCGAGCACCCCGAGCTCGTCCGAACCGAAGTCGTCGCCGACCGGTCCGACCACCCGAACCTCGGTGAAGAAGCTCGCGGCCAGCGAGAAATGGACGGCTGAGCCGCCCAGCATCCGCTCCCGCTCGCCGAACGGCGTGCGCACGGAATCAAAGGCAATCGACCCTACGACGGTTAGCGACATATCCTTGAGGCGTGAAGGCTATTCAGATTGCGGAGTTCGGCGGGCCGGAGCAGCTCAAGCTGGTCGAGGTTCCGGACCCGGAACCGTCAGACGGGATGGTCGTCGTGGACGTGGCACGCGCCGGAATGAACTTCGCGGACACCCACGCGATCCGCAACGACTACCTGGCTGAGCAGGAGCTGCCGCTGATCCCCGGCGCCGAGATCGCCGGGACCACCGCCGATGGGAAGCGGGTGGCCGCATTGATGAACAACGGTGGATACGCGCAAAAGGCGGCGGTCCCAGAGGCGTTCCTGGTGCCCTTGCCCGACGAGGTCTCGGACGAGCAGGCCGCGGGCCTGCTGCTTCAGGGGCTGACCGCACACGCCCTGCTCCATTACTGCGCACACGTCGAGAAGGGCGAGACGGTCGTCGTCGAGGCGGCGGCCGGGGGAACCGGGAGCCTCGCGGTGCAGCTCGCCAAGCGCGCCGGCGCCAAGGTGATCGCCCTCGCCTCGAGCGAGGAGAAGCACGCGCTCTGCACGCGGCTCGGAGCGGATGCCACCGCCGACTCCCGCGCTGAGGACCTCAAGGCGGCGATCCTCGAGGCCAACGGCGGCGAGAAGGTGGACGTCGTGCTCCACATGAGCGGGACCGGGTTCGAGGCGCAGCTCAGCTCCCTCAACATGCTCGGCCGGATCGTGGCGTTCGGAAACGCCGCCCGCCATCCCAACGAGGTGGCGACGAACTACCTGCTCCAGACTTCGAAGTCGGTGATGGGCTTCTGGCTGGTCGCGCTGATCGCCCGGCGCCAGGATCTGATCGCCTCGATGCTCCAGGACCTGCTCGGCGCCGTTGCGTCGGGTGAGCTCGAGGTGATCATCGGAGCCACCTACCCGCTGAGTGAGGCTGCCCGCGCCCACGAGGCAATGCAGGAGCGCCGCACCACCGGCAAGCAGCTCCTCGACCCCTCGAAGTAGATGGCTGAGACAAAGACGGCAACCTCCTTCAAGGAGCTCGGCCTGTCCGAGGGACTTCAGCAGACCCTCGACGAGCTCGGGTATGCCGAGCCGACGCCGATCCAGGCTCAGGCGATCCCGGAGCTGCTCAACGGGCATGACGTGATCGGCCAGGCGCAGACCGGCAGCGGCAAGACCGCCGCCTTCGGCCTGCCGATGCTCGAGTACATCGACCCGGAGAACGAGGAGACGCAGGCGATCGTCCTCACCCCGACGCGTGAGCTCTGCATCCAGGTCACGCAGGCCCTGCGTGCCTACGCGGAGCATCTGGAGGGCGTGAACGTGGTGGCCATCTTCGGCGGCGCGCCGATCCGCGAGCAGCAGTCGAGGCTGCGTCACGGCGCGCAGGTGGTCGTCGCCACGGTCGGCCGGATGATGGACCTGATCTCACGCAAGTCCCTGGTGCTGACCGCGGCCCGCTACGTCGTCCTCGACGAGGCCGACGAGATGCTCGACCTCGGCTTCATCGAGGACGTCGAGAAGATCCTGAGGATGTGCCCGAACGGACGGCAGACGCTGCTGTTCTCGGCGACCATGCCGGCGCCGGTCGCCCGGCTCGCCGAGACCTACATGTACGACCCGGTGACGATTCGCGTGACCCCGAAGAAGCTGACCGTCGACTCGGTCGAGCAGGCGTACGTGATGGTCGAGCCGAAGCAGAAGCTCCAGCGGCTGGCGGAGGTCCTGAAGGCCGAGGAGCCCGAGCAGGCGATCATCTTCGTCCGCACCAAGATCGGCGCGGCCAGGCTGGGCAGGGACCTGGGGGACAAGGGGCTACGCGTCAAGGCGCTTCACGGTGACCTCAGCCAGGGCCAGCGCGACGGGGTGATGATCTCCTTCAAGGAGCACAAGACGCCTCTTCTGGTGGCCACTGACATCGCGGCCCGGGGCCTCGACATCGAGCACGTCACCCACGTCATCAACTACGACCTGCCGAACAACCCCGAGATCTACGTCCACCGCATCGGGCGCACGGGCCGGGTCGGGCGAACCGGCCGGGCGATCACGTTTGCCACGGCCAAGCAGGCGGGGGAGCTGAAGGAGATCGAGCGCACGGTGAAGGCGCCGATAGGTGAGTGGGAGCCGCCCGAGGAGCGGCTGGAACACGCACCGCGGCCCCGGCATCGCGAGGGCCCGCCGCCCCTCCCCACGAACGGGACGGTGAAGCTGTTCGTCAACCGCGGCAAGCAGGGCGGGTTGACGGAGGAGGACCTGAACTGGGCGCTGACCGAGGGCGCCGTCGTCCCGAAGGAGGCGATCCACTCGATCCGCGTCCTCGACCGCTTCTCCTTCGTCGAAGTGGCGGCCGATCAGGCCGAGAGGGCGGTGGAGTACCTGGACGGGACGAAGCTGAAGGGCAAGCAGATCCGGATGGAGATCGCCCGTAACTAGACGGGGCGCCGCCAGGCGCCACCCGATTCAGGAATTGACGAGCTCCTCGATCTTTCCGATCAGGTCCTCCCACTCGAACGGCTTTGGCACGATGTCATTTGCGCCCAGCTTGCGCATTCGCTCGGGCTCCTGTGCATCCAGGTGCGCGGAGATCATCAGGACCGGGATCTTGGAGCCCTCGCCGCGGATCTCCTCGAGGACCTCGGTCCCCGACTTGTTGGGCATCATCGCGTCGAGCAGGATCACGTCCGGTTCCTTGGGACTGAGCTCCCGAAGCCGCTCCAGGGCCTCAACTCCGTCGGTCGCGGTGACGACCTCGTAGCCCTCCATCTCCAGCCGCCGCTGGAGCATGAGCAGGACTGTTTCGGAGTCGTCCGCTACCAGTAGGCGTGTCACCCGGCGGCCCCCGCCCTTGCCCTACCCGTGGGTGCCTTCGGCTTCGGCCGACCATCCTTGGCGATCGGAAGCACAAAGCGAAAGGTAGCGCCATCGCCCGGGGACGAGTTCGCGGAGATCGCTCCGCCGTGCAGCTCGACCAGCGACTTGGCGATCGCGAGGCCCAGGCCGGTCCCGCCGACCGCCTGGGTCTCGGTGCTGTCGGCTCGCCAGAACCGGTCGAAGACGTGATCGAGCTGTTCCTGATCGAGGCCGGGGCCGTTGTCCGAGACGACGAACTCGACCTCCTCGCCGACCTTGGTCGCCGCGAGCTCGATCTGTGCGCCCTCCGGCGCGTACTTGTTCGCGTTGGTCAGCAGGTTGGCGAGGACCTGGCCGATCCTCCCGGCGTCGGCCTCGATCTCGGGCAGGTCCTTCTCGACGCTGACGGTGAACCGCTGGTCCTTGCCCTCGAAGTTGGGTCGCATCTGCCTGCCGATGCTCTGGGCCAGCGGCCGCACGGGGGTCGGCTCGGGCTCAATCCGCAGCTTGCCCGCGTCGCTGCGGGCCAGGTCGAGCAGGTCGTTGATCATCTTTTGGAGCTGTCCGGCGCTCTCGGCGATCACCTCGGCGGCCTCGGCCTGGCGGGCGTTGAGCCCCTTGCGCTGCGCGGTCAGCATCTCAGCGAAGCCCTTGACCACCGTCACGGGCGTCCGCAGCTCGTGGGAAACGGTGAGCACGAAGTCGTCCTTCATCTGCTCGACCCGGTCGCGCTCGCGCGCGTCCCGTTCGAGCGAGTTGGCCATCTCGTTGAACGCTCGGCCAAGGGTGGCGATCTCGACGGGGCCGCCGACCTCCACCCGCGTACGGAGGTCGCCCCCCGCGAGGCGCCGCGCGCCTTCGACCAACCGGCCGAGCGGAGCGCGCATCGAGTTGATCAGGCCGGAGAAGAGGATCAGCGCGGCCAGGAGCGCGCCGCCGAGTCCGGCAGCCACGAGGATTGTCGTGTCCCGGGTGTCCGTGCGAGCGTTGTCGCGGGCGTCGTCCCGCGCGGTACGGGTCTCCGCCGCGAGCGCATCGCCGCTGTTGGTGACCGCTGCGCTGAGCCGGTTCTCGACCGCAGCGGGTGGGATCTGCTGGTTGATCAATGGCTCCGCGACGGATTTCCTCCAGGCCGCCTCGCTGGCGACTAGCCGGTTGAGCTTCGCCGTCAGGGTCGCGTCGTCGTCGGTCAGCTTGCGGGCCTCACCGGCGGCGGCGGAGAAGCTGGCGGCCGCCTGGTCCAGCTCGACCTGGCTGGGCTGCTGGTGGGCGGTGGCGGGCCTGGCTGCGGCCTCTTCGAGGATGAACGCCGAGCGGAGCCGCTCGGTCTGCAATTCGAGCTGGTAGAACCGGGTGATGTTGTTCTCGTAGTCGACCCTGATCTGAAACAGCCTGCCCACCCCGAGCAGGGAGACGACCAGGAGTAGTGCGAATAGGATCAGGAATCCGATTCGCAGGCGTGCGGTTAGTGAGGGGTTGAAGCTCATTCTTTTTGGGGACCCGTTCTTTGCGTACACTACGGATAAGGGGATCCCATGGGTAAAGGATTGCTTGCTTGGTGGCGCCGCAGGATTGTGGCGCGAGGGTTGGCCGGAGCGGCATTATTTGCCGTTCCTGTCGGCGTGGCCGCTCTAATTGGCTTCGGGGGCGGGTTTGCGGGTGTCACCTCGGGACTCTCCTCCGTCACCAACGGGCCCGATGCCGTCCCGGCTGCGGCCCAGACCGGGCCGGCCAAGCTGAATCGGGCGGTGGTGGCGCTTGCGAGCACGCGGACCGGGCCCGGCGGCTCCGCCCCCACCGTTAACGGTGGCGGCGGCTCGGGGGGCGGATCCACGGGGACGGATCCAGCCGGCAGCAATGGCAGCAGCGGGAGCTCGAATGGTTCGAGCGGCACCCAGGTCCCCAACATCGATACGCCGACCGCGCCCAACGTGAGCCTGCCCGACCCGAGTGGCGGCACGAATGGCGCCGTGAGCGGGGCGACCAACTCCGTCAATGACACGGTCAACAACGTGCTCGGCGGCGTCAACAACACAGTCAACGGCCTGCTCGGCGGCCACTAGCTTCCGGTTGATGCGAGGGTGCGCGAAAGCGCAACCCGTGTAGTCAGTCTTGCTCGCCTTCGCGATCAGCCTCGCCTCAGCCTTCTCCTGGGGGGTTTCCGACTTCCTCGGCGGACTGACGAGCCGGCGCCTGCCGGTCCTCGGCGTGCTGGCGGTCTCCCAGCCGGCCGGACTCGTGCTGATCGCGCTGATGATCCTGATCTTCGGGGCCGATCCGATCTCCGCAGACAAGTTCGCGATCGCCGCCCTTGCGGGGGCCGCCTCGCTCGGCGGCCTCTGGGCCTTCTACGCAGCGATGGCGATGGGCACGGTCAGCGTGGTCGCTCCGATCGCCTCCCTCGGGGTGGTCGTCCCGGTCGCCGTCGGCCTGGCCAGGGGGGATGCCCCTGCGGCGATCCAGCTCATTGGGCTCGTCCCCGCCATCGCCGGTGTCGTGATCCTCAGTTACGAGGAGCATCCCGAGCACGCCGGCGTGGCCCGCCGCTCGATCGTGCTGGCGGTCCTCGCCGGCCTCGGGTTCGGGATCTTCTTCACCGGGCTGGACATCGCGTCCCCTGACCGCCCTGGGTGGGCGGTCCTGGCCGTCCGCGTCGGCGGCGTGACGACCGTGGCGATCGCGCTCCTGATCACGAGGCCTCGTCTGGCCGCGGTGTCAGGCTCGATCGCGGTCCTGCTCACGATCGGGTTCTTCGACGTGCTCGCCAACGGGCTCTTTGCGGTGGCGTCGACCAAGGGCGTCCTTCCCGTTGTCGCGGTCGGCGGCTCGATGTACCCGGCGTTCACGATCGCGCTAGCGCACGGCGTGCTCGGGGAGCGCCTGGCCCGCATCCAGTGGGCCGGCGTCGTCCTGGCCCTGCTGGGCGTCGCCCTGATCGCCGCCGGCAGCTGAATGCGAGGGTGCGCGTGAGCGCAACCCGTTTTATGAAGAGACCGGCGCGAGCTCCACGCCGGTCAGCTCGGTGAGCGTGGCGATCGTCTCTCCGGGACTTTCGTGGCGGATCGCCGTCATCCCGACGGCCTCGGCGCCCTCGCAGTTCTCCTTCAGGTCGTCCACGAACAGGCACGTCGAGGGCTCGACGTCGAGACGCTCCGCCGCGAGCCGGTAGATCTCGGGCTGCGGCTTGTGCATGTGGACCTCCGCGGAGATCACCGTGCCATCAAAGAGCTCGAGGAGCAGCTCGCGGTTGTAGTGGGTCGTGCTCCATGAGTTTGAGAGAAGGCCCGTCTTCAACTCGCTGCGCCGCAGCCTTCGCACGGTCTCCACCATCACCGGCTCCGGCTGCATGCCGGAGAACATGCTGTCGATCAGTCCCTCGGGGTCAGCCAAGCCGAGCCTCTTGCCGAAGATCACCTCGAAGTCGTATTCGCTCATCTCACCGATCTCCAGCTTGCGAAGATCCGCGAGCGCCTCGGGGTCGGTCTTGAAGAGGTTCTTGACGCTGTCCGGGTGCAGGCCCTCGGTCCGGCAGAACGCGGAGAAGCTGTCCCAGACGGGCGTGGTCAACACCCCGCCGAAATCGAAGATGACCGCGGCATATGCTCCCGCTGACATGGAGCAGCAGGCTACAGAGGCACCCGAGGGCATCGATCGCGCCGGGGTGGAGGGATGGTTCAGCGCCAACGTTCAGGGCGTTGAGCTTCCGCTCAGCTTCGATCGGATCTCCGGCGGCCGCTCCAACATGACCTTCGGCGTCCGGGACGCGGCCGGACACGCCTGGGCGCTCCGCCGGCCTCCGCTCGGCAAGCGGCTCGGCTCCGCGCACGACATGGGACGGGAGCACCGGGTGATCGCCGCTCTCCAGGACACCCCTGTGCCGGTGCCGCCGGTGATCGGGCTGTGCGAGGACGAGTCGGTCAACGAGGCGCCCTTCTACGTGATGGGCTTCGTCGACGGGCCGATCCTGCGGTCAGCGGAGGATGCGAAGGAGTTCGATGAGGCCCAGCGCCGCGCGATCGGGGAGCGCGTGGTCGACACGCTTGTCGAGATCCACGCGGTCGATCCCGACTCCGTCGGTTTGGGCGATCTCGGGCGCAAGGACGCGTACGTCGAGCGTCAGCTGAAGCGCTGGCAAGGGCAATGGGAGAAGTCCAAGACCCGGGAGCTGCCGGCGGTCGACGCAGTCCACGAGCGACTCTCGGCTCGCATCCCGGAGCAGGGCCCGGCGACCATCGTTCACGGCGACTACCGCCTGGACAACATGATCCTGGCGCCATCGGGCGAGGTGGCCGCCGTGGTCGACTGGGAGCTCTGCACGCTCGGTGACCCGCTGGCCGACGTCGGGATGCTGAACGTCTACTGGTCCGAAGAGGGCGACTCCTTCATGCCGCTCTTCGCACCGGCCACGATCGCGCCCGGCTTCCCGAAAAGAGCCGACGTCCGTGAGCGCTACGCGGAGCGCTCTGGCCGCGACCTGAGCCAGATCGACTTCTTCATCGCCCTCGGCTTCTGGAAGCTGGCGATCATCCTCGAAGGCGTGTATGCCCGCTACGCGTCGGGCCAGTACGGCAAGACCGATGAGGGGTTCCAGGAGTTCGCGAAGATCGTGGAGCGCTTGGCGGACGCGGCGGACGAAGCCGCCAACCGCCTGCCCTAGGCCGGAGCCTTCTCCGATTCCTCGGCGGGGGTTTCGGCCCGCCTCGCCGCCCTGTTCAGCTCGCGGCGGGCGATCACCATCTTGTGGACCTCATCGGGTCCGTCGGCGACGCGCAGCATGCGGCTGAAGCGCCACATGCCGGCGAGGGGGGTGTCGTCCGAAATGCCGAGGGAGCCGTGGAGCTGGATCGCGCGGTCGAGCACGTCCATGACGACGTTCGCCGCGACCACCTTGATCATCGAGATTGCCTGGCGGGCGCGGCGCTTGCCCTCGGTGTCCATCAGCCAGGCGGCGTACAGCGTCAGCAGGCGGGCCTGGTCGACCTCCATCCGTGACTTGGCGATGAAGTCCTGGATGAACTGCTTGTCGGCCAGCGGTCCGCCGAACGACTCGCGGGAGTTGGCCCGCTCGCACATCATCTCGATGGCCCGCTCCGCGGTGCCGATGGCGCGCATGCAGTGGTGGATGCGACCCGGGCCGAGGCGGTCCTGCGCGATCACAAAGCCCGCGCCGCGTTCGCCGAGCAGGTTGGACTCCGGCACCCGGCAGTCCGTGTAGCGGACCTCGCAGTGGCCGGGACCGCCGTCGTGGCCCATCACCGAAACGTTGCGGATCAGGTCGAAGCCCGGGTTGTCGATGGGGACGATGATCATGCTCGCGCGGGTGTAGGGAGCGGCATCGGGATCGGT
Source organism: uncultured Solirubrobacterales bacterium (assembly GCA_963724665.1). Taxonomy (GTDB): domain Bacteria; phylum Actinomycetota; class Thermoleophilia; order Solirubrobacterales; family 70-9; genus DASUPK01. The sequence goes on from CAVRVH010000012.1 coordinate 588,935, forward strand.
GACCACCATCGCAATGGCGAACTCAGCGCCGTTGGCGCCCGAGGTGAACCACTTGTGCCCGTTGATCACCCATTCGCCGTCCTGGAGCTCGGCGCGCGTCTGCAGCGTGGTCGGGTCGGATCCGGAAACCTCCGGCTCGGTCATCGAGAAGCAGCTGCGGGCGTCCCCGTCGAGCAGCGGCTGCAGGAAGCGCTCCTTCTGCTCGGGCGTCCCGTGGTCGACGAGAATCTCGCTGTTCCCGGTGTCGGGCGCCGAGCAGTTGAAGGACATCGGCGCAACGATCGGGCTGCGGCCCATCTGCTCGCAGAGGATCCCGTACTCCCAGTTGGTCAGGCCGGCGCCGAACTCATCGCCGGGGAGGAAGAGGTTCCACAGGCCCTCCTCCTTTGCCTTGGCCCTGATCTCGACGAGGATCTCGGGATACGGGACCCCGGGCTTGACCTCGTCGTCGATCGCCTTGATGACCTCCGACTCCACCGGGTAGCAGTGCTCATCCATGAACGCCTCGATGCGCTCTCGGAGGGACTCGACCTCGGGCGACGGATTGAAGTCCACTATCTGGACCCTACGACATCCCGCGATACCGGGCGAAGAGCTCGCCCTTGGATTCGAGGAGCCATGCGAGCTCTACCTGATCGACGTCGGGCAGTGCGCCCTCCAGGATTCTCGGACTCTCGCCCCCGGCGATCTTCGGCGCGATGGTCAGGAAGAGCTCGTCCGCAAGCCCGCCCTCGCGAAGCCTGCCGTGGAGCGTGGGCCCGCCCTCACAGAGGATGGACTTGATGTCGCGTTCCTCCAGCAGCCAGGCGAGCGCCCGGTCGAGCTCCACACCTTCCGGATGCCGCACGACGGTCACCGGGGTTGCGGTCTCGGGCGGATCCTCCTCAGAGGCCGTGAAGACCACGACCTGGCCGCCTCCGTTGGTGAAGAGGCCGGCGTCCCAGGGAAGCTCGAGGCGGTTGGACACGATCACACTGAGCGGATCGTCGGTGAGCCCGATGCGCTCGCGGTAAGCCCGGAAGTCGGGGTCCGAGACCATGCGGCCGTAGCGCTCGGCCCGCATCGTGCCGGCGCCGATCATCACCGCGTCCACGCGCGTTCGCAGGCGCTGGAGCATCTCCGTGTCGGTGTCGCTGCCGATCGCGGCTGAGCGGCCGGAGATCGCGGCGCGGCCGTCGAGGGTGGTGGCGAAGTTGAGGACGAGGTACGGGCGGTCGGGATGCGCGAGCTCCCTCAGGTCGAGCTCGGCGAGCTGCTCGGCGACCGTGGTCTCGGTCTCGTCCGGCAGGAGGCGCCGAACGGCGTGAGTCTCACCCGGGATCTCGCTCATGTGCCCTCGATCTCCGAGAGGTGATCGACATTGGCGGCGTCCTCGGCTTCAGGACTGGCCTCGCCGCCGAACCAGGCGTCGAGGATCTCGGCCAGCTCCGCATCCGAGGTTGCCCGCAGGCTCAGCGCCAGAGCGTTGGCGTCGTTCCACTTCCTGGCCCCGTCGGCCGTCTGAGCGTCGAGGCAGAGCGCGGCCCGCACGCCGTTCACCTTGTTGGCCGCGATCGATGCGCCGGTCCCGGTCCAGCAGCAGACGATCGCCTGCTCCGCGCGCCCCTCCGCGACGTCCCGTGCGGCGGCCTCGCTTGCCCAGGCCCAGTCGTCGCGCTCATCCTCGGAGAGCGCCCCGTGGGGGATCGGCTCGTGCCCGCGCTCCCGGAGCTCGTTCAAGAGGGCCTCGGCGACGCCCACCCTTTCGTCGGCGGCGACGGCGATCTTCATGCAGGGATTAGTACTGCTTCCAGCCGGCGAACTCGCGGCCGGCGAACTCCTGCAGTGCCGCGACGTCGTCGGCGAACTGCGGGCGGAGTGTCTCCATGATCGACTCGGGGATCTCCGGCTTGGGGGCCGGGGGAGCCTCGGGGTCGTGAACGACCTTCTCGACCATCCAGCGCATCCGCTCCGGGAGACGGTCGAAGTTCCGGTCGAAGGAGCGGAAGCCGGGCAGCTTGATCAGCTTCTCCATGAACTGGTACCTGTCGGTCTCCTTGGCCGAGGACTTCTCCCACTCGCGGCTGAACTGCTCGGAGTGGAAGTCCTCATCGACGCCTACGAAGCGGAACGCCTTGCGCATCGTGCCCTCGCGGTCGGTCTGGAGCTCCTCCTGGGTGATGACCTCGATCTGCGAGCGGTCGAACTGCTCGAGATACGGCTGCAGCTGCATCCAGTAGCGCGACCGCGTCACGTAGGTCTGATCACCGCGGGCGAGCGCCTCCTCCATGGTCCGGGTCTCGTAGCCGGCGCCGACGGCGTGGCACCAGTGGGACAGGATCCGGGAGATCGGGTCTCGCACCATGTAGAGCAGCTTCGCGTCGGGGATGTTGTCGTGAATGCGCTGGGGGACGCCCTCGTAGTAGGGGAGGTTCGTGTAGTGCGGTGAGGACTCCCCACGGACCTCAAAGCGACCGTCGAAGCGGCCCCGGTACCAGTCCAGGCCAAGATCCCAGTTGAGCTCGGAGACGAAGAAGTTGAGCTCCTTGGGTTTCGACATGTCGATCTCCGGGTGAAGCCCCAGGTAGTGGTGAATGCTCGTCGTGCCGCACTTGAGCCCGCCGATGATGATCAGGTTCGGGAGGGCGGCGTGGCGGCGGCGGCGCCTGGGCACGCGTCCGCCCCGCTTGCGGTCGGCGGCATAGCGCTCTCGCGCCCGCAGGCACATCGCCTCGTCGGCGGGGTCGTGCGAGGGGGGAGGCATGGCTGGAGATGAAACGGGGGCAGCCACGGAGCCGGGCATGTTAGCGTCGCCCGGCATGGACGTCTTCCGCACTCCCGACGAGCGCTTCAAGGGCCTGCCCGGCTACGAGTTCGAGCCGCACTACACGGAGATCGATGGCCTGCGGCTCCACTACGTCGACGAGGGGGAGGGTCGCCCGATCGTCTGCTTCCACGGCGAGCCGACCTGGGCGTTCCTCTACCGGAAGATGCTCGGCCCATTGGTCGAGGGCGGATTCCGGGTGATCTGTCCCGACTACGCAGGCTTCGGGCGCTCCGACAAGCCGACGGATCGCGGCTGGTACACGTACGACGGCCACGTCGAGCTGGTCACGAAGCTGCTCGACGGGCTCGGCCTCTCTGACGCAATCGCCGTCGTCCAGGACTGGGGCGGGCCCATCGGGCTGCGCTGGGCGGTCGAGAACGCCGACAGCGTCGGCGGCCTGGCGATCCTCAACACAGGGATCTTCACCGGCCGGGTCTCCAAGGGCTTCATGGCTTGGCGTGACTTCGCGGAGAAGAACCCCGACCTCCCCGTCGGCTTCGTGATCCAGGGCGCGACCACCACCGAGCTTTCCGACGACATCGTCGCCGGCTACGACGCCCCCTTCCCGAACCCTGAGTCCAAGGCGGGCGCGGCCCAGTTTCCACTGCTCGTCCCGACCGAGGAGGAGGCGACGGGCGCGAAGGAGATGCGCGAGGTGGCAGATGAGTTGAGCCGCTGGGACAAGCCCGCCCTGGTCGCTTTCTCCGACAGCGACCCCGTCTTCCCGTATCCGCGCTCGGGCGAGCGATTTATCGACTGGATCCCGACCGTCTCGGAGCAGGTGAAGATCGAGGGAGCTGCCCACTTTCTGCAAGAGGACCGAGGTGAGCAGATCGCGGGGGAGATCCTCCGCGTCTTCACTTGACGTCCGAGGAGGTCAACGCTGAGCTGGCACGGCTCCCATGGCGTGGCCGGGAGGACGATCGGCCGCGTTTAGCGGTCCCTCCGGCTCCCATGCCCCTGCTGAACGGCCGCCGCTTCCGAAAGCGCTGGCGCTGGGTCGGGGCCTTCGCCGACAACCTGATGGCCTTCGCCGCGGTCGCCCAGGTCGGCCCGTCCTCGACGACGTTCTGGGGGATCTGGGATCGAGAGCGCAGACGCCTCTGGGACCAGACGCGGCGCGGATTCCCGGGCCGGCGCCGAGAGGTCGAGATGCGGGGGCGCTCCGTACACGTTCGCGCGGGAAGCATCGAGTTCGACCTCGAGTTCGGCGAGGGCAACCCGATCGAATGCATGTGCCCGAACGGCGAGGGCGGGTACACGTGGACCAGGAAAGCGGCCGGAATGCCGGTCAGCGGTGAGGTTCGGATTGGACGGAGAACGAACAGGCTCGAGGGACTCGGCGTCGCGGATGACTCCGCCGGATACCACCCTCGCTACACGTCATGGAAGTGGTCGGCTGGCGTCGGGACGGCTCGCGACGGGCGCTCCTTCGGCTGGAACCTGGTCAGCGGCATCAACGACCCGCCGAGCTCGAGCGAGCGGACGATCTGGGTCGCGGGGGAGCCCACTGAGCCGGGACCGGTCAGGTTTCAGGGGCTCGAGACGATCCACTTCGAGGACGAGTCCCGCCTCAACTTCACGGCTGAGACACAGCGCTCTCATCACGAGGGGATTCCCCTGCTGGCCCGCTCGGACTACGAGGCTCCGCTGGGCACCTTCAGCGGCACGCTCATGGGCCTGTCCGTCGAGTCAGCGCTCGGCGTGATGGAGTCGCACGATGCCGTCTGGTAGGCGCGACTGGATCGCCATGGCGAAGGCGATCTACGGCCGCTTCGGCGAGGTGCAGGTCACCGATCGGGCGGCGGCACAGACCTACTACTCGATCCTCTCGCTGTTCCCGGGCCTGCTCGTCCTCGTCTCCCTGCTCTCCCTGCTGGGCAGCTATCCGCAGACCTACGAGAGCATCATCAACACCCTCCGGGATGCGGCACCGGGGACGGCTGTCGACACGATCAACAGCGGGCTTCGGGATGCGCTCTCGAACCGAAGCGACGCCGGCGTGCTGCTGGTCGTGGGGATCGTGCTCTCGCTCTACTCCGCCTCGGGGGCGATGGGTGCGTCGATGCGGTCGCTCGAGGCCATCAACCGCGCCCCGAAGGGACGCGATTTCCTGCCGAACCTCGGGGTTCGCCTCGGGCTGACGGTGCTGGTAACGCTGCTGGTGCTGGTCGCGTTTCTGTCGGTGGTCGTCGCCGGCCCGCTCTTCGGCGCGATCGCCGACGCGGCCGGATTTCCCGGGTTCGTCAAGGGGCTGGTCGGCTACCTGCGCTGGCCGATCGGCGCCGCGGCGCTGCTCTGCGCCTTCGCGATCGTCTACGCCCTGGGTCCGCGCCGCACCCCCAGGCGCGGTGACCGCTCGCTGCGCTCGGTGCTGCCGGGCGCGGCCGTCGGCACGGCCCTCTGGTTCGCCGTTTCCCTCCTGTTCACTTTCTACGTCTCTCATTTCGGCTCTTATGACAAGACCTATGGCACCCTCGGAGCGATGATCTCGCTGCTGATCTGGCTCTGGCTGGGGAATCTGGCGTTCCTGCTGGGAGCGCTGTTCAACGCCGAGGGCTACCGGGCCGTGGACGAAGGGTGATGGTCGCCCCGCTCGGGGTGGATCTGGGCCGCAGCTTCGACAGCTTCCAGCACGGCGCCCAGGAGTTCTTCCACCGACTCTCGGAGATTGCCTGGCCCGCGATGATCATCGCGCTCCTCTTCTACTTCGCACACCTGGTCGCCCGCAGCCGCGCCTGGCAGAACGTCCTTCGGGCGGCGTACCCCGACCGGAAGGTGCCGTTGGCCCGGATCACCGCGGCCTATCTGGTCGGCGCGGGGATGAACAGCGTGGTGCCGGCTCGAATCGGCGACGCGGTGAAGATCTTTCTGGCGAAGCGCTCGATCCACCGATCCACCTATCCCACGGTTGTCTCGTCGTTCTTCGTCGGCTCGGTTTTCGACACCTCCGCCGGGATCCTCGTCTTCATCTACGCCCTGACGCAGGGCCTGCTGCCCAAGCCACCCGAGTTGCCGGACCTGCCCGCCTTCGACATCGCCTTCTGGGCTCAGCATCCGGACTTCCTCGTCTTCACCCTGACGGCGCTCGCGATTGCGGCGGTGGTCGCCTTCGCCCTCCTCGCCCGCCGGGTGGAGGCATTCTGGGATCGGGTCAAGCAGGGCGCGATCGTGCTGGCCACACCGACCGTCTACCTCAGGACGGTCGCCTCCTGGCAGGCGGCCGGCTGGGTCCTGCGGTTCGTCTCCTACTGGTTCTTCCTCGAGGCCTTCCACATCGGGGGCTCCTTCCAGAACGTCCTGCTCGTGATGAGCGTCCAGACGATCGCGACACTCCTGCCGCTCACGCCTGGCGGCGCCGGCGCCCAGCAGGCACTGCTGGTGGCGACGCTCGTCGGCCCGGGCCCGATCGCGGTCCTCACCTACTCGGTGGGCCAGCAGATCGCCATCGCCGCCTGGACCGTTGTGCTCGGCGCGCTCGCCCTGATCTTCGTCTTCCGGACAACGGACTGGCGCCGCCTGATCCACAGCGCGAGCCGGGAAGCCGAACAGCACGCGAAGGCCTAGATGGGTCTGATCTCTAGGTCGCCGGACGGGAGTCGATCTGCCAGCGCCACGGCGGCTCGTCGCTTGGGGAGAAGTCGTAGTGGTCTTTACCCGGCAGCGTCTCCAGCGGGACCAGGGCCGGGTCGTCCTCGAGGTTCAGCCTGATCCGAGATGCCGCCTCGATCTCTGCGGCTCCCGCCGTGCGAACGATTCGCTCCCAGCCGAGCCCGGGGCGGTAGAGCCAGTAGGTCATCCGAACGAGCCCGCCCGAGCGGCGGAGGTCCTCGACAGCGGTGAACTCGGTGACACGACGGCGGGATGAGGTGAGGCCCGGGGCGGAGCCGGGGGCGGCGCAGGTCGGCTGGCGGCAATGGCGGAAGTCAACCGGGAGCTCCCCGTTTTCGGCTCCCGGAGCCGGAACGAGGCTGCGGACCAGCTTGCCCAGCGGAAGGCCGTAGGCCAGCGCCAGGGGGTTCCGCCCGCAGGGCACCGGATAGCGCGGGCTGCAGCCGATCCGGCGGGCGAGCATCTCGCCGAGCTCTCGCTCGCCTCTCGTCGGCGGCGAGGACACCAGGGCGGCGATCGCGGCGACGATCAGGATGGCGATCATCCCGGCGAGCGCGACGTACTCGACCGTGGCGGCGCCCCTGCGTCGATCTGAGCGAGAAGGCATCGCCGCACGCTCGCCATGTCGGTGCGTCCCGAGACCTGCATGAGTGCCGAATCCGTGACCGGCGAGTGCCGCGGTCTATGATCGAGCCATGGAAGGTTTCGGTGGACTCTTCGGCGATCCGGAGGAAATGCGCAGGCGAATGGAGGAGCTCCAGGAGCAGATGCAAGGAGCTCAGAAGGTCGCCTGGGCCGACAACGCGATCAAGCTGGCGGTTGAGATGACGGTCGCCTCGATCGGCTCGCTGGAGCTGAGCGGCTCGACCGACGAGCAGGCGGTTCAGGTTCGCGACGCGATCCGGATCGTCTTCCCCGAGGCCGTGACCCTGGTCAGGGAGGCCCGGGAGGGCCTGCAGGACTGATGAGCGGTCACGCCCGCGGGGCCTGATCGATGGGCCTGCCCGAGCCCTCGGTCAGCAGCATCTCAGTGGTCACCGGCGCGTCGTCGGGGATCGGTGCAGCCATCGCAAAGGAGCTGGCGTCGCGCGGGCACTCGCTCGCGCTGGTGGCCCGCCGCGAGGAGAGGCTCCGCACCCTGGCGACCGAGTTGACCTCTGCCTATGGCGTGGCGGCCGAGGTGATCGCAGCCGATCTCGGCGATGCAGCTGAGCGCGACCGCCTTGGTGATGAGCTCCGCGGCCGAGGCCGTGTAGTCGAGGTGCTGGTCAACAACGCCGGGTTCGGCCATCAGGCCGACTTCGCCACGAGCCCGCGCGAGCGCATGGTGGAGATGGTCAGCATCAACGTCGAGACGGTCGTCGATCTCACCAGCCGCTTCCTCACGGGGATGATCGACCGCGGGCGCGGCAGCGTGATCAACATCGCTTCGACCGCCGCGTTCCAGCCGCTTCCCGGCTCGGCCGTCTACGCGGCGAGCAAGTCCTTCGTTCTCTCCTTCAGCGAAGCGATCCGCACCGAGCTGCGGGGCACCGGCGTCACGGTCACCGCGGTCTGCCCCGGACCCGTGCGCACGGAGTTCATGGAGGTCGCGGGATTCGGCGGCGTTGAGGACCGAACGCCGGGAGCGGTCTGGATGACGCCCGACGAGGTCGCCCAGCATGCGATCGACGGCGCCGCCAACGACAGGCGCGTGGTGGTCCCTGGCGCCTTGAATCGGGCGAGCGCGCTCGCTGGCCAGCACAGCCCCAGGGCGCTGGCGCTGCCTCTGATCAGCCGGTTCTGGCGCAACGTCTAGGCGGCGATGCCGACCCTCGAGGCTCGCGGCGTCGAGATCGCCTGGAGCGAACGAGGCGAGGGATCCCCGGTCCTACTGATCCACGAGAGCGCCGCCACGTCGGCGGTCTGGGATCCACTCGTGGAGGCTCTCGCCGGGGAGTTTCGGGCGATCGCCTACGACCGCCGTGGGTGGGGAGCCTCCAGCGAGCCGGACGAATACCGCCGGACGACGATCGAGGAGCAGAGCGAGGACGCCGCCGCCCTGATCGAGGCGGCCGCTGACGAACCTGCCACCGTCTGCGGGGCGGGACTCGGCGCAGTGATCGGACTCGACCTGCTGTTGCGGCGAAGCGACGTCGTTTCCGCAGCGGTGCTGATCGAGCCCACGCTGTTCCAGCTCACGCCACTCGCCACCGAGGCTCTGTCCGAGGACCGCCACCGGATCGAGATCGCTGCCGGAGCCCGCGAGAACGTCATCGAGGTCTTCCTCGCCGGAGGCTTGCCGGCCCTCGGCGCGGGGGTCGAGCGCCTTCCTGACGAGACGGCCGCGGCCGCCCGGGATCGACCCCGGAGCGTCCTGGCGGAGATGGGAATCCCAGCCGGCTGGCGGATGCCGCTGCCTCGGTTGACGAGCGCGGACCGTCCCTCAGCCATCGTCATCGCCGAGTCGACCCCGACGCTGCTCCGCGAGGCCTCCCAGTCGCTCGGCGCCCGGCTGGGGCAGAGCTCCGAACGAGAGGTGAACTCGCCTCAGTTGCCGCCGCACCTCGGCGCCGCGGCCGAGATCGCGGCGATCGTGGCCGAGGTCAGTTCGTAGAGGGCAGGCGGTCCGCCTGCACCTCGATCGCGCCGCCGCGGCGCGCGAGAACACCGCCAGTCTCGAGGACGACCGCGATGATCGCCGTGGGGATGGCGGCCAGCACGGTGACGACCGCGTCGATCGAGAAGGCCGCCAGCCCCCGTCCGTTTCCCGGGCGAAGGCGCCCGGAGGCAGCCTCGGAGGCGAAGTCCCGGTGGAAGGTGAGCAGGTTGAGAAGGGTCTGCCACATGGAGGCCATTCCGGGCCGGATCAGGTGCCGAACGCGGCGAACCTCCAGCCCGCGCCGGGCCAGGAGCAGGCCAGCCGCCCGAGGCGTGGGGTGAATGCCACGCCCGCCGGGACGCAGCGCCGCCCAGTTCTCCGCTCCGAGCCAGGCCTGCAGGCTGGCGGCGTTGTCGGCCCGGATTGCGACGCCCGACCCGTTCTCCTCTCGGCCGAGGAGCAGCGCGTCGATCGCATGATCGGGCGACGGCACGGCGTCGCGGGCGGCGACCAGGCCGCAGTTCTCGCAGCGGTCGATCACCTGGTCCTCCCTAGATCCATAGCCCTCGGTCTCGAGCCAGACGAACAGCGGCTCTCCGCAGGCCGGGCAGCGAGCGCCGCCGGGGCTTGCTCCCTCCTCGAGGGTGACCCGCGGCCCCTTGCGGGTCGGAAGTCCGATCTCTCTGGCCACGCTAGGCCTCGACCGCGACCGGGACGTTGGTCTCGAAGATCTTCCAGCGAACGTCGAAGCGCTCGAGCCCGTCGAGGAAGCTCTTCGGCTCGAAGGCCTGGGACGGGGCCAGGCCGCCTCGACCCTCGAAGCCCTTGCGGGAGGCGAGGACCGCCCCCTGGACGATCGCCGCGGCGGTCAGCCCGTAGACGTCCCTGCCGGTGATCACGCCCTTGCGCTCGACCTCGCCCCGCTTCGCCTCGCAGACGATCGCCCAGGTCATCTTCTCCCTCTGCTCGGGCGTCTGGCCCTCGGGCAGGCGGGAGATCACGGCATTGGCAAGGCGCTTGAGCGGCGTCCTCATCGCGAGTCCCGCTGGTCGCACCATCACCTCGAACAGCGGAGCGAGTCGATCGCTCGAGAACGATCCGGCGTTCATGCTGGCGCGGACGTTGCGGGTGGGCACGTGGCGGGGGACGGTGATCTGCTCTCCCGAGGGGTAGCGGAACATACGCTGCCGGCCGAAGGGCTCCGGGAACTCATGGGTCCCGCGAGAGACGCCGCCGCTGGTCTCGACCCATTCCATGTTCCGCCACTCGATGTCCTTGCCGCTGATCATCTCCAGGGTGGTCCGGGCGGTGCCCTGGCTCGGTGTGAAGTCCCGCCAGCAATAGAACATGTCGAGCTCGTCCAGCTCGCCCATGCCCTCGGCGGTGAGCGAGGCGATCATGTCGCCGGGGACGTAGTCGAAGCCCATCGCCGGGACCACTGCAACGCCCGCGCGCGCGGCGCCGGACCCGTATCGCTCGTAGGCCATCTTCATGTACGGCTGCTCCCCGGTCGTGTCGAGGTAGTGGGTCCCGGTCTCGACGGCCGCGGCGAGCACCGGCTCACCGAAATGCACGAACGGCCCGGCGCAGTCGATCACCACGGCGCAATCGGCGAGCAGCTCGCGGAGGGATGAGGGGTCGTCCAGCTTGGCGGTCCGGGCGGGCGCCTCCAGGTCGAACTCGGCTCGCAGCGCGTCGAGCTTCTCGGCGCTGCGGCCGGAGACGATGAAGTCGGCGTCGGCACGGATCAGCTCGGCGACGACCAGCCGTCCGGTGTAGCCCGTGGCTCCGTAGACGACGATCGGCCCGCTCTGGCGGGAGATGAGTGGCACGGCGGCCAAGATACAGTCCCGCCATACTGCCGACCCCGTGAACGCAGAGTCGCCCACCCCCGGCCGCTCACTCCCGAGCAAAGAGGAGCTGCTCGCCTACCAGGACCGCTGGCTGCGAAGGGCCGGCTTCGCCGCGCTCGCCGGCGCGTTCATCGTGGCCGGCTCGATCGTGCTTCAGCGAGTGGGCCTCTCACCTTCCCGATAGCAATTCGGATGCTGACCAGCTCGCGTTCGCGCACGCCCACAACGCACGGCTGATCTACACAGCGGTGCTCCAAGCCATCGGCTTCTGCCTGTTCGCGGGCCCCCTGCTCTTCCTGTTTCGCTCGGCCGCGGGCCGGGCCCAGCGCGTGCGGGGATCATTCGCTGCGCTGATCGCCCTCGGACCGATCGCATTCGGGATCGGCCTGGCCGTCTCCTCGCTGGGGACCTCGCAGTCCGCTGACGACTTCGTCAAGCAGGAGCCGGCGGTCGTCCAGCAGGCGCGACAGCATGCCGTCGAGGTCCAGGCGCCGGCCGCCAGCCCACAAGGCGAAGGGGCAGGCGGCCAGACCACGACGAGGTCCACCACCACCACGACCGGCACCGGATCCACCACGACCCCCTCCGCCGCGGCTGCCCCCAAACCGCAGACGCCGGATCAGGCCGCGAGCGGCGCGCGGGAGGGTCTCGCCGACCATCTCAACAAACACACGACGCTCCTGATCGTCGGAGGGATCATCTCGACCATCGGCGTGCTCGGGCTGGTCTTCGGGATGATCTACACGAACCTCTGGTCCATGAGGGTGGGGCTCGTGACTCGCTTCTGGGGTGCGCTCGGAATGGCCTTCGGCCTATTCCTCGTCATTCCGCTGTTTCCGCCGATCCCCGGGCTCGTCCTCTGGTTCGCCGTGACCGGCCTGATGTTCACCGGGCTGTGGCCCAGGCCCCTGCCGCCGGCGTGGGCCGCCGGGGAGGCGATCCCGTGGCAGAGGCCGGGCGACGACCTGGGGCCGCCACCGGCCGAGCGCGGGCCGGCCGGAACGGTCGAGGGGAGTGGCCGCGAGGTCTCGGAGCCGCCGCTGCCCGACAACGGCGGCGGAAACGGCGAGCCTCCCCAGCCGCCCTACGGGGAGACCCAGGGGCAGCGGCGCAAGAAGCGCAAGCGCCGGGCTAGTCCTTGGGCGGAGGGGGAGCCGCCATGAGCTCCACGCGATGGCCGCCCGGGGCGATCGTGAAGGCACGGTCCGCACCCCAGAGCTGGCGGGTGTCCTCCACCTGGAAGCCCGCGTCGCGAAGCCGCTGCTTGGCCTCGGCGTGATCGGGCGCGACCACGGCGGCGTGCCCGAGCGCCGGTGCAGTGTGGCCCTCGGTGAGGATCAGGTGGATCTGCGTCGCATCGCGCTCGAACCAGCGGACGGAGTCGCCGAGCACGTCAGCGGCCGGGACCTCCTCGAAGCCGAGCAGGCCCCAGAACTCAGCCGATCGTTCCGCCTCCTCGGGCGGAACTTCGAGCGAGACGTGATGGAGCACGCCTAGAAGATTGACAGCCAGCAGCGGCCGGTATCTCGGGCGCGGCGGACCAGCAGGCCTGACCCGAGCAGCGCCAGGCCGACGAGGGCGAGCGCGCCGACCGCCATGCCGGTCATCGGCAGCGTGGTGGAGGTGCCGGCGGCATCTGGTGAGGCAACCGCCGACGACTCAGAGGTGCCGGAGCCGCTCGAGCTGGCGCCACCACCACCACCACCACCACCGGAGCTGGAGCTCAGGACCCGAACGGTTCCCGTCATGTTCGGGTGGATGGTGCATATGTAGCTGAACGTCCCGGCGGAGTTGAAGGTGTGGGAGGCGCTCCCGCCCGGGTTGATCGTCCCGGTGGAGAAGCTGCCGTTGTTCCCGGTGGCGTTGTGGGGCGCCTGACCCGTGTTGTGCCACGTCACCGTGTCGCCGACGGCGATCGTCACCGAGGCGGAAGCGAAGAAGTAGTCGCCGGCGGTGACGCTGGCCGAGGCGGCCTTCTGCGCCTTGGCGCCGCCGCCGGGGGGGCCGGTCGCGGGCGACCTGTCGCCGATCGGCGGAGAGGCCGTCCCAGATTGGTCCCGCGGCTCAGTCGGAGTTCCCGCGCCCGGCCCCCGCCGATCCGGCGCGGTGGAGGTCGACCCACCAGGGTCGACAGGCTGCGCCGGTCGGCGGGGTCGACGTCAGTCGTCGTCCGTGGTGGCGGTCGCGCCCGCGTCCTGGGCTGCCGACACTGCGGGCACGGCACAGATCGCCGCCAGGACGAGCATCCCGCTCGCCAGGGCTCTCGCTCCCTTCACACTCAGCATCCTACGGTTCATTGACTCGTAGTCAACTACGGAAAATCGGGGCTTCTGGATTGACCGCTCAGCCCAGGGCGCTGACGCCGGGTGGGGCGTCGGAGGGCTCAGGCTCCCGCTGCGCCTCAACCTGCTTCCGATGCGTGCGGATCTCGCTCATCATGCGCTCGAGGCGCGGCTCGGTGGAGGAGTCGACGTGGGTCATCGCCCCCGCGATCGCCGGGTGGACGGAGGCGATCCGCTCGTGCATCGCCTGGGCCACCGCGCGATAGGTGGGATGTCCCTCGCGGCCGGAGCGCAGCTCGATCAGGTGCATTGCCTCGCGGGCGTTCAGGTCGAGCAGGTAGCGGATCCGGTACCCGAGGCAGAGGGCGTAGGGCGCGGCATCGGGCATGCCCGCACCGGAGAGGCGCTCGTACTCGGCGCGGGAGATCTCGAGGGCGCGCTCGTACTCCGAGCCGGCCCCGGCCTTGCGCACCTCGTCGGGGATCCCCGCGCCGAGGTCCGGGCTGAGCGCCTGCCACTGGCAGGTCAGCATCCGATGGCGCTGCAGGTCGCGGAAGCCGCCGTAGTCGGAGACGATCTCGAAGCGATAGCGGACCGCCTCCCAGCCGCGGCCGGGGCGGTGGCGGCGGTTGGGGCGATCGCCGACCAGGTCGGCGATGACATCGGCCTGCTCGTCGGGGGGAAGCGCCCGGACTCGGTCGAGGATCGCCCGCTCGGAGGCCGCCGAAGACTCGAACAGCGAGGCGGCGATCAGGTCGTCCTCGGAGCCCTCGACGTCGATCAGCTCGACCGCGGGAGCGTCGGAGACCTCGGGCCGATCGAGCCCCATGCGGGCGACCCAGCGCTCGGCTGCGTCGCGGCGGCGCTCGAGATAGGAGACCCACTCTCCGCCGCGATCGGGGCGCTCCACTCGCGCCACGAAGCTCGGCATGACCTTCTTGAGCTCCTCCAGGATCATCGTCGCGAAGTTGCGGGCCTCCGGCAGCGGGGAGGCGAGCATCCGCAGAAGGAGCTGCTCATAGGCCTGTCCCGAGGCGAAGATGCCGACGTGGCTCAGGGTCGCGGCGGGCAGCAGCCCGCGGAGCAGGTCGAGGGCCTTCGCCTTGATCGAGCGCTCCCAGGCAGCCTCGGGCTCATCGCCTCGAGGCCACCGCTCGGCCGCCCATTCCCTGACCTGGACGAGCGAGCGCGAGTAGATCGCGAACAGCTCCTCCATGGCGGCGGCGTACTCCGGGCCGAGCTGATCGTCGCGATAGAACCGGTGGCCGCCGCCCGCCGACTCGGGGAGCGGTTGGTCGTAGGGGATGTAGCGGGTGGACTGCTCCAGGTAGGCCGCCAGCCGGCCGCGCTGCAGCACCTTGGTGAGCACGTTGGAAACCCACTCGCAGGCGATGTGGGCGCCGCCGACCTGGGCGATCGAGTCGTCGCCGTAGCCCATGAAGACGCGCTCGTAGAGCCCGGCCGCGCGTTCGCCCTCCTCGCCCTCGAAGGGGCGGCCGCCCTCCGGCACGTCGGCGGCGAACTCATCGAGATAAAGGCGGCGGACGGTCCCCGAGTAGCGGGAGTAGCGGGCGAAGAGGGCTCCCTTGATCGTCTCTGGGAGGTTGACCAGCGCGAAGACCGGACGGTCGAGGTTGGTGAAGTGGGGGGAGAGGAGCCTCCGTTCCTCTTCTGTGAATTCCTCGACCGGGTAGCGCACGAGCGAGCCATCGTAGTGCCAGAGCGGGATGGTTTCGATTCCCCTATCCCCAGATCAGCTGAGCCGCGATCGCGGCGACCACCGCGATCCCCGTCGTCCACGCGATTGCCTGCGCTGCCAGCCTCGAGTCGAGTCCGTAGATATGGGCGACCAGCAGCGTGTTGATGCCGCAGGGCATGGCGGCAATCAGCAGGTACGGGCCCGGCAGGTTTATGAACGGCAGTGAGAGGAGCAGGAGCAGACCGGGCGCGATCACCAGCCGAAGCGCGATCGCGGCAGCCACCGGGGGGTCGAGCGGCGAGCCGATCTCGACGTGCTTCTCCTCGACCTCCTCAGCGAGCACGGCGCCCACTGCAAAGAACCCGATGGGCAGCAGGGCGATCACCACGCCGCGAGAGACATTGACGAGCACGTCCGGCGCCAGGCTGTCCGGGACGAGCAGGGCCGCAACCGCGGCGTAGAGCGGCGGGTTGCGCGTGAAGAAGGCGACGATGCGGTCTCTGAATCCCTCGCCCGCATTGGTCCCGAAGGCGGCGCCGGTGCCGAACCCGAGCACCAACAGCGAGGGTGCCGCCACGGCAATGTCATAGATCACCGCGTGACCCAGGGCGTGAAAGCCGAGCAGGGACGCGACCAGCGGGTAGCCGAGATACCCCGAGTTGGGCACGAGTGTCCCCACGATCAGCGATCCGGTCGAGGGCCGGCTCAAGCGCAGGAGCCGCGAACCGGCGAACCAGGCCAGGCCGGCCGCACTGAGGATCGCGACCCATCCGATCACCAGCCCGCCGCCGAGGTTGGCGTCGATGTGAACCCGCGCCAGGTTGAAGAAGACGATGAACGGGACCAGCGTGTAGAGCGAGATCACCAGCAGCCGGCGGGCCCAGCCGACAGCCTGCGCCGGCCAGCGCCGCTCGGCGGCCACCCCGGCGGAGCCCGAGATCGCGATCGCGACGATGGTGAGCAGGACGCCCAAGGGACCGGCATCCTCCCGGTTCGGCCGGGGGCTGGGTCAGGCCGGCTGTGGGACCGGCTCCGCTTCGGCCACCTCGAGCGTGTCCGCCGGGTTGTTCTGACGCCGTGAGAGAGCGAGGAACGGCAGCGCGAGGGCGCCGATTGCGCCCGAGATCACGTACGAGGTGGGGTACCCATAGACATCGGCCGCCTTGCCGAGCACCGGCTGCGTCCAGACCCCTCCGGTAGAGGACATCATCGAGTCGAAGGAGAGAATCGTCGCTCGCTGCTGCGAGGGGATCATCCCGTTCATGTAGGTCTGCCGGATCGGCATCGTCGCCGCGAACAGCAGGCCCCATACGGTGGTCAGGCCGATCACCGGCCAGAAGCTCTTGACCGATCCGACCAGCACGAGCGTGACGGCACTTGCCGCCGCCATCAGGAGCAGTGCGGATGTGCGGCGGTGGAAGAGTCCGCGGATGCGCGGCGCCGCGACACCGCCGAGGATCTGGGCGCCGGCCACGATCGCGGCCGCCAGGCCCGCCACCTGGTAGGCATGCGGATCGCCGTACAGCTCGAGCAGATACGGCTGCAGCGCATAGAACGCGTAGATGCCCACCCCGCCTGTGAAGAGCGCCTCGACCATCAACCACTTGACCGCCGGGACTCGCCAGCCGTAATCGACCGAGTTGGAAGCGATCTTCCTCATCTCGGCCAGCGGACGCCCGCCCTTCACGGGGGTGAAGCCGACGTCGCGCATGAGCCTGAATGCCACGGCGAACATGACGATCAGGATCACCCCACGGAGGACGAATGGAAAGCCGAGGCTGACCTGCTGGGCCAGGAAGCCTCCCGCGATCGAGCCGGTCAGCATCCCGATGCCCGTGACGATCTGGCCACGGCCGAAGACGGTCTCCAGGTCGCCGGTGTAGCCGGTGGCGGTCAGGGCATCGACGAGCCAGGCCTCGACCGCGCCCGAGAAGAAGGTGAAGCCGAGGCCCAAGCCGAGGGAGACCGCCGCCCACTCCCAGAAGGGCGCGCCGATCTGCCAGAGCAGGACGTAGACCAGGCTCGCCGCCGAGAGCGTCAGCGTGCCGAGGAGGTACGACATCCGCCTGCCGATCGTGTCGGCGACGATCCCGGTGGGGATCTCGAAGATGACCATGCCGGCGGTGAAGAAGGCGTTCGCCGCGAAGGCCTGGAGATTGGAAAGCCCGGCGTCCAGCAGGAAGATCGTGTTGATGCCCCAGATCAGCGAGGTCGCGAGCGTGTTGCCCAGCATGAGCGTGAGGTAGGTGCGCTGAATCGAGCGCGGCGTGGGCATCTCAACTGAAGGTAGTGACCCGGCCGGGCCCGGAATCTCATCGGTGCCGCAGGCGGGCCCCGAACCTCGTCAGGAGGACGGCGGGGGCCAGACAGATCACGAGAACGAGTGCCTCCCATGGTGAGACCGCCATCCCGGCGAGCTTTGCGACCAATAGCCCCACCAGCGCCGCCAGCCAGATTCCCAGCGAGACGGTGGTCGCCCGTCGTTGATCGGCCAGGATGAAGCCAGCGAGGAAGGCGACCGGCAGCAAGGCGAGCGCCATGAACCAGGCACTCTAAACGGCGGCCGTCAGTGAGCTGGCGGCGTGAGATGCCCAGTCGATCAGGGGCGAGGGGGCGATGCCGAAGACCACGGTCGCCGTGGCACAGGCGAGCCCGGCCACGACGATGAGCCACCAGCCGGGCCCCGGTGCGCAATCCGGCGCCGCTGCGTCCGCCGCCGGTGAGCCGCCCGCGATCGCGGGCATCGCATCGACGGGGGCCGCGGCCGGGTCGGACCGCATCCAGACCGCCGACACCACCCGCAGGTAGTAGGCGAGGGACACCATCGAGCCGATCACGATGATCACGCCGAGCCAGGTGTAGTCGCCGTCGACGGTCGCCTCGATCAGGAAGAGCTTGCCCATGAAGCCCGAGGTGCCTGGGAGGCCCGCGAGCGCCAGCATTCCGATCGTCAGCGGCCAGGCGAGCATCGGATTGGAGCGGCCGAGGCCGGCGACCGCCTCGATGTCATCGCCATGGTTGGTCTGCCGCTCACGGGCGACGATGACGGCGAAGACCGCCAGGTTCATCAGGGTGTAGGCCGCGAGGTAGAAGACCAGCGCCTTCAATCCCGTTTCCGTCGCCACCACGACACCGGCCAGGATGTAGCCGGCCTGGGCGATGCCCGAGTAGCCCATCAGCCGCTTCAGGCTGTCCTGGCCGAGCGCGCCGATGTTCCCGACTGCGATCGAGATCACGGCGATCGCGGCGAGGGCCGGCTTCCAGTCGTGGGCGATCGGCCCGAGCGCGACCTCGAAGAGCCGCGCCAGCGCGATGAAGGCGGCGGCCTTGGTCGCGACGGCCATGAAGGCCGTGATCGGCGTGGGGGCCCCCTGGTAGACGTCGGGCGTCCACTGGTGGAAGGGCGCCAGCGAGGTCTTGAAGGCGAGGCCGGTCAGGACCATCGCGGTGCCGATCAGGACGAGCGTGTCGTTGCCATTGCCGCCGGGACCGAGGGCGCGGGCGATCCCGGAGAAGTCGGTCGACCCGGAGGCGCCGTAGAGGAGGGCGAAGCCGTAGAGGACGGTCGCCGAGCCGATCGAGCCGATGATCAGGTACTTGAGGCCCGACTCGAGCGAGCGCTCCTCGCGCCGCGCCGAAGCGCAGAGCACGTAGAGCGGAATCGAGAGCAGCTCGAGCGCGACGAAGAAGGCGACCAGGTTCTGAGCCTGCGCGATCAGGGTCATGCCGAGCACGGAACCCAAGAGCAGCGAGTAGAAGGCGCCATGGCCTGCCTCCTCGGCGGCAGGCTCTCGGATCGAGAGCAGGACGGCGATCGCTGCGGCCGTGCAGGCGATCAGCGCCGCGGCCAGGCCGAAGGCGTCGAGGCGGAGCGCGCCCGAGACAAGGTCGGTGTTGGACCCCCACTGCCAGATCGAGAGCCCGGCCGTCGCGCCCAGGACGGCAATCGTCAGCCCGGCGTTCACCCAGCGCGAGCGGACGAAGAGACCGGCGATGAGGACGACGCACATTCCCGCCGTCAGGGCGATGACTGGCGAGAGTCCGGCGTAGTCGATGTGGGGGGCGTTGAAGGTCATCGCTCGGCGACCTGCGTGGGCGTGGTTTGCTGGGACGCTGCGACCGAAGCCGCGGTCGAATGGTCGGCTTGGTGCAGGATCAAGCCGGGGTAGAGCGCGAGCGCCACGATGCAGGCCACCAGACCGGCGACCACGGCGCCGTCGAGCAGGCCGACCTCGCGGCTCTCGATCCCCGTCGGCTTGCGGTTGTGCATCGCGTGCTGGTAGAGGCGCAGCGCGTAGTAGGCCGCCAACGCGATGCCGATCGCGGCGATGAAGGCGAAGACGATCTTCTCCTGGAAGATCCCGTTGAGGATGTAGAACTCGCCCATGAAGTTGGAGGAGCCGGGGATGGCGAGCAGGGCCATCGTCGCCACCAGGAAGAGCGCGGCGAGCACCGGTGCTCGCATCGCCAGGCCGCCCATCTTGGTGATGTCGTCCGTGCCGGTCCGGGCCACGAGCAGCACTGCGATCAGCATCAGCGGCGCGATCACCAGGCCGTGGTTGACCATCTGGAGCACGGCGCCGTCCGCGCCATCGGGACGCAGGCTGAAGATCCCGAGGGTGATGAAGCCGAGCTGCGCGACCGAGGAGTAGCCGAGGATCAGGCGCGCGCTCGTCTGCGTGAACGCCATCACCGAGCCGTACAGGATCGAGGACACGGCGACGATCAGGATGATCTCCTGGAAGTGGGTGGTCGCGGCCGGGAAGACCGGCAACACGATCCGCAGGAAGCCGTAGGCGCCGACCTTGGAGAGCACCCCCGAGAAGAGCGCCAGCGCAGGGAGCGGCGCCACCCGGTAGGCGTCAGGCATCCAGGCATGCAGCGGGAAGGCGGGCATCTTGACCAGGAAGGCCGCGGCGAAGAACCAGAAGATCCAGTACTGGCTCCCCGAGCTGAGCGGGTGCGCAGCGAGGTGCTGGATGTTGAAGTCGATCGGCCCGCCGTTCGCAGCCAGGATGCCCGCGGCGATCGCCCCGACCAGCATCAGCAACGACCCGACGAGCGTGTAGACGATCATCTTGATCACGGCCGGCTGCGGCCGGATCGGCCCCTCGTCCTCCTCGGGCCGTCCCGGATGCTCGGTGCCCCAGCTCCCGAAGAGGAAGTAGAACGGGATCAGCATCAGGTCGAAGAAGAGGACAAAGAGGATCAGGTCCTGGGCGAGGAATGCGCCGAGGACGGCGGTCTCGGCGAGGCCGAACATGAGGAAGTAGGTCCGGGGCCGATCCGGTGTGTTGATCGCCGACCAGAGCGTCGCCGCGAACCAGAGGACGGCGGTGAGCAGGACCAGGAAGAGGCTGATCCCGTCGATCCCGAGCTGGTAGCGGACGCCGAGCGTCGGGATCCAGCTCTCATCGACGGTGTGCTGCAGGCCTCCGGAGGGGTCGAACTGGGCGACGATCACGACCGACAGGACCAGAGTGACCAACGAGCCGAGGACTGCGACCCAGCCCGATGCCTTGCCCGACATTGCGCAGGCGACGAGTCCGGCGGCGAGCGGAGCCCAGAGCAGGATCTGGATCACGTCGCCCTCCTCATGAGCTCTGCAGGAGGAAGTAGAGGCCGAGCCCGGCAACGCCGGTGACCAGGAACAGGGCGTAGGACCGCAGATAGCCGGACTGGGCGCCTCGCACCCCGACCCCGACGCCGCGCACCAGGTCGGTCACGCCGACGACCAGCCCCTGCACGACGTAGCGCTCGAAGGTCGAGTTGGCCCACCGTCCGACGGCCAGGGTGGGCCGGACGACGAGGATGTCGATCGCTTCGTCGAAGTACCACTTGTTCTCGAGGAAGTCGTGCAGCCACGGGAGCCGCTTGGTGAGTGCCGCCGTGGTGCCGGGCCTGCGCAGGTAGGCGTAATAGGCGATCGCGATGCCGAGCACCGAGATCAGGCCGCCGATCAGCAGGCCGTGGTACGCAGCGGTGGTGGTCGGCCCCTGCTCGTAGAGGCTCGAGTCGAGGAACGACCCGTGCAGGAACTTGTGGACGACGTCGTCGACCCCCGGGATCTGGATGAATCCCGCGAACAGCGCCCCGAAACCGAGGATGGTCATCGCGATCTTCATCGGCCACGCGTCCTCGGCGACGGTGTGCTTCTCGCCCGGGAAGCCGACATCGGTGTCCTCGGCCTCGCCGGTAGCCGGGTTCTGCGGCTCGATGTGCTGGTGCACGCCCTGCTCGAGATCGCGGGCCACGTCGCAGGGCGGACCGAAGACGACCCGGAACCCGATCCGGAAGGCGTAGAAGGCCGTCAGCAGCGCGCCGATGTAGCCGCCGATCGAGAAGATCACGTAGAAGCCGCCCCGGTAGGCGGCGAAGTCGAGGATCTCGTCCTTCGAGAACCAGCCCGAGGTGAGCGGGAAGGCCGCCAGCGCGAGCGCCCCGATGATCAGCATCGCCGAGGTGAAGGGCAGGGACTTGCGGAAGCCACCCATCAGGTCGATGTTCTGGCGGTTCGCCATCGCGCCGATCACCGAGCCGGCCGCCATGAAGAGGAGGGCCTTGAAGAAGGCGTGGGTCATCAGATGGAAGAGCCCCTCCGAATACGCCCCGATACCGACCCCCATGACCATGTACCCGATCTGGCTCATGGTCGAGTAGGCGATGATCCGCTTCAGGTCGGTGACGACGAGCGCGATCGTTGCCGCGATCAGCAGCGTCGCCAGGCCCACGAAGGCGGCGATGTCGGCGGCGGTGAGGCCGATCTCGAAGAGCGGGTGGAAGCGGGCGATCAGATAGACGCCGGCGGTGACCATGGTGGCGGCATGGATCAGGGCGGAGACCGGGGTCGGGCCCTCCATCGCGTCCGGGAGCCAGGTGTGGAACGGGATCTGGGCCGACTTGGCGAAGGCGCCGACCAGCAGCAGGCAGCAGATCGCGACCACCACGCCCTGGTTCGTATGGAAGGTGTCCTGCGCCTTGCTGAAGATCGAGAGCAGGTCGAAGGTGCCAAGGTCGCGGAAGATGAAGAGCGCGGCAAGCACCATGCCGATGTCGCCGATCACGTTGATGACGAAGGCCTTCATGCCGGCACTGGTGGCGGTGGTGCGCCGGTACCAGAAGCTGATCAGGGCGTACGAGGCGAAGCCGACGAATGCCCAACCGACGATCAGCAGGATCAGGTTCCCCGCCAGGACCAGCAGCAGCATCGAGAAGACGAAGAAGTTGAGGTAGGAGAAGAAGCGGTTGAAGCCGCGGTCGGAGGTCAGGTAGCTGATCGAGTACAGGTGGATCAGCATCGAGACCCCGCTGACGATCAGGCACATATAGATCGACAGCGGGTCGACCAGGATGTTGAGCTGGATGTTCAGCCCCGCGGCGCTGGCGTAGTTGTATGCCGAGTCGGTGAGCTGACGATGGTCGACCGGGAGGTCGAGGATCTTGAACAGCATCCCGAGCGAGGCGAGGAAGGCGAGGCCGATTGCCGCGGTGCCGATCCAGCCCGCGCTGCGACCAGGGAGCTTCTTGTAGAGCAGGCCGATCAGGAGGCTCCCCGCGAGCGGGAAGGCGAGGACCAGCCAGCCGTACGAGGTAGCGCTCAAGCGATCAGCCCCTGAGGCTTCGCAGGTCGTCGACGTTGAGCGGAATGCGGCGCCGGTAGGCGGCGACGATGATCCCGAGGCCAACCACCACCTCGCAGGCCGCGATCACCATCACGATCAGGGCGAAGACCTGACCATCCTGGTTGCCGAGCGAACGCGAGAAGGCGAGCAGCGCGAGGTTGCCGGCGTTCAACATCAGCTCGAGGCAGAGCAGGATCACCAGCGGGCTGCGGCGCAACAGGACGCCGGAGACGCCAACCGCGAAGAGGAGCGCCGAGAGGACGAGGTACCAGGTGATGTCCATGGTCAGGTTGCCTCCGGCGGCGCGGCCGCGGGAGAGCCGGGGGGCCGGCCAACACCGCCGGGAGTTCCCCCCGTCTCTCCCGCGTCCACGCCGCGGTGTCTGCCCGCCAGAACAACCGCTCCAACCGCAGCGACGAGCAGCAAGAGCGAGGCCGCCTCGAAGGCGATCAGGAAGCGCTCGAGCAGCAGCTTGCCGATTGCCGAGGGCGAGCCGAAGCCGAGCTCGACCGTCGGCCCCTTGGTGTCGATCGCCTGCAGCCCGGAGCCGGTGATCGCGATCGCCAGCTCGACGAAGAGCGCAACGCCGAGCATCGGTGCGATGAAGCGCTGGCCAGGGATCGGCTCCCAGAGCGGCTCGTCGACGTTGCCGACGTAGGCGGCGACGAAGACGTAGAGGACCATCACCGCTCCGGCGTAGACCACGATCTGGGCGGCGGCCAGGAACTCGCCCTGCAGCAGGAGGAAGAGCCCGGCGAGCGAGATCAGGTGGACGATCAGCGCGAGGACGCTGTAGAAGGGGTTGCGGAGGGCAATCACCGCGATCGCGCCGCCCAGGCAGCCGATCGCTCCCAGGAAGAAGCAGACCTGGGTCACTCGCCCTCGCTCCGCAGCGGCGTGCGGTCGATCGGCTCGGCGAGCAGCATCTCCTTCGTGAAGATCAGGTCCGAGCGGTTGTAGTCGGACATCTCGTAGTCGTGGCCCATCGTGATCGCGTCGAAGGGGCAGGCGACCTCGCAGTAGCCGCAGAAGATGCAACGCGAGAGATTGATCTCGTAGACCTCGGCGTAGCGCTCGCCGGCGGAGACGCGATGGTTCGGATCGTTCTCATGCGCGACCACCCGGATGCAGTCGGCGGGGCAGGCGGCTGCGCAGAGCGAGCAGCCGACGCACTTCTCGAGTCCCGTGTCCTCGAAGCGGTGCAGCTTGTGCCGTCCGCGGAAGCGCTGGTAGACCGGCGTCTTCTCCTCCGGGTACTGGATGGTCACGGTTCCCTCGAGCACCCGGCCGAAGGTGGTGCGCAGTCCGCGGAGGGTCTCCCCGAAGGCGCGATAGGCGCCGCCCGCGCCGCCGGGCTCGGGGCCGCGCTGGACCGAGATCACGTCCTCGTGGCTCTCCAGGTAGGGGAACTCCGTCCAGTCGGTCTTCTCGGCGTTGAGCTTCGCCTCCATCAGCTCACCGTCACGATCACGGCGGTGGCGAGGATGTTCAGCGTCGCGAGCGGCAGCATCACCTTCCAGCCGAGCGCCATCAGCTGGTCGTAGCGGAGGCGCGGCACGGTGGCCCGAATCCAGATGAAGAAGCAGACCAGGGTGAGGATCTTGGCCACCATCCAGACGGGGTCGAGCCAGCCTGGGCCCGGCCCCATCCAGCCGCCCAGGAAGAAGGTGACGGCGATGCCCGAGACGACGAACATCTCCAGGTACTCGGCGAGCAGGTAGGACCCGAAGCGCATGCCGCCGTACTCGGTCATGTAGCCCTGGACCAATTCAGCGTCGGCCTCCGGCAGGTCGAACGGGGCCCGGTTGGTCTCCGCGAATCCCGCGATCATGAAGATCAGGAAGCCGACGAACTGGGGGACGATGTTCCAGATTTCGCCCTGCGCGTCGACGATGTGGGTCAGCGACAGGGAGCCGGTCATCATCACGACGCCGAGCAGCGAGAGGCCCATTGACACCTCGTAGGAGATCAGCTGCGCCGCCGAGCGCATCGCCCCGAGAAAGCTGTACTTCGAGCCTGAGGACCAGCCGGCGAGCAGGAGCCCGTAGAACGAGAGCGAGCCGAAGGCAAAGAAGTAGAGGACGCCGATCGAGACGTCGATTCCGTAGAGCCCGACCCCGTCCTGCACGTTGCCGAACGGCAGAATCGCGAGCGTGACGATCCCCGAGAAGATCACGATGGCCGGGGCGATCGCAAAGAGGAGCGGTACCGCCGCGTTCGGCCGGAACATCTCCTTGCCGGCGAGCTTGACGATGTCGGCGAGGGGCTGGACCAGGCCGACCGGCCCGACCCGGTTCGGGCCGTAGCGGTTCTGGAAGCGGCCGATCAGCTTCCGCTCGGCGACCGTCAGGACCGGGACGATCATGAAGACGCCGAGGAAGATCACGATCGACTTGACGACCATCACCCAGGTCGCCTCGACGTAGTTGACCTCGGCGAGCGGGAGGGGGATGGGCAGGCTCACCGCTTGCTCACCTTGATCGTCTGTGGGACCCCGTTGGTGAGCACGTTGGCGTTCGCGTCATCGGTGCCCTCGATCAGGAACGCGGCGCCCTGGGTCATGCGGTCTCGGATGGCGACCGTTGCCTCGACACTGTGGCCGTTGACGGCGACGGTGACCTCGTCGCCGTTCGCCAATTCCAATGCCTCGGCATCTTTCGCGGCCAACTCGAGCTTCTGCTTCGGCATCAGGAACCGCAGCGCGGGATTTCGCTTGGTGACGTCGGCTGCCCACAGGTCCCGGTACGTGCCCAGGACGAGCGGGCCGCCGCCGGGGGCGGCCGCGGGCGACCTGTCGCCGATCGGCGCTGAAGGCGTCCCAGATCCATCCCGCGGCTCAGTCGGAGTTCCCGCGGCCGCCCCCGCCGCCGACCCGCTGGCAGGGGTCCACGATTGGCCTGGATCCCGGTCTCCCCAGCGGAGGCCCGTTCCCCCGATTTCCTCGTAGGTGATCGAGTCGTAGAAGGGGACCTCGTTCGAGAGCTCGTCGAAGACCTCCGCCGGGGACTCCGGAGTCAGGTCGCTGCCCAGCTCTGCCGCCACCGCGGCCAGGAAGCGCCAGCCGGGGATCATGTCCTCGGGGAGTGGGACGTTGCGGCGCAGGCGCTGCAGGCGGCCGTCGGGATGGGTGACGGTGCCCTCCTTCTCTGCCCACGTTTCCGCTGGGATGACCAGGTTGGCGAGGCGGGTGGACTCGTCCTCGAAGGAGGCGATCGCGACGACGAAGCCCCCGGCGAGCGCCTCGCGCCAGCCCTCGGAGTCGGGATGGGTCCGGACCGGATCGGCGTTGACGAGCAGAGTCGGGCCGAGCTCGTTGGCAGCGAGCCCGTCCTTGATCGAGGCGCTGCCGCGGCCGCCCGGTGCCGGCTCGAGACCGGGCTTGGCGCTCGGCAGGCAGCCGACCTCTCGCAGGCCGCGAGCGTTCGACTCCTCGGGGACCTCGAGCAGGCCGGGGCCGATTCGCTGGTGCATCTCGCAAGCCCGGGCGCACGCGTGAAGCGCCTCGACGGCTCCCGGGCTGCGCCAGAGCCGCTCTCCCCAGATGATCATCTGGTCCGGGCAGTCGCCGAGCAGCTCGGCGACCGCGGCGGCCTCCTTCTCGAAGGGTCCCTCGGTGTCGTAGCCCACGGCTCCGAGCGCTCCGGCGAGGGCGCGGACGAAGGAAGCTGCGTCGCCGGGCAGGTAGCGGACCGCTTCGTCCGCTCCGCCGTCGAGGGTGGTCGGGCGCTCGGAGGCGACCATCAGCTTGGCCCTGCCTCGCCGCACGGCCTTGCGGATCCGCAGGTCGAGGATCGGCATCTCGTGCAGCGGGTCGACGCCGATCACCAGGATCGCGTCAGCGTGGTCGAGGTCCGACATCCGCGTGCCGAGCTCGGGCCGGGAGAGGTCGCCGAGCACGCCGGCGTCGACCGGGCTCGCGGAGCTGTCGAGATTGGACGAGCCGGCGTCGCGCAGGATCTTCTGGACGAGCCAGCCCTCCTCGTTGGAGGTGCCTCCGCCGACCAGAGCAGCCGCCTTCTCGCCGGCGCCACGGATCGAGTCGGCGACCCTGGTGACGGCCTCGTCCCAGTTGATCGGGCTCAGGCTTCCGTCGCCGGCCCGAACCATCGGCCGGGTGATGCGGTCCTCCGAATTGAACATCTGGAATGCGAATCGGCCCTTGTCGCAGAGCCAGCCGTCGTCCACCTCGGCGTTGTCGCGGGCCAGCACCCGCAGCACCCGCTCGTCACGGACGGTGAACTTGACGTTGCACTGGCTGGGGCAGAGGGTGCAGATCGACCCCGCATCCTCGATGTCCCAGGGCCGCGCGCGGAAGCGGTAGGTGTAGGAGGTCAGTGCGCCGACCGGGCAGAGCTCGGTGATGTTTCCGTGGAACGGCGCGATGTATGGGCGCTCGTCGAAGGTGCCGACGAAGGTCTTGTCGCCGCGCTCGAGCAGCTGCAGCTGCTCGTCCTCGGCCACCTCCTGGCTGAAGCGGACGCAGCGGTAGCAGAGGATGCAGCGCTCGCGGTCGATCGCCACCAGGGGAGAGAGCTCGAGCGGCTTCTCGAAGTGGCGCTTGGGGTCGGTGAAGCGGCTCTTGCCGGGGCCCCAGCCCATCGCGATGTCCTGGAGCGGGCACTCTCCGCCCTTGTCGCAGACGGGGCAGTCGAGCGGGTGGTTGACGAGCAGGAACTCGACGACGGCGTTCTGCGCCTCCTTGACCCGGTCGGTCTGCGTGTAGACGACCATGCCGTCGCGGATCGGAGTGGAGCAGGAGGTCTGCAGCTTCGGCATCCCCTCGATCTCGACCAGGCACATCCGGCAGGCGCCGACCGGGTCGCCGAGCTTCGGCTCGTAACAGAAGACCGGGATCTCGACGTCGCCCATCTTGGCTGCGTCGTGGAGCATCGTGCCCTCGGGGGCAGTTACCTCGCGGCCATCGACCACGATCGAAACGTGATTGCGGATCTGCCGGGTCATGCCGCCAACCCATTCATCTGACGGGTCGCGCTGTCGCGCGCCCTCGCATCAACACCCTGGATCGCCTCGAGGAACTCGCCGCGGTACTTCTTCACCATCGCGCCGACCGGCATCGCCATCGAGTCGCCGAGGACACAGAGACAGTTGCCGATGATGTTGGTCTGGACCGAGGAGACGGTCTCGAGGTCGATGGGGGTCGCCTCACCGCGGATCATCCGCTCGAGCATCTTCACCGTCCAGTTGGTGCCCTCGCGGCAGGGAGTGCACTTGCCGCAGGACTCGTGGTGGTAGAAGCGCGCGGTCCGCAGCGCAAGCTCGACGACGCTGGTGGTGTCGTCGAAGACGATGATCGAGCCCGAGCCGAGCATCGACCCGGCCTCCTGCATCGCCTCGAAGCTGTAGGGAACGTCCAGCGCCTCCTCCGGCAGCAGCACGGGCGAGGAGGAGCCGCCGGGGAAGATGCCCTTGATCTTCCGGCCGGGGAGCGGTCCGCCGGCGAGCCCGTTGATCAGCAGCTTGGTCTCGAGGCCTAGCTCGATCTCATAGTTGCCGGGCCGCTGCACGTCGCCGGAGACGGAGACGACCTTGGTGCCGGGCGACTGCTCGGTGCCGAAGCTTTTGAACCAATCGGCCCCCGAGGCGATGATGTGCGGCGCGTTGGAGAGGGTCTCGACGTTGTTGATCAGCGTCGGGCCGTCATAGAGGCCCTGGACTGCGGGGAACGGCGGCTTCAGCCGCGGGTTGCCGCGCTTGCCCTCGAGCGAGTCGAGCAGCGCGGTCTCCTCCCCGCAGATGTAGGCGCCGGCGCCCCGATGGACGACCAGCTCGACCTGTTCGCCCGTGCCGAGGACGTCGTCGCCGAGAAAGCCGGCGTCGTATGCCTCCTCTACCGCCTTGTCCAGGATGTCGCCCTGCAGGTCGTACTCGCCACGGACGTAGATGAAGCAGCGGTTGGCGCCCGCGGCGCGGGCGGCGATGATGAGCCCCTCGAGCAACTGGTGCGGGTTCTTCTGCATCAGCTCCCGGTCCTTGAAGGCGCCCGGCTCGGACTCATCGGCGTTGCAGCAGAGGTACTTGTCCATGTCGCCGCGCGGCAGGAAGGAGGCCTTCTTGCCCATCGAGAAACCGGCGCCGCCGCGGCCGCGAAGCCCGGAGTCCTCGAGCTCCTTTAGGACCTCCTCGGGAGTCATCTCCTTGTAGGCCTTCTGGATCGACTGGTAGCCGCCGAACTTGCGGTAGGTCTTGATCGACGCCAGCCCTGGTTCGTCGATGTTGCGGAAAAGCAGCCGGGTCTCCTCTGCCTTGAGCGGTGGCATCAGATCTTTCCCTTCGGCTTGGGCCGAGTGCCCTTGTTGACCGGGTGTCGCGCGAGCCGCTTGTCACCGGACCCACGGGGGCCGCCCGCAGCGCCCCGGTCCTGAAGGCGCTTCTCGGGCAGGACGTCCTTGCTGTTCCTGCGCAGTTGCTCGACTGCGGCGGCCGCGTCGCCCTCTTCCAGCGGCCCGTAGTAGCGCTCGTCGATCGACGCCATTGGGGCGATGTCGCAGGCGCCCATGCACTCGAAGCCGCTGACGAACAGCTTGCCGTCCTCGGAGCTCCCCTTTCCATCGATTCCCGCGGCCTCGCCGAACGCCTCGAGCAGCCTGTCGGCGCCGCGCAGCCAGCAGCTGATGTTGGTGCAGACGAGCACCTGGTGATCGCCCTGCGGCTCCAGGTGGAAGAGGTCGTAGAAGCTTGCGACCCCCTCGAGATATCCCGGCGTCACGCCCATCACCGCGGCCGCCTGGTTGATCCCCTCCGGGCTGCACCAGCCGTAACGTCGCTGGACTGCCCAGAGCGCCGGCATGGCCGCCGAGCGTTTCTGCGGGTAGCGCTTCATTGCGCGCCGAATCTCCTGTGCCAGGGCCTTCGGCACCTCGACCTCGGCCGGTTCTGGGACCGGGGCCGCTTCGCCGTGCGTCCCGCGCTCCTCCGCGCTTGCCTGCAGCACCTCGATCTCCTCCGGCGGGATTTCGACTCCGACCCTTTCTTGCTCGTCCGGCATCGGAGGGGGCTCCGGCGCGTCGTGGATGTGGCCGGGGTCGGTGGTCCAGGGGCGCTCGCGCTTGGGGACCAGCGGGCTCATCGGTCGACGCCTCCGATGATCGGGTCGAGCATTCCCAGGTTCTGGATCAGGTCGGCGATCAACCCGCCGACCGACATGTCGCGGAGCGACTGAAGATTGACGAACGAGGGGTCCCGGAAGTGGACCCGGGCGGGCTTGGACGAGCCGTCGGCGAGGACGAAGCAGCCAAGCTCGCCGCGCGGTGATTCGATCGCGTAGTAGAGCTCGCCCGGCGGCACCCGGAAGCCCTCGGTGACCAGCTTGAAGTGGTGGATCAGGGCCTCCATCGAGGTGGAGAGCTCGTCGCGCGGCGGCAGCACGTACTTGCGGTCGTCGGCGATCCAAGGTCCCTCGGGCAGCCCATCCAGACACTGCTCGATGATCCGCACCGACTCGCGCATCTCCTGCACGCGGACGCGGTAGCGGTCGTACCCGTCGCCGATCGTCCCGACCGGGATCTTGAAGTCGAAATCGCCGTAGGAGAGATAGCCAGGGTTCTTTCGCAGGTCCCAGGGCTCGCCGGCGGCGCGCAGCAGAGGGCCGGTGACGCCCAGCTCCAGTAGCCGCTCGCGGGAGACGATTCCGACGTTCCGCGTGCGGTGCAGGAAGATCTCGTTGCGGTCGAGCAGAGCCTGGTATTGGTCGATCCGGGTGGGCATCACCGAGCAGAACTCGCGCACCTTCTGCTCGAAGCCGGCCGGGATGTCCTCGAAGACGCCGCCCACCTGGAAGTACCGCGTGTGCATCCGCTGTCCCGACGACATCTCGAACAGGTCGAGGATCCTGTCCCGTTCGCGGAAGCAGTACCAGAGCATCGAGATCGCGCCGATGTCGAGCGCCGTCGTGCCGAGCCAGACCAGATGGGACATGATCCGGTCGAGCTCCATGTGCAGTACCCGCAGGTACTTGGCGCGGGGCGGGATCTCCAGCCCCACCAGCCGCTCGACGCAGCCGCAGAAGGCCTCCATCTGGAAGTAGTAGGAGAGGTAGTCCATCCGCTCGACGAAGGGGATGACCTTCCAGTAGCTCTTGTCCTCGCAGGACTTCTCGATCCCGGTGTGCAGATAGCCCATCAGAGGCTTCAGGTCGATCACGCGCTCGCCCTGCAGGGTCACGATCAGCCGCAGCACGCCGTGGGTCGCCGGGTGGTGGGGGCCCATGTTGATTGTGAGGACCTCCTGCTCGGGCTCCAGCCCGGGCTGGTCGAGCTCGGTTTCGGCGGCCTCCCCGAAGGCGTCGACGAGCGGCGCCGAGGGATCCTCGAGCTCGCGGGCGACGCCGCGCTCGGTGATGTCCGCCTCGTCCCTGAGCGTCTCGTCGGCCATCACTCGAACCAGCGCGGCGCTTCGATCTCGTTGTGCGTGTAGAGAACCGGTTCGCCCCCGATCGGGAAGTCACGGCGCTGGGGCCAGCCGACGTAGTCCTCGGGCATCGCGATGCGGCGCAGGTCCGGGTGTCCGCGGAAGACGATCCCGAAGAAGTCGTAGGCCTCTCTCTCCTGGAACTCGGCGGTCGGGTAGAGCTCGACGCAGGAGTCGAGCTCGGGCAGGTTCTCGACCGGGAGGGCACCCTTCGACTCGACGCCGGCAGCCGGATCCGCCAGCAAGGCCTTGACGTGCAGGCGCTCCATGCGCTCCCGGCAAAGCAACTCGTAGTGGACGGCGAAGCGCGGCGTGGCGGGCAGGTAGTCGGCCGCGTGCACGCTGGAGAGGAAGCGATAGCCCTGGTCGGGCGTGTCTCGGAGCCAGGTGAGTGCGTGGAGGACCCCGTCAGGGTTCACGACAAGCGTCGCGCGGTCGTGCTCGACCGAGGTCTCGATGACCGTTCCCTCCCGCCCCTTCTCGATTCCCTGGGCGATCAGCTCCAGCCCGGGGGCGTCAGGCATCTTCAGGCTCCCTTACAGCCTGCGCCGCACGCTCGAGCGCCTCCCTCGTCGGCTCGCCGCTCTCGAAACGGGCCCACTCCTCGGTGCCTCCAGCGTTGTAGCGCTGGCGCCAGCCCAGGTCGGGCTTGCCGCGGATGAGCTTTTGCAGCTTGTTCAGGCCATGCAGGACGGCCTCCGGCCGCGGCGGGCAGCCCGGGACGTGGATGTCGACCGGCATGAACTTGTCGGCGCCCTGGACCACGGCGTAGTTGGCGAACATGCCCCCGGACGACGAGCAGGCTCCCATTGCCATCACCCACTTCGGCTCCAGCATCTGGTCGTAGACACGGCGGACGACCGGCGCCATCTTGATCGAAACGCGGCCCGAGAGGATCAACAGATCCGCCTGGCGGGGCGTGGCCCTGAACGCCTCGGCCCCGAAGCGGGCGATGTCGTAGCGAGAGGTGACCAGGGAGATCTGCTCGATGGCGCAGCAGGCGAGTCCGAAGGTCAGCGGGAAGATCGCGTTGGCTCGCCCCCAGTTGAGGGCGTTCTCCAGGGTCGTGGTGAGCAGCCGCTCCTCGACGTACTCGTCGAGGTCGCGACCCTCCAGGTCACCCCGCAGCAGGTCGCGGGCGCGCAGCTGCCGGGACCGAAGGCTCTCCGGCTCTACTTCCAATCGAGCGCTCCTCGACGCCAGACGAAGACCAGGGCGACGAGCAACAGCGCGACGAAGACGAGGATCTCTCCCAGGACGAAGACGCTCTTTGTCAGATGTACGAGGACGCCGACCGGATAGAGAAAGACAACCTCGATGTCGAACAGGATGAAGAGCATCGCGATCATGTAGAAGCTCACGCCGAAGCGGAAGGTCCGGGTGATGTGGGAGGGGAGCCCGCACTCATACGGCTGCCCCTTGATCGGATTCGGGCGCTTCGGCCCGGTGATCGAGTTCAACAGTGCGAAGGCGCCTCCCACGATGATCCCGAGGCCTGCGAACACGAGAACTGGGAGGTAGCTCTGAAGCACGTTCCGCTGGCGGTTATATCACCGCGTCGGCGACTTTGTAGCAAGGTGTTACATAGTGCTTTTCCGCATCAGCAAGCCAAATCCCGACCCTTTTTGGCGGCTTTGACCAACATGACACGGGTTGCTCCTCAGCTTCGCTTGCGGAGCACCCTCGCACTAAGCTGCCGCGGCCGTGCCGGAAGTCCATCTCGTCGTCGGGGTCTGCCTGATCGCCGCAAATCTGGTGGCGGGGGTCTGGGGCGGCTACTCCTGGCTCGAGCGCCGGCCGACCGTGGGCTTCTGGTACGCGCTCCGGATCGCCCAGGTGACCGTGATGATCCAGGCGCTTCTCGGTCTCGCCCTCGCCTTCAGCGGGCATCACGCCGACAAGCTGCACTACCTCTACGGAGCGCTGCCGCTGGTGGTCTCGCTGCTCGCGGAGCTCGTCCGCGCGGGCTCGGCCGCCCAGGAGCTCGGTGCAGTCGAGTTCCGATCCTTGCCGGAGGAGCGCCAGACGCAGCTCGCCCAGGCGATCGTCCGGCGCGAGACCGGGATCATGGCCACCGCCTGTCTGGTGATCTTCCTGCTGGCGCTGCGGGCCGCCGGGACCAGCTCGGCGTTCTAGCTCAGGCGTAGGGCGGCTGGGTCAGCGTGAACGTGGCCCCCTGCGGGTCCATGAAGATGCCCTGCCGCATGCCGGCGCCCGGTATGTCATACGGGGGAGTGAGGACCCGGCCGCCGAGCTCCTCGACCTTGGCCGCGGCCGAGTCGACGTCGGCGATCCAGAAGTCGACGTTCCAGTGCGGCGGCCCGTCGCCGTTCGAATCGAGAGGCAGCATCGCCGCGGCGACATCGCGCCGGACCGGCTGCTCCGGTTCTCCGCCGACGTAACCCGGCACTAGCCACAGCACCATTTCGCTCTCGCCCATCGCGAAGGTTTCCGTATCCCAACCGAAGACGTCGCGGTAGAAGCTCTTCGAGCCGTCGGGGTCGTTCGTCATCAGAGAGCTCATCGCGTAGGCACTTGGCTCGTTGACGCGCTGAGCTCCGTTGTGCGTCCCCGGCTGCCAGGCGCCGATCACGGCGCCCGCGGGATCGGCGATCACCGCGATCCGGCCGCCGTCGAGGGCGTCGAACGGCTCGACCAGGACCTTGCCGCCGGCGTCGCGAGCCTTGCTGGCGATTGCGTCGACATCGTCGACCCAGACGTAGGTCGTCCAGGCGGTGACGTCCGGGGCGGCCTCCGGCCGGGAGGCGATCGCCGCCACGTCGCGGCCCCGCAGCCTGCACATGTAGTGCGTGCCCTTGACGCCCTCGGGCATCGTGTCCTCGGCCTCCCAGCCGAAGATCTGCGTGTAGAAGCTCATCGCTGCGTCCGCATCGGGCTGCCAGGTGTCCACCCAGCAGGGGACGCCGTGCTGGAATCCGTCTCGCTCGCTCATCGTCCGTCCTCCTCGTCATGCATCGACCGTCCGTCATCCTCGTGATACATCGGCGGGACCGTACCACGTAGTCCTAAAAGACAACTAGACAGTTGTATTCCAGAACCGGCATCGCCTATACTCCAGGCATGGCTCGGACCAGGACGAAGCTCGACGGATGCGGCATCGCGCATGCCTCTGACCTGCTCGGGCAGCGCTGGGGTCTGCTGGTGATTCGTGAGCTCCTCCTCGGGCCCAAACGGTTCACCGATCTGCGCGCCGGCATCCCCGACATCAGCCCGAACGTCCTGGGCCAGCGGCTGCGCGAACTCGAGGAGTCCGGAATCGTGCGGCGGAGAAAGCTGGCGCCGCCGGCTGCCGCCCAGGTCTACGAGCTGACGGAGTGGGGGCGCGAGCTCGAGCCGGCGATTCTGTCGCTCGGTCGCTGGGCCAGCGGTTCCCCGTCGTTTCCACTCGGCGCCGAGATGGGCGCGGACTCCCTGGTCCTGGCGCTGAAGTCGACGTTCGACCCGGCCAAGGCGGATGGGCTTGATGCGACCTACGAGCTTCGGCTGGGCGAGATCCCCATCAAGATCGCGGTGAAGGAGGGGAACTTCGAAGCGGCGCACGTAGAGCCCGAGGGGCCGGACGCGACGATTCGCAGCGAGCCCAACACGATCGCCTCGGTGGTCTTCGGCGGAAAACCGCTGGGGAAGGCGGTGGATACCGGGAAGGTCGAGATCGACGGGAGCCGGCAGGCAGTCAACAGGCTGTTCCGGTCCTTTACCTGAGGATTGGCGACTTCCATGCCATATAGGCATGCAACCCGCCAATAACGGCCGAAGCGACTTTCTGGCCTCTTCACTGCCGGTTTTGACGTTCAGCTCTCGGTCAAAAGGTCTCGGTAGGCGCCGCGGTGGAAGAGCAGCGGCTGTCCCTCACGCGACTCGGCCGCCAGCACGTTGCCGGTCAGGATCAAATGGTCGCCGCCGTCGATCAGGTCGCGCAGCTCGCAGGCGACCCACATCAGGGCGCCCGGGAGGCGCGGCAGCTCGTCGCTCTCGGACCACTCGACCGATTCCCATTTCTCAGCCTCTGTGTCCTTGCCAGCGAATCGCTTCGCCAGCTCCTCCTGTCCGGCGGCGAGCGCGTTGACGCCGAAACGGCCCTGGGCACGCACCGAGGTGAGAGTGCGCGAGCCGCGGTCCAGGCAGGCGAGCATCATCGGGGGGTCGAGCGAGAGCGAAGTGACGGCGTTCGCGGTCGCGCCGGATGGCCCGTTCTCACCGATCGCGGTTACCACCGTGACCCCGGTCGCATAGGCGCCGAGCGCGGATCGAAACTGCCCCGGGCTGACTGGCATGGCTGAACGCTACGTGACGCGAGGGCGCTCGCATATGATCCCGCCGCGTGCGAGGGGCATTTCTATTGATCGCAGTCGCCGTGCTCGCGACCGCCGTCGGTTGCGGGACGCAGGGCGTCCAGGTTCCAGAGAATGATCCGACCCACGAGGGCGCCCAGATCTTCTCCGAGCGCTGCTCAGGCTGCCACACGCTGACCCCGGCGGGAACCGAGGGGACCGCCAACCGCTCGGAGAGGGTGCAGGGCCCGAACCTCGACCAGCGCAACGAGACGATGGCCGACGTGATCTACGCGATCCGCAACGGCGGCTTCTCCGGGGCGATCATGCCCCAGAACATCGTGGTCGGCGCCGACGCCGAGAAGGTCGCCGCCTTCGTCTCCAAGTACGCCGGGCAGGACGTCGTCAGCCAGCCGGCGCCCGCGTCTACGACGACCACGGCAGCCCCGTAGCGCGGGAGCGGCCACGCTCGACCTCAAGCAGATCCGCAGCGATCCCGGGCCGGCGCGTGCGGCCCTGGCAAGGCGGGGCGCGGGCGACCAGCTCGATGAGCTCCTCGCGGCCGACCAGCGGCGTCGTGAGCTGAACACGCGGATCGACCAGATCCGTGCCGAACAGAACAAGATCTCAGCCGAGATCGAGGAGGCTGCGCGTGCGGGCAAGACTGACGATCCGGAGTTCAAGCAGGCGCGAGAGGCCTCCAGCTCACTGAAGTCCGAGCTCAAGGAACTCGAGCCGCAGCTGGCAGACCTGAGCGAGAAGCGCGACGAGCTGCTGGCCTCCCTGCCGAACATCCCCGAGCCCGAGGCGCCGGACGGCGAGACCGAGGAGGACAACGTCAGCCTGCGGGAGGTGGGGGAGAGGCCGGAGTTCGGCTTCGAGCCGCTCGACCACCTCGACCTCGCCCAGCGCCATGGCTGGATCGAGATGGAGGCGGCGGCCGAATCGTCAGGCTCCCGTTTCGCCTATCTGCTCGGTGACCTGGCGATGCTCGAGTTCGCGCTCGTGCGCTTCGCGATGGAGCGGGTCCGCGCCGAGGGCTTCGAGCCGACGATCCCGCCGGTGCTGGTCAGGGAGAAGGCGCTTATCGGGACCGGGTACTTCCCCGGTGAGCGGGAGATGATCTACGAGATCCCGCGTGACGAGCTGTTCCTGGTGGGGACCTCCGAGGTCTCGCTCGCCGCGCTGCACGCCGACCAGATCATGGACGCAGGCGATCTGCCCAAGCGGTACGCCGGCTACTCGACCTGCTTCCGACGCGAGGCCGGCGCGGCGGGCAAGGACACGCGCGGCATCTTTCGCGTTCACCAGTTCGACAAGGTCGAGATGTTCAGCTTCGTCGAGCCGGACGCGGGCAGCCAGGAACACGAGCGCATCCTCGCGATCCAGGAAGGCATCCTCACGGCCCTGGAGATTCCGTACCGGGTGGTCGACATCGCCGTGGGCGATCTCGGCGCTCCAGCGGCTCGCAAGTTCGATTGCGAGGCGTGGATCCCGAGTCAGGAACGCTTTCGCGAGGTGACAAGTTGCTCCAACACCACCGACTATCAGGCAAGACGCCTGTCCAGTCGGTACCGTCCCGCGCAAGGTGAATCTCCAGAACCCGTGTACACGTTGAACGGAACTGCGGTGGCCGTTGGTCGAACGCTGATCGCGCTGCTGGAGAACGGACAGTCACAGGACGGCACCGTGGAACTTCCGGCCGCTTTGCAGGAATTTGGCTCTCCAGAGAGGATTCCCACATAAATGAACGCCTCGACTCCAAAGCGAGTAGTCCTCTGCGACGACCATGAGATCGTCCGCGAGGCAATCAAGGCAAGGATGGCGGCGGTCGAAGGCGTCGAGATCGTCGGCGAAGCGGAGACCGGCGAGGAGGTCGTCGAAGTCGTCAAGGAGCTGGAGCCCGACGTCTGCATCGTCGACGTCGAGCTGCCCGGCAAGGACGGCATCGACGCCACCAAGGACATCCTCAAGGCCCGGCCCGAGACCCGGGTCATCATCTTCACCGCCCACGCGCAGCCCGACCTACTGACGCTGGCGCTGCGCGCCGGCGCCTCGGGTTACGTGCTGAAGTCGGCGCCGAGCGAGGACATCGCCCGTGCGATCGAGGTGGTCGCCGGCGGCGGCACCTTCGTCGGCACCGAGCTCGGCCAGGGCGCCGGTGAGGTCGAGAAACTGCTCGAGCTGACCCCCCGCGAGCGTGAGATCCTCGAGCTGCTCGCGGAGGGCCTGCGCGTCAAGCAGATTGCCGACCGGCTCTCACTCAGCCCCGCCACGGTCCACACCCACGTCCGCAATGCAATCGCGCGGATGGAGGTCGATACGCGGACCGAGGCGGTTGCTCTCGCCGTGCGCTTCAGCTACCTGGGCGCCGGCGGGAAGGTCTGAACTAGCTGCCGTCTTCGGGCTTGAACTCGAGGGCGCAGCCGTTGATGCAGTAGCGCTGGCCGGTCGTGTCGGCCGGGCCGTCATCGAAGACGTGTCCCAGATGCGCGTCACAGCGTGAACAGAGCACTTCGGTGCGCCGCATCAGCAGGCTGTTGTCCGCTTCCGTCTCGACGTTCTCGTCGCCCATCGGCCGGTCGAAGCTCGGCCAGCCGGTGCCGGAGTCGAACTTGTTCTGGGAGTCGAACAGAGGCTGCCCGCATGCCACGCAGACGAACTGCCCCGGGTCCTTGACATCGTTGAGCTCGCTCGTGAACGGAGCCTCGGTGCCCTTCTTGCGGACGACCTCATACTGCTCGGGCGTCAGCTCCTGGCGCCACTCCTGCTCGCTCTTCTTGACCTTCTCCAAGTTCTCTTACCTCGCTTCCTTGGGGTATCGACCAGCTTAGTGCGGTCGAATTTCAGTCCTCCGAGCGCGGCCGTCGTTACTAGTCTGCCCGCGTGCCCGACGCCTTCTTCGAGCCCCAGGGAGACGCGTATCTCGCGACCGAGGCGACGCGAGGCCCATGGGACCCGGGGGCTCAACATGCAGGCCCCCCGGCGGCGCTGATCGGCCGCGAGATCGAGCGCATCGGCGGAGGCAGGATGGGAGGTGGCGAGGGAAGGACTGCCCAGGTCGGCGGGATCACCTAACCAAGGCGCTCACGATCAGCGGGGCGACGGTCAATCTCTCTCCGGCCTCGGCCTTCACCCTCAACACGACGTTCCCGAACGAGTCTGGGACGCCCGGCAATGACTTCGCCGGAGGCGACGTGATCGGGACGATCGACGTCACAGGCGCCAAGCTCAGATAGAGCGGAGGGGGAGGGATTCGAACCCCCGGACCGGGAGAACCCGGTCAACAGCTTTCAAGGCTGCCGCAATAAACCAGACTCTGCCACCCCTCCGGGTGAACTGGAGAGGCTAGAGCCGCCGCTGGGGACTAGTTGTCCTCGGCCGTGCAGGCGATGACCGGGATCCGCCGGTCGCCGGCCCGCTCCTGATATCTGGCGAAGCCGGGATAGAACTCGGTGGCGAGGTCCCAGAGGCGCTGGCGAGCGTCGCCCTGGGCTTCGGCCGCCCGGTAGCGCCCGCCGCCCCCCTTGGTCCAGAGCTCGACCTCTGGATTGGCGCTCACGTTGTGGTACCAGGCGGGATGGTCGCGGTGCCCTCCCCGAGAGGCGATCAGGATCACGTCGTCGCCGTCGGTGAAGTAAGCGAGCGGCGTCGTCCGCTTCTTGCCGCTCTTCGCGCCGGTGTGGGTGAGCAGGACGGTCGGGGCGCTGAGCGTGCTCCTCACCCGGCCGCCGGTCGCCTTCATCAGGTACGGGTCGATCTTGTTGCCGACGTTGACGAGGAACCAGGTGACCGGCCGCTGGCGCGCCGCCCAGGAGAGCGAGCTCATCCAGGGGCCCTTGGGCTCCTTCGGGTCGTAGGAGGGGACTCTCCCCATGGCGGCGACTCTATGAGATCAACTCACCGAGCCGCGCCGAGGTCAGCAGCTGGCCGAGCTCCTCTGGCGGCTGCGGGCGCGCGAAGTAGTAGCCCTGCCCGAGGTCACAGTGGAGCGCCTGAAGCTCCCGGAGCTGCTCCTCTCGCTCGAGGCCCTCGGCGGTCGCGGTCAGGCCCAGCCCGTGGGCGAGGCCGATGATGGCTGCGACCCCCGCCGAGTCCTCGCGCGCTCGCCCGAGCCCTGCGATGAACGACGCATCGATCTTGATCGCATTCAGGCGTGGCAGGCGCTTCAGGCTCCCGAACGAGGAGATCGCGATGCCGAAGTCGTCGACCAGGAGCCGAATGCCAAGAGCCTCGAGGTCTGGGATCGCGCTGAGGGCGGCGGCGCGGCGATCCATGATCGCCCGCTCGGCGATCTCCACGCACAGCGATGCTGCCGGCAGCTGGGCGTCGGCGATCGCCTGGGCGATCTTGCCACTCAGTCCCGGGTCCGCGAGCCGGCGCTCGCTGATGTTGACCGAAACCGTGAACCGCTCCCCGTCGGGCAACTGCTCTCGCCAGCGGGCGGCCTGGAAGCAGGCCTCGCGCATGACCAGGTCGTCTATCTCGGAGATCAGGTCGCTGGTCTCGGCCACGAAGAGGAATTGAGCCGGCTCGAGCAGACCCCGTTCGGGGTGGCGCCAGCGAACCAGGGCCTCGGCGCCGGTGATCACCCCGCTCACCAGGTTCACCTCGGGTTGGTAATGGACGATGATCTCGCCCTTGGCGATCCCGGCCCGTAGCTCCAGCTCGAGTGCGGTCTGGTCGGTGTCACCCGTCCGCATCCAGGTCTCGAAGAGCGCGTAGCGGGACTTCCCGGCGGCCTTGGCCCGGTACATGGCCAGGTCGGCGTCGCCGAGCATCTCGTCCGGTTCAGACAAGGAGCCATCGGGTGAGTACAGGGCTATTCCGATGCTCGCCGCCTGAGTGATCTCCCTGCCCTGAACCTCGATGGGCTTGGCCATCGCGTCGATGACCCGGTCGACGATCGTCCGCACTTCCTGCTCAGCGACCTCCTCGCAGAGCAGGGCAAACTCGTCTCCCCCCAGCCGGGCCAGGGTGTCGCCGGCGCGCATCAGGCGCTCGAGGCGGCGGGCGACCTCTATGAGCACCTGGTCACCGGCGGCGTGCCCGAGTGTGTCGTTGACCAGCTTGAACCCGTCGAGGTCCAGGTAGACGATGGCGTGGCCGGCGGCACTTCGGCGGCTGGCGACCATGCGCACTCGATCGGAGAACAGGGTCCGGTTGGGCAGCCCCGTGAGTGAGTCGTGCAGCGCCTGTCGCGTGAGTCGCTCCTCGGACTCCTTGCGGTCCGAGATGTCCTCGATCTGGCTGATCAGATAGCTGATCGTCCCGTCGCCGTCGTAGACGGGTGAGACGTTCAGCGAGATCCAGACGGTGTGTCCCTCCGCGTGGAGATAGCGCTTCTCGGTCCTGTATCCGTATCGCTCGCCGTCGATCAGGTCGCGCAGGGCGTCGAGATCCGCCTCCACATCGTCGGGATGGGTGATCTCGCCGAAGGTCCTGCCGAGCAGCTCATGCTCCGGATACCCGGTGATTTCACAGAGGGCGCGATTGACCCGCTGAAAGCGGCCGCCGGGAGAGACCAGGGCCATTCCCACCTGGCTGTCGTCGAAGGCCCTTCGGAAGCGCTCCTCCGCCTCGCCCAGGTCCCCGGTCGTTCGCCGGAGCGCCAGGACGAGAGCATGAACGGCCGGCCCGACGGTACCGGCGAGCACGACCGCGACGATCACCCGCTGAAGCTGCTCGCTGTCGTACCCGGGGTGCCCCGGGAGGACCACCGGGAGAAGGAGAGTGAGGCCCATCGCCACGATCGACAGGGCGAGCTCCCGGCCCGTCCCGTAGATCGCGAACCAGATGATCGGGATCGACAGCAGGGGGTCGAAGACGCTGGGCGTGCCCCCGCCCGCCTCCCGGAGGAGGGCGAGGATGACGAAATAGGAGAGGGGGAGAATCGCCTGGGGCCACGCGGGGAAGCGCTCCCAGGGCACCAGGAGCGCCGCGCCGACGACCAGCGGCACCATCGCAGCCGCGATCGCAACGCGCGGGTCGGCGAACGAGAGGCCGGCCATAGGGACCAGGGCGAACGGCAGGACGCCCGCCGCGACGAACGGCGCGATGCGCCAGGCGACGTTCGCGCCATCGAAGAAACGGCCCGGCTCGACGTCGAGGCCGATCGCCCGAGACCAGCCGCGATCGCCCCGGCGATCCGCAACGGCGGCTAGTGGGTGCCTCACTTTCGACCTCTCTCTCGAACTCCCCCTTCGAGCCCCACCAGGAAGCGAAGCGACCCCGGAATGCAATCGGTTCCCTGGGAACTGATCGACGGTAGAGCGGGACCGCAGGCCGGATAAGGCCTCTATTCGGTACCGCGGGCGCTTTGGACATTCGTTCTAGCTTGGGATGAAGGTCTTGCCCTCGCCGCGGTAGGTGGGCACCTCGTCGCGAATCGTGCTCCCCGTGACCAGAAAGAGGCGGTCGAAGCGCTCGCAGAAATCGCCGGCGCGCAGATCGCGGAAGTAGATGCGATCGCCGATCCGGAGCGGATCGGATCGCCGTTGGGGCAGGGCCAGCTCCGCCCCCGGCGCCTCGATGGCGATGCCCGTCGAGCGAGTCACGGGTAGCGCGAACATCGCCGCCGGACGCGGCCGGAAGGAGCGGTAGTGGTCAAACGCAACCGGCGCGTAGAAGCCCGACCCCGCACCGATCTCCGTAACAGCCCACTCGGAGGCGGCCAACTCGATGGACCCGGTGCCGCCGCCATTGACGAACTCGAGCTGGGCGACCTCCGCGAGGGCGGTGACGATCTCGGCTCGGCGCTCCTCGACGTCCTTCGCCGAGGCTGCCTGCATGCGCCTGACGAGCAGGTTGTTGATTGCCTTTCGCGGGACGTTGTCGCCGATTCCCGCGATCTGCGCCTCGTAGGCCATCACCCCGACGAGCTTGGTCCGCTCGCGACGGTCGATGTCCTGAGCGAGAGCGACGGCTTCGACCGCCGTCCTGATGGGGGAGCGCCGGGCGCCGACCTTGATGACCCCGCCGAGCGGCCGCCAGGAGAGATCGATGTCGATCGCGACGCGAATCGGCGCGACGAACGAGGTCGCGGCTTCCTCGATCAGGTCGAGGTGCTCGGGACAGTCGACCATGATCACGGGCGCCTGCTCGGGGTCCTCGGAGGTGAGCCGCGCCAGGCGGGTGAGGCAGCCGCGGTCGGCCGTTGGGTAGGCGACCACCAGGTCGCGCACCCCCTGCTCCCAGAGCCAGAGCGTCTCCGGCAGGCTGAAGGTGAGGGCTCCCTGGAAGCCCGGGTCGAGGTCCAGCAGCCGTTCGAGAACCTGGCGCGAGCGGATGGCCCGGCTTGCGATGCGGATCGGCTTGCCGCGGGATCGCCTGAGCATGTCCGCGGCGTTCGCCCAGAGGGCATCGAGGTCGAGGAATGCGAACGGCGCCTGCCGGCCGCCGAAGATCGCTTCGAAGCGCTCGTAGGCCTCCGTTGGCGTGGGCAGCGGCAAGGGCGTCGGCGTGTCGATCGCCGACAGCGGCCGCGTCTCCTCGTCGACAGGCGGTACGGGGGTCGGTTTCTCTTCGGTGGTCGGCATTCCGATCCAGCCTACAATCGTGCCGCGTGGTCGCCCCGGCGACCGTCGCCCCCGGAGAGGTGGCCGAGCGGCTGAAGGCACTCGCCTGCTAAGCGAGTAGGGGGCTAATAGCTCTCTCGAGGGTTCGAATCCCTCCCTCTCCGCTTCAGAACCCTTCGGATGCCCTCATCCACGGACATCAAGATCCTGGCGGCGGTCGCGGCAGTCATGGTCGCCGGTGCGGCCACGTATCTGTTCCTTCAGGGCAATGACAAGAGCCCGGCGGCGCCGACCCCCGTGTCCCTGCCGACCATCACAGCGCCTACGGCGAGTGTCCCCGGCTCGAACGTCAAGAGCAGCGGGAACTCGGCTGTGGATGCCCTGCGGTCCAGCATTCCCGTGCCGCAGATCCGCCTCGACCCGCCGCCGGACAACGTCAAGGGCCCGAGCTTCCCGATCGCGACGGTGATGGCGGGCCACAGGATCGCCCTCCATAGCTCGCCGGGGGGCAGGGTGTTCGAGCAGGCCGGCGACCGGACCGAGTTCGGTTCGAACCGCGTCTACTGGATCGAGAAGGTCCAGGGCTCGTGGTTCGGAGTTCCGACGCCGGATTTGCCTAATGGAAAGCTCGCCTGGATCAGGGACAACCGGTTCGACCTGAGCATCTCCCAGA
The DNA here is from genome assembly GCA_963724665.1 of uncultured Solirubrobacterales bacterium. Classification (GTDB taxonomy): domain Bacteria; phylum Actinomycetota; class Thermoleophilia; order Solirubrobacterales; family 70-9; genus DASUPK01. The sequence continues at coordinate 632,299 of CAVRVH010000012.1, forward strand.
CCCATTTCTGGATCAGCGCCGACCTCTCGACCCGCCGGCTGGAGCTGCACTTCGGAAAGCGGCTGCTGGAGCGCTTTCCGGTCACCGTCGGCTCGGCGACATCTCCGACACCGCTCGGCAACTACGCCGTGACAGACGGACTCGTCGGCCGCGGGCTTGGCCCGTGGTACGGATGCTGCGTTCTCGCGCTCTCGGGCCACCAGTCGAACCTCCCTGCGGGATGGATCGGCGGCAACCGCATCGCCATCCACGGCACGCCCGGCTCCGTTGGGGGCGCCGACTCACACGGCTGCCTGAGGGCCTCTGACCCGGACATGATCTCCCTGTTCGCCCGCGTCCCCCTGGGGACGCCGGTCTTCATCCACGCCTAGGACGGCGTAGGCGGCGGCGCTTGGGCGCCGCCTTCCTCGTTGGCGCTGGCTTCGCCTTTGGCTTGGGCTTGGGCTTCGCGCGGGGGACCGGCTGCTCGCGGAGCGCCTCGCGCAGCGCTGAGGCGAGGTCGTCCAGGTCCGGGACGACGTCGCGGTCGCCGGCCAGCCCGAAGTAGATGCGGCCGTTGTAGCTGAGCATCCCGATCGAGAGTGCGTGGTTCTGGGGGGATAGGGGGACGAAGGGATAGATCTCCTTGATCTGGCGGCCGAGCAGATAGAGGGGCTGCTGCGGGCCCGGGACGTTGGAGACGACCAGGTTGAAGACCAGGGGCCGGGCCATTCCCCGGGCGAGCAGCCTGTTGATCGTGGGCGGCGCCCAGCCGGTCGCCTCGATCAGCAGGGACGCGGCGCGTGCGTTGTCGGACTCCTTCAGGCGCCGCGTCTCGTCCCGCAGCCGCTCGAGGCGCTCCCGCGGATCAGCAACGGAGAGCGGCAGGCGAACCATGATCGTCGAGATCCGGTTGCCGAGCTCACCCTTCTCGTCTGGACGCCGGATGCTCACCGGCACCAATGCCACGAGATAGTCGGGGACCTTGTCCCCCCGCCGCTCGAGGTAGCGGCGCAGGGCGCCCGCGGTCACCGAAAGGATCACGTCGTTCACCGTGGAGCCCTCGGCGATCGCACGTGCTCGCTTCAGCCGGTCGAGGTCGGTCCGGGCCCAGGCGATTCGCCGGTCTCGCCCGATCTTCACGTTTAGCGGGCTGCGCGGCACGCTGGGGCCACCTGAGGCGAGGCTGGTGAAGGCTTCGGCGGTGCGCAGGACCCGGGCGGCGGTCTGGGCCGGAGTGGTGACGGCCGTTCGCGCCGCCCTGCCGGCGGCCCGCAGCGGCTTGCGAACTCGCTCGGAGGCCGCCTGGGTGAGCAGCATCGTGGGACTGGGCTCGTCCGGATCCCAGGGCTTCTCCGGCACCTTGACGCGGGTGCCCCGCTTGCTGGTGTCGAGCAGGATCGTCCCGACGTCAACCGCGGCCACGCCGTCGACCAGGGCGTGATGCGTCTTCGAGATGTAGGCGTGGCGACCGCTCAGTCCCTCCACCAGGTAGAGCTGCCAGAGGGGTCGCTCCATGTCGAGCGGTTCCGACATCACCCGCCCGACGATGTCCCGGAGTTGGTCGAGCCGGCCCGGACGAGGGACCGAGACGTGCCGGACGTGGCGGCGGACGTCGAACCGGGGGTCATCCCCCCAGACCGGGTTCTCGATGCCGAGCGGGATCCTCACGATCCGCTGGCGGAAGCGGGGAACGAGCAGCAACCGCTTCTCGACATGCGAGACGAGCTGGTCGTAGGTCGGAGCTGCCCCCTCGACGATGATCGTCGCCCCGACGTGCACGTGGATCGGGCCGCGCTCTGCGTTCAGGTTCGACATGTCCGAGCCGGACAGGCGCTGTGGTTCCTTGGTTGCCAGGCGCGGCAGCCTAACGAGCGGGCTTCAGCGCCTCCGCTGAACGTGATCGGTGGTCAGTGCCGATGGAGTCGGCGCTCCAAGGAGGGCGAGGGCAAGTCGCAGCTCATCGGCGAGCATCTCGAGGGCACGTCGCGCTCCGGCCTCGCCGTCCCAGGCCAATCCCCAGAGCGCCGGGCGCCCGACCAGCACGGCCTCCGCACCCAGTGCCAGCGCGGTCGCTATGTCCGTGCCGCGCCGTATCCCCCCGTCGATCAGGACCGGGATCCGCCCGGCGACGGCCTCGACCACCTCCGGGAGCGCGTCGATGGTCGCGGGCGCGTTGTCGAGCTGGCGGCCGCCGTGATTGGAGACGACCACGCCGGCCGCGCCGTGTTCGACCGCGAGCGCCGCGTCCTCTCCGGTGATCAGGCCCTTGACGAGGATCGGCAGCTGGAACTCGCCGCAGAGCTGCTCGAGGTCCTTCCAGGTGATCGATGGATCGACGAGGGCGAAGACCTCGGCGGGGGTGAGGCTCTTGTGTCCGGCCGCGGCCTCGATCGCGGGCGCCCGGATCTCAGCCGGGATCTCGAAACCCGTGCGGAAGTCGCGCTCCCGGCGGCCCGCATAGGGAGCGTCGACGGTGAGCAGCAGCGCCTCGTACCCCCCCTCGGCCGCCTCCTCGACCATCGCCCTGGTCACCCCGCGATCTCGGAAGCAGTAGACCTGCATCCAGCGCTTGCCCTCCGGCGCGGCCGCGGCGACCTCGGCCGCGCGGGTGCTGGTCAGGCTGGACAGGCACATCACCGTTCCCGCGTCGCGGGCGGCCCGTGCCATTCCCTCCTCTCCGTCCGGATGGGCGAGCAGCTGGAACGCGACCGGCGCAACCAGAAAGGGGACATCCAGCTCGGTCCCGAGGACGGTTGCCTTCGTCGAGACGTCTGAGACGTCGACCAGGACCCGCGGCCGGAGCTCCCATCCTTCGTAGGCCTCCGCGTTCCGCCGCAGGGTGCGCTCGTCACCGGCACCTCCGGCGAAGTAGCCGTGGGCGCCGGGCTCGAGCTTCTCGAACGCCAGGCGCTCGAGGTCCGCGATGTTGACCGGATCGGAGACGCGGGGAAGGCTATTCGGCGACCGGCGGAGGGGTTAGGGTCGCGCCAGGGATGTAGTGGGCAAATAGGGGGAGAGGAGGAATCGAGATGAAATCACCCCGGTTTGCGCCGTTGACAGGAGCGATCTTTGTCGTACTGCTCATCATCGGGTTCATCCCGCTCGGAGGCAACACGCCGGACACGGACGCTTCCGCGGCGAAGATCATCAGCTTCTACAACGATCACCAGACCAAGGAGATCGTCGCGATCGTCGTTGTGGCTTTGGCGGCGCTGTTCCTGGCTTTTTTCGCCGTGGCGATCCGCGACTACCTGAGGGACACAGGCGGTGGTGAGTTCTGGCCGACGGTCGCCCTGGTCGGTGCGGCAATCGGTGTGGCGGGCCTCTTCGTCGCCGGTGGCATGCATTTCGCCTTGATCGACGGGGCCAATCTCAGCCACAACAGGACCCTGAGTCCCGACGCCATGGTGGCGCTGAATGCCCTCGACAACGACAATTTCCTCGCGTTCTCGATACCGCTCGGGATCATGATGTTCGGGGCTGCGGGGGCCGTACTGAAGGGGGGAGCCGCTCTGCCGAAATGGATGGCCTGGGTCGGGATCGTGCTGGGGATCCTCTTCTTCACCCCGGTCGGTTTCTTCGGCTTCGGCCTGACGGGCATCTGGATCATCGTCGCGAGCATCCTGATGTACCGGCGCCAGGGCGCGGTCACCGCATAGCTCTCAACTCAGCCCGGCGCCTCGGCGAAGGCGCCGGGCTGAGATGCTTTTCCCATGGCGCGCAGACGTCGCGAACGTGAGCCGGTCGAGACGGTGGACTACACGGACCCCGAAGGCAACGTGCTCACCCTCCGTCAGTCCCTCAGCGACCGGAGCATCCGAAAGATCAACAAGCCCCACCGAAAGGACGCCTCCTCGGCCGAGGACGTCTGGGCGCGGCGGAACGAGATGCTCTTCGAGTACCTGGTGACCAGATGGGAGATCTCCGGCCTTCCTCTCGACGACCAGAAGATGCTGATCGGCCGGTATCGGATGGCGGACTCGGACGAGCAGCAGTGGGTCCGCGAGACGATCAGCTCCCACGTCGAGACGCACATCCCTGAGCTCGCGTGATGGACGCCCCCGAGCCGTTCACCCTCACCTACAGGGTCGCGATGGCAGTCTGCGTTCCCTTGGTGAGCCTGTGGGGGCGGCTGGAGGTCGAGGGGCTGGAGGTGCTCCCGCGAGGCGGCCCCACGCTGGTGGTCGCCAACCACGACTCGCAGACCGATCCCCTTGCGGTGGGAGTGGCGGCGCGAAAGAGGCGCCAGATCCGCGCCCTCGGCAAGAGGAGCCTGTGGGACAAGCCCGGACTGGGTCGAGTCCTCGACGGGATGGGCCAGATCCCGATCGAGCGTGCGGCCGGCGACGCCAACGCTCTCGTCAACGCGGTCGCGGCACTGCGCCGCGGCTCGTGCATCGGCGTCTTCCCGGAAGGAACGATCTCGGTCGGGCGCACGCTGAGGGCGCGCAGCGGCATCGGCCGCCTCGCCCTCGAGGTGCCGGAGGCTCGGCTGGTGTGCGCCACGGTCGAGGGCACGCCGGCCCTCGCTCGATTCCCACAGAGACCGCGCATCCGCGTCCGATTCTTCGAGCCGGCCTCGGGCCAGACGGATCCCTCCGAGACAGCCGCCGGTCTCTCGCAGCGTCTGCTGGACGAGCTTCGCGCACTCGCCCAGCCCGTCGACGCGGGCCGCAATCCCGCTGAGACGCTCGAAAAGTACGAGCGGAAGCTCGCCGAGCGCGAGGAGGGCGCAGCGAAGCGCCGCGCCGAAGCGGCCGATCGCGAGCGGGTCTGAGCTCCGACCCTCGTCGCTACCCTGTTGCCCGCACGCGCCCGTAGCTCAGTTGGATAGAGCGTCGGTCTACGAAACCGAAGGTCACAGGTTCGAATCCTGTCGGGCGCGCTCAGGGATCCCTGCTGCGGCCACCTTCTCATGGAAACCGGACTGAGGCGACCGCCGGGGCGGCCCTCGGCGATCGCTATGAAGGCGCGCCTCACGGCGCAAGCTAGTGGACTGAGCGCGTCGGCCTACAGCCCCAGCGCAGCCCGCGAGACCGTTTCCAGGACCTGCTGCTGGTAGTAGACCGGCCTTCCAAAGTCCCCGATTACGCCCGACGAGTAGTGGGTGGAGACCCCCAGCGTGTACACGTTCGAATCGGAGATCGCCAGGCCGAAGTAGTCGCCGATGAAGGCGTTGGTCGTGCATGGGTCCTGATGGGCGGCGCATGCCATCTGGTCGACCCCGTCGATGGTCTGGTCGGGCTGCTCCGGGTCCCAGGTGTCCTGTGAGACTCGGACGTTGCCGCCGACCGGCACGGCGCCCGCACCGGAGTCCTTGAAGGCTTGCAGGGAGACATCGATGCAGAAGTTCTGCCGCCCGACGTCCGCCGGCAGCACGCTCGGGTCGTTCGGGCAGGCAGCGCGGCGGTCGTAGAAGTTGACCGCGACCGCCCCGAGGGGCCCGGCCGCGACCTGCGGCTGGAACTGGTCGGTGGCGGTCGGGTTCGCATTGTCGTTGACCACTACCGGGGCCGACCAGGAGTCACCGAAGTCGGTCGACTGGGAGAACTTGACGTCGTACTGGCTCCCGTCCCAGTCTTCCCAGACCATGTAGAGGTGGCCAGGGTAGGTGGGACTGGCCGTGAAGTGCTCGAGGATGCCGTCGCGGAAGGTGGTGTTCGGCAGGCAGCAGCCCGAGAGCTGGCTCGCATCGGCGACGGGCATGAACTTCGACCAAGTCACACCGTCATCGGTGGACCGCGCGACGTAGATGGTCTTTTGATCGTTACCCGTTGGCTTGTCTGCGGCGACCGCGACGTAGACGTTCCCGGCCGCGTCCACCGCCGGGTAGACGTACTCGACCACCGGCCCGGTGTTGCTGGGCGCCGACAGCGTGACGGCCTTCGAGAAGCTCTGGGCACGGTCGCGCGAGACGGCGATCCGGATCTTCGTGTTCTGGCCGTTGTAGACAGCCCAGGCCGCGTAGACGTGGTCCTGATAGGGGTTGCCCGGGATCTGGTTGACGGCCACCCATTGCTTGTCCTCGACACGACCGAGCGTCTTGGCAGTCGAGTTCGAGAACTGCTCGAGGGGCTCGCCGCCGTTGCCCTTCACCCAGTGCTGTCCCAGGTCGTCGCTGTATGAGATGGCGATGTTCGAGTTGGGGTGGAGGTTGGCCCAGTAGGCGTTGAACGGCAAGGTCACCTGATAGACGCGGCCCTGGGTGTCGAACGCGCCATTGGGGTCGGTGTTGTTGGTCCAGCTCGGGGGCATGGCCTGGGTGCCGGTGGAGATGCAGTCGTAGCCCTGCACCTGGTTCGCCGCCACCGGCGCACCGTTGTCGATCGTGAAGGAGCCGAGGTGGAAGTCGTAGAAGGTCGAGAAGGTCTCGAAGAAGAACTTCGAGGTCCCCACGAGTTGCTCGGTGCCGGGATTGACCGCGAGCCAGGACTCGGAGAAGTTCGAGTTGTATTGCCCGCCGCGGCAGGTTCCAGGCAATGGAGCGGTTTGGCCCGGCGGGACGGGGTATCCGCCCCCGGCGGATGGCTGACTGACAACCGTGTTGGTGGTCGGAACGCTCGAGCCCCAAGGCTGCGCGCTCGCTGCATCGACGTTGGCGCCGATCACGCCGACCGTGAGAACTGCTGCTAAGGCGATCCTTCGCACGTGCCCCCCTGTGCAGAGTTTGGTCTCCGGCCGAGCCTACTCCCCTCGACCGGGGATGGCTAGGGCTGAGGAACTCGAGGGGGCAATCAACACGACCTCGATGAGGGCAACAAGAGGGCAACGAACGGGACGGGGTCCAGCCGAACCCAGACGAACTCGAATCCTGAGATAGACCCGAATCCTGAGCCCAGACGAGCCCCACCGAACTGCCACCGCGGTCTACGAAACCGAAGGTCACAGGTTCGAATCCTGTCGGGCGCGCTCTGAACGTCTAAGGAAGCGCCTGTAAAACCCGCCTTTCGGGCCTTGCGTATTCCGGCCGCCTGACCGCGCTTCGACCCGATTCGGCCCGCTGGGCGACGTCGGACCATCGCGCAGACCATCGCACGGCCACGCACGGATCGGCGTTGCTCGTGCTCATGCCCGCCCGCCCCGCCCTTCTCCGGCCCTTTTCCAGCGGTGGTAGGGCGAGAGGTCGCCGTAGGGGTCAGGGACGCCCTTCAGGTACGGCACCGGCTTCGAGCCGACGAACGAGTTCTCGATGTTCTCGGTGTGGCCGCCGGAGGTCGAGAAGAAGTAGGTGGTGGCAACCTTGCCGGCGTAGTTGACGGTCTGCAGGGCTAGATACTCTGACCGGGATGCTGGGGAGTATGCCTACGAAATCGCTGTTAGCCATGCTGTTGTTTGCGACGGGACTCCTCGTTCCTGCGACGGCCTCGGCGGCGACAGTCGCCGTCAACACGACCGCCGACCAGTTCAACACCGATCCCGCCCACTGCTCGCTGCGGGAGGCGGTCAACTCCGTCGACACACAGGCGAACTTCGGGGGCTGCGCGGCGACCGGGCCCGGATACGGGACCAGCGACACGGTGAGCCTCCCTGCGGGGACCTACCAGCTAACGCTCCCAGGGTCCCCCGAGGACAGCGACGCCTCCGGCGACCTCGACACCTTCAAGAGCATGAGCATCGTCGGCACGGGCAACCCGACGATCCAGCAGACCGTCGCCAACGAGCGCGTGATCGACGAGACCGCGACGAGCTGGGACTTGGCGCTCTCCGGCCTGACGATCACTGCGGGTCAGGCGACGGGCGGCGCAAAGGGGGCCGGCATCCACTTCGACGGCGGCGCGGGAACCGCCTCCTTGAGCCTCGACCACGTCACGGTCACTGACAACCACAACGACGGCAGCGGCGCGGGCGCCGCGGGCGGCGGCATCTACACCGACAGCCCGACGACGATCACCAACAGCACGATCACGGATAACACGATCGCACTGGGCAGCGGCACGGGCAATGGCGGCGGCATCTATCAACAGGCCGGAGGTGGCGGCACCTCCACCGGGGTCACTCTGACGATCCAGAACAGCTCGATCACCAACAACTCGGCGGCCAACGGCAGCACCATGGTCGGCAGCGGCGGCGGTATCTACCGCAGCATGGCGACGGGCGATGCGACTTCCACGGCTCTGATCGAGGACACCGCGATCTCCGACAACACCGCGAGGAACTTCGGCGGCGGGATCTACAGCGACAGCGACTCGCCGATGAACATCAACAGGTCGCTGATCAACGGCAACAGCGCGCTAAACCAGCGCGGCGGCGGAATCCAGGCCGGCTCGAAGACTGCACCGATGGGCAAGCTCAACCTGGTCAACACCACGGTGACCGCTAACAGCGCCAACGGCAACGGCGGCGGCATCGAATCCGGATCGGCTGGCCCCCCCATCGATACAAGCCTGCTCTTCTCGACCCTCGCCGCGAACACCGCCCCGAGCCTGAGCGGGACCGACCTGGCGATGAGTGGGCTGAGCAGCCCCAGCAGTCGCCCCACGCTCACCCTCGAGGGCAACCTGATCGGGGCCGACTCCGCAGGCAACACCGCCAACGACTGCAACATCGACCCGTCGGATGCCGGAAACCCACCGTACTTCGTCACAGTCGTCAACAACGGCTACAACGTGACGGACACCGCCACCGGCCTCTGCGGCTTCGGGGTCGGAACCGGCCCCGGCGACCACGTCGGGCTCTCCTTCCCGCTGGTCGACCCGCTCGGGCCGAACGGCGGACCGACGAAGACGATGATCCCGACGGCGGCCAGCCTCGCCTCCGACCTGATGCCGAACGCGACCTGCACGGCGATCTCGCCGGCGGTGACCACCGACCAGCGTGGCTACCCACGCCCCGACAACGCGGGCGCCAACTGCGACGCCGGCGCCTACGAGCAGTTTCTCTGCAACGGGCAGCCGCTGACCGTCCCCGGAAATTTCGGCGGTTGCGCCGCGAATACGAGCGTTGCGGTGACTCCGGCGACCCCGGCGACCCCGGCGACCAAGAAGTGCAAGAAGAAGAAGAAGAAGCGGGCGGCGGTCGCCAAGAAGAAGTGCAAGAAGAGGAAGAAGTGACCCGCGCGCGGCGGGCCACTTCCCGGTCACGTAGGTAGACCTCGGGGTGCCCTAGATCAGCCGCCCCCGGGGGGACGAGTACAGGCGCTTTCTGTTTTCCATGCAAAGCGCCGCTTTTCGTCCAAAGCAGTAGGCGAGGCGCTTTCGATTTGGTCGTCCCATTGCTGTTCGGTTCGTCATTCGTAGGTACGTTCGCTCGGCCCCGGTTCCCCGGGAATCCAGATTCCGGTCGGCTATGGCAGTAGGAGGTGGCTCGACCGTCCGGGAGCCGGGGCACTGAGGAACCGCTGCTTCTCGTCCAAAGCAGCTACTCCGACAGCCCGGCGGCTTCGAGGGCTTGGCTGCGCTCCATGTAGCCGCGTACCCGGGCGATCTTTCCGTCCTGGACGGTATTGACGGTGCCGCCATCGGTCTCCATCACGGCTCCGCTCTCCCTGCCCATCGCGACCTCATGGAAGAAGACGACCACTTCGTCATCGCCCGCATCGATGTAGTCGTCTGCCCGCAGCTCGATCCTCTCCCAGACCTCGAAGTGGTCAACGAATGCCAGCGCCACTTCTGCGCTGCCGTGGTAGGTGCGGCCTTCGTCAATACCGCCCACTGTCGCGTGCCATTCGACATCGGGGTCGAGTGCATCGAGGGCCGTGGCCGCATCGCCGCGGAGCATTGCTTCAGTGGCGGTGCGCACTATCTCGACGTTCTCCTGCGACATCGCCCACCCAGTATTCCGCCGATTGGACCCAGTATCCGCCGATTGGACCAATGGGGGTGATCGCAACAGGTCGCGTCCCTGAAACCGCCCAGACGACTGGGAGTGTCAGTAGTCGAAAAGAGGCGCTACTCCGACAGGCCGGCGGCTTCGAGGGCCCGCGCACGGTCGGTGAACATCCAAACCTCGATGCCCTTCCCGTCACGTGCCTTGATGAGCCAAGCCCACTCGGCGTCGATCTCGGTTCCGAACTTCTCACTCCGAGCAATCAACCGGACGACCGAGATCACGCGCTCCGCATCGACATCGATGACGTCGACAGGCTCCGCCCGGCGCTCACCAAATACCTCGCCAAGACGACCGAGGTAGTCACGCACCCCGGCGTGCCCGCGATAGTCCCCAGGTTCCATCGACTCTTGGGGCGCGTGCCAGATGACCTCGGGGTCCAGGTAGGACAGGAGCGCCTCGGCTCCACCCTCATTCCACGCACGGACGGCCCGCAATGCGAGTTCGACGTTCTCCTCCGACATCGCCCACGCAGTATCTCGCGGCGGGGTGCTGCTTTTCGTCCAAAGCGGCTATCTCCGGCCAGGTCGGCGAAAGGTCAGACCGGAAGCAGGTTTGCTTTCTTGCGGCACTTCCGCCGCTTCCTGGCCGAGTGCTTCTTCTTGCATTTGGCAAGCGCCGCGGCGCGCTGGCCGGTCGGGGTCTGTGGCGTGGAGAGCGTCACATAGGTCTTGAAGGCGAGGTCTATGCCGGCATCTGGCATCCAGGCAGTGGTGGGAGGAGCTGAGCTCGCGAAATACACGGCCCCCGCCGCATACGGGTTCCCGGTGGTGAGGCTCCAGGAGTAGCCCACGGGGAACACGTTTGCGCTGTAAGCGACTATCGCGTACTGGGTCCCCGCGGCGACTGGTGCGGGAGCCAGGAAGTTGATCGAAACGAAGGCAGCGGCAGGGGACGCGGGCACGCTTGAGGCCGGAACGCTTTGGCTGGCCAGCACCGTGCTTCCCGGGAGGCCCCCGGAGACATCTCGAAGCTCAACGCTCAGTGGAGCCGTCGGGTTGTTGAGCTTTTCGAGGTGCAGATCGAGTTGGTCGAGCTGGCCGCTCAGGCCCGCCGTGAAGGTTTGGGCGACACTTTGTGTCGATTGAGCGTTGAGCCCCGAGCCGCTCGCGGTGGGTTGCTGCTGATCCAGGGTCCCGGCCAGGGCAACGCTTGGAGCCATTGCACAGAACGCGCACACGACGATCACGGAGGTTGTTGCTCGCAAAGTCTTAGGCATGCAGTTGGACCCGAGACCCTATGCCCGCGAAGGAGGCGGGGCATCCGCACTTACTACTGGACCGTGCGTGGGTGGCTCAGCCTGTCGATTCGAACGAGACCGCTGCTTTCCATGCAAAGCAGTACCGCTGCTTTTCGTCCAAAGCATCACCGCTGAGGGTGCGGGCTTTTACGGTTGCCTGGGAGGCCGGCAAACGGGAGTATCCGCCGCGCGAGAATCCGCCCGACTGTGGCGGGGTTCGCCGGGAGACGGGGATAGCGCAAGATCTGGAGGAGCCACGTGCAAGCTCGACTTCGTTCCATCTTCGAGTTCGGCCACAACGACGCTTCAACGCCCGCGCGAGGGGCCATCGTCACGGCTGTCGCCGCCACGTTGATCGTCGGGTTGGCTGTCGGTTGCGGCAGCAGCAACAGCACCACTACCTCAACCGCGGCGCTTTCCAAGAGTGCCTATCTCGCAAAGGCGAACGCGATCTGTAAGGCGGGCAACGAGAAACAGCAGGCCGGCCAGAAGGCGCTTGGCAAGAACCCGAGCCAGGCGCAAGTAACGGCCTACGTGACCGGCACGCAGGTCCCGAACATCCAGTCTCAGATCGACCAGGTCAAGGCTCTCGGCGCGCCCTCAGGCGATGAGGCGGTCGTCAATAAGTACCTCGCCACGGCCCAGGCCGACCTGAACAAGATCAAGAGCGACCCTTCGCTGGCCGTGAACGGCAAAAGCGATCCCTTTGCGGACTTCGCGGCGATCGCCCACCCCTACGGGCTGACCGCTTGCGCACCCAACAGCTAGCGGACTAGGACATATCGGAGCACCAACCGGGGCGCGTCCTGCAGCCCCGGTTGGTGGTCTGAGGCGCCCGCTCAAACTGCTGCTTTCCATGCAAAGCAGTACCGCTTGAGCTCGCTCCCGCTTTGCGCGAAGAGCGATAGCGAGATGGCGTGGCACATCATCGGCGTATCCCTCGTGCGGCTCGTCGCAGCCCGCGTTGACTTCCTCGGGAACTTTGTGAGACGGTTCGGGTCGAACCTCGGCGCGCTGTGGTACCTCGAACCCATCTCCTGGCAGCCCTCCGATCCCGGTGCGCGGGGAGGGTGGCTTTGCTCGGTTCGTGCGCGTTGGCCTTGGCTACGGCTTGCGGGCTGGGCAGTGCACAAGCGGCGACGCAAGCATTCTTTTTCACTGGGATCGAGCAGACGTTCACCGTCCCGCCGGATGTGTCAAGCGTGCAGGTCATGGCGATCGGCGGCAGCGGTGCAACCTCCGGTCTGATTTCCGGCGGAACTGCGGCGCAGGTGTCCGGTGATTTGCCGGTGATGCCGGGCCAAGTGCTCTATGTCGAAGTGGCGGGCAACGGTCAGTCCGCCGAGAACGGCGGAGCCGGCGGCTTCAACGGCGGCGGCGCGGGCGGTCTGGGCGGGGCCGGCGGAGGCGGGGCGTCGGACGTGCGCATGGTGCCTCGGTCGACCGGGCTCTCATCTGACTTGCGGCTGATCGTCGCCGCCGGTGGAGGTGGCGCTGCCGAGGGCGCCGGCGGGGCGGCCGGCAGCGCCGGCACCACAGGTGGCGCCGACAACGAAGAGGGTGCTGCCGGCACCTCCGGTATCGGCGGCGCTGGCGGTCTTGGACCGTGTGGCGGCAACGGCGCCACCGGCCAGCTGAGCCTGGGCGGGAACGGAGGCAACGGCTTGACTGCCACGGGAGGTGGCGGCGGAGGTGGAGGCGGCTACTACGGCGGCGGGGGCGGTGCCGGCGGCTGCATGAGCGGAGGCGGTGGCGGCGGTGGCGGCTCGTCCCTCGTGCCGTCGGGGGGGAGCCAGATCGTGGCCGCGGCGGGCACGCCATCGCAGGTCCAGATCAATTACACACCCTTCAGCTTCGGCAAGCTGAAGCGAAATAGGCGCAACGGAACGGCGACGCTGTCGGTCAATGTGCCGGGTCCCGGCACGTTAGCCCTAACCGGCAAGGGGCTGGTCAAGCAGCGTCCGGGCGATCGTGCGCTCAGGACGGTCGCCAAAGCCGTGAGCGCCCCCGGCACCATGAAGCTCACGGTCAGATCCAAGGGAAAGAAAAATCGCAAGCTGAACCGCACCGGCAAGGTGTCGGTGAAGGCAAAGGTGACCTTCACCAATACCGGTGGCTTCCAGCTAACCGAAGCGAAGCGGATCAAGCTCGTCAAGCGGAAGCGCTGAGCTCTGCGCGGCCGATCCGGCGTTGGGTGCCGCGCGGGCACTGGCCTGGACAAATGCTTCGCCGACCCACCTGTTCCTTCGCGCGAAAGGCGAGCGCCAGCTCGAAAGATGCTGCTTTCCATGCAAAGCAGCGGTGCTGCTTTTCGTCCAAAGCGGCTACTCCTGCAGCCCGGCGGCTTCGAGGGCGGCATCGCGGTCGTCGTAGTTGTCGATCCGGGTGATCTTGCCGTCGCGAAGCGTGAAGATCTGCGCCCACTCGATTTCCATCGCAAGCCCGCTTTCCCGACCCTTTCCCCGCTGCCACGCCAGGGATATCACCCGCCCGCCCGGGGTTGCGAGCGTTTCGTGGGCACCGAACTCCCAGTCGTCCCAGACTTCAGCCCATTCGGTGAGGAAGCGTTTGACACCGTCGATCCCACGGTAAGCAGGCTCTGGCCACTCGCGGAAGTGCGTCAGCTCCCAGACGACTTCGGGATCCCAAATCGCAGCGAGGCCATCCAGATCGCCGCGAAACAACGCTTCCCAGGCCTGGTTCACGATCTCCACGTTCTCCTGCGACATCGCCCACGCAGTATCTCGCCCCGAGACAGATGAGGCTCGTTAAATCGCGCCTCAGCTGGCCTGGCTCGCCTGGACGACCTCCAGGAGCGCCACCTCGTAGTGCTCGACCGATGCCGTCTCACCGGGTCCCGTGACTTCCTCGCGAACTCGCGTCGCCTCGCCTTCGCTCGCCTCCATCGCCTTCTCGTCCTCCCATAGTGAGATGACGACGATCGTTCCCTTCTGTCGGTCGGCGAGGAAGACGACGCCCTTCATGTCGTCAGTCTGCCCCGGCACGGTGGGCAGAACGTGCTTCTTCGTCTGCAGGGCCTCGTCCATGCCATCGGGCGGGGAGCCCTCGTAACGGGTTAGGCGAGCATGCATGTCGACCTCCTGTCGGCTCGGAATCTCGCCACCTAGTCTTATCCCATTGGAGAGTGCGTCGGTGCCCGAAATCCGGGGTCCCGCAGCTCCTCGAAGCATGCAAACGACAGTCGGTGTCGGGAGCAGGAAGCAGGGCCCCTGGATTACCTGGATGTTCTAGTCCGACATCGGCCACGCAGTATCCCCCAACCGGGGAAGGGGTTGCGAGCGCAACGCTGCCCAGCGAAAGACGGCCGAACGGACCGCACCCCGCGTGCCGTTAATGCAGAGCAAAGAGAAACGCCTAGCCAACGAAGAGGGAGAACGTCCGCATGAGGATCAGATGGGCCTGATCCGAACACCGCCGATTTCCGAGAGCCCTTCCGGCAGGCGTCTGCTCGGCGCGATCTGGTGCTGGATCAGCGATCGCCTCGATGCGATCTACAACGGGCGCTGGTAAGTCGGCTTGTACGCCCATCGAGATGAGTGACGAGATGGATCGCCCGTTCCCTCCAGGCCCGAAGGGACCCGAGGAGATGAACGTGCCGGGGGCGGCAGTCAAGCTCACGTCCAAGCAGGCCAAGTCGGTTGCCGAGCTTGCTGAACGCTGTTCGTATGTGGAGGTCGAGGACCGGGGGCGTTTCCACCGCGAAGTCAGGATGTTCGACGCGGAGGGCAAGCAAACCGATACGCGGTGGGTCTTCCCCGACGGCGACTACGGGCCCAAAGACCTACCTGGCAAATAGCTACGCGGCGAGTCTGAATCTCCGACGCCTGCACTGAACGCGATACGGTCCCGACCAATGGCTGAGAAACAGGATCCGACGACGATCAGCTTCGCCAACGGCAGCGAGCTTCAGGTCATTGCTTCGCCGGACGAGATAGCGGCCGCAATCGAGAAGGCCGAGGGCGGCCTGCTCCGGTTCCTCGACACAAACGAGAACGCGGTCTGGGTCAACCCCGACCATATTGTTCACGTCGTCAGCGTCACAGCACCGCACGTTTCTCCGGCCTGACGCCCTACTCCGACAGCCCGGCGGCTTCGAGGGCTTGGTCTACGTCGCCGAAGTCCGTGTACTCGGTCATGAGCCCGTCCCGATACCTAGCCAAGGCCGCGAAGGTCTGCTGGGTCTCCACTCCGCTCTCCCTTCCAGTGAAGCGAAGGGTGCCCAGCCCAAGCACCCGGTCGCCCAGATCACGAACGTCCGGGCAATCAATCTGCCCATCGTCGAAATGCTCGGCGACGTCCCCGAGCCAGGCCCTCACTCCCTCGATCCCGATGAAGTCACCGTGCAAAGCCGCCAGCCGGTGCTCGAAGTGGATCTCGGGATCCATGAACCGAAGAATGCCCGGCATGTCAGCGTGGTTGAACGCCTCAATGCCCTTTACGAATCGATCCACGTTCTCCTCCGACATCGCCCACGCAGTATCTCTCGGCGGAGTACTGCTTTCCATGCAAAGCAGCGGTGCTGCTTTTCGTCCAAAGCGGCAGTCACCTACTCCCGCAGCCCGGCGGCTTCGAGGGCCTCTTTGGGGTCGAAGAAGTCGTCCATCCGAATGATCCTGCCGTTCTTGAACTCGACCACGTACGCGACGGGCGACTCGACCTCGGCCCCGCTTTCCCTGCCCCGCCCGCGAAGCTGACCGACTGCGACAACTCGCTCGCCGAGGTCGCGGATGTCCGAGATCTCGGAGATCTGGAACTCCGCGAAAGCCTCGTCCAGGTCTCGCAGGAACTTGCGGGCTCCCTCGTGTCCGCGAAACACGGTCGCCTCACCCCCAAGCATCGCGAACAGCGCCCAATGCAACTCCACCTCAGGGTCGAGTTCCTCCAACCAGGCTTCGAGGTCTCGGCGGTTGAACGCGTCGACGGACCGCCAGCAAGTCTCCACGTTCTCCTGCGACATCGCCTACGCAGTATCTCGCCGCGGACCGCTGCTTTCCATGCAAAGCGGATAGCTGCTTTTCGTCCAAAGCGGCTATCTGAGACAGCCCTCTACGAGCGCGCGTACTCCTCCGCGGCTCGCGGCTCGAACTCGAAGCCGACGAACCCCTCATCGCCGAGCACCCATGCGTCGTGACCAGGCTCGATCACGTAGGCCTCACCGGGTCCAAGCTCAAGCTCTGTGCCGTCGTCATGTGCCACATGCATCCGACCAGACTGAACAACGCCAACATGCCGAACCTGGCAGCTGTCCGTGCCAACCACCGGCTTCACGCACTCGGACCATTTCCAGCCGGGTTCGAAAGCAAAGCGCGCAGCGGTTGTATCCCCCGTGTGGACGACGTCTACGCGCGTTTTGTCTGGAGTCCGGCTCTCGTCCGGTGAATCGAAATTGAGCGCTTCTACACCAGCCATGGCAGTCCCCTCTCGGTTGCTGAGTCGAGACTTCGGTCGACCAACCCTACGACTGGCCTGCTGGCCGATCAAGTCTGGGCCGGGCTGAGTCAGCTGAATCCCGCCTACTGTTGTCGCTCAACGAGCAGCGGGTAGCCGCTTCTCGTCCAAAGGGGGATGCGCTCGCTCTGTCGGCTTTGGGATCGGCCTCGAAACATCTGGCATTCACGGGATCGGAACGTGGCCGGTGCGGACAGGGTGGGATACTCGCCAGTGGCAGGCTCAAGAAACGGAGGAGTGAGATGAAGTACTTCATCAGCGCCACACCCGGTCCGATGCCTCCAACGCCCGAACAGCTCGACACCGCGATCGAATGGCTCGAGGGGAAGAATGAGGACGGCACCTTCGACTGCACCTACGGATTCCTTGAGGGCGGTGGCTTCAGCATCGCGAACGCCGATTCCCATGGCGAGGCCCTCGACCTGATGGCCGATTACCCGCTGTTTGGAATGGTCACCTGGGAGGTGCGGCCCTTGCTCGAGTTCAAGGAGGGTCTGACCACGTTGCGGGCGAAGCTGGCTGAGGCCCAGGCGGCAATGGCCGCTGGCTAGCGTGGAGTCGCAGCCCGACTAGGTGCAGCGAGCGGGAGCGCGCCGCCACCAACGTGCTCTCGCTCGCGCGAGAAGCGAGCGTCAGCATGCAAAGCGCTGCTTCGGACTCCGACCACGACGACTACGGCGACGAGACCCAGGACAAGTGCGTCGGCACTGCGGGCACGACGAACGGCTGCCCCAACACGCTGACCTCCGCCAGCGCCGCCCAAGTCGGCAAGTCACCGCGGATCACGGTCACAGCGACGGTCCCGGGCGCCGGGACGCTCAAGGCCGGTGACGCGAGTGATGCCTCGGTCGCCTCCGCCTCCGCGGTGAAGTTGACGCCGGTGACACAGAACCTGACCTCCACAACCAGCCAGCAGGTGCCCCTGACCCTGAGCCTCACCAAGCAGGCGAAGAAGAAGCTCAAGAAGAAGGGCAAGCTGAAGGTGCAGGTGAAGGTGCTCTACACGCCCCCGGGCGGCACCGCCGGAGCGCCGCAGGCCCTCCAGGTCAAGCTCAAGAGCAAGAAGAAGAAGTAGGGCGTCGCCGCGCTGAAGGCTGGGACGCAGCTCCCAGGCGCGAGAAGCGAGAGCGAGCCGTGCCGAAGAGTGCTCCTTTCCATGCAAAGGGCCGCTTCTCGTCCAAAGCAGCAGTCGCCTACTCCCGCAGCCCGGCGGCTTCCAAACGCGCCGGCTCGCTGCTCAGGACTGGGAGTATCCATAACCCGGTCTGGGTTGAATCCCTAATCCCACCTCGTCGAGTTAGGTGAAGCAACTGTGGTTTCGCCATGCAGGTGAACGACCGCAAGCAGCGTAAGTGGTCGCATGGCCATCGTTCAGTCTCCTGACCGGCAGGTGGACGAGATTCTGCTGCAAGAGCTGGAGCGCACGGACGAGATGCTGCTGAAAGAGCTGGAGCGCGTGGACGACATGCTCCTGCGGATTGTGGCCACAATCGACCTATTGCCGGAGCGAATCGTCTCGGCCAGTAGGAGGGAGTTCGGGCCCGTATCAGGCAATGGGACGAGTGCAGCGGAACCGGCGCGAGGCCAGGCGTCCACTCGACCGTTCGACCCTTATGGGGAGGACGAGGTCGAGGCTTATGGGGAGGACGAAGTCGAGGCCGCCGAGGACAAGAAGTCAGCGGCTAGTCAGGTGGCCACGAAAGTAGAGGGCTGGGTCACAGCCTATGCCCCAGACTGGGAGGCGCTCAGATTCGCAACCCTCTCGCTGGCGGTTGCCTTGCTTGCTACCGCCATCGCTGTGGTCGGCTTGATCGTTGCTGTCCTTTAGTCCGGGCGTGGACGCAATCCTCATGACTGAAAAAGGCGATAGCCCAGGTATCGCCTACTCCGACAGCCCGGCAGCTTCGAGGGCATCCTTGCTTGCCCCGAGAGAAGATCGAGGCGCTGGTCCCCGGAGCTCTCTTTCGGGACGGGCCGGACCAGGTTGCCCGACCCATCCCGATCACTCACCCTTTAGTGGCTGCTCAACTGGAAGCAGGCGACGTCGTACTGCGCGACGGCGTGGGGATTGCCGTTCGCGCCACCGGCCGCGTAATGCCCCTCGGCGTTCGCGAAACCGTCGGTGCCGAATCCCGCGGGCTCGACAGGCGACTGGCCGGGGCCGGTGCCGCACTCCTGGCTGGGCTGGCCCCTGTTCTGAGTCGAGGTAGCGGCCGCCGGGACCGCCGCGAACGCGGCGATGACCAGTGCGGCGAGCACGGCCATGATGATCTTGCGCATGCCAACTCCTTCGGTTGGGAACGGTTACGGGCACACCCCTTCCGTCGGGGTCGGCGCCCGATAGTTGCCGCGTCCCTCCTCATCACGAGGATCAGGGGTAGGGAGCGTCGAGTGGCGTGAGCCTTCCGCTCAAAAACCGCCGGATGGGCGACGGTCCGCGCCGTGACGTCGTGAGCGGCCTACTCCGACAGCCCGGCGGTTTCGAGGGCCTGTTCGAGGGTGTCGTACTGATCAAGCCGGGTGATCAGACTGTCCTGAAGCTCGAAGGAGAGGACGAGTTCCATCTCGACCCGCAGCCCGCTCGCGCTTCCAACGCCCGACGCCTTCATGGGGACCAGGACGCGCTCGCCAGCCTCGACGTAATCGAGCCACTTCATGCGGTATTCGCTGAACGGCTCGAACCATTCCCTGAAGTATCGGATCAGACCGTCCCAGCCCTTGTAAAAGCTGCTTGGACCGGACCCAATACCCGACTCCAGCGTCCTCAGCTCGATGTCGGGCGAGTAGTCCCGCTCCAAGATCTCGCGGATCGCTTCGCCTTCCCAATCGATGCCGGTGATTTCCGCATCATCAAACGGTTCGAGCAGCGCCTTGATCTTCTCGACGTTCTCCTCCGACATCGCCTACTCCCGCAGCCCGGCGGCTTCGAGGGCTCTGTCCCTGTCGCCGTAGTCGATGAAGTGGGTGACCAGCCCGTTACGAAACGTGGCCACAACCGTCCACGGCATCTCGGTCTCGACCCCGCTTTCCTTCCCGACGGCCCGGAGCGTGCCCAGCGCCAGCACCCGATCACCCAAATCACGGAAGTCGTCGCAGTCGATCCTCCAATGGTCAAAGGACCGAGCGATGTCCTCGTGCCAGGCTCGGACCGCGTCAACGCCCGTGAGGTCCCCTTCGAGATCAGCCAACCAGTGTTCCCACCTGATTTCGGGGTCCGCCGCCCGAAGGAAGCCCGGAATGTCCTTGCGGTTCCAAGCCTCGATGCCGCGCTTGAAGATCTCCACGTTCTCCTCCGACATCGCCCACGCAGTATCTCGCCACGGAGTGCTGCTTTCCATGCAAAGCAGCGGTGTGTAGCCGTAAACCTCCGACCTCGAGGAGGGCAACAAGAGGGCAACAGACGGGACGGAGTCCAGCCGAACCCAGACGAACTCGAGTCCTCGTATAGAGCCGAATCCTGAGCCCGGACGAGCCCCACCGAACTGCCACCGCGGTCTACGAAACCGAAGGTCACAGGTTCGAATCCTGTCGGGCGCGCCTCAAAGCTTCCCGCAATTGCCCGCCTAGCGTTTCCGCTTCCTCTTGCACTTCCTCTTCTTCGCGCCCTGGGCGGAACGCTGTTTCTTCTTCTTGCACTTGGCGGAGGGAGGTGGCGGCAAGGTCACTCCATTGCCACTCAGACTGGCAGTCGGCCCGCCGGTGCCGGTGCTGAGTGTCCCGCCGACCGGCCCGAGCGCTGTCGGGGTGAAGGACAGCGAGATCGGACAGGTCGCGTCACTTCCGAAGTCCGCGCTCATCATCGTCGGACACCCGCTCGCCGCCGCGAAGGCCAGGTTGGAGCTGGCGATCACCGGCGAGAAGCCGCACGGTGCGGAGCAGCTCAGCCGCAGCGTTTCAACCTGCGGGCTGCTGGTCGACCCGACGGCCTGATCTCCAAACGCAACGGTGTCCGAGGAGAGCGTGACCGTCACGGTTTTTGCGGCGGCCGAGCCGGTCAGCAGCGCCACACTTACCAGGGTCGCAACTGCGAAGAGGCCCAATCGATTCATCGCTCGGTCGGAAACCTTACCGCCGCGCGCGGTGCCGGTTGATCAGGCGGTCCTGATCAGGTCAAGTGCAACCGCGTACGTCATGTCGGGCGCCTGTCTCTTGGCCGGGTTTTCGTTCCCTCGGGCGTTCCCTCAGCAAGGCCTGCCTACTGATTTGCAGGCTGTTTCCTCGCCAAGCGACCGTCTACGAAACCGAAGGTCACAGGTTCGAATCCTGTCGGGCGCGCTGAGCGATCTGGCTCTACTGAGCCCTAAGCGCTACTCCGACAGCCCCGCAGCTTCGAGGGCCTCGGCCTTGTCGGTGAAGCCGTCAATTCGGACTATGAGCCCGTTTCGAAAGGTGAAGATGGTGGGAAGCTCGCGGTCGATTTCGATGCCGTCCCTCCCGCGGAAGATCCACCGATCGATGGAGAGGATTCGGTTGCCCGTCGCCTCGATGATCTCCTTGGTCTCGATATCTACCGACTCCCAGGCTTCGGTGGCACCCTCCATGAACTCACTCCACCCGTCGCGGCCCACGTATTTCATGTGCTGGTCCGGTGCCTCGATGCCGGGATAGAGCTCAACATTCGGGTCCAGGTATTGCAGGACGTCCGGGCCGAGGTCAGCCTCGTAGACAAGTCGGAGGATTTCCACGTTCTCCTGCGACATTCCCCGCGGAGTATCTCGCGACTGACGAAAGCGCTGCTTTCCATGCAAAGCGATAGCCGCGTCTCGTCCAAAAGGGCTACCCCGACAGCCCGGCGGCCTTGAGGGCTTCTGCCATCTCCTCGAACTCATCCACGCGCGAGACCTTGCCCCCGCGCAACGTATAGACGGGGTAGAAGCGGGTGTCGACCTCGACCCCGCTTTTTCGGCCGCGTGCCTGGTGATGGACAACCAGGACGACCTGATCACCGGCGTGGATGATTTCCTCGACCGTCACCTTGAGGTCTTCCCAGGCGCTCGCCCACCGCTCGAAATCCGCTCGGATCGCATGCATGCCCTCCGACGGTGCCTCGTCGGTCGGATTCATCACGACATGGGGATCGAAGATCGCCTCCGCCTCGGCGCGACCGCCGATCGCGTAGTACTCGTAGGCGAAGGCTCGCCGCACGATCTCCACGTTCTCCTCAGACCTAGCCTCCTCCCGCAGCCCGGCGGCTTCGAGGGCGTCCTCTTTGCGCATGAACCCCTGGCCTCTCACAGCCTGGCCATCGCGAAGCGTCCACACGTGCCAGAAGTCCCAGCTGGACTCGACCCCGCTGGCCTTTCCTCGTCCACGAGTGGCCATCGAGACGACGACCAGATTCACCACCGTCCCATCGTCGCGAAGGGCGTCACCCGCATCGATGAACTCGTTGGCCTCCAGCCGGGCATCGTCGAACTCGTCCGAGAGCCAGCCCAGGAACTGCCTGAACTTGTCGGGACCGCGATACGAATCGTCGGAGTCCGGAAGCCATCCGCTAGAGACGTACTCGAAGTCCGGGGCGAGATTGACGAAAGCGCCTTCGAGGTCCCCGCGATTGAAAGCGTCGAATGCGGCACGCAGCGTGTCGATGTTCTCCTCCGACATCGCCCATGCAGTATCGCCGCCAAGAGTGCTGCTTTCCATGCAAAGCAGCCATCCCGCGGAAGCGGACCCAATCTTGCTTGGCGAGGATGACTGCCGCAGTGACCGTCCAGCGTCCTCCGTTTCGCTAGTCCTTGGCGAGGTACTAAACGGGGTACTAAACGGAGCGAACCTGAGCGAACTGAGCGAAACTCACCTGAACTGAGCGAACCTCAGCTGACCTCGATTCGCCGCCTGAGCGCGAATTGTGGTCCAGGTGGTCGCCGGTTCGAGTCCGGTCGCTCACCCTCAAGTTCGTCCCCCTGCGGTAAGCAACGCGCTAGGCGCCAGGAGTTGGATCCGCAGCGATGCTCGGCCGCGGGCGGATCGGCGCGCGAGCCGGCGTCTTGGTTCGGCGCCCGTAACGAAGGATGAGCAGCGCCAGGATCGGCACAGCGCTGCACGCGACCATGATCGTGAACCAGAGGCTTGCCCCGTCGGTTCCCGAACCGAGTGAGTGCAACACGGCCAGAACGTAGACGACGACGGTGGCCTGGTGGATGCGCCTCCAACGACGTGCTCCAATGCGGCGTCGAACGTAGAAGGTGGGTCCCAGTAAGAGCGCCAGATACCCGGCGAGGATGCCGAGCCCGGTCCACGCCGGCCTATAGCTCAGAGTGAAGGGAATCGTGATCCCGGTAACGCCCGGGTTGAGAAAGCTGTCGCCGAGAAGCAGCGCACCATGCGCGCCGATGGCCGCCAGACCGGCGAGGGCAATCTGCTGGTGGACCTTGAGCACCTTTCGCTTCATCCCGGGAGGCCATGAGAAGCGAGAGGCCAGGACGAGCCCGAGGATGACAGCGCTCGCAATCAACACAAAGGCAACGATCCCGGCGGAGCGAGACGCAAGCCACCACGGATAGTTGGCCGGATCCGGCTCAGTCACCTCCGCCGCCCTCCCCTTCAGGCTCCTGCTGGCTCGCGGGTGGGGCGGAATTGCTGGGGGCAGCAGTCTGCGGGCCACCCACCGAGACCCGGGTCGGCCCGCTGAACACCGTGTAGGCGGCGAGGGCGGCGAGGGCGACCACGACCAACACGGCAGCGATCCGCACGCTCAGGCTAGGACCTTCCGAGCTGGCCACCGGTGGGCTGGAAGAGTGCGCACTCATGGGGGGACGGGAGACGTTCGGCTCACGACCTGGGTCGCCTGCTGGGTCTTCGATCCCTTCGCGAGCGGTTGGCTGCTCGACTGCACCGCCGGACCTGGGCCGAGCGCGGGATCTCGGCCATTCCGAACCTGAATCGCCAGCAGTGTCAGCACGATGAAGAACAGCCCCAGACTCGCCGTGATCACCGCGAGGGGGCTCGGCAGCGGCCGCCGTTGCGGACGAGGCGTCTGAGCCTCCCGTGCTCCCGGTTGCCCATTGGTCGGCTCGGCCGGGCGAGCGGTGGGGGGCTCCGGGGTCATGGATGGCTCGGGCATCTCTGTCCCTAGTCCTCTCCGCAGACCCTGAAGCCATAGCCCCGAGCGAAGGCCGATACCGATCGGCTCAAATCATCGAGCTGGCCCTGAAGTGCCTGAAGTCGTGCGATGTCGAGCGAGGTAAGCGCGTTGCGGATCTCGCCACGCAGGGCGAGCTGCCGGTTGATCACGTCAAAGACATTCGCACGAAGCAGTTGGCTCTCGCCCGGAGGGGGCGGAACGGTCTGTATTCGCCGAAGCTCCGCCTCTCCCGAGGTGATGGTGTCCTCGTAGGCCCTGCTTGCCTCCTGTACGTCCGTCGAGCCCGCCACGCGCTCTCGAGCCGAGCTGCGCTCCGGGTCGAGATTGCTGCAGATACGATCCACTCGCGCTATGTACGCGCGCCGCGCTGGATCCGTGACCTTCGCAATAGCCACCCGTTTCGGGCTGGAGGCTTGGGTGGTCTGCGTCGTTGGCGTGACGGCGACAGTCTGGCCTCCCTCGCTCTCCGCGCGCCGGCTGTCGCCGCCGCAGCCGGCGAGGATGACAAGTGCCAGTGATCCCGCGGCGGTGATCATCAGTGTTCGGGGAGGGAACACGAGCTGCTAGGGATAGACCTGCTCGCCGGTCTGGTCGTCGATCACCGAGATCGCCGTCGAGGGGCACGCCTCGGCCGCTTTCATGATCAGATCCTGTGGACCGTCGCCGATCACATGCGCGGTTTCGTTCAGGGCGAACACATTCGGGGCGAGGTCAACGCAATCACCATGGGCGGCACAGGCGTTCTCGTCGATCTGCGGCACGTACGTCATCTCTCACTCACCCCTCTTGGTTAGTGACGGAGAGTCCGGTCAGGTCTGCCGACTCTAGGGTCGGTTCCGACCCGTCACATCGGTGGTCCACCCGGGACGTGCTCTCGGTAGTTGCCCACATGGCCGGCGGGGGCAGGCACGGGCGAACGGTCAGTGAGGCTCGATCCGTACGCGCGGGGGATCGTGAAGCGGGCCGATGCGCTGGACGCTGCCGTCGTCCCGGACGACTAGACCACCGTGCTCGCTGAGGAACGCGGCTGCCCCGTCGGGGCCGCTGAGCAGTGCAGCTTTTGCGAGCACGTCAGCCTCGAGCGCGGTCGGCGCACGCGCGGCCGCGCAGATCAGGCCGGTCCAGGCGGGCCGGCCGGTGGCCGGATCGATCAAATGGTGCGCATGTGTGCCGTCGGGAAGCCTCCACAGACGCGCGTCCAGGCCGGATGTCGCGATTGCACCACGCTCGAACGCGAATGCCTCGGCGGCAGCGCCACTCAGCGGATGACGGATCTGGAGCTCGATCGGCGCCCTGTCGGGAAGCTTGCCGCCCACCCGCACATCTCCGCCGCAATCGATGACGTAGCGCGCGTAGCCCGTCAGCCGTTGGCCGACCAGGTCGGCGGCCAGACCTTTGCCGATGCCGCCGCTGTCCAACTTCACCGGCGGGGGCCGCCTGATCGCGCCCTCGTCCTCGAGCACTCGGATGCGACGCCATGCCGGATCGGGAGCGGGACCGGCCGGGCGCCGAGGCGGGGCGGTGGCGAGGGCGGACTCGAGCGGCTCCGAGGCGATGCCGCTGCGTGACTCCGCATAACCCGCAGCCTCGAGGTGGGGCAGGAGGGTCGGATCCACAAGGCCGCCCGTGTGCTCGGCGGCCCACAGCCCGGCCGAAACCGCGGCGCGAAGCAAGGGGGAGGCTGGAACCACCTCGCGGGGATCGCGGTT
This sequence comes from uncultured Solirubrobacterales bacterium, assembly GCA_963724665.1. Taxonomy (GTDB): domain Bacteria; phylum Actinomycetota; class Thermoleophilia; order Solirubrobacterales; family 70-9; genus DASUPK01. The sequence goes on from CAVRVH010000012.1 coordinate 657,608, forward strand.
GAGTCGAGAAAGCTCGCTGTCGTGCTTGAAACGGGACAGCTCGCGATCGAATTCGGTCAGCTGGGCTTCAACGCTTTCCGCCATCACAGCGGGCTCGGGCTGGCCGTCCTCGATTCGTGCTCCGATCAGAACGCGGATCTCGGTCCCCATCGTGTGGAAGCGTCGTTCGAACAACCCGCGGATCTTGACGGCTGCCGCGGGTCAGGCAGCGGATGCGGCCTCCGGAAGCGATCCGTCGGCCGGGGCGAGTGGCGTTGGCCGAGCCGACCCGCGCTCCTTGGCCGGCCGGACCACCCCCCGGGGTCTGGGCCTTCTCCATGCGCGCCGCGCATCGATTCGCATCTGAGCGACGAGGTAGTGATCGCTGCGGTCGTGTTCTGCGTTGTCCATCCGATGCCTCCGGTGCCGGGGATTCGTGGTCGGATCCTCGGTTGGTTCCTGAAAGGCCGGAGAAGGGCTTCCGAAAGATTGGATCAAGCAGACCCGGTCTTTGCCCGGCGTTTGTGTGGAGCTTTCACTTCCCTTGGCAACCCCCAGCAACCCTGGCACCGTGACCAACAGACGAAGCGGAACAATCGCAGTGCAAGGACACTCGAGTCAGTATCGAGCTGGTTCCGACGCCTGCGTTCATGGGAATCCAATGCGTCTCAGGCTGATCGAATACACGCGTTACGGCACCTGGATCGGATGCGTGGACTGTGGTACGTCATGGCTGATCCGAGTTCCCAGCTAGTGCCCGCCCCGATTCCAGTCTGAGAAGCGGAAGCGGGGATCTGCGCCCGAGACCGCGGGCACTGGGCCACCAGCTCGCTGTGCGAACAGCGAGCGCCAGCTCGAAAACGCCGCTTTCCATGCAAAGCAGCGGTGGTGGGTCGTGAAGCGGATACCCCCCTCCCAAAGCAAAGCTTGCGCTCGCTCCTAACGAGCGGTTAGGCTCGACGCGACGGTGCTTCGGGGACTCCGGCGGATGTACGGGCCACGCGGGAAGCGTGATTCAAGTCGCGACTCATGAGAGATGAAATATTTTCGAACGGTTCGACCCGCCGCGCCGAGGTGGGAGTCCTGGTCATCGGTGCTGGCCAGGCCGGCTTGGCCGTGGGCTACAAGCTGCGTAAGCGCAGAGTGTCGCTTCAGATAGTCGACGCCGCGGATGAGATCGGCGCTGTCTGGCGCAGCCGCTGGGACTCGCTGCGGCTCTTCACCGCGGCCCAGTACGACTCGCTGCCAGGGATGGAGTTCCCGGCGCCCCGGGACAGCTACCCGGGCAAGGACGAGGTCGCGGACTATCTCCAGGCCTACGCCGCGAAGTTCGAGCTGCCGATCCGGCTGGGTGCGAGGGTCACCTCGCTGGCGGCGGACGACGACGGTTATCTCGCCGAGACCGATGCTGGATCGTGGCGAGCGAAGAACGTCGTTGTTGCCACAGGGCCATTTCAGGACCCACGCATGCCGTCGATCGCTGGTCAGCTTGATCCGGAGGTTCGGCAGATGCACAGCGTCGACTACCGCAGCCCGGAATCAGTTGAGAACGGGCCCGTCCTCGTCGTCGGCGGAGGCAACACTGGCTTCCAGATCGCCAAGGAGCTCTCAGGCCCGTATGAGGTTCACCTGGCGATCGGCTCGCGCCAGACCCCGCTTCCACAACGGATCTTCGGCCGGGATCTCTTTTGGTACCTCGAGGTCACCGGGCTGATCCGCAAATCGGTCGAAACGCGAATTGGCCAGCGTCTCTCAAGCCGCGAGACTCTGATCGGATCGTCCCCAAGGACCCTGCCCCGTCGCTACGGGGTCACTCTGCACGGACGCGCTCTCGAGGCCACGGGATCGTCTGTGAGCTTTGACGACGGACCCACCCTCAACCCCGGGACTGTGATCTGGGCCACTGGCTTCAAGCCCGACTACTCATGGATCAAGCTGCCGGTGCTCGGCGAGGACGGGCGGCCCCGACACAAGCGCGGGGTGACCGATTCGCCCGGTTTCTACTTCCTGGGCCTCTCTTGGGAGCACACCAGAGGATCGGCGCTGCTGGGCTGGGTCAAGGACGACGCCGCGCACATCGCTGAGCAGATCAGCGTCTCCAGCCCAACGCAGCCCGCTGAACCCGTCATCGCGCACGCCAACTAACACCCGCAGGAGAAATTCGAATGAAGCAGACCTCCGAGAACTTCCCAACCGAAGTCGCCGATCTCCCGGGAGTGCAACCCACCGAGCTGGTGGAACTCGCCGATGGCGATGAGTTCGAGCTCAGGATCGCTCCGGTGGTCAAGCAGCTCGGCGACTCCCGCGTGCGAATGCTGGCCTACAACGGCTCGATCCCGGGCCCGAGCCTGCGAGTCAAGGAGGGCTCTGAGATCGACGTCAAGGTTGTCAACCAGGGCGACATGGAAGGGACCGTGCACTGGCACGGCCTGCGCCTCGAGAACCGGTACGACGGAACCCACGAGACCCAGACTCCGATCCCGGTTGGCGGCAGCTTCACCGCCCGAGTCGCGTTCCCAGACCCCGGTGTGTACTGGTACCACCCGCACATCCGCGAGGACTACGGCCAGGAAATGGGCCTCTACGGCAACGTCATTGTCGAGCCCTCAGACCCCGACTATTGGCCGCCGGTTCACCGGGATGTGGCTCTTACCCTGGACGACATCCTGCTGGAGGACGGCAAGGTGGCTGCCTTCAGCCGCACCGAGACCACGCATTCGGCGATGGGCCGCTTCGGCGATGTGCTCCTGGTCTCCGGCGAGACCGACCTCGCACTCACTGCGAAGAGGGGCGAGGTGGTGCGCTTCTACTTCACCAACACCGCCAATACCCGCGTCTTCAAGGTCAAGCTCCCGGGGGCGCGGATGAAGCTGGTCGGGGGCGACAGTGGTCACGTCGAGCGCGAGGAGGTGGTCGACGAGGTCATCCTGGCGCCCTCGGAGCGGGTGGTGGTCGATGCTCTCTTTGTCAAGTCCGGTGAGCTGACTCTCGAGCACCACACTCCGGGCCGCGTCTATCCGCTAGCCACGATCAGCGTCAGCGATGAGCAGGCCGAGCCCTCGCTCGAGGCTGAGTTCGAGACGCTGCGAACCAACGCCGACCTCGCCGCCGAGCGGGAGCGCATTCAAGAGGACGACCTCGAACGCGAGCCCGACAAGAGCCTGGCATTCATCGCCGAGATGGACATGGGTGCTCCCGAGGGCGAGGGCCCGGTCGTCTACGCCTGCCCGATGCACCCCGAAGTCGTCCAGGAGGCGCCGGGCAAGTGCCCGCAGTGCGGGATGAAGCTGCTCGCGGTCGAGGCCTCCTACACCTGCCCGATGCACCCCGAGGTCATCAGCAGCGAGGCCGGCCATTGTCCGGAGTGCGGCATGAAGCTCGTGCCATCACAGCTGGTCAGCGAGGCAGGCGGTGGTCATAGCCATGAGCACTCACACTCGACCGAAGGCGGGATCGAGTGGGAGGACGACATGGTCGACGTCAACAAGCTGACCACGCCAGCCAACATGCGCTGGAAGCTGATCGATCGCGAGACCGACGCCGAGAACCGAGCGATCAACTGGCGATTCCAGGTCGGAGACCGAGTGAAGATCCGCCTGCTCAATGAGATGGCCGGTGACCACCCGATGCACCACCCCTTCCACATCCACGGGGCCGGCCGTTTCCTGACCCTCGCCCGTGACGGCGTCGTCGAGCCCAATCTGGTCTGGACCGACACTGTGCTGATACCGGCCGGGCAGACGGTCGACATCCTGCTCGACGTCACTAATCCGGGCCTCTGGATGGCCCACTGCCACATCGCCGAGCACCACGAGAGCGGGATGATGTTCAGCTTCGAGGTGACCGAATGACGAGCGGGACCCAGTGAGCACCTAGGCTGCTGGTTGTGGCCGCACCCGCGCGTCTACAGGCCGCATTGGAAGACCAGATTTCTGCCGGCGCCCCCGGGGCGATCGCAAGTATCGAGGCGCCCGGCGCGGGCCTCGTCTGGACAGGCTCGGCCGGCCGCCTTACCCGTGAGGAATCCCGCAACCTGCAGCCCGACGACGCCTTTCGGATCGCGAGCGTCACGAAGAACATGACCGCCAGCGTCGCAGTGCGGCTTGCTCACGATGGCCGGCTGGCTCTGGACGATCCCCTCGATGGCCAGTTGGAGTCGGAATTGCTCAATCGCTGGCGCGCCTTCGAGGATCTACCACGAACGACGCCCCGCCAGCTGCTCGCGCACACCTCGGGCCTGCCAAATTACTTTGGAGACGAGGCATTCCTCGCCCGGGTCAAGCAGGATCCAGACCGCGCCTGGGATCCGGCCGAATTCGTCGATCACGTGGCCGAGCGCTCCAAGCCGGACTTTCGCCCCGGCGAAGGCTTCAGCTACTCCGACACTGGCTACACCGTGATCGGAATTCTGCTCGAGCAGATCACGGGACAACCGCTTCACTCGATCTATCGAGAAGTCGCCTTCGACCCGCTCGGAATGGAGGGGACGTGGCTCGAGGGGCACGAGCCGTCACGGCAGCGCGAGATTGCCCACCACTACGACGGCGAGGTCGACATGACCGAGCTTTCGCCGACGATCGATTGGGCCGGAGGCGGCCTCGTCACGACCGGCCCCGACTTGACGAGTTGGGTGCGAGGTTTGTGGTCGGGGCAGATCCTCGACTCCGATGGACTCGAGGAGCTGACCAGCTGGACGGCCGGCACGTCTTTCCCACCTGGACACCCGGTGCGCTACGACGACTACGGATTGGGTACCGGACGTGTCGTCGTGGAGGGAGTAGAGCTGATCGGTCACACCGGGTTCATCGGTGCCTTCGCCTTTCATGCGCACGAGTACGACGCGGTGCTGGTCGGGACCCACAATCAGTCGCAAGTCGATCGCTGGCCTCTGGTCGGCGCGCTTTGCCGGGAACTGCGCCACATCACCTGAGCGATTGGCTTCTCGCCCTGATGCTCCGCGCTGAGCCTCACTCTGGGCAGCTAACGGGATACCTCCATTTGCATGAAAGCGGCGATCTCCCGATTCGCGTGCCCGGTGCTGCGCGCGACGAGATGTCGCAAGTAAGTGCGGGTTGACCGCGCTCGAATCCACGGTTAGGGTCCGAAAGCCGTCTACGACATGGAGGTCGGCGTGTCCGCATCTCGTCCAGGAGGCGAGGATCCAACCGCTCGCATGACCCCTCGCGGGGTGGCATCCCGCGCCGGCGTCTGGAGCGCCCAGCATCGCAAGACCGCGATCTGGGGATGGCTCGCCTTCGTCGTCATTGCCTTCATGATCGGCGGCGCAGTCGGGACCAAGACCCTGGAGCACACTCAGACCGGGGTCGGGGAGTCCGGGCGCGCCGATCAGGCGATCGCGGATGCCGCTCCGGAGCACGCCCAGGAGATGGTGCTGATCCAAAGCACCGGGGCTACCGCCGGCGACCCCGCCTTCCGCGCGGTCGCGGTCGACGTGCAGCGGAAGCTTGCGGCGCTGCCCGACACCCAGAACTTCGAGAGCCCGCTGGCCCCGGCGAACGCGAACCAGGTCTCCGCTGACGGACATTCGGCGCTGCTCCGCTACCAGATAGCGGGCAACGACGCGGACGTAATGGACCGGGTCAAGCCGGCCGTTCAGGCGGTCGCCGCAGTTCAGCAGGCGCATCCGGGCTTCACGCTCGGCGAGTTCGGCGACGCCAGCACCCAGCAGCAGATCAACAAGGTCGTTCAGGACGATTTCGGCAAAGCCCTGATCACGTCGCTGCCCGTCACCCTGATCATCCTGCTGATCGCCTTCGGCGCGCTCGTCGCCGCCGGAGTGCCGCTGCTCCTGGCGCTCACCGCGGTCATTGCGACGATCGGCATCATGGGCCCGCTGAGCCACGTCATCGGCGGGGTCGACAACTCGATCAACGAGGTGATTCTGCTGATCGGCCTCGCTGTGGGCGTGGATTACTCGATGTTCTACCTGCGGCGCGAGCGCGAGGAGCGGGAGGACGGCCGAAGCGAGGAGGCGGCGCTTGCTGCCGCCGCCGCGACCTCGGGCCGTGCGGTGATGGTCTCCGGCTTCACGGTGATGATCGCCATGGCCGGGATGTATCTGGCGGGGACGCCCACGTTCGAATCGTTTGCCACCGGCACCATCCTCGTCGTCGCCGTGGCATTGGTGGGCTCGCTGACCGTGCTGCCGGCGATCCTGTCCTGGCTGGGGGACCGGGTGGAGAAGGGTGGCGTACCGATCCTCAAGCACCATTCATGGAAGGCAGATGAGAGCCGAGTGTGGTCGCCGGTTCTCGATCCGGTTCTCCGCCATCCAGTGATCTCCCTCGTCCTGTGCGCGGGCCTGCTGGTCTTCCTCGCGCTGCCGGCGTTCCGCCTGCACACCGCGAACGAGAGCGTCGAATCGCTGCCCCAGGACGTCGCCTCGATCCAGACCTACAACCGGATGCAGAAGGTCTTCCCGGGGGGTGGGATTCCCGCGGTGGTCGTGGTCAGTTCTCCGAACGGGCCCACGCCGCAGGTCAGGCGGGGAATCGCCGGGCTGGTGGCGCGGGCGAAGGCCAGCTCGCTCTTCAAGCCCCCGATCACGCTCGACACCTTTCCCGACCGCAGCGTCGTTTCGGTGAACATCCCGGTCGCGGGGAATGGCACCGACTCGAAGTCGAATGCGGCGTTGGCCGAGCTGCGCGACAGCATCGTCCCGGCAACGATCGGGGCCGTGCCGGGTGTCAGCGCCGACGTAACCGGCTTCACGGCCGAATCGAAGGACTTCAGGGACACCACCAAGTCGCACCTCCCGCTCGTCTTCGCCTTCGTCCTGACGGCGGCGTTCCTGCTGCTGCTCTTCACCTTCCGCTCGATTGTCATCCCGATCAAGGCGATCATCCTCAACCTGCTTTCGGTTGGCGCCGCCTACGGGGTGATCGTCTGGATCTTCCAGGACGGCCACCTCCAATCGTTCCTGGGCTTCCATTCGACCGGCGCGATCATCTCCTGGATGCCGCTGTTCCTCTTCGTCGTCCTCTTCGGCCTCTCGATGGATTACCACGTCTTCATCCTCACCCGAATCCGTGAGGCCTACGACCGCGGTATGCCAACCGACCAGGCCGTCTCGCACGGGATCAAGACCACGGCCGGCGTGGTGACCAGCGCCGCCGTCGTCATGGTCGCGGTCTTCGCCGTCTTTGCGACGTTGTCACTGGTCTTCTTCAAGGAGCTTGGTGTGGGACTCGGCGTGGCGGTCTTGATCGATGCAACCCTGGTTCGCGCCGTGTTGCTGCCCGCGTCGATGACGCTGCTCGGTGACTGGAACTGGTACCTGCCGCACTGGCTCGAGTGGCTGCCGCATGTCGGCCCGGTGGGCGCCCCTGCGCTTCCGCCGGCACCCGGAAGCCCCGACGAGAGGGCTCCGGCGCTCGCCCAGAACTGAGATGGCGGCGACCCTGACGCTTGAGTCCTCCGGGTGGGGCACCTAGTCGGAATACCTGCGCGTGACCATTCCGGACTCCGAGCAATACGCACACATGCTCGACGCCGCCGCGGAAGGCGGCTTCGCGTATCCGTCCGTCAACGTGACCTCCTCCGAAACCCTGAACGCCGCGCTGCGCGGCTTTGCAGAGGCCGAGTCCGATGGCATCGTCGAGCTGACAACAGGTGGTGCGGCATACACGTCGGGCACTGCCGTCGGGCACGGCGAGATCGGGGCGAGAGCGCTCGCGGGCTTCGCCCACGAAGTCGCACGCAAGTCCGGCGTGTTCGTTGCCCTCCACACCGATCACTGCCCTCCGGACCAGCTCGACACGTTCCTCCGCCCGCTTCTCGCGGAATCGCTGCGGCGGCGAGAGCGCAGCGAGCCCCCTTTGTTCAACTCGCACATGTTCGATGGCTCTGCACTGCCCCTCGAGAAGAACCTGCGCATCTCATCGATGCTCTTGGAAGGGTGCGCGCGGGCAGGCGTCGTGCTCGAGGTCGAGTCCGGAGTAGTGGGCGGTGCCGAGGACGACGTGAGCGGCGAGGCTGTCGAGCACGACAAGCTCTACACGACGACCGAGGACCTGTTGCGCGTGGCCGACGCCCTGGGGACCGGGGAGCGCGGGCGCTACCTGCTCGCCGCCACCTTCGGCAACGTGCACGGCCTTCATGCGCCTGGCGCAGTTCAGCTGCGACCAGAGACCCTGCGTGAGGGCCAAGAAGCCCTCGCTGCAGCTCGTCCCGGCGCCCGCTTCCAGTACGTCTTCCACGGCAGCAGTGGCTCGAGCGAGGGGGAACTGCGCAACGCCGTCCGCTACGGGGTTGTGAAGGTCAACGTCGACTCCGACCTTCAGTACGCCTTCACCCGTGCTGTCGGCGACCACATCTTCACTCACTTCGCGGGCGTGCCGAAGGCGGAGGGCGGCGTGGGAGAAAAGGCGGATTACGACCCGCGGTCTTGGGGTCGCGCCGCGGAATCGGCTATGGCAGGTGCTGTGGCAGAGAGGTGCGCTCTGCTCGGCTCCGCCGGCCGAAGCATTGCACGATCCTAACCCCCACTGCCCTTTGTTGGCAGTCGGAGTGCGGAAGAGTTGGCAGGGGTATTGCTTGCCGGACTCGTGGCTCGTCGAGGCGGTACGAATGAGAGCAGTCCGAGCAGTTCATCGCCCAGGGCCGCTTTCCATGCGAAGCAGCACTGCTGCTTTTCGTCCAAAGCAGCTATTTCGGTCGTCGCCTTGCTGACAACCCAGCTCCCGCTTTCACGCGAAGGGAGTCACGACCAACGAGGTGATGCTGACGGCTCCTCCGCACGGAAGACAGTTGCTCTTCCTCCAGCGCCCTCGTGCCGAACGTCAGCCGGCTACCCGCGATCGAGCCACTTGTCGGGATCGGTCCCACCGAACGGGGTAATGCGAGTGTCAGACTTCCGCGAATGAGGCTGCGCTCCGGCGTTTTCACGCTTCCTGCTCTACTCGGCGCCGCTACAAGCTCTGGCGCCAGCCTGTTCTGACGTGGGGCGCGACCGAAACCGAAGCGGCATCAGCCGCAATCGCTTCCGCCTGCCGACGCTTGCCGCGCGCATCGGCATGGCGCCGATGGAGCCGGCGTCGCCGCTGATGGAACGGAAGATGCTCTACGGGAACAGGGAACGGGCCGAGGCGCTCGACTGTGACTGATCCTCGATCTGGGCTAGGCCGGCGAATCACCGCGAGGGCCCACGGAACGCCGGGCCGTCATCTGCACTGGCATCTCAGCCGGCGCCGGCACCTGTTCATCCGCGCAGGCGGCCTCGCCGCACTGTTCGCGGTCGTCGGGCCGGGGGTCCTCGCCGGGCTCTCCGACGACGACCCCGCCGGGATCACGACCTACTCGATCCTAGGCGCCAAGTACGGCTACGAGCTGCTCTGGGTCCTGGCCCTCTCGACCGTGGCACTGATCGTCTTTCACGAGCTCGGGGTGCGGATGGGCATCGTCACCGGCAAAGGGCTGATGGCACTCGTCCGCGAGCACTCCGGGCCGGGCGCCGTTCAGGTCGTGCTCGGCGCGCTCGTCATCGCCAACCTCGGAACCCTCTGCGCCGAGTTTGCCGGCGTCGCCGCCGGCGTGGACCTCCTCAGCGGCCTCAGCCGCTACGTCAGCGTGCCGCTAGCGGGGTTGGCGGTCTCACTCCTGGTCCTGCGCGGCTCGTTCAAATATGTCGAGCACGTTCTGCTCGCTCTGAGCACGATCTTCGTCGCCTACATCCTCTCCGGCTTCCTCGCCCATCCCGACTGGGGCGCGACCCTTCAAGGCACGGTCAGGCCGAGCATCCCGCTCAACCGCGAGGCGGTGCTGGTAGCCGTCGCCACCGTCGGCACCACCCTCGCCCCCTGGGGCCTGGCCTTCATCCAGTCCTACGCAGTCGACAAGCGGCTCACGGTCAAGGATCTCCGCTACGAGCGTGTGGACGTCATTGTCGGCGCTCTCCTCACTGGCGTGATCGGGCTCTTCGTCGTCATCGCTTGCGCCGCGACTCTGCACGTTCAGGGCATCAAGATCAATGACGCCAGCGACGCGGCGCGGGCGCTCGAGCCGCTGGCCGGAAATCTCGCCGCAACCTTGTTCGGGCTCGGCTTCCTCGGGGCGGCGATGCTGGCGGCGGCGATCGTGCCACTCTCGACCGCCTACTCGGTCGCCGAGGCCTTCGGCCGCCGGTGCGACATCGACGACAAGTTCGACGAGGCCCGGGTCTTCTACCTCAGCTACGGCGCGATCGTCATCGTCGCCGCCGCGATTGTCCTCATCCCCGGAGCGCCGCTGATCCCGATCCTCTTTCTCTCGCAAGCGCTGAACGCTGTCCTCTTGCTCGTCATCCTGCCCTTCATGCGCCGCTTGGCCAAGAGCCGCGAGGTCATGGGCGAGCACGCCTTGACCGGCCTCGGCCGAGCGCTCACCGGCGCGGTCTTCGCTCTGATCGCCCTCTCGGTCGGGGCCCTGGCGGTGTTGACCGTGGCCGGACTCTGAGCGCCTCCAGATCGATCTCGTGCCCGACCGTCCTGCGCCCCCAAACGGCGCCCCATCCGATTAGCCTGGTTCGTGTTCAGCGAGCTCCCGTGCCCGACTCGGAAGCTTGATCCTTGCCATGCGAAGCGGATAGCCGCTTTTCGTCCAAAGCGGCTATTTGGAAAGCCCGGCGGCTTCGAGGGCTTCGTCCCTTTTCAAGAAGATCTCACGGCTTGCGGCCTTGCCGTCCACGAACGTGAAGACTTGCCAGGAGCGCGGCTCTGTCTCCACGCCGCTGGCCTTGCCGCGTGCGGAGCCTCGAATGCCAATGAAGACCCCAAACCACGCTCGCACCTCAGCTCGCCCGCGATAGATCCCTCGAAGCCCAGGAAGCGGATCGCCACTCTCCTCCCGCCATTCGACTCTCCTCCGACATCGCCCACGCAGTATCCCGCGGAGGCGATGACTGCTCCTGCAGTTACGTCCTTCAGGTGGAGGGGGGCCCACCCGGAGTGTCGGGCACCCGACGGCGCTCGCTGCTGGAGACGCGGCGCCGCATCACCCAGCCCGCCACGAGGAGAATGATGACAACGCCGATCAACGCGCTCAGGATGCCGCCCCAGTCGAACACGTCTTCGTCGCCGATCCCTAGTCCAGCCGTGAAGATCAGCCAACCGAGCGCAGCGCCGACCAAGCCCAGCACTATCGACACAAGCCAGGACTTCGGCCCTTTCATGCCCGCGAATACGTCGTTCGGGACGAGCGCCCGGCCGATGAACCCGGCAACCAATCCGAGGAGTAGTGCTCCGACCACTTCTCACCTCCTGTCAATGCACCCGCACAGGATGCGCTCGTTGCTCGGTGACCAAGTCTACGAGCTGGTCCGTACGGATTTCGAGCGGGCGTCCTGCGTGTCAGTCGTCATCCTGAGAGCTCGTCGCAATGGCCGGTCAGGTGACACCCTATTGCCCAGCGGAAATGTGACAGGCAGCATGGACGGGTGACTCCTGGGGAACAATAGGCGGCTCAATGTCCGAGGGCGAAGCCCTGGGTGAAAGCCCTGGGTGACGCGGGCGATGATGGGGCAACAGGCCCGTTAACCGACCATCGCCAGAGCCTGCGGGCCGAGACCAGACAGATTCCTCAGTCCCGGTCGATGGCTACGAGCCAACGACCGTCCGTATTCTTGGGAATCGCGGTGGCTGCTGTGATCGCATTACGCCCTGACACGGAACAGGGAGCGGAAATCCTCGACGAGTTCGAGGCGCGATTCAACATCCAGTCGATGCAGGTGATAGACGACGGCACCCGGCGTTATCAGCTCGATGCGAAAGATGCCGAGGTCGATGCCTTCGACTCGATGCTCGACAAGATCGACCCGAGCTGGCGCCACCACCTGACGGACTGGCGCGACAACTAGCTCACGCCAAGTTTCGTAAGACCAGGGTCGGCGGCCCTCCCCGGCATCCGATCGAAACAACCGGCATCGGCTCGGGCCTACTCGGCCGCTGCCGCCTGCCCGGCTTCGCGGGCCAGCGAGGCCAGCTCGGGCTCGAACGCCTCGATGATCCTCTCGGGGTCGGGGACCAGCCCCGCGTCGCTCATCACGCCGAGGGTCACCCCGCCGGCGTAGCTGAAGATCGCGACGCTCATCGAGACGCCGCCGGAGGTGGGCGCCCAGACGAGGACGCCGCGCACCGGCGTCCCCGCCAGGTAGACAAGCTGGCGCGGCCCCGGCACGTTGGTCATCACCGCGCTGCCCTTGGTGCCGAACAGGTCGACCAGACGCTTCTCGATCTGCACGGGCGTCCGGCCGATCGCGTCGAGCACCCCGTAGGAGACCGCGCCCTCCGGGGAATGCTTGATCTGCTCCATGCGGCGGTGCACCGCGGCGAGCCGACCTCGGCAATCCTCTGTTCCCACCGGCAACGGCAGGTAGACGAGACCGAAGCGGTTGCCGAGGTCAGACGGCAGCGGCTGATCCAGCGGCCGCAGGTTGAAGGGGACGACTGCGGTCAGCTCCTCCACGTGCGTGTCGCGGCCGTCCAGGTAGCTGCGCAGCGCTCCGGCGACCGCGGTCAGCAGCACGTCGTTGACGGTCGTGCCGGTCGCGTGGCCGATCGCCTTGACGTCGTCCAGCGGGATCGGTCGCGACCAGGCGACACGCATCGCCACCCCCAGCTCGCCCTTCAAGGCGGTCGGCGGATCGGCGGGCATCGTCAGCAGCTTCGCCACCGCGGCAGCGTCCTCTCGCGCCTCGGTGGCCAGGTCGCGGAGGTGGGAGGGGTCCTTTCCCACCTCGATCGCCTCGTGCGCGAGCGCCTCCGCCGCGTCGCGCGCCAGCGAGGCGGCCCTCGCCGCCGGGTGGAGCAGCGCTCTCAGCGGGCCGCGCCGCTCGGCGGTCGCCAGGATGTCGTCGGCCGGCGCGATCCCGGCGTCAGGCGACTCGTCGGTCAGCGAGAGGAGGACCCGCGACAGCGCGATCCCGTCGGCGATGCAGTGATGGATCCTGCCGACCATCGCCGCGCCATCTCCGTATCCGTCGACGAAATGGAAGTGCCAGAGAGGGCTTGAGCGATCCAACGGATTGGCCATCAGATCGGCGACGAAGGCCTGCAGCGCGGCGGTGTCGCCCGGCGCGGGCAGCGCGACCCGGTGGAAGTGAAGGTCGGGGTCGAAGTTCGGGTCGTCCTCCCAGTGCGGCCCCGAGAGCGGTGCCCTCCCCTCCACCACGCGCTGGCGAAAGCGGGGAAACGGCTCGACCATCCGCTCCCTGATCCTCCGCCGTACGGCCTCCCAATCGGGCGGCTCGTCGAACCAGAGCACGCCGGTGATCACCATCAGGTTGGTCGGCTGGTCCATGTGCAGCCAGGCGGCGTCGGCGTGCGACATCCGCTGCGCCCCCGGCATCGCTAGGGGCGCCCTTCGAAGGCCGCGGCAGCCTGCGCGGCCGCCACTCGCGCGATCGGTACCCGGTAGGGCGAGCAGCTCACGTAGTCCAGCCCCGCCCGGTGGAAGAAGCGGATGCTCTCCGGGTCACCGCCGTGCTCGCCGCAGATGCCCATCGTCAGTTCCGGGTTGGCCGCCCTGCCGCGCTCTACGCCCATCCTGACGAGCTCCCCGACTCCTGGCTCGTCGAGCGTCTCGAATGGACTGCCGTCGAGGATGCCCCGGTCGATGTAGGGGCCGAGGAAGCGGCCCTCGACATCGTCGCGCGAGAGGCCGATTGCCGTCTGGGTCAGGTCGTTGGTGCCGAAGCTGAAGAAGTCGGCGTGGCGCGCGATCAACCCTGCCACCAGGCAGGCCCTCGGCAGCTCGAGCATCGTGCCCACGTGGTAGGTCACATCGGCACCGAGCTCTCGCTTGGCCTCCTCGGCCGCCTTCACCACCAGCTCCCGGACTTGCTCGAGCTCGGTCTCGTAGGCGATTAGCGGCACCATGATCTCCACGCGAGCCCCCTCGCCCTCAGCCGTCGCCGCCGCAGCCGCCTCGATGATCGCCCTGACCTGCATCTCGTACAGCGGCGGGTAGAGGATCGCCAGCCGCACCCCGCGCGTGCCCAGCATCGGGTTCGCCTCGTGCAGCTCGCGGACCAGCGCCACGGTGTGCTGGACCCGCTCGATCTCGTCGCGGTCGGCGCCCCTCCGCTGGATCGCTGCCAGCTCCGCCTCGAAGTGCTCCGCGGGGAGGAACTCGTGCAGTGGGGGGTCGAGCAGCCTGATCGTCACCGGCAATCCCCGCATCGCTCGGAAGATCCCCTCGAAGTCCGAGCGCTGCATCCGCTGCAACTCGCCGAGGCTGGCGCGGAAGCGGCCCTCGGCCTCCCCGGCCCTTTGCCCGGCGCGCCGCCACTCCTCGGCCGCAACGAACATCTCCTTCACCAGGCGGTCCCGGTCGGCCCCGAAGAACATGTGCTCGGTGCGGCAAAGGCCGATCCCCTCGGCGCCGAAGCTCCGGGCTCGCGCCGAGTCCTCTGGCGTGTCCGCGTTGGCCCTCACCTGCAGCTGGCGCAGCTCGTCCGCCCAGTCGAGCACGGTGTGGAACTCCTCCGAGATCTCCGGCGTGATCAGCGGCACGTCGTCGAGCGTGATCGCCCCAGTGGAGCCGTCGATGGCGATCATCTGACCACCGCGCAGTTCCCGGCCGTTGACGTGCACCAGGCCCTGGTCGACGTCGACATTGAACTCGGATGCGCCGCACACGCACGGCCTCCCCATGCCGCGCGCCACAAGCGCCGCGTGCGAGGCCTTGCCGCCCTCGGAGGTGAGGATCCCCCGGGCGGCGGCGAACCCCGCGACGTCCTCGGCCTCCGTGAAGGGGCGCACCAGGATCACGTCCTCGCCCGAGCCGCCCCGCTCGACGGCCTCGGCGGCAGTGAACACGATCGCGCCGCGCGCCGCGCCCGGCGAGGCGGCCACGCCGCGGGTGAGGACGTCGTACTCCCTCCCGGGGTCGAAGGTGGGATGCAAGAGCGCGTCGAGCTTGCCGGCGTCGATCGTCCCGAGCGCGCCCGCCCAGTCGAGCAGCCCCTCGGCGACGGCGTCCACCGCAAAGCGAACCGCCGCCTGGGCGGGCCGCTTCGCGTTGCGGGTCTGCAGCAGGTAGAGCCGGCCCTCCTCGACTGTGAACTCGACGTCCTGCATGTCGCGGTAATGGGACTCCAGCGTCCGCAGCGCCTCGCTCAGCTCGGCATGGGCGCCCGGGAGCAGCTGGGCCATCTCGTCGAGGGTCTGGGTGTTGCGGACGCCCGAGACCACGTCCTCCCCCTGGGCGTTGACGAGGTAGTCGCCGGAGGGCTCGGGCGCGCCGGTGATCTCGTTGCGGCTGAAGGCGACGCCCGACCCCGAGTCCGCGCCCTTGTTGCCGAACACCATCTGCTGCACGTTGACGGCGGTCCCCCAACTGTCGGGAATGCGGTTCAGCCGGCGGTACTCGACCGCCCGCCTGCCCTTCCAGGAATCGAACACGGCCCGGATCGCGTCGGAGAGCTGCGCCCGCGGATCCTCGGGGAAATCCTCGCCGGTCTCCTCGCGATAGATCTGCGCAAAGCGATCCTTCAGCGCGCGCAGCCGCTCGGCGTGGAGATCGGTGTCCAGCTCCACCTCGGCCTCGCTCTTCGCCTCGGCGATCGCGTCCTCGAAGCGCTCCCCGGGGATGCCCCTGACGACGTTTCCGAACATCTGCACCAGGCGCCGGTGCGAGTCGCGGGCAAAGCGCTCGTTGCCGGTGTGGGCAGCGAGGCCCTCGACCGAGCGGTCATTCAGGCCGAGGTTGAGGATCGTGTCGAGCATGCCCGGCATCGAGGTCCTCGCGCCCGAGCGCACCGAGACCAGTAGAGGATCGCCGGGATCGCCGAGCGCGCGGCCCGCGCTCCCCTCCAGCCGCGCCAAGGCCTCATCGACCTGAGCGTCAAGCCCCTCCGGCATCTCCCCTCCAGAGCCCAGGTATGCGACGCAGGCCTCGGTGGTGATCGTGAACCCGGCGGGGACGCGGTCGGCGCCGAGCAGCCGGGTCATCTCGGCGAGGTTGGCGCCCTTGCCGCCGAGCAGGTCGCGCATCTCGCGCGAGCCCTGGTCGAACTCGTAGACGTACCTGATCGAGGATGTGGTGCTCGTCTCGGACCTCCGCCACGATTCTAGTTCCGGCTCCGCCGCGGCGGAGGTGGCAGATACAGCCACCCAAGGAGCGTCCGGCCCTAGGCCTCGGTCGCTCCCAAGCCCGCCGCCTTGCCCCGAGCGAGCAGCTGCTCGGCCCCCTTCCGGCTGGCCTCGTCGAGCATCTCGCCATCCAGCTGCACTGCGCCTCGCTCGCCGGCTGCCTCCAGCGCCTCGAGTACGGCATGGGCGCGCTCGAGCTCCTCCGCTGTCGGGGAGAAGATCTCGTTGAGTGGATCGAGCTGGCCCGGGTGGATCGCCCACTTTCCGTCGTAGCCGAGGGCGCGAGCGCTCAAGGCGGAGGCTCGCAGTCCGTCCTCGTCCGAGACGTCCAGGTGCGGCCCGTCGATCGCCGCCAGGCCGGCGGCGCGGGCGTTGACGAGAACGGTCTCGCGCACCCAATGCCAGCGGTCACCCGGATACGCCGCCTCCAGCGGGCGGCCGAGTGAGGCGCCCAAGTCGGCGTAACCGACGATCATCGTTTCGAGCCGAACACCAGCGCCGGCGATCTCGCCCACGCGGACGAGTCCGGCGGCGGTCTCGATCAGCGCCTGCAGACCGATACGCGGCCGGTCGAAGCCGGCGCTTTCCTCCGTCTGGCCGAGCAGGCGCTCGATCGCATCGATCTGGGCGGCGGTTTCGCATTTTGGGATCACCAGGCTGCCGAGTGCACCGCGGTTGGCCGCGGCCAGCTCCCTCACGTCCCGCTCCCACCACTCGGTACCCGTTCCATTGACGCGAACCGCCACGGCCCGGTCGCCCCAGTCCTCGACGATCGCCGCGCAGGCCGCGGATCGCGCCGCCTCCTTCACGTCGGGTGCGACTGAGTCCTCAAGATCGATCACGATCTCGTCGGCCGGCAGCGACCGCGCCTTCGCGAGCATCTTCACGGCGGAGGCAGGCACGGAGAGGCAGGAGCGCCGGGATTTCACAGCCTCGCGAGCATAGTCTCGGAATCAGCTAGCCTCACGTGCCTCGTGCCACAAGCCTCGGGCCCGGACGGCCGGCGCGGTCAGGTGGAGGAGGAGGAGTTGGAAGCGAGCCAGCGGATCGTCACCGACGGTCCCCATTTCGAGGACTTCGAGGTTGGCGAAGTATTCGAAGAGGCACCGGCCCTGACGCTCACCCCCGGCCATGCTGCCCTCCATCAGGCGCTGCTCGGAGACAGGTTGAGACTGCCGCTGGACGCCGAGCTGAGCGCCGCGGTAACGGGAGGGGACACCGCCCTGGCGCATCCGAATCTCGTCTGTGACGTCGCCATCGGTCAATCGACCGGGCCCACCCAGCGTGTCCTGGGCAACCTGTTCTACCGCGGTTTGGTGCTCCTGCAACCAGCTCACATCGGCGACACGCTGCGAACGCGAACCGAGGTCGTTGGGCTGAAGCAGAACCGAGCCAGGGGGGACGGCACTGCGAGCGGACTGGTGGCCCTGCGGATCCGAACGGAGAATCAGCGCGGCAAGGCGGTGCTCGACTTCTGGCGCTGCCCGATGATCCCCCTGCGGGACCCGGCGGCAGAGACCGGACATGCTGACCGCTTCGAGGAGATTCCCGACGAGCTCGACCCTGACCGGGTTGCCGCCGCCATTCCCGGCAGTTGGAGGCTCGACCGCTTCCGAGAGCGCGTTCCGGGGATCCACTTCGCCGACCTCCCGGTCGGGACGACGTTCGAGGTCGCCGGCCGCGATACGGTGAGCTCGGCGCCGGAGCTGGCCCGGCTCACACTGAACCTCGCCAAGGCCCACACCGACCCCGGGGCGAGCCCGCATAGGCGTCGGCTCGTCTACGGCGGCCACACGATCGCGGTCGCCGCAGCGCAGGCCACGCGAGCGATTCCGAATCTGGTCACGATCGTCGCCTGGCGTGGTTGCGACCACCTCGCTCCGGTGTTCGAGGGCGACGTCCTCGCGACCGACCTCAGCGTGGAGGGGGCGCATCCGCTCGACGGGGGCGGGGGCCTGGTGGACCTGCGTGCTCGGGTGCAGGCCGACCGCTTCGGGAGCGATGAGATCGCTGAGGTGCTCGACTGGAGCTTCGTCGGATTGATGGCATAGGAGGAGAAAGGGGTTCGCGACGATGGGAATTCTGGACGGGATGCGGGTTGTGGAGGGCTCCGCCTTCGTGGCGGCGCCCCTGGGAGGGATGACCCTGGCGCAGCTCGGCGCAGATGTGATCCGCTTCGATCCGATCGGCGGGGGGCTCGATCGACACCGCTGGCCCGTGACCGAGGACGGCAAGAGCCTCTTCTGGACGGGCATGAACAAGGGCAAGCGCTCGATCCAGGTGGATCTTCGCTCGCCCGCCGGCCAGGAGCTCGCGACGGCCCTGATCACCGCTCCCGGTGATGAGGCCGGTCTCTTCCTGACCAACTTTCCGGCCCGGGGGTGGCTCGACTACAAGGCCCTGCTGGAGGGTCGCGACGATCTGATCATGGTCAGCATCAACGGCAATTACGACGGCACCTCCGCGGTGGACTACACGGTCAACCCGGCCACCGGATTTCCGTGGGCCACCGGCCCACGGCACCTCTCGGTTCCCTTCAACCACTTGCTACCGGCCTGGGATGCGATCACCGGCACCCTGGCCGCTGGGGGGATGCTGGCTGCCGAACGGCACCGGACCCGAACCGGCCAGGGTCAGTTGGTGAGGGTTGCGCTCTCCGACGTCGCCTTCGCGATGGTCGGCAACCTGGGCAAGATCGCCGAGGCGCAGATCTGCCGTCGGGAGCGACCCAAGGACGGCAACTACCTCTACGGTGCCTTCGGCCGCGATTTCCTCACCAAGGAGGGACGGCGCATCATGATCGTGGCATTGACCCTGCGCCAGTGGCGGAGCCTGGTTGAGGCGACCGGTCTCGGCGAGGCCTTCGAGACCCTGGAGCGGATGCTCGATCTCGACCTGGAGAAGGAAGGGGATCGGTTCGTAGCGCGCGAGGTGATCGGCGCGACGCTGAAGCCATGGACCACGGCCCGCACGCTGGACGAGATCCGGGAGGTCTTCGACGCGCACGGGGTCTGCTGGGGCCCCTACCAGACGTTCATGGAGCTCGTCGATGGAGATCCGCGCTGTTCGACCGACAACCCGATGTTCGACGAGGTCGAGCAGCCGGGGATCGGCTCCCACCTGATGGCGGGCTCGCCGCTCGAGTTCGGTCAGGTGGAGCGCGTACCGGTACGCCGCGCCCCACTGCTCGGCGAGCACACTGAGGAGGTGCTCGCGGAGGTGCTCGGCCTGAGCGATGCTGAGATCGGCCGTCTGCGTGAGGATGGTGTGGTTGCGACCCAGGCCGCCGTTGCCGCCTGAATCGGGAACCAACTTGACTGACCCAGGCAGTCCGCGATCTCAGCGCGCCCCACAGGTGGGCCGGTGGGGATGCCCGATGGGCAACAGAAGGGCAACAGACGGGACGGGGTCCAGCCGAACCCAGACGAGCGCCAGTCCTGTTACAGGGCCAAATCCCGAGCCCACACGAGCTCCACCGAACTCCCGCCGCGGTCTACGAAACCGAAGGTCACAGGTTCGAATCCTGTCGGGCGCGCTACCGACGTGGTGGCGGGGAGAGCCGGCCGGGTCCCCGTCGGGGTTGCGTGGTGTGTCAAGGGGCGTACCCTGGGAATATGGGTTCGATCACCTCGATCCTTGCTGTCCTTCCGATCGAGACCCTGCCGATGCTTGGGATGTCGCTGCTCGGAAGCCTCGTTTTCGTCGGCCTCCTTCTTTGCGTACGTCGGTTCGATGCCAAGGAGGACGCCGGCGGCGATGGTCCGCGCGGCGGGGGCGGCGGCAGCGGACCCCGTCCAGATCGTCCCAAGGGCCCGCTCCGCCTCGTCGAGCCCCCGCTGGGAGAGATCCGCGCCAGCCGCCGCGGGCATCCTTCGGCCACTCGCCGAAAGGCGTCGCGAGCGGGCAACGGCGCGCCGGAGCCACGCAGTAGCACTCGAGGCTGATCGCGGATCGGCGGCACTGGGGCCTTGACGCCGTCCCCGCCCGGGAGTAGCGTCCGACCTGCGCTGCCCTCATCGAAGTTTTCTCGCTTGGGCGGGAGAGGGCAACGGGGAAGGAGAGTCTGATCGAGTGAGCTCCCTGGTTGCGCGGTGGCTGGCAATCGTTGCCGGTGTCGTGATCGTCGCACTCGCGATCGGGCTCTACGTCAACAAGCTCGTGCGCGCTCCGACTCCGGTTTCGGCGCAGCAGATCGGGCCCGCCCAGGCGCAGCTGACGTTGGGCACCACTCCTGCGGTTGGAAAGCTCGGCGGACACCCGACCTGGGTCTCCTATCTGGTGCGCGAAGGCAACCAGTGGAAGCACACCACCACCTTCGACGTGCCCGCCAACTCCCTGGTCCACATCACCATCCTCAACTTCGATGGCAAGAGCGGCATGCGCAACCCATTCCTTTCCCAGGTGCAGGGGACGATCGGAGGAACGATGCAGCTCAACGGGAAGACGGTGAACAACATCGCCCCGGACGACGCCTCGCATACGTTCACGGTGCCGCAGATGGGGATCGTCGTTCCGATCCAGGGTGTCGGCGATGACGCCCCGAATCAGTGCTCGGAGATGCCGTGCTCCCTCAGTCAGGCGCACGAGACCGTGACCTTCACGATCCGCACGGGCAAGCACGGGTGGATTCGGTGGCAATGCTTCGTGCCGTGCGCGGCCGGCTTCTTCACTGGCTTCGGCGGGCCGATGCAGACGATCGGCTACATGGACGGCTTCCTGCACGTGGTCTGAGCCCGAGCGACGATGCCCGAGCCCCCACACATCAGACGAATCCTGATCCTGTGGGCCGCGCTCAGCATCATCGCGACGCCCATCGTGGTCCTGGTGTGGGCGCCGGATCTGCCGCCGGGCAACGGCACCAACGCGGCCTCGGGGCAGGTGACGGACAACACCGTGCTGCTCGGCGTCGTGACGCCGATCGCCGCGCTGATGATCGTCTACTTCGCTTACGCGCTGATCGTCTTCCGCCGGCGGGACGATGGGCGAGACGAGGGAGTCGCGATTCGCGGGGACCGCGGCATACAGACGACCTGGCTGGCGGTCACCTCGGTGATCGTGCTGTTCCTGGCGACCTACGGCACCGTTCGGCTGTTCGACGAGGGCTCCGGCGGCGGGCAGGGCGCGGACCCGGTCGCCAAACCGTCGGGCAGTGTGCTCCCGGTTCAGGTCATCGCCCAGCAGTGGGCGTTCACCTACCGCTTCCCCACCTTCGGGGGTGTGGAGACGCCCCACCTGGAGTTGCCCGTCGACCGGAACGTCGCGCTTCACGTCACCTCGCTCGACGTGATCCACTCATTCTGGGCGCACGACCTCGGGGTGAAGGCAGATGCCAATCCGGGCGTGGACAACGTCGCCTATGTCAAGCCGACCGAGGTCCGCAGCTTCTCGATTCGCTGCGCCGAGCTGTGCGGGCTCTTCCACGGCCACATGTTCGACACGGGGCAGGTCGTGAGCGACGCTGCCTTCCTCGCCTGGATCCACGCCGAGCAGGCAGCCTTCGGCCCGGCGACCGGCGCCCTTCCCAAGTTCAGGGCCCACTACAACCCCGCTCCCCATAGGAGGGCCGGATGAACACCGAACGGACCGCCCGTCCCCCGCTGCGTGGCCTGATCGGCTTCAACGTGCTCAGCGGGATCCTGCTCGGGGTCGTCGGCTTCTACTTCGGCTGGTGGCTGGGCCACCAGATCCATTTCACCAACTACGCGTACGTCGCCGACACGGGACAGAACGACATTGCGCTCTTCCTGGGTTATCTGTTCTTCGTCGTCGGGTTCCTGGTGGGGCTCGGGTATCTCAGGTACCCCCTGGCGAGGATGATCGGGCGGGAGCCGTCACACCACGAGAACGAGGAAGGCGGCATCCGCCGCTACTTCGGTCTCTGCACCGACCACAAGGTGATCGGGTTGCAGTACCTGGTGGGGATCGGCCTCTTCTTCTTCATCGGCGGAGTGAACGCGATGCTGATCAGGGCCGAGCTTCTGCGTCCCTCGCCCCAGCTCTTCGGTGCCGGGAACTACCTGACGATCGTCAGCCTCCACGGGGCGATGATGATGGGGATCATGACCTCGGGCATTCTCGGCCCGTTCGCCAACTACTTCGTACCACTGATGATCGGCGCGAAGCGGATGGCCTTCCCGCGGATCGAATCGCTCACCTTCTGGCTGTTGATGGCGGCCGGGGCGGTCCTCACAAGCGCCGTCTTCTTCGGCGGCCTTCCGACCGGCTGGACCGGATACGGGCCACTCAACGACCAGGCGAACATGGGGATGGACTCGTACATCATCTTCTTCATCCTCGTCGGGGTCTCGATGACGCTCCTCGGGCTCAACCTGATCGCGACGATCGTGACGATGCGGGCACCCGGGTTGACCTGGGGGCGGCTGCCCATCTTCTGCTGGGGAGCTATCTCGACATCCGGTCTGATGGTGCTCGCGGCGCCCGTGCTCGCGGCCGTCCTGCTGATGGTGGGGCTCGACCGGACCGCGCAGACCTCGTTCTTCCAGGCGCCCTCGGGAGGCAGCCCGTACCTCTTCGAGAACCTGTTCTGGTTCTTCGGCCATCCGGAGGTCTACGTGTTAGCCCTGCCCGGGTTCGGGATCCTCCTCGAGATCCTGCCGGTGTTCGCCCGCAAGCCGCTCTGGGGCTATCGCCTCGCGGTGGCGGGGATGCTCGGCGTGGCGCTACTGAGCTTCTTCGTCTGGCAGCACCACCTGTTCGTCAGCGGCATCAACTCAGCGCTGCGCCCGTTCTACATGCTCTCCACGGAGGTGATCTCGATACCCACCGGATTCATCTTCCTCTGTGGGATGGCGACGCTCTGGAGGGCGAGCATCCGCTACACGGTGCCGATGCTCTTCTGCCTGGCCTGGTTCTTCAACTTCTTCATCGGCGGAATCTCGGGGGTATTCCTGTCGGATACCCCGAGCGATGTCAGCACCCACGGCAGCTTCTTCGTCATGGCCCATTTCCACTACACGATCATGGGCGGCCTGATCTTCACGTTCTTCGCGGCGATCTACTACTGGGTGCCGAAGATGACGGGGTTCCGGTTCAACGAGAGACTGGCGAAGATCCACTTCTGGTCGATGTTCATCGCCTTCAACTCGACCTTTGGCCCGCTGTTCGCCGCCGGGCTGCTGGGGATGCCGCGGCGAGTGTCCACCTACGCGTCGAGCCTCCAGCCGCTCAACATCTGGGTGTCGGTGTCCGCCTTCGTCCTCGGGTTATCGATGCTGGTCTTCCTGGCCAACGTCCTCTACTCGCTTGTGATCGTCCGCAAGCCGGCGGAGGCGAACCCGTGGGACTCCAAGTCGCTCGAGTGGCAGCTTCCGACGCCGGTGCCTGTGCACAACTTCGACAAGATTCCGGTGATCGACTCGGAGCCCTATGACTACGGAACCCCACCCCCGCCGCCCAGACCCGCGAAGGCACCCGCGGCGGCACCCGGATAACGATGGTCAAGCTCCCAGGAAGAGGACGGCAAGAGAGCTCGGCCGACGGGCCGTTCGACGAGCCGCCGGAGGTCCACGAGCGGAACCTCTGGCTCGGCGCCCGCGTGATCGCCGGGACGACGATCATGTTCTTCGCTGCATTCGTGTTTGCGTACTTCTACCTGCGCTCGCTAAACAACAGCAACGAGTGGCGCCCGGCGGGCGTCGACCCGCCGCAGAGGTATGGGATCTCAGTCGTCCTCCTCTTCGTCGCCAGCGCCGGCCTCCTGACCTACGCGTCCTGGGCGGCACGTGAGAAGCGCGAGTTGGCTGGCTGCGGCGGGGACGGCACTCGCGCTCGGGCTCGCCGGTTGCGTGGTGCAGGTGTTCGAATACGCGAATGTCCACTTCAGTCCGACCGACGGTGGCTACGCGAGCGTGTTCATCGGCTGGACCACCCTCTTCGTCGTCTTCGTGATCCTCACCATGTACTGGGTCGAGATCCTCTTCGCCGAGGGTGTGCGCAATCGAGGCGCGGAGGAGGCGACCGTGCCGGCCGGGCTGGGCGACGCCGCCTTCTACTGGGGCCTGCTGGCGGGCATCGGGGTGCTCTCCTGGGCGATCCTCTACCTGTTCTGAGCCGTGCCCTCGGCGACGCTGCCTTTCAGCTGGACCACCGACCCGGCGCTCCTCTGGGTGATCCTCGCCGCGTGGCTCTACTGGCTGGGCGGTCGCGGGGTGCGGCCGCAGCCATCCCCAGCGCGCCGCTGGCGAATGGCCGCCTTCATCACCGGGCTCGCGACGATCGTCGTGGCCCTCGCATCGCCGATCGACGATTGGGCCGCAAAGCTCCAGTGGGCGCACATGCTCCAGCACGTGCTTCTGCTGCTCGTTGCCCCTCCGTTGCTGGCGCTGGCCCGGCCGTGGAACAGGATGTGGCGGGGGCTGCCGCTCGGCCTTCGCCGGCAGGTCGCGCACGAGGTCACCCGAGGCCGCTGGTCGGACGGCCTGCGCCGGACTGCGCGGTTCCTCGGCGATCCGGTCCCATCCTGGCTGCTGTTCTCGGTCACACTCGCCGCCTGGCACATCCCGTTCGCGTACGACGCGACCCTGCGCTTTTCGCTGGTCCACGCCGCGGAGCACGCGCTCTTCTTCGGTACGGGCCTGCTCTTCTGGACGCGGGTGATCGACTCGCCGCCCTGGCGATCGCCGCTCCCCGACGGAGTCCGCGCCGTCTACGTTGCGTCGGCGATGGTGGTCAGCTGGCTGCTCGCGATCGTTCTCGCCTTCGCCAGCTCGCCCCTGTACGCCCCCTACGCGGCGGAGGCGACCCGACCCGGCGGGATCAGCGCGCTCACGGACCAGCAGTTCGCCGCCGGGGTGATGTGGGTGCCCGGCTCGATCCCGTTCACGATTGCAATCATCTTCATCATCTACCGCTGGCTGGAGCCCGAGCGTGCGCGCGACCCGGCTCCCCGCGCCCGCGCGCTCGCCGGAAACCCGTGACCTAGGAGGGAACAGGATGCCGCTCCCGTCGAACATCATCGCCATCACGGTCGCCGGACAGGGCGTCCTCACCTGGGCGATCCCGCTCTTCATCTTCCTCGCGGTCCTGGTCTGGTACATGCTGCTGCTGATCCGGCGCCACTCCGAGTGACGCCGGGGCATCGGTCCGCCCCGGATCGATGAGCGGCCGCCGGACCGGGCTCCGGGCGGGAGGCCTGGTCGTCCTGGCGGCGGTCGTCGTCGGGGTCGGTGCCGGAGTCGTGATCCACTCGCTGAACTCCGGAGGTGGCTCGAGCAGGCACGACAATCCGCCGGGCCTGCACGGCCAGGCGACCTGGAATCCCGGGGAGAGGGCCGCCCCGGATTTTCTGCTGCCGGACCAGAGCGGCCGGCCGGTCTCGCTTCGATCGCTGCGGGGCCGCACCGTGATGCTCGCCTTCTTCAGCTCGCGCTGCCGCCAGGCCTGTGCCCCGGAGATACGGTCGCTGCGCACGGCCCTCCGGCTGCTCCCGCCGCCCGCTCGGCCGGCGCTGGTCATCGTCAGCCGCGACGCATCCCACGACACGCCCCAATCGACGCGGGCGGCCGTCGCTCGCTGGGGCCTGGGATCGACAACCGCCTGGCACTGGCTGCTCGGCTCGGGGAAGCAGCTGGCTCCCGTGCTCAGGTCGTACCGAATCGATGACAGTGCGGCCGGCGGAACCGCTGCAGCGCCGGTCTATCTCATAGACCGGGAGGGCTTCGAGCGCGCCGGCCTCCTCTATCCGTTCCCGCCCGGCTGGCCGGCCGGGGATCTGCGCATCCTCGCCGCGGAGGGGTGATCGGTCGCTGAGGCGTTCCCCGCCATGGTCGGGGCGCAATACTTGTGAGCGCCTTGGTCAACCATGCTCGCCGATGGCTTCGAGGCGCAGGCTCGGGTCTGACGCTCACGCTGGTGGCGGCGTGCGTCGCCGCCGTCCTGGGTGGCTGCGGTGGTGGTGGCGGCGGGACGTCTGCGGGCACGAGCCCCAAGTTCGCGGGGGTGCGTGCCGAGCCGACAAAGCAGGCCCCGCCGCTCGCTCTTCGGGACTCGCTCGGTCATCCGGTGAATATCGACCAGTACCGGGGCAAGGCTGTGCTGGTGACCTTCATCTACGACCACTGTCCGGACATCTGCCCGCTGATGGTCGGCAACCTCCACAACGCTCAGGCGGAGCTCGGACCGGAGGCCGCCAAGGTGCAGATCATCGCCGTGTCCGTGGATCCACGCGGCGATACGCCGAAGACGGTCGCGGCCTTCCTGAGAGCGCATCGGATGACCGGCCGCATGGAGTACCTGATCGGTTCCAGTCCGCAGTTGGAGAAGGTGTGGCGCGACTGGAGCATCCTCTCGAAGGCGACGCCGACGAACCGCGACCCTGACCTGGTCGAGCACTCGGCGCTGGTGTACGGGATCAGCGCGAGCGGGCGGATCACAACGCTCTACCAGCACGACTTCACGCCTCAACAGATCGCGCACGACGTGCCGATCCTGGCTTCGGAGTAGGGCGCCATCGACCGCCGCCTCCGCATCGCCCTGATCACCGCGGGGGTCATCGTCGCGGTGATCGCGGTCGTAGTCCTGAGCGGCACCTCCAACCGCTTCGGGACCGGTAGGCGCGCGCCGCAGCTGCCGACGCGCGTACTCGTTCCCCCTCAGGCGACCCTCGCCTCCCTCCGGGGCAAGCCGGCCGCGATCAACTTCTGGGCCAGTTGGTGCGCGCCGTGCCGCAAGGAGGCCCCGGACCTCGGGCGGGTGGCACATGCGCTTCACGGACAGGCGAATCTCGTCGGAGTCGACTGGACGGACGGAACCCCCGCCGGTCGCGCGTACCTGCGCCAATACCACCTGACGTACCCGAATCTGACCGACGCCGACGGAGCGGCGGGCCAGGAGTATGGGTTGAACGGCCTGCCGACCACATTCATCCTCGACGCTCAGGGGAAGATCACGGATGTCCTGCGGGGACCGCAGACCGCCGACATGCTGCTGCACGCGCTCCACCTGGCTGCGGGGACCGGTTCTTAGGGAATTGTCACCAGGGTCTTAGGAGGCTCCCAGCTTCCCTTGGCAGGGTGTCAGAACTGCGGCGCCGGGAAGAAGGTGCCGAGACGAATGGACCAAGAACCGAAAGGAGGCGCAAGAAAGTGTCGATTGCAACAGCTGTGATCCTGAACGTGGCTGCCATCGTCGGCCTGCTGGCGCTGCTGGCGGCGACCATGCGGCTCCCGTACCACCTGCCGATCACTCCTCGATCCGGCGAGGCCGAGACGGACGGTGCTCGCCGCCGCCGGAAGACGGCCCCGGCGAGCCGGCCCTCAAGGCGACGCGGTCGCCCGCCCGAGCCGGTCTACGAGCGATAGCCCCAGCTGCGATCAGGCGGCGGCACGGTCAGATGGCGACGACCGTGTCGACCGCCATCGCAGAGAACAGGAGCGCCAGGTAGAGCAGGGAGAAGTGAAAGAGGTGTCCGGCACGGGTGGGAGTCGTCTGCCGCGCCAAGCTCAACGCCAGGCCGATGAAGACCGCGTCGAGCGCCAGCGCTACCCCGAGATATACGCCGCCGACAGAGTGCCAAAGGAAGGGCAGCAGCGACGTCGCGGCCAAGACGAGGGAATACGCCACTATCTGGCGGGAGGTTTCGCGATCCCCGCGCACGACCGGCATCATCGGGATCCGGGCGGCCGCGTACTCGCGCTTGATGAGCAGCGCGAGGGACCAGAAGTGTGGGGGTGTCCAGAAGAAGATGATCAGGAAGAGGAAGATCGCGGGCAGAGTCAGATTTCCGGTCGCGGCGGCCCAGCCGACCAGCGGCGGCACAGCACCCGCGGCCCCACCGATGACGATGTTCTGGACAGTCCAGCGCTTCAGCCACTGGGTGTAGACGAGTACATAGAAGAGGCCGCCCAGTAGCGCCAAGCTTGCCGTTAGAACGTTCACCAAGCTGGCAAGCAGGACGAAGGAGAAGGCCGAGAGCACGAGCCCGAACTCGATCGCACGCGGTGGGATCAGGCGTCCCGCCACGATCGGCCTGTCCGATGTCCGGTCTCCCATCAGGGCGTCGATGTCGCGGTCGAGGTAGTGGTTCAGGGCGCTCGCGCCGGCGCATGCCAGCGCACCGCCGGCCAGGACAGCCGCCAGCTCGGGCAGGTCCGGGAGGCCGCCCGCGCCCACGAACATTCCGGCTGCCGCCGTAATCAGCAGGAGAAGCATGATCCGGGGCTTGGTGAGGGCTACGTAATCTCGCCATGCTCCGGCCGGAACGTGCTCTCCACGGAACGACTCGGCGGCCGTCAGCAGCGCGGCCGCCAAAGCAAGCCCGGCGAGCGCGACGTGCAGAACCATGGCCCACTCGGGCCGACCTGCGAACGCGACGACTCCGCCGAAGCCACTCTCGACGGCGAAGAGGACCAGTGCCGCAATCGAGACGACCAGCATTCGTCGGTGGGCGGCCGCCGCGGCTATCACCACGGCAGCAAGCAGCGGCACAGCCAGAATCGCCAGAAGCCGATGCGGGAGACCAAGGTGGAGGGCGCCGCTGATGACGACGAGGCCCGTGGCGGCAGCGGCCCCCAGAGCCGCAAGCCTCAGCCAGGCGCCGGGCGCGGCTTCATCCATGTCCGATCGAGTGCCCGCGCTGAGCGGGTGGCGGATCAGAGTGGGGGTATAAGCCATTCCAGCCTCCTTGAACGACGCTCGGCTGGGCGAGTGGGACTCCAATGAGCAGTCTGGTCTCTTGATCAACGGCTGTCAAATCCACCCGGCGAACGAGCGCAGCGCTCCTCACCTTGACCGACCCGCGGACCTTGCCGAGGGCACGGGCGGGAGCGCGCTGGGATCCCTACTGAAAGGGGACCATGACGGGACCGGGCAGGCGTCGGTAGACGGCGAAGAAGTCGCGGTCGTCGGGGGTGAGGTACCGGGTGGAGGGCTGCATCGGGTTCGACCCGACCTCCGTCGGGACGAGGCCGTGGTGGTGGGTATAGGTGATCAGGGTGTGCCATTCGGGATTGATGTCGAACTCCATCGCGCGAACCGCCCCCGCGCGCTGGAGGATTTGCGCCAACGTGGTCACGGTCTGGCCGTCCGCAGCTGCGTAGATCAGGTTGCCGCGCCGGTCGATGCCGACACCCGTGCGCCAGACGCGGACCGCGTTGCCGAGCGTGTAGCCCCACTGCGAACTGTCGTTCAAAGCGGGGCTGAGGCGACCGTTCCAGATAATCGGGGGGAGGCTCTGCCGTGTCCATGCAACGTCCGGTCCCGCGTTCGAGCCGCTGCTCCACTTCACGATCGCCACGCGGCCGTCGCGATAGCCGACGAGCGTGGCGTTGCCCTTCGCGAGCGGCTCGTTGATGAGGCCGTTGTCGGTTGAACCGTTGTTGACGTCGCTGTAGATGAAGCCGCTATTGAAAGTCGCGAGCAGCCGCGAACGCTGGTCGGTCGGGACCATCGCCGGCCCGCGTACGGCAGCGCTCGGCGGCTCGTAGCGGCCCGGATAGAACCCGAGCGCGGTGCGCGTATGGTCGAACCAGGCCACGTAGGCGACGAAGCGCGGATAGTCCGGCTCCGGGCGGAACGTCGTCACCAGCACCGGTGGTCCGCCATTGAGCGGCGGGCCGGTCGGCTTCCAGATTCCCTCGCCGGGAAGCGGGTGCGCGAAGACCGGCTTGATCCGCGGCGGCCAGGCAGCCGCCTGCCCGGGCGACTTCCCGGCCCGCCCGGTCTGCGGCAGGCTCTTCAGCTGTGGCCCGCCCTTCGTCGGGGCGTTCCAGCTGTAGTAGATGTGCTCGATCTGATCGACCACCCGGTTGCCGAAAGGCAGATCGGTTCTCACCCACTCGACGCTGCGCGCGAAGAAGGGCATGCTCGAAGGCCGCAGCATCCAGCTCGCATACGAATAGACCGCCGGCGACAGGAGCACGAGGACGACGGCGACCAGGAAGATTCTCCGGCGTCGCCGCCGGCGTCTGACCTCAGTCTCGCGCCTCCGCTCTCGGTTGGCCGCGATCCGGGAGTGCGCCGCCGGGCCGGGCGCTGAGTCAGCCGCAGCCGGGGGACCACTCAATGTAGGACCGGCGCCAGACCGCCGTAGACCGGCCATTCAGGGCACCGTAGGCTCGGTCGACCAAAGGAATGCTAAGGGTGACGGTCGGGCTCTTAGTTCCCGTGCGTGACGGTGTCGGCCGCTCTAATGTTTGGCGTGATCTTCTCGCGCCGATAACCACGCGGCAGTAGATGCCGTTAGCGGAGCGGCTTGGTGCTCCTGAGCCAGTGGGCCAGCACGTTGGTCCAGATGGCACCGAGGAGGAGGGCGCCGATGAGAACGATCGGCAACACAATGATTTCGAGAGATTCCATCGTGTGTTCAGGGTGACGTAAGGCTCTAAGCGGGAGATCAAGGAGCCGCCGTGCTCGTTCACGGCGGCGCTAGCCAGCGACCCGCGCGACCTCGGAATCCGCCGTGACTGCGTAGAGCGCCCACTCGCCCGGGACGCCCTTGAGCTGGTGTGCGCCGCGATCCGAGAACTCCAGCCCCGAGCCGACCACCAGGTCCTTGACGGTCGCCGAGGTCACCACCTCCCCGGGCTCGGCCGCCGACATCACCCGGGAGGTGAGGTGGACCGCGATCCCGGCGAGCCCGTTGGCCATCACCTCGCACTCCCCGGTGTGCACGCCTGCGCGGGTCTCGAGGCTGAGGGCCCGCGCGCCATCCCGGATTGCAAGTGCGGCCCGCACCGCCCGGGCCGGCCCGTCGAAGGTCGCCAGCACGCCGTCGCCGGTCCGGTTCTCGAGCCGCCCCCGATACCGCGCCAGCTCCCGCTCGACCACACGCTCGAACTGGGCGAGCAGCTCGCGCCAGGCCCTGTCGCCGAGCTCCGCGGCGCGGTCAGTCGAGCCGACGATGTCGGTGAACAGGACCGTGGCGAGCATGCGGTCGCGGACGGCGGCGGCCGGCTTCCCGGTCACGAATTCCTCGACCTGGTCGAGCATGGCGGCCTGGTCCCCGGCGACCCAGAGGTGGTCCGCGCCCGGCAGCTCGACCTCCTTGGCGCCGGGGATCCCCCGGGCGACGGCCCGAGACATGGCGGCGGGGACCAGCCTGTCGCCCGTGCGGTAGAGCACCATGGTCGGCACCATCACGGCCGGCAGCAGCGGCCGCACGTCGAGGTCCTCGTACATCGCGGCGACCGTACTTGCGGTGCCTGGGCTCGCGCTGGAGCGGAGCATCCGGCCCCACCACTCGCGGACCTCCGGATCGTCCGCGACGCTCGGCGCCCAGATCTTCAGAGCCGAGGGATCACCCCACCTCTCAACAATCCGCTGCCAGAACGGCCGGAGCACGTCGAGCGGAATCCCCTCCTCGTAGTCTTCCGCCAGGGGGAGGCGGGCGAAGGTCCCGTACTGCACCATCGCGCTGATCCGGTCGGGATGCGCGGCCGCCAGCATCGTGGCGGCGGCGCCGCCCTCCGAGATGCCGAAGAGAACGGCCCGCTCGACTTCGCAGGCGTCGAGGACCGCGAGCGCGTCGTCGACGATGTTCTCGAGCGTGTAGGCACCCGCGTCTCGATCCGAGAGGCCCATGCCTCGCTTGTCGAAGACGATCACGCGGGCGAACGAGCCGAGGCGCTCCCAGAAGCGCGACGCGAGCGGAGGCTCCCTGCCGATCTCGAGATGGCTGACGAAGCCGCCCATGAACAGCATGTCCACGGGGCCGTCTCCCACGATGGAGTACGCGATCGACGCGTCGCCGTTGTGGGCGTAGCGGATCGGCGCCCAGCTCAGCACAGGTCCAGCGTACTCACAGACGTCGTCGGTTAGAGTCGATGCGAGGCGAGCTTCGGAGGAGAGGGAAATTGGGGAGATGAAGGCCCGGCACAATCGACTGGCCTGGCGCTCATGGTTGCTCATCGGCCTCGGCGTGGCGGCGATCTGCGTCGCGCCGACCGCTGCCTTTTCCGCGGAGCGGCTCAACGACGGTGGCTTCGAGGCGTCCACCTGCGACGCCACCGAGTGCACCGATTCGTCATGGACGCAGAGTGTGACGACGGCGTTCTCCAACGCCACGGGGCCGATCTGCCGATCCGGGACCGGCACCGGCAACACCGACTGCAGCGGCGGGGGAAGCGCTCCCTTCAGCGGATCCACCTGGGCCCGCTTCGGAGCGGGCTACAAGGCCAGCGCGATGTTTGGCGGCGGGGTCATCTCCTCGCTGCAGCAGACGGTTCCGATACCCACCGCGCCGGCAACGCTGAGCTTCCGATTGAGGATCATCAATGCGGCCGGGCCGACCGGGGAGTTCACGGTCGAGGCGGGGGGAGCCCAGGTCTTCGCCACGACGGATGCGACGCCGGGCTTTGCGTCATACGCGCCGGTCACGATCGACCTGAGCTCGCTCGGGGGCACCACGCCGCTTCTCAAGTTCGAGGGGACCTCGAGTCAGGGCCCGGTTGGCGCCCTGGACAGCTTCGACGTCGACGACATCTCGCTGACCACGGTTGACCCCTCAGTGGCCACGGTCGACCCCCGCTGCGTGAATCTGCGCGCCAAGCTCAAGAAGGCGAAGAGCAAGAAGAAGAAGCGCAAGGTCCGCAAGAGGATCCAAGCGCTGGGCTGCTGACCCACACCTCTGCTTGACGTGGTCGCGTCCGGAAGGGAGAATCGGGTCGCCAACAGCGCGGAAGGAGACCAGTGTGTCCTGGAGCCTGAAGGGAAGCTACTTCGAGACCTGCTCATGTGACCTCATGTGCCCGTGCAACATGTCCTTCGACCACGGCGCGACCTACGACTACTGCCGGGTCACCCTCGTCTTCAACATCAAAGAGGGGGAAATCGAGGGCACCGATGTCAGCGGCCTCAGCGTCGCGGCGATCGCGGATACGCCGAAGGTCATGACCGAGGGCAACTGGCGCCTGGGCATGTTCATCGACGACCAGGCAAGCGACGAGCAAATGGAAAAGCTCACCGCCGTCTTCGGGGGCCAGAAAGGGGGTCCGATGGAGGCGATCACTCCGCTCGTTGGCGAGATCCTCGGTGCCGAGCGGGCGTCCTTCGAGGTGGTCGAGGAAGGGCTGCGCCACAGCGTCAAGATTGGTGACGCGATCGACTTCGAGATCGAGGACATCGTTCCCTTCGGCGTCGAGACCGGGGAGCCGGTGCGGCTCGTCGGGGTGTTCCATCCAGCCTCGTCGGAGTTCAACGCCGCTGAGGCGAAGCGCTCGAAGATCAGCGCCTTCGGCATCGAGTACGAGGGGAAGACGGGGATCTCGACGTCTGAATTCGCGTGGGCGGCTTGAAGGCCTGACCTGGCCGGACGGCTCCGGAGTACTGGAGCGCTAGGGCGCCGGCATCCCGTTCTTGGCGCCGTTCATCCCGCCGGGGGAAGGCATCTCCTGGTCGTTCATCGATCCGCCGCCGCTCGAGCCTTCGTGCATGCCCATCGAATCCATCGCCCGCGTTGCCGCGGGTGAGTCCGGCAGGGTGAGTCCCGGGACCTTGTCGGGGACGAAGGCCACCGCGAGCCCGAGGACGACCAACAGGACGGCAACGGAGCGGTTGGCCACCGCCTTCCATGGCAGGAGCTTCTCGAGCGCGATCAGGGCCGCGATCAGGACCATCCACCCGATGCTCATCACACCGAGGGCGAAGAGCGCTGCCATCAGGCCCCAGCAGCAGCCGACGCACCAGCCCCCATGTTCAACGCCCATGCGCAGCGCGCCGGTCCGGCCGGCGCGCCAATGCATGAGCACGAACGTCATCGGATTCCGGCAGTGCCGGAGGCAGACGTCCTTCAGCGGGGTGAGCTGGTAGATCCCGGCCGCGATGATGATCCCGCCAGCCACGTACGGGCCGCCTCTGTCCCACGCCAGGAAGCCCAGGTCGAGAGACCGCCCGGTCTCGAAGATCGCGTATGCGAAGAGGCCCGCCGCCGCCCAGGTGAGTAGGTAGCCGCCGACGAAAACCGCGGTGGCGCCGGCCTGGGTGGGCTGGCCCTTCCGCCGCTTGCCCTCTTCGATGCGCGCATACATGACCACCATCGGCGCGATCGACGGGAACATCATCGCGGCCATCATCACCACCCATGCCGTGAGCCAGAAGCCAAGACCGCCGAGATCCGTCCCCGGGCCGGCGTCCATGCCGGCCATCCGGTCCCCCGTCATCGCCCAGGCGATTGCGGCGAGAAGCAGCAGGCCGAAGATGAGGCCGAGCTGCACCATGCTCGGCAGGCGGGGTACGCGGCGGAGCGTCGCTGACTCCATCGGCCTCGACTTTATTGCTCTGGTCAGGCGCCCGTGTCTGCGGCGAGCCGCCCGCTCGCAACGGCCTCTTTCAAGGCCTGGTAGTCGCGCTCGTTCTGGTCGCCGTAGGCGACGGAGAACTTCCCGATCGCTCGGTCGAAGGAATCCGAGCTCCCCAGGTAGGCGGCGATTGCGATCCTGTCGCCCGAACGTGCGTGCGCGCGGGCAAGGGTCCAGCCGCACATCCGCCCCCAGAGCTCCATGCCGGCGTGCGTCATCCCTTCGATGTCGGCGGATCCCTTCCAATCACGGAGCTGCCTGACGTAGTAGTCACGCTCGTCGCCCAGCCAGGCGAACCGCTCCCAGCCGAGGAAGATGTCGCTGGCCGCCTGCATCAGCCGCTGCCCGGCCACAACCCGCTGGCCGTGGTTCGAGAACTCGCTCGGTGAGGTGAACTCCTCGATCACGGAGGCATCGGCTTCCTTCACCTGCAGGAACAACGGATCGTCCTGATCGTCGAGTAGCAGCAGGATCCACGCCTGGGTGCCCACGCTTCCAACGCCCACCACCTTGCGTGCGACGTGGGCGAACCGGTACTGCTCGACCAGGCTCCGTTCCTCGCCTCGGAGCGTGTCTCGATAGGAGCGGAGGAATCCGGCCATCGCCTCCAGCACCGCTTCACGGTCAATCCCCTCTTCGAGGTCTTCGACTGGAGTGATCAGCGGCGGCTGGTGAAGGATCCGGCATTCGCCGTCCACGACCTCGGCGAGCTTCGAGAAAGCCTGCACGCTGTCATGGGCGCGGGCTTTGGTGATCGCCTTCCAGACGGCGGGCGTCTGGGTTGGGTCAAGGCTCGAGTGGAATCGCGGCAGCATCTCATCCATGTCGAGGTGCGCGTACCAGACCTGGAGCATCGGCACTTGCGCGAACTCGAGCATCGCCTCCCGATAGGAGCGCACCGCCGCACGCACCACGCTCTTTCGCCCCTTGTCCGCGAACCCGTTGTCGCGCCCGGCGATCTCCAGACTCGCTGCCAAGCGCTTCACGTCCCATTCCCACGGGCCCGGCGCGGTTTCGTCGAAGTCGTTCACGTCGAAGAAGAGGTGGCGCTCGGGCGAGCCGAAGACTCCGAAGTTGCATAGGTGGGCATCCCCACAGATCTGCGCCCGAAGCCCCGAGCTCGGTGTGGTGGCCAGATCTGACGCCATCGGCAACGCCGCTCCCCTGTAGTAGCTGAAAGGCGAGGCCAGCATTCGACCATGGCGGATCGGTACGAGCTCCGGAACGCGGGTCTTCGCCTGCCGCTCCAGCAGATCGACGGGGCCCGTTCGGTCGGAGGGCGGCTCCCAGACGGCGTGGCTGGAGCGGCTCACTTCGGCGCGAGCTGCCTTGCCGCGAGCCACTCGTTCATTCACCGACGGTCGCTCCATGACCCG
This sequence comes from uncultured Solirubrobacterales bacterium, assembly GCA_963724665.1. Classification (GTDB taxonomy): domain Bacteria; phylum Actinomycetota; class Thermoleophilia; order Solirubrobacterales; family 70-9; genus DASUPK01. The sequence goes on from CAVRVH010000012.1 coordinate 693,302, forward strand.
GTTCATGGTCTCAAGCTACTCGGAGCCCCACCGAACTCACGGCGCGGTCGGAGCCGGAACTGAAGATAACAGGCGAATGCTGTCGGGCGCCCGTCGACGCAGAGTACGCTCCGCCCATCATGTGCATCCGCTCCAAGGTCCGAGGCGCCCTTCTGGCGACTCTCGTGGTGGTGGCTGCCACGTGCGTCCTGACTCCTAACGCCGCGCTGGCGGGGACTCTCGATCAGCAGCAGACCGACTTCAGCGTGGGAACGGGCACCGTTGATTCGGGCGAAACACCCGCCCAGACCTTTACAGCGGGCCTGAGCGGTGGGATCGACCAGGTAGATCTGCATCTCGAATCCCACGGACCCACTACTCCGCTGACTGTCGAGATTCGAGACACCTCGGGCGGCGACCCGGGCGCCACGGTGCTCGCCGCCCAGAGCGTTCCGGCCTCCAGCATCCCCGCGACCGCCTCTTGGGTGACGTTCAACTTCGCCACACCGGCACCCGTGACGGCGGGAAGCCAGTACGCCGTACTCGCCTACAGCTCGCCCGTCTCGATGACCCAACACTATGACTGGGGGTACGGTGGGGACTCCTACGCGGGTGGGAGGTTTACCTACACGCTCAGCTCGCCGCCCACGGGGCCCTGGACGACCGGGTCGGCCAATGACCTCGCGTTCAAGACCTACGTGGCGCAACCGAAGGCCGCCACCGGCGAGCGCGCGGCGGCGCTCAAGAAGTGCAAGCACAAGCACAGCAAGAAGAAGCGAAGGAAGTGCAGAAAGAGGGCGAAGCTGCTGCCGTTGCGTATGACACCTCCGAGCGGGTAGACACGGTGTAGGTAGTTCGGTGGGCGGCTGGCGTCAGCGAACGCCGGACTACCCCTTTCTGCGACTCGCGCCTCTAGGGGTGCTCAGGCGGTGTGGATGACCGCGATCTCAAGCCCGACGAACACCAAGGCGGTCCCGCAGAGGATCAGGAAGAGGACGCCTCGGCGTCCCGTGGCCGCCAGCATGATCGAGAGCACCAGCGCAGCGGCGGCGGCAACGCCGCCGGCGATTGCGAAGCCGAGGCCCGCGTCGGCGCGGCGGCTCGAGCCGTCGAAGCAATTCCCGCTCGACGGCAGAGTCGCCTGACCATGATTCACGTCGTGGCAGGTGGGGAGCGAGGTGTTGTCGCTCGCCCCGGCGATGATCGCTCCGGCCACGAAGGCGATGACGAGCGCCAGAAGGACGGCCAGGATCCGAAGCGGTACCGCAATGCCGCTGCCGTCAGCGACTGCCCCCGCCGCGGCCTGGTCGTCCGGGGTCATCGCTGGATTCATACCGCCATCCCAGGACGTCGCTCATCGAGCGCCGCGCCCGGGCGAAGACCTCGGGATCGCGCCAGAGCTGGAAGCCGTAGCTCGCAGCGGCCGCCAGGGCGTTGAGCTGGAAGGCGACGTCCGCCGGGTCGGTGTCCGTAGGGAGGTCGCCTGCCTCGATCGCCGTCCGCGCCTCGCGCTCCAGCACTCCCAGCCAACCGCGCATCGTCTCGGCAACCGCTTCACGCATCGGACCTGGGCGGGCGTCGAACTCGATCGTGGCGGTCGTCAAGAAGCAGCCGCCCGGCATCACCTCGCGGCGGTGGTAGTCGAGCCAGCTGTCGCACAGCGCGAGCAGACGCGGTCGGCCCGGCTCCAGGTCCGCGACAGGACCCCAGACCTCGTCCCGGAAGCTCTGGACAGCGGCCTCGAGCGTGCCGAGCTGCAGCTCCTTCTTGCTGCCGAAGAGGCTGAAGACGCTGCTCTTCCGCATCTTCACGTCATCGGCGAGTCCGCCGATGGTGAGGCCCTCGAGGCCCTCCACCGAGGCGCGATCCATCGCCGCCTCCGTGACGGCGGCTCGGGTCTCGGCGACTGCTGCTGCGGATCGGCGTGGCACCGCCGCCATGATACCGTACGACCGTCCGAATTAATGGAAGGAGCGAGGAGCAGATGAAGGTCAGGTGGCTGGGCTGGGCGGGCGTCGAGATTGAGGCGGACGGCGCGGCGGTCGTGATCGATCCGCTCGCCGACCCTGGTGCGACCTTCGCAGCGCTGGGGGACCGAGCTCGAGAGGTCGAGCTGCCGGCCGTGGTTGCGCCGGAGGCGCGGGGCACCGCCCTGGCCGGGCTGGTCAGCCACCTCCATCGCGATCACACGGACGCCGGCGCGCTCGCCGCGGCGCTGGCAGATGATGCGACGGTTCACGAGCCCGCCTGGCCGGGCGGGGGCGACTTCGAGAACCTCGCGCTGGCTCAGGCCAACGCTGAGCTGGAGCAGGCGGGACTGCGCCGAAAGGCGACCGGGGTCTGGGAGAGCTTCGAGGTCGGGCCGTTCACCCTGACCGCGCTGCCCGCCGTCGACGGGCTCGGCGATCCGCAGGTCTCCTGGCTGGTCGAGGCCGATGGACAGCGAATTCTCCACCTCGGCGACACGATCTTCCACGGCTACTGGTGGCGGATGGCCCAGCGACATGGTCCGTTCGACGTCGTCTTCGCCCCGATCAACGGGGCCGTGGTCAACTTTCCTCACCTGCAGCCGCCGAGTCCGCTGGCGGCGGCGATGGAGCCGGAGCAGGCCGCGGTGGCGGCTGCGTCCCTCGGCGCGGGCACGCTGATTCCGATGCACTACGGCGGATTCGAGATCGACCCCTGGTACTTGCCCGTCGCGGGGCCCATCGAGCGTTTCGAGGCCGCGACCACCGATCGTCCATACGAGAAGCGCGTGCTCGAGCTGGGCGAGGGCGTCGAGCCAGCAGCGGTTCCATTCCCAGCAACCTCTTAGCTTCGCCACACCTTCCGCTGAGGATCGGCTGGTTTCCTCGGGGCATGGCAGAACACAGTTCCCGGACCGTGGTCGCGATCGCCGCCCTGGCATTGGCGGGGACCGTGACCCCGGGCGGTCCTCCGCCGCTACCGGTCCTGCCGCCCGAGCGAGTGAGGGCCGTCCGCGGCCGGGTCCTAGGCCCAGCCGCCCTGAGCGTCCCTGTGCGAGCTCTTGTGCGGTGGCTTCGGCTGTGCTTGGCGCTTCCCGCGATCGGGACGACGCCGCCGAGCCGGTCCGACACACCGGCCCTGCCAACCATCGGCCGGCCGCGCGATGGTCCCAGGCCGGCGCGCGGCCTCTAACGCGCCATGCCTTCGAGCCGCTCGGCCAGCCGGTTCATGCCGCGCGACCGGGCTGCCTTCGCCGCGCCGCGGTAATCCGTGCGCTTGTCGCGCGGGCGGCCCACCTTCTCGGTGCGCAGCGTCGCCATGTCCTTGAAGGCGAGCAGCAGCTCCCGGTCGCCGATCAGGGCGGTCCGCAGAGCCGGCCGCGTCTCTCGGATCGCGCCGTCGAGGACCTTCTCCAGCGAGCCGTGCTTGCGGAGCAGCTCCACGGCGGTCTTCTCGCCGACGCCCTTGGCCCCGGGAATGCCGTCGGAGGGATCGCCTCGCAGAGCGATCAGGTCCGGGACCAGCTTGGGCGGGATCCCGTAGCGCTCCTTCACCTCGGCCGGCCCCATCGGCTGACCGCCCTGCTTCCCGGTGCTGACGTAGAGCACCTTGGTCGAGCCGCTGGCGCACTGGAACATGTCCCGGTCGCCCGTCATCAGCAGGCTCCTGCCGCCGGCCTTCGTTTCCTTCAGCGCGTACGAGTTGAGAACGTCGTCGGCCTCGAGGCTCTCCGAGGCGGCCACCGTCCAGCCGAAGGCACCGAAGAAGTTGGCCGAGTCCTCCCACTGGGGGCCCAGCTCGTCGGGAAAGGCCGCCTCGCGGTCCGCGTGGTAGGCGGGGAACAGCTCGACCCGATAGGCGGCGGCATCCGGCCCGAAGCAGAGGACGACCGCGCGCGGGTTGTGCTTCTCGACCTCGCGCAGGATCAGGTTGGCTGTCCCGAGCAGGGCGTTGACCGGCTTGCCGTTCGGCCCCTTGATCGACTTCGGCAACGCGTAGAACGCGCGAAACAGCATCGACGGAGCATCGACTGCGAGCAGGGGCTTCCGCACCCCGCGGAAGCTAACGGGATGCGCGCGCCGGCTGGGTGGTGGGGGAGAGCTTCGGCCGCGTCCGAGCCGCCCACCGCTCAGCTCCCCAGTTCACCAGCAGGATCGTGGCGGCGGCATAGGTCCAGCCGAGCAGTATGTCGATCAGGTAGTGCTCGCCCAGATAAATCAGTGAGAGCCCCATCCCGATCGGATAGGCGGCGAGCAGCGGCCGCCAGTGGCGATTGACCCGCGGCCACAGGAAGAGGCAGATCAGCATCGTGTAGCCGGCGTGCAGCGACGGGACGGCGGCCACGTCGTTGCCCCAATCGGTCCCGCTCTGGAAGAGAGCTCCGGCCTTCGGCACCGGCAGGTTGTTCACCACGGCGTGATTGATGCGGAAGGTGTGGGGCAGATAGCCATGGCCGCCGGCGAGCCAGGGCGGCGCGGCCGGGAAGACGACGTAGGTGACTAGCCCCAGCGCCGCAAGCAGGACGATGCAGGCCGCGAAGCGATGGAACCACTGATACCGGTACAGCCAGATCCCCACTGCCACCAGCAGCGTGGCGAAGAAGTGCGAGAACCAGAACGAGAAGGCCAGGTAGTCCAAGAAGTGCAGGTGGCCCGGCGTGTAGAGCGCGTCCTGCAGCCGGATGGTCGGCACCTGTCCGAGCCCGAGGATCTTGTCGGCGTGGACCGGTGAGGCCCAGTGGATGGCGAAGAGGTCGCCGTCGGCGATGCCCCGCAGCAGGTCATATGCGAGCAGCGCGGCGATGATCGGCAGCCAGTCCTTGATCAGGCGCCTGACGGTGTGCTGGCCATCGCCGATCGAGAGGGCCAGCATCAGGCCGACGGTCCAGACGAAGATCCAGTCCTGCGAGTAGGGGAGGCCGATACGTTCGATGGCGACGGCCGTCGCCAGCAGGTAAATCGCGGGCAGGGCAAGGCGGGCGGCCCAATGGGAGCGCCATCCTCGCTGCGGGTCTCTCTCTCGGTCGATCCCCGGGCCGGTGCGGACCTCGGCGACCGCAGTGCTGCTCATGCCGAAAACCCTAGGCGAAGATGTTCACCGGTTCTTCACATCTATTTCAGGTCTGGCTACGACGGGACGCCGAGCAGCGCCGCCTCGACCTCGCGGAGACGGTCCACGTCGCCGCGGATTCCGACCACGGCGTCGTTGAAGAGGAATGCCTGAGCGAGCTTGACGATCGCGAAGCCGAGCACGGACGGCTCGACTGGTGGCTCATACGTTCCGGCCTCCGCCTCCTCGGCGATCAGCGTTGTGATCAGCTCGACGATGCGAGGTTGCACGATCCCGCCGCCCGAGGCGATGATCCGCAGCGAGGCATCCCGCTCCTGGTCGACGAAGGCTCGCAGGGCCGGGGCGTCCGCGAGGGCGCGGTTGAAGCGGTCGAAGGTGTCGAGTAGGCCGGGCCCTCCCTTGCCCGCGAAGCCGGACCGCGCCTCGACGAGGACAGGGTCCGTCGCGCGGATGATCACCTCGCCCAGCAGCTTCTCCCGGGAGCCGAACCAGCGGTAGATCGTCGCCCTTCCCAGACCCAGCTCCGAGGCGATCGCCTGCACATCGACTCGCTGGCCGCGCAGGTACCGGTGGAGGCCTGCGTCGAGCACGTCCTCGCGGCTGGCGGCCGCGGGGCGCCCGCGTTTGGGGCCAGTACTAATTTGAGACATACCTAAAAATATGTATAGTGCTCGCCGCACTCATGGGAACCCGATTGTGGAGGAGAGGGACCGCGGTCGCCGCGCTGGCGGTTGCAATCGGCCTGTTCGGCGGATCGGCTGTCGCGAGCGCCTTTGACCTCGCCTACGAGGCCAAGGATTACTCGAAGACTCTCGAGCGCGCCCGAATCTACTCGACACCGGATTACCAGCTCAAGCTGCGGACGATCGGCCTGCAGAACCGGATCAACGCGACGACGGCGCAGCTGAATGACCCGGAGCGGAACTTCATGGCGAACCTCTGCGCCACCGGCGAGGATGGCTGCGCCGGGGACATCCGGCTCAATGACTGGGGTCCCAAGGGCTACGGGATCGTCAAGCCGATCCTCTTCACGGCCCGCAACGGCGCAACCCTCTCGGGCCACGTCTGGGCGACCAAGGCCGGGCCCGCCCGCCGCCCCGGCATCGTGATCACGAACGGCTCGGTGCAGGCCGCCGAGCAGCACTACTGGTACGCGGCCCAGACCCTCGCAAAAGACGGCTACGTGGTGATGACCTTCGACCCTCAGGGCCAGGGCCAGTCCGACATCCTCGGCGAGTCCCCCGATGCCCTCGAGGGCGTGCCGGCCCAGACCGACGGCAGGCCCTTCTTCGACGGGACCGAGGACGCGATCGACTTCTTCCTGTCCAGCGCCAATCACCCATACGAGCCCGTGCCGAGCTGCGAGACCGGCACGAGCCATGCGCCCAAGCAGGACCGCCGCGTTGCCGCGGGCCTCGACACCGCCTACAACCCGCTCGCCAAGATGCTCAACCCGAACCGCCTGGGGCTCGCCGGCCATTCATATGGGGCGGCCGGCGTCTCGTACATCGCCCAGTGGGATCCGCGCGTGGACGCGGTGGTTGCCTGGGACAACCTCAGCGGCGCTGACCCGAATGGTGCGTCCGGGTCATTTCCGCCCGGGGAGCAGCCCTGCCCGGCGGACCCCTCCCAGCGCACCGTCGCTCCGCTCACCAAGCCGGCTCTCGGAATGTCCGCCGACTACTTCCTGCCGCCGACCCCCAACACGTCCCAGCCGGACCCGGAGGCGAAGGCGGCGCAGTCGATGGCGTACAGCCAGGCCGGCGTCGACTCCGGGGAGATCGTCATCCGCGGAGGCAGCCACCTCGACTTCAGCTGGATCCCGAATCCGGCTTTCGGGGCCAGTCTGCGAGGCGCAGACGAGATCGACTGGTACACGAGTGCCTGGTTCGACAAGTACGTCAAGGGCGACCCGAGCGCCGACCGCCGGCTGCTCTCGGACCGCTGGTTCAACGACGCCCAGGAGGCCGCGGTCGATCCCGACGGCGACGGCAACATGTTCAGCCGCTACTACCGCTCGAGGCTCGACATCGGCCTGTCCGGCGGCGGCCGCTTCGACTGCGAGGACATCCGGCCCGACGCGATGCGCCCCGCGCCACCCGGTACCTATCCGGCCAACACCTGCTCGGGCTGGATCCCGGCCGCGCACGACGGCTGGCCCGGGAACTACGACTACGTCGCCATCGACACCACGCCGGACGGCTGGTAGCCCCTACCAGCTCACCGGCAGCGACTTCAGCTGGTTGAGGAAGGCGGAGACCGCGGGATCGGGCTTGCCGGCCGGCTCCATGTCCGGGAAGCGCCGGAGCGTCTCCTCGAAGAGGATCTTCAGCTCGAGCCGGGCCAGCGCCGCGCCGAGGCAGAAATGGCGGCCGCCGGCGCCGAACGCCTGGTGCTCGGGGTTGCGGTGGACGTCGAAGCGGTCGGGGTCCTCGTAGACGTCCTCGTCTCGGTTCGAGGAGACGTACCACATGAGCACCTTGTCGCCCTCGGCGATCTGCTTGCCGCCGATCTCCGTGTCCTCGGTCGCCGTCCGGCGGAAGTGGGCGAAGGCGGGGTACATCCGCAGGGCCTCCTCGACCGCGCCCGGGATCAGCGAGGGGTCGTCCACCAGCATCTTCATCTGGTCGGGGTGCTCGAGCAGGGCGCGCATGCCGCTCGTGTAGGTGGCCTTGGTGGAGTCGTTGCCGGCGGCGACCAGCAGGAAGAAGCCCATGACGATCTCGTGCTCCTCGAGCTTCTCGCCGTCGATCTCGGCGTGGACGAGGACGCTGGTCAGGTCGTCGGTCGGGTTCTCGCGCCGCTCGGCGATCATCTCGCCGCAGCGCTCGAAGATCTCGGGGATGTCCTGCTCCAGGACCTGCTCGAGCCCGCCGGGGTTGAGGTCCTCGTCGCCGAAGCCCAGGGCCGAGTTCATGAGCTTGGCCCAGATCGCGTCGTCCTTCTCCGGAATCCCCATGAAGCTGCCGATCACCCGCGAGACGACCGGCTGCGCGACGTCGGTGACCAGGTCGCAGCCGCCCCGCGGGGCGACGCCGTCGAGCACGTTCTCTGCGATCGCGCGGATCTCGTCCTCGTGCTCGGCGATTCGCTTCGGGGTGAAGCCGCGCTGGAAGAGCATCTTGAGCCGGTCGTGCTTCGGCGGGTCCATGCCGATGAACATCGCCTGCTGGAGCTCGAGCGGCACGGCGTGGGTGAGGCCGGTGACGCCGCCGCGCTCCGACGAATAGGTCCTGTGGTCGAGGCTGACCGCTCGAATGAGGTCGGCCTTGCTCAGCGACCAGAAGCCGTCCTCCTCGGGGTACTCGGAGATCACTTCGGTCCGGTGGACGGGACACCGGCCGCGGAACTCCTTGAAGACCGCGTGGGGGGGACCGTCCTCCCAATTGGGGCGCTCGGTGAGCTCGATCGCCTCGAGCTCCTCCTGGGTGAGCGTCTTGGGATCCTTCGCCGCGAGCTCTTCCTGGATGGGCCGGTTCATGCGCGCCCGACCTTACTGGCTGGCTGGCCAACCTGTCAACGGAAAATCAGCGGAGGGCCGGCGTCCCCTGGACGGCCGGCCCTCCGCGAAGGCCCTAGCTCTCGGGGCAGATCGTGTGATCGAAGCCCGGCTGCTTGGAGAAGCGCACCCGCTCGTATGAGAAGAGGGCGCTCGAGCGCGGGTCGATGCGCAGCCGGAGCCACTCGTGACATGGCGTCGTGCTGCCGTTCACCGTGATCCGGTGCAGGTTCGGGACGTCCTGCGTAATCCCGTAGATCGACTTGTTCTGCGGACGCGCCGGGTCGGCCAGCGGATGGTCGTCGGTGAACTGATGGGAGTCGCCGTTGAGCAGCAGCACCGGCTTGCGGAAGGCGAGCGACTGCTTCGCCAGCTCCTGGACGATCGACGTGAAGTGATCGTAGGAGGCCGGGTCGCCCTCGATGGCGGGGTCCCACATGTCGGCCTGGATTCCGATCACGACGGCCTTCGCGTCATTCCGCTTGGCGCGGTCGAAGATGCCGTCGAGCCAGTCGATGTCGGCAGCGGTGCGCTGTGTCACCTCGTCGATCTGCGAGCTCGTCTGCGGCTGGCCGAACCAAGGCGCCCAGTCGTTGTTCGAGCCCGGGATGTTGAGGTCGCCGAACTCCACGCGCGATGCGAACCAGCGCACGTTCTCCGGGTAGGCGGGCGTCTGTGCAGCCACCTTCATCGAGTGGATGCCCATCGTGCGGCCTGGCCGGTCGAAGAAGATCCGCCGGATCTCATCGAGGCGGGCGGGCCGGGTGTCGCCATTCAACACCGGGCCGGCGGGCCAGTAGGCGCCGTTGTTGGCGCGGTGGCAGTCGGTCCACTCGTTGTCCCCGGGCGTGTAGACGAACGGGTCCCTGAAGCCGTCGAAATCGGCTCGAATCTGCTCGAAGTAGCTGGTCGAGCAATCGCTCGAACCGTTCTTGATGTCGCCGAGGTGCATCACCAGCCGGACCTTCGGGTCCTGGTTGATCTCCGCGACGTCGTTCGGGAAGTTGTCGATCTGCGGCTGGCCGTACGGCGTGTCACCGATGATCGCGTAGGTGACCGGCGTCGCCGAGCCGTGGTGGTGGCCGTGATCGGCCAGGGCACCCGGCGCTGCGATCAGGCCGACGAATGCCGCAGCCGCGAGAGCGGCGGTGATGCGTCTCATGAATCCCCCTTCGTCCGGTTTGTTGGGGGCGCGACGCTAGTCACGCCGTCCTCCGAGCTTGTCGCCGAGGCGTTAACGCCGGCGCCTTGAGCCGGGTCGTTCTAATCTGCTCGCGATGAGCGGGCAGAGACTCGAAGGGCGGCGCGTCCTAGTGGTGGGCGCCGGCCAGGAGGACCACGGGATCGAGGACCCGCCGATCGGCAACGGCCGCGCCATGTCCGTCCTCTTCGGGCGGGAGGGCGCTTCGGTCGCGGTCGCCGACCTGAACGCCGAGAGCGCGGAGGCGACCGCCGAGCTCGTCCGGGCCGAGGGTGCCGCCGCCGAGGTGATCGCGGCAGACGCCGCGGACGACTCGGCAGCGGAGGCGATGTTCGAGTCAGCCACGAAGGCAATGGGCGGCCTCGATGGTGTCGTGATGAACCTCGGCATCGGGGCCGGGTTCGGGATCGGCGGCACCAGTGCCGAGGACTGGGACCGCGTCATGGCGGTCAACCTCCGCTCCCACTTCCTCGGCTGCAAGCACGGACTGACGGCGATGCGGGACGGGGGAGGAGCGATCGTCCTCGTCGGCTCAATAGCATCGCGCGAGGTGATGCCCTTCCCGGCATACGCGGCGTCGAAGGCGGCCCTCGAGTCGCTCTGCCGGCAGTCCGCCGTCGAGGGTGCACCGAGGGTCCGCACCAACCTCCTCATCCCCGGCCTGATCGACACCTCGCTCGGCCGGCTGGCCTCACAGCTGAGCCCGCTCCGCGACCAGGTCAGGATCCCGGCCGGTAGGCAGGGGACCGCCTGGGAGGTCGCCAACGGCGGCCTCTTCCTGATCTCCGATGAGTCGAGCTACGTGACGGGCCAGAGTCTGATCGTCGATGGCGGCCTGACAGTGGGCCCGAGGGCCGGCTGATGGGCGACGAGCCACGCATCCCGCCACTGCCGCCAGATGAGTGGAATGGCGATGTCAAACGGATCCTGGACACGGTGCCGCCGGGGATCGATCGCCGCCTGGGTGACAACAACATCTTCCCGACCTTCGCGCGGCATCCCGACCTCTTCCAGGCCTGGCTGCCCTTCGGCGGCTTTCTCCTGACGGCGGGCAAGCTCCCGGGCAGGGACCGCGAGCTGCTCATCCTCCGGACCGCGGTCCGCACCGAGTCCTCATACGAGTGGGGCCAGCACGTGCGGATCTCGCTCGACGGCGGGATCGAGCGCGAGGCGATCGATCGCGTGCTCGAGGGGCCCGACGCCGACGGCTGGACCCCCCACGAGGCGGCCCTGCTGCGTGCCGCGGACGAGCTCCACGCCGACTCGAAGATCTCGGACGCCACCTGGACGACGCTGGCCGAGACCTACGACGCCGAGCAGCTGATGGAGGCGACGATGGTCGTAGGCCACTACCACATGGTCGCCTTCGCCCTGAACAGCTTCGGTGTCGAGCTGGACGAGGGCCTCGAGCCCCTGCCCTAGGGTTCCGCCCATGAAGCCGGTCACCGTCTCGGTCGAGGTGCCGAACTCGACCAAGCAGGTCTACGAGTTCCTCGAGGTTCTGGGGAACCACGAGTCGTTCATGGATCACTTCATGGTCGACTGGCAGCTGTCGGGTCCGAAGCGTGGGGTGGGTGCGAAGGCGAACGTCCGGGTCAAGGCCACCGCCGAGAAGGACTGGACCGACGTCGAGATCGTCGAAGCCGATGCCGACCGCCGTCTCGTGGAGGAGACGATCGGCGGCCCGAGCGCCGGCCGCCGAACCCGCGGCACCTACCTGTTCGAGGCGCTGCCGGACGGCGGCACCAGGATCAGCTTCGAGCTCGAGATGGTGGAGATGCCTCGGGCCGAGCGGCTGATGGGCCCGCTCAACCGCGCCTACGTGAAGAGGGTCAACCGCAAGGCGATGAGACGCCTGAAGGAGCGCCTCACCACCCTCACGGCTTCGAATGCTTGAGAATCCGCCGCGATGAGCCCAACCGCTCTCAGACGACCATTCGCCGCCGTGCTTGCCGTCGCGCTGCTGGCCCTGCTCGCCGGATGCGGCTCGGACTCGAGCGGCGAGACCAGCACCGCCGCGTCGGTGTCGATCCCGACGCCGACCTCGCCGATCCCGACCGTGACGACGCCGAGCACCACGACGGCGGGCGGGAAGAAACAGGGCCAGACCACCAACACCACCAACACGACGGGCGGAGTCTCTGGCGGCTGCACCGTCCCGGACGCCTACGGGAACTTCAAGTACACAGGGATCGACTGCACCGCCGCGGTCGCCGTGGCCACGGCCTGGGATCAGGACGGCAAGGACTGCAACACGGTCGACAACCCGAACGTCCAAGAGGGGTACCACCGCACCTGCTCGGTCGAGGGATTCACCTGCACCGCCAAGCGGGACATCCATTCGGACGGCCGCTTCGTCGCCTGCACGCAGGGCGGCCGAAGCATTCGTTTCACCTGGCTTCCCGCCTAGCCCTACGCTGGCAGGCGGGTCTGGAGCAACGATGGCTTCCGAGAGCCCCCCATCCAACGCCGTACAACGAGCGGTCGCGCCCATTGCGCGGGCCGGGCTGCGCGGCGCGCAGGGCCTGGCCCGGCGGCTTGGGCTCGAACGAGCGGTTGACCGCGGCGTGGACCGGGCGCTCGACAGCGAGGCGGCGGCCAAGGCAACGGAGCGGCTGCTTCAGAGCGACACCGCCAACCGCGTCTGGGACAAGGTCCTCGAGAGTGACGAGGCCCAGAAGCTCGTCGAGAGGGTTGCAGAGGCACCGGAGGTGCGAGCGGCAATCACCTCACAGGGCGTGGGCCTGCTCGAGGACCTGCGCAAGGTAGTGCGCAGCGTGGTGCGCCGGCTCGACACGGGGATCGAACGAGTGGCGCGGGCCCTGCTGCGAAAGCGACCCCGTGAGGGTCGTCCCATATTTGCGGGGGTGGCCAGTCGTCTCCTGGCGCTGGCGATCGACGCCGGCGTCGTCTACGGGACCCTTCTCGTGATCTCGGCCGCGATCGCTTTTCTGGTTTCTGTCTTCGAATCCGGTGATCAGACGGCTGGCACCGTCGTGATTGCTCTTGGCGCAACCGTCTGGGCGCTGATCGCGGCTGCCTACCTTCTGATCCTGTGGTCGGGCGCCGGGCGAACCATGGGTATGTCGTTCGTAGCCATCCGAATGCTGTCCGAGGACGGCAGCGAGGTCAGACCGGGCCAGGCGTTCCGGAGGCTGATTTGGCTAGTCCTCGCGGCTCTGCCCCTCTTCCTCGGATACTGGGGCGTCCTGTTCGACCATGAGCGCCGCGGCTGGCCAGATCGCAGGGCAAAGACGGTCGTCTGCTACGCCGACCCGGAGCTGGACAAGGAGCTCGCCTAGCCCGCTGAGACAGGCTCGCGCGAGCTCGCCGCCGCGACCAGTCCCATCATCAGCTCGACCGCATCGGAGTCGTCGAGACCCTGTTCTCGCGCGAGAGAGCGCCAAGTCGAGAAGTCGAGCGCGTGGCCGATCGCGGCCAGCGTGCGCTGGCGCGCGCGACCCCGCACGCCGCGCCCGGCCAGCAGGATCTCGCCGGCGGCGCCCATGAACTCGTGGAAGCTCCGGAAGTTCCGCTTGACGTGCTCGTTCGTCGCCTCGTCGCGGATCAGGTTCTCCATCATCGGCTGAGTTCGCCGCCAGTAGGCGTAGAGCGTCCTCGAGCGCAGTGCGCAGGCGCTCGTCCGGGTCGCTCGATCGCGGCCCAGGCGCTCAGATCGGGCGGAGGGTTCTCCGCCATCCAATGCCCGGTGCAGGCCTCGAACAGCGCGGCCTCGTCCGGGAAATGGCGGTAGAGGGTGGAGCGCCGAACGCCGGCCCGCTCGGCCACAGCGCTCATCGAGGTGCGGGAGGGACCGACCGTCCCGTGCAGCTCGACGGCGCTCTCGGTGATCCGCCGCCTGGTCTCCTCCTCGAGCTCGGCTCGGCGCTTCTTTCGGTATGGACGCTTTTGGTCGGACATATCTGTTCGATGAATCTTGACAGATCGCTAGGACCTGTGTATATATTCGCGCAACAATGCTGTCTCACGAAAAGGAGAAGGACATGGAGGCGACAAAGGCGAAGGTCGTTGGACCGAAGGACGGGAAGTCTGGCTTCCTGGGGAGCATCGGCGTCCGTTTCATGATCGACGGCGAGGAGACCGACCGCGGCTTCTCCCTGGTCGAGCATCCGATGTCGCCGCGCGCGCTCGCGGCCCCGCTGCACAAGCACAACCGAGAGGACGAGTACACCTACGTCCTGGAGGGCAAGGTCGGGGCCCTGCTCGGCGATGAGGTCCTGGTCGCTGAGGCCGGCGACCTGGTGTTCAAGCCCCGTGACCAGTGGCACACCTTCTGGAATGCCGGAGACACCCCGGCGAGGATCCTGGAGTTCATCGCGCCGGCCGGCTTCGAGCATTTCTTCGAGGAGCTCTCAGACATGGGCGGCGCGTTGAACGCCGACCCCGAGGCTCTGGCCGCGCTCTGTCAGCGCTACGAGCTCGAGATGGACCCGGACAGCATCCCGGGGCTGCTGGAGCGGTTCGACCTGGTGATCGGCGAGCCCCTCTAGGGCTCGTCGAGCGCCTCGTTCGCCTCGGACCACTTGCCGGGCGGTACGCGCAGGGCGATGTCTCCCCGCCCGTACTCGTTCAGCGGGTGGTCCGAGGTGATCACCGCCTCGTGTCCGGCGTCGGTGAGCTGCTGGCGCCAGGCGCGGGCGGTCTCGAGGTCGTCGAAGTCCCTGACGACTTCCCAGTCGTCGTAGCTGGCGTCGCCAACCTTGAGCTCGGCGAGGCCGTCGGGATGGAGCGAGTCATTTGCGACGCCGAAGAGCTCGCGGAATTTGTCGCCGAGACCCACGAAACGCAGGCTACGCAGTCGCCTGGATGCCGGTGAGCTCCTCCGAGAGCTCACGCAGGCGGCGGCGTGCCTCCGGGTCCTCGGCCTGCGGGTGCGGCGCCGATTCGCTGGTCCCGTCGAAGTAGTGCCCGTTCACGCCGTCGACCTCCGGGGAGGTGATCAGCCGCAACGTCGCCGCGACGCCGTCCTCCAGCGGAGTGACCGGGTCGATCCCCGCCGTGCGGACCATGTTGGTCGGCATGTACGTGCCGGGGTGGAGGCAGTTGGCCGTGACGCCCGAGCCCTCCAGCTCCTCGGCGAGGTCGAAGGTGAGCATCACCAGGGCGAGCTTCGACTGGCAGTAGGCCTGGACGCCGCTGTAGTGCTCCTCGAGCATCACGTCGTCGAAGTCGATCGGAGCCTGGCCGGCGGAGCTGACGTTGACGATCCGGGAGGGGGCCGAGCTCTTGATCAGCGGCAGCAGCCGCCGCGTCAGCAGGAACGGGGCGAGATAGTTGACCTGGAAGGTGAGCTCGTAGCCGTCCTCGCTCTCCTCGCGTGGGCCGGCGGTGCCGATCCCGGCGTTGTTGACCAGGACATCGATTCGCTGCTCGTCGAGCAGCTCGTCGACGAGGCCGCGCACATCGTCCAGAGAGGCGAAGTCAGCCAGCCTCCATTCGAGCTCGCCGGTCGCGCGCGGGCGCAGCTCCTCGAGCAGCGCCTGGCCCTTCTCCTCGTTGCGGCCGTGGAGGATCAGCCGTGCACCGGTCGAGGCGAGCTCCTCGGCGATTCCCTTCCCGAGCCCGTCCGTCGCACCGGTGATCACGATCGTGCGCTGGTCAGCCACGATTCGTGCCTTTCCCCGGTGGTGCCTGGCTAATCGCTGAGCTCCACTCGCTCGATGACCTGTGGCTCGCTCGGCTTGTCGCCCGGGCCGGTCTCGGTCCCCTCGATCGCATCGACCGCGTCCATGCCGTCGGTGACCTCGCCGAAGACCGTGTGCTTGCCGTCGAGCCAGGGGGCCGCGTCGGTGGTGACGATGAAGAACTGGGAGCCGTTGGTGTTCGGCCCTGCGTTCGCCATCGCGAGCGCCCCCCGGACGATCTTGTGGTCGTTGAACTCGTCCTCGAACGTGTAGCCGGGACCGCCGGTGCCGGTGCCCTCCGGGCAGCCGCCCTGGACCATGAAGTCCTTGATCACGCGGTGGAAGATCAGCCCGTCGTAGAAGCCGTCGCCGGCCAGCTTGCGGAAGTTCTCGACCGTCTTCGGCGCGTCATCGTCGAAGAACTGGACTGTGATCGGGCCCGCGTTCGTGTGGAGTGTGGCCTGCGACATCTTCGTCAGACCCTAGCTAACCGGCGCCGACGGCCTCGAGTGCGGTGTCGGGCAGCCACGGCCGGCGCCAGCCGCCGTAGCCGTGCAGGAGGTTCGAAGCGCCCTCGGGTCCCCAGCTGCCCTTTCGGTAGGGCTCGAGCGCGCAGGGGTTGTCGATCAGCGGCTCCACGATCCGCCAGGTCTCGATGACCATGTCCTCGCGCGCGAAGCGCTGCTGGTTCCCGGCCAGGGCATCGGCCAGCAGCCGCTCGTACGGCCCGGGCTGGTCGCCGAACTGCTGCTGAAAGAGCAGGTCGAGGTGGACGCGACGGAGTGCCTCCTCGCCGGTCTGCTTGGCCTCGAGCAGGATGCTCGTGCCCGGATCGGGATCGATGCGGACCACGATCTCGTCGTTGGCCGGCGTCGGGCCTCCGCCGATCCCGATTCGCGGTGGGCTGTGCAGGATCACGCGGACCTCTGTGACCCTCTCGGCGAGCTCCTTGCCTGCACGGATGAAGAAAGGGACGCCCGACCAGCGCCAGTTCTGGATCTCGAGGCGCAGCGCCACGAACGTCTCGGTGTCGGACTTCGGATCCACGCCCTCGATCTCCCGATATCCCTCGTACTGGCCGCGGATGTAGCGGTTCGGGTTGATCTCGGGGATCGCCTTGAAGAGGTCGAGCTTGGCGTCGCGGATCGGATCCGGGTCCGCCCCTGCCGAGGGCGGCTCCATCCCCACCAGCGCGAGGGTCTGGAGCAGGTGGTTCTGGACCACGTCGCGGAGGCAGCCGACTGGGTCATAGAAGCTGCCGCGATCGTCCACGCCGAAGTCCTCGGCCATCGTGATCTGCACCGACTCGACGTAGCGGCGATTCCAGATCGGCTCGAGCAGGGAGTTGGCGAAGCGGAGATAGGTGATGTCCTGCACCGGCTCCTTGCCGAGGAAGTGGTCGATCCGGTAGATCTGCTCCTCTTCGAGGACCTCGTGGATCTGGTCGTTGAGCTCGATCGCCGAGGCCAGGTCGTGGCCGAAAGGCTTCTCGATCACAACCCGGGCGCCGTCGGTGAGGCCCGCCTTGCCGAGGTATTCGACCACCGTGGCGAACAGTGCCGGTGGGACCTCCAGGTAGAAGACCGGGCACTTGACCGAGGAGAGCTTCTCCTTCAGGCGCTCGTACGTGTCGTCGTCGGTGTAGTCGCCCTGGACGTATGTGAGCAGCTCCGTGAAGCGCTTGAAGGCGTCGTCATCGATCTCCTTACCCCTTCCCCTGGCCTTCGTCTCGACCGCGTCGCGAGCATGCTGATGGAGGTCCTCGTCCGACCAGTCGATGCGGCCGACGCCGATGACCGGGACCTGGAGGGTGTCGTTCTCAACCAGGTCGTAGAGGGCCTTCAGCGTCATCTTCTTCGCCAGGTCGCCGGTGATCCCGAAGATCACCAGGGCGTCCGCCTGAGGCCCGAACTTCCCGCCGGATGACGATGCCTGCGCCACGTTGGGAACCTACTGGACGCGCGTAGGATGCTCGCGTCAACCACGGAGGAGAACGCGATGGCTCAGCTCGGAATGGTCGGCCTCGGCAGGATGGGAGCGAACCTCGTCCGGCGCCTGATGCGGGACGGACACGATTGCGTCGTCTACGACGTCAACGCGGACCCCATCAAGCAGCTGGAGGGCGAGGGCGCGACCGGTGCGTCGAGCCTGAAGGAGCTGGCCGAGAAGCTCGACGCTCCCCGCGCGGTCTGGATCATGGTGCCCGCGGGCGAGATCACCGAGAGCTCCGTCAAGGAAGTCGCCGAGGTGCTCGACAAGGGCGACGCGATCATCGACGGCGGCAACTCCTACTACCGCGATGACATTCGCCGTGCCCAGATGGTCGGAGAGAAGGGCATCGACTACATCGACTGCGGGACCTCCGGCGGCGTGTTCGGACTCGACCGCGGCTTCTGCCTGATGATCGGCGGGCCGGACGAGGCGGTCGAGCGCCTCGATCCCATCTTCAAGACCATCGCGCCAGGAGTGGAGTCCGCCGAGCGGACGCCTGGCCGCAAGGGCGACCCCGACACCGCGGAGAACGGCTACCTGCACTGCGGGCCTAACGGGGCCGGCCACTTCGTGAAGATGGTCCACAACGGGATCGAGTACGGCCTGATGGCTGCATACGCCGAGGGGCTCAACATCCTCAAGAACGCCAACGCGGGGAAGGTCAAGCGGGAAATGGACGCCGAGACGGCGCCGCTCGAGCACCCCGAGTACTACCAGTACGACCTGGACATCCCGCAGGTCACCGAGGTCTGGCGGCGCGGCAGCGTCGTCGGGTCGTGGCTGCTCGACCTGACCGCGGCGTCCTTCCAGGAGTCGTCCGACCTCTCGGACTTCGAGGGCCGGGTCTCCGACTCAGGTGAGGGCCGCTGGACCTCGATCGCCGCAATCGAGGAGGGCGTGCCGGCCGGCGTGCTGACCACCGCGCTTTACGAGCGCTTCGCGTCGCGGAACCTCGACGACTTCGCGGACCGGGTCCTGTCGGCGATGAGGTACCAGTTCGGCGGCCACAAGGAAAAGCCGAAGTGAGGACCGGCGTCGTGGCGGTCGTGCTCGGCGCCCTGATCGCAGCCACTCCGGCTGAGGCCACGACGACGATCGGGCAATTGCCGCCTGCGACGCCGTCCTCTTTCTGCTCTCCCGGGGACGACTTCCTGCAGAAGACGGTGACGGGTGGGCCCGCCTATCTCGTGCCGCCGTCCTCTGCGCCGCAGGTGATCAGCGCCTGGAGCACCAGTCCCGGGACCACACCTGGGCAGGTTGTCGGCCTGATGGTCTACCGGCAGATCGGGGATCCGAACACGTTTCGGGCCGTTGGCCACGAGGGACCGCACCCTCTTGCCGTCGGCCAGGTCGAAAGCTTTCGGGCGAACATCCCGGTTCAGCCCGGCGACGTGATCGGGCTTCAGATCGACCCGAGCTCTGCTCTCAGCAATTGCCTCTTCACCGTGCCCGGCGAGCACTACTGGTTCCACACCGGGAATCTTTCCGACGGCGGCTTCGCCGATTTCTCCGAGGTGTCCGTCAACAACTACAGGCTCAACCTGGAGGCGGTCGTGCAACCGTCAAATGCCTTTTCGCTCGGCGCGCTCCGGAGGAACAGGAAGAAAGGCACCGGGATGCTCACCGTCAACGTCTCGGGACCGGGCGAGGTCGGTGTGGGGGGAAAGGGCGTAAAGGCCGCCGGGACCTCTGCATCGGGCGCTGGGAGCGTGTTCCTGCCGATCAGGGCGAAGGGCAAGCTGAGGGGGAAGCTCGAGGCCGCGGGCAAGGTGCGGCTCGCGGTTACCGTCACCTTCACCCCCACCGGGGGGGACCTGGCGAAGGTCTCCGACAAGGTCAAGCTCAGGAAGCGGGTCCGTTGAGCCCGGGGTCTCCCGGACATCGGCTCGAGGTCCTCGCCGACGCCGACGCCGTCCACGAGCGGGGTGCCGAGCTGATCGCGAAGGCGGCCCGGGCCGCCGTCTCGGAGCGGGACCAGTTTGCGCTGGCGGTCAGCGGCGGGACCGAGACCCGTGGCCGATGTTCTCGCAGCTCGAGGACCTGGAAATGGACTGGACCAAGACGGAGATCTTCCAGGTGGATGAACGCGTGGCGCCGCCCGGCGACGATCAGCGCAACCTCACCCATCTGATCGAGAGCCTCTCGATAGGCGCGCAGGGAAGCATCCGCCCGATGCCCGTGACGGATGACGACCTGGAGGCGGCTGCCGACCGCTACGCCGCCTCCCTGCCGGAGGCACTGGACCTCGCGCACCTCGGCCTCGGCCCGGATGGGCATACCGCCTCGCTGGTTCCCGGCGATCCGGTCCTCGAGGTGACGGATCAAACGGGTTGCGGTGACGGCCGGCGAGTACCAGGGCGTCCGCCGGATGACTCTCACCTACCCGGAGCTCCACCGCGTCCGCAGCCTCCTCTGGGTGGTCACCGGCGAGGACAAGGTCGGCCCGTTGAAGAAGCTGCTCGCGCGCGACCCGTCGATCCCGGCCGGGCGCGTCGATCCTGGCGGCGACTCGCTGATCCTGGCGGATCGCGCCGCCGCGCCCGACGCCTAGCTCGGGGCCCCGGCCTTCAGCCTGGCGCTGACCTCGATCTCGGTGACGCCGGCGAGCGCCCGGGAGACGGCGCAGCCGCCCCGTGCGGCCTCGGCCTCCTGCTCGAAGGTCGCCTGGTCGATGCCCGGCACGTCCCCCTCCGTCTCCAGCTTGATGTTGTCGATGGTGGGGAGGCCGTCGACGTTGCGGATCTGAACCCGCGCCGTCGTCTTGATCGAGTTGGGCGCGTGCCCGTCGTTCGTGAGCTGGGCGCTCAGCGCCATCGAGAAACATCCGGCGTGGGCCGCGGCGATCAGCTCCTCGGGGTTGGTGCCGTCGCCGTCCTCGAACCGCGACGCGAAGGAGTAATCACCACTCCAGACGCCGTCGCCGACGGTCACGGTGCCGGAGCCGTCCATCAGGTTTCCGTCCCACTGTGCACTTCCGTTGCGAGTTGCCACCTTCATCCTCCTGTTTGTGTCTCCCCAATTTCACCGTAGCGAGGCGGCACTCTCGGCTCTCGGCTTCAGTACTCGTCGTGGCGCTTCCACCAGGAGCCGCCCGTCCCGGGACCGTCCGGGTCGCGGCCGAAGGGCGAGCGGTCGAGGTACTGGAAGGTGCCCATCAGGGCCTCGACCCCGCGGTTGTAGGTCGAGTAGGTGTGGTGGACGACGCCGTCCTGGAGGGCGAAGACGCTCATCCCCTCGCGCTGCGGTTCCGGGTGGTCCACGTGCCGGTAGTTGAACTCCGCGCCGTTCTCCTGTTGCTCCTCGGTGAAGGCGGCGCCGAAGTCGAACTTGAAGTCGCTGCCGAGGGACGAGACCCACGGGAACTCCCAGCCCATCCTGTCCTTGTAGGCGTTGAGCTCATCGATCGGAGCGATGGACTCGGCAACCAGCGTGACGTCATGCCCGTTCAGGTGCGGGAGCACGCTGTCGAAGTGATCGGCGGCGAATGAGCAACCCGTGCAGCCCGGATTCTGCTCGTCCACCCGGTAGCCGAAGCCGAACATGAAGTGGTAGACGAGCAGCTGCGAGCGACCGTCGAAGAGCTCCGCCAGCGACTTGGTTCCCACGGGCGTGTCGAAGCTGTACTCCTTCTCAACGGGCACCCAGGGCAGATCCCGCCGGCGGGCGGCGAGCTCGTCCGCCTGCCGCATGTGCTCCTTCTCGGCCGCGAGGAGCTCCTTCCGCGCGGCCAGCCATTCCTCCTCGGTAGCGACTGCGTGCTTCGACATCGTCTTCCTCCTAGTAGGAGTCGTGGTATCTGATCCACAGCGGCTGGTCGGGCGGCTCGTTCCGTCCCTTGGGGGTGCGGTCGAGCAGCGCGTAGTAGGACATCGCCGGTCCCTCGAGCCCCCGCGACGTCGACGTGTATGTCCCGTAGACGTCGCCATCCTCGAGCGCGAAGACGCTCAGTCCCGGGCCCTCGGCGACGTAGCCGGCGGCGTCCGTTCCGCACATCTCCGCGTTCTGGGTGACGGTCAGCGGGATCTGGCCACTCTCGAGGAACGGCTTGAGCTCCTCCTCGGTACTGAAGTAGCCGAGGTCCCGATGGAAGTCGGTCTCCGCGGAGACCCAGTCGATGTCCCAGCCCATTCGATCCTTGAAGGCGAGCAGCTTCTCGACCGGAGCGCGGGACGAGAGCAGCAGGGTCGTGTCGCGAGCCTTCAGGTGGGGCACCTGCGGGGCGAGCGTGTCCGTGATCGAGGAGCACACGGGACAGCCCGTCTCATACGACGGCCCGAACATGAAGTGGTAGATCATCAGCTGCGAGCGGCCGTCGAAGAGGTCGGCCAGCGACTTCGTTCCGTCCTCGGTCTCGAAGCTGTAGTCCTTCTCGACCTTCATCCACGGCAGCTCCTGTCGCTTCTTCGTCAGCTCGTCGCCGCGGCGGGTGAGCTCCTTCTCCTCGGCGAGCAGCGCCTCGCGCTCGGCTCGCCATTCCTCACGGTTCACGACTCTGTGGTCCGGCATCACGGTCCTCCTGTGGTGAGTTCGACGGTCTGTTCCCTATATAGTTAGCAAAATGGCTAACGATCCGTTCAAAGCCCTCGCACACCCCCTGCGTCGCGACATCGTGGAGCGGCTCAGCGGCGGGACCGCCACGGTCGGCGAGGTGACGCGGGACTTCGGCGTCTCGAAGCCGACCATATCCCGCCACCTCAAGATGCTCGAGGAGGCCGGCGTGGTCTCCCGGGTGATCGACGGGCGAACCCACCGCCTCGCCCTCCGTCCCGAGGCGCTTGCCGAGACCTCCGATTGGATAGAAAGTCAGCGAGAGCGCTGGGAGCGGCTCTTCGATGTCGTCGGCGACTACCTCGATGAGCGAAAGGAGAGAGGGTGACCGAGGATTCGGCGCAGGTGGTGCGGATCGAGCGAACCTTCGACGCTCCGGCGGAGGAAGTCTTCGACGCCTGGACCAACCCGGAGGTCATCGAGCGCTGGTTCCGCCCGGGCCGCGAATGGAAGAAGCCGAGTGCCGAGGTCGACCTGCGCGTCGGCGGGACGGTCCGAGTGGTGATGCGGGACCCCTCGGGCGACCCGGTCGAGGCGGGTGGGGAATACACGGAGATCGATCGCCCCCGCCGGCTCGCGTTCACCTGGACGTTTGAAGACGATCCGTCGAACCAGCAGCTGATCGAGCTGGAGTTCATCGAGCAAGACGGCGCTACCACTGTCGTCTTCCTGAACAGCAACATCTCCGAGGAAAAGCGGCGCGACGCGCAATACGAAGGCTGGACGGCTTGCATCGACAACATGGAGCGCGTGCTGGCCGGATGACGGCCCGCGGGAAAGGACACTCGATTGGGACGAGCAACTGAATTACGAGTGACGACCGTTTTTCTGCTGGCGGCGGCGGCGATCGCGTGGGTCGTCACCGTTGACCGCATGCAGGGGATGGATGCGGGCCCTGGTACCGATCTGGGTTCCTTCGGCTGGTTCGCCGGCATCTGGGCCGTGATGATGGCCGCGATGATGCTGCCCTCCCTGGTGCCGATGGCGGGGGCCTACGCCCGCGAGGCGCGTGGCGGCTCGCCGGACGTGACCCCGCAGTCGCTGCTGCGGACGACCCTGTTCACCGCCGGCTATCTCCTCACCTGGGTGCTCGTCGGGCTCGTGGCCTGGGTCGTGTTCGAGGGCGTCCGACGGCTTGACATCTCCTTCCTCAGCTGGAACGACGGCGGGCGCTACCTCGCAGGGGCCGTGATCGCAGGCGCCGCCCTCTACGAGCTAACCCCGCTGAAGCGGACCTGCCTGCGGCATTGCCGTGATCGCGAGCTGCTGGTGGCGGACTGGCGCGAGGGAGGGGCCGGCGCGCTCCGGATGGGCCTCGACCAGGGCGCCTATTGCGTCGGCTCATCATGGGCGCTGATGGCCGCGCTGTTCGCGCTCGGAGTGATGAGCATCACCTGGATGGTGGTGATCGCCGCGCTGATCGTGCTCGAGAAGCTGCTGCCATGGCGCGAGCGAGCCGAGGCTGTGACGGTGGTGGTGCTCCTGCTGCTGGCGTTCGGAGTCGCATTCTTCCCCGGTCAGGTTCCGGGCCTGACTACCCCGGACTCGCCGGCGGCGATGCGCGCGATGGACTCGATGTCGATGCACCAGATGAGCCCTTGACTTAGAGCACGCTCTAAGTTCTATCTTCAAAGGGTGAACGCCACCCTCACCATCTCTGATGCGGCACAGAAGTCGGGCATCAGCGCGCACACGCTCCGCTACTGGGAGCGTGCCGGCCTGATCCAGCCGGTCAGCCGCAACGGCAGCGGCCACCGCCGCTATGCGGAGGAGGACCTGGAGCGGATCAAGTTCCTGACCAAGCTCCGTGCAACCGGGATGCCGATTCGCCAGGTCCGCAGGTATGCGGAGCTGCTGAATGGGGGAGACGACACCAACGAGGAGCGGCTGGCGCTGCTCGAGGCTCACCGCGAGGACGTGCAGGCTCGCCTCGAGGAGACGGCCGGCCACCTCGAACTCATCGAATGGAAGATCGACCTCTACCGCGAAAGGCTTGGCAAGAAATGAACAGACGACATCTTGGAGACCTCGAGGTCTCGGAGCTCGGACTCGGCTGCATGGGCATGTCCGCCTTCTATGGCGAGACCGACCTCGAGGAGTCGGAGGCCACCATCAAGCGGGCACTCGAGCTGGGCATCGACTTTCTTGACACCGCGCAGATCTACGGCCCGCTCACCAATGAGGAGCTGGTCGGCAAGGCCGTCAAGGGCAAGCGCGATCACTACGTGATCGCGAGCAAGTTCCAGCGCGACCTGGACGGCACCGTCGCGGGGGACATGTCGACGCTCGGTGGGCTCGACAGCTCTCCGGAGAACGTGAGGAAGACGATCGACGGGACTCTGCAGCGCCTCGGCACCGACCACGTCGACCTCTACTACCAGCATCGCGTCGACCCGAACGTCGAGATCGAGGAGACCGTTGGGGCGATGGCTGAGCTGGTCGAGGCGGGCAAGGTTCGCCACCTCGGGCTGAGCGAGGCCGCGCCGGAGACGATCCGCCGCGCCCACGCCGTCCACCCGATCACCGCCCTGCAGACGGAGTACTCGGTGTTCGCACGGCAGCCGGAGGCGGAGATCCTGCCGACCTGCCGCGAGCTCGGGATCGGGTTCGTCGCCTACTCGCCGCTCGGGCGCGGGTTCCTCTCGGGCCGGTTCAGTTCCCCCGACGAGCTCGCCGAGGACGACTTCCGGCGCTTCCAGCCCCGCTTCCAGGGAGAGAACCTGGAGGCGAACATGCGGATCGTCTCGAAGCTCCGGGAGATCGCCGAGGAGAAGGAGATAACCCCGGCGCAGCTCGCCATCGCCTGGGTGCTCGCCCAGGGCGACGACATCGTCCCGATCCCCGGGACGAAGCGTCGCACCTACCTCGAGGAGAACGCCGCCGCGGCGGACGTCGAGCTGACCGACGAGGACCTGGCGCGCATCGACGCGGAGCTGCCCGAGGTCTCCGGCGAGCGCTACGAGGAGGTCGGCATGGCGGCGGTCAACCTCTAGGAGCCGAGCGCGGTCCGGGCCTCGTCCCGGTCGCGGTAGACGTCGAAGCGGACCACGAGCCCGTCCCGGAAGGTCCACAGGTGGGCGCCGCTTGCCTCCATCTCGACCCCGCTCCCCTTTCCGCGTCCCTTCCATCGGACTAGGGCAAGGATCCGGTCACCGGATTCGATGAATTGGTCGGCCTCGATCCGGAGTGGGAGCTCCCAGGCGCTCAGCCACCCGGCGAGGGTTGCGGCGACGTCGTCACGGCCGCTTGCTCGCATGGGCTCGCCCATGCCGAAGGTGTCCATTTCCGCGCTTTCATCCCAGAGGTCAAGGCGTGAGAAGTCGCCGACCGCCCACTCCTCGTACAGGGTCTGAAGCTTCTCGAGGTCGGAGGCCTCAGACACGCTCGACGGAGTCGCCGCGGCCGATCAAGACGGGACCGACCATTCCCGACGGGAAGAGGCCGTGGTCGATGACGCCCGGCATCAGGGAAAGCCGGGCGGCGAGCTCACCTGGCTCATGGACCTTGCCGTGGAAGTCCGCGATCACCCCGTTGTCGGGGCTGCGGGGCGTGTCCGGACGTAGCTCGACCTCACCCAGCTCGGCCTTGATCCGAGCGAGCGTCGAGGCCAGGCCGAACGCCGAGAGCTCGAGCGGGATCGGCGCGGTGATCTTCTCGACCGTCTTGGAGGAGTCGGCGATCACGACGAACTCCTCGGCGGTGGCGGCGACGATCTTCTCCCGGGTGTGGGCGCCGCCACCGCCCTTGACCAGCCAGCGGTCCGGAGCGATCTGGTCGGCGCCATCGATCGCGATGTCGAGGCGGTCGAGCTTGTCGAAGTCCTCGACGGCGATGCCCAGCTCGCGCGCCTGCTCCTCGGTCGCCACCGAGGTCGCGACGCAGCGAAGGTCCTTCAGGCCCCGGTCGGCGAGCGCCGGTAACAGGTGGGCAACGGTCGACCCGGTGCCCAGGCCTACCCTCATTCCGTCGGAGACGAGCTCCGCGGCGGCCTCGGCGGCGAGCCTCTTCTCGCTCGTCGAGGTTTGGTCGCGCTCACCGTTCGGGAGCACACTAGTCATAGGATCGTGGCAATGGCTGCAACAGCCGAGAAGCAGACGGACATCGACGAGCTCTGCATCAACACCATCCGGACGCTCTCGATGGACGCCATCCAGAAGGCGAACTCGGGGCATCCGGGGACGCCGATGGCGCTGGCCCCGCTCGCCTATGTGCTCTGGCAGAAGTTCCTGCGCTTCGACCCGGCCGATCCGATCTGGCCCAACCGCGACCGCTTCGTGCTCTCGGCGGGCCACGCCTCGATGTTGCTCTACTCGATGCTGTTCCTGACCGGCGTCAGGGCGGTCGACCCCGACTATGAGGTCGAGGGCACGCCCGCGGTCAGCCTGGACGACATCAAGAGATTTCGTCAGCTCGACTCCAAGTGCCCGGGTCATCCCGAGTACCGCTGGACGTCGGGGGTCGAGACCACCACCGGCCCGCTCGGCCAGGGCATCGCGACCAGCGTCGGGATGGCCGTCGCCTCGGTCTGGCAAGCCGCCTACTTCAACAGGCCCGGAGCCGAGCTCTTCGACTTCGACGTCTACGCGATCGCCGGCGATGGCTGTCTGATGGAGGGGGTTTCGAACGAAGCCGCCTCGTTCGCCGGCCATCAGAAGCTCTCCAACCTCTGCTGGGTCTATGACAACAACCACATCACGATCGACGGCCACACCTCGATCACCTATGAGGACGACGTCCAGACACGCTTCGAGGGCTACCAATGGAACGTCACCCGGGTCGAGGACGCGAACAACCTCGATGAGATCGCCAGGGGGTTCGACAACTTCAAGGAAGAGCAGAACCGCCCGACCCTGATCATCGTCGACTCCCACATCGGCTACGGCGCCCCGCACAAGCAGGACACGGCCGAGGCGCACGGCGAGCCGCTCGGCGACGAGGAGGTCAGGGAGACGAAGCGCTTCTATGGCTGGCCGGAGGACGCCCAGTTCCTGGTCCCCGACGGGGTCCAGGAGCACTTCGCCGAGGTGATGGGCAAGCGTGGCGCCGAGCTCAGCGGGAAGTGGAAGGAGCTCTTCGAGAGCTACCGCGGCGACGAGCCGGAGAAGGCGGCGCACTGGGAGGCGATGCAGCGCCGCGAGCTCCCCGAGGGCTGGGATGCCGACATTCCGAGCTTCGAAGCGGACGAGAGGGGAACGGCGACCCGGAAGGCCTCGCACACGGTCGAGAACGCGGTGGCGGCGAAGGTCCCCTGGCTGGTTGTCGGCGCCGCCGACCTGACCGGCTCCAACTCCGTCGAAATCGAGGGCGGCAAGCCCTTCGAGCCGGAATCGCGCGACGGCCGCCAGCTGCACTACGGCATCCGCGAGCACGAGTCGGCGGCGATCTCGAACGGGCTCTCGCTGTCGAAGATGCGGCCGCTGTGGTCGACCTACCTGACCTTCTCGGACTACGCGCGCCCGGCGATCAGGCTCTCCTCCCTGATGGAGCTGCCGGTGATCCACCTCTTCACCCACGACTCGATCGGCCTCGGCGAAGACGGCCCGACGCACCAGCCGGTGGAGCAGCTCGCCTCGCTGCGGGCGATCCCCGGTCTCGATGTGATCCGGCCCGCGGATGCCAATGAGGTCGCCGAGGCGTGGCGGGCGGCGATGGACCGCCATCACCAGCCGGTGGCGCTCGTGCTCACCCGCCAGGACGTCCCGATCCTGGACCGCGCGAAGTACGCCTCGGCCGCTGGGCTGCGACGCGGCGGCTATGTGCTCGCCGACCCCGAGGGGGAACCGGAGGTGATCCTGATCGCCACCGGCAGCGAGGTCGCTCTTGCCGTCGAGGCGCATGAGCAGCTCGTCGCGGATGGAGTCGCCTCCCGCGTCGTCAGCCTGCCGTGCTGGGAGCTCTTCGACCGCCAGGACGACGCCTACAAGGACGAGGTGTTGCCTCCGTCCGTCACCGCCCGGGTTTCCATCGAGGAGGCATCTACCCTTGGGTGGGACCGCTGGGTCGGACCCCAGGGAAGGAAGATCGGAATGCACACCTTCGGCTCCTCGGCACCCTTGAAAGACCTACAGACCAAGTTCGGCTTCACGCCGGACAAAGTGGCCGAGACGGCCAAGGAGGTACTCGGACGATGACGCCCACGCAGGAGCTTCACGACCTGGGCCAGAGCCTCTGGCTCGACAACATCACCCGGACGATGCTCGACGACGGGACGGAGCAGGGCTACATCGACGACCTGAACGTCACCGGTCAGACCTCGAACCCGACGATCTTCGACAAGGCGATCAGCGGCGGCGAAGCCTACGACGAGCAGATCACCGAGCTGCGCGAGAAGGGCATGGAGCCGGAGGACATCTTCTTCGAGCTCGCGCTCGCCGACGTCACGCGCGCGGCGAAGATGTTCGAGCCGATTCACAAGGAGACCGACCGCATGGACGGCTGGGTCTCCCTCGAGGTCTCCCCGCAGCTCGCCTACGACACCCAGGGCACCATCCAGCAGGCCGCCGACCTGCACGGACGCGCGGCCGAGAACAACTTCATCAAGATCCCGGGCACCCCCGAGGGGCTTCCCGCGATCGAAGAGTCGATCTACGCAGGTGTGCCGATCAACGTCACGCTGCTCATGTCGACGGATCAGACCATGGCCGCGGCCGACGCCTATATGAAGGGGATCGAGCGGCGGATCGAGTCGGACCTCGACCCGGACGTGCCCTCCGTCCTCTCGCTGTTCATCAGCCGCTGGGACGTCGCCGTTCACGACGAGGTCCCGGACGAGCTCAAGAACACGCTCGGCGTCGCGGTCGGCAAGGCGACCTACAAGGCGTGGATGGAGATGCGGGAGTCCGATCGCTGGCGCGGCCTCGCCGATAAGGGCGCGCGTCTGCAGCGCCTGCTCTTCGCCAGCACCGGCACCAAGGACCCGGAGGCCTCGGACACGCTCTATATCGAGGCCTTTGCGGCGCCCGACACCATCAACACCATGCCCGACAAGACCCTGAACGCCTTCGCGGACCACGGCAAGGTCGGTGAGCCGCTGCCGGCTGACGGAGGCGACTGTGACGACGTCTTCAAGGCTCACCAGGACGCCGGGATCGACACCGACGCCCTGGGACTCAAGCTGCAGAAGGACGGGGCGGACGCCTTCGTCAAGTCCTGGAACGAGCTGCTCGAGACGATCAAGTCCGAGTCAGAGCGCCTGGTCGCCTGATGCGGCTTCCATAGCGGTCCGCGGATAGGCTGCCGCCGTGGCGTCGGCACCGGAGCTCCGGCAACGCAAGGCCTGGAAGGCCCTCGAAAAACACCACGACGAGATCGGCGAGCGGCACCTGCGCGAC
This sequence comes from uncultured Solirubrobacterales bacterium, assembly GCA_963724665.1. Classification (GTDB taxonomy): domain Bacteria; phylum Actinomycetota; class Thermoleophilia; order Solirubrobacterales; family 70-9; genus DASUPK01. The sequence continues at coordinate 722,534 of CAVRVH010000012.1, forward strand.
CTTTTCGCCGACGATCCGGATCGCGGCGAGCGCATGGTCGCCGAGGGCGCCGGTCTCTTCCTCGACTACTCGAAGAACCGGATCACCGACGAGACCCTGAAACTGCTCGCGCAGCTCGCCGACGAGTCCGGCGTCGCCGAGCGGCGCGACGCGATGTTCCGGGGCGAGCACATCAACGTCTCCGAGGACCGGGCCGTCCTCCACGTCGCGCTGCGGATGCCGAAGGACCGGTCGCTGATCGTCGACGGGGAGGACGTCGTCAAGCAGGTGCACGAGGTGCTCGACCGTATGTCGGCGTTCTCGGACCGCGTTCGCTCGGGCGAATGGAAGGGCCACACGGGCAAGCCGATCCGCAACGTGATCAACATCGGGATCGGCGGCTCGGACCTCGGGCCGGTGATGGCCTACGAGGCGCTGCGGCACTACTCGAAGCGCGAGATGACCTTTCGCTTCGTCTCGAATGTCGACGGCACGGACTTCGCGGAGAAGACCAGGGACCTCGACCCGGAGGAGACCCTCTTCGTCATCTCCTCGAAGACCTTCACCACCCTGGAGACGATGACCAACGCCCACACCGCGCGCGATTGGGCGCTCGCCAAGCTGGGCTCCGATGAGGCGATCGCAAAGCACTTCGTCGCGGTCTCGACCAACGCCGAGGGCGTCTCCGAGTTCGGCATCGACACCGACAACATGTTCGGCTTCTGGGACTGGGTCGGCGGCCGCTACTCGATGGACTCGGCGATCGGGCTGTCGACGATGCTGGCGATCGGGCCCGAGGGATTCGGCGACCTGCTCGCCGGCTTCCATGCCGTAGACGAGCACTTCAAGGACAACCCGATCGGCGAGAGCCTGCCCTCGATCCTTGGCCTGCTCTGCGTCTGGTACGGCGACTTCTTCGGGGCACAGACCGCCGGCGTCTTTCCCTACGACCAGTACCTCCACCGCTTCCCGGCCTATCTGCAGCAACTCACCATGGAATCGAACGGCAAGCACGTCACCCTCGATGGCGCGCAGGTCGACTACGAGACCGGGGCGATCTTCTGGGGTGAGCCGGGCACGAACGGCCAGCATTCCTTCTACCAGCTGATCCACCAGGGGACGAAGCTGATCCCGGCCGACTTCATCGGGTTCATGCACAGCCTCAACCCGCTCGGCGATCACCACGACCTGCTGATGTCCAACGTCTTCGCGCAGCCCGAGGCCCTCGCCTTCGGCAAGACAGCGGAGCAGGTCAAGGCGGAGGGGACCCCCGACCCGATCGTCCCCCACCGGGTGATGGAGGGGAACCGGCCTTCGAACGTGATCCTCGCCGACCGGCTCACCCCACACACCCTCGGCTCACTGGTCGCGCTCTACGAGCATTCCGTCTTCACCCAGGGAGCGATCTGGGGGATCGACTCGTTCGATCAGTGGGGGGTCGAGCTCGGCAAGGTGCTGGCCAAGGCGATCATCCCCCAGCTCCAGGCGCCCGAGGAGCCGAAGCTCGAGCACGACAGCTCGACCAACAGCCTGATCCGGCGTTACCGGGAGCAGCGTGGCTGACGCCCAGGCTGTGCTGTTCGACATCGACGGCACGCTGATCACCACGGGCGGGGCCAGCGACCGCGCCTGGAGGCGGGCCTTCAAGGAGCTCCAGGACGTGGAGGTCGACGTGCCGGCGGTGACCGGGAAGGGCGTCCCCGACCCTGAGGTCGGCCGCGTGGTCTTCGAGAAGGCGCTCGGCCGTGAGCCGACCCAGGAGGAGGCCGATGCACTGATGCGCCGGCGCCTTGACCACCTTCCCCAAGAGGTCGAGAACTCGCCCGGCTTCAAGGTCCAGGACTGCACGGTCGAGCTGCTCGAGAAGCTGATCGACGACGGCATCCTGCTCGGCCTCACCACCGGCAACGTCGAGGAGGCTGCTCACATCAAGCTCCAACGCGCCAACCTCAACCGCTTCTTCTCCTTCGGCGGCTACGGCTCTGACTCGTCGGACCGCACCGAGCTGACCAAGACGGCGCTTGAGCGGGCCGAGCTCGTCTCGGGGCGGAGCGTCGAACCGGAGCACTGCTTCTCCTGCGGCGACACGCCGCGCGACGTCGAGGCGGGCCACGGCGCCGGGATCCGCGTTGTCGGTGTCGCGACGGGCGAGTTCACGGTCGATCAGCTGAAGGAGGCCGGCGCGGACGCGGCGATCGCCTCGTTCTGCGAGGGACTGCCGCTACTCGGCGACTAGCTCTTCACGTATTGGTGCAGCAGCTGCAGCTCGACTCGCTCTGACGGGCTCGCCAACAGCGGCGCGACCCTGTCGTTGAAGTCGGCGAACTGCGGGTCGCTGTTGACCGCGTCGGCCGCGTCGCGATCGGCGAAGGCGGAGTAGGTGTCCGCCACGTCCTGGAAGTGGCCCGGCTTCGCGTGCAGGGTGAACTCGGCGATGTGCATCTAGGTCCTTTCGTTAGTCGACAAGACGCCGGCTGACCGCCCAGCGGCTGAGCTCGTGGCGGTTTGACAGTTGCAGCTTTCGCAGCACGGAGCTGACGTGGGCCTCCACGGTCTTCACCGAGATGTGGAGTCGCAGGGCGATCTCCTTGTAGAGATAGCCGCGGGCGATGTAGCGGAGGACCTCTCGCTCGCGGGCGGTGAGCTGATCGAGCTCCGGGTCGACCTCCTCGGCGGGCAGGTCGCCGGCGAAGGCGTCGAGCACGAAGCCCGCCAGGCGCGGGGAGAAGACCGCGTCGCCGTCGCGGACACGGCGGATCGCGTCGGCGAGCTCCTCGCCCGTGATCGTCTTGGTGACGTAGCCGCGGGCTCCGGCACGGACGATGGCGATCACATCCTTCGGGTCGTCGGAGACCGAGAGGGCGAGGAACCGCTGGTGCGGGCGCTGCTTGGCCACCTGCTCGATCACCTGGACCCCGCCGCCGCCGGGCATGTGCACGTCGAGCAGCACCACGTCGGGCTCCAGCTCGGCGATGGCGCGCACGGCGTCCTCGACCGACTCGGCCTCGCCGAGCAACTCGACTCCCTCTCCAAGCTCCGCCTTGACGCCCGCCCGGAAAATGGCGTGGTCGTCGACGATCACGACGGAAGGGGTGCTCATCGTCCCGCCTTCATCGTCAGCTCGACCTCCGTGCCGTCGCCCGGATCGCTGCGGATCTCCGCGGTCCCGCCGTATCTCTCCATGCGGCCGATTATCGACTCGCGGACGCCGCGGCGATCGGCCGGTATGGACTCCGGGTCAAAGCCTGGCCCGCGATCGTCGATGAAGACGTGCGCGCCGTTCTTCTCGATTTCGGCATACAGGCGCACCGGTCCCCCGTCAGACGCGAACTTGGCGGAGTTGGTGAGCGCCTCGCGACTCGCCGCGACGAGCGCCTCGAGTCGCTCGTTGAGCTCTGCGTCGCCGACGACCACCGCCTCGATCGGAGCGCCGTGCGAGTCCTCGATGTCGGCGGCGGCCGCACGGAGCGCGTCGGCGAGGCGCTCGTCCGGCCGGCTCGGCTCGGTATCGGAGAGCCAGTCGCGAAGCTCCCTCTCCTGGCGGCGGGCGAGCCTTCCGACCTCCTCGGGGTCATCGGAGCGCGTCTGGATCAGCGCGAGGGTCTGCAGGACCGAGTCGTGGAGGTGCGCGGCGACGTCCGCGCGCTCATCCGCGCGTGCGCGGGCGACCCGCTCGGCTCCCAGGCGATTGAACGTCGCCCGCCAGAATGGCGCCGAGATCAGAGTCAGGGCAACCGCCACGACGAGGGCGGCGAGGGCCACGCGGCCCGCGAACTCGATCACGCCGGTCAGCCAGAGGACGATCAAGCCGGCGCCTAGGAGCGTGCCGACGGCGAGGCCCAGCTTCGAGGCGCGGCTCGTCTCGGGGCTGAGGGCCGGAGCGATCGCCAGCGTGTCCGGCTCGCCGGTGTCGGCCGCCGGCGCCGGCGACCGCCCCAGCGCCCGTGCGATCAGGGCAACCAGGACGCAGCCGCCGAGCAGCGCAAACGACGCGCCGGCGTCGAGATCGAGGGTGCCCTTCGAGTGGAGGTACAGGAACACGCCGAGGACCAGGACGGCTGTCCCGGTCCCCAGCGTGCTCAGATCTGGTCTTCTCACCTACCGCATACCGTCCTCTGGGTCGCCAGCATCTCCTTGTGGTGGTCGTAGTCGACGCCGCGGCCGCTCTCCGCCTGGTCCGGCGGCTGATCGGTAACGAGCATCTGCCCGAGCTGGATGTCGGCGCTGAGGTCGAGCCGCGGGGCATCGGTGGTCGGGGTCCCCAGCGAGACGTCCGGATCGACCCCGTGAGTGACCTCGCCGGCCACCACCAGCTCGCCCGCCTTCCCGGTCGCATGACCGACGACGCAGACGTTCTTCGGCACCGAGACGATCATCTGGCCGATGCCGAGGTGGGACGAGACCGTGATGGTCTTGCCCTTCTGCCAGGGCAGCTCCCGGAGGTCGACCACGAGCTGGCCTGTTCCCAGCTTGTAGCCGTCGGCCGGCAGGTCCACGACCGCGGTCGGCGTGTACGTCCGCTGACCGATCGAGCCGTCGATGTTGATGTCGGCGGCCGCAATCGCGCCGGCGGGAATGCCGAGCACGAGCGCCGTGGTGAGCAGCAGCGGGGTGCTGCGGCGGCGCCACTCCGGGGCGAAGGCGAAAGCCACCAGAGCTACGCCCAGCGCTATCACCACGGCGGCGATGATCCCGCCGTGGCCGGTCGCGGTGGTCCAGGCGCTGACGACGGCAAGGAACGCGGCGACCGCGAGCCCGATCGAGACCAGGAGGCAGACGACGAACACCTTGCCGAGCCGCGCCCAGACGCTCTCGGGCACCGGCTTGCCGGTCCCGTCGTCCTCGGGAAGGGCGACGGCCAGCACCAGATACGCCAGGATCCCGGCACCGCCGAACAGGGTGGTGACGACGAAGGCGATCCGGACCAGCGTGGCGTTGAAGCCGATGTGCTCCGCGAGCCCGCCGGCGACCCCCCAGAGCACCCGATCGTTCTTGGATCGGAGCAGGGGCTGGCGCGGGCCGACTTCGGTCGTTTTCTTGCTCTCTGTGTTCTTGTTTTTGGGTTGGTTTGCCATGACGTTGACGATGAAGCCCTTGGCCGGGCCTGTCTATCGGGAATGGCCCCTAGGAGCCCCCTAACTCTCCCCGGTAGCCTCGAATCATGGGCACGCGACGCATCGTTCCAAGTCACTTCCGTGCGGACGGCAAGCCGAAGACCGCCTACGAGAGCGAGTCGGTGGCCCGCGCCGAGGCGGAACGCCTGGGGATGACCTACTACCGCTGCGACTTCTGCAACCGCTTTCACCTCGCCAGCAAGTCGTAGGGTCACCGCAAGTTCACCCGCTATGGGTGATGTGGATGGTCAAGTCTTGGGGAAAGATCCGCACGCTCTACTGACCATTTCTCCAGCCCAGTGCCCGCGAGCAAACCAGCCGACGTCTTCGTCATCTTCGGGATCACCGGGGACCTCGCGAAGGTGATGACCTTCAACTCGCTGTACCGGCTCGAGGCGCGAGGCCTGTTGGATTGCCCCATCGTCGGCGTCGCGTTTGACGATTGGTTGATGAAGGACGTTCGCGAGCATGCTCGCAAGGCGATCGAGACCTCGTCGGGCCTGAAGCTCGACCCCAAGATCTTCAACCGCCTGGTCAAGCGCTTCTCCTATGTGCAGGGCGACTTCTCCGATGACGCCACCTACGAGCGGGTGGGGACGGCGATCAAGGGCGCCAAGACACCCGTCTTCTATCTGGAGATCCCGCCGTCCCTGTTCGGGATGACGGTCGGCGGGCTCTCCAAGGCGGGCCTGACGGAGAACGCGCGCGTCGTTGTCGAGAAGCCGTTCGGACACGACCTGGAGTCGGCGCGCGAGCTGGCGGACGAGATTCACCAGTACATCCGCGAGGACCAGCTCTACCGGATCGACCACTTCCTCGGCCTGATGGGGCTGGCGGAGATCCTCTTTCTCCGCTTCGCGAACGCGATCTTCGAGCCCGTCTGGAACCGCAACAGCATCGATTGCGTGCAGATCACGATGGCCGAGAACTTCGGCGTCTCGGATCGCGGCAGCTTCTACGACCCGGTCGGCGCAGTCCGCGACGTGGTGGTCAACCACCTGATGCAGATCGTCGCGGCCTGTGCGATGGAGCAGCCGGCAGGCCGGGACGCGCGATCGCTGAAGGACGCCATGTTTTCGGTGTTCTCGGCGATGCCGAAGGCCGATCCGAAGCAGTACGTGCGCGGGCAGTACCAGGGCTACCGGAAGATCAAGGGGGTGGCCAAGGGCTCGAGCACCGAGACGTTCGCGGCGATGCGCCTCGAGATCGACAACTGGCGCTGGAGTGGCGTCCCCTTCTTCATCCGCACCGGGAAGCTCATGCCGGTCACCCAATGGGAGCTGCGGATGGTCTTCAAGGAACCGCCGCGCCTCGGCTACGGAACGAGGGGGAGGAAGCCGCCGCCGTCGAACGAGCTGGTGGTGAGGATCCACCCGACAACCGGTGTCCGGCTGCTCGTCGACGCCCAGCGCAGTGACTCCGCCGATCCCGAGCAGATCAACCTCGACATGGAGTTTGCGGAGCAGGGAGGGGAGGGGCCGACCCCCTACGAGGTGCTTCTGCACGCGGCGATGGTCGGGAACAGCACCCGCTTCACCCGCCAGGACAACATCGAGGAGACCTGGCGGATCTGCGGGCCGCTGATCGAGAAGCCGCCCAGGATCCAGCCGTACAAGCCGGGCTCATGGGGACCGAAGTCCGCCGACCGGCTGGTCAAGGAATTCGGCGGCTGGCGCGAACCCTGGACCGGCTCGTGACCCCGCCGAAGGCGAAGGAGGAGAAGAAGGACAAGATGCCTCAGAGCGCGGCGATGCCGTCGCCGTTCCCACCGATCGCCGACTACGCCTTCCTCTCCAACTGCCATACGGGCGCCCTGGTGGCGCCCGACGGGGCGATCGACTGGCTCTGCGTGCCCCGGTTCGACGCGCCCAGCATCTTCGGGACCCTGCTGGATCGCGAGGCGGGCTCATTCCGGTTCGCTCCCTTCGGGATCAATGTCCCGAGCGGGAGGATCTATGAACCCGGCACGAACATCCTCAACACGACTTGGCACACGCCGACCGGCTGGGCAATGGTGCGCGACGCGCTGACGATCGGCCCGACCAGGCACAAGGACGAGATCACCCCGCATACGAGGGCGCCCGCCGACGAGGACGCCCATCACCTGCTGGTTCGGACGGTGCTCTGCCTGGACGGCTCGGTCGACATGGAGATGCTCTGCGAGCCGGACTTCGACTATGGGCGGGTGCTGGGGGAATGGTCGCTGCTCGGGCCTCACACCGCCGATGCGAGTGGGGAGGGGCCGACCGTGCGGCTCCGCAGCAGCATGCCGATCGGGGTGGAGGGAGGAGCGGCGCAGGCGCGCCACACGCTGAAAAAGGGCGAACAGGCCTTCTGCTCGCTCTCCTGGGCCGAGGAGCTCGCCTCGCCGGAGGACATGGATGAGGCCAACGCGCGCATCAGCGAGACGACCGAGTACTGGCGCACCTGGGTCTCCAAGGCCCGGATGCCCGACCACCGCTTCCGAGGGGCCATCCAGCGTTCGGCCCTGACGATCAAGGGTCTCACGTACATGCCGACCGGTGCGACCGTAGCCGCCCTGACGACCTCATTGCCCGAAACACCCGGCGGGGAGCGCAACTGGGACTACCGCTTCACCTGGATCAGGGACTCGACCTTCACGCTTCAGGCCCTCCATTACCTGAACCTGGACTGGGAGGCCAACGAGTTCATGCAGTTCATGGGCGACCTCGAGGCGAACGAGGACGGTGGGCTGCAGATCATGTACGGGATCGACGGTCGGCGAGACCTGACCGAATCCACGAGGGATGATTTGTCCGGCTATGCGGGGGCGTCGCCAGTGCGGGTGGGAAACGGCGCCTTCGACCAGCGCCAGAACGACGTGTTCGGTGCGGCGCTCGACTCGATCCTCCTGCACAGCCATCGCAGCCAGCGGCTGCCTCGAAGGCTCTGGCCGGTGGTGCAGGCCCAGGCCGAGTGCGCGACCAAGGTCTGGAAGAAGCCGGACCAGGGGATCTGGGAGGCCCGGGGCGAGCCCCAGCAATACGTCTCCTCCAAGCTGATGTGCTGGGTCGCGATGGACCGGGCCTCGAAGCTCGCGGAGATCCGAGGGAGCTCGGAGCTCCAGGAGACCTGGGGTGCCACGGCCGAGGAGATCCGCAAGGACATCCTCGACAAGGGTGTACGGGACGGGGTCCTGCGGCAGCACTACGACACCGACGCCCTCGACGCTTCGACCTTGTTGGCCGCCCTGTTCGGCTTCCTGCCGGGTGATGACGAGGTGCTCCGCAAGAGCGTGCTGGCAATCGCGGACGACCTCACCGAGGACGGGTACGTCCTGCGCTACCGGACCGGCGAGACCGACGACGGGCTTTCGGGCAAGGAGGGCAGCTTCCTGATCTGCTCCTTCTGGCTCGTCACCGGTCTGGCCATCATCCGCGAGCAGCAGCGCGCGCGCGACTTGATGGACCGGCTGCTCCGCATCGCCTCGCCGCTTGGCCTCTACGCCGAAGAGTTCGATCCCAGCACCGGCCGCCACCTGGGGAACTTCCCCCAGGCCTTCTCCCACCTCGCCCTGATCGAGGCGGCGGCGCGGATCATCCTCAGCGAGCGCCTCAAAGAGGTCGGTGTCAACGCATGAGCGACTACGACGTGATCGTGATCGGCAGCGGCGCCGGCGGCGGCACCCTGATCCACCAGCTGGCGCCGTCCGGAAAGCGGATCCTCTTGCTGGAGAGGGGGGACTGGCTTACCCGGGAGCCGCAGAACTGGCTTGCGCAGGACGTCTTCGTCGACGGCCGCTACCAGTCCGAGGACACCTGGTACGACGACGAGGACGAGCCCTTCCCGCCGCAGGTCCACTACTTCGTCGGGGGCGCGACGAAGCTATACGGCGCCGCGCTCTACCGCCTGCGTGCCGAGGACTTCGGCGAGATCCAGCACCACGACGGTATCTCTCCCGCATGGCCGATCTCCTACGAGGAGATGGAGCCCCACTACATGCAGGCCGAGCAGCTCTACCAGGTCCACGGTGCACGGGGGGAGGACCCGACGGAGCCGCCGGCGAGCGGCGAGTATCCATTCCCCGCCGTCAGCCACGAGCCGCGAATCCAACAGCTTGCCGACGACCTCGCCGCAGCCGGCCACCACCCGTTCCACGCGCCGTGCGGCGTGATGCTCAACGAGTCGAACATGCCCTACAGCACGTGCGTGCGATGCCAGGACTGCGACGGCTTCCCCTGCCTGGTGCACGCCAAGTCGGACGCAGAGGTGATCTCGGTGCGACCCGCCCTGGAGCATGACAACGTCACCCTTCTGACCGGAGCGCAGGCCGTGAAGCTCAACACCGACGCCGGTGGCAAGGCGGTCACCGAGGTCGTCGTCGAGCGCGGCGGGGAAACCGAGACCTACATCGCGGACATCGTCGTCGTTTCCTGTGGCGCAGCCAATTCGGCCAGGCTGCTGCTCGCCTCGGCCACCGACAAGCACCCCAACGGCCTCGCCAACGGCTCCGACCAGGTGGGCCGCAACTACATGTTCCACAACAGCCAGGCGGTGCTGGCCCTCTCGAAGGAGCCGAACCCGACCGTCTTCCAGAAGACGCTCGGGCTCAACGACTACTACTTCGCGGGCGACGAGTTCGACTACCCGCTGGGGAACATCCAGATGGTGGGCAAGTCGCAGGCGCCGATGTTCCATGGGGAGAAGCCAGGGGAGACGAAGTTTGCGCCCGACTGGACGCTCGAGAACGTCGCCTCACATGCGGTGGATTTCTGGCTCTCGACCGAGGATCTGCCCAAGGCGGAGAACCGGGTCACCCTGGGTCCTGACGGTCATGTGAAGCTGAGCTACACGTACTCGAACAACAAGCCCAAGAAGGAGCTGCTGGGAAAGCTCGAGTCAATGCTTGGCGAAATCGGCATGCATCCCCACCACCTACTCCCACACCACGCCTACCTGAAGAACGAGATCCCGGTGGCTGGGGTCGCCCATCAGACAGGGACCTGCCGGTTCGGCGCCGACCCCGCCGACTCCGTGCTCGACACGAATTGCAAGGCACACGAGCTGGACAACCTCTACGTGGTCGACACCAGCTTCTTCCCCAGCATCGGCGCGGTCAACCCGGCGCTGACGGCGATGGCGAACGCGATTCGCGTCGGGGACCACTTGCTGGAGCGACTCGGCGCGTAGGCGGGACGGGCTCGACGGGTAGACCGTGGCGACGGATTCCCATCGAGTGGTGGTTGTGGGTGGGGGCTTCGGCGGTCTATTCGCGGCCCGAAACCTGAGCCGCGCGCCGGTTCAGATCTCCCTGGTTGACCGCGTGAATCACCACCTCTTCCAGCCGCTGCTGTACCAGGTGGCGACCGGCGTTCTCTCTGAGGGAGAGATCGCCCCGCCGTTGCGCGGGGTTCTGCATCGTCACAAGAACATCGAGGTAGAGCTGGCCGAGGTGAGCGGCTTCGATCTGGAGGGCCGGAAGGTGACGTTGATGCGCCCCGATGGCCAGTTCTTCGAGCTTCCCTACGACAGCCTGATCGTTGCCGCCGGCGCCGGCCAGTCCTACTTCGGCCACGATGAGTTCTCGCGCTGGGCTCCCGGGATGAAGACGATCAACGATGCCCTCGAGCTCAGGGGCAGGATCCTCGGGGCGTTCGAGCTGGCGGAGCTCGAGTCCGATCCGGAGAGGCGGAAAGCATGCCTGACCTTCGTGGTCGTCGGAGGTGGGCCGACCGGGGTCGAGATCACGGGCCAGATCGCCGAGCTCTCGCGGCGGGTGCTGAAGAAGGACTTCCGGAAGATCGACTCGAGGAGCTCCAGAATTCTGCTCTTCGACGGCGGTGAGCAGATCCTCGCCGGCTTCGGGGACCAGCTCTCGGCGAAGGCCGTCGATGGCCTCGAGCACCTCGGCGTCGAGATCCACACGCGCAGCATCGTCACTGCCATCGACCGAGACGGTGTGACCGTGAAGTCGGGGGAGGAGGAGCAACGCGTCGACGCGATCACCAAGGTCTGGGCCGCCGGCGTGCAGGCCTCGCCTCTGGCGCGGATGCTGGCCGACGCCTCCGGCGCGGAGTGCGACCGGGCCGGCCGGGTGAGCGTGCTGCCGGACTGCACGCTGCCGGGGCATCCGGAAGTGTTCGCGATCGGCGACATGATGTCCCTGAACGGCCTGCCGGGGGTCGCGGAGGTGGCGATGCAGCAGGGCATCCACGCGTCGAGCACGATCAAGAGGCGGCTCCGGGGCAAGGAGGGGAAGCCGTTCCACTACCGCGACCTGGGCAGCATGGCGACCATCTCCCGCTTCCGGGCCGTGGTGAGCTTCAAGGGCATCCACCTGTCGGGATTCCTCGGCTGGCTCACCTGGCTCTTCGTTCACCTGGCCTTCCTCACCGGCTTCAAGAACCGTCTCTCGACGGTGCCCAGGTGGGCGATCACCTTCATCGGCAACAGCCGCCCCCAGCGGACGATCACGATGCAACAGGTCATCGGGCGCGTCGCCATCGAGCAGGCCGGCGGCCGGGCGTTCCTGATGTCGCTGGTCGAGGATGACTCGCAGTCGACGGAGAGCGAAACGCCCGAGTGATCGCCACCCGGCCCATCGACGGATTCGATGCGCTGACCCTCTCCTCCGCGGACGCCGAGCTCGAGGCCGCCTTCGTCCCCGATGCCGGAATGGTGGGCTGCTCCCTGCTCCATCGCGGGGAGGAACTGCTGGGCCAGCGCGGCGGCCTGGCCCGATACGTCGCCGAGCGCTCGACCATGGGGATCCCGTTGCTCCACCCATGGGCCAACAGGGTCGGGAGAAGGCACTTCTGGGTGGCCGGACGGGAAGTCGACCTTTGGGCACACCCCGAGCTGTACACCCTGGGTCCCAAGGGCCTGCCGATCCACGGCCTCCTCGCGGCCGCACCGGGGTGGAGTGTCGACCGGCACGAGGACAGTCCGGAGGGTCCGCGTCTCGTGGGCACCTTCGACTTCGCCGCGCGCGAGGACCTGATGTCGGTGTTCCCGTTTCCCCATCAGCTCCAATTCGAGGCTGGGATCTCGGGTCAGAAGCTGACCATCGCGACGACGGTGCGCGCGTCCGGCGATGTGCCGGTACCCATCGCGTTCGGATACCACCCCTACCTCCGGCTGCCGGGGGTGGATCGGAGTGCCTGGCTCGTTGAGATGCCGGTGCGCGAGCGGGTCGTGCTCGACTCCGAGGAGCTCCCCACCGGCGAGTTGGAGCGGGCGGATGTGGCTTCCGGTCCGCTCGGATCGAGGACGTTCGACGACGAGTTCGAGGCCCCGGCCGAGCCATTCGCCCTCGCGGGAGGAGGGCGCCGAATCGAGGTGTCGTTCGATCGGGGCTACCCCTACGCGCAGGTCTACGCACCTGACGACGATGACGTGATCGCCTTCGAGCCGATGACCGCACCGACCAACACGCTGGTGACGCGGGCAGGACCTGAAGCTGCTGCAGCCAGGTGAGAGCTACGTGGCCTCGTTCTCGATCAAGGTGACGGACGCGTGACGGAGCCGGCCGACATCCAGGTCTCGGCGGACGAGTTCCGGGAGCTCTTCGATCGGGTCTCGAACTGGGGCCGGTGGGGCGCCGATGACGAACGGGGTGCCCTCAACTACCTGACGCCGGAGCTGGTCGCCGCCGCCTCCGGCCTCGTGCGCGACGGGCGGACGGTCAGCCTCAGCCGCTCCCTCAACACCGACCGCGAGCCCGACAATCCGGAGCCGGCCGATCACCACATGACCATGCTCGGCGGCCGAGATCACCCCGAGGGCATTGCCTTCGCCAAGGACTACATCGGCGTCGACTACCACAACGACTCGCACAGCCACCTCGACGCCCTCTGCCATGTCTCCTACGACGGCTCGCTCTATAACGGGCGGCCGGCCGACTCGGTCTCGGGCACCGGGGCGGCGGTCGAAACGGTAGAGGTCCTGAAGGATGGGCTCGTTGGGCGTGGTGTCCTGCTGGACGTCCCTCGGACACGCGGGGTCAGCTGGCTGGAGCCGGGCGACAGCGTGCTGCCCGGTGACCTCCAGGAATCGGAGGACCTCCAGCGAGTGATGGTGGAGGAGGGCGACATCCTCCTGGTCCGGACGGGCCACGCCAGCCGCCTCGACGAGCTGGGGCCCTGGGACACCGCGAGCTCGAAGGCAGGCCTGCACCCGAGCTGCGCCGAGTTCCTGGCAGAGCGGAGGGTCGCCGCGCTTGGCTGTGACGGCAACAACGACACGGCCCCGAGCTTCACCGAGGGCGTCGGCTTTCCGATCCACGTGCTGGCGCTGACCGCGATGGGCGTCCACCTGCTCGACTACCTGCACCTCGACGAGCTGGGCAGTGCGTGCGAGGACGCGGGCCGCTGGGACTTTCTGTTCGTCGGCGCTCCGCTGCGCATCGCGGGAGGAACCGGATCGCCGCTCAACCCGATCGCAATCCTGTGATGGCCCGTCGCAGGAATAGGCTCTGGGGCGAGATCTGATGCCGAACCTGGTGCCCCTTCTCGCGGACTCCTCGTCCAACCTACTGGCGGCGCGCAGCCAGATGGGGTTCACCCTCGGCTTCCACATCGTGCTGGCCTGCTTCGGCGTCGCCTTCCCGGCGATGATGCTGATCGCCGAGTGGCGGGGGCGGAAGCGGAACGACGAAGCGGCGCTTCGGCTGGCGCGCAACTGGTCGAAGGCGGTCGCCGTCATGTTCGCCGTGGGCGCGGTCAGCGGCACCGTCCTCACCTTCGAGTTCGGACTGCTCTGGCCCCGGTTCATGGACCGCTTCGGCGACGCCTTCGGCGTGGCGTTCGCGATCGAGGGGATTTTCTTCTTCCTCGAGGCGATCTTCATCGCGATCTACATCTACGGCTGGGACCGGCTCTCGCCGAAGGCCCACATGTGGGCCGCCGTGCCGATCGTGATCTCGGGAGTGGGCGGCGCCTTCTCGGTGATCGCCGCCAACTCGTGGATGAACCAGCCTCAGGGATTCACCCTCGACAGCGCCGGGAAGGTCACGGACGTCCAGCCGTTACAGGTTCTGACCAACTCGGCCGCCGGCTACGAGTTCGCGCACATGCTGCTGGCTGCGTACATGGTCACCGGCTTCCTGCTCGCCTCCGTCTATGCGGTCGGCATGCTTCGAGGAAAGCGGGACCGCTACCACCGGCTGGGCGTGATCATCCCGCTGACGGTTGCCGCGATCGCGACGCCGTTCCAGTTCCTCGTCGGCGACACCGCCGCACGCGCCATCGCCAACGACCAGCCGGCCAAGTTCGCCGCGATGGAGTGCGTCTACAAGGGCGGCCCCGACCAGACCGAGTACCTCGGCGGCCGCTGCGTGGACGGTCAGGTCAAGGGCGGGATCGGGATCCCGGGGCTCGATTCGTACCTGGTCGGGTTCAGCAAGAACACGGACGTCACCGGGCTCAATCAGATTCCCGCGAACGACCAGCCCCCGGCCCTGACGATGCTCCACCTCTCCTTCGACACGATGGTCGGGGTCGCGAGCCTGCTGATCCTGCTCGCCGCCTGGTACGCGGTCGTCTGGTTCCGGAAGAAGGACCTGCCCCAGACGAAGTGGTTCCTCCGGGCGGTCGCGATCTCGGGCGTCGCCACGGTGGTGGCGCTGGAGTGCGGCTGGATCGTCACCGAGGTGGGACGCCAGCCCTGGATCGTGAACGGCTACATGCGCACCTCCCAGGCCGTGACCCCGGCGCAGGGGATCTGGTGGGTGTTCGGCATCACGCTCGCGATCTATGCCGCCCTGGGAGTGATCGCGGTCGTCGTTCTCCGGGGGCTTTCCCGCCGCTGGCAATCCGGCAAGGAGGGCGGCGAGTTTCCCTACAGCCCGCCGCCCAAGACTCCGCCGACTGAGGCCTCGGCATGAGCACGGCCGACGTCTGCGCCGTGATCCTCTGGGTGGGAGTAACGCTGTACGCGATCTTCGGGGGCGCGGACTTCGGGGCCGGCGTCTGGGACCTGCTCGCCGGCACCGGGGAGAGAGCGGAGCGCGTTCGCGGGCAGATCGATCGCTCGATCGGCCCTGTCTGGGAGGCCAACCACGTCTGGCTGATCTTCGTCCTGGTGGTTCTCTGGACCGCTTTCTCGAGTGCCTTCTCGGCGATCATGACCACGCTCTACATCCCGCTGGCACTGGCAGCGCTCGGGATCGTCCTGCGGGGCTCGGGCTTCGCGTTCCGGCACGCGCTACCCGGGCCGGTACAGGGGCCGGCGACCCGGGTGTTCGGGGTGGCATCCGTCCTCACTCCCTTCTTCATGGGGACCGTGGTCGGGGCCATCGCGTCAGGAGAGGTGCCAGCCGCTGGGGATGGCGATCCCACCGGGAGCTGGACGGGGTTCCTGCCCCTCGTCACCGGGGCGCTGTTCGTCCTGGTCGCGGCCTATACGGCGGCCGTCTTCCTGGTGCGCGATTCGGGGGCCGCTGGGGACGAGGAGCTTCGTGACTACTTCTCCCGTCGCGCGCTGATCGTGGCCGTGGTGGCGGGCGCGGGAGCGGTGCTCGGCGTCATCGCGCTCCACCAGGACGCGCGCTACATCTACGACGGGCTCACCTCGTGGCCCGGCATCGCCCTGGTCGTCCTGTCGGGCGTCTGCGGGCTTGCGGCCCTTGGACTGCTGATCAGAGGGCGGCATCGGGGTCTGCGAGTGGCCGCCGTGGGCGCCGGGGTCGCGATGATCTGGGGCTACTTCGCAGCGGCCTTCCCCTACATGCTGCCGACGTCCTTGAAGATCTCCCAGGCGGCGGGGGCGTCCGCGACGCTGACGTCGGTGATCGTCGTCTTCGGGGTGGCGGCCGTCACGGTCGTCCCGTCTCTGATCCTGCTCTACGCGCTCTCGCAGCGCAGCACCCTCGAGAGCTACTCCGCCTCGAACGAGTAGGCCCGACGCGGGGATAGAGTCCGCTCGGTGAAGTGGAAGCCGGGTAAGACCAGCGGCAACATCGAGGACAGGCGGAGCCAGGGGGGCGGCCTGGGCGGAGGTCTTGGCGGCGGTGGTGGATTCCCGATTCCGATGGGCCGGATGGGCGGCGGCGGAATCGTCGGGGTCATCATCGCGATCGTTCTCTACTTCCTGGTCATCCAGGGAGGAGGCGGTGGTGGGTTCAACGTACCGGGGCCCAGCAGCGCCTTTCCTCAGGTGCCTCAGACCGGCTCGGGCCAGGACTCGGTTCCCCAGAGCCCGAGCGAGGACAACGAGGTGAAGTTCGTCTCCTTCGTCCTCGACGACGCCCAGACTTTCTGGAAGCAGCAGTTCGCCGCGGCCGGGAAGCAGTACCAGCCGGCGAAGCTCGTCCTCTTCCGCGGCCAGACGAACTCGGGCTGCGGCGCCGCGAGCTCGGCGACCGGCCCCTTCTACTGCCCGCTCGACCAAAAGGTCTACATCGACCTCGGGTTCTTCGACGAGCTCAACCGGCGCTTCAAGGCGCCGGGTGACTTCGCCCAGGCGTATGTCCTCACCCACGAGATCGGCCACCACGTCCAGCAACAGCTCGGGATCGAGGGGAAGGTGCGCGAGGAGAGCCAGCAGAATCCCGGCGACGCCAACGATCTCTCGGTGCGCCTCGAGCTGCAGGCCGACTGCCTCGCCGGCGTCTGGGGCCGCTCCACCTACGACCGCGGCATCCTCGAGAACGGCGACCTGCAAGAGGGCCTCACCGCCGCGGCCTCGGTCGGCGACGACCGGATCCAGCAGCAGGCCGGCGGGCGAATCGACCCCGAGACGTTCACTCACGGCACCTCCGAGCAGCGGGCGCACTGGCTGCAGACGGGCTTCGACTCAGGGAAGCTGGAGTCCTGCGACACGTTCTCCGGCGACATCTAGCGGCGCCTGCGGATTAGGCCGGCTCAGCCTCAGTCCGGCCGGCGGAGGCCTCCCACTCGCGCCGTTTCTCCGCGTATGCGTCCGGGAGTGCGAGGTTAAGTTCCTGGGCGACGTCCAGCCAGCGGAGGGCGGCCCGGTAGTCGCCTCCGCCTGCGTCCGCATCAGCAGCTGCGAGAGCCAGATCGAGCGCCTCCCGCTGATCCATCTCGGCCTCCTCGCTGGCCTCGCTCTCGAGGGGCTCGAGATCCTCCAACGACACCCCGAGGCCGTGTTTGGCCAGGTAGGGAGCGAGATGCTTCCCGGCGACCTTGACGGGCGGCCACCAGAGCGGTGTAACGCTGTTGGTCGAGGCGGCGGCGCGCCGGCCGATCTCGGTACGCAGGTAGCGCGGTGCGCCGCCGGTGAAGAGGACGCCGCGAAGCGTGGGTTTGAAACCCTCAACAGCGATGTCCGGGTCGACCAGGGAAGCGATGGCGGTGGCGGCCATGTCGGCCTGCTGGGCCGCCACGCCTCCCTGCTTGATCGGGAACCAGGTCGAGTCCCCTGCGGCGTAGACCCGCGGCGTTCCCTCGACCCGCATTGCGGTGTCGGTGCCGATGAAGCCGTCGGGCCCCTGCGGGATCCCTTCGATCGGCACAACCTTCAGACGTGGTGAGGCGATCACGCGGCTGGCGGGAAGGACGCGTCCGTCGTGCAGGGCGAGGCCACCGGCCTGAACGCCTGCGGCGCGGGCCTCGGTGACCAGCTCCACTGCCGCCTGATCGAGCAGGTCGCGCACCGCTTCGCTTGCGCGCCTGCCGAACAGGGAAAGCGGCGAACTCTCATGGGTGGCCAGGGTCAGCTTGGTGTCGGTTCCCCGCTCCTGGAGCTCGGTGGCGGTGAGTAGCGCCAGCTCGTAGATCGGCAGCGGCCATTGAACGGACGTGGGGACCGCGAACACGATTCGGCCGACCTCGCCATCTTCGGCCGCCTGGAGCAGCTCACGTACCTGCGCGTTGTCGCGCATGCCGCGGTAGGTGAGCGCACCGGGGAGCGCCGGCTCGGTGGACGCACCGATCGCGAGCAGGAGCGCGTCGAAGGGGACCTCCGCTCCAGACTCCGTGTGGGCGATCCGTGCCCCAGCATCGACGCCGCGGAGGGCGTCCCGGCGATGCGACGCGCCGACGTCCCGACAGACGTCGGCAAGCGGGATCGCGGGAGGCGGTGTGATTCCGAAAGGCTCCGCCACCGCCAGAGCAGGCAAGATGAGCTCGTCATTGGGCGCGATCAGCTCAAGATCCAAGGGCCGGTGCACCGCCTCGTGAAGCGCCAACGCCGCCTCTACGGCCGCGACCCCACCGCCGGCTATCACGACCTTGAACTGCTCCTGTTGGTTCGTCTCCTCCATCTGCGTGCAGCTGATCGGGTGATTCGAGGCTAGAGGTGCCCTAGCTGGTTACATCGGGGCTAACCACGTAGGTTGGGGGCACTTACTGGGCACAGATCCAAGGAGCCAAAGGCATGAGCGACCTCTTCGACTTCTATCCCTACGCCGAGCGCTACGGGGTCAACCGCGTGATTCCCGAGAGCGGGCGCTCGCGCGAGGAAATCCTCGGAGAAATGCGGGAGATGGCGACCGATGAGGACTCCGCCTGGGAGGACGGCAAGTGCTCGGGGACCATGTACTGCGGGGACCGCGACCACTACGCCTTCCTGAAGGAGGCATTCGGCCTCTTCGCTCACCAGAACGCGCTACAGCGGGACATGTGCCCCAGCGCGACCCGCTTCGAGGGGGAGATCATCGCGATGGCGCTCGACCTGATGCACGCCGGGGAGCTCAATGGGGCCGAGCCGGCGGGGATGGTCACCTCCGGCGGGAGCGCCAGCATCGCCCAGGCGGTGCTCGCCTACCGAGAGCAGGGCCGCGCGCAGGGCATTGACCGCCCCAATCTGGTCAAGCCCGAGACCGGCCACCCGGCCTTCGACAAGGCGTGTCACCTCTTCGGCGTCGAGATGCGAAGGGCTCCGATCGACCCGGAGACGACGCTGGTGAGGCCCGAGATCGTCGCCGACCTGATCGACGAGAACACGGTTGCGATCGTCGGCTCGGCCGGGAACTACGGCTACGGCACGATCGACCCGATCGCGGAGCTTGGACAGCTGGCGCTGGAGCGCGGGGTGGGGCTCCACACCGACGGCTGCCTGGGCGGCTACCTGCTGCCGTTTGGGGAAGAGCTCGGCCTGCCCATCCCGCACTTCGACTTCCGCGTTCCCGGCGTGACCAGCATCTCGGCCGACACGCACAAGTACGGCTATGGGCTGAAGGGAACCTCGACGCTCCTCTTCCGTGACCGGGAGCTGCGCAACCGCTGCTACTTCTTCATGCCGGACTGGAGCGGCGGTAAGTACTTCTCGCCGGGCATCGAGGGCTCACGCTCGGACGGTCTGCTGGCTGCGACCTGGGCCTCGCTGGTCGCGATTGGCCGGGAGGGCTACCGCACCTACGCGAAGCGGATCTTCGAGACCGCGGCCGCGATGCAGGATGCGGTCCACTCGCACGACGAGCTTCGGACCATGGGCGAGCCGACCTTCCTCTTCGCCTTCACCTCTGACGAGTTCGACATCTACCACGTCAACGACGAGATGAAGCGGCGGGGCTGGCGCCTCAACGGGCTCCAGTACCCGAACGCCCTGCACATGGCGGTCACCCGGCCGCAGACGCAGCCGGGGGTGGTGGAGGCCTGGACGGAGGACCTGGACGCGGCGGTCGCCTACGCGCGCGAACGAGGCGACGAGCCAGCCGAGTCGAGCGCCGTCTACGGCGGGGTCCCGGGCGGCCTCAATGCCGACGCCGAGGAGATGATCCGCGGCGTGATGACCCAGCTGATGGATTCGCAGCAGGCAGTTCCGGCGGCGTGAACCGCGACGAGCGGTTCGTCCTCGCAATCGACCTCGGCAGCGGCGCTCTCAAGGTTGGCGCCGTCTCGCTGACCGGCGGGATCGCCGCCGTCGCGCAACGCGACTATGAGACCGAGCGCCTTCCCGGTGGCGGTGCGATCCAGGACGCCTCGGCCTGGTGGGGAATGGTCCGGGAGCTGGCCGGCTCGGTGCTGAAGGACATCCCGGCCGACGGGGTGGTCGCGGTGTCCTGCACAGGCCAATGGGCGAGCACGATCCCGGTGGATGAGGCGGGCGAACCGGTCGGCCCGTGCTTGATGTGGCTCGACACCAGAGGAGCTCCCCGCACCCGCGAGGCGATCGGCGGCCCCGTGATGGGCTACTCGCCACGCGCGCTCGCGACCTGGATCCGCCACACCGGCGGCGTCCCGTCGCCGTTCGGCGGCGACCCGGTCAGTCACATGCTCCACCTCGAGCGTGACGAGCCCGCGATCGCCGCGGCCGCGCGCTGGTATCTGGAGCCGGTCGACTACCTGACGATGCGGTTCACGGGGCGGGCGGCCGCCACCCACGCCTCGATGAGCGGTGCCTGGCTGACCGACAACCGTCGCCTCGACCGGCTGGAGTACGACCCGGTGCTCGTCGGCAAGCTGGGTCTGGACGCCGGCAAGCTGCCGCCACTGGTCCAGACCGGCTCGATGATCGGAGCGGTTCGCCCGGAGGTGGCCTCCGAGCTCGGTATCAGCCCGAGCGCACAGGTAGTCACGGGCACGCCGGATCTGCACTCGGCCGCTGTCGGCTGCGGGGCGATCGGCGAGGGCCAGTCGCACATCACGATCAGCACCACCTCGTGGATCTCGCTGCCGTTCCCTCGAAAGAAGACCGACGCGCTCCACTCGATCGCGACCGTCCCGGGGCTGGACTCGAGCAGTTACCTCGTCGCGAACAATCACGAGGCCGCTGGGCTCTGCCTGCGCTGGCTGCGCGACAGCTTCACCCTCGGCGAGCCTGCCGATTTCGAGCGTCTGATCGCGTTGGCGGAAAGCTCCCCGCCGGGCAGCGGCGGGGTGATCTTCACGCCTTGGATCGCGGGCGAGCGCTCCCCGGTCGACGACCGCAACGCCCGCGGCGGCTGGCACAACCTGTCCGTTCAGACCGGCAACGCCGATCTGGTTCGCTCCGTCCTCGAGGGCGTCGCCTACAACAGCCGCTGGCTTGGCGAGGCCGTCGAGAGCTTCGCCAAGCGGCGCCTCGACCCGCTCCGCATGTTCGGGGGCGGCGCGATCCCCGACCTCTGGTGCCAGATCCACGCGGACGTGATGGACCGGACGATCGAGCGCGTGGCAGACCCGATGCACGCGAATCTCCGCGGGGCCGCGCTGTTCGCCTCCCTCGGCCTCGGCGCGATCTCGCGCGAGGAGGTCCGGGGGCTCGTCCCGGTCGACAGTGTCTTCGAGCCCGACCCGGCGAATCGAGAGGCCTACGACCGCCTCTACGCCGAGTTCCCGGGCCTCTACAAGGCCCAGCGCAAGATGTTCGCCCGGCTCAACGGCTGACGGCGGGCTCCCGCCACATCGTCGTCACGGTGTGCAGTTCGTCGGGGGTCGTGAAGCGGCTTTGTGCGTTGAAGCCAAACCGCTCGTACCTGTGGTTGTTGGCCGGATTGCTGGACTCGAGATAGGTGGGTTGGCCATCTTGGTCGGCCAGTGCCGTGAGCTCCGCCAGCAGGCCCATCCCGACGCCCCGGCCGCGGCTGTCCGCGCGGGTTCCGAGGAGACTCAGGTAGTAGAAGGTCTGGTCTTTCGGGATCGCGGCCTCGAAGCGGTGCACCGTCGCCAGCGCCGCGGGCGCGTGGGCGCCGAGGGACTCCCGCATGAGCGGCTCGACCCTCGCCTCGGAGTCCTCGTTCAGCTCCGGCTCCCCCGGATGGGTGAAGACGGCCGCGGCGGAGGCGCGCTCGTCGCTCATCCAGACCCCGCCGCGGGGCAGGGCGCTATCGACGTAGAGGCCGAAGAGGGCGGCGTGCTGCTCGGAGCGCCGGCGTGGGTCCGGGAACATCCACGACCAGAGCGGATCGGCATTGAACGCGGAGACGATCGTCTCCATGACCGCGTCGCGATCGGCCTCGGTCGCGATGATCGCCATGCGGGTGACAGTAGTGCGATTGCCGAGGTCGGATCGATGGAAGTTCCGCTGACTTTCGTACAGGGCGGCGAACTTCGACGGTTACGTAACTGGACTGATCGCAGTCGCATTCCGAGGCCGCAGGGCGGCGGCTGGGATAATCGATGGGCATGCGGTGTCCGTCCTGCGGCAATGAGAATCGTGAGGGCGCACGATTCTGCGATTCGTGCGGCAACGACCTGACCGCGCAGCCGGTCGTGGCCGAGGAATCCCGCCCCGAGCAGCTACCCCCCGACGTTCCGGCTGAGATCGCGGGCCGCTACCGCGTGAGGCGCTTCCTCGGCCAGGGCGGCCGCAAGCGCGTCTATCTCTCCGACGACACCGCCAGCGGCACCGAGGTCGCGGTCGCGCTCTTCGACACCGAAGGGGTTGGTGCCTCGATCCAGGCCAGGGCGCGCCGCGAGGCCGAGGCGATGCGCAAGCTCGGCGACCACCCCCAGGTCGTACCTGTCCTTGACACAGGGGAGCAGGATGGCAACCCGTTCATCGTCAGCCGCTATATGCCGGGCGGCGACGTCGAGGGTCTGCTCGCCGCTGCGGGTGGGCACCTGGAGGTGGAGCGCGCTGTCGAGATCGCTGTGGACGTCACCCGCGCCCTCGAGCACGCCCACGCCCGCGGCATCGTCCACCGAGACCTGAAGCCAGCCAACGTCTGGATCGACGACGATGGCCACGCGAGGCTCGGCGACTTCGGCCTGGCGACCACCGAGGCCCGCGCCCGAGTCAGCGGGGGAACGCTGGTTGGCACCGTCGCCTACCTGCCTCCCGAGCAGGCGCTCGGCGACGCCGCCGGGCCGAGGAGCGACCTCTACTCACTCGGCGCCCTTCTCTACGAGATGTTCACCGGGCAGCCGCCGTTCCCGGGCGACGACGCCGTCTCGATCATCTCCCAGCATCTGCACGCCGACCCGGTCCCACCATCGCGCCACAATCCGTCGGTTCCCGAGGCACTCGATCGGCCCGTGATGCGACTGCTCGCCAAGCGGCCCGAGGACCGGCCGGCGAACGCGGGCGAGGCCCGCGAGCTCATGCTCAGCGCATTGGAGGAGCCACCGGCCGAGGCGGCGGAGGAGCGTCCCGC
Organism: uncultured Solirubrobacterales bacterium; assembly: GCA_963724665.1. GTDB lineage: Bacteria > Actinomycetota > Thermoleophilia > Solirubrobacterales > 70-9 > DASUPK01. The sequence goes on from CAVRVH010000012.1 coordinate 745,568, forward strand.
CAACCCGCTCGAGAGCCTCGCCGGCGGCGTCTTCGTCGGGCGGGAGCCCGAGCTGGAGCATCTCCGCGAGGCCGTGGATTCAGCCCTCGCCGGGCGCGGCTCCCTCCAGCTCCTGGTGGGCGAGCCGGGAATCGGCAAGACCCGCGCTTCGGAGGAGCTCGCCACCTACGCCCGCGTGAGCGGCGCCCGCGTCTACTGGGGCCGCTGCCGGGAGGACGAGGGCGCGCCGGCCTACTGGCCCTGGGTTCAGGCGATCCGCGCCTACATACGCGACGCCGACCCGGTCGCCCTCGCCTGGCAGCTCGGTGCGGGGGCGGCTGAGGTTGCCCAGCTGATCCCGGAGATCGCAGAGAAGCTGGACATCGAGCCGGCGACAGGGAGCGACAGCGAGGAGGCGCGCTTCCGGCTGTTCGACTCGGTCACCGGCCTGATGCTCGCGGCCGCCAGGGACCGGCCCATCGTGATCGTCCTCGACGACCTGCACTGGGCCGACGAGCCCTCGCTGCTCCTACTTCGCTTCGCCGCCCGCGAGCTGGCCTCGAGCGGGCTCCTCCTGCTCGGCACCTACCGCGACGTCGAACTGGGGCGTCACCATCCTCTGGCCCGTGTCCTCGGCGAGATCTCGGGGATCGAGGGCAGCGGGCGAATCCCGTTGCGCGGACTTTCCGTGGCCGCTGTCGAGCGTTACATCGAGATGACCGCGGGCGCTCCGTCGCCGCCTGGCCTGGCCGATGCAGTCCAGGAGCAGACCGACGGCAACCCGTTCTTCGTCGGCGAGGTTCTCCGCTTGCTCGCCAGCGAGGGCAAGCTGAGCGCGGGGGGCAGCGCCGCCGAGCTCCAGATCCCCCAGGGGGTGCGCGAGGTCGTCGGGCGCCGCCTCGACCGGCTCAGCGAGAAGACGAACGCCGCGCTCCGGGTCGCGGCGGTGATCGGCCGCGACTTCGAGGAGGACCTGGTCTGGCGGGTCGCGGACCTGCCGCGCGAGGACCTGATGACGGCGGCGGGCGAGGCCATCGCGGAGCGGCTCGTCACCGATCTCGGCAACGGCCGCTACTCCTTCGCCCATGCGCTCGTTCGCGACACCCTCTACGAAGAGCTCACTCCGCCGAAGCGGTCGGCGCTCCATGAGCGGACAGGGCTGGCGATCGAGCACATCTGCGGGGGAAATGTCGAGGGGCGACTGGGCGAGCTGGCGCATCACTTCCTGGAGGCGGCCCCCCGAGGAGATCTGGCCAAGGCGATCGACTATGCGCAGCGGGCCGGCGAGCAGGACATGGAGCAGCTGGCTTACGAGGACGCCGTCGACGTCTACGGCCGCGCCCTCGAGGTGCTCGAGCTGATGGACGAGCCGGACGAGGCCACGCGGTGCAGCCTGCTGCTCGCCCTCGGGGGAGCTGAGGCGAAGTCCGCCCGGGTGGCTGACGCGCGGTCGGCATTCGAGCGGGCCGCCGAATCGGCCCGCGAGCTGGACGACGCCGACAGCCTCGTCGGTGCCGCGATCGGGATCGCGATGATGAGCGCCGCCGGTCGCCTCGACGAGAAGCTGCTCGCCCTGCTCGACGAGGCGCTCGAGCGGATCGGCTCAGAGCGGACGGCACGCCGGGCGGCCCTGCTCAGCGCCAAGTCGGCGGAGATGTACTGGGTCGACAACGACCTCACGGAGTCATCGCAGCTGGTCGACGAGGCGATCGAGATCGCCCGCGAGGTCGACGCGCCGGCATCGCTCGCCGCCGCGCTGCAGCGCAAGATCTTCATCCCATCCGGGCCGGGCGCCCCGCGCGAGCGACTGAAGCTGGCGGACGAGATGCTCGAGCTGGGGCAGGCCACCGGCAACCGGGAGACGGTGCTCCGAGCGCACGGCTACCGGCTCTGGATGCTCCTCGAGCTTGCCGACGTCGGCGCGGTCGACCGGGAGCTGGCCGCCTACGCCCTGCTTGCCGACGAGCTGCGGATGCCCGAGCACAGCTGGCTGACAATCGCGCTGCGCGGCATGCGCAGCCTGCTCGACGGCGATATCGAGGAAGCGGAGCGCCTTGCCAACGACGCGCGGCGCGCAGGTCAGCGGGCCGAGCAGCCGGTCTCCGAGCAGTTCTACGGAATCCAGATGACGCAGATCCGCAGCCTGCAGGGCCGTGCCGGCGAGCTGCTTCCCGCCGTTCGCGATCTCGCCGAGCGGTTCCCGGGCATTCCGGCCTGGCGCGGCGGTGTGATCACCCTCGCCGCCCGCTCCGGGGACGTCGAGCTCGCACGCCGAGAGCTGGAGCGCTTCGCCGGCGATGACTTCTCGGCCATCCCCAGGGACGTCAACTGGATGGCCGGAATGAGCCTGCTGGCGGAGGCCATCGCACTGATCGGCGATGTCGATCGCGCCGAGCCGGCGTATGAGGAGCTGCTCCCCTATGAGGGCCTGGTGATCGTCGTTGCCCGAGCGGTTGGCTGCAACGGCCCGGTCGACCGCGTCCTCGGGATGCTCGCCCAGCTCCTCGGCCGCGTCGAGGAGGCGGAGCGCCACTTCGGAAACGCCGTTGAGATCGCCACACGAATGGGCGATCGGCCCGGGATGGCCCTCTGCGGGCTGGGCCTGGCGGAGATGCTGCTCGCCCGCGACGAGTCCAATGACCGCCAACTGGCTCAGGAGATGCTCTCCACCGTGCTTGGCACGGCTCGCGAGATGGGCGCTCGTTGGATCGTCGACCGCGCCCTGCGCGACCGCCTCGATGCCCAAGGCCTGAGTGGCGTCGACGTGACGACCTCGATCGACGAATTGGTCACCGCCCTCGAGGAGGAGCGGCCTGACATGCGCGCCCACGCGGCGCCCGACGGGACCGTGGCGATCCTGTTCAGCGACATCGAGGACTCCACGGTGCTCACTGAGAAGCTCGGGGACGAGCATTGGCTCGAGGTGCTGCGTGAGCACAACGCCATCTTCCGCGAGCAGATCTCCCGCCACGACGGCTATGAGGTGAAAAGCCAGGGCGACGGCTTCATGCTCGCCTTCCCCGATCCGTGCGAGGCGCTCGATTGCGCGATCGACGTGCAGCGCGTCTTCGCCGAGCGCGAGCGCGACGGTTCTGGCGAGTCGCTTCGCGTCAGGATCGGCCTGCACACCGGAGAGGTGATCTCCGAGGAGGGGGATTACTTCGGCAAGAACGTGATCCTCGCCGCTCGCATCGCGGCCGAGGCGGTGGGCGGGGAGATCCTCGTCTCCAAGGAGCTGCGCGACGTGGCTTCGAGCGGGAACGGGAACGGGCTGCGCTTCGACGAGGGCCGCGACCTGGAGCTCAAGGGCCTGGCGGGCAGCCACCGCGTCTTCCGCGCCGAGTGGGCCGCACAAGAGACGGCAGCCTGATCGAGGAGTTCGTCACCCAGACGGTTGAGCTGCCGAGCGGCGAGCTGCGACTGCTTCAGCCCTCGGAGTCCGCCGAGATTCCCGACGACCACCAGGTCGAATGGGCGCCGCTCGCGCCCTACTGGTCGATCCTCTGGCGAAGCGGCGTCGCGCTGGCGAAGGTGCTCGATCGCGAGGACCTGCGGGGCAAGCGGGTGGTCGAGCTCGGGTGCGGCCTGGGGGTGCCCAGCATCACCGCGGCGAGGGGCGGCGCCGAGGTGATCGCCACCGATGGCGACATCGACGCTCTCAGCCTGGTCGAGCGCAACGCTGAGGCCAACGGCGTCGAGCTCGAGACCGCGGCGGTCGACTGGGCGGATCCGAACGAGCTGGTGGAGAGGGGACCGTTCGACCTCGTGCTCGCCTGCGACGTCCTCTATGAGCGGCCGGGCGTCGCGATGCTGCTCAATCTGCTCCCGCGCCTGGCGCCGGTCGCCTGGGTCGCCGATCCCGGCCGGCCTGCGGCAGAGGCATTCTTCGAGCAGGCGACCAGGCGGTGGCCGATCGAGACCAAGATCCGCGGCGTCGTGCAGCTGCATCGGATTCTGCTGCACTGAGGCATACTCAGCCGGAGGGCCGGGACGTGCTCTGGAAACTTCGTCGTCACATTCGCGCCATCGCCGTGATCGCGGCGATCGTGGTTCTCGCCGCCGCCGCGGCGGCGATCGCCGTGCCCAAGCTCGGTGGTTCCAAGGGCTCCTCGGACAAGCTGGCTGACACCAAGCTGGCGCCGGTGCCATGGGCCGCCGACCCGCAGTACAAGCCGGGGGCGCCGTCGCCGACCACCACGACCCAGACCGAGCCGGTTCCCAAGGCTCCGATCGATCCAAAGACGGGCCTGCCCGCCGCCTCCGCCGGCAGCAACGGCTCATTCACGCCGCCGTCCCCGGCCGAGCGCAAGCGGGTCTACACGGCGACCCACCCGGTGGGCGGCAACGATTCCGCGCTGTTGCTCAACCGAACAGCGCTGGCGCCGCCATCCGCTCCTGACCCGATCAGGGCGATGGTCAGCGCCGCCAACCTGATCGTCGGCCAGCCCTACCGCTGGGGCGGCGGGCATGGGTCGTTCCAGTCCAAGGGCTACGACTGCTCGGGCGCCGTCAGCTACGCGCTCGCCGGTGCGGGCCTGCTTCAGACCCCGCTTACCTCCGGGCAGTTCATGGGATACGGCGAGCCAGGCCCGGGGCAGTGGCTGACGATCTACGCGAGCCCGACCCACGTCTACGCGGTGATCGCCGGCCTGCGCTGGGACACCGTGGGCGACGCCCGCGGTTCGGGCCCGCGCTGGCATCCATATGACGCATATCCGAACGGCTTCGTCGCCCGGCACGTCCCCGGGCTCTGATCAGGGCCTCCGCACTCTAGGCTTCCGCGATGTTTTCGGCTCTGCTGGCGGGCGCGCTGATCGTTGTCGCCTCCCTGTTGCTCGGCTCGGCGATCATGGCGATCTCCGGCCTGCCGCGACATTCCGCCGCGGGCCCGGCAACTGGGATCTCCGCGCTGCTCGTGATCTGCGGCATCGCGATCAAGCTGCCCGGGCATGCCGTGACGGCCGCCGCCGTCACCGGTGTGGCGCTGCTGGGCTGCTTCGTGGTCTTCGGGCGCACGCGGGTCCCGGCCGGGGCGGTGCGGATCGGAGCGATCGTGGCCGTGATCGGCGCGGCGCTGGTGGTCGCCATCCCGTTCGCGACCAGCGGGCGGGTCGGAATCCTCGGACAGGGGCTGGTCAACGACGACATGGCCTCGCACCTGCTCTTCACGGAGTGGATCACCTCGCATGCCGGGCCGACCCCCGACCTGATCAAGGACGGCTATCCGCTCGGGCCGCATGCGATCGTCGCCGCGACCGCGAAGGTGAGCGGCGCCAGTTTGATCGAGGGGTTCGCCGGGCTGACCGGCGCGATCGCCGTCCTGCTCGCGCTGACGGCATACGGCGTGCTCGGCGGCATTCGAGGCTGGTTGCGGGTGCCCGCGGCAGTTCTGGCGGCGAGCCCCTACCTCGCCGCCGCATATCTGGCCCAGGGTGCGTTCAAGGAGCCGTTGCTGGCGTTGGCCCTGCTCGGCTTCGCACTTTCACTTCCGGCGCTGCGCGGTGCCTGGTCCGGGGCCGCCGGATCGACCCGGGCCGTCATCCCGCTCGGGGTGATCGCCGCCGGCACGATCTACAACTACAGCTTTCCCGGCCTGGCCTGGCTGCTCGGGGCCGCGATCGTCTGGATGTTGGTCATCGCGTTGCGGGAGCACGACCTTCGCCTGAGCGAGCGGTTGCGCGGAGCCAGGTCCGCAATCACCCTGGGCGCCGCCATCCCGATCGTGGCCGCGCTACCGGAGATCTTCCGGCTCGCCAGCTTCTCCAGCTTCAAGGCGTTCAGCCCGTCCGGCACCGGACCGACCGTGGGCTTCGGCAACCTGCGCCAGCCGCTCAACCCGCTGGAGGCGTTCGGTGTTTGGCCGTCGGGCGAGTTCCGGATCACACCGGCCAACTCGACGACGCCCGAGATCGCCTTCTACCTCGGGGCCCTGCTCGCCCTCGTCGCCTTCGCCTGGGGCCTGGGTCGGGCGCTGTCGCGGCGAGAGTCGGCGCTGCCGTCGGCACTGCTGGCCGCGACCCTGCTCTACCTCGCCTCGCTGGCGGTCGGCACGCCCTACACCCAGGCCAAGACCCTGGCGATCGCCGCGCCGCTGATCATGGTGATCGCGCTGCGCGGCCTGCTCTCGGCGGACTCCCTTCCCGGCGAGGAACGCGACGTCCCCGAGGGGGGAGGTGCGGCTTGGTGGCCGCCAAGACTGGTGCGTCCGCTCACCGGCTTCGCCGTGCCGTTGCTCACCCTTGCCTTCGCCGCCGCCGCGGCCTTCTCGACGCTGCTGCCGCTGCGGCAATCAGCGGTCGGGCCCGATTATCACCTCCAGGAGATGTTGCGCATCCGACCGATTGTCGACGGCCAGAACGTCCTCTTCCTCGGCCGCGACAACTTCGTCTCCTGGGAGCTGATCGGCTCTGAGGTCTACGCGCCCATCACGAACCACTACGACGTGGAGGAGGTCCACCCGCTCTACAGGGCGACGGACCTGAACGCGAAGTTCGACTGGGACAACGTCCCGCCCTTCGTGATGAACAAGTTCAAGTGGGTTGTGACGACCAGCGCAGCGATGCAGAGCCAGGCGCCGCCCGGCTTCGCGCCGCGCCTGCGCACCGGTGACTTCATCCTCTGGCATCGCGACCACCCGGCCGGCCAGCGGCGGACGTTGTACGAGCCGGTCAACCCCGGGGCTCCGCTCGACTGCAGCAACCCCGAGCAGGCCCCGATCACCAAGGTCAACGGCACCGCAACCGTCTTCACCGTCCAGCCCGTGATCGGCAAGGTCTGGAACCCGAGCCCCGCGCTCACCCAGACGAAGCCCGCCCACATGCGGCTCTACCTGAATCCGGGCCGCTGGGATCTCTCGATCCAGTACGCGAGCACGCAGCCCCTGCACGTCACCGCGAGCGGGCCCGGGCTCGCCTCGCCCTTCAGCACCGAGCTGCGAACGAACCTGCTCTTCCGGGGTCCGTCCCCGTACTACCCGGTCGGCTCGCTCGACGTCAAGCAGCCCGGGAACGTGATCGTGAACGTGGACGTGGGCGACCCGCCGCTGATCGGCCGCCTCCTCCGCACGGAGAGCAAGGCCTACCTGAGCGGTCTCGCCTTCACGCGCTCCGACCCCGCCCGCGAGACGATTCCGTTGCGCCAGGCCTGCGGCCGATACGTCGACTGGTACACGGTGGCGCCTGGCACGCCGCCGAGCGCACTCCGCGGAGTTGCGGCGCCGCAGGTCCAGCCGATCGAGTCGGGCGACTGAGCTGGTGGGGAGTCGCCAAGTACGCCCTGGTTGACCTCCCGACTAGGATCGCCCTGTGCCGAAGCTCTGGGCCGCCAGCCTGGCGATTCTCGTGATCTGCCTGCTCGCCTCGATGGTGATCGCCATCGTCAAGCTGGCCTGAGCCTCCGTATCGCCCCGCCGGGTAGTATCGACGCGCAATATGCGAGGGCGCGCGCAAGCGCGACCCGTTTAATGCCACGGAGGAGGGGTGATGTTCGACCGCATAGTGGTTGGAACCGATGGCTCGGAGACCGCCACGGAGGCGGTGCGGACCGCGATCGAGCTGGCCAAGATCTCGAAGGGGAAGCTCGAGATCGTCAGCGCCTACGAGCCCGTCCCACAGTCCCGCCTCAGGGACGAGGGGCAGGGCATCTCAGGTGACGTCGCCTACACGGTGAATCCTCGCGAGGACGTCCAGTTCGTGCTCGACAAGGCCGCCGCCGAGGCGAAGAAGGCGAAGGTCGAGGTCGTCACCCATCCGCGCGAGGGAGATCCCGCCGACGCGATCCTGGACGTCGCCGAGGAAAACGACGCGGACCTCGTCCTGATCGGGAACAAGGGCATGACCGGCGCCCGCCGCTTCCTGCTGGGCAGCGTGCCGAACAAGATCTCGCACCACGCGCCCTGCGACGTGTGGATTGTGAAGACGACCTAGCTGAACATCTCGAGCAGGGCCTGCTCGTACTGGGCTCGCTCGAAGGTGAAACCGAAGTCGTCGTAGTCCCAATCCGGCCGAGTCGGCTGCTCGAACTCGTCCCAGGTGACCGTGTCCTCGTCGACCGTCACCCGCGCGAGCAGGGGCGAGCAGCCCACCTCGCCGCAGTTGCAGCTGAGCAGCGCGGTCTTGTCGTCCGGACCGGGCGAGAGTGAGGTCCCGGGGCTGCCCAGGAACTGGCTCGCGAGATCCATGCGGATGTAGCCCGGGACCAGGCCGACGTAGGTCCCGGCGAGCTCCTCCTCGTCGTCGGCCTGGGCCGAGGGCAGCTCGGCCTGCCGCACCAGCTCGACGAGGTCGGTCCCGTTCACCTCGATGCGGATCTGGCTGAGCTCGTCCGCGTAGTTGCCGCCCGCAGGAACGAGCTCGAATGACACGTCGTCCATGCAGGGATGGTTAGCAGCCCGGCGCTCTGGCCTTGACCGCGGCCGCCGCGTCGACCAAGCCGGCGCCGAAGAGGCGCGGGTCATATGGCTGCCCGAGCTGGGAGTCCGTGTGGCGCGCGGTGGCCTCGAGTTGGCACTCGACGGCCGTCGGAGAGTTGCCGACCACGCCGCTCGCGATCACCATCGCGGCGACCCCGGAGACGTGAGCGGCGGCCATCGAGGTCCCCTCGTAGCCGCCCGGGTAGCCGAAGTTGGTGAAGCCGGGGCCTTCGAACGTGAGCTGGAAGATCGGCAGGCCTCGGGTGAAGAGCGAGTCGTCGCTCCCGCAGGTACTCAGGAGGGGGAATCCGCCGCCGGGCGCGACCAGGTCCAGTCCGGTGCCCGTGCGGGAGTCACTCGCCAGACACGCGTCCTTGGTGGTGCGACCCACGCCGATCACATGGGGAGCGCCGGCCGGATAGGCGACCGGCTCGCCGTTCTCGTTCCCCGCAGCGGCCACGACGAGCGCGCCCTTCTTGAACGCGAACTTGATCGCCGAGCAGATCCCCTTGATCTTCGCGCAGCTGTTGACGCCGAGCGAGAACTCGAAGCTCATGTTGATGACCTGCGCCTTGTGGGTGGCCGCGAACCGAATTCCACGAGCGATGCTCCGCGCAGTGCCGAAGCCCTCCGAGTCGAGCACCCGGACGGGAATGATCTTGGCCTTGGGCGCCAGACCGGTCAGGCCGACGTGGTTGTTGTCCAGCTCGGCGATAGTGCCGGTCACGTGGGTGCCGTGCCCGTCCTCGTCGAGGGGCACCTTGTCCTTGTCGACGAAGTCGTAGCCGGGCAGGAACTGGTGACGGGAGAAGTCGGGGCTCTTGCGGAACTGGGGCTTCTTGTTCTCGTAGGCGATCCCCGTATCGAGCACCGCCACCCGGGCTCCCCGGCCGAACGCCGCTCCGCGCTGCTTGAGGATGTCCCAAGCCTCGGGAGCGTTGAGCCCGCCCTTGGCCTGGTACTGGGAAGGCGTCTCTCCGCAGAGTGATCCGCAGGGCAGGAAGTTCCACTGGGTCCGCTGCCAGCCTCCGGTGGTGCCGGCCGGCCCGGGGTCGTTGGGGATGGCGGAGGCGTGGGCGAGGTAGTTCGGAACCGCGTAGGCGACCGCGGGGTTGGCCGCCAGCGCCTGCTCGGCGGTGGGGACGTCGACCCCCTGCGGCAGCTGGAGCACTTTCTCGGCGCCGCCGTCGAAGCGAACCAGGAGCTCGCCGGGCACGTAGGGGGTGTGCGCGGCGACTTCTGCAGCGTCGGCCGCCGCGGCCCAGAGGGCAGCCGCGATCAGGACGAGCGTGGTTGTGGCGATCAGCTTTCGCATGGTCCCCGGATACATGTCCCTGGAGGAGGCCGCCGCGGACGGCCAGCTTAGGTTGTAAACACCCTCCCGCCGAGAAAGTTCCTGCGATGACGCCTATGGACATGGATGAGGTGATGATGCGCCGCGCACTGCAGCTCGCGGAAGCCGCGGCGGGGCACGGCGACGTCCCGATCGGCGCGGTTGTTGCCCGCGGCGACGAGGTCCTGGGCCAGGCCGGCAACGAGCGCGAGCTGCGCCGCGACCCGACTGCACACGCGGAGGTGCTCGCCCTGCGCGAGGCCGCCGAACGGCTCGGGGGCTGGCGCCTGCTGGAGACCACGCTCTACGTCACGCTCGAGCCGTGCCCGATGTGCGCCGGGGCGATCACGCTCGCTCGAGTGCCGCGCCTGGTGTACGGGGCGGCCGATCCGAAGGGCGGAGCGGTCGGAAGCGTGATCGACCTGTTCGCGGAGCCGGTGGTGAATCACCGGCCCGCCGTTGAGGAGGGCCTGCTCGCCGCGGAATCCGCCGAGCTGCTCGCCAACTTCTTCTCCTCGCGCCGCTAGGCGCCCGCGAGCCAGCGAACCGCGTTGTCGACCATCATCGTCCGCTCCTGCTCTTCGGTGAGGCCGGACTCGCGCAGCTCAGGGAGGACCTTTTCGGGCACGATCCGGATCGTCCAGTCGTTTGCCGCGCCCGCGGCGATCAGCTGCTCGATCACGTTCGCCGGGAACCAGTCGGTCGTCGCGACGGAGTCCGCCGAGAGGAAGATCCGGTCCGCGTAGCCGCGCTCGAGCAGGGCCCTCGTGGTCGCCTGCCGCTTGTCGTATGGCAGGAAGAGATCGAGCCCGTACCGGTCTAGGCCTACCCAGACCCCCTTCTCGATCAGGCCCTCGATGTAGTCGAGGTCGTCGGTGTCGCCGCAGTGCGCGATCTGCACCTTGGAGAGATCAACGCCCTCCTCCTCGAAGATCTCGACCTGGCGCGGACCTGTGTTGCTGGCGGGCCGGGAGTGGGCCATGATCGGCGCTCCGGTCTTGACGCTGGCGCGCGCCGCGGCGCGGTGGATCTTCTCGATGTTCTCGTTGACGCCCGGCTCGTCGGCGGCGCACTTGATGAAGGCGGCCTTGATGTCCGTGCCCTGGATCCCCTGCTCGACGTCGGAGATGAAGAACTCCGCAATCTGATCGGGATCGCGGTTCATGAAGAACTGGGGCAGGTGGTCGTAGGTGTAGATCCCGGTGCAGGGGACGACCTGAAGGCCGGTCTCCTCTGAGACCCGCTTCATGAAGTTGACGTCGCGCCCCAGGAACATCGCGGTGGGCTCCCCAATCGTCTTGATGCCGAGGTCGACCGCGGCCTTCCCCTCTCGCACCGCGACGTCGAGGTCCTCGCCGGGCGCGACCTCGTGGGGCGGCTCCTCCTTGGCGGCCCCGGCCTGCGGCCACTGGTTGTGGACGGCCTCGTCCTGATTGCGCAGGTGCTCGTGGATCAGAGTCGTCCCGAGCTCCTCCGCGTCGACCATCCCGGTCACAGTCGATACTTGCGCCATTCGGCGCGAAGCCTATGGAACCGTCAGCTGAAGCGCCCGCCGGTAGGAACGCGCTGGACTGCCGGAGCGGAGAGGGTGGGATTCGAACCCACGAGGCGGTTTAACCCGCCCACTCGCTTTCCAAGCGAGCTCCTTAAGCCACTCGGACACCTCTCCGGGTGAAGACGCGGCAAAGGCTAGTAGCTGGCTAGCTGATGAAGTAGAACGGGTTGGGCAGCTTGAAGCTGCGATCCGCGTGGCCGCCCGCCAGGTCGCTCTCCTGGTCCCCGACGTTGGCGACGATCCGGTAACCCTGCTGCTCGATCGCCGCGCGCTCGCCGCTCTTGAACGGGATCGTTGCGTCGGAGCTGGGCTTGAAGAAGACCCCCTGAAGGTCCGTGTACCCGGCGTTGGCGAGGTTCTGCATGGTCAGCGACTGGACCAGGGTCGGGCGGCCAGTGATCGCGAACACCGAGATTCCGGCCGCCCGCGCCTGGCGGTACAGATCGAGCGTCGGCGCGACCGCCGGCTGGTTGGTGCTCGTGGCCGCGACAATCAGTGCACCGGCGGCATTGCTGAAGTTGTTCGCTTCCAGCTGGGTGTAGTTGGAGAGAGAGGTCTCGTCGATGTCCAGCACGATCGCGAGCCTCGGAGGGGCGCAGGCGGCGGCGCGGCCCTTCTTCTTGCCCTTCGAGCCGCACTTCCTCTTCTTCTTCTGGCGAATCGCCTTTGCCTGGCGCAGCATGAACGACTGGGCCTGGGAGTCCACGTTCTGCAGATCGGACTCGTAGGAGCCGCTGTCGTGATAGGTGCGCAGGGCGCTCGCCAGGTCCGAGATTGCAACCGTTCCCTGCTCGCCGATCTGCGGCACGCCGACGCCCGTGGCCCTGATCGAAACCGGGGGACTCGGCTGTGGCTTGGCCGGCTCAAGCGGCTCCTTCTTGCCGAAGGCGCCGACCGCGGTCGCCAGGATCGCCCCGAGCGCGACCAGCGCCAGGGCCCTGAGAAGCGTCCTTGCTCTCGCTCCCTCTGGCATACCTCGCGCGCGATCCTACTCATTAAGATCGCCGCCAATGGCCTGGAACGTCTACCTCGCCGGGGAGATCCACTCGGACTGGCGCGAGCGAATCGCCGACGGCGCCGAGCAGGCGGGTCTCGACGTGGCTTTCAGCTCGCCGGTCACGGACCACGGCGCCTCGGACGACGTCGGCGTCGCGATCCTGGGGGATGAGTCCGAGGGATTCTGGAAGGACCACAAGGGCGCCGGCGTCAACGCGATCCGCACCCAGACGCTGATCCGCCAGGCCGACGTGGTCGTGGTCCGGTTCGGGGACAAGTACAAGCAGTGGAACGCCGCCTTCGATGCGGGTTTCGCGGCCGCACTCGGCAAGCCGATCGTCACTCTCCACGACCCCGATACGACGCACGCGCTCAAGGAGATCGACCGCGCCGCGATGGCGACTGCGGAGACTCCGGAGCAGGTCGTGGACGTGCTGCGCTACGTACTCGACGGCAAGCTGCCTGCTTCGGCCTGAATGGGCCGGAGCTCCTCGGCGTAGCTGAGTCCCTAGAACACCCGCCGCAGGGGAGTCATCAATGCGAAAGCGGGTACACCGAGATAGGCGTCACCCAGGCGGCGCGGACTGTGGGCAGGGCTCCACGCGCCGGTGCGCCTCCGCCCCGAAAGGCAAGGATCGCCATTCGTGGGCGGAAAACTCCGGTCGGACAAGCAATCGCTCCATGGAGCTGATTCGTCGTCAGACACTTGAAAAGGCTGCTACCGACCTCCGTCGCGCCGCTGAGGCGCTGGATGACTTGTCGGGGTCAGGCGGCCCGTGCTGGTTCGCCAGTAGTGCCAGGCCCGTAGCGCGGACGCAGAAGAAGCCACTGGTACGGACCCTGCCCCGATAGCCTTCTCCACCGAGAATCCCCAGCAAATGGGAACCCGGAGGGGTGCCGGAGTGGTTGAACGGGGCGGTCTCGAAAACCGTTAGGGGCCTTCGGGTCCCTCGTGGGTTCGAATCCCACCCCCTCCGCTAGCACTGTCAGCCCATAGCCCGTGCATCCCGCAGAAAGGAATTAGATGACACGCGACACCGGCTCAGATAGCCCGATCCTGATCGCCTACGACGGCTCCGATCACGCCAAGGCGGCGATCGAACAGGCGGCTGCGCACCTGCGAATCCCACGGGCCGCGATCGTTCTCTCCGTCTTCGAGCCGCTCACCGCGATCCCGTTCTGGGGAGCGCCATACGGCAGGGTGCCCACTGAACTCGTCGAGGAAGCCGCGGAGGAGGCAGAGCGCGTTGCCGCGGAGGGCGCCGCGCTTGCGAACGACGCCGGCTTCGATTCGGACTCGGCGGTGGTCGAGGGAACCCCGGTTTGGGAGAGGATCGTCGCCGTCGCCAAGGATCGCGCCGCCGGAATCATCGTGATGGGCTCTCACGGGCGAAGCGGGGTCAGCTACGTGGCGATGGGAAGCGTCGCCACAGCGGTCGCCCACCACGCCGCCGTCCCGGTCCTGATCTGTCGCGCTGCCGGCAACTAGCCTCGAGCCAGTGGTGCGCTCCTAGACCGCGAGGTCACGCCGCTCGAACAACCAGGCTCCCAGCCCGGCGAGCACGCCGGCCGCGACCACGACGCCGAGAAACGACCACGGGTCGATCCCGTCCTCGATCGCGTTCCCGTAGTAGCGAAACGCTGAGACGTAGCGAATGCCGTCGAGGCCGGGATCGAGGCGCCCGACCAGGTCGATCACGTACATGGCGACCAGTACCCCCGCCACGGAGCCGGTCACGACACTGGTCCGAAGCGAGAACCCGGTGACGACCACTCCCAGCCCGGCGGCCAGCAGGGCGAGCGGCCACACATTGGCGAAGCCTGCGAGCGCGGGGCCGAAAGAGAGTCCTGCGCCCGAGATCAAGCTGCCGATCTCGGTAAGCGCGAGTGTCACGGTCAAGACTGCGGCAAGCTCGATCGCCGTCGCGCACAAACCGGTCGCGACCAACTGCCGGCGAGAGACCGGCGCGGAGAGCAGCACGTCGAGCCGTCCGCTCTCGGCGGCTCCCGAGAGCCCGCTGGCGATCGATCGCACGGCGAGGTAACCCACCGCGAGCGGCACGATCAGGCTGAGCATCTCCGCGTGCAGGTACTGCTCGACCGAGCTGAGCTCGCCGATGCCGAATGCCTGCTTCAGCGCCGACGGGTAGTTCTGGACTGCATTGGTGAGTGCTGACTGGATCGAAGGAAAGATCGAGACGATGAATGCGGACCACAGACCCAGAGGCAGGCCCCAGGAGAGCAGCGAGCGGCGGCGCTCGTACAACTGCGTTGTCGCGAGCGCGATCAGGGCGTGTCCTGGTAGTAGCCGAGAAACACTTCCTCGAGAGTCGGGTGGGCGAGCTCGAAGTCGATGACGTGGTGGGCAGCGAGCGTCTTGATCACGGCATCGAGATCCCCGGCGACCCTGAACTCGATCTTCGTTCCATCGGCCGAAAGATCACTCACTCCTGGTAAGTCCCGCAGCGCGTCGACGTCAACGGCCTCGCTGAACTCAACCGAGGCTCGGCGCGGTGTCTTCGCGAGCAGATCGGCGACGTTCTCCACTGCGATCAGAGTCCCGTCGCGAATGATTCCGACCCGGTCGCAAACCCGCTCGACCTCGTCCAGCTCGTGGGATGAGAGGAACACTGCGCAGCCGCGCTCCCGCTCCTCCCTCACCAACGCCAGGAACTCCTCCTGCATCAACGGGTCGAGGCCACTCGTTGGCTCATCGAGGATGAGCAGATCAGGGGAGTGAAAGACGGCAAGGATCAGCCCGACCTTCTGCCGGTTGCCGCGTGAGAGCTCTCCGAGCGGGCGGTCGAGGTCGGCGCGGAAGCGCCTCGCGAGTGTCTCGACTCTCCCGAGCTCGTGCTCGCCGCGCAGGCGCGCCAACAGCGAAACCGCCTCCCGTCCGGTCGCAGACTTGCCGTAACCGAAGTCACCGGGAAGATTGCCGAGCCTTCGCCGGATTGCGACGCTGTCGCGGTGACTGTCCAGGCCGAAGAGCAGAGCGTGCCCTGCGGTCGGGTGAAGCAGGTCGAGGAGGGTCCGAATCGTCGTGGTCTTTCCAGCACCGTTCGGGCCCAGGAAGCCGAAGACCTCGCCGGACTCGACGGCCATCGTCAGATCTTCAATGCCGCGGTGCTCGCCGTAGTACTTGCTCAGCCGATGCGTCTCGATTGCGGGCACGAGCGGATACTCGCAGTCAGGCTTCCCACCGCGATGAAGGCGGCGTCACCCGCCGGGATTTGCTTCATCGCCTTCCTGGCGATCCGCGCGGTGGCGGCGTCAGTCGAGGCGCTGGAGCGTGAGGTCAAGCGCGGACCCTGAGCAGTCGCCGCCGGTTGCCGCGGGCAGCAGGACCGTCCGGTCGCCACCTTTGTGCTTGGCGGCGTAGAGGGCCGCGTCGGCACGGTTGAAGAGCTCGAGGGCGCTCTCCGGTTCAACCCATGGAGTCAGGCCCGCCGAGCACGACACCCCGTCGGGCGTGGACACGTGGAGGCGATCGAGCACCGTCACCGCCGACTCCTCGGAGCAATCGGGCATCAGCAACATGAACTCGTCGCCGCCCACACGGGCGATGAAGTCGCTTGGCCTGATCGCGCTGCGCCACGCCGTCACGGCGGACACGAGGAGGTGGTCGCCGGAGAGGTGGCCATGTTCGTCGTTGAAGGACTTGAGGTCGTCGAGGTCGATGATCGCGGCGCACAGCGGAGCCTTGTGGCGCCTTGCCCAAGCCAGCTCCCGCGACAGCTCCTCATCCAGCCAGCGGCGGTTGGCGATCCCGGTCAGAGGATCGGTGCGTGCACGCGACTCCGAGACCTCCACGCGGCGGTTGATGGACATGCTGAGCCAGGAGACCACTGCCGCGGCGGTGCCGAACGCGATCGCCGTGAGGAGCAGTCGCGTGAGCGGCGAATAACCGTTGTCTGGGATCGAGTAGAGCACCACGGCGTAGACGGCCAGCAACCAGGCCATCTGAATCGCGGTCCGGCGGCCGGGGAAAAAGAACGCCGATACCAGCACGACCCAGATGAACATCGCCACGTAGGCGCTGGGCTGCCCGGCGAAGTAGACGGAGAGTGAGATCAGGGCGGATCCCAGTCCGATCGTGAGCTGGAGCAGCCACGACGGCAGGCGCCGGGACAGAGTCAGGAGCAGCGCGGCCGTCGTTCCCGCCGCCCCGGCGATCGCGAGGATGGCGGCGTCGTTGCTGTCGGAGGGATGCGGCAGGAGCAGGGACGCCGTGACGAGGAGGGCCCCGGTCGCGTAGAGAAACCCGATCACCTGAGCGATCAGGCTCATGTCCCCGTGGATCTCCTGTGGGGTCGGCAGGTTCAGGCGTGATTTGGCCATTGCTCGTCCATCGGCGCCCCCCTGCGTGGGTCATTCCGTGGAACCCCGCAATTCTGCCCCGAACCAACTGGCCGATCATGGCCAGTTTTCGCCAGGCGGTGAGATCGCTCGGGCACGGTCGAGATCGCTCTCGACGTATCTGGCCTCAGGGGGAGAGAATCCAGGGCGTGCAGGTCGCCGTCGTCGGACACGTCGAGTGGGTTGAGTTCGTGCGCGGGGATCACGTCCCCGTGGCCGGGGAGATCGTCCACGCGAAGGACAGCTTCCAGGAGCCGGCCGGGGGCGGTGCGGTGGCCGCAGTCCAGCTCGCCCGGATGGCGGGCCACTCCACGCTGTTCACTGCCCTCGGCGACGACGACCTGGCGGAGCGGACCCGGCGACGGCTCGGGGAGCTCGAGGTCACAGTGGAGGCGGCGACCCGGAAGGGGCCGACCCGCCGCGCCCACACCTTCTTGGATTCGACCGGCGAGCGGACCATCACCACCATCGGCGAACGGCTGGAGCCGGCCGGCAGCGATTCCCTCGACTGGAGCTTCCTCAAAGGGGCCGACGGCGTGTACGTGACGGCGGCCGACGAGGGAGCGCTGACAGCCGCTCGGGACGCCCGCGTCGTGGTCGCGTCACCGCGGGCCGGAAGCGTCCTGACGGAGGCCGGGATCGAGCTCGACGCTCTGGTCTTCTCGGATCAAGACGAGCACGAGTCAGGCCTCGCCCGGTCCCTCGAACCGCGGCCCGCGCTTCTGGTCGCCACTCGCGGCGATGAGGGCGGCCGCTTCATGGCAGCGGATGGACGCACCGGCACCTGGGCCGCGACGCCTCCAACGGGACCGATAGTCGACACGTATGGATCCGGTGATTCGTTCGCGGCGGCGCTGACCTACGGCCTTGCGGCGGGCGAGGACGTGGAGTCCTCGCTCAAACTGGCGGCCGACGCCGGCGCGTCCTGCCTGACGCGGCGCGGCCCGTACTGCTGATCCTCGGTATCGAACTCGGTATCGGCCTCCGATCGCTCGTCCACTTCCTCGGGCGCTTCGTCCTCTGACGGGGTTTCGAACTGCTCGAAGCCCGCTCGGTCCACGGCGCGATGGAACCGTTCCCCGAGCACCCCGCCGGCGATCGCGAAGACGAGGGGAACGAGCAACCCGACCGCAAGGATCGCCCAGCCGCTCTGGCTCAAGGGTCCTTCATCGATGGGATTGCCCGGCAGGGAAATCGACTTGGTGGGATCGAGCTCTCCTCCGGCGATCCAAGCCGTGATGCCAACCGCCAGCACCATCACCAGGCTGAGGAGCCAGACGCCGAATCCCTGGCGCGGGCCGTCGAAACGCGCCATGCGCGCGGCGACGTACCCACCGGTGAGATAGCTGAGGGCGAGGATCGCGACGGGAATCACACCGCCCGCTGTCATCACGTGGTCGACGAGGCTGGAGGCCTCCTCCCGGAAGCTGGTCACGCCCGCCGCGACCAGACCGCCGAGAACCATCGCCACCAGGGATGCGGCGAGACCCACCGCGGCCAGCAGGCCAAAGAACACGGCCTCCCACTGAATGCGGTTGCCGAACGCTCTTCGCTCGCGGCGTCGCACCTCGCGGCGCCGCAGCTCGACGATCGCCTGGGCGCGGTGCCGAATTACGGGTCGCTCCACCGTGGGATTCGTTCCCATCGCCGCAATCATTTGCGGATCAGGGGGTTTTCAAACCTGCGGCCTCAGACCTCCGGCTTCGGCGGCGGGTACTGAGAGCGCACGAAGCGATCCCACATCCGGTCGGTCATCAGGCCGCGCATTCCCATCACCAGCCTGGCGGAGGGGGTGACCTTGTAGCGGGTGCTGGGCCGTCGGGCCGTGAGTGCCTTCGCGATCTTGTCGGCAACCGCCTCGGGGCCCGCGCCGAATCTCGCCATCCCGCCCTTGTAGGCCTCGGCGGTCACCCGGGCAACATCGGCGTTGAACCTGTCATAGGGCCCATGATCGGCGACCTCGCCCAGGCTCCGGGCGGCGGTCTCACCGAACTCGGTGACGATCAGGCCAGGCTCGATCACCACGACGTCGACGCCGAATTCCTTGACCTCGAAGCGAAGAGCATCCGAAAGGGCCTCGACGGCGTGCTTGGTCGCGTGGTAGACGCCACCGCCAGGAAAGGTCAGCTTGCCGCCCATCGAGCTCAGGTTCACGATCCGCCCCGATCCGGCCGCGCGCATGCTCGGGAGAGCCAGCTGGCACATCCGCATCAGGCCGAAGACGTTGGTCTCGAATTGCCGGCGGACGCTGTCCATCGGGATCGTCTCGATCGCCCCGCTCTGGCTGTAGCCCGCGTTGTTGATCAGGGCGCCGATCGGGCCGTCCTTCTCGACCTCGGCGACGGCCTTCTCCATCGAGCTCTCGTCCGTGACGTCGATCGCGTGAAGCTTGCATCCTCGCTTGCCGAGCTCCTCGATTGCGTTGAGGCGCCGCGCCGTTGCGTGAACGTTCCAGCCGTCGTCGGCCAGCCGCTCCGCGGTAGCCCTTCCGATACCGGTCGAGCAGCCCGTGATCAGCACCGGCCGCGACTTCTCGATCCGCATTGACCTCTCCTTTCGTCGAATCAGAGCCTCTCATAGGCTCTACGCATGCGCGCGGTCACCTTTCAGGCCCCAGGCGAGGTTCAGCTCGACGAGGTCGCCGAGCCGGAGCTGCTCGCGGCGGACGACGCCATCGTCCGCGTCGAGGCGAGCGGGATCTGCGGCTCCGATCTCCACATCTACCACGGGCGTGTCCAGATCGAGCCGGGCTTCGTGATCGGCCACGAGTTCGTCGGCGAGGTGATCGCCGCCGGGGACGATGTGACGCGGGTGGCGGTCGGCGATCGGGTGCTCGGGACCTACGGGACGGCGTGCGGCGAATGCTTCTTCTGCAAGCGCGAGGAGTTCCACAAGTGCGACGAGGCCCGTGTCTACGGGCACGGCGCAGCCCTCGGCTCGTTGCAGGGCGCCCAGGCGGAGCAGGTCCTGGTGCCGCACGCGAACCTCACCCTGCGGAAGGTCCCGGAGGGCCTCTCAGACGATGTCGCCCTCTTCGCAGGCGACGTGATGGGCACTGGCTTCCATGCGATCGACTCGCGGCCGCTCGCCAACGGCGAGACGGTGGCGATCCTCGGCATGGGCCCGGTCGGGCTCTGCGCCGTTCAGGCTGCCAGGGCGGCCGGCGCGTCGGAGGTGATCGCCATCGACACCGTCGAGGACCGATTGGCGATGGCCGAGTCCTTCGGCGCGACCCCGGTCCACCTGACCGAGCAGGATCCGCGGGGCGAGGTCAAGAAGCTGACGGAGGGACGGGGCGTCGATCTCGCCGTTGAGGCGGTGGGGAACCCGGAGGCCCTCGATCTGGCGCTGCGCCTGGCACGCAAGGCCGGGACGGTCTCTGTCACCGGCGTCTACGCCGAGCGCACCGAGGTCCACATGGGCGTCCTCTGGATCAAGGCACTGACCCTCACCAGCGGCCACGCGAACGTGATCAAGCACCTGGACCGCGTCCTGGAGCTGCTCTCAGAGGGGAAGCTGGATCCGGCGCCGCTCGTCACCCACCACATGAAGCTCGACGAGGCACCCGACGCCTATCGCGTCTACGACAATCGCGAGGCGCTCAAGATCGTGCTGTCGCCGTAATCATTTCGGCGGGGAGCAGTCCGGCCGGGAAGTCGTTGCCGAATTCCGGGACAAGCTTCATGGCGTGGTCGCCGGCTGGATGTCCCTGGGTGACCGCGTCCAGGTCTCTGACGGTGAGCAGCGCACGCACCGAGGTGGCGATCTGGAAGTCGGCAGCGTTAGGTGGATCGCCCCCGATGACCCCCTTGGCGATCAGCTCATCGACGTGGTCGAGCACCTCGGGCACCGCCGCGACCGCATTCCGGATTTCCTCGTCGCTGTCCACCTTGTTCGCCATGTAGCGGGCCGTTGGCGCGTTGACCCAGGCCGCGAGCTTGGGCAGCGGGACGCCGATCTCCTTCGCGATCATCACCCGCGTCTCTGGCCGGTGAACCGAGAGCCAGCGGACGATCCGTCGCGGCACGTCCTGGAGGATCTCGTCTCCCCAGCGCTCCGCCTCCTCGACCTCGAGCCGTTTCTCCGGATCGTCGGGGAAGAGGGGCGGCTCCGACTCGAGCTCATCGAGCGCACGCGAGATCGCGCGGGACTCCTGCACCTTTCGGCCGTCGATCTTCATCGCAGGGACGGTCCCTCCGCTGAAGCCTCGAGTCCTCAGCAGCGCCGGGTGCAGACCCGGGAGCAGCCAGATCGCCTTGTAGTCGAGACCCTTCGACTCGAGCATCAGGCGCACGGAGTGGGCGGGAGGCGATGGCTTGGTGCCGTACAACTTGATCCCCATGACCGAATCCTATTGTGCGGGCAAGCTTCTGATCGCGTCGCCGAGCATGCCGGACTACTTCAACCGGACGGTGATCCTGATGGTCGAGCATTCCGACGAGGGTGCATTCGGCCTGGTGCTCAACAGACCGTCGGAGACGACGGTGGGGGAGGCCTCCCCGGAGCTGGCCGAACTGATCGGCGATGAGCACGTTCTTCATGTTGGCGGCCCGGTTCAACCCAACGCGGTGACCGCGATCGGGGAGCACCCGGACCCGGCCGACGCGACGAAGCTGATCGTGGGGACCGTCGGGATGGTGGACCTCGACGACCCTCCAGAGCTCTCGCGACTGCGCGTCTTTGCGGGCTACGCGGGCTGGGGCGCCGGGCAGCTCGATGGGGAGCTTGAGCAGGAGGCCTGGATCATCGAAGACGCGCATCCCGATGATCCCTTCGGGGAAGGCGACCTCTGGGCTGACGTCCTCGCTCGCAAGGGCGGCGAGTACGCCCTGCTGTCGCGGATGCCGGCGGACCCGTCGGTCAATTAGGGGCTTCGTACGCGATCTGCACGTGGTCTCTGGCCACCGCGATGAAGGCGAGCAGAATCGGCGGCTCGCCTTCCCGCCCGCTGATCGTTGCGTCGATCAGCGGGATGAACTGGACGCCCTCGCGGTTGAGCAGGTCGGAGAGCCGGCTGTGGAATCCCTCGGCGGGCAGGGTCACCTCGCCGACGATCGTGTACCGCTCGGTCTCGAGCACAACCCGCTCTCGCCTGATCTCGGTGCTCATGCGTCACCTATCGGGCGGAAGCGACACCACCTTGAGGAAGGGGGAGTCGGATACGGTGGGCAAGGCGATCGGCGGCTAGCGCTCGCCCTTCCAGCCGCGGAATGCCTCGAGCAGCTCCTCGCGGGCGGCCGGTTCGAGGTCGTCCTCCGTGATGGAACCGGTGGCCTCGATCACGAGCCGCATCTGCTCGACGTAGGCCGTGCAGTGGTCGCAGCCGCTGATGTGCGCGCGGAAGCGGCGGCGATCCGAGCGCGAGAGGCTGCCATCGAGATACGCCGTGACCAGCTCGACCAGCTCCTGACAGGCCATGTCCCGGGTGAAGAGGCTCATCGCGTGCCCTCCGCGACCTCGGGGTTCAGGTACATCTCGAGCGCGGCCCGCACCTTGGACCGAGCTCGGTGCAGCAGGACCCGCTGGTTGCCGTCGGTGATCTCCAGCGCATCGGCGACCTCCATCGGGCTCCATCCCTCCACGTCGCGGAGGCGGATCACCTCGCGCTGCGCCTCGGGCAGATCGTCGATCGCCATCTGGATCACGCCCAGCGTCTCTCGCTCGAGCACCTTCTCCTGTGGCCAGGCCCTCGGGGGAGCCGCCCACGCCCCGGGGTGCGGCGAGTCGGGGCCGAGGAAGCGGTCGGGATCGACCGATGGCTCGCCCTCCTCGCCCGCGCCGGCGAGAGAGGAGAACGGGACCATGCGCCCATCGCGCTGACCCCTGGTCTTCGCTCGGTTGGTGAGGATCCGGAAGAGCCAGGTCTTCAGGCTCGAGCGCTCCTCAAAGCGGTCGATGCCGTTGAGGACTGCCAGCCAGGTTTCCTGCACGACCTCCTCGGCGGTCGCGCGATCGCGGACGAACATCTGGGCGACCCGGAGCATCGTCGCTCCGTAGGCGTCGATCAGCTCGGCGAAGGCGGACTCATCGCCCTCGCGCAGCCGTTGTACGAGCTCGTGATCATGCGACTCAGTCATCCGGCGGGGCCAAGAGTTACGCAAATCAGGCGGGTTCGCCGCGACATCGGATGGAATACTCGCCTCGTGCCCCAGTCCCCCAGGAACCCGGACGAGGCGCTGTCGGCGTTGATGGAGGGAAACAGCCGTCACCAACGAGGAAAGCAGGAGCTGCGCGACTACTCCCCCGCCGGGGACGATCGTGCCATCCGGCAGGCGCCCTTTGCGGCGATCATCAGCTGCGCGGACTCCCGCGTCTCGCCAACACTGATCTTCGACGTGGACCGAGGCAATATCTTCTCCTCGAAGGTCGCGGGGAACATCATCGACTCCGGCACGCTGGGGAGCACGGAGTTCGCCGTCAAGGTCCTCGGCGTGAATCTCGTGATGGTGCTCGGCCACAGCGATTGCGGTGCTGTCAAGGCGGCACTTGGAGTCGTCCAGGGCACGTCCCGGTACCCGCCTGAGGAGTTTGGCGCGATCGGCGAGGTCGTCGGAAAGGTCGTTCCGCCGATCCAGGGCGTACCTCTTGAGGATCGGAAGCTGTCCCACAGCATCTCGGTGAACGCCCGGGCGCAGGCCGACGACATCGCCTCGCGGGGACCGATCGTCAGCCAGGCGATCGCGAATTCTCAGATCGCGGTGGTGGCCGCCGTCTATGACATCGCGAGCGGCAAGGTCGTCTTGATCTAGCGATTAGGCGGCCTTCAGACGCCGGCAGGACTCTGGCTGCATGGGCGAAGCCGGCCAGGGTCGCGTTCGACTCGGGATTCTGCTCGCTTCGATCGCGGCGCTGGCCGTGATCGGGGTCAAGACCGCCACCGGTCCGCAGGGAGCCTCCGCGACGCACACCGCCGGCCAAGGGGCTCCGGGCAGGATCATCGCCGTCGCCTCGCGGCGCCGGATTTCCCCGGTGGTCCGCCGCGAGGTCTCACTTCCGCCTGTGCACGGCTCTGCCGTGGTCAGGGTGGCGGGGGTCACCTATCTGCTGGGAGGCTCGCGCCGGGGCCCACACGGAACTCGGCCGGTCGCCTCGGTGCTCAGCAGCGTCGGACGCGGCCCCGCCACGCGAGTGGCGAAGCTGCCCACGCCGGTGTCGGACGCGGCGGCGGCCGTCGTCGGAGACAGGCTCTACGCGATCGGAGGACGCCTCGCCGGCGGCAAGCTCTCCGACGAGGTCCAGGAATACGACGTCGCGACCGAGCACTCCGTGATCGCGGCACGCCTGCCGAACTCTCTGTCGCACGCGAGCGCTCTTACGCTCGACGGCTATGTCTATGTGTTGGGCGGCGCGACCCGCGGCGGGCCGACGGCTTCGATCGTCCGGTTCGACCCGTGGCGCGACGCCGTCTTCCGCGCCGGTCATCTGCCCGTCCCGGCCACGGGCGGGCTGGCCGCAGCGGTGCGCCTGCGGCGGGGCTACCTGATCGGCGCGAGGGTGCCCGGATCCGGGCGGCTCAACTTCGCGATCACGCTCCGTGCAACGAGGGCGGCTAGCCGACCGAGAGGAGATCGATCACGAACACGAGCGTCGCGTTCGCGGGGATCGTCGGCGGCTGGCCCTGCGGGCCATAGCCGAGGTTCGGCGGGATGATCAGTTCCCGGCGGCCACCGACCTTCATGCCGGCCACCCCCTGATCCCAGCCTTGGATCACCTGGCCGCGGGCTGGCCGCGGTCCCATGACGAGTCGAACTGCTTGCCGCCGTCGTAGAGCACGCCGACGTACTGCACGCTCACCTGGTCGCCCGACTTCGCCTCGGCTCCGTCGCCCGTCTTCAGATCCTTGACCACGAGCGTCTTGGGAGCGGGTCCCTTGGGGACCTCGACCGTCGGCTTGGAGCCGGTGTCGGCAACGGAGGTGGTGTTGCCCCCCGAGCCGCCGCTGCGGCCGAGGAGAATCACGACGACGACCACGGCGAAGATCCCGCCGGCCGCCAGCAGCCCGATCACCCTGCGATCCATGGGCGCGGCATCGTAGGGGGCGGGGTCAGGCCGGTGCTGTGCCGTTGACCGCCATCAGGCGATCGAGGCGCTGGCCGAGCTCCGAGCGCAGGGCGGCGTCCCCGCTGCTCAGCGCCTCGCCGGTGCTGCGGTCGACGAGGTTGCGGCTCTCGTCAGGGTCGCGGTCGAGGTCATACATCTCGTACTCGGGCGGCTTGTTCCCGGCCGGGTCGAAGTAGAGCGCGAACTTGGCATCCGCCGTCCGTACGGCCCGGATGCGGTTGGGCTGGCCGGGGACGTCCTGCAGGGCCGTGGCGGCCTGGTGGTCGTCGTAGGTGAAGTGGATCTCATCCTGGACCGATTCGCTCGGGGCCGGGTGCGCGGCGATCGGCCCGAGGGCGACCGTGCTCCGGCGCAGTCGCTCGTTCTCGGGTGAGGCGTGCTCGGCGATGATCGGCGCCAGGTCACGCCCCTTCGCCTGGCCGTCGAGGCTGGTACCGGCGGTGCTGGCGATTGTCGGCAGCAGGTCCACCAGGGACACCAATGCATCGGAGTGCGCCGGCCGCGGGAAGAGAACCGGGTTCGAGACGACGAGCGGGATGTTGATCGTCTCCTCGTAGGCGTTGAACGCCTTCTGGCGCAAGCCTCCGTGCGAGAGCCCCATCTCGCCGTGGTCGGCGCAGCGGAACACCATCGTCCGGGAGCGGGTCGAGTTCGGGTCCGACGGATCGCCCAGAGCGGCCATCACCCTGCCGAGCTGCTCGTCCACCACGCGGTGGAGGTGTGCGTAGAAGTTGACGTACTCGAGCATTGCCTGCTCGCTTCGGAGCGGGCCCAGGTAGGCGGCCATGCCCATCTTCATCAGCTCGTGGACCGACGGCTTGTCGCGCAGCGACTCGTGCACCGTCGGAGGCAGCTTCACGCCGAGGTCGATGAAGCCGTCCTCCTCGTACCCGCCGCGGACGTGCTGGGCGGGGAAACCGAGGACGTCGTGCGGGTTGACGAGTGAGACCACCAGGCAGAAGGGCTCCGGAAGGTCGGGCCGGCCGAGCCAGCTCTCGACCTGGCGGGTATAGACCTCGTCCCAGCCGAGCCCGAGCGGACCAGCATTGCCCGCCCCGAAATGCTCGGCCTTGGCGTTCTCTCCCGCGTCGGGCGGCTCCCAGTCGGCGAAGCCGTATTCGTCGCGCAGGCGGTCGGCGTCCGACGGCGCCCATCCGCCGAGCAGCTCGCCGCCCGAAGGATGGGTCAGGTGCCATTTGCCCTTGTACGCGACCTCATAGCCCCGCCCCCGCAGCAGGTGCGCGAGGCTCTGGGTGCCGGCGCTGAGCTCGGGCTCGTTGCCGGACCGCGGGCCGGACTGGACCAGGCCGCGCCCGAAGTTGCGCAGGGCCCGCCTTCGGGGGGCGTTTGGGCCTCTCATCATCCCGGCGAGCTCGCGGAGCACTGCCGGGGTGTTTCCCAGGTCGGGACGCAGGTCGGCCTGAGTATGGGTGAGGGTGACCCCGTGCTGCGCGGGATAGCGGCCCGTCAACAGGGTCGCCCGGCTCGGCGAGCACATCGAGGTGTTGGTGAACGCCCGGCGGAAGGTGAGGCTGTTCTGCTCGAGCGCGTGCTGGTTCGGAGTCAGGTCCCGCCGCCAGCCCGGGAAGTCCGGCCAGTGACGCGGATATCGCTGCTGGTCGGTGATCAGCAGCAGGACGTTGGGGGGCTTGGCGGCCGTGATCATCCCTTGCAGCCGAGCTGCTCGAACTGTGCCTTGCTCATGTACGTCCCCGTCGGGTAGTACGGGCCCATCACCTGCGCCGCCGTGTTCGGCTGGTTGACGTCCCAGGAACTCCGGTGGAATCGTGCCGAGGGGATCACGTTGCGCGACGCGAGCGTTCCCACGTCGGTTCGCCCCGTGCCGTCGCCGGCGGGATCCGCCGGCAGCCAGGCGACCCCGCACCGCTTGCGAGCGTTCGCCGGGCGGTTGGCGGCGTGGGCGACGACGATCACGTAGCGGCGCTTCTTGCGCAGCGGGATCTGCTCGTCGTACAGGCAGCGGTAGGTCTTGGTGAAGGCCAGGGACTCGAGCACGCACATGTCCCACTCGCGCATCTGGCCGGAGCCCATCTTCTTCTCGCCGCCATGGGTGAGCGGGACGGTGGGCATTTTCCCGCGGATCACCAGGACCTGCCCGTAGGCGAAGCTGTACGTGCCGTTGATGTAGCGGGCATCGAGGTTGTTGTAGAAGGTGCCGACGGGCGTGTAGTCGGCGGTCGCGCGCTCGGCCGGCGTCTTGTACGCGCTCAGCGCGTAGTTCAGGCTGAAGAACTTCTCGAAGCTGAAGTTGGGGTCGGCGGGGTTCGTCGCCGGGTCCTTGCCGGGCCAGTTGACGTAGCTCTCGTAGGTCGGCAGCGGCAGGTTCTGTGAGGAGTAGGAGTGATTCGAGTTGAGGGCGTCGCACATCGCCTGACCCTTGAGGACCGTGTCGTCGGCGAGACGAAGCTCAGGCTTCGGCAGGGGCTCGCCGCCCGCCCGCCCGCGTCCCTTGTCCGGGACGTAGACCCGGTAGAGGATGTCCTGGTAGGAGTTGTAGTTCGGGTCGGGCTGCGCATAGAGGGTGTTGCGCACCGGCTGGGGGGGCGGCGGGGATCCCAGCACGCTGACCGTGTAGCTGCGGTGCTTGACGTCGCGGCGATGTCCCTTGATGAAGGGATTCGACGACCCCTTGTCGGGGCGGGTCAGATAGTCCGAGACCGTGTTGGTCGCGGTCCCGTTGTTCACGTAGGCGGTCAGCGACTGGAAGCGCGCGTGCGTGAACTTGCCCCGCAGCTTCAGGACCGCCCCCGGCGGGGTCGCGAACTTGGCCCCCCAGTAGGTGATCTCCTGGCCGGGGAATCCCTGGTTGGTC
Source organism: uncultured Solirubrobacterales bacterium (assembly GCA_963724665.1). Lineage (GTDB taxonomy): Bacteria > Actinomycetota > Thermoleophilia > Solirubrobacterales > 70-9 > DASUPK01. Next base: position 773,094 of record CAVRVH010000012.1, read on the forward strand.
CTCGGGTCGACATTGGTGAACGGGCCCGTCCAGAAGCAGTTCGCGATGGGGAGGTTGTTCGGGTTGTACCCGGTCGGAACGGCCGCCCCCGCGGTCTCGACCGAAACAGCCGTCGTCGCCAGCACCGCTGTTGCCAGCATGGCGACCCTCCGCATACCGGCGCCCATCAGTCCTGCGGACCGCTCACGTTTGCGCCGGCCGCCGCGTTCATCGCCGACATCAGCGTCCCGCCGACCAGCTCCAGCACCTGGTCACGAGACATCTCCTCCCGGGTCGCGGTCTCGATGACGGTCTCCACGTAGGAGACGAAGCCATCCAAGGCGACCCGGACGATCGGAGGCGGATCGGTCGTCCCGAGCTGGTTGAGCGCGATGTTGTCGATCATTCGATCGCGGTAGAGGCGGGCGATCGCCAGCAGGCCGGGATCGACGGCCCCCCGCCCCTGCCGGTAGAGCTGCCACGCGTCCGTCGGCTCGGATGCGTGATCCATCATCCGGTTGAGGTTCGCAATGAGCCGTTCGCCGAGTGGGACCTTCGGGTCGGTGACCCATCCGCTCGAGAGCTGCTCGCCGGCCCTATGGACCGCGGCTTCGAGGAGTTCCTGGCGCCCGCCCGGGAAGTAGTGGTACACGAGGTTGCGGGTGACGCCTGCTTGGTTGGCCACCTTCTCGAAGGCCAGGTTCTCGTATCCCTCCTGAGCGGCGATCGCGAGTGCCGAGTCGATCAGCTGGTCGCGGCGCTCGGCCGGGGGAAGCCGGCGTGCGCGTGCGAGAGAGCTCACCTCCATTCGGGCGAGATTACACCTAATTTACGCTCTGTACAACTTGCACGGTTTGTGAAATAAGATCCTCACGCGCGCAGCGCGAGATGGGCGCGGTTGGGATCGAACCAACGACCTCTCCCGTGTGAGGGGAGCGCTCTCCCGCTGAGCTACGCGCCCGGGACGGCGGATGATACGCCCGGCCCCGCTACACCCGAGCTTGCGCCGTCTCCTTCTTCATCTTCGGATCGCCCTCCACCGAGAGGTTGGGCAGGATCCGGTCGAGCCAGCGCGGCATGAACCAGTTGCGCTCACCGAGCAGCTCGAGCACGCCCGGCATGATCAGCAGGACGACGAGCGCGTCGATCGCGACGGACGCCGCCAGCCCGACGCCGAACTGCTTAACGATCGGGTTGCCGTTGATCACGAAGCTGAAGAAGACCGCGAACATGATCGTCGCGGCGGCCAGGATCGGCTTGCCGGCATTGACCAGCCCGGCGCGGACGGCCTCGCTGTTGTTGGCCCCGCCCTGGTGGCGCTCCTCGAGTCGCGAGACGAGGAACACCTGGTAGTCCATCGACAGCCCGAAGAGGATCGCGAACATCATCAGCGGCACGTAGCTCACCACCGGCATGGTGTGGTTCACGCCTAAGAGCGACAGGCCATGCCCCTTCTCGAAGACGGCCGTCAGAATCCCGTACGAGGCGGCGACCGCGAGCAAATTGATCAGGGCGGAGACCAGCGGGATGGTCAGGGTCCGGAAGGCCATCGTCAGGAACAGGACGCTGAGGACCACCACGATCGCGATCACAAGGAACAGCTTTTCCCCGATCTTGGTGGCGAGGTCGATGTAGGAGGCGGTGGTGCCGCCGACGTAGGCGGTCATCCCCTGCCCCTTGGTCGCGTCCGGGATCGTCTTGTCGCGCAGGTGGTTGATCAGGTCCTGGGTGGCTCGGTCCGACGGCGAGGTCTTGGGCGTCGTCGAGAAGACCGCCGCGGTCCCTGCCTTGTCGGCTTGCGCGGGCGAGACCGCCTGGACGTTGCTCTGCTTCATGATCTCCTGCTCCAGGTTGACCAGGCGCGGGTCACCAGCGGGCGTCTCCGCGATCTGGAGCTCCTCAGAGAGCTGCTGCTGCTGAGACTGGATCTGGGGCGTCGGCCCGCTGACCGCCTCCTCCTGTTGGAGCTGAGCCTGCTGCTGCTGGAGTTGCGTGACCTGGGACGGATCGGAGGCGAGCGGTTTCCCAGTGACGTTGACGGCGATCAGCAGCGGCCCGTTGGTGCCGACGCCGAAGCCGTCGGTGAGCGCGTCGTATGCCTGCCGCTCGGTCGTATCGGTCGGCAGCTGGCCGTAGTCCGGGGCGCCCAGATGCATCGAGGTCGCCGGGATGACGAGGAGCGCCAGGATGACGATCCCGATCCCCGACGAGATCAGTGGGTGGTTCCGGATCGTCTCGGACCATCTCTCCCAGGCGCCCTTGTGGTCCCCGTTGCCCTCCTTGACCTTGCGGATCAGTGGGAACGCCTGGATCCGCCTTCCGAGCAGCCCGAGGATCGCCGGGAGGAGCGTGATCGCCGCGAGCAACGCGAACGCGACCACGATCGCGGTCGAATAACCGAGCGAGCGGACCAGCGGGATCCCGCTGAAGTAGAGGCAGAGCAGCGCGATGATGACCATCACCGCGGCGAAGACGACGGCCGACCCGGAGCTCGCGATCGTCCGGGCGATGGAATCGTTCGGCTCCGCGCCCTCCTCAAGCAGGCGCAGGTGGCGGCTGATGATGAACAGGGCGTAGTCGGTCCCGACCGCCAGGCCGAGCATCGTGCCGAGCGTCGGTGCAATCGACGGGACGTCGTAGAGGTGGCCGGCCAGGCCGACCACTGCGAGGCCGCTCGCCAGTGCGACGATCGCCGTCGTGACGGGCAGCGGCATGGCCACCAGCAGCCGGAACGCGATCAGCATGATGATCAGTGCTGCAACTACCGCGATGATCTCGCTGGCCCGGGTGCTCGGGCTGGAGATCTGCTGTCCGAGGTATCCGCCGGCGGAGACGTGGATCCCGGCGGGCTCGGCGGCCTTCTTGGCCGTGTCGAGGATGTTGTCGCCTTGGGCGTCAGTGAGATCGCCGGACGAGACGTTCAGGGCGGCCGAGATGTAGGCGATCTTGCCGTCCTTGGTGATCTGGCCCGATCCCTGCTGCGTCAGCGGACTTAGCACCTGGGTCACGTACTGGTTCTTGGCAAGCGCCTGGGCGGTGGCGTTGACGGCCTGAGCGTTCTGGCCCTCGGCAAGCGACGTGTTGGACTGCAGGACGATCGGGACGCTGCCGTTGGCCTGTTGCGGCAGCTTCGCGTCGAGCAGGTCGGTGGCGCTCTGGGAGCCGGTGCCCGGGAGTTCGAGGTTGTCGTTCTCCGGGCGGCCCGCCGAGTTCGCGATCAGCACCAGCCCGACCGCGAGCACCACCCAACCCAGAACGACCCACGGGGCCCTTCGCGCGCAGAACCCTCCGAGCCTGTGAAGAAAGGCACTCATCCGCTGCGCGCCATCCTTTCATGCGGCCGCGACCGAATGGGTCGCGATTTGTGACCAAGTTCGGCGAACCCGGTTCGGCCCGGCGGCGGATAGCCTCGCGGGGACGTGAGCCCCCGGCGACCCGACAACCCCCCGCTGGATCGCGATCGACTTGCCGCCGATCCAATGGAGCAGTTCGCCGAATGGTCCGCGGAGGCGCGGGAGGATGTGCCGCTCGACGAGGCTATGACCCTCGCAACCGTCGACGAGCAGGGCCAGCCCGATGCGCGAATGGTCCTGCTGAAGGGATTCGGGCCCGAAGGCTTCCGCTTCTTCACCAACTACGAGAGCGCCAAGGGCAGGGAGCTTGAGGCGAATCCGCGTGCCGCGCTGGTGATCTACTGGCGCGAGCTCGATCGGCAGGTTCGGGTGAGAGGAGAGGTAGCGCGTCTGCCGGCCCCGGACTCGGACGAGTACTTCGCCAGCCGGCCCCGCGACAGCCGCATCGCGGCGGCCGTGTCACCCCAGAGCCGGCCGATCGAGCGCGAGGATCTCGACCGCCGCTTCGAGGAGATGCTTCATGGCCTGGGCGACGACGATCCGGTTCGGCCGGAGCAGTGGGGCGGCTATCTGGTCCGCCCCAATGCAATCGAGTTCTGGCAGGGCCGCGACAACCGGATGCACGACCGCTTCCTCTACACCCGGAAAACCGGCAATGAAGATGGGTGGAGCATCGAGCGGCTCGCTCCCTGATTGGCGGATTTGTCTCCCTATGGGTGACTAACCCGCCAACTCTTCGAGCCGGCTCTCCAGGAAGCGCCGCTCCACGGGGTTGGTGGCCAGCTCAGTCGCTCGTTCGTAGGCCTTCATTGCCTGCTTTGTATTACCCGCCCGGCGCAGCAGGTCCGCCCGCGCCGACCAGAACCACTGGTATCCGTCGAGCGCCTCGGCCAGCTCAGGGTCATCGAGCAGTTCCAGCCCGCGTTCGGGTCCTTCGGCCATCGCGACGGCGGCCGCTCGGTTGAGCTCGACCACAGGTGAGGGCTGCGCCATTGCGAGCAGCCCGTATAGAGAGGCGATCCGCGGCCAGTCGGTCAACTCGGGGGTGGCGGCCCGCGCGTGCTCGCCGGCGATCGCAGCCTGCAGCACGTAAGGGCCGGCCGGTCCGAGGCGTCCGGCTCGCTCGAGCAGGCCCAAGCCCGTGTCGATCTCGCGGCTGTCCCAGAGCGAGCGGTCCTGTTCCTCCAGCAGCATCAGATCGCCATCGGCTCCAACCCGGGCCTCCCGCCGCGAGTCCTGAAGCAGCATCAGGGCCAGCAAGCCGAGAGCCTCCGACTCGTCCGGCATCAGCCGAGCCAACGTCCCAGCCAGGCGGATCGCCTCGCCACTGAGCTCTCGGCGCACGAGCGCCTCGTCCGAGGTCGCGGAGTAGCCCTCGTTGAAGATCAGATACAGGGAGGTGAGAACGGAGTTGAGCCGGTCGGGCAGGTCGTGGTCCGCCGGCACCTGGTACGGGATGTTCGCCGTCTTGATCTTGCGCTTGGCGCGGACCAGGCGCTGGGCCATCGCCGGCTCCGACACCAGGAATGCCCGCGCGATCTCGGGCGTGGAAAGGCCGCCGAGTGTTCTCAACGTCAAGGCCACTCGAGCCTCGGGCGCCAGCGCCGGATGGCAGCAGGTGAAGATCAGCCGCAGGCGATCGTCGGAAATCAACGGAGGTTCCTCTCCCTCGTCGTCTTCGGTGGCCGGGGGCGGCTCGAGCGCCTGGAGCTCCTCCAGCTTCTCCGTGCCGCGGCGCTCGCGCCGGAGCCGGTCGATCGCCTTGTTCCGCGCGGTGGTGGTGATCCAGGCGCCAGGTTTGTCCGGGATGCCGCGCTCGGGCCAGACCTGCATGGCCACGATGAACGCCTCCTGAACCGCGTCCTCGGCGAGGTCGAAGTCGCCGAGTACGCGGATCAGCGAGGCGGTCGCCCGTCCCGACTCGTGCCGGAACAGGCGATCGACCAGCTCAGGCGATGATCTACCCACCCACGGGTCGCGCTGTCGCGCGCCCTCGCATCTACGCCGTCGCTTCCTCGACCAGGTTCCCGGCCTCGTCGAAGACCATCACCGGGCGGATCTCGATCGACCCGAACTGCGAGCCCGGGATCTTGGCCGCCCACTCGATCGCCTCGTCGAGGTCCTTGACGTCGAGGACGTAGAAGCCGCCAAGCTGCTCCTTGGTCTCGGCGAAGGGACCGTCGGTGACGTCCTGGTCGCCCTCACGCACGCGGACCGTGGTGGCGGTCCCGGTGGGGTAGAGGCCCTCGCCGGCGACGAAGACGCCCTTGTCATGCATCTCCTGTGTGACCCCTGCGTATGCCTGGGACATCTGCTGCTGCTGCTCGGGAGTCGCGCTCTCGCGCGCGCTCTCGTCACCGTAGATATTGAACGCGTACTTCATCCGAACTCTCCTTGTCTGGGGCAGCGCGGTTCGCCGCTTCACCCTAACGACGAACCACCGTCGCTCAAATCGACAGGCGAAGACATAGGCTCGCTGGCATGGCAGAGGCTCAGGGCAAGACGATCGTCTTCTTCCCGGAGGGCGCATTCGGGCCGACCAACAACTGCATCGGCATCGGCGAAGTGCTGCGGCGTCGCGGGCATCGCGTCGTCTTCGTGATCGAGGAGTCCTTCGCCGGGACCCTGGAGGAGAAGGGCTTCGAGGAGCGCCTCATGCGCCTCGCCCCGCCGCCCGAAGTGGAGGAGGAGCCCGGGCAGTTCTGGAAGGACTTCATCCGCGAGACGGCGCCCGTCTTCAGGAAGTCGACCTTCGATCAGCTCACGGAGTTCATGGCCCCGACCTGGGAGGCCCTGCTGGACGGCGCAAGGTACGTCGACGAGCGGCTGGTCGCGATCTTCGACGAACTTCAGCCCGACGTCATCGTCGAGGACAACGTCTGCTCCTTCCCCGCGATTCCCGCGAGCGGACGCCCCTGGGTGCGGATCGTCTCCTGCAACCCGCTCGAGATCAAGGACCCGAAGCTGCCGCCGCCCTACACAGGGCTGCCGAGTGCCGACCGATCCAAGTGGGACGAATATCGCGACGAGTACCTGAGCGCCATCGACGAGATGCAGGCGGGCTTCAGCGAGTTCTGCGTCGAGCGCGGCGCCCCGCCGCTTCCCGACGGCGAGATGATCCACACCTCCGACTGGCTCAACCTCTACCTCTATCCGAGCGAGGTCGACTACCCGCGCTCGATGCCCCTTGGCCCGACCTGGAGCAATCTCGAATCCAGCGTTCGCACCACTGACGCGGAATGGAACCTGCCACCCGAGCTCGCCGATCGCGAAGGGGCGCTCATCTACGTGAGCCTCGGTTCCCTGGGCTCGGGGGACGTGCCTTTGATGAAGAGCCTCGTCGAGGGGCTCGCGGAGACGCCGCATCGTTACGTGGTCTCGAAGGGCCCGCAGCACTCCGAGTACGAGCTCGCCGACAACATGGTGGGCGAGGAGTTCCTGCCCCAGGTCTCGGTGCTGCCGCAGGTCGATCTCGTGATCACGCACGGTGGCAACAACACGACCACGGAGTGCCTGCATTTCGGCAAGCCGATGGTCGTCCTGCCGATTTTCTGGGACCAGCATGACAACGCCCAGCGGATCGATGAGACGGGCTTCGGGGTGCGATTGCCGACCTACTCGTTCGAGGAGGGCGATCTATCGGCGGCGATCGACGGGCTCCTGGCCGACCGTGACCTCGGCGCTCGCCTCGCGGTCGTGTCGGAGCGGCTTCAGGCCGCGGTCGGGAACGAGCGGGCGGCGGAGCTGATCGAGCAGGTGGACTAGGCGTCGCCGACGACGCGTAGGACCTCGGCGACCGAGGTCAGGCCCTGGCGAGCCTTCTCGAGCCCGTCGTCGCGCATTCGATGCATTCCGCCCGCGACCGCGGCAGCTTCGATGTCCCCGCTCGCAGCCTTGGCGACGATCAGATGGCGGATCTCCTCGGTCAGGGTCAGCACCTCGTAGATCCCGACGCGTCCGCGGTAGCCGGTGCTCAGGCAGCCCACGCATCCCTCGGCCTCGTAGAGGGTCGGCGGTGTCCCGTTCTCCTCGACGCCGATTGCGGCCAGCTCCGCGCTGGAGAGGTTCGCGGGCTTCTTGCAGGAATCGCAGAGCCGGCGCGCCAGGCGCTGGCCGACGATGCACCGGATCCCGGACGCGATCAGGAACGGCTCGACCCCCATGTCGATCAGGCGTGCGGCGGTGATGCAGGCGCTGTTCGCGTGCAGCGTCGAGAGGACGAGATGACCCGTGAGGGCGGCCTCCATGGCGACCTGGGCGGTTTCCCGGTCACGAATCTCGCCCACCATCAGCGCGTCCGGATCTGAGCGCACCATCGAGCGAAGCCCGGAGGCGAAGGTCACGCCGGCGCTGTGGTTGACGTGGATCTGCTTGACGCCGTCGACCTCGTACTCGACGGGGTCCTCGATGCTGATCAGGGTGCGATCGGGGGTGTTGAGCTCCTGGAGCAGCGCATAGAGCGTGGTTGTCTTGCCGGTACCGGTGGGCCCTGTGGCCAGGATGGCGCCCTGGATCTGGCTGGCGGCGTTGAGGACCAGCTTGCGGTCCTGCTCGCGCATGCCGAGCGAGCCGAGCTCGAGCACGACCCGCCCCTTGTCGAGAATCCGCATCACCACCGACTCTCCGCGGATCACGGGCAGGGTCGCGATGCGAATGTCGATGTGCCGATCGTCGACTTCGAGGGCTACGCGGCCATCCTGGGGGACGCGGCGCTCGGCGATGTCGAGCTCGGCCATGATCTTGATCCGGGAGATGATCCCGGGGACCAGGTTGTTCGGCACCGTGGTCGAGTCGACCATGACGCCGTCCACCCGGTAGCGGACCTGCATCGCCTCTCGGCGCGGGTCGAAGTGGATGTCGGATGCCCCGCGGTTGACCGCGTCGGCGATGATCGAGTGGACGAGCTTGACGACCGGTGCCTCCTTGGCGGAGGCCTGCAGCTCGACAACCTCGCTTCCATCGGGATTGGTCTCCGTGTCGTCATCGAGCTCGGTGACCGAGCCGCTCAGGCCGTTCAGCCGGGTGATCAGCGCCTCGACCCCGTCACGCGTGGCAATGGCTCTCCGCACGTCGTAGCCGGTCGCCATGGCGATGTCATCGGCGCCGAGGACATTCTTCGGATCGGAGGTCGCCACCAGCAGCCCGCCATCGTCGAGGAAGGCGATCGGGATCGCCCCGTATCGGCGCGCCTCGGTGGAATCGAGCAGGTTGGCGGCTCCCTGATCCACTTCGAAGGTGTTCAAGTCGACGTACGGGAGGGAGTTCCGCTCGGCCAGGATCCTCGCCAGCTGGCTCGAGTCGATGACGCCGTGCTCGACCAGCAGCTCGCCTACCGGCTTTCGGGACCCATCCTCCTTGTCCTTGGCCATGACCTGCTCGACGCTCTCGCGGTCCGTGAACCCGAGGTCGATGGCCACCTCGCCCACGCGGCGGCTGGGGTCACCCATGCCTGAGGGCGGTACGAGCCCGGTCACGTTGAGCGTGGCCGCATGGGTGATCGCATTGGCATTCATCCCCACATCTATCGGCCATCTGGGCGAAGAAATGAACCCCTGCTACTAGACTGGCGCGTGGACCGTGCTAGGCGGGGAATTAGCGGTGCCCTGTAATCCGCAACCCGCTCAAGCGGAGCTGAATTCCCTGACAAGGGACCGGCCCTCGGGGCCGGGTCGCCGCAGGCGGCACTGACGGCCAGGTCCTGCGCAATGTCGGCCTGTGAATCAGGTCAGGTCCGGAAGGAAGCAGCCTTAAGCGGTAGCCGACATGTGATGCAGGCAAGCCTGGCCCGAGCCAAACGCGGCGGACACGCCCGGGAGCCTCGTCTCGAGGATGGGTGCACGGTCCATAAATCTTCGATTGGTCACTTTGCGCACCCTCACCTTCATCGCGGCTTTCGCCATTGCGGCTGTTTCCCTTGCAGCGGTGGCGAGCGCCGCCCGCAAGCCGAATGTCAAGGAGCGCGCCCAAATCGCCGCGGTCGTGCAGTTGCCGTCCAAGTGCGCCCGGGTCAAGGTGTCGACCGTGAAACAGAAGTCGAAATGGGGCTCGGTTTCGTGGCGAAACGGCGGCAGCGAGTGCAAGCCGCTGGCCAGCAACGGGGTCACCGTGGTGAAGAAGTCGCATGGCCGCTGGAAGTTCGTCACCGCCGGCAGCAGCTTCGACTGCACCGGGCTCTACGCGAAGGTCCCCCAGGCCGTCGCCCGGGACCTGAAGATCAGCTGCACCTGAGCGGCTCTACTTCGCCGGGAGGGAGGCGGCATGGTCGGCGCCCGCCTCGACCCATTCCGTCAGGCCGGCGTCCTCGGCGGTTCGCTCCGGCCCTACGTAAACCGTGGTCTTCATCGGCCGGCCGGTGAAGTCGAACGGTCGAACGCCGTCTTCATCGAGCGCCTTTTCGGCTTCCTCCTCGCCGAGCCGGACGATCAGGTCCTCGCCGAGCACCCCGCAGGCCATGTTGCCCGCGACCATGAATGCGACGCCGCCGAACATCTTTCGCTCGGAGACGTCAGCTCGAGCCGAGAGGACGTCGCGGATCCGGTCGGCAAGTGCCTCGTCGAATGCCATGGCGAAAGGCTAACCCGGAGTTTCCGGGTCCGCACCCGCCGGAGCGTGGGGCTTGTGGAGGGCGCCGGATAGACTCGATTCGTGGCCGAATCCGCGTCTCTCTATCGCCGCCACCGCCCGCAGAGCTTCGCGGAGGTGGTCGGGCAGGAGCACATAGTCCGCACCCTCTCCAACGCCGTGGAGAAGGGTCGCGTCCATCACGCGTACCTGTTCGTCGGCTCGCGGGGAACGGGGAAGACATCGATGGCGAAGATCCTCGCCCTGTCGCTCAACTGCGTGAACGGCCCCACCCTGACGCCCTGCGGCGAGTGCGAGTCCTGTCTGACGATCGCGGCGGGCACCTCGCTCGACGTGATCGAGATGGACGCCGCCTCCAACCGCTCGGTGGACGACATTCGCGAGCTGCGGGAACGCGTCGGCTTCGCCCCGGCCGCGGGTCGCTGGAAGGTCTACATCCTCGACGAGGCGCACATGCTCACCAAGGAGGCGTGGAACGCCTTCCTGAAGACGCTCGAGGAGCCGCCGCCCAACACCGCCTTCGTCCTGGCGACCACCGAGCCCCAGAAGGTGATGGCGACAATCGTCGACCGCTGCCAGCGATTCGACTTCCAGCGCCCATCGCTTGAGCAGATCGCCGAGGTCGTCAAGCGTGTCGCCGCGGCCGAATCGATCGAGATCGAAGACGGCGCCGTGGCCCTGATCTCGCGCTCGGCAACAGGAAGCTTCCGCGACGCCCTGGGCACGCTGGACCAGCTGGTCGCGTTCGGAGGAGACTCCGTCACGACGGACGAGGTCGTGGAAATGCTGGGCGCTGCGGACGCGGAGCTCCTCTTCGACACCACGGACGCTCTAGCCACAGGGGATGGCAAGGCCGCTCTCGAGTCCGTAGAGCGACTGTCCCGCTCGGGCCGAGACCCGGGCCAGTTCGCCCGCGACCTGATCGCTCACCTCCGACAGCTCCTGGTCGCAAGAGCGACCGGCGAAGTCCCCGAGTCCTTCACAGTCACGGTCGCTCAGCCTGAGCGGCTGGCGCGAACAGGCAAAGGAGATGGACGACGCGAAGCTGGTTGGCGCAATTGACTCGCTCAGTGCCGCCGTCGCAGCAATGCGCGAAGGCGACGACCCTAGGCTGACCCTGGAGGTCGCTCTGCTCAAGGTCGCAACTCCATCGCTGGACTCGTCGCGGGAAGCTCTGCTCCGCCGGATTGAGTCCCTTGAGTCTCGGTTGACTGGCGGCGCGCCCGGGGAGCCGTCCTCAGCAGGCGGGGCCGGCGCTGAGACCGACGCTCGGGCTCCGACCGAAGCTGAGCAGGCCATCGAACAGCCGGAGCCTGCTGAGGCCGCCACCCCGGCCACGCCGCCGGTCGACGATTCCCCGGAGGAGACGGAGCCGGAAGCTGCCGTGGCCACCGCGACCGTCGAGATCGAACGGGTCGTCGAGGTTTGGCCGGCCGTCGTCGATCACCTGCGTGAAAGCGGCTCGGCGATGCTCTCGACGCTGTTCGACGAGGCGCGGCCGCTGGCGATTGATGAGGAGCGCGCAATGCTCCGAATCGGGTTTCCTTCCTCAGCGAAGTTCAACAAGAAGAAGGCGGAGGCCTCGGGCAATATCGATCGGATGACCGAGGCGATCACGGTGGTTGTCGGAACCCGGATGCGGCCTGCCTACGAGCTGGTCGAGGATGATGGCGCCGCCGAGGCGCCCGAGGAAGTCGGCAGAGTTGAGCGAGGACGAGAAGATCGACCTGATCAAGGACAACTTCGACGCCACCGAGGTGGTCCCCGATGACGAAGCGCGGGAAAGCGAGGCCGGTTGATGCCCCAGGGCCCCAACATGAATCAGATCCTCAAGCAGGCCCAGCAGATGCAGGCTGAGATGGCCAAGGCGCAGGAGCAGCTCAAGAACGAGATCGTCGAGGCCAGCGCGGGTGGGGGGATGGTCAAGGTGACCATGACCGGCGACATGCAGCTGCGCGAGATCAAGATCGACCCTGAGGCGATCGACCCCGAGGACGCCGAGATGCTGCAGGACATGGTCGCCGCGGCGGTCAACGAGGCATTGCGTTCGGCGCAGGAGCTGGCGGCGAGCCGCATGGGCGGCATCGCGGGGCTCGGCGGCGGCGGGGGCGGCCTGCCGGGCCTCCCTGGTATGTAGAGCCACCCTGGTCCCTAGGCTCTGACCATGTACGCCGGACCGATCAGCCAGCTGATCGCCGAGCTTTCCAAGTTGCCTGGGATCGGGCAGCGCACGGCGCAGCGGCTCGCCTTCCACATCCTGCGGGCTGACGATGCGGACGCCCTCGGGCTTGCCGATGCGATCCGCGAGGTGAAGGAGAAGGTCGGCCTCTGCGAGGTCTGCTTCAACCTGGCGGAGGGGCCGCGCTGCCGCATCTGCGAGGACACCCGCCGCGATCAGTCATTGATCTGCGTGGTCGAGGAGCCCGCGGACGTGATTCCGATCGAGCGCACCGGCGAGTACCGCGGCCTCTACCACGTGCTCGGTGGCGCGCTCTCGCCGATCGACGGCATCGACCCCGAGGACCTGCGGATCGCCGAGCTGATCGACCGCGTCGACGACGACGTGAAGGAGATCGTCCTGGCGACCAACCCGACCACGACCGGGGAGGCGACCGCCCTCCACATCGCCGAGGCGCTCCGAGATCGCGTCACGGTGACACGCCTCGCGAGCGGCCTGCCGGTCGGCGCCGACCTCGAGCATGCCGACGAGGTGACCCTCGGCAAGGCGCTGGCGGGAAGGCAATCCCTCTCGTAGAGGCCCCCGTATCCAGGTGGTACTGACAACCATCTGACTCAATCAGGGGGAACACAATGAGAAGGAACAAGGGGATCCTCGCTGCCTGCATCGTTGCGGCGCTCGCCCTTGCGATCACGATCGCTGGAACCGCGACCGCCGCGCCCGGAGCCTCGAAGGCCGCGAAGAGGTGCAAGAAGAGGCACTCCACCAAGAGGAAGTGCAAGAAGAGGAAGGCGGATGCTCGGCGGTCGCCGGTCATCCGCGCGACGCTGACCTGGTCGGACGGCGGCGCCGATGACGTGGACATGGACCTGTTCGTCTTCGATGCGGACGGCAATCGCGCCGGAAACGGCTCGGACACGATCCCGCTCAGTTCGATCACGCCAGACTTCTCAGGACCTGCGGGAAGCGAGACGTTTACGGACAGCCTGTTCTCTCCTCAGGCGGCTCGGGACCTCAGCTTCGGGGTCTGTTACACGGTCGGCGGCTCGGTCCACACACCGTTCACGATCACCTACGTGACCGCCGACGGCGTCGTTCACGGCGATTCCCAGAATCCCGGGAGCAGCTTCCACTACGACTATCCCGGCGGGGCTCCGATCCCCTCGGGCTATTGCCCGCATTGAGTCGCGGGAACTGGCAAGCCGGCAATTTCTGGGCTAGATCGGCGCGCAGGCCTGGGGTAGGGTCAACGCACGCAACAGAGAGAGGGGTTTCAAGATGCGAATGAACAAGGGGCTCATTGGTTTGGCGCTGGTCGCAGTCATGGCGCTCATGGTCGCCACGGTAGGGGCGAGCGCCAGCGCTTCCGGCGGCAATGCCGTCGCGGCGAAGAAGAAGTGCAAGAAGAAGAAGGCGAGCTCAGCCAAGAAGAAGAAGAAGTGCAAGAAGAAGAAGGGCGCCGCGAACACGCCGCTGGTCCGCGCGACGCTCACCTGGAGCAACGGCGGCGCGACCCGACGTCGATATGGACCTGTTCGTCGTTCGACGCCAGCGGGCATCAGGCCGGTAACGGAGCGGACACGATCCCGGAGAGCACGATGTCGCCGGACCTGACGGGCCCGCAGGGGAGCGAGACGTTCACGGATCTGGCGTTCAACCAGAAGCGGCCGCTGAGCTTCGGCGTCTGCTACACGGGAGTGGAGCTCGGTCCACACCGACTACACGATCACCTACGTCACCGCTGACGGTGTGACGCCACACTGAGACCAGGGCCGGCGACGGTCACGGCCTTCCGAGCCTGGGCGATCCAGCCCACGTCAACTATCCGGGCGGGGCGCCGATCCCCGACAACTACTGCCCGGGAACCAACCTGGTGCCGTAGACGAGGTTGAACCGGCTCGCGGGCCGGTCGGTGCTTACATGCGGCGGGTCGGGTCGTCGTACCCGCCCCGCCGCTGTGGGTGCTCGTCCCGGTCCTTCGAGTCGCCGCCCTGCTGGACCAGCTCGTAGAGCAGCGAGAGCGCCAGGCCGGCGCCGCCGGCGATCATCAGGATCAGGCCGACGGTCTGGATGTTGATCACGTCGGAGTTGACGTTGAGCGCGTAGCGCAGGATTGCGCCGATCGCGATCAGGAAGATGGCCGTGGCGATGGTCACGATCCGCCAGCATAGCCGCGGCCCTCGCCGCCATCTGCACGCCAGCTACGGCGTAGGACGACGAGGGCGCGGCCGCACCGGCTTCCGTGTCGCTCAGGCCGAACCGGTCGTGCAGGCGCCGCAGAGGCTGCGGCGCCCACCAGTTCCAGTCGCCGAGCAGCTCCATCAGCGAGGGCACGAGCAGAGCCCTGATCAGGCTGGCGTCGATCAGGACCGCCAACGCCGTGCCGACGCCGTTCTCCTTGATGAAGATGATCTGCGAGGTCGCGAAGGCGCCGATCGCGATGGCGAACAGCAGCGCCGCCGCGGTCACGATCCGGCCCGGTCCGTTCCAGGCCGATCGCCACGGCACTCGGAGTCGCTCGCGCCATGGTCGCGGGCCTCCTTGATCCGGGAGAGCAGGAAGACGCCGTAGTCGGTCGAGAGGCCGAAGACGACGGCGAACAGCAGGATCGGCATCGTCTGCTCGAGCGCACCCTGGCTTCGATAGTCGAGGAGTCCCTCGAGCCGGCCGTCCTGGAAGATGAACACCAGGATCCCGAAGACCGCGCTCAGGTTGAGGACGTTCATCACCAGCTGCTTGATCGGGAGCACCACCGATCCCGTCATCAGGAAGAGGACGATCAGGGTCGCCACGATCACGATCGCCAGCGCGATAGGCGCATGGGTCTCGAGGCTGTGCTGCAGGTCGACGAAGTGGGCGGCCGCACCCGCCACAAGCAGTTGCGATCCCGCCGGGCTCGGGCAGGTCACGGATCTGCTTGACGGCATTGCGGCTCGAGTCGGAGATGTAGCTCTCGGTCGAGTACGCCTGATGACCGCGTCTCCGTTGGCGAGACGCTGAGGCGGCTGGACCTCTGCGATTCCCTTCACCTGATGCGACGTCGCGCTCGATGGTGTTAAGCGCCGCCGGCGTTGCGTTCTCCACCAGCAGGATGTGCGGGGTGTCGTGGAAGGGCGGGAACTGCGCCCGCATCACGTTGTCGACCTGCCGCGCGCTCGCGCTCTCGGGCAGGACCTGGGCGTCCACCGAGGTGAACTTGAGCGAGTAGAAGGGGATCCCGAGCACGAGCAGGAGCAGGCCGCGGTCACCGTCGCGATCGGGATCGGGCGGCGCATGACGAAGCGCGAGAGCCGGTACCAGAAGCCGGACTCGGTCTCGGTCGCATCCCGCTCGGCGCGCCGCTGCAGGAATTTCGGCGCCCCAGCGTTGACGCGGTTGCCCAGCAGTGCCAGAACCGCCGGGCAGGACGGTGAGCGCGATCAGGGAGGCGAGCAGCGCGACGAGCGCGCCGCCGAGTCCCATCGAATAGAGGAAGCGCTGCGGGAAGACCATCAACGAGGCCAGCGCGACGGCGACGGTGATCGAGGAGAACAGGACCGTGCGGCCCGCGGTGTTCAGCGTCCGCTTCATCGCCTCGGCGCCCGGGCCCGAATTTCGCGATCTCCTCCCGGTAGCGGGAGACGACGAAGAGGCTGTAATCGATCGCCAGCCCGAGACCGAGCCCCGTGGTCAGGTTGAGGGCGAAGATCGAGACGGACACGGCCTCGTTCGCGAGCCGCAGCAAGAAGGAAGGTGCCGACGATCGCCAGCCCGCCGATCAGCAGTGGCAGCAGCGCGGCCACGGCACTGCGGAAGAAGAGCAGCGAGAGCAGGAAGAGGATCGGGAAGGCGAGCAGCTCGGCCATCCGCAGGTCCTTCTCCACCTGCTTGTTGACCTGCTCCTGGGCGAGCGCGATGCCGCCCACGGAGACACCTGGCTGACCGTCGAGCTCGGCGGCGATCGCCTTGGCGGCGTCCTGCTGGTCCTTGTCCCCCGTGGGCTTCAGGCTGACGGCGAGATAGGTCGCGTTGCCCGCTCCAGAGATGAAGTCCGCGCTGTGGGTCTCGAGATAGCCAGTGACGCGCGCCACGTCCGGGTTGGCGTGCAGCTTCTGCTCGACGCTCTTGATCTTCTGTTGCCCCGCCGGGGAGGTCGGGATGGTGTCCTGGAGGAGCACGATCACGCTCGGGTCGCGATAGCCGTCCTCCTGGAGGCGGTCGGTCGCCTTGACGCTCTCGGTCGACGGATCGTCTGCGCCGTAGGGCGCGAGCTTGCTGGCGACGCCGCCGCCGAGCGCGCCGGCGATGACGAAGAAGATCGCGGCGAAGATGACGGTCCGCTTGCCGTGCCTCTGTGCGAGCGATGCGAGTCCGTTGAACATGACTACCTCCCCCCGGCGACGCCGGCGTGTTGCTTTTCCAGTTCGTCGGCGGCGCGCTCGAACCACTCGGCCGCCCATTCGTTCATCTCGATGCCGTAGCGCAGGACTGTCAGCGAGCCGGCATCGGGGCTGTGCTCCGGGCCCTCATGCTGGCCTGCAGCCTCGATCTGCTCCCAAAGCACCCGCAGTTCTGCAGCGCTCTCGGCAGCTTTCGCGGCTCGCTCCCGCGCGATCTCAGGCGCCCGGGCCGGATCGATCGACCCGGCGAAGAAGAGCTCCAGCAGGCCCTCGTCGCGGAGCTCGAAGACCTGGGGTGGACCGTCGATCCACTCGCGCGCGGCACGCTTGCCGGCCGCGGTGAGCTTGAAGGTGGTGCTCTGGCGTGCGCCCCGCGAGGAGTCATCACCGGTGATCAGCCCCTCCTTCTCGAGCTTCTTCAGCTCCGGATAGATCTGCCCGTAGCTCGCCGCCCAGAAGAAGCGGGCCGAGTTGTCGACCAGCTGCTTGATCTCGTAGCCGGAACGCGGCCTGCCGGCCAGCATTCCCAAAATGACCTTGCCTGTGGCGCTCAGTTCCATCGCACCGACAGATATATCAATCCGATATATCAGCCGTGTGTGATGTTGGTCACGCCGCCTCGGCGGCGCGGCCCTGCGGTTCCCACTTGAACCGCCGCGTGGCGACCCAGATCCCAGCGAGGCCCCAGATGACGAGCGCGGCGGCGTCGCTGCCGGAGAGGCCGATCCCGCTCGGATTCTGCGGCGACCGTCGACTGCAGGCCCTGAGCGAGGTGGTAGAGCGGGAACAGCCGCCCGACCTCCTGGAGGAAGCTGGGGAGCGTGTCGATCGCGATGAAGATCCCGGAGACGAACGAGAGCATCACCACGGTGAATGCCCCGATCGGCTGCGCGCTGTCCTCGTTCTTGGCGAGCGAGGTCGCGGCGATCCCGAGCGCGGACAGCGTGGCGGTACCGAGGGCCAGGCAGATGATGAAGCCGGGGACCGTCTGCGCCGGGAGGTGAACGCCGTAGAAGATGATCCCGATCGCGATCATGATGCCGCCGACCACGAGGGCGAAGGCGACCGAGCGGAGCACCTGGGAGGTCACGAACGTCCAGACCGGTGCCGGCATGCCCCGCTGGCGCTTGAGCTGACCCCGCTCGCGCTGGCTGACGAGCGCCATCAGCGGGGTGCTGAAGCAGGAGAGCGCCAGCGCATAGGCGATCAGACCCGCCGTGAAATAGGCGTGGACGTTGATCGTGTGGCCGTCGACGGTCGTCGTCTGCGGTCCGCCGTTGGTGAAGAGGGAGTTGAACAGGAGCAGGAAGATGAGAGGGAAGAGCGCCCCGAACAGCATCGCCCGAGGGGTGCGCAGCGTGGCCAACAGCGCGTACTTCGTCTGGATCAAGACCAGCCGCAGGTCGTTCATCGGCCGTTCTCCTCCTGATCGGAGGTGACCTCGAGGAAGACGTCCTCGAGGCTGGGTCGCCTGACCTCGAGATCCGGCAGCGTGATTCCCTCGTCCTCCGCCCAGGCGAGCAGCCGGTAGAGGTCGCGCTGGGGTTCCGTACTGGCGATCGTCGCCAGGTTGCCGGAGATGACGGCCTGGCGGCCGATCGCCTCGGCGGCACGGTCGGCGACGCCGTCGAAGGTCCGGAACCGGATCATGGTCTCCCGCCCGAGCTGGTCGCCCAGGGTCTCCGGCGCTCCCTCCGCCACGATCTTGCCCTCGCGCAGGATCACGACGCGGTCGGCGAGGTGCTGCGCTTCCTCCATGTAGTGGGTCGTGAGCACGATCGTCGTGCCCAGGTCCTTCAGTCCCTGGATCATGTTCCAGGCGTCCCGCCGGGCCGTCGGATCGAAGCCTGTGGTCGGCTCATCCAGGAAGAGCAGCTCGGGGTTCCCGACGATTCCGACGCCGACGTCCAGCCGTCGCTGCTGCCCGCCGGATAGTGCGCCGACCCGCGCATCCCGCTTGGTGCCGAGACCCACCAGGTCGAGGGTCTCGTCGACCGGGCGGGGATTCGGAAAGAAGCTCGAGTACAGATGCATCGTCTCGGTGACCGTGAGCAGCGGGTTGAGCTCGCATTCCTGGAGGACCAGGCCGATCCGGGTTCGCCACTCCCGGGTGGCGCGGATCGGATCGATGCCCAGCACGGAGACCTCTCCGGCCGTCCGCTCCCGGTAGCCCTCGAGGATCTCGATGGTCGTCGTCTTGCCGGCCCCGTTGGGGCCGAGAAAGCCGAACACTTCGCCCTTCCCGACTTCGAAGTCGATCCCCCTGACCGCCTCGTGCTCGCCGTAGGACTTGTGCAGGCCGGAAACTCGAATCGCAGCATCCTGCGCCATCCGGCACGCGATCTTAGTGGTCAAGCTCTAAAGCTCGCCTATGCTCGTTTGCTCGATGGCAAGCAAGCAGAAGACAGACGGAATCGTGGTAATGAAGTTCGGCGGGACCTCGGTCTCCGGGACCGAGGAGCTCAAGCGCGCCGCCAGGCGAATCGTCGCCGCGCGCGAAGCGGGACATCCGGTGGTCGCTGTGCTCTCGGCGCGGGGCAAGACGACCGACCGCCTGCTCGAGGCCGCGCGCGAGATCTCGCCGCGGCCCGACCCGCGCGAGATGGACATGCTGCTCTCCATCGGCGAGCGGGAGTCCTGCGCGCTCTGCGCGATGGCCATCAACGACCTCGGTCACCGCGCGATCTCGCTCACGGGCTCGCAGGCCGGGATCGTCACCGACTCCTCGCACACCAAGGCGAAGATCATCGACGTCCGCGCTGACCGCATCCGCCAGGCGCTCGGGGAGGATTCGATCGTGCTGGTCGCCGGCTTCCAGGGCGTCTCGACCGAGAGCCGCGACGTGACGACGCTCGGCCGCGGCGGCTCCGACACGACCGCCGTTGCCCTGGCGGCCGCCCTTGGCGGGGAGGTCTGCGAGATCTACACCGACGTCGCCGGCGTGTTCACTGCCGACCCGCGGATCGTCTCCGACGCCCGCAAGCTCCCGGTCGTGTCCTACGAGGAGATGCTGGAGATGGCGTCCTCCGGGGCCAAGGTCCTCCAGCTGCGCGCGGTCGAGTACGCGCGCAACCACGACGTGCGGATCCATTGCCGCAGCTCCGCGGATGAGGGCACCGGTACCCTCGTCGTCTCGGAGCAGGAGACCGTGGAACAGCCTTCCGTAACAGCCGTGACTCACTCGACCGACGAGGCTCGCGTCACGCTCACCGGTGTGCCGGACGAGCCTGGTGTCGCGGGCCGCATCTTCAGCGCGCTCGCGGACGCCAACATCAATGTCGACATGATCATCCAGAACGAGCCGGTGTCCCACGACGGCGGCGCGGACCTCTCGTTCACGGTCGAGGCGGATGAGCTCGAGGCTGCCGAGGAGGCGATCCGGATCGAGGACTCCGAGATCGGTATCGAGACCGACCAGAACATGGGCAAGGTTTCGATCATCGGAGCTGGGATGCGAAGCCATCCCGGCGTCGCCGCCAAGGTCTTTCGCGTTCTCGGCGAAAACAAGATCAACATCGAGATGATCTCCACCTCGCCGATCAAGATCTCCTGCGTGATCCGCGCCGACCAGGTGCCGCAGGCTGTCGAGGCTCTTCACGACGCGTTCGAGCTGGGAGAGGGCGCGATCCGCAAGGAAGAGCCGACCGGCACCGAGCACCGCCCGACCGTCAGCGGCTGACACAGCCTCGATCAGCAAGAGTGTGGGTTTTCTGGCGATGCCGCTTCCGGTAGGGAACAACGGCGGGGCGACTGCGACGATGGTGCTGGCCCCGACGAGCCCTGTGATCGACCAGGGCACGGCCGCCGACCAGAACGACCTCACCCATGATCAGCGCGGTCTCACGCGCCCGGCTGTCTTCTCGGGTCTGACCCATCCCTTCGACGGCAGCGACATCGGCGCCGTCGAAGTGCAGCTTGCCTGCGTCGGCCAGGCGACCCCGGGCGGGGCCTGTCCGGGACCACCGACACCGACGCCGACCACGCCCTCGACCCCGAAGAAGAAGAAGTGCAAGAAGAAGAAGGCCAAGAAGTAGGAGCCACTTGATCCGTACCCTTTGGGCATGAGCTCGAAGGGCGAATACCGAGTCGGGGTCGCCGGCGCCACCGGCGCCGTCGGATCGACCATCATCAAGGTGCTGGCGGAGCGGAAGTTCCCGGCGGCCGAGGTGAGGCCGCTGGCGTCCGCGCGCTCGGCCGGGAGCAAGGTCAAGTTCGCCGGCGGCGAGCTCGAGGTCCGGGAGATGACCGAGGAGTCGATCCAGGGACTCGACCTGATCCTCTCCTCGGCCGGCGGCAAGGTGAGCTCGGAGTGGGCGCCCAAGTGGATCGAGGCCGGTGCGGTGGTGGTCGACAACACGAGCTTCTGGCGCATGCACGAGGACGTGCCGCTGGTCGTCGCCGGTGTTAACGACGACGCGGCCGCGGACCACAACGGCCTGGTCGCCAATCCAAACTGCACGACGATGCAGATGATGGTCGCGCTCAAGCCGATCCTGGATGCCGCTGGGATCGAGCGGCTGATCGTCTCCACCTATCAATCTGTCTCCGGCACCGGTCGTAAGGCAATCGAGGAGTTGCGCGCCGAGTCCCAGGCGGTCCTCGATGGGGACAAGATCAGCCCGCCCGAGGTCTATCCACACCAGGTGGCCTTCAACGTGCTGCCGCAGGTCGAAAACTTCAAGGACGGCGACGACTACACGACCGAGGAGCGCAAGGTGATGGCGGAGACCCGCAAGATCCTCGGGCTGACCGAGGACGTCGGGATCTCGGCGACCTGCGTCCGCGTGCCCGTGGTCACGGGCCACTCGGAGTCCGTCAACGTCCAGACCGCGAGGGATCTCTCGCCGGAGGAGTGCCGCGAGCTGCTTTCGGAGTTCCCGGGCCTGGTCGTCCTCGACGACCCCGGCGCGGGCATCTACCCGCTGCCGATCGCTGCTGCCGGGCGGGACGAGGTCCTTGTCGGGCGGATCCGCCGCGATCCCTCACACGAGCGCTGCCTCAACCTCTGGGTCGTCGGCGACAACCTGCGCAAGGGTGCGGCGACCAACGCCGTCCAGGTGGCGGAGCTGCTGCACCAGCGGGATCTCGTCCGCGTTCCGGCGGGCGCGAGCCTCAGCTGACCCGTTCTCAACTTCTTCACAGGCAAGTGACGCATCGCCGCCGAGGCCGGGCTATATTCGCCGACGCTTGAGGGGCGACGCCGAATAGAGCGTCGTCGCCAAGACGATCAAGGGCAGCTCCTCCGGCGACGTCATCAAAGGCAAAGAGGAAGCACCGCAGGTGAACTGAGTGGGTCGCCGCCGTCAGGCGGTCGGCCGGCTTCTCTGTATAAGCCCCGCATGGACGTCGGCTTCGGCGAGGCGCTTCTGATCAGTGGGGCCCTGTTGGCGGTGGCCGCCGCGCTGTCGGGGCTGATGCACGGCACCGTCCTCTCGATCTCCGTCCTGTCGGTCGCCGCCGGGCTGATCCTCGCCGAAACCGGTGCGATCCATATCGACGGCTCGGACTCGGCGGTCGTCCACCTCTTCCTGCTCGCCCTGATCGTCACCCTGTTCTCGGACGGGCTTCAGGTCGAGCGCGAGCTGCTCGTCGTGCATTGGGGGCCGGTGGTGCGCGCGCTGCTGATCGCGATGCCGCTGACGCTCGCGCTGCTGGCACTCGCCGCGAAGCTGTTCTTCTCCGATTTCAGCTGGGCGGAAGCGTTCCTTCTCGGCGCGGTCCTCTCGGCGACCGATCCGGTTGTGACCTCGGCGGTGGTCACCTCGAAGCGTGTGCCGGCGGCAGTGCGCCACGCGCTCAACCTGGAGTCGGGGCTGAACGACGGATTGGCCCTGCCGTTTGTCCTCTTCTTCATCATCCTCGCCTCTCCCGGTGGAGACGCCGGAAGCGAGGCTGCGAAGCTGTTCGGCGAGGCTGTCTTCGGCGCATTCGTCGGTGTCATCCTCGGCAAGGCGGCGGGCATGCTGACCCACCACCTGCCGGGAGGCGGGATCGTCCGGCGATACGAGGGGATCTACGCCCTGGGGGTTGGCCTGTTGGCCTATGGGATCGCCGATGTCACCGTCGGAAATGGATTGATCGCGGCCTTCGTCTGCGGGATCTCGCTCGGCGTCGCCGAACACGACATCGCCGACGACTTCGTGGTCTTCAGCGAGAACGTCAGCTCGATCCTCCAGGTTCTGACCTTCTTCGCCTTCGGCGGGCTGATCGTCGCCACTGGATACCACGGCAGCATCCCGTTGCTGATCGCCTTTATCGCCTTCGCTCTCCTGGTCGCGCGCCCCGTCTCGATCACGCTCTCCTTCGTGCGGGTGGACCTGGCAAAGCCATACCGCGCGTTCATCGCGTGGTTCGGGCCCAAGGGGGTGGCCGGAATCCTGTTCGCCGAGCTGGTCCTGAATTCCGACGTCGGACAGGCCGACGTCATCTTCGAGATCGCGGCATACATGATCCTGGCGTCGATCCTGATCCACGGGCTCACCGACACGGTCGGGGCACGCTGGATCGAGCGGCGGATCAGCCGCTGAGGATCTTCTTCTTCTCCTCGCGGAACTCGGCCGCGGTCAGCACACCCTTCTCCTTCAGCTCGCCGAGCCGCTCGAGGTGGTCGAACTTCGCGTCCTCGGGATGTCGCTCCTCGTGGGTGAGTCCCCGCATCGCCGCGCCCATCCTGCGACCCGCATCCGTAGTGGCGCGGCTGAACCGCTCCCGCACGGACCGGACCCAGTCTCCGGGCTGGGCGCCCGGGAACTCGCGGAGGGTCTTCCTGCGCAGAGCCTCGAGGCCGACGCCGGCCAGTGCGATCAGGACGATGGTGAGAACGAGCTGGCGCGTTCCAGAGGGCGGCCAGACGATCAAGCCGATCAGGGCCCCGGCCCCGAAGACCGACCAGATCAACTCGCGACGGTCGCGGAGCGTGGGTGCGATCGCCCTGCGGATCCCGACCGCCGATCCTGCCGGCGATGCGAGGAATGCGGCGACAACGAAGAGGACGCCATAGATCACGACCGTCGTGGCGATGCTCTGCAGCAGCGAGGTGGCGATCCTCCAGACGTGCTCGGCGGGGACGTTTGCTGCCTCCGTCTTTGCCAGCGAATCCACGAACAGCCCCTCCAGCGCCCCGCGCACGCCGAGCGCAGCCAGGCCGGCCGCGATCAACCCGAGGCCGTAGGCGAGCATGACCATCCAGCGGCGTCCCTTCGCCAGATAGACCGCGAGTCCGAACAGCGCCAGGGAGGCGAACGTGAAGAACCAGGCCAGACCGACGATGAGCTGCACCACGGTCTGGGCGGTGTCCAGGTCCTTCGCGTCCGCCACCTGGAGCTGGCCGACGTCCGGCGGCAGCGCGTCGTTGAGCTGCTTCTTCAGTCCGATCCGGTCAGCGAGCTGAAGGACGAGCGGCCGTAGGTCAAGCACGACCTTTCCGTTCTGCGAGGAGACCACGTCGTTGTTGCCCTTCAGAATCGAGACCAGCTCCTGATGGGCGATCTGGTTCGCATCCCTCCAGGCCTGCTGTGCGCGGGGAGACTGGATCGCCTGCTTGGCCGCCTGCGTCGCGAACTCGCGGATGCCGGCCGAGGCCGGGGCGGAGAACGGCTTGAGGTCCTTCGGCAGTCGTTGCTTGACCACCGCCGTCACGTCGACGTTCGCGTAGAGCTCGTCGACGGCGTAGGTAGCGACCGCGTCGGAGATCTCCTTGTCCTGCAGCAGCTTGCCGCTGGTGTTCACCCATTCATTCGTGTCGAGGGCCTGGCGGTCGATCCAGCTGGTGAAGATCGCCAGGAAGGCCAGGATCGAGGCGAGGATGACGAGGATGCGGATCTTGACCCGGTGCCGCATCTCGGCCGGTTCTGTCGAGGCCATGCGCCCTGGACCTTACGAGCGGCCCCGGTCGCAGACTCAGATTTACGCCGGGACTGGCTCCAACCGCTCCTCGACCCACTTGGTCGAGGCGATGTGCTTCTTCATCCCGAGCTCCTTGGGCTGGAAGCCGAGTGCGAGGCCGACGAGCTGGGGGAGATGCAGGACGGCCAGGCCGAGATCGCGGTTGACGACCTTGGCGGCCTCGGGCTGCTGCATGTCGAGGTTGAGGTGACAGAGGGGACAGGGCGTCACCAGGCAATCCGCGCCGGCGTCGAGCGCGTCGCCGACGTGGGTGCCCGCCTGCCGCAGCGAGACCTCGCGCGCCATGGTGATGATCGGGAAGCCGCAGCACTTGCGGGCGCCGTCGTACTCGACTACCTCGCCCCCGAGCGTCTCGATCAGGCGGTCCAGGTAGAGGTCGCGCTCCGGGTGCTCCTCATAGTCGAGGCGGTGCTTCGGCCGCAGGATGTAGCAGCCGTAGAAGGGGCCGACCTTCAGGCCGCCCAGCGGTCGCTGGATCTGCTCCTTGAGGCGATCCAGCCCGTAGTCCTCGACCAGCACCCAGAGGAAGTTCTTGTTCGAGAAACCCTCGGGGTCGTATGAGAGCCCTTCCTCTGCGAGCGTCTCGTTGATGTGGGATCGGTATTCGGAGTCGCGCAGCCGCTGCTGGCACTCTGACTGGGCGCCCTGGCAGGTGGAGCAGATGTTCATCATCGGTAGCCCGGTCTGCTGGGCGAGGGCGAAGGTCCGCGCGTTGAGCGTGTCGGCGAGCTCCTGGTTGTGCTCGGCGATCACGCCGGCGCCGCAGCAGTTGGCACGGTCGAGCTCGACCAGCTCGATGCCGAGGCGCTCCGCGACGAGGCCCATCGATCCGTGCAGCTCGGTGGTGAACCCGCGCGAGACGCAACCAGGCCAGTAGGCCATCTTCAGATCGGCCATCAGGTTTCCCCTCTCTCGTCGGGCTCGGGCTCGACCTGAGTCTCGGGCACGGCATCGTCCGCCGGGACGTTCTCATCCTCGTCGGCTTCCTCGCCGCGGATGTAAAGGTTGAGCTCGATGCCGTGCTCCTCAGTGTGGGCGTAGATCCGCTTGACATGGTTCTGCGCATCGCCGGGAAGCTTGGGGTGGACGCCCGGGATCAGCTTGGGAATCGAGCGCATCTTGCCGGTCCTGATGCCGCGGATCGCCGTCGGGATGGACTCGAGAAGGCCCTTGATCGCGCCGTGCTTGGGCATCAGCTTGCCCTTGATCCCCGGCGCGAACGAATCCTGGAGCAGCTGTGCCTCGTCGAGGGTCCCCTTCTTCTCGATGATCTTGGTGAAGGTGACCTCGTGGTTATGGCCGTGGTTCTGGTCGACGATCCCCTCGTTGCCGGCGGCCCGGCGCAGGCGCATGATCTGATCCATCGGCGCCACGCCCTTCGGGCAGGCGTCTATGCACGAGAAGCAGTGGGTGCAGTCGTAGATCCCGTGCGGGTCCTGGGAGAGATCGTGGAGGCGCTCCTTGGTCTCGGCATCTCGCGGGTCGCCGACGAAGCGGTAGGCCTTGGCGAGCGCGGCGGGCCCGATGAAGTCGGGGTCGGCCTCCATTGAGAGGCAGGCGGAGACACAGGCGCCGCACTGGATGCACGCCATCGACTGGGTGATGTCGATCATCGACTCCGGCGGGACGATGTACTCGCGCTCCGGCGGATCGCCCTCGGGGAGAAGCCACGGTGTGACCCGGCGGATCTTGGTCCAGTGGGTGGACTCCATGTCGGTGACCAGGTCCTTGATCACCGGCATGTTTCCCATCGGCTCGACCACGATCGGCGCTGGCCCCGGAGGCGAAGCCGAGGAGCCGGCCTTGTCGTGGTGCCCGCCGTTGTTCCGGTTGGCGAATTCCGAGGCCTCGCCGATCATGGTCTTGCAGGCGAGGCCGGACTGCCCGTTGATCTTCATCCCGCAGGAGCCGCAGATTGCGGCGCGGCAGGAGCAGCGGACGGCGAGTGAGCCGTCGTCGCGGTCCTTCGCCTGCAGGAGGCCATCGAGGACGGACAGCGTGGGGTCGAGCTCGACGTCGAAGGTCTCCCAGTAGGGGCCCTCGGCGTCCTCGGGCTGGAAGCGCCTCACCTTGAGAGTGAACTCAGCCATCTCTTTTAGACCCTACCCATCTAGTAGGTCCGCTCCTGCGGCTCCCATTCGGTGATGGTCACCTCGGAGTAGCTGATCTCGGGTCCCTCGTCGGTGCGGGCCAGGTCGATGTGCTTGAGCCACTCCCCGTCGTTTCGCTCTGGGAAGTCGGTTCGGAACTGCGCGCCGCGGCTCTCGGTGCGGTGGATCGCCGCCACGCAGGTGCACTCGGCGCAGTCGAGCATGTACTCGAGCTCGATCGCGCCGAGCACGTCCTGGTTGAAAACCTTGCCCTTGTCATCGACGTACGCGGCCTTCGCCTCCTCCTTGAGGCGCTTGATGATCTCGAGGGCGGTGTTGAGCCCCTCGGCATCCCGGAAGACGGCGACGTACTTGTCCATCGTCTCGCCCATCTCCTTGCGGATCTCCGAGACCCGGCGACCCGAGCCCTTCTCTCGGCCGAGAATCGCGGCGACCCGGGCCTCGTCGGCGTCCTGGGCGGCGTGGGGAGCATGCACGGCCTCGCGGCCCTTGGCGCGCTCGGCGGCGTCCACGCCGGAGCGGCGGCCGAAGATCAGGGTGTCGAGCAGCGAGTTGGCCCCGAGGCGGTTGCCGCCGTGGACCGAGACGCAGGCGACCTCGCCCGCGGCATAGAGGCCGGGGACATTGGTGCGTCCCTCGGTGTCGGTCTTGACGCCGCCCATCGTGTAGTGGTTGCCCGGCTTGATGTGGATCGGCTCCTTGGTGATGTCGACCCCCGCGAAGTCGCGGCCGACCAGGACGATCTCGCGAAGCGCCTCGTGGATGCGCTTGCGCGGCACGACCGTGATGTCGAGCGCGACGGTCCCGTCGGGAAAGCCGCGACCCTCCTGGATCTCCGTCTGCTCGGCTCGCGAGACGACGTCGCGGGAGGCCAGCTCCATCTTGTTCGGCGCGTACTTCTCCATGAAGCGCTCGCCATTGGCGTTGAGCAGGTGCGCGCCCTCGCCGCGCGCTCCCTCGGTGATCAGAAAGCCCTTGCCGGCCAGCGTGGTCGGGTGGTACTGGACCATCTCCATGTCCATGAGCTTCGCCCCCACCTGGTACGCCTGGGCGATGCCATCGCCGGTACAGATCAGCGCGTTCGTGGTCGGGTGCCAGACCTGCCCGTTCCCGCCGGTTGCCAGGACCACCGCCTTGGCGCCGAAGTGCTCCATCGAGCCGTCCTTGACGTTCCGGCAGATCGCCCCGACGCAGTTGCCAGCATCATCCGTGGCGAGACTTGTCGTGAAGTACTCCTCGTAGCGGGCGACGTCTTCGGAGAACTTCATGAGCTGCTCGTAGAGGACGTGCATGATGGCCTGGCCGGTGATGTCGGCGACGTAGTAGGTCCGGGCCGCGGAGGCGCCGCCGAAGGCGCGGGTGCCCAGCTTGCCCTCCTCGTTGCGGTGGAAGGTGACCCCGAGATGCTCGAGGTGGAGCAGCTCCTCAGGCGCCGCCTTGCACATGATCTCGACCGCGTCCTGGTCGGCGAGGTAGTCGGAGCCCTTGATCGTGTCGAAGGCGTGCGACTCCCAGCTGTCGTCCTCCTGGAGCGCGGCATTGATCCCGCCCTGCGCGGCATTGGAGTGAGAGCGGACGGGGTGGACCTTGCTGATGATCCCCACGGAAACGCCCTGCTCCGCAGCGGCAAGCGCGGCCCGCTGTCCCGCGAGGCCCGCCCCAATCACCAAGACGTCATGGTCTGGCACGACATCGATCCTATAAAGACGGCTAGGGGTGGAGCGGCCTGGTGGCCGCTAGAGAGACGTGTCGGCGCTGCCCGGCGCGATCGGACGCAACGCCTTGCCGATCGCGTCGATCGTCAGGACGCCGCGGATGTGGCCCTCGGCGTCGGTGGCGATCAGGGCGCCGAGGCGGCGGAGCGCCTCGTTCCCGAGGACGGACTCGAGCGGCTCGTCCTCTCCGATGGTCAACGATCCGCTGTCTCGCGCCAGCACGTCGCTGACCACCGACGAGGATCGTTCGACGGCCGGGACGTTGTCAGCGGCACCGCGGTCCACCAGTCCGATGAAGTGCCGGCCGGCATCGACGACCGGGAACCAGGGCGAGCGATAGCGCAGGAAGTACTCGTCGAGCGCCTGCTCGATCGAGGCGCCCTCGGGGATCGCCACCGGGTCACGCTCCATCACGTCGGCCACGGAGATGCCCTCGATCCGGCTGGTCACCTCGGTCTGGGCGAGAGCCGCCTTGGCCGCCCCGCGCAGGATGAATCCGATGAAGGCGAGCCAGATGCCGCCGAACAGGTCGCCGCGAAGGGCCACGAAGTAGCCGAGCCCGCCGATGATCAGGAGGAGGCCGAACCACTCTCCGAGCGTGGCGGCGAAGCGCGTACCGGAGTTCCTGCTGCCGGTTCGCTTCCAGGCGATAGCGCGGGCGATCCTGCCGCCGTCGAGGGGAAAGGCGGGGACCAGGTTGAACGCCAGCACGAACAGGTTGATGCTGCCGAGCCAGCTGACCATGGCGGCGATCCCTGAGGTCCGCGTATCCGCCTGAGTGAGCGCCGCGTGGCGGAACTCGTCGCCCCCCGCGAGCAGCACCCCCGCCACTGCGCAGGCCGCGACGATCACGGCCGTGACGAGCGGGCCGGCAATCGCGATCTTGAACTCGGTTCCCGGTGTGTCCGAGTCCTTCTCGAGGCGGGCGAAGCCGCCGAACATCCACAGTGTGATTCCCGAGACGCCGATCCCGTGGCGGCGAGCGACGAAGGCGTGCCCGAGCTCGTGGAGCAGGATCGACGCGAAGAAGAGGAAGGCGCTCCCCACGGCGAGCAGGTAGGGGGCGGACGACCCCTGTGGCTCGTTGAGGACGTCCTTGTAGAAGCCCGAGAGCCAGAAGATGATCAGGAAGAGGACAACGAACCACGAGTAGTCCACCGCGATTCGGATGCCTCGAATGCGAAACAGCGTGACGCCGCCGCCTCCGGTCATGGAACTGATGCTAGACCCCGATGGGTAGCTTTCCGGAATGGCCACGGAAGCCCCAGCCGAGCCCTCGGCCCCACCGGACGAAGGTTGGATGCGTGGGCGGCTCGAGGAGCTCTGCTCAAATGAGCGCGGTTCCGCCTCGGAGGGCGAGCGGCGCGCAGCGGAGTGGCTCGCCGGCGAGCTTCGCGATGCGGGCGCCGGCGACGTGCGTGTCGAGGAGGAGGCCGGGGCGAATGGCACCTTCTGGTGGCCGATCGGCCTGCTGGCGGGCGCCGGAGCGATCGCCGGGCTCGCCGCCCGGCGGGGCGGCCGTGCGACCCGTGCGCTTGCGGCGCTCACGGGAGCCGCGGCGTCGGCGCTCATCGCCGACGAGCTGCCTCCCGGGCGCAGGCGATTCCGCCGCATGCTGCCCAATCGAAGCGCCCACCACGTGCTCGCCGAGATAGGCCCGACCGACGCCGAGCGAACGATCGTGGTGATGGCGCATCACGACGCCGCGCACACGGCCTTCTTCTTCAACCCTGCGATCACCGAGGCCGTCGGAGAGAACGCGCCCTGGGTCTTCGAGGACAACGACACCAGCCCGCCGCTGATGTGGCCGACCGTCGCCGGCCCGGCGGTGGTCGCCGCCGGCGCAGTGCTCGGCAGCAGGAAGCTGACCGGGCTGGGGACCTTGCTCTCCGCAGGCAGCGCGGCGTTCATGGCCCACATCGGGGCGGGCGAGGTGGTGCCGGGGGCGAACGACAACGGCACCGGATGCATCGCACAGCTCGCAATCGCCCGCGCGTTCGCCGAGCGGCCCCCCGAGAACACCCGGATCCTCTTCCTCTCCACCTCTGAGGAGGCGCTCTGCGAGGGCATGGGCCTCTTCCTGGAGCGGCACGCCGCCGAGCTGCCCACAGACCGGACCTTCTTCCTCTGCCTTGACACGGTCGGCTCGCCCAATCTCCTGGTCCTGCGCGGGGAGGGGATGCTGAAGCTGCGCGAGTACCCCGCCGCCTCTCGGGAGCTGCTGGACTCCACCGCGGACGAGCTCGGCATCGAGATGCCCTTCCGCGACCTCCGCTTGCGAAACGCGACCGACGGCATCTTCCCGCTGGCGGCGGGCTACCAGTGCGTCTCGGTCGCCTCCTGCAACCACTGGAAGAACCCCTCCAACTACCACTGGAAGACGGACACGCCGGACAGGGTCGACTACGGGACCGTCGCCGAAGCGGTTCGCCTCGCTGAGGCCGTGATCCGCAAGCTGGATGCGCGCTGGCTCACCGCATGACCGACTCCGCATACGAGCAGACAGAGCGAACCAGGATCTTCCGCAAGCCGGGCCGCGGGAGCTACGATCGCGAGCTGGTCCACTCGATCCTCGACGAGGCGCTGACCTGCCACGTCGGCTTCGTCCAGGACGGCCAGCCCTTTGTAGTTCCCACGATCCACGCCCGCGTGGGGGACACCCTCTTCCTGCATGGGGCCCGGGGCAATCGCACGTTCAAGGTGCTGGGGGACGGGGTTCCCTGCTGCGTGACGGTCACCCTCGTCGACGAGCTCGTCCTCGCGCGGGCCGCGCTCCATCACTCGCTCAACTACCGCTCGGTGATGGTTCTGGGCACGGCCCATGAGGTGACGGACCCGGGTGAGAAGGGCGAGGCGCTGCGTGCCGTGGTGGAGCACATCGCCCCGGGGCGGGCCGAGGAGGTCCGGGGACCGGACGAGACCGACCTGAAGTCGACCAAGGTTCTCTCGATGGAGATCGAGGAGGCTTCGGCAAAGGTCCGTACGGGCCCGCCGGTGGACGAGGAGAAGGACCTCGACCTGCCCAATTGGGCCGGACAGCTGCCGCTCACGCAGGGCACTGGGGACCCGGTGACCGCGCCGGATCTGGCGGAGGACCTTCCGGTCCCCAAGAGCGTCAGAGGCTGGGCGCGACCCTAGGCCGCGAAGCGCTCTTCGTACTTCGCCCGCCGCTTGGCCGCCTCTTCCTCCCGGTTCTTGGGAGGCGCGTTGGTGACCAGCGAGTCGAGCAGCTTCCGCGTGGAGGCGGCAACCTCTTCGACAGCGCGGTCGAATGCCTCGGCGTTGGCCTGCGACGGCTTGCTCGATCCACTCACCTTGCGGACGAACTGAAGCGCCGCGTCGTGAACCTCGTCCTTGGTGGCAGGGGGCTCGAAGTTATGGAGTTGTCTGATGTTTCTGCACATGGCCCCAGCGTACCGATGAGTTTCCGGAGTCCGCCGGGTCTCAGTTGACGTACACACCGACTGGGAGGACCCAAATGAGCCCCAACTTCACGCTTCATCAGAACTACAGCGCCAGCCACGCCCACCGGATGGAGCAGCAGCGCCGCGCCGAGAAGCGGATCAGGATCGCGAAGCTCCGCCGCCGCTAGACCGGCCCAGCGCCAGATGGCCAAGCTGATCTACTTCGCAATCTGCTCGCTCGACGGCTATGTCGCCGACAAGGACGGCAACTTCAGCTGGGCCAGGCCCGACGACGAGCTGCACTCCTTCATCAACGACATCGAGCGGCCGATCGGCACCTACCTATTAGGGCGCCGCATGTACGAGACGATGGTCTTCTGGGAGACGGCGGAGGTCACCCCAGATCAATGCGAGCCGGCCAGCGACTACGCCGGCATCTGGCGAGCCGCTGAGAAAGTCGTCTTTTCGCGAAGCCTCGACCAGGTCTCCAGCGCCAAGACGAGAATCGAGCGGGATTTCGATGCCGAGTCGATCCGGCGGCTCAAGGCCGAGGCCGACAGCGACATCAGCATCGGCGGACCGGAGCTGGCCGGAGAGGCGATCAGGGCGGGCCTGGTCGACGAGTACCACCTCTGGATCAACCCGATCGTCGTGGGCGGCGGCAACGCGGCGCTGCCGAGCGACGCTCGCGTCGAGCTCGAGCTGCTCGAGCAACGCCGATTCGACAGCGGCGTGATCCACCTGCACTACCGCGCCCGCTGAGTGGGCGCTCGCCCTAAACGGCGCGGTGGCGGTCGATGATCCGCAAGAAGTCAGTGCCGGCGGGCAGGGTCCCGAACGCGTGGCCCCAGTCGCCCTCGAGCCGGGAGGCTATGAACGCCTCCGCGACGGCTTCGTCGCCGAACCGCACCAGCACGGAGCCCTGCAGGGCCAAGGCCATCCGCTCGACCAGCGAGCGTGCCCGGGCCTCGAGCGTGGTCGGATCGGACTGCAGATCCTCGCGCAGCTTGGCGGCGAAGCGGTCGAGCCGCGGCTCGAGCACCGCCCCTTCGCCGACCTCGTTTGCGAACGCCTCGACCGATTCCGGGTTCTTCACCATCGCGCGCATCACGTCGAGACACTGCACGTTTCCGGATCCTTCCCAAATCGAGGCGAGGGGAGCCTCGCGATAGAGCCGGGGCATTCCCGACTCCTCCACATAGCCGTTGCCGCCCAGGGACTCGAGGCACTCGACGGCGTGCCAGGGGGCGCGCTTGGAGATCCAGTACTTGAGCACGGCGTTGGCGATCCGCTTGAACGCCTGCGCCTCGTCGTCGCCGGTGAGCGCCTCGTCGTACGCACGAGCGAGCCGGAGCGACGAGATCGTTGCCGCCTCGGACTCGACCGCCAGGTCGGCGAGCACGTTCTGCATCAGCGGCTGCTCGACCAGCACCTTGCCGAAGGTGACCCGGTGCGAGGCGTGGTTGATCGCCTGGGCGACCCCGGCCCGCATGCCCGTGGCGCTTCCGGTCGCGCAGTCGAGCCGGGTGTGGTTGACCATCTCGATGATCGTCCGGACGCCGGCGCCCTCCTCGCCGACGAGGCGGGTCCAGGCCCCGTCGAACTCGATCTCCGACGAGGCGTTGGAGCGGTTGCCCAGCTTGTCCTTCAATCGCTGCAGGCGGAAGCGGTTGAGCTCGCCATCCGGCAGGCGGCGCGGCATCAGGAAGCACGAGACACCGCCCTCGGCCTGCGCGAGCACGAGGAACGCATCGCACTGCGGCGCGGAGAAGAACCACTTGTGGCCGGTGATCTCGTACTCGGCCCCGGGGCCGCCGCCGTTGATCGGCTTGCCGACCGTGGTGTTGGCGCGGACGTCAGAGCCGCCCTGCTTCTCGGTCATCCCCATGCCGAACAGCGAGCCCTCCTTCTCGGAGGCGGCGATCTGGCGGGGGTCGTAGACGTCGGAGAGGATCCGCGGCTCCCACTCCTCGGCGAGCTCGGGCTGCTTGCGGAGCGCGGGAACCACCGAGTAGGTCATGGAGATCGGGCAACCGACCCCGGCCTCGGCCTGGGAGAAGCACATGAAGGCGGCGGCGCGGGCGACGTGCGCGCCCGGCTGCGGATCGCGCCAGGGCAGGGAATGGAGCTCGTGGGAGATGCCGAGCCGCATCAGCTCGTGCCACGAGGGATGGAACTCGGGGATGTCGACCCGGTTCCCGTAGCGGTCGTGAGTTCGGAGCTTCGGCGGGTTCTCGTTGGCGAGCCTGCCGAGCTCGATCACGTCGCCGCGCCCGGCGATCTCGCCGACCTCGGAGATCTTGTCGGTGGCCCAGTCGGCGCCCTCGCGCCGGACAGCCTCCTTCATCACCTCATCCGACTCGAAGACGTTGTAGTCGACGAGCGGCGGGGGCTGGTTCTCGACTGTGTGGGTGCGTACACCGGTGCGCCTCTCGACCGTTGACATCTAGTGCTCCTCTCCGATTGCGCGAATGCAGAAGTTGATCAGGGAGGCGATCAGCGCGTCGGGGTCGCCTCCGTTCGTTGTGGGGGACAGGGGGCCGATCATCGTCTCCCCGATCGCCCCGATCAGTGCGGCGGCGGTCGCGTCGACGTCCTGCTCGGGCAGATCGCCGGCGGCGATCCCCTCGGAGATGACGTCGGCCATCAGGTCCCGGTAGCTGTGGCGAAACTGCAGGCGCTCGGCCTCGACTGCCGGATCCACCGGCTCCGCAAGCAGAGCCCAGGCAAGACGCTTGCCGCGGAGCGCCCTGCGGGCGAAGACCTCGATGCCGGCGGCGATTCGCTCGGGGGCGGGACCGCTGGTCTCGTGGATGGCTGCGCTCATCGCATCGACCTCATGCTGCGAGGCCTCCCGGAATACCTCGGCGAACAGATCGGACTTGGAGGGGAAGTGGCGGTAGACGGTGCCGACGGCCACTCCCGCTCGATCTGCCACGGCGGCGACCTGGGCGGCGACGTATCCACCCTCCGCAATCAACTCGCGGGCCGCGGTGACGATTCGCTCTCGGGTCTCCGCCCGGCGCGCCTCGGTTCGCTCGGTGGTCCGATAGGCCACGGAAGAAGTGAATCACGATTCACTCTTTGCGTCAACCCAGGGGCGTGAGTAGGATCGGCCCGTGGCGGACGTGGTGGAAACTCTCGGCGGCGTCCCCCTCTTCCAGGGGGTGAAGCCCAAGGAGCTCAAGAAGCTCGCGAATCGCATGCAGGTGCGCGGCTTCGGCGAGGGGGAGACGATCACCACCGAGGGGAAGAGCGGGATCGGCTTCTTCGTGATCGAGGACGGCAACGCGACCGTCAGCATCGACGGCAAGATCGTCCGGACGCTCGGGCCGGGGGAGTACTTCGGCGAGATCGCGCTGATCGACAGCGGGCCACGCTCGGCGACGATCGTCGCGACCACCGACCTGCGTTGTCAGGGGCTCACGGCCTGGGAGTTCCGGCCGTTCATCGAGGAGCACCCCGAGGTCGCCTGGCCGCTGCTCGAGACGCTGGCGTCGCGGCTGCGAGACGCCGAGAAGCGCTAGTCGACCGGCAAGCGTCGCTCCGAGCCCCTCGAAGGTTCGCTTCGCCTGCTCGCGATCCTTGCCGCCGAGGAGCCAGCCGGTGCGGGCCGACTGGTACGGGCAGTCGAGCTCCTTAAACAGATCCAGGGACTCCCGCATCGTCGCTTCGTCGCCGGAGCGGATTCGCCTTCGCCCGCAGCAGGATGCCGATCCCATAGCGGTGCTCGCCGATGTGCTCCTCGGCGGCCAGCGATGGCTTCGTCCGCCTCCTCGCGCCCGAGGCGCGCGAACGCCTCGGCACGCCCGGCGAGGTACGGAGAGCGGAACCAGGTCGTCGAGATCTTTGACTCACGAAGCGGTCGGCCGCGCATTCGACCTCGCCCTGGTGGAGCTCGACGTCGGCGCGCATCACGATGACGCCGGCCTTGTTGCCAAGGGCGCCCTCACCGAGCTCGTCGGCGATCTCGAACCAGTCGCTCCAGTCGATCCTCTCCGCGCAGGCCCAGGATCGCTCCAGCGCAGGCGATCGAAGTGGCGAATGCGCCGAGCGGTGGACGCTCCGCGGCGACCCATGCCTCGCGAACATGGGTTGCCATGTCGAGTGCCTGATCCCAACGGCCCAGGAAGAACGCGGGCAGCAGGCCGCGCTGCCAGGCCGAGTAGATGATTCCTCGGGAGAGGTCGAGATCGCGGGCCTCACGCGCGTAGCGCTCGGCCTGATGGAAGTCGCCCGTCTGCAGAAGGCACTCGATCATCATGTGGAGCGCGTCGCTGCGCTCGACGTCGAGGGTCGCGGTTCGCGGTGCGTCTCGGAGCAGCTCCAGCCGCTCCCTGGTGTGCTCGACAGCGTCCAGGTGGCGGCCCTGCTGCCAGTCGCTGGCGGTGACCGCATCGAGTGCGGACTGCAGGACGGCGAGATCGCCGGCTTCGCGAGCCAATTCGAGCCCGCCGAGGGCGGGAGCCTCCATCTCGAGCGTCTGGTCGCTCTTCCAGGCAATCCAGGCCTCATCGAGCAGGAGCCTCGCCTTAGTGACGGTGTCCTCATCCGTGACGAGGGCGCGACCGCGCTCAAGCAGCGGCTGGAGCTGGTCGGCGTCGGGGTTGCCGCTGATTCCGCTCATCCTGGTGGCGATCTCGACCGCTCTGGCGTATCCGCCGGCGGCGCGGGGATCACCGATGCGCTCGGCGCTCCGACCGGCCTCGGTGTAGAGCCGCAGCGCGAAGTCCCCTCGCCAGCGGCGCAGAGCCACCTCGCCCGCGGCCGATCAGCCAGTCCACCTGCTCGGAGACCCTCCGAAAGCTCGGCCGCCTGCTCGTAGAGGGCCTGTCCTCGGGCCACGGCGCCGCGGCGCACGGCGCTCGCGGCCGCCTCGGCGAGGGCGGTGCAGGCGGCGTTCCGGCGCTCGGGCGTTCGGCTGGAGCTCGAATGCGTGATCGAGGTGGTATGCGACCAGCTCGGCCCGCTCGGCGAAGTGCTCGCGCGCCATCAGCGCCTCCGCCGCCCGGTCGTGCAGGCCGCGCCCGTTCGGCGCGTGGCAGCGAGCTGTAGGCGACGTCCTTGATCAGCTGATGGCGGAAGGCGTAGCTGCCGGCGTCCGAGGTGGTGCGCTCCTCGGCCAGCGCGCGGCGCCGCAGAGACCAGAGCAGGTCACCAGGATCCTGGCCGAGGAGGTCTCCAGCGGGCCCTGAGCGAAGGTATGCCCGAGCACCGCTGCGTACCTGGAGGGCGCGCTTCTCTTCGCGCGGAAGCAGGTCGATGCGAGCCGCGATCGCTGCCTGGACGGTGTCGGGCAGGCGCTCGGGGATCGCTTCCGCGTGCTCCTCCCGAATCGCCCGTGAGACCTCCTCGGTGAAGAATGGGTTGCCGCCCGCGGCGTCAGCGATCCGCCCGGCGATAGGGCGTCGATCCTCGGGCAGGAGGAGCTCCGCGAGTCGGGTTGCGGAGGCGGCCGTCTAGCGGCAGGAGCTCGATCTGCGTGTTGATTGCGTGCGGATCGTCCGAAGTCGGGCAGTCGCTCCGCCAGCTCGGGCCGGCAGGTACAGAGGATGATCACCGGAGCCTGGGAGAGGCCGAAGGCGGCCTCCTCGAGCAGGTTCAGGGTGCCCTCGTCGGCCCAGTGGGCGTCGTCCACGCCGATCGCAAGGGGCCGGTCGGCCGCCAGCAGCGCGACGAAGCGGCGCCATGCCCGCTTCAGCTCGTCCTCGGCATCGGTCCCCTCTTCGGCGCCCCGCATCGCCACGACGAGCGCGGCCGCCAGCTCGGCGGCGTCGTCCGCGCCGACCTCGGTGAGGAGTCCCTGCAACGCCGGCTCGACCTGGTCGGCCCGGGCGTCCGCCGACATGCCCGCAGCGTCGTGCAGGATCTCGCCGAGGGCCCAGAAGGCGATGCCGTGTCCATAGGGCGGGCTCCGGCCGACCACCGTCCGCCAGCCTTCCTCTCGCAGCTCGGCGAAGACCTCGGCGGCGAGCCGGGTCTTGCCGATGCCCGCCTCCCCGATCACCGTGACCAGCTGGGGGACCCTCTCGCGCGCGGCGCGGCGGGCGATCAGGCGGAGCATGTCGAGGTCGTCCTCGCGCCCGACCAGCGGGACCTCTGAGAGCTCGTCCTCCTCGCAGACTGCGACCGCCCGGAAGGCGGGCAACGGTTCCATTCCCTTGGCGTCGACATGTCCGTCGCGCTCGAGCTGGGCGCGGCGGCAGGCGCGGGCGGTCCGCTCTCCAACCAGAACCTCGCCCGGGGAGGCGGCCTGCTGGAGCCGAGCCGCGGCGTTCACCGCCTCGCCGGTGACGCGCAGGTCACCGCTCTCAGGGACGGCGAGCACCTCGCCGGTCTCGATCCCGACGCGAACCGAGAGGTTGCCGTCGATCGCCGAGACCTTTTCCAGGACCGTCAGCGCCGCGGCAATGGCCCGATCCGGGTCGTCGCCGTGGGCGACGGGCGCGCCGAAGACGGCCATCACGGCGTCGCCGATGTACTTCTCGACGGTCCCTCCGTGCTGTTCGAGCGCCGATCGGGCGGCGTCGAAGAAGGGCTCGAGGCGGCCTCGCAGATCCTCGGGATCGAGCTCGGTGGCAAGCTCGGTCGAGCCGACCAGATCGGCGAACAACATCGTCGCGATCTTTCGCTCTCCTCCCAAGCTGCTCATCTGACCAAGATAACGGCGCTCGCCGTCATCGGGATTGGCATAGCATCGCCCGCCCGGGATGGCGAAAATCAAGGTGAAAAACCCCGTCGTTGAGCTCGACGGCGACGAGATGACCCGGATCATCTGGTCCTTCATCAAGGAGCAGCTGATCCTTCCCTATCTCGATGTCGAGCTCCTCTACTTCGACCTCGGGATCGAGAAGCGCGAGGAGACGAAGGACCAGATCACCGTCGACGCCGCCAACGCGATCAAGGAGCACGGCGTCGGGGTCAAGTGCGCGACGATCACACCGGATGAGGCTCGGGTCGAGGAGTTCGGCCTGTCGGAGATGTACCGCTCGCCCAACGGAACGATCCGGAACATCCTCGGCGGCGTGATCTTCCGTGAGCCGATCGTGATCTCGAACGTGCCGCGCCTGGTGCCCGGCTGGACGAAACCGATCGTGATCGGCCGCCACGCCTTCGGCGACCAGTACCGGGCCACCGACCTGGTGGTGCCGGGGGAGGGGAAGCTGACCCTGACCTACGCGCCGAAGGACGGAGGCGAGCCGATGGAGCTCGACGTCTACGACTTCCCCGGCGGCGGGGTGGCGCTTGCGATGTACAACCTCGACGACTCGATCCGGGACTTCGCTCGGGCCTCGATGCGCTACGGCCTCGACCGGGGCTTCCCGGTCTACCTGTCGACCAAGAACACGATCCTGAAGCGCTACGACGGCCGCTTCAAGGACATCTTCCAGGAGGTCTACGACTCGGAGTTCAAGGAGGAGTTCGAGAAGAACGACCTCACCTATGAGCACCGGCTGATCGACGACATGGTCGCGGCGGCGCTGAAGTGGGAGGGCGGCTACGTCTGGGCGTGCAAGAACTACGACGGCGATGTGCAGTCGGACACCGTCGCCCAGGGATTCGGCTCGCTCGGCCTGATGACGAGCGTGCTGATGACCGCCGACGGCATGACCGTGGAGGCCGAGGCGGCCCACGGCACCGTCACCCGCCACTTCCGGCAGCACCAGCAGGGCAATCCCACCTCGACCAACCCGATCGCCTCGATCTTCGCCTGGACGCGCGGCCTCGCCGCCCGCGGCCGGATGGACGAGACGCCCGAGGTCATCGACTTTGCGGAGACCCTCGAGCGCGTATGCATCGAGACGGTCGAGTCCGGGAAGATGACGAAGGACCTCGCCCTGCTGATCGGCCCGGACCAGGAGTTCCAGACCACGCAGGAGTTCCTCGGCTCCATCGACGAAAACCTGACCAAGGAGATGAATTGACCCCCGTCAACGTGACAGTCACCGGAGCGGCCGGCCAGATCGGTTACGCGATCCTCTTCCGGATCGCCGCCGGCCAGATGCTCGGCCCGGACACCGAGGTGAAGCTGCGCCTGCTCGAGATCCCCGACGCGATCAAGGCTGCGGAGGGAACGGCCATGGAGCTCGACGACTGCGCCTTCCCGCTGCTGCGTGGCATCGATATCTCCGACGACCCGAAGGAGGCCTTCGACGGCACGAACATCGCGCTGCTGGTCGGCGCCCGCCCTCGGTCGAAGGGGATGGAGCGGGCCGATCTGCTCGAGGCGAACGGCGGCATCTTCAAGCCGCAGGGCGAGGCGATCAACTCGCAGGCGGCCGACGACGTCAAGGTGCTGGTGGTCGGCAACCCGGCCAACACCAACTGCCTGATCGCGAAGGCGCACGCCCCCGATGTCCCCGCTGAGCGCTTCACGGCGATGATGCGGCTCGACCACAACCGGGCGATCGCCCAGCTCGCCAACAAGCTGGAGCGCCCGGTCACCGACATCAAGCGAATGACGGTGTGGGGCAACCACTCACCGACGCAGTACCCGGACCTGGTCAACGCCCTGGTCGACGGCAGCCCGGCCTGGGACCAGGTCGACGACGAGGCGTGGATCGCCGACGAGTTCATTCCCACGGTCGGGAAGCGCGGCGCCGCGATCATCGAGGCCCGCGGTGCTTCCAGCGCAGCGTCGGCCGCCAACGCCGCGATCGACCACGTGCATGACTGGGTCCTCGGGACGCCCGACGGTGACTGGGCCTCGATGGCCGTCCCCTCCGACGGCTCCTATGGAGTCGAGGAGGGCCTGATCTCCGGCGCCGCCTGCGAGTGCTCCGGCGGCGAGTGGAAGCG
This sequence comes from uncultured Solirubrobacterales bacterium, assembly GCA_963724665.1. Taxonomy (GTDB): domain Bacteria; phylum Actinomycetota; class Thermoleophilia; order Solirubrobacterales; family 70-9; genus DASUPK01. The sequence goes on from CAVRVH010000012.1 coordinate 813,500, forward strand.
GGTCGAGGGGCTCGAGATCACCGATTTCTCCCGTGAGCGAATCGATGCCACGGTCGCCGAGCTCAAGGAAGAACGCGACTCGGTGAGCCAGCTCGGGTTGATCTAGACATGGAGGAGGATCGGTGAGCCGGCATCGGCTCAGTGGGGCGCTGGCGGCAGGCCTCGGCCTGCTCGCCATGTCGGCTTCTGCGGCCCTTGCGGCCGAAGGCGACCTCGACAACTCGTTCAGCAGCGACGGCAGGCTCGTGTTCAACGTCGACAACGGCCGCGGCGAGGGCGTCGCGGTCGACTCGAAGGGCCGGATCGTCGAGGCGGGGAACATCGACCCGCCGGGCGCGGATACCAGCGACATCGCGGTGGCCCGCTTTCTCCCAGACGGCTCGGCGGACCCGAGCTTCTCCGGAGACGGGCTGGCGACCGTCAACGCCGGCGGCGGGACGAATATCGACGTGGCAAGCGCTGTTTCGATCGACCAGCAGGGCCGCATCGTGGTCGCCGGGGAGGTCCTCCTGGGTGGCGACTCGAACGTCGTGATCGCCCGCTTCACCGACTCGGGCGCTCCGGATCCCAGCTTCGCCGGTGGCAGCGGCGTCTTCACACAGGACCTCGGGAGCAACGACTTCCTCGATGCGCTCGCCATCGACTCATCGGGCCGCCCCGTGGCCGCCGGCGCGATCGGACCCCCCGGTTCGCGGAACTTCCTGGTCCTCCGGCTGACTGCGGCCGGAGTCCTCGACCCGGGCTTCGGGGGCGGCGACGGCTGGGATCAGCTCAACGTCAACTCGGTCGCCAGCAACGACGTCGGCCACGGCGTCGCGATCGACAGCCAGGGCAGGGTGATCGTCGCCGGCGTCACCGAGCTCGCTGGAGGAGACCAGAACTTCGCTGCGGCCCGGTTCACCTCGGCGGGCCAGCTGGACACGTCGTTCAGCAATGACCTTCCCACCCCGGGGCGAATCATCTCCCAGCTCGCGTCGCAGACCGGCAGCGCCGTCGACGACGCCGCCCAGGACGTGATCGTCAACGCTCTGGATGGCGTCGTCATGGCCGGCTACGCGCAGAGGACCGGGGCCGACTATGAGTTCGCGCTCCAGCAGCTCCGCAATGACGGTTCGCCCGACATCACCTTCGGTTCGAGCTCGGTGGCCTACGCCGGCTTCGGCGCCGACTCCGACACGGCCGAGGGGCTCGTCCGCGACGACAACGGGAACATCGTGGTCGCCGGAACGTCTTCGCCCGGAGCCAATCAGGACGAGTTCGCCCTCGCCCGCTTCACGCCGACCGGCCAGCTCGATCCGACGTTCGCCGGAGGGGGGATCACCAGGGCGGACATCGGTCCTCTCGGGGACACGGCGCAGGACGTTGCCCTCGACCCGGTCAGCAAGCGGATCGTCGTCGGCGGCTACGACGGACCGCAGGCCGGCGCCGACTGGGCTCTTGCCCGCTACGAGGGCGTTCCGCGCTGCGCCGGCAAGGTTCCGACGATCGCAGGAACGCCGGGCTCCGACAGGATGGTCGGCACCAAGGGCAAGGACGTGATGCTGGCCGAGGGCGGCAACGACCGCATCAAGGGCCTGGCCGGCAAGGACACGCTCTGCGGCAACCTCGGCTTCGACACGCTCAAGGGCGGCAAGGGGAACGACCGCCTCTTCGGCAACGGCGGCAAGGACCAGTTGATCGGAGGCCCTGGCAAGGACAGGCTCCACGGCGGCCCGGGCAAGGACCGCGTCCGGCAATAGCTAGCCCGGGTGGTAGCCCGTGCCCTTGCGACGAACGCGGCCTTCCTTCTCGAGATCCGGCAGCACCCGGTAGAGATAGTTCGGGTGGTTGAGCTTCATCTTCTTGCCGAGCTCGGAGACCTTGATGCCCGGGTTATCGCTGATGATCTTCACGGCCTGGTCGGCGCGAGTGCTGCCGCGGCGGCGTCTGCGACCGGTGCTGCGGGGGCGACCCGGCCCGCGCCGGGCGCTCTTCCCGAGCCCCGCGAGCGCAGCCTCCACCTGCTTGCGTTCGTCATTGAGCTCTCGCAGCCGGCGCTCGAGCAGCGTCCTTGCTTGATCGACTGTGTTCGAAACTCTTGGCATGTACCCGGTTCCTCTCGTTCACCAAATGACAGTTACATCACCGTAACGGTTAGTTTCAATTGATATGAAAGCTGATCGCCAGCTCGTAGTGGTAGCGCGGGTGCTGCTGCCGGCGGGCCTGGAGCGAATCCGCGAGCGATACGAGATCCGGGAGGGAGGCCTCGACGCTACCCGCGACGACCTTCTGACGATGGTCCGAGGGGCCAGTGCGATCGTCCCGGACCCGAGCATCCTGATTGACGCGGAAGTCCTCGAGGCCGCGGGCGATCGACTCAAGGTGATCGCCAACTTCGCAGTGGGCTACGACAACATCGACCTCGACGCATGCCGGGAACGCGGGATCGTCGTGACCAATACCCCGGACGTGCTCACCGAGGCGACCGCGGAGCTGGCCATGGCGCTCACCTTCGCCGCGGCTCGCCGGATGAGCGATGCCGAGCGCGACCTGCGAGCCGGGGGCTGGGGCGGCTGGGATCCGGCCGCCGATCTCGGCATCGAGATCGCGGGCGCCACGGTGGGCGTCGTCGGCCTGGGCCGGATCGGCACCCGCTACGCGCAGCTCGCTCACGGGATCGGTGCGGAGATTCTCTATACCAGCCAGTCGCCGAAGCCCGAGGCCGAGACGGAGCTGGGCGCCAAGAGGAGGGATCTCAGTGAGCTGCTCGAGGTCTCCGACGTGGTGAGCATCCACGCTCCCTCGACGCCCGAGACGCGGGGACTGATCGGCGCCGCCGAGCTGGAGCTGATCGGACCGCAGGGTGTGCTGGTCAACACGTCGCGCGGTCCGCTGGTCGACTCGGAGGCGGTTGCCGCCGCGCTCCAGAAGGGCACGCTCGGCGCAGCCGGACTCGACGTCTACGAGAACGAGCCGGAGGTCTCGCCGCGCCTATTGGATGCGCCGCGCGCGGTCCTGCTGCCACACATCGGCTCCGCCACCGTCCGCGCGCGCGACGGGATGGCGACCAAGGTCGCCGACAACGTGATCGCGGTGCTCGAGGGCGAGGAGCCGCCGTCCAGGGTCGTCTAGGAAGCGGTCGTCAGTCCGGCGGCTTCCAGGGCCTCGTCGCGGTCCATGTACTCCTCGGCGCGGGCGGCCCTGCCCTCGCGCATCGTGTAGAGATGGGCCAGCTCCATGTCGAGCGGGATTCCGCTTGCCGCCCCGCGCCCGACGAATCGGACCCAGAGGAGAACCTTGTCCCCGTTTGATCTGGCGTCCAATACTTCGACCCTCAGGTCCGGATAGGCCTCCAACCAGCTGGCGAATTGTCGCCTGACCGCCTCGATCCCACGGTGCACGGCGGAATCTGGGTCCTCGCGGGCCGCGTGATATTCGGCGTCCTCATGCCAGAACCACAGCTCGGGCACCTTCTCGCCCGCGTTGAAGCGCGCGTACGCGTCGAGCACGATCTCGATGTTCTTCTCCGACACGCCCCGCAGTATCTCGCCGGGGAGCGTGGGTCGCTACGCGCCGGGCGCTTCGCTCCGAGGTGGAGCGGCCTGATCGCCGGGGTCGGCCTTGCGGCTCCGCGGCATCGTCCCCATGATCGCGTCCCAGAGCGGGGTGGAGACGCCGAAGCCGTAGCGGTGGTCCTGGAAGTGGTGGCGCATGTGATGGGTGCGCAGCCTCTTCCCGAACTTCGTCTTCGGCACGTGGTGATGGAGGTGGTAGTGCATGTAGTCGTAGGACAGATACCCCGTGATGAAGCCGGAGAATGCGGGGAAGGCGCTCGTCGATCCGAAGATCAGGACGTAGAGCCCGAGGAAGAGGGCGGCGAGCGGGATGCTGACCGCCGGTGGCATGACCAGCCGCATGGCGTCGTTGGGGTGGTCGTGGTGGACGCCGTGAATGATGAAGTGGAGGCGGTCGCCGCCGGGGAACTTCGGCTGCCAGTGGAAGACGAGGCGGTGCAGCCAGTACTCGGTGAGCGTCCAGATTGCGATCCCGGCGAGGAAGAGGAGCGCGGTCACGCCGACGGAGAGGCCGCGGTCGATCCCGACCCAGATCCCACCGACCACGACGGGGATGAAGACGATTGCCGGCACCGCCGGATGCACCCGCGAGAAGAAGTCGAGAAATCTGCTCTCGAACATCGGCGGGGAGTCGGCGAGCCGGGCTGTGCGCTCGTGTGCCATCGGCGCTGATCTTAGCGAGAGCGGATTAGGCACCTCGGGTTTTCGGTGCTAGCGGAACTCGTGACCAACCGGTGAAAAAAGAAGAGCGCCATTTGCGGAAACGCCCCTGACGGGAAGCCGTGCGAATGGCATGATCAAGCCAAGTCGCGGGGTCATCTCCCGGGACGAAATCCGACGAGAGAAGGGGATGGGGCGAATCTTGGCCGAGAGTCGAGCGCGCAAGGCTGCGGTGACATGCGATGACTGCTTCTTCCGTTGTCGCGGCCTCTGCGCACTCGGGCTCGACTCCCCGTGCCCCACCTTCAGGCCCAACACTCCCGAGGGCCTGGTTCCGCCCCGGCAGCCCGCGCTTCTCATGAGGGATAGGGCGAACCCCGCTCCCTCGCACGTCACCGTGCAAGCTGCATAGCCCAAGGCAAAACCCGGTTACAGTCCGGGCGGCGTCATGGGGCAGCAGTCTTGAAGATCACGGTGCTGGGCAAGTCGCCCTCGTGGCAGGACGCCGGTGGGGCCTGCAGCGGATATCTGATCCAGACCGGCGAGACGACGGTCCTGCTCGACTGCGGCAACGGTGTCTTCGGCAAGTTGCGGGAGCAGGTCGACTACACCGACGTCGACGCGGTGATCATCTCCCACCTGCACGCCGACCATTTCCTTGACCTGGTGCCGTTTTCGTACGCGCTGATCTACGCGCCCAAACAGCAGCCGGTGCCGGTCCACATCTGGGAGGGCACCGATGATCCGGCTCACCCGAGACTGATCGCGCCTCCCGGTGCGGTAGAGACGTTCCGCCGGGTGGTCGGGGCATGGGGCAACGACGACCTAATCGAGAGCGCCTTCCGGATAGAGGAATATTCGGCCGGCAACCGCGTCGAGGTCGGCGATGTCTGGGCGAGCTTCCACCCGGTTCCCCACTTCGTCGAGACGTTCGCGGTCCGGATCGGCTCGGAGGGCAGCGGCGAGATCGCCTACAGCGCAGACACCCGGCCCGGCGAGGAGATCGTTGATGCCGCCCGCGGCGCCGACCTGCTGATCATCGAGGGAACGCTGCCGCGCCCGGAGCGCACCGGCGTGCGCGGCCACCTCACTCCCGAGGAGGCCGGGGAGCACGCCAAGCAGGCGGAGGCCAAGCGCGTGGTCATCACCCACATCTCCGATGAGATCGGGGACGAGTGGGCCCGTGAGCAGGGCGAGAAGGGCTTCGGTGGCCCGGTGGAGATCGCCCGCGAGGGCGCCGCTTATGAGGTGTGACTGATGCGAGGGCGCGCCGCCAGGCGCGACCCGTTTAATGGTGGCTACGCTGTTTGACGATGAGCAGCCAGCGCGACCCCTTCGCGGACTTCGCTCGGATGAGGCGGGAGATGGACGAGCTCCTCGGTGACTTCTGGGACCAGGCCGGCTACCGCCAGCGCCGCCAGGTCGCGGTCTTCGTTCCCCGGGTCGACGTCTACTACTGCGGTGAGGATGCACCACAGAAGGCGGTGGTCAAGGTCGAGCTGCCCGGCATCGAGCTCGAGGCCGTCAATCTTGAGGTGCGAGGCCGGACTCTGGTGATCAGCGGCGAGCGCCCGGTGCGCGACACGGAGGGCCGGACCTATCAGCAGGTCGAGCTCCCTTCGGGCCCGTTCCGGCGCGTCGTCGAGCTCTCGGTGGACGTCAACGCCGAGCACGCTCAGGCCACCTACGAGGACGGCATCCTCCGGGTCGAGCTGCCGACGAGGCTGCCGCAGGCCGCCCGCCAGGTCCCCATTGAGCGCGCCGAGTAGCGGACCTCCGCACGGGGAGGAGGATCTGAGAATGGCCGAGGTCGAGACTCCGCAGCTCGAGGTTGTGGAGATCCCGGACATCGAGGAGGCGCTTGCGAGCACGGAGCCGCTGCCCGACTCCCTGCCGATCCTGCCGCTGAGGGAGACGGTCACCTATCCGGACACACTCACCCCGCTCGCGGTCGGGCAGGAGCGCTCCATCAAGCTCGTCAACGAAGTCCTGTCCGGTAACCGGATGCTGGCAATGGTCGCCTCCAAGGACCCGGAGCTCGACACCCCCGGGCCGGACGACCTCTATGGAGTCGGCGTCGCCGGGACCGTCGCGCGGATGATGAAGGTCCCCGACGGCACCCTGCGCATCCTGGTCCAGGGGAGCGAGCGGATCCGGGTGGTCGACTACGTCAGTGAGCAGCCCTACCTGGTCGCAAAGATTGAGGAGATGCCCGACATGGTGGAGGAATCCACCGAGCTCGAGGCCCTGACGCACAACGTGCGGAGCACGTTCAGCCAGATCATCGAGGCGATCCCCTACCTGCCGGAGGAGCTCCAGCTCGCCGTCGCCAATCTCGACGAGCCCTCCGCGCTCTCCCATTTGATCTCGGGAGCGCTTCGTATCTCCACCGAGGAGAAGCAGGGGCTGCTCGAGACGGTCGACGTCACGAAGCGCCTGCGCCGGCTGTCGGAGATCCTCACCCGCGAGCTCGAGGTCGTGCAGCTCGGTTCGAAGATCCAGTCGCAGGTCGAGTCCGAGATCGACAAGGGCCAGCGCGAGTACTTCCTGCGCCAGCAGATGAAGGCGATCCAGGAGGAGCTGGGGGAGGAGGACGAGCAACAGGCGGAGCTCAACGAGCTGCGCCAGCGCATCGAGGAGGCGAAGCTACCGGAGGAGGCACAGAAGCCCGCCGAGCGTGAGCTCTCCCGCCTGGAGAAGCTGCCGCCGGTGGCCGCCGAGTACGGCGTGATTCGCACCTACCTCGAGTGGCTCGTCGACCTGCCCTGGTCGAAGGAAACCGAGGACAACCTCGACATCGTCCACGCCAGGGAGGTGCTCGACGAGGACCACTACGACCTCGAAGAGGTCAAGGACCGGATCCTCGAGTACCTCGCCGTGCGGAAGCTCAACCCGGACTCGCCGGGACCGATTCTCTGCTTCGTCGGCCCGCCCGGCGTCGGCAAGACCAGCCTCGGCCGCTCGATTGCCAAGGCACTCGGGCGTGAGTTCGAGCGGATCTCGGTGGGCGGCGTGGTCGACGAGGCCGAGATCCGCGGCCATCGCCGCACGTACATCGGCGCGCTGCCGGGGACGATCATCCGCGCGCTACGGGACGCCGGCACCAGGAACCCGGTGTTCATGATCGATGAGATCGACAAGATGGGCTCGGACTTCCGAGGCGATCCCTCCAGCGCGATGCTCGAGGTGCTCGACCCGGCGCAGAACTCGACCTTCCGCGACCACTACCTCGATCTGCCCTTCGACCTGTCCGAGGTCCTCTTCATCGCGACGGCGAACATCCTCGACACGATCCCGCTGGCACTGCAGGACCGGATGGAGGTGATCCAGCTAGCCGGGTACACGATCGAGGAGAAGCTCCACATCGCCAAGCGCTACCTCGTGCCCCGTCAGATTCGAGCCAACGGGCTGAAGGCGTCCCAGATCGAATTCGCCGACCCGGCACTTAACGCGATCATCGAGGAGTACACGCGCGAGGCAGGTGTACGGAACCTGGAGCGCGAGATCGGCACGGTCTGCCGCAAAATCGCTCGCGACGTAGCCGAGGACAAGGTCGGCAGCAAGGTCAGGATCTCGGCCAAGCGCGCCCGCGAGCTGCTCGGTAAGCGCCGGTTCTTCTCGGAGACGCGCCGCCGGACGAAGGATCCGGGGGTCGCCACCGGGCTCGCCTGGACGCCGGTCGGCGGCGTGGTCCTCTTCATCGAGGCGACGGCCGTCCCCGGTTCGGGCCATCTGACCATCACGGGTCAGCTGGGCGACGTAATGAAGGAGTCCGCGCAGGCGGCGCTCACCTGGGTGCGGCGGCACGCCCATGAGCTCGCTCCCCAACTCGACGACGACTGGTTCGCGAAGCACGACATCCACGTTCATATCCCGGCCGGGGCGGTGCCGAAGGACGGCCCATCCGCCGGCGTCGCGATGGCGACGGCCCTCGCCTCCCTGATCAGCAATCGCCCGGTCCGAAACGACGTGGCGATGACCGGCGAGGTCACCCTGACCGGCCAGGTCCTGCCCATCGGCGGCCTCAAGGAGAAGTCGCTGGCCGCGCAACGGGCCGGAATCAAGCTGGTGATCGTGCCCGACCGCAACGAGGGTGACGTCGAGGAAATCTCGGAGCAGGAGCGGGAGGGACTGGACTTCGTCTACGCCGACGACATCGGAGATGTGCTGAAGGTTGCGCTGGAAACGGACGGGAAACGCCCGAGCGGGTAGTCTCCGTCTGCACCCTGGAAAACGATCTGAGGAGACCCATGGGGGCACAAAGCAGAAGCGCGAAAGCCGGAGATGCAGCCCGGTCGGTCGCGTCCAATCCATACGTGCGACGGCTCATCGAGGATGACGAGCTGCGCGAGAACATCCGAGTGGCCTTCGAGGCCGCCAAGGGCGCGTACGCCCGGATGTCGAATGGGAAGGGGCCCGCGAAGGCCCTGATGGACGACAAGAAGGTTCAGCGTGATCTGCGGACGGCGGCAGAGTCGCTTCGGGATGCTTCACAGCAGCTGCGCGGACGGAGCACCCGCCGCCGGTTTGGGCTTGGAAAGGCCCTGCTCGTGGGCATCCTCGGCGCGGCCCTGGTTCTCATCCTGAGCGAGGACGCGCGCAAGCTCGTCCTCGACAAGCTGTTCGGCGCGGAGGAGGAGTTCGAGTACACCTCGACCACCACCCCGGCTCCGGACACTGAGACCGTCCCCAGCGCCTGACGAGCCGCACCACCGGTTTTCTCGAGGGCGTCCATTGACTGGGCGCCCTCGTTCGTTGAATAGCGGAGTTGGCGCGACTAGTCTGGGCGCCGATGGCGAGCGTCCACGTTCTCGTACCGGCCCAGCGCTACGTCTTCGCCGTCTCGAACGGCGAGGCCGAGCCGGCCACGATCGCCAGCTCGGCGGAGGGGTTCGAGCGCTACAAGGAGCTGCAGCAGGGCGGGCGGACGACCGGGATGGTCGCCTTCCCCAACACGCTGCTGATCCGGGGCGATCGCGACTACCTGGTGGACCCCGGGCTGATCATGCAGGGCGCTCCCGTGATCGGGGCGATGACCGAGCTGGGCGTCGACCCAAACGACGTCAAGGACGTGATCCTCACCCACCTCCACTTCGACCACGCCGAGGGGCTCGCGGGCTGGCCGATGCGGCGCACCTACGTTCACCGGATCGAGACCGAGGCGCCCTACGCCCAGCTGGTCTCGGGCGTGATGGAGATGGCGAACCTCGAGATCCTCGACGGGGAGGAGGGGGAGATCGAGCCTGGCCTGCGGTGGATGCTCACGCCGGGACACTGCGACGGCCTGATCTCGCTGCTCGTCGACACCGACGATGGCCTCGTGGTGATCGCCTCCGACTGCGTCGGGCCTCTGCCGGAATACTTCGAGCGGATGGACCTGCCCGAGGATTTCGGGCCGGAGCGCGAGGAGCTGCTGCGCCAATGGAAGCGGATCCGGGACCTCGATCCCGCCGTGGTGATCCCCGGGCACAATCCGCCTGTGAAGCTGCGTTGAGCAAGCTGTCCAGCCAGCCAAAGTCCTAGAGTTCCGGCCGTGGAGGCCACCAAGACAAGGGAGCTGAGCGGAGAGAAGGCGCAGCGGATCGTCGAGGCGATGCGCTCGAGCGTCGCGCGCCGGGGGATCTCCGGCTCGACCTTCGAGCACGTCGCCCGCGAGGCCGGAGTCAGCCGTGGCCTGCTGCACTACTACTTCGGCACCAAGGAGGCTCTGCTGGTCGAGGTCGTCCGGCGGGACACAGAGCACCGGATTGAACGTCTCGATGAGCCGCTTGGCAAGGCCGGGTCCGTCGACGAGCTGCTCGGTGTCCTCGTGGAGGACCTCGAGGACTCGATCCAGAACGATCCCGGCTTCTGGGTGCTCCTCTTCGACCTCTTCACCGCCGGCCGGCGGAACCCGGAGATCCAGCGCGAGGTGGGGGAGCTCTTCAACCGCACCCGCGGGCACGTCGCGGACATCCTTCGCGTCAAGCAGTCCGAGGGCGTCATCGCTCCCAGATTCGAGATCGACGCCGTCGTCGCGCTGCTCTTTGCGCTGGCGGACGGCATCGCGCTGCAGCTGCTCTCCGATCCCGAGCGCGATCACGCCGACGTGATCGCCTCCGGGACCGAGGCGGCCCGCCATCTGCTGTCGGGCTAGCGACCCGTGATCTGGCAGGAGCCCGCCAAGGGCGGATACCCGGACCGCTCTTTCCTGGGGCTGCCGGGAATCGAGCGCATGGGCGCCGGCAGGCGCGGGCTGATCCCGTACTCGCCGATGGGCTATCTGACTGAGCTCGAGATGACCTCGGGCTCGCGTGGGCACTCGAGCTTCTCGATGCCCGCATCTCCCTGGTTCGCGAACACCTCCGGTGTGATTTCGGCAGGCATGCTCGCTGTGATCGGCGATGCGGCGCTGGGTTCGGTGGTCCACTCCGACGTTGAGGCGGGACAGGGGATGACGACGGCCGAGCTCTCGATGTCCTTCCTGCGCCCGGTCGTGCCGGGGGAGGGGGCGACGGTCACAGGCTCGGGCCAGCTGATCCACCGAGGCCGCTCGATGGGGATCTCCGAAGCGTTCCTGTTCGACCACCACGACCAGCTGGTCTCGCACGGGACGACACGCTGCACCATCTTCCCGCCGGTCGACCCGATCCCCGAGCCGCCAGACGTCACGGCGCCGCCCCTCGACCTGCCGCCGCCCGGCAGCGCCCCGGACGACCCCCTGCGCCAGCTGGTCGAGGGCGAGGTGCTGCCACAGGAGGAGTTCGAGCGCCGCAGTGGTCTGGAGATCATGCGAGCACTGGTCAGCGACGAGCTGCCCCGCCCCCCGATCCACCACCTCACCGGCCTCCGCGCGATCGAGGTTGGCGACGGAGAGGCGGTTGTCGTTCTGCCCTGCAGCAAATGGCTGTCGACGTCGGCCGGAACGATCCAGGGCGGCTTTACCGCCATGCTCGCCGAGAGTGCGATGACCGGCGCGGCATTCACCACCGCCGCGGCGGATACGGCAGTCGCGCCGCTCGACTTCAAGGTCAACTACCTACGTCCGGTCTTTCCCGACGGCAACGACCTGACGGCGCGGGCCCGAATCCTCCACCGGGGCCGGACCCTGGTGGTCGCCGCGGCGGAGATCACCAATGCCGAGGGCAAGCAGGTCGCGCTCGCCACCGGCTCGTCGATGTACCTGCCCGGCAGGCCCGCCAACCTGATCGGCGTGGAACTGGGCTCGAGCTCGTCAGACCCCGAGGACGACCCCGGCGCATAGGATCCGCCGGGTGAGCCTCCCGGGGAGATGGAGGCAGCTGGCGTCAGTTGTCTGTTTCGTGCTACTCGGCACGATCTGGGCGCCCACTGCCCACGCATCGTTGGCCCAGCAATCCCGAGCGCCGGTGCCGGAGAGCTCGCGCTGGAAGCACTACGTCATCGACCCGGGCAATGTCGTCTATCCGAAGGCGGTCTACGTGGTCGGAGCCCCGGCAAACGTCTCAAACCCCCGCGGACTGAAGGCCCCCGGCGGAGGCGCCACCACCATCACCTCGACCGGAGTGAACGAGAAGGGGGTCGGCTCCACGGCCCTGGTGCTCGATCTCGGGGTGAACGTCGGCGGCTACGTCGAGATCGGGGTGAGGGGTTCCAACGGAACGCCGATCAGGCTCGGGTACTCCGAGTTTCTCGACTATCTCACCCCCAAGGGCGACACCAGCGGTGACTTCTCGGGCGGCGTCAACGACGAGCCTGAGGGCCGAACGGACGTCTTTCAGACTGCGGCGCCGGCGCAGTTCCGCTCGCCCGGGATCCGCGGGGCCCAGCGCTACATCTCCCTGCAGCTCGAGGGTCCGGGGAGCGCCGCGATCGACTACGTCCGCGTGCGGACCGAGCACCTGCATCCGGATCCCGGCGGCTACAGCGGGTACTTCCTCTCGAGCGACCGGCGGCTCAACCGCATCTGGTACGCGAGCGCCTACACGATCGCGATGGACTCGTTCAAGGACCTCCGGCCCGGCTATGCGTTCACCCGGCCGGTGGTAACCGACGGCGCGAAGCGTGACCGCATGATCTGGGCGGGCGACACGGAGATGGAGAACCTGGTCGCCAACTACTCCCTACGGTCCGCGCCGGCTCTCCTTCGCCAGTCGCTCCTGGCATTCAGTTGCCTGCAATACGACGACGGCCAGCTCTCGCCCGCGGCTCAGATCGCTGTTCAGTGCCCGAGGGACCCTCCGACGCCCGTGGCCGATGCATCCCAGTTCCCGTCGACCGCCCTACCGGCGTCGGACTTCGGGGCGCTGCGGCTCCCGCAGTACACGGCAGCTTGGATCATCGCCCTCCGCGACTACTACCTGTTCACCGGTGACCGGGGATTCGCTCACCAGATGATGCCCGTGGTACGCCGCGCCCTGGCCTACTTCCTGGCCAACATGGATGGCGGCCTCTATCGAACGCCCGACAAGGACTCGACCATCAACTGGCATCCAAAGGACACGGCCGCCGGGGTAGACGCCTTCACGAACGCCTCGCTCGACCGGGCGCTGGTGGCGGGCGCGGAGCTCGAGCAACGGGTCGGGCTGGGACGCCGCGCGGCAAGGCACTACCTCCAGGAAGCCGGGGTCATCCGGGGCGCAATGCTCACCCGGCTGTGGGACCCGGCTGCGGGTGCCTTCATCGGCAACACCGACGACCTGAGCCACAACCACACCCAGGACGCGCAGGTCGAATCCATCCTCGGTGGCATCACCAGCCCGACCCAGACGCGGCAGGCCCTCGGGTTCATCGACTCGCACCTGATGACGCCATTCGGCGTCGCCATCGGACAGCTCGATGACGATCCCTACATGGGCAGGTACATCTCCCCGTTCATCTCGTCGATCGAGTTGCTCGCCCGTCTCTCAGCCGGGGATACGAACAGCGCGCTGAACCTGATGCGGCGCACCTGGTGGCAGATGCTCTCGAGGGGGCCCGGCACGGTGTGGGAGAGCATGCGGCTCGACGGGGTGCCGAAGTCAGGAGGGATCTCGCTGGCGCACGGGTGGGCGGGAGGCCCCGTTCCCGCGCTCTCCGGGTACGTCCTCGGCATCCGGCCGACCGCTCCCGGATACCGGCATTGGATCGTGGCGCCGCAGCCCGGCGACCTGCGCTTTGCCCAGGGACAGGCGCCGACCCCGCGCGGGCCGATCGCGTCGCGCTGGCGCCACCAGGGCGGCTCGTTCAAGCTCACCGTGGTGGCGCCGCGCGGCACCTCAGGTGTCGTAGAGGTGCCGCTGCTCGGGCACGCGCACACGATCGCCCGTGACGGCAAGGTCGTCCACGTGAAGCGCACGCGAGGCGTTGTGCGCTTTTCGAAGGTGAGCGGCCGGCACACATTCGTGGTCGGCTGAGCGGACGGCGGTAAAGTCGGGCCATGGGCCTGTTTGGATTCCTGAGGAAGAAGGACGAGCGGGCGATCCCCGAGCCCGGGACTCCGGAGTTCGAGGCCGCCGTGCAGGGCACCGCGCTGCCGGACTCCAAGAGCGTCTCGATGGGGGACTCGGGGTGGAGCAGTCCCGACGCCAAGGTCGAGACGTCGAGCGAGACGATCGACCTGCGGGGGACAGGTGCGCGCGAGGAGATCGAGGAGGCGCTGCGCGAGTCCGGCATCGATCCCGACAAGAAGGGTCAGACGATCGATGCGTCGAGCGTGCCGGGCCTGCAGCAGAAGATCTCAGGGATCCTCGGCAAGATGATGCCGGTGCCGAACGCCGGCGGCTTCGGCGGCGGGATCTCACCCCCGAAGCAGGACCCTCTCGACCAGATCGCCCATCTGGAGCAGCAGCGCGAGGCCGGCAAGATCACGGACGCCGAATTCGAAGCGCAGAAGCGAAACCTGCTCGGCGAGTAGTCCGGCGCTTCAGTCGTGGAGGGAAGGGGCGTACGAGACGCCCACGATCAGTCCCTCGCTCGAGAGAAGCCGAACCACGGTCTGGCCCCATGGCTCCTGCCGGGCGGGATGAAGCAACTCGAAGCCCGCGCGCTCGAGCTCCTCGCCGCCCGCTGCGACGGCGTCGGCGTCCTCAACTTCAAACTCGACGCTGGCCTGCGGAACGGTGATCTCCGCCGGCCAGGACGGCGTGCCGAAGCACGCCTGCGCGGCTTGGGCCAGCGGCCAGACGCCGAAATGCTTGCTGCCGGTGATCTCTTCGCTGTGCCAGTACTCCCCGTCCTTCCCCGCACTGAGCGGGAGGCCGAGGGCCTCGACGTAGAGCTCGCGGCTCTTCGGCGGGTCGGGCGCGATCACGCTGAAGCTCGCGATGAAAAGGATCTCCATGGCCGTGGACCCTATGCAACGACGGCACCGGCGGCTTGAAGATTTCGGACTACTCGACGGGCTGCGGGCGCGGCGGGAAGATCTTCGGCATCCGCGCCAGCTGTCGCAGCGAGCCGCGCGGCTTGAGCTTCCGCCGCAGCATCGCCCGGCGAGCGTCCTGGCCGCGGACCGAGACGTCGATCCAGTCGGCCCAGGTGGTCCGCAGCGTGATGTCGGCCTTGTCAGCGACGCCGGGCTCCGCGCGGGTGGAGCCGTTGTCGATCCGCAGGTGGTACGGCTCGGCATCCTCGAAGCGCCACTGGATCGTCACGGGGCGGTCGACCGCGTCGGTGTGGGCTGAGCGCGCGATCAGGTCGAAGAGGATGGCCTCGAGCTCGGGGTTGACGTCGGGCTTGCCGTTCGGCTCGCCCATGACGCCGGCTCGTAGCAGCTTGATCTGGCGCTGCGCGCGCTCCTCGTGCGACATCTCGGGGTCGAAGGGGTAGATCCCGGGCGGCATCTCGTGCAGCGGGTAGCCGGTCGCCTTCCACTTCATCTCCACCGACTTCATCCCGAAGGCATAGATCTGCTCGAGCGTGAAGCCGTATTCCGTCGTGTAGCGCTCGTCCCAGCCCGGCGGCACGAAGACGCCGGTGACCCAGGGCAGGACCTCGCGGAGCAGCTCCGAGGCGGCTGCCTTGCACTCGTCGGACTCGGCGAACAGCTCGGAGAGGACCTTGACGCCGAAGCCGATGTGCCGCTGCTCATCGCGGGAGACCTTCTCCATCCCGGCGCTGAACCCGGGCATGGTGCCGGCCTTGGCGAAGAAGTCTTCGATGAAGTGCTGGCCCGGCTGGGCCATCGTCGCCTCGATGATCATGTGGTAGAGCGTGATCGCCTGGGCGAACTTGGGGAGGGAGCGATCGGTCCGGAGCTCCTCGACCATCCGCTCGAGGCGGCCGAAGACGTTGCTGTAGCCCCAGCCGAGCTGTGACTTGGTGAACTCGAGGCCCTCGGCGATGCCGCCCTCGACTCCGATGACCTCCTTGAAGAAGCGGTGGAAGAAGACGGCGTGGCGTGCCTCGTCGACCTGCTGGGTCGCGAGGAAGTACTTCTGCTCTTCCTTAGGAGCGGCCTCGATATAGGGCGAGAGGCCGTCGGCGACCGCGTCCTCGCCGTAGAAGAACATCGAATAGATCCAGAGCGCGGACTTCCGCTGGATGTCGTTGAGGGAGTCCCAGCCCTTTTGGTCCTCGGAGAAGTCGAGCTCGGTCGCCTTCCAGTTGCCCTCCTCCCAGCGGCGGTAGAGGTCGTCGTACGTGATTCCCCCGGCGATTCCCTGCTGTGCGACCGACATGCGATGCCTCCTGATCTCTCGTCTCCGTCAGGTCGTATAGTAACTGACTGACTAGTCAGTTAGTACGGTGACATCGATCACACAGAGCAAGAAGGGTGCGACCGCGCCCACCCGGTCCCGGATGTCGGCGGCCGAACGCCGCGAGGGGATCCTCGACGCAGCGCGCACGGCCTTTGCCGACACCGGCTACCACGAGACTTCGCTTGACGCCGTGGCCGACCGGGCCGGCGTCTCGAAGGCACTCCTGTATGAGCACTTCTCCTCCAAGCGCGAGCTCTACGTGGCGATGCTCGAGATGCACGTCCACGAGCTGGTCGAGCGGATCAGCGGCGCGGTCGCTGACGCCGAGCCGGGCGAGGCCAGGATGCGCGCCGGGCTCGAAGCGTTCTTCAGTTTCGTCGAGGAGCGCCGCGGCGCCTGGCGGATCATGTTCCGCAACGCCGGCGACCCCGACGTGGCGGTGCGCCTTGACCGTCTCCGCGACGAGGTCGCGGCCGCCATCGTCCAGCTGATGAGCGAGGAGGCCCAGCGCAAAGGACTGGACTTCCCGAAGCTGCCGCAGATGGTCGAGATGATCGCCCAGCAGATGGTCGGCGCGATGCAGTCGCTGGCCGACTGGTGGGACCTGCACCGCAAGGTCCCAAAGGAGGAGGTGGTCCAGGCGGCGATGGACTTCGCCTGGGTCGGCCAGGAGCGGATCAGCCAGGGACAGCGCTGGGAGGGTTAGCTCTCGTCGCCTAGTCGCCCGCTGTCCGGCTAGGCAGCGGCACCGAGCTTCGGCGAGGTCCAGGGCTCGCCCAGGCGGCGGCCGAGCTCCTCGGCGAGCTCCGTGATCGCGATCCGCGACTGGTCGAGCGAGTCGCGGTCGCGCAGGGTGACGGTGTCGTCCTCCATGGTCTGGTGATCGACGGTGACGCCCCAGGGGGTGCCGATCTCGTCCTGGCGACGGTAGCGCTTGCCGATGGAGCCGCCAGTGTCGTACTCGGCGGAAATCAGCTGCCGCAGCTCCTGGTAGATCTCGCGCGCCTTCTCGGGCTGACCGTCCTTGTTGACCAGCGGCAGCACGGCCACCTTGACCGGGGCGAGCCTGGGATGGAGGCGGAGCACGGTTCGCTCACGGCCTTCGACCTCCTCGACGTCGTAGGCGTCGACCATGAAGGAGAGCATCGCCCGGTCGACACCCGCGGCGGGCTCGATCACGTGGGGCACGAAGCGGTCGCCGCTCCCGGAGTCGACGTACTCGAGCTTCTCGCCGGAGAACTTCGCGTGCTGGGTGAGGTCGAAGTCGCCGCGGTTGGCGATTCCCTCCAGCTCGGACCAGCCCATTGGGAAGAGATATTCGATGTCCGAGGTGGCGCTGGAGTAGTGGGAGAGCTCATCGGCGCCGTGAGCGCGGAGCCGGAGCTGGTCGCGCCGGATGCCGAGGTCGGTGTACCACTGCATCCGCTGGCCCATCCAGTGGTCGTGCCACTTGGACGCCTCGGCCGGCGGGACAAAGAACTCCATCTCCATCTGCTCGAACTCGAGCGTCCTGAAGATGAAGTTGCCCGGGGTGATCTCGTTGCGGAACGACTTGCCGATCTGAGCGATCCCGAACGGCGGCTTCTTGCGAGCGAAGCTGAGGACGTTCTTGAAGTTGATGAAGATCCCCTGAGCGGTCTCGGGGCGCAGGTACGCCTTGTTGGACTCGTCGTGAACAGGACCGACGTAGGTCTCGAACATCAGGTTGAACTGGCGCGGCTCGGAGAGCTCCCCACCGCACTGCGGGCAGCGGATCTCGCCCTCGGCGTCCTCGGCGCCGAGTTGTTCCTCGCGAAGATCGTCTTCGCGCCAGCGCTTCTTGCACTCGCCGAGGCACTGGACGAGCGGATCGGTGAAGCCCTCGAGGTGCCCCGAGGCCTCCCAGACCTTCGGGTTCTGGATGATCGCCGAGTCGAGAGCGACGATGTCGTCGCGCTCCTGGATCATCGCCCGCCACCACTCGCCCTTGACGTTGTTCTTGAGCAGCACGCCGTAGTGCCCGTAGTCGTAGGTGTTGGCGAAGCCGCCGTAGATCTCCGAGGCCGGGAAGATGAAGCCGCGCCGCTTGCAGAGCGCGACGATCGCGTCGAGTGTCACCTCATCGGTCACCGCCCCAGCCTAGTCGGGGGACGTCCCTGGGCGTGAGCCCGCCGCCTCGGATCTACGGGTTTCTCCTGATGTACCGCTTGGACGTATGCATTAGGACTGGGGGGAGGTCAAAACGAACTCGCATCGACAAAATTATGTAGCCCGCGGGCGGCACCGCTTGGCCGGTCTGGCATTCGCCGCCGGGGTGCTTTTGCTGGCCGGAACCCAGCCGGCGCACGCCGGCACCGTTCCGAGCGGCTTCCAGGACACGGTGGCCATCTCGGGCCTGACGCAACCGACAAATTTCTCCTTCGCGCCCGATGGCCGGATCTTCGTCGCAGAGAAGAGCGGCATGATCAAGGAGTTCGACAGCCTCAGTGACACCACGCCCACGATCGTCGCCGACCTGCGCACCGATGTCTACAACTTCTGGGATCGGGGCCTGCTCGGCATGGCGCTCGACCCGCAGTTCCCGACGCGTCCCTATCTCTACGTGCTCTACACGCGAGACGCAGTGCCTGGCGGCAACTCACCGCGCTGGGGGACGGCCGGGGTTGACAGCGATCCGTGTCCAACCCCGCCCGGTCCGACCACGGACGGCTGTGTGGTCACTGGCAGGCTCGCCCGGCTGACGATCAGCGGCAACGTCTCGACCGCGCAGACCAACCTGATCACCGACTGGTGCCAGCAATACCCGAGCCACTCGATCGGCGACCTCGCCTTCGGCGCCGACGGGAAGCTCTACGTCAGCGGAGGCGACGGTGCAAGCTTCACCTTCCCCGACTGGGGCCAGGCCGGGAATCCCGTCAACCCTTGCGGCGACCCGCCGAGCCCCGCCGGGACCGCCCTCAGCCCGCCGACTGCCGAGGGCGGATCGCTGCGCAGCCAGGACGCGCGGACCACCTTTGACCCGACGGGCCTGGACGGCTCCATCCTCCGCATAGATCCGGACACGGGCGCAGGGCTCTCGGACAATCCCTTCGCTGCCAGCTCCGACGCCAACCAGCGCCGGATCGTCGGCTTCGGCGTGCGTAACCCGTTCAGATTCACGATACGGCCGGGGACCAACGAGGTCTGGGCTGGGGACGTGGGCGAAAGCACCTGGGAGGAGATCGACAGGCTTGTCACTCCGGCCGACTCCACGGCTGACAACTTCGGTTGGCCCTGCTACGAGGGGGCGGCCTCCCATCTGTCCTTCGACACGGCCGGCCTCAACCTCTGCGAGACGCTTTACGCCAGCGGCGGAGTGGTGCCTCCGTACTACACGTACAACCACGATGCCCAGGTCGTCAACGGCGAGAGCTGTCCCACCGGGAGCTCGTCGATCTCGGGAATGGCGTTCTCCCAGGCCGGCTCGTACCCGACGGCTTACAACGGTGCTCTCTTCTTCGCGGACTACTCGCGTCGGTGCATCTGGGTGATGTTCCCCGGGGCCAACGGCCTGCCGGACCCGTCCAACATTCAGACCTTCGACGCCGGCGCCTCCGGCCCCGTCAAGCTCGCGGTCGGCCCACAGGGGGAGCTCTACTACGCGGACCTCGATGGGGGCACGATCCACCGGATCACCTCCACCCCGGCGCCGCCGCCTCCCGGCAACGACCTGGCGCTCAACCAGCCCGCCTCGTCCTCCAGCGTGGAGGCGGCCGGACTCGAGCCGGGCAAGGCCAACGATGGCAACTCGGGAACTCGCTGGAGCTCGAGCTTCACGGACAACCAGTGGTGGCAGGTCGACCTGGGAAGCGTCCAGCAGGTCAGCCAGGTGAAGCTCAACTGGGAGGCCGCCTACGCGAGCCACTACAAGATCCAGACTTCCACCGACGGCACCAACTTCACCGAGGCCGCTGACGTCAACATCAACACCCCGGGCGTCCAGAGCACGAGCTTCGCCGCACGAGACGCTCGCTACGTCCGCGTGCTCGGGGTGACCCGGGCCACCGGGTATGGCATCTCGTTCTGGGACGCGGAGGTCTACGGGCCGTCGCAACAGCAGCCGCCACCGAGCAGCGATCTGGCTCTCAACAAGCCGGCGAGCTCTCTGAGCGTCGAGGCAGCCGGGCTGGAGGCGAACAAAGCCAACGACGGAAACTCGAGCACCCGCTGGAGCTCTGCGTTCGCGGACAACCAGTGGTGGCAGGTCGACCTCGGCAGTGCCCAGCAGGTCGACACGGTGACGCTCAACTGGGAGGCGGCGTACGCCACGCACTACCTGATCCAGACTTCCACCGATGGCACCAACTTCACCCAGGCGGCCGACGTAACGGACTCGGCTCCGGGCCCGAAGACGACCACCTTCACCGCCCGCAGTGCGCGCTACGTCCGGGTACTGGGACTGACCCGCGCCACTCCGTACGGCTTCTCGTTCTGGGACGCCCAGATCTTCGGGCCAACCGGCCCACCCGCGAACCAGGCGCCGAACGCGGTGGCGACCGCCACCCCGAGCAGCGGCGCCGCTCCGCTCAACGTCCAACTCAGCGCGACGGGCTCGACCGATCCCGACGATGCCGCCGGCACCCTGACCTACGCCTGGGACGCCGATGGCGACGGCCAGTTCGACGACGGCAACCAGGCGACACTCAACTTCGCCTACCCGGCCGGCAACTACACCGCCACGGTCAAGGTCACCGACCCGCACGGGGCCTCGGACACGGACTCAGTCGCGATCCAGTCGGGTAACACCCCGCCGAGTGCAACGATCACCCTTCCGTCCTCGAGCCTGACCTGGAAGGTTGGCGACACGATCGACTTCGCCGCGACGGCCACCGACTCCCAGGAGGCGCTCCCTGACTCCGCGTATCACTGGCAGGAGATCCTCAACCACTGCCCGAGCAACTGCCACCAGCACTTCCTGCAGGACTTCATCGGCCCCGGCGGACATCTGATTGCCCCAGATCACGAGTATCCGTCGAACCTCGAGCTGAGGCTGACGGTGACCGACTCGGGCGGCCTGACGGATGTCGAGTCGGTGATCGTGTACCCCAAGACCGTCGATCTCACCGTGACATCGGCGCCGCCCGGCCTGCAGCTGGGCGTCAACTCGAAGACGGCGGCGGCCCCCTGGGTCTCCACGGTCATTCAGGGATCCCAGAACACTGTGATCGCACCGACCCCGCAGATCCTGAATGCGAACAACTACGCCTTCGCGTCGTGGTCCGACCTGGGCGCCGCCAGCCACAACATCACCGCCAATCAGAGCCAGACGCTGACTGCCACCTACAACAACACGACGCCGCCCAACCCCGACAAGGCTCTCAACCAGCCCACCTCGGCCTCGAGCGTGGAGAAGGCGGGCCTCGAGGCGAACAAGGCGAACGACGGCAATTCCAACACGCGCTGGAGCTCGAGCTTCGCGAACAATCAGTGGTGGCAGGTCGATCTCGGGCGCACCCGCAAGGTGGACAGGGTGACTCTCAATTGGGAGGCGGCCTACGCCAGCAGCTATCGGATTCAGACGTCGACGAACGGCACCAGCTTCACCCAGGCCGCCAGCGTGTCGCTCACGTCGCCGGGCGTGAAGACCACCACCTTCACGGCGCGCGATGCGCGCTACGTCAGGATCCTGGGAGTTACTCGGGCCACCCCGTACGGCTTCTCGTTCTGGGACGCGTCGGTCTTCGGACCGGCCGACTGAGGCACGCCTCCTCCTTCGCTCGGGCGGCTATCCCAGCCGCCCACTACCCTCTTCCTCCCGATGCCGATCTACGAATACCGCTGCACGAACGGACACACCTTCGAGGTGATCCAGAGCATGTCCGACGATCCAGTCGAGACCTGTGAGGTCTGCGGTGCGCCGGTCGAGAGGGTCTTCCACCCGGTCGCGGTCCATTTCAAGGGGTCAGGTTTCTACTCGACCGACTACAAGAGCAAGGCACCCTCAGGGAGCGACGACGGCTCCTCCTCGAGCGACTCGTCTGATTCCTCGAGCTCGGACTCGAACTCCAAGAAGTCCGAGTCGAGCGGCTCTGACAAGGCGACGACCAGCTCCAGCTCTGACTAGAAGGGCGGAGTACAGGCGGGATGGTGCGGCGGGTCGCCGCCGATCAGCTGCTTGACGGCGTCCAGGCAGACACTGTCCGGGTAGGCGAGGCTGCCGCCCGGCCCGGTCTGGGCCTCGCTCTTCGCTCCGCTGCCCCCCAGGACGTTCGTCGCGCCGTTGCCGCCGAGGATCGCCGCGATCGCGACCTGGGGGAGCGTAAAGCCGCCCATGTCGCTGACGAACGCCTTCGGCGCGTTCCAGCCGATCCAGGGGCCCTTGATGAAGTTGTACGGGAAGCGCGTGATGCTGGTGAGGCGGTCCTTGATCCCGGTCAAGACCTCCTGCTGGCGGGCGGCACGATCGCGGTCGTCCTCGGCGGGATTGCAGTTGTTATGCCGGATGCGCGCGTAGGCGAGAGCCTTGTCGCCCTGCAGGGTGATCTCGCCGGGAGGGAGCCTCAGAGAGACGCCGCCCTGCTTCTTGCCGCCATCGACGTCGCCGCAGACGACCGGGCCATCCTTCTTGCCGTTCGTATCGGGCACGTTGATCGTCACGCCGCCGAGTGTGTTGATGAAGCTTGCGAACCCGTCGAAATCGACGATCACGATGTGGTTGATGTCGATGCCGAGGAAGTTCTCGACCGTCTTGATCGTCTCGGCGGGGTTGCCGTTGGGGCTCTGGGTGTTGCAGGCGAGCGAGGCATTGATCTTCTGGGAGCCACAGTTCGGGATCGCCGCGTAGCTGTCGCGCGGGATCGAGAGCTTGCGGAACGAGGTGAGCGAGGCGTGCAGCACCATGATCGTGTCCGCCCGCGGCGGCCCCTGGCCCTCGGTGCCGCTCGCGTTGTGCTGGACCTTGCCGCGGCGGTCGCCGCCGAGGATGAGGATGTTCTGCCCGGCCAGGACCGCCGGCCCGCCCTTCAGGGCGTCCTTGGCCGACTGGGGCAGCTTGCCCTTCTGGATCTGAGCCGAGATTGCGAACGTGATGAAGCTGAGCAGCAGCCAGCCGACTGCGAAGATCAGAATCCAGCGCAGCCAGGGGCGCTTGCCGCCGGTCAGCCGGCCGAAGAAGCCACGGATGCCGCCGCCCCCGCCCGACTCGCGCCTGATGCTCTCCATGCTCGGCTTGCGGAGCCGGTCTCGAAGGCTCGGCCGAGATCGATAGACGGTGTAGGGCGGCTTGCCGCCCGTGCCTCCCTTGTCCCCGGCAGGCTTCTTTCGCTGGGGAGCCGAACGCTTCTGGCCGCCGCGCGCGCCGCGCCCGCCGCTCCCGTAGACCGTGTACTCGGGCTTCTTCCCTTTTTCGGGCTTGCCTTCAGCCCCGGAGGCACCAGGCTTCTTGGGCTCGTCGGGCTTCCCACCGCCCTTGGAGCCCTTGGGCCGCTTCGGCGGCCGGTCATCTCCCTGCGGAGACATGGGATATCAATACTTACGCATGCCGATGCCAGACCCCTTTACGTCCTCTTGAGTGCCCGCGAGACGATCGGCGTCGACCTGGGCGGGACCAAGATGGCCGTCGGCGTCGTCGACTCCGAGCAGCACATCCATTACCACGGAAATGAGCCCTCGATCGGGCTGACCGAGGACGAGCTCGTCGTGGACCTCGGCAGGGAGCTGGGGGAGGCCAGGGATGCAAGGCCCGATGTCCTGGCGGCCGGACTCGGGATTCCGGCCACGATCGACCACGACCGCGGCGTGGCGATCCAGGCGGTCAACCTGGAGATCTCCGACGTTCCGCTTCGCGACCTGATGAGCAAGCAGCTGGGCCTTCCGGTCTACATGGACAACGACGCGAACGTCGCCGCCTTCGCCGAGTTCCTCTTCGGAGCGGGCCGTGGGGCGCGAAACGTGGTCATGCTGACCATCGGTACCGGGATCGGCGGTGGCCTGATCCTCGATGGCGAGATCTACCGCGGATCGATCGGCGCCGGTGCAGAGCTGGGCCACATCGTGGTCGAGGAGGACGGGCCCCCCTGCCAGGGCAACTGCCCGAACCACGGCTGCGTCGAGACCTTCGCCTCGGGCACGGCGATCGCCCGGGAGGGGAAGGCGGCGGCCGAGCGCGAGCCGGATTCGGCGCTCGGCAAGGCGCTCGCGCAGGGGCCGATCGTCGGCAAGACCGTGACCGACCTGGCGATGAAAGGCGATCCGCTGGCCGGCGAGGTGGTCGCCGAAGCGGGCCGCTACCTCGGAGTGGCGCTCGCGAGCCTCGCCAACATCTTCGACCCCGACGTGATCGTGATCGGGGGCGGGGTGTCCACCGTCGGGGACCTGTTGCTCGAGCCCGCCCGCCGGGAGCTCCAGACGCGGGCACTGCCGCCGATGAACAAGACCCGGGTGCAGCTGGCGGAGCTCGGTCCGGAAGCAGGGATGATCGGAGCCGCGGCAATGGCCCTGATCGAGCTGGACAAGGAGAGCTGAGAGATGCCGGGAAAGCTCGTCGTCTGCCCGACGCCGATCGGGAACCTCGAGGACATCACCCTCCGGGTGCGGCGAGCGCTGTACGAGGCCGACGTGATCGCCTGCGAGGACACCCGCCGCACCGGTCTGCTGCTGGAGCGCCTCGAGATCCAGGCGCTGCGGCTGATGTCCTACCACGAGGGGAATGAGGCGGAGCGCGCTCGCGAACTCGGCCAGCGGATCGAGCGCGGGGACAGTGTGGCGCTCGTCTCCGACGCCGGCACGCCCGCGATCTCGGACCCGGGCTTCCGGTTGATCAGAGCCTGCATCGACCGTGACCTCGACATCGAGGTGCTTCCCGGGCCGTCGTCGATCATCACCGCGCTGGTCGTCTCGGGCCTGCCGACTCACCGCTTCCGCTTCCAGGGTTTCCTGCCCCGACGGACCGGGGAGCTCGAGCGAGTCCTGCAGTCCTCCGAGACGCTGATCGCGTTCGAGTCGCCGCGGCGCCTGCCCGAGTCGCTGCGGGCGCTCGCCCAGCTTGCGCCCGATCGGCCGGCCGCAGTCTGCCGCGAGCTCACCAAGCTCCACGAGGAGGTGGCCCGCGGCACGCTCGGAGAGCTCTCCAGGCGTTTCCGGGACGAGGCCCGGGGCGAGATCGTGGTGGTGATTGGGCCCGCCGCGGAGCGCGGCACCGCCGACATCGGCTTCGCCACCGACGCCCTGCGCGGCCTGATCCGCGCCGGGGCGCGTCCGCGGGCGGCGGCCAGCGTCGTCTCGGCCCTCACCGGCGTCCCCGCCAACGATCTCTACAAGGGCATCACGGGCCGCGAACCGCGGAGATAGCAGGGGTTTCTCCGACGCCCGCGCTACCGTGAGGTCATGGCAAAGCGCGAACCACGAATGGTGTCCCTCGGCTACGGCAAGTTCGCCCGCGCCGACCGGATCTACGCGATCGTCCCGCTCGATCCGAAGGATCGTGGCGACGGGCGGCGCACCTACGTTCACGTCGACGACATGGCCGAGCCGATCGTCGCCTCCCGCTCCGAGCGGGCGATCCTCGCCGACGTCGAGGAGGCGCTCACCGAGGCGGCGGGCATCCCGCGCCGCAGGGGCCGCGCCGGCGCGAAGGGGCAGGAGAAGCTTCTGTAGCCGCCACCAGGCCGCTCCACTTTGGAGCGAAGGGCGTAGCGAAGCGGGTGTGACGGCCACCTTTATGCTCAGCCGCCCGTGAGCTTCTACGTCACCACGCCGATCTACTACGTCAACGGCGAGCCCCATCTGGGCCATGCCTACTCGACGATCGCCGCCGACATCCTCGCCCGGCATCACCGCCAGCGCGGGGAGGACGTCTTCTTCCTCACAGGAACGGATGAGCACGGTGAGCCGGTCGCCCAGCAGGCCGAGACGGAGGGCGTCACGCCGCGCGAGCTCGGTGACCGCCTCGCGCCGCGCTTCAAGGAGATGGCGGCCAAGATCAACGCCTCGAACGACTTCTTCATCCGGACCACGGACGAGGGCCACATGGAGCGGGTCCAGGAGATCGTCCAGCGCGTCTACGACAACGGCCACGTCTACGAGGGGATGTACGAGGGCTGGTATTGCCCGCGCTGCGCCGACTTCAAGACCGAGTCCGAGATCGGGCCGGACAACACCTGCCCGATCCACAAGATCCCCCTGACCCGCGAGGAGCAGAAGAACTGGTTCTTCAAGCTCTCGTCCTTCCAGGACGACCTCGAGAAGCTCTACGTGGAGCGTCCCGACTTCGTCGTGCCGGACTTCCGCCGCAACGAGGCCCTCTCGTTCATCCGCCAGGGCCTCCAGGACGTGTCGCTCTCACGGCCGACGCTTAAGTGGGGCGTCCCCGTCCCGTGGGACACCGACCAGGTGATCTACGTCTGGTTCGACGCGCTGCTCAACTACTACACGGCCCTCGGCTATGGGATCGACGGGGAGGACGTCACCGAGAAGTTCTGGCCCCCCTTCCACATCCTCGCCAAGGACATCCTCAAGTTCCACGCCGTGTACTGGCCGGCGTTCCTGATGGCGGCAGAGATCGAGGTGCCGAAGCGGATGTTCATCCACGGCTTCCTGCTGATGGAAGGGCACAAGATGTCCAAATCGCTCGGCAACGTGCTCGACCCCGACGAGGTGATTGCCAAGTTCGGCGCCGACGCTCTGCGCTTCTACTGCTTCCGCGAGGTCTCCTTCGGGCAGGACGGCCAGATCTCGCCCGCCGGCTTCGAGTCCCGATACGAGTCCGAGCTCGCCGACCAGTACGGCAACCTCGCGAATCGGGTGCTGTCGATGATCGGCCGCTACCGCGAAGGCGTCGTGCCCGAGGCGGAGGCCGAGCCCGCGTTGGCGGGCGACCTCGAGGGAGCCCCGGAGCGGGTCCGCGCGCTGCTCGACGAGGCCGAGCTGACTCAGGCCCTGGAGGAGATCTGGAAGCTGGTCAGGCGCCTCAACCAGTACGTCGAGGAACGGAAGCCGTGGGAGCTCTCGAAGGACGAGGGCTCGGCCGCCGCGCTCGACGCGGTCCTGTACGGGCTCGCCGAGGGCCTCCGGGTGACCACGCTCCTCCTCCACGCCTACATGCCGGAGACGACCGGCCGCCTGCTCGACGCGCTGGATGAGCCCGGCCGCGACCTGCCGGATTTCGGCTCCCGAGGAGGCGGTCAGACGCTCGGCGAGCTCGCCCCGCTGTTCCCCAAGCTCCAGACTGCGTAGCCCAAATCGGCCCGGATGCCCGTGGTAGTGTGGCTCGCCTAGGCCGGATAAGCGAATCAGGGAGGAAGTTCGATGAGCAGGATGTCTCGAATTGGGACCTTTGCCGCGGCGGTTGCAGTCATTGGAGTGCTTCTGCTCCCGGCGTCGGGCGCCGCCGGCGCTCCGGCCGCACACAAATCGGGCGCGCTCGTCAACTACCTGATCACCGGCAAGATCAAGATCGCCAAGAGGATGGCCGTGCCGTTCCAGTGCTCCGTGAACTGCAATGTCGTCTCGACCCTGAAGGTGAAGGGCCCGTTCGTGAAGGGCGCCGACACGGAACAGGGCTCGCTCCAGGCCGGCGTGCCGGCGGAACACTTCATCAAGCCAAGCGGGACATTGAAGAAGCTGATGAAGGCGTCGCCCGGCCGCTACAAGCTGGTCAGCCACGTCACGGCGACGGATCCGGCGACCGGCGCGACCGACATGATCGCGCAGGCCTTCAAGATCAAGAGGTAGGAGCGGTCGCGGGCCGGTCCGCGACGGTTACGGAGAACTACCGATGTCGAGGCGATCGGCCCCGCCTACCCTGCCCGCGATGATCTCTCGTTTGGCCAGGGTGGGAGGTATGGCGCTCTGCGTCTCGGCGCTGATCGCTGCGCTCGCCGCCGGGGTCGCGGACGCGAGCCCGCGCGCCGGCAAGAGCGTGATCGGCGGCACCCCCGCGAGCATCGACCAGTGGCCGTTCGCGGCGGCCGTGCTGACCCCCACGACGCTCTGCACCGGCACCGTGATCTCGCCGACCCGTGTGCTGACCGCCGGCCACTGCGTCGGCAACCCGCTGACGATGACCGTCCGGACCGGGTCCACCTCGGCCTTCTTCGGGGGCGAGGCGCTCGCCGTTGAGTCCGTCGCCTTTGCGCCGGGCTTCGCTCACGGCTTCGAGAACGACCTCGCGATCCTGACCCTCAAGACACCCACGACCGCGACGCCGATTCAAGTCGCCAGCGCGGCTGAGGACGCTGCCTACACGCAGCCCGGGGGGACGCTCTCGGTGGCGGGGTTCGGCAATCGAAACCCGCTGATCGTCGGGAAGGCGCAGATCGGCGTGCTGACCGCGACGAACGTCGCATCGCGGTTCTGCCCGCT
Source organism: uncultured Solirubrobacterales bacterium (assembly GCA_963724665.1). Classification (GTDB taxonomy): domain Bacteria; phylum Actinomycetota; class Thermoleophilia; order Solirubrobacterales; family 70-9; genus DASUPK01. The sequence goes on from CAVRVH010000012.1 coordinate 841,668, forward strand.
GCCCCCGTGGGCGATCTGCGACTCGGGCCACAGGGTGGGGTTCGCGATCCGCAGGCTCAGGCGGAAGGTGAAGCGGCGCACCGTGAAGGCCACCATCTGCTCCGGGGACAGCGGCGGGCCGCTGGTGGCGAACACGCCCGAGGGACCCCGCCTGGTGGGCACCGCGGAGGCGAGCACAGCGCCGCTGTCGAAGCGCAACCCGTTCTTCTTCGTGATCTGCGGGCTGAAGGGCTACCCCTCCGTGCACACCCGCTCGTATCTCTACCACGACTTCATCGAAGCGAATCTAGGGCCCTGACCTAGACTCGCGCCGTGGTCGATACCCACGCGCATCTCGGGCTCTGCGAGCCTCCGGAGGCAGAGTTGATCGAATCGGCCCGCGACGCCGGGGTGACGCGGATCGTCACCGTCGGCCTGGGCGAGGACTCGAATCCGGGCGCAGTGGCGTTGGCACAAGCAAACGATGATGTGTTCGCCTCGGTCGGCAGGCACCCGAACAGCGCCACCGGCTTCGACGACGCGGCGGCGGACGCCATCGAGGAGCTCACTCGTCAGCCGGGTGTCGTCGCCGTGGGGGAGACGGGCCTGGACTTCTACCGCGACCGATCGGACCCCGACGATCAGCGGCGGGCCTTCGCCGCCCAGATCGCGATCGCGAAAGGCGCCGGCAGGGCGCTCGTCGTCCACCTGCGCGACCGCGAGGGCACAGACGACGCGGTTTCGGAGGCCTTCGACACGCTGGAGCGGGAGGCCGGCGGCATCGGAGTGATCCTGCACTGCTTCTCCGCCGGGCCGCGCTGGGCCGAGCGGGCCGCGGAGCATGGCTGGTACTGCTCGTTCGCTGGCAACCTGACCTATCCGAGGTCCGAGCCGATTCGCGAGGCGGCGGCCATCGTGCCCGAGGACCGCATCCTGCTTGAGACTGATTCCCCCTTCCTCGCGCCGCAGCCCGTCAGAGGGAAGCCGAACCAGCCCGCGAACGTGGTTGCGACGGCCGAAAGGCTCGCCGAGGTCCGTGGCGTCGCGTACGGTGAGCTCGAGGAAACCGTGGAGGAGAATGCCGCGAGAGTCTTCGGGTGGTGAGCGGTCGCGCCGGACCGCCGGAGCGGTCGCCGCGCCGGCTCGGTCAGAACTTCCTCGCCGACCCGAACCTGCTGGACGTGATCGTGCGGGAGGCAAGCCTCACGCCCGAGGACGTCGTGCTCGAAGTGGGAGGCGGGGGAGGCGCCCTGACCGAGCGGCTCGCCCCCGCCGTCAGGCTGCTGCACGTGGTCGAGATCGACGAGCGCCTGCGGGATGAGCTGGAGCCCCTGGCCGAGGAGGTCGGCGGCGTGGATCTGGTCTGGGGCGACGCGATGAAGATCGACCTGGGCAAGCTGGCGCCGCCGCCTACCAAGATGGTGGCCAACCTCCCGTACTCGATCGCCACGCCGCTGCTCATCCGGACGATCGCCGAGCTGCCGTCGGTGGAGAGCTGGGTGGTGATGGTGCAGCGCGAGATCGCCGAGCGGCTGCGCGCCAAGCCCGGCACTCGCGAGTACGGATCGCCGAGCGTGCTCGTCCAGCACGCCTGCGAGGTGAGGATTCTCCGCACCGTGGACCCCGCCGTCTTCGTTCCCCGTCCGAACGTCGGGTCCGCGCTGCTGCGGCTTCGCCGCAAGGGCTCCGGCGTCTCAGAGGATCTCGCGGCGCTCGTCCGGCTGGCGTTCGCTCACCGTAGAAAGTCGATGGCCCGCTCTCTGGAGCTCGCCTGTGCGGGGACCCTGGAGCCGGCCCGAAGCGCCCTCGAATCGATCGGTAAGCCGGCGGACGCCCGTGCCGAGACGCTTTCGCCCGAGGAGTTCGGGGCGTTCGCGGAGGCGCTCGCGGAGCGGGAGGCCTGCTCATGAGCGTCGCCGAGATGCCCGGCACGATGCTCGCGCCGGCGAAGCTCAACCTCTGCCTCTACGTCGGGCCGAGGCGGGAGGACGGCCTGCACGAGATCCGCTCGCTATTCGAGCCGCTCGAGCTTGCCGACGAGCTCAAGCTGAGCGAGGCTGCCGCGGACGAGGTAATCATCGAGGGGATCGAGGGCCCCGACCTGACCGCCAAGGCTCTCGCCGCCCTACGCGAGAACGGCTGGGACGGCCCGCCCCTGCGGATCGAGGTGACGAAGCGAGTTCCGGTGGCGGCGGGGCTCGGAGGCGGGAGCGCCGATGCCGCGGCGGTGCTGCGGCTCGCGCGCGGGCAGATCAAGGGCCTGCGCGCGATCGCGGCCGGCATCGGCGCCGACGTCCCTTCCCAGCTCCAGCCGCGGGCCTGCCTGGTCGCCGGGGCGGGCGAGGTGATCGAGCCCGCTCCGCCACCCGCGGAGCATGGGATCGTGCTGATCCCGCAGCAGGAGGGGCTGGCGACCGCGGCGGTCTACGCCGAGGCCGATCGCCTGGGCACGCCGAGAGGCGAGGCCGAGCTCGAGGCGATCCGGAGGCGGCTCCGGGACGCCGTGGACGAGGGCACCTCGCCGCTCGAGTATCGCGAGAATCTCGTCAACGACCTGCAGCCGGCGGCGATCTCGCTCCGGCCCGAGATCGAGGACGCGCTTCGCGGCCTCGAGGAGGCCGAGGCCGCCCACGCGATGGTGACCGGGTCCGGCCCGACGGCGTTCGGGCTGTATCCGACGGTGGACGCGGCCGTTGCCGCGGCGGAGGGCCTTCGGAAGACGTTCCCCAGTGCCGTCGCGACGGCGCCGCTCGCCACATGAACGGCTCCCGCATCAACTGGAAGTGGGTCCGTCGCGGCCTGCTGGCCGCCGCGATCGTCGCCTTCTTCGTGTTCCGCGGCGACCTGCCGCACATCGACCTGGAGGGGGCGATTCAGGATCTCTCAAACGGATTGGGCGCCTGGACCTACCTCCTGGTCGGCGCGCTCGCGTTCCTCGAGACTGGGGCGTTCGTTGGGCTGATCGCCCCGGGTGAGTTCACGGTGATGCTCGGCGGAGCGGTCGCCGGGCAGGGCGACATCTCGCTTCCGCTGATCCTGGCGATCACCTGGCTCTGTGCGTTCGCGGGCGACTCAGTCAGCTTCCTGCTCGGTGCGAGGCTCGGCCGTGGGTTTCTCGTCAAGCACGGCCGGCGCTTCAGGATCACCGACGAGCGCCTGAAGCAGGTGGAGGCCTATTTCGCCCGCTACGGCGGGCGAACGATCCTGGTCGGGAGGTTCATCGGCCTGGTGAGGGCGCTCGCACCATTCATCGCCGGCAGCAGCAAGATGCGGTACCGGAACTTCGCGCCGTTCAGCATCCTGGGCACAGGCCTGTGGTCGACCGGCCTGATCCTCGCCGGCTACTTCTTCGCGCAGAGCCTCGACAGGGTGACCCAGATCGTGGGCAAGGGACTGCTCGTGTTCGCGATCGTGATCGGGGTGGCGGTGGGTCTCTACCTCGCCTTCCGGTTTCTCCGCGAGCCCCAGAACCGCGGAAAGATCGCGGCGGAGATGGAGAAGCGACCGGCTCTACGGCCCATCCTCGCGCTGGGCCGGCGCCTGCGTCCCCAGTTCGCGTTCGTCGGCCGGAGGCTGACGCCGGGCGATCTCGGCCTCGAGCTGACCAGCCTGCTGGCAGCCCTTGCCGTCGGGCTCTTCGTGGTGATCGCCTACTGGGCGGTTGTCTCTGGCGATCCCGGGCCTACGCCTGGGGACCAGACGGCGCTCAACGTCGCGCACGACCTGCAGGCGAGCTGGCTCACAACAGCCGCCAAGGGATTCACCGACCTTGGCAGCGGCTGGGTGACCTGGCCCCTGGCCGCCCTCGCGGCCGTGGCGCTGGCCGCCACGCGTCGCTGGATGGAGTTCTGGGCCCTGGTGGTCGGCTTCGTCATGACCATCCTGCTCGTCCACGGGATCAAGGTGTGGACCGACCGGCCCCGGCCGCCCGAACCGATCGTCTCGGCGCACGGATCGGCGTTCCCGAGCGGCCACGCCGCCTATTCCACGCTGTACGTGTGGCTTGCGGTCACGCTTTCCCTGCGGCTCGTTCCGGGCATCACGAAGCGGAGCCTGGTGATCGGGGCGGCGATCCTCGTCTCTGCCCTGGTCGGGCTGACGCGGGTCTACCTGCGCGTGCACTGGCTCAGCGACGTGACCTCGGGATGGGCGCTCGGGCTCTCGTGCTTCTCGGCCGTGGCGATCGTGGTGCTCATCGTTTCCTACATCCGCCACAATCCTCGGCGTCATGACCGGGCCCCTCAGCTCGATCCTGGCGCCGGTGCTGGCGCTGGGAACTGAGTACTACCTCTTCGGCATCGCCGGGCTGCTCTCGGTATCCGTTTTCATCGGGCTGATCCTGGCGCCGGCGCTGGGCTCTTACGGGCGCGCCTGGGAGAAGATCGTCGCCGGCTTCCTCTCTCTCTTCGTACTCGCGGCCTTGGTGTTGGTCGGGCTCGTGCTCGGCATCGTGATCTTCCTCAACTGGGACAAGATCTCGACCTGGATTTAGGCAACGCCGCATTTCGGACTCAACCTAAAATGCTCCGATGAACGCGAAGGAGACTTCCCGCTCCGAGCGCCACGCCGATCCCGGCAGCCTCGAGGAGCTCTCGGCGGCCATCGAGGCCGGCGCGGGCATGCCGGCGGTCGCCCGGGCGGCTGGGCGGGCGCTCGATGCCAGCGTCGCCCTGATCGACCGCACCAGCAACGTGCTGGCGGTGGCGACGGCCTCCCCAGACGAGGAGAAGAAGCTGCTGGCCGGCGGCGGCGGTGTCGAGACCGTCGATCTGCGCGTCGCCGACAGTTCGGTCGGTGAGCTTCGCTGGCGCCCTCGCGGAGAGGACGAGCCCGACGCCGCGCTGCTGCGGATGGTCGCGACTCTCGTCGGGCTCGAGCTGGAGCGCTCCCGTTCCCCCGAATGGGCAACCGACGAAGCCGCGGCGGATTTCGTCCGGGCCCTGCTCGACCGCAAGATCACCGACCGGGGCGACATCGAGGCCCGGGCGGCGGAGCTCGGAACCGATTTCGGTGGCGGCGCCGGTGTGCTAATCGCCCGCGCCATTCCTCACGTGGCTCAGACGGGCCAGTGGCGATCGCGCGTGCTGGCGATCGCGCTTCGCGCGGTCCGAGCAATCAGTCCCGGCGCTCTCGGGGCCGAGGGGGACCAGGAGCGCGAAGGGACGGAGGCGATCGCAATCGTCCCGGCCGATGGAGAGGAGAAGCTCTCCCGCGCGGCGGACGCGCTCGCCAATGAGCTGGACGCGGGCCTGAGCGGCTTCACGGTAAGCGTCTCCCAGAGCCGGGTCGCCGTCGACCCGGTCGATCTCTACCGAGCCGGCCAGGAGGCGCTGCTGGCCGCGAACGTCGGGGAGGCTGAGGGCACGCGCGTGCTCGCCTTCGAGCACACCGGCGCCTACCGGCTGCTGCTGCCCGCGATGAGCGAGGACCCCGGCGAGCTCGAGCGCTTCTACTCGGAGACCGTCGAGCCGCTGGTCGCCTACGACGAGCAGTACGAGACCGAGCTCGTCAACACGGTGGAGACCTATCTCGAGAATGACGGCAACGTCGCTGCCACCGCCCAGCAGCTCTACACCCACCGCCACACGATTCGCTACCGGCTCGAGCGCGCCCGCGATCTCTGCGGCCACGACGTCACCTCTACGGAGGGCCGCGAGAAGCTCGGGCTCGGGCTGAAGGCGATGAGGGTGCTCGGAATTCACTCACCGGTTGGCCCGGCGGGCGAGCCGGGGACCGAGGGCGGCCGGGTGCCGCCGGCCGACGCCGACTAGCCCGTCTGCTGCGAGATCATCTCGGTGAGCACCGCAGTGTTCCCCTCGCGGTCGCCGGTGGCACGGTCGTCCGAGATCACGTGACTGACGGCGTTGATCAGCGCCAGGTGAGTGAACGCCTGCGGGAAATTTCCCCAATGACGTCCGGTCTTTGCGTCGAGCTCCTCGGCGTAGAGACCAAGGGGTCCGGCGATGGAGAGCATCTTCTCGCACATCTCGCGGGCCCGCTGCTGCTCCCCGATCTCGGACAGGGCTGACACCAGCCAGAACGAGCAGATCAGGAAACTGGCCTCCTCGCCGTGCAGTCCGTCATCGGTCTCGTCGACCCGGTAGCGGAGCACGAGCCCATTCTCGGTCAGCTCCTCCTCGATCGCCTTGACCGTCTTGACGACTCGGTCGTCATCCGGCGGCAGGAACCGGAACAGTGGGACCAACAGGGTGGAGGCGTCGAGCGCGTCCGTCTCGTAGTGCTGGCGGAAGACACCGCGTTCCGAGACCCCCTTGTCGAGGATGTCCTCGCGGATCTGCTTGGAGACCTCGCTCCAGCGGGCGAGCCGGTCCTCGTCGCCGATCCGGTCGGCGAGGCGGCAGCCACGGTCCAGGGCGACCCAGCACATCAGCTTGGAGGAGACGTAGTGCTTGGGGTCCCCGCGCGCCTCCCAGATCCCCTGGTCGGGCTTCTCCCAGACGGCAATCGCCGACTCGACCTGTCGGCAGAGGGCTTCCCAGAGCTCGTGAGGCAGGTGGTCCTGGACCTTGGCGTGGATGTAGACCGAGTCGAGCAGCGCGCCGTAGACGTCGTTCTGTCGCTGGTCGTAGGCGGCATTCCCGATGCGGACCGGCTCGGCGCCTTCGTAGCCGCTGAGGTGTTCGAGCGTCGTCTCGGTGAGGTCCTTCTCCCCACCGACCCCGTACATGATCTGCAGGCCGGGGTGGCCGTCCTGCAGGTTCTCGCGGTAGACGTCCGCCAGCCAGCCCATGAAGTCCGTCGCCTCGTAGTCGAAGCTGAGGGTGTGCATCCCCCAGAGGGCGAACGTGGCGTCCCGGATCCAGGTGTAGCGGTAATCCCAGTTGCGCTCGCCGCCGGGGGTCTCGGGCAATGATGTCGTGAGAGCGGCGATCAGGGCCCCCGTCGGCGCATATGTGAGGCCCTTCAGGACCAGAGCCGAGCGCTGCAGGTAGTCCCGCCATGGATGGTCCGGGAAGCTGCCACCCTCGAGCCAGCGGCGCCAGTAGTCGACCGTGCGCTGCAGACGCTGCTCGCACTCCTCAGCCGAGCTCGGCGGGATCGGCGAGGGCCCCCAGCTGAGCGCGCTGTAGCGGACCTCTCCAGCCTTCATGCGGTGTCGGGCCCGAGCGTCGGAGCCGTCGACGCCGAGCGGGAGGTCTCCGGTCAAGATCAGGTGAATGTTGTTGTGGGTGACCTCGGCGTCGGTCCCGTCGTCGCCGCGCCGCTCCCAATCGAGTCGTGTCGCCCCGTAGTCGAAGCACGGCTGGCAGATCATCTCGATGTCGACCTCCCCTTGCAGGCACTCGATCTGCCTGATCAGGACATGCTCCGCCTCATCGTCCGGCGGCGGGCGACGGTGGGGCTCGAAGTCGTTGTCCTGCCGCCAGTCTCCGAGGGAGAGGCCGTCACGGACGACTACCCAGCCCGAGCCCGTCATCCAGGTGGTCTCGAGCACGTTCGTGCCCGGGACGTAGCGGCGGCTGACCGGCGCGATCAGCCCCGGCGGCCCGATCCGCCAGAAGCCGGCGCTCCGGTCGAGCAGCGAGCCGAAGACGCTCTCGGAGTCGAAGCGGGGGAGGCAGAGCCACTCGATCGAGCCCTCGGGCGAGACGAGGGCGCCGGTGTGGCAGTCCGAGAGGAATCCGAACCAGGAGATGCGCGGGAAGCGCGACATCGGGGCCATGTCTCCCAGAGCCTATTTGGGGACGGCCCCCGGCCCGGCACCGGTGATGCGCAGGGATGCCCTGCACGGATCACCGGAGTTCCGGGGGGAGGAGTCGAACCCCCTCTTCCTGGACCAAAACCAGGCGTGCTGTCCAAGTACACCACCCCGGAGCGCGGACTCCAGTCTAGGTCGGCTCCCGCCGGAACAGCTCACGGCGCGGTGTGGCAGAAATCGTCCGTTATTGGTCATTGCAGACAGACACGGATCCGGCCATGATTTACATGTGCCCTCGGCCAACTCTCCCCGCCGCGTCGTCATCCTCGCCTTCCCGGGGGTGCAGTCGCTCGACGTGGTTGGTCCGGCCGAGGTCTTCGCGGGCGCCGATGCCCTGGCCGGTGGCGGCGCCTACACGGTCGAGGTGGTCGCCAAGGAGCCCGGACCGATCACGACGAGGTCAAGCGGCTACGGGATCGTCCCCAAGACGACCATCGCCCGCTGCCGCGGGCCGATCGACGCTCTCGTCGTCGCCGGCGGCTTCGGGGTCGCGAAGGCGGAGAACGACGCCGCCCTGATCCGCTGGATTCGCAGCGCCGCCCGCCGCTCGCGCAGAGTCACCTCCGTCTGCTCCGGTGCGTTCCTGCTCGCCCGAGCCGGGCTGCTGGAGGGCCGGACCTGCACGACCCACTGGGCCTCGACGGCCGAGCTTGCCCGTCGCCACCCGGAGCTCACCGTCGACCCCAACCCGATCTTCGTCCGGGATGGGAACGTCTGGACATCCGCCGGCGTCACCTCCGGGATGGACCTCTCCCTCGCCCTGGTGGAGGAGGACCTTGGTCGAGAGACCGCTGTCGAGATCGCGCGCTGGCTCGTCCTCTTCCTCCAGCGCCCCGGCGGCCAGGCCCAGTTCAGCACCCACCTCTCCGCGCAACTTGCGGAACGTCGGCCGCTACGGGAGCTCCAGTCGTGGATCGCCGACAACCTCGACGCCGACCTCCGCGTCGAGGCCCTCGCCGAGCGCGCCGCAATGAGCCCGCGCAACTTCGCCCGCTTCTTCCGGCGAGAGACCGGCATGACCCCCGCCGCCTACGTCGAGGAGCTCCGAGTGGAACGGGCGCGGCAGCTGCTCGAGGAGAACACCGATCCGGTCGAGCTCGTCTCGGCTCGCTGCGGATTCGGCACGCCCGAGACGATGCGCCGCGCCTTCTCGCGCCGCGTCGGCGTCGCCCCGGTCGCGTACCGCGGCAGGTTCCAGCGAATTTCCGAGTCAGCCACATCAACCCGCTGAGAGGAGATCCAATGCAAGTCGCCTATCTGCTCTACGACAGATTCACCGCCCTCGACATCACCGGGCCGCACGACGTCCTCAACTCGGTGCCCGGCAACGAGTCCATCTTCGTCGCCGAGCAGGCGGGGCCGATCCGAAACGAGTCCGACACGCTCTCCTTGGTCGCCGACGCCTCCCTGGAGGAGGTGCCGAGCCCCGACATCGTCCTCGTCCCCGGCGGCTTCGGCAACCGCATGCTTCTCGAGCACGAGCCGCTGCACGAGTGGATCCGTGGCGTGCACGAGACCAGCACCTGGACCACCTCGGTGTGCACCGGCTCGCTGCTGCTCGCGGCCGCAGGGCTGCTCGATGGGGCCCCGGCGACCACCCACTGGCTGGCCAGAGATGTGCTCGCAGAGCTCGGTGCGAAGCCGGTCCCGGAGCGAGTCGTCGAGCACGGCAAGATCGTCACCGCCGCCGGGGTTGCATCGGGCATCGACATGGCTCTCCACCTGGTGAAGACGATCAACGGGGAGCAGGTTGCGCAGGCGGTCCAGCTTGGCATCGAGTACGACCCCAAGCCCCCCGTTGACGCCGGCTCGCCGGAGAAGGCCCCACGGGAGATCGTTGAGCTGGTCACCGCCGCCTTCCAGGCGCAGGAGGCGGGGCGTACGCCCACCGCCGGCTGACGGACGTCGCCCAGCGGTCGGGCGGAGCCATGCCGTCCGGCCCTCTGCAACTACGATTCCGCTGTGAATCCCCCGGCCACCACGGCCCTGATCATGGCCGCTGGGCAGGGCACTCGGATGCGCTCGGCAGTGCCCAAGGTCCTGCACGAGGTCTGCGGGCGACCGATGATCGCCTGGCCGATCCTGGCCGCGCGAGAGGCGGGTGCGGCGCGGGTCTGCGTGGTCGTCTCTCCAGACCATGACCTCTCCGGTGCTCTGCCCGACGGCACGGAGACGATTGTCCAGCCGGTCGCCGATGGCACCGGCGGAGCCCTCCGGGCCGCTGCCGGCGTCGTCCGCGACTCGGACACGGTCCTGGTCCTCTCCGGGGACACCCCGCTGCTCAGCGCACATGAGATCGAGGGCCTGCTCGCCGCGCACGCCGAGGCCGGTGCGGCCGCGACGATGATGACCACCGAGCTGGATGACCCGGGAACCTTCGGCCGGGTGATCCGCACGGCCGACGGCGAGGTCCAGAAGATCGTCGAGGCGAAGAAGCCGGGCGATGCCTCGGCGGAGGAGCTCGAGGTCAGGGAGGTGAACGCGGGTACCTATGCCTTCGCGGGGAAGCCGCTCGCCGACGCGCTGGATGGCCTCACCAACGACAATGCCCAGGGTGAGTACTACCTGCCGGACGTCCTGCCGCTGATCCGCGAGGCCGGCGGGAGGATGATCGCCCACCTGGTGGGGGACCCGGCGGTCAACCTCGGCATCAACGATCGCGCCGACCTCGCCCGCGTCAGCGACGAGGCCCGCCGGCGTATCAACCTGGCTCACATGCGGGCGGGGGTGACGATCGAGGATCCCGCCGCCACCTGGATCGACGCCGACGTCCGGATCGCCCCGGACACGACGATCCTTCCGGGCACCTCGCTGCGCGGCGACACCGAGATCGGCGCCGGGAGCACGGTCGGCCCGATGACGACCCTGGTCAACTGCAGTGTCGGAGAGCGCGCCGCTGTCATCCACTCCTATCTCACGGCATGCGAGGTGGCCGACGAGGCCAAGGTCGGTCCCTTCACCCACCTGCGGCCGAGCGCCCGGATCGGGGAGGGTGCCAAGGCCGGCAGCTTCGTCGAGATCAAGAACTCGGAGATCGGGCCCGGCGCAAAGGTGCCGCATCTCTCCTACATCGGCGACGCCGACGTGGGGGAGGGGAGCAACCTCGGGGCCAGCACGGTCACGGCGAACTACGACGGGCGCAACAAAAATCGCACCAAGATCGGGAAGAACGTTCAGACCGGGGTTGACACGACGTTCGTCGCTCCCGTAGAAGTCGGCGACGACGCATACACTGGGGCCGGGTCGGTGATCACCGACGACATTCCTCCCGGTGCGCTGGGAATCTCGAGGGCAGACCAGAAGAACGTCGAGGGTTACGCGGCGAAGAAGGACAAGGAATCGAGCGAGGGAGAAGACTCGTGAGCACCGTCGAGCAGCCTCACCCGATGTCGGAGATCGTTCAGGACTACCGCAAGCGCCTGATGGTCTTCGGCGGCCGCGCCTCCGGCGAGCTCGCCTCCAACATCGCCCGCCACCTCGCCGTCGATCTCGGCGACGTCACCCTCAAGACCTTCTCCAACGGAGAGGTCTACTGCCGCTACGAGGAGTCGATCCGCGGCGCCGACGTCTTCATCGTCCAGTCGACCGCCGCCAACGAGATCGAGGGGATGACCCCCAACGACGCCCTCATGGAGCTGCTGGCGATGATCGACGCCGCCCAGGGCGCCTCGGCCCATCGGATCATCGCCGTAATGCCCTGGTACGGCTACGCCCGCCAGGACAAGAAGTCCGCCCCGCGCGAGCCGATCTCCGCCCGGATCGTCGCCAAGTGCCTCGAGGGCGTCGGCGTCGACCGCGTCCTCACCATGGACCTCCACGCCGGCCAGGTCCAGGGCTTCTTCCACGTCCCCCTGGATCACATGACCGCGATGCCGATGCTCGCCCAGTACGTCGCGGACATGGGCTTCGACGAGGAGCTGGTGATCGTCTCCCCGGACGCCGGCCGCGTGAAGACGGCCCGCAACTTCGCCCGCAAGATCGGCACTCACTGGGCCGTCATGGAGAAGGAGCGCCCCGCCCAGCAGGTGGCCGAGATCGGCTACGTGGTCGGTGAGGTGAAGGACAAGACCGCCGTGCTGGTCGACGACATGATCGACACGGCGGGCACGCTCACGGCGGCGGCTCAGACAGTCCTGGACGAGGGCGCCAAGCGGGTGATCGCGGTCGCCACCCACGGCGTCTTCTCGGGCCCGGCGTACGAGCGACTGGCTCAGGACAACTCGGGCATCGAGCAGATCGTGGTCACGGACACCATGCCGCAGCGCCCGGGCGCCCCGGACAACATCACCGTGATCTCAGCCGCACAGACGCTCGCGGACTCGATGCGACGGATCTTCACGGACGACTCGGTCTCCGAGATCTTCGCGGGCGAGAACCAGCTCTTCTAGCTTTACCCGAATTCCAATGCGGTTTGCGGCGCTAGTGGGCACGTGGAAGGTGCCTTCGAGCCAGTCTGCAAATACCACGTCACTTGCTACGAACAGATGCGGACCGAAGCTCCCGAGGATTGGCCCGAGCAGCTCCCCTTCAACGCTTAGAGGTGTGATTTCTAGACCGCCGCTTTCCATGCAAAGCAGCGGTGCTGCTTTCGTCCAAAGCGGCTATTCGGCTGGCCTTCCGGGGAACGTCAGACCGGCAGCAGCTTCGCCTTCTTCTTGCACTTCTTCCGGGCCCTGTGCGAGTGCTTCTTCTTGCACTTCTTAAGCGCGGCGGCCCGCTGTCCGGTCGGACTGGCCGACGTCACAGGCGCCACGTAGGTCTTGAACGCAAAGTCTTGGGTGATCGAAGTAGACCAGGGGGTCGAGGGTGGGGCTGAGTTCGTGTAATACACAGCCCCTCCCGCATAGGGATTTGTGGTCGAGCTCAGGTCTCAGTAATACGACAGCGTTGCTACCCGCGGAGCCGTGTGGGAGCCTTAGGCGATGACCGGCGAGAGAAAGAGTCCACAGCCGAAGGTATGGGTTGTTCGTGAGGGGGAGGGGTTCGCTCACCCTTCCACCCCGGTGTATGTTCCTCGCCCTTGAAGCGTTCACGCCGTCATCTGCTGCTCGGTGCGGTGCTCACCGCGGCTCTGATGCTGGGGACCTCCGCCACCCCGGCGCTCGGCAAGAAACCTGCGCACGGCAAGAAGCGCACATACCACGTCCAAGTCGTCCGGGACTCCGCCGGCATCCCGCACGTCCGCGCCAAGGACTTTCGCTCGCTCGGCTACGGGGAGGGCTACTCCTACGCCCAGGACAACCTCTGCCTGTTCGAGGATGCGATCGTCACCGTGCGTGGTGAGCGCAGCCAGTTCTTCGGGCCCGATGGAGTGTCCCATTACTACTCGAATGACAGCGTCGATCCGAACCCGAAGTCGGATGCCTTCTGGAAGTGGGTGCAGGCGACGGGGGCGGAACAGGGGATCAGTACCCAGCTGCGGAAGAACGCCCGTCGGCTCTACCACGGGTGGGCCGACGGGTTCAACGCCTTCCTCCGCAGCCGGCGCTTCCATGATCCGAGCTGCAAGGGCCAGCCGTGGGTTCGGCCGATCACCTTCCAGGATCTGGCGCTGCGGGGGCTGCAGATCGAGATCGGGGCCTCGAGCGGAACCTTCATCAGCGACCTCTATGACGCCCAGCCGCCCGGGGCCTTCGCCAAGGAGTCGGCCGCGGGCGGGCCGCGCCTGCGTGCCGGAGCGTTGAGGCGGGCGATCGGCGCTGAGAGCGGGGACTCCGAGCTCGGCTCCAACGGCCTCGCCTTCGGCTCGAAGGGGACCAAGAAGGGCGGCGGCCTGCTGCTGGCGAACCCCCACTTCCCCTGGCGCGGTGTCGATCGCTTCTGGATGGCGCAGCTGACGGTCCCGGGGAAGTACAACGCCCTCGGCGGAACACTGGGCGGCTTCCCGGAGATCGGTGTCGGATTCAACCGAAACATGGCCTGGACCCACACCGTCTCCACGGGTCGCCGTTTCGTCGTGGAGCAGCTGCAACTGGCCCCGGGTGATCCGACCAGCTACGTGGTGGACGGCCAGACGATGCCGATGACGCGGACGACCGTGACCGTCAACGGCCAGCCCCACACCTTCTACGGCACCCGCTACGGACTCGTGATCACGATCCCCGACGCCGGGTACACCTGGAGCAACACCACCGCGTACGCGTTCACCGACGCCAACTTCAACAACGGCAGCGTGGCGAACCAGTACCTGAAGATGGGGCGGGCCCGGAGCGTCCGGGACCTGCTGAGCATCGAGCGCAAAGGACGCGGGGTCCCGTTCTTCAACACGATCGCCGCCGACTCCACCGGGCGGGCGCTCTACGCGGACGTCGGCCGCTACTCGAACGCGCCGAAGTCCCTGATCGATTCCTGCACGCCGGCGGGCCTTCCGCAGCTCGTCTTCGACGCGGCGCGGGTCATCACGCTCGACGGATCGCGCTCCGCCTGTACGCCGAACGGCTATCTGCCGGCGAGCGCGATGCCGAGTCTGATCCGACGCGACTACGTGGAGAACTCGAACGACTCCTTCTGGCTCGCCAACCCGTCCTCACCGATCACCGGGATCACCCCGCTGATCGGACTCGACAACACGATCCAGGGAATTCGCACCCGCTGGGGCAACCTGGTGGTCCGCTCCGTTCTCGGCAGCGGGCGCCGGTTCGGAATCGGTTCGCTGCAAGCGATGTGGGAGAGCGATACCAGCTACCTGGCGCAGCTCGTCTCCAAGCAGCTCGCGGCGCTCTGCCGCGCCAACCCGACGGTCGCCCTGTCGGGTGGCGGCAGTGTCGATATCAGCGAGGCCTGCCCGATCCTCGATGCGTATGACGACACCGGCAACCTTGACAGCAGGGGAGCGTGGCTATTCGCCGCCTACCAGCGGCGCTCTCCGGCGGGATCCGACTACTGGTCAGATCCGTTCAACCCCGCCGATCCGCTCAACACCCCGAACCAGCTCAACACCGCCAACCCACAGCATCTGCAGGCTCTCGCCCTGGCGGTGCAGGAGCTTCGGCAGCACGGCATCCCCCTCGGCAGCGGCATGCGCGGCGTGCAGGTCGCGTCGAGGGGAGGAAGACGGATCTCGATCCACGGCTGCGGCAACTGCTTCCAGAACATCAACTCGTCGAACGGGGACCCGTTCTACAACGCCTCCTATGGGGAGGTCGTCCAGGGGTCCTCTATGGTCCTGACCACCCGTTTGACCAAGCGCGGGCCGAAGTCCCAGGGCATCCTCACCTACTCGCAGGCGACCGATCCGACCTCACCCTGGTTCGCGAACATGACCAAGCTCTTCTCATCCAAGAAGTGGGTCAAGCTCGCCTTCACGCACGCTCAGCAGAAGCGGATACGCGGCAAGTTCGTCCAGCTACCGAGGGCGCGCCGTTAGCCGCATCGCGGGCGGGCTGGCCGCCCTTGTCCTCCCTCTGTAGGCATGTTCCGGCCGAGCGGAGAGGCAAGAAGAAGTAGGCAAGCGCCGCTTTCCACCCCGAAGTCCGGCTCGCGTCCAAGGCGACATCAGCGGGACTGTCGCTTTCCATGCAAAGCAGGGGTGCTGCTTTTCGTCCAAAGCGGCGCTTTTCAGGTCATCTCTGGAGGGCAGGTCATCTCTGGAGGGACGCCCTTGCTCCCGCTCTCACGCGAAGCAGAAGCCTGCTCCCAGCCGGCCCGTCGCTCCTCGATCCATTCGGGAGCGGCCTGAAGAAGTTGGCTCAAGCGTCTGCCTGCTCAGGGAACCCGGCGTATACCGCTGCGCCAAGCTGCTCTCGTAGACCAAGATCGTCGCGGACATTCCAGATCTCGGCGATCTTGTGATCCGCGATACGGAAGAAGTTGACCCCGGAGAAGCGCACGCTTCGACCCGTCGGTGCGCTATCGCCCCAGGCACCTGCGTGGGTTCCGAACATCGTCCACCGGGCGACGACAAGGTCACCCTCGGCTACAAGCGCTTCCACCTCCAGGCTCACATCAGGGAACGCCGCCCGGAACTTCTCCGCCACCGCCTTCTGGCCAGCTGGTCCTGGTGGCGCATCGCCTGGACGCAGGTCATGCCGCACATAATCCGGCGCTACTAGCTCGTCAGCCGCGTCCAGGTTCCCCCGGTTCCACAGCTCCTCGTAAAAGCGCCGGACCACCTGCTTGTTTTCGTCGTCTGCCATCGAGGCTTCGCGAGAGTACGGGGCGACCATATCGCCGCGGTACAACAGGTGGCAGGCGTAATCTGCTCACTCGGAACGGAGTGTCGCTTCGCGCGAGAAGCGAGCGTGCGATCGAAAGTACTCCTTTCCATGCGAAGCGGTACTACCGCTTCTCGTCCCAGGCGGAACTCTCGCCGCGTTCCGCTACCGCCACACCTGCGTTCCAACCAGGCGCGCGCCCATTCGGCGGTGGCGCGATCCCCGAAGCATCAATCCCGCTCGCGCTGAGGATCCAGGCGATGACCGAGTTGGAGTTCCACATCTCGCCGGCGCCGAGTTCGTCTCGTCCCCATGTTGGGGTCGGGATCTTTGGGGCAACATCGAGGACACGCCGGGCGCAGCCCTCGTCACGGCTGAGCTCCCTGGGGCTGTCGACTGCCTCTGCCACATCAGGTATTCGGCCGCCGGGCCACAGGCGGATCTCGTAACGAAAGATCCGGAAGCGGCTGAGCAGTCGGCTGCCAACAGGGCCGACGGCCACGACCCCGCGTTGCTCGCCGCTCAGGTCGGGAACCGGCGTTTGCTCGATCACCCAAGTATCCGACTCCAGGTGGATCTGAAGGGCCGAGTGGTAGAGGTCAGATGGGGGGCGGTGTCGCACACGGGCCGCGATTGCCTCGTAGACGCGCCCATTGAGTCGAACAAAATGACCGCCAGCACCCAGGGGAAGCCAGTAGAGATCAACTGCTCCCATCGTGGCTCTCGGCGTCATCGCGAACCACCTCGAGCAGAGCACTTACAAGGACATGAGCGCCGGGGCCGACGCCGAAGGTCCAGTAGCGCCTGAACCAGCGCCGCGCCTGCTCGTCTGTGGTCGCGGTCCGCATCGACCCGTTCAGCATCGTTGTGTGCTCATCGAGCTCACGGGTCGCAAGGGAGTAGATCGTCTTGGCGAATCCCGGCTCGTCGAACTCCTTGAAGTCCTCGGGCGCCACATCCGCGAACTCGATAACCGGCCGCCAGAACTTGCCTACGAGGCCGAGCGCGATCTCCTCTCGCTGGCGCTCCCCCAGCCGAACCCAGCCACCTTCGCCCGCCGGCATGTTGGCGAGATCGTCAAGCCGCAGCGTCTTGGGAGCCGACGGCGGGCGCTCGCCATGGAGGAGGTGGGCAGCGAGGTCAGGCAGGGCGCGCATGCCGCCCAGCAGGCCGACAAGCGGCTTCTTTCGGCCGACATCGATCAGATCGACCCTCTTGAGCGCGTCCCAGGTCACCTCCACGGGAGCCTGGACAAGGCAGCCCACGGCATCGGAGACGTCATAGGTTGGGAGGAACTCGTCAAGGAAGGTCGCCATGGTGCAGTCTCATTCTCCCCATCTAACCGGTCTCCCGCACCTGGTTGCGTGCACCGCTGCTTTCCATGCAAAGCGGTACCGCTGCTTTTCGTCCAAGCGGTTATTTCGGTCAGCCGCGCTGCTGACAGCCAAGCTCTCGCTCCCACGCGAAAGGCAGAGCGCGACAGGACGGGGTGCCACTTCCGAATGTCCGAGGTTCGGTCGTAATCTCCCGGGACTCCAGACGACGAGCGAATGAGAACCCGGGCGGCTTCGGACCAGGAAAACCGGCGGTGGCTCAGGAGGACGTGATCAAGGCGATCATCCAAGACAAGTACGGCTTACCCGATGTCCTTGAGCTCAAGGACGTCGACAAGCCGGTTGCGAAAGAAAGTGAGGTGCTGGTGCGGGTTCGCGCAGCGGCCGTCAATATCGGGAATTGGCACCTCCTCAGGGGCATCCCTTATGCGATGCGTCCGGCGGTCGGGCTGTTCAAGCCGAAACATGAGATACCGGGACTCGATCTGGCCGGGGAGGTTGAAGCGGTCGGCGGCAGCGTGAAGCAGTTCCAACCGGGTGACCAGGTGTTCGGCTGGTGCAACGGCGCCTTTGCTGAATACGCGTGTGTTGAAGAGGACAACCTGCTAGCGAAGCCATCCAACCTCACCTTGGAGCAATCCGCGGCCGTCGGAGACTCGGCCTTCACCGCCCTCAATGCGGTTCGCGATCAAGGGAAGGTCCAGCCGGGGCAGAAAGTGGTGATCAACGGCGCGTCGGGAGGCGTTGGCACCTTCGCCGTCCAGATCGCCAAATCGTTCGGGGCGGACGTGACCGGGGTGTGCAGCACAAGGAATATGGACATGGTCCGATCGATCGGGGCGGACCAGGTCATCGACTACACCCGAGAGGACTTCACCCAAGATCGGCAGCGATACGACGTGATGCTCGACCTGGTGGGGAGCCGTCCGTTGTCGGACTGCCGCCGCTCGCTAACCCCCCAGGGCACGTATGTCCTAGTTGGGGTATCGCATATGGGCCGTTGGCTCGGACTCGCTCGCCAGATCAAGGTGCTCTCGTCGTCACCGTTTGTGCGCCAGCGGATGCGCATCTTCATTACGAGGCATACCAGGGAGGATCTGGTCGTCCTGAAGGAGCTCGTCGAGTCCGGAAAGGTCACGCCGGTCATCGATCAGCGCTACCAGCTGAGCGAGGTTCCCGAAGCGCTCCGATACCAGGGAGAAGGACACTCCCAAGGAAAGATCGTGATCGCCGTCTAAGGCGCTGATCGGACGTCGGTCGGACGCCCGTTTCGCGGGAGAAGCGAGCGTCAGCCCCTGACCGCTGCTTTCCATGCAAAGCAGGGGTGCTGCTTTTCGTCCAAAGCGGCTGTTTCAGGAGGGTGTTCCAAGAGCGGCTGCGCACTTCAGTGGGAAGGCATACAGACGCGCGAGTTCACGGTAGGCCAGCGCGTTTGTCATATGCGTGGTTCCCCACGATGGAGGGCGAGGTCATGCGCAAGAACACGAACGGCAGCTACTTCGTCTCGTGGGAGGGCACGACCGGCGACGGCAACTGTGCCCAGGGGGAGTTGGCGCCGCTATGACGCTCACGCCAGAGGATGTCGAACTGGTCGCGAGCGCTCGCATGATTGCTGACTGCACCGATGGCGACAGCAGTCGTAAGTGGTACGACACGCTCCTGGACATTCGGAACCTCTCGACCTGCGGGACGGCCTACCCCGACATGACGGCGCGCGCGTCAAGGCGGCGTACGTGGCCATGGACCTTTTCAACGCGGCGTTCCCGCCTGCGTTCCGGCAGGCCATGGAGATGAACGAGCCGGCAAACCAAAAGCGCGCCGCGCCGCGACTGACTCAAGTGGCCTTCACCCGGCCCTCAGCCATAGGCGTGACCCTCGAGCCCCGACCTTCCACCTGATGAGCGAACTCGGACTGATACTGGCCTTGGGTTGTGCCGCCTTCTCTGGCGTGGGGCTGCTCTGCAAGCACCGGGGCGCGGTCGCCGCGCCCGACGTCGTGATGCGCCGCCCGCTGCGCAGCACGGCGGGGCTCTTTCGCTCCCGCTGGTGGCTGATCGGTTTCGGGCTCGCCTTCCTCGCCTGGTGCCTGTACGTTGCCGCGCTCTCGATGGCGCCGCTCTCCGTCGTGCAGACCGTGATCGCGGGTGGGCTCGCGCTGCTCGCCTTCCCCGCGCGGCGCTGGTTCGGACTCGCGGTGGGCAGGCGAGAGCTCATCGGCCTGGTTCTATGCGCCTCCGGCCTGGCGTTCCTGGCGCTGACCGCGGGCCATGGCCGCGCGGGCGGCGGCTTCACCGGGTCGACGATGATGGCGTTCGAGGGTGGCGCGCTGGCTCTCGGTGGCTTCCTGATGCTCGCCTCGGCCCATAGGCGGCTCAGCGGCCGGGGCTGGCTTCTGCTCGCAACTGCCGCCGGCACCTGCCTGGGCGTCTCCGACGTCGCCCTCAAGGCCCTGGCCGAGACGGTGCCGGGCTCGCCGATCGACATAGTCAGCCCGTGGACGGTGGTCGCGATCCTCGGCGGAATCGGCGGCTTCCTGGCCCTCGCTCGGGGCCTCCAGCTCGGCGACGCGGTCGCCGTGATTGTCGCTTTCTCGGCCACCGCCACGCTCGCCGCGATCGCGGGCGGGATCCTCGTCTTCGGCGACCCGCTCGGGTCAGACCCCTTGACCGTGGTCACCAGGTCCACGGCGTTCCTGGCGGTGATCGCCGCCGCCGCGGTGCTGCCCATGATGCCCGCCGCGGGCGGCACGGCTTATGCGCCCCAGCGCGCCTGAGGGCTGCCTGCACGCCGCCAAGCCGGCTCGTCAGTTCGCTAGGTATCCGCTTCTCGTCCAAAGCAGCGGTGAGCCATCCCTCCGAGCGCGCCCGACAGGATTCGAAGCTGGGCGGGAGCGCGCGACTCAAAGATTGGTCCGAGATCGTCTCTACCGTGGTTCGCGGGTAGCCGTCGCGTCACCACACCGGAAAGGCACGGTCATGTTCGCCCCGATTCGCTCCCATCTCAGCTTCTCGAACGTGCTCGCGTTGGCGGCTCTGCTGCTTGCCACCGGTGGGGTCTCCTATGCCGCTTCCACCCTGGCTCCCGGAAGCGTCGGGACCGCTCAGCTGCAGGGGCGCTCGGTCAAGGCGAAGAAGCTCGCCGATCACAGCGTCCACCGCCGGGCACTGTCCAAGAAGGTCCGCCGCCAGCTGGACCTGGGGCGCAGGGAGCCCGCCGCCACTGCCGCAAGCCCCGATGCGAAATCGATTCACTTCTCCGCGCACGGCAGCCCAAGCCCGCCTCCCACGACCATCCTCGACTTCGGAGGCCTGCGCTTCACGGCTGCCTGTATCGCCAGCGGCGGCACGACCAACGTGAACCTTTCGGCTCTATCCACCGGCGACGCGGTCCTCCAGGACAACTTCAACGTCGACAACGGCACCGATCCCCACACCCCCGGCGTACCAACGACGGGCAACATCCAGCTCGAACTCCCCGCCGGCGTGGACACGTCTCTCGGCGGGCCAGGCGCCTCTTCCCCCGACTACGCCCGCGTGATCGCCGTGGCGATCATCAGCACCCAAGGCCGTGCGATGACGATCAACATCACTGAATTCATCGACGGCGCGGCGGGCACCTGCGCAGTGGACGGAACGATCCTGGCTCCCTGAGAGCGCGCCCGACAGGATTCGAACCTGTGACCTTCGGTTTCGTGGACCGCTGCTTTATGCAAAGCGGAAGTGCTGCTTCTCCCAAAGCAGCAGTCGCCTACTCCGGCAGCCCGGGCCTCGAGGGCCGGATTCCTGTCGGCGTATTCCTTCACGTGGACGATCTTGCCGTCGATGACTTCGGAGTCGAATCCGTCGATGCCCATATCGATCGGTCCTTGCGCACGCCCGCCGTTACGTGACTGTCCCTAGCTCCTGACCGCGGGCGGCGGGGACCTCCGATGGCCCTCGTCGTCGCACGGCGGCACGACGTTCTTGTGCTCGCGCTCGACGATCACGAGCTGCCGCTCCATCTCGTCCGGCGTGATGCTGCCGCTGCTGTTCTCGTAAGGATGGTCGAGGAACCAGATCAGCAGGAGACCCGAGATGACCAGGGCGGCGATCGCCGCGATCAGGCTCCCCTGCACGAGGAAACCCTCGCGCCGGTCGGCGAAGAAGAAGGCGAAGCCGATCGTCACGAGGGCGCCGAGGCCGAGGAAGAACCAGACCGGCGCCGGGATCGAGCGGTTCGCCTCGCTGAGCCGCTCCCGTCGGCCGTCGGTCCGGTTGTCCTGCTGCGTGAGGAGCTGCAGGAACGCGGCCTTCTGCGCTTCGGTCCGGGGATTCAGCTGCTTGAGATCGCCCTGGAAGCTGTTCACCCACGCCCCCACCAGCGGGCTCCGGTCCCCGCTCTTCATCGCGGGCCACTCCTCGTGGATTACGGCCCGCCCGTAACAGATCAGGACGCCCTCGATCGGATCCTTCTCGGGCACGGGGAAGAACTCGGCCGTCCGCGAGAGTTCCACCACCGACGTGGCCTCCTTCTCTGCACCGGCCTTGGCGTCGTTGAAGCTCTGGAAGGCCGCGAGGACGACGAAAGCGAGGATGACCGCAAAGGCGGTGCCGAGGAACGCAAAGATCCCGGCGCCGCGCTCGATTTCGATGAAGAAGTGGTCGGCCTTTGACCGGCGGCGGACCAGATACATGAGGCCGACCGCCGCCGCGGCGCCAACCGCGACGATCAGGGCCACCAGCCAGAGGTTCACGCTGGCATCATGCCGCAGTCGGCTAGCTTGCCGGGCGGAGTATGGACTGAGACCTGCTCAAGGATCTGACGATCCCGTTGTTCACCGCCGCAATCGACTCCCACGCTGTCGCGTCCCACTCGATGTCGGGCGCGTAGAAAGCGAACACCGCCTCGTGCTCACCGTTCGCGAACATCTCCAGCAGTCGTCGGACCAGATCGACGTTCTCCTCCGACATCGTCCACGCAGTATCTCGCGGCGGAGAACTGCTTTCCATGCAAAGCAGCGGTTGCTAGAGGCCCGCCGCCGAGAGGAGAGAGGATGTTGGGGTCAGGGCGCTCAATCCTCGTGAACCAGGACGACCGGGCATGAGGCATGCTTCGCAACTGCGTTTGAGGTACTGCCCTCCAACCTTGCGCGGAAGCCGCTCAGTCCCCTCGAGCCGACGACGACGGCAGCCACATCTCGCTCGCGGGCCAGCTCGACTATCGCGTCGGCCACCTTGACGCCCTCATCGGCCACGACGAGCGCCTCGGCTTGAAGTCCGAGCGACTTCGCCAGCTCAGCCCCATCCTGTGCGATGCGGTGGGCCCGAGCCTGAAGCGTGTCATCAAGCTCCTGTGCGGCTTCAACATCGACGACCGGAGACGGCGCGATGTCCCCGGACAACGCCCCCGCCTGCATCCCGCCCAGCTCGTATGCCAGACCCGCCTCCCATACCGTCACCACTAGTGCCTGACGTGATCCGAAGAGCTCGGCTGCTTCCTGGACGGCCCGACGCGCCGTACCTGAGCCGTCGTAACCGATGAGGATTGGCGCGGCGGCGTTCATCCGAACGTACGGCTCGCCGCAAGGAATCTCAAGATCAGATGGCGCGACATCGCCCCCGCAGTATCTCTCGCCGGACTACTGCTTTCCATGCAAAGCGGTAGGCGATCGCAGGCTGTTGCGGAGTGGGTCGAGCTCTACGAGGCCGTCACCGAGGCGATCAAGACGTCGTAAACGAAACCGCCGCTTCTGGTCCAACGCAGGTCTCTACACCTTGATGACGGCGTAGGCCACGATGAGCACCACGAGCCCGATCAGGTACATGATCTGGACGAACGTGACCAACCCTGAGTTTCCCTTGTCCGGTTCCATTTGATCACGCCCTCTCCATTCCGTCGAAGTCGGCCGCGACTTTACCCGGTGCCGTCGAAGCCGGTCCCGCCAAACACTCCTTTCCATGCAAAGCAGCGGTCTTCAGTGCGCAGCGTGACTGGCGAGGTCATCCCCTTCCCTGAGCGCCGAATCGAGGAGATCCCGGACGAGGAGTGGCTCGAAGCCATGCCGACCGCCCGCGGTGGCTGGAGAAGTGAAGTTCCCGGACCCGCCGCCCCAGCCGCGGCGCCATGGGCCGTGGGGCGGGCCTCGGTAAGCGTGCCGCCCGGGGCTGCTAACGACTTGCTAACGAACGTCTGCCTACAGGACGACACAGCGCGTCACCAAAGCCCGGCGGGGAACCGCGAATCACCTGCTAATCGACCACAGGTCGACACTCGGCGATACTTCACGGAACGAGTGCCATAGAACCGGCTCTTCTAGGCGCGGCGGCTTAGCTCCGCCAGACCGACGGCCTCGAGGCCGCTTGCTCTGTCCGTATGGTCCTCGATCCGGGCGACCTTGCGGTCCTTGACCGTGACCGCCGTGAAGAGCGGTTGTCGTATGGGAACGCCGCTGCCCTTGCCGCGGGCCACCGCGCGGCCGATCAGCAGGACCCGGTCCTGGGTTCCGTCGAGCAGCTCATCGACCTCGACCCGCCAGTCATTCACCGTCTCGAGCCAATCCGAGACGGCTTCCAAGAGTTGGTCGCGGCCCCGGAATGTCTCCGGGGTGAAGAGCCAATCCCACTCCACCTCGGGGAGGAGGTGCTCGTCCACCTCTTCCAGTCCCGGTACCTCTTCGATCGGCTGCTGCGGATCTGACCAGTACGCCGCAAGCCATCGGTCCAAGGCATCGAAGTAGCCCCGGACCACTTGCACGTTCTCGTCCGCCATCACCAGGCACCTACGAGCTTCGACCTCACCCAGATTTGGTGAGCATCGTCACTCTCATGCGGCGACTTCGACCAGATCCCGACTCTCGTACATCGACCGACGGGAGTTCCATCACCCAGTAACCCAGTGGTCCGGACGGTCGCTTACTGGGGTTAGAGCCATGGATGCCTTCACCTTCACCGTCATCCTGGTGGTCGGCGCACTCGGGTTGCTCGCCTTTCTCTTGTTCCTGGAGTCCTGAGAACAAGCTCTTCTAGCCGCCGGGGCCGCCCAGACCTGAGATCTTCCACTCGCCGTTCTCGCGCGTGAGCTTGACCTCGATCGGGGCGATCGCATTGGCGATGTTTCCCCCGACGCGAGCCTGGATCGTGGCCGTGGCCTGGTCGCCGTGCTGGACGACGTGAAGCACGGTCAGGTCGGTGGCGGTTCCGGAGGTCTGCTCCTTTACGAAGGCGACGCAGTTGGAGGTCTTGAGCTGCTGGATGAGTTGCTGGCTATAGAGCTCGCAGACCTCTGCGGCGTCCCCGGAATTGCGCGCGTTCACGTAGGCGTCCGCGGCGTCCTTCGCGGTCTGCGGGCCGCTGCTTCCACCTCCGCCGCAGCCCGCGATCAGGGCCGCGACCACTGCTCCGGCGATCCAGGCACGCCTCATCAGCTCAGAGTCAATCATCCGGATCGAACGGCTAAGGTGCGCCGCCATGCCGGCGAAGCCCAAGCAGGAAGAAAAGGACACTGCGCCCGATCAGAAGGGGTGGGAGAACGAGACGCCCGAGAAGGCGCCTGAGGAGATCCCGGCGTACCGCCGGATCGGCCACAAGGGCGCCGACGCGATCGTCGCGGGCAACACCCCCGAGAGCTTCGACGCGGCGGTCGAGCATGGAGTCGACATGGTCGAGCTTGACGTCCTCAGGGAGCAGGAGGGCCGCCTGATCGTCGCCCACGACTTCGACGACGCGATGCGCCGGCGCCCGATGGACCTCACCGAGGCCCTGGACCTGTTCCTCGAGCCGCCGCTGGACAAGGTCGAGATCGACTGCGACCTGAAACTGTCCGGCAGCGAGGCTGAGCTCGCCGGGGCGCTGGAGGGCCGGGGGCTGCTCGAGCGCGCCATGGTCTCCACCCAGGAGATCGACAGCCTGCGCAAGCTTCGCCAGCTCGAGCCGGACCTGCGGCTCGGTTGGACCTACCCGAAGACGAAGCGGGACTGGACCCAGTACGGCTGGGCAAAGCCGGCGCTCCGGGCGGGGCTATCGGCGCTCCGCCGCCGCTACCCGAGCATCCTTGCGAAGCAGGGCCCGGACCTTCAGGTCAACTCGGTCTGGGTCTACCACCCGATCATCACCCCGAAGGCGGTCGAGGTCGCCCACGAAATCGGCGTCGAGCTGATGGCCTGGACCGTCGACGACGCAGGCCGCATGCGGGAGCTTCTGGGCATGGGCGTGGACGGGATCTGCTCGAACGACCCCAGGCTGTTCGTCTAGACGGGGCTGAGACCGGGCGTCTGGCTACGGCCACGGCGCTCGAAGTAGCGCCACTCCGCCTCGCCAAGCACGGTCGAGGGCGGATCGGCGTAGACCCACTCGCGCATGATGCGGTGCCAGTTCGCCTTGGCGCGCAGCTGAGCGAGCACGGCGAGGAGCCCGGTCTCCATCCGGCGGCCCATCAGTTCGTCGGCCGGGAGACTCTCCTTCCGCACCAGGTCGAAGAAGTCCGAGCGCGGGTCCGAGGTCACCTCGATCATCTTCATCACCCGGCGGGGCGTGATCTGCGTCTCCTTGTCCTCCATGTACCAGCCGCCGACCATCTTCACGTGCTCCATCAGACGCTCGGCGTCGACCTTGCTCGGATCAGAGATGAAGCCCAGGTCGTTCAGCGCCTCGCGCAGCCGCTCGGGATCGTCCCGGCCCACGGCGTCCATGGCCCGCTGCTCGAGCTGGATCTGCTGCTCGGTCAGCCGCTTGGTCATGCCGAAGTCCAGGAACGCGACGCGGCCGTCCTCCATCAGCAGATAGTTCCCGGGATGGGTGTCGGCGTTGAAGTGCCGCAGGTGATAGATCGAGCCGAAGCAGAACCGGAAGACGATCTCGCCGAAGATGTCGCGCTCGTCCTGCTCGAGGTGCTTGACGTCATCGAAGCCGCGCCCCTCGACGTAGTCCGTGACCAGGACCCGCCGGCGAGAGAGCCGCGAGTGGACCTTGGGGACGAAGATGAACGGGTGGCCCTCGTAGGCCCGGGCGAATGTCCTCTGGTTCTGCGCCTCGAACTCGTAGTCGAGCTCCTCGAGGACGCGCTCTCGGAGCTCGGAGGCAACGGCCTTGGCGTCGAGCCCCGGAGCGAGGACCCTTGCCAGGCGCACGAGAATGCCCGCGTTGGCGACGTCTGACTCGAGGGCGTCGGCGATGCCGGGGTACTGGATCTTGACTGCCACCTTGGAGCCGTCGCGGAGCGTCGCCCGATGGACCTGCCCGATCGACGCAGCGGCGAAGGCCTCCTCCTCGATCGACGCGAAGACGCTCTCGGGCCGCTCGTCGTACTCCTCCTCGAGCACGGTGCGAACCTTCTCCCACGGCATCGCCGGGGCGTGGGTGCGGAGCGCAGAAAGCTGCTCCTGGTAGATCTCGCGGTACTCCGGGGGTAGAAAGTCGACGTCGATGAAGGAAGCCATCTGGCCGATCTTCATCGCGGCGCCCTTCATCTCGCCCAGGACGGAGGCCATCTTGAGCGCGGTCTCCAGGTGCCGGGTCTCGAGGCGCTCCTGCGCCTTCTCCTCGGAGCGGACGACATTGGCCGCGGCGGTCCCGGCGTAGCGGGTGGCCTGGCCTCCGAGGGCCGTCCCGAGCTTCGCCGATCGGCCGATCCGGGTCTGTGGGATCTTCCGCTCCTGCTCCTCCGGCTCTGGAGGCTTCGAGCGCGGCCGGTTGCTGAGGTCGGCCCGCAGGACCTCTATGGCCCAGTTCTGGCTCTCGCCCTCTCGTTCAATTTCTCGGTCGCTGCCCATGGTTTCCCGTCATTTTCTATCCTGGCGCCCGAGCGTAGCCTGCTTGGCTGATCGGGCGGGTTTGATGCGAGGGCGCGCGACAGCGCGACCCGTTTAGCTTTGGCGAATGGCACAGGGCCGAACCACACTCAAGGTCTCACCGCGCGACACCTTCGGGACGCGGGCCACGCGACGCCTTCGCAAGGACGGCATGGTCCCCGGCGTCGTCTACGGACAGGGCGGCGACGCCCGGCCCTTCCAGGTGCCGTCGCGCGAGCTTCGCAACGTCCTCCAAGAGGGACAGACGCTGCTCGATCTCGAGCTCGAAGGCTCCGCCGCTGTCCCGGTGGTGATCAAGGAGCAGCAGCATCACCCGGTTCGCGGTGAGGTCACGCATCTTGACTTTCTCGAGGTGCGCCTCGACGAGGAGATCCAGGCCGAGGTGGCGATCGAGCTCGAGGGCGCCGACAATGCACCCGGAGTCCGCGAGGGCGGCGTGCTGGAGCACGTCACCCGCGAGATCACCGTCGAGGCCCTGCCGACCGCAATACCCGAGCAGATCACCGTCGACGTCTCCGCCATGGAGATCAACGACACGATCAATCTTGCCTCCGTCTCCATCCCCAGCGGCGTCAAGCTGATGGCCGAGGAGCCGGAGGAGATCACCATCGCCACCCTGAGCCCGCCTCGCGTCGAGGAGGAGCCCGAGCCCGAACTCGAGGAGGAGGCCGAGCTCGTCGGCGAGGGCGAGGAGGCCCCCGAGGGCGAGGAGGGCGCCGAGGGCGAGGCACCTGCCGAGGGCGAGGCCGCCGAGGGCGAGGGCGGCGGCGAGGACTCCGGCGGCGAGTAGTGGGCTTCCTGGATCGCCTCTTCGGGCGGTGGCGCGGGTCATCCGGATCCTGGACGCAGAGCGATCCTTCTCAGCCCATCCAGCCACCTCCTACCGACACAGGTAGCGGCCAGGGCGAATCGCATCACCATGGCGGGCAGGATCAGCCCGGGCAGCAGGGGGACCCCGGTCAGGCTCCCCAGGATCCAGGCGTCGGAGACGCCGGCGGCAGTGGAGATTCCGGCGGTGGCGGCGACTCCGGCGGTGGTGGAGGCGACGGCGGTGGCGGAGGCGATGGCGGCGGAGGCGGAGGCGGGGATTAGCCGCTGGCCGCTGCGGCGCCGGAGGGAACCGAGCGGCCGAGCCGACGCCCTGATCGTCGGGCTTGGCAATCCGGGGGACCGCTACGCGGGGACGCGCCACAACCTTGGTTTCCGGGTCGCGGAGGAGCTCTCTCGGCGCTGGGATCTACCCAAGCCGCGCAAGCGATACGGCGCACTGCTCGCCGAGGGACGAACGGGGCCAGGCGGCCCGCGGGTCGCCGTCCTGCTCCCGCAGACGTTCATGAACGAGTCCGGCGGCGCCGCCGGCCCGGCGCGAGGTGAGCTTGGGGTCCCGCTCGACCACGTAGTCGCCCTGCACGACGAGATCGATCTCCCTTTCGGCGAGGTTCGCAGCAAGCTCGGCGGAGGAGTTGCGGGACACAACGGACTGAAGAGCCTCAATCAGGGACTCGGCGGCAAGGAGTTCTGGCGCGTGCGTGGTGGCGTCGGCCGGCCCGACAGCACCGATCCCGAGATCGTCTCGAGCTACGTGCTCTCGCGTTTCCGCGAGCCGCGCGACGACGTCGAGCGGCTGATCAACGATGCCGCCGACGAGGCCGAGCGCGTGGTGGAGCTGATTGCCGCGCCGGAGTCCCAACCCGAGGAGGAGATGGACTGATGCCGCTGACCAGCTACACGGTCGACGAGAAGCAGGTGGCGCTGATCCGGCTGGAGCGCGAAAAGGCCCGGAACGCGATCAACACCCAAATGCTGAAGGAGATGCTCGCGCACCTCGATCGCGCGAAGGGCGACGAGGACGCCCGAGTCGTGGTGATCTCATCGAACGACCACCTCGGGCTCTCCGCGGGCGCCGACGTGAAGGAGGAGCTCGAGGAGGAGGGCAGGGTGCGCCGGATGGAGCTCTTCGCCCAGCTCTACGACGAGCTGACGGCGTTCCCGAAGCCAACGGTCGCCGCCTGCCATGGCTCCGTCGTCGGCGGTGGGGCAGAGATCGCCGTGGCCTGCGACCTCCGGGTCGGCGGCTCCAACCTCCGGATGCGCTTCCCCGGCGCCGAGCTCGGCGTGCCGGTTGGGCCGGCGCGCCTAGTCAGCCTCTGCGGCCTGGCGACGGCCAAGTACCTGCTGCTCACCTCGCGCAACGTCAGCGCCGATGAGGCGCTGCGAATGGGCCTGGTCCATCGCGTGGCGCCGGCCGCCGGCACCGAGGATGCCGCTCTCGATCTCGCGGCCGAGGTTGCCGCCCACCCACCCGAGGCGGTCGCCCGCCTCAAGGCGATGCTGCATCGATGGGATGGGGTGGTCGAACGCTCGGCCGATGAGGGCCGTGGCCAGGTCGAGTGGCAGCGCACCGGCCCGGGATTGCCATACCGGGACCGCAGCTAGGCGAGCACCCACATCTCCTTGAACGGCAACGTCAGGTGCCACGTCGTCGTTATTCCCTTCGGCAATGCCGCCATGTCGCCGGTCTTGAGCTCCAGCGTGGGACCGTCTGAGATCTCGATACGGGCCTCGCCCTCCAGCACGACCAGGACCTGGAGGGCCGGAAGCGTCCATACCGCGACCGGATCGCCCCCCTTCTCGAACCGGCTCAATCCGGCCCGTACTTCGCCGTTGTCAAAGAGCACATGCTCCTCGGCGTCCCCACCGATCTCGTCGTCTGGGTGGAAGTCACTTGTCGAAACGTTGGAGACGAACACACCGGGATGAACCTCCATGGACGCTCCTTTCGTCGCGGTTGAGCCGATCCTCCGCCTAACGCGAGCCGATATCAAGGCCGACGATGACCCGTCGCTAAGCTCGGTTGAGGCCGGGCCCGTGCCCGGATGTACCACCCGGATCCCCGATCCGGGCGTTCGTCGTGCCCAAATCATGAGTCTGAAGCCACTCCTCGAGATCGCGAATGAGAACGAGCGCCTGAAGGCGCTGCGCTTCGCACTGGGCTCGGCGGACGGGGCCGTGGACGCCTACGTCTCGGCTGCGATGCGGCCATATGTGCTGGCGGCACTGATCGGCGCCGAGGACGAGGCCACGCCCGGGCCCGTGCTGGTCGTCGCGGCCGATGACCGCTCCGCCCGTGATCTTGCCGGCGACCTGAAGGCCTTCCTCTCGCCTCGCGGGGTCCACATCTATCCGTCGCGGGGTACGACCTTCGAGTCCCATCTCGATCCGCCGCCTCACCTTGCCGGCCTGCGGATCGCGGCGATGAACGCGATGGCCGATCCCGCGGCCGTGGTCGTCGCCAGTGCGATCGCGCTGGCCGAGAAGGTCCCCGACCCGAAGCTGAGGCCCGAGACGCTGGCGCTCCACAAAGGGGAGAGCGTCGACCTCGACGACGTCACACTCCTGCTCGCGGATGCGGGCTACGACAGGACTGACCAGGTCGAGGAGCGCGGCCAGTTCGCGCTGCGCGGAGGCATCCTCGATGTCTATCCGGCGACCGAGGAGCAGGCGATCCGCGTCGAGCTGTTCGGCGACGAGATCGAATCGATGCGGCGCTTCTCGGTCTTCACCCAGCGCTCGCTGGGGGAGGCCGAGCGGGTGGAGCTTGCGCCCGCGGCCGAGATCTCCGAGGAGCATCGGTACGACTTAATGCGAGGGCGCGCTGCAGCCCAAGGCGAAGCGCGACCCGTTAATGAAGCTTTCCTCGCTCCACTCGATCTCGTGCCCCCCGAGGCCCTCGTCGCGATCGCCGCGGCGGAGGAGATCCCGAGCGCGCTCCACGACCACTGGGAGGACGTCACGGCATCCATCCTCGAGGAGGACGCGCGCCGCCTCTACGTCGATGTCGCCGAGCAGCTGCAGTCCCGAGCCGGTCTGTCACTCGGCGCCGACGCGGGCCAGGAGCACTCATTCAGGGCTCAGCGAGCCGAGTTCCCGTCGCGCACGCTCGGCGAGGCCGAGGGGGAACTGGAGAAGCTGACCCGCTCCGGCTACCGCACCGTCGTCGCCTTCGAGGGCCGCGGCGAGGCCGAGCGCACGCGATTCAACCTGAGTCGCATCGACGTTCCCTTCCTGGGCGACAGGGCCCCGGAAGAGCCTGGGGTCAGCTTCGCCGAGGCGCGTCTCCGGGAGGGATTTTTGGCCCCAGAGCTGCAATTGGCGGTGATTCCGCAACGGCGCTTGATCCATCGCCGACGCGCGGCGGCCACGCCGGTTTCGGCCCGCGCCAGGCTGGCGGCGGCGATCGAGCTGCGGGTGGGCGACTACGTCGTCCACGAGGACCACGGCGTCGCCCGCTTTTCGGGCTTCGACACCAAGACGCTCGCGGGGGTCACTCGCGACTACCTCGAGCTGGAATACCGCGGTGGCGATCGCGTCTTTGCGCCGACGGACCAGCTCGCCCGCATCAGCCGCTACATCGGGGCGGAGGGAGACGAGCCTGCGCTCAGCCCGCTCGGCGGGAAGCGCTGGCAGAACCTCAAGTCACGGGCGCGGCGCGCCGCCAGCGCGATGGCCGGCGAGCTGATCAACCTCTACGCCGAGCGCCAGGTCCGCACCGGCCACACCTTCCCGCCCGACGGGGAGATGCAGATGGAGTTCGAGGCTGCCTTCCCGTACCGGGAGACCGCCGACCAGATGGACGCCATCGACGCGGTCAAGGCCGACATGGAGTCGGAGCGGCCGATGGACCGCCTGATCTGCGGGGATGTCGGCTACGGCAAGACCGAGATCGCCCTTCGCGCCGCCCACAAGGCCGTCGCCGACGGCAGGCAGGTGATGATGCTCGTCCCGACGACGATCCTCGCCCAACAGCACTTCGGGACCTTTCGCGAGCGCTTCGCGGACACCGCGTTCAACGTCGAGATGGTCTCGAGGCTTCGGAAGCCGGCGGAGATCAAGGAGGCGCTGCAGCGCTTTGGGGAGGGGAAGGTGGACATCCTGATCGGGACGCATCGCCTCCTCTCCCGCGACGTGCGCGGCAAGGACCTCGGCCTGATGATCGTCGACGAGGAGCAGCGCTTCGGCGTCAAGCAGAAGGAGCTGCTGCGCCAGCTCAAGCTCAAGGTCGACGTCCTCTCGCTCTCGGCCACCCCGATTCCGCGCACCCTGCAGATGTCGCTCGCCGGGCTCCGCGACATCTCCGTGATCGAGACACCGCCCGAGGGCCGCCGCCCCGTCCGCACGCACGTCGGTCCCTATGACGAGGACCTGGTCAAGCGCGCGATCACGCGCGAGAAGGAGCGTTCCGGGCAGGTCTTCTTCCTTCACAACCGGATCGATTCGCTGCACGAGACGGCCGAGCGCCTGCGCGCTCTCTGTCCCGGCGTCCGGTTCGCCGAGGCCCACGGGCAGATGGACGAGCTGGAGCTCGAGGCGACGATGCTCGGCTTCGTCCGCGGTGAGCACGACTGCCTTGTGGCGACGACGATCATCGAGTCCGGCCTCGACATCCCCAACGCGAACACGCTGCTGGTCGAGAGGGCGGACCAGCTCGGCCTGGCGCAGGCGTACCAGATCCGCGGCCGGGTGGGCCGAAGCCGCGAGCGCGCGTTCGCGTACCTGCTCTATCCATCGGCCGAGACCCTGACCCCGGATGCCGCGGCCCGGCTCTCCACCCTCTCCGACAACACCGAGCTCGGCTCCGGTTTCCGCGTTGCGATGCGCGACCTCGAGATTCGCGGGGCGGGGAACCTGCTCGGCGACGAGCAGTCGGGACACGTCGCGGCGGTCGGGTTCGAGCTCTACTGCCAGATGCTCGAGGACGCCGCAGAGGAGCTGCGCGCGGGCATCACCGAGCTGCCCGCGGAGCCGAGGGAGCCGGTCCGCATCGACGTGGACGTCGATGCCTATGTGCCGGCCGACTACATCCCCTTCGAGGCCGCCAAGATTGACGTGCACCGCCGCGTCGCCGCGGCCAGGGAGCCGGGCGAGCTGCGGGCGCTCCGCGAGGAGCTCGAGGATCGCTTCGGCCCGGTTCCGGAGTCGGTCGGCAGCCTTCTCGACCTCCAGCGCGTCCGGATCGCTCTTGGGGACGCCGGGATACGCACGGTCGAGTTCAGGGCAGGCCGTCTGCGCGTCTCGCCGATCGAGCTCGATTCCGAGCGCGTCACCGCGCTCAACGAGCGCGTCCCTGAGGCGATCTATCAGTGGCGGGACCGCACGATCGCCGTCCCGGTGCCGGAGGAGGCCGGTGCGCGCCTCGGCGCCCTGCTTGCACTCGTCGACGGACTTGCCGCAGCGACCGCGGTCTTAGCGCCCACTTAGGTGATCACGGTTATGCTGCCGCCCCTGTGAAGAGCGGTTTCTTCTCGAAGCGGAATCTGGCGATCATCTTCGGCGCGACCCTCGTGCTGATGGTCGTGATCGTCGCCGCCGCGGTCGGCGTCGGCCACCCGAGCGTTCCCTCGGACGACGTCGCCGTGATCGACGACTCCAGCATCAACGTCCCCGGCCTCGTCGATAACGGCCACATCAGCAAGGCGAACTTCAACCGCTTCCTGCTGCAGACGGCCAAACAGGGCGGTCAGCAGAGCGTTCCGTCGCCCAGCAGCCCTCAGTACAAGCAGATCAAGGACCAGGCGATGCAGACCGCCCTTCAGATCGCCTGGATCGTGGGCGAGGCCAGCAAGCGGGGGCTGAGCTTCACGGACACGGAGGTTCAGCAGTCCCTGCAGCAGATCAAGTCGCAGTTCAAGACCCAGGCTGAGTACGTGAAGGCGCGCGACCAGGCGGGCCTCACCGACGCGGACGTGCTGGAGCGGGCCAAGCTCCAGCTGATCCAGAACAAGATCCAGGACAGCGTCCAGAACAGCGTCGGCGATGTCTCGGACAGCGACGCCAAGACCTACTACGAGGCGAACAAGAGCCAGTTCTCTCAGCCCGCGAAGCGCACGATCCGGATCGTCCAGAACCAGGACGCCCACCAGATCAACCTGGCCTACCAGGCGCTGCGCGTCGACAGCTCCGACGCTAATTGGAAGAAGGTCGCGGCGCAATACTCGACCGACCCGACCTCGAAGGACAAGGGCGGCCTGCGCACCGATGTCGTTCCCGGCTCCTTCCAGCAGCCGCTCGACGACGACATCTTCAAGGCACCCCTCCACTCGGTCCAGGGCCCGGTTGTCACCCCGACCGGGAACTTCGTCTTCGAGGTGTTCAGCGCCACACCGGCGACGGTCACCGGCTTCAACGACACCACCACGTCGGCGGCCGGCGGAGCAAGCGGGAAGCTCAGCGACCAGATCAAGCAGCAGATCAAGAGCCAGCAGCAGCAGGAGGCCCTGACCGCGTTCGGGACGGACTTCCGCGACTACTGGACCAACCTCACCCAGTGCGCGAACGACTACGTCGTCAGTGGCTGCGACAACTTCAACGGGGGATCCCCGACCTGCGATCCGTCCAAGCTCGCCCCAGGGCAGCCTGGTCAGCCGAGCGGTGGTGGATGCCCGGCGCCCGTCTTCGCCTTCTGCCAAGAGGCGACTACCCCGACCGGCGGCAGCACCGGCGGCAAGCTGCAGTGCACGGGCACGGGACCGGCCCCCGGCGCACCAGGCTCCTTCAAGCCGTTCGTGTCTGTCGGCGGTGGCACGCCGCAGGGGCCGCACCCAGCCGGTGCAGCCACCGCGCCGGCAACGCCGAATCTCCAGGGCCTGACCGGCGCCGCTCCCGGGCAATAGCCACGCCGCGGTACCTGGAAGCCCTTCAGCACCTCGACGAGGTCACTCGCCGCCTGCGACGTGAGTGCCCCTGGGACCGGGAGCAGGATGCCCGCTCGATCGTCCCGCACACCGTCGAGGAGGCCTACGAGCTGGCCGACGCCGCCAACCGCGACGACACGGAGGCGATGGTCGACGAGCTCGGCGACGTTCTCTTCCAGGTCCTCTTCCTGTCCCTGCTCCTGGAGGAGAGGGGGGAGGGCGACCTGGCGGCTGTGGCGGAGTCGTGCGCCGCAAAGCTGATCCGCCGCCACCCCCATGTCTACGGCGACCGCGAGCTCGAGACGGCGGGCGAGGTCCTCGCCCAGTGGGAGGACATCAAGCGCGAGGTCGAGGGTGGGGGTCAAGAGCCCTCCGAGCTGCCCGAGAACCTGCCGGCGCTGCTCTACGCGCGCAAGATGCTGCGCAGGGTGGATCCGGAAGGGTCGGCAGGCGACGACAAGCCCGGCGGCCCGGCGTCAGATCCAGCCACTCGCGCCGAGGCTGAGCATCTGGTCGGCACGCTTCTGCTGGAGGCGGTCGCCGCCTCCCGCCGGCTCGGCGTAGACCCCGAGCTGGCCCTGCGCCAGACGGCGGAGCGGCTGGTCGACTAGCTTTTTGCGCTCGATGTCAACGATCGAGAGCATCCACGGCAGGCAGGTGCTCGACTCGCGTGGGAACCCGACGGTTGAGGTCGAGGTCGTGCTCGAGTCCGGCGCCCGGGGCCTCGCTGCCGTTCCCTCAGGGGCCTCCACCGGCGAGTACGAGGCGGTCGAGCTGCGCGACGACGGGGACGAGTACGGGGGCAAGGCCGTCACCAAAGCGGTCTCGCACGTGAACGGCGAGATCTCCGGAGCCCTGAAGGGTGCCCGCGCCGCGGAGCAGTCGGCGCTCGACCGGACGATGATCGAGCTCGATGGAACGCCCAACAAGGGCAGGCTGGGCGCCAACGCGATCCTCGGCGTTTCGCTCGCCGCCGCCAAGGCGGCTGCGGCCGACACAGGCCAGCCCCTCTACGACTACTTCGCGGAGCTCTACACGGCGACGGGTGCCAAGGACGCGGGCTCCGCTGATCTTCTCCCGGTCCCGATGATGAACGTCCTCAACGGCGGCGCGCATGCCGACAACGCGGTCGACTTCCAGGAGTTCATGGTCGTCCCGGCGGGCGCCGAGACCTTCGCGGAATGCCTCCGGATGGGCGCAGAGGCCTACCACGCCCTCAAGGGGATCCTCACCAAGAAGGGGCTCTCGACGGGCGGCGGTGACGAGGGCGGCTTCGCTCCGGACCTCGAGTCCAACAGGGCGGCGCTCGATTACCTGATCGATGCCATCGAGGCGGCCGGGTACGCGCCCGGCGTCGATCTGATGATCGCCATGGATCCCGCGACAAGCGAGCTCTTCGACGACGGCAAGTACGTCCTCGAGCACGAGGGGCGGACCCTCTCCCCGGAGGAGATGGCCGACTATTGGCACGACATCCGCGCCCGCTTTCCGGTCGTCTCGATCGAGGACGGCATGGACGAGGAGGACTGGGATGGCTGGAAGGCCCTCACCGAGAAGATCGGCGACCTCTGCCAGCTCGTCGGCGACGACCTCTTCGTCACCAATCCGGAACGTCTGCGGCGCGGGATCGAGATGGGCGTCGCCAACTCGATCCTGATCAAGGTCAACCAGATCGGGACGCTCACCGAGACGCTCGAGGCGATTCAGGTAGCGCGGGACGCCGGCTACACGACGGTGATCTCGCACCGCTCCGGGGAGACCGAGGACACGACAATTGCGGACCTCGCAGTGGGCACTCGCGCCGGGCAGATCAAGACCGGCGCGCCCTCGCGCTCCGATCGAGTGGCGAAGTACAACCGCCTGCTCCGCATCGAGGAAGAGCTCGGCGACCGCGCCAGGTTCCCAGGCGCTTCGGTCTTCGACCGCTAGGGGCCGGCGGCGGTGGCCGCCGTGCGAGTCAGTTTCACTGCGAGCAGTAGGCGGCTGCCGCCGTCGGCCCCAAGGAATCCCAAACCGGATGGCGAAGCTGGACGCATGTCTTCGAGGGCATATCCAGTGCCGCGCCGCCGTGTGCAGCGGCGCGTCGGCCCGAGCCGCATCCGCTGGGACCGCGTCGGCCGGATCGCGCTCGTGCTCGTCCTCTTCGGGGTGATGGTCTCCTACCTGAACCCCATGGTGAACCTGCTCCAGGCCTGGCAGGGGTCGAAGTCGAGTGAGCAGCAGCTCTCGCAGCTGAAGCAGGAGAAGGTTGAGCTGACCGGGCAGCTTCGCGACGCCTCCAGCCCGGCGTCTCTCGAGCGCGAGGCGCGCCGCCTGGGCATGGTCAAGCCCGGCGAGCACGCCTACGTGGTCAAGGGCCTGGGCGACTGACCCGCTGAACCTAAAGAGAGGGTGCGCGACAGCGCAACCCGATTAATTCTGGCCGGGGATATGATTCCGCGCTCGCGCGCGCGGCATGGAGCTGTGCGCGTTTTGTGTGAAATGAGCCGATGAGCCGATGAGTACAGGCCGGTACCTGCTCGGCGCGGCTGAGCTGGCGGTGATCGCTACCGCCCTCGGTCTTGGCGCCTACCACCTGCGAGCCCTGCTTGCGCCCGCCTGGACGGGGGCGCTGGCGCGCCTGGCGGAGGTGGTGATCGGGATCTCGATGCTGATCCTCATCGCCGAGCTTCTCGGGGTCTTCGGTCTGTTCAAGGAGGTCCCGCTGCTGATCGGCTTCGTCGCAGCCGGCCTCGGCGTGACGTACTGGGTCAGGCGCCGTGGGTTGCCGGAGGCGCCCGAGACGCCTGAGGCTCGATCGAGCGCGATCATGGTCGCGATTGGGATCGCCGCCGCGGCGCTCGTCGTCATCCACTGGGCGCACCCGACCGGGCAGGCTGTCGACCAGGGGATGTACTACCAGGACACCAC
Organism: uncultured Solirubrobacterales bacterium; assembly: GCA_963724665.1. GTDB lineage: Bacteria > Actinomycetota > Thermoleophilia > Solirubrobacterales > 70-9 > DASUPK01. The sequence continues at coordinate 879,239 of CAVRVH010000012.1, forward strand.
CTGGTACCACATGTCGTTCTCGGCTCGGTTCGCGCAGACGGGTCACGTCGGGCCGCTGCACTTCACAGATCCCCTCAAGCTGGCGGCCTGGTTCTACCCGCAGAACTCGGAGCTGATCCACGGGCTCGGAATCGTCTTCCTGAAGACGGACTTCCTCTCGCCGCTGATGAACCTGATGTGGGTGGCGCTCTGCCTGCTCGCGGCCTGGTGCGTGGGGCGGCCCTACGGGATCGGTGGAGTCACCGTCCTCGGTGCCGCCGTGGTCCTGGACTCGGAGATGCTGGTCGGCTCGCAGGCCGGGCAGGGGCCCAACGACGTGGCGGGGCTCTTCTTCCTCATGGCCGCTATTGCCTTCCTGGTCGATGGCGCCGCAAGCGCGCACGCGGCCCGTCAAGCGAGGTCGGAGGAGATCGAACCCGGGGTGGTCGAGGACGTCCCCGTCGAGGGCGATCCACGCACGCTGGCGACCGTCGGCGCTGGCCCGCTCTTCATGGCCGGCCTCGCCGCCGGCCTAGGCATCGGTACAAAGATCACCCTCCTGGCGACGATCGCCGCACTGACGATCGGCGTCGCGATCCTCGGCGGCCGACGCCACTGGCTGCGGGCGCTCGGGATCTGGCTCGGAGGAATGGTGATCACCAGCGGCTTCTGGTACGGGCGCAACTTCGTCGAGGCCCTGAACCCGTTCCCGCAGATCCACAAGCTCGGACCCATACACCTGCCCGGCCCGGACCAGCTCCCCCTCTATCCGCGCCAGCCTCACTCCCTGAGCGAGTACTACAACGACCCGAGCGTCTGGCACGACAAGCTGTTCCCAGTCCTGCACGACCGGCTCGGCCCGCTCTGGCCGGCGATCCTGGCCGTCGTTGTCGTCGCACTCGTCTGGGCGTTCTTCCGGGGCGGCAGCGCCCTGATGCGCATCCTCGCGGTGACGGGCATGGTCGCGGGCGTCGCATACGTCTTCACCCCGCTGACCGCGTCGGGCAGCCTCGGCGACCCGGCCGGCTTCGACGCGAACCTGCGCTACGTCGCCCCGGTGTTGATCGTCGGCTTCCTGCTGCTGCCGCTGATCCCCTGGTTCCGCCACGGCAACCGTCCCTGGATCCTGATCGCGCTCTTCTCCGTCCTGCTCATCCAGGGGACCGTCACGCAGGCGAACTGGAAGTTCGAGCATCACCTCGCGTCCGTCGCCTTGGCCTTCCTGATCGTGGGCGTTCCGGCGCTCCTCGTGGCCGGGGCGCGCAGGCGCGTCCCGGTTGTCGCTCTTGCGGTGTTCGGGCTCGTGATGGCGATCACCGCGGTAGCTCTGGGGCGGGTCCGCGAGAACTACTACCTCGACCATCGCTATGTGACGGCGTCGAGGCCGCCGCTCGAGGGCGGGTTCCGCTCCACTCCTCAATGGCAGCCGCTCCAGGACTGGGGCCGCAAGCAGAGCCACGAGCGGATCGGTGTGGTCGGCCGCGCCTCCGCCTTCGGGCAGTACTTCTTCTACGGGACCGACCTCTCCAACCACGTCCAGTACGTGGGTCAGGAGCTCAACCGCGGCACCTTCAGGCCAATCGTTAGCTGCGCTGCCTGGCGGCGGGCGGTCAACGCCGGCGGTTATGACTACATCGTGACCACGCCGAAGATCGGCGCGCTCGAGGTGAGCGCCCCGCCGGAGGCGCACTGGACCGAGACGGACAAGAACGTGAAGACCGTGATCCAGACCGGCCCCGCCGCCGTCTACAAGATCACCGGGCCGCTCGATCCGGCCACCTGCGCGAAGCTGGGGGCGGCGGCGCACACATGAGCTTCGGCCACTACCTCGCCGGTTCGATCGAGCTGATCGCGGTCGCGGCAGCAATGGGCTTCGCCGCCGTCGGCCTGCGCGGCCGCCTGCTGCCCGGCTGGTCGGGCGCGTCGGCCAGGCTCGCCGAGGTCGTGCTCGGCCTCTCACTCCTCATCGTCATCCTCGAGCTGGTCGGGGTCGTCGGCCTCTACCGCCCGGGTTGGGTGCTGCTCGCCACGCTTCTCGTCGGTGTCGGGATCGGGATGGCGCTTCGCAGGCCTGGTCAGGGACTCTCGCTGCCGTCCCCGCGGATCGCCCCCTACGCCCTGGCCCTTGCGGTCGCCGCGGCCTTCCTGACGATCGCGCACTGGGCCATGCCGACCCAGACCGGCCTTGACATCGGCATGTACCTGCCGAACACGACCTGGCAGAACGCGCCCTTCGCGGCCCGCTTCGTACAGGACCACCAGGTCGGCGCGCTCCACTTCACCGAGGTCCTGAACCTGACGGTCTGGTTCTACCCGCAGAACTCGGAGCTCCTCCACTCGGCCGGAATCCTTTTCCTCGGCAACGACTTCCTCTCGCCGCTGCTCAACATCGGCTGGGCCGCGCTCTGCCTGCTCGCCGCCTGGGCTTTCGCGCGGGTCTACGGCGGCGGGCCGATCGCGGTGGTCGCGATGGCCCTGGTGCTCGATGCCAACATGCTGCTGCTCTACCAGCCGGGTGACGCCAAGAACGACACGATGGGGCTGTTCTTCTTCCTTGCCTCAGCGGCCATCCTGGTCAACGCGGATGCGCAAAGCCGAGCGGCGGCAGGTTCGGCGCGCACCCTCCATTCCGGGGGACCGCCGCTGGAAGCGCGGCTCGGCAACGGCGCGCTGGCCGTTGCCGGCCTCGCCGCCGGCGTGGCCCTGGGGACGAAGCTCAATCTCCTCGCCCCTTTCGGATTCCTGACCCTCGGAGTGATCGCCGTCAGCGCCGGCTACCGCTGGCGGGCCACCTGGATCTGGGTCCTGAGCTCTCTGGTCACCGGCGGCTTCTGGTTCGCGCGCAACCTGGTGAACGCGGGGAACCCCCTGCCCTGGATCAAGGCGGGCCCGTTGCCCGGCCCGGATCAGGTCGACATCAACATTCGCGAGCCGCACACCGTCGGCCACTACCTGTTCCCGCCGGATGGCAACGTCATCCGCCACCACCTCGTTCCTGGCCTGCACGACAGCTTCGGCGATCTCTGGCCGCTGGTCCTGGTCACGGTGATCGGCGGCTTCCTCCTCGCCATCTGGCGCGGCCGGACCTCGGTCATCAGGATGCTCGGGATCGTGGCGCTGCTCAGTGGCATCGCCTACCTGTTCACGCCGCTGACCGCCGCGGGCCCGCAGGGCGATCCGACGGCCTTCACCACCAACCTGCGCTACGCCTCGCCCGCGATCGGACTCGGGGCGATGCTGCTCGGCGTGGACTCGGGGCTGCTCAAGCCCAGGGTCCAGCCCTGGCTCCTCGGCTCCCTCGTTGTCCTGCTGCTCGTCCAGGCGGTCCCGGTCTGGGATCTCACCGGCCATCTGTGGACGCGCCACTTCCTGCTCGGCGCGATCGGCCTCGGCATCTTCCTGGTCCTCGTGCCGGTCGGGTTGGTGCTGGCCCGCCAGCGCGGCGCGTCGGCCGCGATGGTTACCGGCGGGGCGGTGGTGGCGCTGGCCCTGGTCGTCGCGATCGGCTGGCCGAAGTCCGACGACTACGTCAAGGACCGCTACCAGGCCTCCACGGCGCCTCACGACTTCCCCGTCGGCATGAAGGCAGCGCTCGCCTGGTTCAACCACGCCAACCCGCATGACTCCCGGATCGCCGTGGTCGGTGGCCGACCGGGCTTCAAGCAGTACGTCTTCTACGGCGACGACCTCTCCAACCACGTCCAGTATGTGGCGAAGCATGGCCCGCACGGTGCGTACCTGCCGATCGCAAGTGAGGCGGCTCAGCATCTGCAGCGAGGGCCGGCGTTCGTCGCCCAGTGCCGCGAATGGGTGCAAGCTTTGAACGACGGTGAGCTATCGGTATGCCGTGATCGGCCCTGACCAGCGGACGCAGTCGGTTGCGCCCGTTGAGGCGGTGTGGACGACAGCGGCCGGTGGAACCAGAGTCGAAACCAACGACGACATCTCGGTCTTCAGGATCGATCGTCCGCTTGACCCGGCGGCCTGCGCCTCGCGGACGCCCAAGCCGCCCGCCTCCTCTACGTGAGCTTCGGCGACTACCTCTTCGGGGTCATCGGCCTCGCGGCGGTCGCGATTCCGATGGGGCTGGCGGCCGTCCGGCTGCGCGGCCGCCTGCTGCCCGGCTGGGAAGGAGCTCCGGCGCGGCTTGCAGAGGCCGTGCTCGGCGTAGCCCTGCTGACCGTTCTCCTTCAGCTCCTCGGCGCCTTCGGGATTCTCGTCCCGGCCACCCTGATCGTCGGCGCACTGGCGATCGGCCTCGGCATCTGGTTCGGTCCCTGGCTCCAGGCCGCGGGCGATGGCGATGCCCCGCCGGTCCCGTCGATCCCCCTTGCTCAGACGCTTTTGGCCCTCCTCGCCGCCGCCTTCGTGGCGGCCCACTGGGCCACGGGCCTCCAGGACGTCTGGGGCCGCGGCATGCTCACCTTCGACACGCTCTGGTACCACGGGCCGTTCGCGGCGCGGATCGCGGACACCGGGTCCGCCTGGGGGATGCACTTCACCGACCCCCTCTACCTCAACTGGTTCTACCCGGAGAACTCCGAGCTGCTCCACGCGGCAGGCATCGTCCTCTTCAACCGAGACATCTTCAGCCCGCTGGTGAACTTCGGCTGGCTCGGCATCGCGCTGCTGGCGGGCTGGTGCATCGGCCGGCCGTACGGAGTCGCGCCACTCAGCCTGGTGGCGGTCTGCATCGCGATGGACACGGGCCCGATGGTCCCTCGCGAAGCGGGCACCCCGGCGACGGACACAGTCCCAGTCGCCATGCTGCTGGCAGCAGCAGCGATCCTGATCACCGCCTGGGCAACCCGGGAATCTCAGCTACCTGAGGCCGACGGCGGGGGGGCGGCGGCGGGAACTCCGACTGAGCCGCGGCTCGGATCTCGGACGGCCTCCCCTGCGATCGGCGACAGGTCGCCCGCCGACGCCCCCCCGGCGGCGGCCCAAGTCGGCGCTCTGCTGGTGGCCGGGCTGGCGATGGGAATCGCCCTGGGCAGCAAGCTGACGATCTCGGGAGCGACCGCCGCGATGGCTGTAGGCGTGGTTTTCCTCGTCCCACACGGTGTCCGTCGGAAGGCGTTCGGCGTCTTCCTGGCGGGCGTCGTGGCAACTGCAGGCTTCTGGTTCCTCAGGAACCTGATCCACGCCGGGAACCCGCTGCCATGGGTCCGGCACATTGGGCCGATCGACCTGCCCGGGCCGAACCGCGGGCTGGAGGGGCGCGATGACTTCACGGTCGCCCACTACATCCTCAACAACCCGAGTACGAGCCTGTGGCGCGCCTACTTCCTCAACCCGATCGAGAACCTGCTGGGCCCGCTCTGGTTCCTGATCCTCGGCGGCGCCGCAGGGGGCGCGGTGCTCGCCACCTGGCGTCCGCGCTCCAGGGCGGTGCGCCTCGCCGGCGCGGTCACGATCGTGGCTGCGATCGCGTACCTGTTCACCCCGCTGACGGCGGCGGGCCCCGAGGGCCATCCGCTCGCCTTCGGGATCAACCTCCGTTACCTGACGCCCGCCCTCGCCCTCGGCCTGGCGCTGGTGCCGCTCGAGCCGCGGCTGGTCCCCGGCCGGCTCAAGCTCCCACTGCTGGCCGGCGGGCTGATCGCGCTCTTCCTGACGTCCCACTACTCGGATGCCAACGTCGCCTGGAAGGGCGCATTCGCGTCGATCCCATGGGCCGCGCTGATGGGGATCGTTTTCGTCGCCGCACCCGTCGGGTTGGCGCTGCTGGCCCGTCGCCGCGCGCTGCTGGCCGGGCTGGCGGGAGCGGTGCTCGCCCTTGCGATCGCCGCGGTGGGGTGGGCGAAACAGGACGACTACTTCGCCCATCGCTACAGCCGAGCCGAGGACTTCCGGTTCCAGCTCGATGACGCGGTGCTCTGGGCGAAGCCCACCTCGGGCCTGCGAGTCGGCGTCGCGGGCACCAGCGGCGCCTACAGCCAGTACGGCTTCTACGGCGATGACGTCTCCAACTACGTCCAGTACGTCGGGCGGCATCTCCCGGAGGCGGACTTCCGTTCGATCGAGAGCTGCGTGGAGTTCCGCCAGGCCGTGAACGATGGCGACTACGACTACCTGGTCACCACCCCCTCGCTCGACCTGAACAACCCGTCGAGGGCGAGCGCGTCGCCGGAGCGGGGATGGGTCTCGCGCGATCCTGCCGTCCAGGAGGTCGTCCACTCCGGCCGGGTCTCGGTCTTCCGAATCAACGGCCCGCTCGACCCGAATGGCTGCGGCAAGGGGGCCGACCGGCGCGGGGCAACCGGTGAACCGGGAGCATCCTCGTCGAGCAAGAAGTGAGCGGCCTCGGCGACTACATCCTCGGCGTGATCGGCCTGGTGGCAGTCGTCCTCTCGATGGCGATCGCCGGCAGGACCGCAAGGCGCGCGGCCCTCCCAGGCTGGACCGGAACGCCCGCCCTGCTGGCCGATTCGGTGTTGGCCGTCGGCATCCTCGTGGTTCTCGCGGAGCTGCTCGGACTCTTCGGCCTGCTTCAGGGAGTCCTGCTGGTGGCCGCTTCGCTGATCGTGGGCGGAGGCGCACTCCGCCTCGAGCCGATGCTGATTCGCGCGGGCGCCCGCGTCGCCAAGTGGGGAAAGGGCAAGGAGACCGATCTGCGGCCGGCGCCGACCGTCAGCCGGATCGAGCTGGGCGTGGGCATCGTCCTGGCGCTGATCGTTGCCGCGCAGTGGGCGGGCCCGACGCTGCTCGCCCTCGATCGAGGGATCTACGGCGGGGATTCACTCTGGTACCACCTGCCGCTCGCCGCGCACATCGCCGAAACCGGGTCGGTCACAGGCCTCCTCTACACCGACCCGCTCTATCTGAACTGGTTCTACCCGCAGGTCTCGGAGCTCCTCCACGCCGGCGGGATCCTGCTGTTCAGCAACGACTTCCTCTCGCCGCTGATCAACATGGCCTGGCTCGGCCTCGCCCTGTTCGCCGGCTACTGCATCGGACGGCCCTACGGGACCGGGCCGGTGGGTGTCGCCGCGGTCGCCTCGGTGATGGCGGCCAACCTGCTCTTCTCGCGCCAGCCCGGCAACGCCAACAACGACGTCGTCGCAATCGCGCTCTTCCTCTCGTCCGTGGCGCTGCTGCTCAACGCGCGCTGGCCGGAGCGGTCGGGGTCTGCGGGAGCCGGGGACGCGTCAGGGCCTCCGTCCGGAACCCTGCTCGTCGCCGGCCTGGCCGCGGGGCTCGCCCTCGGCACCAAGTTGACCGTGGTGCCGCCGGTCCTGGCGCTGACCGTCGGTGTCATCTGGATCAGCGGCGCTGGCTACCGGCTGCGGGCCTCGGCCGAGTGGATCGGGGCGATGGTCGTCGGGGGCGGCTACTGGTACGTCCGCAACCTGATCGTGTCCGGCAACCCGTTCCCATGGCAGGACATCGGGCCGATCCACCACGCCGAGGCGCTGCAGGGCCGACACCCGTACTCGATCGCCCATTACGCGACGGACACCAGCGTCTGGGGCCGCTACTTCACCCCGGCCCTGCACGAGCGCCTCGGCGAGCTCTGGCCCGCCTATCTGGCGCTCGCTGTGGTCGCGGTGGTCCTGGTCCTGTTGCGCGGTGGGCGGATGGAGCGGATGCTCGCTGTGGTGGCTCTGCTTGCGGCTGTTGCCTACCTCCTGACGCCGCTGGGCGCCTCCGGGCCGGAGGGCATGCCGATCGGCTTCCGGCTCAACATCCGCTATCTGGCGCCGGGGCTGATTCTCGCCCTCACCCTGCTTGCGATCCCGCCAAGCTTCGCCGGAGAGCAGCGGGTCTGGCGGCTCGGCACCCGAGCGCAACTCTGGCGATTCGTCTGCCTGGGCATCCTCGCGGTGCTCGTGGTGGTGAGCGCCGGGGCCATCGGGGCGATCGATACCGGGCGCATCCCCGGCACCCTCGCGCTTGTACTCGCCGTCGTCGCCCTTCCGCTGCTGCTCGTATTCCTGTCGCGCCGGGGAATGGCTCCGGTGCCGCTCGCCGGGATCGGCCTTGCCGCCGTGATCGCGCTGGCCGTCTTCGGCCGGATGGCGCAGACGCACTACCTGGACGAGCGCTACTCCTCGACGGCGCCTGACTATCCGAAGACCGAGCAGCCTGCGATCGAGCTCAACCAGGGGCTGGGCGTTGCCTACGACTGGGCGAATGGCACCCGCAACCTCAGGATTGCGCTCTCGGGGACGATGGGAGCGATGTTCCAGTACCCGCTCTGGGGCGGCGACTCGAGCAACAGCGTCACCTACATCGGCCAGCACGGCCCGCGCGGCTCGTTCAACGAGATTCCCCAGTGCCCGGAATGGATCGGCGCGCTCAACGACGGGAACTTCGACTACGTCGTCACGACCCCGACTTTCCACCAGGACAACCCGGCCGCGGACACAGCGCCGGTGCAGCGCGCCTGGATCTCACGTGCGCAGAACGTCCAGCACGTCGCCGGCGCAGGCCTGGTCGACGTCTGGAAGATCACGGGGCCGCTCCCTCCGGAGGCCTGCGTGCCCACTTCCAATGGAAAGCTGCCGCCTGCTACCAAATAGGGGATGCCCTACCCGATTGACAACGCCCTGTTCCAGTGGGAGGAGGGCGCCAATCGCCTCCGAGAGATCGACACGGACCCTCGGGCGGCCCGCAATGCCCGGCGCGCCGTGGACGCGATCCGCGACGAGCTCCGCCGCCGGATCGGCCCGACCTTCTCCGCCCAGGAACTGGCCGACCTGTACGCCCGCGGCACTGACTGGTGCCTGGAGGCCGCGCGCCGCGCGGCTCCGATGGCGGCGGTCGACCTCGATCCGCAGGCGATCGTGGACGGAGCCTTCTTCGCGTATCTGAGAGGTGCCTACGACTACAGCGGCGGCCGCGTGCTCCCGACCGAGTAGTCAGTCCTCGATGCGCTCGAGGACGATCCGCTCCGGCTCGATCGTCACCCGCAAAGCCTTCTGTCCCTGCCAGTGCTCCGTGTAGGTTGGGTCGTCCTTGATGGAGGGGTCCAGCCAGATCCCGTAGCCCTCCTCCTCGCCCTGGTCGAAGGTCGCCTCGAGCGGCCGTTTGCGGCCGCGTCCCCGACGGCCGCGCCTGCGCCTGCGCCGGCGTCGCCCGCCGCCCTCGCCGCCCTCGCCACCGTCTGAATCGTCGTCGCCTTCGCCCTCGTCGGTCGCACCCTCTTCCTCCTCCGGCTCGGGCTCGGGCTCGCCGAGCTCGGCCTCGATCTCGGCCTCGATCTCGTCTCGGAGGTCGACGTCGCTGTCGGGCTCCTCGCCCTCGGCGGTCAGGTCGTGGCGGCTTCGGAAATCGCGCAGCTGCGACGCCGGCACGCCCAGCTGGTGCGCGATCCATGCGTCGGTGCGCCCCTGGCGCACCCAGGCACGAATCTGGTTGAGTTGCGGTCGCAGCGACTTGCGGGCCATCGGTCGGCGGACTCTAGATCATTCGGCGTTTGTGCCTTGGCAGGCGAGGTATAACCCTGTACGCTACTTATTTCTAGGTAGTCGACAAAGAGTCGCTTCCGTGGGGTAGGGCAGCGACTTTCGAGGAGGAAACGATGCTGGTGCTGACAAGGAAGCCGGGCCAGAGCATCATGATTGGCGATGGCGTCGAGGTTCAGGTTCTCTCCGTGGCCGGCGAGAAGGTCCGTCTGGGCATCACCGCTCCTCGCGACGTCTCGATCTTCAGGAACGAGGTCTACGACCGGATCGAGAGCGAGAACGAGAACGAGCGGAGCGTCAGCGAGCAGAGCGGGGATGTCGAAGCGGACGACGGTGGCGCGAACGCCGCGGTCGCGGATGCGCTGCAGCGACTGAGCCGGCGGTAGCTAGCCCATCAGCCAGGCCAGCGTCTCGAACATCGAGACGACCACGGTCACGACCGTGATCGTCAGGCAGACGAGAAGGACGCTGAACCGGACCTTGCCACGCGACTCGTTGCGGGTGATGCGCCGGGCGCGCGAGCGGTTGACCGCGCGCTTGCGCAGCTGATCGCGCCGGCGGCGTTCGAGCGCCATCTCCTGCTCGAACGCCAGCTCGATCTGGGACATGCTCTGTCGCATTCGCATCTGAGCCATTGGCGTGGTGCCCCCCGGGCGGCCGTGCAAGCTAGCAAAGGATCTTGCAAGAGCCAAGCCGCACAAGCCTGGCCGCCGGTCCCTCAGGGCGCTCTTCGACTATAGAGGGCACCGTCCCCATAGGCCGCGGCCTCGGACGCCGGCACGGCCCGCGAGGCGGGCGAAGAGGGGCGCGAAGGAGTCATTGGGTGGGATCGTCAGCGTTCGGGCAAGACCGCGGCGGGCGAGCTCTGCATTGACGAACAGGGCCCGTCGGCCAGGTCGCGGCAGGTAGACGTACGCCAGCAGGCGGCCGTACACGTCCCGGTGCTCCGCGTCGAAGCGGAGCGTCACGGACTTGCCGTACACGAGGTGGTCATTCACCTCATGGGCCTTGGGCCCGCCGCACTGGACCGGCGTGCCCGGCTTGACCGTCTCCGGCGTGTCGATGCCGATGTAGCGGACGGTGTCGTCGCTCCCGTCGGCGAGTTCAACGTCGATCGTGTCGCCGTCGACGACATGGGTGACCCGGGCGCGCAGCGGACCCGGAGTCTCGCTGCTTCCGCCACCCGGCTGCCCGCAGCGCGATAGGCCGAGGACGCCGAGCAGCGCGGCGACCAGAAGCGGACCGTGCAGGAACCTCCTTCGACCGGCCAGCCTCATCGAGATCCCGTCACCGTAGCTCTGAGGCCACGGCGCCCCAATCTATGCGTGCTTCTTGGGCTTCTTCCCGACCTTCAGGTCGATAGGCGCGGCGTCGGGCAGCGAAGTTCCCGGCGGGATGCTCTGCGAGTGCACGAACTTGCCTTCGCGCTTCTTCTTGCTCGGGCTGACCTTCCCCACGGCGCACGCGGCCGCAGTGAGCGCGTTTCGCGCGGCCTTGAGCTTCATTCCCTTCAGCTTGGGGGTGAGGCAGTAGCGGACCGTCGCGTTGTAGACGTATTCATTCGGTGAGTTGTCGACCATCGTGGCAGTGGCGCCGTCGGCCAACGGGGCGCGACGAAGAAGGAGGCCCCGCCCGAGGGGCGGTACCCGTAGCTGAAGCTTCCGTTCGTGTCGACGGCGACCAGCTCACCCTTCTTGATCGGGAGATTCACCGGGATCGGGCCCGTCGGACCGGTCGAGCCGATGTTGAACGCCGGGCCAGTGCTGACCCCGCGGAAGTCGGCTCCGCCGACCGCAGCGACCACGCGGACGCGGAACCCCTCGCCCAGCCAGCCCACCGCCTGCCATGAGACGACCGTCCCGTCGACGGGGGAGCGGTGGATACCTGCCCCTGCGTGAGCGTGGTGACCTGCGTATACGAGTCGGGCGTCGCGACCGCTGTGGGCGGGGTAGGGCTGAGCGAGCTTCCTATCTGGACCGTGGCCGCGCCGGCCGCCGGCGCGCAAGCGAGTAGGACCCCAAGGCCACCAGACCGGTGATTGTCCCGGTCCGTGCCCGCATGCCTACGGAATGCGTCGCACGTTGTTGAGCAGCGTCTCCTTGATCGCGGCGACTATATCGAGCGCTTGGCTCTTTTCGCGCTGCCAGACATTGCGGCCGAAGATCACGCCTGAGCCGCCCGCTTCCATGATCGTCTTCGTGTGGTTGAGGACGGTCTCGTCGTCCGTCTTCGATCCTCCAGAGAGGACCACGAGCGCGCGGCCGACCGACTCGACGATCTGGCGGACCGCCTCCTCGGGCGTCACGTCCATCTCGTTGTAGGGAGCGGGCTGGTCCTTGTCCTTCTCGGGATCGAACTTCGGGAAGTTGAGCTTGACGATGTCAGCGCCCATCTCCATCGCCATGCGCGCGGCGTAGTCGATCGCGTAGAAGGAGACCTGGCCACCCTTCTTGTCGATGTCGCGGCCGCGGGGATAGGCCCAGACCACGAGGGGCATGCCGTAGCGCTCACAGTCCTCGCGCACGCCCTTGAGCTGATGCAGATCGACGTCCTGGCGGGGCGAGCCCACGTAGAGCGTGTAGCCGACGGCGTCGGCGCCGAGTCGGACCGCATCTTCGACGGAGGCGTTGGTCGAGGAGAAGGCGTCATCCGAGGGCGGGACGTCGGTCTTGCCATTGACCTTCAGGATCAGCGGCACCTGGCCCGCGTAATCGGGGTAGTAGCGAGTGGCGAGCCCGATCTGGCACGCGATCGCCGAATAGCCCGCCTCAGCGGCGAGGCTGAACTGATACTCGGGGTCCTTCGAAGCCGGGTTCGGGAAGAAATCGCGAGGGCCGTGCTCGATCCCCTGGTCGATCGGCAGAAGCATCAGGGTCCCGTTGCCGGGGCCGTAGTCGAACAGCAGCCGGCGCAGCCGAGCGCGCTTGCCGGGCGAGAGCGTGGTGAGCAGCGACTTCTGCTCGGTGATCGACTTGACTTCCATCTTCGCGAGTCCTCCTAAGTTTTAGCCTTCGGAGCCAGTATGCCCGATCTGACTGTCATGGTCCCGTCAGTGCTGGAGCACAACTTCAGCGGGACGGCGTTCACCGTCGGAATCGAAGAGGAACTGATGATCTGCGACGCCGAGAGCTTCGAGCTGTCGCAGTCGATCGAGGTGATCCTCGGCGATCTTCCCGGCGACCTCCCCGGCGAGGTGAAGCCCGAGCTGATGCAGTCCGTGCTCGAGGTGGCGACCCTTCCCTGCGCCGGCGTCGCTGAGGCGGGCGATCAGCTGCGAGAGCTCCGCCGCACCGTCCGCGAGGTTGCCGCGAAGAACGGTCTCGCGATCGGCGCCGCCGGCACGCATCCCGCCGCGCTCTACGAGGACCAACTGATCGCCGACCGGCCCCGGTACAAGGAGCTGGCGGCGGAGCTGAGCTGGATCGCGGAGCAGGAGCTCATCTTCGGCACGCACGTGCACGTCGGCATCGACAACGCCGAGAAGGCGATCTACGTCGCCGACGGCATGCGGGGCTACCTGCCGCTGCTGCTCGGGATGTCGTCGAACTCGCCGCTCTGGCGCGGCAAGACCACGGGAATGATGTCCTCGCGCACGCCGGTGTTCCGAGCCTTCCCGCGCGTCGGGATCCCGCCCTACTACGGCACCTGGGACATCTACTCCCACCGGGTCGAGCAGATGATGCGCGGCGGCGCGATCCCCGACTATACGTATCTCTGGTGGGATGTTCGCCCTCACCCGAACCTGGGGACGGTCGAGCTCCGCGTCTTCGATCAGCAGACCCGCGTCGAGCACACGATCGGCTTTGCCGCGCTCGGCCAGGCGCTGGCCCATCGCCTTGCGGCCGACTACGACGAGGGCGTGCCGAGCATCGAACACCCCCACGAGCTGATCGACGACAACAAGGTCAGGGCCGCGGTGGTCGGCATCGAGGGGAAGCTGATCGACTTCGATCATGGGCTGGAGGTCCCGGGGGGAAAGATGGCCCGTGGCGTGATCGATGAGCTGCGCGAGCATGCGCAGGAGCTGGGCTGCGACGGCGAGCTCGCCGCCCTCGGGGACCTGATGGAGAACGGAACCGGGGCTCGCCGCCAGCTGGATTGGCTGTCCGACCGCGGAGACATCGGGGGCCTGATGAGCGAGATCGTCGCGGCCGCGGACCCGGACGCCTGAAAAAGCCGGAATCGAACCTGTTCCGAGCTCTTCGCTACGATTTCAGTAGCGGATTACCCTCTTTTTGGAGCGTCAAATACGAATTCCGTACTGATGGCCTCGACCAAGCCCATAGAGCGCACACTAGACCTGCTCGGCAGGCGGTGGGCCCTTCGGCTGATCTGGGAGCTTCGGCGCAGCACCCTGACCTTCTCGGAGCTGCGCGAGCGGACTCGAATCAGCCCCTCGGTCCTCTCGGCGCGGCTCGGCGAGCTCGTCGAGGCCGGTGTCGTCGAGAGGGACAGCGGCCGGCGCTACCGCCTGAGCGGCCGGGGGCGCGAGCTCGCCCGGGTGCTCTATGAGCTCAACAGATGGGCCGAGCAGGCAGGGGTATCCTCGCGGAATGAGCTCGCCTGAGTTAAGCGTCGTCTGCCGGAGCTGCGGCGAGGAGGTCAGCCCCTACGTCACCGAGTGCCCCTACTGCGGCACCCGCCTGCGCAAGCGGGCGCCGAAGCTCGAGCTGCGCGGTGACGAGCTCACCCCGCGACAGTCCCGCCGCACGCGGCGGCGACAGGCTCGGGCGCAGCGAACGGACCGACTTGCGGAGCGCCCCTACGCGGTCATCGCCGCGATCCTGATCCCGGCGCTGATCGTGCTCCTCCGGGTGGCGAGCCCATCCCTCGACACGTTTGGCCTGGGCGGGATCCTCGGTCCTGTCGGAGGCGATTGGTGGCGCTACCTGGCCTCGCCGTTCATCTATCCCGATATCGGCTACCTCTTCGTCGCCTCCGTCGGCATTGCCATCTTCGGAGTGGCCGTGGAGCAGCGGCTCGGCACGATCCCGACGGCGATCCTGATCGTCGCCTGCGGCGCCCTCGGCATGCTGGCGGCCGACGGCATGGAGACCGCGTTCGCTCCCAGGAACGACGTCCTCTATGCGGCGGGCGGCAACGGCATCGCCCTCGGACTGCTTGCCGCCTGGGCCGTGATCCGCGGGGCGGAGGCACGCTCCCGTCCCGGCGAGGACGTGGAGGTGATCGGCGCGGCGGTGGCCGCCGCGGTCCTGATCATGCTTCCACTGGTCGACGATTACGCCAACGTCTTCGCAGGCCTCGGCGGCGCGCTCGTGGGTGCCGCCTGCGGCCTCGTCGCCGTCTTCGTCCGCCGTGAAAGGCGCCCGGGTTGACGGTCGAGCGGTTCATCTCGGTCACTCCCGAGATCCACGACTACGCCGTGGAACACAGCTCCTTTCGCGACGGAACCGTTCCGGAGGTCGAGCGGGCCGGCCGGGAGATGGGTGAGCTCGCGGAGATGCAGATCGGCGGTGATCAGGCTGCCTTCATGACCGTCCTGGTCGCCGCGACCGGCGCCCAGCAAGCACTGGAGGTGGGGACGTTCCTGGGCTACGGCGCTTTGGCGATCGCTCGCGGGCTCCCGGCGGAGGGCAAGCTGATCTGCTGTGAACTCAAGGAGGAGTACGCGAGGCGAGCGCGCGGACATCTCGCGGCGGCGGGCCTCGACGATCGGGTCGAGATCAAGGTGGGTCCCGCCCTCGAGACACTCGCGGCGATGGAGCGCACGGAACAATTCGATTTCGCCTTCCTCGACGCCGACAAGACCGAGTACATCGACTACTTCGAGGAAACCCTCCCGCGGTTGCGCCCGAATGGGCTGATCATGCTCGATAACACCCTTCGTGAGGGGACGGTCCTCGACCCGGGTGACTCCAAGGCCGCGCGGGTCACCGCCGAGCTCAACGACCGGTTGAGCACCGATGAGCGTGTCGATGTCGCATTCCTCACCGTCGCCGACGGAATTACCCTGATCCGCAAGCGCTGACGAGCGCTATGGCCATCCCGGCTGACGACGCGGCGTGGCTTGAATTGGTGCGCGGGTCGATGCCGCCCTTCTGGCGTGTACTTGCGGCGAGCACCGGTGGGCGCGTCTGGGAACGCGAGGGAGTATCTGCGGCGATCGTGCCGGGCTCGCCGAAGCGCTCCTTCTTCAACTCGGTGCTGTACGAGGACCCCGAGTCGGTGGTGGCGTCGATCGGCGAGCTGGAGCGGGTCTACGCCGAAGCAGGCGTCGAGGCGTGGACGGTCTGGGTCCCCAAGGCGGACACCGATGTCGCAGCCGCGCTGGAGACGGCCGGACACCGGCTGGATGCCACGCCACGCGCGATGGCCATGCCGATCGGAGACCTGAGGGCACCGGAGCCCGATCCCGAGCTCGAGATCCGCGAGGAGCCCGACTACGAGCTGGTCTCGAGCCTGAACGAGGTCGCCTACGGCTTCGCATCCGGCGAGTTCCCGGTGATGCAGGGAGACCTGTCCGCACTCCGCACATATCTCGGCTCGATCGAAGGGGAGACGGCGGCATGCGCCGGCGCGTTCACGAACGGCAGCGATTGCGAGATCGTCTTCGTCGCGGTTTTGCCGGAGGGGCGCGGCCGGGGGATCTCGGGTCGCCTGATGGCCCGGGCACTGGCCGACGCCATGGATCAGGGCCTCGAGACGACGACGCTGCAGGCGACCAAGCTCGGGTACCCGGTGTACGTGAAGCTCGGCTATCGCGACTACGGCGAACTGCAGATGTGGGAGCGCCGATGAGTATGTTGCTCGCGTGAGGCGAGGGCCCTACAGCGACGAACAGATCGACGCCGCAATCGACGCGATCTCGGACCCGGAGGTCTTCAAGGAGACGGAGCGACAGGTCGCCCGCGCCGCGCCGCGCCTCCAGAAGATCCTGGCCGAGGCGCTCGGTGCCGGCGGCTGGTTCGGCGAGTCCCATGACGCCGAGGCGCTGAAAGCGGCGACGACCCCGGACGAGCAGGCCCGCCTCACCGCCGTTCGCACCCTGCTCGCCGAGGAGGCGCGGATGGGAATGATGGTTGGAGTGGCTGTCGGCTGGGCATTGGCCGACCAGCTCGAAGAGCAGGAATCCGAACCGACGAAGGAGGATTGACCCAGATGGAGATCAACTACATCGGCCACTCCACGGTCGAGTTGGTGGACGGCGACACGCGCGTGCTCGTCGACCCCTTCCTGGCCCCGAACAATCCGGTGGCCAAGGTCTCGGCCGACGACGTCGATCCCACTCACGTGGTCATCACCCATGCCCACCAGGACCACTTCGCCGATGCGATCGCCGTCGGCAAGAGGACGCACGCTTTCTACGTCGCAATCTCAGAGCTGGCCAACGTGCTCGACGAGGAGGGTCTCGAGAACTTCGCCGACCCGAATCTCGGCGGCACCGTGGAGTTCGACTGGGGCTGGGTGAAGCTCGTGCAGGCTTTCCACACCAGCACCGTGCCGGCCGGCGAGCGTCCCTTCAGCCCGTCAACGGGAACGGTGATCGGCGCAGCGGCGGGAGCCGTCATCAACCTCGGAGGCAAGACGCTCTACCACCTCGGTGACACGGCTCTGTTCAGCGACCTGAAGCTGATCGCCGAGCGCACCCCCGTCGACATCGCCTTCATCCCGATCGGAGGTCATTACACGATGGATCGACACGATGCCGTGGTCGCCGCCGACTTCATCGGAGCCGAGACGGTGATCCCGATCCACTACAACACCTTCCCGCCGATCAAGACCGACGCCGAGGCATTCAAGTCCGATGTCGAGTCGAAGACGAAGTCGAAGGTGGCGGTGCTGGCGCCGGGAGAGTCGCTCAGCGTCTAATCAGACTGCGGGCAGAACCGGAACCAGACCGGTGAATCCCTGCGCCGCTCAAACTGGCCAGCCAGCCAGTCGTTGCGCTAGGGTGCAGCGCGTGGAGGCAAAGGAAGCAACGCAGGGCGGCCCATCCAGAGCGAGTCGAGAGGACTTCCGCGCGACGTCGGACCCAGCGCTCCAGGAGGGTGGCAGGAACGACGTCAAGCTCCTCGACTACATGCAGCTCTACAACCTCTGGGAGAAGCAGCAGTGGCTGACCCAGGACCTCGACTTCACCCAGGACCGCGTCGATTGGCACGAGCGCATTCCCGAGGAGGAGCGTTTCCAGCGCATGTATGGGCTCTCGAGCTTCTTCATCGGCGAGCAGAAGGTCGCCGACGAGCTCGGCCCGATCATGCGCGCCGCGCCGACGGAGGCGCAGCGGATCTTCCTCTCGACGCAGATCGCCGATGAGGCTCGTCACGTTCGCTTCTTCGATCGCTTCTTCAGCGAGGTCGGCGTACTCGAGGGGGCCGATGACCTGGCCCAGCGGCTCGATGCGCTCGACGAGCACCTGAACGATGCTTTCCGAACCCTGTTCGACGACCTCCTGAAGAGCCGGGTCGATCGGCTCGGACAGGAGCCCGGCGACCGCGATGCTCTGGTGGAGGCCGTGACGCTCTACCACATGGTCATCGAGGGAATGCTCGCCCTGACGGGCCAGCACTTCATCATCGACTACAACGAGCGCGTGGGGACGCTCCCGGGATTCGTCGAGGGCTTCTCCAACGTCGCCCGCGACGAGCACCGTCACATCGCCTTCGGGGTCCGCTTCCTGACCGACTGTGTCAAGGAGGACGATCGCTACCGGGGCGTCATCCAGGGCATGCTCGAGCAGTCAGTGCCGGTCGCCGACAAGGTGATCGACCCTCCCTGGGCCGAGGAGGACGACTACGAGCTGTTCGGCGTAAGCCGCGAGGAGAATCACGCGTTCGCCGCGCAGAGCCTCACCCGGAGGCTCAAGGTCATCGGGCTGATGCCGGCTAGTGCCTGACCCGCTTGCGCGGGGCCTTGTGCTTCTTCGGCGGCGCGGCGGACAGCGGCCTGATGCCGCCCTGCTCGATCTCGCCGCTCGCGCCGGTGTTCGTGGGAGCGGGGGATGAGCTTGTGCAGCTGCTCGGCGCGCCGGCGTCGGTGACTCCGTCGCCGTTAGCGTCGCAGGTCGCGGGCTCGACGCCGGTGGTCACCGGACCGGACTGAGCCGGCGAGGACGGCTGTGGGTCGCTGTTCGCCACGGCGTTCTTGTGGTGCTTGTGCTTGCCGGTGGTTGCCGCCACGGTGCCACCGGTCGTAGCGCCCGTTGTCGCGGCCGGGTCGGTCGGCTGCGGCGGGACGGTGACCGTGTTTGGCGGCGTGGTGGCCGGCGGGGCGGCCGCCGCAGGAGTCTGAGCCGCCGCCGCGTCCTGAGCTGTGGCGTCGACCTTCGGAGGGATGTTGATCTTGACCGGCTTGCCGCGGTTGATGACCTTGGTCTTTGCCGGGGCGGGCTTGGAGGGGTGCTCGGAGACGTTCTGGATCTCGGCCGCTCCGCCGGCGATGATCGCCGCGGTTGCGATCCCGGCGGCGGCCTTTGTGCCGATCGCCGCGGCGGCTCCACCGGCTGCGGCGGCCGCTCCGCCACCGGCCGCTGCGCCGCCCGCTGCGGCTGCTCCGCCAATCGCGGCGCTGCTGCCCGCTGCGGCGGCACCGGCGCCGGCCGCTCCTGCTCCGGCTGCACCGGCACCCGCGCCGGCTGCACCGGCTCCGGCGCCGGCCGCACCGGCTCCGGCACCCGCTCCGGCACCGGCGGCAGCGCCACCGCCGCCGCCCGCACCGGCGGCCGCGCCGCCGCCACCACCACCGAACAGGCCGGTGAGCTTGGCCAGCAGCGCGCCCTTGAGTACGAGGAGTGGGGCGGCCGGGAAGATCGCGGCGAGGGCCTTGGTGTCCGAGCGAAGCTGGGTGCGGAACTCACGGCAGGGGTCGCAGGCCTTCATGTGGCGCCTGACCGGGCCGGAGACCTTGGCGATGCCCTCGGCGGCCTCGGCCAGCTCCAGGCGAACGTCGTCGCAGGTCAGCTGGCGGGCCTGGCTGGACTCGGCGAGAGCGATGCGGGCTCGGACGAGCAGGCTCTTCACACCGGGGACGGTGGTGTCCATCGCCTGGGCGATCTCCTCGTAGCTCATCGCGTCGATCTCGCGAAGCAGGAGGGCGGAACGCTGCGTCTCGGGCAGCTTGCCGACGTCGGAGAGGAGGTTGCGGAACTCCTCGCGGTTCTGGACACGCTCGAGCGTGGTCACCCCGTTCATGTGGGGGTGGGTGTCCATGGTGTCCTGGCCGTCCGCGGTCGGCTTGCGAAGGTGGTTGAGGCTGCGGTTCCGGGCGATCCGGTAGAGCCAGGGCCGCACTGCAATCGGGCGCTCGTCGGCGACCATCGCGTTGTAGGCGGCGACGAAGACCTCCTGAAGCACGTCCTCGGCGTCCTCGGTCGAGCCGAGCATCTGGCGGCAGAAGCCGAGGAGGCGCGATTGGTAGCGCTCGACCAGGGCGTCGAAGGCGTGCTGGTGACCCTTCCGGGTCAGCGCGACGAGCTGCTCATCGTCCTGGAAGCGAAGGAGGGGCGAGCGCCGGGCGAAAAGCCCGCGTCGCTGTGCGTGTGTGAGTGTGGAAGCTTCCAAGACCGGGGTGACTTCGAAGCGCTCTCCCTGCCACCGGAAACACCGTAGCAGCGGTGTGGTTGCGCTCGCCTGAGGCTTAATGCCCTCGAAACCTCAGTATCAGGCGTGCGATTTACCCGCTATTTGCGGGGGTTCTCTCCTCGAAGCACCTTGATCATTGCGCATTGCTCTAAGGCGGGCCTAAGCGGCGAGGCGCTCGCCAGTTTCGGCCGCCTCGGCCTCGATTCCGACCGGGGCGCCCTCGTCGATCTCGTTTTCGATCTGCTCCGCACTCGGCTCGCGTAGGGCGAACAGTGCGATCAGAATCCCGACGGCTGCGGCACCTGCGGCGATCAGGAAGGCGAGGTGGTAGCCATCGCTGAGCGCCTGCGTGGCGCTTTCACCGGCAGCCTTCAATGCGTTGGTCCGGTCGGTGGCCACGGTGCCCAGGGCGGCCAGGCCGATGGCGGCCGAGAGCTGGATCGAGACCTGGATCGTCCCGGACGCGAGGCCGGCGTCGCGAGCAGGCACATCTTCCATCGCGGTCATCATCAGCGGCGGGTTGGCGGCGCCGAAGCCGAGGCCAAGCAGCGCAAGGGAGACAAAGATGGTCGGGAAGTACGGGGTGGACTGGCTGATCTGGGAGAAGAGCAGAAGGCCGAGGACCGGTCCCGCGATTCCGACGACCAGTGTCCGCTTCGGGCCGAAGCGCTCGACGAGGCGCGCCGAGAGTCCCGACGACATTGCAGCGAGGGAGAGGCTCATGGCGAGAAAGGCCAGCCCGATCTGGACGGGGCTCATCCCTCGGACGTGCTCGAAGTAGAGCGCCCCGAGGAAGAAGGTGGAGTAGGCGCCGGTGACGAGGAATCCGCGCACAAGGTTGGCCGTCACCAGGCTGCGCAGGCCGAGGATCCGCAGGGGCATGATCGGGTTGGAGATGCGCGACTCGAGCACGACGAAGGCGGCCAGGAGGGCGGCGGCGACCCCGGCCAGCGCCAGGGTGCGATCGCCGGTCCAGCCCCATTCGGGGATCTTGATCAGGGCGTAGATCAGGGCGATCGAGGAGGCGGTGATCAGCACGGAACCCAGCCAGTCGATTCGCTCGCCCGCGGCGATGCCCTCGTTCTCGGCGATCAGGGCGCGACCCATGAAGTAGGCGACGGCGCCGATCGGCAGGTTGACGAAGAAGATCCAGTGCCAGTTGATCGTCTCGGTCAGCGCGCCGCCCAGGAGCAGGCCGAGCGAGGCCCCGCCGGCGATCACGAAGGTGTAAAGGCTCATCGCCTTCGCCCGGTCAGCGGGCTCGGGGAACTCCACTGCGATGATCGCGATGACCACCGCCGAGGCAAGCGCGGCGGCGGCGCCCTGCAGGAAGCGCGCGGCGACGAGGGTTGTGCCGCTCGGGGCGATCCCGCACAACATCGACGCGGCCACGAAGGCGGCCACGCCGATCAAGAAGATTCGTTTGCGCCCGAAGAGATCGCCGAGGCGCCCGGCGAGCAGAAGCAGGCTGCCGAAGGTGATCAGGTAGCCGTCGATCACCCAGGTCAGGCTCGACTGGCTGAAGTGCAGGTCCGACTGGATCGAGGGGAGAGCGACGTTGACGATCGTCGTGTCGAGGATGATCATCAGCTGCCCGAGGCAGACGACGAAGAGTGCGATCCACCTGCGGCGGTCGGACTGTCGCGCTATGGTGTTGTTCGTAGCCTCCACCGGATCATCACTATAGCATGGATAATCATGGAATCAGGGACGATCCATGGATGAGGCTACGATTGAGGGAGAGATGAGCACGCAAGCCCCATCGGTAGCGGGAACGATGAACCTGCTGACGCGCCTGTCGCGCGTCATCTACCGTCGCGCGGTCCCTGAGCTGATCGGGATCAAGATCAAGGAGTTCGTTGCCCTGGTCTACCTGCGCGAGTCCGGCAAGGCGACGCAGCAGAAACTGGCCGAGACGATGATGATGGACGCCAACAACTGCGTGATCCTGCTCAACGGGCTCGAGGACGAAGGCCTGATCGCGCGGACACGGGATCCGGAGGATCGCCGCCGCCACATCGTCGCGATCACTCCCAAGGGCTACAAGGCTCTCGAGAAAGCCGAGCGGGAGCTCGAGACCCTCGAGGATGAGGTGCTCGGCAAGCTCGACCACTCAGAGCGAGACCAGCTGCGCGACCTCTTAGCCAAGGCGCTCGAGGACCACTCGCTCGCGATCTCGGCCTAGCCGAGCTCGAGTAGGCCTCGGCGCGCGATCCGTCCCTCGCCGGGGTGGCCAAACTGGTCTAGGCAGCGGACTTAAAATCCGTGGCCCTTTTGGGGCATGTGGGTTCGAATCCCACCCCCGGCACTTCTCGCTCTAGGAGGTTCGCCAGCGAGATTGGTCCTCGAGGCGTTCCTCGACCGATCGGACCTTGTCGTTGAGCGTCTGCTCCTTGTCGCGGCGCTCGTCGATCTTCAGCACCGTGTAGACCCGTGGGAGGCCCATCTCGAAGGGGACGCGATGGAGCACCGCCACCACCTCGAGGATGTCCTCGACCGATCCCTCCAGCGAGGTTGCCATCGCGTGCATCTCGTAGCCGACCTTGTCCTGGGCGGCGAGCCGTCGCTGGATGGCCGCGATGTACTCGCCGGCACTGGGGTCGGAACTGCCTACCCCGATCACGGTGAGGTCCGCGGTGGCCATGGCGCGAAGTATCGGGATTCCCTCGGGTCATCCCGAAAGCGTCCGTGCAATCCGGGTATGGTCGCGCCCATGAACGTCGTCATCGTGGGTGGACACGGCAAGATCGGCATGCGGCTGGCGAAGCTGCTCGCCGAGCGGGGCGACAGCCCGCGCGGGATCATCCGCAAGACCGAGCAGGCGGACGACCTCGAGAAGATCGGCGCCGAGCCGATCGTCCTGGACATCGAGAACGTCGAGATCGACGACGCCGTGGCGGGCTCGGATGCCGTCGTCTTCGCGGCCGGGGCGGGGCCGGGTAGCGGACCGGCCCGGAAGCTCACGGTCGACTACGGCGGCGCGGTTGCGCTGGCAGAGGCCGCGACCACTCATGGGATCAAGCGCTATCTGATGGTGAGCGCAATCGGCGTAAACCATCCGGAGCGCTGGTCAGACGAGATGGAGCCGTATTACGACGCCAAGTCAAAAGCCGACAAGTACCTGGAGGAGAGCGGCCTCGACTACACGATCATCCGACCCGGCAGGCTCACCGACGACCCGGGCACGGGCAAGGTGTCGCTGGACGGCGGCGGCTCGGGCTCGGTCACGCGAGACGACGTCGCCCTCGTGCTCGCCGAGTCGCTGCGCGCCGACAACACGATCGGCAAGGCATTCGACCTGCTGGGGGGCGAAACACCCGTCGCGGAGGCCCTCGCCGCGCTGTAGGGGACAATTTGGGGCTCCCCATGTCCCATCCCCATCCCCTGACCTGGCTGTACCGCAAGCTCGGGCGCCATTACCCCGGCGTCTTCATCACGCTGGAGCTCCAGTCCGCGTTCCTGATCGCGACGGGCGCGGTTGCCCTGTTCAGCTTCTACTACGACCTGTCCAGTCACGAGTTCCTCGAGGTCCTCGGGATCACGCTGGCCCTGTCCGCGATCGGCATCGCCTACGTGCTGGTGCGGGTGCTCAGGCGGTTGCGGCCGTTGAAGGCCTGGATAGGGGGCGCCCGCTCTTCGGAGCAGACTGCCGAGGCCTGGCACCACGCGGTGAACATGCCGATGCAGCTGGTCCGGCGGGACGGCCTGGTGCCGGTCCTCGTGACGATCGCGGCGGTGATCGCGTCGATGTTGGTGCTCGGCCTGAGCTGGCTCGCCTTCTTCCCGATCACCTTCGCGGCGCTGCTCACGGTGGCCTATGCGGCGACGCTCCACTACCTGGCGCTGGAGCTGGCGTTGCGGCCGATTCTCTTCGACATCAACGATGCGCTCGACACGCCCGTGCGGATCGATCGCCCGGTCGTACCGCTGCGCGTCAAGCTGCTCGGCTCGCTGCCGCTGATCAACGTGATCACCGGTCTGGCCGTCGCCGCGCTCACCTCCAACGGAGGTGGAGCCGACGCGCTGGGCGTCAACGTGCTGATCGCCCTGTTCGTCTCCTTCGTAGTCAGCTTCGAGCTCACCGTGCTGCTCTCGCGCTCGATCCTGAGGCCGATCGAGGATCTCGAGGCGGCAACCGAGCGGATCCGCCAGGGCCGCTTCGACGAGCACGTCCCGGTCACGACATCGGATGAGTTCGGCGAGCTCTCCACGGCGTTCAACCAGATGGTCGACGGGCTTGCCGAGCGCGAGCGGCTGCGCGAGGCCTTCGGCACGTATCTCGACGAGGAGGTGGCCGCCCACCTCATTAGCGAGGACTTCGAGCCGCACGGACAGGAGGTCGAGGTCTCGCTCGTCTTCTGCGACGTCCGTGACTTCACCACGGCGGCTGCGGAGGCCGACGCCCCCGAGGTGGTGGCGAGGCTCAACGAGCTCTTCGAGTGCATCGTCCCGATCGTCGCCCGCCACCGCGGGCACATCGACCAGTTCGTCGGCGACGCGGTGCTCGCAGTCTTCGGGGCGCCCGAGCAGGTGCCCCAGCATGCCGACCGGGCCGTGCAGTGTGCGGTGGAGCTGGCGCGGACGATCAACAGCCGGCGACCGGGAGGATTCGAGGTGGGCATCGGAGTCAACACGGGCAAGGTGGTGGCCGGTGCCATCGGCGGCGCGGGGCGGCTCTCCTTCAGCGTGATCGGAGACGCCGTGAACCTCTGCTCACGGGTCGAGTCCGCGACCCGTGAGACGGGCGACCCGGTGCTGATCACGGGCGCCACCCGCGCACTGCTCTCTGAGACTGTCGAGGTCAAGCCACGTGGCGAGCGGGAGATCCGCGGCTACGACCGCAGGGTGGAGCTGTTCGCGCCGCTTGTCCCCGTGGCGCTCGAGACGGGCCCCGGCACGGATGTCAACGATCCCCTCGGCGATCCGGTCGTGGGCGGATTGGGTCGAGCGCCGGTCCCCGGCGATGGCCTTGGCCGCCGCTCTCGCCCGGGCCCTGGAGTGGGGCGGGCCGGCACCAGCCAGGAGCGCGGGCTGGGCCGCACCCACACGCTGCCGGGCTCCTAGCTCCGTCGGTAGCTAACCCGTTCGCCGGTCCGGCCAAGCTGGCAAGTCAGTGGGCCGCCGCCCATCCGGGAGGCGGCGGCCCACAAACCCCCAAGGGCCATAGTCACCCCGGCCGCCCAGCGATAATCGGCTACCGACCCGGTTGCTCGCTACCTCGCAATTCGGTAAATCACCCAGAGACGCCAGTGGCAACTAAGGCCTTACATCCACCGAAGGGCGTACCGGAAGACCCCCTCGACGCTGTTTACCTTGGTCCGCTCGAGGAGTTCACCGCTGCCAGAAATGACCTGGCAAAGGAGCTGCGGAACGACGACAAGGAAGCCGCGGCGGACTGGGTCAAGGGCCTGCAGAAGCCGAGCCGCGCGGCCTGGCTCGTGAACCAGCTGTCCGTGCGGAAGGCCGATGAGATCGCCGAGCTGCTCGAGCGGGGGAGGGAGTTGAGGGCGGCCCAGGAGGAGATGCTGGCCGGCTCCCCGGACCGGGACAAGTTGCGCGAGGCGGCCCAGGGCGAGCAGCGGACGGTCGACTCCCTGACGCGCGCCGCCGAGGTGATTGGCGCCGAGCATGGGGTTGGGGCCCAGATCCTGACCCGGGTCGGCGAGACGCTCCAGGCGGCCGCCGGCGACCCCGAGGTCGCCGAGGCGATCGAGCG
The DNA here is from genome assembly GCA_963724665.1 of uncultured Solirubrobacterales bacterium. Lineage (GTDB taxonomy): Bacteria > Actinomycetota > Thermoleophilia > Solirubrobacterales > 70-9 > DASUPK01. The sequence continues at coordinate 904,885 of CAVRVH010000012.1, forward strand.
CGGCCGGCTCACCCGCGAGCAGCGCGCCGCCTCGGTCGGCCTGATCGGCACCGCCGCGCCGGCACCGCGATCGACGCAAAAGGGCGCCAAGAACCGCGAGGCGGCCGAGCGCCGCACCCGCCAGCAACAGGCGAAGCGCCGCCAGGCCGCGGAGCGCAAGCTCGCCTCAGCCGAGAAGAAGCTCGAGCGGGAGCGCGCGGCTCTCGAGCGCGCAAGGGGCAAGGTGGAGGAGGCCGATACCCGGGTGCACGACGCCGAGCTCGATGTGCATGCCGCGCGCCGGGAGCTGGACGCAGTGTAGTCTCGGCCCGTGGCGACGGAGCAGGCGGATTCCACCCCCCTCAAAGCCGCCCAAGAGGGCGGCACGGTCCACGGCGGGCGGCTCGTAGCCCAGGCGATGAAGAGCCGGGGGGCGAGCAAGCTCTTCACCCTCTCCGGCGGTCACCTCTTCTCCATCTACGACGGCTGCAAGGAGGAGGGAATCGAGGTCGTGGACACCCGCCACGAGCAATCGGCCGCGTTCGCGGCGGTCGGCTGGGCCAAGGCGACGCGCGAGCCGGGAATCTGCGCGCTCACGGCGGGGTGCGGCGTCACCAACGGGATGAGCGCGATCGCCTCCGCGCAGGCAGACGGCGTCCCGCTCGTGACCTTGGGCGGCCGCGCGCCGGAGATGAGGTGGGGAATGGGCTCGCTCCAGGAGATCGACCACCTGCCCTTTGTGGAGCCGCTGGTCAAGTCCGCGCACACGGCCAAGGACCCGGACTCGATCGCCCGGCTGACCGCCGAGGCGATCGACGACGCCGCGGCGCCACCGCTCGGCCCGACCTTCGTCGACTATCCGCTGGACGTCGTCTTCTCCGAGGCCGAATCCGAGATCCCCGATCCCCGCTCTGTAACCGCCGATCCGGCCGAAGGCGCGGGGCGCGTCGCGAAGATGCTCTCCGAAGCCGAGCGCCCGGCGATCATGGCCGGCTCGAATCTTTACTGGGCGCACGCCGAGACCGAGCTGCGCGCGCTGGCCGAGGCGCTCGGGATCCCTGTCTGCCTCAACGGGATGGGCCGCGGCTGCCTGCCGCCCGACCACGAGCTCTACTTCTCACGCGCGCGGAGCACCGCCCTTCAGGGCTGCGACGTCGCCCTGGTGATCGGCGTGCCGCTCGATTTCCGACTCGGATTCGGCGCCGCGATCGGAGAGGACGCCACCCTCGTCCAGCTCGACTTCGCCCCCTCGAAGCTCGATAAGACGCGGCTCCCAGACCTCGCCCTCGACGGCGACATCGGCATGACGCTGACGGCGATCCGGGAATCGGCCTCCGGTGACCCCAAGCGCACCGCTCCCTGGGTCGAGGAGCTCCGCCGGACCGAGACCGAGAAGCGAGCCGAGGAGCAGGAGATGCTCGACGACGACCGCTCGCCGCTCCACCCGATGCGGATCTACAAGGAGCTCGGCGACTTCCTCGACCGCGACGCGATCGTGGTCGGCGACGGCGGCGACTTCGTCAGCTTCGCCGGCCGCGTCTGGGAGACCTGGGAGCCCGGAACCTGGATGGATCCCGGCCCCTACGGCTGCCTCGGCGCCGGCCCGGGCCAGGCGATCGGCGCAAAGCTCGCGCACCCCGAACGCCAGGTCTGCCTGCTGCTCGGCGACGGGGCCTTTGGATTCTCCGGGATGGAGTTCGACACGATGGCCCGCCACAACCTGCCGATCGTCGCCGTGATGGGCAACAACGGCATCTGGGCCCTCGAGCACCACCCGATGAAGTTCCTCTACGGCTACTCGCTCGCCGCTGAGCTCCGACCCGAGACCCGCTACGACGAGGTCGTCTCGGCCCTCGGCTGCCACGGCGAGCTGGTCCGCACGCCCGACGAGCTGAAGCCGGCCCTCGAGCGCGCCTTCGCCTCGGGCAAGCCCGCGCTGGTCAACGTCCTCACCGATCCCGAGGTCGTCTACCCGCGCCGGGCGAACCTGGCGTAGCGCCGGGACCGGGGAGTACCCTGGTAGAGAGCATTCGCCCGTCGGCTCTTTTCCCTCGTCCCTCGCGCGAACCCGTATAGAGGGCTGGAAGGTGGAGCTAGATGCCCAAGACGACGACTGCGCCCGCGCCTGATTGGACGTGCGCCCGCTGCGATGTGACTGTCAGCTGGATGGCCGAGGTGGAGCGCCCGGACCTGCCGGGGACCTGGATCGAGGAGGACGGCGAGCTCTACTGCCTGGCCTGCCGCCGGGAGCGAGCGGGTGAGGCCGCACTGGTCGGACTCGACGATGAGCCCGCCGCGAGCCGCCAGAAGGTGGAGTCCCGCGCCCGGATCGACTTCGAGATGAAGCGGCGACCCGAGGCTCAGGACAGCCGGATCGCCAAGTCCTGCCATACCTCAATCAAGGCTGTGCAGCTGGCCCGCGTCCGCCTCGGGATGCAGTCGCGGCGTCCCGCCGCCTAGGCGGCTGGAACCGGGAGTACTGGGGCAGGCGCCGGCTCAGGACGCATCCAGAGCCGGTCCAACAGCGCCCAGCTTGCGAAGCAGAGTGCGCCGGCGGCCGCCGTCGCCGTCAGCAGTGCTCCGGCGGCGGCCTCCGCCGCCACTCCGTTCGTCCCGAGGATGAGAACCACAGTGGCGGCGCCGACGCTCGGGCCAATCGGGAAGAGCCCGATCACGGCGAGACCGATCAGAAGAGCGGTCGAGTCGAACACCGAGGCGTTGACGCCGCTCCAGTTGAGGAGCAGCCAGTTGCGGGCTATCTGCAGCACGACGGCGACGCAGACGAGGGCGATGATCCGGTGGCGCCCCCGCATGCCGCGGAGCACGGCGATACCGGTCCAGAACCCCTCGCGGCGGTGACGCGCCACCCATTGCATGACGCCGAACAACGCGGCCATCGCCGTGAAGGCGACGAGCGGTGCCCACCAGGGGATGCCGAGTGGAGCGACCAGGGTGAACGAGCAGATTGCAGCGAGGCCGGCTTCGACCACCACGATCGGCAGCTCGGCGGCCAGCAGCACGGGCGCGCGCGGGCACTCGCGCGGCGATGAGCGACGCAGGGCGGTGATCCGGACGGCCAGCCCGAACTGCCCGTTGAAGATGTTTCCGAGGTAGCCGAGGCTCGATGCCTGGAAGAGCCGCCGACGGCCGACGGTGCCGCCCGCCGCGTCGATGCATACGGCCCAGGCCTCGGTACGGACCAGCAGCCAGATGACGTGGAGCGCGACGGCCGTGCCGAGCACCCAGATGGGTGCGGAGCCGAGGGCGACAATGAAGTCATGGCCGTGGCCCGCGAGTCCGATCGCAAGTGCGACCGCAACCAACATTCCACCGCCGAGGCTGACCATCGTGGGGTGTCGGCGAAGTATCGAACGGGCCGCCGCCACCCTCGCGCGGATCAAGGGTGTCGTTTCATTGATCAACCAGACTAGCCCTCCTGACCCATCCCTACACTGGGTTGGTGCCGAACCCCGCCTCCGCGGCGCCCAACACCTGGACCTGTTCGCGCTGCGACGTGACTGTCTCGTTCTCCCCCGACGTCGTTGACACCGGACTTCCTTCGACCTGGAGCCAGGAGGACGGCGAGCTCTACTGCCTGTCCTGCCGCCGCGACATGGCCGGCGAGGCCGGCCTCGATGGCGTCGACGAGGACATTCCGAACCAGAAGCGCCTCCAGCTCCGCTCCCACGCCCGGATCGAGTTCGAGATCAAGCGCGATCCGACCCGCGAGGACAACCGGATCGCCAAGGCCTGCGGCACCTCCACCTTCGCCGTCCGCAAGGCAAGGGCCCGGCTTGAGGGGAACGGCGAAGACCCGGACTGACCGGTAGCGCCCAGTACGGACCGGGGACCCTGCTACCGTGGTTCGCGTCGGGTCGACCAACTGGGTCCCCGAGAGGTTCCGTTTCCTCCCTCCATGCGCTCCGAATGCGCGTTTAGTTGGGGTCACAGGATCTCCAACGCAACGCACATAAGGAGTAGCAACACATGTCATCCGAATCATTCGCCGATCTCGGCGTGTCGCGCCCAGTCCTGGGCGCACTCGCCAAGCGCGGCATCACAGAACCATTTGCGGTGCAGAGACTTTGCATCGCCGACGTCCTCGCAGGTGAGGACGTCCTCGTCCAGTCACCGACTGGATCAGGCAAGACGTTCGCCTTCGGCATTCCGATGGTCGAGCGCATCCAGGCCGAAGCGCGCCGCCCCGCGGCCCTCATCCTGGCGCCCACCCGCGAGCTTGCGGAGCAGATCGTCGACGAGCTTCGCTCGATCGCGCAGTCAAGAGCTTTGAAGATCGCCCCCGTCTTCGGCGGGGTCGGAATCCCGGCGCAGGCAAAGAAGGCGGCGCAGGCCCACATCGTCGTGGCGACCCCCGGTCGCCTCGAGGACCTGTTGGATCGCGGCGCCTTCAACCTCGAGCAGATCCAGCTCCTCGTCCTCGACGAGGCCGACCGGATGCTCGACATGGGCTTCAAGCCCGCCGTCGACCGGATCGTCAAGCGAATGCCGCGCGATCGCCAGACGCTCTTCTTCTCGGCGACGCTCGAGGGAGCGGCCGGGAAGCTGGCCGCGGCCTATACACATGACGCGCGCAGGCACGTGCACGCGCCGAACGTGGAGAAGGCGGCGACCGAGCACCGCTTCGTCCATCTGCCGCACGCGGACAAGGTCGATGCGTTGGTCGCGGAGCTTCGCCACACCGAGCGAGGCCGCACCCTGATCTTCGTCCGCACCAAGCGCGGAGCGGACCGGCTCGTCAAGAAGCTCGGCAACCAGAAGGTCAGGGCGGTGGCAATGCACGGGAACAAGTCCCAGAGCCAGCGCCGTCGCGCCCTCGCCGACTTCGAGCTCGGCAAGATCGACACCCTCGTCGCGACCGACGTCGCCTCGCGCGGGATCGACGTCGATGAGATCACCCACGTGATCAACTTCGACGCCCCCGAGGACCGCGACACCTACGTGCACCGCACCGGCCGCACCGGCCGCGCGGGCGCCACGGGCGTCGCCGCCAGCTTCATCCTTCCCGACCAGCATCACGAGATGCGAAAGATTGCAACGGACCTCGGCCTTCATCGCGAATTCAGCGAAGGCCCCGGATTCGAGCACGCCGCTCGCCAACATTCCACAAACGGATCAGCGAGCGGCAAGAGCTTCAACGGGAACGGGCGAGGCGGGCGCAAGCCGAAGCGGAACGGCAATGGCAACGGTGGTGGGCCTAACACCTACAGCTCCCGTCCGCCGCGCAACGCAGGCATCGCCGGTCTCGTTCATCTGTCTAGTCCTTTAGCTGCCGACCAGCTCCGAGCACGTCGGCTGCGTGACGTTTCAGGAACGTGGGGCCGACACCGTGGATACTCGCGAGCGAATCAGCGTCGCGCGGACGCGCGGATGCGATTGCCTCCAGCGTCCGGTTGTTGGCGATCGTGTAAGCGGGCTTGCCACGAGCGGCGCTGCAGGCGCCAGGCCTCAGAGCTCCTCGAGCAGAGACTCATCGCTCGGGGGAGAGGTCGGCTGGGGGAGCGGCTGACTTCGGGCCCTGCGGCGCTTCGCTTGCACCTCCAGCTCCTCCGGTGGCGGTAGCCAGGACTCCGGGTTGCAGATGTCACAGCAGCGCCCTCGGGCGCGCCCGGGGTCGAGTCCCCGAAGTGGTCGAGCAGCCTCCGGCGCCGGCAGGTCTCTCCGAAGCTGAATGACTCGACTGCGCGGTAGGCGCGCCACGAGCGGTCCGTCGCCGCCTTGCACGCGGCTCGGGCGGCGGCCATGTCGATTCGGTCGTTGAAACGGAGCTCCAGGCGGCCTCCAGGGGCGGGCTCCACGTCGAAGGCGTTCGCTCGCTCGGCGATCGCGAGCTTGACCCGATCCTCGTCGACGCGCGGGGCGTCGATGGTGAGGTTGCCTTCGCTGTCGGAGCCGGCCTTCAGACGCTGGGCGTACAGGGAGACGGACTCGGGTTCGACCTCTCGCATCTGGATGAAGCGGACCAGGCGGCCCAGGTCGGAGCGACCCGCGAGGAGAACGGCTCGGGCGGGGAGCCCGTCGCGGCCCGCGCGGCCGGCCTCCTGGTAGTAGGCCTCGACGCTCGTCGGGATCGCCCAGTGCCAGACCGATCTGACGTTGGCCTTGTCGACTCCCATGCCGAAGGCGTTGGTGGCGGTGATCACCTCGGCGTCGCCGGTCATGAAGCGGTGTTGGGCTGAGGCGCGCTCGTCGGGGTCCATGCCCGCGTGATAGCCGGCGGCGCTCAGGCCGGCCTCGCGCAGGGACTGGGCGACCTCCTCGGTGTCCTTGCGGGTACCGCAATAGACGATCGCCGGGCGGTTCGCCTCGTCGCGGAGGCCATGGAGCAGCATGGCGAGCTTTCGTGCCTTCGAGCCCTTGCCCTCGAATTGGACGATGTCGAAGCTCAGGTTGGGCCGGTCGAAGCCTGCCCGGATCATCAGCGGGTCGCGGAGGCCGAGGCGCTCGGCGATCTCGGCCGAGACGTCCTCGGTCGCGGTCGCGGTGCAGGCCATCACCGTCGGGCGGCCGAGCCGCTCGAGCACCCGTGGCAGGCGCAGGTAGTCGGGGCGGAAATCGTGTCCCCACTCCGAGATGCAGTGGGCCTCGTCGACAGCGAGCAGGTCGACCTCGCGCTGGCCGACCGCGTTCATGAAGCCGGGCTGGGCGAAGCGCTCCGGGGAGCAATAGACGATCCGTGCCCGGCCGTCACGGATCTGCCCCATCGCCTCGCGCGCCACCTCCTCCGGGAGGCCCGAGGCGATCATCACCGCCGGATGGCCGTCGGCCGAGAGCCGCCGCCACTGGTCGGCCATCAGCGCGATCAGTGGGCTGACCACGATGGTGAGCTTGTCCGAGGCGAGGCCGGGGAGCTGGTAGCAGAGGCTCTTACCGCCGCCCGTGGGCATCACGACGAGCGAGTCGCGGCCGGCGAGGGCGGCCTCGACCGGCTCGCGCTGACCGGGCCGAAAGCCTTCGTAGCCGAGGTGGGCGAGGAGGGCGTCGGGGTCGCGCGGACCGTCGTAGGCGCGGACGGCCTGAGAGGGCTCGGACTCGAGTCCCTCCAGACCGTGCAGTGCCGCCTTCGCCTCCTCCATCTCTGGGAAAGAGGCCTGCGCCAGATTCTCGCCCCGCCGGGTCACCCGCTCACCATGCCGGAAGGCGCGGTCGGATAGCCAGAGCCGGCGATGGCGGGAGCGGGAGCGTGAGCCGGATCTGCTCCGGCCCACGCCTCACCGCTCTAGGCGAGTGCCTTGACCGCCGTCGCGGTATCGCCGAAGAACTCCGCGTGCTCGATCTTGCCGTCGTCGACCTTGTAGAGCCAGATCGAGTCGCCGGTGAGCTCATTGCCGCTCTTCGTCTTGCCAACACCCGAGACCGTGACCACCACGCGCCCGCCGTCGGCCTCGATGAACTCCTGGGGGTTCGGACGGACCTCCTCGAAGTTGGAGACGAACTTGCCGATCATCTCCTTGAAGCCCTCCGGGCCCTTGTAGGTGCCACCCCAGGGAAGGCTCTCGGGGATGACGATCTCGGCTGAGTCGCTCGTGGTCGCCGTTGCGGCGTCCATGTCGCCCTTTGCGAAGGCGTCCCAGCCATTCTTGACTGTGTCTGCATTTGCGCCCATCGTTGTCTCCTTGCGGATATAGGCGCATCCACCGTGCCGGTGAGGTAACGCCCTTAGAGAGTGAACACCGGCCCCGCAGTCAAATCGGTAATCCCCATCTCGCGCCTCGTGGCGCAGAACGCGCCGTCGGTGGCAATCCGGTGGGGGTTGAGCTTTCGGCCGCAGGGCCAGCCTCTATCGACAGTACTCCTATTAGGCGCCGCGAACGAGAATCGCGTCGAGCGCGCTGACAGGACCTACCGGCGAGCAGCCCGCACCCGCCCCACGACCGTCTGCGCACGCCGCGAGATCCCGGCCGGCGTGTACCGGAAGGTCCGCCGGTGGCCGCGGTGATACGGGAACTTCGAGGCCTCCCGCGGACCGAGCGTCAGGTCGATGACCCGGCCCGAGGTATCGAGCAGCCACCAGTGACTCTTGCCGCGGTATTTCAGCTGCATCGGGTGCAGGCCGGTGTCGTAGCCGCCGGCGAGGTGGAAGTAGGCCTCCGCCGCGACATAGGCGAAGCCGTCGAACTTGCCGAAGCCGCTGCGGTACTGATCCTGGGCGAGCTCCTCGGTGAGGACGGCCTGGATGTCTCGCTTGAGCTTGTCCGCGGGCGCCAGGCTCCGGTTCGGCGACCCGGCGCCCGCGGAGGGCCTGCTCTTGGCACGGGAGGGACTCACTGCCGCTCCTAAGACAGCGGCGGCGGAAATTCTCCCCTCAGCGGGCGGGCTCAGAAACCAGGCGGCCGTGAAGCGGGCGGCCCATGTGCAGCCGGACAAACCCCCGGAACTCGTCAGTGGCCTTGGGCCCCCAGAGGGCGGAGTAGCAGGAGGTGCAGAGGGTGTCGCCGGTCGGCGCCACCTCGCCGTTGGCGTATATCTCGGTCAGGCATTGGACGCAGTGCTGTCTCACCTCCCCCATATCGGCAGGCCTGACACGCCTTCTTGAGCGCTTTGGACGCACCAAAGGGGGCTGCCCGACGGCCATCTAGTGCCGCCGGGCAAAGCCTCCTTGCTTTGCATCCCCCTAGCCCTCCAAGGCTGCCCGGAAAGCGACCGAATTACTCGTCGACGCGTGCCGACACCCCCGCATGGGTAGGGTGGCCTCGTGAACTTCCGCAGGCTCGGCGATTCGGATCTCGAGGTCTCCGAGATCTCACTCGGCTCCTGGCTCACATACGGGGCCGGGGTGGAGCGCGACCAGACCGAGGCCTGCACCAAGGCGGCTTTCGAGGCCGGCGTCAACTTCTTCGACACCGCCAACGTCTACGGCCAGGGCGCCGCGGAGTCGGCCTGGGGACCGATCCTCAAGGACTTCGACCGCGGCTCCTACATCCTGGCGACCAAGGTTTTCTTCCCGATGACGGAGACCGACAGCGGCCTCTCCCGCGAGCAGATCCACAAGCAGATCGATGCTTCGCTCGAGCGGCTGCAGACCGACTACGTCGACCTCTACCAATGCCACCGCCCCGATCCCAACGTCGCGATCGAGGAGACCATGGAGGCGCTGACCGAGGTCTGCGAGGCGGGCAAGGCGCGGCAGATTGGCTTCAGCGAGTGGACCGTCGAGCAGATCCAGGCCGGGCTCGACGTCCCGGGCGCGAGAAAGTGGGTCTCCTCCCAGCCGCAGTACTCGATGATCTGGCGCGCCCCCGAGGCCGAGTTGATCCCCTTCTGCGAGGAGCACGGCATTTCGCAGATCGTCTGGTCGCCGCTGGCCCAGGGAGTGCTGACGGGCAAGTACAAGCCCGGCCAGCCGCCGCCGGAGGACTCGCGACTCGCTTCGGAGTCCATGAACTGGGCGATGGGACGCTTTCAGTCCGACGAGCTGTTCGAGGCGGTCCAGAAGCTGGCGCCGATCGCCGAGGGCGCCGGCCTGACGATGGCTCAGATGGCGCTGGCCTGGGTGCTGCGCCAGAAGAACGTCGCCTCGACCATCATCGGCGCCTCACGACCCGAGCAGGTCTTCGACAACGTCAAGGCCGCCGGCGTCGAGCTCTCCCAGGACACCCTCGACGCTATCGACGAGGCGCTTGACGGCCACTACGTCTCCGAACCGCGGCTGGCGAACTTCGTCACCGAGGGCGTCAAGCACCGCTAGCCACGGCCGCGCGGGTTCCGGGATTTCTACGGATGCCCCCCTCCGGCCGGCGGCGTAGGTTCTCGCCATTCGGCGGTGTTGCGTAGGGGCGCGCCTTGGGGGCCGCCGGTGGGGCCCATAGACCAAAGGAGAGATCCAAATGCCGCAGTCATTGCGCCGCCTGGCGCCGCTGAGCGGAATCGTCTTCGCCGCTCTGCTCGTGGTCACATTCAGCTCCCCGAGCACCCCGGGCGTCCACGACCGGCTGAGGCCCTGATGCGCACCCTCTCGATCGCCGCGCTGCAGACGGCGCCGGTCGCGCGCGACCCCGAGGCGACCCTTGAGCGCCTCGCCGAGCGCGCCCCGGCAATCCGGGCTGCCGTCCCGCACGCCCAGCTGCTCGTCCTTCCCGAGCTTCATCTGGCGGCCGTACCCGGGCTGCTGGATGAGGGAGAGGGCTATGCCGAGTCGGTCGCGGTGCGTTTACCGGACACGCTGACCGACCGACTCGGCGCCATCGCCCGCGAGACGAAGCTCTGGATCGTCGCCGGCTCGGTCTACGAGCGCGGCGACGATGGGCAGATCCACAACACCGCGATCGTGATCAGCCCGGAGGGCGCCCTGTTCACCCGCTACCGCAAGGTCTTCCCCTGGCGGCCGACGGAGCACACGGTACCCGGCGACGGCTTCGTCACCTTCGACATCCCCGATGTCGGCCGGATCGGTCTGGCGATTTGTTACGACGGCTTCTTCCCCGAGGTGATCCGCCAGCTAGCCTGGCTCGGCGCAGAAGTGGTGATCCAGCCGACGCTCACGACGACCTCCGACCGCGAGGCGGAGCTGGTAGCCGCCCGGGCCAACGCGATCTTCAACCAGCTCTACGTCGTCAACGTGAACGCGTCGCAGCCCGCGGCGCTTGGGCGGAGCGTTGTGGTCGACCCAGAGGGGATCGTCCGCGCTCAGGCCGGGGAGGGGGAGGAGCTGCTCACCGACGTGCTCGACCTCGAGGCAGTCGAGCGAGTCCGGAAGTTCGGCGTCGCCGGCGTCTCGCGGATGTGGGAGCAGCTCGACTCGCTGGACGGCGACGGCCCCGAGCTGCCGATGTACGGCGGCCGGATCCGCCCCCGCCCAGGGGCGAAGCCCTCCTAGCCCGCGGCGGCCTTGTCGAGGACCCTGGCGAGGCCCTCCGGATCTTCGGCCATCGGGAAGTGGCCGGTCGGAATCTCGACCGACTCGACGCCGAGCAGCTCGCGGGCCATGAACCTCTCCCACTCGGGCTCGAAGAGCTCGTCCTCGGCGGCGTAGATGAGGACCGCCGGGTTGCCGGGAGGCCCGTCAAGCGGATACTCGTCCCGCGGCATCGCCATCGGCCGCAGCCGGCCGGCAAGCATGCTGTCCCTCGGCGGCGGCACCCTTCTATAGAGCGCCTCCAGCGCTACGGCCTCAGGCCAGACGCTGGTGCCGTCTGGACCGGTCTCCGGAAATGGGATCCCATCGCGGAACGCGTTCGGCGCGCCTGGCGGCGGCTCGAATCCGCCCAGCCTCGGACAGAGGTGCACGAGCAGGGAATCCGGTTTCGCCGCCGCAACCAGCGACGAGTAGGCGGTCCCCTGCGAGTGGCCGACGATGACGAGCGGGTCATTGGCGCCTTCGATCGCGTCGAGCGCCGGGCGGATGCGCTCGTCGAACCCCGCGTCGGGGTCCTGGAGCGGCAGGTCGGGGGTCATGACCCGATGGCCGCGTGCAATCAGCTTCGGTGTCAGCTCATCCCAGCAAGAGGGCTCGTGCCAGGCACCGTGGATCAGGCAGAAGGCGGCGATGGCGACACCATCGCAAAAGAAAGCGGCCCCTTGCGGGGCCGCCTTCGAAACGGTTCAGAAGCTTTGGGCTCCCTTACGCGACCTGCTTGACGCCGGTCGCAGCCGGGCCCTTCGGGCCGGCCTCGGTCTCGTACTCGACCTTCGCGCCCTCTTCGAGCGAACGGTAGCCGTCCCCCTCGATCGAGCTGAAATGGACGAACACGTCATTAGAGCCATCGTCGGGTGTGATGAACCCATAGCCCTTGTCGTTGCTGAACCACTTAACGGTTCCGGTAGGCATCTCGCCTCCTCTTAACTGTGCTGCGAACGCGAGGAAGCTGAGAAGCAACAACGCGAGCGCTACGCACACCTTGTGCCGGAATGACCGGCCTAACGCGCGGGACGGTAGCAGCCCGAAGGACGGAACCCATGACCGAATTGGGAGCGCGGGCGCTCCGAACCTGCTAACTCTCGCCGAGCCGGCAGAGCACCTGGTACACCGAGGTGAAGTCGATCTCGAAACCGTTCCGCGCCGCTCGCAGGTACAGGCGCCAGACGCGCAGCCGCTCCGGGCCGGCGAGCTCCTCGGCTCGCTCGATGTTGTCGTCGAGGTTCCGGATCCAGTGGCGGAGCGTCTCGGCGTAGTCCGAGCCGAACTCCTCGACGTGTTGCGCGATGAAACCGGCGCGCTCGAGGGCCAGGATCACCCGGGAGACGTGGGTCGTCTCGCCGTCGGGGAAGACGTATCGCTCGGAGAACGCCCCGCCCTCGATGTTCCCGTGGCGAAGCCGCGAGATGCCGTGGTTGAGCAGCCGCCCGCCGGGCCGGAGCATCGAGGCGAGCTGCTCGGCGTAGACGTCGATCTGCGACTCGCCGACGTGCTCGACCATCCCGATCGATGCGACGGCGTCGAAGTTCTCGCCGGCGAGCTCGCGGTAGTCCTGGACGCGGATTTCGACCTTGTCGGAGAGCCCCACGTCGGCGACCCGCTTGCGGGCGAGCTCGGCCTGGTTCTCGGAGAGCGTGATTCCGACGGCCTCGACGCCGTGTCGCGACGCCGCGTGCATGACGAAGCTGCCCCACCCGCAGCCGACGTCGAGCACCCGCTGTCCCGGCCGCAGATCGAGCTTGGTGCAGACCAGCTCGAGCTTGGTGTCCTGCGCCGCGGCGAGGCTCTTGGCGCCGCGCGAGAAGATCGCGCAGGAGTAGGTCATCGACTCGTCGAGGAAGAGCGAGAAGAACTCGTTGCCGACGTCGTAGTGGTGGCGGACGGCCTCGCGGTCGCGCTTGGTGGTGTGCTTCCGCCCGCGGAGGTGCATTTCAGCCTTGGGCGGGGGAGGGGGCCTGCGCACACCGGCCGCGCGCAGGGCGGCTGTGATCAGCCGGGCCTTGGTCGCCGCACCAACGGGCGGTGGCTTCCACTCGTTGAGGACGCCGATCACACCATCGATGTCGTCGATCTCGATCTCGCCGGCGACGTAGGCACGGCCGAGGCCGAGCTGGCCGGGCGACGCTACCGCGTAGGCAAGGGCGTCCTCGGAGCGGGCCCTGAAGGTCGGACCTCCGCCGCCGTTGGTGGCCGGGACCTTGGATCCGTCCCAGAGCTCAATGGTGAACGGCCGCTCCGGGAAGGCGCGTTCGATCTCCTTGACGAGGGGCTCAGTCGGCATATCCCGACCCTAGCGAGGGGAGAGATTCGCGGTTTGTTAGGGAAGCCGAATTTACTCACCACAGGCTTAGGAATTGTCGCTAGGGTCCGTTGCCCGGGACTCGAGTCGCGACGACGAGAGTCGGAGTGACTCGGTCAGGACCAACCAAAGGAGACACCATGTCGGACGTTGCCGCTGGAGTGACAGCGCCCCCAATCGGCCCGTCGACAAGAGCGGAGCCATCCCGACCCAGCCCCTCGCGCGGTCCACGAGCGGACGACGTCCAGCCGGTTGCACACGAGACCCGTGACCGGATCATCACTGGCGCGCTCACCGTCATCCCCTTCCTGATGCTCGGCTTCGTCGTCTGGCAGCTCGCGGGCAGCTGGCTGCGCTGGAGCGACCTGCTCGTCTTCGCGCTCCTCTACATCCCGACGGGCCTCGGGATCACGGTCGGCTTCCATCGCCTCTTCACCCACCGGTCCTTCAAGACCGGGCCCCGGACCCGTGCGGTGCTCGCCGTGCTCGGCTCGGCCGCGGTCGAGGGCCCGATCATCTCCTGGGTCGCCGACCACCGCAAGCACCACGCCTTCTCCGATGAGGAGGGCGATCCCCACAGCCCGCACGTCGGGTACGGGGAGGGCGTTTGGGCGCAGTTCAAGGGGTTTTTCCACGCTCACCTCGGCTGGCTCTTCATCCACACGCAGCGCGGTTCCAAAGAGCGCTTCGCGCCGGACCTGCTCAAGGACCCAATCGTCAGCTATGTCGACCGGACCTTCCTGCTCTGGGCGGTGGCGGGGTTCATCGCCGCCTTCTTCCTCGGTTGGGCGATCGGCGGCACGGTCATGGCCGGCGTCACCGGGTTGCTCTGGGGGGGCGCGGTACGGATGATGGTCCTGCACCACGTCACCTACTCGATCAACTCGCTCTGCCACATGTTCGGCAAGCGCGACTTCGAGACGACTGACGAGTCGCGGAACTTGGCCTGGCTGGCGATCCCGACCTTCGGTGAGGCCTGGCACAACAGCCACCATGCCTTCCCGACCTCGGCCGTACACGGCATGAAGAAGAGGCAGATCGATCCATCGGCCGCGGTGATCTGGTCGCTCGAGAAGGTCGGCCTCGCCTGGGACGTCGTCCGGATCGCGCCGGAGCGCCAGGCGGCCAAAGCAGCCGCTTGAATCAATAGGGTGCGCGCCGTGTCTCGGCGTCCGGCGCTCGTCCTAGCCGTCCTCTCGGCCCTCGTGGCGCCCCTGGTGCTCGCCGCATGCGGCGGAGGAGGCGGCGGGAGCTCCGACAAGCTCGGCGACGTCCAGGGGATCCAGGCCAACTGCGGGAACATCGAGTACCACGGCAGCGGCACGCCCACCAAGCTGATCGTCTCCGACCTGCCGCTCCAGGGAGATTCGGCCGAGCGCTCCAAGCAGCAGAACGACGCGATCGTCCAGGAGATGGCCCGCAAGGGCTGGCAGGCGGGCCAGACCCAGGTCGCCTTCCAGGCCTGCGACGACTCCCTGGCTTCGACCGGCGAGTGGGACGAGAGCCTCTGCCGCACCAATGCGCAGAAGTACGCCGCGAACCCGGACGTGATCGGCGTGATCGGCACCTACAACTCAGGCTGCGCCGCGATCGAGATCCCGGTCCTGAACAAGGCGCCCGGCGGCGGCCTGGCGATGGTCTCGCCCGGCAACACCTTCGTCTGCCTGACCGAGCCCGGCAGCATCTGCAAGCCCAACGAGCCGGACGTCTACTACCCCTCCGGCACCCGCAACTACATCCGCGTCGTCCCGAACGACGCGGTCCAGATGGCAGGGCTGGCCACCTTCGCCAACGAGCAGGGCATCCACAACCCGTTCATCCTGGTCGCCGCTGACGACCCGACCAGCAAGGGCCAGGCCGACACGTTCGAGGGCGCTGCCAAGTCGCTCGGCATGGACATCGCCGGGGTCGAGCAGTGGGATCCAAAGGCGAAGAGCTACACCGGCCTGATGGACAAGGTGAAGGCCTCCGGGGCCGACTCGGTGTTGCTCGCCGGGCTGCTGGAGCAGAACGGCGCGCAGATCATCAAGGATAAGGTCTCGGTCCTCGGCCCCAACGACGGCGCCGTGAAGCTCCTCGCACCCGATGGCTTCGCGCAGCAGAGCACGATCGACCAGGCCGGAGCCGCGACCAAGGGCATGTTCGCCAGCCTGCCGGGCAAGGTCCCGAGCAGCCTCGCCGGTGAGGGTTCGGCCTTCGTCAAGGAGCTCAAGTCGCAGGTCGGCGGCGAGCCGGTTGAGCTCTTCGCCCCATACGCGGGCCAGGCCGCGGAGGTGCTTCTACCCGCGATCCAGTCGGGGAACGCGACCCGCTCCGGCGTGATCCAGTCCCTCTTCAAGACTCGCGTCCACGACGGGATCGTCGGGAGCTTCTCGATCACCCCGAGTGGCGACCCGAGCCCGGCACCGATCAGCGTCTCTCAGGCGGAGGACACCTTCGTGCTCTCAAAGACGATCACGCCACTGCCTCAGCTGGTCAACGCCGCCCGCGGCAAATAGCTACGCGATGACCTCCGCCGCCTTGGGTTGGCGGTCCTTCAGCTCTGCCTCGATCTCCTGGGCGAAGCGACCGTAATAGGAGCGCTCGTGCTCTCGCGCGTCCCAGTTGTTGTGCCAGTGGTAGGCGAATGCGCCCGGGAAGAACTCGCGGTATGAGCTGGCGTCCGGGCCGGGGCGAAAGCGCCAGCTGAACTTGCGAAAGAAGCCGTCGAATCCGTCGAAGGGCGGGCTCTCGAGCTGGCACTTCCCGTCGAGGTGGGGCCAGAGGGGGTCGAAGAAGGCACAGGGCAGGACGGTCAGGTCGATCCCCTCGCCACCCTCGAACTCGAGGACCACGCGCGGGTTGCAGGATCCCTCCTGCACGCTCCTCTCGAGGAGCTTCAACGCGTTCTCCGATCCTCGGCGGAAACGCATGACCGCATTGTTTCCGTAAGGGAGATCGGCGCCCCAGCGGTAACAGAAGTCGTCGCTCAGGAACGGCTGGTCGAACAGGTCACTCAGATCCCGGAGGAGCATCGTGTCCAGGTCGAGATAGACGCCTCCATGCTTGTAGAGGATGACCAGGCGAAGGAGGTTGGACCGCTCTAGTGGAGAGGGGTGATGCTTGCAGGTCGGTTCTGCCCTCGAGCGGCGTTCCGCGGCACTCGACCGCGGCATCGAACGGCATCACCGAGACATCAGACGCGAGCGATCGCAGGAGCTCGTTCCGCTCGTGGCCCGGATACCCGTTCTCAGCGTCCAGCCAGAGGCAGACCTCCCCGCGCCTCCTCTGGGTCGCGAGCAGGGACCTCACGGAGAAGGCCTGTTTGGACGTGAACGGCCCGTGCCAGTACAGGTGGTAGGGCTCGTTCGCCGGAGCGTCGTCTTCGTCCGGCGTCTCCAGCTCACGGAGGAAGCGCAGGCAGTAGTCCGCGTCCCAGTACAAACGTTCGTCGGGCAGGAACCGCATTTCCGGTGTTTATCAGGCGGGCCAGTCCTGGCGCCCGCCGGCCCGGCCTCACAGCCCGCGGATCGCCGACGTTTCATCGGTGACCAACGCGCGAAAGGGCTGAAGATGAGCAAGCGACCAAGGCTTCGACTTGCCAAGGCCGCGATGGTTCCGATCTGGTCGAGCGGCTTCATCGTCGGGACGCTGGCGGTCCGGCATGCCCCGGGCCTGTCGATTCTCTTCTGGCGCATGGGTATCGCCGCGCTCGTGATGGGCGCGATCGCTACGGCGATGCGCGCTCCCTGGCCGCGCGAGCGAGGGGCGATCGTCCAGATGGTCGTGGTCGGGCTGCTTCTGCAGGCCGCGCAGTTCGTCGGCATCTTCCTTGCGCTCCAGCACGGCGTCCCCGCCGGGCTGACCGCCCTGCTCGCCGGCTCGAGCCCGCTGCTGGTGGCGGTGCTGGCAACGTTCCTGCTCGACGAGCATCTGGCGCCAAGGCAATGGCTGGGGTCGGTGATCGGCGTGGGCGGAGTGGCCCTCGCGGTGATCGAAGAGCTCCATGGCGGCGGGTCGGCCCTCGGCTTCATGTTCGCGGTCGTCGGCCTGGCCGGACTCGTCGGTGGCACGCTCGTGCAGAGGGCCTACGGCGCCGACGTCGACCCGAAGGTGGCGAACACGATCCAGCTGCTCACGGCCACGGTCGTGATCGCGCCGCTGGCGGCGCTCACCCAGGGCTTCAGCCTGAGCGCGGAGGCTCTGGCTCCCCTCGCCTGGCTGATCTTCGGTCTCTCGATCGGTGCGGTGATGCTCTTCTTCTGGCTGCTTCGCAACGAGAAGAGCGGCGAGGCGACCAGCTTCCTCTACCTCGTACCCGCCACCACTGCGATCGCCGGCGTCCCGATTCTCGGTCAACCGCTGGGCATCGGCGCGGTGGCGGGCCTCGTCTTCGCGCTGATCGGGGTGCGGATGGTTAGCGCCCCGGCCGAGGGTCTCAGCACGGGTGAATGGCTGCGGCGCTTTGCACTGCCTGGAAGGCTGAACCGGGAATCGACTTGAGCTGATCGAGGTTCTCGTCCGACCAGCGACGATCCGAGGTGCCCGAGATATACCAGTTGGATCCGTTGTCGGCGACGATCAGCCCGTACTGCTTCATGGCCGCGGCGATGGCGTGCGCCGGGCCCGTGATCCCGGAGATGTCATAGCCCGCCGAAAGGCGAAGCCGGAGCCCCATCGGCGGTGCGCTCCCGCTCGAGCTGTCACCGGCGCAGTGCGAGGCGGGGTGGACCCATGCGTCCTGCGTCGAGCTGACCGTGACCCGGATTGCGTGGTTGATGTGTCCGGCCGCGGCCTCGTCATAGCGAACGAGGCCGGGGAAGATCGGTAGGCCGGCGGCGTCTGAGGACGTGAAGCCCTCCGGGCGCAGGCCAGCCGAACGCAGGTCCCAGATCACCCCGACGTCGGCGTTCCAGTGCGGCTTCGGCCGCTTCCGCGCAAAGGCACGACCAAGCTCGTACAGCTTGCAGCGGGCCGAGTCGACCGCGAGCACGTGGCGGTCGCCGTCCGAGCCTTGCCCGCCCTCGACCAGGGCCTTGAGCGGGACGCGGTACGGGCCGTGGTCGGACTCGTCGCCGTAGGCGGTGAAGTGGACCTTCGTGCGCTTCTGCTTCTTGCCGACCACTGCATACGGAAAGCCGTATTCCCGTGGCGAGCCGAAGTCCGGGTGCACGAAGTCGCCGCCGTGGGCGTTGATGTAGGAGATGTAGGCGGCCGAGTTCGGGTCCGGCGGGGCCGCCGAGATGTCCTGGTTCCAGGCGGACTCGTCAGGGGCCGAGGGAGCGTTGGCGCTTCCTGAAGACGCGGGGAACACGGGGCAGCTGCCGAGGCCCGGATAGGGGCCTCGCGGCAGGTTGCCGTGGTGATGCTTCTTCTTGGCGACGGCGACGCCGGCGGCGAGCAGCGCCAGGCCGAGCACGGCGATGAGGACGACGTTCCCTGGCGAACGGCGCATGCCGCCAGGTTAGTCGGCAGGCGCTAGGCCGTCTTGGTTTGCGTCTGGAGCGGGGGAGGTGCGTCGGCGCGAACGGCGGGCTGCTCGCCCTTCTGGACCCGCCGGCGGACCTTGACGTGCTCCGCGAGCACATATGAGCCGACCACCAGGATCCCGGCGAGCAGCTGCGCGCCGATCGTCTCCCAGTACGAGTAGATCTCGAACCAGGTGCCCATCCAGGTCGGGACGGTGAAGGGGGTGGGCGTCCTCGGGATCCAGCCGAGGTCCATGAACGAGAGGGCCGTGCCGCCGATCATCACCATCAGCACGACGGCGACCAGGGCGCCGGTCATGATCAGCATGCGGCGGTAGGGAAGCTTGTGATGCAGCCAGAAGGTGAGGACGCCGACAACCGCGGTGCAGGCGAGTCCGATCGCCACCCCCTCGAGCACCGTTGCGGTGCCGCTCTGCAGCTGAAGGTTCTGGAGGAAGAGGACGACCTCGAATCCCTCCCGGTAGACGGTCGTGAAGCCGAGCGCGACGAGTCCGATCACGACCCAGGGACCCGTCTGCGTGAGCAGCTTCTGGCGGCGCTTGTGGTGGCGGCCGATCCAGTCGGACCAGTAGACCTTGTGCACGAACCAGTTGAGGACGATGAGCAGGACGACGATCGCCAGGAAGCCGGTGATCGCCTCGAGCTTGGGCCCGAGTGGGGAAGCGGCGTCGAGCACCGCCTGGACGACGAACCAGGTCGCGATCGCGGCGCCGAACGCCAGGACCGCGCCGGCGACCACCGGGCGGCGCTTCTCCTTGTTCGCGCCGAGGAAGCTCGCAGTGACGGCGGCGAAGATCAGGATCGCCTCGAGGCCCTCCCGGAAGACGATCATCCCCGAGTTGAAGACCGCCGTGCCGTGATTCATGTGGTGCTCGGTCGGGTCGGCGGGACCGGTATTGGCGGTGGCCATCAGGTAGACGAGGCCGGTCACAACTGCGAGGCCGCTCAACCACCAGGCGAGGCGGGTGTAGGAACTCCGAGTGGTTTGGTCGGGCTTCAAGGTTCGGGCACCCTAACAGATTCGAAATTAGGGAGCCCTAAGTACGTCTGGATGGGAGTCCGGAGACAATGGTTTGCTATGCTAATTAGCGATGCAAACTACTCCCGAGGTCAAGGAAGAGCTGGCCCCGCGCCTGCGCTGGGCGATTACCCGGATGGCCCGCCGTCTGCGCCAGGAGGCCGGGACCGACCTCGGCCCCTCGCAGGTCGCCGCGCTGGCGACGATCGAGCGTCACGGCCCGCTCTCGCCCAGTGAGCTCGCCGACCGTGAGCGCATCAAGCGCCCGACGGCGACCCGGATCCTCGGCCACCTCGAGGCGGCCGGACTGGTGGAGAGGGTGAAGGACCCCGATGACGGCCGTGCTTCCATCCTCAGTGCAACGCCTGACGCACGAGAGCTTCTGAAGCGCCTCCGCGCTCGCAAGACGGCCTACCTGGCCCGGCGACTCGGCGTGATGGACGTCGAGGATCGCCGCACGCTGGAGAAGGCCGCCGAGCTGCTGGAGGGGATGCTGGAGTGACGGAAGCACTCGGCCGCTCCTTCGCAAGCCTTCGGATCCCGAACTTCCGCCGCTATTTCGCCGGCCAGCTCGTCTCGCTGTCCGGCAACTGGATGCAGATGATCGCCGAGATGTGGCTGGTGCTCTCGCTGACCGGGAGCGGCCTGGCGGTCGGCGTCACCACCGCCCTCCAGTTCCTGCCGATGCTGATCTTCGGCGCCTGGGGCGGGCTGATCGCCGACCGCGTCCCGAAGCGGCGTCTGCTGCTCCTCACACAGGGGCTCCACATGATCGCCCCGCTGACGATGCTCGCCCTCGCCGCGGGGGGCGCCCTCGTGCCATGGATGGTCTTCGGCCTGGTCTTCGTGCGCGGCTGCGTCAACGCCGTCGACTACCCGACCCGGCAGGCCTTCGTGATGGAGATGGTCGGATCGGACCGGGTCGTCAACGCCGTCAGCCTGAACAGCGTGCTCGTCCACAGCGCCCGCGTGATCGGCCCGGCCTTCGCCGGGATTCTGATCGCGACCGTGGGAGTGGAGCCGTGCTTCGCGCTCAACGCGGCGAGCTTCGCCTTCATGATCTGGGTGCTCGCCGGACTGGACACCGAGCGGCTGCAGCCCGCCAAGGTGGCGGCGCGCGAGCCCGGCGCGGTGCGGGCGGGGCTCCGCTACGTCCGGCGCGAGCCCGAGCTGTGGATCCCGCTGGGGCTGATGGCCATCGTGGGAACCCTCGGGTACAACTTCCAGGCCGTCCTGCCCCTGCTCGCCCGGTTCACCTTCCACGGCGGCGCCGACACCTATGCGGTGCTGGTGGCCGCGATGGGGCTGGGGGCGATCGTCGGGGCACTGATCAACGGAGCGCGCGGCTCGGTTACGCCGATGCTTCTCGTCGGCGCCGCGTTCGTTTTCGGGGTTCTCTCCCTGCTGGCCGCGGGCGCGCCCACGCTCGCGCTCGAGATCGCTGCGCTTGCGCCACTCGGCGCCGCGACCGTGACACTGGCGGCGAGCATCAACTCCTCCCTTCAGCTTGCCTCGGAGCCGAGCATGCGCGGCCGGGTGATGGCGCTCTACTCGATCGTCTTCCTCGGCTCGACGCCGATCGGCGGACCGCTGTCGGGTTGGCTCTCGGAGGCCGTGGATCCGCGGGCGGCGCTGGTGATGGGCGGCATCGCCGCAATCGCAGGCGCCCTTTTCGCCAGGGTCGCCTTTGACCGGGTCGCCCGCATACCGCTGGACGCCACGCCGCACCCCGCCTAGCTGCCGCCTTGCCCCGCCGGAGCCGCCTGTCGTAGAGTGCTCGCGATGGCGGACTTCTCAGGACTCTCTATTCGCGGACGGCTGGCGACGGACAGCGATTCCGACTGGGACGAGCTGCGCCAGCCCTGGAACCTTGCGGCGGACCAGCGGCCGGCCGCGGTCGCCCTCGTCGAGAGCGCCGACGACGTCGCCAAGGTGATCGGGTTCGCCGCGGGAAACGACCTGAAGGTCACAGGCCAGGGCACCGGTCATGGTGCCGTGGCGATGGGCTCGCTGGACGACACGATCCTGATCAAGACCGTGAAGATGCGAGGGGTCGATGTCGGCGACGGCACCGCGCGGATCGAGGCCGGTGTGCTGGCCGAGGAGATCGGCGGCGCCGCGCACGAGAAGGGAATGTCCTTCCTGCCCGGCACCTCCCCGAACGTCGGGGTGACCGGGTACACGCTCGGAGGGGGGCTGAGCTGGCTGGGCCGCAAGTACGGCTGGGCCTGCAACAACGTCTCGGCGATCGAGCTGGTGGCGGCCGATGGAGAACCGCGCACCGTGGACGCCAACTCGGACCCCGATCTCTTCTGGGCGCTGCGTGGCGGAGGTGGGGGATTCGCGATCGTCACCGCCCTCCACGTCAATCTCTTCCCAGTCGCGGAGGTCTACGCCGGCGGCCTGCTCTTCCCGCCCGACGTCACCGCGGACGGACTGCGCCGCTATCGCGACTGGACCGCGGAGGCCCCCGAGGAGGTCGGCAGCATGGTCCGCATGCTGAACCTCCCGCCGATCCCGGACATCCCGGAGGAGATCCGGGGGAAGAAGTGGCTCGCGATCACGGCCTGCTGCATCGGCAGCAAGGAGGAGGGGGAGAAGCTGATCGCCCCTCTGCGCGAGATCGGCGAGCCGGCAATGGACGCCTTCGATCAGATCCCTGGCCCTGCGCTCAGCCGGATTGCGATGGATCCGGAGCCGCCCGTGCCGGGCCTCGGCCACCACGCGACGGTCAACGAGCTGCCCGACGAGGCCCTCGATGCGTTCGTTGCGGCCGCCGGACCGGAGACGGACTCGCCACTGCTGCTGGCGGAGCTTCGCCACCTCGGCGGGGCGCTTGCGCACCCGCCTGAGAACGCCGGCGCTCTGGACAAGCTGGACGCCGAGTACGTGATGCTCGGCATCGGCATGCTCATGGATCCCGCGATGCGCGAGCCGATCGAGGGCCAGCTCGACAAGCTCCACGACGCGCTCAGCCCGTGGGCCGCGGACGGCGGCTACTACAACTACGCGGAGCGTTCGTGTGACGTCGAGGCGATCCTGCCCGCGGAGACCTGCAGGCGGCTCGCACAGGTCAAGCGCAGCTGGGATCCCGACAATCTCATCGTCGCCAACCACTCGGTGGCGATGGCGACCGCCTAGCGGTCCAGGGCTAGACGCCTAGGCGCTGCCTGCGCGGCGAGCGGGCGCCGACGATCTGCCCCCACTCGGCATCGTCGATCAGGCCAGGTTCGGTTTCGTCCAGCCACTCGAGCAGGGCCTCCGACAGTCCGTCCGGGTCCTCGAGGTTCGGGAAGTGCGCCGCCTTGGGCAAAGTGACGAAGCGGCTGTTCGGGATCCGCTCATGGGCGGCGAGCCCGTGCTTCATCGGGATGGTGTTGTCGCGCTCGCCCCAGACGATCAGTGTCGGCAGCTCGCCGAGCAGGTAGAGGCGGTCGACGGCACTTACATGCTGGCCGCGCACGTCGATCACCGAGCGCAGCGTCTGCAGGAACGCGCGCCGCGCTGCTGCTTCCTGGAGGGGACGCATCGCGCGCCCGACGGCCTGCAGGTAGACGCCCCTCCGGCTCCCGCGCGCCCGCAGCCGGTCTCCGAGGGCCTCCATGGCCTCGCGGACTCGGCGATTTGCCACCAGCCAGATGCCGGCCGACGCCCCTGGCAATGCGGCGCCGCGGAGCATCGGGCTCACCTCGTGGCCGAGCCCGCCGCTGGAGATCAGGGCAAGCCGCTCGACCCGCTGGGGGAATTGGTAGAAGAACACCATCGCGATGCCGCCGCCGAGGGAGTGGCCGACGATCGTGGCGCGTTCGATTCCGATGGTCGTCAGCAGGTCGCGGATGCTGGAGGCGTGGGCGCCGAGGGAGTAGTCGCCGCGTATCGCCGCGGAGTCGCCGTGGCCGATCAGATCGGGCGCGATCACCGTGTAGCGCTCGGCCAGCCGCAGCGCGACCTTCTCCCAGTGCTTGGAGGAGTTGACCATGCCGTGGATCAGCACGACGGGCGGGCCATCGCCCGCGATGCGGTAGATCACGCGATGGCCGTGGAGCTCGATCTCCCACTCGTCGAAGATCAGCCCTGATGATGAACCCCCTGCTTCAGGCATTCGCTCACCCTAGAGCAACGCCTAAATCGCCCTGATACGAAGACCGACCGCCATCCATGGCGGCCGGTCTTTTCAAACAGGCCCCGTCAGGACGGGCAGGGGTACGTCTCAGGGGCCTTACTTGGGGGGTATGTAGCGGATCCAAGCGACGGGAGGCGCCTTGCGGCAAACGCCCGGATCCTATGAGCCGAGAGGCGGTGTTGGGCGTCCGGCCCAGCACCAATCCTCCCGACCCCAGAAGTATCGATCCGAACGAGTATTAAGGCAATACCCAAAACTTGGTCGATACTCCGAAGTCACTACAAACTGGCCAAGCGTTGGCTCAGGCGGGGGCCATCGCGGCGGAGAGCGCCGAGCCGTGCAGGATGTCGAGCTCGGAGACCTCGATCTCCTGCAGGCCGAAGGCCCTCATCACCTGAACCAGGATGACGGTCCCGGCGACGATCGTCGGAGCGCGGCCGGGATGGAGGCCGGGTACCCGCAGCCGCTCGGCGAGCGGGAGTGAGGAGAGCCGGCTGAGCATGCGCTGGATCCGCTGCATGCCCAGGCGATAGCCATGGACGCGGCCGGGGTCGTAGGGCTCGAGGCCCTGGTCGATCGCCGCCAGCGAGGTCGGAGTGCCGGCCACGGCGATCGCGCGGGCAGGCGCGCCCTCGGGCTGGGCCGCAATCGCCCGGTCGATCAGGTTGCGGATGTCCGCCGCCAGGTCCTCGAGCTGGTGCGGATCGGGCGGATCGGAGGTGAGATGCCGCTCGGCGTGCCGGAGGGTGCCAGCCTGGAGAGATGTGTGAAAGCCCACCTCTCGGCCGGTGCCTAGGATCAGCTCGGTTGAGCCCCCGCCGATGTCGAAGACGAGTGTTGGGCCGGCCGTGGGCCGGTGTGCGGTGGCACCGAGGTAGGTGAGGTGGGCCTCCTCCTCGCCTGTGAGCATCCGCGCATCGAGATTGAAGCGCTCACGGAGCTCGGCGATGAAGGCATCGCCATTGAGCGCGTCGCGGACCGCGCTGGTCGCGATGGCCATGACGCGCTCCGCTTCCATCTCCTCGTAGCGCGCCTTGTAGTCAGCGATCACACCGCAGACGTCCTCCACGGCATCGGAGCAGATCGTGCTGGTGTGGTCGACGCCGCGGCCCATGTTGGTGACCGTGGTCCGCCGCTCGACCTCGTAGACGCCGTTGCCCTCGACGTCGGCGATCAGCAACCGTGTCGAGTTCGTCCCGATGTCGACTACGGCAACGCGCATCGCGACGTCCATGTCATCCGATCCCCAGGCACCCGGGGCGCATCCTAGTCCTATCTGTTGAGGATGTGCACGCGGAACGCTCACATCCCGCTAATGCCCCGACGTCGGCCGGCTAGCCCCCCTTGCGGAAGCCGAACAGGGCCGTGTAGGTCCCCGTGAGCCCGATGTCAGCGCCCGCGGGAGAGCCCGGGTCGACGCCCACGCCGACCTGGCGGTACGACTTCGAGAGCAACACGGTGCGGTGCTCCGTACTGTGCATCCACGCGTTCACCGTCGCGCGGGGCGTGCTGAGACTCGCGGCGCCCCAGAACAGATCCTCGCCGACGCCCCAGGCGCGAGCGCCGGACGTATAGCCCACGTTTGCGGCTCTCGATTCCGGGGTTCCATCTCCGTCGTGGGAGAAGAAATTCTCGGTGGTCATCGCGTCGGTGTGCACCTGCGCGGCCGAATCCAACAGCGGGTGCTCATGCACCGGCTTCGCGTGGTTGCGGGCGCGCTTCTTGTTGATCAGGCAGATCAGCGCCGCACGGGCCTGATCGACCGTCTGGCTTGCCGCGGAAACAGGACCGCCCGAACAGGCGAGCGCCGACGGCGCCCATGCGCCGAGAACCATGGCGATCGTCAATCCGGTGGTCAGTACAACATTGCGTGCAAATCGCCGGCTAGCGTTCTCCGGCATTGGCTTCTTGCCCATTGCCGACCTCTCAGTCTTCGTGCTTCCGGGGTTAGCTGGCGGGCTCGCGCGGAATGAGTCGCGCTATGCCTTCTATTCGGCAATTCGCCCCTGGGACCTTGGGTCCCCCGGTCGCCTGCCCTGCGTGGGCTGGCGATTAAGCAGGTCTTGGAGCGCGAAAACTTAGCAGGCCGGTCAGACATTCGTCCCGGTTTGCGAACTCACGGGTGCGCGGTAAACTCGCTAATACCGACGCGGGGTGGAGCAGTCTGGTAGCTCGTCGGGCTCATAACCCGAAGGTCGCGGGTTCGAATCCCGCCCCCGCTACTGGCCGAGGGCCCTCGAAAGAGGGCCCTCGGTGTTGGACTGGCCGCTCGATCACTCGCTGCAACGGGTAGCCTCAAGGCGCGATGAGCCCGTCGATCGCTCGCCCAATTTCTCGCCTCATCGCGGACGGTCCGACACGAGGCGGCGGAGAAGGGCTCGCCGGCCGCTGAATGAGCCCCGCTTCTGCGCTCCTTGACGAGACCCTCCCATCCGGGGGCCGAGTCCATGTCATCGGCGCAGGGCCCGTTGGACTCATGTTGACGGCGTTGCTGCAGTCGATGGAGGGCTTTCCGGTGAGCCTCTATGAGAAGCGCCGCGAGTACACGCGCACCCGGATGGTCCAACTCGCGCCTTATCTCGTGGCGGATTCAGTCGAGAGCTACAGCGCCGACTACATCGACGGAGACACCGTCGCCGCAGTCTTCGATCCCGAAGAGCTCGACGAGGGCCTCGCGTTCCGAGGGTCCGTCTCCGGCGAGCTGATGGCAAATCTTCGCGAGTGGGCACAGGGGTTCTGTCCGCTCAACGCCATCGAGCACACGCTCAGCGATTTGATCGACACGAGCGGGTCGAGCGCGGTGCAACGCACTGAGGCCGACGTAACCGCGCAGGACGCGATCGCGATGCTCGAGCCGGGTGATCTCCTGGTCGACTGCACGGGCAGCGGGTCGCTGCTACGAGATCACCTGGCACCGGGCTCCAGCGACGAGGTCTTGGTTGAAGGCGCGAACACGCTGAACATCGCGCTCGAACACGCGCTGGTGATCACCTTCCTGTACGGCCAGACCTACGACTGCAACGAGTACTGCAAGTACTACAAGAACGCCGAAAACCCTCACTACAAGTTCATCCCGTTCGTCCACCGCACCTACTACGACGGCAGCGTCACCCACGTGACAGGAATCGTCCACATAACCGCTGACGAGTACGAGGCGATGCCGTCACATTTCGACGGCAAGTGGCTTCGCAGCAACTTTCCCGCGGTCGCGGAGTCGATGGACCACTTCATCGACAAGATCAAGCAGGAAACCAATGGCGAGCTGGTCGGCGACCTGGCGATAGTCCGGATCCCGCTCGACGTGTATCGAGCGCGCAACGCGACCAACCGCGAATGGCGCAGGACGGGCCCCGATGATCACCCCTTCTCCAGCTCCCCCGTGTTCCTGGCCGGCGATTCGGCAATCGGTTCTCCGTATTTCCAGTCGATCTCGCTCGGTTTCGAGTGCGCGATGTTCTTGGCGGGATTGATCGCTCAGCGTGAAGACCTGACGCTCAGCGAGATGCTCGACCGCTATGAGCTCCACATCTACAAGCAATGGCTTCGCGTCTACATGCGCAGCAAGATGATCTTTCACAACAAGGATCTGCTCGAGACAATCGACGACCGATTTGCGCTCCTCGACAAGCTGCGCATCTACTGATCCTGCCCTCACCGCTCGGGTCGCAACGCAGTGGAAGTCGGTGGATCGCTTCAGGGCCGTTGAATGCATCAGCGCCGCAGAAGCAGCCATCGCCTAAGTCGTGGTTCCGCCGACAAGGTGAGCGTTTCCGCCCGGCCGCGTACCAGTCCGCGCCGCGACATGCGGCGGTACCAGCCGTGGTACCGAACTGAGAGAAACTCAGCTGATCTCAGCTCATCTCAGCGTGCCTGACGTCAGTCAACGTAAGCCCACCGAAGGGCTTCAAGGCTTCTCATAACCCGAAGGTCGCGGGTTCGAATCCCGCCCCCGCTACTCACGAAAGGGCCGCTAACGCGGCCCTTTCTCGTTGTTGGCGGCCTGCGGGATTGTTTGTGAGCAGGCATCAATATGCGTTGCCACGCTATTGAAAAAGCAAACAGCTGCTTTGCATGGAAAGGAACGCTTTTCCAGGAGCGCTTGTCGCGCGACGCGGCAGCCCGGAACACACAAAAAAAGGAAGGGCGAGACCGCGATGCTGGTGACTCTGTCAGGTGGATCGGCGGCGTGTCAACTGAAGTTTTCGTGGACGTATTCCGTGCTGAGGGAGTGCTGCTTTCCATGCAAAGCAGAACCGCTGCTTTTCGTCCAAAGCGGCTATGTTGCGGGTGTAGCCAAGTACCCGACATGGCAGCTGCTCGCGGCGAACCGATTAGGCTTTCCTGATCTAAGAACGAGAGGATCGATCTCATGGCGTACCTGCTGACGCATTTCTGGCCGGGTGGGACCGAGGATCAGTACAACGCGACAATTGCGGTGGTGCACCCTCCGGGAGGTCTGCCCGAGGGACAGAATTACCACGCCGCCGGGCCGACCGACGGGGGCATCCTGATCGCCGCCGTGTGGGAGTCCAAGGAACAATCCGACCGCTTCGTCCAAGACAAGCTGCTGCCAAGTCTGCCCATCGAGGGAGGCTTGACGGGCCCGCCCGAGGAGCGCGCCGCCGAGATCGTGAGTGGCGGCGTACACCAATAGAAACCCGCCTGGCGGCGCGCGCGTTGCCACGCGGGCGGACCATCGGGTCGCTTCCTAACGCACGCCAGCAGACCGCCCTCTTATCGCGCCACTCGACGGCCGCCGCTTTCCACGCAAAGCAGCGGTGCTGCTTTTCGTCCAAAGCAACCGCCTCCGCGCAGCGTGGTGCAGCGCTCTACGAGATCATCGAGCGCCTGCTGCGCTTCGACCCGCTGCCCTACGACCTGCGCTTGACACCTAGCCCTCAGGCAGGCGCCTTCGCCGAGGCGATCATCTCGCGGACGTCAGCCGCCGGCTCCGAATAGGCGTCGCCGAGGGCGGACTCGACCGCGCTCATGTACTCCTCGGTCCAGGCCCGGAAGTCGTAGTCGATCGTGCGCAGGAACTCAAGAGACGCAGCGAGGCGGATGTCGGCGATCGAGGGGGAATCGCCGCCGATGAACTTGCGATCGTCCAGGAAGTGAGTGTGAATCGCCTCGAGCGGCCGCGCGATCGCGTCGGCCGCGTCCTGCGCCGACTTCGCCTTCACCTCGTCGTCGGCCTCCGACGTCGCCGTCTCGCCCGGGTACTGCGGAAAGCCAAGAGTCGGATACGTCGCGCGAAGGATCAGGGGGTAGAGCGTGCCGACCACGTAGAACATCGCGCTGTCCTGCATCGCACGCTCGGCCGGGTCCGTTGGATAGAACTGATCGAGCCCATCGCGGTTACAGAGGTACTGCATGATCGCGCAGCTCTCCCAGAGCGACTCCTTGGGCAGCCCCTCGTACTCGAGCGTAGGGGTGAGGTCGGCCGGGGACTTGGCGAGGAACTCGGGCGTGCCCTTGTTCCCCCACATCTCGACTTCTTCGAAGTCGTGCCCGCCCGCCCTCATCAGCACACGTACGGGCAGGTTGTTGACGCTCACGGACAGGATGCTCAGCGTGTGATCAGCCATGTGAACTCTCCTTAACCTTGTGGGGCTGCTCTGGCGACCGGCCCTCGGAGGCGAGTCTCTCAGAATCCGCCGGCACCAGGCACTTTGAGCTGCTGCCGAGGGGTCAATCAGCCCAGAGCTTCGAATAGCGCTCTTTCGATGCAAACCGTCGCTACTCGTCCAAAGCGACGCCTTTGTTCAGCTCGCCGATCCAAACAGCGCGTCCCCGAGGAGCTTGGCAGCGAAAACGAGACAAAGGACGACGACGATCGTCGCGTTCTCACGAACCATCCACGAACGCACGTCCGCGAGGGTGGCGGTTCCCCGCTCACGCATCAGCAGGGAGATTGCGAGCGGGATGCCGGGTGCAAGCGTTCCCAAGAACACAAAGACCGCGAGCGCACCCGCCTGCGCACCCGCACTGACGCCGAGCTCGGCGACCGCAATCGCCGCGCCGATGGTGAGGAGAAGGTTCTTGGGTTTCGCCGCTGCCAGGAAAATGGCCATCCCTGCGGCTCTGGGCGTCGTCAGGCCGTCGACCTTCTGCATCCAGGCTGGAAGCTCGCTCTCGGCCCCATCGTCCACACGCCGGCGCCACTGCCGTGCGGCCACGATCAGCAATAGGAGCGCGAGACTGACCTGCACGGCGATCACCCAATCCGCGGGTCCGCCATCCTGACGAGCCTCTGCGCCGTCAGCCAGCAACAGCGCGAGAGTCGCGACGGCTCCGAGGCTCGTGGCCCAGCTTCCCACGAACACGGTCGCGCTCAACCGCCCGCCCGGGGCGACAAGCATCAACACCACCGCGATCACCGCCACTGGACTCAGGGCGACGCCGATACCGAAGGCGAGAACCTCGCCTACCGCCTGGCTCATGAGGGGGAAAGCGCTATCAGCACGCCCCCGGGCTCCGCTCATCCATCACCGGAGCGAACGTACTACTGCTTTCCATGCAAAGCAGCGGTGCTGCTTTTCGTCCAAAGCGGCTATTCGGACGGCCCGGCGGCTTCGAGGACTCGCCGGGCGCTACTGCGGGCGGGGCCTCTTGCGCGAGGCGTTCTCCTTGGGCGTGGGTGGGCGCTCTGCAGCCCTACTTCACCACGCGGATCAGCTTCTTGTTGACGAACTCCTCGATGCCGTAGCGGCCGAGCTCCCTGCCGAAGCCCGATCGCTTGACGCCGCCGAACGGCAGCTCGGCACCGTCGAGGCCGACTCCATTGACGTAGACCATCCCGGTAGCGAGGCCGTCTGCCACGCGAAGGGCCTGCTCAGGATCGTCGGAGAAGACGTACGAGCCGAGGCCGAACGGGGTGTCGTTCGCCAGCTCAATCGCCTCCTCCTCGGAGCCGACCCTGAAGACGCTCGCGACCGGCCCGAAGAACTCCTCGCGGTAAGCGTCATTCTCCGGAGTGACTCCGACCAGTACGGTGCTCGAGAAGTAGTTGTCCTTTCGATCCCCGCCAGCGGCTATTTCTGCGCCCTGTGCGACCGCGCGGTCCAGCTGATCCTGCAGGGTCTCCGCAGCGGACGCTGACGAAAGTGGCCCCATCTCGGCGTCCTCGGACGTCGGGTCACCCGGCTCGGTGGCCGCCATCTTGGCCGTGAACTTCTCGAGGAACTCGTCGTAGAGCTCGTCGCCGACGATGAACCGCTTCGCCGCATTGCAGGACTGGCCAGTGTTGTCGAGGCGGCCGGCGACTGCGGCATCGACCGCTTCGTCGAGGTCTTCCGCTCCCAGCAGGACGAACGGATCGGAGCCGCCGAGCTCGAGCACCACCTTTTTTAGGTTGCGCCCGGCGATCTCCGCGACTGCGGCTCCGGCCCGCTCGGAGCCGGTCAGCGAGACGCCGTGGACTTGCGGATCGGCGATCACCTCGGCGATCTGCTCGTTCGAGGCGAGAATGGTCTGGTAGGCGCCGTCGGGGAAGCCGGCGTCCGCCATCACCGTCTGAATCGCCTCCGCCGACTCGGGGCACTGGTGCGCCGGCTTGAGCAGGATCGTATTGCCCACGACGAGGTTCGGCCCCGCGAAGCGGGCGACCTGGTAGTAGGGAAAGTTCCAGGGCATGATCCCCAGCAGCGGGCCCACCGACGTCTTGCGAACCAGGGCGGTGCCGTCGCCCGCCAGCAGCTTGATCGGCTCGTCCGCGAGGAACTCCTCCGCGTTGTCGGCGTAGTAGCTGTAGATGTCGGCGCAGAAATCCACCTCGCCCAGGGCCTGCTCCATCGGCTTGCCCATCTCCCGCACGATGATCTCGGCCAGCGTCTCCCGCCGCTCGGAGTGAAGCTGGGCCACCTTCTTGACCAGCGCGGCCCGCTCAGAGACGGAGGTCTTCACCGCCCAGCTGCGGTGGGCCTCGGTCGCCGCGGCGATCGCCGCCGCGAGATCCTCGTCGGAGATCTGCGGATACTCCCTGACGGTCTCGCCGGTTGCCGGGTTGACGACTGAGTATTTGCCCATTGCTTCCCTCCTCATGCCTTCGCATGGCGTGGTCGTTGAACTGCCTGATTCCTTGCCAGGCTAGCCGCTGTCCTTCCGCGAGGCGGGCGGCCGAGAATCACTCCGGCCGGAATCCTCGACCCCAAAGACAAGACACGCTACGGATGCTGGACAAGGGTCGCTTTCCATGCAAAGCGCCGCTTCTCGTCCAAAGCGGCTATCTGACGGCTACGTCTCCGAGCGACTCAGCTGCCGCATTCACGCGAAGGGAGCACTTACGGATGACGTCCCGCTCGCTGCACCCGCCCGGTATAGGTTGTAGGTTGAGGCCATCGGGGGATCGCAAACGAAGGGGCACATGAGGGTGAAGGTCCCGACCGCAGGACTCTCCTTGATCGCCTTGCTCGCAGCTGCGGTCCTGCCGTCGGCCGCCTCGGGCTCGATCGTAGTCGGCAGCACCCTGTCGAATCCCCCAAGCGCAAACGGCACCTGCGGATCCTCAGTTCCCTCCTGCACGATCCTCCCAACGGTTTCCTCGGATCCGCTCAAATCCCCGGTCAACGGCGCCGTGGTCTCATGGAGCACGCTTGGTGGAAGCGGAACCGTCGGCACCTACGGAGACCTGCGGCTGCGGATCATCCGAGACGCCGGTGGTGGCAACTACACGGCGCTGCGCTCCGGCCCGACCACCTCGATCCCCACCTCAGCCGGACATCCGATGATCACAACGCTCGTGAACCCGGGGCTGCCAATCGGTCAAAACGAATACGTCGGTGTCGATGCGCTTAATGGCGCCGCCCTCGCACAGCGGGTCGTCGCAACCGGTTTCACCTACGTGGGCTGGGACCCACCCCTCCCCGACGGGACGACCCTCCCTCCGGATTTCGCTGGCGGCCGTGAGATGCTCTACCAAGCGACGATCGAGCCCACCAACACCTTCGGCATCGGCGCGGTCACCCGAAACAAGAAGAGGGGCACCGCGACGGTCAATCTGACTCTGCCTAACCCCGGTGAGCTCGCCGGGTCGGGCAAAGGCGCCAAGGTCGCCAGCGCCGCAGGGGCCGTGATCAGCAAGTCCGTCGCGGCGGGTCCGGTGGGACTGTTGATCAAGGCCAAGGGAAAGAAGAAGCGGAAGCTGAACGAGACCGGCAAGGTGAAGCTCAACGTGGCAATCACCTATGCGCCCACCAGCGGCGCCCCCCACACGCAGTCGACGAAGGTGAAGCTGAAGAAGAACATCTGAGCCGAGCCCCAAGCGGGGACGGGTTCGGCCCTTGGCAGCGCAGCGGCGGAGCTGCAGTACCGCCGGCCATAGCGCTGGCCCCATGCGGAGGAGCACCCCCTAACTCGGTGCGCTGACGACTCCTATGCGGGAGATGCGAGCGCC
This sequence comes from uncultured Solirubrobacterales bacterium, assembly GCA_963724665.1. Lineage (GTDB taxonomy): Bacteria > Actinomycetota > Thermoleophilia > Solirubrobacterales > 70-9 > DASUPK01. Next base: position 938,039 of record CAVRVH010000012.1, read on the forward strand.
CGGGTCGAAGACCGCTGCTTTCCATGCAAAGCAGTCATCCTGGGGCAAAGCCCGATTACTTAGAACTTAGGTACCGTGCGCTAGGGTGCTCCTGGTCGGCTCCGTGTAGCAAGGACCATCCCACCGGGGCCACCGCATCACTCGCTTCGCGCGGGGTTTCCCCTGTTCCTTCCCTGCGACCCAATCCAGAGGGAACGCAATTCGATTGGAAGGAACAAGCTTATGCCAGCGATCATCGTGCAGAGCAACGGCACCATCCAGCAAGACTCCAACGTCCTCCTCTACGAGGATATTCAGCCGGAGCACCTGGCCAGCGATCACCACGCGGCCCAACTGATCGAGCGCGTGGGATGGGCGGTTAGCGAGGCAAAGGACGCCGAGGACAGCGGGTCCAGTAAGGGAGTCCTCGACCAATAAGTCGCGTCGAACGAGCGGTCCCTCCGGAGGCCGTTCGACCAAGGTTCTAGAACTAGACTCGCGCCCAATGGCAGTGGTGATCTTCCTGAAACCCAAGACCCGCAAGGGCCGCGAGATCCTCGAGAGGCTCGAGGAGGAGGTCAATGCGAAGCCGATGCCGGTCATCGAAGACGGCACCCGCCGCTACTACCTGGACGGCAAGGATGCGGACGCCGACGCCTTCGACCCGCTGCTCGACAAGATCGCCTCGGACTGGCGGGACCACGTCAGCAACTCGACTCCGACCTAGCCTAGGTCGAGGAGAGCCGACGCGCCCCTTGGATTGCCTCAGGGGAGAGGGGGGACGCGCCGGCGTCTCTTCGAGTGTATTCCCGACCGGGACTAAGTCCGTCCGCTCCTAAGCGGAGGCTGTCGGGTACGCGAAGGCCCAAGCGGGATGGAGATCGTGGAGATCGTCCCACCACACGATGAGACCTGCGACGTCTGTGTCGGGAAGAAGGATCGGCCCCGGCCAAAGCCCGGAGCGCGGTGGGCAGTGCGCGGGACGGTCCGCAGGATGTGCAGGGCCTGCTACGCCGAATTCGTGCAGGACAGGGGGGTCCAGGGAAACGTCGATCCTGTGCATCGCAAGGTCCAGCTGCCCCACCAGCCGGATCAGTTCTAACTCGCCTTCATTGACCCAGCGAGCGCAGGAGACCGCCGGGTAGCCGCTTTCCCATGCAAAGCGGCACCCGCAGTACATCGTGAGCTGAGCCGGGCATCAAAGCGGGCATCAATCCGAGAACAACTCAGGAGACTTCAGGCAATCGGAGCGGTATCAACGTGAACCGAGCGGAGGCGAGCGATCAGGATTCGATCGATCTCATAACCCGAAGGTCGCGGGTTCGAATCCCGCCCCCGCTACTAGCAAAAGGGCCGCAAGCGCGGCCCTTTTGTGTTCTCGCCCTTGGTAGCCGACTGCCTCGTGGTACCGCCGAGGTACCAAAGCGCGATGGTGAAGCTCAGGGCATCCGCCTAACTTCATGGTGGCGTCCCTGACTACAACCGAGATCAACGCCCGGTAGTCCTTCATCGCAACCTCCTTCCATTCAGGCCGAGTCGGACGACGACGCGATCCGCGTCGCCGAGGAGCGGGCGGCTTCGGTTCACTACCCGGACGGCGAGGTGGCCGCTCACGTCGAGCTGATTGGCAAGACGCACGGCGACCTTTGGAGATCGATCGTCTCGTCTTCAGTGACGCGCTGTTCCTGCGCCAGCTGCCGCCCGACTGGAAGCCGTGACCGGGCTGCGGGAGTAGCGTCGAAGTGTCGCTTGGACGAAGAGCAACACCGCTGCTTTGCATGGAAAGCAGCACTGTCCGGTGAGATACTGGGCGGGCGATGTCGGAGGAGAGTCTCGAAGATTTCATCCGCCGTCCCTTCATCGCCGAGCCCGCGCACGCTGAGACAGCGCCTCTTTGATGCGAGCCGCCGGTATCAGCGAGTTCGGCGGTGCTGTCGCGCGGATCGACCTCCCAGATCCGCGCCCCCTCGCGGACGACGAGGTCCTGATCGAAGTCCGAGCTGCGGGCGTTGGCAACTGGGAGGAGTTCGTCGGGACGGGCGAGTGGGACGTCGGCCGCGCCCCTCCGATGGCGCTCGGCGTGGAGGCCGCCGGGGTCATAACAGCGATCGGAGATTCCGTCGAGGACTGGGAGCCGGGCGATGAGGTGCTCAGCCATCCCCTCCCGCTGCGCGATCAGGGAGCTTGGGCGCCCTTGCTGATCGCATCGGCGATGTTGCTCGCGCGAAAGCCCGCCGCGCTCTCGTGGGAGGCCGCTGCAGCGTTCCCCGTTCCGGCCCTGACCGCCACGCAGGTGATCGACGGAGCCCTGGCGGTGCGCCCTGACGACCTGGTCCTCGTCAATGGTGGGAGCGGGGTGACCGGCACGCTGCTCGTCGGCCTGGCCGCGGCGCGCGGCGCCGAGGTGATCGCGACCGCAGGACCGGCCAGCCATGAGCGCCTGCGCCGACTGGGAGCCGCCCACGTGCTCGACTACCACGACCCCGACTGGCCGGAGCAGGCCCGCGCCATTGGCGGCGGCCTGGGCGTGACCGCCGTGGCGAACGCGGCGCCTAACGGCTCAGCCGACGCGATCGGCAGCGTGCGCGACGGCGGTCGCCTTGCGACGATCACCCAGGACCCACCGGACGAGCGGCGAGGCATCGAGATCTCGTCGGTGATCGTGCAGCCCGACGGCCGCAGTCTCGGCGAGCTCGCCGAGCTGCTCGCGGCCGGGAAGCTCGAGGTCTCGGTCGCGGCGACGTTCCCGCTCGAGGAAGCCACCGCGGCCCTCGCGGCAGCAACCGAGGGCGGCGCCGGCGGAGCGGTCGTACTTCGCCCCTGACGGGGGCGAGGATCTAGCTGGCCAGGGATTGAGTGGCCACCCCCCGCTGGTCAACGACGGCCCCGTGACCGTGCTGCTCGAACTTTGGCGAAAAAATCGCTTATGTGCCCTTACCAGCAGTCGGCCCGGAGGCTTGGTCGAGCTGCTCGAGGTTCTTGATCACATCCCGGGCATAGCGGCGGAAAATCGGCTTCCCGATCACTCGGAAGAGGCTGCCGAAGAACAACGCCTTGGGGCGGCGCTTGAAGTCGCGCGCCCAGGTCATCTCGACCTCGCTTCCATCGCCCCTTGGGATCGCGGTGATCACCCAGCTGCTCCCAGGCGAGGAGTAGACGTTCGAGTCCCTCACCGTCGCAGTGACTGAGTCTCGCTTGGACCAGTCATAGCGGCAGCGCTCCCAGTTGACGCCCAGCGGACCAACCCCGGTTCCCTCGGTGACGTCGGCTGAACGCTCGCTCAGTTCGTGGACCTCCAGGCGTTCAATCTCGACGGCCGGAAAGATCTCGGCTCTTCGCTCCGAGAAATCATGGGCGCTTGCCAGCACCTGAGCGGGCGCCAGCGAGGACTGATTGATGACGGTGATCGTTGTCAATGCGATCTTCCTTTGGCGAGGGCCCCTGAATGGCTAACGGTCTCACCATCGTGCGCGGCGTTACATCCGTGCTCTGAACTGCGTCCGTAACGACGGTCAGACTCGGCTGACCACTCAGCGATCCCTTTGATCCTCTGAGCCTCGGCGATGCCTGCCTTCGACAACCTGCTGATCGTCGTCGCCGTGGCCTTTGCCGCCCCGCTCCTCCTTGGCTTCTTCCCCTCGGTGAAGCTGCCCTCGGTGGTGCTGGAGATCATCGCCGGGATCGTGATCGGCCCGTCGGTACTCGGCATCGTCCACGTCGACGAGGCGATCTCGGTGGTCGCGCTGCTCGGCCTGGCCTTCCTGCTCTTCCTGGCCGGCCTCGAGATCGATTTCGGCAAGCTGCGCGGCCAGGTCCTGCGCCTGACGATGATGGGATTCGCCATCTCGTTCGCGATTGCTGTGGTGGTTGCGCTGGGGCTGAAGGCTGGGGGCCTGATTGAGACGCCGCTGTTGATCGCGATCATCCTCTGCGCGACCTCACTCGGTGTGCTCATCCCGGTGCTTAAGGATGCAGGCGAGATCTCCTCGACCTTCGGTCAGCTGATCGTCGCGGCGGGGACGATCGCGGACTTCGGCGCCGTGATCCTGCTCTCGATCTTCTTCTCAGGGGAGGGAGGTGTCGGCTCGACACTGCTCCTGATCGGCAGCCTCGTCCTGCTCGCGATCGTTGTCTTCATCGCCGTCAAGACGGCAGATCGCTCCAGCCTGCTGCGCCAAAATTTGGTCCGGCTCCAGGACACGACCGCCCAGATCCGGGTTCGCGGGGCGATGGTGCTGCTGGTCGGCTTCGCGGCGATCGCCGACTCGCTCGGCCTGGAGTCGATCCTTGGCGCCTTCATAGCGGGCGCGATCCTCTCCCTCCTCGACAAGGACGAAGCGATGACCCATCCCGAGTTCCGCCGCAAACTCGAGGCGATCGGCTTCGGGCTCTTCATCCCGGTCTTCTTCGTCACCAGCGGCGTCAAGTACGACCTGAACGCGCTGACCTCGAGCGCCTCGAACGTCCTGATGGTCCCGATCTTCCTTGCCGCACTGATGGCGGCGCGCGGCCTGCCGGCGCTGCTCTACCGGCGGGTGCTCGACACGCGACAAACCGTGATCGCCGGCCTGATGCAGGCGACCTCGCTCCCGTTCATCGTCGCCGCGGTCGCGATCGGCGAGGACCTCAACCTGATCGACGCGGCCGAGGGTGCCGCGCTGGTCGGAGCGGGGCTACTCTCGGTCCTGCTCTTCCCGCTGATCGGGCTCGGCCTGCTCAAGGGCGGCGATGGCGAGAAGCGCGGGCCGGATACCGAACCCTCCGACGCGATGATGGCGATGTAGGGACCTACCCGCAGGCTCGCCTCAGCGGAGAAGAAGGTTGCCGCGAATCGCTCGACCAAAGGCCCGAGCGGTTCAGGTCAGCGCGCTGTTATTTGACTGCTTTTCCGTTCGAGCGAAGCACGTACCAGTGACCGCCGAACTCGACCGCGGCCTGGCAGTTGACCTCACCGGGGAAGCGGTCGCCCCGGTAGTAGTAAATGGGATGACCTGCGTAGGTGGCCTGAAGCTTCCCGTCGCTGCGCCGGGTCGTCCCGACCAGCCCGGGCTTGGCACCCGAGACGGCCGTCGCAGCCGACTTGACTATGTACGGCGGCCATGCCGTGGCGCAGTCACCCGAGCATCTGCTGCCCTGCCCACGGTCTGAAGTGAACAGGTAGAGCGCGCGGCCACGCCCATCGGCGAGGATGCGCCCGTATTCGCTGCCGATCAGCTTCAGCTTTGAGCCATGCTGATTGGGCGCAGCGGATGTGCTGACCCCGTGAAACGCCGCAGAGACCACAGGGTCATCCTTGGCGCTCGAGCTCGAGGAGCCGCATCCGGCAAAGGCGGCCGCGACTATCGCGGCCAGCGGAAGGAGCCTGAAGCGCATGGCGAGCTGTACCGGGAGGCATCTGTCTGTTACACAGAGACGAGCGCCGTCCTGAGGTGAGGCCGCTAGCGAGTTCCTCATCCGACACCGAATTGGAAGGAACGTGATTTGAATGACCACGAATGAGCAGGAGTCCGACGGCGCGACACGGGTCGCCTACATCCTCGGCGTGCCCTTGGCAGAGAACGTCGTGCGGCAGTGGCCGCAGATGAACGAGATTGTCCGCACCAGCAAGCTCGTCGCCGACGTTGAAGGGAACTTCCCCGAACTTACCCTGGAGGTAGGCAGGCGCCTGCAGCTCGATGACGCTGTAGTGGTCGAGTGGACTTGCGACTACGGCGACGGACGGCTCTATCGGAACGTGACCATCGGGGAGTTGGAGGACGGGAAAGCTGTGCGCATCACCGACTACTGGGGCGAGCCGACCACGACGCCCGACTGGCGGCAAGAGCTGACTGATCGACTAGACATGCCCGGCGACGGGATCTGGCCGGACGGAGCGCACCTCAGCCACTACTGAGAGGTAATTCGCGAGCCAAGCGACCTCAGCGGTCGTGGGCATCGGCGAAGGTGAACTGAGCGGCGATCACGACCAGATAGACGAAGGTCGCGACGAAGCCCACCGCCAGCCAGACGATCGGGCTCTTGATCAGACTCGTAACCAGCGCGGTGCCGGCGATCGCGAGGCCCACCGAGATGAAATGAAAGCCACCCCAGAGGCGAACCGAGCCGTGCTCGCGAGGGGCGAAGATCTTGCTCGGGCGCCCGTAAGCAAGGCCTGCGGTCAGCCCGAATCCGACGACTGCGCCGGCCAGGAAGAGGAGTGCCTCCCACGCCGTGGGGATGCCACGCGCATGGCTTGTGACCGCGCCGGAGGTCCAGACGGCCAGCGTGTACCCATAGGGAGCGGCACTCGTGGCAACTGCGCTTCGCAAGTGTGTTCGGTACGTGCGACGGGCCGCCTCCATAGTCATCGGACGATAGTTGCGGCGCCGCATCTCGTCCAAGGGGCGGTACGCAATGCGTGGAGAGGGGCTCTCGGCTCTCGCAGAGGCCAGTCCAGATCATGTCAACGCCAGCGACGCTTCTGCCAGGGACTAGGGTCACAAAGCATGAGGAGCAGTTCCAACCTCAACGTCACCGCGGCGGGCGCCGACGATGGCGCCCACCCCTCGGGCGACACGCTCTATGACCGGATGCTTGCGAACCTGCTCGGCTGCTGGAGGCGCATTGCAGAGGGCACCACGGGAGCCTCGATCGAGCGGGTCCCCGGCGCCGTGGTCGCCGTATTTCCGGCGGGGTCTGAGCGGCTCTTCTACAACAACGCGGTGCTTGCGCAGGACCTCAATGGGTCGCGGGCCCGTGAGGCAGCTGCCGCGATCGTTCGGGCGTACGAGAGTGCCGGGATCAACCGTTACGCCATCTGGGCGCACGAGTCCGAGCAAGCGGCCACCGCCGAGATGACGCGGCGCGGATTCCGGGTCGACGCCACGACGCGGGCGATGGCAATGTCGCTCGACGAGATCGCCGTGCCGCGTCCGGAGATCGAACTGGGACCACCGGACTGGAACGAGTACCTACGGATCATCGAAGTTCCAGACGAGCTGCTTGCCGGGGTCGATGCCAGCCACTTCCACATCCTCGTCGCCCGGCTAGAAGGCGAGAACGCGGCGGCGGGCATGGCCTACGACCACGAGGGCGACTGCGGCATTTACAACGTGGGGACTCTCCCGCACGCGCGGCGCCGTGGGCTGGGCACCGCCCTGACCGGGCTTCACCTGTACCGGGCGCGCGAGCGCGGCTGCGCGACGGCGAGCCTGCAGTCCACCGAGATCGCAGAAGGCGTCTACGCCAAGCTGGGTTTCCGGGACCTTGGCCGCTTCATCGAATACGTGAAGTGAGCGGCTCGCCCGCTTCCGCGTCGTCCTCTTGCCCGACCGCAGGGAGATGCTCGCGGCATTCAGGGAGCGGAAGACGGCTCGCTGGGAGCGCGGTACTCGGGGTTGGGATGGTCGGGCATCGAGAGATCCCAGTCGTAGGTGGAATTGCCGTAGGCCGGGACGCCGCCCGCGTCTTTGAGCATCCGAGCGAAGTGCAGGATGTTCCAGGTCATAAAGGTGGTGTTGCGGCTGGTCCAAGCGTTCTCCGGGCCGCCGCTCATCGGGTCGGCGTAGGAGTCACCGGGACCCGCCTCGCCGTTCCAGTAGGAGTCGGTCTGGGGAGGCACGGTGACGCCGATGTGCTGCAAGGCGTAGAGGACCTGGGCCGAGACGTGCTTCCCGCCGTCCTCGTTGCCGGTAGTTACCGCACCGCCGACCTTGCCGTAGTAGGACCACTGGCCGGCGTCGTTCACGTCTCCGGAGTAGGCGTAGAGCCGCTCGATGATCAACCGCGTCGGCGAGGCCTGGTCGCCAAGCCAGATCGGGCCCGCGATCATCAGGATGTCGGCCGGCTCGACCAGCTCGCGATAGATCCTCGGGAAGTCGTCCTGCTCGTAGCCGTGCTCGGTCATGTCGGGCCAGACGCCGGGCGGAATCACGTGGTCGACGGTGCGGACGAGGTCGACCTTGACCCCCACGCGGCTCATGATCGTCTGGGGGATTGTCAGCAACGCCTCGGTGTGGCTCGCCTCAGGCGAGCGCTTGAGGGTGCCGTTGAAGATGACGGCCCGCAGGTCGTCGTACTTGGCGGGGGCGTCGTCCGCCTGCTTTTCGATGAAGCTCTGGATGTCCGATGGAATTTTCATCTGGAGGAGTCCCGCACTCGCGCCGAGTATTACAACCCGGGGCGCAGCGTTGTCCGGCGAACTGCGCAGCCGGACCAAGGGAGAGGGCCCAGCCGACGTCGCCGAGGTTCCGTTGTGTACACGAGCCTCCCTGCGCCCCCCAGACAAAGACACTTTCGACCACTGCTTTCCATGCAAAGCAGCGGTGTTGCTTTTCGTCCAAAGCAGCTATCTGACGCCTACGTCTCCGAGCGACTCAGGCTGCTGCATTCACGCGAATGGACGAGCGACGCGTAGCGGGGTGAGTTAGCCTCGGGCGGCGGTGCCGGGCGCAGAGACCTTTCGAGCATCGGCTGACGCCTACGACCGCTTCGTGGGGCGTTACGGTCCTTCGCTCGCATCGGCGCTGATCGGGTTCGCCGGCGTTGAGCCCGGGACGCGCGCCCTCGATGTCGGCTGCGGGCCTGGCGCGCTTTCGGCCGCACTGGTGGACCAGCTGGGGGCAGCGAACGGCTTCAAGGGATCTCATAACGCGAAGGTCGCGGGTTCGAATCCCGCCCCCGCTACTACTAAGCCAAGGGGCCCTCGAGAGAGGGCCCTTGGTGTTTCTGGGGCCTCGCGAGACCGGCTACTGAGCTAGCAGGGCGTCGCGCAGGCCGGCGAGCGGGGTGTCGGCGAAATCCTTGGTGAGCGGGCGCCCGTCGAGGATCTTCTTGTCGATCAGGTCACGAAGCGGCTTCGATAGCTCCGGCGATGCGATCTGCTCCTCGGTCGTGGGGCCGACCGGGACCCGCCCGTAGGCGTAGGTCCCGAACGTGTCGTAGGTGTCGGCGATCTTCTGCAGCTCGGACTGGAGATCTGCCGGCGGGACAAGCCTGAGGCGGTCCAGGTCGCGGAGGGCGATGCACCATCTGCTGATCCGGTCCCCGACGTAATACCCCGCGGCCTCCGTGAACGCCGTCCACGGATTGAAGACTGTGCCGCTGACGCCGGTAGCTGAGGCGTAGGCAATGGTGCCGTCGGTGGCGAGCTTCTGCATATCCGCGTCGTAGAACTCCGCCAACCACAACCAGGCGTGGGTCATCTCGTGATAGATGGTGTCCAGGATGTCGTAGGGGACGGGAGCTCCCATGGGCATGCGGCCCAGGTCGAAACCGACGCTGGCAAGACCATCGCTCGCGCCCGGGATGTGCATGAACGCCCCGCGCGTCGGTACGGAATGCTCCCCCGTCGAGCCCTTGGCCGCGCTGACTGCCTCGTCGAACTCCGCCCTCCAGGTTTCCTTGAGAACGTCCACGATCGGCTTCGGAAGCATGAGGAAGTGAGCCTTCGCCCGCAGGAGGGTGAGGAAGCCCTCCTTCTTCCGAGCGGGCACCGCGAGCAAAGGCCACTGCATCCGGTCGCCGCCGAGCGCATTGGGTAGACGGGCGAGCTTTCCCGGCGTCTCGAACACGGTCAAGAAGGTTCCCGTCTCGAATCTGCCGACTATGTCCTCGAGCACGCTGGCCCAGTTATCAGCCATGGGCGCTCTCCTCGGCGAAGTCATGAGGGGGCGGGGTGGGGATCATGAGAACTCCAGCCAGGCGCTTCGGTCGGCGCCGCGCACGATCGCCTGGGCTGACCCGGCCACGAGCGACCCGATCGTCGCGTCCATTGCCAGTGGGATCGGCGTCGCTACGCCTCCCCACAGATGCGTGACCGAAAGGGGCGGAGTCGTGATCAGGAAGGGGCCGGCGAGCCAGGCTCCGTCCACCGGGCGCGTAGCGGAGGCCGGGCGGTCCGCTTCGGCCGCGTCGGCCAGGTCGAGGAGGGCAACCTCGCCTGCGGGCCCCACGACTGCGACGACCGGCCCGTCGAGGACCCGGACGCCCGGAGGGGTGGGCCGGGCGAGAGGCGCACCGGTCTTGAGTCGCGTCATGGCCGAATCGCGGAGTGAGTAGACGAGCGAGGTGGAGCCGCCTCCCGGCACGAGGAGGCGGCCGTCGGCGACGACGACCTCGCCAGGCGTCTTGCGGCGCCACTGCTCCTCGCCGGTCTCCAGCGCGAGAACCCTAACGCTGCCCGGCTCGCTGACGATGAGCTGGTCGCAGCTGACCCGGGCGGCGACCGGTCCGCCCGATGTCCTGACCGACCAGATCTCGGCGCGCTGGGGAGAGGTCGCGATCACCCGCTTGCCGTCGGCGACGATCATGAAGTCGCCGGTGGCGTCGAGAAGCCGCCAACTGCCACCTCGGATATAGCCGTTCTCGAGAAGCTTGCCGCTTCGGGCGTCGAAGGCGCGGGCCTCCGTGGCGGTGCCGAGCGCGATCACGTCACCGCCCGCCCGCAGCACCTGCACCGGCTCGTCCAGCTCGGTCACCCATGCGTCGATCCGTTGGTCCTTCCAAGCGACGAGCCCGAAGCGGCCATCGAGGGTGCACCAGGCCGCGGCCTCGTCGTCGAGCCGCTCCAGGTGCAGGTAGCCGGTCAGGAGGTCCGGCTCGCGATGCTCATCCACGCGCACGCCCGGCCGGGCCTGCACCCAGTCCCACCGTCGGGCGGGGGCGCCGTTCTTGCGTGGGGGCCGCTCGAGGGTGATCTCCGGCACCGGCAGGTCGGATGCCTCGATCCTGCGATGAGGGCCGCCCAGGACCGGGGTCTTCTGCTCGAGCTCCGGGACAGGCGTCATCAGGCCCGCGGCGATCGGGAACCACGGAATGATCACCATCTCCAGCTGGATCTCCGGCGGGCTCTCGACGATGAAATGCCACGCCGCCTGCGCGGATAGCACCCCCGAGCCGTCCGCGACGGCGACGACGACCGCCGCCGGGCCCGGCCGCAGCATCACCCGGCCGCCCGCATCCGTTTCGCCGTAGTCGAGTCGGCCCTCGAGCCCGGCCGCGGTCTCCTGCCACTGCACGTCGCCGACGGAGACCACCTGGCCGTTGACCAAGACCTGCACGCGGCTGATCGCCTGCTGGGGAAGCCCGGCGCCGGCGGGATCGACGAAAGAGAGGTTCGCTCCCCTGATCCGGAAGGCGATCGTGCCCGAGGAGGGGGCCGCCGCCGCGGGCAGGGGGTCGAGCACGTCCACTCCGAGCTGCTCGCCGGGCTGCGCCTCCTGAAGGTTCTGCCGCATCTCCTGCGCGGAGCTCCCGGCGATGGCCTCGCGCACCGTCGTGAGCGCGTCCTTCGTCACCCGCAGGCTCGATGAGGTGGCGTTGAGCGTCTCGATGAGCGGCGCGAGGCCGGTGCTCTGGAAGATGATCGTCACCACTACCGACGAGAGCACCTCCGCCGGGATCGGGACGCGCGCGAGCTCGATGTGGATGCTCGGGAGGACGAACGGCATGAACGGGTTCGGGATGTCGAAGCCGATCGGGACCACGACGTCCGGCAGGTGGTGGCCCGAGGCGAGCGACTCTAGGAGAGGCTGGATGCCGACCAGGCTTCCCTCCTGGCTCGACGCGGTGAGCCGCAGCGCCTCGGCGCTCGCATCGATCAGGTCGGCGATGGAAGCGAGCGCGGTGCCAAGCGCGTTGAGCACTCCGCCGGAGGAGATGTTCACCGCGGCGGTGACGATGGCGCGGAGCCCGTCGCGAATCCAGCCCGGCATCTGGGCCGCGGCAGCGGGCCCCATGCACTGTCCGATCATCCAGTCGGTGAGCTCCGCCCCGACGTACGAGTCAAGTCCCCGGATGTGCCCGGTGACCTGCGAGAGAGCGGTTAGGAACTCCGCTGAATAGCGCTCAGCGTCGTGCTCGAGCTCGGCCTCGTGCTGCTGCAGCTCGCTCACGCCTCGCTCGGCGAGCTCGACGGCCTCCTCGACCAGCCGGAACGAGATGATCGCCGACAGCTCGAGCGACCGCACGATGTGCTCCACCGTCCCGGTCACCATGTCCCGGAACAGGTTCACGCTGTCGCGCAGGACCATCTCGTGGCTGGTCAGGACCACGTCGATCACGTGCTGCCCCAGGATGGGCAGCAGCTGCTTCTTGAAGTCCGAGACGGCCTTGGCCGGGCCATTGGCGGCGAACTCATCCGCGAGGTCGATCTCGAGGAAGCTCCTCAGCATCGCCAGCTCAGCCGGAAGCCGGGTTTCGCGCCACTGTCCGGCGGTGCCCGCTGCGTGGCGCATGAGTTGCGCCACAGGGAAGCCAACCGAGCTTCCGACGACCTGCAGCGCCAACTTGTCCCAGTCGGCGTCGATCGACGCGGGCGAGCTCGACTGGTCGACCTCGTCGGCCAGAGCGTGGAGCGCCGGCGGCACCTGTGCGAGCCCCCGGTCGGAGACGGTCGAGATGACCTGGGCGAGGGGCTGCCCGATCAGCATGAGAATCGCGACGGAGATCGCCTCACGCGTGGTGTGCTCGTCGACCTCGTCGCCTTCCTTAAGGCTCGCGGCCAGCTCGATGACGACCTGGGTCTGTGCCTTGAGCGACTGGACCATCTCGGGGAAACCGGTCTCAGCCGCAATCCGGTCCCATAGCCCCTCGTCGGTCATCATCTGGTCGAGGCCGGTGAGGAGGTCATGAAGCAGGTCGACCGCCTGATCGGCTGTCAGCGCCGACCCTGAACCGTCCGAGGCGAGCGTGGCAACCAGCGTCTCCACGGAGTCGAAGAGAGGCGTCATCCACGCCGGGATCAGGCCCTCGTCCTCGAGGAGAGCGACGAGCTCGTCGCCGAGCACGAGGGCCGCGAGGGCCTTCATAGTTGGCTGCCCGGTTACCCCGGACGTCGAGAGAGCGGCCCGCAGGCTGGGCTCCTCGGAATCGCTCGCGAGGGCGATGATCGCGGCCGCACAGCGGACTGAGGTGCCGAGCGGTTTGCCCACGTCCTCGGGGAGTAGGTCGGCAATCCGGAGGAGGACGATCGCCGCTGCCCCGACGGCCCCGGCGGGATCCTCCGAGGTTTCCGCGAGATATACACAGGCGGCCGCGAGCTCGCCCCAGATCTCGCGCGCCTCTTCGGGGGGCACATGGGCGACGTTCTCGATGACCTTCTCGCCCGCGAAGCTGACGAGCCGGGGAAGGATCGCGTCGGCGAGAAGGGTGCGTACCGCCTCCTTGAGCGACTCGCCGAGTGAAGTCCCCTCATCGTCGCCGGAATCGAGCTGATGCTCGGCCCACGAGACCAGAGCGTCGAGCGTGAGCGGCAGGAGAACCTCGGCGAGCTCCGTCGCCAGGGCGCGGGGATCGTCGGCGTCGAGCGCCTCCTCCGTCCGGTAGGCCTCCAGCGCGGCCCGCAGGTCGAGCTCCGCCTGGCCGGCCATGCGTCGAAGCATTCGCTTCAGGTCGAAGCCGACGTTCGTGATGACGCCCCACCCCGCGCCATAGCCCCAGCCGAACCCGTAGTGGAAATACGCCGTGACGCCGGGCCCTGAGCCGTCCTCGGGGAAGAGGTCGATCGCGGCGACGAGCTCCGAGATGACCATCGCCGCGAACGACGCGCGCGCCCAGACCGTCGCCCCGACCGTGACCTCGTCGAGCACGATGTCCACGTAGGGCCGCGACTCGACCGGCAGCGCCCCCGTGACCAGCTGGCGCATCTCGCCGACCGACATCGCCGCGGTGACGCTCGCGCGGACGCTCGCGGATGCCTCGAGGCGCAGGCGGGCGATGATGCCTGCGGCCTCGAAGAGGTCGAGGGGCATTCCAGCCTGAAGGCGGACGCCGGCGTGGGCGGCGCCGGTCAGGTCGCCGCTCAGGCTGGCCACCCCCTTGAGCATGTCCGCGCTGAAGCGGCCGGAGAACTGGGCGTCGAACTCCCCCGACAGGTCCAGTCCGTCCTCGGCCCGGAGCGAACCCGTGAGCCATGCCCGGGCCGCAGCGCTCCCGTGCGCCCACTGATCGGTGGGCGTCTCCGAACTCACATCGAAGATGTTGAGTTCGTTGGCCACGGGCTCCCCGCTCAGGTGGCGGAGCTATCCACTCCGGTGCCTGCGAATCCGGTTGGCCATCTTGACCTCCGTCTGAGGCGAGCGTTCGTCCGAGAGCACGTCGGCCGCTGCTGGAGGCGTTCTGAGCTCTCGACTCGACCCTAACCGAGGCTCCTACCAATTAGCAAGGGCCTTGGCCAATTCGTCTACCGCTGTCCAGCGCGGAAGGCAGTTTCTCCGGCTCCGCACCTCCAACACGGATCGGTGGTACCAGCCGTGGTACCGAACCGAGGGGAGCTGAGCCGATCTCAACTGATCTCAGCGTCGCTGCCGTCGCCTGGCGTGAGTCCGCTGAGCTGCTGCGAGGCTTCTCATAACCCGAAGGTCGCGGGTTCGAATCCCGCCCCCGCTACCTCAGAAAGGGCCGCTAACGCGGCCTTTCTCTTTGTTGGCGGCTGGCGGGATTGGTTGTGAGCGGGCATCAATATGCATTGCCACGCTATTGAAGGCAAACACAGCTGCTTTGCAGGAAAGGAGCACCTTGGAGCTGGCGCTTGCTCTTCGCGCAGGGGAGGCGCAGGGTTCGCAATCAGATGACCGCCGCTTTGTATGGAAAGGAGCGCTATCGAGCTGGCGCTCGCTATTCGCGCAGGAGCTGGAGCTTCTTGAGCCGGATCCGCGTCCGTTCGCGAATGTCGCCTCTGGCGAGTTCATCGCGCCCCTCTCGATCGGGTTGCTCGGTCCCACGCCGCCGCCGCACTCGACAGGCCGAGCGCGGCGGCGATCGCGAGCACCGGACGGCTAGACCAGGCCGTCGCCATCGCTCGGGCCGCCGTTGTTGTCGGCGTCGTGGTCGCCGCCGTTGTTCTGCGGGATGCCGTGATGGTGATGATGGTGGTGGTGTCCCGCCATCGCGGCAGGCACCGCGGCGCCGGCGACGATCCCCAGAACGGCGAGGGCCGCTGCGATTCGGGCCTTCGTTGTGGAGAGCATGAGGGCTCCTTTCGTTGGTTGGTTGTTGGTCATGTGAGGAAGCTCGAAATGGCGCGCTCGATCGCAGGGCCCTGGCGCTGCCATTGATCGGGCGGCGCGGCGCCGACGACCACCGTCGTCGCGTTCGCCCCGGCGACGATGCAGGCGATCTCGTGGTAGTCGTGCCCGCTCGAGGAGGTGTAGGCGTCGATCACGCATGAGCCGTGCCCGGCCCGGAAGCGCAGGCCGGCGGTGGAGGCGAGCGTCCTGATGTCGACGTCCCCCTCCTCGCCGTTGTGCTCGGGCCTGAAGCGCGCCCAGTTGGCGAGCGTCTCATCGCCCTGCTTGGGGGTGGCGTTCAGATAACCGCGGATCTCACCGCTCGGCGAGCGGAGCGCGGCCGTGACGGTGCCGGGGTCGGAGCGGATCGCACGCCAGCCGGGTGGGTAGGAGAGCGAGGCGGCGCCGTCGGGCAGCCGGCTTCGGTGCCAGCCGCCGGGCGGGGGCGAGGCATGAAGCCAGCCGAAGGCCCCCGCCCCGGGCGCCGCCGGGTGAGGTGAGGAGGAGCCACAGGCCGCGAGGGCCGCCGCGATCGCCAGGGCGACCGCGGCGCCGAACGCGAGCGTGAGACGCCTAGATCTGGCCGTCGCCATCGCTGGGTCCTCCGTTGTTGTCGGCGTCCTGGTCGCCGCCGTTGTTCTGCGGGATGCCGGCGGACGAGCTCGGCGCGGCCGCGACGGCGGAGCCGCCCTGAGACATAGCCGACGACACTGGCGACGCCGAGGCGGCGGGCGACGGGCTGTTGCTGGATCCTCCGCCACAACCGGCGGTCGCGAGGGCGGCGATCCCGAGCGCGGCTACGACTGCGCCCAGGGGACGAAACCTGCGCGACCGTCTGGGCCTGCTGGGCTGGCGTGCGGTTGCGCGGTGGGTAGGGGTGGGAGTTGTCATCTCTAATTCACTTCCTTTGGGTTGTGTCTCTGTTCTGTGTCTCTAATGACGCCTGGAGCCGCGATTAATTCCCGGCTGCTCGTCAGGTGTGATGGCCGGCGATCGGCGCTCGAGCAGCTCTCGCCAGAACCTCCTGCGCCTGATCCGCCCGGTCCTGCGCGGCGCGATAGACCGCGTAGCCGTTCGGGCCCGGTTGCTCGCGCCAGTGCTCGTAGGCGAGAGTCGCCTCTCCGTGCGCAGCGCGCCAGGCGTCCGCCAGCTCCGACAGGAACCACTCGCGGTCGCCTGGCTCGATTGTCATTTCCAAAGTCGGGTTCATCGCTTGGCCTCGATTCGCAGGTCGAAGAGGAGGGCCGGCGGGCGGCTCCGGGCCGATCGCCCGGAGCCGCTCGCTGCGGCTCCTCGAAGGGGCGGGCCCCGGCTCAGTGGCCGGGGCCCTCGAGCTCCGAGGTAGAGGGCTGCTAGTCGACCAGCAGCTGAATCAGCCCGCCGACGTTCTGGACCACGTTGTCCGCGCCCCCGAGGGTGTGGACGTTGAGGTGGTCGGTCGTGTCCGCGTGCTTGACCGAGACGGCCGTGGCCAGTCCGGTCACATCGGCGCCAGAGCCATTGCCCTGGATGTTGATGTTGTCGACGCCGTTCGTGCCGTTGACGTCGACGCTGTCCAGCGCGCCGTCGGGGGCGGTGCCGCCGAGCGTCCCGGCGAGGTCGACATTGGTCTGGGTCACGTCGGTGCCCGTCAGGTCGTTGACCGTGACTGTGTCAGCGCCGGTGAGGGGGTTGTCGTCGACGATCTCAACGCCGTGGGTGTCCATCGTGACGTTGCCCTGGACGCGGAAGAAGGTGAGCCTTCCTCCGTTGGCCGACATCGTCACGTTGTCGGTGCCGGGTGCGCCGTTGAACACCATCGTGTCGGTGCCGTCCTGGCCCTCAACCACATCGCTGCCATCGCCGTTGTTCCAGACGAAGGTGTCAGCGCCAGCGCCGAGGTAGGCCGTGTCGTTGCCCTTGCCACCGATTACGGTGTCATTGCCGTCGCCGCCCTTGAACGTCTCGTTCTCGGCCGCGACCTGGGTCTGACCCCCCGTGAGGGTGTCGTTGCCGTCGCCGCCGGCGAGGGTGGTCGGGATGGTGTTGGTGAAGGCACCGTTCGAGTCGTCGATGCGGGCGGAGTCGTTGCCGTCGCCCATCTTCACCTTGATCGCGTCGACGTCGCTTCTCGCGAACGAGAAGTCGGCCGAGCCGTCGTCGCCGGCGTCGACCTGAATCGTGCTCGGGTCGCCGGGCTTCAGGCGAAGGGCGACCCGCTGGCCGCCGTCGCTGCCGGTGACGTTGAGCGTGCCGTGCTTGACCGCGGCCCGGACGCCTTCGACCTTGCCGCTGGCGCTCGCATACGCGGGCACCGCGGCGACGACACCCGCGAGTGCGAGCGCCGCGACAGCTGCAGGCAGGCGAAATCGCCTGGGCCGTGAATCCGTGTTGATGTCGGGGGATGTCATGTCAGTCACTTTCGTTTGGGGGTTGTCGCTAATCCCCCATGACGTCCCCCGCCGGGATTTATTCCCGCGGCCCCCTGGTCAAGTCCGCTGGAGCCGCTCGGCGGATGCGACGAGCCACCGCTTGACCGCCGCGATCTCATCGGGACTGAAGTCCGACTCGATGTCCGCCTCCAGCCCCCTAACGGCCGGATGCGCCGCCTCGAGTCGCCGCTGGCCCTTCTCGGTGAGCGTGACCTGCAGGATGCGACCGTGCGTCGGGTGGGGACGGCGCTCGACCAGGCCCTGACGTTGCAATGCTCCCAGCACGCCGTTCATCGCCTGCGGAGTGGTGTTGGAGCCCCGCGCCAGATCTGCGCCGGACGCGCCCGGATCCCGCGCGAGGACGCTCAGCGCTCCGTACTGGGCGGGGGTGAGCTCATGTGGACGGAGGGCCGCCTCCATGGCCGAGTGAAAGGCCTGCCACGCCTGGCGCAGGAGGAATCCGCTTCGCCCCTCGGTACCCCGAAAGCCTTGTCCGAGGAGTGGAATGCTCATGCGCGCATTATATCAGGGCCTTGACAAGATATAAGGGACCTGTCAATATCGCAGGGCATTGATATGACACCACGTCGGACGGATATCCGCGACGCAGCGGCCCTCGAGAGCCGGGAGGACCGATGAGCACCCCGGTCGCGGAGCGGGCTCGCCGAGGGGAGTGCCTGTTCGGGTCAGCCCCCGCAAACCTCTCCTCGGCGCGCTGTCCTGCGAGCGGGAGCCCTGAGCCAGCGGGCCGCGTGCTCGACCCGGAGAGGCTGGGCGACCATCTCGACCGGCTGTTTCGCGCCGCCTGGGCTTTGTGCGGCTCGCGGGAGGACGCCGATGACCTCGTTCAGGAGACCTACGCCCGCGTCTTGGCGCGGCCGCGCCTGCTGCGCAAGGACGACGACCTCGGCTATCTGCTGCGGGTGCTGCGAAACACCTTCATCTCCGGACGGCGTGCGGCCGATCGGCGTCCCCGGGCGGCGGGCACCGACGCCGAGTCCCTGGATCTACCGGACCGCACCGGCGCCGCCGACCCGCCGGCCGCGGCCGAGGCGCGCGAGGTCTTCGAGGTGATCGCGGCTCTTCCCGCCGACTTCCGCGACGTGCTCGTCGCAATCGACGTCGCCGGCCTCTCCTACACCGAGGCCGCCAAGGCGCTCGGCGTGCGCTGCGTAACCATCGCCAGCCGTCTGTACAGGGCGCGCAGCCGGGTCGCGAACTCGCTCTCCTCGGCCCAGAGGGAGCCAGTTGCCAAACTCCCAAGCACGAGGTTCGAAGCGCAAGCGGTCGGCTCAGCACTCGCAGAAAGGACCTGACATGTCCGAGCCATCAGAGCTCGAGAGTGGGTGCGAGCTGCTTCGCTCGCTGCAGGTCCCGGGTGATCCGATCGTGCTGGCGAATGCCTGGGACGTTGCGTCTGCCAGGGCGGTCGAGGCCGCCGGCTTCCCGGTGGTCGCCACCACCAGCGGCGGCGTCGCCGCCACGCTCGGCTACGAAGACCATGAGGGCGCGCCGCCGGAGGAGATGCTGGCCGCCGCGACGCGGATCGGCCGCGGCGTAGGCATCCCGATGACGGTCGACGCCGAGGCGGGCTATGGGATGGACCCAGCGGAGCTGGTCGCCGCACTCAGCGGGGCGGGGGCAGTGGGCTGCAACCTCGAGGACACCAACCACGCCACCGGCACCCTGCGCGACTCGGGCGAACACGCGTCGTGGCTCGGCCGCGTCCGCGAGGCCGCCCGGGATCAGGGCTACGGCCTCGTGATTAACGCCCGGATCGATGCCTTCCTTTCAGCCGTCGTCTCCGGGTCCGAGCGGACCCAGGAGGAACTGGTTGGCGACGCGCTGATGCGGGCGAACGCCTATTTCGAGGCCGGCGCGGACTGCGTGTTCCCGATCCTCCTCCGCGAAGACGACGCCCTGCGGGCATTCACCTCCGGGGCCTCCGGCCCGGTCAATGTCCTCGCGCTGCCGGTCGCCCCTTCCTTGAACGAGCTCGCCGAGCTCGGGGTAGCGCGGGTCAGCTACGGAACCCTGCTTCACCACCAGGCGATGGAGCGGTTCGGCGAAGCACTCGGGTCACTCGCCGCCGAGCTGCCCGGGGGTGTGAAGACGGGCCACCCGACCAAGGGCGCGGGGTGACGAACGCTACCCAGGCCCAGGCGATAGAGCGCGCCGACTCGGCCTTCTTCAAGGCGCCGCTCGAGCGACCGAGCCCGCCCACGGCCGCGCGGTGGCTCAGCCGCCTCCAACTGCCTCGGCGACCTGCTCGCGCCCTCGATAGACGCGGCTCATGATCGTTCCCTGCCTTACGCCGAGTGCCCGGGCGGCCTCGGCGTACGAAAGGCCGGCGACGTCGACTGCGGCCACGGCCTCCCGGTAGGGCTCGGGAAGTTGCGCGAGAGCGTCCAGCACCGCGGTGGCCTCGAGCGAGGCCTCGGGGTCTCCTGCTGAGCTGGGCGCCGCAAGCTCCTCGGGCTCTGCGCCGGAATCGGTAGCGTCGCGCCGAGTCCGCTCCCCGCGAAGGTAGCTGTACCAGGTGTTCTTCAGGGCCTTGATCAGATAGCCGAGATCGTCGTCACGACGCAGCAGGCGGGGCCTGGAGAGGACCTTCACGTAGGTCTGCTGGACGAGGTCCTCGGCGAGATCGCGCGAGCCGGACATCGCAACGGCGACCCGGAAGAGGGTGTCGATATGGTCCCCCGCCGCCTCGGGATCGAGTCGGCGCTCGCCCCCGTGGGCGAACAGGGTCAGAACGGCACCGCCCCGTCGGCTTTCCACGACGCCAGCTTCAGCAGCTGGGCATCGCTGACTCCGGAGCCCGAGAGGACACAGGTCCTGCCGTCGCGCCACCAGGTGACGATCCGCCGGCCCTGGTCGCTGGTCGAGTGAAAGCTGACGCCGTTGACGTTCGACCCGCGGGAGCCGCTGGGCGGACCGATCCCGTCGCCCGAGATGATCGTGTACGCGAGGCGCTTCCCGTCGTGCTCGTAGAAGACGGTCCTGGTGTCGCGGCCGTCGAGCCGATCGGACCTGATTCCAGCCTGCCGCCATCCGAATTCCTTGGTCCAGTTCGGGAACCGGACACCGTCGACGGACGCGGCCAGGAGCTTGGGGTTCGAGGGCGCGACCTGTACTGAAGCCGTGGCCGGGAGCCTCGAGAGCTGCGCGGCCTGGACCACCGTGGGCCCGCCCGCCCCCGAAGGCAGCAGAACCAGCGCGAGCAGGACCGCCGCCACCGCGGCGGCCGCGAGGGCGCCGCCGAAGGCCAGCCGCGGGCGGCGCACGAGCGGCGTTGGTACCGGGCCTTGGGCCTGGAGGCGCTCCCTCAGCCCGACCGGTGTCTGGAGCTCGAGACCGCGCAGGGCGCCCACCGCGGCGCGCTGACGCTCGAGCGCTGCACGGAGGGACGGGGAGGCTGCGACCTTCTGCTCGAGGGTCGTCCGTGCCCGTCCCTGAAGAGATCCGTCCGCCAGGCGCGCGAGCTCGCGCATGGTCCGCTCGGGTATCTCGTCCTTGTGTGCGCTTTCTCCGTTCATGCGCGGCCTATGCGTACTGACGCTTCCAGCGCCGAACTATTCCATGGTCCTGGGAATAAACCGCGGAAGTTGGCGTCCCTTGGTCATGACGACGCTGAAAGGAGCGCCACATGAAGGGACCAGACGTCACCTTGACCAACGGACACTACGAGTTCCGTAGCTCCGCTCGAGGAAGCATCCTGTATCTCGCCAACCCACCTGAGGCCGGCTGGCGCTTTGAAGCCCAGTTGGACGGTCATGAGGACGATGCCGGTCGGATCGCCGACACCGCTCCCGACAACACCCAATCGCGCCGCCGGGGCTGCACATGACCGTGATGAGGGGCACCCCTCCGATCAGCGGGCTCCGAGGCATGGAACTGCTGCTCGCCGTCGGCGCCGGGTTGGTGGTGTCAATGCGAAGCGGAAACTCCCGATCCGCCCTCCGAACGGGGCAGCTAACCGGATACCCGTCATGCAAAGAGGGACCCGGTGGCGCGGCCCGATGGCGTGAAGCTCCCAAAGCGGCACCCTGTCCTCACGCGTCAGGACAAGGGAGGTCTTTATGAGGCGCGTTTCGATCCTGTTCCTCTCGGCTGTTGGCTTCCTGGCGATGCATGCCGTGCCCGCTGCCGCATCCGTGACGATCGGTCAGGTGGCAGATCCGAACGCGGGTAACTGCGATGCGGGGACCGAATTCGTCCAGCTTGGCGTGGCCTCGGGCAACCCCTATGTGGTGCCAGGTAACGGCACGATCACCTCATGGACGGTGCAAGCGGGAGGAGATCCTGGACGGCTGACGATGAAGATCTTTCGCAAGCTCGCTGATCCGGCGACCTACCAGGTCGTCGGCTCAACGGGTCCGCAGATGCTGACGCCGGGTGGAACGGCTGGGAACACCTTCCGGGCGAATGTCCGGGTGAGGCAGGGTGACCTGCTCGGCCTCCACACAGTGACCTTCACCCCCTGTCAGTTCAAGAATCCAGGGAGTCGGCTAGCGACTTTCTCAGGGGATCTGGCAGATGGAGCGTCCGGACCGTTCGTCACCGCCTTTGATGACGTCCTACTGGACATCCAGGCGACCTTCGTCCCGGACAACACCTTCAGCCTCGGCGGCACAACGCACAGCAACACGCATGGCACCGCGACCCTGACCCTCAACCTCCCCAACCCCGGCGACCTGACCGTGTCGGGCAACGGCGTCAAGGCCGCCTCCGCCAGCCGGGCGACCAGCAAGTCCGTCGGCGCGGGCCCGGCGCAGCTCTTGATCAGGGCGAAGGGCAAGAGGAGTAAGACGCTGAATAGAACCGGCAAGGTGAAGCTCAACGTCGGGGTCATCTACACCCCAACCGGCGGCGACCCCGCCACGCAGTCGCTGAAGGTGAAGCTCATCAAGCGCTAGCTCCGCACGGCCTCAAACCCTTCGGAACTTCGGCTTTATCGGCGGTCTGCTTGGGAAGCCACAGCCATCTCGGGGAAATCGCAGATGACTGACGCCGAGGTTCTAACCCGGGAGGAAGTTCTCGCGCTGTTGAGCAAGAAGGCCAGAGAGGGCTCGGTGTCGGCGGCGATTGCATTGGAGCGGGCGCTGCGTATTGGCTCGACTGAACAGGTCGACCTGGACGACGAGCTCGATCGGTTGATCCAGGGCGATGGGGAGGGTTCGTGAGGACTTTCGCTGGCTCGGAAGACCTCCCGAACGCGACTTGAGCTTTTGTGTGGCCCGCCACTGGATCCTGGACGGCGCGCCCAACGGGGCCTGGGCCGCAGAGCGACGGGAGCGAGGACCTAGACGGTCTTTTGACTCAGCGAGCGTGAAAGACTGCCACCTGAACTGATGAGCAAGAGACTGAAGACGCTCCGCGCCCGCTCTAAAGCTGCCGAGCGGGATTTGGGGCAAGCGGAGAAAGACTTGGAAGCGGCCGAGGCCGCGCTCGAAGACCAGATGAAGGAAACGGTTCTCCTTCGGCGGGAGCGGGACGATTCACGCAAACTCCAAACCGCCGAGCGCGAGGCCGGCCAGGTTCTCGTGGAGATGGTGGACCACGAGAGGGCCAAGTTGGCTCAGATACGGAAGTGGCTTGAGGAGCAAGACGACGCCTCGAGATGGTTTGCGCTACGCGCCATCATCGAGTCAAAGCAGGAGACCAAATGAAGCCGCTGACCGCTGCGGCGTCTTTCGTTTCTTGACTGAGCGAGGGAAAAAGACCGCCGGGCAGCCGGGGTGATTGGTCTCTGCAAGTTCGTCCAGGGGTTGAGCGTTTATGAGACACAGGCGGGTTTACCCCGCGCCAAGCCGACGGTAAGAGGGGTCAACATGGCGTATTTAGGTTGGCTGCCCAGCGCCCGCGTGGGGCCCTTCTAGGCGGGTGGCCGTGAGAGGCACGGCTGAGCGTCCAAATCGAAGCGGGCGGTCCCTCCCCCGGGGCCGTCCGTCCTTTCGATAGCTCTCACTGGAGAGATCGAGCGCCTCCTCACTGAATCAGCGGCGCTAGGTAGGTCTGCGCCCCGTCACGCGACGAGAAGGCCGGTCACGACTCTGCCCACGGCGCGGAACGGCGCTGATAAGACCCGCGTGATCTGCATGACGTGAGCCTAACCTCGCTGTCACGAAACCGCCGCTTCTCGTCCAAAGCGGTAGTTAGCCCCTACTGCCGCAGCTCGGCGGCTTCGAGGGCCTGATCCTCGCTTGGAAAGACGTTTATCCGCCTGATCTCGCCGTCGACCACGGTGTAAAGCACGGCGAAGGAGTGCCGCACGGGAACGCCGCGGCTCTTGCCTCCTTCCTCGCACACGACGGCGAGTACCTCGCCGGAGCCGAGTTCGGTAAGTCGTTCCACTTCGTAGCCGTGTTCCTCGAACGCTCCTATGTAGGGCCTGACGGCTTGGGCGAGCGCCTCGGGTCCAGAGGCCGCGGGTAACGGGGCGGACACGGTTCCCGAGCGTTCCCCGTAGAGCTTCTCGTGGACGTCCCTATCCACCCGTTCCGGTTCGGAGTACCGCACCTGCCTCGCTTCGGTCGCTGAGCGCAAAAGCACCACGGCCGCCACGACAATGATGGCAACCCCGACAAAGACGAGTGCGATCAGCGCGAGCACCGGGCCGATCTTATGCGCCCGGCGATGCAGCCTCCACCGGAGCAATGCGATCCGCAGTGGCGCACCCTCTGTGGAGCGTCGTGCGTTCGTCTGGAAAACCTCAGAGGGGGCGTCGAGCTTCTAGCGGCTATTCCGACAGCCCAACGGCTTCGAGGGCTTGGCTGCGCTCCATGTAGCCGCGTACCCGGGCGATCTTTCCGTCCCGGACGGTATTGACGGTGCCGGTATCGGTCTGCACCACGGCTCCGCTCTCTCTGCCCATCGCGACCTCGTGGAAAAAGACGACTACTTCGTCATCGCCGGCATCGATGTAGTCGTCTGCCCGCAGCTCGATCCTCTCCCAGACCTCGAAGTATTCAACGAATGCCAGCGCCACTTCTGCGCTGCCCTGGTAGACGCGGCCTTCGTCAATGCCACCCACTGTCGCGTGCCATTCGACATCGGGGTCGAGCGCATCGAGGGCTGTGGCCGTATCGCCGCTCAGCATTGCTTCAGTAGCCGTGCGCACTATCTCGACGTTCTCCTGCGACATCGCCCACGCAGTATCCCGCGGCGGAGTGCCGCTTCCAGGCAAACCCGCTTTTCGTCCAAAGCGGCTACTCCGACAGCCCGGCGGCTTCGAGGGCCTGCGCACGGTCGGTGAACATCCATACCGCGACGCCCTTCCCGTGACGCACCCTGATGATCCAGGCCCACTCCGCGTCGATCTCTGTTGCGAACTTCTCACTTCGCGCTATCAGCCGGACGACCGAGATGACCCGCTCCGCATCAACATCGATGACCTCGATCGTCTCCGCCCGGCGCTCACCAAATACCTCGCCAAGACGACCGAGGTAGTCACGCACCCCGGCATGCCCGTGATATTCGCCGGGTTCCATCGACTCCCGTGGCGGGTGCCACTCAACCTCGGGATCCAGGTAGGGCATGATCGCCTCGATTCCGCCCTCGTTCCATGCTTGGACGGCCAGCCTTGCAAGCTCGCCGTTCTCCTCAGACATCGCCCACGCAGTATCTCGCCAAAGGTGCTGCTTTCCATGCAAAGCGGTAGTTCGATTCGCTTTTGCCGAGGTACCAGCCGTGGTACCAAACTGAGAGAACCTGAGCTGATCTCAGCTCATCTCAGCCTGCCTAGCATCGCCCAGCATGAGCCCATCGAACGGGTTCATGGCTTCTCATAACCCGAAGGTCGCGGGTTCGAATCCCGCCCCCGCTACTCCCCAAGGGCCCTCACACCGAGGGCCCTTGGTGTTTCGAAAGGCCTGCACAGGTCTACTCCGCGCAGGATCAGGTGGTCGTCGACGGGAGCTTCAGCAAGGGTGGCAAGAAGGCGAGGGGTTGGTTCACGGTCGAGGACGCGGGCTGCTCCACCGGCCAGGTCTTCTGGGTGGCCAAGCCGGACTGACGAAGCGCGATCGGCAATGGGCGACAAGCAGATGAATCGGCTCGGTCTCGCTGTCCCGATCACTTTCGTTGCAGTGCTCGCCGTCGGTGCCGTGGCGGTCGCGAGGGGCGGCAGTGGCGTCTACTCCGGCCCGATCGCACAGCCACCGCTGTTTTCAGGCCAAGCGCCGCCCAGCATC
Organism: uncultured Solirubrobacterales bacterium; assembly: GCA_963724665.1. Taxonomy (GTDB): domain Bacteria; phylum Actinomycetota; class Thermoleophilia; order Solirubrobacterales; family 70-9; genus DASUPK01. The sequence goes on from CAVRVH010000012.1 coordinate 963,611, forward strand.
CAGCTCACGGTCCAAACCCGGCACGCGGCTGTCACGATCACCAGGGCGAATCTGTTCAACGACTACTACCACTGCCAGAGCGGGGACAATCTGGCCACCGGCAGCCTGTGCAAGAACGTCATGGTGAACATCAAGGTCAAGCCCAGGCAACGCACGTTCAAGTCGACGCAAGGGTTTGAGGTTGGCCACCTCCTCATCACCCTCACCGGGAAGCTGCTGAGGAACGGCTCGGCGCGGGGCACGGTGCGCTTCTATGCCGCCGACGGGGGCACCGCGGACCTCGGAGACGGGCAGGTCGTGCAGCTCGGTCACTGTGACAGCGGCACGCTCACCTAGAGCGCAACGCGTCAGTAGCGCACAGTTGACCCAGCGACCTCTCGGCCCCCAGCCGACGTCGCTCGTTTGTGCTTCCGTTTCGCCTTGCTCTACTCGGCGTCAGAGGCTGAGCCGGCGCCGCCCCGCTGTACCTGCGAGCCGCCAACCACGGCCTCTGAGTCGTCAGCAAAACGGACCCAAGCCTTGTTCCCACCGTCGTAGTCAGGGGCCCAGAGAACGAGAGTGGCGGCCTTCCGATCGTCGGAATCGGCCGGACCGACAGTGCAGGACTCGGCATTCTCGGGATCGAGACCGCGCCAGATGCGAATGAATGGATTCGATTCCCACTCCACGCCCACCGTTGTCGGCTCGCGATGCCCGGGGTGAAAGCGCGTCTCTGGCCCCAACTTCATGAGGCGGTCCATCACCGACGAGCGAAGATCCTCAAAGCCGGTTGCTCCCGGCGCCCGCGTGCCGCCAACCGTTCCCTTGAAGAGGACGTCGGCGGTCAGGACATCGGTGCCATTCACGGATAGCGCGCAGTGATCGGCGCAATGGCCCGGCGTGTGCATCACCTCGATGCGCAAGCCTCCCGACTCGACCACGTCCCCGTCGCCGAAGGTCTCGTCAACAACTCCATTCAGGATCTCGGCGGTCTTCTCGTGGGCCAGAATCGGCACGCCGAAGCGCTGGGCCAGCTTGCGAGCGTCCGCGACGTGGTCTGCATGGTGATGGGTGAGCAGCAGATGTGTGATCTGGCTGCCTTCGCGCTCGGCACGCTCACAGAGCGGATCGGTCATGGCGTTCGAATCGACGAACACACCATGGCCGCCGATCTCGTCAACGACCAGATAGGCGTTTGAGAGCCACTCGGGGTGCTCGACGCGCTGAAGAATCATCCTCGCTCCAGCCCCCGTCAGTTGAAGGCGATCACGCTGCGAATACCGTCCTGAGCTTCCATCAGCTCGAAGCCATGGTTCACCTCGTCCAGGGTGATCCGGTGGGAAATGAACGGATCGACGTCGATTTCCCCAGCCAGGTACCGGTCGACTAGCTCAGGCACACCCTGGCGACCCTTGACCCCGCCGAAGGAGGAGCCGGCGACGCGCCGGCCCGTGATCAGGAGACGGGGAACGATGTCGAGTGTCTCCCCCTTGCCGGCGACCCCGGCCATCGTCGCGAGTCCCCAGGCCATCCGCGCCGCCTCCACGGCCTGTTGCATCACTTTGACATTCCCGGTCGCCTCGAAGGTGTAGTCGGCACCGAAGCCGTCAGTCTCCTCGACGATCCGCTCGACGACGTCCTCGCCGCCGATCATCGTTTCGGTCGCTCCCTGTCCGCGCGCCAGCTCGAGACGGTCCTCGGAGAGGTCAACGGCGATGATTCTCTCCGCACCCTGAAGGCGACAGCCGGCGACGGCCCCAAGCCCGACCATGCCGGCGCCGAAGACGACGCATGTGGAGCCCGCGTCGACCTTCGCGGTGTTGATCGCGGCTCCGAGGCCGGTCGTCAGTCCGCAGGCGAACAGACAGGCCCGGTCGAGGGGAGCCTCAGGATTGATCTTGGCCAGAGCGATCTCCGGCATCACCGTCGCCTCGGCAAAGGTCGACGTGCCCATGAAGTGGCGAATCTCCTCCCCGTCTCGTCGCAGCCGCGTGGTTCCGTCGGGGAGGTAGCCCCTGTTCTGCTGCTCGCGGATCGCCAAACAGAGGTTGGTACGTTCATCGCGACAGTGGACGCACTCGCCGCACTGGGGCGAGAAGAGGGTCACGACGTGGTCTCCGACCGAGAGTGATTCGACCCCGGGACCCACCTTCTCGACCACGCCCGCCCCTTCGTGGCCCAGCACGGTTGGGGCATAGCCCGAGGGATCGACTCCCGATGCCGTGTAGAGATCGGTGTGGCAGACACCACATGCGACCAGGCGGACGAGGACCTCACCTTCGCTGGGCTCGTTCAGCTCGAGCTCTTGAACGACCAGCGGCTCACCGAACCCCTCGAGCACCGCCGCGCGGATCTTCACGCTCCAACCTCGGGTTGCGCCAGGAACTCCTTGCCGTCGGCGCCAGTGATCGCGTAGCAGGGCTGGTCCATCTCCGTGCTGAAAACTAGCTTGTCGTCCCTTTCGGCGCAGAGGAGCCCAGAAGCGATCGCTTCGACGCGGAGCTTGCGGTTCCTGAATATCGGGGCGACTGGTTCAACTCCGCTCCACGACTCGAAGAACCGGGACCTCATACGATGTTGCGGAGGTCCTCTCGGCGGTGTTCGGCCGGGCTCATGGGGGGCATGATGGTAGGGCGCGCGCCTGAGATGTTGAGCGGACGCGCCGATCGGAGTAGGGTCGGCCGCGGATCGATCAACGCCTACCTGAGAGGGGACGTCATGGCCGACACGCTCAAAGGGACCTGCTTGTGTGGCGGTGTGGAGTACGAGCTTTCTGATCCGCAGGCACTCGCCTACTGCCACTGCACCCGTTGCCAGCACTGGACGGGCTCGAGTCTCGCTGGGGTCGTGGTCGCCCCGGAGAACCTCAAGTTCACGAAGGGCGAGGACCTGGTCAAGACCTACGAGAGCGAGTTAGCTCCCCGCAACTTCTGCAGCAACTGCGGATCGAGCATCTACGATGACCTCGGGGAGGTCTACTTCGTGGCCGCGGGCCTGATGGGCGACCTCGACATGAAGCCGGCCTTCCATCAGCAGGTCGCCTACAAGGCGAGCTGGCACCAGATCGGAGACGACGCGCCGCAGTACGACGAGATGCCGCCGGCTTAGCGCGAAGCGCGCCGAATTCACAGCTAGTTAGTCACCCCCGCGAAAACGCAATTGGGTCTGCCAGGCACGAATGCGGGCCTTCGCGGAGGTCCGCTGACCTGGGCTGGTAATCGGGGCGACTGGATTTGAACCAGCGACCTTTCGGCTCCCCAGCCGGGAGGATCCCGCTGTGAATCTGCCCCCAGCGTTCCCATCGTCCACGTTCATGGACGTTCTGGACACTTTCCCCCGTACTCTGGGGCGAACCCAGATGGAGGCTGATCAAGATGGCGAAGATCGTTTGTGTTCTCTACGACGACCCGGTGGACGGCTACCCGCCTGCCTACGCGCGCGACGACATCCCCAAGATCGCGCGGTATCCCGACGGGCAGACGACCCCCACCCCCGAGGCGATCGACTTCTCTCCCGGCGAGCTGCTGGGCAGCGTCTCCGGCGAGCTCGGCCTGCGCAAGTTCCTCGAGGAGGCGGGCCATGAGCTGGTCGTCACCGCCGACAAGGACGGCGAGGACTCGGAGTTCGACCGAAACCTGCCCGACGCCGAGGTGGTGATCTCACAGCCCTTCTGGCCGGCCTATCTGACGGCCGAGCGGATCGCCAAGGCGCCCGAGCTGAAGCTCGCGATCACGGCGGGGATCGGCTCGGACCACGTCGATCTACAGGCGGCGATTGACCGCGGGATAACGGTCGCCGAGGTCACGTACTGCAACTCGATCAGTGTCTCCGAGCACGTGGTGATGATGATCCTGGCGCTGGTCCGCAACTACATCCCCTCGTACAAGATCGTGGTCGACGGCGGCTGGAACATCGCCGACGCCGTCTCCCGGGAGTACGACCTGGAGGGCATGCAGGTCGGCACCGTAGCCGCCGGGCGGATCGGCTCGGCCGTGCTGCGTCGGTTGAAACCGTTCGACGTCGGCCTTCACTACACCGACCGCCACCGGCTGTCCGCGGAGGTCGAGGAGGAGCTCGGGGTCACCTTCCACGAGCTGCCTGAGGAGATGGTCGCTGTCTGCGATGTGGTGACAATCAACGCCCCTCTCCATCCCGAGACCGAGAATCTCTTCGACGAGAAGATGCTGTCGCGGATGAAGCGGGGCGCCTACCTGATCAACACCGCCCGCGGCAAGATCTGCAACCGCGACGCGATTGCCAAGGCGCTCGAGTCGGGACAGCTCGCGGGATACGCCGGCGACGTCTGGTTCCCTCAGCCGGCACCCCAGGACCACCCCTGGCGGACGATGCCCTGGCACGGGATGACTCCGCACACGTCGGGCTCGAGCGTCTCGGCCCAGGCTCGCTACGCCGCGGGAACGCGCGAGATCCTCGAGTGCTGGTTCGCGGACAAGCCGATTCGCGAGGAGTACCTGATCGCCCACGGCGGCAAGCTGGCCGGAGCCGGCGCGCATGCATATAGCGAGGGCTCGGCCACCGCCGGCCACGAGGAGGCGGCGCGGTTCAAGAGGTGATCCCGGGCACTTGATTTCTCGCCATCCCCCTCTACCGGACGGTGCCGAGGATTTGTTCCGCCGCGCGCCGTCCGCTCCGAAGGGCCCCCTCCATCAAGCCGTGCCACTCGCCGGCCGTGTGCTCCCCGGCGAAGTACAGGGGACCGATCGGCTTCACCAGGTCGTCGTCTCGAAGGGGCGATGAGAGGCTGCGGGCCGAGTAGGAGCCCCGCACCCAAGGGTCGTCGTGCCAGCTCGACAGCATTGCGCTCTCGGGTTCCAGATCGAGGTCCTGGCGAAGCGCGACCAGGGCGGCGACCCAGCGCTCGACCCTGTCTGCGCCACCAAGGGCGTCGATCGCGGACAGCGTGCCCGTGTAGCCGGTCACGAACGGAGCGGGCTCACCGTCGGCGCCCAGCTGCGTGTAGGTCCAGAAGTGCCCGGCGACGGACATGATCGCGCTGGGTTGCGCGGAGGATCGCATGCCCAGGAAAAGCTTCGAGTTCTGACCGTAGGTGACGGCACGCAGCGCGTCCGCGGTCGCACCCTCGAGCGGAGGATCGAACTCGATCTCGGCCAGCGGCGCTGTGGGAATCGCGACCACGACCGCGTCAGTCTCGGCCTCAGCGTCATCCGTGGCGACGTTCACAGCATCCTGTGACCACTGCACTCTCCGCACGGGGGAGGAGAGGTGCACAACTTCGCCGAGCTCGGCCGCGAGGGCCTCGGCGAGCCGCATGTTTCCGCCCTCCAGGGTGTGGTTTTCGAAATCGCCGAAGGTCGACGCTCCCTCGTCGAGCACCGACGCCGCGAGGTCGTCGACCGGATGGCCATTCGAGATCGCGAGACGCGTCCGAATCAGCGTCGAGACGGGCGGGTCCAAGTCCAGACCGGAGATCAAGTCGCCTGCGCTTGCGGCGTCCGCGGTTGACTCCCCGGCGATGCGATCGAATGCGGTCTCAAGGGCGGACCGGGACACAGCCTCTTCGCCGATCGGCACGCGCCGCCCATATGGGGTCCCCTTGAGGACCAATGGGATCCCGAAGCGCACCGCCAGCGCAGTCATCGAGTCGTAACCGGGCAGGATGAACTCGGCCCCCCGCTCCACGACCGCCCCCTCCCCGAACGGCACCGACCAGACTCGGCCCCCCACCCGGTCTCGCGCCTCGAACACGGTCACCTCAGTTCCGCCCGCGCGCAGGGTGTCGGCTGCTGCGAGGCCCGCAAAGCCGGCTCCGATGACGCCAACCCGCTTCATTCATCTCCCAGTTGCTGACGCTTCACGACCAAGGATCCTTCCAAGCCACGACGCCGGGGTCCAGTGGTGGTACCTGAGAGTTGCGTCAGGCCGGCCCGGCGGTGGGCGCCCGCACCCGGCGGAGCACGACGAGGGCGCACCCTGCGAGCGCGACCGCCGTCACCGCGTAGGCCGCAGTGGCACTCGCGACCTCGAGCAGGGCGCCGCCGATCAGGGGGCCGATCGTGTACCCGGTCGCGTAGAGCAGATTGAGAACCCCGTACCCAAGCCCGCGCTCGACATCGCCGAAAGCCTCGTCGAGCCACGGGACCGCGGCGGAGAACGTGAGGCTGAATCCGGCCCCGAACAGTCCGAGCGCCAGTGCCGCTCCTACGGTCCCGCCCAGTCCGGCCAGTAGGAGAGCCGAGCCGGCCGTGACCGCGAGCCCGAGCACGGCCGGGTCGCGCCGGCCGTGTCTATCCCCCCAGCGGCCGCCGAACGGTGCAACCACGGCGTCGACCGCTATGGACCAGGCGAAGAGCAAGCCGATCACCGCGCTGGACAAGCCGAGGCGGGAGTCGAGGTCGAGCGGTGCGACGACCTCGATCAGGCCCAGGGCGCAGGCCCCGGCGATGGTCATGCCCACCGCCACCGAGCCGGTCCCTGATCCAACCGAGCGCCTGATCGTGGCCCAGGCGGGTGTCCGCGGCGCCGTGCGTCGTTCGGGAGGCAGCACGAACGTGGCCACGACGGCGATGGCGAGGGAGATCCCGCCGACGATCAGAAAGGGGGCGGCGAACGAGAGCAGGTCGGCAGTCACCCCCCCGAGTGCTGGCCCCGCGATCGAGCCGGCACTGGTCGCACCAAGGGCGACACCGATCGCCTCCCCCCTCCGGCCCGGTCGCGCGAGATCGGAGACGAGGGCGAGCGCCGCGATCCAGCTCGCCGCCGATCCGACCCCCTGGATGACCCGGCCGAGCATCAGCGGCCAGATGGACTCCGATGTCGCGATCACCCCAGAGCCCGCCGCGGCCAGCACGAGCCCCGCGATCAACAGGCCCCTGCGTCCCACCGAATCTGCCAGGCGACCCAGCGGAAGCGAGAGAAGGACTATCGGCAATGCGTAGGCTGCGAGGGAGGCCCCGAGAGCGCCTTCGCTCGCACCGGTTCGCCGCCCGATCTCGGGAAGGAGAGGGGCGATCAGCCCGAGCAGGGCGGTGTCAATCGTCACCGCCGCCACGGCGATGACGATGACCACGCGGCTCCGCGGGGCTGGTTTGGGTGAGCTCAGGATCGGATTACAGCGTTCTCATCCGAGCTCAGCCGGCGGCGACAGTCTCCGGATCCGGCTCCTCGCCCTTGAGGGAAGGCGCATCGTCGATGCCCGCAGGGAGGACGCGCAGCGCGTCCGCGGGTAGGTAGAGCTGCACCGGGGTGCCCTGCTCGTAGGGGATTCCGCCGCCGGTGTTCTGAACGAGCGCCTGGAGCGCTTCCCCGGTGGCGCTCCGGACGATCACCTGGATCACAGGGCCCACGTAGACGACGCGCTCCACCATGGCCGGGATGCGGTTCGGCCCCGACGGAGACCCGTGCTCTTCGAGCTCGATGCGCTCCGGTCGGATGACGATCTTCGCCTCCCCCGTGACGTCGCGGTCCGTCCCGCGCGTCTGGAGCTCGTAGCCGTCCAGCGCGACGCGGCAGGCGCTCGTGCCGGCACTGACGACGGTGGCCTGCATGAGGTTCGACACGCCGAGGAAGTCGGCGACGTAGAGCGTCTCGGGATCCTCGTAGACGTCCTGAGGCTCCCCGACCTGCTCGATGTGCCCGTCTCTCATGACCGCAAGGCGGTCGCTCATCGTGAGTGCCTCCTCCTGGTCGTGGGTGACGTAGAGGAACGTGATGCCGACCTCCTGCTGGAGGGACTTGAGCTCGATCTGGAGCGCCTTGCGGAGCTTCGCATCGAGGGCGCCGAGCGGCTCGTCCAGGAGGAGCACGGCCGGGTTGAGGATGAGAGCGCGCGCTAAGGCAACGCGCTGCTGCTGGCCGCCCGAGAGCTGGGACGACTTGCGCCTCTCGTAGCCGGGAAGCTGGACGAGCTCAAGCGCCTTGCCGACGCGCTCGCGGATCTCGGCTTTCGGCCGCTTCGCCCGCTTCAGCCCGAACGCGATGTTGTCGTAGACGTTCAGGTGCGGGAAGAGCGCGTAGTTCTGGAACACCGTGTTGACGTTGCGCAGGTGAGCCGGTGTGTAGGCAACGTCTGTGCCGTCCAAGAGGATCTCACCGGAAGTCGGTTGCTCGAAGCCGGCGATCATTCTCAGGGTGGTCGTCTTCCCGCAGCCAGAAGGCCCGAGGAGCGAGAAGAACTCACCATCCGGGATGTGGAGATCGATGCCGTCCACCGCGGTCACCTCGGCGAACTCCTTGGTGAGCTTGCTCAATTCGATTTCGCCGCGTGCCATTGGTCTCCCGAAGCTAGGTGAGGTTGAAGGCGCCGCCGATGTCCTCCGCCGCCTTGCCCGCCCGCCGCTCTCCGCGGGTGAAGAAGCGCCAGGTGAGGAAGCCGGCCGTGACAATGAGGAGGGTTGACACCATCATGATCGTTGCGATCGCGTTCACAGACGGTAACGGCGCGGCGCGCGTCGCCGCGTAGATCTGGATCGGGACGGTGTCCGTGGGTCCGCCGCTTGACAGCCACTGGCTGATGACGAAGTCGTCGGCCGAGATGGCGAACACCACGGCGGCCGAGGCGACGATCGCCGGGGTGAGCAAGGGCAGGAGGACGCGCGTCAACGCGACGAACGGCGAGGCCCCGAGGTCGGCGGCGGCCTCCTCGTATTGGCTGCCGATCGAGAACAGCCGACCGCGCACGATCACGACCACGAAGGAGATCGAGAAGGTGACGTGGCCGAGGATCTGGGCGGGCGTTCCAAATTGAACGAATGTGAAGATGTGGCTGAAGACGAGAAGGAGCGACACGCCCATGACGATCTCGGGCGTGACCAACGGAAAAAGCATGATGAAGTTGGAGGTGCCGGCGCCGCGACCGCGCCAGCGGGCAAGACCGATGGCGAGCAAAACCCCGATCGGGACAGCGATGAGAACGTCCGCTCCCGCCAGCTTGAAGCTCTGAACAAGAGAATGCCGAAGGGTCGGGTCGTGCAAGACCGAGTCCACTGGATCCCCCGTGTACCAGCGTGTCGAGAAGCCCCCCCAGACGGTGCGCGAGCGGGTCGCATTGAAGGAGAACAGCACCGCGATCAGCACCGGCACGATCGACCAGATGATGTAGCCCCAGGTGAAGACGACCAGGAAGCGCGGCTTTCCCCATGGGTTGCGGAACCAGCCGCGGAAGCGGGTCAAGGTCGAGGCCTGCGGCCTCGCTCGCGGCCGCTGCGGCCTCGCTCGCGGCTCGGCAACGGTGCTCACAGCGCCCCCACCGTCCCGCCCTCGCTTTGGGCGCGATGGATGCTCCGCAGGTAGTAGAGCATGAGGATCGTCAGGAAGGCGGCAAGCACGATGGTGAGCGCGGCGCCGATCGTCGGCTGCGGCCCGCCGTGGAAGTAGAGGTCAATCTGGTTGCCGATCAGCGACGTCTTCGGCGAGCCCGAGACGATGTTCGGCGTGAAGTAGTCGCCGAACATCGGTAGCGTGATGAGGACGGCGCCCCCCAGGATGCCGGTTTTCGAGAGCGGGAGGGTGACCCTGCGAAACGCGTACCAGCGGCTCGCGCCGAGGTCTCGTGCCGCTTCCAGGTGGCTGCGATCGATGCGATCGAGCGAGGCGAAGAGTGGCAGGATCAGGTACGGGATGTAGCCGTAGACGAGCGCCAGGATGACGGTCGAGGCGCTCCCGCCGAGCCAGTCCCGCGGCTGGCTGAGCACGTGGGTGGCCGTCAGGAAGTTGTTCACCCAGCCGTCCTGCTGCAGGAGGTTCACCCAGGCGAGCATTCGCATCATGTAGCTGATCCAGAGGGGAAGGATGATCAGGATGAGGACGACGCCCTTCCACCGCCCCGCGTGCCGGGCCGTGTAGTAGGCGACCGGATACCCGATCAGCAGGCAGAGGGCCAGGGAGACGAAGACGTAGAGGAGCGTCCTGACCTCGACGTCGAACCAGATTCCTCCCGGGGCGAGCCGACCGAGGACCTCGTTGATCCAACCCACGTTCCATTCGAGCGGATTCCAGATGGGAACCGGTTGGAAGAGGATCGGGTCGACCGTTCCAAACGCGACCCCAAGGACCGCATAGAACGGAACGATGAAGAGGAGAACGAGCCAGACAACGCCTGGGAGCGCGAGAGCGGGCCACAACCAGCGCCGATACACGACGCCCTAACGCTCCCGCCCCGGACCCGTCAACTCCCTCCTCCGGCGAGGAAGTTCGAGTAGCCGTCCTCCCACACCTGCTGTCCCTTAGACGTGAGCGTCCCGTACTGCAGCGAGTCGGGCCCGAGATCATCGTTCGTCAGAACGCTGTTCGCCAGGTTCTCGGGCAGGACTCCCTTCTGCACCAGGCTGCCCGGGTCGATCTCGTTCAGCGGGGGCTGATATCCGTTGAAGTCGACGAAGTTCTCATAGGCGACGCCGTTGTCGAGGAGGTAGTTGAGGAAGAGATGCGAGAGCACCGGCTTCTTCGTGGTCGAGCAAATCGCGAAGCAGTCGCTCTGGATCGGCCCCTTGCCTTTGGGTGGCTTCCAGAAGGCGAGGGCGCTCGCCGGCGTTCCCTTCGGCAGGTAGTAGATGTAGCCCGCGATCATGTCCCCCGACCAGGCCTGGTTGAGCCAAGTCGAACCCTCCGGGATCGTCTGGAACTGGGTGTCGCCCACCTTGATGTTGCAGATGCCGTAGAGCTGCTTGAGATCGGACACTGCCGGGTTCACGAGCGCGGAATCCTCGGTGTTGATGTCCGTGTTCCCCTTGCGCAGGAGCGCCATGCCGATCGTCTCCCGGTTCTCGGAGAGGAGCCCCACCTTGCCGTTGTACGCCTGAGACTCCCAGAAGATGTCCCACGGCTGGCTCATGCCGGCGATGTCCTCTTTGACCTTGTCCGTCCGCCAGGCGATGCCGGTGGCGTAGAGGGTGTAAGGAACGGTGTAGCGCGACTCGCCGTCGTAGAACGGGTCGACGAGCTGCGGCCAGATGTTCTTCTGGAGGTTCGGGATGTAGTCGAGGTTGAGCGGCTTGATCAGCTTGCCGGCAACGCCGATATCGAGCGTGTCCGGCGTGATCTCCATCACGTCGGGCGTGACCGCTCCGGAGGCGAGCCGCTGGAGTCCGGAGTTGATGTTGTCGAACCCCGTGTATTGGACGTCGACGCCGTACTTGGCCCCGAAGTCCGTGAGGACCTTCTTGTAGAGGTAGGAGGGATAGTTGAAGACGGTGAACGTCCCGCCTGTCTCCGGCTGGAGCCCCGACGCGATGGGATCCTCCCACCGCGGCAGGACCACACGCTTGTCGGGCCTCGCGAGCGGCAGGCCTCCCGGCCCGACGAGCTCGCCGCCCGCTCCGGTGCTCTCCTGGACGCTGGTCGAGTTGCCGCAGGCGGCGAGCAGGGGGCCGGCAGCGGAGAAGGTGACCGCGGCACCTGCGCTCTTCAGAAGGAAATTGCGCCTGCTCAGGGAGTTCGGCCGTTCCTTCGGGTGGTTCGTCATTCGAGTTCCCTCCTGAGTTCCGTTTCCGCGAGCTGGGGCATGGTCTGACGGACAGTGTCTCTAGCTGCCTCGCCAATCGCCTCCCCGCTCATGATGCGGCTTTCAGAGCGTGACGGGCGGACAGGTCCGCGTGCAGCAGCGTCTCGGCGCTCGACACGCAGACGCGGAGCATGCGCTCACGGCTCACGGCGGGGTCCTCGATCGTGACCTGTACGGCGAGCCCGTCGATCATGGCGCCGAGGACCAGGGCGGCGTCCTTGGCTGAGTCAGTGGTGAACTCGCCGGTACTCCGCCCCTCCTCGATCACCTCGGTGAGCAGGATGCGCCAGCGGCCCTCGACCTCCCGTTCGGCCTTGCGCATCGGCCCGTCGTGAAGCGCTCTGGTCCAGAGCTCGAGCCAGAGGGTCCAGTTGGCGTCCTCGGCGCAGATCTCGAAGAGCGAGCGGAGCTTGGCCGAGGGACTGTCGAGGCTCTCGAGGCGCTCGGCGACCAGCTCGTCGAACTGGCGCTCGTCCTCGTGGAGCGCCGCCGTCAGCAGCTTGCTCTTGGTGCCGAACCAATAGAGGACGGCGGGGGAGCTCGTCTCGGCGCGCTCGGCGACGTCGGCGATCCGGGTCTTGGCGAGGCCGCGCTCCGCGATCACCTCGGCGGCTGCGGCGAGGATCTGGGGTCGCCTGACGTGATCGATCTGGGGTCGGGGGCTCACCTCCCCTGTTCTCTCCTCCTTGAGAAAACTGAACCGCCGTTCAGCTTACCCTGAAACGGAACACGAGGCAAGTCAGCCGGGCGATGCGCCGACGAGCGCTTCCGGATCGATTCCGAGCTCGGCGGCGAGGCGCTCGGCCGCGATCCGGCGCGCGCGCTCGAGGCTCATAGCCGGGTCGCGGATCAGCGCGCGGACGCCGAGCCCGTCGAACAGCGCCATCGCCAGATCGGCGACCTCATCCGGATCCACCTCTCGGAACTCACCGCTCTCCACCCCGCGGCGGATGACCCGGGCAACCCACTCTCGATAGCTCTCGTACATGCGCCCCGCCACCGGACGCAGCTCCGGCTCGCGCGCCGCGCGCAGCCAGAGCTCGACCCAGAGGACCCACTCGCGCTCCCCCTCCCCCGGGGTGGGCAGGCACTCCTCGATCGCGATGGCCAGTCCCTCGGTCGCGGAGGCGGCCGCGGCGGGGCCCGCCACGAAGCGCTCGTCCGCTGCGAGCTCGAAGGACTGGAGGAGCGCCTGAGCAAGCAGCTCCTCGCGAGTGGAGAAGTAGTGATGGACGAGGGCGGTCGAGGCGCGGGCCCGGTTCGCGACTCGCGCGATCCTCACCTCGTCGATCCCGTCGGAGGCGATCAGCTCGGTGGCGGCGCGGAGAATCCGCTCCCTGGCGTCGGGCCCTTCCGACTGCGGAGCGCTCGCCTCCTCCATGGATCCAGCCTAGGGAGAGCCTCCGACGCCGGCCGCCGCGTGGGCTAGGCGGCGGCGCCGATCGCGACACCCGCGTCCGCGAGGACGGCCTCGGCGGCGTTTCGCCCGTTGAGGCCGATGACGCTCCCCGCCGGATGGGTCGCCGCGCCACAGAGATAGAGGCCCGGAATCGGCGTGCGGGCGCTGAGGCGGCCCTCCCACATCTGGTCGGGAGTGACCTCGCCCTGGAAGATGTTGCCGCCGGTCAGACCGATCCGCTTCTCGATGTCGGGAGGACCGAGCACCTCGTGGTCGATCAGGCAGTCAGGCAGGTCCGGCGCGAAGCGCGAGATCAGGTCGACGAACTGCTTGGCGACGTCGTCGCGGCGTGAGTCCCAGTCGCCGTCGCTGATCTCGTAGGGCGCGTACTGGCCGAAGACGCTGAGCAGGTGCTTGCCCTCGGGGGCCGGGGTCGGGTCGTACGCAGTCTGGATATAGATCTCGCCAAAGGCGACCGCCGGCTCGCCGGCGGCGCAGGTCTCGAACGCTCGCTGCGCCTCCTGCATGGATCCGCACACGTCGATCGTTGCGTGGGCGGCCCACCCCTCACCCGCTGCGGCCGTCCAGGTCGGCAGGCGCTCGAGAGCGGCGTTGAACTTGACCACCGGGCTGCGGACCTTCCACTCATCCAGGCGCCGCGTGAAGGCATCGTCGACGTCGGAGCCCTCGAGCATCCCGCGCAGCCGCTTCGGATCGGCGTTGCAGAGCACGGTTCCCGAGCGGAGCCTGGTGCCGTCCTCGAGCTCGACCCCCTCGCCAGGGTGGATCGCCGAGACCGGGACCCCGCAGGCCAGCACCGCGCCTGACTCGCGAGCCGCCTCGGCGATCGCGAAGCTCACCATCCCCATGCCGCCCTCGACGTAACCCCAGACGGGCCCCTGGCCCTCGAGGTCGCCCTGGTAGTGCATCAGCTTGATCGAGGCGGTTCCCGGCTCCCAGGGCCCGCCCCAGGTGCCGATGATCCCCTGCCCGTAGAGCGCGGTCTTGAGCCGCTCGTCGCCGATGTGATCGTCGAGGACCTCCGCGATCGACGCCTCGAAGACGAGGTCGATCATCGTCTGGTTGCCGTCCAGGATCTCCTCGATCTCGGCCCGGGTCGGCGTGTCTCCCACCCAGGTGTCCCGCGCTCCCTTCCGCAGCTTGATCCGCACCTGGTCGAAGAGCTCCTCGTAGGCCCAGTAACCCTTCTTGTCCGCCTCGGAGATCCCGAGCTCGTCCAGGCTGCGCTCCGTCCGCTCGTCGTCGAGCCACTGGCCGAAGGAGCTGCCGTCCTCGAAGGGCACCCAGAGGTTCGGATCAGCGACGAAGACACGCAGCCCGCGGTCCCGCAGGCCAAGCTCCTGGATAACGACCTCGTCGAGCAGCCCGACGACGTAGGCGCAGGGGCTGATCACGAACCGGTCATCGTCGAACGGCCTCTCGAGGGTGCAGGCGCCACCGAGGCGCTCGCGCCGCTCGAGCACCAACACGCTCTTCCCGGCTTGCGCCAGGTAGGTGGCGGCAGTCAGGCCGTTGTGGCCTCCGCCGACCACGATCGCGTCCCAGTCTCGCGAGGCGAGCGAGTCGACGGGCATCGGGAGCCCGACCTCGCCGAGACTTGCGGCGATTTCGTTCATGCCGAAACCGCCTCGCGGTCCCGTAGCGCCTCCATGTAGCGCTCGGCGACCATCCGGTCGAAGGCGTGGGTGTCCGTCTCCTCCAGTGAGTAGCGGCCCGCCGAGTAGCCCCTCGAGCCGGCACCCAGCTGCGCGAGCTCGCAGACGCGCCAGTCCTGGCGGTTGGTCATGTCCCAGAAGCCGATCGCGTCGGAGGGATCGAAGCCCGGAGTCTCCATGGTGGCCGGCTCGAAGAAGAACTCACAGACGACGTCGGTGCGGTCCGGCGCGCGTGGGTACAGGGTGTGCAGCATCACGTAGTCGGGGTGGAGCGAGACCAGGGCGTTCGGGAACAACGCCACGTAGAGGATCGAGCGCAGCTCCTCCTCGGAGAGCCCGTGGATCGGTGGCCTGTCGGTCGCGTGGCCGCCGTCGCTCCCCATCGTCGCCGCACCGTCGCCTGTCAGCGTCATCGATCCGCCACACCAGGCGCCGTCGCCCTCCATCTCCTCGCCGCTCATGTAGTTGCTGAGTGCGTTCAGCTCCGGATGGACCCCCGGGCAGTGCAGGCACTCGTTGTAGTTCTCGACGATGCCCTTCCAGTTCGCGGGGACGACGTAGTCGACCTTGCCGGCGCTGCGGAGCTCGGCATTCCGGTAGCGCTCCAGGTGCTCGAGCAGGCCGCCGATGTGCTCAGCGGGGTCCGGCGCGTCCCCGCTCAGGTCCACCAGCAGCAGGCCACCGATGGTCGAGAGGCGGACGGGGACCAGGCCGTTGCAGGAGGGATCGAAGTTCTCGACACCGTCCATGTGCGGAGAGGCGCGCAGGGCACCGTCGAGGTCGTAGGACCAGGCGTGGTAGGGACACCGGAGGCGCCGCTTGACGCTCCCCTCGCCGTCGGTGACCAGGCGGGCGCCGCGGTGACGGCAGACGTTGTGGAATGCCCGCGGCCGGCCGTCCTCGCCGCCGATCACGACGACGCTCTCGCGGCCGATCTCCCGCATCAGGAAGCGGCCCGGCTCGCTCACCTGAGAGACGTGCCCGACGCAGATCCAGCCGGCGCAGAAGATCTCCTCCAGCTCCCAGTCCAGAACCGCAGGGTCGGTGAAGGCGGCGGGCGGCAGCATCGTCGCCTGCTCCAGCGGCCGCAGCGTCTCCGAGACCTGAGCGGAATCGAGCGGCAGGGCGGGCGTCATCGCCGGGATCGTATGTTGTCTTGACTTTGTAGTCAAGTGCTACTAGGGTGACGCCCGATGCCGGCCACGGCGCCAGTCGGGGACCTCTCGAACCCGATCCCGGGGCTGGACGAGCGAGCCACGGAACTCCAGGCGCGTGCCCGAGCATTCGTCGAGGGGGTCCTGATGCCGCTCGAGGAGGAGGCCGAGGCGCGGGGCGGCCGGCTCCCGGAGGAGACGATCGCGAGGGTGAAGGCGGAGGCGATCGAGGCCGGCCTGGCCGGCGGCCTGCACGCCCCCGAGGCGGGCGGACAGGGCTGGACCCGGACCGAATGGGTGCTCGTCGAGGAGCAGTACGGGCGCAGCACCAACGCAATCAGCTGGCATGTTCCGAACGCCTACAACGTCTGGAAGCACGCAAGCGAGGGGCAGATCGAGCGGTATCTGCGCCCGGCGCTCCGCGGCGAGGCGAAGGACGCCTACGCGGTGACCGAGCGGGGGGCGGGCTCGGATCCTTCGCGGATCGAGGCCACCGCTGAGCGAAGCGACGGGGGCTTCGTGATCAACGCCGAGAAGTGGTTCGTCACCTCGGGCGACATCGCGACGGTGCTCGTCGTGATGGCGAACCTCGTCGACGGTGCGGACCGGCTGCCGACGCTCTTCGTAGTCGACAGGGACCAGCCGGGAGTGGAGACCGTCGACGACCCAGACTTTACGCACAGCTATCCGGACCGCCACCCGACGATCCGCTTCACGAACGTCGAGGTCGGACCCGAGGACTACATCGGGGAGATCGGCGGGGGCGATGAGCTCCAGCGCTCCTGGTTCAGCGAGGAGCGGCTCGGGATTGCCGCTCGCGGGGTCGGCGCGATGTGGAGGTTGCTCGATGAGACCGTCGACTGGGCCACGACCCGCGAGCAGGGCGGCGAGCGGGTCTACGACTACCAGGGGGTCTCCTTCCCGCTCGCGGACTCCGCTGCCGACGCCGCCGCCGGCCGCCTGCTCGCGCTCCAGGTCGCCGCGATGATCGACGACGGCGCCGACCCCAAACTCGCCCATCACAAGGCGTCCATGGCGAAGCTCTTCGTCAGCGAAGCGGCCTGGAGGTGTGCCGACCGATGCGTCCAGGCGTTCGGCGGCCGCGGATATGTGCGCTCGAACGTCGCCGAGCGATTCCTGCGCGAGCTCCGCGTCGACCGGATCTGGGAGGGCACCAGCGAGATCCAGAGGCTGATCATCGCCAGGGGCCTGGAGCGCCGGGGAGTGGAGCGCATCCTCCACTAGTGCCCGATGGTGCCCCCCACCGGCCCGATCCGGCGCCGCTGCTGGAGCCGCGCTCGGTGGCGGTCGTCGGTGCGACCGACCGACCCGGCTCCTACGGCGACACGGTCCTTACGAATCTCGAGCGGGCCGGGTTCGCCGGACCGGTCTGGGGAGTTCACCCGACGAGGACGAGTGTGCACGGCCGGGACTGCGTGCCGTCGCCGGCTGAGCTGCCGGAGCCGGTGGACGCGGTCGTCTTCGCAATTCCCGCCGCCAAGGTGCCGGGGTCGCTCGCCGAGGCGGCGGAGCGCGGCTGCCGCGGGGCCGTCGTCTTCTCCGCCGGCTTCGGTGAGGTGCCGGGCGGAGGATCGCTGGAACGCGAGCTGGCGGAGGTCGCGGGGCAGGCGGGGATCCCGCTCTGCGGACCGAACGGCAACGGGGTGATCGCGGTCGCCGCGCGAGCGCCGCTCTGGGGCGACTCCGTGCCGGAGCTCCGGCCCGGACCCGTCGCCATGATCACGCAGAGCGGGAACCTGGCGGTGAACGCGATCGGCTCGCGCCGCGGCATCGACTTCCACACGCTCGTCTCCGCGGGGAACCAGACGGTGCTGGACGCGGCTGATTGGCTCGCCGCGGTTGCGGCTCGAGACGGGGTCCGCTCGATCGCGCTCTTCCTCGAGGAGGACGGCGACGGTGCGAGGCTCGCGGAAGCGCTCGCCCTGTGCGCCGAGCGCGGCGTCGGGGTGGTGGTCCTGAAGGTGGGCGAGTCGCGGGCGGGTGCCGCCGCAGCCGCGGCCCACACCGGAGCTGTCGCCGGCGACCAGCGGGCGTTTCGCGCGCTGGTGGAGGAGGCGGGCGCGGCCTGGGTCCGCGATCCCCATGAGCTTCTGGAAGTGGCGCGAGTGCTCGCCGAGCCACGGGCACGGCCCGGCCGGAGCGGGGGCATCGCGGTCCTCACATGCTCCGGCGGGG
This sequence comes from uncultured Solirubrobacterales bacterium, assembly GCA_963724665.1. Taxonomy (GTDB): domain Bacteria; phylum Actinomycetota; class Thermoleophilia; order Solirubrobacterales; family 70-9; genus DASUPK01. The sequence continues at coordinate 981,494 of CAVRVH010000012.1, forward strand.
ACTCGGGGATCGCCGCGGACCTGGCGCAGCAGCAGGGGATCGAGCTGCCGCCTCTGGCGGATGAGACCAGGCGGAAGCTGGCCGAGATCCTCCCGGACGCCGCGACACCGGGTAACCCCCTCGACTACACCTCACTGATCTGGGGGGAAAGCGAGCTGCTCGCCTCGATCGTGGAGGTGGTCGGCGCCGATCCCGCGATCGACCAGCTGCTGCTGCTCTATGACCACCCCGCCGGACTGCGGCCGGAGCACGAGGACCAGTGGCGCGCGGTCAGGACCGGCCTCGCGGACGGCGCCGAGCGGTGCGACGCGGCTGCGTTGATCGCCTCGACGCTCCCGGACCTGATCGACGATGACGCGGCACGGGAGCTCGCCGCTCGCGGGATCCCGGTGGTAGCCGGCCTGACCACCGCGCTGACCTGCGTTCGAGCGCTCCAGGGCGGGCCGGGCGACCCGGCCCGGCTCCGGGCGATCGCCGCTGCGGCCTCGGGGGCGAGCACCGGCCCGAACGGAGAGGCCCGCGAGTGGATGGGGGAGGCGGCTGCAAAGGGACTGCTCCGCGAGGGGGGCCTTCCGGTCCCGGAGGGGGTCGAGCTCGAGCTCGGCGACGAGGACGGTTGCGTCGCGGCAGCGAGCGAGCTCGGTTGGCCGGTGGCCCTGAAGCTCTCCGGGCGGGCCGTGCGGCACAAGACCGACACGGGCGCGCTCGCTCTCGGCATCGCGGCCGACGAAGACCTCCGGCGAGCCCGGGATCGTCTGGCCTCCCTCCCCGAGGCGGACGGCGCGAGCCTGCTGATCGAGCGGATGGCGGAGCCGGGCATCGAGCTGCTGATCTCGGCGCGGGCCGACGCGGTCGTGCCGGTGGTCACCGTCGGGCTCGGCGGCATCTGGACCGAGGCCCTTCGGGACGCGGCGGTCATCCCGCTCCCCGCAGACGCCACGCGGGTCGCGGAGGGGATCCGGTCGCTGCGGGGCGCGGACCTGCTCAGCGGCGTGAGGGGCGGTGAGGCCCTTGACGTCGGCGCTGCCGCGGATCTGGCAGCCAGGCTCGGGGATCTGCTGCTCGAGCGCGGGCTGGAGCTGATCGAGCTCAACCCCGTGGTCGTTCACCGGCACGGGTGCGTGGCCGTCGACGCTCTCGCCCGATGATTGTGAAATTGACTACAAGATCAACGATCTGCTAGGGTCGCGCCCATCGAGGCGGCGACCAGCACCCCCGCACCCAGCGCACCGGCCATCCCGGGGCCTCCGCCGTCGAGCTACGACGCGATCGTCGTGGGCGGGGGGCACAACGGTCTCACCACCGCCGCGTATCTGGCGCACTCAGGGCTCGACATTGTCGTGCTCGAGCGGCGGCCGATTCTCGGCGGCGCGTGCGTGACCGAGGAGGTCTGGCCGGGAGCCCGGGTCTCGCGGGCCTCCTACGTCGTCTCGATGCTGCAGCCGAAGATCGTCTCCGACCTGCGACTGCGCGCCTTCGGCTACCGGGCGGTCCCGCTCGACCCCGCCTATGCGGCGATGACGCCGGATGGGCCGATCTTCTTCTTCAACGAGCCCGAGCAGACCGCCGCCTCCATCGGCGCTCATTCGCGCAAGGACGGGGAGGTGTACGCGGACTTCGAGGACCTGTTCGAGCGAACGGCGGATTTCCTGCGTCCGATGCTCCTGCGCGAGCCGCCCGCCCTGGGCTCCCGTAACCCGCTCGACATCGCGGCGCTCTTGCGCGAGGGAGGCCGCGCTGCCGGGCTCTCTCAGCGCGACGTGCACAACCTCGTCCGGATCTTCACGATGTCGGTCGGAGACCTGCTGGACGACTGGTTCGAGCACGACGCGGTCAAGGGCTCGATCGCCTCGAGCGGCGTGGTCGGCGTCTGGGCCGGCCCCCGCACGCCCGGCACCGCCTACAACCTGCTGCACCACGCACTGGGTGAGCTCGACGGGATGCCGGGCGTCTGGGGCCAGGTGATCGGCGGGATGGGCGCAATCAGCCAGGCGATCGCCCGCTCGGCCGAGTCCGCCGGCGCCACGATCCGCACCGACGCCGAGGTGGCCTCCATCGACATTCGCGATGGGCGAACCGTGGGAGTCACCCTCGCGAACGGCGAGGAGATTCGCGCTCCCATCGTCGCCTCCGGAGCTCATCCGAGGACCACGATCCTCGACCTCGCCGGTGGCGAGAACTTCCCGCCAGAGATCGCCGAGGACATGCGGCGCTACCGGACGCGTGGCGCCTCGGTGAAGGTGAACATGGTGCTCTCCGAGCCGCCCCGGTATGAGGGCGTGACTGAGGAGCAGCACCGGATGCTGCACATGACCGGGGTCAACCTCTGCCCCTCGATCGGCTACCTGGAGCGGGCCTGGCAGGACTGCCTCATGGGCCGGCCCGCGGCGGAGCCCTATGTCGAGGCCGAGCTGCCATCCGCGATCGACTCGAGCCTGACCGACGACGGCCGCTGGGTGATGACGATGTTCACGCAGTACGGCCCGCCCGATGAGGAGGCCTGGGAGGGCGACGCCCGCGAGCGCTACGGCGACGCCTGCGTCGAGCACCTGGCGCGGTACGCGCCCAACGTCCCGGACGCGATCGTCGAACGTGAGGTGCTGGCCCCGCCGGACCTCGAGAGAATCTTCGGGCTCCAGGGCGGGAACATCTTCCAGGGGGAGCAGGGCCTGGATCAGATGGGGTTCATGCGCCCGACCCCGGACCTCTCCCACTACGCGACGCCCGTGCACGGGCTCTACCTCTGCGGCGCCGGCACCCACCCGGGCGGTGGGGTGATGGCCGCCGCCGGGCACAACGCCGCCCGCCGCATCCTTCGCGACCGGCGCGTCGGTCGGCTGCGGGGCCAGCTGCGACGCCGAGCCGGCCGCCGCGCCGTGGTACCAGCCGTGGTACCGAACTGAGAGAAACTGAGCTGATCTCAGCTCACCTCAGCGTGCCTGGCGTCGCTCGGCATGAGCCCACCGAACGGCTTCAGGGCTTCTCATAACCCGAAGGTCGCGGGTTCGAATCCCGCCCCCGCTACTCCCAAGAGGGCCGCAGATGCGGTCCTCTTGTGTTTCCGGATCAGCGCATCACGGCGGCGTGATTTCGTTGCGTTAGGCGATCCGGGGCGTCCACCTGAAGGTGCGCGTCGCGAGAGCCAACCCCGTGATTCCCCAAATGGCCACGATCAGTAGATGATCGACGGCGATCCCGCTTCCGTGTGTCGCTACGAATGGCTCCAGTAGCGCCTGCGAGAGGTGGCGGATCGGGAACAGGTCGGCGACGTGGCGGAGGAACGGCGGGATCTGGCTCTCTGGCACGAACACACCTGAGATGAAGTAGAGCGGCAGGACCATCAGGTTCGTCGCCGGCGCGGCGGCATCGGCCGCGCGGATCAGCGTCGAGACCGCGAAGCTGAGACAGCAGAACGAGGCGGCCCCGATGACTACGGCAACGATTAGCCCCGGCATGGTCGAGCCGGGAAGCTCGACTCCGTAACCGAGCCGCCCGATCGCCAGCAGAAGCCCCGACATCGCCAGTGCGACGAGGACGCCAACCGCAGCCCTGCTCGCGATCACCACGCCGGCGGGGACAGGCGTGGCACGGGCCCGCTTCAGCACACCCGCCTCGCGCTGGGTGACGATCGCGACCGTCAGGTTGACGAAGCTCGCCGAGATGATCCCGAGGGTCATGATCCCCGGCACGTAATAGGTCGTGAGCTTGATCGCGCGGCCATCGACGATCGTCGAACCTTTGAAGATCGCGGCGAAGATCACCAGGAAGACAATCGGCAGCGCGATGGTGAAGGTCCGCGACTGCGGGTTCCGCCAAAAGACCATGAGGTCGGAGCGAAACTGGGTGGCGAGGAGATGCCGATCGATCACAGGTCTCGCTCCGTCGTCTCGGTCAGCCGAAGGTAGACGTCCTCCAGCGTCGGCCTGCCCACGGTCAGGTCTGCCAGCTCGCAACCATGCTCCAGCGCCCAGGCCCCGAGGTCGTGCAGCGCCTGCGCCGGATGCTCGTTTTGCAGGTGCAGGCGCCCGTCCCGCGCCTCGGCGCGGGTGGCGAGCTCAGCTGGCAAGGAGCTGATATCGACCCCGTGCGGCGGTGTGAACGAGATGTCGCTCGGGGCTTTATCGCGGCCGCCGAGCGTCTCCGGCGTGCCTTCGGAGACGATCCGGCCTGCGGAGATCACCGCCAGGCGATCGGCGAGCGCCTGTGCTTCCTCCATGTAGTGGGTGGTGAGGAACACCGTCTTGCCGAGGTCGCGGAGGTTCGAGATCACCTCCCATGCGTGATGACGAGCCGCGGGATCGAATCCGGTGGTGGGCTCGTCCAGGAAGACGAGCTCCGGGTCGCCGATCAGCGCCAGCGCCACGTCCAGGCGGCGCTGCTGTCCGCCCGACAGCCGCATCGCTCGCGAATCCCGGTCATTCTCCAATCCGACGAGCTCGATCGTCTCTCCGACTGGCCGCGGCCGCGGGTAGTAGCTGGCGTAGAGCTCGAGTAACTCGCCGACGGTGAGTTCGCCCGGCATCGTGCAGCTCTGCAGGACCACCCCGATCCTCGAGTGCCACTCGCGGCTTGCGTCCTGCGGGTCCTCCCCGAGCACGGTCACCGTGCCGCCAGTACGCGTGCGGTATCCCTCGAGGGTCTCCACGGTGACGGTCTTGCCGGCGCCATTGGGTCCCAGGAAGGCGAAGATCTCGCCCGCGTGGATCTCGAGGTCGATGCCTCGCACCACCTCCCGTTCCCCATAGGACTTACGCAGACCCCGGACGCTGATGACAGGCTCGCCCCTCGCACTCGGGCTCACGGGCGCGTCCATGCTTGCCGCGTTTGTCACAGGTCATATTGAAGCCGCAACAGGGGTCAGCGGGGCGCCCTGCCGGTTCCCTGGAACCGGCGTGCGGAGGCCACTAGGCTGACATCGGAATGGCCCTCGACGACCGGTTGGACCTGTACGAGGTGAAGGCGCAATTCGAGCGGTTCACCGAATGGCTCGACCTGGGGGAGATCGTCGCTGATCTGGGATTCCTGCGGCGGGCGCGACGAACGCTGCTGCCCCTGCCGCTGATCGACCGACCCGTGCCGGTTGACGCTTCGGCGCACCTGGATCCGTTCCGCTCGCGACCGGTGCCGGAGTTTCAGGGCAAGCGGATCGCATTGGTCGCCTCGGGCGGCGGCGGGGCGGCCGTGGCCCTCGCGGGGGTGAAGCGCGCCTTCGAGGAGGCGGGAGTCGAGCCGGCCGAGATCATCGGGTGCTCGGGCGGCGCGATCTGGGGCTCGATGTGGGCGGCGGGGATGAGCTCCGACGAGATGACGGACTTCTCGCTCTCCTGGCGGCCGGAGGACTACCTGGACATCCAGTGGCTGAGGCTGCCACGGTTCGCCCTCTCGGCGCTCAGAGGGTTCTCGGGGCTGGCGAAGGGGGAGGCGATCGAACGCCTCTTCGACACGCGGCTGACGAGGATGCCGTGCGGGGAGACGCCGATTCCGATCACGACCATCGTCTACAACATGGACCTCGGCAGGGTCGAGTACTTCGGGTCGAGGCGCACCTCCGAGGTCTCCATCGGCCACCTCGTCCGCGTGGCGATCGCGCTGCCCCTGTTCATCGAATCGGTTTCCGTACGCGGCCATCTCTACGTGGACGGGGGGATCATCGAGAACTGGCCGGCACAGCCGGCGATCGAAGCCGGTGACCGGTTCGACCACGTGATCGGCGTCAACCTGATGCTGCCCAAGGGCTTCGAGCCCCGGGACATAAGCGGTTGGCCGGATAGGACCGGCGGCCTGCTGCAGGCGAGCCGACAGCTGCAGCAGGGCTACCACCTCGAATTGGCGCGGCGGGCGAAGGACGAGCTGGGGGAGAAGCTGAAGCTGATCGAGCCGATCGACGAGGCGGAGATCCGAGGCGTCTCGTTCTACGACCTCTTCCTGGACCGGACCCAGTGGCCGCGGCTGATCAAGCAAGGCTACGAGTCGGCGACCCGGGTGCTGCAGGGCTTCCGCTGAGCCCTCGTCGCAGCGACGCGCAGGGGCTCCATACTCTGCACATGGCAGTTGTCGACGCCGAAGAGCGGCCGACACCCGAGAGCCGCCCTCCCGCCGGGCTCACCGCCCTGATCGAGCGCTTCGACCCCGATGTGATCGATGTGCCCAGCGGCTCGGCGCGCATCCGCCTGGCCGTCGATGGCGAGGGCGAATGGGACGCGGTGATCGATGACGGCGCGATCCAGTTGCAGCCGGCGAGCGACCGCGAGGCCGACGCCCTGTTGAGCGCCGACTGGGCAACCTGGGAGGAGATCGCGCGTGACGTGCGTGGTGGAATGGTGGCCTTCCGCGAGCGCCGCCTCAGCGTCCGCCAGAACCTGCACCTCGGCGTCGGCTTCCTTGCCGCCACCAGTGCCATAGCCGACGAGCGCCGGCTTCGGTTCGAATCCGTCGGCACGCGGCTCGGCAAGATCTCGACGCTCTCAGCGGGTGAGGGCGATCCCGTGATCTGTGTGCACGGCCTCGGCGCCACCAAGGCCTCCTTCCTCCCAACCGTCGCCGCGCTCGCCGAGCACTATCGCGTGATCGCGATGGACCTACCGGGGTTCGGCGATTCCGACAAGCCGCTCGGCGCCCCCTATGACGCTCCCTACTTCGCTCGCGCGATCGAGGCCCTGCTCGACGAGCTGGAGATCGAGCGCGCCCACCTGGTCGGCAACAGCATGGGCGGGCGCGTGGCGATCGAGCTGGGGCTGCTGCAACCCGAGCGCACTGGGCGAATGGCCCTGCTCTGCCCGGCGCTCGCGTGGTTGCGAAGTCGCCGCTGGCGGTGGCTGCTCCAGGCACCGCTTCCCATGCTCGGCCTGATCCAGCCGGCGCCGCGCGTGATCACCGAACCGATCGTCCGCAACCTGGTTCCGGGTGGCAAGGACGGCTGGTCGGCCGCGGGCGTGGATGAGTTCCTGCGCTCCTATCTCACCCCGCGCGGTCGGGTCGCGTTCTACGAGGCGGCACGGAACGTCTATCTCGACGAGCCGCTCGGCGAACGCGGCTTCTGGAGTCGCCTCGCCCAGATGTCGCCCCGGACGCTGTTCATCTGGGGTCGCCACGATCAGGTCGTGCCGCTGGGCTTCAGGAAGCACGTCGAGCGGGCACTGCCCGCGGCGCGTCACCTGGAGCTCGACTGCGGCCACGTGCCGCAGCTCGAGGCACCGAAGCAGACGCACGACGCGATCCGGGGGTTCTTCGCCTGATGACCATTCTGATCGGACACGGCGGTGCGAGCGCGATCGCCCCGGCGAACACGATCGCATCGTTCGACGCAGCCCGGCGAGCGGGTGTCGACATGATCGAGTTCGACGTCCGGCCGCGGGGATCGCGGCTGCTGGTGGCGCACCTCGCTCCCCAGGCTCGCCGGCGTGGGTGCCTGACCCTCGACGACGCCCTCGACCACCTCGCGGAGCCGCGCTTCTCCCAGATCGCCCTGAACGTGGACGTGAAGGGCCGGGGCTGTGAGTCGGCGCTCGTGGCGATGCTGCGCCGGCGCGGCCTACTGGAGCGCTCCCTGATCTCATCCCAGTCGGCGGACATCGTCGAGGCGGTGCGGGCGGTCGCCGCCAATGCCCGGACCGCGATCTCGATTGGCGGATACGTCTCCCGCCGCGCCAACCGCTGGCACCCGCGTGCCTGGCGTGAGCGGTTGCTGCACGAGCTCGCTGCCGGACGCTTCGGCGACGTGATGCTGCACCACACGCTCGTGGAAGCTGAGATCGCGGATGCCATCGGGCGACTCGGTCGCCGGCTGTTCGCCTGGACCGTCGACGAGCCGGCGCTGTTCGCGAGGATCGCCGATCTCGGCGTCGCCGGTGTGGCGACGAATGACCCTGCGCGGCTGCGGGCGGCATCCTGACCCAAGGGCCCTCGAAAGAGGGCCAATGTCGCCCTTCCTCTAGCCCTTTACGTCGGCCCTAATCCGGGTCCCGCATTCGCCTCCCAGGATCCCGGCTGCGTCCTCGAGGGCGCCGATCGCAGCCAGGCGCCCGCCCGCCTCCGCGAACCGGCAGGCGGCCTCTACCTTCGGGCCCATCGACCCCGGGTCCCAGCTCATCCCACGCAGATTGGCGGCCGAGGACTCACCGAGCGGCATCGCCTCAGGCGTGCCCCAGCCGGTCTCTACAGCCGCGACGTCGGTGAGCAGCAGCAGGGCGTCCGCCTCGAGCTCGCGGGCAAGCAGCGCCGCGGCGAGATCCTTGTCGATCACCGCCTCCGCTCCTCCGAGCCGCCCCTCGTCGTCCGCAACCACGGGAATCCCGCCGCCGCCGACGCAGACGACCAGCACGCCCGCCTCGAGCAGCAGCCGGATCGTGGCCAGCTCTACGATGCCGCGCGGTTCCGGTGAGGCGACCACCCGGCGATAGCGATCGCCGTCCGGTGCGATCGCCCACCCGCGCTCCTCCCGCAGGCGCTCCGCCCGCTCACGCTCATAAAGCGGGCCGATCGGCTTGGTCGGCCGGTCGAAGGCGGAGTCGGCGCTGTCGACGAGGACCTGCGTGAGCAGGGTGGCCACGGGCCTCCCGCCGAGTTCGTTCTGCAGCCCTTGTTCGAGTAGGTAGCCGATCATCCCTTCGCTCTCGGCGCCGAGGACGTCGAGCGGATACGGGGTGACCTCGGGATAGGCCTCACTCTGCAGCGCTAGCAGGCCGACCTGGGGACCATTGCCATGAGTGACGACCACGTCGTGCGTGCGCGCGACCTCCGCTACCGCGGCGACCGCCGCCGCGACGTTCCGGCGCTGGGTCACCGCATCGGCCGCCTGGCCGCGGCGCAGGAGAGCGTTCCCGCCCAGCGCCATGACAACGAGTTCGCTTGTCACACGCAGGTTCTATCGTCTGCGCGTGCCACGAAGGCTGATCCTCATGGGCGCGGGCGGGCGGGACTTCCACAACTTCAACGTGGTCTACCGCGATGACCCCGACGCCGAGGTGGTGGCGTTCACGGCCGCGCAGATTCCGGGGATCGAGGGCCGCACCTATCCGCCGGAGCTGGCCGGGGCACGCTACCCCGAGGGGATCCCGATCCGCGCCGAAAAGGAGCTGCCTTCGTTGATCGCGGAGCACCGCGTGGATGAGGTGGTCTTCGCCTACTCGGATCTCTCCTACACCGAGGTGATGCGGAAGGCGGCGATCTGCGAAGCGGCGGGCGCTGACTTCACGTTGCTCGGTCCACGGTCGACGATGCTCGAGAGCAAGAAGCCGGTGCTTGCCGTCTGCGCCGTGCGGACTGGCGCCGGGAAGAGCCAAACGAGCCGAGAGATCGGCCGCATCCTGCTCGAGGCCGGTCTGCGGGTTGCTCTGCTGCGCCATCCGATGCCGTACCACGACCTCGATCGGATCGCGGTCCAGCGCTTCGGAGGATTGGCCGACATTGACCAATCGAACCCGACGGTCGAGGAGCGCGAGGAGTACGAGCGGCCGGTGGAGATGGGGATCGTCGTCTACGCGGGCGTCGACTATCGCGAGATCCTTGTTCGAGCCGAGAGGGATGCGGAGGTGATCATCTGGGACGGCGGCAATAACGACCTGCCCTTCATCCGACCCGATCTGCTGCTGGTCGTTGTCGACCCCCTCCGGGCCGGCGACGAGCTCAACTATCACCCGGGCGAGGTGAACCTGCGAATGGCGGATGTCGTCATCGTCAACAAGGTCGATAGCGCCACCGACGACCAGGTCCGCCAGGCGCTGGAGGACATCGCCCTGGCGAATCCCGACGCCGCCGTGATCGAGGCCGCTTCGCCAGTGTCGCTGGCGGAAGGTCCCTCGCTCGCCGGAAAGACCGTGCTTGTGGTCGAGGACGGCCCAAGCATCACCCACGGCGGGATGAGCTTCGGCGCCGGGACGGTGGCCGCAGGGCAGGCGGGCGTCGGAACCCAGATCGACCCGCGGCCCTTCGCCGTGGGATCGATCGCGGAGACATACCGTCGCTTCCCGCACATCGGACCGGTCCTGCCCGCGATGGGGTACTCACACGAGCAGCTGCATGAGCTCGAGCGGACGATCAACGCGACTGACTGCGACGCGGTGATCGGCGGCACTCCAATTGACCTCGCGCGTCTCATCAGGTCCGATCATCCGATCCGGCGCGCCTCCTACGAGTTCGAGCAGCGCAGCGGCCCGACCATGAAGGAAGTGCTCTCGGGCGTCGTCGATCTGGGAGCCCGCTGAGCCACTTACGCCGCAGCTCCTCGCTGACCGCCTCCTGCCTGGTATGGGCTTCCGGTGGTACCAGCCGTGGTACCGAACTGAGAAAACCGGACCTGATCTCAGGTGATCTCAGCGTGCCCAATGCGACTCGGCATGAGCTCGCCGAACGCCTTCAAGGCTTCTCATAACCCGAAGGTCGCGGGTTCGAATCCCGCCCCCGCTACTCACGAAAGGCCCGCGCAAGCGGGCCTTTCGTCTTTGCGGGAAGGAGCCGGCATCCCTTCGAGGTTCCAGCGGGGTACCAAAGCCTCGTTGCTCTGCATCCGAAGGGTTTCTCAGGTTGGACTAGAGCCTGGCCGAGGCGCAACTTGAGAACCGCTGCTTTGCATGGAAAGCAGCGGTTCCGTCGGTCGCTCCGTGTGAACCGCGATTCGACCTCCGTGGCGAACACGGAGTCAAGATCGATGGATACGGCTGATGATTCTTCGCCTTGCGGGGGCGAGGCTCGACTTAACCTCAACAAAGGAGCTTGAGTCATGAAGCGCGTCGTCGTCGACCACTACGGCGGCCCCGAGGTGTTGAAGGTGGTGGATCAGGACGACCCACGACCGGGTCCCGGCGAGGTCCGCGTCAGGGTGCTGGCGGCTGGAGTTTCGTTCACAGACGCGCAGATTCGCGCCGGCACCTACATGGGCGGCCCGAAGCCGCCTTTCACGCCCGGGTACGAGCTCGTCGGCGCCGTCGAGGAGCTCGGCCAAGGCTGCGAGAGACTGCGTGAGGGGGACCGGGTAGGGGTGCTGACCGTGTGGGGCGCGGACGCCGAGCGCGTCTGCGTGGATGAGAAGTACGCGGTCGCGGTGCCCGAGAACCTCGACCCGGCGGAGGTCGTAAGCCTGATCTTCCCGTACATGACCGCCTACCAGATGCTCCACCGCACCGCGAGGGTGACGAGCGGCGAGTCGGTGCTGGTGCACGGCGCGGCCGGAAGGGTCGGCACGGCGGCGCTCGAGCTGGGGACGGTGGCAGGACTGCGTCTCTTCGGGACCTGTTCGGCGCGCGACAAGGCCGCAGTCGAGCGGCTCGGGGCGGTTGCGATCGACTACCGCAATGAGGACTTCCTAACTCGGGTCCGCGAGCTGACTCAGGGCGAAGGTGTGGACGTTGTGCTCGACGGGATCGGCGGCAAGGTGGCGCTGCGCTCCTTTCGCGCGCTGCGGAAGGGCGATCAGATCACGGGCGATCCCGGTGGGCGGCTCGTGACTATGGGCGCCTACAACACGATGGTGCAGGGTCACAAGAGCCTGCGTGGGTGGTTCGAGTGGTGGCCGGCGATGACGGCCACCTGGCTCTGGGGCACGCTCTCGTCCCGCAGGCGGGTTTCGGGCTACCGGGTCCAGATCCTGCGCATTTCCCACCAGGACTGGTTCGCCGAGGACTTCCAGGCTCTGCTCGGTCTGCTTCGGGAGGGCAAAATCCGCCCGGTCGTGGCCGAGCGGCTGCCGTTCTCCGAGGCTCGCCGCGCCCACGAGATGCTTGAGAGCACGGCGGCCAAGGGCAAGCTCGTGCTCGTGCCATAAGCCCGGGAAGCTCGTGCCATGACAGTCGCCCCGCCACCACCACAAACTTGTCGTCTTTGGAGCGTCCGGCGATCTGGCCCGTTGCAAGCTGCTTCCGGCGCTGTGCGATCTCGCCTACTGCTTTGGACGAAAAGCAGCACCGCTGCTTTGCATGGAAAGCAGTACTCCGCCGAGAGATACTGCGTAGGCGATGTCGCAGGAGAAACTGGAGGTCGTGCGGCGGATCGTCGGGGCGTTCTGCGCCGGGGACTGGAGGACCGCCCTGAATGGGTACGACGAGGCGGTCGAGCTTGACCAGAGCCGGATGCCGGACGGGGGCATCTACCACGGCCACCAGGGGATGCGCGAGTTCTACGCTCGCTGGGTCGGATCGTGGGACCACTTCGACGCCCACCCAGTCGAGTTCATCGACGCGGGCGACGCGACCATCGTGGTCATGCAAATCAGCGGCACCGGCAAGGGCAGCGGCGCCTCCGTGACGATGCGCTCCGCCGACCTGTACACGGTCGCTAATGGCAAGGTCGTGCGGCACGTCGGCTACCCCAATGCCTCGCAGGCCCTCGAAGCCGCCGGGCTGTCGGAGTAGGCGATGTCGGAGGAGAACGTGGAGCCCGTGAGTCCAACTACCGAAACCCGGTAGCCCTAGTTGCAGAAGGTGCTTGCCGTCGCTACGGTGGACGAACCAGGGGACTCGACCAGGGAAGGACCTATGAGATTCCGCTCGCTCGTCACTCTCGTCTTGGTCGCAGGGTGCCTGTCGGTCTTCGCCTCCACCACGGAAGCCGCGCCGCCTTTCCACTTCCACGACACGAACTCCGAGTTCGATCCGCACTTCGCAACCTGCGATGGTCAGGTCATCTCGCTCTTCACCACCGGGAAGACCTTCGGCACGACCTTCTTCGACGGCAACGGGGACGTGACGCGGACAATCGTGCACAACCGTTTCCTCGACCACTTCACGAACACCGTCACAGGTGCGACGCTCCTCAACCGGGGCACGTTCCAAGAGACCTTCATCGCCATACCCGGCACCGACGAGTTCACGGAAACGATCGACGGTCATGTTTTCCTCGCAACGCAGCCAGGCAGCGGGATCGTCATCCATGACTCGGGCAGAGTCGTCCTCAGTCCCGACGAAGACGTCATCTTCGCGGCGGGCCATCACGCAGAACTGGTCAACGGGCAGTTCGAAGAGCTGCTCTGCGACGCCCTGACCTGAGACGGTCCACCAGCCCTCGAAGCCGCCGGGCTGTCGGAGTAGTGCTTTGGACGAGAAGCAGTAGTCCTGCTTTGCATGGAAAGCAGCGGTCGACGGCTCCGCCCGAGATGGCGGGGAACCGCGAAACTCGGGGGCGCCGGGCCCGATCCCGTCGGCGAGCCCGACGCCCTGTGACGCTCAGCCGATCACGTGGAAGACGAAGTCGAACTTCGTCCCTTGCGGATTGTGGTACTTGAGCTCCATCTCGCCGCGAGCGTTGCGGTACGCGCCCGTCCCGCCAGTGATCGCAAGCACCGTGTTACCCGTGTCGCTGAACGGGCCCTCGACGGTGATCTGGCCGGATGGCAGGAACGTCGTCCACGTGCACTCCCAGGAGCTGCCCACGACGATGCGGATACAGGATCCCTGGTCGGTACCGACCTTGTGCGTGTCGGCCGCGTTGAAGACATCGTTCCCGAATGTGAGAATGTTGCCGACGACGTCGTTGTTGGGGTCCCCGTTGGTGACTGCATCGGTGTCCGCGTGTTCGACCACCGTGATCGTCTTACCAGCGGCATGGTGTCCCTTGCCCTGGCCCGCGCTTGAGTTGACCGCGACCGCGAGCACAGCCGCGGTCACCAGGAGCGCGGCGGCGATTACCCGCTTCATCTCGACCTCCTTGTCGTCGAGCCGGTGGGAGCCAAGCCCTCGACGAACCACCCATCTCACGCCGGCTCTGGTTTGGATTCACAGGCGGCCAACAAGCTCGAGGACGTGGAGCGACGCTAACACTCCCCGGCAACACCAAGGGCTCCTCCTTCGAGCGCCGTTGCCTATAGCTTGGGACCGATTCGGTTTATCGCTAGCACGCGACACGCCTCTGGGGGCACACAGAACCCACGCCGGTCAGTTCGGGCGTCGAAACCGCTGCTTTGGACGAAAAGCAGCACCCCTGCTTTGCTTGGAAAGCAGCACTCCTGCTCGAAAAGGGTGACGTCGATGAGGCGTGCCAGTCTGCGAACGGCGATGGAATCTTCGAGTCGCAGGACCGACATGGCAGCAGCGGTGCTGTGGTGCGCCGCGTCGGTCGTCTGGGCCGTCTTGGTCGGCGCGGCCGCTCTCGTCGCTGGCTTCGTGGCCAGCTCCACTGCGCTGGTGGGCTTCGGCCTTGATTCGCTGGTTGACGGTGGAGCGTCGGCGACGCTCGTTTGGCGCTTCCGCCACGAACTGCACGGCGAGCGACCAGGACACGAGTTGGAGCGCCAGGCGGCCAGAGTGGTCGGTGCCCTGCTCGGGGTGATCGCCCTCTATCTGATCGTGCGCGCCGTTATCGCCCTCGCTGAGCACTCAGGTCCATCCCCATCCACGGTCGGCCTCATCCTGACCGCGGCCTCGATCATCGTGCTCCCAGTTCTGGGCGCGAACAAGCTTCGGCTCTCCCGTTCGCTTGCTAGTCAGACACTTCGGGCCGACGGGGTGCTCAGCGTCGCTGGCGCGGCGCTCGCTGCTGCCGCGCTTACCGGCTTGGCGCTCAGCACGAGCCTCGACCTGTGGTGGGCCGACTCGATTGCCGCCCTGCTGATTGCCCTCATGCTCGGCCGGGAGAGCGTGCTCACCCTGCGGGCCGGGAGCGGAGTCGCTTGACCTCCATTTGCAGCGAGGGTCGGGCCGTGACGCACGCGATAGAGTCGACCTTGAGGCCTGATGAACCGTCAACGGCGCGCGTAACGCGTGCGCTCTTCGGCCCACAGGAGCCTGTCCGACTCTCGAGGAATGGAGAAATGTGATGAGCCCCGCCATCTATGTCCAGACGAACGACGCCTCTGACAATGAAATCGTCGCCTTCAGCCGCTCGGAGGAGGGCCAGCTCGCCCCCCTTGGCCGCTACAGCACAGGTGGGCGAGGAACGGGAGAGCCACACCTGCCCTCCCAGAACTCAATCGTGCTCAGTGATGACGGTCAGTGGCTGCTTGTCGCGAACTCCGGCAGCGATGACCTGTCGCTGTTCGCGATCGAATCGGACGGACTGCGCCTTGAGGATCGCGTCGATTCGGGTGGCAGCAAGCCAACCAGCGTCGCCGTCAGCGGAGAGCTCGTCTACGTTCTCAACAACGGCACGCCGTGCATCACTGGCTTCAACCTCGCGAATGGAAAGCTGACTCCGCTCGAGGACTCGACGCGGCAGCTGAGCGCCGACGACGCGGATCCGGCTCAGATCTCGTTCAGCATCAACGGCGACGCGCTGATCGCGACCGAGCGTGGGACGAACAGCATCAGCAGCTATGCGATCGACGAGCGTGGTTACGCGGAAGGCCCGACCACGATCGAGTCCAAGGGCCAGACGCCGTACGGCTTCGACTTCACACCGAAGGGCTCGCTGATCGTCACCGAGGCGTTCGGCGGCGCTACTGGCGCGGCGGCTGCTTCCTCGTACGCCGTTGCCGGCGGGGGCGAGCTCAGCGCGGTCAGCGGCTCGGTTGGCGACACCCGCAGCGAGGTCTGTTGGGCCGCAGTGACGAATGACGGCCAGTACGCCTATGTCACCAACTTCGGCGACTGCACCGTGTCGTGCTACGAGATCGCCGGCGATGGAAGTCTCGAGCTGCGCGATCCGGTGGCCGCCTCGACCCGCCAAGGTGAGAAGGGCCTTCGCGACGAGGCCATTTCGGGCGACGGACGCTACCTGTACGCGATTGACGCCGACGCGCAGAAGGTCTTCGGGTGGACCGTGGGCCAAGACGGCGGACTGACCTCGGTCGGTGAGTTCGAGGGAGTGCCGGAGACCGTTGCCGGGCTGGCCGCCAGCTGAGTGGGATCGCGGCACAAGCCGCCGACGCGATACCAATGAGGCTCGAGCCGATCTATCGCGCGCGCTTCAGCGCGCCTCAGAGGTGGAGCGTTGAGCTCACTGGCCCGGACGGCAGCGAGGGTCAGGACTTTCTCCTCACCGAAGGGCGTTGTGAGGGGCGGGTTGCGGCCTCCTGGCGTGGCGCCAACTACCCCCGCCGTCGCACCGACGGCACGCTGACGCCTGACTTTCGGGGAGTGCTCGAGACCGACGACAGCGCCACGATCCTCTTCGCCTGGAACGGGTACGGCCGCACAAGCCAAGGCGGCGTTAGCCAGCTGGTCGGAGGCATGACCCACACGACCGATGACGAGCGATACCTGTGGCTCAACAATGCGTTCTGCGCCGTGGCTGGCGAGGTGCGTCATCGGCCCGAGGACGACCGCGTTGAGGTTGTCCTCGACGTCTTCGAGCTTGTATGGGAGACCCCCGCCGATTAGTCCTCCAGCCAGGGGCCGGCGACGGCGACCGCACGCGCCGAGCTGACGCCTGCTTCCGCGTGATGCGGAAGCCTGATGGCCTTGGGGCCACCCGTCCGAAATAGCCGCTTTGGACGAAAAGCAGCTATCCCCCTTTGCATGGAAAGCAGCGGTTCCGGGCGAGATACTGGGCTGACGATGTCGCAAGCGAACATCTGGCACCTCAACATCAGCTACATCGGCACCGGTGAGGACGGAGAACGTGCCAACGAGATCATCGTTACGGCGCGCAAGCAGGGGAAGCCGGTCTACGGCGAAGGCCCTTGGTGGAACGTCGCTTATGAAGATGTCGAGACCCGCGAAGCCGCGCTGACCGCTCTCAGCATCGATCTCGACCAGATCGACCCGGGTTGGCGGGACATACTCGAGGTCAGATAGAGAATGTCGGAGGAGAACGTCGCGGTCGTTCGCGAGATGCTGGAGGGGTTCCTGAGCAATGACTTCGAGGCTGCCCTTTCCGCATTCGATCCAGACGTCGAGTGGGATGGGACGAACCTGCCGGACGGAACTGTCTCGCGAGGACTTGAGGCCGTCGTGGACCACATCACCCGGTGGGCAGAGACCTGGGAGAACTGGGAGCTGGAGCTTGAGGAGGTGATGGACGCCGGCGGGGACCAGGTGATCGCATTCACCCACGAGCGGGGCCGGACGGAGACGGGCATCGAGCTGGACGAGCGCCACTCCGAGCTGTACATGGTTCGCGACGGGAAGATTGTGTACCGCAAGGGCTTCTCGGATGCGGACGAGGCCCTGGAAGCCGCCGGGCTGTCCAAGTAGCTGCTTTGGACGAGAAGCACTAGCCAGCCAGTGCTGCCGCGGCCGGGATCACCGGAAAGCGGCGTGTGCGGACCGTTTCGATGATCTCGCCACTATCAATGCCCTGCAGGTAGATCGAAGTCACGCCGAGGTTGGCATGTCCTAGCTGGCGCTGGATGACAGAAAGGGCCGCTGATGCGACCCTTTCTATTCGCGCGATAGGACGGGCGAGGATGGGGAGACCGCCGTCGTCGTCTCGCGCCACTAGTCCCGTGCGGTTTTGCCCTTCGCGCGGGCCTTTGTGCCCTTCGCCCGAGCCGCCTTGCCTTTGGCGCGGGTCTTTGTGCCCTTCGCGCGGGTCTTTGTGCCCTTCGCCCGAGCCGCCCCACCTTTGGCGCGGGCCGTTGTGGTCTTCGCGTGGGAGGACCCCGGATCCTCGGTCAGCGCCTTCTGGAGGCTGCGCATGTCGGCCGAGAGCGTACGACTCAGCTTGCCCATTTCCCGGCGCTGATCCTTCAAAAGCTGTTGCACATTGCGGACCATGTCGCCCCCGCCCCGACCCAGATCCTTCTGAAGCTCGGCGAGCGCCTTCTGGACCTGATCGAGCGAACCGCCCGCACGCTTCAGCGCAGCCTCCGCCCGCTTCCTCGTCGCATCAGCCGACGCA
This sequence comes from uncultured Solirubrobacterales bacterium, assembly GCA_963724665.1. Classification (GTDB taxonomy): domain Bacteria; phylum Actinomycetota; class Thermoleophilia; order Solirubrobacterales; family 70-9; genus DASUPK01. The sequence continues at coordinate 999,200 of CAVRVH010000012.1, forward strand.
CGTACGCGCTCGGGAGTCTTCTTCGTTGCTGGCATGGGCGCTCCTTTACCTCGGGAACTAGACGAGTCTACGGCCGCCGCACGACAGTGCATCGGGCCACCGAGGTACCGGCCGTGGTACCGAACTGAGCGAACCTGAGCTGATCTCAGCTCATCTCTACGTGCCCTGGCGGCGCTCGTAATGAGCCCACCGAACGGCTTCGTGGCTTCTCATAACCCGAAGGTCGCGGGTTCGAATCCCGCCCCCGCTACTAGCCAAGGGCCCTCGAAAGAGGGCCCTTGGTCTTCTCGGCCCTGATGACCTTCGTTCGGGATCGCGCTTGCTCCGATACGCGAAGAGTTTGCTCATCTCTCACCTCCGGATGGGGATGAAACGGGGCTCCGCGAAGCTTGAGTCGCAGCGCGTTCACGTAGATACGCGCAAGCGTCGCGACGGTCATCGGCGGATACCGGAACAGCAGCCGCAGCATTCGCGTGCGGGTGACCTCGGAGCGGCGTAGTGCCATCGAAGCAACGAAGACCTCGCGGCCGCCCTCGTGATTGCGGATCACAACGCCGAGTCTCTGGCCCGGCCGGGTCACCGAGATCTCGTAGGTCTGCTCCATCGATTGGAACGGGGACACGTGCATGCCCTTCTCGAAGCTGCAAGTGATCGGTTCATCTTCTCCGTGACCGTGCCAGTCCAAGACGTAGGCGGTCCGCTCGCCCCATGGCGTATTCGTCACCTCTGCGATGACGCTGTCGAGGCCGCCGTCAGGGGTATGGAGGAAGAGGAACGAGACGGGGTTGAACCCGACGCCGAGGTAGCGCGGGTTCGCGAGCAGGCGCACGGGCCCCGCCGGCCGGCGGCCGAGACGAGCTTCGACCAGGTTTCGGGCGCGCGCCGCCAGTGAATCGCCGTCGCCGGGGAGATAATCGCCGTCGCGGAAGCGCGCCGGGGCCGGGCGGCGAGCCGACCACAGTGGAATCCCATCGAGGAGGCCGGGGAGCTCCTCGAGCTCGAACAGCGGCATGAAGACGCGGTAGCCGAAGGAGTGAGGGACCTCCCCGGCTCGGCGATGCGCAACCCAGCCCTCGTAGATGGCTGAGGCCGTCATGCAGCCTCCGCCAGCTGCTCTACGACCGGCTCGGCGAGCTCTCTCATCCGCGTGGGCCCCCCGGCCTTCTGCAGCGGCCCGCGGCCACCGAGCTTCTCTGCGACCCGCAAAGCCGACCAGACGCCGTCCTCGTGGAACCCCCACCGCCAGTAGGCCCCGCAATAGTGGGTCCGCCTGAGGCCGGAGATCTCCGCCCAGCGGCGCTGCGCCGCCACGCCCTCGGGCGTAAAGACCGGGTGGGCGTAATCGATCTTGCGGATGACCGTCGCCGGGTCGATCGCCTCGGTCAGGTTGAGCGTGACGAGATAGTCGCGATCCGCTACGAGCGACTGCAGGCGGTTCATGTGGTACGTCACCGTCGTCCGGCCGGTGGGCCGGGCTGTCAGGTGATAGTTCCAGCTCGCCCAGGCGCTGCGCCGCTGCGGCATCAAGCTCGTGTCGGTGTGGAGGACGACCTCGTTCCGCTGGTAGGGAATCGCGCCGAGGACCTCGGTCTCGGTGGGGGCCGGGTCGGCGAGCATTTGGAGCGCGACGTCGGAGTGGACGGCGATCACCACCTCGTCGAATCGCTCGCACGAGTCATCCAGCGCGATGACCACCCCATCCGGCAGGCGGTGAATTCGCCGGACCGGGGCGCAGAGGTTGATCCGGTCGAGGAACGGTGCGATCAGCGCCTCCACGTAGCGGTGGGACCCTCCCGTGACCGACCGCCACGAAGGCCGGTTACGAAGCTGAAGGACGCGGTGGTTGTCGAAGAACTCGGCGAGGAAGCCCGCCGGGAAGTTCCACATCTGGGCTGGGTCCGCGGACCAGACCGCCGAGGCCTGCGGGACGAGCAGCCGCTCGACGAAGTAGTCCGAGTAGCCACCGTCCGTGAGGAAGCGGCGGAGCGACGGTCCCCGGTCGCCGCTGCCCACCAGCTTGCGGGCCTCGCGGTTGAAGCGGACCAGATCCCGCAGCATGCGGTGAAAGCGCGGGTCGAGAGCGTGCGCGGGACGCGCGAACAACCCGCGCGGTCCCGTCGTCGCCCATTCGAAGCCGCCGCCGTCCGAGACCGAGAAGCTCATTTCTGTCGACTGTGAGGCGACCCCGAGCTCGGCCAGCATGCGCTCGAAGTTGGGGTAGTTGAGGTCGTTGAAGACGATGAAGCCGGTGTCGACCGGCAGAGGGCCAGCGGGTGTCTCCACCTCGATGGTGTTCGTGTGCCCACCGGGGTAACCGCCCGCCTCGAACACCTGGACGTCGTGACCCGCGCGGTGAAGCTCCGCCGCTGCGACGAGGCCGGAGATGCCGGCTCCGACGACGGCGATCCGCTTGTGCTCGGCGCTCCGCCTCATCGCTGCACCTGGGAGACAGGCCCACCAAGCTGCGGATTGCGCAGCCGCTTGCCCAACCCCTCGCGCGCGTCCTCGCCGACGCGGTTGAAGATCCCACGGAGAGGCAGGTCGAGCAGCCTCCGGATCCCGCGGAGCCGGAGGTCGGCGTCCCACGTCACGCTGCTGGCGGTCGACCCGAGCGGGTCGATCCGCGCCTCGTCGCGGACCACGACGGAGTCGGTCTCGGCGGCGAAGACGACGCGGTGCGGCGGATCGACTTCGACGATCCGGTAGGGAAGCGTGATGCTGCGCCCGTGGAACCTCACCTCGAGCCGGTAACGCGCGTCCTCGGTGCGCGGCTCTCCTCCGACCAGCTCCACCTCGTCGACGCTGGGATCCCATTCCCCCGCGGATCGCAGGTCCGCCAGGTAGTGCCACACCTCCTCAGCGCTGTGAGGTGCTTCGACCGTTCCGATGTATCTCGCCATCTCGTCTTCCTTTCTCTCGCTGGTCAGCAGATCGCGGCGGTTCTCGGGGACTCCGAGACGGTGCAGAGGCGCTCGCACTCCCGCCAGAGCACTTCTCTGTCCTCGGCCGTCTCGCGCGTCGAGGGGAGGCGGTGCTCGGGTCGCGGCTCGCGGTCCTGCCAAAACGCGCCGGTCGCCGGCTCGAGCGTCGGCTGGGTCCCGAGCCAGACGATCGTGTCGGCGCCCTGGCGCGCGTCGCGCAGAAGCGGGCGCATCACCCGCCGGAAGCGCGGCAGTGAGGCCCTGAGGCCGGCGGTGTCGACCCAGCCGGGATGCATCGCGTGGAAGGCGACGCGATCGGCCGGAAGGCGCTCCGCCCAGACGCGGTTGAGGGCGACCTGAGCGCGTTTCGCGTGGGCGTAGAAGCGGGCGCCGTCGAAGGGCTGCTTCTCGAGCTGAAGATCGTCGGTCCGCAGGCGGGCCGTGTACATGCCGCCCGAGGAGACGGTGATCACCCGCGACGGCTCAGCCGCGAGCAGGGCTGGGAGCAGCAGCGAGGTGAGCAGGAATGGGCCGAGGACGTTCGTCGCAAACGTCAGCTCGACGTCGTCCGAAGTGTGGGTTCGCTCCCGGGGAAGCACGCCGGCGTTGTTGACGAGGAGATCGAGACGGTCGAAGCGCGCCTGGAAGGCCTCGGCGAACCGCCGCACCTCCGAGAGATCGGAGAGGTCGCAGAGCTCGAGCTTGACGGTGCCCCCTGACACCGGCAGCCGCGACTCGATCCGGCCGATCGCCCGTACCGCCCGGTCGTAGTCACGGGCCAGCATGTACACCGTCGCGCCCGCGGCGGCAAACCCCTCGCAGGCAGCCTCGCCGACGCCCGAGTTGCCGCCGGTGACGAGTACAGTCTGGCCGCTCAGGTCGCTCCCCCCGGCGGCATCCTCCCAGCGCAGGCCCCGCGCGCCGTAGCCGAGGCGGGAATAGCCGGGGACGACCGCCAGGTCGAGAGCCCGATCGATCGGTCCAGTCATCGAGTGGCTCCCTCGGGCTCGCGTGAGACCTCGAGTGCGGCTTCGTCGCCGAAGACTCGGCGCCCCTGTTCGAACTGGGTGCGGTCGCGTCGCTCGTTGACGATGCCCCAGGCGAGCAGCCCCAGGGCTCCGCAAACCAAGGCGAAGACGACGACTCCGTAAAGGAAGATGCCGATCATGGGGTCGCCTTGGCGGGTGAGCCGTGGGGCGGATCCGGAACGTGCCGGGGAGCGAGGAACGCGCCCAGAGCCAGGATCGACGGCACCCAGAGCCCAACGAAGATGCCGTCCGTGTGCTCGCCGGTGAAGTAGAGGACGACCGAGAGACCGAACGAGAGCAGGGCCGCCGCCAGGAACAGACCCCGCGCGGCAAGCGTCCTTCCTCCGTGATCCAGGTTCATCGCGTTCTCCTTCTGTCTAGTTCTTATCAAGGGTTTGTCTAGAGTTGACGAGGCTGGTTGTAACAGGTAGGCTGAGTACTGTCAAGAGTCTGTCCAATGTCTGTCCCACCCAACACACCTAATCGAGGACCGCTCGTCCGCATCGGCGAGCTCAGCCGGCGCACCGGCGTGGGCGTCGACACGCTGCGGGCGTGGGAGCGGCGCTACGGCCTGTTGCGGCCGCAGCGCAGCCCGGGCGGCTTTCGCCTCTACGGGACGAGCGACCAGGAGCGCGTCAGCGCGATGAAGTCGATGATCGACTCGGGCGTCTCGGCCGCCGAGGCCGCGCGACTCGCGGTGTCGCGCGCAGCATCGGCGGCGGAATCCGGCGTGGGCGAGGGCGGGGACGACCACGCCGAGCGGCTGGCCGCCGCCCTCGACCGCTTCGACGAGGCCGACGCCAATGCGATCCTCGACGATGCGATCGCGCGCTTCACAGTCAACGCCGTCGCGAGCCGTGTCCTGCTGCCGGTGCTGCACGAGATCGGCACGCGGTGGGAGAGCGGCGAGGTCTCGGTCGCGGAGGAGCACTTCGCGACCGCCCTCCTGCGCGGGCGAATGCTGGCTCTGGGCCGCAACTGGGGTGCCGGGGGTGGCCCACTTGCGCTGCTCGCCTGTCCGCCAGGCGAGCAGCACGACCTCGGCCTGATCGCGTTCGGCCTCGTGCTGCGGGAGGGTGGCTGGCGCATCGCCCTCTTGGGCAGCGACACGCCGATCGAGACGATCGCCGACGCCGTGGCGAAGCTCGCCCCGAATGCAGTGGTGCTGGCCGCGGTGACCCGGGAGCCGTTCGAGCGCGTCGCCGATCAGATCAGGGAACTCACGGCCGCGACGACGGTGCTGATCGGTGGCGAGGGGGCGAGCGAGAAGCTTGCGGAGCGCCTCGGCGCCCAGGCCCTCCCGCCCGATCCGGTCAGTGCAAGCGCGGGTATGCCCGGAGCGGGATGACCACCGACGCTCGCACAGCCCTGGTCACCGGTGCCACCGGTTTCATCGGGGGCAGGCTGGCCAACGCCCTGTCCGATGACGGCTGGCACGTCCGTGCCATGGTTCGCGACCGCGGGCGGGCGGGGGGCCTCGCCGATCGCGGCGTCGAGCTCTTCGAGGCGGACGTCCTGGACGCCGATTCGCTCCGGGGCGCCGGGGACGGGGCGGAGGTCGCCTACTACCTGGTCCATGGCATGGGACGGGGCGGCGAGGGCGATTTCGAGGAGCGGGAGCGCGAGGCGGCACGGAACTTCACGGAGATGGCGAAGCGCGAGGGGGTTGGTCGCGTCGTCTACCTGGGCGGCCTCGGAGACAAGCCGCGCTCGAAGCACCTGCGGAGCCGGGCGCAGACGGCGGAGATCCTCGGCGAGCACGGTCCCTCGCTGACCTACTTCCGGGCGGCGATGGTCGTGGGCGCCCGCAGTGAGTCGTACCGAACCCTCCGCTATCTGGTCCAGCGACTGCCGGCGATGATCGCGCCCGCCTGGCTCTCCACCCCCACCCAGCCGATTGCCGTCGACGACGTGATCGCCTACCTCCGCCGAGCCCCGGACCTAGAGGAGTCGGCGGGACGGGAGGTTCAGATCGGCGGCCCCGACGTCCTCTCCTATGGCGACATGCTCGACCGGATGGCCCATGCTCTCGGGATCCAGCCACGCCCGAGGATCCCGGTCCCGCTGCTCACGCCCTGGCTCTCCTCGCTCTGGATCGGTCTCGTCACCCCGGTCGACGCTGGGGTCGCACGGCCCTTGGTCGAGGGCCTGTCCACGCCGACGACCGTCACCGATCCCTCCGGAGCGGCCCCCTTCGGAATCGACACAGTCCCGTTCGCGGAGGCGCTGCGGCGGGCACTGGCCGAGGACCCGGATATCTCCGCCTCGGGATGAGGGCCGAGCTCCGGCTCCATCCGGACCGGCTCGGCAAGGTGCCGCGGACGGGAGCCGTGGAATCCGTTCAGGAGGCGGAGCTGTGGCTCGACGAGCCCGCCTCGCAGGTTGTGAGCCGGAGCTTTCTGGAGTGGGCGGCACACGCCTACTGGCGGTTGATCACGCGGTTCACCCTCGGCCTGGTCAGGCTCATCTCCGACGGCGGCGGCGATCAGTGCGTCGTGCTGCTCGGACGACCGCTCGTACTCCTGCGCTTTCACGCGCCGGAGTACGAGGTCTCCGGCAGAAAGGGTTCCGTCAGCTGGCGGATCAAGCGAGGACTCCTGGTCTCGAGAGACGGCCGGGATCGCGGAACGTTGCGCCTCTCGGTGTCGGCCATGGAGCTGTCCGAGGGCGGCTGCGACGTTCACGTGCGGCTGGCTGTTCAGAACTTCTATCCGTGGCTGCGCGGCACCGGGCGGTTCGCGCGGATCGGCGTCTGGATCTACGCGCAGACCCAGCAGCGCATTCACGGGGCCGTTACCCGCGGCTTCCTGAGACGGCTCGCGAGGACAGCCCCGGACGCCTAGCTCGGCGGCGGCACCAGCGGGTCCGGATAGTCGAGCCCCCCGCGGACCTCGCGGTCGAGCTTCCAGGGCTCGTGGATCGCCCTGCCCTCGATACCGGCGAGCTCGGGGACCAGCCGGCGCACGTAGGTGCCATTCGGGTCGAACCGACGGGCCTGCCGGATCGGGTTGAGCACGCGGTTCGGGCGAGTGTCGTTCCCGGTCCCCGCGACCCACTGCCAGTTGCCGACGTTGTTGGCCAGATCGCCGTCCACCAGGAGTCGCTCGAAGTGAAGAGCGCCGGCCCGCCAATCGATGCCGAGAGTCTTGGTGAGGAAGGAGGCGACGATCAAGCGCGCCCGGTTTGGGAGGAAGCCGTGATCGGCAAGCTGGCGCATGCCGGCGTCCACGATCGGATAGCCCGTGCGGCCCTCCTTCCACGCGTCGAGCCGCCCCCTGGGGCTCTTCCAGCGACGTCCCCGCTTCCGGTAGTCGTTGTAAGGGATGTCGGGCCGGGCTGCCAGCACCTGGTGGTGGAAGTCCCGCCAGCAGAGCTGGCGCGCGAAGCTTTCGAGTTCCCTTTGCTCATCGACTCGCCGGAGGACCTCGTTAGCCGACAGACAGCCGAAGTGCAGGTAGGGGCTCAGATGCGACGTGGCGTCCGCCGGGAGGTCGTCGGCCAGATCCACATACCGTCGCGAGCCGTTTCGAAGCCAGCGGCCGAGGAGGTCCCGGCCGGCGGATTCCCCACCGGAGGGCAGGTCGTTGACCGGCAAGTCCGCCGTGAGATCGGAGTGCTTGGGAAGCCGCCCGCTCCGTGGACGGGACGGCGAACGCAGCTTTCGCGGGGCAGCCAGCGGATCGCGCTTGCTCGCCGCGCGCCACGCGCGCCAGAACGGGGTGAAGACGCGGTAGTGGTCGCCGCTCTGCGGGGTGAGCTCGCCGGGCGGGACGATGGTGACGCCCTCGAAAGCGCGCAACTCGAGGCCCTCCTGCTCGCAGGCGAGGCGGAGGAGGCGCATCCGATCTCGCGCGTAGCCGCTGACGTCCTCACTGATGTAGATGGCCTCTGACCTGTATTCCCGGGCCAGCCGCATCACCTCGGTGACGACGTCGCCGCGCCTGACGAAGAGGGATGAGCCGCGCTTGCGAAGCGAGTGATCGAGGTCGCGCAGGCTCTCGAGCAGGAAGGCAAGCCGGTTGGGTCCTCCCGCACGGCCGGCCACCAACCGCCTGTCGATGACGAAGGCCGGAACGACTCGATCGGATTGCCGAGTCGCTGCCGTTAACGCGGGATGATCGTGCAGCCGCAGGTCGCGGGTGAAGAGGATGACCGTGGTCTTCACTGCCGCCAGGCTAGTGGTGAGCCGAAGCCAGGCTCCATTTGAGCGCTTTTCTTCTCGAAGGCGCGGGCTACGGCGTTGGATCCGGTGACGGATATCTCGATCGCCGCTCGGCCTTGCCGCAGGGCGAGATCCAGGTGGATGCCAGCGATGAGGAGACTGACCGCGTCCGCCGATCCGAGGTACCGGCCGTGGTACCAAACTGAGCGAACCTGAGCTGATCTCAGCTCATCTCAGCATGCCCGGCGTCGCTAGCAATGAGTTCACCGAACGGTTTCAGTGGCATCTCATAACCCGAAGGTCGCGGGTTCGAATCCCGTCCCCGCTACTCCCCAAGGGCCCTCATGAAGAGGGCCCTTGGTTCTTTTCGGAGCTCCCACAATCCTCAGTCCCACCAGTGCTGGGGATGGCCGTGAAAGACAGCCGGTCGGGACGCACCCCAATGCGAGCTCTGCCGCCCTCAGCCCCCCAACGGTCCCTCCGATGCCCGACGGGATGTGTGACCAAGATCCGATCAAAGGCCAGGTACGCTGACCGTCAGATAGCGGTCATCGGGCAACTAACAGATCGGCGGCGACGATGAGCGCAGCGCGCTCGCCGCGCTTGGGCGCGTCCGCCCCGGTATTGCTCGGGGCGGGGGTGGCGGCGGCCGCGGTGGCCGGTGCCCTCTACGCCTTCGGCACGCAACACGCCCCCGACTACACGACCTCGCTCTTCGGCCAGACCGGCCCGGACACCTTCAAGCTCAAGTCGTGGCTCGCCACCGGCGTGCTCGCCTTTGCGGCCGTCCAGCTCGGTCTGGCACTCTGGATGTACGGGCGGCTGCCCTGGATCGGCGTCGCCCCGCCGAGCGTTGGCCCCGTCCACCGGGCGATCGGCGCCCTTGCCATCCTGCTGACGATCCCGATCGCCTACCACTGCGCCTTCGCCTACGGCGTGCAGACGAAAGTCGACACCCGCGTAGCGGTCCATTCCGTCGCCGGCTGCTTCCTCTACGGCGCCTTTGTGGCGAAGATCGTCATGGTGCAGTCGCCGCGCTGGCGGGTGCCGGGTTGGGCGCTGCCCGTGGTCGGCGGAACTCTCGTCGTAGTGGTCGCCGTCCTCTGGTACACGAGCGCCCTCTGGTACTTCAACGACTTCCGACTTCCCTCATTCTGAGCTGGATGTTCAGCCGTCGCTTCTCGTCCAAAGCGGCACTCCGCCGCAGCTTGGCAGCCTCAGAGAGTGACCTGCGGAGTGACATGGGCCGCCAGCATCTCGATCTGGCGCCGCTCGTCGCCAAGTGGCCAGAAATGCACCCGCTGGCATCCCGCCTTCGCGTAGCGGGACAGGAACTCCGCGCATTTCTCAGGCGAACCGACGCAGACCTGCCCGCGGAGTTCCGCCGCGTCGCGCTTGAGAAGAGGCGCGACGACCTCGTTCAGAATTCTTTCCTCCTCTGACCGGCTCTCGGTCACCCAGGTCCACATCGTGACCAGGGCATTCGGGAAGTCATCCATGGGCCTTCCTTGCGTCTCCAGTTCACGCCGGAGGAATTCCTTGGCGGTGTCAAACCGCTCGGGCGTGGTGTTGTACGCGGAGGCAAGCCAGCCGTCGCCGGCGCGCGCAACTCGGCGCAGACCTGCTTCCGAGCCCCAGCTCCCTATCCATAGGGGAATACCACCGGCTTGCCGCGGCGGCGGCGAGAGCCGAGACTGGGGTGGGGCGAAATACCTTCCAGGGCCGGTCCATGTGTCGCCGCGCAGTAGCGCCCTGAGCATCGCGATCGCCTCGTCGAGGCGTTTCCACCGGTCCTCGAAGGGCACCCCCAGCGCGTCATAGTCACGCCTTGAAGAGCCCGGTCCGACGCCGGCGACGACGCGCCCATCGGAGAGGACATCGAGTGCGGTGAGCGCCTTGGCGAGCGGCACCGGTCCGCGCAGGGCAGCCAACGAGAGTGTCGTCGCCAGGACCATGTCGCCTGAACGCTCCACGATCGCGGCGAGGGCGGTGGGACCGTCAAGCCAAGGCGTCGAAAAGACGAAATGGTCATTCGCCGAGACCGCCGCAAACCCGCACTCTCGAGCGGCGTCCACGGTTCCCTCAAGGCGCTCCCGTGAGAGACCTTGGTCGCCGAAGTCCATCAATGGCAGGTGGACGCCGAAATCCATCCCGGCCATAGCGGCCGATTACCGAAGTGCCGCGAACGCGGCGCTGACGCGGGCGATGGTCGTGCGGACCACGTTTGTCGGGCTGCCCAGGCTGCCTAGATGCCAACGGGACGGACGCGGCGGCCTGGCGCCACGCTCTGACGCGCGAGCCGTGACGGCGAGGCGATGGAGTTCTGCTCTCCGGCGCAGCTCGGCCGAACGGATGTGTCCCTGCAAGTTGGTCAGATCGGAATTCATTCTTCTTCTCCCCTGAAGTTGCAGCCTGCTTGGTTGGGTTCACGGACTTGCTACGCAGAACCCTCGAGAGGAGATTTGCTCAGGAAGCGGCTGAGGCTTCCGGTGGGCTTCCATCGGCGAGTCCGACCGACCCGGTTTAGACTTCCCTCGAACGCGCATGGACGCGCGCCGGATCCCAACTACGCGGACCTCTCAGCTGGTGTTGGTGGCCACGCTGCTCGCCTGCACAATGGGCCTGTCGCTCCCAGCCAGCGGCGGCGCCTCGGCGATCGCACACGGCGCCAAGAAATGTAAGAAGAAGCACGGCAGGAGTGTCGTTGCCTCGAAAAGGAAGTGCAAGAAGTCGACGCAGGTCGCTCCGCCCAACCAGCCCGTGGCGACCCCGCCGGCTCCCGCTCCCGCCAGCCTCTCCATTTCGCCGACCGACTTCAACTTCGGGACCGTGCCCCCGGGCGACTCCGGAAACCAGACCTTCACCGTCACCAATTCCGGCGGTAGCGCCAGCGGGACCGTCACCTCTTCCCTCGGGGGAGCCAATCCCGCCAACTATGTGATCTCCTCTGACACCTGTAATGGGATCGCGTTGGCAGGTGGTTCGAGCTGCACCCTGGACGTCCGCTGTCATACGACCGACATCAACGGCGCGACGTTGACCGCGACCGTGACGGTCGCCGGATTGCCCGGCGGTTCTCCCTTCGCGTCACTGACCTGCTTCGAGACGACCTAGCCCAGACTCTTTGTGGACCCAGCGAATCGCGCTCCCGGATAAGCCTCGAGCGGGTTGACAACCGCTCGCTCCGGTGCTTAGATGACTGACTAAGTCATATGACTAAAGCCCTTGCAACCCCCGATGTGGGAGTCGACGATGGCCAGCGCTCGATCAGGGAGGCCAATGTCGAGGCCTTTCTCGATGCCGCCGAGCGGCTGCTGGTCAGAGAGGGTGCCGCGGGAATTTCGACGCGGCAGCTCGCCACCGAGGCGGGGCAGAACCACGGGCTCGTCCACTACTACTTCGGCTCGGTCGATGAGCTGCTGCTGCAGACCCTGGAGCGCTTCACGGGTCGCATCATCGAGCGTCAGCGGGCCCTGTATGCGACAGAAGCTCCCTTCGCGGAGAAGTGGCGAGCCGCGATGGGCTATGTCGAGGCCGATCTGGAATCGGGATACCCGAAGGTCTGGGCCGAGCTCGAAGCGCTGGCCTGGAACGACCCCGAGATGCGGGTGCGACTCAACAGGGTCAATGACGACTGGCGGACCCTGCTCCGCGATGCGCTCACCCAGGCGATCGACGAATACGGGCTGGACGACTACCGCTTCTCAGCCGAGGCGCTCGCTGCGCTGGTGATGCAGTTCCAGAAGGGCATGCTCAACGAGCGCCTGCTCGGCTTCGATCGCGGTCACGCGGAGCTCCTGGCGGCGATCGACGGCTGGCTCGACTCGATGGAGGCGGCGAAGCGGTGAAGCCGATCATCGAGACCGCGGTCCGGCCAGCGCCCGCCGAGCACCCGGTCGGACGCGAGGGCGAACAGAGCCGCGCCGTGTACCCACACACCGAGGGATTGACGGAGCGCGACGGCCAGCGGCTCTTCTACGAAATCTACGGCGAGGGCGAGGAAACCATCTTCCTGATCCCGACCTGGTCGCTGGTGCACTCACGCCACTGGAAAATGCAGATCCCCTACTTCGCGCGCCATTTCCGAGTCCTGGTGATGGACGGCCTCGGCAATGGCCGCTCGGATCGATGCCGCGATCCGGAGCGCTACGGGGCAGCGGAGTTCGCTCGCGACTGCCTTGCCGTCATGGACGCGACCGGCACCGAGCGCGCGGTGGTCGCGAGCCTCTCGCGAGGAGCCCAGTACCTGCTGGAGCTCGGACGGCTCGCCCCCGAGCGGGTCGCCGGCGCCGTCTTCATCTCTCCGATGTTTCCGTATACCCCGTCGCAGTATTCGTTTCTGCTCAACCCGCGGCTCATTGACCGCTTCCAGCGGCCCTCCCCGGTCTACCGCTGGTGGGGCCGGATGAACGCGGTTCACTGGCGCGAGAGCTACCCCGAGTTCGCCGAATGGTTCATCTCGCGCTGCTTCTCGGAGCCACACTCGACCAAGGGCATCGAGGACGGCGTGGGATGGGCGCTGGAAACCGATCCCGAGACGCTGATCGCGACGGCGCTCGGCGAAATGCACCGCGACCGGCGCACCCTTCGCGGGCTCGCGCAAGGCATCGACTGTCCGGTCCTGGTGATCCAGGGAACTCGGGACAAGATCACTCCGCCCCGCGACGGCCGGGCATTGGCGCGCCACTCCAGGGCAGAGATCGAGACTGTGCGCGACGCCGGACACTTCCCGCACGCGCGCAAACCGGTGCAGGTGAACCTGGCACTCAGGAATTTCGCCGAGGACGCCCTCGGGCGCCGGCGCACCCCGCGAGACCCGACTGTCCATCGGCCCGACGGTCGTCCTCGCGCTCTCTACGTCTCGTCTCCGATCGGGCTCGGCCACGCGCAGCGCGACATCGCCATCGCCAGAGAACTGCGCCGGCTCGAGCCGGATCTCGAGATCGACTGGCTCGCCCAGGACCCGGTCACCCGAGTGCTGGAAGGGGAGGGCGAGCGCATCCACCCCGCCAGCGCCCATCTCGCCAATGAGTCCCACCACATCGAGTCGGAGTCAGCCGAGCACGACCTGCACTGCTTCCAGGCGCTGCGCCGCATGGACGAGATTCTCGCGGCCAACTTCATGCTCTTTCACGACGTGGTTCGCGACGAGCGCTACGACCTCTGGATCGGTGACGAGGCCTGGGAGCTCGACTACTACCTGCACGAGAACCCACGCGAGAAGCGGGTTCCATTCGCCTGGCTGACCGACTTCGTCGGCTTCCTGCCGATGGAGGATGGGGGCGCGCGGGAGGCTTACGTGACGGCCGACTACAACGCCGACATGGTCGACCACATCGCCCACCATCCCGAGGTTCGCGACATGGCGCTGTTCGTGGGTAATCCCGACGACATCGTCGACGAGCGTCTGGGGCCGCAGCTGCCAATGATTCGCGACTGGACCGAGCACAATTTCGACTTCACTGGGTACGTGACCGGCTTCGACCCGGCCGACCTCGGTGATCGCACCAAGCTGCGCGCCGAGCTGGGCTACATGGACGACGAGCGGGTCTGCATCGTCACCGTCGGCGGGTCAGGCGTGGGCGGCGATCTGCTGCGAAGGGTGATCGCCGCCTTTCCCGCCGCCAAGGAGCGGGTCCCGGACCTGCGCATGGTGGTAGTTGCGGGCCCACGCATCGACCCCGCGTCACTGCCGTCGAACGCCGGCCTAGAGGTGGTGCCTTACGTCCACAATCTCTACCGGCACCTAGCCGCCTGCGATCTGGCGGTGGTGCAGGGTGGCTTGACCACGTCGATGGAGCTGACCGCGCAGAAGCGGCCCTTCCTCTACTTCCCACTGCGCCACCACTTTGAGCAGAACTTCCACGTCCGCAACCGGCTCGAACGCTATGGGGCCGGTCGCCGCATGGATTTCGACAGCGCCTCGCCGGATCTGATTGCAGAGGCGATTGGGGAGGAGATTGGGCGCGACGTCGGCTACCGCGACGTGGAGACTGACGGCGCTGCCCGGGCGGCCCGGCACCTCGCCGAGTTGCTGTAGAGCACTGGCCGTTGGCAGTCCGTCTTCATGCGGGTGGCGGTGCGATCTCGTCTCGGTGCGGGTCGCTCGCGGGGAGCCAGGTTGGCCCGGCTGGAACGGACTGCAGTCCGGCGGTTCGCATGACGGTGCTCGCGTGGTCGCGTAGCGCGGCGATTGTTTCGCGGTCGTCGTTTGCGCGTGTGACGAGCGACCAGCACCAGAGCGGGCACGGATCGACGACCGGCCGCGTGCGCAGGCGCGCGGGCAGCGTGTCGGTGTAGCGCTTCGGCGACATCAGCACCGGTGCGTTGAGACGAAGGGCTCGGTCGTGGAACGCCGAGCCGGCTATGCCGCCGTCATCGATGTGCACAATGCGCGCACCGGCCGCCTCGGCGAACTCCGCCGCGAAGTCGTTCCACGCTTGCCAAGACGTCAGGTCGGCGTCCAAGAAGACCCGCAGCTTGCGCGCCTGAACGGTCTTGCCGGCTCGCCCGGCAGCGGTGACGGCGACGAGCGGTTCGGGCCAGAGCAGGCGGAAGTCCAGTCGATCATCGCGCGAGCCGGCCCATGCCACAGCCGCGTCGAGCCCACCGTCGAGGACGCGCCCGATTTGAACATGGCTGGGCATGACCCATTCGTCAACGCGGATGTCCAAGGCCGCGGCAGCGGGAAGCTCATCGGGAAGCCAGCTGACGTAGCCGATCCGCAGCGCACCGGTCGCTCCCGCCAGCCGGCGCTCCGCGCTCGCGCTGAGTTCGAGAATCTCGCGCGCGTCGGGTAGCAGCATCCTCCCGGCAGCCGTCAACTCGACATGGCGGCGATCACGGATGAACAGCGGTGTGCCGACGCTCGCCTCGAGCGACTTGATCTGCTGCGACAGCGATGGCCCCGCAATGTGCAGCCGCTCCGCCGCTCGGCCGAAGTGAAGCTCCTCCGCCACGGTGACGAAATAGCGCAGCAGCCTCAACTCCATACGCCGAACGATACGCCGCCAGTGTTAGGCCGTGCCTAACAGCGTGAGCCAACCGGTCGTGGACGAACGCGCACACGACCTGCACTCTTGGGACACATGCAACGCAACCAGGAGGTTGACATGAACACCACCGAAGCACAGGCCACGAGCCCCGACCCGACAGTCGGGAGCGTCGACATGAAGCTCGAGGTGCTCACCATCCCCGTATCCGACGTCGACCGATCCAAGAATTTCTACGAACGGTTGGGTTGGAGGCTGGACGACGACGCCGCCCCGCTGGACGGCCTTCGCATTGTCCAGTTCACGCCCCCGCAGTCCCCGACCTCGGTCAACTTCGGCAAGGGACTCACCGCGGCCGTGCCGGGCTCGGCCCTCGTGGGGCTGGTCGTAGACGACATCGAAGCGGCCCACGACGAACTCGTCGGCCGGGGCATCAACACGAGTGACGTGTGGCACGGCCCGCCGTTCCCCCCCGAGGCCCGGCAACCCGGCGTTGACCCCGAACGCGCCAGCTATGGGTCGTTCTGCTCCTTCAACGATCCCGACGGCAATCTGTGGGTGGTCCAGGAAGTCACGACCCGGCTCCCCGGCCGGGAGTGGGAGTGACGGGAGGCCCTGGATGTTCCCCGATAGCTTCGCCGGCATCACGGCCCTATCCGAGTACGTCCAGCGAATCCTGCTGCGGTGGTTGCACCGCCATCGGCGTAGGCCCGCAGACCAGCGGAATAGTCGCCGAGACCCCGCCGCATCGGTGGGGTCTCGGCGCTGAGGAGAAGCACGTGGAATTCCTAGTCGCGTTCAAAGTCAACCCTCCGGAGGGGACCCCCGAGAGCGAGGTGGTGGAGCGCAAGGAAGCCGAAGCGGCCGCAGCGGGCGTGCTCGTCGAAGAAGGACATCTGGTCCGGGTCTGGAGGCTGACCGCCCCGGGCGGTGAGAGCAGGGTCCTCGGTCTCTACCTTGCCGACGACAGAGCCCAGCTCGATCGTCTGCTCGAAGCTCTTCCGCTGTACGAGTGGATGCAGGTCACGGTGATGCCGCTCGAACCACATCCGAACGATCCCGGAGCCTTGCCGGCGACCCCACTGGGCGACGGGATTCAGCCATGAGCGATCAGCTTCCCGATCCTCGCCTCACCCGCATCTTTCGTCTTGAGGCCACCCTTGGGCAACCGCTCGATCTGGGCGAGACCACCCAGGGGCACCGGCGGATCGTGCCCTGGGACGGCGGCGCGTTCACCGGGCCGGAGCTCAACGGTGAGGTGATTCCGGGTACCAGCGCCGACTGGCAGGTCGTCCTGCCCGACGGGACCGCGCTCGCCGACATCCGCTACACGCTGCGGACAGACGGAGGCGAGCTGCTCTACGGCCGATCACGAGGCGTCCGCCACGGCAGCGCCGAGGTCCTCGCGCGACTCGCACGCGGCGAGGACGTCGACGCAAGCAAGTACACGTTCCGTACCGCAACCGAGATCGAGACCGCCTCACCGGAGCTCGACTGGCTGAACAAGGGCGTCTTCATCAGCGTCGGCGGCCGCTGGCCCGGGGGCGTGACATACGAGACGTACCTAGTCGGATGACGACGACGCAGAAAGTCGCGATCGTCACCGGCGCCTCGCAGGGCATCGGCGCCGGCGTGGTAGACGGGTTCCGTCGTGCCGGGTACGCCGTCGTGGGCAACTCGCGCTCGATCGGTTCCGTGGACGAATCCGACTACGTGACCGTTCAGGGCAACATCGCAGAAGCCGACACCGCCCGGCGAGTGGTCGATTGCGCGCTGGACCGATTCGGGCGGATCGACAGCCTGATCAATGTCGCTGGGATCTTCATCAGCAAGCCGTTCACCGAGTACACGACCGACGACTACGCGAAGATCACCGCAGTCAACCTCGCGGGCTTCTTCCACATCACGCAGGTAGCCATCCAGCAGATGGCCACTCAGGGCAGGGGCCACGTGGTCAACATCACCACAAGCATCGTCGACCGCCCCAGCAGCAAGCGACCGTCCGCGCTGGTGGCCCTCACCAAGGGCGGCTTGGCCGCCGTGACCCGCTCGCTGGCGATCGAGTACGCCTCACGTGGGGTTCGGGTCAACGCAGTCGCCCCCGGGATCATCAGGAACCCGGTATACGACGCCGCTTCCTACGACGGCCTCGCCGGTCTTCATCCGCTTGGACGGCTCGGCGAGATCGACGACATCGTCGACGGCATCCTCTACCTCGAGCGCGCCGGATTCGTGACCGGGGAGATCCTGCACATCGACGGCGGACAGTCGGCCGGCGACTGAGGGACTGATCCCTCATGGGCTGAGAAAGGCCCGGAGATCCGGGCCTTTCGTATATCTGGTGCCCTGGCGGCGTAGCGTGTGTGACCGTGCGAATCAGCCAGGCGCTCCTCAGTACCGAGCCGGATCGAGTTCCCGCCGCTCTCCAAGGTGCAGCCCGACTGATGACGACGACGAGCGCCGAGGAGTGCCTCGAGCAGCTGCTGCCGCAACGAGCCTCGGCGAGCACCATCAGCTCGCTGATCTTGGGGATCGACCACGTCGGCTTCATGGCGAGCCCCGAGGAGGAGGGAGCACTCGACTCCGCCGCCGCGGAAGCCGGGTTCGGCTCCAATGGCCACACGTTCCTGAGCACGATCCTGACGAGGCAGCTCGCACAGCTTGCGGGCCGAACGGTCCCCACCACGATCTTCGAGGCCCTCGCGGCTGACCCAGATCGCGGGTCGCTGAGGGTCGAAGTCGCGATACCGCGCGGCATCGAGCGCAATGTCCTCGAGGACTGGATTCGCCAGGGAATCGGCGCGCACCTGGCGTTCGGGGTGAGCAGCCCAGCGCGGTTCGGCGAGCTGGGAGAGCTGGTGGAGGCTCAAGGATTCCGATCGCCGGCCTCGCTGCAGGGGCACCCGTGCACCAATCCCGCCTCGGGGGTCACCGCCCTGTTCTTCGATCGCCGTCCCGCAGAGCCACTGGGCCTCGAGTTCTGCCACTACGCCTAGCGATGTCGCGACTATCAGAGCTTGGGGGGAAGCGACTTCCGTTTCTGCGCTGGTCGATGGTGCGCATGCTGTTGGGCAGGCGGCGCCTCGAGACCGAGTGGCAGGTGGGCGACGGGCGGGAGCTGGCGCTTGCCCGGTATGTCGAGGCCGAGGCTCGTCGGGGCGACCGCGACGATGTGATCCGGGTGATCGATGACTTCGCCTACCACCGCAGCTTCTTGATCAATGTCGGCGACGAGAAGGGCGAGATCCTGGACGCCGCGATCCGGCGGACTCAGCCCCGCCAGCTGCTCGAGCTGGGGACCTACTGCGGCTACAGCGCCCTGCGTTCCGCTCGGGAGATGCCCAAAGGGGCGCGGCTCGTGTCGATCGAGTTCAGCGCCGAAAACGCGGCGATCGCACGCCGCATCTGGGACCACGCCGGCATCGGCGAGGAGCTGACGGTGCTCGTCGGGACGCTCGGCGATGGGGAAAAGACGATCGCAAAGCTCGACTCCGAGCACGGCTTCGCCGACGGATCGCTGGACTTCGTCTTCATCGACCACGACAAGTCCGCCTATCTGCCCGACCTCGGGCGGATCCTGGACCAGGGCTGGCTGCACACCGGCTCGGTGGTCGTCGCCGACAACATCAGGTGGCCTGGAGCTCCCGACTACCGCGAGTTCATGCAGACCGAGGAAGGACTCACCTGGCGGACGAGCGAGCACGAAGCCCACGTCGAGTACCAATCGCTTCTCAAGGACCTGGTGCTCGAGTCGGAGTACCTGGGACGCCGGCGAGGGACATAGCTCGTCTGCCCAGGATGGCGCCGATTCGCTGCTGTTTCTCGTCCAAAGCGGCCAATTCGGATCACTTGCGACATCGCCTACTCCCGCCGCCCCACGGCTTGCAGCGCTTGATCGCGATCCAGGTAGTAGTCGGCCTCGACGATCAGGCCATCTCGCAGCCGGTGCACGACGGCGAAGGACTGCGTGTAGGGCGCGTTCGCACCCTGGCCGACCATGCGCGTGCAGGCGACGAAGCGGCCACCGCCCACCTCGATCAAGTCGTCGAGGCGCACCTCAATCGGCCCGGTCAGTTCGATCAGGCTTTGCATGCGTGCGAGCGCAGCTGCACGTCCCTTGTAGACACCGGCATTGGGCCAGCCCGGTCCCTCGCGGTAGACCGCATCCTCGGCCCAGAACTGGTCCGTCACCGCCACCGGACCCGACTCGTTCCACACCTCATAGGCGCGACGGATGCTGTCTGCGTCCGACATCGCCCACGAAGTATCTCGCGACCAGGCGGAGGCGCTGCTTTCCTGGCAAGGTCCCTCACTTCCACCAGTGCTGGGGGATGGCCGTGAACGACAGCTGCTCGGGACGCACCCCCAGTGCGAACTCAGCCGCCCTTAGGCCCGACAGGAAGGCGGCCTGCACCGTGCCATGGTGCTCGGGGACAGTCGCCTCTCCGCACAGGATGAGGCGATCGGACAAGGGCTCGCCGAGTCGCCTCATGTCATCGGGGCTTGCCCCAACCGGCACATAACTGTAGGAGCCGAGAGCGAACGGATCCGCGGTCCAGTCGGACGCGAGAGTCTCCTCCGGAGCAGGAACGTCGCCGAACATCGTCCTCAGTGCCGCGAGGGCCGGAGCGACTCGCTCTCCGGAAGGCAACCCGCCGAGGCTCTTGGCCGTATACGGGTTGTAGAGAGCGATCAGAGATGGAGCGCCCACGTGCCGACTGAAGTCGAACCAGGCAGGGAAGGACCGGTCCTCGGTCAGGTAGCTGATCTCCCAGAGGGCGTCTGGCCAGAATTGCTCGGCGAAGCGAAACACGACCTTCTCGAGGGTTCCCATCGCGAGTCGCTCGACCGCACCAGAGTGACTGTCGGGAAACATGGGATCGAATACCACTGAGCCGGCGCGCAGGACGCCGAGAGGGAGCGTCACGACTGCGCAATCGCCCTCGAGCACTTCGCCGTCGGTGACCACCGAGACCCCGGCGCGCCCGTGCTCGATGCGCGAGACCGCCGAGCCGAGTCTGACGTCCAGCCCCTCGGCGAGGGCCTCGGCCAGTGCCCCGTACCCGTCGGCCGGCACCAGGTTCCCTCCGCCCTCTTGGACGTATGCGGCTGCGCCCGTCAACGAGACGCGATCGGGCGGCGCCGCGCTGACCAGCGGCGCCACAATCGAAAGCAACGTAGCTCGAGCGAGATCTCCAAGCTCGCCGTCCAGGCCGCGATCGGCGATGAACCACTCGACGCCGTCGACGAAACGGTCGCTGCCCGTGGCCGCCAGCGCCTGGACCGGGTCCCAATCGGCTTGCAGCACGCCCGCGACGGTGGTGGCACCGATGGCATCGACCCAACCATCGGCCCAGACCGCCATCGGTGCACCGAACGCCCCGTCGTTGCTCGTCTGCACCCCGGCCGCCTCTAGTGCCTCAGTCACGGGGTTCCCGATCGGATCGTGGACCCAGGCACCCCCGAGATCGACCTTTCCAGGTCCCAGCGGAACAGTGTGGATTCGGCCGCCAAGGCGATCCCGAGCCTCCGCCACGACCACATCCGCGCCGGCGCAGCGCGCCGCATCGGCCGCCACCAGGCCCGCTATGCCGGCTCCAACTACGATGACACGCATGCGGGCGAGGCTATCGTCGGCTAGAGGACGCCTCGACGATGCTTGACGGAAGGCCAGAAAGACCGTCCCGGGTAAGGCGCCTGGGACGAACGGCCCGCGTCGTACTTGACGACCCCGCCGAAGGCCTCATCGGCCTCCACGCGAAGGTCGCGGAGCGCAAGGAGCTGAGGGCGATGCGGTCGGAGGGACCTGGCAAGGCTCTCATGCCATGGCCGCCATGCCCGTACGAAGTCGACGAGAACTGGGAGCAAATGCTGCACGAGTTCACAGGCTCCCCGTGGCCCTGCCCCGTCTCTGACGACTTCTGGGAATTGTGGTCGCGGGTGATGGGCTCGTTCGAAGGCAAAGGCATCCAGCTCGGACGTGGCGCCTTCGGCGGTTGGGGGGATGGCGAACCGGGGATCGTGCGCGCCGTCTGGTGTCTGACGCACCATCTGCGGCCGGCCAAGGTGGTCGAGACGGGCGTTGCTCGCGGCATCACGTCGCGGTTCATTCTCGAAGCTCTGGCGCGGAACGGGACTGGTCATCTCTGGAGCATCGATCTTCCGCCGCGGGACCCAGATCTGACCGCCCAGATCGGCTCGGCCGTGCCCGAGGACCTTCGTGATCGCTGGACATACGTTCGCGGATCGAGCCGACGCCGCCTGGGGAGCCTCCTCTCTCAGCTCGGAGAAATCGACTTGTTCATCCACGACAGCAGGCATACCACGCGAAACCTGCTGTTCGAGCTGAACCGCGCTTGGGGGGCCCTGAAGCCGGGCGGGGCGCTGGTCGCGGACGACATCGATCTGAACTGCGGCTTCCACTCATTCATGGACGCTCATCCCGGGCAGCGACGATGCGTTTACAACGGCGAGCCACTCCGGACCGATTACGGGCGGCAAGACGACAGGGGCGTCATCGCCATCGTGTTAAAGAATTCCGCTGCCAGCTGAACCTCACCACTTGGTTTCTCAGGATCCGCCCGGCTCGTAGTTCCCGAACGACCACTCGTACCCCTCGGGGTCGAGGACGCGGGCCCGTTCGGTGCCCCATTCCGTCGGCTCGGGCTCGAAGACGCTGGTCGCCCCCGCCTCGATGGCGGCCCTGTACATGGCCGGGACATCCTCGGTTTGCACGTAGGTGCCATGCCCGACCGTTCGTCCCCGGAGTTCCGGCTGCTGGAGCTCCTCCTGAGCTCCGCCGACCATCACGATCGCGTCGCCGAGCCTGAGCTCGGCGTGCCGGAGGCGCCCATCCGGGTAGGGCCACGTGATCAGCACCTCGAAGCCGAGTGCTTCGAGCCACGCAATCGCCCGCTCCGGGTCGCGGTACCCGAGCTGCGGAAAGAGCTTCGTCAAGGCACCGAGCAGGCTATCGCTCACAAACGCCGCGGCTGCAAACCCCGTGCGGTCCGGTGCCGGGCTACTTCTTCTTCTTGTTCTTGACCTTCAGCTTCGTGGTAGCCGTAACCGTTGTCGCTGAGCAACTAAACGGAATCCAGAGACCCTGCGCTCGGCCGGCTGGAGGGTAGATTGGCTTTCGGTGAGGCTTTTGTGAGCCGCGTGTTCCCATCGCTGAGGAACTACCAGCGCGACTGGGTTCGTGGGGATCTGGTCGCAGGGCTGACGGTCTGGGCCGTCCTCGTTCCCTCAGCTCTGGCGTACGCGACGATAGCCGGCGTGCCGCCCGTCGTCGGTCTCTACACGGCGCCCGCGGCTTTGGTTCTCTATGCGGCTCTAGGTAGTTCGCGGCAGCTGATCACCGGGCCGTCCGCCGCCGCCGCCGCTCTGTCTGCCGCGATTGTCGGGAACGCCGTTGCGGGCAACGGCGATCAGTTCGTCGCCACGGCGGCGGCGCTCGCCATCTGCGTTGGACTCGCCGCGTTGGTCGCCGGCGTTTTGCGGCTCGGGTTCGTGGCGAACTTCATCTCCGAGCCCGTGCTCAAGGGGTTCATCGTCGGCTTGGCACTGACGGTCATCGCCGGGCAGGTCCCGAAGCTGTTCGGAATCGAAACAGGCCACGGTGACTTCTTCGAGCGAGCCTGGGACTTTCTGACCAACATCGATCAGACCGATGGCCTCACGCTGCTGGTCGGGTTGGGGTCGCTCGCGGTCCTGTTCGCGACTCCTCGGGTGGCGCCCGCGATCCCGGGGACGCTGGTCGCCGTGGTCCTGGGAATCGTCGCCGTCGAGCTCTTCGACCTCGGCGACCACGGGGTGGCAATCGTCGGCTCGATCAACCCTGGCCTGCCTTCGCTCGCTCTCCCCGACGTCAGCCTCAACCGCTTCGAGGGCCTGATGGCTGCAGCCCTGGGGGTGATGCTTGTCGGTTATGCGGAAAGCCTGGGGACAGCCAAGACCTTTGCCCAGCGGGAAAACCAAGAGATCGACGCCAATCGTGAGCTGATCAGCCTCGGCGCCGCGAACCTCGGCGCTGGAATCTCCGGTGGGTTCGCCGTCAACGGCAGCCTCTCGAAGACTGCGGTGAACAGCACCGCCGGAGGGCGAACCCAGCTTGTCGGCCTGATCGCCGCCGGCCTGACGATTCTCACCCTGTTCCTTCTGACGGGTTTCTTCGAGAGCCTGCCCGTAGCGACCCTGGCGGCAGTCGTGATCGCGGCCCTGGTCGAGTTGATCGACTTCTCGACGCTGCGCGACTACTACCGCGTCTACACGAAGCGGCTAGGCCGGGCCTACGGCTTTGCGGCCAGGGCAGACTTCATCGCCGCGGTCGCCGCGATGCTCGGAGTGATGGTGTTCGGCGTCCTGGCGGGGTTGTTCACCGGAGTTTTGATCTCGCTCCTTCTCCTTCTCTACCGCACCTCTCGGCCTCCGGTGGCCGAGCTCGGGAGAGTTCCCGGAGTGAGCGGTCACTTCTCGGATCTCGAACGGCATCCGGAAAACCAGCGGGTCGACGGCGTTGCCGTACTGAGGATCGAGGGAGGGCTCTACTTTGCCAATGCCACGCCGCTCGCAGCCGAGATTCGAAGCGCGGCACACCGTGATGACGTTCACGCGGTGGTCGTCGACGCGGAGACGGTGCCGTTCATCGACGTGACCGCCGCCCAGATCCTCGACCAGCTGGCGCGAGAGCTGCAGGCGGACGGCATCCGACTGGTGATCGCTCGGAACATCGGCCAGGTTCGCGATGTCGTTGGCACAACCCTGGGTGATTCGATCATTGATACCGCTTACCCGACGGTCGACGAGGCCGTGACGCGGGTCGTCGCGGACCACGGGAGCTGAACACTCAGCGTCCGACGTGAAAGCCGATCCGCTCGGGGACCGCGGCCAGCGCCCTGCTGAGCGGGCCGGCACTGGCTCCACGTTCCTCCGCGGCCTCCTTCGCAACCAGACCGGCACGGATTGCGTTGCCGCCGAGCCACCCGGTCACACCGGTCGGCACCCGGCGAGGCTTGGGCTCCACGATCGGCAGGCTGGAGTGCTCGTCCCGCCGGTCGAGCGCGAGGGAGGCGAGTGTCCGGCCGATCATCAGGGACGGGCCTACGCCGTTCCCGGTGTAGCCGAAGGCCGCGTGGACGCGATCCGATCGGATGGGGACGACGACGGGCAGGTGGGTGGGGGAGACGTCGATCGGGCCGCCCCATGCGTGGGTTATCCGGCGGCCCTCCAGCCCCGGGAAGAACGAGCGCAGGTCGGAGGCCACCCGTTCGACGATGCCGCGGTCGAGCTCCGTGCGCCGCTCGAGCCGGGCGCCGAATGCGATGCGGCCGCCGCCCCAGCCGAAGGCGATCCGCCCGTCGGGCGTCGTTCGCATGTAGTGCACCATCGCCCGGGCGTCCGTGATGCACTCGCCGCCGGTCCAGCCGATCTCCTCGAGGAGATCGGGGACGGGCTCCGTCAGGACGATGTGGCTCGAGCTCACCGTGAGGCGGCCCCGAACGGGCGAACCAGCCGCGCCGCACGCGGACCCGAGTGCGAGTACGCCTGACCCTGATCGGATGCGGGCGCTCGGCGTCTCGGCCAGGCACCCCCACGCACCGGCTCGCAGCCGGCGAAGCGGTGAGCGCTCGAACACACGGACGCCGGGTCGCTCGGCGAGCCGCTCTCGCAAGCCGAGCGCGAGTCGCGCCGGCTGCACGGTCGCGGAGCCGCCGTAGAGCGCACCGGCTCGAAAGCGGGGCGACCGGCAGCGACTCCTCACCTGCTCCGCGCTCAGCTCCTCGACCGCTTCGTCCTCGCCAAGCTCACGGCAGGTCGCGACCGCCTCGTCCCAGATCCCGTCCTGAGCGGGCGCCGCCGAGAGCTGCAGGTATCCACGTTGCCGGAACCAGGCATCGACCTCCTCATCCGCGCAGAACCGGCCGATTCCATCCACCGCCTGCTGGGACGCCCGCCCGACCCTGGCCGCGGCCTGCCCTCCGAAGCGCTCGCGGAGGGTTTGCATGCTGAACCACATGGCATTGGCGAAGCCGCCGTTTCGTCCGCTGGGGCCGTGTCCGCAGCGATCGGACTCGATCAGGATCACGCTCGCCTCAGGCTCCAGCTGCGAGAGCTCCCAGGCCGTCCACATGCCCGTGTAGCCACCGCCAACCACGAGGACGTCGCAGCTCAGCTCCCCCTCGGCGGAGGGCAGAGGCGCGGGCTCGCCCGCCTCGTCGAGCCAGTAGCCATGGGCCGTGTGCTTCATCAGCGACGTATGAAACGCCACTCGGGCGCGAAGGGCTTGCTCCGCGTCCCGCGTACGATGAGTTTCAGCGCTGCCTCGAGTCTCTTCTGTGTCCCGATCAAGGAGGAACCGAGATGCCCGAGCACAGGACCGGAACGCGCGAGGAATGGGAGGCGGCGCGAGCTGAGCTCGCGAAGCTCGAGGGCGAGCAGGCCGAGCGCAACAACGAGATCAAGGAGAAGCGCCGCGAGCTGCCGTGGGTGCCGGTCGAGAAGGAGTACGAGTTCGACACCGAGGACGGCAAGAAGAGCCTCGCCGAGCTGTTCGACGGCCGCTCGCAGCTGCTCGCCTACAACATCATGTACGGGCCCGACTACACGAAGGGCGCCTGTCCGGGCTGCACGAGCCTCGGGGACGAGTTCGATGGCGGCCTGATCCACCTGAACAAGCGCGATGTGACCTTCCTCTGCTTCTCACGCGCGCCGATCGACGAGCTGGCGGCCTACAAGAAGCGGATGGGCTGGGAGTTCCCCTACGTCTCGACCTACGAGAGCGATTTCCCGTTCGACATGGGCCTGGCGATGACCGAGGAGCAGGCGCTGCAGGTCCCCGAGGTCAAGGGGATGATCGACGACCCGCCGGAGTGGCTCCAGGAATGGAGCGAGCAGGTCGGCGCGGAGCTCAAGGACGGCCTGCGCGAGGGACCGGGCTTCATCGCCTTCGCCAAGGACAACGGCACCGTCTACCTGACCTATCAGGTGATGGCACCCGATCCGTTCGTGGCGCCGTACCACTCGTTCCTCATCGATCGCACTCCGAAGGAGCAGCCCGAGGAGCCTCGCGCCTGGCGCAAGGACGAATACCCGGACTAGCGCTCAGCCTTCGCTGATCAGCGCGACCGGGAGGCCGAGGCCCGCCTCGCCGCGGACCGTCGCGATCCGCCGGCCGGGTTGAACGGCGTCGCGAATCGAGCCCAGGCGGTCGCCGAGCACCTCCGCGGCCACATCGAGATCGGCGACCGCGAAGGTGATTCCCCAGAAGCGGGCGGGACCCGGCTCGACGTTGGCGTGCTCGACGACCTCGAGGATCACCTCGCCGAGCCTAAAGAAGCCCTGACGCAATGGCGAGCCGTCGGCCTCGACCTCTCGCACGCGGCGACGCTCCACGTCGATCCCCTCGAGTGCGGTAGTCGTGCGCTCGAGATCGGGGGTGAAGACGACGAGGTGGTCCACGCGGACGACGCCATTCGGATGTGCCGATTCGGCCAGCTCGACCCCAGACGGCGACTCGACCGGCAGACCGTCGACGTCACCGTCGAACCCAGAGAGACGCCAACGGAGCACCCCCTCGCCGGGCGCGAAGGCGAGCAGAACCTCGCCGGCGCGCATCGCGTCCCGAGAGATCACGAAGCCCGCCTCGATCCACCTCCCGGGATCGGCTCCGATCGTCAGCTGTTCGATTCGTCGCTTCATCTCGCCACAAAGCGATACTCCATCTGAATGAGGGCGGTGCTTGCGATAGCGGCGATCTGCGTGCTGGGGGCGGCGGCGCTTGCGTACTTCGTGCTCGATCCGTTTGGGGATGACTCGGATCCGACGGCGAGTCTTCATCTCAGCGGCACGGCCTGCGAGCGCCTCGCCGGGCTCGCCGGGTATCTGGCGGCCACCGATGACAGCGTCAACGGATTCCTTCTCGACCTCGGAAGACAGGCCGGCGGGATCAGCAAGGGGCGGCGGGCGCTCGCCGATCTGGCCCGCGGCGGCCACAACCGCATCCCCGGAAAGGGGTTCAAGGAACGATTCGACGATGGAAGCATCGGCCAGGTCAGGCATTTCGTGGGCTACGCCCGTGCCTCGATGCTCGGCGGGACGAACGTGACTCGATGGATCTCCGAGAACCTGCGACATGACCCACCGAACTCCCCCGACGGCCGTCTGGGCGATGAGGGAATCGAGTTCGCCCAGGACCTGATCGCGGGCCGGCTTGAGCTCTCAGCGGCATCAACCTGGCTTCGGACCCATCTCTGCCGCCGGCCGAGCGCTATTTACCGCACTTCTGAGGTGGGGTCGTCCGACACGGGCGCTTAGCCTTTCGCGCGATGCACGGGAGGAGGAGATATCTGGTGGTGGGACTGGCGCTCGCTGCGCTCGCCACTCCCGCAGGCGCCTCCGCGTCGAGCACCAAGCTGACGATCTCCCCGCAGCCGAATACGCCGGATGCCTCGCCGCAGACCCAGATCAGCATCCTCGGGGTGGCGCGCCGGCAGATCCGCTCCGTCCATGTGACGGGACAGAGCTCGGGCCCCCACAGTGGCCGCCTCCGCTCCTACTCGCATCACCGGGGCGCGAGCTTCGTGCTCGACCAGCAGCTCGCACAGGGCGAGTCAGTCTCGGCAGCGATCCGGGTCAAGGGGCGAAAGCCGATCCGGTTCTCGTTCACGGTCGCCACGCTCGGCCCGAAGCTCGCTCCGCTCAACCTGACCACGACCCAGCCCGACAAGCTCGACCATTTCGTCACCGAGCCCGGTCTGATGTCGCCGAAGATCGCCGTGAACCGGAGTTCGAAGGGCGCTCGGGGCAATGGCGACGTCCTGCTGACCCCGCTGCCCTCGCCGGTCGTCCACCCAGAGAGCAACAACACAGTGACCATCAACCCCGTCGGGCCTGGCGGGCCGATGATCGTGGACGGTGGGGGGAACCTCGTCTGGTTCCGGCAGCTGGTGCCGCCCGAGGTGGCGGCCAACCTGAGGCTCCAGCAGTACCACGGGCGCAAGGTCCTGACCTGGTGGGAGGGGACGGTCACCCCGGCGGCCTTCGGGGTCGGCGGCGGTGTGATCGCGAACCACGCGTACAAGGTGATCAAGGTCGTCCACGCCGGCAACGGCTACCCGATGGACCTGCACGAGTTCCAGCTGACGCCCGACGGCGACGCCCTCTTCACCGTCTACTCGCTGATCCAGGTTCATCTGCCTGGGACGCCCGCAGGAACACTCACACCGCTGATCGACGCGATCGTCCAGCAGGTCGACATCGCGACCGGACTGGTGGTCTGGGAGTGGCACTCCTACGGCCACATCCCGCTCGAGACATCCCAGGCCACCCCCTCGAACAGCGCCTTCTATGACGCGTTCCACATCAACGCGGTCCAGCCGCTCAAGCATGACCGGGTCCTGATCTCAGCCCGCGACACCTCGGCGGTCTACGACATCGATCGCCGGTCCGGCCGGATTCTCTGGACCCTGGGCGGCAAGGGCAGCAACTTCCGCCTCGGCCAGGGTGCGCAGTTCAACTTCCAGCACGACGCCCACATGCTGAAGAACGGCCGGATCAGCATGTTCGACGACGGCGCCGGGCCGCCGCAGCTGAATCCCTTCTCGCGCGGTCTGATCCTCCAGCTCAACCACCGGCGCCACAAGGCGAACCTCGTGCGCCAGTTCGCGCGCTCGACGACCACATCCGCTCAGAGCGAGGGCAGCCTGCAGAGGCTTCCCGGCGGCAACGTGTTCGTCGGCTTCGGATCGGAGCCGTTCTTCTCCGAGTTCTCCCCACGCGGCAAGCTGCTGCTCGACGCGAGCCTGCCCGCCGACGACGGCACGTATCGCACCTATCGCTTCCCCTGGAAGGCGACGCCGAAGACGAGCCCGGCCGTGGTGGCACAGCGAAGCAGCACCTCGGCGGTGTCGGTCTTCGCGAGCTGGAATGGGGCAACCCGTGTCGCGAAGTGGCAGGTGCTCGCCGGCCAGGACGCGGGTTCACTCACGCGCGTCGCGACGGTACGCAAGCGCTCGTTCGAGACTCGCGTCGATCTGAATACCCCGGCCACCGTGTTCGCGGCGCGCGCCCTCGATTCCAGGGGACGCGTGATCGGCCGGTCCGCCACGGTGCCGGCCTCCTGATCGTCGCCCAATGAGGCGACCCGGGTGCGCCAGTCCCGCATCCATGTGACCGGTCCGGTGAAGCACCCGGGCGAATTTGTTCCATTTGAGAAATCGGCCGGAGGGTCGTGTTAGCGTCGCCGCCGCAAATTCCGGGTGAGAAGCGCCCGGAGAACTCTCTCGGGAGGAGAGCCATATGAGGTTGAGTCGCGTTTTCGCAGTTCTCTGCGTGGTTGCGGCCCATTTCATCTTCGTGGCCCCGGCGTGGGCGACGAAGTACGTCTCGCTGGGCGATTCGTATTCATCCGGCACAGGCACGCGCACCTACTACGACAGCAATTGCCAGAAGTCGGTCTACGCCTATCCGTACCTGCTGCACAACGCGCATCCGTCGTGGACGTTCGTGCATGCCGCATGCAGCGGCGCCACGACGAGCGACCTGCTCAACAGCCAGGTGTCCAGCGTCACCTCGGACACCAACTGGGTGACGTACACGATCGGCGGCAACGACGCCGGTTTCTCCAACGTGATCACCACCTGCGCCGAGCCATCGTGGGCGTCCGACTGCGACGGCGCGATCGACAACTCCCAGGCATTCATCCAGAACACCCTGCCCGGGCGCCTCGACCAGGTGAACAACGCGATCAAGTCGAGAGCACCGAGCGCGAAGGTGATCGTGCTCGACTATCCGCGCCTCTTCAACGGCACGGACTGCAACGCGTTCACCTGGTTCAGCGCACACGAGGAGACACGGCTCAACCAGACGGCCGACATGATCAAGAGCGTGGAGCAGGCGGCCGCGACGCGAGCGGGAGCGAACTTCCTCTTCCGCGACGTGATCCCGCCGTTCTTTGGCCACGCGGTCTGCGACGGCCGGGGCGGTTCGTCCACCGAGTGGATCAACGGCCTCTCCAACCCGGTTGGGGAGAGCTACCACCCGAAGACGACCGGCCACGCCAACGGCTACTACCCGGTGGTGCACAACACCACGGGCTAGGCGCGAGGCATCGGGAAGGGCGGCGCCGGCAGCGGTCGGCGCCGCCCTTCTCGCCACCCGCCCGGCGAGTCGACCAGGCCGCAAAGTCCGAGCTTTTCGTCCGCGGCAGTACCTAATTTGACATCGCGGCCGCTATACGAAATAGCCGCGATTCGGATCAAGTCGATGTCACAGGGGAACGAGGGCACACGCGAGATGTACCCGAGGCGCTTCGCCGTGCGCAGCGTGCGCGCGGGCGGCGACGAGCGGGTGCATCTGCTCGGCGAGCTGGACCTCTCGGTGATCGGCAGCGTCGATCGCGAGATGCGCCGCGCCGAGAACAGCGACGCCGCCCGGATCGTGCTCGATCTGGGCGAGCTCGAGTTCCTCGACGCCTCGGGGATCCGCCTCCTCCTTCACCTCACTGCCAGATCGAAGGACAACGGCGACCGGCTCCGCATCGCCAGGGCCCGCTCCCCGCAGGTTCAGCGCGTCATGGACCTGACGGGGACCGCGGACGTGCTGCCGTTCCTGGACTGACTGCGCACGCCCCATCTCACGCCGAGCCAAATACCGGCGTAACGTGTTCGAGAGGTGGGAGTGTCGGTCGTCCGCAGAAGCTCACTCGTAGGCCTCATCGCGCTGGTGGCCATGGTCGCCACCGGCCTCCTCGTCGTGCCCGCCGGTGCCGGCGCCGTCAGCCGGAGCCAGGCTGGCTACCTGGGAGCCGCCAACAAGGGGGTCAAGCAGACGAACCGCTGGTGGAACCGCGGCAGGCACTGGTACAGCTCCACCCTCGGCGGGAAGCAGGTCGTCTCCCTCTGGGGTTCCGTGCCCCTGTTCGAGGCCCTGGCCGGCCTGCAGAGCGCGCAACCCTCAGGCCGGCACCTCCATGAGCTGAATCGCTTCGCCTGGGGCGCGCAGCGCTACCTGAACCCGAACCTCGAGCCGGTGCCGGGATTCGGGCCAAGGCCCGGTCAGCACAACCCGGGCAAGACCACCTGGTTCGACGACAACGGCTGGTGGGGACTCGCCTTCCTCGATGCTTACGACGCCACCGGAAACGGGCAATGGCTGACCGACGCCGAGATCGCCCAGAACTTCATCAGCGTGTCGGGCTGGGACACCACGCCCGGGCGCCCGGGGGGGATCTGGTGGAACACGAATCACAGCTTCTATGCGGGCGAGTCCCTCGCCGGCGGCACTCTGCTCTCGACCAAGCTCTACGCCATCACCCACGACCAGCATTACCTGGACGACGCGCTCAAGTACATCACCTGGGCGGACGTCTGGCTGACCGATCCGAGCACCGGGCTGTACGCACGCCTCCGCAAGCCGAAGACCTACGAACAGGGAACGTCCGGAGGGGCGGGCGCCGTCGCCGCGGCGGCAGCCGACCAGAAGGCTCTCAACGCCAATCCCGATGAGGCGGCCAAGCTCGAGGCCGCCGGCAGCCCGACCCCCGCCGCCGGCGAGGCGCAGTCCGCCTTCAACAACTACCCGCCGTTCGCTCCTTCACCGATGCCGTACGTGAACGGCCCGATGATCCTCGCCCACCGGATCATCTGCGAGGAGACGGGCCAGAAGTCCTTCTGCCAGCGAGCGGAACAGCTGGCGGCGACCACCATCGCTGTGTACCGGCGCTTCTGGATGGGCCCGCAGTTCGACTTCTGGTACATCCGGACGATGCTCGAGTTCGCGAGGCTCGACAACAACGGCAACTGGTACGGGATCGTGCAGGGGAACGCGTCGGAGTGCCCTGCACCGCGCCCGCGACAAGCATGGGCTCTATCTGCGCACCTGGTACGGGAAGAAGGCCTCGCGTGCCAGCGCCCCAAAGGGGAGCCTGCAGCTGCACGCAGCCAACGCGGCGCTGTTCGCGTGGATGGGACTGCTCGGGCGCTGAGCTGCGCCTAGAAGCCGGTTCCGGTCGCCAGCAGCGCAACCATCGCCAGCGCGATCCCGAAGACCGCTCCTACGGTGTAGGCGAGGACCAGACGTCCGCCCCGAATGCGATCCGTCGCCAGATGGTCGATCAACGTACTCATGCCAACCTCTCTTTCTCGGGCCTACGGGGTTAGCTGACGGGCTCGCGCCGAAAGAGTGCGCTACGGATAAGCCGATTCGCCCACGGAGCTTGCGCTCCAGTTGGTTCCCCCGTTCGCACTGGACGACGTGCGATTCGGCAGGTGCAATTGGAAAGCCGGTACCCGATCGGTACAGGCTCAAACCACGCTATTGATCCAAGCGGCGGAGTGCGCCGGTTACGCGGCGGCCTTGGACAGCTTGCCGCCGGCCTCGAGCTCCTCGCGGACCTTGCGGACATGGCCCGTCGAGCAATTGGCACGCTTGGCGATCACGCCGTCGGGCTCCTCGGGGCTACGCTTGAGCTCGAACTCGAGCAGCGCCTGGCGCCGGGATGCCCAGCCGTCACCCTTCGCGCCGATGGTCGCCTTCTCGACGGCCTTCTCGCGCTGACAGTGCAGACAGAGCCAATCGCCGCCGGCCTTTGTCCAGCCCTCGGGTCGGCGGGGGGTGGACTTGCTGCCTGCGGCGTAGCGCACGGTCACCTCGCAGCCGGCGCAAGTCCAGCGCCGTGTGCGGGGCGCGCGAGCGCGCGTGTTGTGAGCGGTTGTGGTCTTGGACATGAGTTACCTCCGCGGTCGAGTGCTGCGTTCGCGAAGGCTGCCTGTGGATGGAAGAACTGCGCGAAAACGCTGCAAATGCCGGGTTTCCATGGCCCGGCGGGGTCGTACATATTAGCAGATGCTGAAATGCCTGCAAAACCGTCATTTTTGGCCGAAATCGGCCGATTTCACGCCTTGGTGACCCATTCGGGCCGCCCAAACCGCTACGAATACGGGCTCCGTGCGCGGCGTCGATGCAACCGCTGATCCAGGCGGCCGTCTCACCACGCGATCTTCCTGGGCCCTGATGGGCGCCCTGATCGCGCTCGTCGGCGCGCTCGCGCTCTGCCTCGATCGTTCCCACAACGGCGACTTCTATCTGTCGCTGAACAGCGGCCGCTTCATCGCCGAGCATGGGTTCGCGACCCACGATCCGTTTTCGACCATCTCGCAGGGTGGGACCTGGCTGAACCAGCAATGGCTCTCGGAGCTGGCCTTCTTCCGTATCTCAGAGGTCTTCGGGCCAACCGGGCTGACAGTGCTCTACGCCCTCCTGATCACTGCTCCGCTGGCACTGCTTCTCTGGCTCTGCCGCGGGAAGGGGTGGCCGATGCTGGTCGCGGTCGCCGCGTTCTACTTCCCGGGCGTGCTCGCGGTGATCCATCCACGCGCAGCGGGCTTCACGGTGCTCATCTTCACGGTCTTGATCGCGCTCCTCTTCCTGCTTTGGCGGGATCGCGGCGAGGGGCAGGCTGCCGGGCGCCACGTCTGGTGGGCTCCCCTGGCGATCCTCGGGCTGTTCGCCCTGTGGGCGAACCTGCACGGCGGGTTCATCGCGGGCTTCCTGTTGCTCGGGCTGGCGACGGTCGGTCTGGCGATCGACAACTGGCGAGGCATACCGGGTGCCGTGTCGCTGTCTCGTGTCGCCGTGCTGGGTGCAGTCGCCCTCCTCGCAGCGGCGATCGTCACGGTCGCGACGCCGCTCGGCGCCGCGATCTGGGAGTACCTGCTGAGCTTCCAGAACCAGGCCATTTCGCTGGCGAGCACCGAGTGGGAGTCCGCCTTCAGCTCGCCCCTGGCGGTCGTCTACCTGACACTGGCGACCTGCTTCGCGGCCTGGATGTGGGTGCGCTCCCCTCGGCCTCGCCGCGCCACGACGCTGCTGGTCACAGCGGGATTCCTCGTGTTTGCCGGCTATTCGGTCCGGAACATCGTCTTCATCGGCCCGATCCTCGCCCTCCAGGTGGCCTGGACCGCGCCGAATCGCGGTCCGACGCCGCTGCGTGGGCCGGTGACGCTGTTCGCCGCGGCTGCCGCCGCCGCGGCGCTGGTCTGGGCGCTGGTCCTCGGCCCCGCCCGTGACGATCCAACGCTCGGGTTCCCGGTCGCCGACTACGCGATCGCGCATCCGCCGAAGCACGGCCGCATCGTCACCTACGCAGGGGTGGGCTCCTACATCAACTGGCGCTCCCCGAATACGCCCGTCGTGCTGAACGGCTGGCTCGAGCAGTACACCCCGCAGGAGCTGCAGGACAACTACCGGGTGTTGCGCGCCGGCACGGCAACCGACCTGCCAGGTGCGCTGCGCCGGATCCATGCCGGTGCGGTGATCACCCACCTCCATTCCGCGATCCAGCGCCTCGAGGCGGACGGATTCACGCCCGAATACACATCCGACCGACGGGACCTACCTGGTCCGCGTGCCACATGACGGAAAGCTGAACAGGCGATAGGAAGCTGAGCGGGGCTTAAGGGTCCGCTCTACCATCCGCGCGCCGATGGAGTCGCTCCCCGGAACTGTTGACTCGGCGATCGAGCCGGCTGCCGTCGCGCCCCCGGCGGTGCCCGCGCTGCCCAGGGTGAGGTCAGCTCACCGGGCCCTGATCGCCAACGCCTTCCTCGGAGGCATGATCGTCTCCGGCTTCCTGATGGCGGCAGGGGCGGCGGCCAAGCACTACGGACCGACCCTGCACATCCATCACGGGCTGCCGGCCTCGATCCGGGGGCCGCTGCACTGGCTCGCGCTGAACCTCAGCGGCACCGAGTTCGCGGTGCTCTTCATCGTGCTCGGCGTCTCCTACCTGGGCGTGCTGCTGTTCGCGGACTCGGTGCGGTTCCGCGTCGGCATCGGGGCGATCGTGGCGCTCCACCTGATCTTCCTGATCGCGCCACCGCTGCTCTCGAGCGACATCTTCAATTACGTGGGATACGCCCGGCTCGACGCGGTGCACCACCTGAACCCGTACGTCCATCCGCTCTCGGCGGCGCCGACCGACCCGTCCTACATATACGTGGGCTGGCCGCTCAACACGACGGCCTATGGGCCGTTGTTCACCTTGGGCACCCTGCCGCTGGGGGCGGTCAGCTTCGCACTCGCGATCTGGCTTCTGAAGATCTCGGCCGCCCTGGCCAGCCTCGCCTGTGTCGCCCTCGTCTGGTTGTGCGCGACGCGGCTCGGACGTCCGGCGCTGCCGGCGACGCTCTTCTTCGGCCTCAACCCGGTTCTGCTCGCCTATGCGGTGGGCGGCGGCCACAACGACCTGCTCATGCTGGTTGCCGCGCTCGGGGGCATCTACCTGATGCTTGCCGGGCGAGAGTCCGGGATGGCCGCCCTGGTGGTTGCCGTGGCGGTGAAGAGCTCATCCGTGGTGCTTCTGCCCTTCGCACTGCTTGGCTCCCGCCGGCCGTGGAAGGCGATTCTGTGGGGAGTGGCGGCCGCCGCGGTCGTGAGCGTCGTCACGCTGCTCGCGTTCGGCACACACATCTCCAGCCTCCTGCACGTGCTTCAGCACGACGCCCGGCTCGAGACCCCGAACGACATCCCGGGGGTGATCAACGACGTGTTCGGGCTGGGGATCAGCACCCACACGCTGGGCAGGATCGGGATGCTCGTCCTGCTCCCGACGGTCGCGCTGCTGCTGGTCCGGGTCTACCGGGGCGGAGACTGGCTCGAGAACGCCGGCTGGGCGACCGCCGCCGTCTTGGTCACGACCACCTGGTTCCTGCCCTGGTACCTGATCTGGTTCCTGCCGCTGGCGGCCCTCGCGGTTCGGCCCTATCAGCGCATCGCGGCCCTGGCTTTGACCGCGCTTGCGATCGGGCTACAGCTGCCGCTGATCTTTGGGCACTAGCTACTGGCTGAGGATCTTGGCCTTCTCGGCCTCGAACTCGGCCTCGGTGAGGGCGCCTGACTCCTTCAGCTTGGCGAGCTTCTCCAGCTGCTCCACCGGATCGACCTGAGGCTGTGCCGGGGCGGCCGGAGCCATTCCCGGCATCTGGCCCATGCCCCGCACCTGGCCCGCTTGGGCCTGTAGCTGTTGTGCCTGCTCCATCAGCTGGCCGATCTGACTTGGGTCGATCCCGGCCGCGGACAGCGCTGCCCCCTGCTGGGCCTCCGGCGAGTAGTCGACGATGATCTTGTCGTGGTCGGCCGGGTCATAGAGGACCGGGATCGTTTGTCCGGCGCTCGGCACAGCGAGTTGGGGGAAGCTGAACCGCTTCTTCACCTCGAACTCGGGCTCGTCGTCCGGCTGGACGCGCAGGTGGGCCTTGAGCGCGAGCTCGGTGTTGCCGACCACGCCCTCGGCGCCGCGCGTGACCGCCATGCCCTTCTCGGCGATCTCCACCACCGTCGCCTTGGCGTGCTTCCCGTTCTCCTCCAATTGCTTCATCAGGCGCTTCGACGGCTTACCGAGCATGGGCTTCTCCTCTTGAGTCAGGCAGGGGGAGCCACCCTACCGCGCCATCCTGCGGCGCGATAGGGCGTTCCACCGACGTTTGAGCCGCCTACCTAGGAAATCGGATGAGGCTCGTGACCCTGGTAGGTGCGGCCGGAGAGCACCGTGCCGACACCGCCGATCAGACCGACCGCCAGCGCCCCGATCGCCCAGGCGGCGCCGTGGAGATCGAAGCCGAAGGCGTCGTCGAGGGACCAGCCACCGGCGCCGGCGCCCGCCAGCGCGAACACGGCGGCCGCCATCACCAGGTTGAACTCATAGCCCTGGTTCGTATTCCAGATCCCATTCGGGGCGTGGACCGTGATGACGGCGGCGGTCATCACCGCGATCAGGACGGCGGCGGCGAACGGGGTGAACAGGCCGAGGGCCAGCAGCGCGCCGCCGAGGAACTCCGCCGTGCCGGCGGCCCTGGCGTGCAGCCAGCCGGGTCGGAGGCCGATGTTGTCGAACATGCCGGCGGTGCCGTCGAGGCCGCCACCGCCGAAGGCGCCGAAGAGCTTCTGGGCGCCATGTCCGACGAAGAGGATGCCCACGACAATGCGGAGAACGAGCAGTGCGAGATCCATGCGGATCCCTCCTTTGAGGTCGAAGTCCGAAGTCTCGCGCAGTTACTTGCCCGCGCAAGTACTTTGCGAAACATATGATCGGTCCATGCGTCAGCTGACCAGCCTCGACGCGCAGTTCCTGGCGCTTGAGAGCTCGAACCAGACGGGCCACGTCGCCGGGCTGACGATCCTCGACCCCTCGACCACACCGAGCGGGGACCTCACCTTCAAGGACATCACCGCTCTGATGGAGGAGCGCATGCCACTGCTCCCGCCGCTGCGCTGGCGGCTGGTCGAGGTGCCGTTCGGGCTGGACTATCCGTACTGGCTGGACGACCCGGACTTCGACCTCGACTTCCACGTTCGCGAGCTGGCCCTGCCGCCCGGCGGTGCCAAGGAGAAGCTCGCCGAGCAGGTTGCGCGGATCGCGGCTCGTCCCCTCGACCGCTCTCGACCCCTCTGGGAGCTGTACCTGGTCCACGGGCTCGAGAATGGCCACAAGGCGCTGCTCACGAAGATCCATCACGCCCTGATCGACGGGCTCTCGGGCGCCGAGATCATGGGTGTCCTGTTCGACCTCGAGCCGGAGGGAAGGGAGCTGCCGGAGCCGGAGCCGAACGGCAGCGAACGCAAGCCGACCGAGCTGGAGATGCTCACCCGCGGACTGATGGGTGTGCCGCGGTATCCGCTGCGGATGCTCCGCTCGTTGCCTCGCGCGCTTCCCAACCTCGACCAGTCGCCGGTCTTCTCCGGCATCCCGGGGACGAAGCTGGTCGCCAAGGTCACCGACCGGCTGACCAGGCCGATCTCGAGCCGGGAGACCGGAGTCCTCGCTCACACGACCTACAAGGCGCCGAAGACGCGCTTCAACGGGCGGATCTCGCCGCACCGCAGGTTCGCGTTCGGCCAACTCACGCTGGATGAGGTGAAGGAGGTCAAGAACAAGCACAACTGCACGGTCAACGACGTCGTCGTGTCGATCTGCGCCGGTGCGGTTCGCAGCTGGCTGCTCGATCACGACGACCTGCCGCCGGATCCGCTGGTTGTGCAGGTCCCGGTGTCGGTGCGAACCGACGAAGAGATGGGCACCTACGGCAACCGGATCATGCTGATGAGTGCTCCCTTCTTCACCAACGAGCCGGACGCGGTCCGCCGCCTCCAGAAGACGCATACCGCGCTCGCCGCCATGAAGGAGCACCACCGCGCGTTGCCCGCGGAGTTGCTCCAGGACACCAACCACTTCATTCCGCCCGCCGTGTTCGCGCGCGCGGCACGAGCGACGTTCGTGATCTCGACGGGCGCGGGGCGGCCGACCTGGAACCTCGTGGTGTCGAACGTGCCGGGCCCCCAGTTTCCGCTCTACTGCGCTGGTGCCAGGCTGGTCGGCAACTATCCGGTTTCGGTGATCACCGACGGCATGGGCCTCAACATGACCGTGATGAGCTACTGCGGAAAGATGGACTTCGGCATCGTCGCCGACCGCGATCAGATGCCCGACCTCTGGTCGATGCTGGACCGGCTGGGCGACGCGCTCGAGGAGCTCAAGTAGATGCGAGGGTGCGCGTCAGCGCAACCCGTTTGATGAAGCTGACGGAGATCGTCCCGGATCCTGAGAAGGGACGGGCGTACGAACGGGCGATGCGGCCGGGCATTGCCGACGCCGACGCGGCCGGCCGCTGCCGGCTCGATGCAATGGCGCGCTGGCTTCAGGACATCGCCTATGCCGATCTCGTGGATGCCGGCTTCGAGGGCCGTGGGGCATGGATCGTGCGGCGCACGCGCATCCGAGTCGAGCGGTTTCCCCGGTTTGGCGAGGACCTCATGCTGAGGACCTTCTGCAGCGGCATCGGCCGCTTCTCCGCCGAGCGGCGGACATCGATCAAGGGCGAAGGCGCGGCGGTGGAGACCGTCTCGCTGTGGGTCTGCCTCGATCCCGAACGCGGCCGGCCGATGCGGTTCCCGGAGGACTTCTTCGCCGTCTACCGAGAGAGTGCGGGCGGCCGGGATGCGAATGTCCGCCTTCGGCACCCGAAGCCGCCCGAGGACGGCGAGCGCGTGCCCTGGCACTTCCGCGCCGCCGAGATGGATTCGGCGCGACACATCAACAACTCGCACTACTGGGTGCCGCTGGAGGAAGAGCTGGCCGGCGGTGCGGAACCAGAGTCGATCGACGTGGAGATCGAGTACGGCGACCCGGCGATGCCGGGCGAGGTGGGCCTCGTCCGGCAGGGAACCTCGATCTGGATCACCGGCGCCGACGGCGGCGTCCACGCCTCGCTGCTGCGCTAGGCGGCGGCTCGTTCGCGGGCGCCATCGGCCGCCCGCGCATGCTCCGCGACCCCGTCGATGATCTGCCGCCAGACGCCGCGCGGCAGGTCGTGGCCCATGCCCTCGATCATCATCAGCCTGGCGCCGGGGATCGCCCTCGCAGTCGCCCTGCCGCCTGACGGTCTGATCATCTTGTCGACGGTCCCGTGGATCACGAGCGTTGGGACCTTGATCCTGCCGAGCGTCTTGGTCCGGTCGCCCGAGGCGACGATCGCACCGAGCTGGCGGCCGCCGGCGCGCACGTCGAAACCACGGTCGAAGGCGCGACCCGCTCGCTCGCGGATGTACTGCTCGTCGCGGTCGAATCCGGTTGATCCGACCAGGCCGAAGATCTCCGCCGACCGCTGGATGTAGCCGTCGCGATCGTGGGGAGGGGGGCGGAGCAGGTAGGGGTAGACCGATGGCGCAGGCTGCCCGTGCCAGCGGCTGCCCGTGGTTGACATGATCGAGGTCAGGGAGCGCACGACCTCGGGATGCTCCGCGGCGAGCATCTGGCCGATCATTCCGCCCATCGATGCCCCGACGACGTGGGCGGGGGCGATCCCCAGCTCGCGCAGCAGGAGGGCGGCGTCCTCGGCCATGTCGGAAAGGGTGTACTGCTCGGGCCCCACCCGCCGGCGGAGCATCTGGCCCACCGTCGGGGGTCGGAAGTCGAAGTGCGTGGAGCGGCCGATGTCACGGTTGTCGAAGCGCACGACGTAGAACCCGCGCTCGGCCAGCTGCTCGCAGAAGTCCTCGTGCCAGGCGATCATCTGAGTCGCCAGGCCCATGATCAGGAGGATCGGGGTGTCGTCGGGGTCGCCGAAGGTCTCGTAACAGAGGGTCACGCCCCGGCCGACGTCGCAGAACTCCTCGGGCATCAGATGATCGTAGACGCAACGGATCTTGCAGTCGTGTTAGCAACTGCTGACATTTCGGGGCCGAAGCTCTAGCCTGGCGAACTGCCGGGAGGCGACTCGTCGCCTCTCGTTTCCGATGCCGGCTCGCCACTCTCAAACGCGCCCCCGCACCACGCGCAGTGGCCGCTTCGCCATGGTCGCGCTGATGGTGTTCTGCGTACTCGTGATCGGAGCCGTGATCGGCCAGAGCGCGCTTGGCGATCCCGCCTCGAAGATGGCCCAGAAGCAGGACGAGCTCAGCCGCATCCAGTCGAGTTCGGGGTCGCTGCAGAGGCAGATCGACGCGATGAACCAGCGCGTCGACCAGCTGATCGGGGAGGAGTCCCATCTGCGGCAGGCACAGGCGGCGGCCCAGGCGCAGCTCGACCAGAAGCAGGCCGAGCTCGACAAGGCGACGGCCGAGCTCGATGCCGAGAAGGCGGAGCTCGCTCGAATCAGGGGGAAGCTGAAGGAGGCGACCGCAGGGCTGGAGCAGCTGCTCGTCGAGATGTACAAGTCGAATGACCCGGACATCACCGCCGTGGTCCTGCGCTCGTCGAGCTGGTCGGATCTGCTCACCCGCACCGAGTACATCGATCACATCCGAAGCTACGACGACGCGGTCGTCGCGCGCGTGCGTGGCCTGCGAGATCAGATCACCGCCCTGGTCAACCAGCTTCAGGCCACCCACGACCGGATCCAGATGGCCCGCGACGCGGTCGCGGCCAAGGAGCGGCAGATCGCGAGCCAGCACGCGCAGATCCAGTCGCAGCAGTCCCAGCTGGTCTCCGCGCGCAACGCCCGCCAGGGCGTGCTCAACGCGCTGCTCTCCAAGGAGCGCCAGATCCAGGTGGACATCTCCCACATCCCCGCTCCGGCCGGCCAGGCGACGATCGACTCGAACGGGGACGCGATCCCGCCGTCGAACGCGCCGCTCGCCGTGCGCGCAGCGATCGAGGCCGCCAACCAGATCGACAACCTCCCCTACATCTGGGGAGGGGGCCATGGCTCGTTCACGTCGAGCGGCTACGACTGCTCGGGAGCGGTCAGCTTCGCCCTGCACGGTGGCGGTTTCCTCTCCAGCCCGCTCGACTCGACCGGCCTCGAGGTCTGGGGGTCACCCGGCGCCGGCAACTGGATCACGGTCTTTGCGAACAGCGGTCACGCCTGGGCGCTCATCGCCGGCCTACGCTGGGACACCGCCGGCAACGGTTCCGACGGGCCGCGCTGGAGCACCTCGATGAACGAGAACACGGCCGACTTCGTCGCGCGCCACCCGGCCGGCTACTAGATCACCTTCGTCAGCGGCTGCGGAGCTAGCCTTCGGGCGTGACCGGTCATGCTCTCCCGTACGAGTCATTGGGCGGTGATCTGCACCGTCACGGCGACGGACCGCCGCACGCTCACCC
Source organism: uncultured Solirubrobacterales bacterium (assembly GCA_963724665.1). GTDB lineage: Bacteria > Actinomycetota > Thermoleophilia > Solirubrobacterales > 70-9 > DASUPK01. Next base: position 1,040,905 of record CAVRVH010000012.1, read on the forward strand.
TCACACGGGGCCGCACGGCCACGAGACCGAGCACCACGATGAGCACGGCCACACACACGGTCTCGTAGACCGGAGCATCATGCGCTCCCGGAAGGGGCTGCAAGCTGTCGGAATCTCATTTGCGGTCCTCGGTCTGGCCGCGCTCGCCCAGACTGCCATCTTCATCGCCAGCGGCAGCATCGCGCTGCTTGCCGATCTGATCCACAACTTCGGAGATGCTGCGACGGCCATACCTCTCGGGATCGCATTTCTGCTTCGATCCGAAAGGGCCGAGCGAATCGCCGGTCTCTTCGTGGTCGCGGCCATCTTCATCTCGGCCTGCGTCGCGGGGGTCGAGGCGATCTCACGACTGATTCACCCTCAGACACCAACCCACCTTCTTGCTCTCGCCGGGGCGGGCGGGATCGGCTACGTGGGCAACCGGGTCGCCGCCGGGATCCGAACTCGCGCCGGCCACTCGCTCGACAGCCCGGCGCTGATCGCCGATGGCAACCACGCCCGCGCTGACGCCTACGTCAGCCTGGCCGTGATTGCCAGCGCGATCGTCGTCGCTCTTGGCCTGCCGGTAGCCGACCCCCTGATCGGCCTTGTCATCACTCTGGTGATTCTCAAGATCACCTGGGAGAGCTGGCGCACTGTTCGCGGGCATCATGCCCACTAAGAAGCGAGAATCCCGCGACCGTGTCGCGGGGAAATGAGCAGCCAGCGCGGTCCGAGTGGCCTGACAGTTCAGTTGTCGGAGCGGCCCGCCACCGGCGGGTCGTTGCCTTTCGCTATGCGGCGGTGACGGCCGTGCGGATCGGGACGACCCGTTCCTCGAAGTCGAAGCCTGCCTCGATGGCACGGCGGAGCGGACAGGTATCCGCGACGCGTTCGAGTCTTCGAAACTGCTCGGCCGATAGCGAGTCGGGCAGGTGAACCTCGATCTCGATCTGTCGTGGGGTCGCCTCGGCGTCGTATTCGACCTCCACTCGCGCGTCGCCGATCTCCCAGCCATGGCGTTCCGCGTAGAGGGCGATCATCGTCGCGATGCACGAGGCGAGGGCGGCGGGGAGGAGCTCGTGGGGTGCGGGCCCCTCGTCCGTACCGCCGAGCTTCAGCGGCTCGTCCGTGACGATCGTGTGCCGCCCGTTGACGTCGACGCGGTGGCGAAGCTTGCCGACGCGCTCTGTTGTCGCTGTCATTGTCATGGTGTGATCACAATCACACTATCACACAATGGTGTACTTGTGCTACTCTCCCACCCATGGCAACCAAGACCGAGCTCCCACATCCGCTGCCCGCCCCCCTGGTCGAACGGATCGCCGAGCGCTTCCGCGTACTTGGAGAGCCGATGCGCATTCGGCTGCTGGAGGCCATGCGCGAGGGCGAGAAGAGCGTCAAGGAGCTGCAGGAGCTCACCGGCGCCTCGCAGCAGAACGTCTCGCAGCATCTCGGAGTCCTGCTCCGCGCCCGGATCGTCGAGCGCCGCAAGGAGGGCAACTTCTCCCTCTACTCGATCGCCGACCCCGTCGTCTGGTCGCTTTGTGACGACGTCTGCGGGGGCCTGCGCGAGGAGATCGAGCGGCTCGACAGCCTGCTGGAAGGGAGCGCATAGATGTCTCGCTCCCAGTGGCCGCTCGAGCGGGTCCTCTTTGCTCTGGCCGGCACGGTCATCCTGATCAGCGTCGCGCTGGTCGCGCTGGTTTCACCCTGGTTCTTGGTGCTGACCGCATTTGTCGGCGTCAACCTGTGGCTCTACGTCTTGGTGGGTGTCTGTCCAGCGTCGCATGTATTGAGGCGCGCTCTGCACCTTGACTCGGTCGTCTATCCGGAGACCCGGTGATCGACGTCGGTCCGATCGGGAGGCTGGGGCGCTACACCGCGACCCACTTTCGCGTGGTAGTGATCGGCTGGGCCGTGATCGCACTGGGCCTCGGCTTCCTGGCGCCGCGGGTCGAGAAGGCCCTCTCCGGCGCGGGCTGGGAGGCGACCGGCTCCGAGTCGGTCCAGGCGCGAAAGCTGATCGACCGCAACTTCCAGGGGCTCTCCAGCTATGGCCTCATGGTCGTCGTTCACTCGCCCGCGTCATCTATTGGCGATCCGAACTTCGATTCCACGGTCGCGGCCGTCGAGCGGAGGCTGCGCTCGGACTCCGCGGTGCGGTCCGTGGTCGGTCCGCAGCCGGGCGTCTCGATTTCGCCCGACGGCCACACCGCGATCGTGCAGGCCGGCGCCGCCAAGGACGCGAATGCCATGGTCGCCGCTGCGGAGAACCTCAAGGGGCCGCTGACGTCGCTGGGTCATGCCGGGACGCAGGTCCACCTGACCGGCGCGTCCGGAATGTGGTCCGACTTCAATGCCGCGAACAAGAGCGCGATGCTGCGCTCGGAGGTGATCTCCTGGCCCGTGACCCTGGCGATCATGCTGGTCGCCTTCGGCTCACTTGTCGCCGCCGGCCTCCCTCTGATGCTGACCATGGTCGGCCTGGTCGCCGCAGCTGGCTCCCTCTACCTCGGCGCGCAGGTCCTGCCGATCTCCATCTGGGCCATGAACTTCGCGCTGATGTTCGCCCTCGCGCTGGGCATCGACTACGCGCTGTTCGTCGTCTATCGGTTCCGCGGCGCGTTCTTCGGGTCCGGGCTGCCGCCAGAAGAAGCCGTCGCCCAGACCATGGACACGGCCGGCAAGGCCGTGGTCTTCTCGGCCGTGACGGTCCTGATCTCCCTGAGCGCGGTGATGCTGGTCCCGAGCCCGGCCTTCCGCTCGGTCAGCGTCGGGATCATGCTGGCCGTCGTCTTCGTGCTCGCCGCGACGTTGACCCTGCTGCCGGCGGTGCTCGCGAAGCTGGGGTCCCGGGTGGACAAGCTCTCGCTGCCGTGGGCCCACTCCGGCGAGCACCGCTCGCCGCGCTTCGCGGCCTGGGGGGAGCGCCTCTGGCGCCACCCCCTGCGCTACGGCGTCCCGGCCGTCGTGGCCCTGGTCGCTCTCATGATGCCGGTGCTGACGCTCCATACGGCGATGCCCTCGATCAAGGTCGTCCCGCCCGGCGACTCCTCTCGGGTCGGCTACGGCCAGGTGCAGGCGGCATTCGGTCCGGGCGCGACCGGGCCGCTGCAGCTCGTCGCGCCGGCATCAGAGGCCGGAGCAGCGACCGCCGTTACGCAACGCGATCCCGGCATCGGCCAGGTGCTGCCCGCACAGCGGTCGGGCGACCTCGCCCTGATCTACGCGATCCCGCGGCAGGATCCCTCGAGCTCGGCGGCAAGCGCGACGATCGACAGGCTGCGCACGGAGCTCCCCGCGGGGACCATGGTCGGTGGCGCGGTCGCCGAGAACCACGATCTGGCGGCCGCGCTCACGGGGAAGACACCTCTGGTGATCGGCGTCGTCCTGGCCCTGGGCTTCGTCCTCCTGCTTGTCGCGCTGCAGGCCCCGCTGATCGCGGCGGCGGGCGTGGTCACCAACCTGCTCGCCACCGGAGCCGCCTTCGGCGTGGCCAAGTGGATCTTTCAGGACGGTGCTCTGCACTCGATCCTCGGCTTCGAGCCACAGGGCTTCCTCGACGCCTGGGGACCGGTCTTCTTCTTCGCGATGATCTTCGCGATCTCGATGGACTACACGGTGTTCCTGCTCTCCTCGGCGAGGGAGCATTGGGATCGCACCCATGACGCCAAGGAGGCGATGGTCGGAGGGCTGGCCCACTCGGGGCGCGTGATCTTCGCGGCCGGCGCGGTGATGGTGGCGGTCTTCTTCACCTTCGCCCTCTCCGGGCCGCTGCCGCCGAAGGAGATGGGGCTGATCCTTGGGATTGCGGTCCTTCTCGACGCGATGCTGATCCGCCTGCTGCTGATGCCGGTGCTGCTCAGGCTGCTCGGCCCGTGGGCCTGGTATCTGCCGCGCTGGGCGGATCGGGTGCTCCCCGCCGTCCGCTTCGGGCACGGCGAGGAAGCGCCGAGCCGTGCGTAGCGGCTACTTCGCCGGCAGGCAGTAGCCGTACGCGGTGAGCTGCGGGGCAGCGCCGAAGAAGCCGTAGGCGTGCGCCGTCCAGGTGCCGTCGGGGTTGAACCCGGCGCCGTCGAACAGCGCGCTCGTGGAGCCGTTGGTGCTGAACCCACCGGCGATCAGCTTCTTGCCGGCGGGACAGGCGGGCGTGGTCGTCGACGCGGAGCCGTTCGCCGCCACCGGGGCCGGCGATGAGGCCACCTCGGTGATGATCGGCTTCTTCGTCCGCGCGCAGTATGCAATCGACGTGAGCTCGCCGGATCCCGTTCCGTAGGCATGCCCGCTGACCATCCAGGCGTTCGTGCCGGCCGCGTGGGACTCGGTGACGTAGTCGCCACCGTCGCTGCGGAAGTCGGTGCGCTGGAATCCGCCCGAGACCAGGGACTGCCCGGAGGGGCAGCGGGCGATAACGGTCTTCGTCTCGCCGGGCCGCAGGTAGACGGTCCGGTGTGGGGTGGGGGTGGCCGGGATCACCCCGAAGCCGCACATCGCCTGCACGGTGACGTTGCGCGGCGCGGTGCTGGCCCGACTGGGGTCGAGGAAGACGACGCTGATGTGCCAGCCTCGCTGGGCCCCCAGCCTCTCGTAGGAGTGGGGATAGATCCCCTCGCCGTCGCTGTCCGTCGCCGGGCTGGATGTCATGCCGCCGCCCATCGGGAACTTGCCGCCCGGGCAGATGGTCTGAAGGCGGGGGGCCGTGTCGGGCTTGGTCACCTGGAAGGGCCTCGTGGCGAGGGTCAGGTTGGTGAGCGGCTTGGCGAGCCCGGGTGTCGCCAGGCCCTTGTGCCCCTGGAGGCGGACGGTCCCCAGCTTTGAGTCCAGCACGTAGATTCCGCCGACTGCCCGCAGCGCCATCCGCAGGTGCTCGCAAGTGGTGCCCTGTACGACCACGTAGACCTCGTTGGTGTTGGCCAGGCGCTTCGTGTTGGGCGCGACGCCGACCTTGTGCTTGCTGGACTCGTGGATCGCCCGCGCGAGCTGTTTCGGCGGCGGGTAGCAGCCGCTCGGGTCGAATCGGCGCTCGAAGAGGGCAACCTTGTAAGCGGCCTCGAGCCGCTTGGTCGCGATGTTGAAGCCCGCCTTGATGCCGAATGCGCTGGGCGCGGCGACGAGCAGGCCGGTGGCCACGGCGATCAGGGTGGTGAGGAGGGCGATTCGCTTCACGGGTCGCTGAGAACAGCTCACCTGCCGGGAAGTTGCGCATCTTGGCAGGCGGACATGAAGCGAGACTTATCGATACGTTCCGTGTTCGATGTATCAGTAAGGGCGCAGGGCGATCGATGAGGAGAGTGGAATGAGGAGACGGGACAGGATGTCCGCGCGGCTCGGGCTTGTTGCGGTGACGGCCGCCGCGATGTTGGCGGTGCTGGCGCCGGCGGCGAGCGCGAAGGTGCCGGTGAAGTTCAAGACGATGGCGGGCTATCCGTCGCCGGGCACACCGCAGAATCTGAACGTCGTCGGTGTCCTCAAGACCGGCGATCCGAAGGCCAAGAACGTCCTCGTCCTCAATCCCGGAACCTCGGCGAGTGCCGCCTACTTCGAGCCCCTCGCCAAGTCGATCGTCAAGATGCTCCCCGGCTGGCAGATCTGGGCGGTGGAACGCCGCGAGAACTATCTCGAGGACCAGTCCGAGCTCAACCTCCTCAAGCAGGGGAAGGTCAGCCCCACCGACTTCTTCAACTACTACCTGGGCTACCTGTCGAACTCGAGCATCACGAACCACGTCCACAACGTGCCTGACTCGGCGGTTCCGTTCGCTCGCCAGTGGGGGATGAACACCGAGATCAACGATCTCCGCGTCGTGGTCAAGGCTGCTGCCAAGGGCGGTCGCAACGTGGCGATGGGCGGCCACTCGCTCGGCGGATCGATCGCCACCGCCTACGCGACCTGGGACTTCAACGGCCGACCGGGCGGGCGCGATCTGTCCGGACTCGTGTTGATCGACGGCGCCAGCAGTCCGACACCGGTAACGGCCGACCAGGCACAGACCTCGCTGAACAATCTGCAGACCTCAACCCCCTGGCTCGCGTTCGGCGGCATTCCGGCGCCCCTCGCGGGCCTATTCGGGATGGTCGGCTCCGCGGCCACCAAGGCGTCGCCCAACACCCTCTCGGTCTTTCAGGGTTGGCCGTTGCTGCCGTCCAACCTGCAGCCTCCGCCTGGGGTCAATCCCACCAACGAGGCCGCCTACGGGCTCTCGACCGACGTCAAGACCTCACCCTCCTCGTTGCTCGCGGCCCAGGTACACAGCGGCCAGCTCGCCGCCAGCGGCGACCCGCGCGGCTGGGACCGTGCCGGAAACATCACACCGATCCAGCGGTGGGCGAGCATGTTCTCGGGCTGGGGCCTGCAGAACCTGGACGGCACCGCCTGGTACCACCCGCTGCGCCTGTCGATCGACTCGGGCGCGGTCGGCGATGGGCTCCCGAATCCTGCCCAGTCGGTCCTAGACGTTCACTCGACCGACGCGTCCAAGCTGCGGAAGCGAATGAAGATCTACGCCTTCGCTGCCGCGCTCGGCGGGACCAGGGTGATCTCGGCCGCGCAGTCGCTGGCGGCTGAGGCCGGGATACCGCGCAAGAACCTGAAGCTAGTCGACCGCTCGGCGACCTACGCGCACAACGACCCGAGCGCGGCGGAGCCCAAGGTGAACGCGTTCCTGAAGAAACTGGTCCCGTTCCTGAAGTCGATCAGCGTGGGGAACAAGTCGGCTAAGAAGGGCTAGCCGGACTCAACAGGGTGTCCGCTGCGGCGCCAGGTGCCGACGCCGCCGTTGGCGACATGCACGACCCGCTCGAACCCCTCCCGCTGGAGGATCGAAGCGGCGAGACCGCTGCGCTTGCCGCCACTGCAGATCGCGGCGATCACCCGGTCGCGCGGCAGCTCGCCCTGCCGGTCGGGCAGCTCCCCATAGGGGAGGTTGACCGACCCGGGGATGTGGGCCTCGGCGAACTCGTCGTCGTCGCGGACATCGAGCACCATGACGTCGTCGACCTCCATGCGACCCGCGAGCTCATCCGGGTCGATCAGCTCGATCCGCCGCACGGGGCGGCCCTCCGAGCGCCATGAGGTCATGCCGCCGTCGAGATAGCCGCGGACCCGGAGGCCGACCGACGCGAGCAGCTCCGCGGCCTCGAGCTCGTACCCGTCGGACGCGGCGATCACGATCAGATCGACGTCGGGCAGGACCACCCTTGCGACCTTGGTGGCAAAGCCGGTCTCGTAGGCCGAGGCGCTGATCGCGCCCGGAACGTGGGCCTCGTCGAATTGCTCGTTGGTGCGCGCGTCGATGAGGAGCGCGCCCTCGGCGATCCCGACCTCCACGGCGTGGGGCGCCAGCGGAATGGGCGTGCCCATCTCCTCGATCAGGGGCCCTCGGTTGAGGGCGACGATGTGCTCGACGTTGGGCGGCGGCGCGCCCAGCGTCGCGATGGCGTCCTCGACGAACTCGTCCTCGGTCGCGAAGCGCAGAGCGCGGTTGTGCTCCCGCTCGAAGCCGATGGTCGACGTCGACTTCAGGTCGATCCCCGCGCTGCCGCAGGCCGAGCCGCCCAGGTGGCCGGGCCAGACCTCGACGTCGTCGGGGAGCGAGAGAAGCCGCTCGTGGAGCGAGTGGAAGATGCCCGCCGCTCCCTCGCGCTTCTCGATCGCGAGGTCGGGCCTCGCCACGTCCCCGACGAAGAGCGAGTCACCGGTCAGCACGGCCCAGGGATCGCCCCCGCGATCGCCGTCACGCAGAAGGAACGAGGTGTGCTCCGGACGGTGGCCAGGTGTGTGAAGCGCCTCGATCTCGACCTCGCCGAGCGTGAGCTTCCAGCCGTCGGTGAACGCCTCGTGCTGATACTCGGCGTCGGCGAGCTCGTGGATGTGGATCGTCGCCCCCGTGGCCCTCGCGAGGCGACCATGGCCGGAGACGTGGTCGGCGTGGTTGTGCGTCTCCAGCACGTGCTCGATGCGAACCCCGTGCAGCCGGCTGAGGCGCAGATATGGCTCGATCGCCCACTGCGGGTCGATAACCGCGGCGACGCCGGAGCCGGTGTCGCCGACCAGATAGGAAGCGCAGCTCAGGTCCTCATGCAGGATCTGCCGAAAGAACACTCCACTGAGCTTACGAGCGGCTAGGTGCCGGTGAAGTCCGGATCTCGCTTCTCGACGAAGGCCAACACACCCTCGGTGAAGTCCTTGCTCTGACCCTGGCCCTTCTGGGCTTCGGCCTCTGCGTCGAGCTGGCCGGCGAGGTCGGCGTAGAGGCGCCGGTTGAGCAGTTGCTTTGAGCCCGCATAAGACCGCGTCGGGCCGTTTGCGAGCCGCTCGAGCAGAGCGGCCCCCTCAGACTCGAGATCCGCGTCCGGGACTACGCGGTTGATCAGGCCCCAGTCGAGCGCCTGATCCGCCGGCACGCGCTCGCCCAGCATCGCCATCTCAGCGGCGCGGGCGTAGCCGACCCGGGCGGGGATGAAAGCCGTCGAGCCGCCATCGGGCACCAGGCCGATGTTGACGAAGGCGAGCAGGAAGTAGGCGGACTCGGCGGCGACGATCAGGTCGGCGGCGAGGGCCAGTGAGCAACCGATCCCGACGGCGGGCCCGTTGACGGCAGACACCACCGGCTTGGGCGTCTCCCTGAGCTGGGTGATGATCGGGTGGTAGATCTCCTTCAGGCGGGCGCTGAGATCCGGGAGCCCGCCGTCGTCAGCGCCGCGCTGTTCCTTCAGATCCGCGCCCGAGGAGAAGCCGCGCCCGGCGCCGGTGATCAGCACGGCCCTGATCCTCTCGTCGCCGGCGACGGTCGTGACCGCGTCGAGCAGGTCCTTGCCGAACTGCTCGTTCCAAGCGTTGAGGGCATCGGGCCGGTTGAGCAGGATGCGGGCGGCCGGGCCGTCGGTGGTCAGGTCGATCGTCTCGTGGGAGCCCACGCTCGGAGCCTATTCTCCCGTCCCGTGAATCGATACCTGCCTCGGCCGATCGCCAAGCTGCTCACTCGTCTGTTGCAGCGCTCCGCGCAGCGCACCTGGATTCCGATCCGCATGCAGCGCGCGTGGACCGAGGCCGCCGCGAAGATTACGCGCATCCCGAGCGGTGTCTCGGTCACCCCGGGGTCGCTCGGCGGTTTGCAATGCGACCGGATCGAGGCCGACGGCGCCGATCGGTCGAGGGCGATCCTCTATCTGCACGGCGGCGCCTACGTCCTCGGTTCCCGTCGGACCCATCGCGGCCTCGCGGCGCAGATCGCGCTGGCCGGGAAGGCGCCCGTGCATCTGCTCGAGTACCGGTTGGGGCCGGAGCACAAGCATCCGGCGGGCATCGAGGATTCCGTCGCCGCCTACCGGGAGCTGATCAGCTCCGGGATCGAGCCGGAGGCGATCGTGGTCGTAGGCGATTCCGCGGGAGGTGGCCTGGCAGTTGCAATGGCGATGAGGCTGCGCGAGGAGGGGGAGCCGCTCCCGGGCGGGCTTGTCCTCCTCAATGCCTGGCTCGATCTGACCTGCTCAGGCGCGTCGATGTACGCCAACGCCCGCCACGACGTCGGGCTGTTCCGGGACTGGACGGTGCGCGGCGGCGAGCTCTACCGCGGGGACGGCGATCCCCTCGATCCGGAGCTCTCTCCGGTCGCCGCTGACCTCAGCGGGCTGCCACCGATCTACCTCCAGGTGGGCACTCACGATCTCCTGTTGAGCGATTCCGAGACGTTTGCCGATCGTGCGCGGGCGGCCGGGGTCGATGTGCGCATGACGCGCTTCGAGGGCATGTGGCACGACTTCCAGCTCGCGGCGGGGCTCTTGCGGGAGGCCGATGAGGCGATGGCCGACCTCGGCGTCGCGCTGGATGACATCTGGGCCGGGCGGCCGCTCGCAGAGCGAGCTGCGGACGGGTCGGGCAACGGCTCGGTTAATGGGCGGCCTGCTCCGAGCATCGCGATCATCGGCGCCGGCTTCGGGGGCATCGGCCTCGCGATCACACTGAAGAAGGCGGGAATCGAATCGCTGACCATCCTCGAGAAGGCAGAGGGAGTCGGCGGTGTCTGGCGGCACAACACCTATCCGGGCGCGGCTTGCGACGTGCCCTCGCACCTCTACTCGTTTTCGTTCGAGCCGAATCCCGACTGGAGCCGCCGCTACTCGCCGCAGCCGGAGATCCTCGACTACCTGGAGCGCTGCGTGGAGAAGTACGGCCTGCGCCAGGCCCTTCGCCTGGGGACCGAGGTGACCCGGGCGGAGTTCGACGATGACATCGGCAAATGGCGGATCGAGACCGATGATGGAGAGACGCTGGAGGCTGACGTGCTCGTGTCCGCCTGCGGCCAGCTCAGCCGCCCGGCGATGACGCGAATCGAGGGAGCCGACCGTTTCAAGGGCCCGATCTTCCACACTGCCCGCTGGGACCATGACGTCGGGATCGAGGGCAAGCGGGTGGCGGTGATCGGAACGGGCGCCAGCACGATCCAGGTCGTCCCGGCGATCGCCGAGCGGGTGGCCCAGCTGGACGTCTACCAGCGCTCGGCACCCTTCGTGATTCCCAAGAAGGACCGCCCCTACATGCCGTGGGAGAGGCGTCTCTTCCGCTGGTTCCCGCCGGCGCGGTGGATGGCCCGCTTCACGCAATGGCTCACCTTCGAGATCTTCATCTCGGCTTTCAACCAGTTCCGGGGAATGGGCCGTCTCGGCGTGCGGATGTTCGAGCACAACCTCGACGACCAGGTCTCCGACCCCGAGCTGAAGCAGGCCCTGACGCCCGATCATGTGCTCGGCTGCAAGCGGGTGCTGATCTCGCCTGACTACTACTCGACCCTCGAGCGCCCGAACGTCGAGCTGGTCAGCCAGGGCGTCCGGGAGCTGACGAAGAACGGCGTCGTAGCGGAGGACAGCACCGAGCGCCCCGCCGACGTGATCGTCCTCTCAACCGGCTTCGAGAGCACCCGGTTCCTGGCCCCGATGGAGATCCGCGGCCGCGACGGTCGCGACCTGAACGAGGTCTGGCGCGAGGGGGCGAACGCCTACCTCGGCATGACGGTCGCGGGCTTCCCGAATCTGTTCGTCATGTACGGCCCCAACACCAACCTCGGCTCAGGATCGATCATCTTCCAGCTCGAGAGCCAGATGACCTATATCGCCGACGCCGTCGAGCGGCTGCGCCGCATGGGCGGGCAGCTCTCGGTGCGTCCCGAGGTGCAGCAGTCGTTCGACAGCGAGATGCAGAGCCGTCTCTCCACCTCTGTCTGGCAGACCGGGTGCAACAACTGGTACGTCGACGAGCACGGCCGGAACACCAACAACTGGCCGGGTTTCACGCTCGAATACCGCCGCCGGACCAGGCATCTGGACCCGGGCGACTACGAGGATCAGCTCAGCACGTCCGGCGTGTAGCCGAGTTCTCTGATCTGCTCGAGCAGGCGCTCGGCGTGCTCAGGCCCGCGGGTCTCTATCACCAGCTCCACGCCAGTCTCGCTGACCGAGAGGCCCACGCCCTCTCGCACGTGATCGACGTCGATCAGGTTGCCGCCACCCTCACCGATTGCGGTGAGCAGGGCGGCGAGCGAGCCCGGCTCGTCGGGGATCTTGGTGAAGATCCGCAACCGCCTTCCCCGCCCCGTCTCGTGGTGTCGAGCAAGGTCGGCGAGCACGCCCGTGTCGATGTTGCCGCCAGAGAGGACGACCACCGTCGTTCCCGTCTCGGCGGGTTGGACCTGCTTCCCGATCAGCGCGGCGACGCCCACGGCGCCTGCCCCCTCGACGACCAGTTTGGTCCGTTCCAGCAGCAGCATGATCGCGTCGGCGATCGCGTTCTCGTCAACCGTCACCACCTCATCGACCAGGTCCTCCAGCAGTGGTGCCGTGATCTCGCCTGGTTGCTTCACCGCGATCCCGTCGGCGAGCCCACATTGTGAGCGGATGCCGACGATCTCGACCGTCGGGTTCGCGGCCTTGATCGCGGTTGCGATCCCGGAGGCCAAGCCGCCGCCGCCGATCGGGATCAGCACCTTCGCGAGATCCTCGATCTCCTCCACCAGCTCTAGGCCGATCGTCCCCTGGCCGGCGATGACCGCCGGGTCGTCATACGGGTGGATGAAGGAAAGGCCCTCGGACTTGGCGTATTCGCGGGCGTCCATGACGCAGTCCTCGATCGACTCCCCCTGCAGCACGACGTCGGCCCCCGACTCCCGGGCGGCTGCGATCTTCGCCAGGGGTGCGCGCTCGGGCATGAAGATGGTCGCCGCCAGCCCGCGGGCCCGCGCCGCGTAGGCGACCGACTGGCCGTGGTTGCCCGCGCTCGCGGCGACGACACCCTTGGTGCCGTCGTCGAGCCCGGCGATCTTGTTTAGGGCGCCGCGCAGCTTGAACGAGCCCGTGCGCTGCAGGTTCTCGGCTTTGAGCGCGATCGTGCCGCCGGTCGTGCGCGATAGGTACCGAGACTCGAAGACGTAGGTGCGGCGCACCACGTCGGCGACCACCCCGCGGGCCTGCTCGACGTCCGCAAGGGAGATGCCCTCGCTCAAGAGGGGAGCGGAACGGTCGCGTCCATCTCGACCAGAGCGCCCTTCGGGAGGGCGGCGACTCCGACCGTCGTGCGAACCGGGAATGGCTTCTCGAAGAAGGTCGCGTATACGTCGTTCACCATCGGGAATTCCTCCATGTCCGTCAGGTAGATCCCGATTCGCGCCGCGTCCTGGAGCCGCGTGCCCGCTTCCCGGCAGACAGCCGCGAGGCTCTCGAGGCACCGCGCCGCCTGCTCCGCGATGCCGCCCTCGATCAGCTCACCGGAGGCGGGATCGAGCGGCACCTGACCGCTGCAGTAGAGGACGCCGTTCGCCACGACGGCCTGGGAATAGGGACCGATGGGCTCGGGTGCGTGCCCGGTCTCGACGACTCGCCTGGTGTTGTCTGCTGCGTCCATGCCGGATTCGCCCAGTATTTCAGTGATGATGGTTCCTCGATGAGGGCCCTCGCCATCGTGCATCAGACGGACGCCGGCCCGGGCGTCTTCGCCGATGAGATGGCCGAGCACGGGGTGGAGCTGCACGAGTGGCGGCTCTCGGAGCGCGGCACCGGGCCGCAACTCGAGATCGCCGACTACGACGCGGTCCTGACCTTCGGCGGCGCCATGCACGCTGACCAGGAGGATCGCCACCCCTGGCTGCGCTTCGAGAAGGACTTCTTCGCCGCGATGATCGACGACGGTATGCCCGTGCTGGCGGTGTGTCTGGGCAGCCAGGTGCTCGCAGAGGCCGCGGGCGGCATGGCCCGCCGTGCCAGCGAGCCCGAGATCGGCTGGCACCCCGTCGAGGTGACCGACGAGGGGAGGGCGGACCCCGTGATCGGGCCGATGGCGCCGAGCTTCGAGGCCTTCCAGTGGCACAGCTACGAGGCGCTGCTGCCGGAGGGTGCGGCGATCCTCGCCCGCAGCCCTGTCTGCACGCAGGCCTATCGCGTCGGTGAGGTGGCCTGGGGAATCCAGTTCCATGCTGAGGTCACGGCCGCGGACGCGGCCAAGTGGACCGCCGAGTACCGCATCGACGAGGACGCCGTGCGGATCGGGGTGGACCCGGAGGCTCTCGGGGAACAGACCGGCGAGAAGATTGACTGCTGGAACCGGCTAGGTCGCGAGCTCTGCGGCCGATTCCTGGAAACGATCGCCTAGCTAGGATCGGGCGCGCGAGGTGCTCGCCGGGTTCATCGCCGGTCGGAAGGGCATCCCGAAAGCCCAGGTCGAACCGCTCGCGGAGTTCCTGCGAGCCGGTGGGGCCGGGCTGGCGCTCTGGTCGCTCGACCACCCGGAGGTCTCGCGGGCGACCCTGGTCACCACCGCGACCCGCGTGCTCGCCGCTATTCGGGTGTGACGTACGCGCCGGAGAGGCCGCCGTCGACCAGGAACGTCGAGGCGGTCACGTAGGAGCTTTCGTCGCTCGCCAGGAAGAGCGCGCCCTGCGCGATCTCCCTCGCCTCGGCGAAGCGGCCCATCGGCAGGTGGATCATCCGCCGCGCGGCCTTCTCCGGGTCCTTGGCGAACAGCTCCTGAAGCAGCGGCGTATTGACGGGTCCGGGGCAGAGTGCGTTGACCCGGACGCCCTGCTTGCCGAACTCGACCCCCAGTTCCCTGGACAGCGCGAGGACGCCGCCCTTCGACGCGGTGTAGGAGATCTGCGAGGTCGCCGCGCCCATCACCGCGACGAACGAAGCGGTGTTGATGACGGAGCCGCCGCCGGACTCGAGCAGGTGGGGGATGCCGTGCTTGCAGCAGAGGAAGACCGACTTCAGGTTGACGTCCTGGACGCGCTGCCACGCCTCGAGCGATGTGTCGAGCACGGAAACGTCGTCGTCGGGGCTGATGCCGGCGTTGTTGAAGAGGACGTCGATTCGCCCCATCTCCTCGGCGACCTTGGCGTACATCTCGCGGACCGAGTCCTCATCGGCCACGTCGGCCTGCAGGGCCAGCTCGCCCTCGGCTCCCTCCGCCAGGTCGACACCCACCACGCGCGCGCCCTCGCCGGCGAACAGCCGCGCGGTCTCGGCGCCGATCCCGCTCGCTGCTCCGGTGATCACGCAGACCTTCCCGTCGAGTCGGCCCATCAGCCCTCCGTCGCGTAGTAGACGTTCTTGATCTCGCTGTAGGCCTCGAGCGCGTCGGGGCCGAGCTCGCGCCCGACTCCGGACTGCTTGTATCCGCCGAACGGGGTGGAGACCCGGACCGACGTGTTCGAGTTGATCGAGACCACGCCGGTCTCGATCGCCCGCGCCACTCGCAGCGCCTTCGCGCCGTCCCGCGTCCACACCGAGCCCGACAGTCCGTAGATCGTGTCGTTGGCGATTCGGATGGCCTCGGACTCGTCCTCGAAGGGGATCACGCAGGCCACCGGGCCGAAGATCTCCTCGCGCGCCGGGCGATCGTCGTTGGAGACGGGGGCGAGCACCGTGGGTGGGAACCAGTAGCCGGCCCCGTCGGGCGCCGAGCCGCGGAACGCCACCGGCGCGTCGCCGTTGACGTAGGAGGAGACCGTCTCCAGCTGGTCGGCCGAGATCACCGGCCCCATGTCGGTCGACTCGTCGAGAGGGTCACCGACCTTGATCGAGGTGACGGCCTTCTCCAGGGCGGACATGAAGTCGTCCATCGCGGAGCGCTCGACCAGGATGCGAGAGCGGGCGCAGCAGTCCTGGCCTGCGTTGCCGAAGACGGCGAGCGGCGCCGAGGCGGCCGCGGACTCGAGGTCGGAATCCGCGAAGATCACGTTGGCCGACTTGCCGCCGAGCTCCAGGGTGACCCGCTTGATGGTGGCGGCGGCGCCCTCGGCGATGCCTCGCCCAACCTCCGTCGAGCCGGTGAAGGCGACCTTGGCGACGTCGGGATGCTCCACGATGCGCTGGCCGCAGACGCTGCCCTTGCCCGGGACGACGTTGAGCACCCCCTCCGGCACGCCCGCCTCCAGCGCGATCTTCTCGAGCTCGACCGCAGTGAGCGGGGTCAGCTCAGCCGGCTTCAGCACGATCGTGTTGCCGGCGGCGAGCGCCGGCGCGACCTTCCAGGAGGCGATGGTGAGCGGGAAATTCCAGGGCGTGATCAGCCCGACGACGCCGAGCGGCTCGCGGAAGGTCATGTCCACGCCGCCCGCGACGGGAATCGTCTTGCCGGTGAGTCGCTCCGGAGCGCCCGCGTAGTAGCGGAAGGTCTCGACGACCATGCCCATCTCGCCCCGGGCGTCGGAGATCGGCTTGCCGGCGTTGCGCGCCTCGAGCCGAGCAAGGTCCTCCTGGCGCTCGGCGATCGCATCGGCGAGGTCGTGGAGGAGCGCCGAGCGGGCGGCGGGGTCCATCGCGCGCCATCCGGGGAACGCCTCGCGGGCGCGCGCGATCGCGGCGTCGGTCTCCTCCTTGCCGGCGCGGGGGATCTCCGCCATCACCTCCGCGGTGGCAGGCTCGATCACCCGGATCGCTTCCTTGCTCGCCATGCAGCGACGATATAGGGTCCGTGCGTGGCGTCAGGGGAGAAGAGCAAGGAAGCTGCCCCCCGACCCGGTGGCCCCGGTGGCACCCGAGGCATGCTCACGCTCGACGAGCTGAAGAAGGCGCGGCGACGACGGGACGATCGACACGATCGTCACCGCCTTCACCGACATGCAGGGCCGCCTCTTCGGCAAGCGGATCGAGATCGAGTACTTCCTCGACGAGGTGGTCGGCCACGGGGTCGAGGGCTGCAACTACCTGCTCGCGCTCGACATGGACATGGAGCCGCTCCCCGGGTATGAGATGGCCAACTGGGAGGACGGCTACGGCGACTTCGGGATCGAGCCTGACATGTCGACGCTGCGGGTGATCCCCTGGCTCGACCGCACGGCGCTGGTGCTCGCGGACGTCGTCAACGAGGACGGCAGTCCCGTGGTGGCCTCGCCCCGGCAGATCCTGATCGCCCAGTACGAGCGCGCCCGCGAGATGGGCTTCACGCCGTACGCGGCCTCCGAGCTCGAGTTCTACCTCTACAAGGAGAGCTACGCCGAGGCCTGGGAGAAGGACTTCAAGAACCTCACCCCGACCATCCCGTACATCCTCGATTACCACATCCTCGCCACCACGATGGATGAGGCTTACCTGGGACAGATCCGCCGCGGCATGCACAACGCCGGCATCCCTGTCGAGTTCTCGAAGGGCGAGGCCTGGTATGGCCAGCACGAGGTCAACTTCCGCTACGCGGACGCGGTCACCGCGGCGGACCGCCACACGATCTACAAGAACGGGGTCAAGGAGATCGCCTTCCTCAACGACATCTCGGCGACCTTCATGGCGAAGCCATCGGAGAACGACATCGGAAGCTCCTGCCACGTTCATCAGAGCCTGGTGGACGACGATGGCAAGAGCGTCTTCGTCGACGGCAAGGGCGAGGAGACGGACGCCTTCATGCATTTCATCGGCGGGATGCGGAACCACATCCGCGAGCTGGCGCTGTTCGTGGCGCCCGCGATCAACTCATACAAGCGCTACGCGGCGGAGAGCTGGGCTCCCACCTCCGTTTCGTGGGGCCGGGACAACCGCACCTGCGGCTTCCGCGTCGTCGGCCACGGGCAGTCACGCCGGGTCGAGTGCCGGATCCCGGGCGCCGACGCCAACCCCTACCTGGCGATGGCCGCGCTGCTCGCCGCCGGCCTGGACGGAATCGAGAACAAGACGGATCCCGGCCCGGAGCTGAAGGGCAACGCCTACGAGGCCGGCGAGGCCGAGGCGTTTCCTTCGTCACTCCGCGAGGCGGTCGGCCAGTGGGAGAAGTCAGATTTCGCGAAGCAGGCGTTCGGCGATGCCGTCCACAGGCACTACCTGAACTACGGGCAGCTCGAGCAGGGCCTGTTCGACAAGGTCGTGACGGACTACGAGCGGCGCCGCATGTTCGAGCGCGGCTAGCCGCCCCCGCCGCCCTAAACTCGCTGCAAATGGAGATCAGGACTCCGCTCCTTCTCCGTGAGCCGCCTCGCTCACGGGCCCTCGGGCTCGCCGTCGCAATTGGATCCGTCGCGCTCTGCACCCTGGCGATCTACCCGCTGAAGACCATCGCGCCGGCCG
Organism: uncultured Solirubrobacterales bacterium; assembly: GCA_963724665.1. Lineage (GTDB taxonomy): Bacteria > Actinomycetota > Thermoleophilia > Solirubrobacterales > 70-9 > DASUPK01. The sequence continues at coordinate 1,058,424 of CAVRVH010000012.1, forward strand.
TCTCGCTCGGCGTCGTCTACCTGCTGGCCGTGATCGGTGTCTCGATCTACTGGGGCCTGCGCCTTGGCCTATTGACCGCATTTGCGAGCGCGGCGGCGTTCAACTTCTTCCACCTACCCCCGACCGGGCAGTTCACCATCGCCGACTCGCGGAACTGGGTGGCGCTCGCTGCCTTCTTCGTCACCGCGGCGATCGCAGGCACCCTGGCCGAACTGGCCCGAAGCCGTGCCCAGGAGGCGGACGCGCGGAGACGCGAGGCCGACTTGATGGCCGAGCTTGCACGCACCCTCCTCGGCGGCCCCAATCTCGAGGCATCGTTACCCGTTGCCGCAGAGAGAATCGCACGTGCGCTCGACCTGCCCTCGGCGGCCCTGCAGCGCGGCGAGGCCACGGACAACCCGGGAAGGCTGTCGCTGGCCTTGACGCATGGTGGATACCGGCTCGGCACGCTGGTGGTCCCGGCGGGCATCGACCCTGAAAACCTCCGCCGCCTCGAGGATCGGTTGCTCCCCGGCCTCGAGGGGCTGCTCGCCGCCGCGATCGATCGTGGGGAGTTGCTCAGGGCGACCGTGGAGACTGAGGCCCTTCGCCGCAGCGACGAGATCAAGACCGCCCTGCTCCGGACGGTCTCGCACGATCTTCGGACCCCGATCACGGCGATCCGGGCGGCCGCGGAAGCGCTCACGTCCCCGACGATCGACGATGTGGACAGGATGGAGTTGCGCGAGGCGATCATCGATGACTCCGATCGACTCGCCGCTCTGGTCGACAACCTGCTCGATCTCTCGCGACTGCGCACGGGCCGGGCGGAGCCTTCCCAGGACTGGGTTTCGATCGGCGAGGTCGTCGAGGCGGCGGTTGACGACCTGGACATCGACTCGGACCTTTTCAAGCTCTCGATCGACGACCGCCTGCCGTTCGTCAGGGCTGACGCCGCCCAGCTCGAGCGGGTCTTCGTCAACCTGCTCTCCAACGCCGCCAGGTACTCGGGCGGTGAGCAGGTGTCCGTCCGCGCACGCGAGGTGTCGGGCAGGATCGTGATCCGGGTGGTGGATCGCGGCCCCGGAATCCCGGATCGCGATCTAGAGCGAATCTTCGAGGCGTTCTATCAGGGGCCCAACGATCCCTCGCACACCGGCGCGGGCCTCGGGCTGGCGATCGTCAAGGGATTCGTCGAGGCAAACGGCGGGCAGGTCTCGGTTGAATCGCTCCCGGGCCAGGGCACGACCTTCGTGCTCGAGTTCCCACTGGGAGCGACCGCGGACGAGCCCCCCGAGCCGGTGTCTCCGACGCCAGCCGGGCGATGAGCCAGCGGGTCCTCGTCTGCGATGACGAGATGCAGATCCGCCGGGCGCTGCGGGTGGTGCTCAAGGATGCGGGTTTCGAGGTGGTGGAGACGGCCGACGCCGCTGAGGCACTCGATGCAGCCTCGGTGAAGCCCCCGGACGCCGCAATCATCGACCTGATCCTCCCCGACGGGGACGGGGTCGAGGTCTGTCGCAGTATCCGCTCGTGGAGCGACATGCCCATCCTGGTCCTCTCGGCGGTTGGCGAGGAGGAGCAGAAGGTGCGGGCCCTCGAAGCCGGCGCGGACGACTACGTCACCAAGCCGTTCGGCCCCCGCGAGCTCGTCGCCCGGCTCAAGGCCGCGCTTCGCCGCGCGGGCGACGCCGCGGATGAGCCGGCGATCGCCGTGGACGGTTTGGTGATCGACCTGGCCGCCCACACGGTCGCCCGCAACGGGGAGGAGATCCACCTCACCCCGATCGAGTTCCGGCTGCTGGAAACGCTCGCGGGCAACCGTGGCCGCCTGATGACGCACCGGGCGCTGCTCACCGATGTCTGGGGTCCGGGGTGGGAGGACGACACCCAGACCCTGCGCACGCACATCGCGAACCTGAGGCGAAAGATCGAGCCGCCGGACGGGCCGCGCTACATCCGCACGGATCCGGGTGTCGGGTACCGCTTCGAAGGCTGAGTCTTTACGAAGTGGGAGGAGAATTGGCCCTGTGCGACTCGAAGGGCTGGTTCGGATGATCGGCGCGATCGTGCTCGGTGTGGCCGTCGCCCTGGTCTTCTATCTCGTATTCGACTCGACAGCCGGCAGCCAGGCCGCCTCGGTGATGGCAGTGCTGATCTTCATTGTCACGGCGGGAGCGTTCGGCTGGGCGTTTCGCTAGACCCGAGAACGGGAGTCTTCACAACATCTTCATGACGGCCGCCCAAACCTAAACGGGGCCTTCATGGGGCCGGGGCGATCCTCCGGTCATGGACCTGATCTCAATCGCGATCGCCCTGGTGGTGTTCGTGGCGCTCTACTTCCTGATCGACGGGCTGGACCGCGTATGAGCTTCGCCGAAGGCTCCATGCTGGTCGTCTCGATCCTCCTGTTCTTCTACCTGCTCTACGCGCTGCTGCGGGGCGAGAAGCTTTGACCTTCAACGGCTGGTTGCAGCTGGCGATCTATGTCGCCGTTCTCACCGCACTCGTGCCGCTCCTGGGCGGATACATGGCGCGGGTCTACCAGGGCGAGCGCATCTTCCTCGAGCGGCCGCTCGGTTGGCTCGAGCGGCTGATCTACCGCGTGCTGGGACCCTCGGCGCGCACCGAGCAGGACTGGAAGGCCTACGGCAAGACGACGGTGGTCTTCAGCTTCGTCTTCTTCCTCGTCCTGTATCTAATCCTGCGCACGCAGAACATCCAGCCGTTCAACCCGGAGGGATTCCGCTCGGCGCCGTGGGACGTGACGTTCAACACCACGTCCTCGTTCATCACGAACACGAACTGGCAGTACTACGGCGGCGAGACGACGATGACGTACTTCTCGCAGATGGCCGGCCTCGCCGTCCAGAACTTCGTCTCGGCGGCGGTCGGCATGGCCGTGCTCGCGGCCGTGATCCGGGGCTTCGCCAGCCGCGGCGTCAAGGAGCTCGGCAACTTCTGGCGGGACGTCACCCGCACGCTGCTGTACATCCTGCTGCCGCTGGCGGCGATCGGGACGCTGATCCTGGTCTCCCAGGGCGTGATTCAGTCGCTGAGCGGCTACGTCACCATTCACGGACTCGGCGGCCTCGACCAGACGCTCGCCATGGGCCCCGCCGCCTCGCAGATCGCGATCAAGCAGCTCGGTACCAACGGAGGCGGCTTCTTCAACGTCAACAGCGCGATGCCGTTCGAGAACCCGACCCAGTTCTCGAACTTCGTAGAGGCGATCTTCATCCTCCTGATTCCCGCCGCCGCGACGGCTCAGTACGGCCGCATGGTCGGCAACCGCCGGCAGGGCTGGGCGCTCTACGCCACCATGCTCGTCTTCATGGTCGGCCTGTTCGGCGTCGCCTATGCCGCGGAGCAACACGGCTCCCCGGCTCAGCACATCGCCGGCGAGAACACCGCGGCGGCCACGGGCACAACCGGCGGCAACCTGGAGGGCAAGGAGCAGCGCAACGGGATCGCCGACAGCGCCGAGTGGACGAACGTAACCACCGACGCCTCCAACGGCTCCGTCAACGCGGCCCACGACTCCTACACGGGTTTCGGCGGCCTCGTCCCCCTGACGAACATGATGACCGGGGAGGTGATCTTCGGCGGGGTCGGCTCGGGCTTGTACGGAATGCTCATGACCGTTCTGCTTGCCGTGTTCATAGCCGGGCTGATGGTGGGCAGAACGCCCGAGTACCTCGGGAAGAAGGTCGAATCCCGTGAGGTGAAGCTGGTCCTGATCGGCCTGCTCTTCACCCCGATGGTCGCGCTGATCGCCGCCGGGATCGCGATCTCGAGCAAGTACGGCGCGCCCTCGATCTACAACCCTGGCCCCCAGGGGTTCTCCGAGACGCTCTACGCCTACGTCTCGCAGGCCAACAACAACGGCTCCGCCTTTGCCGGCTACACGGGCTTCGTGCAGCCGAACGCCCCGGGCAACTTCGGCTCGTACGGAATCACGTTCGCCGACATCCTCGGTGGGCTCTCGATGCTGACGGCGCGATTCGTCCCGCTGCTCTCCGCCCTGGCCATCGCCGGATCGCTCTCGGTCAAGCGCGTCGTCCCCGCCGGCCCCGGCACCTTCCGGACGGACAACGCGACCTTCGTGATCCTGCTGCTCTCGGTGATCGTGATCGTCGCCGCCCTCACCTTCTTCCCCGCAGTCCTGCTCGGCCCGGTGGTCCAGGGCCTGACCAACCAGCTCGGATTCCCCACCTAGGACTCAGCCATGCGTAGAGACATCACAGCCTCGATCATCGCCGCGGTCGCGTTCACGCTGATCTTCGGCCTCGCCTACCCGCTGATCGCCACCGGTGTTTCGCAGGTGCTGTTCCCGAACAAGTCGGACGGCAGCCAGGTGACGCTGAACGGCAAGGTCGTCGGCTCGAAGCTGATTGGGCAGAGCTTCGACATCCGCCGGCCGAACGACAACTCGAAGAAGCCGAAGTACGCGAAGAAGCAGATCAAGTCGCCTAACCCGCGCTACTTCCAGCCGCGGCCGTCGGTGACCACGTACAGCCCGGACGTCACCTACTTCAACAACCTGGGCCCGAACGACAAGGCCCTGATGCAGCAGTTCAAGGGCTACATCCAGGCCTACCTGGCGCTCGAGAGGCCCTACGACCCAGGGCTCACCCGGAGGGATATCCCGGTTGACGCAGTGACCACCTCGGCCTCGGGCGTCGACCCGCACATCTCACAGGCGAACGCCCGGATCCAGGCTCACCGGATCTCGAAGGTGCGCGGGATCCCGCTCGACCGGGTGAACCAGCTGATCGACGACAACACCGACGGGCGCGCACTCGGCGTCCTCGGCGAGCCAGGAGTGAACGTGCTCGAGCTCAACATCGCCCTCGATAAGGAGTCCCCGCAGTGACCGAGAACAACCGCCGACGCTCCTCCATGTTCGACCGTGAGCTGCTGCTCCCGGCGCTCTGGGCGAGCGTCAAGAAGCTCAACCCGCGCCACCAGATCCACAACCCGGTGATGTTCGTGGTCGAGGTCGGCGCCGTGATCACGACGATCGGTTGGATCAACCAGGCGTTCGGCAATTCCCCACTCGGTGGCGGAGACGAGCCGGCGTGGTTCACCTTCACCGTCGCGCTCTGGCTCTGGTTGACGGTCGTCTTCGCCAACATGGCCGAGGCACTCGCCGAGGGACGGGGGAAGGCCCAGGCCGACGCCCTGCGGGCGGCGCGGACCGAGACCGTCGCCCACCTCCAGGACGGTCGGGAGGTGGCGGCCTCGGAGCTCCAGAAGGGGGACGTCGTGGTCATCAACTGCGGGGGAGGCCATCCCCGGCGACGGCACGGTGATCGAGGGAATCGCCTCGGTCGACGAATCGGCGATCACCGGCGAGTCCGCTCCCGTAATCCGCGAGGCGGGGGGAGACCGCAGCGCGGTCACGGGCGGCACCAAGGTGCTCTCGGACCGAATCGTTGTCGAGATCACCCAGGAGCCGGGCAAGAGCTTCCTCGACCGCATGATCGCCCTGGTCGAGGGTGCAGAGCGCCGCAAGACTCCAAACGAGATCGCCCTCAACATCCTGCTCTCGGGGCTGACCATCATCTTCCTGGCGGTCGTCGTCGTGTTGCGGCCGATGGCGGAGTTCTCCAGCACGGCGGCCTCCGTCGCCACGCTGATCGCGCTCCTCGTTGCGCTGATCCCCACCACGATCGGCGCCCTCCTCTCGGCGATCGGAATTGCGGGGATGGATCGCCTCGTGCGCCGCAACGTGCTTGCACTCTCCGGCCGGGCCGTCGAGGCGTCGGGTGATGTCGACGTGCTGCTGCTGGACAAGACGGGAACGATCACCCTGGGCAATCGCGAGGCCACGGAGTTCGTGCCGATGCCGGGCGTGCCCGAGGCGGAGCTGGCCGAGGCCGCGCAGATGTCGTCGCTCGCCGACGAGACGCCGGAGGGCCGCTCCATCGTCGTGCTGGCCAAGAAATACGGGATCCGCGAGCACGAGATGGCGGGGCACGAGGCAACCTTCGTGCCCTTCAGCGCCGAGACACGGATGAGCGGCGTGGACGTGAACGGCCGCCGGCTGCGCAAGGGCGCGGGCGACGCGATCATCAATTTCGTCAAGGCAGAGGGCGGGACCGCACCGCCTGAGCTGCAGCAGGAGCTGGACCGGATCGCACGCGAGGGAGGGACGCCGCTGGGGGTCGCCCAGGACAGCCAGGTCCTCGGAGTCATCTATCTCAAGGACGTGGTCAAGGAGGGAATGACCCATCGCTTCGACCAGCTTCGCGCGATGGGCATCCGCACGGTGATGATCACCGGCGACAACAGGCTGACTGCGGCCAAGATCGCCGAGGAGTCAGGGGTCGACGACTTCCTGGCCGAGGCAACGCCGGAGAAGAAGCTGGAGCTGATCAAGGACCAGCAGGCCGGCGGCCGGATGATCGCGATGACCGGCGATGGGACGAACGACGCCCCTGCGCTCGCTCAGGCGGACGTGGGCGTGACCATGAACACCGGCACTCAGGCCGCCCGCGAGGCGGGCAACATGGTCGACCTCGACTCGAACCCGACGAAGCTGATCGAGATCGTGGAGGTCGGCAAGCAGCTCCTGATCACGCGCGGCGCTCTCACGACGTTCTCGATCGCGAACGACGTGGCGAAGTACTTCGCCATCCTGCCCGCGATCTTCGCCGCCACATATGCGACCTCGGCGGGCGCTGACGGGCCCCTGAACAAGCTCAACATCATGGATCTGGGCACGCCGGAGTCGGCGATCATCTCGGCGATCATCTTCAACGCGCTGATCATCCCGCTGCTGATCCCGCTCGCTCTGCGCGGGGTCCGCTACCGGCCGTCGGGGGCGAGCGCGCTCCTGCGTCGCAACCTCTTCATCTACGGCCTGGGCGGGATCATCGCGCCGTTCATCGGCATCAAGCTGATCGACCTGGTCGTCCACGGGCTGTTCGGAGCCTGAGATGGCTCGCCAGCTCGCCGGCATCCACCTGGTGGCCGGAGACGAGCAGGGGCTGCCGGCGGGCGTACGCGACGCCGGGATCCTCACCAAGCTACGAGCCAGACTGCAGGGGCGATCCCTCGACCGGGCTCTTGGCGCCGGAGCGGACCCGGCTTCCTCGGCGGTGCTCGCCCGGCGAGCGGCCTGGTTGACCAGCACGAGGAACCGCCGCGTCCTGGCGCGCGCACTCCGCAGGGCGCTGGAGCTTCCGATCGGGCGGGGTGGGCCATCGCCGGCGGTGTCCCCGCACCAGGGAGAGCTCGCGGCCGTGAGACTGCCGCTGGCCGGCGCTGCAGCGCTCCTGGAGAGCGACGAGCCGGTCTACTCGCGCGGCGTGGCGAAGCTGCAGCTGCTGCTCACCGAGGGCGACAGCCCCCTGTACTCCCCGCGGCGAGCGGGCGAGCTCGCCGAGAGATGGACTCGATCCTCGCCGCGCTGGACGGACGGGAGGAAAATTGCTGACGATGGCCGAGCCCTGCCGATCAGCAAGTCGAGATCCCGGACGTCGCCGAAACGGAGCGCGGCAGCCTCAAGGTCTTCCTCGGGATGGCCGCGGGGGTCGGCAAGACCTATCGGATGCTCCAGGAGGGGCGGGCCGAGGCCGAGGGAGGGCGCGACGTCGTCGTCGGGTTATCTCGAGCCGCACGGCCGGAAGGAGACCGTCGAGCAGGCGGGCGACCTCGAGTTCGTACCGCGGCGGAAGGTCCCATATCGAGAGACCGTTCTGGAGGAGATGGACCTTCCCGGCCTGATCCGCCGGGCGCCGGATCTCGCCCTGATTGACGAGCTGGCCCACACCAATGCCCCCGGGCTCGAGCACGAGCAAGCGCTACGAGGACGTCGAGGACGTCCTTGACGCGGGGATCGACGTCTACTCGACCGTCAACGTTCAGCACCTCGAGAGCCTCAACGACAGCGTCTGCGAGCTCACCGGCGTCCGGGTGCGGGAGACGATGCCGGACGCCGTGCTCAATGCCGCGGATGAGGTCGTGCTCATGGACCTCACCCCAGAGGCGCTTCTGGCACGGCTGCGTGCGGGCAAGATCTACCCGCAGGAGAGAATCGACTCTGCTCTCAACAACTTCTTCCGCGTGGAGAACCTGGCTGCTCTGCGAGAGGTCGCATTGCGGCAGGTGGCCGATGAGGTCGAGGCCAAGCGCATGGTCAAGGAGGAGGTGGGCCAGCGGGATGATCGGCTGGCGGACAGCGCGGCGAGCCAGGCGGTGGGGGAGCGGCTGCTGGCGCTGATCAAGCCGACCCCGAGGGCCCAGCGGCTGGTGCGTCGCGCGTGGCGGTCAGCGCAGCGGCTCGGCGCCGAGTTGGATCTGCTCTGGGTGAAGAGGCCCGGATACCAGCCGAGCAACGAGGAGCGGGATCAGCTGGACGCCATCGGCAGGCTCGCGGCGGTGCTTGGCGCGCACGTCCTGGTCGAGGAGGGGGACGACGTCGCACAGACCGTCAAGGAGGTGGCCGAGGAGAAGGGCAGCACCTACGTCCTGATCGGCACCCCGGCGCCGAGGACCGGCCTGGATCGGTTCCGTCCGGCCCTACCCACGAGGCTGCTCGAGTCGCTGCCCGGCGTCGACCTTCGCGTCGTCGCCGATCGCGCGCTTCGAGGGGAGGAGGGTGAGCCATGAGCCCCGCGGAGATCGTCCTGATCGTCGCCCTGGTCTGTTCAACCGGATATCTGCTGGTTCGCGAGGTGAGACGGCGACGGACCGATTCAAAGATCACGCCGGCAGCCGGCCGGATCCTGTTCCCGTTCGTGGGGCAGGCGCTCTCGACGCCCGCGTTCGATGCGGCGCTGCGTCTGGCGCGGGCCGAGGGCGCGACCCTGGTTCCCGCCTACCTGGCGATCGTGCCGCTGAGCGTGCAGCTCGACACTCCCCTCAAGAAGCAGGCGGAGGCCGCGCTGCCGTTGCTCGAGGCGATCGAACAGCGCGCCGCCTCCCAGGGTGTCCCGGTTGACTCCCGGATCGAGCCGGGGCGGAGCGTTCGCCACTCGCTGCGCCTGCTGATGGAGCACGAGAGGTTCGACCGCATCGTCGCCGCGGGCGCGACCAACGGCGATGGCTTCAGCGCGGATGACGTCGCCTGGCTGCTGGAGCATGCTCCCGGCGAGATCCTGATCCTCCGGCCCGAGCCGAGAGGCCAGAAGGCCTCTCACTCGCAGCCGGCTGAGTGGGCGAAACGGACAGGCCCGAAACGCGCGCAGAGGCGCGAAGGATTTATCGAGCTACGCGGCCGCTATCGAGACCAGGCAAGGGATGACCCTGTCCGCGGGGTCCTCCTCCGGATGCCAGAGGACCCCGAGGACGAAGTTGTCTTCGGGTGACTCGATCGCCTCGACGCTCTCGTCGTCCGTCGCCCAGGCGGTGGCGGCCAGCGAGTCCGGGATCCTCTCGACGCCCTGATGGTGATGGCTCTTGACTGTCAGGTGCTCGGAGCCGGCGGCCGTCGCGGCAAGGGAGCCGGGTTCGATCCGAATCTCGTGCTCCGCCCATGATCCGGGCACCGGCCGGTGGCGCTCGTGCCCCAGCCGGTCAGGCAGGTGCTGGTCGAGCGTTCCGCCGCAGGCGACGTTGAGGATCTGCATCCCTCGGCAGACGCCCAGAAGCGGGATCCCGCGCTCGAGCGCTCCCTGGGCGAGCGCGATCTCGAAGCGGTCACGGTCGGGGTTGGTCCCGACCGTCTCGGGATGGGCCTCCCCGCCGTGGCTCTCCGGGTCGATGTCGGCTCCGCCTGCCAGGACCAGCGCGTCAAGATGATCGAGTAGCTCGTTGGGATCGTCTGTCGCTCGGCGGTCGGGTGGCAGCATCGCGACCATCCCGCCCGCTCCATGGATCGCCCGTGCGTATGAGAGCGGCAGCAGCACCGCCGGCTCGTCCTTCCAGACGCCGAAGTGAGCCCTCTCGACGGCTGCGCAAACTCCGATCAGGGGTCGCGGCATGTGCGGAACTTAGCGACCACCGAGGCGCGTCCCGACCGATAGCCTGCCATCCAGGTGTGCCGGGAAGGCTGGTCGGCGATTCCGCTCGTCTGCCAAAAAGGAGAAGCCGCATCAGCCCATCCCTCGCAGTCCCGCTCTTCGTCCTCTCGGTCGCGGTCACCCTGGCCGCAGCGGCCCTGTTCGCCGACAGGCTCGACCACGTCGGGCCCAGGATCGGCCTCTCCGAGCCGCTGGTCGGTCTGCTCACGGCGCTCGCCGCCGACGGCCCCGAGATCTCCTCGGCCCTGATCGCCCTTTCCGCCGGCGAAAAGGGCGTGAGCATGGGCGTGGTCCTCGGCTCCAACGTCTTCAACCTCGCCGCGATGATCGGGATGAGCGCGGTCCTGGCGGGCGCGGTTCACCTGACCAGGCGGTCGCTGATGGTGGAGGGAGCCGTGGCGCTGCTGGCCGCCGCGATCGCCGCGGGGCTGATCCTGGACGTGATCTCCGCCGGCGTGGCAGTCGCCGCCTTCGCGCTCGTCGCGGTCCCGTACCTGGTGCTGCTGGGGCGCGGGCGACTCCACACGAGCACCGCGGAGGCGAGGGCGCGGGATCGCACGATCGCCGCGATCCCCGATCCCCAGCAGGACATGTGGAAGGTGATCGGGCTGATCGTCGCTGCCGTCGCGCTGATCATCCTCGGAGCCGAGGGGATGGTACGAACGGCGCTCTCCCTCGCCGGCGACTGGCACGTCTCCCACGTCGTCGTCGGGGTGCTGATCCTCGCCGTCCTGACGAGCCTGCCGAACGCCTTCACGGCGATCCGCCTCGGGACTAGCGACCGCGGGACGGCTCTGGTCAGCGAGACGCTCAACTCCAACACGATCAACCTCGCCGGAGGAGTGATGCTGCCGGCGCTGATCGTCGGACTCGGCGGGGCCACCGGCCTGGTCAAGTTCGACCTCGGCTGGTTCATCGGGATGACGATCGTCACGCTGGTCGTGCTTGCCAGGCCGGGCGGCGCCCGTCGCTTCGACGGCGCCCTGATCATCGCCCTTTACCTTGCCTTCGTCGCCGTCCACCTGACCCACGGATAGTCTCGGCAACCGTGAGTCGGTCGCTACGTGAAGGCCCGGCACCCGAGGGTCCGTTCGACGTCGCGGTCGTCGGCGCGGGCGCTGTCGGCTGCGCGGTCGCCCGTGAGCTGAGTCGCCGCGGCGCGAGCTGCGCGCTGGTCGAGGCCGGTCCGGACGTCGGAGCCGGAACGAGCAAGGCGAACACGGCGATCCTGCACACCGGCTTCGACGCTAAGCCGGGAACGATCGAGTCGGGCCTGGTCGCCCGCGGCTACGAGCTGCTCAGCGAGTACGCGTCCGAGGTCGGCATTCCGACGGCGAATCTCGGCGCGCTGATGATCGCCTGGAACGCCGAGCAGCGCGACGCCCTCGCCGGGGATCGAGGCGACGGCGCGCGAGAACGGGTACGAGGAGGCCCGCTCGGTCGATCTCGAGGAGCTCTATGCCCGCGAGCCCAACATCGGCCTGGGAGCGCGAGGGTGCTCTCGAGATCCCGGGCGAGGGGATCGTCTGCCCCTTCACCACGACGCTCGCCTTCGCGACCGAGGCGGTCGGCGGCGGGCTGCGAGCTGATTCTGAACGCGGCGGTCACCGGCGTGCGGTCGAGCGGTGGTGGTCACGAGGTCGAGACGGCGAGGGGTGCGATCCGCGCGCGGCACCTGGTCAACGCCGCCGGGCTGCGCAGCGACGAGGTCGACGCGATGCTCGGCCACTCGGGTTCCACGTGACGCCCAGGCGCGGCGAGCTGATCGTCTTCGACAAGCTGGCGCGCGGCCTGCTCAACCACGTCCTGCTGCCGGTCCCGACCGAGAAGACCAAGGGCGTGCTGGTCTCGCCGACGGTCTACGGCAACGTCCTGCTCGGGCCGACGGCCGACGACGTCGAGGACAAGACGGACCGCTCGACCACCGCAGCGGGCCTGGCCTCATTGATGGAGGCGGGCGCCCGGATCCTGCCCGCGCTCGAGCGAGCACGAGGTGACCGCCACCTACGTCGGGCTCCGGGCGGCGACCGAGCATCGCGACTACCAGCTCACCGCCCATGCCGAACAGCGCTATGTCTGCGCCGGCGGGATCCGCTCGACCGGCATCACCGGCTCACTGGCGATCGCCGAGTGGGTGCGGGAGGCGCTGGCGGACGCGGGGCTGGACCTTGCCGTCGACCCGCGTCCGACGGACCTCCGGATGCCGAACATCGGCGAGTTCGGGACCCGCCCCTACCAGGAGGGCGAGCGGATCGCGAGCGATCCGACTGTGGGCGGATCGTCTGCTTCTGCGAGCGGGTGACCCGCGGCGAGATCGACGCCGCGCTGGGGAGCCCGATCCCGCCCGCTGATCCTGACGGGCTGCGGCGGCGGACCCGCGCGCTGATGGGCCGCTGCCAGGGGTTCTTCTGTGGGGCTGAGGTCGTCCTCGGCATGCTGGAAGGGGCGACCCGATGGCGATCGATGACGGCCCAGTGGTCGTGGGCGGCGGGCCGTCGGGCCTGGCCGCCGCGATCGAGCTGCGCGAGCTCGGGATCTCGCCGGTCACGGTGATCGAGCGCGAGCGCGAGGCTGGCGGGATCCCGCGTCACTCCGACCATTCTGGCTTCGGCCTGCGGGACCTTCGCACGGTGCTCTCCGGCCCGCGCTACGCCGCCCGCTACCGGGAGCTCGCCGAGGAGGCCGCGCGTCGAGGTCCTGACCGAGACGATGGTCACCGAGTGGGAGGGGGACCGCACGCTTGAAGCTGACCGGGTCCGAGCGGCCGTTGGGAGATCGAGCCGCCCGCGGTCGTCCTGGCCACCGGCTGCCGTGAGCGGCCGCGCTCCGCACGTCTGGTGCCCGGTTCGCGGCCGGCCGGCGTGATGACCACCGCGACGCTGCAGCAGCTCGTCCACCTCCGCGGTCGAGAAGGTGGGGCGGCGGGCGGTGATCGTCGGCGCCGAGCACGTCAGCTTCTCGGCGGTCGCGACCCTCGCGCATGGCGGCGCATCGGTCGCGGGCCTGGTCACGGAGCTGCCGCGACACCAGACACTGCGGACCTTCCGCGCGGGGGCGGCCGTCCGCTACCGGGCGCCGGTCTGGACGCGCACCGCGGTCAGCGCGATCCACGGGTCCGAGCGGGTGGAGTCGGTGGAGCTGACCGAGCTCGACTCGGGTCGCACCCGGACCGTCGAATGCGATCTGGTCATCTTCACCGCGGACTGGATCCCCGACCATGAGCTGGCGGTGATGGCCGGCTGCGAGCTCGATCGCGGGACCCTGGGGCCGCTGGTGGATCCCGCCCTCCGCACAACCCGGCGGGGTGTGTTCGCCGCGGGGAACCTCATGCATCCGGCCGAGACCGCCGACGTCTGCGCTCTCGATGGCCGCCATGTCGCCCCGGCGTCGCGGCGTACCTGCGCGGCCCGGGAGAGTGGCCGTCCCACGTGCGGATCGTGTCGCGCAGCCCGCTGGCCTGGGTGGCGCCGAACCTGCTGCTGGCGACCGGGTCACCCGCCGCCCCGCGACCGCTTCCTGCTCCGATCCCGCGAGTTCGTCTCCCGGCGCGCCGCATACAGGTCCGCCAGGACGGCCGCGAGCTGTGGAGCGGCCGGGTCGGCCGCCTCGTGCCGGGCCGCTCGGCGCACATTCCGGCGGGCTGGGCCGCCGCAGGTGGATCCCGCGGGGGGCCCGGTGATCGTCGCGGTGGAATAGGGTCGCTGCCATGAGCGACGGGATGTTGCTCGGGATCGACGAGGGGACCACCGGCGTCAAGGCCGCGCTCTTCGACCAGCGGCTGCAGCCGGTCGCCGAGGCGCGGCGCGACAAGGTGAACCGCCATCCGGAGGAGGGGTGGGTCGAGCAGGACGGCGAGGAGGTGATCGCCGCAGTCACCGACGCCGTCGGCGGAGCTGCTCGACGGAGCCGACGGCGAGGTCGTGGCCTGCGGACTGGACCACCAGGGCGAATCCGTGCTCGCCTGGGACTCCGAGACCGGCGAGCCGCTCAGCCCGATCGTCGTCTGGCAGGACAAGCGCTCGCAGGAGATCCTCGACGAGCTCACCGGACCGGGAGGACGAGGTCAAGGAGCTCAGCGGCCTGCCGTTCGACCCGTACTTCTCGGCCGCCAAGCTCGCCTGGCTGTTGCGGCACAACGATGAGGTCAAGAAGGCGCGCGACGACGGACCGGCTGCGGATGGGCACCGTCGACTCCTTCCTCTGCGACCGGCTCGGGCGCCGGCTTCGCCACCGAGCCCGCGACCGCGTCGCGGACCCAGCTCCAGCGAATCGACAGGCCCGGGGCCTTCGACGAGCGGCTCTGCGAGATCTTCGGCATCCCGATGGACGTGCTGCCGGAGGTCCGCGACACCGCCGGAGAGCTGGGCACGCTCAAGCACGAGAGCTGGCCAGTCGAGCTGCCCTTCGTGGCCAGGTGGTCGACCAGCAGGCAGCGCTGGCGGGCGCCGCCTGCGTCGAGCCCGGCCGCGTGAAGGCGACCTACGGAACCGGCGTCTTCGTCCTCGCCCACGTCGGCGAGGGCGTCCCGCAGCCGGCCGGCGGCCTTCTCCCCACGGTCGCGTGGAGCATCGACGGCAAGGTCGAGTACGCGCTGGACGGCGGAGTCTTCGCGGCGGGGGCGATGCTGGAGTGGATGTGCGACCAGCTTGGCATCGCCGAGAACCCGCCCGAGCTCAGCAAGCTTGCACGCGAGGCGGAGAACTCTGCCGGCGCTCGCGTGCTCCCCGGCCTGGCGGGGATCGGCGCGCCGTGGTGGCGTCCCAACGCCCGCGCGGTGATCTCCGGGATCTACGGCGGCACGACGCGCGAGAACGTCGCCCGGGCGGCGCTGGAGGGCATCGCCTGGCGGGTGGCCGACGTGGTCGCCGCGATCAAGGAGACCTCGCCGGTCGAAACCCTGCGAGTGGACGGCGGTCTCACCAACGAGCCGCTGCTCCTGCAGCTTCAGGCCGACGCGATCGGCGCACCCGTCGAAGCGGCCGGGGCCGATGCGACCGTCCTCGGTGCCGCCGCGCTCGCCGGGGTGGGGGCGGGAGTGATCTCCTCGCTGGCCGTGCTGCCGGAGCTGCTTCCGCCCGACCGCCGGGTCGAGCCCGAGCGGGACGAGAGCTGGCGTTCAGCCGAGCACGGGACGCTGGCGCGAGTTCGTCCGGGCTACCGAGGCACTCGACGCGCAATAGGCGCCCCGGCTAGAGCGGGACCTGGCCTCCGACGATGATGGTCTTGTCGCTGGGCAGTTGGAAGGCGTCGATCGGGCTTGCCGTGTTCCGGGCCATCGCGACGAACAGCTTCTTGCGCCAAGCCCGCATCGGAGAGTCCTCGGTCGGCTTGATCACGATTCGCGAGATGAAGTACGCCGCGTGCTCGAGGTCGAGGTTCTTCTCGAGCAGGCCCTGCTTGCGGCAGAGCCGCAGCGAGGCCGGGATGTCGACGGCGTCGTGGTAGCCGGCCCTGATGGTCACGTGGAAGACCCTGAACTCGCCCCCGATTTCCTCGACTGTGAACCGCTCGAACTCATCCACGTTCGGGATGCTGACCATGTCCACCGCGACGATCACGACTCGGTGCGAGAACGTCCGGGTGTTCTCCACCTCGATCCGGAGCGCCAGCGGGGTGGTCTCCTTCCGCGGGTTGAGGTAGACGGCCACGCCAGGCGACTTGGTGATCGGAGGATCCTCCGACGGGAGCCGTTCGAGGAACTCGACCAACGGGCCCTCCTTGGCGGTCCGGTTGCGGGTGACGATCACCTGCCCCCGGCGCCAGTTGATCATCACGATCGACACCACCGCCGCCACCACCAGTGGCAGCCACGCCCCGTGCTCGACCTTGGCGATGTTCGCCGTGAAGAACGCGACCTCGACGGTCAGGAAGAGAATCGCGATCGGCACGAGCCTCCGCCTGGGCGTCCCCCAGAGGAACCGGGCGACGGCAATGAAGAGCACCGTGTTGAGGATGAATGTCCCGGTGACCGCGACGCCGTAGATGTCGCCCAGCTTGTCCGCCGACTGGAAGATGAGCGTAAGCGCGATGACGCCGATGCATAGCGCCCAGTTGATGATCGGAACGTAGATCTGCCCCTCCATCTTCGAGGTGTGCAGGATGCTGAGCCGCGGGAGGAACCCGAGCTGTACCGCCTGCCGGGCGACCGAGAACGACCCCGAGATCGCGGCCTGTGAGGCGATGATCGTCGCCGCGGTCGCGAGGAACAGCATCGGGTACTGAGCCCAGTGGGGCACCATCAGGAAGAAGGGGTTGGACGCCGTGCTCGGGTCGTGGCGGATGAGGACACCCTGTCCCAGGTAGTTCAGCATCAGCGCGGGCAGCGCCAACGCGAACCAGCCAAGCCTGATCGGGGCGGCCCCGAAATGTCCTCTGTCCGCGTAGAGCGCCTCCGCGCCGGTAACGGCCAGCACGACACCGCCGAGCGTCAGGAAACCGGCGACCCCGTGGTCGATGAGAAACCGCGCTCCCCACGTCGGCGACAGCGCTTGAAAGACCGCCGGGTCCTTCAGCACCTGGTGGAGGCCGAGGAGCCCGATGGCGATGAACCAGACCATGATCACCGGTCCGAACAGCCATCCGATCGTCCCCGAGCCGCGGCGCTGGATGAAGAACAGCCCCAGGAGGATGACGACCGAGATCGGCACCACCAGGTGAGCGAGGTCCGGGTCGATCACCTTCAGCCCCTGGACCGAGCCGAGCACCGAGATGGCCGGGGTGATGACCCCATCGCCAAAGAACAGCGCCGCTCCGAAGATGCCCAGCGTCACGAGCGCGGCGCGGCGAGCCAACCTGTTGCGCTGGATCAGGGAGGCCAGCGCCATGATGCCGCCGTCTCCCCGGTTGTGCGCGCGCATGATGAAGCCCGCGTACTTGACGGAGACGATGATCGTCAGCGCCCAGAAGATAAGCGAGACGACGCCATAGACGCCCGCCGTCGTCGCGTGGGCGGCGGCCTTGTGGGTCGTGAAGATCACCTGCTCGGTGTAGAGCGGGCTCGTGCCGATATCGCCGTAGACGACCCCGAGCGCCCCGAGCGCCAGCACTGCCTTGCTGGCATCCGTGACCACGTCCCGCTGGTTGTCCTTCAGCGCTTCGAAGCGCTTGCGAACGGCCTCCGACTCGTCGTCCTTGCTCGGGGCCTCCGGCTTCCAGTAGCCCAGCTTGTGGGCGGCCTCGTTGAAGACCCGCTTTTCGCCCGGTTTCTTGCCCGTGCGAACCTTGCCGTCGGGACCCTCGCGAGGCGCCTCGACGCCGACCGTCTGCGACGCCTCATGTAGAGGCCGCTTATCGCGGGGACTCACGGGGGCATCGTAGGCGTTGCGCCCGCTGGTCCTGGTGACGTGGACGGCCCTCCAGAAAGCACTCGACCCGCGCTAAACGCGGGTCGAGTGGGCGGCTTGCGCACCGCGCCCTGTTGGGCGCGGGCGGCCGCGCGGTTTCGGTGCTAGTCGAGGATCAGGCGTCCCGGGTGACGGGTCCTCCTCCAGCGTGCTGACCGGTCCCTGGTACTTGTTCTTCGCCGAGACCAGGTACCAGCCCCCGAAGATGAGCGGGATGATGATCGCCGCCGGCGTGTAGTTGACGAGCGTCCAGTCGAACCCGTCCTTCCAGGGCAGCCCCGTCGGCGTGTACGGCAGGTCGAGGGCGAACACCATCAGGACCCCGAAGAACAGCGCGATGATGTTGACGACTTGTAGCGGCTCCCCAGGGTCCACGGGCCGGGCTTGAAGATTGTCGCCGGCGCGGAGCCGCAGGTACACGGGATCAGGTAGGCGATGTAGAGGCCGACCGTGCAGATCCCGGTGATCGCGAAGAACGCGAACGGGACGTTGTTTAGCCGAACAGCGCCGGGATCGCGATGATCAGGAGAGAGAATCGAGACGCGTGATCACCGCGTTGAACGGCACCCTGTCGCGGTTCACCCGGCGGAAGATCGCCCATCCCGGGATCGCCCGGTCGCGCGAGAACGCGTACCAGGTGCGCGACGCGCTGGTCAGACAGGCGGTGCCGCAGAAGAGCTGACCGACCGTGGCGATCAGGATCGCGAGCTTCGCCGCCCATGGATCCAGCGAAATGTGAAGATCGCGCCCGACGAAGCCGGCGCCGTCATCGACCGCGCCCACGTCGTGGCCGCGAACAGGAACGCCAGCAGCAGGATCCAGCCGATGATCGCCGAGTAGAAGATCGACCGCCAGATTCCCTGGGCGGCGGCGACCGCAGCGTTCTGGGTCTCCTCGGCGGTGTGCGCCGAGGCGTCATACCCCGTCTCGGTGTACATCGTCAGGAGGAACCCGATGGGCAGGACGAAGAGCCAGAAGCCGACGCGCTCGTGGAGCCTCCGAACGCGCCGTTGTTGTTGATCAGGTCGGTGAAGACGAAATGGGCGCTCTGGTGGTCGGTCGGGCACGAAGATGAGCAGTCCGATGACGATCGCGACACCCAGGAGATGCCAGCCCACCGAGATGTTGTTCACCATCCCAGGAAGCGGTCCGCGAAGACGTTCAGCACCGTGAACACGAGCAGGATGAGCACGAAGAGCCCGAAGGTCTCGCTCAGCACATGGCTGGTGTCGCCGAAATTGATCCCGAAGATGTTGACCGTGTAAAGGCCGAGCAGGAAGTTGAGGAAGATGGCGGTGCCGTAGCCGACTCCGGCGACGATCGCCGATCAGGCCGACGATGTTGAACCAGCCGGTCATCCAGCTCCATCCCTTGCTGCCGAGGTCGTGAGCCCACCAGTAGGGCCCTCCGGCGGTCGGGTAGGCGGAGGCCAGCTCCGCCATCGAGAAGCCGACCAGAAGATCAGCGCGCAGATGATCGGCCAGCCGAACGCGAGGCGGCCGGGCCGCCGTTCTGCCAGGCGAAGCTGAAGTTCGTGAACGTCCCGGCGAGGATCGAGATGATCGTGAAAGAGATCGCGAAGTTGGTGAAGCTGCTCCAGGTTCGCGATAGCTCCTGCCTGTAGCCGAGCTCGGCCAGGCGCTGCTCATCAGAAACCTGCTCCGTAATGCCCTCAGGTGCCATCGTGTCTTCTCCTCCTCTTCCTTGGGTGGAGTGCCGGCGCACCCCATAACCCCATGAATGCGAAGAAGGGTTGCCGGTGATCGTTCCGGACCCTATGTGCCGGAAGAGGAGATAGCAAGGGTGGCGGACGAGCTGGTACGGATCGTCCAGACTTTGGTCCCGGAGTTGGGCGAACAGGAAGGGGAGGCGAGGCCCCTCGAGGGCGGTATCACCAATCGTAATTACTTGGTAACCCTGGGCGGCAATCGTTACGTGATCCGGGTTCCGGGCAAGGACACATCTCTGCTGGGGATCGATAGGGGCGCCGAGCGTGAGGCGAATCAGAACGCTGCCTTACTGGGCGTGGCACCCCGCGTGGTCGCCCAGCTCGAGGATCCGCCGTGCCTGGTCACGGAATTCGTCGAGTGCAAGGCGATGGAGGCCGAGGACCTGCGCGAGCCGGCGACGCTGAGGGAGGTGATCGGCTCGCTCAGGAAAGTGCACGACTCGGGTGCGGCGCTGCCGACCAGCTTCGACTCCTTCCGGGTGGTGGAGGAGTACCGGGCGACCGCGGCCGAGCGCGGGGGAGACATCCCCGACGCCTTCGACCAGGCGCATGAGCGGTCGCGCGAGATCGAGGCGGCGCTGTCAGGCCATGAGCACGAGCCGGTTCCGTGTCACAACGACCTTCTGGCGGGCAATTTCCTGCGCGGCGCGGATCGGATCTGGGTCGTCGACTGGGAGTACGCGGGGATGGGCGACCGCTACTTCGACCTCGCCAACTTCGCGATCAACAACGAGCTCACCGAGGATCAGCACCCCGAGCTGCTCGCCGACTACTTCGGCGAGGAGGCCACGCCGCGCCGGCTCGCGACGCCTCCGCCTGATGCTGTTCATGTCGGACTTCCGCGAGGCGATGTGGGGGGTCGTCCAGACGGTCGCCTCCGACCTCGACTTCGACTTCAAGGACTACGCCGACCACCCATTTCGCTCGGATGCGGGAGACCGCCGCGAACCCGCGCTTCGCCGGCTGGCTCGAGGAGGCCGCGTGGCTGATGCCCGCGGTTGAGTTGCCCGACGCGCGCCCGCTGCGTCATCATCGGCGGCGGGGTGGGCGGCACCTCGATCGCCTACCACCTCGCCCAGCTCGGCTGGCGACGACGTGGTGCTCGCTCGAGCGCTCGCAGCTCACCTCCGGCTCGACGTTCCACTCGGCCGGTCTGGTCGGCCAGCTGCGCGGCTCGGTGACGCTGACGAAGATGATGATGTACTCGGTCGAGCTCTACCGGCGGCTCGGCGAGGAGTCCGAGATCGACCCGGGATGGACCGAGTGCGGCGGCATCCGCCTCGCGTCAGCGAGGAGCGGATGGAGGAGCTCCGCCGCCAGGCTGGCTGGGCGAAGACCTTCGGCCTGCCGCTGGAGCTGATCTCGGCGCGAGGAGGCGAAGGAGACATTTCCCCTGATGGCGACCGACGGCGTTCTCGGCGCCGCCTGGCTCCCGACCGACGGCTACCTCGATCCGGCGCAGCTCACCTACGCGCTCGCCGACGGCGCCCGCGCGGGGCGGCTGCCGGTGTTCACGAACACCCGCGTCACCGGCATCGACGTCAGGGACGGGCGGGTCCGCGGCGTGAGCACCGACAGGGGAGACATCGAGGCCGAGATCGTCGTCAACGCCGGCGGGATGTACGCGGCGGAGATCGGCCGTCTGGCGGGCGTGCGCGATCCCGATCATGCCGATGTCCACGAGTACCTGGTCACGCAGCCGTTCCGCGAGCGCGACCGGAGAACCCACTGCCGACGCTGCGCGACCCGGACATCCTCATCTACTACCGGGAGGAGGGCGGCGGCCTCGTGATGGGCGGCTACGAGCGCCGAGCGAGCCGGCCGTTCCTGCCCGACGGGACCGTCGGGCTCGACCGGATCCCGCCGGACTTCAACGGCCGGCTGCTCGAGGACGACTGGGACCGGTTCGAGGAGATCACCGAGAACTCGAAGCGGCGCGTGCCGGTGATGGACGAGGTGACGATCACGAAGCTGATCAACGGGCCGGAGGCGTTCACGCCCGACAACGAGTTCTGCCTCGGGGAGACCGAGGTGCGCGGCTTGTTCGTGGCCGCGGGCTTCTGCGCCCACGGGCTGGCGGGCGCCGGCGGGATCGGCAAGGTGATGGCCGAGTGGATCGTCGACGGCGAGCCGAGCGATGGACCTGTGGGAGATGGACATCCGGCGCTTCGGCGCGCAGTACCGCTCGCCGTCGCTACACGCTACGCCCGGATCACGGAGACCTACGAGACCTACTACGACATCCGCTATCCGAACCACGAGCGCCAGGCCGGCCGGCCGCTGCGGATCTCGCCCGCCAACGCCTGGCACGCGCGAGCACGGCGCCGCGTTCGGCGAGAAGTCCGGCTGGGAGCGGGTCAACTGGTACGAGTCGAACGCCGCCGCGGGCGACGAGTCGCCTGCGCCGCGCGGCTGGGCCGGGCAGCACTGGTCGCCGGCGATCGGCGCCGAGCACCGCGGCGACGCGCGAGGGGGCCGCGCTGTTCGACGAGACGTCGTTCGCGAAGATCGAGGTCGCGGGCCCCGGCGCGGCCGACGTTCGCTCGAGACGCTCTGCGACAACCGGGTCGCGCGCGAGGTCGGGCAAGATCACCTACACGCAGATGCTCAACTCGCGCGGCGGGATCGAGTGCGACTTCACCGTCACCCGGCTCGCCGAGGACCGCTTCTCGATCGTCACCGGCACGGCGTTCGGCAACCACGACCGCGGCGTGGATCCGCACGCACCTGCCCGGCCGACGGCAGCGTGCAGCGTCGCGCGACGACGACCGTCGCGCTGGGCGTGCTTCGGCCTGTGGGGGCCGCGGGCCCGCGAGATCCTCGCAGCCGCTGACGCCGCAGGACCTCAGCAACGAGGCCTTCCCGTACATGACGCATGCGCGAGATCACGGTCGGCGACGTGCCCGTGCGCGCGCTGCGCGTGACCTACGTCGGCGAGCTCGGCTGGGAGCTCTACTGCCCGAGCGAGTACGGCGTCGGGCTGTGGCGGGCGCTGTGGGAGGCGGGCGAGCCGCACGGGCTCGTCGCCGGCGGCTACCGGGCGATCGACTCGCTGCGGCTCGAGAAGGGCTACCGCGTCTGGGGCGCCGACATCACGCCGGACGAGACGCCGTACGAGGGCGGGCGTCGGCTTCTGCGTGAAGCTCGACAAGGAGGGCGGATTCATCGGCCGCGATGCGCTGCGTCGAGCCGAAGGAGGGCGGGCCCGCGGACGCGGCTGCGCTGCCTGGTGCTCGAGGACCCGCGCTCGGTCGCGCTCGGCAACGAGCCGGTGCGGATCGACGGCGAGATCGCGCGGCCGCGTGACCACCGGCGGATACGGCTACAGGGTCGAGCGGTCGATCGCCTACGCCTACTGCCGCCGGAGCACGCGGAGCCCGGGACGCGCGGTGGCGGTCGAGATCTTCGGCACGCTGGGTCGAGGGCGAGGTCACGGCCGAGCCGCTGTTCGATCCGAAGGGCGAGCGGATCAGGGCCTGAGCTTCAGGCGCGAGACGCTCGAACAGCCCCGGTCGGTGGCCGCCCGCTCGCACCAGCGAGTCGACGGTCTGCGGCACGAAGGCGTCGAGGTGGGTGGCCAGGGCGATGAACGCCTGGGCCGTCGTCAGCGCATCGCCGTCGGCGTGATGGGGCCGGTGGACGGGCAGCCCCAGCGCACGGGCCATGTCGTCCAGAGCCGACCGGCTCCCGTTTCGCGGGCGGCTCGCGGCGCAGCCGCTGAGCTCGCGCGGCGAGCGAGCGCGGTGTCCACGATCGGGTTGCGCAGTCGAGCCCGCGCCCGTCGAGCGCGGCCGAGGAAGCCCGCGCTCGACCGCCGCCACATGCGCGACCAGGACCCGGCCCGTCAGCGCCCAAGCAGCCCGTCGAGCAGGTCGGCGAGGGAGGGGCGTCCTCGAGGTCGATTCGCGCAGCCCGTGAATCCGGATCGTGTCGGCGTCCGGCATCCGGCGCGGCCGAACGAGCTCGTAGCGTGCGTCATCGAGCCTGACCTTGCCGCCCTCGACCGTGACCGTCGCGAAGGAGATGATCTCGTCCTACGCGGGGATCGAGCCCGGTGGTCTCCAGGTCGATCACGGTGAAATGCGACTTCTCGCCAGCGGTGGGTTCCGCGCTTCGGCAGAGGTAGGCCTCCATGTAGCTCGCCCGGGACGCTGCCTCGGACCACGGCACCGTCAGCGGGCCGAGAGCTCGCCGTGAGCGACGCTGCACCGCGGCGACCTCGCGGAAGGCGTCCCGCAGGTAGCGCCTCGTCAGCGGATCGAGCGGCCGGGTCGAGGCGGTTGTCAGGCTCATGGCCCTCGCTCGATCTGGCTCGACCTGATGCTCGAGGCGGAGCGCGCTGAAGAGCTCGAACGCCTCCTCGAGCACGCGTGCCTCGGTCGCGCCGAGCACCCCCTGGTCCGCGCGCGGCGCGCAGCCGCTCGAGGGTAGGGGTGGCGCGGACGTCGGCTTTGAGCGCCGCGTACCGGGCCAGGTCCACGATCGGAAGCAGGCCGCCCGTGCTTGATGTCGAACGTGCCCTTCTGCTCGCCGGAGTCCTCCACGACGATGTCGTGCCTGAAGCCGGTGGGCGGCTTCGCGGCCAGCGCCAGCCGCAGCATCCAGCGCTCGAGCTGTCGAGCGGTCGCCGGTCTCGAAGAGCAGCGGCTTGACGTCGAGGCCCGCGCTTCGGGCCGTAGACGATCCGGCCGTCCAGCAGGATCGACGTCGCGATCAGGACGCGGTTGTCACTCGGGTGGGCGAGCCATCTCTCGATCGCGCGCCTGCCAGTCCTCGATCGAGCTGGCCGAGAACGCGCCCGCGGCGGTAACGCCGTGTGGGTCGAGCTTCCAGCCGATCACGCGTACGCAATCGGCGACGCTGGCCGCGAGGCCGCGCATGTAGTCGCCCGTCCGCGCTCGACGCCAAGCGCGCGGCCCGCAGCGGAGAGGCGGGTCGTTCTCGGGCGCGTCCCTCCACGCCATGCCTGAGTCGACGTCCGAGGAGGGGACCGGCTCGCGCCGGCCGTGGCTGCCCAGCGACATCCAGCAGAACTCCGCGGGCGGCGGGCCCTCGGTCTCGATGCCGAGCTCAATCATCCGAGCGATCAGCGCATCCGCAACGGCCGAGTTCACCTCGCCACCTGGACCGGCGAGAGCCTCGGCGCGGTGGAGGGTCACCACGGTCGGAGTTCAGGCGAGCGGCGATGTCGCGGAGCTCGTCCTTGCTCTTGGCTCTTGCGATGCATCGGCGCAGCACGAACGGCGAGCGGTCTCGGCGGCGACCAGGTCGATTGCGACGATCACCCCGAGCACCTCGGAGCGAGGCGAGAAGACTGGGACATGCCGGATGTCGTGCTCGAGCATGGTCAGCATCACGTCGGCGCCGGTCTGGTCCTCGTCCACCCCGAAGACCGGTGGGTCGTCATCGCCGCGCTCACCGGATCGTCCGGCGTGAGCCTGCCCGCCGACGACCTTCGAGCGCAGGTCGCTGTCGGTGACGATCCCGTAGTCGCCATGCCCTAGCTCGACGAGGATCGAGCTGACGACCTCCGGGCGTCCATCGTCCTCGCCGCCTCCCGCAGGGTCAGGTCTCGGCGTGGCAGATCACCGGCGGCCTGCGCGACCAGCGCGACGCGCGGTCTGCTGGGCGACCTCGGCGCTCGGCGGCGCGATCTCGCCATCGCCGCCGCGGGCGCCCCGGGCAGCAGCGAGCGGGTCAGGAACCGGAGGCTCGACGGCCGGCCCAGCAGCGGAATGACGTCGTCCGCGGCCAGCGAGTAGACGAGGGTGTCCTCCTTCGCCCTGCGCCTCGAGTCGGGCCGGGAGCCCGGAGAGCACCGAGGGGTGCCCGAGCATCTCGCCCTCGCCCAGCAGGTCCACCGGGGTGCCGTGGTCGACGAGCTCAACAGCGCCGCGCCTGATCACCCGGATCCGGCCCTGGGAGAGCTTCCCCTGGGGAATGATCGTGGTGCCGGCGGGGAAGAACTCCACCTCGGTCCTGGTCGCTAGCTCCTCCAGGGCCTCCTCGTCGAGCCCGCTGAAAGGGTCGCGCCCCCCCAGGAACTCGGCGATGTCGTGCATGACCGGGTCAGCCGGAGATGGCCGAGGCGGCTTCCTCGACCGTCGGCCGAATCGGAATGACCTTGTCGATGCCCATCACCGAGAGGATGCGGAGGATCTGCTCGCTCGAGGCCGCGACGGCCAGCTTCTCCGTCCCATCGTCAGAGTTCTGGGCCTCGCGCGAGAGGAGCAGAGCGCGTACGCCGCTCGAGTCGATGAACTCGCACTCGGTCAGGTCGACGACGATGCCGTTCGAGTCGGCCGCGACCGCGCTGCGAAGCTCGCCGCGGAGCTCTTCCTCGTGAGACATGTCGACCTCGCCCGCGATGTGAACCACGTAGACCTCCTCAGGGCCAGGCCCCGAGGTGATCTCGAACTGTGGAATGTCTGCGCTTGGAGTTGCCGACATGCTTCCCCCTCGGACAACTGAGGTGTGACACATGCTACTCGCGGTGAAACCCGCGAGCTAGTCGACGAGCGCGGCTCGCGCCTCCTGGACGGCGGCCTCGATGTCGCCGTTGGAGGGCCAGAACATGGGTGATTCGCCGTCGCGGATCAGGCGGTCGGCAAGGATCACCCCGCGCGGGGCGACCGGCATGCTCCCCTCGAGTTCATCGCAGAGATCGCGGATCGATGATCCCGCGTGGATTATCTCGATGTCCCTCAGCCGAACCTGCGCCTTCATGAAGATCCGGCGCGCATGCTCGGCCGCGTCGAGCATCTCCCTCAGCGCCCGGGCTACCTCTGCGCGATTGTGCGGGTCGAGAAGCTCGGCGCTTCGGGCCGTCAGTAGCCGGCTCTCCTCGGGAAGGGCTCCGGCGAGCAGACGCTCGTCGAGGCTGTGCGCCCGGACCCGGGCAAGGGTCCGATCCATGAAGCCGGGGCTTGCCACGCCGGTGAGTCTCCCGTACTCCCCGGGACTTTGTGCAGCGGGTTCAGACCAGAAGCAGGGCAGCGCGGGCGTGCCGGACGGCGGTTTCGACGCTTTCCACAGGAGCGTCTGGGTGCACCTTCACATCACTGCGCCAGTAGAGCGGAGAATCGCCGTCCCGGACAAGCCGGTCGGCCAGAATCACGCCGCGCGGGTTGACCGCCCGGTCCTCCTCGAGCTCGGCCGCGAGCGTGAGGATGAGGGGCTCCGTGTCCAGCACCTCCTGCACCTGCAGCGGGAGCTGGGCCAGGAACGGGCTGATCCGGCGCTCCCTCGCTACCTCGAGAAGCCTGCGCAGGGCCTCGGCAAGGTTGGAGCGGTAGCCGAGGTCGAGCAGCCGGGCAAGCCTGGCCACCGCGTAAGGGTTGCCGTTCGGCATCCGCCCGGCAAGCAGCTGGTCGTCGATTGCCCGTCCGCGCACCTGCGCGAGTACACGGGTTATCAGACCGGGTTCAGGGTGCCCTGAGAGCGAAGAAGCCGAGGTTGGAGTAGTCGCCACCATCTTCTCTGTAGAGAATCTTGCCCAGGAAGACGCCGGTTTCAACCTCGACTATCTCGTTGGCGGCGAAGAGTGCGTTCAGCTCGTCGATTGAGCCGGCGCGCCCGAGCTGCTGAAGGGTTCTGCCAGCTCACCTCCCTCTAGTTCGCCGTGAGTGGCGAGGTGGATCAGCTGAACGCCGGCATCGGCTGCTCGAGCAGGCGCTCGATGCGCGCGACCGACATGGGCTCCGAGAAGTGGAAGCCCTGTGCGAACCCGCATCCGAGCGTGCTCGCCATGCGCACCTGGTCCTCGGTCTCGACGCCTTCCGCGACCACGCCGATACCGATCGTGTCCGCCATCTGGTTGACGGCGCGGACGATCGCAGCATCGTGCGAGCCCTCCGCGAGGTTCTCCACGAACGAGCGATCGAGCTTGATCATCGAGAGCGGCAGCCGCTTCAGGTAGCCGAGTGAGGAAAATCCGACGCCGAAGTCATCCAGGACCAGGTGGACGCCCAGCCCCTTGAGGGATTCCAGGGTGCGCTCCACGAGGGAGGTCTCGTCCAGGAGGGTTGTTTCGGTCAGCTCCAGCCACAGGTTCGAGGGATCGATCCGGTTCGCTCGGACGGAGCCCTCGATGTGGGAGAGGAGGTCCGGGTCGGCGATCTGGCGCGCCGAGAGGTTCACCGCGACCGATACCGGCGCCGAGTCGGGATGAAGTTCGTGCCAGGCGGCTGCCTGGCGACAGGCCTGCTCGATCACCCAGCGGCCGATCGGGACGATCAGCCGGGACTCCTCCGCCACGGGGATGAAGGCCAGCGGCGCCACCAGGCCGCGGTCCGGGTGGTTCCAGCGCAGCAGCGCTTCCATGGCGACGATCGATCCGTCGTTCAGCTTGATGACCGGCTGGTAGTGGAGCTCGAACTCCTCTCGCTGAATGGCGCGCCGCAGGTCGTTCTCGGTCTGCATGTGCTCGATCACGCGGGAGCGCATCACCTCGTCGAAGATCTCGTACCCACCGCGGCCACGCTCCTTGGCGCGGTAGAGGGCCGAATCGGCGTCCCGGATCAGAGCCTCCGGCGCCTCGCTGCCCCCGCCGATCGCGATTCCGGCGCTGGCGCTGACGAAGTGCTCGCGGTCGCGCAGGATGAAGGGCCTCGCCAGCGCCTCCGCTATCCGCTCGGCGATGCGGGTGGCGCCACGCTCGTTCCCGACGTCCTCGGCGAGCACCGCGAACTCGTCCCCGCCGAAGCGCGCGACCGTGTCTCCGGGGCGGAGCGCCTGCTCGATCCTGGGGGCCACGGAGGCGAGGAGCTCGTCTCCTGCGGCGTGGCCGAGGCTGTCGTTGACGACCTTGAACTGGTCGAGGTCCAGGAAGAGCACCGCGATCGAGGTCTCGCGCCGGCGGGCGACCGATAGGGCGTGCTCCAGCCGATCGAGGAAGAGGTTGCGGTTGGGCAGGCCCGTGAGGGGATCGTGGAGGGCCTCGTGCTGGGTGTGCTCCTCGCTGCGACGCCGCTCGATCGCGTTGGCGAGGACGTTCGCGATCCCCTGCATGAAGTCGATGTCCTCCCGCGAGAAGCGGTGCAGCTCACGGGCGGCCGCTCCGATCACTCCGTACGGCTCCCCCTTGCCCTTGATCAGGATCACCGCGGCGCTCTTGACCCCCATCTGCTTCTGGAGCTCGGACTGCTGAAAGCGCTGCTCCTTGTCGATGTCGTGCACCACGGTGGTCTCACCTGTGACCAGCGCGTAGCCCGACTGCGAGTGGTGGCCGCCGGGCACGGTTGCCGTTCCGATCAGCTCCTCCTCGATGCCGGCACTCGCAACCAGGAGAAGGTCCTCTCCGTCGGCCATCGGCTTGAAGACGACGCCGTATTCGATCTCGAGCACGTCGGCCACGATCCGGCACGCCTCCCGGCAGAGCTCGTCGATCCCGGCTCCCTCGATGGCGAGCTGTCCGAAGCGCGCGACCTCCATCTGCTGCACGCCCTGGAGCCTGCTCGACTCCTCGCTGCGGAACAGTGCGGCCGCCGACTCCGCGAGTGTGTCGCGCTGCCGTGTCTGGTTGCGTGCCTCCCAGGCGCCCATCAGGCCGACGCAGACCATCGCGAACAGCCCGAATCCGTCAAGGGGAAGCCCGCCCCCGACCGCAAACGCGACGACGGCGAAGGCCGCCAGGTCGGCAAGTCCAACAGCCGCGATCGTCCGGGGCGGATATGACAGGGCGGCAAACAGGAAGGGGAGGACCAGCAGCAGCATGTACGGGCTGTCCGATCCGCCGTCGAGCCCGGCGATGGTCGCGATCAGCAGGATGTCGGCGATCGACCAGCCGGCGAAGAAGAGCTCGGAGTACGGGCTGCGGGCGATCCGCTCGCCCGGCAGCGCCCAGATCAACGGGACGCTCAGGATTCCGACGACGGACGCGACGAGGATCAGATCGCGGTGGGGCTCGCTCCAGGTGTGGAGGGCGTAGATGGCGGCGCCCAGGCAGACGATGACCGAGAGCCAGAGGCCGACTCCGATCGAGGCGAGCCGGCTCTGGATTTCCTGCTCGACAACGTCGCCGGTTCCCGCCGGCGCTCTCTCCCCCCTCATCCTGGAAGCTCCCTTCGCGATGGCTCCGATAGCTTGCCCGGGCAGCGAAGCCGCGTCATCCGCACTATCGGGGAAATACTGAGGACCATCAAATGTACGACCAGCACGACGTCGAGACGCTCGAACGGCAGTTCAACGCCGCGATGGAGGAGGCCGACACGGGTGCGTCGCTTGACGCTGTAAGGCGCATATATGACGAGATCGGCCGCGGAGGCTCCGGACTGGAGGCCCTACTGCATCCTGACTTCCAAATACGCATGGAAACGGTCTTTCTGGAGGGCAAGGTCTACAAGGGCGTGCGCGGCTTCAAGAACTGGCGCGGCGATATGGAGGAGCTCTTCGAGTCCGACAGCTTCAAGCCCGAGGGACTCCGCGCGGTGGCCGACGGCCGCTGGGTGGTCCTCGGCCGCCTCCAGATCACAGAGAAGGAAAGCGGCGACGAGCTCGACGTCCCGCTGGCCCACGTCCTGGAGCAGCGCGACCGCAAGGTGGCGAGCTTCACGGCGTACTCGGAGATCTCAGCCGCGCTGGAGTCGGTCGGCCTGCCGGTCATAGAGTCCGCCTCGGGATGGGTCACTAAGGCGAGAGGAGGTGATCCAATGGGAACTCAGAACCAGGGCCTCGCAATGTTTCTCGGCGTCGTCGCCGTTGCGTTCTTCGTGCTGCTGATCGTGGGCTACATCGTCGCCAAGGCCTGATCACCGGGTGCCAAACGCTTCGAGATCGGACGACGAACGGGCCCCGACCTAGGGGGCCCGTTCGCTGGGGGGTATCTATGGGGCGTCTAGGGAGGAGACGCCGTTTGTGTGGACGAGTCCTTGGTCAGGAGCTGGAGCCGCTCGAGCTGGTGCCCGAGTTGTTGCTCTGGTCCTGGTTCTGGCCCTTCTGCGGCTGGCCCGGGGCGCCGGGCGGCGGGCCGCACTTGAACGTGGCGATCCCGGGAGGACCGGCGTGCTGCATGTCCGTCGGGAGCTTGTCCTTGCAGGCCTCATAGGCCTTCTGGATCTTGTCCCGGTCGGCCGCGCTGGGCGGCTTCGGAGGATTGCTCGGATCGATGTTGCTCGGATCCGGCGGAGCGGGCGCCCCGTTGTCCTCCATGCACTTGCGGAAGTCCTCCATCTTCTGCTGGTCGGCGGCCGAGAGGTTCGGGCCGTGGAACGTCATCACCCCGG
This sequence comes from uncultured Solirubrobacterales bacterium, assembly GCA_963724665.1. GTDB lineage: Bacteria > Actinomycetota > Thermoleophilia > Solirubrobacterales > 70-9 > DASUPK01. Next base: position 1,088,668 of record CAVRVH010000012.1, read on the forward strand.
CGCCGCCGCCGGGAGCCGGCGCAGAGGACGTCGCCGAGCCACTGTCGTTGCTCGAGCTGCCGCTGCCGCTGTCCGCCAGCGAGACGGCGGCCACGCCGAAGGCGGTGATTCCCGCCGCCAGCAGCGACAGCCCCAGCGGGCCGAGCCTGATGGTCAATCCTCGCTTCCTCTTCTCCTTCATTACCACTCCTGTCCGTCGCTTCCCGGACTCGCCGGGCTCGACGACCATGAAGCCAGCCGGGTATGAGAGGAGGCTGAGGAGGGGCTAAGAAGCGGCTTGAGCTTCGGGCGGGGCGGGCGCGGCGGCGCCTACAACCTTGGCGGCCTGGCGCTCGGGAGCGATGCGAATCACGTTCCAGGCGAGACCGACCCGCTCCATTCCGGCGATCAGCAGAGCCGAGGGATCGAGCTCCCAGCGGCGCAGGCCGTGGACGGCGGAGCGTGGGAAGGCGTGGTGGTTGTGGTGCCAGGACTCGCCGAGGGAGGGGAGGGCGAGCCAGAAGACGTTGGTCGACTGGTCCTCGACCTCGAACCGGCGGGATCCGAGGAAGTGGCAGACCGAGTTGACGCTCCAGGTGACGTGATGGACGAAGAAGATGCGAACCAGCCCGCCCCAGAGCAGGCCGGTGGCGGCGCCCAGCAGGGTGCCGGTGAGCAGGTAGCCGGCCAGCGCCGGGATCGCCAGACCGAGGAACACCAGGCTGACGAAACGGCGGTTGAGGATGCGCATGCCGCGGTCCTCGTAGAGGTCGGGGGCGTAGCGCTTCCAGTCGGCGCGCCCGTGCTCGGAGAGCAGCCATCCCATGTGGGCGTGCCAGAGGCCCTGCAGGACGCCGATCACACCCTCGCCGTGGCCGACGTGCGGGCTGTGCGGGTCGCCCTCGACATCGGTGTGGGCGTGGTGCTTGCGGTGGTCGGCGACCCAGGCGATCACGGGGCCCTGAACGGCCATCGAGCCGAGCCCCGCAAAGACGTACTCCGTCGGCTTGTGGGTGCGGAAAGAGCGGTGGGTGAGCATCCGGTGGTAGCCGACGGTGATCCCCGCCGCGGTGACCAGGTACATGACGCCGAACAGGGCAAGGTCGTGCCAGCTCACGACTTGACCCCAGAGCAGGACGATGGCCGCCAGGGTGGCGGCGAAGGGCACCACCATGGCGCCCAGGTTTGCGATCTTGGCCGCTCGGTTCATGGGGCAAGCGTAGGCGGGAGCGGTCACAAAGAGTTAGTCTGAATGCCAACTCTTTGGTCTATTTCTTGTCATCTAGATGACAAAAACTCAGCGATCTGAACCGTGGCACGCCCTGCCGCCCGTGCTGGCTGATGCGATCGAGCCGGAGCTGCCCGAGGCGACCGAGGAGATCCTGGCCACCATCGCCCTCGAGGTCCCGGAGTACGCACGCCCGCTCGAGGGGGCCTTCGGTGTGGCGATCCGCACCGGCGTCAGCGAGGCGCTCCGCCAGTTCGTGGAGCTGATCCGAGATCCAGCCGCGGGCCGCGACTCAGGACGCGACGTATATGTGGGGCTGGGGCGGGCCGAGTTCAGGGAGGGGCGAACCCTCGACTCGCTTCAGTCCGCATACCGCGTGGGAGCCCGGGTCGCCTGGCGGCGCGTCTCCGCGGTGGCCCGCCGGGCGAATGTCGATCCCGAGCAGCTCGGCCTGCTCGCCGAGGCGATCTTCGCCTACATCGACGAGCTCTCGGCCGACTCGGTCGAGGGATACGCCCAGGCCCAGCGCGAGCAGGAGGGCGAGCGCCAGCGCCGGCGCCGCGAGCTGCTCGCCCTGCTGCTTCGCGACCCACCGGCGGCCGACCCGGAGATCCGGTCGGCGGCGCAGGCGGCGGGGTGGAGGCTCGCGCGGAGCGCCGCGCCGCTCGCTGTCGCCGAAGATGATCTGGGGCGGGTCGGCCGCCGCCTTTCGGCCGACGCGCTGGTCGCGACGGTTCGCGGCGTGGGCTGCGCCCTCGTGCCCGGGGCGGCCGGGCCGACTCGAGCGGCGGAGCTGGAGCGCGCGACCCGCAACGTGACCGCCGCGCTCGGCCCGACGGTCCCGCGTGCGGAGCTGGGGGAGGCCTGGTCGATCGCCTCGGCGGGCCTTCGCGCAATCGAGGCAGGGGCGATCGAGGCCGACGGGCTGCTCGACGCAGAGCACCACCTGCCCGAGCTGCTGCTCTTCGAGTCGGGTGGCCTCGCCGAGCGGCTGGCGGAACGCCGGCTAGCGCCGCTCGACGACCTCACCCCAGCGAGCAGAACCCGGATGGAGGAGACGGCGCTCGCCTTCGTCCAGCACGGCGGCAACGCGGCCGCGATGGCGCGCGCGCTTCACCTGCACCCGCAGACGATCCGCTACCGACTCAATCGACTGCGCGAGCTCTTCGGCGACGAGCTGAACGACCCGGATGCGCGATTCGAGCTCGAGCTCGCGCTCAGGTCTCGATCGGCGGCAACTCGAGGCTGACCACAGCGCCGCCGTCCTCGGCGTTCGAGGCTAGGGCGTTGCCGTCGTGCTCCTCCGCCACCCGCTGCACGATCGCCAGGCCGAGGCCGGAGCCGGGCTTGCCGCGCGCGTCGTCGGCCCGCCAGAAGCGGTCGAAGACCTTGTCGAGGTCACCGGCCGGGAAGCCAGGCCCGTGATCGCGGACGGTGACGCCGCCATCGGCGACCGACACCTCGACCCTGCCGTCCGGCGGGCTCCACTTGCAGGCGTTGTCGAGCATGTTCGAAATCGCGCGGCCCAGGCGCTGCGCGTCGGCGTGGACCAGCGTGGGGTGGAGGTCCTCGACGAACTGCATGTCACGCGCCCGTCGCTGTGCTCGCTCGATCGCGTCGCGGGTGAGCTCGTCGAGCGCAACGTCCTGGCGCTCGACTGCGTCCTGCCCCGGCGCCCGCGCCAGCTCCACGACGTCGCCGACGAGCTCGGTCATCTCCTCGAGCTCCTGGGTGAGATCCGCAACCAGTCGCTTGCGCTCTTCCGGATCGAGGTTCTCGCTTCGGCCGAGCGTCTCGATGTTGGTTCGCAGCGTGGCGAGCGGCGTGCGCAGCTCGTGCGACGCGTCGGCGACCAGGCGGCGCTGTGCCGCCTCTGAGCGCTCCAGCCCGGCCATCATCTCGTTGAAGCTGGCGGCCAGCCGGCCGAGCTCGTCGTTGCCGCGGACCTCGATCCGATGGGTGAGGTCGTGGGTCCGGGCCACCTCCTCGGCTGCGTCGGAGACTTCGCCCGCCGGGGCGAGGGCCGTGCGGGCGACGACCGGGCCGAGCGCCGCAGCCAGGGCGATGCCGCCGGCGCTGACCGCCGCCAGGATGATGATCAGCGTGTTGAGGGTGTGATTGGTGTCCTCCAGCGAGCGGGCCACCTGGATCGCGCCACCCTCGGCGAGCGGCTGGGTCAGCACCCGAAGGTCGGTGCCCTGCGAGCTGACGTCGGCGAATTTCGCGCTGCCCCCAGTGGTCGCGAGCGAGCGGTCGTCGCTGGACACCGGGATTCGGTACTGGGAGCCGGGCTCCGTGATCACGGTCCCCTTCGGGCCGATGATCTGTGCGAGGGACGGAGGTGCCCCAGGGGCGGGCGTCGGCGTCGCGAACTGCAGGAAGCGCTCGCCGCCTTGCGCGGAGCTCGTCAGGGGTGGGCGGCTTGGCGCCCTTCTTCCCCTTGACGGCCGGCGGGAAGCCGGGCGGGGGCCCGATCGAGGTGCTGAAGGAGGCTCCGGCTTGGCCACCCACGGTCGCCTGGGTGAACCGCTGGGAGACCATGTCAGCCTGATGTCGGAGGTCGTTGTCGATATCCCCGCGGAGGCGGTCGCGAACGAGGGTGTAGACGAGGCCCGACGCGAGCAGCACCGCGAACGCCACGGCGAGGGCGGAGAGCAGGGCGAGCCGGCGCCGCAGGCTCACTTCTCGCGCAGCGAGTACCCGACTCCGCGGACCGTCTGGATCAGCCGCGGCTCGCCGCCCTCCTCGGTCTTGCGGCGCAGATAGCCGACGTACACCTCGAGTGAGTTCGACCGCGGCCCGAAGTCGTAGCCCCAGACTGCTTCGAAGAGCTGGGAGCGGGAGAGCACCAGGCGCGGATTGCGCAGCAGGTGCTCGAGCAGGGCGAACTCGGTCTTGGTCAGCTCGACCGGCCGGTCGCCGCGCTTCACCTCGCGGGTGGCCGGATCGAGGGTCAGGTCGGCGTAGCTCAGCTCCTCGGATGGCTCGCCATTGGTCCGCCGGAGCAGCGCCCGCAGGCGGGCGAGCAGCTCCTCCAGGGCGAACGGCTTGACGACGTAGTCGTCGGCGCCGGCGTCGAGGCCATCGACCCGATCCTGGACAGCGTCGCGCGCGGTCAGCATCAGGATCGGGGTGCGGTCGCCACGCGCCCGGAGCTCACGGCACACCTCGAGGCCGTCGCGCTTCGGCATCAGCACGTCGAGCACGATCGCGTCCAGCGGCGACCCCGAGCCGGCGGAGCCGAGCGCCTCCTCGCCGTCGCCGGCGAGATCGACCTCATACCCCTCGAGCTTCAGCGCGCGCTCGAGGGCGCGGCGGAGCTGCGGCTCGTCGTCTACGACCAGTACACGCACGAGCCCATGCTGCCGCGATCGCCTAAGAAATGCCTGAGAACCGCTACTGCGCGCAGGCCTGGATCTTGTTGATGTCCGTGCCGGCGGCCTGGACGCACTGGGCGATCTCGGCGGGTGTCTTGCCGGTCGGGGTCGTGGCGCCGGTCGATGAGCCGCCGCTCGTTGAGGTCCCGCCCGATCCCGACCCGGCAATGCCGCCGAGTGGGGAGGTGACGTTCGAGCCGTCCGGCTCGGCGTTGTAGACGAGGCCGGTGCGGCCGCCGCCCTCCGCATTGATCACCCACTGGAGCAGGCCGTCGACCGGGCTCTTCGCGAGCGTCATCACCGTGACCTTGAGGTCATTGATGCCGGCCTTCTGCTTGACGCCGGAGACGATCTTGTCGATTGCAGCGGGGTCGATCTCCGAGAGGGGGAAGTCCAGTCCATCGAGTGAGCCCGGGCCGATCACGTCGACCTTCACATCATGGAGGTCACCGCCGGTGTAGATGAAGCCCGTCGCCTGCTCGCCGTTACGCAGCTTGAAGCTGGCGCCCCCCTCGGTCACCTGCACCTCGAGAGCCTGCGCGTTCTCGCCCGCCTTCTCCTTCACGGCGTCGTAGGCCTTCTGGAAGCCGGCGGAGGTGAAGAGGTCGTCGTTGCCGTTGCTCGAGGTGCCGCCGCTCGAGCCGCAGGCGGCGAGCGCGAGCGCGCTCAGCGCAGCGCCGATAGATCAATCCCCACTTTGCCTTCACCGGGTTCCTCCTCCATCAAACGGGTTGCTCCTTGCGGAGCACCCTCGCATAAGCAGTCAGAAGAGCCTATAGCTGGCTCGCGATAGGAAGAAGCCGTGGCCGGTGCCCGTGTTCCGGCAGGTGACGCCTGCGGGGCGGCTCAAACAGAGGATCGTGCCTCGCTGCGACGAGTGCCCGTAGCCGAGCAGGCCGGGCCCGCCCAGCGTGGTGTCGCCGGCGCAGACGACCGAGGCACGATGGTCGGCGACGGAGACCCCCCCGCCCCAGTCGACCCCCGCCTTGATGCAGTACTGCGGCTTCGGCGGCGGAGTCCAGTCGTGCTGGCGGATGTCGCATCGCGCGGATTGGGAGTCGATGTAGCAGCCGATGTTGTGCGAAGGCGTCTCGAAGTAGTGGGGGCCGTGGTTGCCGGCTGGGATGGCGGGCGGCTGCTGGGTCGTGACCGTGGCCCCTCCAGGCGTCGTCGTGATGCTCCCGGTTGTCGGTGCGGCTGTGCTCGTGCCCTGCGTCTGAGTCTCGGTGACGGTCTTCGTCCCGCCGCCGCATCCGGCGAGGGCAAGGGCGAGCAGCGCTGCTGCGCAGGCGAGACGAGGCACGGGCGCGACCCTACATCAGTCGAGAAAACCCCCCCAGGGCTCCAACAAGGGTCCAATCCTGCCGATGGGGAGGGCGATGCGGTGGCTCAAGCACATGCTCACGGTCGGCCTGTTGCTCGCGGCGGGCGTCTTGGCGCTGGCCACGGTGTTCAGCAACCACAACAGCGAGTTCGGGAAGGTCGCGCTGCCCTCGGGCGGGGTCGTCCACCTCCCCAAGGGCACGACGACCGTCTTCTACAGCCGGGACGGATCCGATGTGGAACAGCAGGGGACGGGCCTCGCCTTCCAGGTCGTCCCGATTGCCGGTGGCGATCCGATCCCAATGAGCTCGGCCGGGGGGTCCATCTCGGCCGAGGGCACCCAGCGCAGCGAGGTCATCGGCGAGCACGGCGCAATTGCGAAGCTGAAGGTGCCGAGCACCGGCGACTACCGCGTGGTCGTCGCGAGCGGTGCCGTATCGGCCACGCTCGAGTTCGGCACCAACGCCGCCACCGCGGTGGCGGCGAAGTGGAAGCTGCTGGCCGGGCTCGTGCTCGCCGCCTTCCTGATCTCCCTGATCCCGACGCCACGGCGGCACCGGCGCAGGGACGAACCGGTCTCCTCGACGACTACCGCGTTGCCGTCGAGCCCGCCGCGCGCCCCGTACGCGGGCTAGGTACGCGGGCTGGGTCCGCCGGGCGGGATCGCCCGCAGCACGCGCAGCAGAGAGCGGCGACCGGTCGCCCGCAGCAACGCGCGGCGCAACGCCCGGCGCTCATGCATGTCGGGTGGCTCGGCATCCGGATGCCGGTAGCGCCGGTCCCCGAGCTTTGTCGCATATCCGGCTGCGTCCGTCCCCGCCAGGCCGCTCAGCAGATCTTCGGCCCGCAGCAGCGTGGCGCCCGCCGGCAGGGGGGAGCCGATCCGCTCGAGGGCCCGGTCCAGTTCGGCGAGCTCGGCGTCGGCCAGGCGATCCGGCTCCAGGTGGTCCCGGCGCCAGCGCCGCCAGCCGTATGCGGCGAGGGCGGCCAGGGCCAGGGCCCCTGCCGCCGCGCCGAGCGGGATCCACACGTCCGGCCCGGAGCCCTGGCTCCCCGGCCCGTGGGACCCGCCGCTGGTGCGCTTATGCAGGGCGACGGTGCCGTTGGGCGAGTTCGGGAAGGCCGGCCCGGTGCTCTTCGCCGCCGGCTGCGGTGACTTGGTGACTCCGAGGTTGTTGTCGTCCAGCTGGGTGGCGGCCGGCGCGGCGCCCGGCGTCGGGTCGAAGGTGACCCAGCCGATCGAGGGGAAGAAGACCTCGACCCAGTCGTGCGCGTCGGTGTCGTCGACGAGGAAGTTGTTGCGCTCGGGGTCGCGGCCGCCGGGGGCAAATCCGGTCGCAACCCGGCTCGGGATGCCGAGCATGCGCAGCATCAGCGCCATCGCACCGGAGAACTGCTGGCAGTAGCCCGCCCGGTCCTGGGAGAGGAAGGCGGGGAGGGGATAGGTGTGGTTGGGGACGTTGTGGCGATAGGCGTAGTTGGAGCGCAGGTAGAGGTCGATGCGGTGGACGGCCTCGAATGGATCGCTTGCCCCGGTGGCCACCCGCCTGGCGAGCGAGTACATGGGGGCGTAGGGGGTGCCACGCATCTGGGCCCCGAGGGAGGGCGGCCCGGAGCTGCTCCAGAGGGGGACGTTGAGCGCGCGGGTTCCGCCTCGCCCGTCGGCGATTGAGAAGGACGTGTAGCTGCCGGCCGCGGATGGATAGGTCGTACCGGCCGAGCGCATGACGGCGGCGCTCGGCTGCGGGTCGTAGATCAGCGCGGTGTAGGAGGTCTCCGGACGGAGCTGTCGGGTCATCTGCCAGACGGCGTCCGACGTCGGACGGGCGGAGATCCCGCGGAGCGAGAGGACCGTCCCGGCGCCGATCGCGAAGTCGCTGCTCAGACCGCGGTCCACGATGTTGATTCGGTCGACGTACTCAGGGTCGGGCCGGGGCGGTACAGCCTTGGGGTGGAACTTGAGCGGCTCGCCCAGGGCGGGCTGGCTCCCAGGGACCGACGAGCGGAGCCAATGCGTGCCGTCGAAGGTGTCGAGGTTGGTCGCCTTCCAGTAGTGCGTGTGCTCGCTCGAGACCTGCAGGAGCTGAGTTCCCTTCTGCGGCCAGTCGAGCGGGCCGTAGGTCTGGTCCCAGCGGAAGCTCTGGGCGTTCGCGCTGAACAGCCCCCAGTGGCGATAGTCGAGCAGGCCGCGCCCGGTGTCGAGCGCGGCGGCGGCCGGCAGTGCGACCAGAGCCGCGGCCATGACGGCGAAGGCGGCCGCGGAGCGGCGCGCCGTGGAGATGCTCGGCAGCCACAGCCAGGCGCAGACGAGCACGAGGAGGGCCGCGCCGCCGGCCAGCTGCCGGGATGGCGTTGCCCAGGCGACGGCGACCAGATAGAGCCCGACGAGCAGCGCCAGCGCCCCGATCCGCCCGGCCACTCGGCGGCGGGTCGGCCAAAAGGCGACGAATGCGGCGAGGCCCGCGAGCAGCGGCGCGGCCAGCAGGATCACGAGCCGTGTCCAGCTGTCGGCGCCGGCATAGGGAATCGGGACGTCGCCGACTCCGTTCAGGCTGCCGCTGATGTTGTGCGCGAGCTCGTCCCAGTGACCTGGCCAGAGCAGCCGGGCGGGGAGGCCGACAACCACCATCCCGGCGCAGAGGAGGACGAGGGTGGCGGAGGCCGCAAGCGCCCAGCGGGTGGGCCGCGACGGCAGTTTGGCGATCGTCGCCAGCACCGCCCCGGAGCCGGTGGCGAGCAGGACGGCGAAGATCACCCGGCCCGCCGGCGGATGCGCGACAAGGCTCGCCCACTGAACGGCCGCGAGCGTGGCGAGGGCCGCGAAGCAGGCGAGCTCGATGCGCTGGGAGCGATCCCCGGCCAGGGCGCTCACGCGGCCGCCCTCCGGCGTGGCGCCGTCCGTCCGCCGGTCCCGGAAACCGGATAGGCGAAGCAGCCGGATACCCGGAAGACGGCGGCGCGGCGGGTTCCGCTCGGCGTGATCAGGAAGCTGCCCGGACGCACCCTGCGTTGGGAGCGGGGGAGGGAGCGTCCGGCGGTGACCCAAAGCACGACCGCGCCCGACCCGCTCTGCGGCATCGGCGGCCCGGAGTGCGGGTCGGATACCGCGATCCGCACGTGCGCCTCGGGCCAGTTCCGAAGCGAGGGATCGATCGGGAGCGCCCGGCGCTCTCCCGGAACGAGCAGATCGCAGCCGCCGGCCCGGGCGAGCTCGACGCAGAGGGAGGCCGCCGCGCGCATCGCTCGCTCGCGCTGCGTTGGGGTCCCGCCGCGAGGGTCGAAGACGACGAGCGGCCGCGGCTCTCCGCCGGCGATCAGCTGCCGCTCGATCATCTCGCCGGTGCGCGCCACCGCGGGCCAGTGGATCCGGGAGGCCGGGCTGCCCTCGCGGTACGGGCGCAGCCCGTCGACCTCGAACTGCGCCAGTCCGCCGCGGCGCGAGGTGGCGTCGCTCGCCCTTCCAGATCCGGACGACTGGCCGCGCGGCTCGGCCCCGGCGCCGTTCCAGCGCACCGGGTCGATCCTGGGCAGGACGACGAGCTCGCCTGCGTGCCCCGAGGTGAGCTCCCGGCGCCATAGGCCGAGCGGATCGCAGATCACCAGGCGCGCCGGCTCCAGCCTGTGCCGGCCAGGAGTCTCAAGCCAGACATCGCGCTCCAGTCGCCGCGACCAGCGCGGCCCGACCGGAACCCCGCGGTCGAGCAGCGGATCGATCAACTCGCCGCCGGGCGGGGGCAGCAGGGTCCGGCGCAGCACTATCCGCAGCGGGTACGGCTCGCTCTCCTCGAGCCGGCCGGGCCCGGGATCGCGTTCCAGCCTTCCCCGGACGCTCGCCAGCTCAACCCATGCCACGGCGCCCAGCGCCATGACGAGCAGGGCGATCCCGCAGACGAGCGCTGCGGCGAGTCCGAAGCCGAGCCCGACGAGGGTGAGGGCCGTCCCGAGCGCCGCTGTGACCGGCGCCCGGGGAGAACCGGACTCCCTCACGTCGGTCATCTCAAAGCGCGGGGACCCTGTCGATTGCGTCGCGGACGACGGCCTCGCGCTGATCGCCGTCCACCTCGTAGGAGAGGAGCAGGCGATGCGAGAGAACGGAGGGAGCAAGGACCTGTACGTCGTCGGGCAGGACGTGGTCACGGCCGTCGAGAGCGGCCTGCGCCTTCGCCGCTCGGAACAGCATCAGCCCCGCGCGCGGGCTCGCGCCCAGCTCTACCCGCTCGTCCTGGCGAGTGGCCTCGCACACCGCCACCACGTACTCGCGAAGCGGCTCGGTGCCGTCGATGCCGGCGAGTGCGGCTTGAGCGGCGCGGATCGTGGTCACGTCCGCGACCGGCCGGAGGTCGTCGACCGGATCGCGATCAGCATGCTCGGCGAGCATCGTCGCCTCGGCCTCGGCGGCCGGATAGCCGAGGCTGACACGGACCATGAAGCGGTCGAGCTCGGCCTCGGGCAGCGGATAGGTGCCCTCGTACTCGGCCGGGTTCTGGGTCGCCAGCACCACGAACGGCCGCGCCAGCTCGTGCTTGGTGCCGTCGATCGTGATCTGCCGCTCCTGCATGCACTCGAGCAGCCCGGACTGCGTCTTAGGCGAGGCGCGGTTGATCTCGTCGACCAGGACGACGTTGGCGAAGACCGGCCCGGGGTGGAACTCGAAGCTCGCGGTCCGCTGGTTGAAGACGTTGGTGCCGACCATGTCGGCGGGGAGCAGGTCGGAGGTGCACTGCACCCGCGCGTACTCGGCCTCGAGCGAGCGGGCCAGCGAGCGGGCCAGCGCAGTCTTGCCGACGCCGGGAGCGTCCTCGATCAGCACATGCCCGTCGGCTAGGAGCGCCACGATCAGATCCCGCACAACGCGGTCGGGCGCCTTGACCGCCATCGCGATGTTCTCCCTGAGGCGCGAGCCGATCTCGGCCACCTCGGTTGGATCCAGCCTCGGTGCCGTGGCCATCACTTCATGGTACGCCCGGGGCCGTGGCCGGGATTGGGCGGGACTGGGAGCCGGCGCTGCAACTCACGCTGCAGCCGACTGTCCACGGCACGGCTTGGTGGCCACCAGGCATGTGTCTATTTGGCAAATCGAAGCAGGGGTCAAGATGTCCAGTCCGCGGTTCGATGAGGCCCCTATGTCGCGTCCGAGCGCAGGGAAATTCCACGCCGCTGTAGTCGCCGTCGCGCTGATCGCACTCGCCGCGCTTCCGGCCGCTGCCCAGGCCACGACCGCGGAGCTGACCGTGTCTCCTGGGCAGCTGGACTTCCCCGCGACCACCGTCGGCAACCCGGGTGGCCAGCAGCAGGTCACGGCGAAGAACACCGGCGACGTGCCCGTTTCGATCAACAACGTCTTCATCGACGGGACGAACGCTTCCGATTTCAACCAGAACGGCAACTGTGGCGGCCAGCTCGATCCGGGCCAGGGGTGCACCATCAACGTGAGCTTCTGGGCGGGTGGCGCAGGCAGCAGGGAGGCGAGCCTGCACGTCGTTTCCGACGAGCCGAGGGGCGACCAGATCGTCGCCCTGACCGGTACCGGCGCTGACCCTGATCTGACCTTCGAGCCGGCGAGCTACGACTTCGGTCTGCAGCGCATCAACAACGGCAGCACCCAGACCAACTTCCAGCTCCGCAACACGGGCGCGGCCGCGGTGCAGGTCAACTCGATCGACATCGTCGGGTCCGGATCGAACGCCTTCTGGACCGGCTTCATCAGCTGCTTCGGCACCACTTTGCAGCCGAATGACACCTGCACCGTGCAGGTGAACTTCGGTCCGAACGACGCGATCCCATACTCGGCGCAGGTCCGGGCGACGACCAATGGCTCCTCCTTCACAGCCGATCTCAGCGGCCAGGGAGGCCAGGCGTCGTCACGGGCTCTCCGAATCCAGCCGACTTCGGCTCGGCGGCGACTGGCCACCAGGGGAGCACCCAGACCATCACGCTCACCAACAACGGTCAGCTGCCCGGCGGCTTCTTCGTGGCCGTCGTTTCCGGCGGCGACGTGGCCAGCTTCAAGCTGCTGCACGAGAACTGCACGGGTGTCCCGCTCGCCCCGTCGGCGAGCTGCACCGCCCAGGTCCGCTTCCAGCCCGACAGCGCGGGGCCGAAGGTGGCGCAGCTGAGCTTCTTCGGCGACCAGGACGGAGGGGCTCAGGTCAACCTGACCGGCGTCGGCGTCGACCCCCAGGGCTCGCTGACACCCGGGAGCCATGATTTCGGACGCCAGCCCGTTGACAGCACGAGCAAGGGACAGACCTTCGCGGTTCGGAATGACGCCGACACCGCCCTGCGGTTGAGCGGAGCTTCGATCGTCGGCCCCGATGCAGACCAGTACCGCCTCTCGGGCGACGATTGCACCGACGTCGTTCTGGCCGCCGGCGAGCGCTGCGACGTGCAGGTCAAGTTCGCGCCCGACTCCCGCGGGGAGGCGGCGGCGCGCCTGCGGATCACCGGAGATGGTGGGTCACTCAGCGCCTCGCTGGCCGGGACCGGTGTGTCGAAGGCGAACGTGGGCGTCCGCTTCCAGTGGCGAAAGGCACTGCGTCCGCAGGGCGGCCACCTGGTCGCCGGCAAGGCCGCGTGCCGTCTGGCCTCCGGGTGCAAGCTCAGCGCAAGCGCGACCCTGCTCACGAAGGTTCAGCGGGGAACGGTGGTGCGGCACCTGGCCGTCAGGCTCCCCAGGATCCGGATGACGATCGGCGGCGGGGTGACCCGCGCGCTCAGCCTTCGCCTCACCAAGGCAGCACGCATCGCGGCTGGGGGCGGAGGACACCTTCGGCTCGACCTCGACTGGAGTGCGGACGGCCACCGCGGACACACCAGCTCGAAGCACCAGCTCGCCGCCTAGCGCCGCTTAGAGCTTCTTCTTCAGCTTCAGGTTGACCTGGGTGGTGTTCGCGAACCCGCCGGTCGGCGTGAAGGTGAGCTGCACCGTCAGGCTCACCTTCCCCTTGGACTTGAGCTTCTTCTTCGCCTTGCCGGTCGCTCGGATGACCAGCTGCTCGACGTCGGGCGCACCGACGCTGAGCGGCGCGGAGCCCACCCCTGTGCCGGACGCGACCAGCTCGCCCGGGTTGGGCACGTTGACGACAAGCGTCGCCGTTCCCCTCCGCTTGTTGAACTTGGTGTCGCCGAGGGTGATCAGGCTGGAGGGCGAGATCACGGCGGAGACGTTGACGTCTTTCTCGCTTCCGTTGGCGAAGTCCCCGGACTCGCTGTCCGCCAGATTGCCGGCCCGGATCAGTGGGTTCTCGGTGGCGTCGAAGAAGTTGCACGCTGTGGCGGCCGGTTGGGCGCTGTTGATGCCGATCACGTCGCCGGGCTCCACCGGGATGTGCGTGGGGAAGGTGTTGAGAGTGCCGGCGGTGAGGTTGCGGGGGCCGTCATGGCTGACGACCTTGTAGGTCGCGGGCTCGCCGACCTTGCGGAAGACCTTGAAGGTCAGCGCTCCGACGGCGGGCGAGGGCGCGGCGTTGTGGCTCCAGGAGCTGATCTCCAACGCGAACGCGTTTGGCAGCGGGGTCACGACGTAGCCGGTTCCGGTGGTGACTGTCGGCTCGAGCCAGTCGGTGGTGGAGCCGACGCAGCCGACGCTGGGCGCTGGGGCGAGCCGCCCGATCGTCGTTGACGCGGCCGCCGGGGTGGCGGCGATCAGCGCGAGCGCCCCGCAAGAGCAAGCGATCCCTGCCAAGAGCCCTCTCCGCATACTCACGGATACGACCAGATTCGCGAACGGGATTGGCCCGCGTTCCGGGTGGCTTTCAATCAGTCGAGGCCGAGCTCCCGCAGCGCCTCCTCGGTCGGGGGCTGCGAGTCGAACCGACGGGCGAGGCCGTCGAGCATCTCGATCGTGTTGATGAAGCTCATCGTCGTCTCGATCCCCTGCCTGCCCTTGCCCTCGAAGCGGACCAGGACGGCGACGCCCCCGGCCGTCTCGACGATCCGCTTGGGGATCACCCTGATCCGGTGCCAGGGCTCGTGGAAGTCCGCCCACCACTGACTGATTCCCTCATGGCCGTGGTAGACCGACGTAAGCCCGGGGAAGACCCCGCTCGTGTGGTATTCGACCTCGGGGTGGCAGATGGACAGCAGCGTCTCGAGGTCGTCCTCGTTCCAGGCGCGGTATCCGCGCTCGGTCAGCTCGATTTTCGACTCCGCCACGGACCACGATCTATCACGCGGCGCGGGGGGACGCTCAGCCGTCCTTCGGCCCCCAGCGGTTCAGCGCCCAGATCGTCAGCAGCACCGAGCCGACCGGGACTCCGAAGATCGCGGCATCGGCCAGGATGTGGCCGGCGTGAGCCAGGGGGACGAGCAGTGCCATCAGACGGTGGCGGGTCGCGTGTCGGGCTTCTGCTTGGGCTCGCGCGCGGCGACCGGTTTCGGCGAGCGCCGGATTGGCTTGCCGCCCAGCCGCTCCAACCGGGCGAGGCCCCAGCCGACGACGAAGATCAGCGCGAAGGAGATCCCGCCGACGCCGAGGTAGGCGGCCAGCGTGAGGAATGCCGGCACGCCCTTCTTCTGCTCGCGCTGGAGCAGCTGGTGGTCGAGCTCGAAGGAACGCGTCATGTGCGACTGGACCGGGATCCCGGCGACTGGGATTGCCGGATCGGCCGGCATGAAGATCGGGAGCCCGGCTAGCTGGCGGCCGTGATGGAGGCGCAGCGTCGTCTTCCAGGTTCCGTCGACATGGATCGGCTGGGTGATCCGGTAGAGGCCAGGACCGATCTGTTCAGGTGTGTCGATGTGCGCGGGGCCGTCCTTGCCCTGCCAGCTGGTCACGTTGAACCAGTAGGCGCCGCTCGCCGCGTCGGGCGGGTTGAGGCGGAAGGTGCCGGTCGCCTCGCGGCCGTCGGGCGTGTTCTGGACGTTCAGGTTGAAGGTGGCGCTCGCGTGCGGCCCGGTGTCGACAGGGATCAGGAAGGCGACCACGCCGACCGCCGCCACGGCGGCGACCGCCAGTGCGGGTCGAGGCACCCGCTCAGTGCGGTCGACCGCCGGGGTCAGCGCTCTGCCGATGAATCCGCCGATGACGCCTCCGGCGATGGCAGCGATGAGGCCCGCGATCGCTCCCTCCGGGAAGAGGGAGGCGGGCCAAGGGTTGACGACCCAGACGTGTGACCAGCCCCACTCGGCGGCCAGGCCGATCGTGCCGATGCCGAGGCCGGCGAGGGCGCCGAAGGTGATCGGCCGCTCGGCGGCGTCGCGGTCCCCGGAGGTAAAGGAGCCCGACCGCTTCGACCACGAGCGCCTCGGCGACGTACGGCGGGAAGTGCGGCGTGATCTCGCCGAAGACGGGCCCGATCAGGAAGGCGAGCAGGCCCCGGATCGCGAGGTAGCCGAGCAGCGCGCCGATCGCGCCGCCCCGGCCGATCCGGATCCGCGCCGTGACCAGCGCGATCCCGGCGGCCAGCATGATCAGGGTGGGGTGGAGGGCGAGCGCGAACTGCGGCACGCCGAAGTCGAACTCGCCCTGGAAGGTCGACATCGCGACCAGGAAGGCGCCGGCGAGGATGACCTCGCGGAAGCGAGTAAACGCCGGCAGCGGGCGCCCCGCGGCCTTGCGCTCCTCATCGCCCTCGGCGTGGAGCGCCCAGGCGCCGAGCACCGAGAGCGAGGCGCCGCCGATCAGCATCAGGTGGGTCGGCCCCCAGAGCGTCACGTCCTGGCCGAAGATCCGATGCCAGATGTCGTCGAGCGGGAACGCTGCCAGCGAGCTCGCCCCGCAGGCCGTGATCATCAGCGCGCCGATCGGCGCGTGCCAGCCGGGCGCGATCTCGAACGAGGTCCGCGTCGGCTTGTTGGAGAGGGCGAGGCCGAGCACCCCGGCGAGCAGCACGCCGAAGAGCCCGGCGAGGATGAAGTAGTGGGCTGGGTTCGCAAGCGGCCCCGGGTCGCGGCCCTGGTCGATGTGCAGGGAGATGTCCCAGTACATGCCGAAGACCGCGATCAGGAGCGTCACGCCGAGGAAGGTGCCGGGCAGCGCCGCCCAGCCGGGGAGCTTCGTCATCCGTGCCTCGAGCTCAGCGAGGCGGCCGAGCGCCGGGAAGCGGCCCATCTTGTAGAGCAGGATCGGGCCGAACAGCAGGACCGTCGCCACCATCGCGCCGGCGGTGGCGTAGATCACGTCGGAGATCGCAGCCCCTCCCGCGGGGGGAGTGCTCGCCCCGAGCAGGCCGGCGGAGAGCATCGCTCCCTCCTCTAGGTGGTCCCGGACGCGATCGCCTCAGGGGCGGGCTGGGGCCCGCGCCGCAGGCGGTCGCGCACCGTCTCCAGGGACCACTGGAACGGCTCTGTCTCCTCCATGAATTCGGTCAGCTCGTGGACAATCCGGTCCGGAGCATCGAGCATCGGCCAATGGCCGGAGCCCGGTATCTCGACGTAACGGCTGTGCTCGACGATCCGATGCGCGTTCCGGCCGTGCTCGACCGGGAATGACGGGTCGTTGTCGCCCCAGATGATCAGGGTGGGAATCTGGTCGGCGAGGTAGAGGCGGTCGAGGGCGCGAGACGCGCTGGCCCTCGTGGTCGATCACGCAGCGCATCGTGTGGATGAAGGCATCGCTCGCGCCCTCCTCGACCAGGGACGCGTAGCCGCGGGCGAACTCGGCGATGTCGGGCCCGGCCTCGATGCCCACCTTGGCGCCCACCGAACGGATCGCGTCGCCGGCCTTCACCGACCACTCGCGAGCGAGCAATGGAAGCACCCACTCGGAGCCGGGAAGCGCCGCGGCGCGGAGCATGGGGTGGACCTCCTTGCCGAGGCCGCCGGAGGCGATCAGCGCCATCCGCTCGACGTACTCGGGGAAGAGGTAGGAGAACTGCATCGCGATCCCGCCGCCGAAGCGAGTGGCCGACCACCGTGCGCGCGCTCGAAGCCGAGCACCGCCAGCAGGTCGCGGACCCCGGCGGCGTAGGCGCCGAGCGAGTAGTCGCCGCGCGGCTTGGCCGAGCGGCCGTGGCCGATCAGGTCCGGGCGCGACACGGTGTAGTTCTCGGCGAGGCGCGGCATCACCTCGCGCCATGCCTCGGCGGTCGAGGTGATCCCGTGCAGCAGCACGATCAGCCGTCGGCCCGAGCCGGCGGCCTGAAAGCCGACCTTGTGGCCGTGGAGCTCGATCTCCTCGTACTGGCCCGAGCGCTCGCCGCCCTTGCGCCATGCGGTTTTCGGTCGCGGATTCGGTCATTGGATCTGCATGCCCGAGATGGCCCGGCTGATAACCAGCCGCTGGATCTCGGAGGTTCCCTCGAAGATCGTCCAGATCTTGGCGTCGCGATGCATTCGTTCCACCGGGAACTCGCGAGAGTAGCCGTTCCCGCCCAGGATCTGAATCGCGCGCTCGGTCGTCCAGACGGCGACCTCGCCGGCCTTCAGCTTCGACATCGAGCCCTCGGCGTTGTTGAAGTCCTTGCCGGTCTTGCCCATCCAGGCGGCCCGGTGGACCAGCAGCCGCGCCGCGTCGATCTCCATCTTCATGTCGGCGAGCGTGAACGCGATCGCCTGGTTCTCGATGATCTTCCGCCCGAACGCGTCGCGCTCCTTGGCGTAGTCGAGGGCGAACTCGTAGGCGGCACGGGCGATACCGACAGCCTGCGCGCCGACCGTCGGCCGCGAGAGCTCGAAGGTCCGCATCGCGGCCTGGCCCTTGGAGCTCTTGCCCTCCTTGGTCTTGGCGATCCGCTCGTCGAGCTTCTCCTTGCCGCCGAGCAGGCAAGAGCCGGGAACGCGGACGTCGTCCAGGTGGACGTCGGCCGTGTGCGAGGCGCGGATGCCGTGCTTCTTCACCTTGGCGCCCTGCTCGAGGCCCTTGGTGCCCGGCGGGATGACGAAGGCGGCGTGGCCGCGCGAGCCGAGCTCGCGATCGACCGAGGCGATCACGACATGGACGTTCGCGATCCCACCGTTGGTCGCCCAGGCCTTCTGCCCGTTGATGACCCACTCGTCCTTGCCCTCGTCGTACTTGGCGGTGGTCCGGTAGCCCGAGACGTCCGAGCCGGCGTCCGGCTCGGAGGCGCAGAACGCCCCGACCTTGACGTCGTTCTCGTCGCCGAAGCACTGCGGCACCCACTCGACCAGCTGCTCGGGGGAGCCCGAGCCAAAGATCCCGGCGACCGCCAGCGTCGTCCCGAAGATCGCCATGCCGATGCCGGCGTCGCCCCAGAAGAGCTCCTCGTTCACGAGGGGGAAGGTGAGCCCGCTGGGATCGGCCCAGAACTGAGCGATCGACTCGAACCCGTAGAGCCCGATCTTGGCCGCCTCCTGCACGACGGGCCAGGGGAACTCCTCCTTCTCGTCCCACTCATGCGCGGCGGGGCGGACGGTCTGCTCGGCGAACCCATGCGCCCAGTCGCGCACATCCTGCTGATCCTGGGAGAGCTCGAGCGAGAACGTGGTGTCGCCGGCCTCGATCCCAAGCTGCTCCTGGATCTGAGCCTCGTCGACCTCCCCGTTCTGCCCCTGCTTCTCGGCCTGTTCCGTCGCCTTCTCCTCAGCGGTCGCCATGGCGCGTCAAATCCTCCTCAAGTCTTGTCCAGGGTCTTGATGCCGACCCTCTATTGCTACCCAGAGTAGCAAAATACTACCCAAGGTAGGAATAGCCAAACAGGACGCCGCTCGTAGAGTCTGGTCACGCCTCGACAAAGGAGAAGAGATGAGCGGTTGCGCCGTGAAGCGAATCGATGAGATGGAGGCGATCTACGGCGGCGCTACAAGCGCGCCCGCGCCGAGCTCGGCGTCACTGCCTTCGGCATGCAGGTGATCGATTTCCCCCCGAACTTCGAGGGCTACCCCGAGCACGACCACGGCACCGACGGCCAGGAGGAGTGCCATGAGCGCCGGGGGCAAGGTCAGCGCCGATCAGGCTCGGAGCGTCGGCGAGCAGATCGGGATCGACTGGGACACGGCGCCCTTCGACGTCGAGCAGTTCCGGATCGGCATGGAGGTCGAGCTGGAGCACGGCTCCCACGACCCGCGCACCAACGTCACCGACGACGACCCGGTCACCACGGGCAAGATCGCCTGGGCCCACTTGAACGAGTTCCCCGACTACTACACCCGCCTCCAGAAGATGGAGGCCGAGGCGGAGTCCGGGACCTAAGCGCGACGCCGGCTCAGCCGGAGCCGAGCCCCCGATCGCTCGAAGCTCGGCGAGCCGGATCCGATCGCGAGCTAGGTCGGTCCGGGCGCAAACCACGGCCGCCGATTAGTTCGGCCTTAGCGGTCCGTCTAAGTTGGTGAAACCACCAACAGGAGGACGAAATGGCTGACACCAAGAGCAAGACCCGGATCTCAGAGGTGGGGGTGGTGATGATCCCCGTCAGCGATCAGGACAAGGCGATCGAGTTCTACGTCGAGAAGCTGGGCTTCGAGAAGCGCAGCGACACGCCCTTCGGCGACGGCAACCGCTGGGTCGAGGTGGCGCCGGCGGGCGCCGACACCGCGATCGCGCTGGTCGAGCCGCGGCCGCAGGATTCCGTCGGGGTCGAGGTCCCCGTCGGACTGAACAGCACGGACGTCGATGGCGACCATGCCGATCTGAAGGCCAAGGGTGTCGACGTGGACGAGGAGGTCTCCCGGATGGGCGATCCCGTCCCGCCCATGTTCTGGTTCCGCGACCAGGACGGCAACACCCTGATGGTCGTCCAGCGGACCGAGGACTGACAAGAAGCGACCGGCAGGCCGCCGCGCTCAGACCCGCGCGGCCTGCCGGGCAGCCTTGACCCGGCCGGGGATACGATTGGGCTCAGGATTGCGCTGACCTCTCCTCAGACCCGGTACGCCAAGTCCGGCGACGCCTCGATCGCCTACCAGGTCGTCGGCGATGGGCCGATCGACCTGGTCCTCGTCCTCGGTTTCAGCACCCACCTCGAGCTCCAGTGGGAGTCGCCGCCGATGGCGCACTTCCTGGAGCGGCTTGCCTCGTTCTCGCGCCTGATCATCTTCGACAAGCGGGGGAACGGACTCTCCGACCCGGTCGCCGAGGTTCCCACCCTCGAGCTTCGGATCGACGACGTCCGGGCCGTCATGGACGCCGCCGGATCGGAGCGGGCGGCCCTCTTCGGGATCTCCGAGGGCGGCCCGATGAGCGTGCTGTTCGCGGCCACCCATCCCGAGCGCGTCTCGGCACTGGTGCTCCACGGCGCCATGGGGCGCACCACCGAGGCGCCCGACTACCCCTGGGCCGCGCCCGCGGAGGCGCTT
The DNA here is from genome assembly GCA_963724665.1 of uncultured Solirubrobacterales bacterium. GTDB lineage: Bacteria > Actinomycetota > Thermoleophilia > Solirubrobacterales > 70-9 > DASUPK01. The sequence goes on from CAVRVH010000012.1 coordinate 1,108,768, forward strand.
CGCGAGTCCGCCGCCGAGTTCATCGCCCCCTACTGGGGGCAGGATGCGGAGGGGATGCTCGAGCTCTTCTCTCCGAGCTTCGCCGGCGATCCCCAGGCGGCCGAGTACACCGCCCGTTTTGAGCGCTCGTCCGCGAGCCCGGCGATGGTCCAGCAGATCTTCGAGATGTTCCTCGACATCGATGTGCGAGCCATCCTGCCCACGATCCATGTTCCGACGCTCGTCACCCACCGGCGCGGCGACCGGGTGGTCAACCGGCGCGCGGGCGAGGAGCTCGCCGCGCAGATCCCGGGCGCCCGCTACGTCGAGCTACCGGGGATCGACCACATCCCCTGGGCGGGCGACTCGGACGCCGTCGTCGGGGAGATCGAGGAGTTCCTGACCGGCACCCGCTCGGTGGCCGAGCCCGACCGCGTGCTCGCCACCGTGATGTTCACGGACATCTGCGGCTCGACCGCGCGAGCGGCGGAGCTCGGGGATGCCGCCTGGCGGGAGCTGCTCGGAGCGCATCACGACGCGGTGCGGCGGGAGCTGGAGCGCTTCGGCGGACGGGAGGTGAAGACCCTCGGCGACGGCAGCCTCGCCACCTTCGACGGTCCGGCGCGGGCGATTCGCTGCGGGACCGCGATCGCCGAGGCGGCGCGCTCCCGCGGCCTGGAGATGCGTATCGGGCTCCACTCGGGCGAGGTCGAGGTGATGGAGGACGACGTCGGCGGCATCGCCGTCCACATCGCGGCGCGCGTCGGAGCCCTGGCCGGGCCGGGGGAGGTGCTCGTCACCAGCACCGTCAAGGATCTCGTCGCCGGGTCGGGGATTCAGTTCACCGATCGCGGCGAGACGCAGCTCAAGGGGATCCCGGACGAATGGCGGCTCTTTGCGGCAGCGCCCTAGCGGCCGCGTGAGCGCCTGATCGAGCGCAGCACCAGCAGGGCGAGCACGGCGACGACCTGTCCGCCGAGGATCACCCGGTTGAGATCGAGAGCGGGCTCCCAGTCCACCTGCTCGCCGCGGATCACGTAGGCGCCGACGGGCCGGGCGCGGATACCGAAGCCGCCACCGCCGCCGGTCTTGCCGTCGGGCTCGTCGCCGCTACCGCCCCCGACTCCGCCCTGGACGGACGCGGCCGGGATCACCGTCACCCCGTTGCGCTCGTAGGGCTCGCCGTAGACGCGCCGCACCGTGAGCGAGTCGCGCGCCGCCTCGAATCGTCTCCTTCACGTCCATGGGTGTCTCCTTGTTCACGAGTGTTTCCCCGTGTCCAAGTGTGACGCGGATCGGTGGCGGTCAGCCGACCCGCGCGGCCTGCCGGGCCGCCTTCACCCGGCCGGTGCGGTCGAGCAGCGCCTTCCGCGGCCGGATCGACTCGGGCGTGATCTCGACGCACTCGTCCGCGCGGATGAACTCGACCGCCTCCTCGAGCGAGAGGCGCTTGGCCGGCACCAGCTTGACCATCTCGTCCGCCGACGCCGCCCGGACGTTGGTCTGCTGCTTCTCCTTGATCGCGTTGACGTCGAGGTCCTCGGCGCGCGAGTTCTCGCCGACGATCATCCCCTCGTAGACGTCCTCGCCCGGGCCGACGAAGAGCGTGCCGCGCTCCTGCAGGGCGAAGAGCGCGAAGGCGGCGGTCTTCCCCTGGCGGTCGGCGACCAGCGAGCCGGTCGGCCGCATCCGCAGGTCGCCGGCCCAGGGCTCCCAGCGGTCGAAGACGTGGTGCATCAGGCCGGTGCCGCGGGTCTCGGTCAGGAACTCGGTTCGGAAGCCGATCAGCCCGCGCGCCGGCACCAGGAACTCGAGGCGGACCCAGCCGGTCGAGTGATTGATCATCTGCTCCATCCGCCCCTTGCGCACCGCGAGCGCCTGGGTGACGACGCCGACGAAGTCCTCGGGCACGTCGATCGAGAGGAGCTCGACCGGCTCGCAGAGCTTGCCGTCGACCTCGCGGGTCAGCACCTGCGGCTGGCCGGCGGTGAGCTCGAACCCCTCGCGCCGCATCAGCTCCAGCAGCACGACCAGCTGCAGCTCGCCGCGGCCCTCGATCTCCCAGACCTCGGGCCGCTCGGTGTCGCGGACCCGGATCGAGACGTTCCCGACCAGCTCCTGGTCGAGGCGGTCGCGGATCTGCCGCGCCGTCAGGCGCGAGCCCTCCTTGCCCGCCAGCGGCGAGGTGTTGATCCCGACCGTGATCGAGAGCGAGGGCTCGTCCACCGTGATCACCGGCAGCGGCCGCGGGTCCTCGGGATCGGCGAGCGTCTCCCCGATCGTCACGTCGGGCAGGCCGGCGACGGCGATGATCTCGCCGGGCCCGGCCTCGGTGGCCTCCACCCGGTCGAGCGCCTCGGTCACGTAGAGGTTGCTGACCGTCGCGTTGGTGATCTCGCCGTTCGCCCGGCACCAGGCGATCCGCTGCCCGTCGCGAATCGTCCCGTTCCGCACCCGGCAGAGCGCGAGCCGCCCCACATAAGGGGACGCGTCCAGGTTGGTGACGTGCGCCTGCAGCGGCGCGCCCTCCTCGTACTCGGGCGCCGGGATCCGCTCCAGCACCAGGTCGAGGAGGGGGGAGAGGTCGGTGCCCTCGTCGCCCTCCTCCAGCGAGGCCCAGCCGGCCCGGGCGTTCGTGTAGACGATCGGAAAGTCGATCTGCGACTCGTCGGCATCGAGATCGAGGAAGAGCTCATAGACCTCATCGACCACCTCGCCGATCCGAGCATCGGGCCGATCGACCTTGTTCACCACCAGGATCACCGGCAGATGGGCCTCGAGCGCCTTGCGGAGCACGAAGCGCGTCTGGGGGAGGGGCCCCTCGGAGGCGTCGACGAGGAGCAGCACCCCGTCGACCATCGTCAGCCCGCGCTCGACCTCCCCACCGAAGTCCGCATGCCCGGGCGTGTCGATGATGTTGAGCTTGGTCTCCCCGTACCGAACGGACGTGTTCTTGGCGAGGATCGTGATCCCCTTCTCCCGCTCGAGATCCGTGGAGTCCATGACCCGCTCGGCGACGTCCTGCCCGGACCGAAACGCCCCGGACTGCCAGAGCATGGCGTCGACGAGCGTCGTCTTGCCATGGTCGACGTGGGCGATGATCGCGACGTTGCGGAGGTCGGAGCGGCGGGGCATGGGGCGCGGGATGGTAGGGAGGTCCTTGCCGCGCTCCGGAGAATCGGGCGAAAAACAGTTCTCCAAATTCGCATCGCCTCGGCTGCTACGTCATCCGGATTGAAGCAGCCATCGAAGCCCTCTGCATCGTCTTGCGAACTGCCAGCGAACCAACGAGATGAAATCGCGAGCATCGTCGGTCGTGACTGCCACCCGTTCAGGCCCTACTCGAGCTCGACCCAGATCGGCGCGTGATCGCTCAGGCTCCGGGCGGCTTAAGACCGGCTCAGTCTCGACGCGCCAGTCCACCACTCGGGCTTCGGTCGCTGCATCGGCGAAAACGTGATCGAGCTGATAGGGGCCGCTTTTCGGAGCGAAGAAAGTCTTCTGCTCATCGGCAAAGAAGCGCGGCCGCAGGTCACACGACCCCGCCTCCGCCCAAAACTCCCGCAGGCGTCGGTTCCCACCGGAGAACCCTTTGATGTCATCCATGCTCATGGCGCTGTTCAGGTCACCACCCCAGAGGAACGTCTGATGGGCGAAGAGCCTGTGAAGCTCGAAGGGGATCAGATCCATCTGCCAGACCTTGCGGCCGGGGGTGCAGAGGGGAACCTCGTCCCAGGGATGGAGATCCAGGATCTCCGGCGGGACCGGGCTCGCCTGCGCGTGAACGCTCGCGAACCAGGTCGGCTCCTGCGCCCAGCGTGCGACGGCAACACAGCCATCCAGCTCCCTCAGCCAGGGGAACTCCTCACCAGGCTCGTACGGCTCGAGCTCAAGCGCCGGAGCGATCACCGCCGATCCCCAGCGGGCTAGCCGAGCACCCGGCTCACGCGAGTAGGGCCTCCAGATGACCGAGCGCCATTGGTGTTCAAGGGTGGAGACCGGATCGTGCGTTTCCTGGAGCAGGGCCACGTCGAAGTTCGCCGCGTTGCGTCTGACGTAGTCCCAGGCTCCTCGCCGTTTACCCATGTTCCAGACAAGAACGCGCATCGTTTGGTACCGGTCGCAACCCTACTCCGGTGTCTGACGCCGCCAGGTGTCAGCCTTGGCTGGCCGGGCCGTCTCCAGTATGTGAAGTCGAAATATCCCGGTCCACGCCGTACCGCATACAGGAACATCATGCGGCCAAACGGTGGACGGAGTCAAACGGAAGATCCTTCAGTGCGCCGGTGCTCTCCTCCCGACATAGGCCCGCGCGGCGTCACGCGCCGCATTCTCAGATTGGTGGCCGGAGTAGCCTGAAAAGCCGTCGAATGGCTCGTCACCCATGGCCACGGCATTACCAGGTAATCGTTCCACCAGAAGTGCCAGACGCAGTAGGGGATGAAACCGCCCATGTTCTTCTCCGTCCAACGAATCGCGCGACGTGGGTATAGCCGCCTGTCCTGATGAAAGACGACTCGCGGCCACCGCGCTGTCGCCCTCCGCCTCTGTTGATTCGCCGCGCGCGTAATACACCGCACGAATTTGCTCGACAAGCTCCGCGTCCGACCACGCGGGCGGATTCTTTCGACGTCGAAATTGGATCCGGATGCGACGCATTCTGCATCAGAGACCACCACGATCGAGGACCGGTGTCTGTGCTGCGCTGCGAGTACGGGCGGCCATGTTGAGCTGATGGCCGGCAACACTGACCTCTCGGCCGGGTTCTCCCATCGCTCCCGAGGCGTCAACTGCAAGCCCTTGACAAACTGCAGCCTGAGGCTCGTGTCATCCGCAAGAGCACGACTGCATTGCGCACGGAGGGAGCGTCGCTTGATGGGTAGTGACCCTGATGCGCTCGAACCTAAGGTTGCAAGATGACTCGGGCCGGTGTGGAAGACAGAGGAATGCGACACCTAGAGCTCATGGAGCGAACCTTCGCTCAAGAGGTGCCAGGTGCCAACGTTGCTGCATTTCCCGAGGTGCGAAGACTTCCAAGAGGTCGTTCCCGACGGCGAGGAGTTCTTCGTTGCTTCATTCAAGCGCTCTACTTTGGCGGGGAATCTCATGCCAAAACCAAAGAGAAGGTTCTGCTCGCGCTAACGGATGAGCGGCTCTTGATAATGCAAGCGAGCGGGGACCTCCTTCACCAGGTCCCTCGTAGTGACCTTGCAGGAATCGAGTTTCGCACCGAGGTGATGAAGGGGCAGCCGGGGATGATCTTGAGCGCCTTTGGCGACCAGCTCCACTTCAAGCAGCTTCTTCCTTTCGCCGAGGGGATTCGCTAGCACGCGCAATCGGAGCTAGGACGGTGCTCAACGATCCCCGTCTCTCCGACGGCATTGGTCAATTGCCCGACGCTCCTCCGCTCGCGCACGGCGGCGGGATCAGCCTGTACGAGGACTGGGTTGTGGCGAAGGACGAAGTGCACGCCTACGAGCTCCTGAAGTGGCCGATGACGGCCACAGTGCACGCCGTCGCTGATACCGAGGGCAACATCTCAGTTACTCGCGGCCGGAACCTCGCGCAAAGACCGCTGGCGGTCTAGCGACTGCTCCGGTACTCGGTCCGTTTGGGTTGGCATTTGGCAACGCCAAAGAAACGGTCCATGATCATCGCCAGCTTTTCCTCGTCGTCGAGGGCGATGACTGGGGCCATTGCGTGTGTCTCTTCGCCCGATCTCAGCCTCCACGCCCGGGAGTTCGTCAATGCTGTCCGGACCGCAGCCGCAAAGAAGCCGCGATCCAAGGAATCGACGAAGACCAACGATGCGCCAGACGCTCGACTGTCTGCGCTCAAGCAGCTGGGTGAGACCAGGAGTCCGGGTCTCACCGACGAAGAGTTTGAGGATGAGAAGACTCGCATCCTGGGCTCTAACTCTTCGCTCGAGTAGGCGCGTCCCCTGCGGAACCGGCTCATTGGTTTCAGATCTCGCGAATCCTCGGGCGGTCGTAGCGAGAAACGAATCGGGCCGCGGATTCGTACCCGAGACATGAGTCGGTTGAAGTAGACGCGCAGTGAACAAAGAAAGGGTGTGGGCAAACCAACACAGCGCGCGGCGCGATGAGGGGGAAGGGGTAGCAAAACCCTCGGCGCAGATTGCAAAGGGAATCACCCTTCGCCACTCCCGAAAATGTGGCGTGCAGATCGCGGGTGCGTGCTCCTGCAGGCCCAGGTACCAAGCGCAGGCCTGGGCGGCACGTAACAGGAAGCCTGTCCGGAAGATGTTCCTACCTTCTCCCAGGCACGCCGCTGGCGCGAGGAAGCTCAGGTCGGATTGCGTCGTCGCCAGATGAGCACCCCATCGAGCACCCTGCTGCGAGAGGCCGCAGAGCAATGGCTTAACGCAGCCCATGCCGGGGTGGTCAGGACTCGCTCGGGGGAGACGTACAAGCCCTCGGCTATTCGCAGCTACGAGCGTGCGCTCCGGACGACGTTGCTGCCGGCACTTGGCCACCTTCGAGTCTCGGCTATCAACCGCGCCTGCATCCACGAGTTGGTGGACAAGCTCGTCGTAGGCGGCGGCGTCCTTCGTCACGGTTCTGTCTCGGGTTGGTTGCGTCTTTAAGGTCATAGATGGGAGGAGGTCTGCCGTTCTTTGGTCGTGTCCTCCTCGGAGCGGGCCCGATCCCCCGATGGTCGCGAGCGTGAACCGGAACGATGGGAACATCGTTGCCAGCAATGCGGCAAAAAACTAGGAACTGCCTGGATCCTCGGACCCGTGTGCCGCACATGTGTTCGGAGGAATCATGAACGGGCAGTTCGACCTAGGGTTGCGGAAGTACTCATCGCGGGCGCGCATTGATGCAAGCCGTTTGCGCTACTGACAGCGGACCTTTGCCTTGTCGACTCCGATGCCGAAAGCGTTGGTGGCGGTGATGACCTCGGCGTCGCCGGTCATGAATCGGTGCTGGGCGGAGGCGCGCTCGTCGGGGTCCATGCCCGGCGTGGTAGCCGGCGGCACTCAGGCCTGCCTCGCGCAGGGCCTGGGCGACCTCCTCGGTGTCCTTCCTGGTCCCGCAGTAGACGATCGCCGGGCGGGCTATTTCCTACTTCGGCTGCTTCACAACCCGCATGTAAGGCAGCGGCGTCTCCCAGCCGTCCGGGAAGAGCTCCTTCGCGTCGTCGTCCGAGACCGAGCCGGCGATGATCACGTCGTCGCCCTGCTGCCACTGGGCCGGGGTCGCGACCTTCTTGTTCGCCGTGAGCTGGAGCGAGTCGATCACTCGCAGCACCTCGTCGAAGTTGCGGCCGGTGGTCATCGGGTAGACCAGGATCAGCTTGATCTTCTTGTCCGGGCCGATCACGAAGACGTTGCGGAGCGTCTGGTTGTCGGCCGGGGTGCGGTCGGTCGGGTCGCCCTCGACGTCGTCGGAGAGCATCCCGTAGGCCTTGGCGATCTGGTGGTCGGAGTCGGAGATGATCGGGTAGTTGGGCGCGGTGCCCTGCGTCTCCTCGATCTCCTTCGCCCACTGCTCGTGGTTCTCCATGGGGTCGGTCGAGAGGCCGATGATCTTGACGCCGCGCTTGTCGAACTCCGGCTTGATGCGAGGCCATGTAGCCGAGCTCGGTCGTGCAGACCGGGGTGAAGTCACGGGGGTGGGAGAACAGGACGGCCCAGCTGTCGCCGATCCAGTCGTGGAAGTCGATCGGGCCCTCGGTGGTGTCCGCGTGGAAGTCGGGGGCTGTGTCGTTGATGGTGAGAAGAGCCATTTCTTTCCTCTCCAAAGCTTTGCTTTCGGTGGCCGGGATCTAATCATACGAATCCCGACCGGGATAACCCAGTTTAGCCGCCCGCCTCCGCTTGGGGCATAGGATCGGCCCACTCAACCGGAGGAGGAGCATATGTACGCGCGAGTCGTGAGGTTCACCGACGTGAAGCAGGATCAGATCGACCGGATCAAGGGGGAGATCGAGGGGGGAGACGGACCGCCGCCGGGCGTGAACGCCAAGGGAATCAGGGTGATGGTCGACGAGTCCCAGGGCACCGCCGTCGTGGCGCTGTTCTTCGACTCCGAGGAGGACATGAAGCAGGCCGATGCGGTCCTCGAGGGGATGGACGCCGGCGAGACGCCCGGCACCCGCGCCTCGGTCGATCGCTGCGAGGTGATGGCCTCGATGGACGCCTGAGCGTCAGCCGGCGCTCGGGATCCTGAAGAAGCTGGTCAGGCGGCTGGCGAGCATCACGTCGCCCTCGAGCTTCAGCCTGCCGGTCAAGAAGAGCGTCGGGCCCGAGGCCCTGTTGCCGGCCAGCTTCAGGAACTGGACGCCGCTCACCTTGATCGTGACCTTCGGGTCGTGTTCGGGTGAGTCGGCCGCGCGGCAGGCGCCATCGGCGAAGATCACCTCGTAGTGGTCGTAGCCGCCGCCCTGGTCCTCGGGACGGTCGAGGATCTTGAAGTGGACGACCGTGTCGAGGCCCTCGATCTGGGCGGGCTCGACGTGGTCGGCCATGCGGGCGAAGATCTCGTCGAGGACCTGCTTGCGCAGGGGGCCGTGGATGATCTCCGAGAGCTGCTCGTCGGACGCTCCGGCGATCAGCTCGGCGAACTGCTCGGGCTTGAAGTCTGCGAGATCGGCGTCGGCGATGGAGATCTCGTCGGGCATGTCGGTTCCTCCCTCTATAGTTGCTACCTACAGTAGGAAAAAGCTACCACAGGTAGGAAATGGCGACCACCACAAAGCAGAAGGCCACCGAGCCCCGCAAGCGCGCCGCCCACCTGGGGCCGGAGCGTCGTCGTCCCGAGCTCCTGGACGCGGCGCTGCGCCTCTTTCTCGACCGCGGCTACGACGGCACCTCGATGCAGGCTGTCGCCGATCAGGCCGGGGTGACCAAGCCGGTCGTCTACGCCGCCTTCGAGTCCAAGGACGATCTCTTCCGCGCGCTGCTCGCCCGCGAGGAGGAACGAATCCTGGCCGAGATCCAGGGCGCCTTCGAGAACGCCGACCTCTCCGATCCCGAGACGACTTTGATCGAAGGGTTCACCGGGTTCCTGCGGGCGGTCGGGGACTCACCCGAGGTCTACAAGCTGATCTTCCTCGGCGAGGGTGGCGGCAACGCCGCGGTCGCCCGCCGCATCCAACGCGGCCGCCAGGCCCAGGTCGATGCCCTGAGCCTGCTCGCCAAGCGCTGGCTCGACGCGGACGGGGGCACGCGGGCCGCCAACGAGAAGAAGGCCCGCCTGCTCGGCAACGCGATCGCGGGGCTGGCCGAGGCCGGCGCCCGACTGTTGCTCTCCGGCCAGGACGGCTGGACGGCGGAGACGCTCGGTCGTGAGCTGGGCCGCCTCGCCGCGAGCGCGCAGTCCGCCGCCTGACCAGCTACGGTCGCGTAGGAAATGGCCGAGACCTCGGCGAAGCCGCGCCGGTATGCGCGCCGGATGCCCCCGAACGAGCGTCGCGAGCAGCTGCTCGACGCGACCCTCGCCCTGATCGCCGAGCTTGGCTACGGGGCTGTCTCGATGGAGGGCATCGCACGGCGCGGCGGAGTCGCGAAGCCAGTCGTCTACGACGCCTTCGGCTCACTCCCGGACCTGATGGACGCGCTGATCGAGCGGGAGGAGTCCAGGGCCCTGCTCCAGCTGGACGAGCTGTTGCCGACGCCCGCCGAGGACGCCGACCCCGCCGAGGTCCTGGTCCAGGGCTTCGACGCTCTGCTGCGTGCCGTCGAGGGGAACCCTGATGGCTGGAGGCTGAGCCTGGAGCCGGCGGACGCGCTCCCGCGGCCGGTTCGCGAGCGGGTCGAACGCCGTCGCGGCGGGGTTCACCAGCGGGTTGAGTCGAGGGTCCGTTCGGGGATCGAGCGGCTCGCGGTTCCGATCTCCGACCTGGAGCTCCTGGTGGAGACGATCGTCCTGCTCGCCATGGACGCAGCCCGGCGGCACCTGAACGAGCCGAGGCGCTACAGCCGCAAGCGGCTCACCGGGTTCGGCGCCGGCGTACTCGAGGGAGTGCGGGGATGAGCGCGATGCCCTCGAAGCCGGAGGCCGCCGCCCTCGTTCCGCCGCGCGGGGGAATCACCTGGCGACTCGCCGGGGACGCGCGTCTCTTTGCCGGCTCCGGCTATGCATTGCTTCTCCAGGTCACTCACCCCTCGGTTGGAGCCGGGGTGAGCCAGCACTCCGACTTCAAGCGGGACCCATGGGGGCGATTGCTCCGAACGCTCGACTACACGACCGCGGTGACCTACGGTGGCCCGGATCTGGCCTGGGAGGTGGGCCGGCGGGTTCGCGAGATGCACAAGGCGATCAGGGGCGTCCGGCCCGATGGCGAGCCCTACCACGCTCTCGATCCGGCGCCCTACGCGTGGGTCCACGCCACGCTCGCCGAGGCGATCATCCGCGGGCACCGGCTCTTCTGTTCGCCGGAGCTGAGCCCGGCGGACATCGAGACCTTCTGGCGGGAATGGCGCCGCATGGGGCGGCTCGTGGGCGTCCGCTACGAGGATCTGCCCGAGCACTGGGCCGAGCTCCTCGTGTACTTCGATGAGATGGTCGAGCGCGAGCTCGAGGACACCGAGGCGGCCCGAGACGTGCTGCGGGCGCTCCATGATCCAGCCGTCCCGCCTCTGCCCCGGATGCCGGACCGGCTCTGGCGAATCGTCTGCCGACCGCCGGCCAGCGCCGGCACCCTGGCGACACTCGGACTGCTGCCGCCGATTCTGCGAGAACGGCTCGGCGTCGAGTGGAGCGCGGGCAGGGAGCTCGGCTTCCGTACGCTGGCTCGAGTCTCTCGCGCCTCGGGACCGCTGATGCCGCCGCAGGCGAGGAGCTTCGGGCCGAGATACCTGCGCTGGCGAGACCCGGCTGTCGCCCGTTAGGGTGCCCCGTCCATTCCCGAAGCTTGATCACAGGAGGTCGGCATGTCAGTGGAGGCGTCGCTCAACGAGTTCAAGGAAACCGCGGGCACGGAATCCTTCGAGATGCAGGGCTCGAAGATGATCAAGGTCCAGCTTGCGGACGAGACCATCCAGGCGAAGCTCGGCTCGATGGTCGCCTACCAGGGCGACGTCAAGTTCGAGCACGCCGGCTCCGGCGGACTCAAGCGGATGGCCAAGAAGGCGGTCACCGGAGAGGGCGCCGAGCTGATGAAGATCTCCGGCTCGGGCGAGGTGTTCCTCGCCGACCTGGCGCAGGAGATCCAGCTGCTGAAGCTCTCCGACGAGGCCGTCACCGTCAACGGCGCCAACCTGCTCGCCTTCGACGCCGACATCGACTGGGACATCAAGAAGGTCGACGGCGTCTCCGGCTTCATGGGCGGCGGCATGTACAACACCCACCTCTCGGGATCCGGGTACATCGCGATCCTCTCCGACGGCCCTCCGGTCATGCTCGAGCTGGACGGCACCGAGACCTTCGCGGATCCGCAGGCGGCGATCACCTGGTCCGACGGCGTCAAGACCTCGGTGAAGACCGACGTCAACCTGAAGACCTTCATCGGCCGCGGCTCGGGCGAGACCGTCCAGATGGCCTTCTCCGGCAACGGCTGGCTGCTGATTCAGCCGTCGGAGGGCCGGGTGACGAGCACCGCCGCGGGCGGCTCGGGCGGCGGCGCTTCGAGCGCGGGCGGAGCGCTCGGCAAGCTGATCGGCGGCTGAGCGAAGCCTCTCGTTCGCGCGTTCAGGCGCTGGGATCTAGCGCAATACTTGGTGGGCGATGGATCGCACGGAAAGGAGAACTCATGGCTACCGCACTGCACGGAACTGTTGATCAGCCGCTGGAGGACGCCAGCTTCACAACACGTCGAGTCGCGTTCGAACAGGGTTGGGCGTGGAATGAGCTGGACAGCAGCCCCAGCGTGCTGGAGTTCAGGAAGGGCGTCTCGGCCTTCAAGTTCGGGTCCCATATGACGGTGGAACTGGAAGACGCGTCGGCATCCCAGACGCGAATTACCGTCTCGTCCAGACCCGTCGCCGTGATCGACTTCGGACGAGGCCACAAGGCGGCGGAGGACCTGTTGCAACGTCTCGCAGCCCGGGAGGTCTAGGGCGCGTTCGTCTGGGATCCGGCGGGCTGAGGGGGATCGGCGCGATCAACGGCGTCATCAAGCTCATAGACTCGGTATCCGAGAGACGAGTGCATTCTGTGCGGGTGCACTGATACAGGAGGTGAGAAGTGGTCGGAGCACTACTCTTCGGATTGGTTGCCGGGTTCATCGGCCGGGCGCTTGTCCCGAACGACGTATTCGCGGGCATGAAAGGGCCGAAGTCCTGGCTTGTCTCGATTGTGCTGGGCCTGGTCGGCGCTGCGCTCGGTTGGCTGATCTTCACGGCTGGACTTGGGATCGGCGATGAAGACGTCTTCGACTGGGGCGGCATCGTGAGCGCTTTGATCGGCGTTGTCATCGTTCTCCTTATTGCGGGCTGGGTGCTGCGGCGCCGTGCCTCGAGCGGCAAGGGCCCTCGGGTGCCCGACACTGCCGGCGGGCCCCCCTCCACCTGAAGGAGATCGCTGCAGGTACCGTCGTCGCCACCGCGAGATACTGCCTGGGCGATGTCGGAGGAGAACGTAGAGGTGGTTCGCGGCTTCTACGAGGCGGTCAACGCTTGGCTCGAGACCTATTGGGCCGATCCCTCCCGCCCGCTGGCGGATACGCCGGGAGTCGACGAGGTGTTCGAACGGATGGATCCCGCGGCCGAATGGGACTGGCTGTTCAGTTCCGACATCTACCAGGGTCGCGGCCAGCTGCTGCACGCGGCCGCGGACTTTGTCGGGACCGTCAGAGATTGGCGGATCGAGGTGGAGGAGCTGATCGAGGGGAAAAGCGACGGGGTCATGGCGTCCCTGCGCGTCGTCGCTCGCGGCAAGGGGAGCGGGGCTCCGGTCTATCAGCCGGTGTTTTCGGCGCTCACGGTGCGTGACGGCAGAATCACCCGTATCGAGGACCACACGGAGCGATCCAAGGCCCTCGAAGCCGCTGGGCTGTCGGAGTAGCCGCTTTCGCCTGGGTAGACCTACAGCCCCTTCACCTTGCCGTAGTCATTCTGCTGCCAATCGGCGGCAGCACGTTCCAGCAACTCCAGCCGAGGCACGCCGGTGACTATGCAATAGGCGTCAAGGATCGCGTCGATGAGGGGATCGGCTGGGAGCGCTATGCCGTTCTCAAGGCGGGAAACGGTCGCCGTGCTGGCCCCCGCGCGCTCAGCGACTTCTCGCTGCGTCGCGCCGGCGCGCTCGCGGGCGGCACGTAACACCGGACCGGCGTAGTCGAGCAGGCGACCGGCCATGGGTCCAGCTTACGCCGCCTTGCAGGGGGCGTAAATCGGGCCGGTACCTTCGTTCCCGATAGGAACCTGAGAGAGGGAGAAGGACCATGCGGAAAGCTGTCATGCCGTTCGTCTTGTCCGTGGGGCTGATCGCCGTCGCTCCCGCTGATGCCGCATCGACGCGTGAGGAGTACGCGGTTCAGGCCGACCCGATCTGCCGGAGCTCGGATCAGGACACAAGTCGCCTTATGAAGAGCTTTTGGCGCGCAAACAAGAAGTTCAGGTACCACGCCGCCGGGAACGCTCTTGCTGCTGTTGGTCGCAGGATTCTGTTGGGGAACGACCAGCTTCGAGCAATCGCGCCGCCGCCAGGCGACGAGGTCTTGATTGGCCAATGGATTCATCTCTGGGACAAGGTGTCTGAGAACTTCGCCGTCGCGGCATCGGACTACCGGCTCGGCTGGTACGACAGAGTCGGTCGCGAGTTCAAGTCCTCGAGGCGGCTCAGCTCTCAAGCTCGTCAGTTGGTCGCCGGCTTCCCCTTCAAGCGCTGCGCCTAGCCTTTCGGAGTAGGTGACGTCGGAGGAGAACGTAGTTCTGCTTTGCATGGAAAGCAGTGGTCTCCGCGAGATACGTGACATCTGGCTCAGCATCGACGCTAGGAAGCTTGCCGCGTCCATATGGCGCGGGTTAGGCTGTCCGCCATGGGAGACCGTGGTACTTGAAACGTTTTGTACTCACCGTCGTGCTCGCGGCGCTCTCGCTGGCGGCGCCCCTTTCCTCGGCAGACGCATCGGTGACGATCGGGCAGACCGATCCGGAGATTCCTCCGCCGATGTCGAGCTGCGCCGGCGTTGTCCCCCAGGCAATGGCTCAGCCGACCGTGACGTCGGGCAACTCCTACGTCGTTCCTGCCACCGTCCAGCAGGGAGCCATCACCGCGTGGAGCCACAACGCGTTCAGCGCCGCAAACCAGCCGGTGACGATGAAGGTCTTCCGCCTCGTTGGCGGGACGACCTACCGCATCGTCGGCCATGACGGCCCCCGAACGCTGAGCGGTCCGGGCCTGGTCACCTTCTCCGGGATCAGCGTTCCGGTTCAGGCCGGCGATGTGCTCGGCTTGAACTCCGGTACGGGCAGCGGGTTCGTTCAGTGCATGTTCGTGGCCGCTGGCGACACGATGCTGTACGCCAACCCCAGCGATGCAGCGGACGGTCAGGAGGTGGCCTTCACCACCGTCCCGGACAGACGGCCGAACGTCTCGGCGGTCGTCGCGCCCAATAACACGTTTACGCCCGGCCCGATCACCCGCGACAAGAAGAAGGGCACCGCGACCCTCACGGCGACGGTCCCCAACCCCGGTGATCTGACGGCGTCGGGCAATGGCGTCAAGGCCGCCGGTGCCGTCACAAGTAAGGCGGTCGGCGCCGGTCCGGCACAACTGCTGATCAAGGCGAAGGGCAAAAAGAAGCGAAAGCTCAACGAGACCGGCAAGGTGAAGCTCAATGTCGCTATCAGCTACACGCCGACCAGTGGTGACCCCAGCACCCAGTCGGTGAAGGTGAAGCTGAAGAAGAAGTTCTAGCCGTCACGGTCTCGGGCCTCTGGGCGAAACCGCCGGTTTGGACTAAAAGCAGTAAGGAGGGATCTTATGAAGCGAAGGTACGTTTTTGCGGGATTCGCGCTGGTCGCGGCGCTCGCAGTTGTATCGCCAGCGCTCGGCGGCCCGTCGCTGAGATCACTGGTCAAGAGCGAGGTTGCGAAACAGCTCTCCACGGCCCAGACCGCGAAGAAGGGCAAGCGGGGACCGCCAGGACCCGCGGGTCCGCCTGGAGCCAATGGCATCAACGGCACCAACGGCGCGCCAGCCACGAAGCTTTTCGCGGCGATTGACCAAGATTGTGCGTCGGTCGCACGTTCGAGCGGCGGCGTTACGGTGGCAATTTCGGGGGCAAGTGCCTCGATTTGCATCGTTACGTTCCCTCAGGCCGTCGCGCAATGCGTCCCGGTCGTCACGCTCCGACAGGGCGGCTCAAGTGGGGAGCTGTCGGCGGCTGGCAGCCAAGACGGGGCTTCTGTCACCGACCATCAGGTCATAGTCAGTTACCACAACTCCGCCGGTGCGCCCATCACCTCGAGTCGCCAGTCGTTCTTCATCGCAGTGTTCTGCTGAGAAGGCGCAATTGCTGCCGGTTTAGCGGCTACTGCTTTGGACGAAAAGCAGCGGTACTGCTTTGCATGGAAAGCAGCGGTCCGCCGCGAGATACTGCGTGGGCGATGTCGGAGGAGAACATGGAGGCCGCGGGGCGAGGCGAGCACAGAGGAGAGGCAGATCGCGTTGATCTGGAGCATGTGCGCCGCAACTACCAGGCTTTCGGGCAAAAAGACTGGGATCAGGCACAGTCGCTGATGGATGCAGACATCACGTGGCACGATCCGCCCGGACTGGCGGATGGGGGGGTGCACCGCGGCAGGAAGGCCCTGCGGCGTGCTTGGCGGGAGAACTTCGAGGAAACGTGGGCGGAGTTCCGCCTCGAACCGCAACAAATGATCCCCTCCGGCGACCTGCTCTTCGTCCACGTGGTGCTGAGCGGGCGTTCCAAACACGAGGCGCTCGAAATCTCGATGGACGTGTTCCAGGTTTGGACGTTTCGCCAGGGACTCGCCGTCAAGCAGGAGGCCTTCTTGGACCGGGACGAGGCCCTCAAAGCCGCGGGCCTGTCGGAGTAGGCGATGTCGGAGGAGAACGTCGCGCTGCAGCACCGAGTGATTGACGACTTCAACCGACGCGACCTCGATGCCTACCTGGCGTTGGTCGACCCGGAGGTCGAGTTCACCCCCTACGAGGTTTCGGTCCAAGGCGGCGACCCCTACCGCGGCCACGCCGGCGTGCGGAAATGGTGGAAGGACTCCTTCGCGGTCCTCCTGGAGGTCAGGGCGGAGGTGTACGAGGTGCGTGACCTCGGTTCGATCACGTTGGTGCGTGGGTGCCTTCGCGGGCGAGGGGCCGAGAGTCGGGCGGCCTTTGAGCGGACTATGTGGCTGGTCGCCGAGTGGCGCACTAGGAAGATCGTCTGGTGGGGCGCCTTCGCGAGCGAGGCCGAGGCCCTCGAAGCCGCCGGGCTGTCGGAGTAGGCGATGTCGGAGGAGAACGTGGAGGTCGTGCGGCGGGCGTTCGAAGCCTGGAATCAGGGCGGCGCGGAGTCCGCCAAGCGGTTCTGGTCTGAGGACTACGAGTTCCACGATCCCCCAAACTTTCCCGACCCGCGAGTGGTGCGGGGCAGGGATGCCGTCGCTGCCTATTTGAAGGATCAGACCAGCGTTATCGGCGACCTGAAGGTGACGATCGTCGATGTGAGAGCGCGGGATGAGACAGTGGTGGTGCGGATCGAGGCGACCGCCCATGGGGCCGAAAGCGGCGTTGACGTTCCCGTCGAAGCCACGCAGGTATTCGAGGTCGCGGCCGGCAGGCTTCAGCGTGGGCGGATATTCATGACTTGGGACGAAGCCCTCGAAGCCGCCGGTCTGTCGGAGTAGTGCTTTGGACGAAAAGCGGCGCTGCTGCCTATGCGGGGCGGGGGCCAGCTAGCGAAAAACTGCGAGGGTCAATCCCCCCGCTGTCCCGCCAGGTTCGTCAGGTGGTCGCGCCAATCCGAGTCGATCTTGTCGAGCATCGGATCGAAGGCGTCGACGCCGGCAGTCACAGCGCTGAGGTAGTAGCGACGGGTGCCATCGTCCATGACGTCCGTCGGCTTCACCTCGGTCTGCTTCTCGAGTTCGTCGACGATCTCCCACCCTCGATCGTCATTGGCTCGCAGTGCGATTTCGGCAGCCACCGAACGCCTTTCTATGGACCCCGCCCCTAGTTCTCGGATACCGAGCTAGGTCTCTCGGATACCAAGCTGCCCTCAAGTGACGGTACCGGCCCGATTTGCGCCCCATGTAAGGCGGCGTAAGCGGGGACCCATGGCCTGTCGCTGCTCGCACTGAAAGTGCTGCTTTGCATGGAAAGCAGTAGCGGCGGTTAGCGCCTGGTCGTGTCGGCATCGATTGAGCAGTGTTGATAGCTGGCCTCGCCTGATGGAAGATGGACCAATGGCTTCGCTACGTGCGTGCTAAGCCCCGGCGAAGAAGGAGGAAGGGATGAAGGCTTTGAAAAGCCCGTCGCCCGCGATGCTGGTTGCACTCGTGGCGCTGATCGTGGCGCTTGGCGGCACCGCGGTCGCGGGCGGAGTGCTCAATAAGAAGAAGGTCAACAAGATCATCACCAACAGGGCTCCCGGGCTCTCCGTAAATCACGCCAACACCGCGGGCTCGGCTGCCAACGCAGACTCGGCTACCAAGGCAGACACGGCGACGTCGGCGGCCTCAGTCGGCGGGGTCTCGATCCAGCCCCTTTCGCTCTCCCTGGTGGATGGCCCCTCGTTCGCAACGCCGATCGACGTCAGCGGCAGCCAGGTCAACGTGACCTGCCTCAGTGGGGGCGTACAGCTCGAGATCGATCGCGGGGTGTCAGGCCCACCGATTTCCGGGCAATGGATCAGGAACGGTTTAACCCCGCTGGTCGCCCACCCACCGCCAGGCGGAGGGTTCTCGTCAGGGACTCTGGGCGTACAAGGGTTCACCGCGACCATCCGCGAGAGCTCTGGCCGGGTGACGAGGCTTATCGCCGATTCCTTCTACGAGGCGAACGCCTACGGAGGACCTGAAGACTGCTTTGTTCAGGGAACCATCGAGCGCTTCGGATAGGGCGCCTGGCGGGCGCGACGCGCGTTGAGCGCCTGCGGTAGCCGCATTGGACGAGAAGCAGCACTCCCGCTTTGCATGGAAAGCGGCGGCTTTTGGGCTAAGTGCTACTGGACCTTCGTCGGAGCGCGGGCTGGCCCCCTGCGATGCTGGTCGCGCGGCTGAACGGACCGCAACCCTGCGGTAGCCTCTGCGGTGTGCGGAGAAGGAAATCGGGCCGCCGCAGGTTGCTCGGCCCCGTGGCCTTGGTGGCACTTAGCGGACTGCTTGGAGTGGTCGTCATGAGCGCCTCGTCAGTCGCGTCCGGTGCGGGCCCCGAGGCGCTCGCCAACGCCGCCAAGAAGAAGCGGAAGCCGCAGAGCGCCGCTGGCCTCTACGTCGGTGTGACGGATCTCCTCTACCAGAGGAATCAGGCATCGGTGACTTTCCGGCTGACCCGCGACGGCACCATGGCCGGCTTCCGAGTAGACGTCCAGCTCGACTGCATAGTCGAAACCGGCAATCCCGAGCCGCCGTTCTACAGGAAGGGGGACACCATCGCGCCTCCCCCGATGTCGATCGGCCCTCTCCCGCGTAGGGGACTGCCGGTCGGCAGGACCTTTCTCTACCAGGATCCGTTGCCGCAGCCGCCGGGTTCCACGGGTTTCCCACCGCCGGGATCGCCGCCGTTTCGCGGGATCTACGTCAGCGGCAGGACCGTCGCGCCCGTGACAACCGGTCCTCCCCCTCTGCTCCCAGGCGCCCGGATCCAGGGGCAGGCGAACCTGGCCACCTTCAGCGACACGTGGGGGGCGATCGGCACGGAGGAGTGCGATGCGACGGGCAGCAGGGACACCTCTGGCGAGTGGTGGGGATTCGATTGGGCGGCCAAGAAGGCCACCCCGAAGCGGCACAAGAAGGGGTAAGAAGGGCAAGAGCTAGCCTGGTCGGACGCGGAACGGCGGCGACCCACGGCAACGAGCTGAGCACCGCTCCGCGAGTCCGGTGGTGACTACTGCTTTGGACGAAAAAGCAGCACCCCTGCTTTGCATGGAAAGCAGCGGTCTGGGGGAGATACTGCGTGGGCGATGTCGCAAGAGAACGTCGAGCATGCATGGCGAGCCGCTCGTGCCTGGAATGAGGGCGGTGTCGAGGCGTTCCTGTCGTACCTGGACCCCGAGGTCATCTGGCATGCCCCCCAGGAGTCGATGGAGCCTGGTGACTACCGCGGGCATGCCGGCGTGCGTGACTACTTCGGTCGCCTGACCGAGGTTTTCGACGAGCAACGAACGGAGCCCGTCGACGTCATCGACGTCGATGCCGAGCGCGTGATCGCGGTCGTCCGGGTGATAGCTCGAAGCGAGAAGTTCGGAACGGAGATCGACGCCGAATGGTCTTGGCTGATCAGGACACGTGACGGGAAGAGCATCGAGGTATGGACCTTCACCGACCGTGGGCAGGCCCTCGAGGCCGCCGGCCTGTCGGAGTAGTGCCTATCCGGCCTGGATCCCAGCCGCTCGGAGCCCGTCTGCTCGCTCATCGAAGCCTTCCTGGCTGATGAGCTTTCCGTCCCTGAGCGTGAACACATAGATCCATTCGCGATCGACTTCGATCCCGCTTCGACGCCCTCGGAGTTTGAGGCTTGCCCGCATAAAGACCTTGTCGCCCGACTCCTCGAACTCCTCGGGAAGCCATTCACCCTCCGACCAATGAGCAGCAAAGCGCTCCAGATATCGGCGAACTGCGTCGGTACCGGTCGCGGTCACCGCGCCGGGCAAGGCGGTGGCCTCGACCAGCTCTATCGACGAATCGCACAGCCCCAGGGCAGCCTCGACATCGCCCCGGTTACACGCATCGACCCACGCCTTCACCACCTCCAGATTGCCGGCCACCCGCCGACCATATCCCGGGTTAGGTCGGCTTGACGGTCATCGCCCAGACGGCGACGAGGCATGCGATCAGGAAGAGCGAGACCAGGCCCGTGGCGACGCGGGCCGAGACGCTCGGCGTGCCGCCCTCGCCGCGGTTGATCCGGCGGACCGAGATTCCGCCGATGATCAGGGACACGATTAGCAGCAGGAACCCCATGTCGGAGACGCCGAAGCCGATACCGATCCAGCTCACATCGGAGTCCTCCAGATGCTCTTTGTGAGCGATCCACTGAGCGCCGCCCCTCATCACGATGTAACCGGGAAGCGCTGCATAGAAGAGGCTCATGAAACCGAGCTTCGTCAAGGCCGCCGAGCCGCTCCGCCAGGCAGCAATTAGCGAAATCGCGGAGAGCGTCAGCGCGCCGACCAGGAGCATCGCGCCGAAGATGTGGACGAAGAGCGGGAGGTCCCAGCTGTCGGGGCGAATGAGGGCGAGCACGCTCATGCCCCCGGCTTCCAGACCATCACGATGAGCAGGAGCAGGAACCAAAAGACCCGCATCCAGTGCGCGAACGCGGTGCGGCGATCGATCGCTATCGCGGAGTCGTCGCCAGCCGGCTGCATCCCCCGGCTGGCCTGGGCGCCCGATCCGGTTGCGAGGAACCAGAGGACGAGCGCGGCGATGATCCAGCCGTCGAAGATCCCGTACTCGGGGCGGTTGAGCGCCAGCCAGACGCCGAAGACCAGCGTGCCGAGGCCGCCGACGCCCCAGAGGATCTCGCCGATCAGCTTCGTCGTCCGGTTCACGGGGCCACCCAGGGCGAAGGAGGTGAAGATCACGATTCCCGCGGCGAGGAAAAAGCCCGAGAGGATATGAAAGAAGAGGAGGGCGTGGTACATGAGCGGCGGCGATCCTATTGATAGGCCTGGATGCGCTTCGTCCACTCGTCGAGCTTGCGCTCCGCGCTGCCGGCGTCGGCCGCGTCCCCCGGGCGCAGCATATGCACCGTTCGCGTCACGCCCGCCTCCTCATAGCGCCGGAGCACGTTCGGATCGCGGGGAGGGATCTGGAGCGTCACCGGGATCGGGCCGCGACCGGCCTCCTCGCCCAGCCGCTGCAGCTCCTCGACGCGGGCGATCATCTGATCGTCGGGCGGGATCCGGTTCGGGAACCAGCCATCGCCGAAGGCCAGCACCCGCTTCAGCACGTTCGGGCCGTTGCCGCCGACCATCACCGGCGGGTGCGGCTCCTGCAGAGGGGCAGGCCTCGAGACGATCCGATCGAAGTTCACGAACTCGCCGTGGTAGGTGGCTTCCTCGTTCTTCCACATCTCCTTGCAGGCCTCAACGCGCTCGCGCAGGATCGCGAACCGCCGCTTCGGGTCAGTGCCGTGATTTCGCATCTCCTCGAGGTTCCAGCCCGCGCCGACGCCGAAGATCATCCGCCCGCCGGAGAGCCGATCCACGGAGGCAACCTCCTTGGCGGTCACGATCGGATCGCGCTCGATCAGCAGGCAGATCGCGTTGCCGATCTTGATCCGCTCGGTCGCCGAGGCCATCGTCGCCAGTGAGACGAACGGGTCGTAGATGCGGAAGTACTCGCGCGGCAGCTCGCCGCCGGCCGGATATGGGGTATCCCGGCTCGCGGGGATGTGGGTGTGATCGGTGACGAAGACCGACTCGAACCCGCGCTCCTCAGCCATACGGGCGAGCTCGGCAGGCTCGATTACCTCATCCGTTGGGAAGTAGGAGACTCCGAAGTCCATCTGCGGCCGGGAATCTACGCTGGTTGGACTCGCAGCTGCGCGCGGTCGCTCGCCAGATAGAGGATCGCCAGGGGCAGGAGCACGTCGAGGGCGAGGCCGAAGAGGCTCCCGATGTTGTCGCCGGTGGAGTAGTGAGAGGTCGTGGTCAGGTGGTAGATCAGGTGGGGGAGGCCGGCGGCGAGGAGGGAGATGGCCGCCGCCTGCACCAGGCGGCGCTCCATCCAATAGGCCGAGAGCCCGGCCAGCACGGTGAGACCGAGGGCCGCCGCGCCGAAGTCGCGCTCCAGGTGCTCGTTGTAGGGCGGCAGTGCCGAGACCAAGTGGGTGCCGCCACCGGGGAACGTGTCGTAGAAGCCCTTGGGGGCCGCCAGGATCCAGACCGCGAGCCAGCCGATCGTCACCGCGAGGTAGATCAGGGCGATACGGATCAGCCCGCGGTGCTGCTCGAGCTCCATGGCCGCCTAGCTTGAAGCAGGTTCCTCGACGGCGTCGTCCGACGGCGCCAGGAAGGGAACCATCAGCGCCGTCAGCCGGGCGGCGGCCCTCGGGCCGATCGTGTGAGACGCCTTCGGCAGAGTGACCAGCTCCGAGTCCGGGATCAGCTCCGCGACTCGTTCCGTCCAAGCCTCGGGCACCAGGTGATCGCGCTGGGGCCGAACCACCAGTGTGGGCGCCTCGATCTCCCTGAGCTTCTCCTCGATCGGATCGTCCATGGCGTTGCGCAGGGTGCGCCCGGTGCGCCAGAGGCCGGCGTCGATGATGTCGTGGACGATCGTGGGCGCGAGCCGCAGCGAGGAGCGTGGCCCGTTCCGTGCCCAGCGCAGCGCCAGGCGGCCCCGCGTCCGGGCCTTCGGATCGAACATCGGACCGACCAGCACAAGCCGGTCGACGGCGGCCGGGTAGGCGGCGGCGAGATCGACCGCGACCTGGCAGCCGAAGGCGACCCCGACGACGATCGCGGGGGACAGCTGGTTGTCGAACTGCCAACGCCGCAGGGCGTCGGCCAGCTCCCAGATGTCGAGGGGGTGGATCGGCTGGTCGCTCATACCGAACCCGGGCAGGTCCGGAGCGAAGACGGGGCGGCGACTGCCCAGCGCACGAATCAGCGGCTTCAGGGTGCGGCCAGAGGAGAGGCCGTGGACGAGCACGATCGGCGTCGTCTCGAGCTCCGGACGCGACCCGTTTCCGTTCGAGCCGTTCAGGTGCGCCCGGGCCTCCCGCTTGAGCTCGGTCGGCACGCGTACGTAGACGCGGGTGCTGCCCGCGTGCGTCCAGCCCCCGTATATGCCGTTTCGACGCCCTACCACCGCTACCTCACGCCCAAGATAGCCGCAAATTGCGGATTCGTGTTTCGCATTCGTTGACTATGCCTGAACAGCCAATTCGACCCGGTCGCGAAGATGCGCGAGCAGGGGCTCGACCGAGAGCTCACCGCACCCCGCCCGCTCGAGGATCTCGGCGGGGGAGAGGCGACGGCCGTGGCGGTGCACCCGCTCGCGCAGCCATTCGCCGATCGAGGCCAGATCGCCGTCGGCGATCCTGGAGTCGAGGTCGCCGAGATCGCGGCCGGCGGCCTCCCAGAGCTGCCCGGCGATGACGTTCCCGAGGCTGTAGGTCGGGAAGTAGCCGAAGGCACCGCTCGGCCAGTGCACGTCCTGAAGGACGCCGTGGGCGTCGTCCGGGACTTCCAGGCCGAGGTAGTCGCGGTACTTGGCGTTCCAGGCCTCGGGCAGTTCCGTGAGCCCGAGCCCTCCCTCGAAGATCTCGAGCTCCAGCTCGAAGCGGATCAGGATGTGGAGGTTGTAGGTGACCTCGTCCGCCTCGATCCGGATCAGGGATCGCTCGACACGATTGGCGCCGCGGTAGAGCTGCTCGCCATCGACCTCGTCGAAGGTGCCCGGGAAGCGCTCGCGCAGTCCCGGCAGGAGCCGTTCGAGGTAGGGGCGGCTGCGCGCGACCCAGTTCTCCCAGAGGCGGCTCTGGGACTCGTGCAGCCCGAGCGATCGCGGCTTCGAGAGCGGCGTTCGCCGGAGCTCGGGATCGACGCCCGACTCATAGAGGCCGTGTCCCGCCTCGTGCATGGCGCTGAACAGGGCCATCGCGAGGTTGGACTCGTCGTAGCGAGTGGTGAGCCGGACGTCGCCGCGGCCGATCGAGATCGCGAAGGGATGCTCGGTCGGGTCGATGCGCCACGACTTCTCGGGGAAGGGGAGCTCGGAGATCAGCTCCGCGATCAGCGCGCGCTGGCGGTCCGTTGGGAACTCGCCGTCGAAGGGGTCCTCCGCCTGCCGGGCGCCGTTGTCGGTGGCCTCGCGGACCAGGGGGACCAGACCCTCCCGCAGGGCGGACAGCACCTCCCGCATCCGCTCGGTGGTCATCTCCGGCTCGTACTCGTCGAGCAGCGGGTCGTAGGGGTGGCTGAAGCCGGGGAAGCCCTCGAAGCAGGCGGCCCAGCGCTTGGTCAGCTCGACGTTCTTCTCGAGGTGGGGGAGCAGCATCGCGAAGTCGGAGCGCTGCCTGGCCTCGACCCAGGCGGTCTCGGCGACGGAACTCGCATGGGCCATCTCCGCCTGGAGCTCCGATGGCACCCGGGTCGCCTTCTGCCAGTCTCGGGCGACCAGGCGGACCAAGTCGGCGTCGATCGATTCGCCCGGCGGCACGTCGCCCTGCTTGGATCGGAGCTGTTCGACCAGCCGGCCGATCTCCTCGTCGATGAACATCTCGTGGCGGACGCGGGCGAGGGTCGACAGGGTCTCCGCCCGGGCCTCGGCACCGGCTCCGGGCATCATCGTGCGCTCGTCCCAGGCCAGGAGCGACGCGGCCCGGCTCAGGTCATGAATCGCCGCGAGTCGTTCGCGAAGGTCCTCGATGGCGGTCATTGACTGAATGTAATGGTCCGCTCGCGCCGGTTATGGCGCGGGTGGCGGGCCCTCGGCCGCCACCTTGGAGAGGCCCTCGAGCCAGCGCTGATGCAGGCGGACCATCGCCGGCCGCAAGAGCGGTTTGGCGAGCGTGATTCCCCAGCCCTTCTGCGTCTCCTCGGTGCGGACGAAGGTCGCGCCGTCCTGGGGCGTCAGCACCCAGCCGTGGTAGCCGCGGCCACCGAGCACCTTGGCGTCCCAGGCGATCCGCTGGCTCGGCTCGTAGTCGACGACCTCCGAGGTGACGAACGCCCCGAAGCTGAACCAGCGGAAGCGGCTGCCCAGCTCGAGCTTCGGCCACGGGCCCCCGAGGTGCTTGATGAACTTGGCGTTCGAGTAGTAGGTCCCCCAGAGGTCGGGCCGGCAGATCCAGGCCCAGACGACCTCGGGCTCCGCGGAGATCAGCAGCTCGTTGACGGCGTGGAAGACGGATTCCTCGGGGCTGTGCCCCTCGGGCCAGTTGATCTGGCTCTCGCCGTCAGCCATCGGCGGAACCTACTCGACCGTCAGTGGATGTGCAGGTTGACGTCGAAGAGCAGGATCAGCGGCCAGAGCAGGATCGCCAGGAGCGCCGACACGATCTGACCGATCGTGTGGTGGTGGATGTAGTTGTGGTCCCCGGCGACGAAGACGCCCACCACCAGATAGATGATGGTGAGCAGGCCGGGCCCGCCACGCCTGTACATGCGGGCTAGCGCCGGTCGCCTGGCTGGACTTCGTCGGCTCGGTCCTCGTGGCGGCTGGCGCGCTCCTCCTCGGCCTCCGCGGCCGTCTTGAGCTCGTCTGCCTTCTCACGATGTCCCTCCGCCATCGAGCGGTGGCCTTCTGCCTCCGCCTCCAGCCTGCGTCTCTCGCGTTCCCGGGCGATCCGTCGCCGCTCGGTGATCTGCCTGATGGCGAACAGCAGAGCTGCCACCACCACGACTGCGATCACGATGATCACGATTGTTGACATGGCCCTGGTTTACCCGGCACGGTGGGCCGAAAACCCGATCTCGTTAGGCTGCGGTTAATGGCGCAGTCAGAGCCGGTCTACGTCAAGCCCGACTGGTTCACTCGGACCATCTTCAACCCGCTGGTCGCTGGGCTCCACAAGCTCGGCCTCAGCCTCCAGGGGTCGCAGACGCTGGCGCTGAAGGGCCGGAAGAGCGGGGATGTGCGGACAAACCCGGTCAACCCGTTCGAGCTCGACGGGAAGACCTACCTGTTCTCGCCTCGGGGCACGACCCAGTGGGTGCGCAACATGCGGGCCGCCGGTGAGGGCGAGCTCCGCAGCGGACGGAAGGTCCGGCACTTCCACGCAACCGAGGTCCCGGACTCCGAGAAGCTGCCGCTGATTCGCCTCTACATGGACAAGTGGTCCTGGGAGGTGAAGGGCTTCCTCGGCATCGACGCGAAGGCGTCCGACGACGAGATCCGGCGGATCATGCCGGACCACCCGGCATTCGTCTTGACCTTCGACGACTGATCAGACCGCGCAGCGCCGCTCGATCGAGACGTTGTACGCCTTCGGCCGCGCGGCGAGGATCTTGTCGGCGGAGGGCTCGATGCCGTCTGTCAGTCGCATCGGGTCGAAGACCAGCGGGTTATCCGGCGTCTCCGGATCCTCGACGACCTCGATCACCTCGAGCTCACCGAGCTCCACGACCTCCCGCTCGCCCTCCCATTCCTCGGTCGGATCGTCGAGCGGGTCGTCCTCCCTGGCCAGGGTGAATTCGAGCGTGAATCGGGCGACGCCGGAGCCGAGTCGCTCGCGGATCTCCTCCTCGAGGTAGTCGCGGTCAGCGGTGTCGCGCTGCTCGTCGGTCAGGTACTCGATCCCGTTTTCGGGCTCCCAGGTGTAGCGCCCCCAGTGCTGTCCTCCGTCGGAGTCGACGAGGGCGAAGGCGTGGATCCCCCGGTAGTCCGAGGTGGCGAAGCTGGTCGTCGGCGCGAGCTTGGGAATGCCCTTCTGCAGCGCGATGCCCGCTTCCGGGTGCGCGCCGAGATAGGCGCCGAGCTTCTCCGGATCGGGCTGCCCGGTCTCCGGGTCTGGGATCCGGGCACGCGTCATCTCCAGGAAGTCCTCCGGGTTCCGCACGAAGAAGACGACGAGCGGCACGGAGACGATGTCGGTGGTCTCACCGTCCGGCAGGTGGAACTTGACCGCCATGCCACGGCCGGCGAGCGGATCGGCATCCGGGGTCCTGGGGTGGCCGCTCGCGTTCGAGAAGCGGATCGTCGCCTCCACCGGGTCGCCCTGGAGATGAGCGGCGCGCGAGAGCCTGGCTGCCTCCGGAGTGGGGGTGAAGGTGCCCTTGCACACCGTTCCCTTGGCGTGGACCGCGCGATAGCCTGGATGCTTACCGCCGTTGACGGCCTGGAGCGCGTCGACGATCTCTTCCCAGAGGGTCGCTGTCGCCACGATGTCGGAGACTAGTTCACGCGATGTCCCGTGTGATCCTGATCTACGACCGCGACTGCGGCTTCTGCCGCTGGTCCCTCGGCAAGGTCCTCGCCTGGGACCGGCGCCGCGCGGTACGGCCGGTCGCGCTCGGCACGCCCGAGGCCAACACCCTCCTCGCGGACGTCCCAGCCGCCGAGCGATCGAGGTCATGGCACCTGGTCGATGAGGGCGGGACGGTCCACTCGGCAGGGGCGGGATTCGAGCCCTTGTTCAGGTTGTTGCCGGGCGGCGGCCCCTTCGCCGCGGTCGCGGCCAAGCTTCCTCGGGCCACCGAGAGCGGCTATCGATTCGTGTCCGACAACCGCGGCATCTGGGGCAGGGTCGTCACCGACGGGGCGAAGCGCCGGGCGGACACGCGGATCGCCGAGCGGCTTGGGCCTCAGGGGGCGGCCACGAGCGGCCGCCCCACGTAGCTATTCGGACTGCTTGGCCGCTTCGAGTGCCTCTTGCTGGGATCCGTACCCCAGGACCGCCCGGACGATCTTTCCGTCCGTCAGCTGAAACAGGTCGTACTGGCGGGTGTCGATCGAGATCCCGCTTTCGCGGCCAGTTCCCCACCAATGGGCCTTGGCGATCACAGCATCGCCGGCGTCAATCCATTCATCGACCTCCGCCCTCAGCTCATCGAAGGCGGCGCTCCACTCGGCCCAGACGCTTCGCACGGCGTCCCGGCCCGTCACCGTCATCGGCTGGTCCGGAGCGGTTCGAAGGTCGCGGAACTCCGCGTTGTCCGCGTAGTGGGCGAGAGCCCCTTCCATGTCGGCTCTGTTCAGCGCGGCGTTGGCCTGCCGCACGATCTCCACGTTCTCCTCCGACATTGCGGAGCAGTATCTCTCGTTAGCCCGCGGCTTCGGCCTGGCGCAGGCCGCGGAACATGAACAGCGTGACCACCGCGAGCAGCGCCACGACGATGCCGAGGGTGGCGAGGTAGTCGGTCCCGGTGCCCGCGATCAGGTCGCGGGCGGTCTCCATCACGTGGGTCACCGGATTGAACGGGGCGACTGCGTGAACCCAGCCGCCGAGCAGCTGCCGCGGCACGTAGACCGGCGCGAGGAAGAGGAAGAGGAAGACCGGAACCTGCATCAGCGGAGTCGCCTGCAGGCTGCGGAAGCGCAGCGCCACACCCGCGGCGAAGAGCAGGCCGGTGACGTTGATGATCGCCGCCAGCCCGTACATCCCGAATAGGTCGAGCCCGTCGCCGCCGATGTTCATCCCGACGAGCAGTCCCACGAGCGTGACGACCGTGATCGTGATCGCCGCCCGGATCAGCGCGACGACCCCGTAGCCGAGGATCAGCGCGCTGCGGTGGGGCGTGGCGAGCATTAGACGGCGGCCGAAGCCGAACTGGAAGTCGGCCGCGATCGAGAAGCCGCTGAAGACGCCGCCGAAGGCGGCGCTCTGGCAGAGGACGAAGGCGAAGATGAACGAGGTGTAGCCGGGGCCGTAGTTGAAACCGGGCACGTTGCTGATCGCCGAGAGGCCACCGGCGAAAGCGGTGAAGAAGAAGAGCGGCATCAGCATCGGCGGCAGGAAGAGCAGCGGGTTGGTGACCAGGCTGTGCAGCAGCCTCCAGGCGAGTCCACCGGCAACCGAGAAGTAGCGCCTCATGTGCGAGCCATCCTCTCCTTCAGGCCCGTGGAGGCGAGGTACAGGCCGATCGCGAGGATGCCGATCGCGCAGCCGAAGCCGAGCGCCAGCGCCTCGCCATCCCAGCCCGTGATCAGGAGGCTGCGGAGCCCCTCGATCATGTAGCTGACCGGGTTGTAGGTGGCGATCTCACGGAACCAGTCGGTCTGAATCAGATTGCGCGGGAGGCTCATCGAGCTCAGGAAGAGGAAGACAAAGATCAGGGGGAAGAGGCTCTGGACCTTCTCCGGGGCGTCGACGCGCATCCCGACCGCAAGGCCGATGGAGCCGAAGGCCAGGCAGATGCAGATCGCGAGGGCGATCAGCACGAGGGCGCCGGCGAAGCCGGCTTCGATGTGCGCTCCCGCGAGGAGCCCCACCGAGATGTAGGTGGCGGCCTGAATGAGACCCAGGGCGAGCGTCCCGGCGAGCTGTCCGGCGACCAGCGCGGCGGGGTGGACAGGCGTCAGCTGAAGGCGGTTGAAGAATCCGCCCTGGTTGTCCTCCGCCAGGTTCTGGCCGGTACCGATGACGGCGAAGACGCCCGCCTGGATGAAGGCAAAGGAGAGGGCGAAGGTGACGTAGGAATCGGTGGGGAAGCCGGGGAGGCTGGTCGCCGACTTCAGACCCACGGAGTTGATCGCCAGCAGGATCAGGGGAAAGACGGTGGCCGGGATCACCGCCGCGGGCTGGCGGATCGTCCGCATGATGGAGCGGCGGGCGAGTTCGGGCGCCTGGGTCCAGATCGACGGATGCGCCCGGACGGGGGTCGCGCCGATGGGTACCGCAGCTGCCTCCATCAGGCGGGTGCTCCCTCGAGGGTGGGCTGTTCGCCGGTCTCGGTCTCGGGCCCGGCCGAGGCCGCCCCTTCGAGCGAGCGCCCGGTCTTGGTGAGGAAGACGTCGTTGAGGCTCGCCTCGTGGAGCTCGAGGTTCGCGACCTTGACGCCTGCCTGGTCGAACGCGCGGATGATGTTGGCGAGCTCCTCGCCGCCGTCCGATTCGAGCCTGACCGCGGCGCCCTGTGGGGTCCCCGGCACCAGCTCGCCGAAGGGGCGGAGCAGCTCCACGGCGCGGTCGCGCTCGGCGTGGTCGGTCGGGACAACCTCAACCGTCGGGCGGCCGACCTCGGCCTTGAGCTTCTCGGGAGTACCGGCGGCGACGATCTTGCCGTGGTCGATGATTCCGAGGTGGTCGGCGAGCTGGTCGGCCTCCTCGAGGTACTGGGTGGTGAGGAAGACGGTCATTCCCTCGTCGCGGGAGAGATGCGCGACCTCGTCCCAGAGGGCGCTACGACTCTGGATGTCGAGGCCGGTGGTCGGCTCGTCGAGGAAGAGGACGCGTGGACCGTGCAGCAGGGCGAGGGCGAGGTCGAGGCGGCGCTTCATCCCACCCGAATAGCCCCCGACCTTGCGGTTCGCCGCATCGGCGAGGCCAACGCGCTCGATCAGCTCGTCGCCGCGCCTGGTGCGGTCGGCCTTGGACATCCCGTGGAGTGCGCCCTGCAGTCTCATGTGGTCGCGGGCCGTCAGGTTCGGATCGAGGGCCGCCTCCTGTAGCGCGGCCCCGATCGCGTCGCGGACGTCGGCGCCCTGCTTGACCACGTCAAAGCCGGCGACCTTCGCCGATCCCGCAGTGGGAGGGAGGAGGGTGGTGAGCATGTGGACGGTGGTCGACTTGCCGGCGCCGTTCGGGCCGAGGAAGCCGTAGATCTCGCCGGGGCGCACCTCGAGGTCGATTCCGTCGACCGCGCGGACGCTGTCCTTGAACTCACGGACGAGGCCGTTGACTTCGATGCCGTTGGCGCTCGATTGGACTCCGTTACTGCTCGACATCCGGATTCCCCCTCCGGGTTGGGATCGCTTGCGAAGGACGGCAGTATACAGAGATAGTTGAACCTCGCAATTGTCGAGCCTCATGGGTAATTTGGTAGGATGAGGGCAAGATGAGCAAGGAGAAGGAATCTCCGAGCGGGTTCCCGGGGCCGGGTTCCTGGCTCGCGGGAGAGGTGGGGCGGACCGATCCGGGGAGCGAGGCGTGGAGCCTGATGCACTGGATGATGGTCGGGAACAAGCACCGCTTCTTCGCCATGGCCCAGGAATTCGAGCTGGCCCCGCAGCAGATGATCGCCCTCCGCATGCTCGCCTCCGGCCCGCGCAAGATGAGCGAGCTGGCTCAGGCCCTCTACTGCGACAACTCGAACGTCACGGGCATCGTCGACCGTCTCGAGGAGCGCAACCTGGTTCGTCGCGAGGCCGCCGAGGGGGATCGCCGCGTCAAGCTTCTCGTCCTCACGAAGGAGGGCGAGCGGATGCGGGTCGAGATCACGAAGCGGATGGCTGAGCCGCCTCCGCCGATCGCTTCGCTGTCCGAGAAGGACCAGCGCGCACTGCGCGACATCCTCAAGCGTGCAGTGGAGGGGGTCTCCGCGGAGGAAGCCGTCGACGCGGTGAAGCCCGCTAGGTGACCTCGGGCGCAGGGGTAGGGCCACCGGCCTCGTTCTCGGCGGCCTCAAGTTCGCGGCGGAACTCGCGGTACTCGTGTAGCGCGATTTGAATCGAGGCCGCGGTGGGGATCGCGAGGATCGCGCCGAGGATGCCGAACAGGGTGCTGCCGAAGAGGACCGCGACGAGCACCACGAAGGCCTCGATCTTGGTCGCCCGCTTCTGGATCTGCGGCTGGATCAGGTAGTTCTCGACCTGCTGGTAGACGATCGCGAAGATCACCCAGACGATCAGCGCGACCGGGAAGTTGACGAAAGCGGTAACGATCGCGACGAAGATGGCGCCGATGGTGGCGCCGACAACGGGGATCAGATCGGCGACGAAGATGACGACTGCCAGGGGTCCCGCGAACGGGACGCCGAGGATAGTCAGCATGATGAACGCTGCGAGCCCCGCGATCGTCGCCTGCAGCAGCGCACCGCCCACGTAGTTGCCGACGGCGTTCGCAATCCGGCGCAGGGTTCGCTCGATCCTCTCGGCGTGCTCCGGTCTCTGCATTCGGACGAAGCTATCGATCCATCTCGGGCCTGCGGAGACCATGAAGATGCTCAGGATCAGGATCGTCACGCCAGCGAAGATCGAGCTGACCAGCCCGAAGCCGATGTCTCGCAGCACCTTGGCAGCATCGCCGGCCTTGCTGGGTAGCTTGGCCGCTTCCTCGTTGAGTTTCTGGGTGATGTCGTACTTGTCGTTCAGGTCGTTGAGCGTCTTGTTCTTCTGGACGTAGTCCTCGATATCGCTGACGTAGCTCGGCGCATTCGTGGCGACGTCGCTGACCTGGTTCACGATCGGCGGGAGCAGCACAGCTCCGAGCCCGATCGGAATCGCCAGCAGCCCCAGGTAGACGAGGGCGATCGCCAGTCCGCGCTTCATGTAGCGCTGGAAGAAGTTGACCGGACCCGCCAGCGCGATCGCGAGGAAGGCGGCGATGATCAGCCAGCTGATCGGCCGACGCAGCAGCCAGATGACGTAGAGCACCAGCACGACCCCCGCCACGACAAGCACGTTGCGGGCGATCGCGCGCGCTGGAGAGTCGATTTTCGGCATGCCGACCCTCTCTATTCGGGGCCGGCGCGCGCCTTCCTACGCACGAAAATGGGAACACCGGCTGGGGAAAGCGGGCCCGTTGGTGAGTTACCGACCCCCGTGGGACGGAAACTCACCAATGCCCGAGCGCAGCCAAACCCTAGTATCGGCCGGGATGGCCGAGGAACCAGTCGCCGAGGGGCCGCGCGAGCTCGTTGAGGGGATCGAGGTTCGACCCGCACGCGAGGACGAGATCGACGATTTGATGCCGCTGATGCGCGCGTACTGCGAGTTCTATGAGTCCGATCCACCCGACAATGGCGTCATCGAGATGCTGCGCACCCTGATCACCGACCCTTCCCAGGGCGCCGTCTTCATTGCCCGGGATGGCGAGAAGACCGTGGGGGTCGCCACGCTCGACTGGAAGTGGTCGAGCCTGAAGGGCGCTCGGATCGGCTACCTGGAGGACCTCTTCGTCGATCCGGACGCGCGGGGCAGCGGGATCGCCGATGCCCTCATCCAGATCTGCGCCGACCGCTGTCGCGAGCTCGGCATGCCAGCTCTCGAGTGGCTGACGGCGCCGGACAACCACCGTGCCCAGAAGGTCTACAACCGGACCGGGGCGGAGGCGGGCACGTACGTCGAGTACGACCTCGACCTGTGAGCTCGCGCCCCCGCGGGCGTGCGGGGAGGCTGAATTACGTCAGGCAGGGAGAGGGGGAGCCGCTGCTCCTGCTCCATTCGCTCGGCGGATCGCTGGTTCAGTGGTCGCCCGTGATGGACCGGCTCGCGGCCGAGCGCGAGGTGATCGCGGTCGACATGCCCGGGTTCGGGAAGTCGCCCGAGCTGCCGGAGGGCGTCCAGCCGCGCGCGGCCAACCTGGCGACAGCGGTGCTCGACTTCTTCGAGTCGCTCGGGATCGACGGCAAGCCGGCCGTGGCCGGGATCTCCCTGGGCGGCTGGACTTCGATCGAATGCGCTCGCCAGGGTGGCGTGAGCGCGGTCGTGGCTCTCTGCCCCGCAGGATTCTGGAAGAGATCGCCGGAGGCGTCGAACCGGACGGTCGCCCGGGCGCGTCGCAGCGGTCGCGCGGCAAGCGCCCTGCTGCGGCCGATCATGTCGACCGCCCGAGGACGACGCCGAACGCTCGGCCGGTTCATCTATCGCCCGGAGCGGCTCAGTCCCGGCGAGGCCCAGGCGATCGCTCAGGCCTACGTCACCGCCCCCGCCTACGACGAGGCCAGCGCGCTGATGCGGGCCGGCCGGGTCGAGGACCTGAAGGGGATCAAGACGCCCATCACCCTCGCCTGGGCCGAGCACGACACCCTCGTCCGGAACCGGCCGCTGCGCGACGGGATCCTGCCCAAGCGGGTCCAGCAGGTCGTACTGCCCGGGTGCGGCCACGTCCCGACCTGGGACGACCCGGAGCTGGTTTCACGAGTCATTCTTACGGGAGCACGGCGGAAGCGATAGAAGGGAGATCAGGATGAGTGAGCGCAACGAGTACGCACCGGGCGAGTTCTGCTGGGTCGACCTGTCCACCACCGACGTGGATGCGGCGAAGTCCTTCTACAGGGACCTGCTCGGTATCGAGGCCGAGGCGGCGCCCGGCGATCCCGAAGAGACCGGCGGCTACGGGTTCTTCATGAAGGGGGGCAAGATGCTGGCGGGCATCGGCCCGGTCCAGTCGGACGAGGGGCACTCGGCCTGGTCCAGCTACGTCAAGGTCGAGGACGCCGACGCCACCGCGGCCAAGGTGAAGGAGGCCGGCGGGAGCGTCTTCTTCGGTCCCGCTGACCTGCCGAACGACGCCGGACGCGTCGCCATGCTGCGCGATCCGAGCGGGGCGTTCGTCGGCGTCGTGGAGCAGAACCGGAACCCGGGTGCCCAGCTGGTCAACGAGCCCGGCGCCTGGACCTGGAACAACCTGCTGACGCGGGACATCGAGGGGGCTAAGGACTTCTACGGCAAGGTCTTCGGCTGGACGGCGGAGCAAAACCCCGAGGCGCCGCCCAACGTCTTGATGTGGCAGGTCGAGGGCCAGCGGTGGCCGGAGGGCATGGGGGGTCTGATGGGGATCTCCGATGACCAGCCGGCCGAGATGCCCGCCCACTGGCAGGTCTACTTCATCGTCGAGAACGCCGACGAGGCGATTGCGAAGGCCGAGTCGAACGGGGCCCAGCTCGGCTTCGGTCCTATCGACGTTCCCATTGCCCGCATGGCGACACTGGTGGACCCGCAGGGCGCCGTGGTCTCGATCCTCGAGTCGCGCTACCCGGAACCCCGGTAGTTACTTCGCGGCGCAGTCCGCGCAGAGGCCGCTGACCACGACCTCGGCTCGGTCGGGCTGGAAGCCGGAGCGGGCGGCGCTGCGGCGGGCCCGCTCGAGGTCGAGCGGAGTCTCCATGTCCTCGATCCGGCCGCAGTCGCGGCAGATCATGTGGTGGTGAGCGTCGGCGCGGGTGTCCCACATCAGGGTCCCGCCGCCGCCGTTTACCCGCCTGACGATGCCGAGCTGCTCAAAGAGCTCGAGAGTCGAGTAGACGGTGGGGAGGGAGACGCCGGGAAGCTGCTCGCTGGCCTCGTCCAGCAGCTGCTCAGCGCTGAGGTGTCGGTTGCTTTGCCGAAGCAGCCGGTTCATTACGAGTCGCTGCGACGTGGCGCGCAACCCTCGCTCCCGAAGGCGCTCGCTGAGCTCCTCGTCGGCCTCGGTCTGGGGCATGTGAACGGTGTCGGTCATCTCGATTAGTCAGGGAAGCCTAATGGCATCTTACATCTTAGGGAGACCTTATCTTAATTCCCTTGTATTATGGTTGCTGTGAGCGAACTGGTTGCGAGGCTTGCGGGACGGATGAGCGCGGCGGACGAGGAGCGCTACATGCTCCAGCGCGTCCAGCCGGCTCTGATCGGGTTGATCGACGGCACCGTCTCGACCCTGGCGCCGATCTTCGCGACGGCGTTTCTCGCCGGTACGCACGCGGCGCTCTTCGTCGGGCTTGCGGCGGCGCTCGGCGCCGGCATCAGCATGGGGCTCTCGGAGGCGCTCTCCGACGACGGCTCCATCACCGGCAGAGGCACCTCGATGTCGCGCGGCCTGATCACCGGCAGCGCGACCTTCTTCGGCGGCGCCTTCCACGCTCTGCCCTTCCTGATCAGCGACCTGCACACCGCGCTGCTGGTCGCCTCCTTCACGGTGGGCTGCGAGCTGATCGGAATCGCCTGGATCCGCAAGCGCTTCCTGGACGTCTCGCTGAAGAGCTCGCTGATCCAGGTCACCCTCGGCGGCGTGATCGTGGCGATCACCGGCGTGCTCATCGGCCAGGCCTAGCGGTCACCCCGTTCCACGCGTAGACGGCTATCACTCCTCGCGATGAGCCAGCAAGAAGGCGCGCTCGCTCGGGCTGAGGCGCAGGTCGCGGACGTGCGGGACGATCCTGCGGCACGTCTTGCGTTGATGGAGTGGGTGTTCCACGGGCCGACGGGCCGCGCGCCGCGACACCTGCCGTTCCGACGGGCGGCGTTGTCGTTCATGCGCTGGCAGGCGCGCCGCGGTGTACTCGATCCGCTCGACGCGTCGCCGCCCGGCAGCGAATGGTGGCGGGCGGTCAACGAGCGACTGCTGCGTGATGGCTGCGAAACGATCGCGCTCCTGAGTGGCGGGGCGGGGCAGCCGTCCTCGCAAGCCGTGCGCCTCTGGCTCGAGTTCAGCGCGACACCGACGGGGCACTGTTGGTACCGAGCACACAACGCGAGCATCGTGGGCGGCTACCTGGAGCAGCGGGGGCTCGCCGATGCGGAGAGCGGACCGGAGCGCTTCTTCATGAACGTGGCGCTGGTGCGCGTGCTCTACGCACACGCACTGGTCGCGGCCCCGCGCCTCGCGCTGGGGCGGTTGGCCCCGCTTGGTCGCCTGGTGGGCGATCCCCGGGTGGGTATGACGGGAGTGTTCCTCTCGCTCCGACGAGTGCTCCCGAACCGCTATCCGCTCGACGGCGACGTCGGGCGCTATGTCGCCGACGAGCAGCGCCTGGGCCGGATGCTCGACTACGCGGTGATCGTCCCTCGCCTGCAACGCCTGTACGAGTGGTCCGCGCATGAACTCGCCGAACCGCGGCTACTCGAGTTCATTCGCGACGGCAACCCGGTCTACGCCTGGCCCTACGAGGAGCGACAGGTTTGGCGCTCTGAGCGCACGCCGTTCGCAGCCCGCGTGCTTGCACGGGTCACACGCCCATCGACACGCGCATTCCTTGCCTGAGCCGTGCGGCGGTGCCTACTCGGACAGCCCGGCGGCTTCGAGGGCCTCGGCCCTGTCGTAGTACTCGACGGTGCGCGCGACCCTGCCATCGCGCATCGTCAGCACGTGGGCCAGCTCCATCTCCACCGGGACCCCGCTTCCCTCTCCATGACCGCTGAAACGCACCCAGAGGAAGACCTTGTCCCCGCTTCCTTTTGCCTCCAGGGGCTCCACCGTGAGGTCGGGATACGCCTCGACCCATCGGGCGAACTGTTCCCTGACGGCGTCGATCCCCCGATGGATTGCCGAGTCAGGATCTTCGCGGGCGACGTGGTACTCAGCGTCCGGAGCGAAGAACCACAGTTCCGCCTCTCTCTCGCCGGCGTTGAATCGGGCGTATCCGTCGAGCGCGAACTCGACGTTCTCCTCCGACATCGCCCGCGCAGTATCCCGCGGGGAAGGGGACGGTCGCAAGCCTGCATGCCAACGCCTGCACAACGGCAGGAAGTGACCGTCACCGCTCCAGGAACAAGAGAAAAGCGGTCAGCCCGATCGCCGTGGCGACCAGCAGGATGACGCTGAAGGTATTCATGCCTTCTGCTCCAGTAAGCGCCCGCCCGGACCCCCCGGGTTACGGGGGTGCCGGAACTCCTGGGCCCGTGCAGTGAATACTCCAGCGGCGATGCCGCGGGAGAACGACAGCGACCGAGACGATCTCGCCGAGCTTCAGCGAAGGCGAGGCCTGACGGAGGACGCCGCCCGACCCGACGCCGTCGCCAAGCGCCACGACCGCGGAGGGCGGACGGCCCGCGAGAACGTCGCCGACCTGATCGACGAGGGATCGTGGGTCGAGTACGGGCGCTACGCCGTCGCGCAGCAGCGGCAACGCCGCACTCGGGAGGACCTGATCGCCAACACGCCCGCCGACGGGCTCGTCGCGGGGACAGCCACCGTCGACGGGACCCCCGTCGCGGTGCTCACCTACGACTACACCGTCCTCGCCGGCACCCAGGGCACCGTCGGCCACTTCAAGAAGGACCGGATGTTCGAGCTGATCGAGCGGATGCGCCTGCCGGTCGTCTTCTTCGCCGAGGGTGGTGGGGGCCGACCCGGGGACACCGACCACCCCGTCGTCAGTGCGCTGCAGGTCAGAGCGTTCGCGCTCTGGGCCAAGCTCTCCGGTCAGGTCCCGCGGATCTCCATCGTCGCCGGCAACTGCTTCGCCGGCAACGCGGTGATCGCGGGGTGCTCGGACCTGATCGTCGCCACGAAGAACTCCTCGCTCGGGATGGCGGGCCCCGCGATGATCGCGGGCGGCGGCCTTGGCGATGTCCGCGCTGAGGACGTCGGCCCGGTCGAGATGCAGGCGCCCAACGGCGTGCTCGACGTCGTCGTCGAGGACGAGGAGGAGGCCGTTGCCACGACCAAGCGGCTGCTCGGCTACTTCCGCGGCCCCGCGGAGGAGTGGTCGGCAGCCGACCAGGCACCGCTCCGCGACGCTGTGCCCGAAAGCTCCCGGCGTGCCTACGACGTCATGCCGATCGTCCGTACGCTCGCCGACGACGAATCGGTCACAGCGCTGCGCGAGTCCTTCGCACCGGAGCTCCTCACTTCGCTGGTTCGCATCGAAGGACGACCCGCGGGCGTCATCGCGAACAACTGCAAGTACCAGGCCGGGGTGGTCACCGGCGAGGCCGCGGACAAGGCCACGCGCTTCATGCAGCTCTGCGACGCGTTCGGCCTTCCGGTCATCTCGCTGATCGACACACCCGGCTACATGGTCGGGCCCGACGCCGAGCGGGACGCGCTCGTCCGGCATTGCTGCCGGATGCTGATCGCCGGCGCCGCTCTGACCGTCCCCACGATCGCGATCATCCTGCGCCGCGGATACGGCCTGGGGGCTCAGGCGATGGCGTTCGGGAGCCTGCACGAGCCGCTGTTGACCGCGGCGTGGCCGGACGCGACGCTCGGTCCGATGGGCCTCGAGGGTGCGGTCCGCCTCGCCATGCGAAAGGACCTCGAGGCGATCGAGGACGAGGGTGAGCGCGAGCAGCGCGTCCGCGAGCTGACCGCGCAGATGTACGAGAACGCCGGGGCGCTCAATGCCGCGCAGATCTTCGAGATCGACGACGTCATCGATCCGGCCGACACCCGGGCGACGATCGCCCTCACTCTCGCCGCGGCCGGGACACCCGTGCCCAGCGGCCGCACTGTGGATTCATGGTGAGCGCGACACGGCTTCGCCATATAGCCGCGGCCACGAGCGGCCGCCTCACAGAAGTCGCTACGGGCTTTGCCCTTCGCTCCGAAGTGGAGCGGCCTGGTGGCCGCTACCAGCGGCTGGTAACGACCTTTTTCCGCGTGTAGAAGTCGACGGCGTCTTTGCCGTTGGCGTGCAGGTCGCCGTCGATGGAGTCCTTCCAGCCGGAGAAGGGGAACCAGGCCACCGGCGCGGGTACGCCGATGTTCACACCGAGCATGCCCGCCTCGATGCCCCAGCGGTAGGCGCGCGCGGCCGCGCCCGAGGTGGTGAAGATCGAGCCGGCGTTGCCGTAGCGCGAGCCGTTCGCGAAGTCGATCGCGGCGTCGAGGTCCGGGACGCCGACCAGCGCCAGGACCGGGCCGAAGATCTCGTCGCGGGCCAGCTCGGAGTCCTGGTCGGTGACCTCGACGAGGGTCGGCCCGAGCATCGCGCCGGCCTCACCGCCGCCGACGCGGCCATCGAGCAGGACGGCTGATCCGGCGGCCTCGGCGCTGTCGACGGCGGCCTCGGCGCGCTCGCGGGCCTCGGGCGTGACCATCGGGCAGACGTCGGTATCGGGGTCGGCACCGGCTCCAGTGGTCAGCTCCTCGGCGGCGTTCCTCAGGTGGGCGCGGACCTCGGCCTGCCTGCTCTCGTCGCCGACGATCACGCAGACCGATCCCGCGAGGCAGCGCTGCCCGGCGGCTCCGAAGGCCGAGGCCGTGATCGCGGGGACGGAGGTGGCGAGATCGGCGTCGGCCGCGACGATCATCGAGTTCTTGGCGCCGCCGAGCGCCTGGACGCGCTTGCCGGTCTCGGCCGAGCGGGTGGCGATCAGGCGGGCGGTGCTGGCCTGGCCGACGAAGGAGACCGCGTCGACGTCCTCGTGATCGAGGATCGACTCGACCGCCTCGCGCCCGCCGTGCACGAGGTTGACGACGCCCGGCGGGAAGATCTCCTCTTCGGCGATCAGCTCGCAGATCCGCTGGGAGGGGCGCGGGTCCCGCTCGGAAGGCTTGAGCAGGAAGGCGTTGCCGCAGGCGACCGCGTAGGGCAGGAACCAGAGGGGGATCATCGCCGGGAAGTTGAACGGGGTGATGGCCGCGACGACGCCGACCGGCTGGCGGACCAGCTCCACGTCGATGCCGGACGCGACGCCCTCGAGGGTGTCGCCCTTGAGCAGATGGGGGATCGCGGCCGCCGACTCGACGGACTCGATGCCGCGGCCGACCTCGCCATTGGCGTCGGCCAGTGTCTTGCCCATGTCGGCCGTGACGAGCGCGGTGAGCTCGTCGCGATGGCGGAGGAGGGCGTCGCGGAGCGCGAGCACGTGGCGGGCTCTCTCCTGCGGCGGCACCTCTCGCCAGGCAGGCTGGGCCTGCCGCGCGGCGCGCACGGCCGCGTCGACGTCGGCCGCGCCGGAGAGCGGAATCCGGGCGGCCAGCTCGCCGGTCGCCGGATCGCGATCGTCGAGGGTCGCGTCGGTCGCGGCGTCCACGAAGGAGCCGCCGACGAAGTTCTGAAGCGTCCGTGCCTCGGCCGCGGTGGCCATGGCGAGCAGCCTAGCGCCGGCGGGACCGCCGGCGGGCCCGGTGCTTGAGGAACTGACCGGGCTCCGCTTCCTCCTCGAGCACCTGCTCGATCGTCCGGCCGCTCAACACCGACTTGGGCTGAGTGGAGGTCGGCTTGCGGCGGGCATCGGCGCCCTCGTCGCGCTTCTTGATCAGCAGCCACTGCTCCCGTTGATGCGAGGGCGCGCCGTCAGGCGCGACCCGTTCTGGTGATGGCCCGGTGCGGACGAGCGCGTAGGCCCCCTTGATCTTCTCGCCGAGCATGAAGATCTTCACGTCGCCCTTCTCCAGCGCCTCGTCCAGCTCCATCGGCTCGCCCTTGCGGGTCTCCGAGATGTTCTGGAAAACGCCGCGATCCCAGACGATCATCGGGCCCGCGCCGTAGGAGCCCTCCTCGATCACGCCCTCCCACTCGAGGTACTCGAGCGGATGGTCCTCTGTGCGGATCGCGAGCCGCTTGTCACGGGGATCCAGCGAGGGCCCTTTGGGCACGGCCCAGGAGGCGAGCACGCCGTCGACCTCCAGCCGCAGGTCGTAGTGCTCGGAGGTCGCCGAATGCTTCTGGAACGCAAAGCGCGGGTGCTTTCGGCGCGCCTTGCCCTTCTTCTTTCCCCTACCGCTCGGCTCCTTGGTCTTCGAGAAGTCGCGCTTGCGCTCGTATTCCTTCAGCGACCCGGGCATCAGACCGCTCCCTCCAGCTCGGCGATCGAGTCCGCGAGCGCGCCTCGGAGGCCGTCGAGCCTCGAGATCGCGTCCGGATCGGAGCAGAGGCCGAAGGCGAGCTCGCCCTCGAGCGAGATGACGCAGATTCGCAGGGCGTGCCGGTCGGCCGGCTCGGCGAAGGAGCAGAACTGCTCGACGGCGTGACCGAGGATCACTGCACGCTCCCTGGGCCCGGGGACGTTCGATACGGAGAGGGCGAACTCGCGGGGGCCGGCGGTCAGCCGGGTCACGCCCTTATAGAGAGGCCGGAATCGGCTGAGCGCATGGAAGAAGTTGTAGAGCGCGTCCGCGTCGTGGTCGAGCTTTCTCTGATTCGTCTCCGCGTTGATCAAGCGCAGTCGCTCCTGTGGATCTGGCTCCGAGATCGGCAGGTCCACGTTCATGAACGA
This sequence comes from uncultured Solirubrobacterales bacterium, assembly GCA_963724665.1. Taxonomy (GTDB): domain Bacteria; phylum Actinomycetota; class Thermoleophilia; order Solirubrobacterales; family 70-9; genus DASUPK01. The sequence continues at coordinate 1,150,036 of CAVRVH010000012.1, forward strand.
GTCCCGGTTGCCGAGCTCTCCCTTCTCCTCCTCGCGGGCGTGGAGGCAGACCGGGCATTGGACCCGAAGGTCCTCTGCCAACCCGCCCGCCTCCGGCAGCCAGCGGCGAAGCGCACCCGCGACGACCGCCAGGACGACGTCATTGACGGTGGCGCTCTCGGGCGCGTTGTGGCCGATCCGCTTCAGCCGCTCGAGAGGGAAGCTGCTCCAGGCGACCTCGCGCGCGGGTCCGATGTGCTGGTCGAGTGTGGTGTCACGCCCCGGGCGCAACTCGCGCCAGAGGGCGGACGGCAGCCGGACCGCGATCCGCTCCTCCGCGGCGCCGGCCGCGGGCACCGCCGGCGCCGCCTTCGTCTTCGCGGGCGCCGGGGCGGCGGCGTGGGGGTTGGGCGTCTCGACGTCGAGATCCCAGAGCAGGCCGGCGGCGAGCTTGATCGCGCTGACCCCGTCGGCCATCGCATGGTGGATGCGCCCGACGATTGCTGCGCGCCCCCCGGTTAGCGGGAGGACGTCGAGCCGCCAGAGCGGCCGGGTGTGGTCGAGCCGCTCGGAGAGGAGCTCCCCGACCGCGGCCCGGAGCTCCTCGTCCGAGAGAGGGTCGGCGTGGGCTGGATCGGCGACGTGCCAGTCGAGGTCGACCTCGTCTGCCTGGACCCAGGCGGGCCGCCCGAGCCCGAAGCGGGGTTCCACCACTCGCTGGCTGAGCCGCGGGAAGGCATCCATGCGCTGGCCGACCCGCTCGCGCAGGAGCGGGACCGAGAGGGGCTCCCCCGCCGAATCGGGCGCCATGATCAGGACCTTCCCCGTGTGGCCCTTGATCACCGGCGACTCCAGGCGCAGGATCTGCGCGTCGTCGACGCTCAGTCGCTCTTTGGCCACCGGGCTCATGCGCTGATCATCGCGCGCCGGGCGGCACTTGTCAGGCCTTTGTTTTTCGGGCTGCTCGTCGGGTACGTACTAGGTGAACAAACAAAGGAGACAATCGAATGGGTAAGAACATCGATGAGGCGAAGGGCCGCACGAAGGAAGCGGCCGGCGACCTCACTGACGACGAGAAGCTCAAGCGCGAGGGCAAGACCGACCGCGCGGTTTCAAGCGTCAAGGACAAGGTGGACGACGCGGCCGACAAGGTAAAGGACAAGATCGGGCACCGCGACTCTGACGACTGAACGCCCGCCGAAAAGCTGAAGCAGGGATTTATGAGGCCGGAGCTTTTGCTCCGGCCTCTCTGTTTTGGGAGAACGGGGAGAACTACGGACCCGAACCCGGAGTTCTTCCCGATGACGCCCGCCCGGCCGGCGGGCAAACTGCCTTCAGCCAAGGGGAGCAGGAAACCAACCACCCGCCCGCCACCGTTCGACTCTCGGGCCGCCCTAGGGGGGCGGCCCGTTTGTTTTCTCAGGACCGGGAGTCCCGAGTAGGTCTATTCGTGGATGTCCCCGACGGCGCGCGCCAGCTCCGCCTGCTTGGGCAGCTCGTCCCGCAGTTCGAGCAGCTTCAGTGTCACAACCACGATCACCAGTCCCTCGATTGGCTGCAGGAGCCCGTCGGCGACCAAATCGACCGCGGAGATGAGCGCGTCGCTGTGGAGTGGGAGGCTGACGGCCCCAACCGCGAGCTCGGTGACGACGATGGTCCCGACCACGATCCACATGACGCGCCAGAAGTTGCCGCGGACCAGCTCCCGGCTTCGGCGAATGGATTCCCAGACGCCGCGGTGCTCGAACTTGATGAGCGCCGGGGCGAGGCTGACGTAGGCGAGCCAGACGAGGCCCGGGATGACGAGGACCAGGAACCCGAGCGCGCTGCCGAAGGAGATGACGAGGTCCACCAGGATCAGCCTCTTGATCGGCAAGGCCCGCGCGAGCGCCCGGATGTCGGGCAGGGGACGGTGTTCGCGCCACTCGATCACGGCGGCGGCGGTCAGCCCGGCGTAGAAGGCCTGGCCACCGAGGTTGACGACGGCCGTGAGGGGGACCGCGGCCAGGATCGCCACGTCGCTGGCGTTGCGGACGCCCTGGACCTGTAGGTGATCGAGGAAGCCGTCGGCGAGAGCCTGCGGCAGGAGGACCACCATCGCCGCAAGGATCAGGAAGAGCCAGTGCGCCCGGTAGGAGTCCATGACCTCGCGTGCGACCTCCTTGGCCGGGAGCTTCCTCTGGTCCGGGGTGCTCATGACTGCAGGAGGTGGGGCAGGGGGTTGGTAGGCACGTGGATCCAACCTTCGCGAACGGCGCGGTCGGCGTCCTCCTCCGACTCCGGGCCCTGGGTGAGCCCCATCGCCGCGGCGCGGGCGATGAGCGAGGCGATCAGCGCGTCGAAGCAGTTGTGGTCAGCGCCGGCGAGCTCTCGCTCCTGAGGGGTCATCTCGATCCCGCCGAGTCCCTCCTCCACCCGCGAGAGGAGCTCGGGGATGCGCGTCACGCCGACGCGGCTCTTGTAACCGGTCGCGGCGATGCCCCAGCCCTTGAGCGCCGGAGCGGGGTAGGCCTCGATCACCTTTCCCGATCCCGCTCGGTCGACCGGCTCGCCGCGCGCCGCCAGGCGATCCTGCAGGTACGCGCAGCGCATCGCCACCACGCCGATCAGGTCGGTGGAGACGCTCAGCGGGCGCCTTGCACCGCCCTCGATCAGGCGGCGGTCGGTCGCCCGGAAGCTGAGGTGGAACCGGTAGATGTCCTGGTCCTCGCCGCTGCCCGGCCAGCCGGCTCGGTCGCGATGGGCGACGACGGCGTCCACGAAATCGTCGGGCCACCCGAAGGGGGCGTCGATCCCGACCTTGTCGGCCTCGGAGATCGCCTCCAGGATCGCCTCGTCGTTCACGCCCGCTCGCAGATCGGAGAGGACCGGAGCGCTCGGTCCCCAATCGATCGCGCAGACGCTCGTGTTGGCCGGCTGCGCCGCGAGGTCGATGCCGAGCGTCCGCACCGGGGGATCGTATGCCGCGCCGGTCCGTAATCTGCAGCCGTGGCCCGAGGCGAATTCGACCTGGCGGAGGGCAAGCCGGACATCAGCGCCGCCGGCGGGGTGGTGTTGCGCCGCGACGAGGAGGGGCGCACCCGGGTGGCGGTGATCCATCGCCCCAAGTACGGGGACTGGTCGCTACCGAAGGGGAAGCTGGAGAAGGGTGAGGGGTGGCAGGAGGCCGCGCTCCGCGAGGTCCACGAGGAGATCGGATACGAGTGCGAGCTCGGGCCGGAGCTCCCGCATGTCTCCTACCTCGATCGGAAGTCCCGCCGGAAGCTGGTCCGCTATTGGCTGATGGAGCCGATCAGGGGCGAGTTCAGGTCCCACGACGAGGTCGACGAGTTGCGCTGGCTGACGCATGAAGAGGCCGATGAGCAGCTCACTTACCCGCACGACAAGGAGCTGGTCGAGAAGGCGTTGCGGCGCTACCGCTGGCGGAGGTTCACGCGGGCGCTGACGCCCTGGACGCGGCAGCCGTTTCCCGACGCCTGAGCCCTTTGGGCGAGTAACGCGGGGGGCCTAGGATGGACTGTGGGGTACGAACCAATCTTCAACGGAAGGAGCAGCATCGTGACGAACAACACCGAGACCGCGATCCTCGCGGGAGGCTGTTTCTGGGGTGCGCAGGAGCTGCTTCGCAAGCGGGACGGCGTCATCTCGACCCGCGTCGGATACACCGGCGGCGAGAACGCGAACGCGACCTACGGGAACCATCCCGGCCACGCCGAGGCCGTCGAGATCGTCTTCGATCCCGAGCGGATTTCCTACCGGGACCTCCTTGAGTTCTTCTTCCAGATCCACGACCCGACGACCAAGGACCGTCAGGGCAATGACGTCGGCTCGAGCTACCGCTCGGAGATCTTCTATACGACCGACGAGCAGCGCCAGGTCGCTGAGGACACGATCGCGGACGTCGACGCCTCCGGCATCTGGCCGGGCAAGGTCGTCACCGAGGTCAGCGAGGCCGGTCCCTTCTGGGAGGCCGAGCCGGAGCACCAGGACTACCTGCAGCGATACCCAGCCGGCTACACGTGCCACTTCGTGCGGCCCGACTGGAAGCTGCCGCATCGCGAGACCGCGGCTCAGAGCTAACGATCTGGGGACGGTGCGCTAGGCGGACGAGCCGCCTAGCGCGCCACGCGGTGGCGGAGGTAGACGACTCCGGAACTGAAGGTGCGGGTCTCGACGAGTTCGAGATCCACCCGCCGCTCTCGCTGGGGAAAAAACGGAATGCCACCGCCGACAAGCACCGGATAGACCCTTGCCAGGTACTCGTCGATCAGATCTAATGCGGCCGCCTCGCCGGCGAGAGTGGCGCCGCCGATCGCGATGTCTCCCTCCCCCGGCTCGGCGCGCAACCGCTCGATCTCCTTCGCCAGGCCGCCGGAGGCCAAGCGAGCATTGCCCTGCACAGCCGACAGCGTGGTGGAGAACACCACCTTTGGGAGCGCCTTCCAGATCGCTGCCCACTCGAGCCTTGAGTCGTCGAGCGACGGATCCTGGTCGGCGGTCTCCCAGTACAGCATCGTCTCGTACAGCCGTCGTCCCAACAGGTAGACACCGACTCCTCGTATCTCCTCGGTGACGAAGCGAAAGACCTCGTCGTCGGGCGGCGTCCAGTCGAAGTCGCCGTCCGGCCCGACGATGTAGCCGTCAAGTGAAACGCCCATCGAATAGGTCACGCTGCGCATCAGAAGTCCTTCCTCGGTAGCGGGCTCGACAGTAGTCTCCCGGCGGGGAGATGGGCTATCTGATCAGAGCGCCGCTCGGTCTCGGCCTGTTCTTCGGCGGGATCGTGCTCTTCAACGGTTCTGCCGAGTCGGGCGGAGGTGGGACCAGTGGACAGATCGCCAAGCTAGAGCGGCTGCAGAAGCTGAGGGAGTCAGGCGCGCTCACCGACTCGGAGTTCGAGCAAGAGAAGGCCAAGATCCTCTCCGAGAGCTAGGCGAGGCCCCGAAGGGCCCCGCCATGTCCCTCTCAGGCTCCCGGAGTGACGCTAGGAACCGATCTCCTGCTGGTTGTCCTGCGGGTTGGGGGCTCGCTGGATGACCACCTCGCAATTGCTCACGTGGTCCAGGTCGGCCAGATCCACGATGGCGACATCGCGGTCACGGCCGCAATCGACCGTGTCCGACTCGCCGTCGTTCACGTGGATCACGTCGTGGCCCCTGCCGCCGAACACGGTGTCTCCACCTGGTAGGGCGGCGTCCGCCTGGGCGAGCGCGAAGATGACGTCGTCATCCGGCCCGCCGAAGACGGTATCGACGCCGATCCCGGCGAAGAGGAGGTCGCGCCCCCGCCCGCCGCGAACGATGTCGTCACCGCTGCGTCCCCGCAGATGGTCCGGACCCTGTCGCCCGAGCAGGACGTCGTTGCCGTCCTGACCGAACGCCGTGTCCGCGCCACGTCCGAGGTCAACCATGTCGTTTCCGGGCCCGGCATCCACCGCGTCGTTGCCGGGGTTGCCGAAGACGGTGTCGTTCCCGTCCCCGGCGTCCACCAGGTCATTCCCGGATAGGGCGAACACCGCGTCGTCTCCGCCCTTGGCCTGAATCTGATCTGCGGCGTGAGTCCCGAACAGCGTGTTCGGGTTGTCATCGCCAACGATCGTCGCCGCCAGCGCGACGGTGGCCCCCGCTGCAGCCATCGCCATCACGGCAACGACGATCAGTCCCATCGTCTTCTTCCGCATCCGAATCCCTCCCTGGGATCGTTTGTCGAGCCCTAAAACATTTTTGGGTGGTCGCGGTTGCGGTTTCTGCATAGAAGAGCACTCCGCAGATCCCGGTCGCCTGCGGCTGAGAGGCGCGTGAAGATAGGTTGCGCGCATGAGCGACGACGTTGCGTTCGCCGGAGCGGCCCGGATCGCGGAGATGGTCCGCGCCGGGGAGATCTCGCCGACTGAGCTCGTCGATCTCTACCTCGAGCGGATCGAGAGGCTCGATCCCAAGCTGAACGCCTACCGCGTCGTCCTCGCCGAGGGCGCGAGGGCCGACGCGAAGCGGGCGGAGGAACGGCTCGCCAAGGGCGAGGACGCGCCGTTGCTGGGGGTGCCCGTCGCGGTCAAGGACAACGTGGATTACGCGGGCGAGGTGACCACCCACGGAACGGCGGCCTACGGCGACCCTGCGGCCGAGGACGGCCTGGTGGTCCGGCGGCTGCGCGAGGCCGGGGCGTCGATCCTCGGCAAGACCAACCTCCCGGAGCTGGCGATCTTCGGCTTCACCGAGAGCCCGACCTGGGGGGACACGCTCAACCCGTGGGACACGTCGAGGACTCCCGGCGGCTCGAGCGGCGGAAGCGGCGTCGCGGTGGCCGCGGGCATGTGCGCGATCGCCCATGCGACCGACGGCGCCGGCTCGATCCGCTACCCGGCCGCCTACAACGGCCTATTCGGCCTGAAGCCGCAGCGCAACCGGATTTCGCTCTCCCCGGACCGGCACCACTGGTACGGGCTCTCCGTCTCCGGTTGCGTCAGCCGGACCGTGGAGGACAGCGCGCTCTACCTGGACGCGATGAGCGGTCCCGAGCGAGGCGACTTCGAGTCGCCGCCTCCCTTCGAACGCCCGCTGGTCGAGGCCGTCCAAGCCAAGCCCGCCAAGCTGCGGATCGCCTGCACGACCAAGACGATCATCCCCGGGCCCAAGGCGCCGGAGGTGATCGCCGCCTACCGGGAGACCGTCGAGCTGCTCAGGTCATTGGGACACGAGGTGACCGAGGCGGCCCCCAGGTACGGGCGCATGTACACGGACTTCTATCCCCTGTACTTCCGCGGGATCCGGGATGAGGCGCTGACCCTGCCGCATCCCGAGCGGCTGTCTGATCAGACGAAGAGCTTCGTCAGGGCCGGCAGGCTGTTCAGCGACCGGCGGCTCGCGAAGGTCCATGACCGCATGCCCGGGGCGGCCGCGCGCATCATGGAGCTCTTCCGGGATTACGACCTGCTGATCACCCCGGCGACCGCCCAGCTCCCGGTCGAGATCGGGCACTGGCGCGGCCAGGGCGCCCTTCGCGCCATCAACGGGATGGGCAGCGTCTATCCCTACGCGGCGACCTGGAACTACACCGGGCAGCCGGCGGCGGTGGTGCCGGCCGGGTTCACGGATGCGGGGCTGCCGCGCTCCGTGATGTTCGCGGCCCGTCCCAACCGGGAGGACATGCTGGTCTCGATCGCCGCCCAGCTCGAGGCCGAGCGGCCCTGGGCCGATAGGCGCCCACCCCTCTAGGTGGCGGCGGGAACCCGCTCCGGCGCCAGGACCTCGAGCTCCTGGGCTTCGGCGGCCATCTCGACGGCGCCATCGGGACCGCCGAGCTCCTGCCAGCGCTCCCGCGCGGTCTCGTGGAACCGGTCCAGGAAGTCGTCGGAGTGCAGCGGATCGTGATGGAACATCAAGAGCCGCTGAGCCTCGACGCGGCGGGCGAAGGTGAGTGTGTCGGTGAGCCGCGAGTGACCCCAACCGACATGGTCCGGGTACTCCTCGTCCGTGTACTGGCAGTCGTGGATCAGAAGGTCGGTGTCGCGGGCGAGGTCGTAGCCCGAGATCCACTCCGGCTCGAGTGACTCCAGCGGTGCTCCGAGCCCGGGCTCGTGGTCTGAGATGTAGGTGAGGGTGGTGGGGCCGTCGGTGATCCGGTAGCCGAGGGTCGGCCCTCGATGGGTGACGGCCTCGGCGTGGATCTTGGCCGGGCCGAGATCCCACTCAGTGGGCGGGGTGTCCTTGAAGTTGACCTCGCAGGGCAGCTCACGGACCTCGACGGGGGAGAGGGGGGCCGAGATGTAGCGCGAGATGCGCTCCTCGAGGGAGGCCTCGGGCGAGGAGGGCCCCCAGATCGTGATCTCGGACTCGGAGCGGAAGCAGGGCGCGAAGAACATCAGGCCCTGGATGTGGTCCAGATGCAGGTGCGTGAGCAGGATGTTGATCTTCGGCAGCTTCTTGGCGATGCCCACGCCGAGGCTGCGGATGCCGGTGCCCGCGTCGATGATCAGGGTGGAGCCATCGGAGAGCTGGAGCTCGACGCACGAGGTATTGCCGCCGAAGCGGTTCATCTCGGGCCCCGGCGCAGGGACCGACCCGCGCGCCCCCCATACCTTGACCTTCATCGAATCCTCACCTTCTCCTCACTCCATCCTCTTGCCCAGCCTATAGCGGTCTAACCACGCCCGGGTGTGTTGTTGGTCCGCGTCCAGAAGAAGATCATCGCCCCCTCCTGACCGCCCTCGGCGACGATCGGCAGGGCGGTTGACTCGATCTCGTACTCATCGCCCATGACCGATCGAACCTTGAACCCGCCGTGTGCGGGCCGTCCCTGACGGAGGGCCTTCGTGGTCGGCAGCTCCTCGATCGGAATCGGGGACCCGTCGTCGCCGAATGGCCCCACGGCGTGACTCCACTCGTCTGCGGGCATGCGACCGGACTCCTCGAAGGAGATGCCGAGGAGGGCGCCGGCGGCCTCGTTGTAGAAGATCAACGCGCCGCTCTCGTCGACCAGGAACGCCGGTGTCGAGAGGCTCGTCAGGAAATTGCGGGCGAGGATCAGCTCCAGCGGTTTCTGCGGCCTCTGCGTCATTCGTCACGAAGTCTGGCGTATGCTCGCGGCAAGATGCGCCACCGGGCTTGCGGGGTGACGATTCTCACGGGGGCGGCTCTCGCGGCGCTGGTGGCCTGGGCTGGGCCCGCCGCGGCACAGGTCCCTGGCTTGCCGACGCTGCCGATCGCGGGCGACGCGATGGGTGGAGCGGCGGCCCCCTTCGAGGGCACGCCCGCAACGCCGGCTCCGGTCGGCGGGATGACGCAGCCGCCCCGCAACCCCTTCCTGGCGCCGAACGGGCGCAGCAACATCCACGACGACGCCTACATGACCGACACCTATGCGGCCTCGGGGCCGCTCGGGGACGGCTCCGAGTCCTCCGCGCTGTTCACCCGCGAGTGTGGCTCGATCACCTTCGATTCCCAGGGGCGGATCGTGACCGTGTGCGTCGGGCTCGACCAGCCGGTGCTGGCGCTGATCGACCCGCACAGCCTCGCCGTGCTCGCCGCCATGCCCCTGCCGATTCGCAATCTGAGCAGCGGAGGCAACCCGTTCACGGATTTCTCGGGCGGCGGCTACTTCTACCTCGACCAGCACGACCGGGCGGTGATCCCGACGAACAACCACCACGTGCTCGTCGTCTCCGAAAGCGGGTCGGGGTTCGCCGTCGACCGTGACTACGACCTGAGCGCGAAGATCCCCTCCGCCGACGGAATCGTCTCGGTGCTGCCCGACTGGAAGGGGCTGTTCTGGTTCGTCACCCGCGGTGGCCTGGTCGGCACGATCGATCGCGGCGAAGGGACCGTGCGGACGATGCAGCTGTCGGGGGAGGGAATCTCCAACTCGTTCGCGGTCGACGAGACCGGTGGAGTGTTCATCGTCTCCGACCGTGCGCTCTACCGGTTCGACGCCGACTCCAAGGGGGCGCCGGCCGTGAGCTGGCGGGTCGCCTATCCGAACTCGGGCATCCACAAGCCCGGCCAGAGCGACGCCGGTTCAGGCACCACTCCGACGCTGATGGGACGCAACTGGGTGTCGATCGCCGACAACGCCGACCCGATGGACGTGGTCGTCTACCGGCGGGCACGCACGCTGGCGAAGCCGACGAAGAAACGGGCGAAGAAGGGCAGGCGGGGAAGGCGAAGGGCCGCCGGGTCTGCTCGGCGGCGGTCTTCGGCAAGGGAGCGGGCTCGACCGACAACTCGCTGATCGGCACCGACCGGTCGATGATCGTCGAGAACAACTACGGCTACGTGATCAGCGCCGGCGATCTGGGAGGCGCCGAGAGCGTGCCCGGGCTGACGCGGGTCGACGTGGTCAAGAAGAAGCAGGGCAGGCATGCCAAGAAGCGCAAGCGGAAGGCGAGCTTCCGCTGCCGGACCATCTGGACGAGCGACGAGCGGGCGCCGTCCGTCGTCCCGAAGCTCTCGCTCGCCAACGGTCTCGTCTACACGTACACGAAGCCGCAGCGGAGCGACGGCCTCGACGCCTGGTACCTCACCGCTCTGGACTTCCGCACCGGGCGCACCGTCTACCGGCGGCTGGCCGGCACCGGCTTCGGCTTCAACAACAACTACGCCCCCGTGACGCTCGGGCCGGACGGCACGGCCTACGTCGGCGTCCTCGGGGGCGTAGTGGCGTTGCCGTAATACGGCTTCGCCATCAGATCGTGACGGCAAGCGGCCGCCCCACTTAAGTCGCTACGGGCTTCGCCCTTCGCTCCAAGGTGGAGCGGCCTGGCCGTCACTTGACGGTGATCTCGCCCTCCATGCCCATTTCCTTGTGGCTGTCCACGGGGCAGTAGAACTCGTAGGTCCCGGGCTTCAGATTCGCCGTGAGCGTGCCGCTCTGACCGGGTGAGACATCGCCTTCGAGCTCCTGGTCATGACCGGGCGTGACGTCCTCGATCTCGAGCGAGTGGGTCACCTGGCCGTCGTTGGTCATGTTGAAGGTGACCTCGCCCGCCTTCACGCTCGGGTCGGAGGCGGTGAACTTGAAATCGGTGGCGCTCAGGTCCACCGTGCTGCCGGCACCGCCGCCGCCGCTGGTCGTTGGCGCCGGAGTCGCCGCCGCATTGCTGGTGCTGTCGTCGCTTGAGCCGCCACAGCCCACGATCGGCACCGCCACCGCGGCTCCGATCGCAAACAGCGCCGCGAATCGTCTGGTCGAGAGCATCCGCACCTCCACTGCAGTCGTAGGTTCGACAGGGCCTGCTTGCCTAAGCTCCTACGCGCTCGACCTGGCCTGGGATTGCGCTCGACGTCAGCCCCAGGGAATGGCGATCCTCGGCCGGAAGGCCCGCCGGCCGAGGTCGCGACACGCTTGCTTGCTGAGATCAGGGCACGCGTCCCGCGAACCCCGGCGGGTCGCTAGGAGAGCTTCCCGATCTTGAAGATCTTCGTCCCGCAGTCGGGGCATGTGCCCTGAATCGCGGGGCGACCGTTCTTCATGGTCACCTGCTGCGGGTCCTTGATCTCGACCTTCTTGCGTTCCTTGACGCAGTAGCCCTCAGGCATCGAGGACCTCCTTTCGCGAGCCGATTCCGCGAATCACGCTAGACCACCCAGCGGACGAGCGTGGCCTTTCGACCGAACTTAGTGCGGAATGTAACTAGCTACTTGCCCTGAGGCGTCGTGGGCGTGGTGGTGGTCGTCGCCCCAGGCGTGAGCGCGGTGCCCGGCGTGGTGGCTGCACCCTTGTTGAACGCGCCTGCCGCCGCCTGGGTCTGCAGCGTGGCGATGCTGGCCGCGTTCTGCGACTGCTGCTTCTGTACCGCGGCGATCGACTGCTGCAGCTGGGCGACGGAGGCGTTGAGCGCCGCCTGAGTGTCCTTGGAGTTCTTCACGGCCGCCGCCTCGAGGGCGTCGATGCGCTTGGAGAGGCCGTCCAGCTCGCCCTTGGTCGCGCTGTCCGACTTGGCCGTGAGCCCGAAGTAGAGCGCTGCGCCCGCGGCGAGGATCGCGATCAACAGGCCCGCGATGCCGAAATAGGTCATTCGTCCCTGCTTGCGCTCGATCTCGGCCATCCAGCCCTGCATGCCCTCCATCCGCTCCTGCAGGTTGGGATCCGGAGACTTGCCCTTGGCGGACGCGTCCTTGGCCGGCGCGTCTGTGGCGGCGGTCGGCTTCGTGGCCTCCTTGGTGGCCGTCTCCTCCGTGGCGACCGAGTTCGCGCCGTTTTCGTCCTTGGGTTGCTCCTTGGTCTCGGCCTTGGAGGCCGTGGCCGTCTTCGCGCTGCCACCGCCCCGGCCAGGCCGGGAGACCTTGGGCATACGGACGCGCGGGGCACGGAAATCGGGCATCGCGGAGATCCTAGTGGCCAGCCCCGAGCGCTACGCCGGTTGTGAACGGGCCGTACTATTCCGCCTCCCGTCCACCGCGTGAACCGACTGAAGGAGATCCCCAGATGCCCGAGGCAGTGATCGTCGACACCATCCGCACGCCCATCGGCAGGGCCTTCAAGGGCTCGCTCGCGCAATTGCGCCCGGACGAGCTGGGCGCCTTCGTCGTCGACGAGCTGCTCGAGCGCAATCCCGAGGTGCGACCGTCGGAGGTCGAGGAGGTCTTCTGCGGCTGCGGCATGCCGCAGGGCCTGCAGGCGTTCAACATCGCCCGCATCATGGTCCTGCTCTCCAAGAAGCTCCCGGAGACCGTGAATGGCGTGACGATGTCGCGCTACTGCGCCTCCAGCCTCGACTCCATCAGGCACGCGGCCAACGCCGTGCGCGCCGGCCAGGGCGACACCTACATCGCCGCAGGAGTCGAGTGGGTGAGCCGCTACAACGAGCGCACCGAGCCGGCCGGCGTCCCCGACCAGAACGAGAAGCTGCAGGGCAAGGACGGGACGCCCAACGCCTACATCGACATGGGCATCACCGCGGTCAACGTGGCCGAAGCGCTACGAGGTCAGCCGCGCCGACATGGACAAGTACGCGCAGCGCTCTCAGGAGCTCGCGGTCGCGTCGCAGGAGGACGGCTTCTTCGACCGCGAGATCGTCCCGGTCAAGCTGTCCGGACGGCACCGAGGTCGCCAAGGACGACGGCCCCGCGCGCCAGCTCGACCCTGGAGAAGCTCTCGGAGCTGCCCGAGGCCTTCGAGGGCGGCGGCGGGGTGACCGCCGGCAACTCCTGCCCGCTCAATGACGGCGCGGCCGCGGTGCTGGTGATGTCGGAGGACAGCGCGAAGGAGCTCGGGCTTGAAGCCGCGGGCGCGGATCGTGCATGGCCGCTACCCACGGCAACGAGCCGGAGTACATGGGCGTCGCCCCGATCGGCGCGATCAAGAAGGTGCTCGACCGCGGCGGAAAGACCATCAAGGACGTCGATGTCGTCGAGCTCAACGAGGCGTTCGCCGCCCAGGTGATCCCGATCATGGCCGAGTGCGACATCCCGCTGGAGAAGATGAACACGCACGGCGGGGCGATCGCCCTCGGGCACCCCTTCGGCATGACCGGCGCCCGCATCATGGGCACCCTGCTCAACGTCCTGGAGACCGACGACCATCAGATCGGCCTCGAGACGATGTGCGTCGCCGGTGGCCAGGGCGAGGCGATGCTGGTCGAGCGGCTCAACTAGCTGCCGCTGCCGCCGGCGAGGCGGCCACGAGCATCTCGTGGAGTTGCTCTTCCGGCAGGCCGAGTGGCAGCACGAGGTCAATCGCGTCCGCTCCAGCCCCGAGCCAGGCCCGAACGGCGGCCGGCGCCTCGTCGTAGGTACTCATCACCGTTACCTCTCGCGCAAGTTCCTCCGCCGCGGCCGGCAGCCGCGGCATCCCGCCGCCATCGTTGGCGGCGAGCAGCGCATCGGCCTGGTCCGCGAACTCGAAGCGTTCCCGAAGCATTCGCGGATACAGAGGTCCCATGCGTGTCAGATAGGCGAGTAGCCAGCCGGCCGCGATCTGCCGGGCCTCCTCCTCATCCTCGCCGATCGCGAGCGGGACACTGGCGGTGATTCCGGTGTTGGACTGAGCTCCGGCACGCGCCTCGCCTTCGGCAAGGAGAGCCCGGCCGTCGGGGAGGCGTGAGCGGGCCCAGAGGAAGGGCAGCCAGTGATCTGCCAGCTCTCCCGCGAGACGCACCGAGGCCGGCGCGAGCGCCGCAAGCAGGATCGGAACAGGCGGGTCGGGCGTCGTCCCCAGCCGCAGCGGCCTGACGCCCTCCCGCTCGAGCGGCAGCCGGTCTCCGTCAAGTAGCGACCGGATCGAGATGAGCGTGCTGCGCATCCGGTCAATCGGTCGCTCCCAGGTGAGTCCGTGCAATCCCTCGACGAGCGGAGGGCTGCTCGCACCGAGCCCGAGCCCAAAACGGCCGCCGGAAACCCGCTGCAGGCCCGCCGCGGCCATCGCGATCGCCGCCGGCGAACGGCTCCAAATCGGGAGCACGCCCGAGGCGATGCCGATTCGCGAGGTTGCTCCGGCGATCTGCGTGAGCACCACGACCGCGTCGTGGGTCCAGCCCTCTGCTGCGCCGAAGCGGGCGAAGCCGAGCTTCTCGGCTGCAACCGCCAGCCGGATCGTCGCCTCGGCATCGGTCTGGAATGGCGTCACCCCAGCGCCGACCTTCGAGCCACCATTCAGTTCGCGGCCAGTCGTCTCAGTCGTGTTCGTGGAGGTCATCGTCAGGCACTACGCGGCCGCATGAGCAAGGAGATTGGTTTTCCACCTCCGCAGCACCCTCAAATAGGGTGCCGCTCCGATGGAGCTGGTGCCGACGACGATCAGCGCCGGGTACGCAGCTGGGCTGAACGCCTATGGCACCGTATTCCTGCTCGGCCTCCTCGGGCGGACCGGGTTCGGTGAGGTTCCGCACGACCTCACCACGACCCCGATCCTGATCGCGGCCGGGGTGATGTTCGCGATCGAGTTCATCACCGACAAGGTGCCGTTCCTCGATAGCACCTGGGACCTGCTCCATACGGCGATTCGGCCGGCGATCGGAAGCCTGATTGGCGTCTCGTTCGCGGACCTGGACAAGGTGACCGGACCCGAGACGATCGCGGTCGGCGGCGCCAGCGGCGGGACGGCCCTGGTCGCTCACAGCCTGAAGGCCGGGATCAGGCTGGGGATCAACACGTCACCGGAGCCAGTCTCAAACGTCGTCATGAGCCTGCTCGAGGACGGGGTGATGGCGGTCGTCGTGGCTCTGGCGCTGAAGGAGCCGTTCATCGCTCTCGCGGTGGTGATCGTGCTGCTCGCGATCGGGATCGCGCTCGTCATCTACCTGCGCAAATGGATCAAGCTCGCGCTGGAGCGACGACGGGCAAGACGTCAGGCCCGCAGCCCCTCGACCAGCTGAAGCAGCGCCTCCTCGACCTCCGCACGCGCCTTGCGCGGACGATCCGCATGCGCGATCACGAAGGCCGCCTCCGAGAGAGCAGCGACGAAAAGGTGCGCCATCGGCTCGGTGGCGATCGGCCGGATGGAACCGGCCTCAACCGCCGCGTCCAGCGCCGCCCGAGTCAGACCGAGGCCATGGCGGTTGTCGATCTCACGCCACTCCTGCCAGCCGAGCACAGCCGGGGCGTCGGTGAGGCTGATCTGCTTGACCGCCGGCTCCTCGCAGGCGTCGAGGAAGGCGCGCATCCCGCTGAACATCAAGTCCCACGGATCGCTCGCGCTCTTCATCGTCGCCCCGATGCGCGCCATCAGATCGCTCTCGACGCGCTCGAAGACGGCGCGAAAGAGGTCGCGCTTGTCGGTGAAGTGGTGGTAGAGGGCGCCACGGGTCACCTTGGCGCGGGCGACGATCTCCTCGGTCCCGACAGCGGCGTAGCCGCGTTCGGTGAACAGCTCGAGAGCCGCCTCGATCAGCGCATCGCGCGTGGCCCTCGCCTCAGCCTCACGTCGGCCCGGCGTCCTGGTCGGTCCGGTTGCATTTGACATACAGCCTGTAGGTTAAGGGTCCATCCGGCCAGGGTCATGTACCGTCGCCACGGGATGTCCCCAGAGCGCTTCACCTCGCTCCTGGAGGCGGCCAGGGAGGGGAGCGAGGCCGCCTGGCAGGAACTCTACGAAGGCCTCGCGCCGGTGGTCCTCGGTTACCTCCGCGCCAACAACGCCCCGGATCCAGAGGACGTGCTGAGCGAGGCGTTTCTCCAGGTCGCGCGGGACATCGCCCGGTTCGAGGGCGATGAGGGCAGTTTTCGCTCCTGGGTCTTCACGATCGCCCAACACCGGCTGATCGACGCGCGCCGCCACTCGGCCCGCCGCCCGGTGGACCTCTCGGCC
Source organism: uncultured Solirubrobacterales bacterium (assembly GCA_963724665.1). Lineage (GTDB taxonomy): Bacteria > Actinomycetota > Thermoleophilia > Solirubrobacterales > 70-9 > DASUPK01. Next base: position 1,165,756 of record CAVRVH010000012.1, read on the forward strand.
GAGCCGCCCGAGCCTCGCGAGCGCGCCGACGACGCGTCCGAGGAGGCGCTCGCCAAGATCGGCGCCGAGGAGGTCCAGAGGGTGCTCGCCGCGCTCTCCGAGGACCAGCGGGCGGTTCTGCTGCTGCGGGTGATCGGCGATCTCAGCATCGAGGACGTTGCGAAGGCGGTCGGCAAGCGGCCCGGCGCCGTCAAGGCCCTCCAGCGCCGTGGTCTCGCCGCGGTCAAGCGGGAGCTCGCCCGGAAGGGGGTAACCCTGTGAGCGGTAACGGCGCTTTTGAGGGTGAGATGAAAGACGTAGCACTGTTCGAGAGCGCGCTGCGCGCGGCCGTGCCGACCCGGCCCGATCCGAGGCTGGGGACGGCCCTGGTGCCACGCCTGGCCGAGGCCGCTCGCGCGGCGACGATCGAGGCGGAGACGCAGACCACCCGGCGGAGGACGGCCACGCCTCGCTCCAGATTTGCGTTGGTAGCCAGGGTCGGGATCGCCGTCGCGTTGATCCCACTAGTGCTCGCCGGGCTGGCCGTCGCCGGGGTGACAGTGCCGGGGCCGGCCCGATCCGCCTTCGATTCGGTCGGGATAACCCTTCCGAACCAGCCCGCGAAGCACGCCAAGGCCACCAACCCCGGTCAGGCCTCGCCCCCGGCTGAGGACACGGTCAGGCCGCAGATCGCCACCCCGAAACGGCCAAGGGCAACTCGGCGGCCGCGCACGAGCACGCTCGGGAGGAGCACAGCAAGGCTCAGGGCAAGGCCAAGGGGCACGAGAAGGGCAAGGCGATCGGCCTCAACGGCTCGACGCCTCCCGGACAGGCAAAGGAGAAGCAGACCGGCCCACCCTCCCACTCGAACGCGGGGGGCAACTCGACATCGCACACCACCAGCCCCGCGCCACCCGGACAGACGACCCACACCCCGCCCGGCAACGCCAACGGGCACTCGAAGTAGGCATCAACCAGAAGCGCTAGTCCTCGAACAGGGCGTAGCCGTACGAGCCGCGCTTGTAGGCGAGCTTCGCGATCGCGGTCATGCGCTCATCGTCGTTCGTCTCGATTTGGTCGAAGCGGCTCTCGACGCGCGTCGCCGCGCGTGAGCAGAACGTGTCGGCGATGAAGCGCTCCTGCCCGGATGGCTCGACGCCCTGGTCCTCGAAGATGCTCGTGACGCGGGAGAGCACCGCGACCTGCGCGTAGATGTCGGCGATGTTGTCCGCCAGGCGCTTCTGCTGGAACTGGCGCTCGATGATCCCCTTCTTGTTGTCGCGCAGGAGCTTCTCGGTGACGCCGGCGAGCCGCTTGACCTGGTCGGAGACCCCGTCGGCGTAGTCGGAGAGGTCCTCGTGCGCCTTGGTGATCTTGTCCGGGCGCACCTCGCGCTGGATCCGGTCGCTGGCGTAGTCGACCAGGACGCCGATCGAGCGGATCGGGTCGCTCAGCTCGATCTCCGAGAGTCCCTCCAGCTTCTCGCCAACCGGCTTGAAGCCGCCGAGCGCGATGAAGGCACGCAGCACGTCGTTGGCGCCCTCGAAGATCGGATAGATGCGCGTATCGCGGAGGACCTTCTCGTAGGGACGGTCGCGCATGTAGCCCTCGCCGCCGGCGAGCTGCAGGGCGCGGTTGGCGGCGTACCAGAGGAACTCCGTCCCCGAGACCTTGCAGACCGCCGATTCCAGGGAGTAGTCGGGGACGCCGGCATCGACCAGCCCGCAGGTGAGGTAGCACATGGACTCGAGCCCGAAGAGGTGCGTGACCATCCAGCCGATCTTGTCCTGGACCAGCTCGAAGTCGGCCAGGGGGCGGCCGAACTGGCGGCGCTCCTTGACGTGGTCGATCGCGAGGTCGAGCAGCTTCTTGGCGCCGCCCACCGACCCTGTTCCCAGCCCGATGCGGCCGTTGTTGAGGATCTGCATGGCGACCCGGAAGCCCTGCCCGGGCTCGCCGAGGACGTTCTCGGCCGGCACCTTGACGTCGTTGAAGCGGAGCCGGCGGAGGTCGTTGGCCTGCAGGCCCATCGTCTCGTAGCGCTCGCCGACCTCGAGGCCCTTCATCCCCTTCTCGAGGATGAGCGCGATGTGGCGGTCCTCGCCGTCGATCTCGGCGCGGGCGAAGGTCGTGATCACGTCCGCCCGCGAGCCGTTGCCGATGTAGCGCTTCTCCCCGTTCAGCACCCAGGAGCCGTCGGGCTGCTGGACCGCGCGCGACTCGCACGTGGTAGGCGTCGGAGCCGGCCTCGGGCTCGGTCAACGCGAAGGCGGCGAGCTTGCGGCCGGTGGCGAGGTCGGGGAGCCAGCGCTCCTTCTGCTCGTCCGTGCCGAACAGGGAGATGCCCTTGAAGCCGATCGACTGGTGGACGCCGAGGACGATCGCCAGAGTTGCGTCGATCTGGCCGACGGTCTCGAAGACCCGCGCGTAGCCGGTCTGGGAGAGGCCCTGCCCGCCGTACTGCTCGTCGACGTAGAGGCCGAGGGCGCCGATCTCGCCGAGGTCGCGGAGCACCTGGTCCGGGATCCAGCGCTCCTCCTCGGCCTTGCGCGGGTCGTAGTGCTCGGCGCAGTACTCGCGGATGCGGTTGTTGAGAGCCCGGATCCGGTCCTGCTCCTCGCGATCGGTGGCGGGCCAGGGGAAGACGAGCTCCTCGTGGATCTCGCCGAGGAAGAGCGACTTCGCGAACGACGAGACGCCCTCCTGCGCCTCCTGATTCCGCGGAATCGCCTCGCGGACACCCATGGGGACTGAGACTACCTTCGGGTGGCTCATGGGGATTGGCCGCCGCCACTACGCTGCGCCCGCATGCGCAGCCGGGCAATCCTGACGATTCTGCTCGTCGCAATTGTCAACGCGGCGGGGTGCGGCGGCTCCGACCACAAGACCGTGAATCCGGAGGCCATGCTCGACGCCGCCGCCGCGCATCCGATCTCAAGCGCGGAGACCGAGACCGATCTCCGGGTGCAGGTGCGCGGGGTCCAGCAGCTCGCGGGACCGCTGCGATTGCGCCTATCCGGCCCGTACGTCAGCGGCGGTGGCCGTCAGATCCCGAAGTTCGACTGGAGGATGAACGCGAGCGCCCTCGGCTTCCCCGTCGGGGGCCACGTGGTCTCGTCCGGCACGAACGTCTACCTGACCGTCTACGGCGACAAGTACCAAGTGGGCACCGAGGCCGTCGCTGCCGCCAACGAGCGCCTCGCGGCATCACCCCCCGTACACCCACGCTCCTGGTTCGGCCGGGCACGAGTGGACGGTCAGGGGCACGAGGGCGGTGCCGACTGCGAGCGGATCTCCGCACCTTTGCGCGGCGACGCGGTGGCGAGGGACATCGCGCCCCTGACGAGCAGCCTGGGGCTGTCCGAGGAGCCGTCCGTGTCGGGTAGGGCGAGCGCCTGCGTGGGATTTGACGATCGCGTTCTTCACGAGCTCGAGGTCGGCGCTGTGCTGGGCGTTCCGGCCCCCGATCAGCCGACGCTCGGCGGAGCGAGCTCCATCGCGCTCAACCTGGACATCGTGCTCAGCGACGTCGGGGAGCCCCAGGAGATCTCGATTCCGGCGGCTGGAGGATTTCGCCCGATTCGCGATCTGGCGCTCACGTTGAACGATCTTGGGGTATCAATCCCCTTAGGCTGAGCCCCATGGAATCGAGCGGTAGGAGCCCAGAGGAGAGGAAAGCGGCGGCCGAGGCCCGCGCCCGGTCGCGATCCGACGAACCGCCGGCCACCGGCGACGAGGAGCTGCTCGGCGGGGACGGCCCCCGCGGCGCCGACGGCCCGGTGAGCCATCACTACGGCGGTCCCGACGTCTACATGCGGCGCAGGCTGATCGCCGGCGCCGCGGTGATCGTCGTGATCGTCCTGATCTTCCTGCTGGTCGGCGGCTGCTAGGCCTACCTCACCTCATCGGCCTCGTCAGCGATCAGTTTCGCCAGTGCCAATGAGGAGGTAGCCGCCGGTGAGGGCGCGTTGCGGACGTGCAGGGCGCGCTCGGTCCGGTGCACGACGAAGTCGTCGACCAGCTTGCCGTCGCGGTCGAGCGCCTGGGCTCGGATCCCCGAGGGGCCAGGCAGGACGTCGCTGACGCTCGAGCTCGGGGACGAAGCGGCGCAGGTCCGAGACGAAGGAGCGCTTGCTGGCGGCGTGGCGGATCTCCGTCAAGCCTGTTCGCCAGAAGTGGCCCATCAGCCTCCAGGTGCCCGGCCAGGTGAGGTTGGAGCGCAGGTCGCCAGCCCGCAGGCGACCGACCTTGTAGGCGTCGCGGGCGCCCACCATCAGGGCGGAGGGGCCGAGCAGCACCTCGCCGTCGATGGTCCTGGTGAGGTGGCCGCCGAGGAAGGGAAGGTCTGGGTCCGGGACCGGGTAGATGCTGGCTCGGACGAGATCACGCCGCTCCGGCCGCAGGCGCAGGTAGCCGCCGCGGAACGGCACGATGCGCGGCTCGGCCGGGGCGCCGGCGGCGACGGCGAGCCGGTCGGACCAGGCGCCGGCGCAGCTGACCACGAAGCCGGCCTCGGTCGTGCCGCGCTCGTGTTCGACGGTGATGCTCTCGCCGTGGGGGGTGAGGCCCCGTACCCCGGCACCGGTGACCACGGTTCCGCCGGATCCCTCGACATCACCCGCGTAGGAGGCGGCGACCTGGGTGAAGTCGACGACCCCCGTCTCCGGCGAGTGCAGCGCCGCCACGCCACGGGCGTGCGGCTCGATCTCGGCGATCTCGCCGCCGGCGAGCCGCCGCAGCCCGGGGACCTGGTTCTCCTGACCGCGTCGCTCGAGCTCGTCGAGCGCTGGAAGGTCTGAGTCGTCCGCCGCCACGATGAGCTTGCCCTCGTGTCGCGCCTCGATGCCGCGCTCGTCGCAGTAGGCGTAGAGCAGCCGGGCGCCCTCCACGCAGAGCCGCGCCTTCAGCGAGCCGGGGGCGTAATAGATGCCGGCGTGGATGACGCCGCTCGAGTGCGAGGTCTGATGGGCGGCGAGCCGGTCCTCGCGCTCCAGCACGCAGAGGCTCGAGTCCGGATGGCGGGAGAGCAGCTCGCGGGCGACCGCGAGGCCGAGGATGCCGCCTCCGATGACGACGACGTCGCAGCGCTTGGGTGGCTCGGCCATGGTCGGCCAGACTAAGCCGTCAATAGGATCGCGATATGGCGCTCCCCCTGAAACCGCCGATCAAGCCGCAGCTGGCGCTCTCCCGCAAGGTGCTGCCTGACGACGAGGGCTGGGTCTACGAGCCCAAGTACGACGGGTTCCGGGCGCTCGCATTCGTCGACGGCGACGACGTCTACCTGCAGTCGCGAGGCGGCAAGCCGCTGCGGCGTTACTTCCCGGAGGTCGAGTTCCCGAAGGGCCGTTACGTCATCGACGGCGAGCTGGTGATCCTCGGCGAGGACGGCAGCGAGGAGTTCGATCTGCTGCAGAACCGTCTCCATCCGGCCGAGTCGCGGGTGAAGATGCTCGCCGAGAAGACGCCGGCGCTCTTCCGGGCATTCGACGTTCTGGCCATCGATCGCCGCAAGCTCACCGGTAAGCCGTTCGCCGAGCGCCGCGAGGAGCTGGAGAAGCTGATCGCCGCGGCGCCCGGTCGCAAGAAGTCGGCGTCGGGTTCCGTCGAGCTGACGCCGCTCTACAAGACGACCAGAGCGGCGGAGCCCCTGCTGCTCTCCGGCGAGGGCGTGATCGCGAAGCAGCTCGACGCGATCTACAAGCCGGGCCAGCGCAAGGGGATGGTGAAGATCAAGCGGGTGCGGACGATCGACTGCGTCGTCATGGGCTGGCGCCCCGGCAAGCACGAGGGGACCGTCGGCTCCCTGATCCTGGGCCTCTACGAGAAGGGCAAGCTGCGCCCGATCGGTCATACCTCCGGCCTGAAGGCCAAGGAGAAGAAGGAGCTGGTCAAGACCCTGAAGCCGTACGAGACGGGCGAGAGGGGGTCCGGCGACCCGAGTCGCTGGGATGCCGATCGCGATCTGGAGTGGCACTCGCTGCGCCCCGAGCTGGTCGTCGAGGTCACCTACGACCACACGAGCGGCGGCCGCATCCGCCACGGCTCGAAGATCGTCCGCTGGCGCGAGGACAAGGCGCCGAAGGACTGCAAGATCGACCAGCTGGTCTAGGCCGCCTGGAGCCCGCTCAGCCGGGCGGTCCCCAGTGGATCACCTGGGTGGGAGCCACTGAGTGAAGGATGTGCGGCCAGACGTAGACCTCCCAGGTGGCGGCGACGATCAGCATCGGGATCGCCAGCGCGACGGTGACGAAGGTCGCGGCGAGCAGCTGATCCCACTCGTCCTTGCGGCTGGCGATGGTCCACGCCGCCAGCGGGAGGAATATGGCGGTCAGCTCGAGGAGGGCGTGGGGGAGGGCGGTGAGTACGAGCAGCGGGACCGAGATGCCGAGGTCCCAGGAGATCGTCGAGCCGACGAGGCCGAGGGCGATGGTCTGCGTGAAGAGCGAGAAGCAGGTCACCCCGATCACCCAGGCGAATGCGATCGGCCGTGCCTTCTCGTGAACCAGGCGGGCGAAGCCGGTGTGGCGCTCGGCCGTCAGAGGCAGGGTGGCGCCGGCGATGAAACCGGCGACGCAGGCGAAGGCGTGCAGCGCCAGCACGAGCGAGTTGCGGCCGAGCACCCCGAGGACGCGCTCGGGGCTGGCACCGCCGTGAGCTGTCGGCCCGTAGTGGAAGCCGTAGTCGGGCTGCAACACGGACGCAGCGAGGGTCACGGCACAGAGCAGGCCCAGGGCGATCAGCACGGCTCCCACGAACCAGGTGCGCAGAACCGGCCACGGATTCTCCCCCCAGCCCTCGAGGATGGACCGCGTCCGGCGCATTCCGTGGGCGAGGACGTATTGGTTCGCGTCCATTCGTCAACTCATCGGCCCGGGCTCGGGCCTGCATTAGGACTTCTTGGCCCGGCTCGGCTGCACCCGCTTGGGCTCGCCTCGCTGCTTCGCGAAGTGCGGTGGCCATGGGGCGTCGCCGAGGCCGCCCTCCTCATCGCGCCGCGCCAGGTCGAGAAGCTGGTCGAGCGATCCGGCGTGCTTGTCGATGTCGGCGGCGGGGTCGCCCTTCTTCGCGACCCGGGCCGGCACGGTGTCGAGCCGCAGCTCGGCGGGCTCGACGTCTGGCACCTCGCTCCAGTCGAGCGGGCAGCACACACGCGCGTCGGGCACCGGCCGCACCGAGTAGCCCGACGCGATCGTCCGGTCCCGCGCGTTCTGGTTGTAGTCGACGAAGACCCCGTGGCGCTCCTCCTTCCACCACTTGCTGGTCGCGTTCTTCGGCAGCCGGCGCTCGACCTCGCGGGCGAGCGCCAGCGCCGCTCGCCTCACCTCGACGTAGTCCCAGTGCGGCTCGATCCGGACGTTGACGTGGATCCCGCGCGATCCCGAGGTCTTCGGATAGCCGACCAGGCCGTGCTCGGTGAGCACCTCGTTCACGCACATCGCCACCTTGCGGACCGTGTTCCAGCGGACGCCGGGCTGCGGGTCGAGGTCGACTCGCAGCTCGTCGGGGTTGTCGAGGTCGCTGCGGCGAACCGGATGCGGGTTGAAGTCGACCACTCCGAGGTTGACCGCCCAGGCGAGGTGAGCCGCGTCATTCGCCACGAGCTCGGTGGCGCTCCGGCCGCTCGGGAAGGTGAAGGTCGCCGTCTGCAGCCATTCGGGTGCGCCCTTCGGCACCCGCTTCTGGAAGAAGAACTCGCCGCTCACCCCGTCGACGAAGCGCTTCATCGTCCCCGGCCGCTCGCGCAACTGGTTCACGGCGGCCTCCTGGACGGCGATGTAGTACTCGACCAGGTCGAGCTTCGTGAACTTGGGCTTGGGAAAGAAGATCTTGCCCGGGTTGGACAGGCGGACCTCGTGCCCCGCCACCTCGATCGTCGTGTAGTTCGACTTCGCCACCGTGGACATCTTCTCCATTTCGACCGGGATTCCGGGCCCGATTCATCGGCGCTGATTGAATCCACGGATCGAAACGCTCGAGACGCTCACCTACGAGGTGACTGGGCGTATCGCCCGGATCACCCTGAACCGGCCGGAGCGCGGCAACGGGATCACCCTCGAGATGCCGCGCGAGCTGGCCGCCTGCGTCGAGCGGGCGAACCTCGACCCCGAGGTCCACGTCATCGCGCTGGCGGGCAACGGCTCCGGGTTCTGCGGCGGATACGACCTGGTCGCGTCTGCCGAGCACGACATGGAAGGAATCGCCAACCCGGAGGCGCCGGCAGGATCGCCTCTCGATCCCATGGTCCAGGCGCGGAATCACGACCCGGACGGCACCTGGGACCCGGTGACGGACTACCAGATGATGAGCCGCAACCTGCGCGGCTTCATGAGCCTCTTCCACTCCGAGAAGCCGGACGATCTGCAAGGTCCACGGCTACTGCGTCGCGGGCGGCACCGACATGGCGCTCTGCTCCGACCTGCTGGTCGTCGAGGACAGGGCGAAGATCGGCTACCCGCCGGCGCGCGTCTGGGGCGTCCCGACGAGCGCCCTCTGGGCCTATCGGGTCGGCCCGACCCGAGCCAAGCGCCTGCTGCTGACCGGCGACTCGATCGACGGCACGACCGCGGCGGAGTGGGGACTGGCGTCCGAGGTGGCTCCCGCCGCCGAGCTCGACGAGCGCTTCGAGGCGCTGTTGGAGCGGGTCGCGCGGATCCCGATCAACCAGCTGGTCATGCACAAGCTGCTGGTCAATCAGGCCCTCTACGCCCAGGGCCTGCAGGCGACCCAGGCGCTGGGCGTCTTCTTCGACGGAATCGCGCGGCACACCCCCGAGGGCTTCGACTGGCAGCGCCTCGCCGCCGAGAAGGGGTTCAAGGAGGCCGTGCGCGAGCGGGACGAGCCCTTCGACGATTTCGGGCTCCAATAGCCTGTCCCGCCGTGAATCCTGAGATCACCGCCGAGACGATCAAGACCTGGCTGCCCGGCACCTTCCCGGGGGACATGGCGATCGAGCCGGTGGAGATCACCAACGAGAGCTCAACCGGCCGGATGGTCGTCGACAAGCGCCACCTCCATCCCGGCGGCTTCGTCCACGGCGGGGTCTGGACGGCGTTCGGGGACTCGGTCGCCGCCTGGGCGACCTTCCGCGCCCTGCCCCCCAACCACGACTTCACGACGATCGAGTTGAAGCTGAACGTCTTCTCGGCCGGCGTGCCGGGCGACGAGCTGATCTGCGAGGCGCGACCGCTGCACGTCGGCCGCAGCACCGCCGTGATCGAGGCGAAGATCCGCAAGGGCGAGAAGCCGGTGGCGAACCTGATCGTCACACAGTTCGTGCTGCCCGGCCGCGATCCGCGCGCCGAGCGGCCGGCGCCCGGGGACTATCCGCCGGCGACTAGCCCGGCTGCTCGAGCATCTCCGGCCGCAGCTTCCGCGCCTGCTCGAGACTGAGACAGACGAACTGGCCGCTGGTCTCGATCACGATCAGTCCGACCTTGTGGAGATCCGCGAAGCCGTGCTCGAGCGCGATGTCGGCGAGCTCAGCCATGCTGATCGCTTCCTTGTTCAGGCTCTTTTGGACCGGCTCGCCCTTGCGAAGCAGGACACTCGGCGTTCCCTCCAGGATCCGGCGCGCCCGCATGCTCCGGAACGTCAGGCGGACGAAGAGGTAGTTGGCCACGAACAGCGTCCCGGCGCCGATCACTCCGCCGGTGACCGAGTTGTCGTTCCCGATCAGGGCGTTCTGCAGCGCGTTCGAGGCGAGCAGCAACACCGCCAGATCGAGCACGTTGATCTGGCTCAGCTCTCGCTTTCCTCCGAGCCGCAGGGCGATCGCCAGGAAGGCGAAGACGAGCAGGGAGCGGAAGATCTTCTCGTCGATCCCGAGATGGAGGTCGAAGAGGCTGCCGCCGAGCGATCCGAGCGAGAGCGCCATCCGCCCGGAGTTCGCCTCTTAAGGCGGGCCTCCTGCCCTTGCACAACAGATCGGGTAGGCATAGGGTCGGCGCATAGGGGAACACCAGCAGAGAAGGAGATTGAGATGGGTGAGAACTCAGACGCCGTGAAGGAGCGTTGGGCTGACTTCGCCAAAGGCGACTTGGACGCGGCTACCTCGACCACCGACGAGAACGCGGAGATCAGGATTCCGGAGACCCTGCCCTGGGGCGGTACCTACAAGGGCCCCGAGGGCTTCAAGGAGATGATCCAGAAGTTCCTGTCGAACTTCGAGTCCGTCGACCCGAATCCCACCGCCTTCCTCGAGGCCGACGACGGCGAGACCGTGGTCGTGGTCGTCGAGGGCACGGGTAAGACGAAGTCGGGCAACGAGCTCGGTGGCCGCTCGGTCTGGCTCTACAAGGTGAGCGACGGCAAGCTCACCGATGCCGAATTCTTCGGCGACACCGCGCAGGCGCGCGATGCCGTGGGTTGATCTGCCCTAGGGAACGCGGTGAATTTCAAAGAGGTTGGTGCCGACGCCCTGCGCCGGTAGCCCCGCGGTGATCGCGACCAGGTCGCCGGACTCGGCCATCCCCTGATCGCGTGCGAGCATCGCGCAGTCATCGAGCAGCTTGCGGATCGAGGTCCAGTCCTCGGCCTGGACCGAGCTGATGCCAAAGAGGAGGTTCATCCGGCGAACGGTCTCCAGCCGCTGGGAGATGGCGAGTACCGGGACGCGCGGGCGGTGGGCGCTGATCAGGCGCGCGGTGCGGCCCGAGGAGGTCGGGCAGACGATCGCCTTCAAGCCGAGGCGGTAGCAAGCGGCCACCGCGACCTGCGCGACGGTCTCCGCGACGTCATGCTCGTGCTCCTCGACTCGGGTGAAGACCAACTCCCCGTATTTCAAATGCGGCTCGGTGACCCGCGCGATCCGGTCCATGACCCGGACCGCCTCAACCGGATAGTCCCCGATCGCGGTCTCCTCGGAGAGCATGACCGCGTCAGTGCCGTCGTAGATCGCGTTGGCCACGTCGGTGACCTCGGCCCTGGTCGGCCGTGAAGCCCGCACCATCGTCGCGAGCATCTGGGTCGCCGTGATCACCGGTTTGGAGGCTCGCCCGGCGAGTGCGATCAGCCGCTTCTGCGCCCCCGGGACCTCCTCGATCGGCAACTCCACTCCGAGGTCGCCACGCGCGACCATGATCCCGCTGCCGGCGGCCTCGATGATCTCCTCGGCGCGCTCGGCGGCCTGCGGCTTCTCGATCTTGGCGATCAGCGGGATGTCGGCCCCGCGTTCGCGCAGCCGGACCTCGACCTTCTGGAGGTCGGAGGGCCGCCGGACGAATGAGACGGCGAGCAGGTCGATTCCGTTTTCGCAGGCGAAGTCGATCCAGGGCTGGTCGGAGGCCCCGGTCTCGGGCAGGTCGGTATCGGCACCCGGAAGGTTCACGCCCTGGTGGGAGCTGACGGCGCCGCCCGCCTCGATCTCGCAGGTGACGTCGCCACCTTCGACGGAGATGACCTTGAGGCGCACCCGGCCGTCGGCGAGGAAGACGGGATCGCCCACGGTGACCGCCTTGGCGAAGCCGTCCCACTGGACGGTGAGCAGCTCGGCGTTGCCGTGCTTCCCGTTGGTGTCGCCTCTCAGGACCACGTTCGATCCCGAGTGCAGGACCGCGACGTCGTCCTCGAGGTCGCCAATGCGCAGCTTCGGGCCGGGAAGATCTCCCATGATCCCGACCTCGCGGCCGACCTCCTCGCTGACCGCGCGGATCCGGCGGACGTTCTCGGCCTGATCCTCGGGGGTCCCGTGGGCGAAGTTGAGCCGGAAGACGTCGACGCCCGCGTCGAAGAGCTCGCGCAGCACCTCGGGGGAGCTGCTCGCCGGACCGACCGTCGCGACGATCTTGGTGCGGCGGGGGTTTTCCAACGGTGTGCCGCCAGGCGCAACACGGCTGGTTCCCGTGGAGGGCATCAGGAGCGTCCCGAGGCCGGGGTGGGGGTGGGCGCGGGTGGCACCGTAAGGGGCTCGGTGACGGGCCCCGTCGGCGCCTCATCGGGTGACGGGGGCTTGTCCTCCAGGTTTTCGATCGCCGGGATTCGCCAGACGATGCTCGCCAGAACCAGCCCGGCCGCGGCCGAGAGCAGCGCCAGGAACAGCTGACCGCCACCCATCCGCGTCAGGTCGAAGAAGTCGCGAACCGGCTCGACGGCGAGGATCAGCGCGTAGAGGGCTCCCAGGGCGGCCACCAGCGCCAGCATGTAGCTCTGGATCGCGATGTGCTCGCGCCCCGGCCCGCGCTCAAGCAGCAGGATGAAGCAGAGCCCGAGCACCACCAGCGTCGTGGTCGCGGCGGTGCGCCCGGCTTCGAGCGAGCCGCCGAAGACGGTGTCGACCAGGAAGAAGCTCGCCAGCGACGCGGCGGCGATCGCCAGGCCGGCCGGCACCGCAAAGGCGGCGAGCGCTCGCAGCAGGCGCCCCCTATATAAGGGCCCGTCGCTGGGCGCCAGGGCGAGCACGAACGACGGGATCCCGATCGTCACGAACGCGGCCACCGTGAGTTGCCTGGGCAGGAACGGGAAGGCCCAGCCCGGCACTGCCACCACCAGGATCAGCGCCGCTGCGTAGACCGACTTCGTCACGTAGAGCCGGCCGAGGCGGTGGATGTTCCGGGCGATTCGCCGGCCCTCGGTGATCGCCCGCGGCAGGCGCGAGAACTGGTCCTTGAGGAGCACGATGTCCGCGATCCCCTTGGTGATCTGGCTTCCCGATCCCATCGCCACAGCCATCCTTGCGCGCTTCAGGGCCGGGACGTCGTTGACCCCGTCGCCGATCATTGCGACGAAGCGCCCCTGCTCCGCCAGCGCGGAGACGAGGGCCTTCTTCTGCTCGGGCCGGATGCGGCAGAAGATCGTGTTCTCCTCCGCGACGCGGGCGAGGGATGCGTGGTCCTCGGGCAGGTCGTCGCCGGTGACCACACCGACTCCGGCGGGAATGCCGACCGCGGCGGCCACCGCCGTGACGGTCTGGGGCGCGTCGCCGGAGATCAGCTTCAGGTCCATATCCCGCTCGCGCATGTACTGGAGCGTCTCGCGGGCGTCGGGCCGCAGCGTCTCCTCGAGGACCACGAGAGCGAGCGGGGTGACAGCAGGGGGCGGATCGGAGTAGGGGTTGTCCGGCAGCCCGCCTGAGGCACGCCCGAAGGCGACGACGCGCCGCCCGGCGTTCGTGTTCTCCTCGAGGCTGCGCTGCAGCGGAACCGGCAGCGCCAGCGAGCCGCGGGCCATCAGCACGTCCGGAGCCCCGAGCACGTAGGTCTCGCCACGCCCGAAGCTGAGCCCGCTCCATTTCCACTCCGAGGAGAACGGCACCTCGGCCCTGACCCGCTCCCCGGACGCCGGGTAGTTCTCGGCGATCGCCTCGAGGGTCCGGTTGCGCTCGCCGGAGCTGGCGGCGAACCGGGCGAGCGCCTGCTGCGCCCTGCTCGCCTCGGAGGGGTCGGTGACGTCAATCGAGAGGAGCTCGAGCTCGCCGGTGGTCAGCGTCCCGGTCTTGTCGACGCAGATCGTGTCGACCGCCGCGAGCGCCTCGGTGGCGCTCATCTGCTGGACCAGCGTGTCCAGTCGGGCGAGCCGGACGGCGGCCACCGCGAGGGTGACGCTCATCAGCAGCACGAGACCCTCGGGGATCAGGGTGATGAGCCCGGCCGTGGCCGTCTGCGCCGCCTCATGAAGAGGAGTGTGCCGAGCCTGCAGGGCGAAGATCAGGATGACCGCCAGCGGGATCATCACCCAGGTGCTCGCCTTGAGGACGAGGTTCACCTCGTCCTGGAGGGGGGAGGGGGGATGGCGGAAGGTCCGGGCCTCGCCGGCGACCTTCTCGGCGTAGCTGTCCTCGCGCACCGCGTCCACCTCGTAGTAGCCCGAGCCGTTGATGCAGAAGGCGCCGGAGAGCGCACGCTGCCCGACCCGCTTGCGGACGCCGTCGGCCTCGCCGCTGAGCAAAGACTCGTCGACGGTCATGCCGCGGCTCTCCGTGACATCGCCGTCGGCGACCAGCTGGTCGCCGGGCTCGACCCGGATCCAGTCGCCTGGGACGATCTCCTCGGCCCGCAGCTCGACCAGCTCGCCGTCGCGGACGACCTTCGCCTTCGGCGCGACCAGCAACGCGAGGCTCTCGAGCGTCTCCTTCGCCTTCAGCTCTTGCCGGATTCCGATGTAGCTGTTGATCACGGCGATGAAGCCGAAGAGCGCGTCGGCGAAGAGGCCGAGCGCCAGCATGATCACGAAGAAGACCCCGATGATCAGGTTGAAGAGCGTGAAGACATTGCCGGCGACGATGCTCGCGACCGATCGGCTCGTCCGATCCTCGATCGGCCCGAGCTGGCGCAGCCGCTTCGCCGCCTCCTGGCTGGACAGACCCCCGGGATGGCGCTGGTCGCTCACCCGCTCATTGATACCGGAGCCGCCCGGTATGAACGGTGTTCCCGGAGGCTAAGACCGAGCAGGAGGCGAATCTACTTGTGCTTCTTGCACTTTTTCTTCGCGACCCCGGCCGAGTGGTGCCCCTTTTTGTGTTTCTTGCACTTCTTCTTCTTGACGGTTGGCGGAGTGACGGTTGGCGGAGGGCATGCGCCGTGGGCGGCAGCGTTGGAGGGGCATTTGTCCTGGGTGTCATCGCCATAGCCGTCTTGGTCGGCGTCGGGCTCGACGCTGTACTGGATCAGTTGCTCGAAATCGGGCATCGACAAGTAGGACTGGCTTCCCGAGTTGTGGATTCCTATGCCGGCGCCCAGTGCCCCGCCCGTCGAGGTGTTTGACCAGAACATCGCCCCCTGGCCGGCGGTCCCGGTCGATCGAACGACGCCGAGGCGCTGACCGGCCGCAATCGGGATTCCCTTATTCACTCCGCCGAGTGAGGGCGTGAAGCCGCGGATCCCTGCCGTTTCGTTGGCGGGCCACGGGAAGTCGGGCAGCTCAGCCGGGGGGCCGTTCGTGGAAAAGGTCGTGGGAGAGCCACTCAACACGCGAAATCCATAGGTCCCCGGGTCGGCGCCCGACGTTCCGTGTTTAACGAGGATCGAGACGATCACCCCCGACAGCGGTGATGCGACGGGCAGGCTCGCGCCGGTCGGAGCCGTGTTCTGAGTAGAGGAAACGCCGGGGCCGGGGCCGGTGAACACCGACGCGGTGAGGTTGGAGCCGACCTGAACGGCCGCTTGGGCGCTGCCGGCGAAGACAACAGCAATCGTGGCGGCAGCGGCGACCGCGATAGCACCTTGCCTGATGCGAAGCATTTCCGTCTCCCCTCGTCGACTCCCTATGCGGCGACCCTATACCGGCTCGACCCCTAGAACAACGGGCCAAGCTAATTGGGGGCCTCGCCCCAGAACCACTGCTCGAAGGAGCGCACGGCCCCGCTGCGCAAGCGACGGCTTCCGAAGTACGCCAGCTCCTCGCCATCGCCGACCGCGCTGCGGGCCGCGACCCCCGGCAGCCCCGCGTCGTGCGCGCGCAGGCCGATCGGCTGACAGCGGCTGTGGGGCACGATCCGGCGGCGGCCGTCGCGCGGGTATGTCACCGGAAGCCCCGCATCCCGGCAGCCGGCGTCGGTGACGACGTTCAGATAGCGGTCCTCCGGCACCGTCGCCCGGACGAGGATCGGGCCCGCTCCGGGTCGCAGGTCCTCCGGCCCGTAGGGCTGTCGCTCCAATCGCCGGTAGACGTTGGCCCGGGCAACCGCAACGGTCTGGCAGAGGTAGACGACCGGAAAGGACTCGGGCGGATTCCAGCGGCCGCCACGTTCCGCCGCGAAGCGCCCGTCGAGCGGGTCATCCCAATCCGGATCGGCTACCCGCAGGTACGGGCCACCTCGCCGGATCAATCTCATTTACGCCGTGGCTGCCCAGTCAAACGAGCGGCGGATCTTCGCCTGCAGCTCGTCCTGACGATCCCGCTCGATCATCTCGAGCATCGAGAGGCCGCCGTAGGCAGCCGCGCGCCGGCGGGCGATCCCAGGAATCCGCTCCGGCTTGAGCTGGTGACGGAGGAGGTCGCAGATCGCCGCAACCGTGGCGAGCTTCGCCATCCGGTTCGAGGGGACGCCACGATCCCGCCACTGGCCCACCGCCTGCCGGCTGACCCCGAACAGGCGGCCCAGCTCGGTCTCGGAGAGCTCGAGCGTCTCGGCGACGGGGTCGAGCAGGGTGGGGGTGAGGACGGGGCTCATCTCGTTCATCCTAACGCAAGCATTTCGCAAGGTCTCTCAGGCTCATCAATAGTGGGGGGCAGGACTTCTGTCCAGGGCGTGCCCCGGAGCTTTACCCGCCCGCCCGTGCGCCGACTGAACCTGCGTGTCGGTGCTGATTAGGAGGATCACGCTCGCCGCCCTGATGGCGGCGCTCGTCGGAGGGACGCTTGCCCTGCCGGCAAGCTCGAAGACGGGCCCGATCGCCCATGCCAGCAAGTGCAAGAAGAAGAAGCACCGCTCCGCCCAGTCGGCCAAGAAGAAGAAGAAGTGCAAGGGCGCAGGTCAGAGCGGCAGCGCACTTCCCGGGCAGGCCACCCATCCGAACGTCACGCCTCCGTCGCAGGCCCCGGCCGTCGGGGTCAGCGCCCTCGGCGTCGCCAGCAGCCCGGTCCTCGGAGGTAACGGGACCTCGGGTCAGGTGACGATCGACGGAGCCGCACCGAGTGGCGGTCAGTCGGTCGCCCTGCAGAGCAGCGATCCGAGCCGCGTCACGGTGCCCCCGAACGTCGTCGTCGCAGCCGGCCAGACCACCGTGGGCTTCCCTGTCGGCACAACCGCCGGAGCGACGTTGACGACGACCCTGACCGCCGCGGTCGGGAGCAGCAACGCTACCGCGCAGCTCAAGGTCGTATCGGCCCCCAGCGTGGAGTCGCTGTCGCTTCAACGATCCTGCTTCACGCCCGGCAGCTTCACGGCGAACCGAGTGACGCTCGACGTGCCGGCGCCCGCAGACACCCCCGTACAGCTGTCGAGCGACTTCCCGCTCGATCTGAGCGTGCCGACCTCGGCCGTAGTGCCGTCCGGGTCGAAGACCGCGTTCTTCACCGCAACTGCACTGCTGCCGAATCCACTGGTGACAGTTACCGCGACCCTGGGCGCACCGGTCACAGATTCGGCCTCGGTCAGCGCCACAAGCCCGAGCCCGGCCGTCCAGAGTGTTTCGATTCAGCCGGACAGCGTGACCGTCGGCGGCTCGGCCGTCGGGACGGTGACTCTCGACTGCGAGGCCGTTGGAGTAACTGGAACGCTCGTCAACCTGTCATCCGACCTCCCGGGTGTCACCGTTCCGCCATCGGTGACCGTCCTCCAGGACCAGCTCACCGCGACCTTCCCGATCAACACCTCTGCGGCCGGCACTGCGACGATCGGCGCCCACACCGCCACCGGCGGAACCCAGACGGCCGAGCTCGACGTCAACAACCTCGGCACCTAGCCGGCCGGCGGATAGGGCTGGAAGCGTCGGGCGGTGCTAGGCGATCGCGGCGGAGAGCCGCTCGCGCCAGTAAACCACGGAGGCTTCCTGCTCGAGACGCAGGCGGCGCGCCTCCAGGGCCTCCTCGTAGAGCCCGGCGGTCTCCCGCTCGCGCTCCAGCTGGCGGTATTGCTCGAGCAGGTGCTCGGCTTGCTGCGTGCGGTATTCCATCTGCTCAGGCGTCATGCCACTCTTTTCGGCTTCCCGGCCCCCTGACTTCACCCCAGAAAACACGATGAATCACTAGGGTTGCGCAGCACATGGGTTTGAAGCTTGGACTCAGCCTTGGCTACTGGGGGATCGGTCCCCAGGGCGACGAGGCGACAGAAATGGTGCGGGCCGTCGAGAGCTTCGGCTACGACTCGGTCTGGGCGGCGGAGTCGTACGGCTCCGACGCGGTCAGCGTGCTCGCCTATCTGGCCGCCAAGACCGAGACGATCCAGCTCGGCGCTGCGATCTTTCAAGTGCCGGCGCGGGCCCCCGCGGCGGCCGCGATGGCCGGCGTCACCATCGACGGTCTCTCCGGAGGGCGGTTCATCTTCGGATTCGGTCCGTCCGGGCCGCAGGTCTCCGAGGGCTGGTACGGCATCCCGTACGAGAAGCCCTGGGGCCGCACCCGGGAGTACGTCGAGATCGTCAAGCAGATCGTCGCCCGCGAAGGGCGGCTCGAGTACGAGGGCAAGCACTACAACCTGCCCCTCACCGAGGGCCCGGGCGTCACGGGGCAGGGCAAGGCGCTCAAGCTCAACATCCACCCGCTCCGCAACGAGATCCCGATCTACCTCGGCGCGATCGGCCAGAAGTCAGTCCAGCTGGCGGCCGAGATCGCCGACGGCTGGATCCCGATCTTCTTCTCCGTCGACAAGTGGCAGGAGGCCTGGGGCGAGCACATCGAGGCCGGCCTCGCCAAGGGCGGCCGCTCCCGCGAGGACTTTCAGGTGTCGCCCTCGGTTCAGGTCGCGATCGACGGCGACCTCGACGCCGCCCGTGGCATGGTCAGGGCGGGGCTGCTGCTCTACATCGGCGGCATGGGATCGAAGAAGACCAACTTCTACGCCGATCTCACGCGCCGCTTCGGCTTCGCCGAGGTCGCCGACGAGGTGCAGTCCCTCTATCTCGAGGGCAAGCGCGAGGAGGCGTATGCCGCGATCCCCGACGAGCTGGTCGACGCCACCGCGATGATCGGCACCGAGGATGAGGTCGCCGAGCGGGTGAAGCGCTTCGCCGACGCGGGTGTCGACCGGATGCTGGTCTCGCCGATGCACGGCAACGCCGAGCAGAACCTGAGCACGCTCGAGAAGCTCGCCGGCATGGTGGGCGCCGGTTCGCCCGCCTAGACTCAGCGCGTGGCGCAGGACCCGACGGACGTCTTGCGGGAGCAGTTCGCCGCGACGAATGACCGCGACTTCGCACGCGCGATGACCTACTACGCCGACGACGTCGTCCTGGTGGTCGAGGAGGGGTTCCTCAACACGGGCATATTCGAGGGCAAAGAGGCAGTCGGGGAGTGGTACGGCGACTGGTTTCGAGCGTTCAGTAGCGACTACCGCTTCGAGATTGAGGAGCTCCGCGAGCTTGCGCCGGGCCTCGTGTTCATGACGGCGAGGTACGGGGGGAGCGGCCGCGTCAGCGGTGTAGAGGTAAGGGACCGGCGTGCGTATCTGTATCGCGTAGAGGACGGCAAGATCGCGCGAATCCAGTTCTTCCTCACATCCGAGGACGCGATCGAGGCCTCGTCGCTGCCGGAGTGGTCGGAAGGCGAAACCGACTAGATTGCCCCGTCTCAATCCTCCGCAGGGCACGTGAATCGTCCATGAAGATCGGAGTTCCAAAGGAAACCGCCGAGGGAGAGCGCCGCGTGGCGCTGGTCCCTGACGTGGTCAAGGCGCTCACCGCCAAGGAGATCGAGGTGGCGGTCGAGGCCGGCGCGGGGGAGGGGGCATCGCACCCCGACTCGGAGTACTCGGAGGCCGGCGCCAAGGTCGGCGAGGACCCCTGGGGTGCCGACGTCGTGCTCAAGGTCACGCCCCCAACGAGCGAGGAGGTGGGCCGCCTGAAGCAGGGCCAGATCCTGATCGGCTTCCTCGAGCCGCTCACCAACCCCGATCTCGCCAAGTCACTCGCCAAAGCCGGAGTCACGAGCTTCGCCATGGAGGCCATTCCCCGGATCACGCGCGCCCAGTCGATGGACGCGCTCTCCTCGCAGGCGAACCTCGGCGGCTACATGTCGGTGCTGATCGCGGCACGCGAGTCCGGCAAGCTCTTTCCGATGATGACCACGGCGGCGGGGACGATCCCGCCCGCCAAGGTCCTCGTCCTCGGCGCCGGTGTGGCCGGTCTGCAGGCGATCGCCACGGCCAAGCGCCTCGGCGGCGTGGTCACCGGCTTCGACGTCCGCTCCGTGGTCAAGGAGCAGGTCCAGTCGCTCGGCGGCCGCTTTCTGGAGGTCGAGGCGGTCAAGGACGCCGAGGGAGAGGGCGGCTACGCCCGGCCACTCACCGAGGAGGAGAACGAGAAGCTTCGGCAGGAGCTCGGCGAGGCCGCCAAGCGCCAGGACGTGATCATCACGACCGCCCAGATCCCGGGCCGCCCGGCCCCGCGTCTGATCACCTCCGACGCCGTCAAGAGCATGGCCCCCGGCTCGGTGATCATCGATCTCGCGGCGGAGACCGGCGGCAACGTCGAGGGCTCGAAGCCGGGAGAGACCGTCGAGCAGGATGGGGTCAAGATCATCGGCCCGGCCAACCTGCCGAGCCAGATGGCCGGCAACGCCTCGGCGCTCTACGCCAAGAACCTGCAGAACCTGGTCGAGCTGCTGATCGACGACGAGGGCAACCTCAAGGTGGACACGGAGGACGAGGTCATCGCCGGCTCCCTGCTCACGAAGGACGGCGAGATCGTCAACGAAAGAGCCAAGGAGGCTGCGAACGCATGAGTCTGATGACCGAGATCACGATCTTCGTCCTGGCCGCGTTCGTCGGCTTCGAGGTCATCTCGAAGGTGCCGACGACCCTGCATACGCCGCTGATGTCGCAGACCAACGCGATCCACGGCATCGTCATGCTCGGCGGGCTGATCGTCATCGGCTCGGCCGATGACACCCTGGAGAAGGTGATCGGCGTGATCGCGATCGCCTTCGGCACGATCAACATCGTCGGCGGCTTCATGGTCACCGACCGCATGCTCGGCATGTTCAGCGGCAGGGGCCGCAAGCCGAAGAAGGAGCCCGAGTCCAGCACTAATCGGGTTGCTCCTGACGGAGCACCCTCGGATCAACCCGGGGAGGCCGGTCAGTGATCCAAGCTCCGCTGGCTGCGCTGTCGCCCAACAGCGACTTCGTCACCGCCTGCTACATCGTCGCCTTCTCCCTGTTCATCTTCGGGATCCAGCAGGGGACGCACCCGCGCACCGCCCGTCGCGGCAACCTGATCGCCGCCGCCGGGATGCTCGTCGCGATCGCGGTCACGCTGTCGACGGACGTGATCGGCAATGGCGTCCTGATCCTGATCGGAATCCTGATCGGGACCGCGGTCGGCGTGGTCGCCTCCCTCCGAGTGCAGATGACCGACATGCCGCAGATGGTCGCGCTCTACAACGGCGTTGGCGGCGGCGCCGCGGCGCTGATCTCCTGGTCGGAGTTCCGGCACGTCTCGGCCGGAGGCTCGAGCATCCCGCTCGACATCTTCGTCCCGATCCTGTTCTCCACGGTGATCGGCTCGGTCTCCTTCTGGGGATCGAACATCGCCTTCGGCAAGCTCCAGGCGATCATCCCCAGCCGGCCCGTTCAGTTCCCCGGTCAGCAAATCGTCAACGGGCTGCTGGTGGCCGCGATCCTCGCCGGTTGCATCGTCCTGGGAATCGACCACGACTCCCCGTCGCAGGGTCTCTACATCGGCGTCCTGATCGCGGCGGCAGTGCTCGGCAACCTCTTCGTGCTGCCGATCGGCGGGGCGGACATGCCCGTGGTGATCTCGCTGCTGAACGCCTTCACCGGCCTCGCGGCGGCCGCGGCGGGGTTCGCCCTGGACAACGTCGTCCTGATCGTCGCCGGCGCGCTGGTCGGGTCCTCGGGAACCATCCTCACCCTCGAGATGAGCCGGGCGATGAACCGCTCGATCTCCAACCTTCTGTTCTCCGGCTTCGGAGCCGTGACCGCGTCAGCGGGGGAGAGGGAGGAGCGCCCCGTCCACTCGATCGGCCCCGAGGACGCCGCGATCAAGCTCGGCTACGCCGACTCCGTCGTCTTCGTCCCCGGCTACGGCATGGCGGTCGCGCAGGCCCAGCACGCGGTCAAGGAGCTCGCCAACGAGCTCGAGAAGCGGGGGGTCAACGTCAGCTACGCGATCCATCCGGTCGCGGGCCGGATGCCCGGGCACATGAACGTGCTGCTCGCCGAAGCGGACGTCCCCTACGAGCAGCTCAAGGAGATGGATGAGATCAATCCCGAGATGCCGCAGATGGACGTCGCCGTCGTGATCGGAGCGAACGACGTCACCAACCCCGCCGCGAAGGACGATCCCAACTCGCCGATCGCCGGCATGCCGATCATCGAGGTCGACGAGGCCAAGGAGGTCATCGTCATCAAGCGCAGCCTCAGCCCCGGGTTCGCCGGGATCGACAACGACCTCTTCTACGAGGACAAGACGTCGATGCTCTTCAGCGACGCCAAGGGCGCGGCCTCTGACATCGCGGCTCAGCTCGAGAAGCTCTAAGACGCCTCAGTCACCCTTGGGCCGCCGGAAGCGCGGTAGCGCCAGGCCGATGACGAAGCCGAGAACGCCCGCGAGCAGCAGGGCGAAGATCAGCGGGATGTTGGTGGTTGAGAAGAAGAACTTCACCTCCACCTTTTGGGTGTTCTGGAGGACGAAGATCGCACCGAGGACCAACGCGACGATCGTGATGTAGAACCTCGCGCCGCGCTGCTTCCCTGGCACAGTCGGCAGCTCGTCAGCCACGGCGCGACCCTAGCACGCGTCTCTGTGCAGATTGATGGGTCTCTCCTAACGTGCGCGCGCCTTCCGTCACGCGGCGCCACCTAACGTCGTCCGTGTGTGTTCGGACCAGATCCGGCCAGGGGACCGTCGAGTGGATTGCTCTGATCGCCCTCGTCTCGGTGGCTCTCGGTGCGCTTGCCTGGCTGGTCGGGCTGCGGCTGCCGGGGATGGCGCTCGCCCATGAGATCGGCGAGCGGATCATCTGCGCCGTCAAGCTGAGCTACGGCTGTCGCAGCGACCCGCTGCTCGCGAGCACCTACGGCGACCTGGCGAGCGAGGTTCGCGACGAGGCGCCCCGCATCGTCTACGAGCGCGGCATGTCGGCGCTGCCGGTCGACTTCCGACGTTGCCGGTCGCCGGCGTGCTCGGACGGGCCCGAGACCGGCCGCGTCACTCACTCGCTCTCGGGCCAGCCCGTCACCGTCTTCACCCACGTGATCGACTGCCGCGACCCGGCTCGAGGCGAGGCCGCTGGATACGACTGCTCCGGCGAGCGCGCCGGGCGGATCTACATCCAGTACTGGACCTACTACGGGGACTCGGCCACCTCTCGCGCCCTCTACGGCTCGTCCGGCTACCACCGAGACGACTGGGAGGGCTATCAGGTGCGCATCAACCCGGACGGCACGGTCGACGCGCGCGCCAGCTCGCACAACGGCTTCAACGGCGCCGATGCTCCGGCGGCGGACTGGGCCTCCGACGCCTCCGGGAAGGTTCCCGGCGCCAGGGCGGTGAAGGATGCCGCCGAGGCGCTCGGGCTGCGGGGCGAGCGGGGCTGGACCCCCTCGCAGGGCCAGCTCTACGTCTCCGGGGGGAGCCACGCAGGTCACGCGACCGAGGGCTCATTGAGCCGCGAGCTCGCCGGGCTGATCGCGACTGAGCGGCTGGCGCTGAGCGGCGAGCGGGTGCGGGGGCCGCTCGGGCCGGCGGAGGAGCGACACCGGCAGGAGCTGCTGGCGAACCGATTGAGCACCTGGCTCTTCGGTCCGGATGCCAGGACGACTCCGCGCGGGAGCTTGAAGCTGATCCCGATCGAGAGCCTGGCCGGTCTGCCGTCGTATTCCTTCGCGATCAGCCCGCCCTGGCGGAAACGGGTTTATTCCGACCCGGAGTACGAAGGCACCGACTGAGCTGTACCCGATTTTCATATGGACATTCGTTGAGATAGCGAGAGAATGCTCAAGATGTCTTCGACTCGCCGCTCGAGGGGGAGCGGGGCCCAGGCGCTTGCGCATTTAGGGCTCCTCCTCGCCGCCTGCTTTGCAGTCGCCCTGTTCTCCCTTGCGGTCCTCGGCGGCGACCGGGTTCAAGCACACCCGCCGAACCCGCCACACGGCGACGGCGTTCACCCGGGCGGCGGCAACGGCGGCCTCGACAACAGCGGACACGGCTTCCATCAAGACCCACCGCCGCCACCACCTCAGCCTGACCCCCCACCCCCTGAGCCGCCGCCTGCTGATCCACCTGCTGAACCGCCACCTGCTGACCTGCCGCCCGACAACGGACCGGTGGACACCGGAGCTGGACCGCAGCCTTCCAGCCCGACCCCAACCGCACTCAGCGGTGTCGCGGGCGTCACGGCCAGCGGACACGCCCCCCGGCGAGTCCAATGGTGGATCCGGTGCGAGCGTGATCGTGCCGCCCCACACGAACCCCGTCGCCAAGGTCGCCCATCACAAGGCCCACCCACCGAAGCCGGTCAAGGCGCCCCAGGCTGGACCGTTGCCCGTTATCGCTCCCGCCCCCGCCCCCACCGGCAACCCCAGGCGCTCGAGCCTGGCCGACAGGCTTCTCTCGCCGACCCAGATCGACCTCTCGGCCAAGAATCTTGCCGAGGGCGGGCTGCTCACCCTCTTGCTGATCGCGCTCCTCTACCTGCCGGTGACGATCTTCAACAAGGCGACTGAGAAGAACCATGAGGTGATCAAGGGCTGGTTCGACGCGCCCGCGGGCCTGGCTCCTCTTCCTCTTCGGCTGGATTCCGTTCCGGCGCAATCCTGCGGTCACGCTGACAGTCGGGGTGATCGCGAGCGCGGTGCTCTTCTCATTCATCGAACCCGGCTTCCCCCACGAGGACGGTGCCGTCCAGTATCTGATCGGGATGATCCTCGGCTTCGGGGTGGTCTCTTTCGTGTTCTTCGCCACCTGGCGCCTGGTGATCCGTCGGCTGGAGCCCGAGGGCACGGGTGAATGGAAGATCTTCCCTCCGTTCATCCTGCTGGCGGCGTTCCTGGTCGTCATGGCGCGGCTGGCTCACTTCCTTCCTGGTGTCGTGCTCGGGACTGTCGCCGAGTACGTGCCCTCCAAGAAACTCAGCACCCGCACCGCCGGGATCCGGGTGGCGATCACGTACGCGGTGCTGATGGTGCTCGGGCTAGCCGCCTGGTTCGCCTGGATTCCGGTGGAGCACGCCGCCTCGGAGGAGGGCGCGAGCAACCTGACCCTGATCCTCGACTCGGCACTTGCCATCACCTTCGTCTCGAGCCTTGAGTCGGTGGCGTTCGGCCTGATCCCGATGAGGTTCCTTGACGGGAACGAACTGTTCGAGTGGCGCAAGGGGCTCTGGGCGGGTATGTGGGGGGCGGCTCTGCTCTGGTTCTCGATCGTGATCCTGAACCCGGCGCTGAGCACCTACGGACACGTGAGCGGGTCCGGCAGGATCTGGTTCGCCCTGCTCTTCTCCTCCCTGATGGTGATCTCGCTTAGCACGTGGGGCTTCTTCCGCGTCCGCGATGCGCGCCTCGCGCGCGAGACAGCGGGCAGCTCCTCCGCCTAGGCCTAGCGGGGCGGCATCCGGAGGGCGCCGTCCAGGCGGATCGCCTCTCCGTTCAGCATCGTGTTGGTGACGATCTCGCAGGCGAGGTGCCCGTACTCCTCGGGCCGGCCCAGCCGCGACGGGAAGGGGATGCCGGCCCCGAGCGCCTGACGCTGCTCCTCGGGGAGCGCCGCTAGCAGCGGGGTGTCGAATAGCCCCGGCGCGATCGTGTTGACGCGGATCCCGCGGCCGGCCATGTCGCGTGCCGCCGGGAGCGTCAGCCCGACGACGCCGCCCTTGGAGGCCGAATAGGCAACCTGGCCGATCTGGCCGTCCCAGGCGGCGATCGAGGCGGTGTTGACGCAGACCCCCCGCTCACCCTCCTCATCGGGATCGTTGTCCGACATGGCCGCGCAGGCGAGCCGCAGCACGTTGAAGGTGCCGATCAGGTTGACCTTGATCACGTTGTGGAAGATCTCGAGGTCGTGTGGGCCCTGCTTCGAGGCGGTGCGCTGAGCCCAGCCGATGCCGGCGCAGCAGACCGAGATCCGCAGCCCGCCGGGCGCGTCGGCCGCCGCGTCGACCGCCGCCTGCACGGGCTCGGGCTCCATCACGTTCGTCTCCATGAAGGCCGCGTTCTCGCCCAGCTCCGAGGCGAGCGCCTCGCCCTTCTCGGCGTTCAGGTCGGCGATCACGACCGAGGCGCCGCGCTCGTGCAGGGCACGTGCGGTGGCGGCGCCGAGGCCCGAAGCCCCGCCGGCGACCAGCGCGCTTGCCCCCTCGATCTTCATCGCGCGCGGCAGCTTATTGGCTCGGTCTGGTGGGGGCTTGGCGGTCGGTACTCTTGACAAATCTCGGAGGTTGTCGCACCTAGAGAGGGTGGTCTTCGTCCCGCTTCCGACCGCAAGGCCGAGCTGGCCGGGCGACTGGAGGAGGCACGCCGGCACACCCTCAAGCTGATCGAGCCGCTCTCCCACGAGCAGCTCAATCGCGTCTACGACCCGATCCTCAGCCCGCTGATCTGGGATCTCGGGCACATCGCCAACTTCGAGGAGCTCTGGCTCGTCCAGCGGATCGGCGGCCGTGAGCCGATGCGGGGCGATCTGGGCGATTTCTACGACGCGATCGAGCAGCCGCGGAAGATCCGCGGCGAGCTGCCGATCCTGCGGGCAGACGAGGTTCGTCCCTACATGGACGGGGTCCGCGAGCGCACCCTGGAGGTGCTCTCGGAGATCGAGCTGGACCCCGAGGATCCCCTGCTCGACGACGGATTCGTCTACGAGATGCTGCTCGCCCACGAGTACCAGCACAACGAGACCATGCTGCAGCTCCTGCAGATGGTCGAGTCCTACGAGCCGGTCGAGGTCGATGGTGCGGCCGCCGCCGAGCCGGTCGCGGACGGGCCGGACATGGTTCGTGTGGAGGGCGGGACCCACGAGATCGGGGCCGGGGAGGCCGGCTTTGCGTACGACAACGAGCGCCCCCGGCACCGGGTCGAGATCGCACCCTTCCTGATCGACCGGACCCCGGTCACCAACGGCGCCTACATGGCCTTCATGGAGGAGGCTGGAGGAGAGCCGCCGATGTACTGGGAGCGGGACGGGGAGGGAGGCTGGGTCCGGACCGCGATGGGGAGGACCGAGGCAGTCGACCCGAGCCTGCCCGTGATCCATGTCGTCGTGGGAGGACGCCGACGCCTTCGCTCGCTGGGCCGGCAAGCGGCTGCCGTCCGAGCCGGAGTGGGAGGTCGCCGCCGCCGGGGCCAGTCGCGACCGCGCCAACCTGGACGAGCTCTCATTCGGCTGCGCTCCAGCCGGCGCCTATTCGGACTCGAGCGCCGATTGTGGGGCGGTCCAGATGCTCGGCGACGTCTGGGAATGGACGAGCTCGGACTTCACCGCCTATCCCGGCTTCGCAGCGTTCCCCTACCCGGAGTACTCCGAGGTCTTCCTCGGCGACACCTACAAGGTCCTCCGTGGCGGGGCGTGGGCGACGCGTCGCGACGTGATCCGCACCAGCTTCCGGAACTGGGATCTGCCGATTCGCCGCCAGATCTTCGCGGGCATCCGCTGTGCCCGTAACGACTGATCCGAACGCGAGACGAGCACGAAGAATCCAAGAACCCGACCCCGCCATCTCTCCCGCCGACACGACAACCGACCGCATCACCGTGCAGGTCAACCTGCCCCCGGGCGGGCCGCTCTCCGGCATGGCGGCCGACGTCCGCGCCGGGCTCTCCAGTCCCTTCAAGGAGCTCTCTCCGCGCTACTTCTACGACGAGCGCGGCTCCGAGCTCTTCGAGCAGATCACCGAGCTCGAGGAGTACTACCCGACCCGCTGCGAGCGCGAGATCCTCGAGACCCGCTCCGCCGATATCTGCGAGGCCGCCAATCGCCCGGCCAGCCTGATCGAGCTCGGCTCCGGCTCGGCGCGCAAGACCCAGGTGCTGCTCGATGCGATGAGAGAGGTCGGCTGCCTGGAGACCTACTGCCCGGTCGACATCTCCGAGGAGATCACCCGCGAAACCGCGGAGCGCATCGCCGCCGAGTACGAGGGCATCAAGGTGCGCGGCCTGGTCTGTGACTTCGAGTTCGATCTCGAGCGGGTCCCGGTGGGAGGCCCCAGGGTGATCGCCCTGCTCGGGGGGACGGTCGGCAACTTCGTCCCGCACCAGCGCGCCGGCTTCCTGCGCCGGATCGCCAATCTGCTCGACCCGGACGATCGCTTTCTGCTCGGCACGGACCTGGTCAAGGACCCGGCCGTCCTCGAGGCCGCCTACAACGACTCGAAGGGCGTCACTGCCGAGTTCAACAAGAACGTCCTCTCGGTCCTCAACCGAGAGCTCAAGGCTGACTTCGACGTCGACTCCTTCGAGCACGTCGCCCGCTGGGACCCGGAGAACCTCTGGGTCGACATTCGGCTGCGCTCGCAGGCGAACCAGGTGGTCGACGTGTCGGCGCTCGACATGCAGGTCCCGTTCGACGCCGGCGAGGAGATGCGCACCGAGATCTCCACGAAGTTCCTTCGCCCGGGGCTCGAGGGCATTTACGCGGAGGCCGGCCTCGAGCTCACCGATTGGTGGACGGACTCCGAGGGCCTCTACGCGCTCTCGCTCGCGCGCGCTGTCTAGTTCGCTACTTCAGGAACTGCCCGTGGAAGCCGTACGGGATGTGGTGCGGGGTTTCGGCCCGAGCCAGCTCGCTCAGGTCGGCGGCGTCGAGGACGAGCATGAACGAGCCGCCCGACCGGGCGTCGAAGACCACCGAGAGCAGCACGCCGGCGTCCTCGGCGGTGGAGTCCGGCTCGCCACGAAGACCGGCTCGCCCGGGCTGCAGCCGTCCTCGCCCCAGGAGATGGTAGTGCGGTCCTCCGTATCGACCTTGACGATCCGGTCGAGCCATCCGGACTCAGCATCGACTCCCCAGGCGTAGCGGTAGGGCCGCTCGTTGTTGCGCCCATAGTTGATCCGCGGCAGCTCCAGACCCTCGGAGAGCTGCTCACTGGTCACCTTCCGGGAGGCGAGATCGATCCTGAAGCGGCGCATCTCGGCTCGATCGGCCGGCTTGCCCTCCCGCAGTCGATCGAGGTAGAGGTCCTCGACGATCTGGGCGTTGCCATAGGTGCACGCATCCACGACCACCGCGCCGTTCTCCTCATACGCGTTGACGTGGTGGAAGCAGAAGAACGGGTCTGTCTCGAACGGCCCGGTGGCCTCACCGCTGTCGCGATCGATCAGGGTGAACCTTGTTCCCCGCTCGGGCTTCCAGCGGTAGTTCTCGATGTAGGGGCGCCCGGAGAGGGGAATGCTGATCGGGTTGACGACCAGCGGGAACTCCGCGAGCACGAGCCAGCGCTCCGTCAGGCCGAACGAGTGCATGTATGCGGGTTCCTTGACGGGCAGGCTGCCGACCACCTCGGGCCTCTCGGCGCTCGGAGCCAGGTGGAAGAAGCGATAGGAGTTCCGCGCCCCGATCTTGGCGGCGTAGTTGAGCATCCCGCCACTGGCGCGATCGAGATGCGGGTGCGCCGTGGTGAGCATGCCTGGCGGCTTGTACGCGACACCGACGGTCTCCAGCGTCTCGCCGTCGAACTCGACCGGGATCGGGGTCTCGGTCATCGTGATGTAGCGCTCACCGAGCTTCACCAGGTTGACGTTCGCGTTGTCGGTGAGCTTGGGGGAGAACATCGAAACGACTCTGGCGAACAGCGACCGGCAGGGATCGGTGGCGAACTCCGAGTAGACGATCTCGCCCTTCTCCTGCGCCGCGCGATACGCCCTGGTCTCGAGGAAGCGATTCGCGTAGGAGACCTCGCCGCCGGAGATGCCGAAGCGGTGCAGCATCGCGAAGCCGTCGAACCAGTGGCGCATGGTCTGCTCGCCCACCTCCCACTTGGCCGGTCCGGTGCGGACCAGCGAGCCCTGAAGCCAGTCAGGGAGCCGCCCCTCAGCGGCAGCCGGTCGACCCGGGTCTCGCGGTCGAGGGAGTCGAACCCAGCGGTCAAATCCTGCTTCGTGGTGGCGTGCTCCGCGACCTGGCTCATGGTTCCTCCTGAATAGTTCAGATCTGTACGATGCGCACTGTATCGTATCCTGACGCGAATGTCAGAGACCCGCCTCACCCCGACGTCCTACGTCGTCCTCGGCCTGATCGAGCAGATGCAGCCGGCGTCGCCCTATGACCTGAAACGGGCAGTCGCGCTCGGCGTGGGCCAGTTCTGGTCGCTGCCGCACACCCAGCTCTACGCGGAGTGCGGCCGGCTCGCCGAGGCCGGCTTGCTCTCGGAACGCCGTGAGGAGGACGGGCGCCGCAGGCGCATCTACCGGCTGACCAAGGCAGGCGAGGATGCGCTCGAGCGGTGGCGCTCCGAGCCCACGAGCGATCTATACGAGCTCCGGGACGCCGGCTTGCTGAAGCTCTTCTTCGGAGCGGATCCGCGAAAGCTCGCGCCGCAGCAGCTCGAGGCGCACCAGGAGAGGCTGCGGGAGTACGAGACACAGCTCGATCAATGCCTGGCGATGAAGGCTCCCGAGGGCGTCATCCACGCGATCGAGGCCGGCGTCGGCCACGAGCGGGAGTACGTCAGGTTCTGGAAGCGCCTAGGGGGCTAGGGCGTCGATCAGCTCGCCGAGCTGGTCCGGCGTCGTGATCGGCGTGATCACGGGCAGCGTGATCCCGCCCTCGACGAAGGCGTTCAGCCGGTCCTTCATCTGCTCCGGCTCGCCGAAGATGAACATCTCCTCGATCAGGTCCCAGGGCGCCTCCTCGGCCGCCTTCTGACGGTCCTTGGCGTTCCAGGCCTCGACCATCGCGTCGATCCTCTCGCCGTAGCCGAGCCAGCGGTAGAAGGCCTCGTAGACCGGGACGGTGATGTAGGAGGAGAACATGAACCGCGCCAGCGGCTCGACCTGCTCGCGCTCGCCCGGGATGCAGAAGAAGCGGCAGAGCAGCTCGAAGCCATCCGGCGCCTCCTCCAGCTGCTCGGCGACCTTGGGCAGTCCCGCCAGCGGCAGGAAGTTCGTGAACGCGCCGTCGGCCTTCTCGACCGCGAGGCGGAGCATCTTGCCGCGGAGCGCGGCGAGGATGATCGGCACGGTCTCGGCGGGGGCGCGCTCGAGCTTGAAGCCGCCGTCCGCCCGCTCGCCGGAGAGAGCGGTCCTCAGGAAGTCGATGGTCTCCGACATCTTGCGTCAGCGGCTTCTCGAACGGCATGTCGTTCCAGCCCTCGATGATGCGATCGGAGGAGGCGCCGATGCCCAGGGCGAATCGGCCCCCGGATGCATCCGCGAGCGGCCGCGGCCTCCTGAGCGAGCAGCGCGCGCCCTCGCTGCATCACCCCGACGACTCCGGTCCCGAGGCGAACCTTCTCGGTCCAGGCCGAGGCCAGCGTGAGCGGCGTGAACCCGTCCGGCCCGTTGGTTTCGCCCGACCACAGGTCGGTGTATCCGGCCGCCTCGGCCCGCTTGACGTGCGCCTCGTGGTCCTGCAGGCCGATGCCGGTGAGCGGAAGCGTCAATCCCCAGCGCTGAGCCATAACCGCGACCCTATAGATGGGAAGTGGGATAGGGTCGCGCGCAATGGACACCTCCAAGCTCGACCGCTCGGAGATCATCGGCATGGGCGCCGCGGCGGTGCTGGTCATCAGCCTCTTCCTCGAGTGGTATTCGCTCTCGACCGACCCGAGCGTCGTACAGCGCGGCAACGACCCCTCCAACTGGGCCTGCGGAGTGGGCAACACCAGCTGCAACGCCTGGAACACGTTCCCGGTCGTCAGCGTCCTGCTGGTTCTCGCGGCGTCAGCGCCCTTCATCCTCGCCTGGATCGTGATTCGCGGCCACGCGCTCTCCTGGCCGCGCGGGGAGCTGACCGCGATCGTCGGCGCCACCGCCTTCGTCCTGATCGCGTTCAACGGCCTGGTCGACAAGCCTCAGGAGGGGCTGGAGATGAGCCTCGCGTTCGGATACTGGCTCGCCTTACTCGCCTCGATCGGCATCTTCATATCCGGCGGCTTCAGAGCCGTGGAGAGCGGGGGCGGCGCCAGGCGCAAGCCTCCGGCCACTTTCTAGTCACCCCGCGTAGCCTCTGAGCCGTGGCCGAAGGCGACCAACACGTGATCTCGCATGACGTCCGCGACCCGTCGCACCCGGACCGCAACCTGGCGCTCGAGCTCGTCCGCGTCACCGAGGCCGGCGCGCTCGCGTCGGGCCGCTGGGTCGGCCTGGGCGAGAAGGAGAGCGCCGACGGCGCCGCGGTGGATGCGATGCGGCTGATGCTCGACACCGTGCCCGATGGACGGCGTCGTCGTGATCGGCGAGGGCGAGAAGGACGAGGCACCGATGCTCTACAACGGCGAGGAGATCGGCGACGGCAGCCCGCCCGTGGTCGACATCGCCGTCGACCCCTCGGAGGGGACGACCCTGACGGCGCGGGGCATGCCCTCGGCGCTCTCGGTGATCGCCCTCTCGGAGCGGGGGACGATGTTCGATCCGGGTCCCTGCGTCTACATGGAGAAGATCGCCGCGGGCCCGCGATCAGCGGATCTGATCAGCCTCGACGATCCGCTCGAGGACGTGATCCGCAGGATCGCCGAGCGCAAGGGCGGTGTGACCAGCGACGTCACCGTGATCATGCTCGACCGACCGCGCCACGAGAAGGCGATCGAGGCCCTGCGAGATGTGGGCGCCAGCATCCGCTTCATCTCCGACGGAGACGTGGCGGCCTCCCTCTTCTCGGTGATGCCGAACACCGGCATCGACCTGCTCTGGGGGGTCGGAGGGACGCCGGAGGGCGTGCTCTCAGCGTCCGCGATCAAGTGCATGGGCGGGCGCATCCTGGGTCGCCTCTGGCCGCGAGACGACGACGAGCGCAAGGCGGCGGAGGACGCCGGCTACGACCTTTCCCGGGTACTCGACACCGACGATCTGGTCTCCGGCGACGACGTCTTCTTCGCCGCGACGGGCGTCACCGACGGCGACCTGCTCGACGGCGTCCGCTATCTCGATGACGGCCACGCGACCACCGAGTCGCTGGTGATGCGATCCCGCTCCGGCACCATCCGCCGGGTGCAGGCGACCCACAACCGCCCGAAGCTCCGCGAGGTCGTCGGCGAGCGCTACGGGTAAAGCAGCCTGGTGGCCGCTACCCCTCCATCGGGAGCGCGCCCGTGTCGTCCGATTCGTGGCGCAGCGAGTTGATCACCGCGCCCGCGAGCAGCGCCAGGCTGATCGCGTAGAACCAGACCAGGGCGATCAGGATGAACCCGATCGTCCCGCCGATCCGGTGGAGGTCCGAAACGCTCGTGAGGTAGAGGGGGAAGATGTAGTTGCCGGCCGAGGTGACCAGCGCGAAGAAGAGCGCCCCCGGCCACACGGAGCGCCAAGGCATGTGGCCCTTGGGGACGGCCCAGTAGATCGCCGAGATGATGAGGAAAGTGGCGATCAGGCCGCCGATCACCACGATCGCTGTCCGGACTGCACCCCACTCGTCGAGGCCGAACGGCAGGCTGTTGGCACTCGTGCAGCACGGCGCTCTCGACAGTCGGCACGGTCACGCTGGCCGCGAGCAGGAGGAGGAGCGCGAACAACATGACCAGCGACCAACGCTTCTGCTGCACCCACCCGCGGCACTCGACGTGGTAGATCCGGCAGAAGGCCGTGTCCATCGCGCCCCAGAACGAGGCCCCGATCCAGATCCCGCCGACGGCGGCTGCGATGCCGATGGTCGTGGAGCTTGCGCGGACCCGATCGATCGCATGCTGCAGCGTCTCCTGCTCGATGTTCGGGAAGAGGCGCTGGATGTCGCGCACGACGCTGAGCTCGATGTCCGAGCTGTTGACGACCTGGCCGAAGATGAAGAGGACGAGCAGGGCGAACGGGAAGACCGCCAGCATCAGGTTGTAGGCGACCATCCCCGAGAGGCCGGTGATGTTCTCCTTGTAGGCGCGGTTCCAGAAGGCGAGCAGCCAGGGATGCCGCCAGATGTGCCAGCCGGGATATTCGGGCTCAGGCCGGGCTCTGTATGACGGGTCGCGCATTCTGCGCGCCCTCTCATCCACGCTCACCCGTAACGAACGTCCAGGGAGGGGTACCTCGGAAGGCGCCCGGAACTTTCCCGCGAAATGGTTGTTTGATGCGGTGCGCAGGCGCAGCCGTTTCGTGAAGCACGTGCCACGCCTGGGTTGTGCGTTGACTTCAAAAAATGAAGTGGCTACCATGGTCACGGACGTTTGAGGAAATTGCGAGATCTGGGCTTGATGGAGGAATCGGAACGCGGAGGCGGCCAGTCCGCTCCGCGTTTTTGTGGCCTTTGAGGGGGATTGGAGTAAAGGTTTTTCGTCAGCGGCCGACATAGTAGGCCCGCCAGAATTGGGTAAAAGGCTGGGCAGCCAGGAAATTGAAAGACAGCCAGGAAGGAACAGCGTAGGCGAATGCTCGTAGCTGAAATCCAAGAACTTGAAGAAGTGAAGACGCTGGTCACCAAGGGCCAGCAACTCGGCGTGCTCACCTTCGGTGACGTCGCTACAGCCGTGTCCGAGGTCGAGCTCGATGAGTCGGACGTCGAGGACCTGTACGGGCACCTCGAGAAGGCCGGCATCGAGCTGGTCGAGGACCTCGATCCGGCCCAGAAGGCGGCCGCCGAGAACGAGCGGTCCGACGGCAAGCGGGGCGGGCGCAAGCGAAGAAGGCGCTCGACCTGAAGCCGGACATGACCACCGATTCCCTGC
Source organism: uncultured Solirubrobacterales bacterium (assembly GCA_963724665.1). Classification (GTDB taxonomy): domain Bacteria; phylum Actinomycetota; class Thermoleophilia; order Solirubrobacterales; family 70-9; genus DASUPK01. The sequence continues at coordinate 1,200,084 of CAVRVH010000012.1, forward strand.
AGCTGTTCCTCAAGGACATCGGCAAGGTCAGGCTGCTCACCGCGGCCGAAGAGGTCGAGCTCGCCAAGCGCATCGAGCGCGGCGACCTCGACGCCAAGCAGAAGATGGTCGAGTCGAACCTTCGCCTCGTCGTCTCGATCGCCAAGAACTACCGCAACCAGGGCCTGCCCTTCCTCGACCTGATCCAGGAGGGCACGCTCGGCCTGGTCCGCGCGGCCGAGAAGTTCGACTACCGCAAGGGCTTCAAGTTCTCGACCTACGCGACCTGGTGGATCCGCCAGGCGATCGCCCGCGCGCTCGCCGACAAGGCGCGGACCATCCGCATCCCGGTCCACGTCGTCGAGAAGCTCAACAAGATCGGCCGCGCGGAGCGCAAGCTGGTCACCGAGCTGGGCCGCGAGCCCACCCCGGAGGAGATCGCCGAGGTCACGGGGATCGAGCCCGAGGAGGTCGACTCGATCAAGCGCTCGGCGCAGGCGCCGGTCTCCCTCGAGAAGCCGGTTGGCGACGAGGAGGAGTCGGAGTTCGGTCAGTTCATCGCCGATGAGCGAGCCGAGTCCCCCTTCGAGCGCGCCGCTGAGCTGCTCACCAAGGAGGCGCTGAAGGAGGCCCTCGAGAACCTCTCCTACCGCGAGCGTCGCGTGCTCGAGCTCCGTTACGGGCTCGGCGGCGAGCACCCGCGGACCCTGGACGAGGTCGGCCGGACCTTCAACGTCACCCGCGAGCGGATCCGGCAGATCGAGAACCAGTCGCTGAAGAAGCTGCAGTCCCTCGCGGAGGCTCAGAAGCTCCGCGAAGTCGCGTAGCGCCGATTAGGCACATTCGATTCGCATAGGCTCCTCGCGCACTGTCAGCGAGGAGAGGAGACGGCATGCTGGTCTTTTTCAGCGCCCGGCGTCTGAAGGGCGATCAGTGGGACGAGTTCCGCAAGGCATGGGGGGGAGGCAGCGACGAAAACGCCCGAGGGGCTGCCTGAGGGTTCCGTCGTCTACCACGCGCGGAACATCAAGGACGAGAACGAGGTCATCTCGTTCGGGATCTTCGATGTGGATAGGGACTCGCTCGACGTCGTGCGCGGTTCGGCCGAGGACGAGGCCAAGCGCCAGGAGGACATCGCGAAGTACGTTCACGACATCCCGCTCGAAGGGGTCTATGAGGTCGTGGAGGAGCTTCGGCCGTAGCACCCAGTTTTGCTGATGTAGCTGCGCACGTTCACGCCCGATAGGGCGAGGGATGGGCTTCGACATCGACCAGGCGCTCACCTACATGGTGGAGCGCGAGGGTTCCGACCTCCACATCAAGGTGGACTCGCCGCCCGTGGCGAGGGTCCACGGCGATCTCTGGGCGCTCAAGGACGCGGGCAACCTCACCTCGAGCGACACGAGAAGGTGCGCTCCACTCGATCGCCGAGGAGAATCACCTCGCCGAGTTCAAGGAGAACGGCGAGGTCGACTTCTCCTATGAGCTCCCTGGGGTCTCTCGCTTCCGCGTGAACGCTTTCCGCCAGCGGGGCGACATCTCGATCGCCCTGCGCGCGATCCCGTTCCAGGTCCGCACGATCGATGACCTCGGGCTTCCCGAGGTCGTCCGCCTGCTCGCCGAGGAGCCGCGCGGGATCATCCTGCTGACCGGGACCACCGGCTCGGGCAAGTCGACCACGCTCGCGGCGATGATCGACCACATCAACTCGACCCGGGCGCGTCACGTCGTGACCATGGAGGACCCGATCGAGTACCTCCACCGGGACAAGCTCTCGATCATCAACCAGCGCGAGGTCGGGTCGGACACCAAGAGATTCGCGCGGGCGATGCGCCGCGTCCTGCGCCAGGACCCCGACGTGATCCTGATCGGGGAGATGCGCGACGAGGAGACCGTCCGGACCGCGCTCTCCGCCGCGGAGACGGGCCACCTCGTCATGTCGACCCTCCACACCCTGGACGCCAGCGAGACGATCAACCGAATCATCGACTTCTTCCCGCCGCACCTGCAGCAGCAGGCGCGCGTGATGCTCGCCTCGACGCTGAAGGGAGCGATCTCGCAGCGGCTCGTCCCGCGGATCGACCGCGAGGGGCGCGTTGCGGTCTCCGAGGTGATGGTCGTCACCGGGCGGATCCAGGACCTGATCCTGAATCCCGAGGAGACCGGGCGGATCACCGAGGTGATCTCCGAGGGCGACTTCTACGGCATGCAGACCTTCGATCAGGCGCTGCTCGGCTACGTCACCCAGGGCGTCGTCTCCGAGGAGGTCGCGATGGAGACGGCCTCGAGCCCACACGACTTCAAGCTGATGCTCGCTGCCAAGGGACAGCGGGCGAGCGGGATCGAGCAGGTGGCCGGATGAGAAACGCCATCAACAACAACCCGAAGGTGCAGCTCGGGGTGCTCGTCGCGCTGGTCCTCGTCGCGGCGGTGATGCTGGTGCCGTCGATGATGGGAGGCAAGAGCTCGAGCAGCGGGACCACCGAGAGCGCAGCCGGCGCCCCGGCGGCCGCACCTCAAGGCTCGGTCGACCTGACGGATCAGCCACCGGCTGGCGGCCGGCGTATTCAGGCGCCACCGGTGTCCGGCTCCGGAGGCGACCTCCGTCGACCCGGCGGCCCTCGTCCCGGGCCCGGGCCTGCCGCGTGCGACGATCGACGCCTGGAAGCAGGGCAAGGCGGTCGTCCTCCTGGTCGTGCGCAGTCACGGCATCGACGACAGGCTGGTCAGCCGCTCGGTCCGGGGGCTGTCCGGGGACTCGAACCTCGCAATCTTCGTCGTCCGTGCCAAGGGGATCGCCCGCTACTCGCGGATCACCCAGGGTGTCGGAGTGAGCCAGGTTCCCGCGCTCGTCATCGTCCGTCCGAAGAGGGTGAGCGGCTCCGTCCCGGAGGCGCAGGTCGCCTACGGATTCCGAGACTCTCAGACCGTCGTGCAGGACGTCCAGGACGCGCTCTACTCCGGCAAGGACGATCTGCCGTACAGCCCGAGGTAGGGCTCCCCGATGCGGGAGCTGCCTGATTACCTGCGCCCGCTGCCAGGGCCCGGCGACGCTGCCGGAGCCGGCGCCGCCGCGGCCCCGTCCGACCAGCCCGCCGAGGAGACTGGGACCCCGGGGCTGATCCCGCCGATCAACCGCGGTCACACCGGCGGCTTCATCACCGACGCCATCGTCCAGCTCGGCTACGCGAGCCAGGAGCAGGTGGACCAGGCGATCGATGCAGTCGCGGACCGCGGGCAAGCGGCCCGAGGAGGTCCTGCTCGAGACAGGGGACGATCGACTCGGAGCAGCTCTCGCGCGCCACCGCCGAGCGGTACGGGCTCGACTTCGTGGACCTCTCGCTCTTCTCGGTCGACATGGGCGCGGCGAACCTGATCTCGGTCAAGTCGGCGCGCCGCCACGAGGCGCTGCCGATCGCCTACGTCGACGAGAGCACGCTGCTGCTGGCGATGGCGGACCCGACCAACGTGCTCGCGCTCGACGACGTCCAGATGGCGACCGGCCTCAACTGCGCCGTGGCGGTGGCGCCGTCCAACGACATCGAGGGCCTGATCACGAAGCTCGGGACGATGCAGAACACCGTCGCCGACGCGATCGCCGAGGACGACGAGGCGGAGGGGGCCGAGCAGGGGCCGGCCGAGATCACCGACATCCGCGCCTCCGCGCAGGACGGCCCGGTGATCAAGCTGGTCAACAGCATCCTCGGCCAGGCCGTGGCGGAGGGCGCCTCCGACATCCACTTCGAGCCCGGGGAGGGCGAGATGCGCATCCGCTTCCGCGTGGATGGCGTGCTCCAGGAGACCGCCCGCGTGCCGAAGCGGATGGTGGCTGGGGTGATCTCTCGCGTGAAGATCATGAGCGAGCTCGACATCGCCGAGAAGCGAATCCCGCAGGACGGCCGCGTCAGCGTGCGGGTCGACGATCGGCGGATCGACCTACGCGTCACCACCCTGCCGACGCAGGGCGGGGAAGGGGCCTCGGTCCGCATCCTCGATGAGGCAGTCCGCCCTGCGAACGCTCGACGACCTCGGCATGGAGGGCGAGTCGCGGCTCCGCTTCGAGGAGTCCTTTCGCAAGCCCTACGGCGCCGTGCTCGTCACCGGGCCGACAGGCGCCGGTAAGTCGAGCACCCTCTACGCGTCGCTCCAGGACATCAACGACGTCGACAGCCACATCGTCACGATCGAGGACCCGGTCGAGTTCCGGCTCACCGGCGTCAATCAGATCGGCGTCAACCGCAAGGCCGGCCTCACCTTCGCCACCGGGCTGCGGTCGGTCCTCCGTGCCGACCCTGACGTGATCATGGTCGGCGAGATCCGGGACGCCGAGACCGCGCGAATCGCGATCGAGGCCGCGCTGACGGGCCACATGGTGCTCACCACGCTGCACACGAACGACGCTCCTGGCGCGATCACCCGACTGCAGGAGATGGGCATCGAGTCGTTCCTCACCTCCTCGGCGGTCGAGTGCGTGGTCGCCCAGCGCCTGGCGCGGGTGCTCTGCCCCCACTGCAAACGTCGAACGGTCGTCAGCCGGGCGGTGCTCGAGGAGGCCGGCTTCAGGGTGGGGACGGACGTCGAGGCGTACGAGCCGGTCGGCTGTCAGCGGTGCCACGGCGGCGGCTACCACGGCCGGATGGGGATCTACTCGGTGATGGTGCTGAGCGAGCGGATCAAGGAGATGGTCGTCAATCTCGCCTCCGAGGCTGAGGTCGCGAGCGTTGCGATCGAGGAGGGGATGCTCACGCTCCGCCAGGCGGGCATGGAGAAGGTCCGCTCGGGCGTGACGAGCGTGCAGGAAGTTTCCCGCGTGGCCAGCTAGCGGAGATCGACCCACTTTTTGGTGTCAAGCACGAGCCGACAACGGACGATTGGAACTACCAGGATGGAAGCGGCTGCCGCAACCCGAGACTTCGACTTCGCTGAGATCCTCACCCGCATGTCCGAGGAGCGAGCCTCGGACGTCCATCTCACCGCCGGCTATCCCCCGGCGATGCGCCTGCGGGGCAAGATCACGCCCCTGGAGGAGTACGGGCCTCTTTCTGCGCAGCAGACGCGCGACACCGTCTACAGCCTCCTCAACGACGATCAGCGCAAGCGCTTCGAGTCGAAGAAGCAACTCGACCTCGCCTACGCCGTCCCCGGCGTCTCCCGCTTCAGGGTCAATTGCTTCTTCCAGCGCGGTTCGATCAGCGCCGCGTTCCGGCGCATCCCGCATCAGGTCCCGGCCCTCGAGGACCTCGGCCTGCCGAAGGTGCTCGAGGACATGACTCGCAAGCCGAGGGGCCTCGTCCTGGTCACCGGCCCCACCGGCTCCGGCAAGTCGACGACCCTCGCCGCGATGCTCGACATCATCAACGGGGAGAGGGAGGAGCACATCCTCACGATCGAGGACCCGATCGAGTTCCTGCACAGCCACAAGCGCTGCATCGTCAACCAGCGCGAGATCGGGGCCGACGCGGAGGACTTCGCCAGCGCCTTGAGGGCCGCCCTGCGTGAGGACCCGGACGTGATCCTCGTCGGCGAAATGCGCGACCTGGAGACGATGTCCACCGCTCTTACCGCCGCTGAGACCGGGCACCTCGTCTTCGCCACGCTGCACACCCAGTCCACCGCGCAGACCGTCGACCGGATCATCGACATCTTCCCGGCCCAGCAGCAGGCTCAGGTACGGATGCAGCTCTCGATCGGTCTCCAGGGGATCATCACCCAGCAGCTCCTGCCGACGGTGGATGGCGCCGGGCGGGTGGTCGCCACCGAGGTGCTGGTGCCGACGCCGGCGGTGCGCAACCTGATCCGCGAGGGGAAGACGCACCAGATCTACTCCGCGATCCAGACCTCCGGCGCCCTGGGCATGCAGACCATGGATGCCCATCTCGCCCAGCTGACCCGCATGGGGCGCATCTCGCGCAAGCTCGCGGAGCAGCGGGCCTCGGTGCCCGAGGAGCTCAAGCGCCTGCTCGGGCCGGCCGGCGGCAACGGCGCCTCCGGCGCCCGCCGATGACCGCCGGAGGATGAGATGACCACCTTCGCGTTCCGCGCCGTCGACGTCGCTGGAGTTCCCTCGCGCGGGGAGGTCGACGCCGAAACCAAGGGGCAGGTCAGCGAGCAGCTGCGCGAGCGCGGCCTGATCGTGCTCGACGTCTCGGAGAAGAACGAGGCGATGAAGCTCGAGAAGGTCTTCGATCGCTTCCGCAGCGTCCCGATACGGGAGCTGGCCGTCTTCTCGCGTCAGTTCGCCACCCTGATCTCATCCGGCATGCCGATGCTGCGCTCGCTCTACACCCTCGAGGATCAGACCGAGGACGAGAGGCTGAGCGAGGCGATCGCGGGCGTCCGCGGGGACGTGGAGGCCGGCAGCTCGCTGGCGGACGCGATGGGCAGGCGGCCGCAGATCTTCGACAAGCTCTTCCGGGCGATGGTGCAGCTCGGGCGAGAGCTCGGGGCGACTCGACGAAGCCCTTGACCGGATCGCGTACCAGATCGAGAAACTCGACGCGCTCAAGCGGGAGATTCGGTCGGCCATGCTCTACCCGGCCTTCGTCTTCGCCGCCGCCGTCGCGGTGATGCTCGCGGTCGTCATCTTCATCGTTCCGATCTTCGCTGACGCCTTCAAGGAGGCCGTCTCCGACCAGCCGGGCGAGTCCGCGTCCCTGCCCGCCCTGACCCAGATGATGGTCGACATCTCGGCCTTCCTGAAGGGCTACTGGTTCATCTGGGTCCCTGCCGCTTCGGCGGGCATCTTCGCCTTCTTCCAGTGGAAGAAGACCGACAAGGGACGATCTCAATGGGACCGCGTGAAGCTCCGCCTGCCGATGCACATCGGCGACATCGTCCAAAAGGCAGCCGTGGCTCGTTGGTCCCGCACCTTCTCCGGGGCGGTCGCCTCGGGCGTGCCCCTGCTCGAGTCGATCAAGCTGACCGGCCAGACCTCCGGCAGCGCGCCCGTCGAGCAGGCGATGGACGAGGTCTACGCCTCGGTCAAGAGCGGCGGAACGCTCGCTCACCCGATCGAGGAGGCGAGCCGTCTTCCCCCGATGGTGGGCCACATGGTCTCCGTGGGAGAGGAGAGCGGCCAGCTCGAGACGATGCTGACCAAGGTCGCCGACTTCTACGAGGCTGAGGTCGACACCAAGGTGAAGGCGCTCACCTCGCTGATCGAGCCGGCGATGATCGTGGTCGTCGGCGGGATGGTCGGCTTCATCGTCATCGCGATGTACCTGCCGCTCTTCTCGCTCTACGACAAGATCCGGTAAATCGCGCGATCTGGAAGGGGTCGAGGCCCGGCTTCGCCATCAGGTCGCGGCTGCGAGCGGCTGCCCGTCATAAGTCGCTTCGGGCTTCGCCCTTCGCTCCTGGATACAGCAGCCTGGCAGCCGCTGGACGCAAGTACGAGCCCATTTCCCTAAGCACTATTGAGGGACTTGCTAAAGCCGTTCGGCGGGGCGTCGATGGAAGCCGCGTAAAGGAAACGCCAGGGCCTTCGGTGAGAAAGGCAAACCCATCGCGAGGTGGGGACGCAAAGCCATCGGGGCTCCGAGAGAAATCTCGAGAGCAAGCCGGGCTGCCACCGAGGTCACTGACTTCGACGGCCACGGGGCTCTGGCACGGAGATATCAACAAGGAGAATCAAATGATTCTGAAGCTCCGTGAGCGGATGGCCAATCGGGAAGAGGGTTTCACTCTTATCGAGCTCCTGGTCGTCATGCTCATCATCGGGATCCTCGCGGCTATCGCGATTCCCACGTTTTTCAACCAGCGCAACAAGGCCAGTGACTCGAGCGCCAAGGAGATGGCGCACACCGGCCAGGTGGCGGCGGAGACGATCGCCACTGACAACAACGGTTCCTCCTCACGGTCAGCCCCCCACGCTGAACGGGATCGACTCCTCGATTCTGACCGTGGCCGGGACCCCGCCGCATCCGTTCGCGAGCGCCGCAAGCGGCACCGCGAACAGCTGGACTGAGACGATCACGTCTCCGACCGGCAACACGTTCACGATCGCCAAGAGCGGCACTGGCGTTCTGAGCTACACCTGCACCGTCCCCGCCGGTAACGACCGGGGTGGCTGTCCGACTGGCGGCAACTGGGGCTAACGCCCAGCTAGCCAGTCTGCGTGACGCCCGAGAGGGCCTCATGCGAAGAGAGGGCGGGCCTTCGGGTCCGCCCTCTTTTTGCACATCGCCGTCAGCACTTTTCAGTCACTAGCCGAAGGCCTGGAATCTCGTCGTCAGCACTTTTCAGGCACTTGCTAAAGGCCTGCGGCCGGCGACCGATGCAGGACTCGTCAACGTCCTTGGGAGGAAAGAGATGTCTCGTTAAGCTCCGTGAGCGGATCGCCAAACGCGAAGAGGGTTTCACCCTCATCGAGCTCCTGGTGGTCATGCTCATCATCGGGATCCTCGCGGCTATCGCGATTCCCACGTTTTTCAACCAGCGCAACAAGGCCAGTGACTCGAGCGCCAAGGAGATGGCGCACACCGGCCAGGTGGCGGCGGAGACGATCGCCACTGACAACAACGGTTCCTACGCCACGGTCAGCCCGACCACGCTGAGCGGGATCGACACGTCGATTCTGACGGCGGCCGGCACCCCGCCGCATCCGTTCGCGAGCGCCGCAAGCGGCACCGCGAACAGCTGGACTGAGACGATCACGTCTCCGACCGGCAACACGTTCACGATCGCCAAGAGCGGCACTGGCGTTCTGAGCTACACCTGCACCGTCCCCGCCGGTAACGACCGGGGTGGCTGTCCGACTGGCGGCAACTGGGGCTAATCCCAGCTGGCCGGTCTGCGTGACGCTCGAGAGGGCCTCACGCGAAGAAGAGGGCGGGCCTTCGGGCCCGCCCTCTCTTTTTGCCCGGAGCCGCCGGCAACCGGGCTTGCTCGGCTGCGGCAAGCCGCGACGCTCTTCGTACGAACGGCCAGCGCGCGCAAATCCTGGGTATGGGCGAGCACGGCACACGCCTGCCGATGCATGAGCCGAGCGTGCATCGATGCACCTGCGCAGCCTGAAAAGAATCCGTGATGAGCAGGGCGGCATGACGCTGATCGAGGTGCTGATCAGCTCCATCGTCCTGCTGATCGTCTCCGCCGGCCTGTTCGGGCGCTGACCGCGGGGAACCGCGCCACCGCGACGGAGCGTCACCGCGCCAAGGCCAACGATCTGGCCGAGCAGGAGCTCGAGCGGGTGCGCTCGCTGCGGATCGGCGACCTCTCGTCCTGGAACTCGACCCGGAGGGTGATCGAGGACGGCACGAGCTCGCCAGCGGAGCGACCTGTCCCGCCGGCGGGACAGACCTGCTACACGGTCACCTCGAGCACCCAGTTCCTGACCGAGCCGGCGTCGACGAGCACCTGCGCCTCGGGCACCGGATCCCGCGACTACCTCCAGCTCAAGGTCTCGGTGAGCTGGACCGGGATGAGCGCCACGGCGAAGCCCGGTCACGGCGGGGACCATGATCTCGCCGCCGAACGGATCGCTCGTGCCGAACGGCGGCTCGCTGCTGGTCCAGATGGACGACGCGAGACAGCACCGGCATCTCCGGCGTCACCCTGACCGGAAGCGGCGCCGGATCGTTCAGCGGAACCACCGGCGCCACCGGCTGCGTCCTCTGGCGCAACCTGCCGGCGGGCACCTACACGATGACCGTCGGTGGCGCTGCCACCGGCATGGTGGATCCCGACGGCAACGCGCCCGACGGCGCAGACCGTGAGCGTCGTCGACCAGGCGACCAACACCGTGAACCTGCAGTACGACGCCCGGGGTCGATCCGGCGTCACGTTCACGACCCGGCGCCAGAGTGACAACGCGATCGTCAGCACCCTGCCCAGCGGCGCAGCGTGAAGGCGGATTCGCTGATCGCGTTCAACACCGGGATGACGCGGGCGAAGCGATTCGGAACGCCGGGAACGTTCGCGCGGCTCGATCACGACGAGCGGGCTCTTCCCCTTCAGCTCGCCTGTCTCGGTCTACGCCGGCCTGTGCCAGAACACGACGGTCGGCCGGACGCGGCGGTGGCGAGCATCGACGTTCCCGCGGGCGGCTCCGCAGCGCCGCGACCGTCCAGCTCCCGGCGCTCCATCTCAACGTGTACCAGGGGTCGACCACCGCCAGCGCGAAGGCGGTCGGCGCGACCGTGACGGCCAGGACCTGCTCTGCCCCAACCACCCGACGACCGGCTTCAAGCGGACCTTAGCACCGACGCGTCGGCAGCTGGACGACCCCGGGTGCCGATGAGCGACTACCGGGTCTGCGCGACCGCGAACGTCTCCGGGATCGGCAACAGGAAGATCCGCACCGACGACACGCTCGCCCCGCCGAACATGAGCCTCGACGACCCCGCGACCTCAACAGCCCGAGCACGCTCTCGACCTCTTCCTCGGGACGGGCTCGACCGCCGGGAGCACGTGTCCATGAGGGCCTTCCGGGAGGAGAGCGGCTTAACCCTGGTGGAGCTGCTGATGACCATGGCGACCTCGCTGGTCGTGATGAGCGCGATCGTCATGATGCTGACGACCTCGCTCCACAACCAGGACCGGATCAACAAGCGGGTCGACGCCAATCAGCGTGCGCGGCCGGTGATGACGCACATCATCCAGGAGCTCCACTCGGCCTGCGTCGCACCCCGGATGACCCCGATCATCGGGGATCGCCACCGCCGGCAGCACCGGCACCCGATCAGCTTCCTCTCGAAGAGCGGCGAGCACGGTGAGCCCGACCCCCGATCTGCACGTGATCACCCTCAGCGGAGCGACGCTGACCGAGTCCGTCTACCCGGCGACCGGCGGCGCGCGCCCGGGCCCTGGACCTTCTCGGCCACGGCATCCTCGACCACCCAGCTGCTCACCAACGTCGCGGCGCCCGGCGGGCGGGATGTTCCGCTACTACGACTTCGTCAACGGGCAGGTCGACACGGCGCCGACCGCCGTCCCGCTGACCGCCACCGACGCCGCCAAGGTCGCGAACGTCAAGATCACGTTCTCGAGCTCGCCAACCAGCGGTGTCTCGACCTTCGACCCGCCTCGCCCCTGGTCGTCTCCGACTCGGCGGACCTGAGGCTCGAGAACGCCGGCCAGTACCCGAACCAGGACAACCTGCCATGCGTCTGATTCGGAACCGCCTCCGGGCGCTTGCCACCGCAGAGGGCGGCTACACGCTGATCGCCGTGCTCGGCGCGACCTTCTGGTCACCCTGCTGGTCACCGCCGCGCTCGCAGCGACCAACGACGACCAGCGCCTGATCTCCCTGGACATCGAGCAGAAGCGCGCCTACGCGGCGGCGCAGGCCGGCATCGCCGACTACACCTACCACCTCAACAACGACAGCGGCTACTGGACCCGCTGCACCAACGTCCCGACGCCCAACGCCGTGAACCAGCAGACGGTCGACGGCGAACCGCCGGCCGGTCCCGGCTCGACCGACGGCTCGACGCTACGCGATCGAGCTGCTGCCGGCGACCGGCCAGTCGATCTGCGACTCGAGCAACCCGACCAGTCGATGCTGGAGTCGAGCGGCGCGCAACATCGGGACCTTCCGGATCCGGTCGACCGGCTACTCGGGACCGAGAAGCAGTCGATCGTCGCCACCTTCAAGCAGGCGACCTTCCTCGACTACGTCTACTTCACCCAGCTCGAGACCTCGGATCCGGTCACCTATGGGTTCGCCAACCCGTCGGCGGCGCTGACCGGCGCCTACACCCAGTGCACCAAGTTCCGGCGCGACGGCCGCGAGAGCGCACCGATCCCCGGCACCAGCAACCAGTTCTGCGACCAGATCGTCTTCGTCGGCGGTGACCAGATCGACGGGCCCCTGCACACGAACGACGACCTCGCGGTCTGCGGCACCCCCAGCTTCGGGCGGAACGCGGCCGACGTCACCGAGGTGAGCGCGCCGCCGAGTCGGCTGGGCCCCGGCAACAACTGCTCCGGCACCCCGGACTTCAACGGGCCGTTCGCCACCAACGCGCCGGTCCTGACCCCGCCGACCACCAACGCGATCGCTGAAGACCATCGCCGGGCCCAGCTACACCTACACGGGCCAGACCACGATCACCCTGAGCGGAGCAACATGACCGTCACGATCAACACGGGGCACGTGATCGGTCCGTCGCGGTGCCCGACCGACGGAGTGGTCTACGTGCAGAACGGCGCCTGCTGCCTCCTCCTACTCGCCGTTCACCGTCACCTATCCGGCCAGCTCGGGCTGCGGCAACGCGATCGTGCACAGCAGCGGCACCTACTCCGGCCAGCTCACGATCGCCGCCGAGAACGACGTGATCATCGACGACGACATCGGCGGGCCAGCAGCTCCGCCGATCTCCTCGGCCTGGTCGCCAACAACTTCATCCGCGTCAAGCATCCGGTCTGTCCCGTCCAACAACCTCGGCTGCTCGAGCGGCACGATCGACCACCGAGACAGCGAAGGGCTCGTGCAACAGCGGGGTCAACGGCACCGGCGCGAACTCGAACATCCAGATCGACGCGGCGCTGCTCGCCATCGACCACTCGTTCATCGTCGATCACTACGACTGCGGCGCCAGCCTCGGCACGCTGACCGGTCAACGGCGCGATCGCGCAGAAGTTCCGCGGCGCGGTCGGGACGACGGGCGGCACCGGCTACATCAAGGACTACAACTACGACGACCGCCTGCGCTACCAGGAGCCGCCGCACTTCTTCGACCCGGTGCAGTCGGCCTGGCACGTCCAGCGGGAGACGCTCGGGTAGCGCCGCGCTAAAGGCGCTGCGAGCGCAGGAGCCGACGAGAAGTCCCATGTTCCCGATCGCCTCACTGGCCTTCGTCGGCGGCATGGTGACCGGCAGCTTCGTCGGCGTCGTCGCCCACCGCGTGCCGCGCGGCGGCTCGATCGTCGGGCCCGCTCGGTCTGCGACTCCTGCGGCGTGCAGATCGCCGCCTACGACAACGTGCCGGTGCTCTCCTGGCTGGTCCTGCGCGGCCGCTGCCGCAGCTGCGGCGCGCGGATCCCGCTGCGCTACCCGCTCGTCGAGCTGGCGCGTCGGCGCGGCGTTCGCCGCCACCGCCGTGGTCTTCCACGACGATCCCGGCGCAGCTCGCGCTGGGGCTGGTCTTCGTGGCGATGCTCGCCGCGATCACCCTCACGGACCTCGAGCGGCGGATCATCCCGAACTCGATCCTGCTCGCCGGCGCCGTTGCGGGCCTCGCCATCGTGGCTGTGACCGACCCATCCAGCCTGCCCGAGCGCGGCATCGCGGCCGCTGCGGCTGGAGGGCTGCTGCTCCTCATCGCGCTCGCCTATCCGCGTGGCATGGGGATGGGCGACGTCAAGCTCGCCGCGGTGATGGGCCTCTACCTCGGCAGCGCCTGTCGGCCGGCGCTGCTGGTCGGGGTGCTGACCGGTGCGCTCGTCGGGATCGGCGTCATGGCTCGCCCGCGGCTCCGGGGCGCGCAAGCTCGCGGTGCCCGTTCGGTCCGTTCCTGGCGCTCGGCGGCGTGGTCGGCCCTGCTGGCGGGCGACCAGATCGTCGACGCCTACCTGAACGTCTTCGTCCGCTAGCCGCACGTCTCATCAGTCTTGGGTATGGCGCAACGGCGCGATCCGGCCGATGGGAGAGGTGAGGCAAGGAGCCTCCAGCGATGGCTCTCTGTAAAGAAGAACACCTCCCTCGTCGGCCTCGACATCGAGTCGGGCAGCATCGCCGCGACCGAGGTGGCGGCGAACGGCGACCGTGCCGTCGGCCGCACGGCAATCGCGCCGCTGGAGCCCGGCGTCGTCCGCGAGGGCGAGGTCCATGACCCCGATGCGCTGCGCCAGGCGCTCACGGATCTCTTCGCTGAGCACAAGCTCGGCAAGACGGTCCGGCTCGGCATCGCAAACCAGCGCGTCGTGGTCCGGACCCTGCGGCTGCCCGCTGATCGAGGACCCGGACGAGCTCGACGCGGCGGTCCGCTTCCGCGCCCAGGACGCAGATCCCGATGCCGCTCGACCAGGCGGTGCTCGACCACCGGGTGATCGGCACGGGCGAGAGCGCCGACGGCGACCGCAGATGGACGTGCTCGCCGTCGCGGCGCGCCGCGACATGGTCCATCCGCTCGTGCAGGCGCTGCGCGACGCGGGCCTCAGCCCGCCGGCATCGACCTCTCGGCCTTCGGCATGATCCGCGCCCTCGAGCGCCCAGAACGGCGCTCCCGGTCGATGAGCCGGTGAGCTGCCCGTTCCGACCACCCTCTACTGCCACCTCGGCGACGTCACCAACATCGCGGTCGCCCGCGGGGACGAGCTGCCTCTTCACCCGCGTCAGCCCCTTCGGCGTCGAGACGATCGCCGATCGGCTCGCCAGCCGCGAGGGGATCTCGATCGAGGACGCTCGCGAGCTGCTGATCGAGGTCGGCCTCGAGGAGGACCTCGAACTCTTCGACGACGACGGCGGAAGCGCCGCGGCGCGCGAGGAGCTCGAGCGAGGGGCCAGCAAGCTCAGTCGACGAGCTCCGGATGTCGATGGACTACTACGGCGCCCAGGAGGGGGTCACCCCGGTCGAGCGGGTCGTCGTCTGCGGCGCCGGCAGCACCATCCCCGGGCTCGCCGATCGAATCCGGCCCGGCCTCGGCCTCGAGATCTCGCTGGAGGCGCCGACGGCGCTCTCGCACCTCGATCCCGAGGATGCCGCCCGCCTGACCGTCTCCTACGGCCTCGCCCTCGGGGACTGATCTGAGATGCGCCCCGTCAACCTGATCCCACCCGACGAGCGCGGCGGCGACCGCTCCTCGATGCGGACCGGTGCCTTCTCGTACGTCCTGATCGGCGCTCTCGCCATCGCCCTGCTCGGGGTCATCGCCTTGGCCTTCACCAGCAAGCAGATCTCCGACCGCAAGTCCGAGGTGGCGAAGCTGCAGGTCCAGGAGCAGCAGGCCGAGGCGAAGGCTCAGAGCCTGCAGGCGTTCGCCAACTTCCGGGCGGTCCAGGAGCAGCGCTCGGCCACCATCACCAGCCTCGCCCAGAGCCGCTTCGACTGGCAGCGGGTGCTCAACGAGCTCGCGCGCGTGATCCCGTCCGACGTCTGGCTCGTCCAGCTCCCGGCACCGTCAACCCCCAGGTCACGCTCGACGGACGGGCCCGAGATCACGATCCGCGACGGCGTCACGGGTCCCGCGCTCGAGCTGGTCGGCTGCGCGCCCAGCCAGGACGCGGTGGCCGGACTCGTCGCCGACCTCGAGGAGATCGACGGCGTCACCCGCGTCGGCCTGCAGCGTCGGAGAAGGTTGACGACAGCGACTCCGCCAGCGGCGCCGCGGTCGACCTCGGCCTCAGGTGAGCGACACGCGACGACCGAGTGCCGGACGAGCGACTTCATCGCCAAGTTCGAGATCGTCGTCGCTTTCGACGCGGTCCCGTTCCCGAGCGACGCGACCGACGACGCCGTCCGTACCGTCTTCGCTGGCCCCGACGGCGTCACTCGCAGGCTCGCCTCCCAGTCCTCCGCGACCCCACGCGACGGGAGGCTGATATGAAGGTGAGCGATAAGTCAATCGTCTTCGGCGTCCTGGTCGTCGTCTTTGCGATCGGCTTCTACATGCTGATCCTGGCGCCCGAAGCGCGAGAAGACGAGCGAGCTGAACGATCAGATCGACCAGATCCACGCCTCGATCGAGCAGCAGGAGTCAGGTGGCGAGCTACGCGGAACAGGCCCGGAAGGAGTTCCCGCGGTACTACGGGCGCCTCGTCGTGCTCGGCAAGGCCGTTCCGGCGCAGGCCGACACGGCGTCGATGCTCGTACAGCTCAACTCGATCTCCGGCCGAACCACGTTGATTTCCGCGCGATCGAGCTGGGCGGGGATGCGGGTGCGGCGGGGACCGGCAGCTCTCGAGCGCTGCACCCGCCGCCACCCCACCGCCAGCGTCCAGCCCGGCCCGCCTCCGCAAGCTCGACGACCACGACCGGCGCCAGCGACTCCGGCAGCTCGACCAGCTCCGTCGACTCCACGGCCGGCGGCGTCGACCGCCGCTGCGCCTGTGCCCGCGACCGAGGCGTCCGCCGCGGCCCTTCCGATCGGCGCCGTGGTCGGGCCGGCAGGTCTGCCCACGCTGCCCGTACACCTCAACTTCCAGGGCGGCTTCTTCGACATCGCCAACTTCATCGGCGGGGTGGACGGCCTCGTCACAGCCGACGGACAGCGGCCAGGTCTGCCCCAGACGGGCGTCTCTTGACCGTCGACGGGTTCGCCTTCAACGGTGGCGATCACCGGCCCCTCACCCGATGCTCGACGCCGGCTTCGCGGTGACCACCTACGTGACGCCCGCCGAGGAGGGCCTGACCGCCGGCGCCGCCCGAGCGGCCCGGCCCCCGACAGCCCGGCGCGGCCCAGGCCCAGCCCGCGAGCGCGGTGGTGTCCAAGTGAAGCGCTGGAAGGTGCAGAAGTTCTTCGGCGACCTGGTCTACGACCTGCGCAGCCGCAACCTGCTGCCGGTCGTGATCATGCTGGTCGTCGCGATAGTCGCGGTGCCGTTCCTGATCTCGTCGGGCTCGGATCGAGGCGACTCGGATTCGTCGGGCCGGGCGCGCAGGGCTCCGCCGCGCAGTCGCGCCCGAGGCCCAGAACGCCGTGGTCGCCTACCACCCTGGAGTCCGCAACTTCAAGCAGCGGCTCAATGACCTCGGACCGCAAGAACCCGTTCACCCAGCAGTACACCGTCGCCGACAGACGCCGTCAGAACGGGTCAGCGTCAGCCATCGACACGGTGACGTCCTCGACGGGAGCCCGGATCGGGCGGGAACACCGGTTCGAGCGGCGGCACCGGCGGCGGCAGCAAGGACGGAAACGGCTCCTCGGGCGGCAAGACGGAGACCGTCTACACCTACTACCAGACCGATGTGACCGTCGGCGAGCGGCGGGACGCCGGCCGCACTCAACAACGCTCACGCAGTTCCAGTTCCTGCCGACCCCGGCCACGCCGGTGCTGGTCTACATGGGCACCGCCTCGGGCGGCAAGCAGGCGCTCTTCCTGGTCTCGAAGGACGTGACGAGCGTCGGCGGCAACGGGGTCTGCTTCCCGAGCGCCGATGACTGCCAGCTCCTCGGCCTGAACGCCGGGAAGGGCGCCGACCTGATCTACGGTCCCGACGGCAAGACCTACCACCTGCAGGTCGTAGGATCAAGCGCGTCAACAGCTCGACAGCCACCCGGCTCTAGCCTCCGAGCGCTTCACAAAGTAAAGCTTTGACGCTATCCTGGGCGCGTGTTCGACCGCGAATGTCCCGTCTGCCGGACGGCCGAGGTCATCTCCGGCAAGTGGACCCTCCTCATCATCCGCGACCTGGCGGACTCCTCGCTCCGGTTCTGTGAGCTGGAGCGCTCCCTGGAGGGAATCAGCCCCAGGACCCTTTCTCTGCGCCTGAGGGCGCTCGAGGAGCAGGGCATCGTCGAGCGCCGCACCTTCCCCGAGGTGCCCCCGCGCGTGACCTACCAGCTGACCGACAAGGGCACGGCCCTCGTCCCGCTGATCGAGGACATGCGCCGCTACGGCCGCCAGTGGCTCCCTGAGGACGAGCCAGCCGCGGCACGTTTCAGCGGCGCGTTAGCGCCGCGCCTGATGCTTGGCGGCGCCCGCTCCTCCGTTTGATGGCGAAGCCGTAGCTGCAACTCCTCTCTCACACGCAGGAAGCCCCGTAGGGACGGGCGAATCGGTCTTGCGTGACGACGCTTGAGAGCACCACAGAGAGACTCGAGGAGGCGCTGAGGCGCCTCGCCGTCGAGGCGGCCGACCTGTTCGAGGAGCTGCTGGCGACCGGGGCGGAGATGCCCTTCGACCTGGAGCCCACCGACGATGGGCCGCTGCCGATGTACTCCTACGCCCCGCTGACGGGGCAGTTCATCGAGCGGCACCTGGCCGAGCTGCGGCGCCTGGAGGCCTTCGTGGAGGTACGCGAGATCGCCGGCGAGGAGGCCGCGATCGGGTTCATGGTCGGGCTCTGGGATGGGAAGACCGAGTTCGACATCGCAGGCAACCGGCTGCAGGGCGCCGTCGACGCCGTGCTGGCGACGATCCAGTCCGACTCCGACGAGGCGACGCCCGCCGGGGAGGTGATCGTCCCGCTGGTCGGCTTCCACATGCCGAAGGACGAGATGGAGCTTGATGGGGTACGCATCGTGCGCGCGGACCTGGTGGAGGACGCGCCGCTCGACGCGGTCGACGCGACACGCTCCGGCGGCCGCGGGAAGCCCGGCTTCCTGGCGTGCCTGAGCTGCGGGCTCGCCGCCGTCGCACCGGCCGCCGTGGTCGCCGATGACCTGCGGCGTGCGCTGCGCACGATGAGGCTTTTCAGGCCCGGCGCCGTCGGGCTGGCGACCCACGGCTGGGCCAAGCGGTCCGGTGGATGGGAGCGCTTCGGGACCGGCGCGAGTCGCCCGCGCCAGGGCGGCTACCGCCTGACCGGCAATGAGGTGCCCGTGCTTGAGCACTTTGCGCGCATGCTCAACGAGCGTGGCTCGCGGATGCCCTCGCTCGACTGGGCGGCGTCCCGGTTCGAGCTGGGCGCCGAGCGCGGATCGCTGATCGAGGCGCTGAGCGACTACCTGCTCGCCCTGCGCGGGCTGCTCGAAGGCGGCGGAGCCGCGCGGACGACCATGTCGGCCCGGGTCGCAGCACTCGCCTGCGAGCCCTACGAGCGCGAGCAGGGCCGGATCACGGTCGAGCGCGCGCTGGCTATCGAGCGAAAGCTGATGAGCGGAGGCCGCTACCGGCCGGTGGCGGGCGCTTCGCCGCTGGACGTGATCGCGGAGCTCGAGGAGCTCCTGCGGCGCCTCCTCAAGGGACTTGCCACCGGAGAGCTGGGAGGAGACCTGAGGGCCGCCGCAGACGAGGTCCTGCTCTCCGAGGGTCTTTCGGCCACGCACGTCGAGACGCCGGGCCTGGGTGAGACCGCCGAGTGGCACCTCCCCGACCCCACGCCCGACGAGGCCATCGATCTGTCGGCGATCGCCGACGGCAACATGGGCGATGACGAAATCACCGTTCACAAGGCCGAAATCGACGAGGAAATCACCATTCACAGGGCGGAATCGGACGATGGGACGGACACGAACCAAATGGACGATTTGTCCGTCCGCGGGGCCGAGGAGGATCGGCAACCGACGACGAGGATCGTCGTCGATGACGTCGAACTTCCTGAGATCATGAGCGCCGACGGCGACCATCGCGCTCCGACCCGGCCCGACGACATCGGGGATCGCGCGGATTGGTTCAGCGCCGGCGACGGCGAGCCGGAGTGGCCCGCGTTTGCGCGGCCGCGCCGCAAGGACCACGACGCCGACCGCGAGCCCTCGAAGGACCGCGTCCGCTACCTCTTCCCGGTCCCGGACGCGACGGATTGGTCGGTCGGCGAGCTTCGCTACGAGCGCAAGCGCTCGGGCAGCTAAGCCGCTCCGCTCGCAGCCAGCTCCTCCCGCTGCTCCTCGGTGGCGAACAGGTAGCGATCGATCTTCAGCAGGGCCTCGAGGTCGTGGACGTCCTCGTCCAGGTAGGGGATGCGGATCACCGCCTTCGGGTTGAGCTCGCGGCGCAGGTGCTCGACGTTCCGCGCGTCCCGCTGGGCGAGCGCCTGGTAGTCGGCGAAGTTCTGGGCCACGCGCTCGGCGAGGGCGTGATCGAGCAGATCGTTGAGGTCGCCCTCCGCCGTGCCCTCCGCGTCCTCGTCGGCCTCGTAGTGGACCTTGTTGACGATCACGCCACCGACGGGCAGCTTGGCCTCGACCAGCTTGCGGTGGAAGTAGACGGCCTCGGTCGATGGGCTCGCCCTGCGGGCCGCAGACCACGACGAACGTGGTGGCGGGGTCGGCGAGCAGCTCGGAGACTCGCTTGGCGCGCTCGCGGAACCCGTCGACCATCCCGCTGAACGCCTGGAAGAACTCGCTCAGGTCGGTGAGCAGGTCGAGGCCGGTGACGCGCTTCAGCACGCTCATCGCCATCGAGCTCCCGCGGCCGACGACCCTGGTCGCCAGGCCCGTCGGCTTCATGAACATCTGCATGCCGCGGCCCTCGATGAACTGCGTGAGGCGCTTCGGGGCGTCGAGGAAGTCAAGGGCGTTGCGCGACGGGGGAGTGTCGAGGACGAGGAAGTCGTAGCGGCCCTCCTGGTGGATCTCGAAGAGCTTCTCCATCGCCATGTACTCCTGCGAGCCGGCCAGGGCGTTGGAGAGCTGCCGGTAGATGCGGTTCTCGAGGATCCGGTCGCGGGTCTCCGCGTCCGGGGAGTGCTTGCGGACGAGCTCGTCGAAGGTGGCCTTCGCGTCGAGCTTCATCGCCCAGAGCTCGCCGCGCATCTCGGAGCCGGCCCGCTCGAAGAGCTCCGGGTCGACCTGCCTGGGCGTGTTCTCGAGCTCCTTCAGGCCCAGGGAGTCGGCGAGCCGCTTGGCCGGGTCGATCGTCAGCACGCACACCTTCTGTCCGCGCGCGGCCAGCCCGGCCGCCAGCGCCGCCGAGGTGGTCGTCTTGCCCACGCCTCCCGAGCCGGCGCAGATGCAGATCCCGCGGCCGTCGACGATGTCGGTGATGGCCGGCATCAGACGAGGGCGCCCGAGAGGCGCTCCAGCGAGGGCACGTCGAGCTGCGGCTTGAAGATGAAGGGCAGGGTCTTGACGGGCGTCGAGACGGTCCTCTTCAGGCGCTGCAGCTGCTCGCGCTGGGAGCGAGAGCGGCGGAACTCCGAGAGCGCCGCGCGCACTGCTGCCCTGGCGGGCCCGTCGGCCTCCTCCAGCGCGCGCTCGAGCTCCGACGCCTCGGTCTTCGAGAAGCGCTCCGGGTAGAGCGCGTTCATGTAGACCCGGTCGACGGACATGCCGACGTCGTCGGTGAGCTGTTCCTCGAGGGAGGCGGATTCGTTGACGGGCATCTCCTCGGGCAGCGCGACGATCGCCACGCCGGTCGAGTCGTGGTCGGTGATGAAGCGGTCGAGCTCCTCGGCCTGTGAATGGATCGGGCCCACGCGTGCGATGCCGGCGAACGTGCGTGGCGTCTGCAGGAAGCCGATCCCTTGGCCCGTGGCGGGGGCGTCGACGATCACCAGGTCGTACTCCCGCCCCTTCTTCACCTTCCGATCGGGCTGGGCGAGCTCCCAGATCTTCCCGATCGTGACCAGCTCCTTGAGGCCGGGGGTCGCCGCCGCCAGGTAATTGAAGATTCGGGAGCGAACGAGCATGTCGCGCATGGCGCGGACCTTGAGCTGGAGGAGCAGGTACTCGCGCAGGGAGTGATCGGGGTCGATCGAGATCGCCCAGAGGTTGTCGGCCACCTCGACCTCGTGAAAGCCGATCTCGGCACGCCTGAAGACGCGTGAGGCGGTCTCCTGGCCGCCGATCTCGCAGACGATCGTCCGCTTGCCCCGATTCGCCGCGGCCATGCCCAGCGCGACGGAGATCGTCGACTTGCCGACGCCTCCCTTGCCGGTCACAAATACGAGTCGTTTGTCGAGTAGCTCAGGCATACGGGCGGATTCTCCCAAGCGTAAGCAGGAAACCGGGTCTCGCCTCCGAAATAGCCCGCCTAGATGGCTAGTTTCCGCCGAAAGCAGACTTCTCAAACAGTGGCCGAGTCCGGGCGCATGAAGCCCGAGGACCTCGTCGGTCCGACGCCCGAGAAGAAGGACACGGGCGAGGACGAAGGGCTCCAAGAAGGACAGCACAAAGTCGGCGGCCACAAAAACCGCCGCCGGATCTACCTCGAAGGCCTCCGCCAAGGCCCCCACGAAGGCCAAGCAGCCGGACAAGCCCAAGAACAAGGGCCCGGCCAAGGTGATCGCCTTCGCCAACCAGAAGGGCGGCGTCGCCAAGACGACGACCGCGCTCAACCTCGCCGTCGCCTTCAAGGAGTCGGGCCACCGCGTCCTCTGCGTCGACATGGACCCGCAGGGCAACCTGACCATGTCTCAGGGCATCGATCCGGACAAGGTCGAGAAGAGCATGTTCGACGTCCTCGTCCACCGGTACCCGATCAGCCAGATCATCGCCGAGCGCGAGATCGACGTAGCGGTCGCCTCCATCGACCTGGCCGGCGCCGAGATCGCGATGAGCACCCAGATCGGCCGCGAGCGGGCGCTGGAGAAGGGCCTCGACGAGGTCCGCAACGACTACGACTTCGTCTGCATCGACACCCCGCCGAGCCTGGGACTCCTGACCGTGAACGCCCTCACCGCCGCCAACAAGGTGATCGTGCCGGTCCAGTGCGAGTACCTCTCGATGCGCGGGCTCGTCCAGCTTCAGAACACCCTCACGATGATCCGGGAGAACCTCAACCCCGGCGTCGAGATCGAGGGCATCCTGCCGACGATGCTCGACTCGCGGACCGTCCACGCCAAGGAGGCGGTGGAGATCCTCGAGGAGAACTTCGGCGAGCTCGTCTTCAAGTCGCGGATCCGCAAGGCGATCAAGTTCGCCGAGGCTCCGGTCCGCGGATCGTCCGTTCTCAAGTACGACCCAGGCTCGAAGGCCGCGGGCGCCTACCGCGACCTCGCGAAGGAGGTTCTCACCCATGGCTCGTAAGAAGCGCGCCAGCATGCGCGAGGGCCCCCTCGCCGATCTGTTCCGCTCGACCGACGAGTCCGTCATGCCCGAGGAGGTCAAGGTGACCGCCAACGGGTCGGGCAACGCTCCGGTCGAGGTCGCCTTGGAGGAGCCCGTCCAGGAGACGCCGCTCCCCGAGCCCGTTCCTGAGCCCACTCCCGAGCCCGTCCCCGAGCCGACCCCGGACCCCGTTCCGGAACCTCTTCCCACTCCCGACCCGTCCCCTGAGCCCGTCGCCGAGATCGACGAGCCCCAGGGCGAGATCACGATCGAGCAGGCAGAGGTGCATCACGAGGGCCTCGAGCGCCTCATGGGCGGTCCCGGCACCGACATCCGCCCGGCGTTCGGCCGCGATGAGCCGGACACTTCCGCGCCGACCCGCCAGCCGATCGTCCCGCGCACGCACCAGGCCGTCCTTCGTGTGGTCGGCGTCGGTGGCGCCGGCGTCAACGCCGTCAATCGGATGGTCGAGGCCGAGCTCCCCGGCGTGGAGTTCCTCGCGATCAACACTGACCTTCAGTCCCTGCAGAACTCCAACGCGGACGTAACGCTCCACATCGGCGCCGAGCTGACCCGCGGCCTCGGTTCGGGATCCGACCCCAGGGTCGGCTACCGCGCGGCGTATGAGGAGCAGGACAAGATCAAGGAGCTGCTCAAGGGCTCCGACATGGTCTTCCTGGCCTCGGGCTCCGGCGGCGGCACCGGTACGGGCGCCGCCCCCGTGGTCGCCAAGCTCGCCCGGGACATCGGCGCGCTGTCGGTCGCCGCGGTCACCAAGCCTTTCGCCTTCGAGGGCGCCCGCCGGGCTGCCCAGGCCGAGGAGGGAATCGCCGCCCTCGGCAAGGAGGTCGACACGATGATCGTCGTGCCGAACGAGCGCCTGCTGACGATCCTCGAGCGGCGAACCTCGATCGTGGACGCCTTCAAGGTCGCCGACGACGTCCTGCGCCAGGCCGTCCAGGGCATCTCCGATCTGGTGATGCTGCCCGGCCTGATCAACCTCGACTTCGCGGACGTCCGCACGACCATGATCGAGGCCGGCGACGCGATCCTCGGCATCGGCATGGGCTACGGAGAGCACCGGGCGACGATCGCCGCCGAGAAGGCAGTCTCCTCACCGCTGCTCGAGACCTCGGTCGAGGGCGCGCATTCGATGCTGCTCTCGATCACGGGTGGGCCCGATCTGTCACTGATCGAGGCGAGCGAAGCCGCAGAGATCGTCAGGGCCGCTGCCCATCCGGAGGCCGAGATCATCTTCGGGGCGAGCGTCGACGAGGACATGAGCGAGGAGGTCTGGATCACCGTGATCGCCACTCGCTTCGACTCCGCCTTCTCCAACCGCTTCCATCGTGAACGGCGCAACGAGCCGCGCGAGCCGCGCACCCCGGACCGGGACGCGGCGCTGCGGCCGGAGCGCTACTCGGACCCGGTGGGCGACTACCGTGAGCCGGCTCCCAGACGGACGGGTACCGCCGACGAGCTCTATGGCGACGGCGTCTGGGGCCGGAACCCGAGCCGGCCACCAACCGAGCCGCGGTCAATCGACGGCCGGGTGCTGGACGTGCCGGAGTTCAAGCCAGGCGACTGAGCGCTCGTTTGACCTCGCAGATGGGTTAATAGACTGCCCGCGAACGCGGGAGGCTTACGAGATCCCGATCCAAGCTCAGAGGAGGCACGAATGACTTCAGGGAGAGCCCTTGGCACGCGCTGGCTGGTGATCGCGCTGGTCGCCGCCCTCGGCCTGACGCTGTCGGTCTCGGTCGCCGGCGCTGGTGCGACGGGCTCGCGCGGCGCCGTGGTGGCGAAGAAGAAGTGCAAGAAGAAAAAGGGCGTCACGAGCGCGAAGAAGAAGAAGTGCAAGAGGAAGCACGTCCTTTCGCTGCCCGGTCCGCTGGTCCGCGGTTCGATCACCTGGCCTGCGGGACAGGTCGACCTGCATGCCTTCGATGCGAGCGGCAATCGGAGCGGCATCGTCTTCCCGTGCAATACGCCTACCTGCGCGATATCGGAGGGGATCCCGAACGCCACCCATTCGCCCGACCTGAGCAACGGCGGGACCGAGTCCTTCACGGACAACATCTTCGTCCACGGTGGGTCGGCGAACCGTGAGTTCGGCTACGCGATCTGCTTCTACAACAACGCGACGGTGAGCTTCACCGGTGTGAATGCCCTCGGGCAGAGCCAGACCCTCACGGTCAACGGGCTCAACAACGAGGAGCACACTCTGACGTTGCCGACCGGGCCGCAGGTACCCGCAAGCTTCAACTGCTGAGCGGGACCGACCCCGCGCTCCCTAGGCTGCTCGCATGAGCGATCCGAGGGGAGTCGTCGCCGCGGGGCATCCGCTGACCGCCGAGGCGGGCGCGCAGGTGCTGCGCGAGGGCGGGAACGCGGTCGATGCGGCGGTCTGCGCGATCCTCACCTCGTTCGTCTGTGAGAGCCAGCTGACCGGCTTCGGCGCCGGCGGGTTCATGATGGTTCATGAGGACGGCGAGACGACCCTGATCGACTTCTTCGTGGCGGCCGGCGGGGCTGACGGCGTTGAGCGAACGGCGGAGCTCGTCCCCATCCCTGTCTACTTCGACGGGACGCCGCAGATCTTCAACTGCGGCGCCGCCTCCTGCGGGGTGCCCGGAAACCCCGCCGGGCTCGAGTACGTCTGGAAGCGCTGGGGGTCGCTCCCGCTCGCTCGGCTGGCGCAGCCGGGCGTCGAGCTCGGGCGCGAGGGGGTGGTGCTGAGCGCCGGGGCGGCGTACTTCCACGAGATCCTCCACCCGATCCTGGTCTCGACTCCGGAGTCGGCGGCGCTCTACACGCCCGAGGGAAAGCAGCTCGTCGAGGGCGACACCTTCCGCTACCCGGATATGGCCGACGCCCTGGAGCGCTTCGCGGCCGAGGGCTCGGAGCCGTTCTATCGCGGCGAGACGGCACGTGTGGTCTCCGAGTGGGTCCGCGAGCGCGGCGGAACACTTGGGATGGACGACATGGCCGCGTATGAGCCGATCGAGCGGCGCCCCGTCAGCGCGAGCTTTCGCGGGCACGAGGTGCTCACCAATCCGCCGCCATCGTCCGGCGGAATCCTGACCGGGTACTCGCTTGGGTTGCTCGAGCGGCTCGGCGCGAGCAGCGGGGTGGAGGAGATCGTGGCCGCGACCGAGGCGGCCAACGCCAAGCGCACGGATGACTTCCACGAAGGACTCCACGATCCGGAGTACGTGCGGCGGTTCCTCGACGCCGATCTCGACGAGGTGGCCGCGCGGATCAAGGACGGCGACTGGGTGGGCGGCCACGGCGGGGCCGGCGGACCGGACGAGCCGCCCGACCGGCTCGGCTCGACCACCCACATCGCCGTGATCGATGCCGACGGCAACTGCGCCTCGGTCACCTGCTCGAACGGCACCGGCTCGGGGGTGGTGGTCCCCGGCACCGGAGTCCACCTCAACAACATGCTGGGCGAGGAGGACCTGAATCCACAGGGCTTTCACCGCATCCCGCCCGGCCGGCGGGTCAGCTCGATGATGTCGCCGACGCTCGCTCTGCGCGATGGCGAAGTCATGCTCGGGCTCGGCAGCGCGGGTTCCAATCGGATCCGCTCCGCGATCCTGCAGACGACCGTCAGGGTGCTGGAGCAGGAGATGGACGCCGAGGAGGCGGTGGTGGCCGGGCGCCTTCATTTCGAGGCCGGAACCGTGCAGGCGGAGCCGGGCGTCGATGAGGGCGGGCTGGACGACCTGGAGCGGCGTGGCGTCCCCGTCGTCCGCTGGAAGCGCAAGAACCTCTACTTCGGCGGTGCCCAGGCCGTGCGGCGCGATCCGGTGAGCGGGGAGCTCAGCGGCGGTGGCGACCCGCGTCGCGGCGGCGCTGTGGCGTTTGCCTAGTTCGGCTGCGGTGCTTGTGCCGGCGACTATTCGGGCAAACCGGGGAGATGCACCTTGCCGTTGCCGCTCGCGCGCTCAGCGGCCTCCTCGGCGCGCTCCAGGGCCTTTCCGACCGCGCCGAGGGCGTTCGCGAGCAGGGCCATGCGCTCGTCCTCGTCGCGCATCTCGAGCAGCTGCTGCTTCGTCTCTGGCGGCAGCTCGATACGGGCCGCGATCGCGTAGGCGCCGGCGCCGTCCAGCTCCTCCGGCTCCGGGCGTTGCCCGGTGGCCCGCTCCGCGAGCTCCGCGAACGCCTCTCGCGCCGCTGTCGCGGAGTCCTCATCTATCGGAGGCACGTCCTCATCCGGGATCAGCTCGACTTCGCCGGTCGGGTACTCGGGCGACTCGAACCGATCCAGCACCTTGAAGGGGGCCTCGCCGCGAACGAGGATGTTCATGCGGCCGTCGTCGAAGCGCTCGGTGACGTCGTCGATCCGCGCCGTGCAGCCGATCGAGCGGGCGCCCTCGTCGTCGCGCAGGACGATGCCGAACGGCTCGCCGTCCTCCAGCGAGGTCCCGACCATCCGCTTGTAGCGATCCTCGAAGATGTGCAGCGGCACCTGCTCGCCGGGAAGCAACACCAGCGGCAGCTCGAAAATCGGAAGCTCGAGGCCGGCCATCACGACCCATCTTAGGATCCAGCGTCTATGCGAGGGTGCTCCGAGCTATGCGAGGAGCAACCCGTTAGATGACGGACTTCGAGGCTGAGGGACTGCTCGGCGGCCTTCAGGGGAAGGCGCGCGAGGCGCGGCTGACCCTCCTGCAGGAGCTCGCCGAACAGGGCGTCTCCCTCGAGGAGCTGAGGCGGGCGGTCGAGGAGGACAGGCTGGTGCTCCTCCCGGTGGAGCGCGCCTTCGACCGGGGCACCGACACCTACACCGCCGGCGAGGTTGCGGAGGCTTCGGGGCTCGATCCCGAGTTCCTCGGAAGGCTTCTGCAGGCTCTGGGGGCGCCGATCCCAGAGGACGATGAGCCCGTATACGCCGAGGCCGACGTGGAGGCCGCCAAGAGGGCGAAGCTGTTCCTCGACGCCGGCCTGCCGGAGGAGGGAGTGCTGGAGACGTCTCGCCTGATCGGCATCTCGATGGCCAACCTCGCGGATGCAAACGTCGACCTGGTCGGGGAGGTGTTCACGGAGCCGGGCGTCGACGAGCGCGAGCTGGCGACCCGCTACGCCGCCGCCGCCCAGACGATGGCGCCGCTGCTCGGCGAGACGCTCCTGCACGCGTATCGCATCCATCTGCGGGAGCGGATCCGCCAGGCCGTGATCACAGAGGCCGAGCTTGCGGAAGGCAGGCTCTCCGGAACGGATGAGGTGACCGTTGCTTTTGCCGACCTGGTCGGGTTCACGCGCCTGGGCGAGTCGCTCGAGATCGAGCAGATCGGCGATCTCACCGGCAGGCTGTTCGAGCTGGCCACCGAAGCTGCGCGGCCGCCGGTGCGGCTGGTGAAGATGATCGGCGATGCCGCGATGTTCGCCTCGCTGGAGTCGGCGCCGCTGCTCGATGCGGTCGTCAGCCTCGTCGAATCCGCCGGGACGGAGGAGATCCCTCCACTGCGCGCGGGCGTCGCGCGCGGGCAGGCGCTCGGGCGTGGGGGGGACTGGTACGGCCGGCCCGTCAACCTGGCCGCGCGGATCACGAACTTCGCCCGCCCCGAAAGCGTGGTCGTCGATCAGGCGGTGAAGGACTCGATTGAGATGAGCAATGGGCTGTCGTTCGAGTTCTCGTTCGCGGGCAAGCGCCGCTTCAAGGGAATCGACGGCGAGGTGCCGGTCCACCGCGTTCGGCGCACCGCGGACGATTCGCGTTAATCCGCCCGTAACCACCCGGCGTAACGCTGGGCGGATGACCGAGTCTGGAGCCTGATGGTTTTGCTGATGCTGTTTGCGCTCGTCGCCGGGGCGGGCACGGCCCTGTCCCCCTGCGTGCTGCCGATCCTGCCCGCCATCCTCTCCGCGGGCGTCACCGGGGGACGGCGGCGGCCTCTCGGCGTGGTCACGGGCCTGGCTCTCTCGTTCACGTTCGCGACGGTCGCGCTGGTCTACGTGATCAACGCACTCGGGCTGCCGAACGGCTTCGCCCGGGACCTGGCGATTGCGGTCCTCCTCGCCTTCGGCATCTCGCTGCTCATCCCGCCGATCGGCGACCGGCTCGAGGCATTCGTGAGCCGACTCGTGCCCGGGCCCGCGCGCTTCCGCGGTGACGGGTTCGGGTCTGGGCTGATCGTCGGCGCCAGCCTCGGCCTCGTCTACGCGCCGTGCGCCGGGCCGATCCTGGCGGGAGTGATCGTGGTCTCGGCGGCCCAGGACTTCACCGCCGGGCGGCTCGCGGTGGCGCTCTCCTACGCCGTCGGATCGGCGATCGTGCTCTACCTGCTGCTGCTCGGCGGCAGGCGGCTGACGCAGCGGCTCAAGCCGGTTCAGGGGCGTGTGCAGATGGCGCTGGGCGCGGTGATGGTGCTGGTCGCGATCGCGATGACCGCCAACCTCGACGTCCGTTTCCAGACGGAGATCGCCAGCGCCCTGCCGAGGTTCCTCGTCAACCCGACGGAGAACATCGAGAAGAGCACGGCGATCTCCAGCGATCTCGCCAAGGTGAGCCAGCACGGGACGCCGGTCGTCCCCGCAAACGAGCTGAACCAGCCGGTCAGCCTGCAGACCTACGGGCAGGCGCCCGACTTCACCGGGACACAGGACTGGTTCAACACGCCGGGAGGCGAGTCGCTCTCGATGAGCGACCTGCGCGGCAAGGTCGTCCTGGTCGACTTCTGGACCTACACCTGCATCAACTGCATCCGGACGCTGCCCTACCTGGAGGCCTGGCAGCAGCGATACGGCCGAGACGGCTTCACCGTGGTCGGCGTCCACTCGCCGGAGTTCCCCTTCGAGAAGGACGCATCGAACGTTCAGGACGCAATCCACCAGAACCACCTGACCTATCCGGTCGCCCAGGACAACGACCTGGCGACCTGGGACGCGTGGGGCAACCAGTACTGGCCGGCGGACTACCTGGTGGACGCGCAGGGCAACGTTCGGGAGGCGCATTTCGGCGAGGGCGACTACGCGGAGACGGAGCGGGCGATCAGGACCCTGCTCGGAGAGGCGGGCCACGCCAACCTCGGCTCGGGCTCCCGGGCCAGTGCCCAGGCGCCTTCGGCGGGCACGACCACGCCCGAGACCTACCTGGGCGCGGCACGCGCCATGGGCTGGGTGACCCCGGTCCATCCCGGCGATCAGAACTTCGGCGCGGCGGCCGGCCCGCTCTCTGTCAACCACTTCGCATATGCCGGCCACTGGGGGATCACCGACGAGGACGCGAGGGCCGGCGCGGGCGCCGAGATCGACATGGAGTTCAACGCCCGCCGCGTTTACCTCGTCCTGGGCTCGCCCGAGCAGGCGCGCCACGTCCAGGTGCTCCTGGACGGCAAGCCGATCCCGGCGAAGCTCGCCGGCGCGGACGTGCGCAACGGCCGAGCGACGATCCAGGCGCAGCGGCTCTACCGCCTGGTCGACCTTCCGGCGGTCTCGCAGCACCGGCTCTCGCTGATCTTCGACCCGGGGATCTCGGGGTACGCGTTTACGTTCGGCTAGGGCTCCGGGGTCGGCGGGACGAACACCGGCGATGAAGGGGGCGGCGTCAGGCGGCGGGGCGGGACGAAAACCGGCGATGAAGGGGCGAGATTTGGGCCGTTGGTGACTTACCGACCTACGTGCGTGCGGAAACTCGCCAACGCCGGTCCGGACGCGTGCGATTGCCCGGGTTGCGGCCAATCAGCACGGCGTGGTCTCGCTCGCGCAGCTCGAACGCGCAGGTATTCACGGCAGGGCGTCGCCGGCGCCGCGTGGCAGCCCAACGCCTGCACCGTCATTCATCGCGGTGTTTACGCCGTCGGCCACCGAGGGCTCAGCGAGAAAGGGCGATGGATGGCGGCCGTGCTCGCCTGCGGCCCGGACGCCGTCCTCAGCCACACCAGCGCCGCCGCGCTCTGGCAGATCCTTCCGCAGCGGGGTTTCGTGCACGTCACGGTCCGAGGCCATGGAAGGGCCCGCCCCGAGATCCGGGTTCACCGCTCCCGCACCCTCTTCCCCAGCTCGGTAACCCGGAGAGCCGGCATCCCCGTCACGACGCCTTCCCGCACCCTCACCGACCTCCGCCGCCTCGTTCCCAAGCCGCAGTTCGCGGCCGCGCTGCGGCAGGCCGAATACCTGGGCCTGCCACTCGACTCCTCGCTGAATCCCGACCACACCCGGAGCGAACTCGAGGCGCGCTTCCTCGCCCTCTGCCGCCGCCACCGGCTTCCGCAGCCTGAGGTGAACGTCCGCGTCGGCCCCTTCATTGCCGATGTCCTCTGGCCGGAGCAGCGCCTCATCGTCGAGCTCGACGGCTACCGAGCCCACGCCGGCCGTACCGCCTTCGAAGCCGACCGAGCCCGCGACGTAAAGCTGAAAGCGCTCGGATACGACGTCCTGCGCTTCACCTGGGAGCAGGTCACCTTGCGGTCCACAGAGGTTGCGCGCACCGTCCGCCGGCTGCTTCGGACGCGTGGCCACTAGGATCACCTCCATGGACCCCGAATACGCACGCAAGCGCCTCGCCGAGGAGCGCGCCCGCGTCGAGCAGGAGCTCTCCGGACACGGGGAGGAGCAGGCGGCGGACGAGCCCAAGGATTCAGGCGATCAGGCGAACGAGTTGGAGCAGACCGACACCGACAACGCCCTCCGAGCGGAATCGCGGCAGACCCTCGAGGCCATCGAGCGGGCCGAGGCTCGGCTCGAGGAGGGCACCTACGGCGTCTCGGTCGTCAGTGGCGATCCGATCCCGGACGAGCGTCTCGAGGCCATCCCCTGGGCGGATCGCAACGTGGACGATGAGCCCGGCGGCCGCGGTTAGACGCTAGGCAGGCGCGCCGAGACGAGCAGGTTGTAGAAGAGCTGCGCGGGCAATCGCGGCTCCAGAACCTGATTGTCGACCCGCTGCAGCGCCATGTAGCTCCGGAACGCGAACCGCCTCCATCCCCACGGCACCTCGTCCGGCTCGGCGCTCGCCTCCAGCGTCCTCACCGTCCAGCCGTGGATCGAGGCGAGCAGCTCCTCGCCCTTCACCCTGACGTCGCCCAGCCCGGCCTGGCCGCAGAAGCGCCGCAGGTCCCCCGGCGAGAAGGCGTGTACGTCCACCTCCGGCTCGAGGTCGTGACCGTTGTGATCGGCGTCGGCCTCGTAGTCCCGCGCCGAGGCCCCGACCAGCCGCCGCCAGAGCGGCGCAGTCAGAAGCGCCGTCCGCTTGGGAATCGCAGCGAGAAAGTCGCCGTACCTGGAGGGCTCCCCGCAGAACGCCAGCGTCCCTCCCGGTCGCAGCACGCGCGCGAACTCCGAGAACGCCTGCCCGAGGTCCGGGATGTGATGGAGCACGGCATGCCCGAAGACGAGGTCGAAGCTCTCGTCGGCAAAGGGAAGCGTCTCGGCCTCGGCCGCCGCCGTCTTGACGTCGAGCCCCAGCCGCTCCGCGTTCCCCGCCAGCGTCGCCAGCATCCCCGGAGAGATGTCCGTCGCCGTGGCCCGCTCGATCGCCCCGGCCCGCAGCAGGTTGAGGGAGAAGTAACCGGTCCCCGCGCCGATCTCCAGCGCGTCTCCGAACGGCGCCTCAGGCCACGTGCCAAGCGCCTTCCGCAGCTTGCCCGTGACCTGCTCCTGGCCGATTTCGCCGAAATCGATGCCCCACTTGGAGTCATACGAGGCCGCCGCCACGTCGTGGTAGCGCTCGTTGACGTCCTTGATCCGCTCTGGGGTCCCCGGGGCAGCCACGACGGGGGATCGTAGACGCGCCTACCTGTCGTAGGTCGCGATCGCCCTCAGCGACAGGCCGATCAACACCACGCCCATCACCAGGATCACCCCGAGGCAAACCAGGATCTTGTCCACCACCCACCCATCGATGATCAGAGAGCGGATTCCGACGATCACGTAGCTCACCGGGTTGATCCTCGCCAGCGTCTCCATCACCGGAGACAGGCGGTCGAACGGCACGAAGTTCGGCGTCAGGAAGAGCAGCGGGAAGAAGAGCAGGAAGCTGGTGTTGGTCGCCTGCACGTTGCGGGTGGTCAGCGCGACCAGAATCCCGAAACCGGCGTAGGCGACTCCGAAGAGCGCGGCGAGCAGGACCACCAGCACTGCGCCCGCGGGCCCCGACTGCACGTGAGCGCCGAAGATGACTATCCCGACCAGCAGCACGATGGCGGAGCCCGCGATCCCCCGCACGAGGTCGGCGGTGAGCCTGCCGAGGATCAGCGAGGTGCGCCGAATCGGCGCCACCAGCAGCTTGTCGAAGTAGCCGCTGTCGATCTCGGTCACCAGCGCCAGGCCCGTAGTAGCGGTGGCCACGGCGAACATCAGCGATACGGGAAGCTGGAACGCCACGTATCCCTGGCCCTCGAGGAAGGGCGTGGTGTCCGGAAAGGTCGGCGAGACCTGGCCGATGTTGACCGCCAGGAAGAAGAGCGGAATGAAGAGGACCGGAATGGTGGCTTCCGGGTAGCGCAGGATCTCGCGGACCGATCGCCGCCCGAGCAGCAGAACCTCAGTCATGGCGCCAGCGCCTTGGCCGCGGCCTCGTCCTGCTCCGCGCCCTCGTCCGGGCCCTCGGAACCGGCGCCCTCGAGGCGTCGTCCGGTCGCCTCCAGGAAGACATCGTCCAGCGACGGCCGCGAGACCGAGATCGCACCGACCTCGATGTCGGCCGCGTCCAGCCGGCGCACGATCTCGGCGATCGAAGCGGCCCCGTTCTCGACGAAGAGCGCGAGCGCGTCCTGCTCAGCGATCACACGGTCGAGTCCGGGCAGCTCGCCGATCACCTGCTGTGTCCGCTCCGCGTCGGCGCCATGCAGCTCGACCGACACCACGTCCTTTCCGATCTCGGCCTTCAGGTTCTCGGGAGTGCCTTCGGTGACGATCTCTCCCGCGTCGATGATCGCCAGGCGTTCGCAGAGCTCGTCGGCCTCTTCGAGGTACTGCGTCGTCAGGAAGATCGTGGTGCCGGTCGAGTTGATGCTGCGCACCTCCTCCCAGACGGTGAGCCGCGAGGCCGGATCGAGACCCGTCGTTGGTTCGTCGAGGAACAGCACCTTCGGCTGATGAACGAGCGCGCTGGCCAGATCGAGTCGCCGCTTCATCCCTCCGGAATAGGTCTTGGTGCGGCGTTCGGCCGCGTCGGTCAGCCCGACCAGCTCAAGCAGCTCCTGGGCGCGCTGACGTCCGGTGGCGCCGGTTATTCCGTACAGGCCGCACTGGAGCTCCAGCAGCTCCCGGCCCGTCTGCACCGGATCCAGGCCGATCTCCTGGAGCGCCACGCCGATGTTGCGGCGCACCGCGTCGCCGTTGGCGACCACGTCATGGCCGGCGACGGTGGCGCTGCCTTCGGTGGGGGGCAGCAGGGTGCACAACATCCGGATCGTGGTCGACTTGCCGGCGCCGTTCGGTCCGAGGAAGCCGAAGACCTCGCCCTCCGAGACCGCGAGATCGACGTCGCGCACTGCTTCGATCTCGCCCTCGAAGGTGCGGGTCAGGCCGCGGGCCTCGATGGCAGGGGGGTTCGCGTTGTCCTCGCTCAAACCGTCTTTCCGTCCTTGGGATTACCCGTCTATGACCGGATCGCGGGCCTGAACTCATCGCTCGCAGCCATTCCGCACTCTACGAAAACGCCTCAATCCCTAACTTCCCCGCGGTGGGCGAAGCCGATCAGACCTATCTGCAGGCCGACCAGCCGGAGGGCGTCCCGCCCCTCGAGCTGACGGGCGAGCGCACGCTCCCCGACGTCCCCGAGGAGAACTACTGGTACCGCCGCCACGTCGCCGTCTATGAGTGGATCGCCGAGCGCTGCGCGGGCCTGAGCGTCGTCGATCTCGCCTCTGGCGAGGGCTACGGGTCGGACCTGCTCGCCGGCAGGGCGGCCGAGGTGACCGGGGTCGACGCGAACCCCGAAGCCTTCGAGCACGCCCGCGCCCGCTACCGCCGCCCCAACCTGGGCTTCCAGCGCGGGCTCGTCGAGGACTTCGATCAGGAGGTCGACGCCGTCGTCTTCCTCCAGACGATCGAGCACATCCACGAGCCCGAGAAGCTCCTCGAGCGGATCGCTGAGGTTGCCCCTGTCGCCTACATCTCGACCCCGAACCGCCTCACCCTGGCGCCGCCGGGGGCCGAGAAGTCCGATAACCCCTGGCATCTGCGCGAGTACGACGCGGGCCAGTACCGCGAGCTGCTCGAGCCACATTTCCGGAACGTCGAGCTGCTCGGCGTCTTCCACGCGCGCAAGCTTCGAGCGCACGAGCTCGCGATCCGGGCCGGCTGGGACCGGCTCCATGCGGCGCTCCACATCACCAAGCCGTTCTACGACCGCTTCATCCCGGCGATCAGCGCGCGTGACTTCCGCCTGGGGGCCGGGGACCTCGACAGGGCGCTCGACTTCGTCGCGGCCTGCCGCACCTGATCGGATGGCCGAGCGCACCGCCGGCGACCTGGCGATCGTCCTCCACTCCCACATGCCCTACGTCGAGGGCTTCGGGACCTACCCCTTCGGGGAGGAGTGGCTCTTCGACGCCTTCGCCCGCTCCCACCTCCCGGTGCTGGACGTCGCCGAGCGCCTGACGATGACGATCACCCCGGTCCTCGCCGACCAGCTGGAGGCGCGCGGTGTGGGGGAGAGAATGCTCCGCTTCCTGCGCCGACATCGGGTCGACGCCGCCGACCGCGACGTGGCGGACGCGGGCCCCGCGGTCCGGCTCGCCGCCAAGGCCGAGGCCGACCACTACACGCGCGCGATGAGGGGGCTGCGGAAGCTCGGAGGCAACCCTCTGCGCGCTTTCCAGGAGGCGCATGCGAAGGGCCGGATCGTCCTGATGGCCTCGGCCGCGACGCACGCGGTCCTGCCGAAGCTCGCCACGCTGGCGGGCCGCCGCCTACAGGTGGACGCCGGTCTTCGCTCTCACGAGCGGCGCTTCGGCGAGCCGGCGGGCTTCTGGCTGCCGGAGTGCGCCTACGCGCACGGGGTCGAGGCGGTGCTCGCCGAGCGAGGCATCGACTACACCTGCCTCGACCAGAGCGCCCATGAGCGCGGCACGGCGGCACTGGCACCGATTAGGCTGCCGGGTGGCCCCGTCGGCTTCACCATCGACTGGCCGACGGTGCGCCTGGTCTGGTCCGACGGGGGCTACCCCTCCGACCCCGCCTACCTGGAGTACCACCGGCTTTCGCAGAACGGGATTCGCCTCTGGTCCATTTCCGGCGCACCGTACGACCCGGCGCTCGCGGCCAAGCGGGCCGCCGAGCATGCCGCCTCGTTTCTGGCCGCCGTTCGCGACCGCCTCGAGCGCCATCGCGCCGACACGGGGCGGCGCGGCCTCTGCGTCTTCGCCGTCGACACCGAGCTGCTCGGCCACTGGTGGGCGGAGGGACCGATGTGGCTGCGCGAGGTCCTGAAGGGCGCGGAGTTGGACGGCGTCCGGTTGCTCACGCTGCCGCAGGCGCTCGGCGAGCACGAGGCCGAGTCCCGCCCGGTGCACCAGAGCAGCTGGGGCGAGGGCAAGAGCCTCGAGACCTGGGACTCGCCGGCGGTCTCGGACCTTGTCTGGGCCACGCGGCGCTCCGAGCTTCGACTCCTTCGAGCGCTGGGCATGCGCGGAGTCGACCGCGACGCCGCCAAGCGCGCGGCCCGCGAGCTGCTCGCGCTGCAATCGAGCGACTGGGCCTTCATGGACCACCGCGGACAGGCCGGCGACTATCCCTACGCGCGCGCGACCGCGCATGCCCAGGCCCTGCTGGAGGCCATAGACTCCTCCGAGGCCGTCGACGCACGCGTGCGCAACCTCGCACCAGACTTGAGCCTGGCGCCGCTGTTCGAGCCCTAAACGATGAATCGCGTCCTGATCCTCTCCTGGGAGTACCCGCCGCTGATCGAGGGGGGCCTGGCTCGCCACGTCCGCAAGCTCTCCGAGGCGCTCGTGGAGCGCGACACCGAGGTCCACGTCCTCACCCGCGGTGGGGAGGAGTCCCCGGCCGAGGCGGTGATGGCTGGCGTCCACGTCCATCGAGTAATGGAGCCGACCCGTCCCGCCGAGCTCAACGAATTCGTCGCCTGGGTCGAGCGGATGAACTCGGACATGCTGGCTGCGGGCGTCGAGCTCGGCGACCGCTTCGACTTCGACCTCGTCCACGGCCACGACTGGCTCGTGGCCAACGCCTGCGACCACCTCGCCAATCGCTTCGATGCCCCGCTGATCACCACGATCCACGCGACGGAGCACGGCCGCCACCAGGGCTGGGTGGAAAAGCACCCCCAGTCCTACATCCACGGCGTCGAGCGCTGGATCACCAATCGCTCCGAGCGCGTGATCGCCTGCTCCACCTTCATGCGCGAGCAGATCGTGGACGTCTTCGGCGTCCCTGAGAGCTCCATCGAGGTCATCGCCAACGGGATCGACCCCGGGGACCTCCTGCCTCAAAACGACGACGAGCTGCGCCGCCTGCGGGCCGAGTTCGCCAAGCCTGACGAGTCGCTGGTGCTCCTGGTCGGCCGCCTGGTCTACGAGAAGGGCTTCCAGGTCGCGCTGGAGGCGCTTCCCCAGATCATCGAGCGGCTGCCCGACACGAGGTTTGTCGTTGCGGGTTCCGGGACGCACGAGGAGGAGCTCCGCCGCCAGGCCGAGGAGCTGGGACTGATGAGCTACGGCACCTTCGTCGGCTGGATCGGCGACGACGTCCTTCACTCGCTCTACCGGATCGCCGACGTCTGCGTGGTCCCCTCGATCTACGAGCCGTTCGGCCTGGTGGCGCTCGAGGCGATGGCGTCGAGCTGCCCGTGCATCGTCGCCGACACCGGCGGGCTGCGAGAGGTCGTCCCCCACGACGAGGTCGGGCTGCGCTTCCGCGCACGCGACCCGGAGTCGCTGGCGGAGATGACGATCCGCGTGCTTGACGACGCGAAGCTCTGCCGCCGGCTCACCGCCGAGGCCTTCGAGCACCTGAGTCGCTTCGACTGGGGCGACGTCGCCGAACGCACGGCAGAGGTCTACGCGGAGGTGGTGGCACTTGACGCGGCTGCCCGACGGCCGGCGTGAGGTCTATCCCTCGCGGGAGAAGGCGCCCAAGCGGCGCGCGCCCGACTTCGGGCCGGGCCTCAACGTCAGCGTCCCGATCTCGTTCGGCCTGCCGCTGGTCGTCGTCGGCATCGCGCTGATCGCCGCCGCCGCGACCACGGGCCGCCTGGTCTTCTGGATCACCGGAGGCATCGCGGCTGCTGCGGGCGTCCTGCTGTTCGCAACGGGGAAGCGGCTCTAGCCGGCGCTACTTCCGGTGCTTCTTGTGCTTCTTCTTCTTGCAGGACTTCTTCTTGTGCTTCTTCTTGGACTCGGCCGCGCGCTTCTTGTGCTTCTTCTTGGCCTTGTGCTTATTGCACTTGCCGAGATTGCCTTTCCCGGAGCTGGGTCCGCAGCCGTCCACCGTCGCCGGCCCGTCCACTGAGGCGCTTGCGCCGTTGTAGCCCGTGAAGTCCGCGTGGAACACGGGTACCGGCGGGACGCACAGATCCCGGGTGGTACCGAGCAATCCCGGCGGGTTCGTGAAGGTGAGCTGGAAACGGGAAATCGGAATGTCCGGCAGCCCGTCGAAGGTCACCGTGTTCGGGTTGATGGCGGTGGTCCCCTGGAGCAGCAGGTGGAGCTGGCCCTTGAGGTCGAGGCCGAGGTTGGGGAAGGTTCCGCTGCCCTGGACCAGCGCCACGTTCCCGATCAGGGGCTGACTGAGCAGCGGCGAGGCGGCGGTCGCCAATCCCACCAAGGTGTTGGCTGGGCAGGTTCCGGCCGTGAAGCTGGCCTGATCGCAGGCGGCGGCGAAGAAGAGACCGGAGTTCGGATTGAAGTCGCTCGGGACCAGGACCTTGGCGTTGAGCAGACCCGCCTCGTCGTTGTCCTGGAGGATCGTGGTGCTGGCGGTCGTCGCGACGCCGTTGGTCGTCTGCCCGGGTCCGCCGACCGCGGCCGTCAACGTCGGCGAGAAGTCGAGGGCTCCGCAGTTGGTGGTGGTGAAGCTCGCCGACCCGGTCGCGGTGCTGCCGGAGTAGGGAACCGCCGTGAAGTTGGTGGTCTGTTGCTTGCACGAGGTCGGGTTCCGCATGAAGGGCTTGCCG
Organism: uncultured Solirubrobacterales bacterium; assembly: GCA_963724665.1. Classification (GTDB taxonomy): domain Bacteria; phylum Actinomycetota; class Thermoleophilia; order Solirubrobacterales; family 70-9; genus DASUPK01. Next base: position 1,238,686 of record CAVRVH010000012.1, read on the forward strand.
GTTCCCGGAGCGGTCCCGAAGAGCGTGATGTCCTGCGAGTTGATGGTTGTGTCGAGTCCCGACGTCGAGTTCGGGATGTTGTTGATCACAGTGTTGAGGCCGAAGTCGGGCCTGAGCTGCACGCCCGACTGGAGGATGATCGGCGGCAGAACGCTCGGGAGGGGAGCGGGGAGGGCTAGCGGCCTTAGGACGATCCCGAAGCGAGCCGGTTCGCCCGGCTGCGGCGTCAGGTTGTAGAGGTCCCCATTGACGTCGACCGTCACTGGCACCACCACGACGGTCACCGTGGCGTTTGCGGTCACGCTCCCAACCTTGGTGTTGGCGGGGCAGGCGTCGGCGTTGAGCTGGCTGACCGTGCAGAGAGGGGTCGCGTTCGGATCGCCGATCTGTCCCGGCGGCAGCCCCACGGTCAGGTCCTTGACCTGGCCTCCGGCGAAGTTCATGTGGATATGGAAGTCGCTGTGGGCTCCCGCCTGCGTGCTGGCGGGTGAAGCGGCAAGACCGCTGAGGGACAGCGCCTGCGCCGAGGCCGGCACAGCGAGTAGCGCTGCAGCCGCGATGACGATCCCGATCAGACGCCTTGGAGTCCGAATCATGCCTCTCCGTTTCTTACCCCTGTTGCCAACTACAGGCCCCGATGCCCGAAAAGCGAGTATATGCAGATCAGCCGTTTTCAGGCGCCGGTTCGACCGGGTCCGGCCACTTCAACGTCTTCGGTACCTCTCGCATGCGGATCAACTTCGCCGGAGCTCCGCCGACCACGGCGTTGGCCGGGACATCCCGCGTGACGACCGAGTTCGTGCCGACTATCGCGTTGTCGCCGACCGTGACCCCACGCAGGAAGCAGGCTCCGTATCCGACCCAGACATTGGAGCCGATCACGCATTCACGCATGTAGATGCCCTGCTGGCGGATCGGGCGCTCGACCTCGACCACGCCGTGATCGAAGTCGATGAACATCGCCCGGTCGGCGATCACGCACTGCTCTCCGATGCGCACGTGCCTGTACGAGGAGATCGTGCACTCCTGGCCGAAGACGGTTTTCGCCCCGATCTCGACGACGCCCTCGTGGCTGCGGATCTTCGTCCCGTCGCCGATCCAGGAGAAGCGCCCGAAGCGGATCTCGGCCCCCTTGGCGATCTGAAGTTGGAGGTCCTTGCCGAAGAAGACAGGGCCGTCCGTCTTCCAGCGCCAGCCGGCGGGAGTCAGGAACCTGCGCCACAGATACCGCCAGAGCAGGCGGCCGTAGCGCAGGTTGAACATGCCGTTGCGGCGGTAGAAGCCGATGGCGCGGAACACGGGCGGCGATTCTAGGTTCCGCTCCCATACCTAGACTGCGACGGGATGGCTCAGAAGACCGAAGAGAGCTTGGCGGAGCGACTGATCGCGGGGGACAAGCGGGCCCTCGCGCGCGCGATCACCCTGATCGAGAACGACGATCCGGCCGGCTGGGAGCTGGTCCGCGAGGTATTCCCGCGCACCGGCAGGGCCAGGATCGTCGGGTTGACCGGGCCACCCGGGGTGGGGAAGAGCACGCTGATCGGCGCCCTGACCGCCGAGATGCGCAAGACCGACCGCCAGGTCGCCGTCCTCTCGATCGATCCCTCCAGCCCCTTCACGCGGGGAGCGCTGCTCGGCGACCGCATCCGCCTCTCGGACCACTTTCTGGATCAAGGCGTCTTCATCCGCTCGATGGCGAGCCGCGGCGCCCTCGGCGGGCTCTCGGAGGCCACCCTGCAGGCCGCGCTGCTGATGGACGCCTCAGGTAAGGACGACGTCTTCATCGAGACCGTCGGGGTCGGTCAGGCCGAGATCGACATCGTCGACCACGGCGACACGATCGTCCTCGTGCTGATGCCGGGCTCGGGCGACTCGATCCAGGCCCTGAAGGCCGGCGTCATGGAGATCCCCGACGTGATCGTGGTCAACAAGTCCGACCACCCCATGACCGACACGATGATCCGCGAGATCCGGGGCGTGCTCTCGCTCGGACCCGCCACGTCGTGGAGGGTTCCGATCGTCAAGACCGAGGCGGCGAAGGGCGAGGGCGTCGCCGAGCTCGCCGAGAAGATCACCGAGCATCGCGATCACATCGAGGCGGAGGGAACCCTCGAGGAGAGAAGGGCCCGAAATCTTCGCAACGAGGTGCTCGAGCTGGCGGCATCCCGAATGCGGCGGCGGCTGGAGGAGGCCGTCGCGGACGATTCATCCATCCGCGAGCTCCTCGACCGCGTTGTCAAACGGGAGATCGATCCCGCCAGCGCGGCCAAGGACCTACTGGAGCGTCAGGATGGCTGAGGGCAAGTCAACCCAAACGACGCAGGGCAAGGAACGAGACAAGGCGTCCCTTCCGAGCCTCGAGGACGCGATCGCCTGGGACGGCAAGCAGATGGACGGGCTCGGCAACAAGAGCCTGGGCCGTGTCGCCGGAATCCATGTGGACGCCAATGACGGCGAGCCCCGCTGGGTGTTGATCCGCCTCGGGCCGATCGCGGGCTGCACGGCAATCCCCTTCGAACACGTCGCCGAGGGCGCCGGCCGCCTCTGGGCGGCCTACGAGCGTGACTGGATCCGCGAGGCCCCTCGCTTCCGGTCCAACGAGTCGCTGACGGCGTTGCAGGAGCTCGAGCTCTGCGCGCATTGGGGCATCCGCGAGGGGCAGGGGAGGGCGGCCGAGGTCGCCGAGCGGGACCCGGACGAGATCACGACTGTCCCCGCTGACGACTAGACGCCCAGCTGCCGCGCAATAACCATCTGCTGCACCTCGTCGGTGCCCTCGCCGATGGTGAGGATCTTCGCGTCCCGGTAGAAGCGACAGACCGGGTACTCCTCGATGTAGCCGTAGCCGCCGTGGATCTGAACCGCCTCCTCAGTCGCCCGGACCGCGAGCCGCCCGGTGATGAGCTTGGCCTGGGCGGCGGTCAGGGTGAACGACTCGCCGCGGTCCTTGAGGATCGCCGCGCGGTAGACGAGCAGGCGGGCGGCCTCGATCTGCGCCGAGAGGTCGGCGATCTTCGCCTGGATCGCCTGGAACTTGCCGATGGGCTGCCCGAAGGCGTGGCGCTCCTTCGCGTATGAGATGGCTTCGTCGAGGGCGCCCTGGGCCAGACCGACGCCCATCGCCGCGACGCCGATCCGGCCGCCGTCGAGGATGGCCAGGAACTGCTTGAAGCCGCTGCCGCGGGGGCCCAGGAGGTTGCCCTCGGGGACCCGGCAGTCGTCGAAGTTCAGTGGGCGCGTGTCCGAGGCGTTCCAGCCCATCTTCCGGTACGGCTCGCCGACCTCGTAGCCGGGGGTCCCGTTCGGGACGATGATGTTGGAGATCTCCTTGTTGCCGTTCTCCTGGCCGGTGACCGCCGTGATCGTCACGCAGCCTGAGATGTCGGTCCCGGAGTTGGTGATGAACTGCTTGGCGCCGCTCACCACCCAGTGGCCGTCCTCGAGCGCGGCCCGGGTGTGGGTGTTGCCGGCGTCGGACCCGGCCTCGGGCTCGGTCAGCCCGAACGCCGCGAGCTTTTCTCCGCTGCAGAGCTGCGGCAGCCAGTCATCCTTCTGCTCGTCCGTGCCCCAGAGGTAGATCGGCATCGTCCCGAGCGACGTGTGGGCCGCCATCGTGATCGCGACCGAGGAGTCGATCCTGGTGAGCTCTTCGACGGCCAGGGCATAGGCGAGGGTGTCCGCTCCCCCTCCGCCGTACTGCTCCGGGAAGGGGATGCCCATCAGCCCGAGCTCTCCCATTTGCGCGACGAGCTCGTAGGGGAACGCCTTGGTGCGGTCGAGCTCCTCCGCCACCGGTGCGACCTCCTGGCGGGCGAAGTCGCGGACGGTGTCGCGGAGCAGCCGCTGCTCGTCGGTCAGGTCGAAGTCCATCTCAGCGCGGCAGTCTAGGGACGGCTTCGCCACCAGAACGCGCCCACAAGCGGCCGGCCAGCATAAGTCGCTTCGGGCTTCGCCCTACGCTCCGACGGCGACCGGCCTGGTGGCCGCTCCTGGACCGTCAACGGCGCGCGTCTCGCGGACCGTCAGCGGCTTGCCGCACTTCGTGCAGATCCGACGCTCGTCGATCTCTCCGCCGCACTCCTTGTGGATCACGAGCACGGGGGGGCCGGCGGGCAGGGGCTCGTACTTGTCGCCCCAGAACATCAGCGCCGTCATCACCGGCCAGAGGTCGAGGCCCTTCTCGGTCAGGAAATACTCGTAGCGCTCGGGCCGCTCGCTGTATGGACGCCGCTCGATGATGTCCTCGTCGATCATGCGCTGAAGCCGGGCGGTGAGCACGTTCCGGGCGACGCCCAGGGAGCGCTGCATCTCCGAGAACTTGCGACGCCCGTGGAAGATCTCGCGCACGACCAGCAGGGTCCAGCGCTCGCCGACCAACTCGAGGCTGCGGGCGATGGAGCAGGTCTGTCCCTCGTAGTCATTTCCAAGCATGAGTGTGATGTTCGCACACTCGGTTGCGTCATGCAACCTACGTTGGTAGGGTGCGGCTCAGCTGGGTTGCGTGAAGCAACCAAGGAAACGAAAGAGGCGCGGTCATGAGAGCACTGCGATTCGAGTTCCATCCAGAGCAGGTCAGGATCAGCTCCGAGGAGATCCTCGCGGACCTCCGCTATCCCGTCCCCAGCGATCGCAACAACGGCGGGCGCAAGCGCGCCCGCCGCCGCCGGAGGCGTGGGTGAGCATCGATACGCGGGCGTCCTCTCGCACCCGGACGATCGCCTGGCAGGACCCGGTAGCGAGCGCAGCGGTCGGGGCCCAGATGGCGGGCCTCGACTACGTCCGCGCGATCCAGGCCGGCGAGATCCCGCCGCCCCCGATCGCCGTCGTCATGAACTTCTCGATTGACGAGCTGGAGGAGGGGAGGGCCGTGTTCGTCGGCGAGCCCGGCGAGGAGCATTACAACCCGATCGGGGTGGTGCATGGCGGCTACGCCTCGACGATCCTCGACTCCGCTCTCGGCTGCTCGGTGCACACGACCTGCCCCGCCGGCGTCGGCTACACGAGCCAGACGCTGGAGGTGAAGTACCTGCGCCCGATCCTCCGCGACACCGGTGCCGTCCGCGCCGAGTCCGTCGTGATCCACAGGGGCCAGAAGACCGCCACGGCGGAGGCGAAGCTCACCTCGGTCGAGACGGGCAAGCTGCTCGCCACGGGCACCAGCACCTGCCTCATCCTCGCCAGCTGACGCCAGGCCCTAAGTTTCAGGGGGATGGAGGGCGCGAGTGGCAAGGACGCAGTCGTCGCCTCATATGAGGCCCTCAACCGTCGCGACATCGACGCGGCGATGGAGGCCCTCGCGGAGGATGCCGAGTGGCACGAGAGCCGGGTTCTTCCGGACACGGACGTCTACCGCGGACGTCCGGCGATCCGCTCGTTCCTCACCGAGTTCCTCGACTCCTGGGAGCGCTTTCACCAGACCATCGTCGATCTGCTCCAGGAAGGTGACCGCGTCCTGGTGCTGATCCACCTCGAGGCGACGGGCCGAGGGTCGGCCGCGAGCGTCGACGCCCACTACGCGCACCTGTGGACGCTCTCCGGCGGGCGCGGGACCCGCGTGGACGCCTTCTATGACCGGGACGAGGCCCTCGCGGCGCTCAACCCGTAGACCCCGGTCAACGCAACTGCGACCCAGAAGGCGGCGTAGAGGGTCGTCGCCAGCGGCCGGTCACCGAGATCCGGGATGTGGAGGTTGAGCGCGAGCAGCTCCAGCAGCCCCAGCACGGAGTAGGCGAGCGCGGCGCCGCGAAAGCTGAGTGGATCGTCTTCCCGAACGGCGATCAGGGCCGCCAGCCCGATCCCGAAGAGGAACGAGCCGATCGCGCGCGAGGTGAGCGGCGAGAGCGCCCAGGGCCAGATGTCGTCGGCGGTTCCGGGCGCCACCAGGAGAAGGATGCCGGCGGCGAGCATCACCACGCCTTCGACGATCAGCACCCGGCGGAGCAGCGTCGGTAGTCGCTTCACCCCGCGTCGGTCCTCACCGGGTGTGCCCCGCTGTTCGAGCAGCGTCCAGGCGAGCAGCACCGGCACCACCGCATAGGCGACCACCCAGAAGACGCCGAACACGCTGTCCAGGTCGAACCGGTCAATGTGGATCAGCGTGATGATCAGCAGCAGCACGGCGATCACCGCGATCGGATACACGGCTGGACGGGCCCTGGCCCAGGTCCGTGACCGAGCTGCCGTCAGGATGAGCGCGAAGGCCGCCCAGTAGAAGGCGCCGAGCGTGGCGGCGGTGATCGGTGGCTCGATCGTCCACGACCACCACGCGTCGGTTCGCGTGGTACCGAGGAAGAGCAGGGCACCCGCGATCAAAGCGAGCCCGGCGAAGACCTCGAGAGTGAGCCTGAGGCGCGGAGTCACCGGGCGCATGACCCAGATCCTACGATCGAGATCATGAGCGCGAACGGCAGGGTCCACATCGTCCGCCTCGGCCGCATGGTTGAGGACGGCGTCGCCCCCAGCATCTTCGGGCTGATCGAGCGCGGCATCGCCCGCGAGCCCGAGCTGGCCGCCAGCATGCGCGGTCGCGTCGTCTTTCGCTTCGCCGAGGACTTCTCGCCGCTGCGCATCCACTTCAAGGCGCGCAGCGTGGTGATCGAGGACGGTGACTCGCGAAAGCCCGACCTCGTGATCACCGGCCGCCTCCCCGACATCGTCCACTTCGCGACGGTGCCGACCCTGCAGGGGCGCCTCCACGGCGTCCCGGATCCCCGCCGGCCGCGAGGCCGCACGGCGCTCGGCAGGATCGCCAGCGGCCGGGTCAGGATCGAGGGCGACCGGGTGCTCGGCCGTCGCCTGCTGCGGCTGCTCGCGGTCTAGCTCGCGAGCGAGCGCGCCAGGTCGATCAGGAGTCTCGTCCCGAAGCCGCTCGGCCCCTTGCCGGTGTACTCGCGGCCGACGTCCCAGGCGGTTCCGGCGATGTCCAGGTGGACCCAGGGCTTACCGTCGACGAACTCCTCGAGGAAGGAGCCCGCGTAGATCGTCGAGGCCTTGCGCTTGGAAGAGGCGTTGGTCAGATCCGCCGCGGTGCCCTTGGTGAGCTCCTTGTACTCGGGGTGAAGCGGAAGGCGCCAGGCGAGCTCTCCCGTGCGGCTCGCCGCTCCCTCGACCTCGTCGGCGAAGGCGTCGTCGTTGGAGATCAGACCCGCGTAGGTGGAACCGAGAGCGACGATCACGGCGCCCGTCAAGGTCGCCAGATCGACGATCCGGTCTGCTCCGAGCTCCACCGAGTAGGCGAGGGCATCGGCCAGGATCAGCCGGCCCTCGGCGTCGGTGTTGTTCACCTCGACCGTCTTGCCGTTGAGCTGAGTGATGATGTCGCCGGGCTTCACCGCCGTGCCGCTCGGCATGTTCTCCGTGGAGGGGATGACGGCGAGGATGTTGATCGGCAGCTCGAGCTTCGCGATCGCCGAGACGGCCTCCAGCACGGCGGCCGCGCCCGACATGTCCATCTTCATCTCCTGCATGCCGCCGGAGGGCTTGATCGAGATCCCGCCCGAGTCGAAGGTGACGCCCTTGCCGACCAGGGCGAGGGTCGATCCGTCGCCGCCGGCCTCGTAGCGCAGCACGATCAGCTGAGGCTCCTCCGCTGTGCCCTGCGAGACGGCCACCAGGCCGCCCATCCCCTTGTCAGCGATCTGCTTGCGGCCCATCACCTCGGAGGTGACGGAGGAATGCTCGTCGGCGATGGCCTTGGCGAGTCCGGCCAAGTAGGAGGGGGTGACGACGTTGGAGGGAAGGTCCTGGAGCTCACGGGCGAAGTTCTCGGCCTCGGCGCCGACGCGGGCGGCCTCGACCGCATCGCGTGTCGCCGCCGATCACCGTCAGCTCCTGGAGGTGCTTCCCGGATCCTTCACCGTCTTCCGCGTCGCCGTCCTTCTTCGACTTGAAGCGGTCGAAGCGGTAGGAGCCGAGAATCGCGCCCTCGACTGCCGCGGTGGTCAGAGCGTTCAGGTCGGCGCCCGCCGGTTCCGCGAGCGTCATTGAGGTGGCGTCCATCGATCCGGCGGTTCGGGCTGCGATCGCCCCGGCGACGCGGGCTCGCTCGGGCTCGAAGTCGTCCCGGTCGCCCAGGCCGATGACCAGGGCGCGGCGCGGCTTCTCGGGATGGATCAGGCTGGTTTTCTTGTACCCGCCCTTGACGTCCTCGGAGCCGGGCGCGCCGGCGAGGGGCGCGGGAAGATCGTCGCCGTCGAAGACGAGCACGGCAAGCAGATCGGACTCGTCCTCCGCCAGCGGCTTATCAGTGACCTCGACGCGCAACCTGCGCCAGATTACAGACGGTCACTAACCTTCCGCTCTGACTTGGGAACGGCGCGCGGATCGGCCGCGCGCTCAGACGAAAGGCGCAGATGTCGAAGACGGTCATCCTCTCCACCGCCAGAACCCCCTTCGGGAAGATGGGCGGCGGGCTCTCGTCCCTCGATGCCACCGACCTGGGCGGCACCGCGATCTCCGAGGCGCTTGACCGCGCCGATGTGCAGGCCGACGAGGTCCAGGGCGTCGTCTACGGCCAGGTTCTGCAGGCCGGCCAGGGGCAGATTCCCTCACGCCAGGCCCAGATCAAGGGGGGCATCCCCAAAGAGGTCCCTTCCGAGACCGTCAACAAGGTCTGCGCCTCCGGCATGCGCTCGATCGGCATCGCCGATCAGGCGATCCGCGCGGGCGATCTGGAGATCGGCGTCACCGGCGGCATGGAGTCGATGAGCAAGGCGCCCTACCTCCTGCCGGGCGCCCGCTTCGGCTTCCGCATGGGCGACGTCAAGGCCATCGACGCGATGACCCACGATGGCCTCACCAACCCGTTCACCGAGAAGCAGATGATCAACGAGGCCAGTGAGGTCTCGAACGAGCTCGAGATCACCCGCGCCGACATGGACCGCTTCGCGGAGCGGTCCCACCAGCTCGCCCATAGGGCGACGGAGGACGGCAAGCTCGCGGAGGAGATCGTCACCGTGACGGTTCACTCGAAGAAGGGCGACACCGAGGTGGCGACCGACGAGGCGATCCGGCCCGAAACGACCCTCGAGGTGCTCTCCAAGCTGAAGGCCGTAGGCGGCGACGAAGCCACTCATACCGCCGGCAACGCGCCGGGCGTCAACGATGGCGCCGGCGCCGTGGTCGTCGCCTCAGACGAGTGGGCGAAGCAGAACGGCAAGAGCCCGATCGCGACCGTCCTCGCCTACGGCCAGGTGGCGGACGACTTCGCCTACCTGGCGCGGACCCCCGCCAAGGCGGCCATGCAGGCGCTCGAGAAGATCGGCAAGAAGCCGGGTGACGTCGATCTCTGGGAGATCAACGAGGCGTTCGCCTCGGTGGCGATCAACTCCGTCCGGATGCTGGAGATCGACGAGGACAGGGTCAACGTGAACGGCGGCGCCATCGCCCTCGGCCACCCGATCGGCGCCTCCGGCGCGCGGATCGTCGGCGCGCTGGTGCACGAGCTGCGCCGACGTGGCGGCGGCCTCGGCTGCGCCGCGATCTGCTCCGGTGGCGGCCAGGGCGACGCGATCCTCGTGGAGGTCAACGGGGGGTAGCGTGAGCATCGCCGAGGGCTAGGCTCTCGGCTCATGCCTGGAGCGGCCTTCTTCGACCTGGACAAGACCCTGATGGCCGGCTCGTCCGGCATGGTCTTCGCGCGGGTCGCCAACCAGCGAGGGTTCGTGCCCCGAGGCCAGCTCGCCAGGTGGGGCTGGGATCACCTCCGCTACCGGCTGCGCGGCTCCTCGGACGAGCAAACCAACGCCGTCCTCGATGTCGCCAAGAAGGTCTTCGCCGAGATCCCCGAGCGGGACGTCGAGCGTATGGCGCCGGCGGTGCTGGCCGGGATCCTGCCCCGCATCTATTCCCAGATGCTCGACGAGGTCCATCGCCACCAGGACGAGGGGCGCGCGACGTTCATCGTCAGCGCCGCGGGCAACGACCTGGTCAAGGCATTGGCGGCGGTGCTCGGGATGCAGGGTGGGATCGGCACCGCGTGGGCGGTTGGCGCCGACGGCAAGTTCACCGGCGAGATGGACGGTCCCTTCGTCTACGGCGAGGGCAAGGTCGAAGCGATGAAGCGTTTCGCCGAGAAGCACGACATCGACATGGACGCCTCGTACGCGTATTCGGACTCGGCCAGCGACCTGCCGATGCTGCGGTCCGTCGGCAACGCGGTTGTGGTGAACCCCGACGCCGGCCTGCTGGAGATCGCGCGCCGGGAGGGCTGGCGGGTGATGCGCTTCGAGAAACTCGGCCGGAAGCTCGCAATCGCGGGGGCGACCGTGCTCGCGGCCGCCGCGGGCGGAATCGGCCTGGCGTCGAGGCGGCGCCAGGGCGGCCGTCTGAGCAGCGTCTCGGGCTCAATTCGTAGGTAGCCCAAGATCCTCATTTTTCGGCTGAGTTTTGTGCGAGACTGAGCCCGTTCAAGTGTCCAGCCAGCGGGCAAGGGGGTCCGAGGGCCGGCGCGGGAGATTGGAGCGTCGTGTCGAGTAAACGAAATGGGGACGAAAGGTCCCGTCAGTCGAGCGGTGAGGGGGAAGAGCAAGATCTGAAGCGCCTCTCCAAGGTCGCGGAGGATCACGTATCCGCCGCCTCAGATCAGGCCGCCTCCGACGCCGATCAGACGGCAACGGACGCGGACCAAGCCCTCTCCGACACCGAGGGCGAACTCGCGGCAACCGAGCAGGCCGCCTCGGATCTGGATCAGAGCGCCTCCGATCGAGATCAGGCCGCCTCAGACGAGGAGCTGCTCGAGCATCCCGGGCAGCAGGAATCGCACCGCGCCCACCGCGCCGAGCGCGCGGAGGGCACCCGGGAACGGACGGAGGGCACCCGGGTGCGGGGGGAGGCCGGCCGGATCCGTACGCACACCGCGGACGAGCGCCGTCAGCTGGCGGAGCAAAGGGACGAGAGCGCCTGGCACCGCGATCGGACCGCGCAGGAGCGCGACAGCGCCGCCGATCGACGTGACAAGGATTCGGCCAAGATCGAACGCAAGATGGGGTCGCGTGGGTCCGCGCTGCGCGTCGCCCTCACGCACGCCGCCGAGGTCCGGGCCCAGGCTGCCAAGGATCGCGCCAGGGCGGCCGAGGACCGAGCGCAGGCCGCCGCGGATCGCCTGCTGGCCGCCGAGGAACGCGCTGCCTCTCTCGAGGAGCTGAAGCAGGCACATCGAGACGACCTGACCGGAGCGTTCCGGCGAGGACCCGGGGAGGAGGCGGTCCAGGACGAGATCGATCGAGCCCGCCGTGAGGGTATTGACCTGGTGCTGGCGTTCCTCGACGTCGATAGCCTCAGGGAGGTCAACAACGTCCTCGGACACCTGTCGGGGGATGCGCTGCTTCAAGACGTGGTCTCGGCCGTCCGGTCGAAGATTCGCTCGTACGAACCGATCGTCCGCTTCGGAGGAGACGAATTCATCTGCGTCGTCGGCGGGGTGGATCTCCAGCAGGCCCAGGAACGGTTCATGGAGGTCAGAGAGTGGCTCGCCCAAGGCAACGAGGGCAGGGCCATCTCCTTCGGCCTCGCCAAGCTGGAACAAGACGACACCCTGGCCGACCTGATTGCGCGCGCGGACGCCGCCATGCTCGAGACCCGCGGCGGGCGCGAGGGCAGCTGACCCTCGCAGCCGGGAGCCTCGGCCCCGCCTTCTAGACTTTCGCCATGGCCGTAGAACCCGAGGCGCGTCGGCGCGCGCACGAGTGGCTATCCGAGGTCTACACACGCCTCGAGGAGCGCGAGGCGCTGTTCGAGACGATCTCCGGGCAGGAGATCCGGCCGCTGTACACCGAGGAGGACCGCGCCGGGTCCGATCCGGAGCACGATCTCGGATATCCCGGCGAGTACCCGTACACGAGGGGTGTCTACCCCTCGATGTACCGCGGCCGCCTCTGGACGATGCGCCAGTTCGCCGGCTTCGGCACCGCCGAGGAGACGAATGAGCGCTTCCACTATCTGCTCGGCCACGGCCAGACCGGCCTCTCGACCGCCTTCGACATGCCCACCCTGATGGGCCTGGACTCCGACGCGGAGCGCTCGCTCGGCGAGGTCGGGGTGGAGGGCGTGGCGATCGACACGCTCGACGATATGGAGACGCTCTTCGGTGGAATCGACCTCGGCGAGGTGACCACGTCGATGACGATCAACGCCCCGGCGGCGATCCTGCTCGCCTTCTACGTCGCCACGGCGGAGGAGCAGGGCGTCCCAGCCGAGCGCCTCGGCGGCACGATCCAGACGGACATCCTCAAGGAGTACATCGCCCAGAAGGAGTGGTGCTTCCCCATCGAGCCGGCGATGAGACTGGTCGGGGACATGATCGAGTGGGCCACGGAGCACATGCCCCGCTGGCACCCGATCTCGATCTCCGGGTACCACATCCGGGAGGCTGGTTCGACGGCGCAGCAGGAGCTCGCCTTCACCCTCAAGGACGGCTTCACCTACGTCGAGCAGGCGATCGAGCGAGGCCTGGACGTCGACGCCTTCGCCCCCCGGCTCTCCTTCTTCTTCAACGCCCACATCGACTTCTTCGAGGAAATCGCCAAGTACCGCGCCGCCCGCCGGATCTGGGCCCGCGAGATGCGCGAGACCTACGGCGCCAAGCGGGACGAGTCACTGCGGATGCGCTTCCACACCCAGACCGCCGGCGTCTCGCTGACCGCGCAGCAGCCGCAGGTCAACATCATCCGCACGGCGATCGAGGCGCTCGCCGGAGTGCTCGGCGGGACCCAGTCGCTGCACACCAACTCCTATGACGAGGCTCTCGCCCTGCCGACCGAGGAGGCCGTCCGGATCGCTCTGCGCACCCAGCAGGTGATCGCCCACGAGACCGGTGTCACCAACACGATCGACCCGCTCGGCGGCTCCTATTTCATCGAGACCCTCACCGACGAGATGGAGCGCGCCGCGTATGAGTACTTCGCCCGGATCGACGAGCTCGGGGGCATGGTCGAGGCGATCAAGCAGAACTTCCCCCAGCGTGAGATCGCGGACGCATCGTTCCGCTACCAGCAGGAGGTCGACTCGCGGCAGCGGATCGTGGTCGGTGTCAACGAGTACGTCCAGGAGGACGACGAGGAGATCCCGATCCTGCGGATCGATCCCGAGCTCGAGCGCAAGCAAAAGGGGAGGGTGGAGGCGACAAAGGCGCGGCGGAACTCAGATGAGGTCGAACGCACGCTTGGCGAACTGCGGGCGGCCGCCGCGACCGACGGCAATCTGATGGACCCGATCCTGGCGTGTGCCCGGGCCCGGGTGTCGGAGGGCGAGATGGTGGAGGCGCTACAGACGGTCTTCGGCCGCTACACGGAACTGCCGGTCTTCTGAAGCTCGCTACGCCGCGCTGCGAGTTGACTCGACGATCAGGATGACTTCGCCAACCGGGCCGAGCTCGGAGCCGGCCAAGAACATCCGGCCGACGCCGCGCCGCTCGGACTCGGTCCTGGCTACCTGGCAAGCGTCGTCGTGATCGAGACCGCTGGCAAGCAGCTTCCTCCCGTGCCTGCGGTCCAGAAAGAGAACGTCATACATGCCTTTGCCTCCTGTTGAAACGATTCCCCTGTTCATTTCAATGCTCATTCTCGTATCGGCATACCTCGCTGATAACCGTAGAAACCTGCGGTTCAACTACGGTTAACTCGCCATTCAACGAATGCATGCCTGAATAGTGCCAACCGACACAGCCAGAAAAATCAGGATCGTCGTCGCCAAGCCCGGATTGGACGGTCACGACCGCGGGGCGAAGATCATCGCCCGCGCGCTGCGCGATGCCGGCATGGAGGTGATCTACACGGGCCTGCACCAGACCCCAGAGCAGATCGCCGAGACCGCCATTCAGGAGGACGCCGACGCCGTCGGACTCTCGATCCTCTCCGGCGCGCACATGACGCTCGTGCCCCGCGTCGTCGAGCTCCTCACAGCTCAGGGAGCGGGGGACGTCGTGGTGACGGTGGGAGGGACGATTCCGGCCGACGACATCCCGGAGCTGAAGAAGCTCGGGGTGGCCGAGGTCTTTACTCCAGGCGCGCCGACCGACGAGATCGTCGAGTTCGTCCAGCGAGCCGTCGCAGGGCGAGAGCCCGCGTCCAACTAGTAACCGTAGCCCCCGCCGCCGCTGCCGCCGCTGGTGCTCCCTGCCGCCGTGCCGCCGGTCGTCGCGGTCGATCCACCGGCTCCGCTGTATGGCGAGTTGCTGTTCGTCGCCGGGCTGGCCGAGTTGGCCGAGCTGTCGTCACTGCTGCCGCCGCACGCGGCCAGGCCGACGCCGAGGGCGAGGCTGCAGGCGCCGGCGAGGATCAAACGATGTATGCGCTTCACGGGTCCTCCTTTACCTTGGTGAGACCGTGTCCTTCATCCCCTCTCATACGCACTACGCCCGCCGGGACAGCAGGGATTGGGGCGTCCGCGTGCAATCCGCCGTTGCCTGCGCAACGTAGGAATTAACGTGGATCCGTCCGACGAGGCACTGCTCGCTGGCTTCGCCACAGGCGACCCCCGTACCGCGGCTGCGTTCGTGCGCCGCTTCCAGGGGCGCGTCTTCGGCCTCGCACTGACCATCGTTCGCCAGCCCGCGCTGGCCGAGGAGGTGGCCCAGGAGACGTTCGCCCGCGTCTTTCGGCACGCTGGCAACTACGACGCCCGCAAGGGCCGCGTCTCCACCTGGCTGCTCTCCATCGCTCGCAACCTGGCGATCGACGTGACTCGGATGAAGCGCCTCGATCCGGTCGATCCCGAGGTGATCGCGGCGGAGATCTCGATCGAGAACCAAGCCCCCGGGACTGACGAGGTGGGCCTGCAACCGGATGAGCGCGACCAGCTGCGCTCGGCGATCACCGACCTTCCCGACGACCAGCGCCGGGCCCTGGTCCTCTCCGCCTACATGGGGCGGACGGCGCGGGAGATCAGCGATCTCGACGACGTCCCGCTCGGCACCGTCAAGACCCGAATCCGGACCGCGATGATCAAGCTGCGCTCCGAGATGGAGGTGTTCGAGTGATGGACGCCCGCTGCGAGGAGACCCGCGAGATGGCCGCCGAGCTGGCGCTTGGCATCGTCGAGGGCGAGGAGCGCGGCCGCGCACTCCAGCATCTGGCCGACTGCCCGGACTGCCGCGCCGAAGTGGAGAAGTACTCCGAGCTCGCCGACGAGTTGCTGCTGCTTGCGCCGCAACGTGAGGCCCCGGTGGGCTTCGAATCTCGGGTTCTGAACGAGCTGCTCCCGGCGCCGCAGCCAAAGCGCCGGCGCCGGCTGCGTCTCGTTCTCGCGCCCGCAGCGGCGGCGCTGGCGGCCGCCGCAGTCGTCCTGGTCATCGTCGCTCCGGACCTCCGACTCGCCTCCCACTACCAGCACACCCTCGACCAGGCGAACGGGAAGGAGTTCGAGTCCTACGCCCTGCGAGCGGGGGGCACCGACGTCGGAACGGTCTTCAGCTATGACGGATCGCCCTCCTGGGTGCACATCGACGTCGATCAGGGGCGTCGCGCCGGGATGACGGCCGCGGAGCTGGTCACCGATGAGGGCAGCGAGATTCCGCTCCACTGGTTCCAGCTTGATCCGGGGGGCGGCTCGGGCGGATCGATCCCGGTCGCTCCGAATCATGTGTCGGTGCTTCGCCTCTCCGGCGCGCCCGGCACCCCGCCGCTGGTCGCCAGGTTCAACGACTAGCGCGCGCGGGTAGTCGGCCGTCTAGCATGGTCCGGCGAGACCGATTGACTGGTCAGTCAGCCAGTCGGGCCAATCGCTAATATCCCGCGCCGCCGCGAACGAATCGATTCTCGAGAGAGGACCCCAACTTGAAGATTTGCGTGCTGGTCAAAGAGGTCCCCGACGCCGCTGTGGACAAGCGGATCGACCCGGAGACCAAGCGCCTGGATCGCTCGGGCGAGAAGAACCTCAACCCCTTCGATACCCACGCCCTCGAGGCCGCCATGCAGGTCAAGGAGGGCGGCACCGACGTCGAGGAGATCGTCGCCGTGACGATGGGCCCGGAGAGCGCCGTTCGCGCCCTCCACAAGGCCGTCGCGCTCGGCGCCGACCGCTCGGTGCACCTCACGGACGAGGCCCTGACCGGCTCGGACGTCTGCGCCACCGGGTACGCCCTGGCGAAGGTCCTGGAGTCCGAGAGCCCCGACCTGGTGCTGCTGGGCCAGCAGTCGGACGACGGGGAGTGCTACACGATCGGCGCGGTGGTGGCCGACCACCTGAAGATGCCGTCGCTGACCCAGGTGATCAAGATGGACGTCGCCGACGGCAAGCTCACCTGTGAGCGCCAGGCGGAATACGGCTACGACACCGTCGAGGTGGAGACGCCGGCCGTGATCAGCGTCGGCGACGCGATCAACGAGCCGCGCTACCCGAGCCTGAAGGCGATCATGGGCGCGAAGAAGAAGCCGCTCGACACCAAGGCGATCGGCGACGTCGGCATCGAGGGCGACCGGGTCGGCGAGGGCGGATCCCGCACCGCCGTGCTCGAGCTGAAGCCCCCTCCCGCCAAGGAGGCCGGCGAGATCATCGAGGACGAGGACACGAACGAGACGGTCGAGAAGATCGTCGCCTGGCTCGAGGAAAGGAAGCTGATCTAGATGGGAGGCATCCTGGTCTACGCCCTCCACGACGACGAGGGCAACTTCAACAAGAACTCCCTCGGCGCCATCTCCGAGGCCGCCAAGCTCGCCGGCGAGCTTGGCACCGAGGCGGCCGCGGTGGTGGTCGGCGACGTCACCGATGACGCGGCCGCCGGACTCGGCGCCTACGGCGCCACCAAGGTCTATCGCTGCAAGGAGGCCCCCGAGGGCCTCGCCCAGCCGATCGTCGACGTCATGGCGAAGGTCATGACCGACAACGACTTCGACTACGCGCTCTTCGGCGGAGGACTGCTGGGCTTCGAGATCGGCGCCGGCCTGACGGCCCGCCTCAACGCCGGCGTGACGATGGAGGTGACCCAGGTGAACGTCGCCGACGGCAAGCTCGTCGCCGAGCGGCCGATCCTGCAGGACTCGCAGATCGCCGACGTCGGCTACGTCGATGAGCCGGGAATCATCATCGGCCGCCTCAACGCGTTCGACGAGAAGGAGACCGGCGGCACGGCCGAGGTCGAGGACGTCGCCGTCGAGCTCTCGGAGTGGTCGACCAAGGCGAGGATGGTGACCCGCGGCGAGCAGCGCGGCGAGGACGTCAACATCGAGGGCGCCGACATCCTGGTCGGTGGCGGCCGCGGCCTGGGCAAGAAGGAGAACTTCGAGCTCGCCGAGCAGCTGGCCGAGTCGATGGGCGGCGCCGTGGCGGCCACCCGCGCCGTCGTCGACGCCGGCTGGTACCCGTACGCCGCTCAGATCGGGCAGACCGGC
The DNA here is from genome assembly GCA_963724665.1 of uncultured Solirubrobacterales bacterium. GTDB lineage: Bacteria > Actinomycetota > Thermoleophilia > Solirubrobacterales > 70-9 > DASUPK01. The sequence continues at coordinate 1,256,010 of CAVRVH010000012.1, forward strand.
AAGACGGTCGCGCCGAACCTGTACCTGGCGCTCGGGATCTCCGGCGCGATCCAGCACAAGGTCGGCATGCAGAACTCGGAGAACATCCTGGCCATCAACAAGGACCAGAACGCACCGATCTTCGAGTTCTCGGACCTCGGCGTGGTGGGCGACCTCCACAAGATCGTCCCCAAGCTCACCGAGGCGATCAAGGCCAAGAAGGGCGGCTGATGCTGCCGTCGAGCCCGCGTCGAGTATCCGCCGCCAGTCAAGCCGGCGGAGGAGTTCATCGCACCGATCACCGATCCCGAGGATGAGCGGATCGAGGTCGGCGTGGCGATCGTCGGCGGCGGCCCCGCCGGGCTCGCCTGCGCGAACAAGCTGATGCAGCTGCTCGAGAACGAGCCCGAGCTGACCGAGAAGCTGGGCGAGGTCCCGGTCGCCGTTATCGAGAAGGGCAAGACCCCGGGTGCCCACCTCCTCTCCGGGGCGAACATGAAGCCCTCCGCGATGCGGGAGCTGTTCCCCGACCTCGATCCCTCGGACTGGCCCGTCTACCAGGAGGTCACCAAGGACGCCGTCTACCTGCTGACGAAGAAGATGGCGCTTCCCCTGAAGCCGATGCCGCCGAACTTCCGCAACCACGGCAACTACGTGACCTCGGTCGCCAAGCTCGGCCGCTTCCTCGCCGAGAAGGCCGAGGAGGCCGGCGTCTACATCCTCAGCGAGACCTCGGCCGACAAGCTGCTGGTCGAGGACCGCATCGTCCGCGGGGTCCGCTCCGGAGACAAGGGACGCGGCAAGGACGGCGAGGAGCTCTCCAACTTCGAGCCGGGCTCAGACGTGGTCGCCAAGGCCACCGTGCTCGCGGAGGGCACCCTGGGCCATCTGACCGGCGCAGCGCTCGACTACTTCGACCTGCACGGTCCGAACGCGCAGCGCTGGGAGATCGGCGTGAAGGAGGTCTGGGAGGTCGAGAAGCCCCTGGACCGGGTCATCCACACCATGGGCTGGCCTCTTCGCAAGCGCGCCAAGTGGAACGAGTTCGGCGGCAGCTTCATTTACCCGATGGGCGAGGACAAGGTCGCGCTCGGCCTGGTCGTCGGGCTGGACACCACGCGACGCAACGTTCTCCTGCCACGACGCCCTGCAGGAGCTGAAGACGCACCCGTTCGTCAAGAAGATCCTCGAGGGCGGCAAGCGCGTCGGCTGGGGCGCGAAGACGATCCCATCGGGCGGCTACTGGTCGATGCCCAAGCGGCTCTCCAGCCCGGGCATGATGATCGCCGGCGACGCCGCCGGCATGGTCAACGTGCCGACGCTGAAGGGCATCCACTACGCGATGCACGCCGGGGATGTACGCCGCCGAATCGATCGTGGAGTCGCTGAAGCAGGAGTCGGTCAACTTCGAGAACTACGAGCGCAAGGTGAAGAAGTCGATCATCGAGGAGGACCTCTACGAGTCGCGCAACATGCGCCAGGTCTTCTCGAAGGGCTTCTTCATCGGCGGTGCCCTGGCCAGCGCGATGACGGTCACCAAGGGCCGCTTTCCCGGTGGCCACTGGAAGGCGGAGTCCGACGCCGAGATCGCCAGTGGAGATCGACGGCGCGGCCAAGAGCTATCCGAAGCCGGACAACAAGTACCTCTACGACAAGCTCAACTCGGTCTTCCTCTCGGGCAACGCGACCCGGGACGACGCCCCGAACCACATCCGCATCCAGGAGCGCGTGCCGAAGGAGATCGCGCAGACGTGGGTGTCGATGTGCCCGGCCCAGGTCTACGAGATTCCCGACGAGGAGCTCGAGAGCGGCGCGGAGACGGTGGACGTGCACGTGACGCCGTCGAACTGCGTCCAATGCGGCGCGATCACCGCCAAGGGCGGCCGGCTCACCCTGCCCGAGGGCGGCGACGGCCCCCTCTACCAGGAAGTCTGACTACGGGGTAGAGCTTCCGGAGGCGTTGGCGGCGACGAACGCCACCACGTCCTGCCTGTCCTTGCCGGTGACCAGATTGCGCGGCATGTTGCCGGTCTTGCCGCCGGCGCCGTGGCTGTGGCTGCCGCCGCCGGTCCTGATCGCGTGAACGACGGCCGCCTCGTCGATGGCGATGTCATCGAGGTTCGGCCCGATCTGACCGACCGTCCCGGCCGCGTGGAAGGTGTGGCAGGAGCCGCAACGGGCCACGAACAGCTGCTGTCCGTGCTGCTGGGCCGGCGACAGCGGCTGTTCGACCGCCCCTCCCAGGGGCGCGCCGGTCGAGGAGGTGTGCTGCTCGACGGTGTCGGAGCCGTTGCCTCCGCAACCCAGCGCCAGGAGCCCGGCGGAGAGACCGGCGGCCAGGCAGGCAGCAATTGGGCCGAGTCGGTTTCGCATCCTGACCATGGCTACCCGCGAGAGGCTGATCTATGCTCGCGCGGTGGCGGATCAGGCCAGGCAGTCACTCGAGCGAGAGTTCCTCGAGTTCGCACCCGACGCGGTGATCGGCGTTGATCAGACCGGGGAGATCAAGCTGGTGAATTCGCGAACCCAGGCGATGTTCGGCTACGCGCGCGATGAGCTGATCGGCGACCGCGTCGAGATGCTGGTGCCGGAGGCGAGTCCGCGCCGGCCACGTCGGTCATCGAGACCGCTATTTCGACGCGCCGCGCACGCGCCCGATGGGCGCGGGCCTCGATCTCTACGCCCGCCGCAAGGACGGCAGCGAGTTCCCGTGCGAGATCTCGCTCTCGACCGTCGCGACCGACAACGGGATGATGGCCCTCGCCGCGATTCGCGACATCACCGACCGCAGACGGGACCGCGACGATCTTCGCCGGGCGGTCCGGAGGCTGCAGGCGGCGACCGACGTCGCGATCGCGGTGGGCGGCGAGACCGACCTCGATCGGGTGCTCGAGGCGATCGTCGAACGCGGCCGGGCGCTCGTTGACGCGAGGGCATTGATCATCCTCCTGCGCGAGGGGGAGGATCTCGTCGTCGCGGCGACGGCCGCCGTCGCCGACGGCCTCGACCCGAAGGTCACAGAGCTCCGCGTCCGGGCGAGGGAGGCCTCCGAGGAGGTGCTGCTCGGCGGGTTCACCGGGGTGGAGCTGGGCGGGAGCGAGAGCGGCCGCGCCCTGCTCGCACCGCTTCTCTTCCGCGGCGACCCACTGGGCGTGGTCGTCGCCCTGGATCGCATCGGCGACCCTGGCAGCTTCGACCACGAGGACCAGCGGATGCTCGAGGCATTCGCCGCCAGCGCCGCGACCGGCGTGGCGACGGCGCGGTCGATGGCCGAGGAACGGCTCCAGAACACAATCGACGCGGCCGAGCAGGAGCGCAGCCGCTGGGCCCGCGAGCTGCACGACGAGACTCTCCAGGCGCTGGCCGTCCTGCGGATGCGCCTCTCCTCGGCGCTCAGGGAGGAGACGCCCGAGGCGCTCGAGAAAACGGGCCAGGCCGCGGTCGAGCAGATCGACGAGGAGATCGTGAAGCTCCGCGGGCTGATCACCGAGCTGCGGCCCGCCTCGCTGGACACGATCGGCCTCGAGGCGGCCCTGCAGGCGCTGGCGGAGCAGCATCAGCGGGCGTCAACGATGGAGGTCGATTGCGACTTCGAGCTGCCTCGCGATGAGGAGGCCCGCCCCACGCCGGTCATCGAGACCGCCGTCTACCGCCTCGTCCAGGAGGCGCTCAACAACGTTTCCAAGCACTCTGTCGCGCGACGCGCCGACGTCACGGTGCGTGCCTCACGCGGCGCGATCCAGATCGAGGTCCGGGATGACGGCGTCGGCTTCCAGCCGAACCTGGTGCGGGAGGGCTTCGGGCTAGTCGGCATGCGGGAGCGCGCCGCGCTCCTTGGCGGGACGCTCGACGTCGACTCGACGAGGGGATCGGGGACGCGGATCCGCGCGCAGATCCCGCTGCTCACCCGGGAGGACGACGAGAAATACAAATGAATGGGCGCCATCCCCCCCCCCCCCCGCCGCTAGACGTCGATGAGCCCGCGCTCGATCGCGTAGCGGACCAGCTCGGAGCGGGTGGTCATCGCGAGCTTCTGCTGGATGTGGGCCCGGTGGGACTCGACGGTGCGGACGCTCAGGTAGAGCTGCTCCGCGATCTCGTTGTTGGTGTGCCCGAGCGCGATCAGGCGCAGTACCTCGAGCTCGCGCTCGGATAGATCGTCCGGAGTGGAAGCGTCCGGCTCCGCGGCGAGTCGAGCGCCGAGCTCCGGCTGGAGATAGGTGCGGCCCTCTGCCGCCATCCGGACCGCCTTGACCAGCTCCTCGCTGGCCGCCTCCTTGAGGATGTAGCCGAGGACGCCGGCCTGCAGCGCCTCGCGGGCGAAGGCCGTCTCGTCCTGCATCGTCAGGACCACGATCTCGGTGTCCGGCGATTGCTCGCGAATCGAGGGGATTGCGGCCAGGCCCGATCCGCCGGGCATGTTGATGTCGAGGATCAGGACCTTCGGGTGGTGCCCGCTCACGTAGCGGCTCGCCGAGTCCGCATCGCCGGCCTCGGCCACGACGTCGATGTCAGGCTCGCGTTCGAGCATCAGGCGCAGAGCGCTGCGGACGACGGCGTGGTCATCCGCGAGAACCACGGAGATCTTTTCGGACGCGTCCTCCCCAGTGTCTGGCACGGGCGTACCTTAGCCCGGCCTGCGGGCGCAGGAGGCACTTGTCAGGCACCGCAACTCGCCGCCCGGCTACCTGTTTATGGGGATGTGGGGACGGGGGCAGCAAAGAAAGAGATCCAGCGGCCGGTCGTAGGCAGGCGGGTCATGCTGGCGTCTGCTCGTGGCGACGTTGCTCTGCGCGGCGGTCGCCCTCGCTCCTGGTGCCACCGAGGCGAAGAAGAAGCGACACCCTCCCAAGCAGAAGCGCCCGAACATCGTCCTGATCATGGACGACGACCAGTCGGTGAACCTGCAGCAATTCCTCACCAAGACGAACGCCGACATCGGGGCCAAGGGCGTCACCTTCGACAACTCCTTCGTCAACTACTCGCTCTGCTGCCCGTCCCGGTCCACGATGCTGACGGGCCAGTACGCGCACAATCACGGGGTCAGGGGAAATCAGCTGCCCTCGGGTGGGTACAGCAAGCTCGCACCGACCATCGGCAACACGATGCCGGTCTGGCTCCAGCGCGCCGGGTACTACACCGCACACATCGGCAAGTTCCTGAACGGCTACGGCGCCACGGTTCCGGACACGACGGTCCCGCCCGGCTGGAACGAGTGGTACGGCTCGATCGACAATCCCGATCAGTTCACGGGCGGCACCTATACGGCCTACGGCTACACCCTCAACGAGAACGGGCAGATCGTTCACTACGGCACGACGCCCGACGTCGTGGATCCCGCCACCTATCAGACCGACGTCTATTCCCAGAAGGCCGCCGACTTCATCAGGCGCCGGGCTCCGAGCAACAAGCCCTTCTACCTCTCGGTCGCCCCGCGGGACCCGCACTCGGAGGCGGCCGCTTGCAACTGCGCCGGTGATAACCCGCGCGCGGCGCCGCGCTACCAGGGACATTTCGCCGGCCTGACCGCGCCGAGAAATCCGGACTTCAACGAGGCCGACGTCTCGGACAAGCCGTCGAACATCAAGAGCCTGCCGTCGCTCACGCCGACCGCCATCAACAACGTCGACGATCGCTACCGCGCCCGGGCCGAAGCGGTGCTCGGTGTTGACGACCTGGTCCAGAACGTGGTCAGCACGATCCAGCAGCAGGGCGAGCTCAAGAACACAGTGCTCATGTTCACCTCTGACAACGGCTTCTTCCACGGGGAGCACCGAGTGCCCCAGGGCAAGGTCCGCCTCTACGAGCCGTCGATCCGGGTGCCGCTGCAAATCCGCGCGCCGGGGATGCCGAAGGGCGTTCACCGCAGCCAGCCGGTTGGCAACGTGGACCTGACCGAGACGATCCTGGACTTCGCGCACGCCAAGCCGGGGCGGAAGGAGGACGGGATGTCGCTCGTCCCGATCATGGAGAAGAAGCGCTACTGGCCTGGCCGCGCCATGGACCTGGAGACGTTCTTCACTCCGGACGCGCTCGAGGATCCCGAGGATCCGCCTCTCAACTACCAGGGCGTGCGCACCGATCGCTACCTGTACGCGAACTACGGCAGCGGCGAGCAGGAGCTCTACGACCTGCGGAACGATCCGTTCGAGCTACAGAACGCGGCGTCCAATCCCGCCTATGCGCAGGTCAAGAGCTCCCTGCAGGTGCTGCTCAGCGGGCTGGCGAACTGCGCCGGCAGGAGCTGCCGCGTGCAGCCCGCTCTGAAGCTCAAGCCCCGCAACTGCTCGGAGGCCCTGGTGACCGGCAAGGGGCAGCCCCAGGAGGCCACGTTCTACCTGCGCGGCAAGAAGATCGGAAGCGATGCGAGGCCCCCGATCCGGATCGGTCTGCACAACGCCTCCTCCGGCGAGAAGCTGGAGGCGGTGGCGAGCTCGCTCGACGGGCGGAAGGTCAGCCTGACTCGGAAGCTCCGGGGCTGCTGAGGATCAGCTCCGGCGCTCGCCCTGCCACGGGTGCAGACGAGGCAGCCAGCCGGGCACGGCTCGCCGATAGACGTCGTAGGCCGCGCCGAACTGCCTCTCGAGAGTCGGCTCCTCGTAGGTGATGACGAAGGTCGCCACGATCGCGAAGAACAGGGCGGCGTAGGCGAGCAGCCCCCACTGGCCGAGCAGCAGCGCCTGGCCGCAGATCGTTGCCCCGACCGCCAGGTACATCGGGTTGCGGACGTAGCGGTAGACGCCGCCGACTACGAGCCGCTCCGTCGGGGCGACGGGTGCGGGCGTGCCGACGCCTTCGATGACGAAGCGAGCGAACGCGTGAATCAGGAAGGCCGCCCCTCCGGTCACCAGTGCGCCGCCGGCGATCCGGATGGCTAGCGGCGCTGCGTCCATCCGCCAGCCGATCAGCAGCCACGGGATGAGCCCGGCGACGATGCCGGGCACCAGGACCAGGAAGGCGGCGGTCCCGGCTGCGGCGATCGCTCTACGCGACCGCTGCCGGCTCCCGCGCAAAGCGAGCGATCAGCTCCGCGAGGCGCTCGGGCTGATCCTCCGAGACGAAGGTGTAGGAATCCTCGATCTTCTCGAGGGTCGCTCCTTGGATGGTGTGCGCGAGCCGCTCGGCGAAGGAGAGCTTGAAGAAGCGGTCCTCCGCCGCCCAGGCGAGCATCGCCGGCTTGTCCCAGGTTCGGAGCTTGTCCGCGGCCTCAAGGGTGTAGACGGGGTCGATTCCCTTCAGCACCTTGATCGTGTCCCGGCGCACGCCCCCGTCGGTGAGGTACGGCCGCACCCACTCCGCGAGCGGAGCTCCGCGCCGGTCTCGCTTGATCACCGGTCCATAGGCCACCTGCCGGCGCACACGCGCGGACCGCGTCCCCTGCATCATCGCCGTGAGCAGCCCCGGCACACGCGCCGCCCACTGCAACGGGCGGAATGCCGGAGGCAGGAAGTTCTCGAAGGCATCGCAGTTGGTCAACACCAGCCGCCCGATCCGCTCGGGGTGATTGGCAGCCGTGATCTGAGAGAGCGCGCCACCCGTGTCGTTGGCGACGAGCGTCACGTCCTCGAGCTCGAGGGCGGCCATGAAGCCGTCGATGATCCGCGCGAGACCCGGGGGAGAGAGGTCCGCGTCGGGGTTCATCGGGACCTCGTGCGAGCCCAGCGGCAGGTTGGGGACGATGCAGCGAAAGCGGTCCTCCAGCAGCGGGGTCACCTTGCGCCAGAGGCGCCCATCGACCAGCAGTCCGTGGACGAAGACGATCGGCGGGCCCTCGCCCGACTCGCGGTAGCGGATCGTCCCCTGCGTCAGCTTGACCTCATTCACGTGGGCCTCCTCAGGTTGCGAAGTTGGCTGCGTACGAAGACGGGCCAGGCGCGCGGGCTGCGCAGCACGGCCTTGACCAGCGGCGTCGCGTCCAGGTAGGCGACGCGCTCAAATGCCTTCCCGTCGCGCAGCCTGATCCGGTCGCAGGTGTGCATGGTGAACCTACGCCGGCCGATGGTTCCCTCCAGGCGCAGCTCGATGTAGACCCGGTCGCCACTCGCGGACCAGTTCTCGACGATCCCGTGGAGGTCCGGGACGAGCTCGAAGAGGGGCCTCGCGAACTCCTCGCGGAACGCCCGCTTGCCGACCACCGGGCGGATCGAGGGCTGGATCATCCGCACCTCGGGATGGAACCAGGGGTCGATGTGATCACTGAAGGTGTCCGCGTTACCCGGGTTGGCCCAGGCCTCGGCGAACATCTCGACCCAGGCCTGTGCCTCGGCGTTGGTGGCGGTTCCGTTTTCGGTTGCCGTGGTCATTGATCGCCTCCCAGCTGCCGCTGCATCTCCAGCGTGTCGAGGTAGGTGTGCTTGCTGGCGACCAGTCCGTCGCGCACCTCGATCACGTCGACGCACGGCACCTCGACGCGGGCGCCGCGCGTGCCGAAGGACTCTCCCTCGACCTCGATCGCCTGCTCAACGGTGCCGGTCATCGTGGACTCCAATACCCAGTGGTCCTCGCCGACATGCAGGGAGCGCTCGGCGAAGTTGATGTCGGGGATCATCGCGATGTAGCCCGCGAAGGCATCGCGGACGGCCCCCTTGCCGTCGGCCGGGGGAGAGCCGGCGGCGTGCGCGACGAAGACGCAGTCCTCGGCATGCAGGTCCATGATCGCGTCGAGGTCCTGGCGGTTCCAGGCCTCGCCGTAGCGCTGGGCGAGCATCACTATCGCGGTCGTGTCTGTCGCAGTCGTCATCAGCAGGCCCTCCAGGATCGTTTTCGCATACAGGCTGTATGTATATCTGACCTACAGTCTGTATGTCAACGTGAGTGGCCGCACACACCGCGGTCCGCACCTTGCGGTCCGCGGCGGTGTTCTCTTGCGTGGCTAAACTTGAACGAGATGAAGACTGAAATCCATCCCGAATACGTCCTCTCGCACGTCCATTGCTCGTGCGGGAACGACTTCTATACGCGCTCCACGAAGCCCGAGCTTCACGTCGAGCTCTGCTCGCAGTGCCACCCCTTCTACACGGGCAAGCAGAAGCTGGTTGACACGGGCGGCCGGGTCGAGCGGTTCCGTCGCCGGGCCGCCAAGCGCGCCCGTTGAGCACCGAGCCCGCCTCATCACAGAACGGATCGCGGCCCCGAGCCGCTCAATCCGAGGTGATGCCGGACGGGAAGCCGGTCGCCGTCGGCGACGCGCCGATCGGCGGCCAGGCGGTGCTCGAGGGAGTGATGATGCGGGGCGTCTCGACCTGGTCGGTCGCCTGCCGCACGCCAGAAGGCGAGATCAAGGTCACCTCCGAGCCGATCGTCTCCTGGGCGAAGCGCAGCCGGATACTGCGCCTGCCGATCATCCGCGGTGTCGTGGCGCTTGGCGAGTCGCTCAAGATCGGCTTCAAGGCGCTGGCGATCTCCGCCAACGCGCAGCTCGCCGACGGTGAGGAAGAGGAGGAGATCGGCGGCTTCACCTGGGGCCTGACGATCTTCTTCTCGCTGCTGCTCGCGGTTGGGCTCTTCTTCGTCATCCCGGTCGGCGCCACCAGCCTGATCAAGGATTGGCTGGGCTCAGCCCTTCTCTTCTGGCTCGTCGAGGGCGTGCTGCGAACGGCGATCTTCATCGGCTATCTGGCCCTGATCAGCAAGATGCCCGACCTGCGGCGGGTCTTCCAGTACCACGGCGCGGAGCACAAGACGATCTCCTGCTTCGAGGCCGGGGACGAGTTGACCCCGGAGAGAGCCGCAAAGTACTCGCGGCTGCATCCACGCTGCGGCACCAGCTTCCTGCTGATCGTGATGGTGCTGGCGATCTTCGTCTTCGCGCCGATCGGACTGCCCGCCTGGTATTGGCTGGTCGTCTCGCGCATCCTCGGCATCCCACTGATCGCCGGGCTCTCCTACGAGGTGATCAAGTGGGCCGGCAAGCACCGCAACAAGCGCTGGGTCCGCGCCGTGATGTGGCCGGGCCTGATGCTCCAGAACCTCACCACCCGCGAGCCGGATCACGACCAGCTCGAGGTGGCGATTCGCTCGTTGCAGGGAGTGCTCGCCGTTGAGGATCCCTACGAGGCGAAGGGCACGCAGCCGATCGAGATCGTCGCCTAGCTTCGGCCGCTCGCGTCACACTTAGGCCATGATCGACACGCTGGTCGACCAGATCGAGAGCCGCTACGCGGAGCTGGAGCGGCAGATGTCCGACCCCGAGCTCCACTCGGACCGCGAGCGCGCGGCCGAGGTCGGACGCGAGTACCGCGATTTGCAGGGCGCGCACGACCTCGCCCGCGAGTGGCTGACCGTCAAGGACGACCTCGAGGGCGCCCGCGAGCTGCTCGCCGAGGATGGTGATGACCCGGAGCTGAACAAGGTCGCGGCCGAGGCACCGGCCCGGCTGGAGGAACTCGGGGAGCAGATCCGCCTGGCGATGGTCGAGCGAGACCCGAATGACGACAAGAACGTGATCGTCGAGATCCGCGCCGGGACCGGGGGAGACGAGGCCGCCCTCTTCGCCGGCGACCTCTTCAAGATGCTCACCCGCTACGCCGAGCGCCTCGGCTACTCGGTCGAGGTCCTCTCGCAGTCCGCGTCCGAGGTCGGCGGGTTCAAGGAGGTCACCTTCGCGATCAAGGGCGACGCCGCCTACTCCGTCTTCAAGTACGAGGGCGGTACCCACCGGGTCCAGCGCGTTCCCAAGACCGAGTCGCAGGGCCGGATCCACACCTCGACCGCGACGGTGGCGGTGCTTCCCGAGGCCGAGGAGGTCGACGTCCAGATCGACCCCAACGATCTTCAGATCGACGTCTACCGCTCCTCGGGTCCGGGGGGCCAGTCCGTCAACACGACGGACTCGGCCGTCCGAATCACCCACAAGCCGACGGGGCTCGTCGTCGCGATGCAGGACGAGAAGTCGCAGCACCAGAACCGGGAGAAGGCGATGCGCGTCCTCCGTGCCCGGTTGCTCGAGCGCGAGATCGAGGAGCAACAGAAGGAGATTGCCTCGGAGCGGCGCGCCCAGGTCGGCTCCGGCGAGCGCTCGGAGAAGATCCGCACCTACAACTTCCCGCAGGACCGCGTCACCGACCATCGCGTCAAGCTGACCGCGAGCGGGGTGGACCGGATTCTCGGAGGGGAGCTGGACGAGTTCACGGACGCGCTCGCGTCGGAGGAAAAGCGCCGGCGCCTCGAGGCGCAGACGGCGGAGACGACCTGACCGCCCAGACCTCGGCAGCCCGAGATGCACTGGAGGGGGCGGTCGGTGCCCTGACCGCGGCCGGTTGCGAGTCGGCGCGTCTTGACGCCGAGGTGCTTCTCGCAGGGGCAACCGGATGGGACCGCGCCCAAATCGCCGCCGAGCCCGAGATGAGGCTGCCGGTCGGAGCCTCGAGGGAGTTCGCCGAGATGGTCCGGCGGCGCGTCCGGCGCGAGCCCGTCGCCTACATCCTGGGCCGAAAGGGCTTCCGGCGGATCGAGCTTCAGGTGAATGGGCGGGTGCTGATTCCGCGGCCCGAGACCGAGCTGCTGGTCGAGGTGGCGCTGGAGACCGGGGCGAGCTCCGTAATCGACGTGGGGACCGGCAGCGGCGCCATCGCGCTGGCGGTCGCCGACGAGCTGCCCGAGGCCAGGGTGTTCGCGATCGACATTTCGATGGACGCCCTTCGAGTCGCTCAGGTCAACACCGACCGGCTCGGGCTCGGCGACCGTGTGGACGTCGTCAACAAGGGGGTGGCGTCACTCTCCTCAACCAGTCCGTGCGACCTGCTCCTCGCGAATCTTCCCTATGTCTCCGAGAGCGAATGGGAGGGGCTCGCCCCGGAGATCCGCGAGTACGAGCCCCGCGAGGCGCTCGTCGCCGGGGAGACCGGGCTGGAGGCGATCGAGGGCCTGCTGGATTCGGTGGCGGGACTCGAGTGGCGGCCGGGCACGGTCGCTCTCGAGATCGGCCACAAGCAGGCAGCTGCGGTCTCGGAGTTGGTCCGAGGCGCGGGCTACACGGAGGTGGAGACCAGACAGGACTTGGCCGGGCTCGACCGGGTGATCGTCGGGCGATGACCGAGACCGTCTCGGTCGAGGCGGACGGGCCGGATGCCGCCCGCGCCGCCCTCGAGCGCTGCGTGGGTGAGGGAGGCGTGGCGATCTTCCCGGCGGACACGCTCTACGGCCTCGCCTGCGATCCGCTCAACGCCGAGGCGGTCGAGCGGATCCACGCGATCAAGGGTCGCGACGAGGGAAAGCCATCGGCGGTCATGTACTTCTCGCCGCTCGCGATGCGCGAGCTGATCGCCGGCCTCGGATCGAGGACCCGCGATGCCTTGGCCGCGCTGCTCCCTGGGCCCGTGACGCTGGTCGTGGCGAACACCGGAGCACCGCTATCCGCTGGCCTGCCGGGAGGACCTCGATCGGCTCGGCGTCCGGCTGATCGAGGGACCACTGGCCGGAGCGATGACGCCCATCCTCCAGACCAGCGCAAACCGCAGCGGCGCCGCCGCGCCAAGCCGGTTCGAGAACGTCGCCCCGGCGATCCTCGGCGAGGCCGACCTGGCCATCGACGCCGGGGAGCTCATCGGGGAGCCCTCCACCGTCGTCGACGTCACCGACATCGACGCCGGAGGCAGCTGGCGGATCCTGCGCGAGGGGGCGCTGGCCGCCTCCGAGGTCGACCGCCGCCTCGCCGCCTAAGAAGCGGCCTCCTCGGCGGCGAGCTGGGCCTCGTCATGGCTCAAGTAGGCCCAGCCACGCTGGAACCGTTCGCCGCCCGGCTCGAACACCCAGCCAACCTCGCTGCTGACCTCGGCGCCGCTTCCCCGGCCCTTCGCCGTCATCTGCCCGAGGACGAGCAGGCGATCGCCGACCTCGCGGAAGGTCTCGAGCTCAACGTTGGCCTCCGAGAACATCTCGTCGACGTCCTCGAACCAAGCGCGGAGGCCGTTGTGCCCGTGGTATCCGAGGTCCCCTTCGACGCGCGCGGTCAGGAACGGATGCCACTCGCAATCCGGGTTCCAGGCCTCCGCGAATGCGTCCGGATCCCGGTCGTTGTACGCGTCGCGCAGTGCCTCGACCAGTTCCTGGTGGGACGCCCCCACGATCAGCTCGGACCTTCCCGGGCCGCCCGCAGAGCGTCGTCCAGCGACTCGAACAGCTCAACTCGGATCGCCTTGCCATCCCGCATCGACCAGACCATCACGGCGTCCTGCCCGAAGTCGAGACCCGTCGTCTTACCGCGGGCCCGGAGCGTGAACTCGACGACCACCTTGTCCCCGGCCTGCTGGAAGTCGTGGGCGTCCCAGCGGATCCCGTCCATGACCTCGTCGAACGAATCGAACCAGCGGCGGATGCCGTCGTGGCCGCGATACGTATCGGGCTCAGAGGCGAGGTTCGGCGGCGTGGTCGCCTCGAACTCGGGGTGGATGAAGGGGAGGATCCCCTCGACCCCTCTTTCGTTGAACGCCTCGAACCCTCGCTCGATGAAATCGACGTTCTCGCCTGACACTGCTCCAGCGTAGAACTCGCGGCTCAGGTGCGGGTGTGAGATGTGGCCGCGAGGGCGCTCCGGATGAACAGCTCCCGGGCGCGCTTCCACTCGGCGCTTGGGCCGCGCTGGATCCGCTCGAGCACGAGGCCCTGCTGGCAGGCGTTGATCATCAGCGCCAGCGCCCGGACCTGGCCGGGTGGGGGGCCGTCCTCGGCCTGCTCGAGAAGCTCGATCAGCACCTTCTCCCAACCCTCGTTGACCTCGGTGATCGTCCGGCGTACCTCGGGGTCCACGACGGACACGGCCGCAAGGTCGAAGTACAGGCGAGCGAGCCGCTCGTCCTCGGTCGAGCAGCCGATCGACCCCCTCGGCCGCGCCGCGGATGATCTCCTCGACGGTCCCCGCTCCCGCCACGGCGTCCAGCGCCTCCGCGGTGATCATCTCCGCCACCGCGCGTCCGCACGCCTCCACGAGACCCTGCTTCGAGCCGTAGTGGTAGACGACGAGCGGTTTGGACTCGCCGGCCCTCGCCGCCACCTTGGCGATCGTCAGGCCCGGCATAGCCGTCGGCCTTGAGCACCTCGATGGCGGCATCCAGGATCCGCTCGCGGGCGCCCGTGGAGGGACGCCCGCGCTTTGCGGCGGCGCTCGTAGATGCGGCGGCGGTGTTTGTGGCCGCCGTTGACGTCATGCGGCGGCGAGCATCGCCGGGTCGAGGCCCATCGCCGCGAGCTTCTTCGAGAGCGACTTCGCCGCGTACTCGAAGATCTCGGACGAGTGGTAGAAGGGCGTCTGGAAGTTGTACGGGTCCTCCACCCACGGCGGGACGAACACCAGGGTGGCGACCGGCAGGCACTCCTTCAGGGTGTCCTCGATGATCTTCGCGTTCGCCTGGTCGTCCTTGATCGCGTCCGCGAGGAACTTGACGCCGAACCCGACGTGGCGGGACTCGTCCCGGTTCACCGCCGTGAACCCCGCGGTGAAGCCCGGGAACCAATTCCGCTCCCGCATGCGACTTGATCATGAAGCGGGCTGCGGAAAGGGCGAGCATCCCCTCGATCACGATCATGTAGACGGTGACGCCGCGGACGAGCTTGGGGAAGTCGCTCGGGTCCTTGCGCAGATCCTCGGCGCACTCGTGGAGGATCCCGTTGAAGAGTGTCTCCCAATCGTCGTTCACGACGTAGCGCTGCTTGTCGATCATCTCGCCGAGGCTGCCGGCCTCGATGCCGAAGACCTCGCGGTAGAAGCCGTTCCAGAAGACGGTGTGCTTGGCCTCGTCGGAGATCTGCGTGGTGAGGAAGACCTTCGCCTCGTGGGTCGGAGCCGCCATCGCGAAGGGGAGCAGCTCAAGCGTGACCCGCTCTTCGCCCAGGAAGAACTCCGAGAAACCGAACTCGAGGAACCTGCGCTCCTCGTCGGTGAACATGTCCGGGTCGGCCCACTGCTTGGCGTCCTCCGTCGAAGGAGAAGTCCTCGGTCGACCAGTGCTGGCGCTGCCAGCGCATGAAGAGCTTCTCGTAGGAGGGAGCCGCCTCGACGATCTTGTCGAGACCCGACATCACCTTGTCGATGTCGCCGTCCATCAGGACTGACAGGGCGTCGTCCTCGGTGTGGAGCTCTCCGTTGGTGGTCGCGGTCGCGTCGGTCATCTCTCCTCCTTGGTCGGTGCGGGAGCGGCAATTATTTACCAGATCGGTCAATAAATGTCAAGCGCTCGCCGCGCGCCCTATCGTATCGTGGCCTGGACATCGACGCGACCTTCCTGACGACTTCCAGACCGCCCACCTCGCCGAGGTCGACCCGGACATCGCCCGGGTGCTCGACGCGCGAGCTCGCGCCGCCAGCAGAACACGCTGGAGATGATCGCCTCCGAGAACTTCGTCCCCCAGGCCGTGCTCGACGCGGCCGGCTCGGTGCTCACCAACAAGTACGCCGAGGGCTATCCGGGCAAGCGCTACTACGGCGGGTGCGAGTGGGTCGACATCGCCGAGCAGCTCGCGATCGACCGCGCCAAGGAGCTGTTCGGCGCCGAGCACGCCAACGTCCAGCCGCACGCCGGCGCCCAGGCCAACAACGCCGCCTACATGGCGATGATCGATCCCGGCGACACGATCATGGGCATGGCGCTCGACCACGGCGGCCATCTCACCCACGGGATGAAGCTGAACGTCTCGGGCAAGCTCTACAAGGTCGTCGCCTACCACGTGCGCCGCGAGGACAACCTCGTCGACATGGATGAGGTCGCGCGGCTCGCCGAGGAGCACAAGCCGAAGGTGATCGTCGCCGGCTGGTCGGCATATCCGCGCCAGCTCGACTTCGCCGCGTTCCGCGAGATCGCCGATTCCGTCGACGCCAAGCTGATGGTCGACATGGCGCACTTCGCCGGGCTGGTCGCCGCGGGCGAGCACCCGAGCCCCGTTCCCCACGCCGACGTCGTCACCACGACGATCCACAAGACGCTCTGCGGCCCGCGCAGCGGGATGATCCTCTGCAAGGAGGAGCTGGCTGCAGACGTCAACCGGGCGGTCTTCCCGGGCCAGCAGGGCGGGCCCGCTCATGCACATCATCGCCGCCAAGGCCGTCGCGCTGAAGATCGCCGCAGAGCGAGCAGTTCCGCGAGCGCCAGCGCCAGACGATCGCGAACGCCCAGGCGTTCGCCGACGAGCTGATCGCCGGCGGCGTCGACGTTCTCACCGGCGGCACCGACGTGCACCTGGTCCTCGTCGACCTCGACCCGACACGGGGCTCGACGGCAAGACGGCCGAGGATCGCCTCGAGGAGGTCGGCATCACCGTCAACCGCAACGCGATCCCGTTCGACGAGCGCCCGCCGATGAACCCTTCCGGCCTGCGGATCGGGACGCCGGCGCTGACCACCCGTGGCCTGCGTCGAGGACGACCTGCGCGAGATCGCCAAGGTGATCGTCGCGGCGCTCGGCGACGGACTTCGATTCCCAGAAGGACGCGCTGCTGGAGCGCTCTCGCGCGCTGATGGAGCGCTATCCCCTCTATCCGCAGCTCTCAGCAGCCGCCGTCTAGATGACCGATTCCCGATCCGCGCAGACCCGGCTGATCCGCCCGGCGCTGCACATCTCTGCGTCCTCGGGCTCGCCTTTGGCACCACCAAAGGCTTCGCCCTGCGTCCTTGAGCTGCTTGGCCGGGCGAATCTCCGGGCGCACGCGGATCAGAAATCGATCATCTAGACCAGCTTGAAGATCTGGGCCGACATGAGCGGGCCCGCGCACGTGCTCGTGCTTCGGCCCATCATCGAGCGACTCCGCGCGCAGGGCCACGAGGTCCTGATCACGGCGCGCGTGTACACACAGACGCTCGAGCTGCTCGAGCTGCATGGGATGGACTACACGCTGATCGGCCGGCACGGCGGGGCATCGCGAGTTCGCAAGCTGATGCGGTTGATCCAGCGCACCGGCGGGATGCGCCGCTTCGGGAAGGGAAAGGGCTTCGACCTCGCGATCGCGCACGGCTCCAACGACATCGCCATCGCGTCCCGCCTCCTGGGGATTCCCGAGGCGAACATGCACGACTACGAGTTCGCCGTCGCGCAGCACCAGGTCGGCTGCCGGCTGGCGAAGCGCGTGATCTTCCCGGACTCCGTGCCGCCGGAGCGCTTGAAGCGATTCGGCGTCACCCCAGAGAAGCTCTTCCAGTACCCGGGGATCAAGGAGGAGTACTACCTCTACGACTTCGAGGTCGACCCCGACGCGCTCGAGAAGGCCGGGGTGGACACGGAGCGCGTCATCGTGATCGTTCGCCCTCCGCCGGACGTGTCGCTCTATCACCGCAAGTCGAATCCCCTCTTTCCGCAGGTACTCGCGCGAGTAGGCTCTGACCCCGGTGTCCACGCTGTGGTCCTGCCCCGCACCGAGGAGCAGCGGACCTACGTCAAGGAGCTCGCCCTGCCGTCCCTGATCGTCCCCGATCACGCCGTGGAGGCACAGAGCCTGGTCGCCCTCGCGGATCTGGTCGTCTCTGCCGGGGGAACGATGAACCGCGAGGCGGTGGCGCTCGGCACCCCCGTCTACACGACCTACGGCGGGCGGCTCGGCGGCGTCGATGAGGCG
Organism: uncultured Solirubrobacterales bacterium; assembly: GCA_963724665.1. GTDB lineage: Bacteria > Actinomycetota > Thermoleophilia > Solirubrobacterales > 70-9 > DASUPK01. The sequence continues at coordinate 1,273,527 of CAVRVH010000012.1, forward strand.
CTGATCCGCTCGAATCGGCTGCGCCCGCTAACCGATCCGCGGGCGCTCGAGCTCGTCAAGAAGACCGGTCAGGGCGAGCGCGTTCGCCGCGACCCGCAGCTGCTCGTCGACCTGATGCTCGGCGCGGCCGAGCCCGATGGCGACTCAGACTGAGCAGCCGAGCATCGCTCGCCGAGCAGTACTCGGACATCGGCCGCCGAGGTCTACGCGCCGCGGCGGGTCGACATCGCGCTCCGCGGGCTCGACCTGCTGATCGCCGGCTCCGCGCTGATCGTGCTCTCGCCCCTGCTCGGCCTGCTCGCGCTGGCGACGCTGCTCACCTCCGGCAGGCCGGTCCTCTACCGCGGCGAGCGCGTGGGCAAGGCGGGCCGCGTCTTCACGATGTACAAGCTCGCGGACGCTGCGGCCTGGAGCCGAGGACCGCCTCGGCAACGTCTACGGCGAGGAGCTCAGCCGGCGCACCGAGGAGGAGGTGACGATGGTGGGGAAGGCGGCGCGGCTCACCCACATCGACGAGGTGCCGCAGCTCTTCAACGTGATCCGCGGCGACATGAGCATGGTCGGCCCGCGGCCGGTCAGGCCGGCCTTCTTCAACCGCCTCTGTCGAGGAGGTCCCGCAGTACTGGCAGCGGCTCGTGGTGCGCCCGGGCGTCACCGGCTTCGCCCAGACCCGGATCACCCGCGAGGACTCCTGGGAGGACAAGCTGATCCACGACCTCGAGTACATCGCGGACCGCTCGATCCGGCTCTACCTCCGGGTGCTCGGGGCGACGATGGCCCGGATCATCCGCCTCACGCTCAGCGGCCGGAACCGCTAGCGGGACATAGATAGCGGCCATGTCTCAATTGGCGGATACGATGCCGCTCGATGCAGGAGGGAGAGCCGGTTGGTTCGCAGGGATGGGATTCGTCGTTGGGGTCGCGCTTGGCGCTCTGCTGCCTGCTGGCGCCCTCCGCCCTCGGGGCCACGAAGCCGAAGAAGGTGAAGGACACCACCACCTGGCTCTGCAAGCCGGGCATCCCGGACAACCCGTGTGCGCCCGGCTTCGACACCACGATGATCTCGCCGTCCGGCCAGATCGTAGGCACCGCCAAGCCCAAGTCCGACCCCAACAGGAAGAAGATCGACTGCTTCTACGTCTACCCGACAGTCAGCGACGACAAGAGCGTCAACTCCGACCTCTCGATCGACCCGGAGGAGCGTTCGATCGCCCTCTCTCAGGCCGCCCGCTACGGACTGCACTGCCGCGTGTTTGCGCCGATGTACCGTCAGGTCACGGTCCAGACGCTGCTCAGCGGCGGCTCGATCCCGCCCGACGCGTGCAGACGGCGTACGGGGATGTCCTTGCAGCGTGGAAGACCTACTTGCGCAAGTACAACCAGGGCCGCGGCGTCGTCCTCATCGGCCACTCCCAGGGCACCTTCGTGCTGCGCGAGCTCGTCCACCAGGCTCATCGATCCGAAGAAGAAGGTCCGCAAGCTCCTCGTCTCCGCAATCCTGCTCGGCGGCAACGTGACCGTGGCGACAGGGCAGCAAGTCGGCGGCGACTTCAAGAAGATCCCCGGTGCCGAAGGCCAAGCAGTTCGGCTGCGTGATCGCCTTCTCGACCTTCGATGGACCGGTACCGAGCGACTCACAGTTCGGGCGCCCGGGCTTCGGGGCCTTACGCCTCCTGGCTTGCCGACGACCGGCGACGTCCTCTGCACGAACCCGGCGGCGCTCGCCGGCGGCTCGGCGCTGCTCACCTCCGTCTTCCCCTCGGCGCCGTTCGCGCCCGGCACGACGATCGGAACCGCCACCGAGGCGATCGGCATGAACGCGCCGGCCGGGGTCGACAACGCCGTGGTACGAGGTCCAGGGGTACACCGGCGCATGCGACTCCGCCAACAACGCACACGTCCTGCAGATCAGCCCCGTCGGTGGAGCGCCGACCCTGCACGCGGTCCCCGGCCGTGACCTGGGGCCTTCACTTCGTAGACGCCAATATCGCGCTGGGCAACCTCACCGCCGACGTCGCCCGCCAGGCGAAGGCTTGGCTGAAGAAGAACACCAAGCCGGCGAAGAAGCGCTAGCCGCGGCGCGACGCTCCCGCGGGTGATCCCGACCGCTCTCTAGTCTTCGCCGCGCATGTGCGGGATATGCGGTCTCGTCAGCCTCGACGGGGCCACGGCCCCGGATCCGGCGGCTCTCGCCGCGATGAACGACACCCTGGTCCACCGCGGGCCTGACTCCGAGGGGAGCATGATCGACGGACCCTGCGGCCTGGCGATGCGCCGCCTCTCGATCATCGACCTCGCCGGCGGCGACCAGCCGATCGCCAACGAGGACGGGCGGATCCAGGTGATCCAGAACGGCGAGATCTACAACTACCGCGAGCTGATGGACGGGCTCAGCGGCCAGGGTCACACCTTCAGGACTCACAGCGACACCGAGGTCCTGGTGCACCTGTATGAGGAGCGCGGCCCCTCGTTCGTCGAGGCGCTTCGCGGCATGTTCGCGATCGCGATCTGGGACGCGCCGGCACGGCCGCCTGGTGCTGGCCCGTGACCGCTTCGGCATCAAGCCCCTGTACTACCGCGTCGCGGACGGTCAGCTCTCCTTCGCCTCCGAGCTCAAGGCGCTGCTGCGCCAGCCCGGCTTCTCGCGCGAGATCGACCCGCAGGCGCTCGAGTCGTTCCTCGCCTTCAACTCGGTCCCGGCGCCGCTGACCATCTTCAGCGAGGCACGCAAGCTGCCGCCTGGCCACACGCTGGTGGCGGAGAGGGGGGAGGTGACCCTCGAGCGCTACGCGCGCCCGACACCGGTGCCGGAAGGCGAGGTGCGCACCGAGAGCGAGGAGGTCCTCGCCGAGGAGCTGCGGGAGCGGCTGCGGGACTCGGTCCGGGCTCACCTCGTCTCCGATGTGCCGGTCGGGGTCCTGCTCTCGGGCGGCGTCGACTCGGCCGCCCTGACGGCGCTGGCGGCGGGGGAGAGCGGCTATCGGGTGAGCACGTTCTCGATCGGCTTCGAGGAGAGCTCCTTCGACGAGCTCGACCAGGCGCGCCTGGTCGCCAAGCGCTACGGCACCGACCACCACGAGCTGACCCTGAGGCCCGATGCCGTCGAGCTGCTGCCGAAGCTGGTCGAGGCATTCGACGAGCCCTTCGGCGACTCCTCGGCGCTTCCGACCTATCTCGTCTCCCAGCTGGCGGCGGACACCGTCAAGGTGGTGCTCTCCGGCGAGGGGGGCGACGAGCTCTTCGGCGGCTACTACACCTACGTCGCGGATCGGCTGGCGCCGCGGGTTGGGCGGGCCGCCCCGTTCCTGCGGCCGCTGGTCGAGCTGCTCCCGAGCTCCTCGGGGAAGGTGAGCTTCGACTACAAGGCAAAGCGCTTCATGCGCGGGGCCCACCTCCCGCCGGTTGAGCGCCACCACGCCTGGAAGGAGATCTTCTCCCCCGAGGCTCAGGAGGAGCTGCTCAGCCAGCCGCGCATCTCGGACCCGCTCGACCTCTACCGCGCCCGCTACGCCGAGACTGAGGGCGCTCAGGAGCTGGCCCGGTTCCAGGACCTCGACCTCGGCATCTACCTCGTCGACGACCTGCTGGTGAAGACCGATCGGGCCAGCATGGCCCACTCGCTGGAGGCGCGCGTCCCCTTCCTCGACCCGGTCGTGGCTGAGCTCGCGCTGGCGCTCGAGACCAAGCAGAAGGTCCGGGGCTTCTCCAAGAAGCGCCTGCTCCGCCGGGCGGTGGAGCCGCTGGTGCCCAAGGAGATCATCCGCGGGCGCAAGCAGGGCTTCTCGATCCCGGTCTCGGCCTGGCTCCGTGGCGACCTCGGGCCGTTCGCGCGCGATGTGCTCTCGCCCGAGACGATCGAGCGTCAGGGGTACCTGAACCCGGCGGCGGTGACAAAGGTGCTCGACGATCACATCTCCGGCAGGGAGGACCTGAGCCGCCAGATCTGGGGGCTGCTCAACTTCACCCTCTGGTACGACCGCTACGCGCGAGTCCCGCAGGCCGCGGGGGGCCGGCTGATGCCCGACACGATCGACGCCCTCTTCGCGTTCATCTTCGCCGGTGCCGCGGTCTGGACCCTGGTGCCGGCGACCGAGTCGCTGGCCCGTCGCATCGGGGACCGCGCGATCGACTTCCCGAACGAGCGCAGCCTGCACGAGTTCCCGACCCCGAAGCTCGGCGGCCTCGCGGTGCTGGTCGCGGTTCTGATCGGCGGCTCGATCTTCCTGCCCTGGGATCAGGAGACCCGCTCGATCCTCGCCGGCGCCATCGTGATCACGGCGGTCGGCGTGATCGACGACCTCGTCGACCTGCCCGCCGGGATCAAGCTGCTCGGTCAGACCGGGGCGGCGATCATCCCGGTCGCCTCCGGAGTGACGGTTGACACCTTCACGTTGCCGTTCTTCGGGCAGATGGATCCTGCTTCGGTTCAGCTCTTCGACCCCCCCGGCATCGGTGCCATCGACCTCGGGCAGGTGCTGACCGTGATCGGGATCGTTGCCGTCGCCAACGTGATCAACCTGATCGACGGAGTGGACGGTCTCGCGGCCGGCGTCTGCCTGATCTCGGCCGGGGCGCTGGCGGTGATCGCGCTCTCGCTGGACCGCAATGCCGCCGGAGTCCTGGCTGCAGTGACGGCCGGCGCCTCGCTCGGCTTCCTGCGCCATGGCTTCCCGCCGGCGTCGAGCTTCATGGGGGACACGGGGTCGAACCTGCTCGGCTACCTGTTGGCGGTGATCACGGTCCAGGGAGCGCTTAAAACCAATGCCGTGGTCGCGTTGTTCTTCCCGCTGGCGGTTCTGGCCGTTCCGATCCTCGACACGAGCTTCGTCGTCGCCAAGCGGCTCAAGTACCGCCGGCCCATCTACCGGGCGGATACGGAGCACTTCCATCACCGGATGGCACGTATCGGATTCAGCCAGCGGCGCACGATCACCTACCTGTACGGCTGGACCCTCGTGCTCGCCGGAGTGGCGCTGGCGCTCCGCTTCGTCCCCTACAGCGACAACCACGGCCACTTCAGGGCGGGCTGGACCATCTTCATGGCGGCCATCCTGATCGGCGCGCTGGCCGCGAGCATCTACGTGATCCAGGTGCTGGAGATCCTGAAGATGAAGGGCTTCAGGCGGCGGCAGGTGGTCACGGCTCGGCCGGCGGGCGAGCCCGTGGAGAGCGAGGTGGAGGAGGGGGTCCTGCACGAGCTCGACACCGGGACGTTCGCTGCGGTTGATCCCGAAACCGGCGAGATGACCGCGATCGATCCGGACACCGGGGAGATCGAGGCGATCAGTCCGAGCCCAGAGCCAGAGCAACCTGCTCGCGTCCCCGATACAGACGGCTCATCACGGTCCCCTGGCGAATCCCGAGGGCCCGAGCGGCCTCGGCGTAGCTGAGTCCGGCGACGTCGACGGCCGTCACGACCTCGCGGAACTGCACCGGCAGGCGCGAGACCGCCTCCAGGACTGCGGTGGCTTCGAGCGACGTCTGCGGGTCCGCCCGGCTGGCCGGCAACCCAAGATCCTCGGGTGATTCTCCACTCGGAGTGCTCGCCGCTCGACGCCCGCGCTCGGTGCGCAGGTAGCTGTACCAGGTGTTCCGAAGGGCCTTGATCAGGTATCCCAGGTCGTCGTCCTTGCGGAGCAGCCGGGGGCGGGCGAGCACCTTGACGTAGGTCTCCTGGACGAGGTCCTCCGCTATCTGGCGCGAGCCGCTCATCGCGCACGCGGCGCGAAAGAGTGCGTCGATGTGGTCTCCGGAGCGCTCCGGATCGAGCTGCCGGACCTCCCCCTGAACGAGTAGAGCGGTCAGAACGGCACCGCCCCGTCGCCCTTCCACGACGCCACCTCACGCAGATCCTTCGCACTCACGCCCGATCCCGAGAGCACGCAGGTGTGCCCGCCGCGCAGCCAGGTGACGATCGCGCCCGCCCGGTCCCTGGCCGTGCTCAGCTTGACCCCGTTTTGGACGGTGTGGCGCGCGGCGTCGGGTGGTTCGACCGGGTCGCCGGGGAGGATCGTGTAGCCGATCCGCTGTCCCGCGCGAACGTAGAAGACCGTCTTCGTCCTGCGGCCGTCCAGATCATCCGAGCGACTGCCAGCCTGGCGCCAGACGAACTCCGCGTGCAGATTGGGGAACGAGACCCCGGCGACGCTCGCGGCGAGCAGCTTGGGATTGGCTGGATCCACGGGCACCGACGCCTGGGTCGCGGGCAGGTCCGAGAGCTGGGCTGCCTCGACCACGGTGGGCCCGCCAGAGCCGGAGGGGGCCACGAGCGCGATTGTGAGTGCGACTGCCGCCGCTGCACCCGCCAGGGCACCGCCGATCGCCAAACGACGCCGCCGGACGGGAGCTGAGGGCCGCGCGCGCTCCGACTCGATCCTCCGCCTCAGCCCGGCCGGCGCCTCTAGCTCAACTCCCCGCAGCGCGGAAACCGCGGTTTGCTGGCGCTCGAGGGCGGCGCGCAGGTCCGCGGACGAAGCCAACCTCGCCTCCAGGGCATCGCGCGACGGCCCGCTCAGCGTGCCGTCCGCCATCTGCGCGAGCTCGCGCTGTGTGCGGTCGTCGGGTTCGCTGGGTGCTGGATCTCGATTCATGTGTCCATTTGACCAGACGAATCAACCGGCGAAATATTCCGCCGGCTCTCGGAATAAATACGTAGGACGGGCGTCCTTGGGCTTTGCAAGCAACCCAAGGAGTTCGAAATGAGACAGATCAAGAAGCGGTCCTTTCGTCCAAGCCCGGCCCTCATTGTGGCGTTCGTCGCCCTGTTTGCGGCGATGGGCGGAGTCGGATATGCGGCCGCCAAGCTGAAGCCGGCCAGCGTCAAGACGAAGACCATCCAGAACGGGGCTGTCACGACCGGCAAGATCGCCGACGGCGCGGTGACGACACCGAAGTTTGCACCTGACGCCGTTGCGCCCTACGCACTTAATGCGGCGAAGGTCGGCGGCGCAGCCCCGGGCGAGTGTCAGACCGGTTGGCTCAAGGCCTCGGCGGTGATTGACACCACGAACCTGAACGACGCCCAGCCGGACGCCGTCGTTCCCGGGTTCGACTGCGCCAGCAAGGCTGCTGACGCGGTGAGCATCCACAGGGATGCCGTCGGCAGGTACACCGTGACGCTGGACGGCATCGACTCGGGCACCGTGGTCGCTGGTATCAGCGGCGCGAATCCCGCGAACGCCGTCACGGCGGCCTCTCCGATCACGGGTGGCCAGGTCATCGTGAAGGTCTGGAACAACAGCGATGCCGCCTTCGTTGACGGCAAGACGGTCTCGCTGCTCGCGTTCTGATCGAATGGCCCGCGCCCCGGGGTCCTCTCTCCCGGGGCGCGGGCCTTCTCTTTGCCCGACGGCCTCGTCTGAGCCCAGTCGCTAGGATTCGCCGCCCTCCGGCCCGTCGCCGGAGGGTTGTTGATGCGGCGGCGGGGTCCGTGGCCGCCGTTGATTGTGGGGGAAATGACTTCATGCTCTCGTTCGACCGTCAAAGATCAGATGAACCGCCGTGTCGACGCTCGCGCTAGAGGGATCTAGCGGCGCCGGCCCATCTCGCATGGCCAGCGCGCTCCGGTATCTCGACCTCGTCCTGCTCGCGCTGGCGCTACCGGTGTTCATCGCCGCCGATCTGCCGATGGTCGCTTACGTGGTGATCGCGGTCGTCTGGATCGCTCAGCACGGCGTGGAGCTGTTGACCAACCGCGCCGTGCGCCAGGCCGCCGCCCGCGGCGACCGGCGTGCCGCGATGGGCTGGGTCGGCGCCACCACTCTCGGACGCGTCTGGGCCGTGACCCTGGCCGTCCTGCTCGTCGGTGTGCTCGACAGCAAGGACGCCGGCCTGGCAGCGGCCGTGCTCTCGGCGGTCCTCTTCACAGTCCACCTGGGCGGCCGCCTGCTGTCGAGGTTCATCGCGCCCCCCGAAGAGCCGGGTCCCGTCTGATGGCCTCCTGGACCACCAAGCAGAAGGTCCTCTTCGGGCTCGCCGTCTACTTCGCGATCACCATCGCGCTGCTGCTGATC
>CAVRVH010000013.1:0-32572 GCA_963724665.1 uncultured Solirubrobacterales bacterium
AGGGGATGAGACCCGACGTGGCGGTCGCGTATGACCGGATGGCGGCGGCGGCACGGCATGCCGGCCTCGACCTGCTGGTCGTGTCGGGCTTCCGCTCCGATGCGGAGCAGGCGCGCCTCTTCGCTCAGCACCCCGATCCGCGCTGGGTGGCGCCCCCGGGACATTCCCTTCACCGCTGCGCCACCGAGCTCGATCTCGGGCCGTCGGCGGCCTACGGATGGCTCCTCGCGCACGCGGGTCGGTTCGGCTTCACCCGCAGGTACAGCTGGGAGCCCTGGCATTTCGGCTTCGACGGCGGGCCGCCGCCGTGCTCGGAGACGGGCAACTCGCTCAGCACCGGCCCGCCTGGCGAGGAAGGAGGGTTGGGAAGGACTTCAGGGATCCCGAGCTTCGTCCCAAGCCGGTTCCGCGAGCTGCTGCTGCGCTCGGCGTCCCGCTGGAACGTCTCACCGGGCCTGCTCGCGGCCCAGCTGATGGCGGAGTCGGGATTCAACCCGAGGGCCGTATCGCCGGCCGGGGCGCTCGGCATCGCCCAGTTCATCCCATCCACCGCGCGCTCATACGGGCTGCGCGATCCATTCGACCCGGTGGCGGCGATCGACGCCCAGGCGCACCTGATGTCGGACCTGCTGCGCCAGTTCCACTCGGTCCCGCTCGCGCTGGCGGCGTACAACGCGGGATCGGGGGCGGTCGCGGCCTGCCACTGCGTGCCGCCGTACCCGGAGACGCGCGCCTACGTCGCGCGGATTCTGGCGCTGGCGGGCGGCTCGGAGGTGCTGCTTGCGCCGCCGCTGGAGGTCCGCTTGGTCCAGTAGCTACAGCGTGGCGGGGTTGGGCTTCTCGACCGAGACCTCGCCGACGACCTCGAGGCCGTTCGAGCTGTACCGATAGATGTCGAACACGCCGGCGGTCGGGTCGCCGTGGACGTCCATGTCGATCGGGCCCGAGGCGCCCGTGTAGTTGATGTCCTTGCCGTCCTCCAGCGCCTTGATCGCCTCGGGGAGCTGCTGCCAGGTGAATTCGTCTCCGCCGGGAGCGGTGATGTCGATCAGGTGATCGGCCATCTGCTGCCCGTCCGTCGAGCCGGCCGCGACCGCGGCGAGATAGCAGAGCACCGTTGCGTCGAACTCCTGCGCGGCGTACGGGGCCTGCTTGACGGTGCGCGGGTCGGCGGACTTGAAGTCGTTGACGAACGCGGTCGACGCCGCCTCGCCCCGTGGGATCCCGGGCGCCAGGGCGCGCATCCCGTCGATCGATCCCGGCCCGACCTGGTCGGGCAGGCCGGGAGAGACGAGCCGGTCGCTGCCCCAGGCGATGTTCGGGTCCCAAGTGAAGGTGGAGGAGAGTGCGGGCGCCAGCTGCGTGAAGCCGTTGAGGTCGTCGATCATCAGCACGGCGTCGGGGCTGCCCGTGGTGATCTGCTGGGCTTCCTCCGAGAATGCGGAGGAAGTGTCCAGGGACAGCGGCGCAAGCTCGATCCGCCCGCTGAGGGTCCCGTCATTGCCCTGCCAGTCCTGGATGAAGTCCTGGCTCAGCGTGCTGCCGTAGGTGTCGTTGCTCGCCGCGACGTTGACGCTGTGACCCTGCGCTCCGCCCAGGTCCTGGTCGATCGCCTTGGAGAGCGCCGAGCCTTCCGCCGACTCGGGGAGGGCGGTGCTGTCGACCAGGTCATGGTCACTCAGGTCCGCGACATCCTGGCCAGTCGGCACGGGCGCGACCTCCAGGACCTTTGAGGGGATGACGACGTCCTGTGCCGTCTGGGCAATGGAGTCGGATGACCACGGGCCGGTCAGGCAGCTGGCCTTGTCGTCGTCGACGAGCCTCTTAGCCGATTCAGCTGCGGTGATGGGGTCGTTCCCCTGGTCCTCGGAGACCGTACGGACCGTGTGCTCGGCGCCCGCCGCGTCGATCGCCTGCTTGATCTGGTCGACGGCGAGATTCGACGCCTTCTGGCCTGAGTCCCCGAGGGCCTTGGAGCTGCCGCTGAGAGGCAGCGAGTTTCCGATCACCAGGTTGAGCTGCTTCGAGCCTGGCCCGCTGCCGCCACCGCCCCCGCCGCAGGCGGTGAGACCGACCGCGAGCAACAGGCCGGCCGTTGCGGTCGCTGCCCGAACCATGTCGACCTTCCCTCTCAGGCTCCTATTCATAGCCGCTGAGCTAACGGTAGGGTGCGCGGCATGTCGACAGTTGAGGTCCAGGGCATCGAGGGGCTGAAGGCCCTGCAGGGGAAGGAGATCGGCCCCAGCGAGTGGCGCGATGTCACGCAGGAGGACATCGACACCTTCGCGGACCTGACCGGTGACCACCAGTGGATCCACACCGATGTGGAACGGGCGAAGAAGGAGAGCCCGTTCGGCACCACCGTGGCCCACGGCAACCTGACGCTGTCGCTGATCGACGGAATGCGTCTCGAGCTCATGCAGTCGACCGGGTTCAAGCTCGGAGTCAACTACGGCTGGAACAAGGTCCGCTTTCCAGCGCCGGTTCCATCAGGGTCCAAGGTCCGAACCACCGCCGAGGTCGTCGAGGTCGAGGAGGTCGGCGGCGGCTGGTTCCAGGTCGTAACGCGCTTCACCGTGGAAGTAGAAGGCTCAGAGAAGCCCGCCTGCGTGGCCGACTCAGTCGGCCGCGCTCTGCCCGAGTAGCTCAGCAGGACACGCATCTCGCGCGGGTGGCGCGGAATCTCAGCCGGGGTGAGATGCCTCGATCCCCGGTGAGATTCCGCGACAGGACCCGCGCGCCATGCGGCTGGTCCCTCGCTACTTAACCGTCAGCGTTCCCTGCATGCCGGCTTCTCTGTGACCGGGAACCGTGCAGTAGAAGGTGTACGTGCCGGGCTGCAGGTCCACCGTCGCGTTGGCGGTGCCGGACGAGACCAGGTCGGTCTGACCCAGGATCTTGCCCGAGGAGTCGGCAACGGCCACGTCGTGCTGGAGCGCTTCCTTGTTGTCGAAGTTGATCGTCACGCTGCCGGCCTTTGCGCTGACGTCCTTCTGGTCGTAGGCCAGGGTGCTGCCACCCGGCGTCGAGATGTCGACGGTCGAAGCGCCGCCCGCACCGCCTCCGCCCGCGGCCGGGGTTGTCGAAGCGGGGGTCGAGGCAGCGGTCGTCGAGTTGTCGTTGCTGCTGCTGCCGCAGGCCGCCAGGCCCACAACCGCCAGCGCCGCAACGGCCAGCACTGCTGAAGCTCTCTTCATCCGAACACCCTTTCTCTCGTCGCCAGGTTGGCCCACTCTATTACGGGCCGCGAAAAGGTTCGGATTGGCGTCAGTCGCCCTCGAACGTCGGCGTGTCGCCCGCAAAGAAGGCCGTGACGCCGCGACGCAGGTCGTTCGTGCCCATGGAGTCCGCGATCCCGTGCCGCTCGAGCTGCAGGTGATCGTTGATCGAGTGCTCGATCGACTCGTGCAGGAGGCGCTTGGTCATGCGGACGTAGTACGGCGCCTTGGCGGCCAGCTTCTCGGCCTTCTCCCTGGCTGCGTTCGAGCAGCTGGTCGGCGGGGACGACCTCCGTGACGAGGCCAGCCTCGAGCGCCGCCTTGGCGTCGAGGTTCGGGTCGTTGAGCGCCAGCTCGAGTGCCTTCGCAGGGCCGACCACGCGCGGCAGGAAGTAGGTCATCCCGCCGTCGGGAGCCGCGCCGATGCGGCCGTAGGCGATCGCGAGGAAGGCGTCTTCGGAGGCGATGCGGATGTCGGCGGAGAGCGCCAGCGACATGCCCGCGCCCGCCGCCGGACCGTTGACGGCCGCGATCACGGGATAGGGGATGCGGCGGATGTCCACGATGGCGTTGTGGAGGGCCTCGGCGCCGCGCCGGACCTCGGAGGGCAGGTCGACCGTCTCGTCGGTGACGCCCCGCTTGAACCAGTTGACGTCCCCGCCCGAGCAGAAGGCGCGCCCGGCGCCGGTGATGATCAGCGCTCGAATCGGGGCGCGATCCGCGAGCCAGGCGGCCGCTGTGGTGAGCTCGCCGATCAGCTCGGGGCTCATCGCGTTGAGCGCGTCCGGCCGGTTGAGCGTCAATGTGCCGACCTGCCCGTCGACCTCGAGCTCCAGCGTTTCGAGCTCGGGGGGATCGCTGGTCAGCAACGGAACTTCGGTCTCTGCGGTCTCTGCCATCAAAGCCTCCTAAGGCGGGGTGACGCGGAGCCTACCCTTCTACTTGTGCCCAAGAGCAGCCAGAAGTTGGCCGATCAGCGCCGGGAGCTACCTGACGCTCCCGGCGTCTACGTCTTCCGCAATCGGGCGGGAGAGACTCTCTACGTGGGCAAGGCCAACTCGATCCGCAAGCGGGTCGCGTCGCACTTCGCCGGGAAGGGCGGTGGCCGCGGCTCGGGCATGGGCGGAACCGCGGAGCTGATCGACCGCACGGACTCGATCGAGTTCCTGGTCACCGAGAACGAGCCTGAGGCGCTGCTCGCCGAGCAGGCGTTCATCAAGCGATACCGCCCGCGCTTCAACATCCGGCTGCGGGACGACAAGTCCTATCCGTATGTCGGCGTCAGCCTCGACGAGGAGTTCCCGCGCGTCTACTTCACCCGCGAGCGGCACCGGCCCAACCGCGCGTATTTCGGCCCGTTCTCGAGCGCCAAGCGGGTGCGCGAGACGCTCGACCTGCTCGGAAAGCTCTTCCAGTACCGGACCTGCGAGGGGCCGGAGCCCGGCCGGCGCTCGGGGGTGCCCTGCCTCGACTACTACATCAAGCGCTGCCAGGCGCCCTGCGTCGGCTACATCGACAAGGAGGAGTACCGGGGCAACATCGACCGCATCGTCGGCTTTCTCTCCGGCCGCTACAAGGAGATCGCCGGCGATCTCGAGGCGAAGATGGAGGAGGCATCGGAGGCCCAGGACTTCGAGCGGGCGGTGCTCTTCCGCGATCGCCTCAACGCGGTGCGCTCCATGATGGAGCGCCAGCAGGTCGCGGGCGGCTCGCTCGGCAGCGCGGACCTGATCGCGGTGGCGGTGGAGGGGAGTGACGCGAACGCGCAGGTCTTCCAGGTGCGCGACGGCGTTCTCGCCGAGCGCCAGGGCTTCTATCTGGCCGGTGAGGACGAGGCCGGGGGAGCCGACCGCGACCCGGGCGAGGTCGCCGAGACCTTCATGCTCCAGTACTACGGCGCGGCGCCGGCGGTTCCCGGCAGGGTGATCGTGGGACCCGAGCTGAAGGACCGAACCGGTGTGCTCGCCGAGGCACTCAGCAGCCAGCGCGACTCGCAGGTCGAGGTACGCGTCGCCTCGCGCGGCGACCTGCGCCGCTTGCGAGAGCTGGCCGAGAAGAACGCGAAGCTCGCGCTCGCTCAGGACAAGCTGCGCCGGGAGCATCGCCGCCAGCAGCGGGTGGAGAGCCTGTCATCGCTGCAGGAGGCGCTCGGGCTGGAGCGGGTGCCGGTCCGGATCGAGGGCTTCGACATATCGAACCTCGGCGAGACGCACACAGTCGCGTCGATGGTGGTCTTCGAGGGCGGAGCGCCGAAGAAGTCCGACTACCGCAAGTTCAACATCCGGGGGGACGAGAGGACCAATGGTCAGGGCCCCGACGACTTCGCCTCGATGTCCGAAGTGCTGAGCCGGCGACTCGGCCGCTACATGCAGCAGGCCGATATCTCGCCGCACGATTCCGACCGCGATGCGAGCTTCGCCGCGCTCCCGGACCTGATCGTGATCGACGGCGGCAAGGGCCAGCTCTCGGCCGGAATGAAGACGCTCGAGCCGTTCACCGAGCGTGGCGTTGCGGTGGTCAGCCTGGCGAAACGGATCGAGGAGGTCTTCGTGCCGGACCGGTCGGCGCCGATCCTCCTCGAGAAGGGCTCGGATGCCCTTCGCATCCTGCAACGCGTCCGCGATGAGGCCCACCGATTCGCGATCACCCACCACCGAGGTCGCCGGGACAAGGCGATGACCGCATCGGCACTCGACGGTATTCGTGGAGTCGGCCCGGCGCGGAAGCGCGCTCTGCTCCGCCATTTCGGGTCGCCCGATCGGCTGCTCACAGCCAGTCGCGAGGAGCTCGAAGCGGTGCCCGGGGTGCCCGGTAAGCTCGCTCGCGAGATCCACAGGCAACTCCACAGAGCGGGCTGATGGCAAAGGACGCCACTACCAATGGGGACGGCGCCGCGCCGAGTGACAGGCGGGTCGAACTCGTGGTCATCACCGGGTATTCGGGCGCCGGCAAGTCGGAGGCGATCGCCGCCTTCGAGGACGGCGGCTATTTCTGTGTCGACAACCTGCCGCCGAAGATGATCGGCGGCCTGGGCGAGCTCTTCCGGCACGAGGGCAGCGGAGTGCAGAAGGCCGCGGTGGTCACGGATGTCCGGGGCGGCGAGTACTTCGAGGACCTGCAGGCCGTTCTGGAGGAGCTGGCGGCCGGCGGTCTCGACCTCAAGGTCGTCTTCCTCGAGGCGGACGAGGACGCCCTGCTCCACCGCTACAAGGAAACCCGCCGCCGCCATCCGCTGGCGCGAAGTGGCCGCATCGTCGACGGGATCCGCGAGGAGCGCGACCTGCTTGCTCCGCTGCGCGAAAGGGCCGATGTGGTCATCGACACGACCTCTCTCACAGGCGGGGCGCTTCGCCGTCGCATCGCGACCGAGCTGATCGGCCGGGACGCCCAGGAGAACCAGCTCGCCCTCACCATCCTCACCTTCGGTTTCAAGAACGGCCCGCCCTCGGACGCCGACCTGACCCTCGACGTGCGCTTCCTGCCCAACCCGCACTACGTCGACGAATTGCGACCGCTCACCGGGCTGGATGAGCCGGTGCGCGAGTACGTCGAGTCCGGCACGCAGGCCGGCGAGTTCTACGGCCGCCTGATGCCCCTGCTCGACTTCCTGCTGCCCGCCTACGTCGCCGAGGGCAAGCAGCACCTGACGATCGCGGTCGGCTGCACAGGCGGCAGGCACCGCTCGGTCACCGTGGCGGACCGGATCGCGCGCGAGCTGGGCAGGCGGGACGACGTCAAGCTGCGCCTGGTGCACCGCGACGTGGAGCTCGAGCCGCGCCCCGCGGCCAGCCCATGACGGGTCGCTCCTGGCGGAGCGCCCTCGAATTACGTCCATAACATCCCGCTGATGGCTGACTCCGTGATCAGCGTGCAGGGGCTGCGCAAGTCCTACGAGGACTTGGAGGCCGTCAAGGGCATCGACCTCGAGGTGGAAAAGGGCGAGATCTTCGCCTTCCTCGGTCCCAACGGCGCGGGCAAGACGACAACCGTCGAGATCCTCGAGGGCTACCGTCCTCGCAGTGCGGGCGAGGTGAGCGTGCTCGGCATCGATCCGCAGACCGCGAACCGACAGTGGAAGAACCGGGTCGGCTTCGTGCTGCAGGAGTCCCGGCTCGTCCCGGAGCTCACCCCTCGAGAGGCGGTCGAGCAGTACGCCGGGTACTACGCCCATCCGAGGAACATCGACGAGACCGTTGACCTGGTCGGCCTCGGCGACAAGGCGAACGTCAGGACTTCGAAGCTTTCCGGTGGCCAGCAACGACGGCTCGACGTGGCCCTTGCACTGATCGGGGATCCGGAGCTCCTCTTCCTGGACGAGCCGACCACCGGCTTCGATCCGTCGGCCCGCCGCCAGGCATGGGACGTGATCGGCGGCCTCCGTGACCTCGGCAAGACCGTATTTCTCACCACCCACTACATGGAGGAGGCACAGACGCTGGCGGATCGCGTGGCGATCATCTCGGCGGGCCGGATCGTTGCCAGCGGCTCGCCGGACGATCTCGGCGGTGACCGTAAGGAGAGCACGGAGATCAGCTTTCGGCTGCCAACAGGGGTCCGCGCGCCCGATCTGCCATTCGCAGTGCGCACGAGCGCGCGGATCGACGCAGGCGCCGTCTCGCTCACCGCGGAGGACCCGATTCCCCTGCTGCGCGAGCTGACGAATTGGGCGGCGGAGCGTGGCGTCGGGCTGCCGGGGTTGACCGTCGGCGCCCCCTCGCTGGAGGACATCTACCTCGAGCTCACCGAGGACTCGGACAACGCGGAGGCAACACAATGAGCGGCGTAGCGATCCTCCTGCACCAGTTCCGCTTCGACCAGAAGGTCTTCTGGCGCAACCCCGCCGCGGTCTTCTTCACAGCCCTTCTGCCGCTGCTCTTCCTCTTCCTGTTGGCGACGATCTTCAAGAACACCCACATCTCGGATGTGAACGTCAAGGGGGCGACCTACTACATCCCGGCGATCCTCACGCTCGCAGTGGTCTCCGCTACCACCGTGAAGCTCGCCACCAACCTTCCGGCAGAGCGCGAGGCCGGCCAGCTCAAGCGGGTCCGGGGCACCCCGCTGCCGCCCGCCGCCTTCGTCGCCGGACGGGTCGGTAACTCACTGGTCATCTCGGTGATCATGGTCGTCCTGGTCAGCGCGATCGGGGCGCTGCTCTACGGCGTGACGATCCCGACGCACACGATGCCGGCGATGCTGGTCACCTTGGCAGTCGGTGCGTTCTCCTTTTCCTGCCTCGGCTTCGCTCTCGCCGCCGCCATCCCGACTGCGCAGGCAGCCCCCGCCGTAACCAACGCCACCGTCCTGCCGCTCTACTTTCTGTCAGGTGTCTTCATTCCGCAGGATGAGCTCCCGAATGGCATCCTCAGCTTCGCCGATGTATTCCCCATTCGCCCCTTCTTCCAGGCGATGTTCACCACCTGGGACCCGCACACGACGGGGGCGGGGTTCGAATGGGGCCATCTCGCGGTGGTCGCGGCGTGGGGCCTGTTCGGCCTCGTCATCGCGGTTCGCTTCTTCCGCTGGGAACCTAGGCGCTGACGCCGGTCGTCCTCTCCCGTGTAATGTGAATCGGCAGGGACCGTCTCGTCTGTCCGCCCGCACTCAGATGCTCAACTACGCAGCCGTAAAAGTGTCCGACCTCGAACGCAGTGGTGCGTTCTATGACTCGATCCTGGCTCCGCTGGGCTGGCGCCGCCAGGAGGCGCCCGCGAACTCGGTGAGCTGGGGGCTGATCAAGGCCGAGTTCTTCATCGAGCTATCCGACACCCAGCGGCCCGGATACGGGCTGATCTCGTTCCCCGCGAAGAGCATCCCGGCAGTCAAGGCCTCCTTCGAATCCGGCTCCGCGAATGGGGGAGACCCGGTGGCGGAGCCCGGCAGCGCGGCCTCGTTCGGCCCGGGCACCTACTGCTGTCGCCTCACTGATCCCGACGGCTACCTGGTCGAGGTCTGCGTGGCGCACGATCGCTGAACGGATCTCCGTGCTCCACACGGGGACGGGGCGACCCGCGGCTCGATAATTTGAGTAGAGCAAACCCCGTTTAGGAGGACTTCAAATGGCAGTCAAGGTGGGCATCAACGGCTTCGGGCGCATCGGGCGGAACCTCTTCCGCGCGGCCTATGAGGCGGGGTCCGATCTCGAGTTCGTCGCGGTCAACGACCTGATCGACAACGAGCTGATCGCCTACCTGCTCAAGTACGACTCGATCCTCGGCCGCTTTCCCGGCGAGGTGGAGGTGACCGGCGACGGCATCCGGGTCGACGGCAAGGAGCTGCGGATCCTCAACGAGAAGGACCCCGCCGCCCTTCCTTGGCGCGATCTCGGCGTCGAGGTCGTGATCGAGTCGACCGGCCTGTTCACGAAGCGCGAGGGCGCCGAGAAGCATCTGGAGGCGGGCGCGAAGAAGGTGATCATCTCCGCGCCGGCGACCGACCCGGACATCACCGTCGTGCTGGGCGTGAACTTCGACTCCTATGACCCCGAGAAGCACAACATCATCTCCAACGCCTCCTGCACCACCAACTGCCTGGCGCCGGTGGCGAAGGTCCTCCACGACACGGTTGGCATCGAGCGCGGGCTGATGACGACCATCCACGCCTACACGGCCGACCAGCGACTGCAGGACATGCCCCACAAGGACATGCGCCGGGCGCGCGCCGCCGCCGTCAACCTGATCCCGACCAGCACCGGCGCCGCCAAGGCGGTCGGCCTGGTCCTGCCGGATCTGCAGGGCAAGCTCAGCGGCATCTCGGTCCGCGCCCCCGTGATCACCGGATCCCTGGTCGATCTGACCTGTGACGTCTCGAAGGAGACCAGCGAGGAGGAAATCAACGCGGCGGTGGAGGACGCCGCGTCGGGCCCCTTCAAGGGGATCCTCAAGTACACGGAGGACCCGATCGTCTCCACTGACATCGTCACCGATCCGCACTCCTCCGTCTTCGACTCCGAGCAGACCAAGGTGGTCGACGGAACCTTCGTCAAGCTCCTCTCCTGGTACGACAACGAGTGGGGCTACGCCAACCGCTGCGTCGATCTGGCGGAGAAGGTGCTGCAGCCGGCGACGGTCGGTGCCTGACACATCCGCGTCTCGCTCGCTCACCAAGGCGAGCGTCCGGGATGCCGACGTCGAGGGCAAGCGCGTTCTTCTGCGCGCGGACCTGAACGTTCCGCTTGAGAACGGAGAGGTCGCGGACGACAGCCGGATCCGCGCCTCGCTCCCGACCATCGAGCTGCTTCTGGAGCGTGGGGCGAGCATCGTCCTGGTCTCGCATCTGGGCCGGCCCAAGGGCCCGGACCCAAGCCTCTCTATGGCGCCGGTGGCCAAGCGGCTGGGCGAGCTGATCGACGCGCCGGTGAAGCTGGCGCCGGCCGTCGTGGGCGACGAGGTCATGAGGATGGCCGATGGGCTCGAGCCCGGTGAGATCCTGCTGCTCGAGAACAGCCGCTTCGAGGACGGGGAAACCAAGAACGACCCCGCGCTGGCCGAGGGGCTCGCCGGGCTCGCCGACGTCTACGTCAACGATGCCTTCGGAACGGCCCACCGCGCCCACGCGACGACCGAGGGGGTTGCGCGCCTTCTGCCCGGCTTCGCCGGCCTGCTCCTCGAGCAGGAGCTGGACCAGCTCACCGCGGTTCGCGACGACCCAAAGCGCCCGCTGATCATCCTCCTCGGCGGCGCGAAGGTCACCGACAAGCTCGGCGTGATCGATCGCTTCCTGGGCTTCGCCGAGGAGATCCTGATCGGCGGGGCGATGTGCTTCAGCTTCTTCAAGGCAGAGGGACGGGACACGGGCAACTCGCTGGTCGAGGACGAGGGCGTCGAGGCGGCGAAGCGCGTGCTCGCCGAAGCTGAGAAGAGCGACACGATCCTCGAGCTGCCGGAGGACCTCGTCCTCGGCAAGGCGCTCGACGCCGGCACCGAGACGCGTGAGCTGAACGGAGTGGACGTGCCCGAGGGCTGGATGGGCCTTGACATCGGGACCAACACGACGGCCAACTTCTCGAAGCGGATCGCGAGGGCCGGGACCGTCTTCTGGAACGGGCCGATGGGCGCGTTCGAGGTCCCGCCGTTCGACGCTGGCACCCGCGCAGTCGCCGAGGCGGTCGCCGCGGCTCCGGGCCACACGGTGGTTGGGGGCGGCGACTCGGTGGCCGCGCTGCATAGATTCGGCCTGGCCGATTCCGTCGATTGGATCTCGACCGGGGGCGGCGCCTCGCTCGAGCTGATGGAGGGACGCGAGCTCCCAGGAGTCGAGGCGCTCCAAGATGCCTGACCGCACGCCCCTCCTGGCGGCCAATTGGAAGATGTACAAGACGATCGAGGAGACCGAGCGCTTCCTCGCCGACTTCCTGCCCCGAGCGCCTGACTCGGGTCCAGAGGTGGTCATCTGCCCCAGCTATCCCTCCCTGAAGACCGCGGTCGAGCACTGTGCGCAGAGCCGCGTCCGGGTCGCCGCCCAGAACATGCATGAGGAGCCCGAGGGAGCGTTCACCGGGGAGGTCTCCGCTCCGATGCTGCTGGAGCTCGGCGTCGACGGCGTCATCCTCGGCCACTCCGAGCGCCGCCAGTTCTTCGGGGAGAGCGACGAGGCACTGGCTCGCAAGGTGCCGGTGGCTTTGCGGGCGGGCCTCGAGCCGATCCTGTGCGTTGGCGAAAACGAGTCCCAGCGGGACGCCGACGAGACCGAGGGTGTGCTCACCCGCCAGATCGAGGCCGACCTTTCTGAGGTGCCCGATGACCGCCTCGGGGAGGTCGTCATCGCCTACGAGCCGATCTGGGCGATCGGCACGGGCCGCACTGCAACTCCCGAGCAGGCCCAAGACGCCTGCGCGCTGATCCGCGGCCTGGTCGAATCGCGCTCCGGCGATGCCGCCGCAGCGATCCGGGTCCTCTACGGCGGCTCGGTTAAGCCCGGCAATGCCGCCGAGCTGATCGCGCTGCCGGACGTGGACGGCGCGCTCGTCGGGGGAGCCAGCCTCGATCCGGGCGACTTCTCCGCCATCGTGGAAGCGGCCGCCTGATGCCCCTGCCGCCCGGTCCGGCGAGCCTGCCAGTGCCCTCGCTCGCGCTGGTGATCCTCGACGGCTTCGGTCTGGCGCCGGACGGCCCCGGGAACGCCGTCTCCCTGGCCAACACGCCGATCTTCGACGAGCTCTGGTCCTCCTACCCGCACACGACCCTCTCGACGTCCGGACTCGACGTCGGGTTGCCTGACGGCCAGATGGGCAATTCCGAGGTCGGCCACCTCAACCTGGGCGCCGGCGCGGTCGTCAAGCAGGACCTGGCCAGGATCGACGACTCGATCGCCGACGGAAGCTTCTTCGAGAACCCGGCGCTCCGCGCCGCCTGCGGGTCCGCGCGTGAGTCGCGCCGTGGCCGCCTGCACGCGGTCGGCCTGGTCTCCGACGGCGGCGTCCACTCCGGCTGGGAGCACATCGAGGCCATCATCGAGTTGGCCGGGGAGGAGGGCGTCACCGACCTCGTCATCCATGCCCTCACCGATGGCCGGGACACGCTGCCGCACAACGGCGCCGGCTACGTCGAGGAGGTCGAGCGCTGGCTCAGGCGCACCGGCCGCATCGGCTCGGTAGGCGGCCGCTACTGGGCCATGGACCGCGACCGACGTTGGGATCGGACGAAGAAGGGCTACGACGCGATCGTGCACGCCCAGGCGCCGCGTGCGGAGACCGCCGTGGGGGCCATCAAGGCCTCCTACGAGCAGGACGTCACCGACGAGTTCATCGAGCCGACCGTGATCGGAGACTACGACGGCGCCGAGGCCGACGAGCCGTTCATCTTCATCAACTTCCGGCCCGACCGGGCCCGCCAGCTGACGCGCGCGCTGGGCGAGCCGGACTTCGACGAGTTCGACCGCGGCGGCTCCGGCGCCTTCGAGGTGACGACGATGACCGAGTACCACCACGGCTGGCCCTATCCGGTGGCCTTCCCACCCAAGGAACCCGCGACCACCCTCGCCGAGGTGATCTCCGAGCTGGGCGACCGCCAGCTGCACGTGGCCGAGACGGAGAAGTACGCGCACGTCACCTACTTCTTCGACGGAGGCAAGGAGGGAGAGCTGCCCGGGGAGGAGCAATACCTCGCGGAGTCGCCGCGGGACGTCCCGACCTATGACCACAAGCCCGAGATGAGCGCGGCCGGCGCCGCGGAGCTGTTCACCGGGCACTGGCGCGAGGGCGGCTACCGCTTCGGGATCATCAACTTCGCCAACCCGGACATGGTCGGCCACACCGGCGTGATTCCCGCCGCGGTCGCGGCGGTGGAGGAGGTCGACCGCCGCCTCGCGGAGGTCGTCTCCGCGGTCCATGAGGGCGGCGGCGCGCTGATCATCACCGCCGACCACGGCAACTGCGAGCAGATGCTGGAGCCCGACGGCTCACCGAACACGGCGCATTCGACCAATCCCGTCCCCGCGATCGTCACCGCAGAGGGAATCGAGCTCCGGGACGGCGGAATCCTCGCCGACGTCGCGCCGACGGCACTCGACCTGTTGGGGATCCCCCAGCCGGAGGTCATGACGGGGAAGAGCCTGCGCTCCTCCTAGGCTTGGCCGGTGAGACAGGACCCGGCCAGGCTCAGGTTCGAGATCCAGGCCCGCGATGGCGATGCGCGCGTGGGCGTGATGCATCTCGCGCACGGGCCTGTGGAGACGCCGGCATTCATCCCGCTGGCGACCAAGGGCAGCGTCCGCGGGCTCTCTTCTCAGGAGGTGGCCGGGCTCGGCTACGAGATGGTGCTCGGCAACACCTTCCATCTCCACCTCTCCCCGGGAGAGGAGCTGATCGCTGAGCGCGGCGGGCTGAACCGCTTCATGGGCTGGGAGCGACCGATCATCACCGACTCGGGCGGCTTCCAGGTCTTCTCGCTGGCTCACGGCGGGGTGGCGGACGAGATCAAGGGGCGGCGCGGCAACACCGGCGGGGGTGCTCAGGTGGAGATCTCAGAAGAGGGGGTGGCGTTCCGGTCGCTGCTCGACGGCTCCAACCGCTTCCTCGGCCCTGAGCAGTCGATGGGCATCCAGGCGGCCCTCGGCTCGGACATCGCCCTCACCTTCGACGAGTGCACCCCTGCCCACGCCGACCGCGACTACACCGGCCGCTCGACTGAGCGAACGCACCGCTGGCTCGACCGCTGCCTCGACTGGCATGCGCGGGAGGGCCCGGCCGACCAGGCGGTGTTCGGGATCGTCCAGGGCGGGGTCCACGAGGACCTGCGCCGAAAGTCGGCTGAGATGACGGCAGCCACCGAGATCGACGGGATCGCGATCGGCGGCACGCTGGGGAGGGAGAAGGAGGAGATGCACGGCGTGCTTGGCTTCACGGCGCCGCTCCTCCCCGAGGAGGCGCCGCGCCATCTACTCGGCATCGGCGAGATCGACGACCTGCTGGTCGGGATCGGGATGGGCATCGACCTGTTCGACTGTGCGATCCCGACCCGCCTCGCCAGGCACGGGACGGCGCTGGCGCCCAACCCGGCGGGCCGGTTCCGCATCGATCTGACAAAGGCTTCCTACGCCGGCGACGATTCGCCGGTCGTTGAGGGCTGTCCATGCGAGGCGTGCACGCGGCACACCCGTGCCTACCTGCACTACCTCGCTCGCAATAAGGACCTGACTGGCACCCGCCTGCTCACGCTCCACAACCTGAGCTACATGGAGGCCCTGATGCGAGAGGTGCGGCGCGCGATCGAGCGGGGCGACTTCCCGGGCTATGCCCGCCGCGTGCTCGGCGGTTCTGCCCCATGGGCGGATCTGGACTCGAACGGATGAAGGGCGTCGTCCGGGCTACTTCGTGTTGTCGTCGACGACCTGCTTGAGGGCGTCGATCTGGTCGTTCACGTTGTGCTTGACGACCTGATCCAGATTGATCTTGTTCCCGCCGCCGCCCGAGGCCAGCACGACGATCGCGGCGACGACGGCGGCCAGCAGCAGGATCGCGATGATGGCCAACAGGTTGCGAGCCATCTGCGGGGCGCGGCGGCGGCGCGGCGGGAGCCGCCTGGCGCTGACGCGGCTGGACCGGGCGGCGCTGACGCTGGGTGCGCGTGCGCGGCATGTGCCGGGTGGAGTCCGTGGGCGCATCCCCGCCGAGGACCCGCGTCTGAGCCGTGCGGACGGGAGATTCGCCGGTGAGGCCGCGCCGGAGCGCGTCAGCCAGCTCGCCTGCGGCGGCGAAGCGCCTCGACGGATCGGACTCCAGCGCGACCAGGACGGCGTCCCCCACCGCCTGCGGGACGGCCTCGCTGTAGGAGCTGGGGTTGAGGGGCTGCTCGGACTGCTGGCGCACCGCGAGCTCGGCCAGCGAGGCACCCTCGTACGGCAGCCGGCCAGTGAGGAACTGGTAGAGCACGACCCCGAGCGAGTAGACGTCCGAGGATGGGTTGGCCTCGTCACCGCGGGCCTGCTCGGGCGCAAGGTACGCGGCGGTCCCGACGACGGAGCCGACCTGCGTGATGCGGCTCTGCTCGGTGGCGCGGGCAATGCCGAAGTCGGCCAGCTTCACGGTCATGTCACCGCCGCCAGCGGGACCGCCGATGATCATCAGGTTCCCCGGCTTGACGTCCCGGTGGATGATTCCGTGGCGGTGGGCGTAGTCGAGGCCGGCGCAGGCCTGGACGCCGATCTCGACGGAGGTCTCGGGATCGAGCTTGCCCTCGGCCTGGAGCAGCTGTGCGCCTGACCGGCCGCGGACATACTCCATGACGATGTAGTACTGGCCGCCGTCATTGCCGGTGTCGTAGACCTGGACGATGTTGGGGTGCACGAGCTTCGCGACCGCCAGCGCCTCGCGGCGGAAACGAGCCACGAAGCGGTCGTCGTCCGAGAGGTGCTCGGCGAGAATCTTCACGGCGACCGTGCGCTCGAGGATCGTGTCGGTGGCGCGGAAGACGGTGGACATCCCGCCCGAGCCGAGGCGGTCCTCGATCCGGTAGCGGTCGGAGATCAGCTCGCCCTTGGGGCTGCGCGGGCTCATAGTCCTCCCGGCCCGACCCCGCCCGAGTTGCCGCCACCGATCGTGGTGCCCTGGGTCGAGGTGTTAGTGGTAGTCGTCGGCTGAGTCTGCGTCTTGGTCGTCGTCGTGGGCTGCGTGCGAGTGGTGGTGGTCGCTTCCGTAGTCGAGGGCGTGCTCGTTGTCGTCTCCGGGGTCGTCGTCCTGCCTTCGCATTGAGTCGGATCGGAGAGCAGGATCTTGAGCTGGTTGGAGCCGTTCAGAAGGGCGGTCTTGACGTCCGAGTTCACCGAGGACGGGAGCTGCTGGACGTCAGCGATCAGGTCGTCGGTCTTGTCGGCCGCCACCAGACAGCTCCCCACCTGGACGTTGGCCTGGATCTCATCGATCTTGGAGCTCAGCACGGCCGCATCCTGCGCTGAGATCGAGGGGTCGGGACTGCTCGAGCCACCACAGCCGAGTACGCCGGCGGCGGCGGCCGCCAGGAAGAGGGCAAGCAGTTTTGGCCGCAACATCTTCGGCATCGCGGCGATACTAGCCGGGGCGCTTGAACGGCCATTCCTCGTGGGTTCCGGCGACATCATTGGCCCACGTAGAGCCGATCGGCGAGCAGTTCGGGCAGCCCGGCCTCCCTGATCGCCTCCGCCGCTGTGTCGATGTCGTACTGGACGCGGTGGTAGGTCACCTTCCACTCGCCGGTGTCAAGCTCCAGCCACGCCGCACGCGGATCGCCGTCTCTGGGCTGGCCGACGCTCCCTGGATTGAGCAGCCAGCGGTGCTCCGAGATGTCCATCTCCCTGCCGTCCTCGGCCTGGCCGCCGCCGTCGGCGCCGGGCGGGCCGTCGCTGTCCGAGAACCAGAGTGCGACGTGGGAGTGCCCGATGAAGCTCACCCGAGAGGCCTGCTCCTCGATGCACTCGCGCGCCTGGTCGACCGCCAGGACGTATTCCCAGACGGGATCGCGAGGAGAGGCGTGGTAGAGCCCGACCTCGTGTTCGGTGTTCTCGGGTTTGTGAGCCTTGAGGAACTCGATGGTGGAGTCATCGGAGTTCGCGCGGGTCCACTCGACCGCGGCCGCGGCGGAGGCCGAGAAGACCTCCGTGCTGATCTCGCCCGTCACCGCCAGGTCGTGGTTTCCGACCAGGCTGAGCTCGCAGCGCTCCGACACCAGCCTGGTGCAGTCGTCGGGCTGCGCGCCGTAGCCGACCACGTCGCCGAGGCACCAGCGACGCTCGATTCCCGTTTCGTCGATCGCCGAGAGCACGGCCTCGAACGCCGGCAGGTTGCTGTGGATGTCGGTCAGGATGGCGACTCGCATGCGGATTCCGGGGGGATCAGCGCTTAAGGCCCGGCCAAGGGGGCCGTTTATCGTAGGGCGGTGGCTGCCCGATCATCGTCCAAATGGGTGCGTCTCGGCGTCACCGCCGTGGCCGCAGTCGTCGTTGCCGAAGCCGCGGCATGGCTGCTTCGCCCGCGCGACATCGAACAGCCGGTCAGTGTCGACGAGAGCGCCTACTTCTCCCATGCCGAGCTGACCAAGGCGCGTGACTACGCGTCAGGGCAGCGCCTGATCCTGGTCGGCGGCCTGCTTGCCGAGGGTGTGGTCCTCGTCCTGCTTGCGACCGGACGCCCGGCCGTCACCCGGCGCGCGCTTGAGCGCCTCGGCGCGCGGCCCGTGCTGGGCGGGGCGGCCGCCGCGGCGGGGCTGTCTGTGGTCGTGGCGACCGTGACGCTGCCGTTCGGCATCTGGGCGCACGAGCGCTCCGTAGACGTCGGGCTCTCAACCCAGTCGATCGGCGGATTCCTGAGCGACTGGGGCAAGGGGACCGCGATCGGGGCCATCCTCGCCGGGCTGGTCGGGACCTTCGGGCTCTGGCTGATGCGGCGCTTCGGCTCGCGCTGGTGGATCCCCGGCAGCGCCGCCGTGCTCGCGGGCGCGGCGATCGTGACCTGGCTGGCTCCCGTGGTGATCGCGCCGCTCTTCAACAAGTTCGACGAGTTGCCGCCCGGTCAGGCGCGGAGCGACGTCCTCCAGCTGGCCAAGGAGGCCGGGGTGGACGTCGGCCACGTCTACGAGGTGGATGCGAGCAAGCGCACGACGGCCATCAACGCATACGTGAATGGGCTGGGTTCCTCGAAACAGGTCGTCCTGTACGACACGCTGATTCACGACCTCAACCAGGGCGAGCGACGGGCCGTGGTCGCGCACGAGCTGGGGCACGTCCACGGCAACGACATCCAAAGGGGGCTGCTCTTCGTCGCGATCGTCACCCCGCTCTCCCTTGTCTTCATCTCCCTGATGGCGGGTGGAATCGGCCGCCCCCGCGGCGCCGAGCCCGGAACGCCCGCCTTCCTGCCCGCCTTCGCCCTCGCGATCGTGGCGACCTCGTTCGTGATCGGCATCGCCGGCAATCAGCTCTCGCGCGCGGTCGAGGCGCGCGCCGACACGTTCTCGCTGCAGCTCACAAACGACCCCAGGGGAATGATCGAGCTGCAGCAGCAGCTCGCCGATCGCAACCTCTCCGACCCGGATCCGCCCGGGATCTTCAGCTTCCTGTTCGGCACGCATCCGCCGGCGGTCGACCGCATCGGCGCCGCCGTCGCCTGGCAGCAGGGCGAGCGCCCTTGAAGGTCACGATCGTCGTGGTGGGGAAGGTGAAGGCGCCGTACTCCGAGGCCGATGCGCACTACCGGAAGATGCTGCAGCGCCATCAGCCTGTGGACGTGATCGAGGTCCGGGACGAGGTCAACATCGAGGGCCGGATTCCCACCCGCTCTCACGTCATCGCACTTGACCACGGTGGCCGGGCGCTGAGCTCGAAGGCATGGGCGAGCTGGCTCTCGGAGCGCCGGATCGATGCTCAGGATCTCTGCTTCTTGATCGGCGGGTCCGAGGGTCTCTCCGCGAGGACCATGGCGCTCGCCGGCGAGCGCATCTCCCTCGGCCCGCAGACCATGGCGCACCAGCTCGCGCGCGTCGTTCTGCTCGAGCAGCTGTTCCGCGCCACCAAGATCCTGGCCGGCGAGCCGTACCACCACTAGTTCGACGCGTAGGATCGATTCGATGGGAGATCCGGTCGCAGAGCTCCGCTCCGCCGTCGAGGCCGCCGCGTCGTCACTGCGCGACGGCGCTGATCCACCAAGCTCACAGCCGACCCTGGAGCGCCCGCCGAAGCCCGAGTTCGGGGACTACTCCACGAACGCGGCGATGCTGCTCGCGCCGGCGCTCGGCGAGCAGTCGCGCGGGACCGCCGAGAAGCTCGCGGAGGAGCTCGGCCGAAGCCTCGAGGGCACGGTCGAGAAGGTGGAGGTCGCGGGGCCCGGCTTCCTCAACCTCTTCCTGTCGGAAGACTGGTACCGGCGCGCCGCCGGCGAGCTGGCATCGGCGGGCGACGACCTCGGCCGGCCGGGACCCTCCGAGGCCATCAAGGAGCGGATCAACGTCGAGTTCGTCTCGGCCAACCCGACCGGGCCGATCACGGCGGCGGGCGGGAGGGGCGCCGCGCTGGGCGACTCCATCGCGCGGATCCTGGAGTTCGCGGGCCACTCGCTGACCCGCGAGTACTACGTCAACGACCGCGGAGGGCAGATCAACCGCTTCGCCGCCTCGATCGCCGCGCGGATGAAGGGGGAGCCTGTCCCCGAGGACGGCTACGAGGGGGAGTACGTCATCGAGATCGCGAGGAGCCTCGAGCAGGAGGGTGTCAGCCCGGACGATCTCGATGCCGTCGGGCGTCGCGGGATTGCCCTGGTGCTGGCCGCCGCGGAGGAGACACTCCGCCGCTACGACGTCGTCTTCGACACGTGGTCATCGGAGCGTGCCCTCCATGAGTCGGGGGCGGTCGAGCGTGCCCTCGAGGAGGCGCGGGAGGGGGGCCACGTCTACGAGAGCGAGGGCGCGACCTGGCTGCGCACGACGAGCTTCGGCGACGACAAGGACCGGGTCCTGATCCGCTCGGACGGCAACCCGACCTATCTGCTCTCGGACATGGCGTACCACCGCGACAAGCTCGACCGCGGCTCCGATCGGCTGATCGATGTGGTCGGCGCAGACCACCACGGCTACGTGGAGCGGCTGCGGGCGGCCCTCGCCGTCCTCGGCTATGACCCGAACGCGCTCGAGGTGGCCATCATGCAGCTGGTCCACGTCGTCGAAGGCGGGGAGAGGGCGCAGATGTCAAAGCGCAGCGGCGACTTCGTCACCCTGGACGAGCTGATCGACGACATCGGCGCGGACGCGGCCCGCTTCTTCATGCTGCAGCGAAGCCACGACACGACGGTCGACCTGGACCTGGAGCTGGCGCGGAAGACCTCCAACGAGAACCCGGTCTACTACGTCCAGTACGCCCACGCTCGCATCGCGAGCATCCTGCGAAAGGCCGGGGAGGGCGCCGAGGAGCGAGCGGCCGCGGACTTCGCAGCGCTGCCGGCGGAGCCCTCCGAGCGGGCGTTGATCAAGCGGCTCTGCGAGCTGCCGGACGAGGCGGCGGAGGCGGCCGCACGACGCGCCCCACACCGGCTATGTGCGTACGGGATGGAGGTCGCACGCGACTTTCACGCCTTCTATCGAGACTGCCAGGTGGTCGGAGCAGAGGGCGAGGGGGTGGAGGAGGCCCGGCTCGGCCTCTGCCTGCTCACCAAGCGCACGATCGCCCGCACGCTCGGGCTACTCGGGATTTCGGCGCCTGAGCGGATGTGACTGCAGCGCTTAGCCGGCCTGGCTAGCGGTCCTGTCTCGCCAGGTCGGCATCGAGCCGCTCCGCCTCTGCTGGGTCGAGCGGCTGTGGCGGAGAGCCCCGACCCGCCTTCGTCGTGCGTCGCACTCCGATGCCGATGACCACCGATGCCACGAGGATCGCGAGGCCGGGGACGATCCAGGCGACGAGATCGAAGCCGTGGACGCTAGGCGTCGCGAGGACGGCAGGTCCGTACTGGGCGACCAGGGCGTCCTTGATCTGGTCCTTCGTCTCGCCCTCGGCGATCAGCCTCCGGATCAGAGCGCGCTCACTGTTGGCCTGGGGCGATTCGGATTCCTCGAGCAGGGTCCCGCAGATTGTGCACATCACCTCATCCTCGATGTCCGGCAGGTTGGCCCGGGGAGGCGCGGGGGCCGCTTGGACAGGGAACGCCAGGGCGCCTACCGTGAGCAGTGCGCCGAGCACAACCGTTGTGCTCCTCAATATACGGGTCACGATCGGGGCCCGATCAGCGGTGCGACTGTCTTATCGAGGTAGCTCGCGTCGACTGGCCCGCGCCGGATCAGGGCGATGCGACCCTGTGGATCGACCAGGAAGTTCTCCGGGAATCCGGTCATCCCGTAGGCCTCCTTGCGGTCGTCGCCACCGGACTCGTGCAGCTGCGGATAGGTGAGGCCGTAACGATGGATGAACTCGATCGCCTTGTCGGTCGAGTCGTACAGGTTGATTCCGAGCACGGTGAAGTTGTTGGCTTCGTTGGCCTGCTGGAAGCTCTCCAGCGCCGGCGCCTCCGACTTGCACGGTCCGCACCAGGAGGCCCAGAAGTTGACCAGCACCCACTTTCCGTGGTAGTCGGCGATCTTTCCGGCCCCGGGGGAGCCAATCGCCTGAAGCTCCTTGTCGGGCGCCGTCTCGCCGACCGACAGGGAGGCCTCACCCTTGCTGAGCAGGCCGAATCCGAGCAGGCCGATCACGGCCACGACGGCGATCAGCACGGCGAACGACTTGGAGCTCACGACCGCGAAGGCTAGAGACCTAGAATGGTCCGCTGTGCGGCGGTAGCTCAGCAGGTAGAGCGCGAGCTTCCCAAGCTCGAGGTCGCGGGTTCGAGACCCGTCCGCCGCTTAGCAACCGACTTCTGGGGTATTCCGCGGCGAATGGGATTAGTCGGGAACATTGCGAGGAGGACGGCGAACCGAAGTCGCTGGCTTGCCGAGCGGCTCTGGTTCATCGCGGCCGCTGAGGTCGCCTGGGTTTCCTGGGGGCACTGGCGCCGGCTCGACTCCGTGGAGCGGAACCGCCTGGTCCAGCTCGCGCGTAAGTCGAGGGGCCGTCCGGCAAGAAATCTGAGCGCGGCAGAGCGGCGCGAGGCTGAGGAGTTGCTCGACAAGCTCGGCCACATCGAGTTCGCGGGCAGCGTGGCGCGAACGGTGCTGCCCTTCAGGCCTCTGAGCCGTAGCGCCCAATGGGCGGTCGAACACCGACATCGCCGCCGTCGGAAGAAGCGGGCCGCGCAGCCCGAGTAGCTGCCGCCCATCCCGCCGGGTAAGCGTCACCATTTGACCCGTGGAGGTGGAACGGGAGCAGCTGATGCAGGCGTACTTGGGCGCGTGGAACGATCGCGATGCCGACCGGATCGCCACCTTCTTCGCGGACGACGCGGTCTACGAGGATCTCGGAGCGGGCGAGGTGGCCTCCGGACGCAATGCGATTCGCGACCATGCCGCGCGGGTGCACGCCGGCTTCCCGGATCTCCATTTCGAGCTCGTCAGGGCGGCGCACGCCGATGGCTTCACGGCGGGTGAATGGCGATCTTCGATGACGCACCTCGGCGAGTTCTCGGGGCTGGCCGCCACGGGCAGACCTGTGGAGAGCGCCGGGGTGGACGTCGCCACCCTCGACGAGGGCGGGCGCATCACCCACCTCGTGTCCTACTACGACGGAGCCGCGATCCTCAGGTCGCTCGGTCTCTTGCCCGCCCACGGCTCACGCGCAGAGCGCAGTCTCGTTCGGCTGGCCTCGGCGTTCAGCTCGGCGCGCCGACGGGTCGCACCTCGGGGTGCGCCGCGTACCAGTCGATCGTCCGACTGAGACCCTCGCGGAGGTTCACCCGAGGCTCCCAGCCGATCCGCTCCCGGATTTTGGTGGAATCCAGGAACTGGCGGTCGATCTCGCCGCTGGGGTTTCCCGTTCCCTGGTAGTCGGGCTTCGCGTCGCCCGGCCCGAGCTCGCAGATCAGATCGATGAGCTCCCTGACCGAATGCGGGCGGCCCCAGCCGGCGTTGAAGGCCTCGCCGCCCACTTCGCCCTTCGAAAGCGCACCAGCGACTGCCAGATAGGCATGCGCAGCATCCTCGGCGTGCAGGAAGTCTCGCTCGGGGCTGCCGTCCGAGCGGATGATCGGGGGCCTTCCATCGAGCACGGCGATGACCGTCTCCGGGATCAGGCGGGAGAAGTTCCGGTCCCCGCCGCCATAGATGTTGGCGAAGCGCGTCACCGCGACCGGGAGCCGATAGGTGTGCCAGTAGCTGCGGGCGATCAGGTCGGTGGCGGCCTTCGAGACGTCGTACGGAAAGATCGGCTGCAGCGCCGAGTCCTCCGTGTAGGGGAGTCGCTGGTGCGGCCCGTAAGCCTTGTCCGAGGAGGCCACGACGACCAGCTCGACGTCGGCCCCTCGGCAGGCCTCGAGCAGCACCCAGGTTCCCTCGATGTTCGTCCGGAAGGTGGGCACCGGGGAGGCGTTCGCATCGCCGACGATCGCCTGGGCGGCGAGGTGGAATACGGAGTCGATCCGGTTGTCCGTTAGCAACCGCAGCACCGCGTCGTGGTCGCGCAGATCGCCGACCACGTCGTTGACGTCCCCGGCGATCCCTTGGAGATCGAGTCCGGTCGGCGAGGCGGCCTCACGGTCGAGCGAGCTCACCTCGGAGCCGGATTCCAGCAGAGCCTTGGCGAGCCAGGATGCCGCGAAGCCCCTGGCCCCTGTGACAAGCGCCCTCATACCGCCGGCTGCTCGCTCCACACCCGCCAGGGAGGCTCGCCTGAGCTCCACAGGTCGTTGAGCATGGCGGCGTCCTTGTAGGTGTCCATGCAGTCCCAGAATCCGTCGTGCCGATAGGCGCGCAGCTGGCCGTCGGCCGCCAGCCCCTCGAGCGGCTCTCGCTCGAGGACGCTGTCCTCGGACAGGTAGGAAAATACGCCGGGCTCGAAGCAGAAGAAGCCGCCGTTGATCCAGCTCTCGACGCGAGGCTTCTCAAGGAACCCGCTGACGAGGTCGTTCTCGCCCAGCTCCGCGACGCCGAATTGCAGCTCGGGGCGGACCACGGTGACGGTCGCCACCGAGTCGCCCTCGCGATGGAAGTTGACAAGAGCCTCCAGGTCGAGGTCCGCCACTCCGTCGGCGTAGGTCGCGGAGAACGGCTCGCCGCCGATCCGGTCCTCGGCAAGCTTGATGCGCCCTCCCGTCGGCGTATCGAGACCCGTATCCAGACAGGTCACGTCGACCCGATCGGGCCAGGGGCTGCTCGCCACCCAGCTGTCGATCAGCTCGCCCTTGTACCCGGTGAGCAGCAGGAAGCGGTTGAAGCCCTGGACGCTGTAGATCGAGATCACGTGCCAGAGGATCGGGCGGCCGCCGATCTCCACCAGTGCCTTGGGGATCGATTCCGTCTTCTCACGCAGGCGGGTTCCTTGCCCGCCGCACAGGATCACGACTGGTTCGAGCGGCTCCAAGATGCGTGCGATCCTAGCCGCGAGCAGGTCATTCGGACGAGGCCCGAGCCTTTAGGGTCGGGTTGCGATAATCCACGGTCGCCGTGGATCCCTCGCGAAAGCGCAAGATTCGACTGGTCGTCGCGCTGTCGGTCGCCGTCCTGCTCGCGGCCGGGCTCGTCTACACGTCGTTCTCCGCTTCGACCGAGGCGAAGGAGCCCTCGCAGCTGCTCACTTCCGACCCAGGTCGGACCTACGAGCTGACCGGAGACGTCGTGCCGGGCTCGATTCACCACTCGGGCGATCAGCTCGACTTCCGGATCTCCGACCGGGATGGCAGCGACCCGATCCCGGTCACGTACGCGGGCACCGTGCCGGATCCCTTCGCGGAAGGGCGCGAGGTGATCGTCACCGGCAAGCTGCAGAACGGCACCTTCGTCGGTGAGCGCGACAGCCTGGTCACGAAGTGCCCGTCGAAGTTCACCACCACGACGCCGGGGCAGTCGAGCTGACGATCCTCGGCTCCGCACTGCTGGCGGCGGCTCTGCTCTGCGCGCTTTACGCGGTGGGCGCCGGTGTCTACGGCGGTCGCACGGGCGACCGGCGCTGGGTCGACTCATCCCGCCGCGCGGTCTACGCCATGGCGGGGCTGCTCACCACGGCGGTCGTCCTCATCGAGGCCGCGTTCCTCCGCAACGACTTTCACTTCGCGCTGGTCGCCGATCACTCCTCGACGACCACGCCGACCTTCTACAAGCTGACCGCGATGTGGTCGAGCCAGGAGGGCTCGCTGCTGCTCTGGGCCTGGGTGCTCTCGCTGGCCTCGAGCGGGGTGCTCTACATAACCAGGCGCCGCCATCGAGAGATCGTGCCCTGGGCGACGGCGATCCTTGCCGGCCTCGGCTCCTTCTTCATCGGGCTGATGATCTTCAAGGCCCAGCCGTTCGCCCATCTCGATCCGGCTCCGGCCGAGGGCGCCGGTCTGACGCCGCTGTTGCGCAACCCCTACATGGCTGTGCATCCGCCGATGCTCTATTCGGGCTACGTGCTCTGGTCGATCCCGTTCGCGTTCTGCATCGGGGCGCTGATCGCTCGCAAGCTCGACGCGAGCTGGATCCGGACGACACGCAACTTCGCGCTGGTGGCGTGGACCTTCCTCGGCATCGGCCTGCTGCTCGGCTCCCGCTGGTCCTACGAGGAGCTCGGCTGGGGCGGCTACTGGGGCTGGGACCCGGTCGAGAACGCGGCGCTGATGCCGTGGCTGGTCGGCACGGCGTTCCTGCACTCGGTGATGGTGCAGGAGAAGCGGGGAATGCTGAAGGTCTGGAACGTCAGCCTGATCTCGGCCACCTTCACCCTCTGCCTGCTCGGGACGTTCCTGGTGCGCTCCGGTGTCCTGCAGTCGATCCACGCCTTTGGCGCCTCGACCGTGGGGGGTCCGCTCCTCGCGCTGATCGGGGTGGTCGCGGTCGGCTCGACGGTCCTGATCGTCACCCGGCTCGACCAGTTGAAGCCCGAGCGGCGGATCGATTCGCTCGCCTCGCGCGAATCGATCTTCCTCGTCAACAACGTGCTCCTTGTCGGTCTCGCGCTGGTGATCTTCTGGGGGACGTTCTTCCCGCTGATCTCCGAGTTCTTCACGGGCGATCGCCATTCGCTGGCGGCCCCTTGGTTCGACCACTATGTGACACCGATCGGAGTCCTGCTCGTCCTCTTCACGGGGATCGGCCCGCTGTTTGCCTGGGGCAGGCTCAGCGGCGGGGCGGCACGGCGCCTGTTGCTCTGGCCCGGCATCGCCGCGGCGACGACGATCGCCGTCCTGCTCGCCATCAGCGACGCGGGCAGCCATCTCTGGGCGCTCTTCGTCTTCGCCTTCGCAGCGTTCACCTTCGTCGCGTTGCTCGGCGAGTTCTGGCGCGCCGGTTCGACGCGTCACACGCTCACCGGAGAGGCCTATCCGCGCGCCCTCGCCACCGCGGTCGGACGGAACCGCCGCCGCTATGGCGGCTACGTCGTCCACGCCGGGATCGCGCTGACCCTGATCGGGATCGCCGCCTCGTCGAGCTTCCAGACCAACCGCGACCTGCGACTGCAGGTCGGGCAGTCCGCCAAGGTCGGCGACTACACGATCGCGTACCGCAAGCTCACCGCCGATCCTACGAACGAGCGGATCGCGTTCACCTCCCAGCTCGATGTCACGCGCGACGGCAAGCACGTCGCCACCCTCAATCCGGCGCGCAACTACTACCCGACGCAGGACCCGACCGCCGGGGCGATCGGCCGCTACTTCATGGGCGAGTCGACCAGCGAGGTCGGTCTTCGGACCAACGGAGGGGGAGACCTCTGGACGGCGTTCCAGCCCGATCTCTCCTCACTCAACCCCGCCATCGTTCGCGGCAACCGCGAGCTCGCCGGCCTGCCCCCGCAGGCTCAGGGGATCGCCATCCTCGCCCTCGTCCAGCACTACATCGACGCGCCGCCCCCGGCCAATTTCCGCGTCATCGTCAACCCGCTGGTGGGCTGGATCTGGATCGGTGCGCTGATCGCGGTGGCCGGAGCCGTAATGGCGGGCTGGCCCGCGCTCGAGTCGCGGCGCCGGCTGGAGGCCGCCTATCGCGCCCGGGTCGGCAAGGAGCTGGGGACGGCGCAACCGCCGGCTTAGTCGCCGTAGCCTCGCCTCATGCTGGAACTCCTCTTGGCCGTCGCCATCGTCGTGCTGGTCGCCTGGTTCGTGACTGCGCCGCTGCGCGGCCGGCCGTCCACGGTCCCAGACAAGGAGAGCGAGAGGCACGCAGAGCTCGCTGACCTCGACGCTCGCAAGGAGGCCAAGTACCGGCAGATCCGCGACGCCGAGACGGATCACGCCTCGGGCAAGCTCAGCGACGAGGACTACGGGCGGCTCGACGGAGAGCTGCGCAAGGAGGCGGTCGACATCCTGAAGAAGATCGACCGCCTGCGTCCTCCCCCGCAGGACTGATCTCTACACTGCCGCGCATGGCAATCGTGCTCAGCGTGGCCGAGGTCATCATGTCGGTGATCCTGATCTTCCTGGTGCTCCTGCACTCCGGCAAGGACGCCGGCCTCTCCGGCGCCTTCGGCATCGGCGGAGGCGGCAGCGCCTTCGGGGGCGGCTCGCTGGTGGAACGGAACCTGACCCGGTGGACCATCTTCTTCGGCATCCTCTGGGCGCTGAACGCGATCATCATCCTCAAGCTCTAGGCACGAATGCGGCGGCTTGCCGCCACGCTGATCTCACTGGCCGCTTTATCGGCGCTCGCCGGATGCGGCGGTTCCGGAAGCGGGAGTGCGCGCGTCAGCACGAGCCTGCCGCCCGCCGGCGGGGGCGGGACCCTCACCTACGCGGTGCCGGCGCTGCCATCGACGCTCGATCCGCTCACCGCCCAAACCCGTCCTGAGCTCACCGTCACGCGTCAGGTCTACGAGCCGCTGATCGAGCGGCTCACCGGGCCGTACGACCAGGCCGCGCCGCAGGCCGGCCTCGCCCTGGAAGCCCGGCCCTCCCGAGACCGGACGACCTGGACCGTCACTCTCCGGCCGAACGTCCGCTTCCAGGACGGCACCCCGTTCAATGCCGCGGCCGTGCTCGCCAACTCTCGCCGCTGGCAGACGGACCCTGCGGGCCAGAGGCTCCTTCCTCACCTGTTCGCGGTCGACGCGCCCAGGCCCGATGAGGTCCGGTTCCTGCTCGACAAGCCGGTACCCGACCTCGTCGGCCGGCTGAGCTCTCTGCGGCTCGGAATCGTCTCGCCTCGCGCCCTGGATCCGCAGAGCGGCCAGAAGGCCGCCTTCGTGGCCGACGCTTCCGGCTCGGGCACGGGCGCCTTCGAGCCCGGGCCGAGCGGCCCAGGCCGCCAGACGCTCGCACGGTTCGCCGGGTGGTGGGGGAGCCCGATGGGCCTCGGTCCCGCGCTCGACAGCGTGACCTTCGTCCTCGCCCCCCAGCCGAGCCAGCGGCTTCGCCTGCTTCAGGACGGGGCGGCCCAGGTCGCCGATCCACTGGGGCCCTCAGGCCTCCACGCAGCCGGATCCGATCCGCTGCTCGACACGGTCGGCGGCCCCATCAGCGGGATCGGCCTCGAGGGCTCAGTCCGGGGAATCGACTCCGCCCGGGCGATCCCCGTCCTGTCCTCGGTCTGGCTGACGCGCCTCACCGGGTAGGCAGAGATATGGGAATCGAGGGATTCGAATACAGAGCGATCGGCGTGGGGCCCACGAGCTACCGGCCCGGCGTCGCAGGAGGGGGGCCGCCGGTTCTGCTTCTGCATGGATTTCCGCAAACCCACCACTGCTGGCGTCTGGTCGCTCCGGCGCTCGCCGGGCGCAACACCGTCGTGGTCTGCGATCTGAAGGGCTACGGCGAAAGCCTCTCGGCGCCCGGCGGTGAGCTGGGGGAGGGCTACAGCAACCGCGAACGGGCGGCCGAGCTGGTGGAGCTGATGCGCAAGCTCGGCCACGAGCGCTTCTCCGTGGTCGGCCACGATCGCGGCGGCCGGGTCGCGTACCGGATGGCGCTCGACCACCCGGATGTCGTCGAGCGCCTCGGCGTGCTCAACGTCGTCCCGACCGTGGATCAATTCGAGCGGATGACCGAGGACGCGGCCCTCGACTACTGGCCCTGGTACTTCCTCGCACAGCCGACGCCGTTCGCCGAGCGGGTGGTGGCCGCCAGCGCTGAGTACGTGGTGCGCGACATCCTGCGCTCGTGGACGGCGAAGCCCGACGCGATCTCGCCGGAGGCCACAGAGGTCTACGTCGAAGCCTTCAACGCGGAGGCCCTCCCCGGGATCTGCGCCGACTACCGAGCCTCGTTCCACATCGACCGGCAGATGGACGCGGAGGATCGCGAGGCGGGCCGGCGGATCGCCTGTCCCGTCCTCGTTCACTGGGGCGCCGAGGAGGACGCGATGTCCGACGGGCCGCTTGAGGTCTGGCGGCGATGGGCGGACGACGTCCAGGGCGGGCCGGTCCCCTCGGGGCACTTCATCCCGGAGGAGGCCCCGGAGGAGCTCACCGCCTCACTGCGCGCGTTCCTGGCCTGAGCCAACGCCGCCGGTGGGCCATAGGATCGCCCGTCAACGGACAAGGAGGTTCGAGGTGTTGCTCGTCATCGGTCGGGTCAAATGCGATCCGGCAAATCGCGATCAGCTCATCGCCCAGCTTCGCCGGATGCAGGATGACTCGCGCCGCGAGGAGGGATGCCTGCGCTACGGGTTCTTCAGCGCCGTGGAGGACGAGGACAGCTTCATCGCGGTGGAGGAGTGGAAGGACCGCGAGGCGCTCGATCGCCACTTCGCCGAGCCACACCTGCACGACTTCACCGCGCGGCTGCTCGAGCTCATCTCCGAGCGACCGGAGGTGGCGATCCACGAGATCTCCGGGACCAGCGAGTTCCCGGGCCGGGCGCCCTAGAAGGCAAAGAACCCGCCGATTCCAGCGGGTTCTTTCATGCGGCTGAGAGGAGTCGAACCTCCACGGCCCGTTAGGGCCACAAGGCCCTCAACCTTGGCAAGGGGGATTAGCCGAGTTGCTTTTGTGCCTGTTTGCGGGGGTTCTGTGTTTCTGAGTTCCCCCCACTTTCGCTCAAATTGGTACCACGATTGGTACCACGGGCGAAAGCGCGCTCGGCCATCTCGGTCTCGTGGGCGGCCGGCGCGTAGTCGGCGTAGATCAGCGTCGTCTTGAAGTCGCGGTGGCCCATCCACTCCTGCAGTGTTCGCAGCGGGACGCCCGCGGCGGCCATCTGAGTCCCGAAGGTATGGCGGAGGTCGTTGAAGCGCACCTCGCGCACGCCAGCGGCGCTCAGGGCCTTCTTGTAGCGCCTGACCAGAGCCGAGTGATCGAGGACCTCGCCGGTGTGCGGATGTGGAAAGACGAGCCCGTCGTCAGCCTGGAACGCCGAGCGCTGGAAGTGGCGCTCCAGCTCTCCCGCCACCCGATCGACCATCGGGACTGAGCGGGATCCGCGGCGAGACTTGGGCGTTCCCCAGTGGCCCCGGACGTAGTTCTGTCGGACCCTGAGGCGCGCCGCCGGCCAGTCTACGTCGCGCCAGCGAAGGGCAAGCAGCTCGCCCTGGCGGAGGCCAGTCATCGCCGCCGTCATGTACAGGGCGCGATCCGTTGGGCCCAGGACCTCGTCGTCCGAGACCGCGCCCAGCAGCGCCTCCACCTCCTCGATCGTGAGGAACCGAATGTCTTGATGCTCCTCGACCTCGGGACGATCCACCTGCTTGACCGGGTTGCGATCGCACCAACCCTTTCGTCGACCGAACTCGAAGATCTGGAAGAGGAGAGTCAGCGCGTTCGATGTCAGCTTGGTGCCGGCCCCGCCGTGTCTCATCGAGGCGACCAGGCGCTCGACGTGGATCGGTTCGACTCGATCCAGAGTCAGATCGCCGAGACCGGGGGAGAGGTGGGCCCGGAGCAGAGACCGATACGTGTTCAGCGTCGAGGGCTTACGGCCAAGGGTGCTCAGGTGGGCGACCAGCTGCTCACCGGACTCCTCGACCGTCCGGCGTTCGCCTGCCGAAACCGCCGGGACGGTGGACTCGATCTTCCGGCGGAGCTCTCGCTCGGCCTGGGCACGGGTTAGACCCTCACGCGTCCCGGCCTGGCGGACCGCTCCGATGCGTCGCTTGACCTGCCTTCCTCCGGCCCGCCACTTGCCGTACCAAGTCGCACGGCCACGGGCATCACGTCGGACATAGAGCGCACCCGTTCCGTAGGACCGCCTCGCCATGTCGGCATCCTCCGACACCGCTCCGCGCATCTCCAGCGCAAGCTGTCGAACATCCCGCACGTTCCGCGCACGAGTTTCCAATCGGGTCACCCCTGCCAAACCTCATCCCCACCCGACCTGGCCGCGACCATAGCGGCGGCGGCGCGGCCGTCAAGGGGCTTCGCCCCGACCCCCTCCGGGGGTTGACGGCCGTCGCCTAGCCCGCCGCTAGGCTGGCTTTCAGGTCGGCCAAAGGGGGAGTGATCGAACCAGAGCTCCTGCACCGAGACGCACCAGTCGGCGCTGGCCTTCTCGACCGCTCGCTCGACGACGGGAAGGACCCTGGGGGCGCAGAGGTAGAGGATCCAGTGGGGAGTCTGCCTGCTGGGCTGGATCAGCTCACGGCCTTCGGGGTTGCGGAGCTTGTGGGACTGCCAGGCCTCGAGGATCCCCACCAGTCGCTCCGGCGGCTTCGCCGTGAGCTCTACCTCGACGGCGTGCTCCTGAGGCTCGCCGTCCTCCAGGGTGAATCGGTAGAGGTCCGGGCGATGCCAGCCGCGGTCGGGGTAGCTCCGTTGCGCCGAGTAGCAGCGCTCGCCGAAGCGGCGCTCCTCGGCGAGCAGCTCGCGCTCGGAGAGGACCTCGTCGCCGGATCGCTCGAGGTGGGCGGCGAGCTGGGCGCAGACGATCGAGTGGTTGGCGGACCAGACCGAGACCCTGGCCGGACCGAGTTCGGTGCGGTCGGCGAGCCGCAGGCCGCGTGTGGTCACCGCAAGCAGCGGGCCGCTTCGCCCGATCGGCGGGTGGGCCGAGATCAATCCGGCCTCTCTCAGCCGCCGCTCCCTGTCCAGGGTCACCGACCTCCCAGTCCCGGCCCACCACTGAACGGCAGTCCTGTTGACCACACCGAACCTGCAGATGAAATCCAGCACCTGCAGATCCCTGAAGCTGATCGTCTCCTTCTCTCCCTTGACTCGTTTCTTTCTCGGCATCACCCCTCTTGACGCAAATCACCCCAAACCGTCCCGCCGCCCGCACCCGCCCTTCCCATCTCTTCTGTTGGCCCGTAGCTAGCCGCCGACCCCCACTACTGAAACATCGTGAAGGAGGGGGGGTCGGCGGCGTACGGAGGGCCGGTTCGTGCCTGGGGAGCTTCCGCGGGTGCGGGCGGCGGGTCCGTACCTCTGTCCGGACTTTCGGACGCTTTGCGGACGGCTTTGAAAGCGCCGCTTTGCATGGA